>NZ_RDBH01000137.1:17651-19702 GCF_008042145.1 Streptomyces sp. adm13(2018)
CCTTCAGGGCTTCGACCACAGCAGCCGCATCACCATGCACCGCGGCCATCGCACCCGCACCCGGCTGCGACTCCATCAATGCACCACGCACCACCGCCAGACGCAGCAGGTCCTCCAGACCCACCACACCCGCGGCCCACCCGGCACTCAACTCACCCAGGCTGTGACCCACCACCGCATCCGGACGCACACCCAGCGACTCCAGCCACCGCACCAACGCCACCTGCACCGACACGATCCCCACCTGCGCACACCTCGTCGAGTCGAGGAGGTGTGCCGATGTACCGAACAGCAGGTCCGTCAGCGGTACGTCGAGGTGGCCGGCGAGCAGGGAGGCGCACTCGTCGAGTGCCGCCCGGAACACGGGCTCGGTCTTGTACAGGCCCTGGCCCATGCCCGCGTACTGCGAGCCCTGGCCGGTGAACATGAACACCACCGGCGCCGACTTCCGACCGCTGCGCCGGGTCACCGGGGACGCGCCCGAGGCGATGTCCCGCAGCGCGACGGCGAGTTCACCCGCGTCGCCACCCGAGACGACGGTGCCGAAGCGGTGCTCGGCGCGGCCCGTGTTGGCGGTGTAGGCGAAGTCGCCCAGTCGGTCGTCGTCGACCTCGGCCAGCCGGTCGGCATAGGCGTCGGCGAGTGCGCGGACGGAGGTCTCGTCGGCCGCGTCCACACGCACCAGATACGACTCCTGCCCCACCACCTCACGCGCGGCAGCCGCAGGCGCCTCCTCCAGGATGACGTGGGCGTTCACCCCGCCCATCCCGAACGCGCTCACCGCACCCCGACGCGGACCGTCCACCGGACGCGGCCACTCCGACACCCGATCCGCCAGGAAGAACGGAGTCCCCTCAAACCGGATGTGATCATTCGGCCGCACCACATGCAACGACGGAGGAACCACACCCCGCTCCATCGAAAGAAGCACCTTCACCAACCCCGCAAGACCCGCAGCCGGCTCCAGATGCCCCACGTTCCCCTTCAACGAACCCAACGCACAGAACTGCGAACGACCCGTCAAACCCCGCCACGCACGCGTCAGACCCTCCACCTCGATCGGATCACCCAGACTCGTCCCCGTCCCATGCGCCTCCACCAGACCGATCGACTCCACCGACACACCCGCATCCACCAACGCAGCAGAAATCACCGACTCCTGCGCAGCACTGCTCGGCACCGTCAAACCACTCGTACGACCCCCGTGATTCACCGCCGAACCCTTCACCACACCCCGCACCCGATCACCATCACGCACAGCCGCACGCAACGGCTTCAACACCACCGTCACCACCCCCTCCCCCGGCACGAACCCATCCGCACCCGCATCGAACGGCCGCAGGGCGTTGGACGGGGAGAAGGAGCGGAGGCGGGAGCCGAGCTGGAAGTACTGGGGGGACATGCCCAGGTGCACGCCGGCGACGACGGCCTGCTCGCACTCCCCCGAGCGGATGCTCCGCACCGCCGTGTGCAGCGCCACCAGCGACGACGAGCACAGCGTGTCGATCGTCATGCTCGGCCCGTGCAGATCCAGGAAGAAACTCACCCGGTTCGCCAGGATCGCGTTGTGGTTCCCCAGGCCGGCGGGTGTCTGGACGACGTCCCCGACGACGGTGTCGCGGTAGTGCTGGTAGCTGGCGCCGACGAAGACGCCGGTGGACGGCTGGGGCCTGCCCGCGAGGCCCGCGTCCTCCAGGGCGCGCCAGGCGGACTGGACGAGGTGGCGCTGCTGCGGGTCGATCCACTCGGCCTCGGCGGGCGAGAGCCGGAAGAAGCCGGGGTCGAAGTCGGTGAGGCCGTCGACGAAGCCGGCGCGCCGCAGGTAGACGGTGCCGGGGGCGCCGTCCGTCCCGTAGTAGGCGTCGATGTCCCAGCGGGAGGCCGGGACCTCTGTCAGGCAGTCCTCGCCCTCCACCAGGACGCGCCACAGCTCGTCCAGGTTCGCGGCGTTGGGGAACACCCCGTCGATGCCGATGACGGCGATGTCGTGGGTGTCGGCCTCCGCCGCGGAAGCGACGGGGACGGGAGCCGCGGGCACGACGGGGGGGGGG
>NZ_RDBH01000137.1:19802-22887 GCF_008042145.1 Streptomyces sp. adm13(2018)
CGGCCGCGAGCACGGGGGGAGCCGACGCAGCATTCCCGTTCGGCATGGGGACAGGGGCCGGCGGGTGTGCCGGCTCCCCGCCCGTTCCGGCCGAGCCCTCGGACCCGGCCGCGCCCGCACCGCCCGCCCCGGCCGGGAGGCCGGTCGCGTCGGCGGGCGGGGCGGTGACGCCGTACTCGTCCCGCAGCTCCTCCGCGAGGCGGTCGACCGTGCCGACCTCCAGGACGAGGGTCACGGGGATGTCGACGCCGAGCCGGGCCCGGATGTCCTGGGCCAGGGAGACCGCGAGCATCGAGTCGAGGCCCTGCTCCTGGAGCGGGCGGTCGGTTTCCAGCTCGGCGGCGTCCAGCTCCAGGGCGGCGGCCACCCAGTCGGCGAGCGCCGCCTCAAGAGAGCGGCCCGGAAGACCGCCGGGCAGGTGACCGTTGGAGGCAGGCAGATGGCCGTTGGACGCGTGCACCGCGGCCGGGGCCCGCACCGGAGCCGGGGCCGGTGCGGGGGCCGGTGCGGGGGCCGGAGCCGGGCGGTGGCCGTGGCCGCTGTCACCGGCGGCGCCCGGCCCGGACGGGGCCGCGGACAGCCGCTTCCAGGTGATGCCCCGCGCCTCCAGTACGGGCTCGTCGCCGTCGAGGACGACCAGGCTGCCGGTCAACAGCCCGGAGTCCGGCCCCGCGTCCCGGTCACGCCGGGCGTACACCCGGGCGGTGGCGGGCAGCCGTCCGAGGACGGTGAGCCGCTCGACGGTGAAGGGGACGTACAGCCCCTGCGCGCCGCAGGCGGCGAGCGCGATCTGGAAGGCGCCGTCCAGGAGGCGGGCGTCCACGGTCCCGGCGGTGTCGCCGCGCAGGACTCCGAGGGCCTCCCCAGGGGCGACCGACAGGGACGTCACCGTGCGGAAGCCGGTGCCGTAGTCCAGACCGGCGCGGGCGAACGCCGCGTACATCGCGTCGAGTCCGACCTCGGTGAAGCGGTGCGAGGCGGGCGGGACGGTGAGCGCCGGCTGCTCGGGCGAGGTCAGCGTCGCGCTGCACACCAGGGCGCCGGAGCCGTCGCGGAAGGCGATGGCGTCGCCGTCGCGTGCGGCCGTGAGCGTCGCGGGCGCCTCGACGGCGGCCCGGAAGGTGAGGTCGCGCAGGCCGAAGCGGTCCCGGCCGAGGAAGTCGGCGACCTTGGCCGGGTAGCCGGCGCCCGGCAGGGTGGGCCGGCCGAGGACGAGGTGCTCGGCCGCCTCCGGGTGCTCCGCCCACGTGCTGCGGGTGCGCGCGGGAGCGGGCGGCGGCGTCTGCTCCTGCGCGGGTTCGAGCCACAGGTACTTCTCGGCGTGCGGCGCGGTCGGGAAGCGCACTCCCGCCCGGCGGCGCGGCCCGGCGGCGAGGTCGGTGCCCGCGACGAAGGCCTGTGCGGCGACGGCGAGTTCGCCGCGGCTCGCGGGCGCCGCGGTGGGCAGGTCGTGCGGACGCCCCGCCGTGGCCGCGATGCCCACGTGGAGGGAGCGCACCTCGTCGACGCCGGCCAGGAACAGCTGCAGCTTGTCCTGGAGTTGCTCGGCGCTGTCGGCGACGCACGCCAGGCGGTGTACACCGGCCGGCCGCAGTCGGCTCGCCTCGGCCAGGGCCTCCAGGGAGGGGCAGTAGGCGGAGCGCAGCATGAGCACCAGCCGGCGGGCGAGGGTGCGCAGCGCGTCGTCGGAGCCGGCCGAGAGGACCAGCAGCTGCGGGCCGGAGTCCGGGCGGGCCTGCTCCGTGCCCGGTGCGGCCTCGACCACGACGTGGGCGTTCGCGCCGCCGAAGCCGAAGCTGCTGACGCCCGCGACCCGCGGGCCGGGGCCCCACGGCAGAAGGCGGTCGGCCACGTACAGCGGAGAGCCGTCGAAGTCGAACGACCTGTTCGGCGTCTCGTAGTTGAGGGACGGCGGGATGTGCGCCGCCTGGAGTGCCAGCACCGTCTTGATGAGGCCGGCGATGCCCGCGGCGGGCTCCAGGTGGCCGAGGTTGGTCTTCACGGAGCCCACCGCGACCGGGGTGCGGCCGGCGGGCTCGCCGAGGACCGCGTGGAGGGCCTCCAGCTCGATGAGGTCGCCGAGCTGGGTGCCGGTGCCGTGCGCTTCGACGTATCCGATGTCGGCGGCGGTGCGCCCGGAGCGGGCCAGGGCCCGGCGCAGTACGGCTTCCTGGGCGGGCCTGCTGGGCGCGGTGAGGAAGCCGGCGCTGCCGCCGGTGTGGTTCACGGCGGTGCCGCGGATGACGGCGAGGACCGGGTCCCCGTCGCGTTCGGCGTCGGAGAGCCGCTTGAGGATCAGGGCGCCGGCGCCCTCACCGCGTACGTAGCCGTCGGCGGCGTCGTCGAAGGCCCGGCAGGCGCCCTGCGGGGAGAGCATGCCGTTACGGGTGAAGGAGCGGGTCTTGGCCGGGGTCAGCACCAGGTTGGCGGCGGCCACCACGGCCGCGTCGATCTCGCCCGCCCGCAGGTGCATGGCGGCCTCGTGGAGGGCGACGAGGGACGACGAGCAGGCGGTGTCGACGGCGAAGCTCGGGCCGGACCAGTCGAAGACGTGGGAGAGGCGGTTGGCCACCATGGAGGGGGCGGTGCCGGTCGCCACGTGCGGGTCGGAGTGGCCGATGCTCCGGGCGACGATCTCCGGGAAGTCGCTGGCGATGGCGCCGACGAAGACGCCGGTGTCGGCTCCGAGGGAGTGGTGGTCCCGTCCGGCGCTCTCCATGGCCTCGGAGGTGACGCTGAGCAGCATCCGCTGGAGCGGGTCCATGCGGCGCGCCTCGCGGTCGGTGAGGCCGAAGCGGGCGGCGTCGAAGTACTCGACGCCGTCGACCCAGCCCATCCGTACGTCCTCGGCGGCCGCCTCGGACCACAGGTGGGCCCAGCCGCGCTTGCCCTCGGGGGCGGCGCCGATGCTGGACACGCCGGTGACGAGGTTCTGCCAGAGCTCGTCCGGGGTGCCGGCGCCGGGGAACCGGCACGCCATGCCGATGACGGCGAGGGCGCCGTCGTCGGCGGGCCGCACGGTGGAGGCGGCGGTCGGAGTGGCGGCGGGCACGGTCGCGGCCGGGGCGGCCGGCGCGGCCCGGGG
>NZ_RDBH01000137.1:22987-31060 GCF_008042145.1 Streptomyces sp. adm13(2018)
GGAGACGGAGACGGCCCCCGTCGCCGTCTCCTGCTCGCGCAGCGGTACGACGCCCTCGGCGCCGAGGAGGCGGGCCAGTTTCACCGGGGTGCCCGAGGCGAAGATGGCGGGGGCGGTGACGGAGGCGCCCAGCTCACCGCCCAGGCGCGCGGCGGCGATGGTGACGTTCACCGAGTCGCCGCCCAGGTCGAAGTAGTTGGCGTGGACGTCGAATTCGGGGTGGTCCAGGGTGGCGGCGAAGACGCGTGCGATGGACCGCGCGAGCTCCTCCTCCGTCATAGCGGCCTCGGCTGCGGACCCGGCGGGAACGGCGGTGTCCCCGGCCGTGGCGTCGGGAGCCGGCTCAGCGGCCGGTGCGACGACCGCGGGCTCGGGCCCCACCGCCACGGACTCGGCCACCAGCGACTCGGCCGCCAGGGGCTCCGCTTCGGGGCTCGTCGTCGGCTCGGCGGGGAGCTCCTGCTCCTCGCCGGAGCGCAGGATGGTGTCGCGCGTGGGCAGCGGAAGGGCGGCGCGGGCCACCTTGCCGTTGTCGGTGAGCGGGAGGGCGTCGAGGTTCACATAGGCGTCCGGCACCATGTAGGCGGGCAGGGCGCCGGCGACCAGGGCGTCGAGCCGCGCCTTGCCGGGCACGGCGTCGCCCACCAGGTAGGCGGTGAGCCGCAGTTCGCCGCGGCCCTCGAAGCGCGCCGCGACGACCACGGCGGCCGTGACGCCGTCGACGCGCTCCAGGATCCGCTCGATCTCGGCGGGCTCGATGCGGTGGCCCCGCACCTTGACCTGGGCGTCGGACCGGCCGAGCCACTCGACCGCGCCGGTCTCGTGCAGGCGGACCTCGTCGCCGGTGCGGTAGAGCCGCGTGCCGGTGACGGGGTGCTCGACGAACACCTCCCGCGTCAGGTCCGGCCGTCCGGCGTAGCCGCGGGCCAGTCCGGTGCCGGAGAGGTACAGCTCGCCGGTGCTCCCGGGCCCGGACGGGTTCAGGTCCGCGTCCAGGACGTGCAGTTCCATGTGCGGCAGGGGTTCGCCGAGCGGGAGGAACGTGCCGACCGCCTCGACCCGGTGGGCCGCGGCCCAGATGGTCGCCTCGGTCGGGCCGTACAGGTTCCACAGGGCGCGGGCGGGCTCGTGCAGCCGCTCGGCGGTGGCGGGCGACAGGGCCTCGCCGCCGGAGAGGACGGTCAGCCCGGCGTGCGGGCTCCAGCCGGTACCCAGCAGCAGACGCCAGAGGCTCGGCGTCGCCTGGGCCACGGAGACCCCGCTCGCCACCTCGGCCAGCCGGTACGGGTCGGCCGAGGTCTCACGGGAGGCCAGGACGACCGTCGCGCCGACCGTGAGCGGCAGCAGCAGTTCCAGGAGGGAGATGTCGAAGGCGACCGTGGTGTGGGCGAGGACGGTGTCGTCCGCGCTGACGCCCAGGCGTCCGCCGATGCCGGTGAGGAAGTCGGCGAGTGCGCCGTGGCCGATCTCGACGCCCTTGGGGTCGCCGGTCGAGCCGCTGGTGAAGAGGGTGTACGCGAGGTCGTCGGCGGTCACCCGCGGGGGTACGGCCTGGGCCGCTCCGTCCGCGTCGGGCACCTGTCGCGCGGACCCGAGGGACGCGCCCAGCGCGTGGGTGCGGGCGTCGGTGAGGATGAGCTCGCAGCCCGAGACGTCCACGTACCGCCGCAGCCGGTCCTCGGGGTAGCCCGGGTCCAGGGGCAGGAAGGACGCGCCGGCCCGCAGGATGCCGAGCATCGCGGGAAGCAGCGCGGTGTCGCGCTCCAGGAGGACGCCGACCACCGAGCCCTGCTCGATGCCCTCGTCGTGCAGGCGGGCCGCGACGGCGTCCGCCCAGCCGTCGAGACCGGCGTAGTCGAGGGTGCGCCTGCCGGCGCGGACGGCGACGGCTCCGGGCCGTTCCGCGGCCGCGGCGGCGACGAGGTCGAGCACGGTCGGGCCGCCGGTCTGCTCGCCTGACGCCCCGGCAGACTCCACTGCGGTGGCCTCGGGCGCGCCCCCGGCGGATTCCTCCGCGACAGCGGCGCTGCCGGAGTCGGTGGACCGGCCGGAATCAGTGGACCTGGCGGAGTCGGTGGACTCGGTCGGCGGCTCGTCGCCCTGGAGGAGCGCCGCCATGGCCAGGTCCTCGACGCGCTCCACGAAGTCCAGGGCCTCGTCCTCGCCCATGGCGGTCTCCCGCACGAAGATCGTGGGCGGGCCGTCGTTCAGGCACAGCAGGGCGATCTCGGTGTGGGGGTCGGCGGACGCCTCCTCGCCGGAATCCCGCTCCAGCACCATGACGCGGGTGAAGCTCGGCTCGTCGGCGCCGAGCGGCCGGCCGGCGATGCCCAGGCGGACTTCGAGGTCCCCGGCGTAGCCCTGGCGGGCGGCGGCCTCGTCGAGCCTCTCCCGCAGCGAGCGGGCGGTCCCGCCGTCGTAGCGGACGGGGAAGCGGGCGGCGGTCAGCCCGTGGGTGCGCTCGGCGAGGACGCGGGCGACCGACGGGGACCAGGCGAAGTCGAAGACCTCGTCGCCGACGCGCTCGGCGACGGCGGCGAGGAAGGCCCGCAGGACGGCGACGCTCTCGTCCCGCGAGGCGGGGACGTACGCCAGCTCGTAGTGCCCGTAGTGGGCGGTGGCCGCGGAGTAGTCCTCGGCGGCCAGCGGCACCGGACGCACGTCGTCCAGGCGGGCGCGCCACCACGGCTCGTGGGGGCGCAGCCGCTTCTGGGCCTCGGCGATGTCGGCCAGGCGCTCCTCGGAGACGGCCGGGAGGGCGGCACCGGCGGCGATGCCGAGGCGCTGGGCGGCGGCCTGGCCGCTGAGCGTGCTGCCGTCGACGGCCCGCCAGTCGCTGAGGACGAGGTCGGCGTCGGGCGCGGCCAGGGTGATGGCCGTGGTGGTGACGGAGAGGACGGTGGTCGCGGTGCGCGGGTCGTCGCGGGGGATCAGCCGGGCCTGCCGGGTGTAGACCGCGCCCAGTTCGGTGACCAGGGCGGGCACGCCGAGCGGGTTGGGGAAGGAGCCGTGGTCCAGGGCCCGGACGAGGCGTACGGCCTCGGCGGCGGTGGTGCCGGCGTGGATGACGCCGCCGCCCGCCATGCGCGCGGACCGGCGGTAGAAGCGGCGTTCACGCCCGCTCGTGTCGAGGGTCTCGGGGAGCGTGCGCCGGGCGACGTGCGGGACGAGGTCGGCGAACAGCTCGATGCCCGTCTCGGCCGCCTCGTAGGTGAGGGAGAGGGCGGTGGCGTGGTCGCGGACCGGGAACCAGCGCTCCAGGAGCACACCGCCGGCGTCGACGGCCTCGGTCATCAGGTGCCAGGTGGCCGCGTGCCGCGGGGCGCCCTCGTACAGGGCCCAGGCGGGCACGTGGCTGCCGGAGTAGCGGGGCAGCGGGCCGTCGTGGAAGTTGATCGCGGCGATCTTCGGCAGGTCGAGGACGGCTCCGGGCAGGATCCGGAAGTTGACCATGCTGAACAGGAAGTCGAACGGCCGCTCCGACAGGAGCGCCGTGAGGTCGCCGGCCGGGTCGTGCACGGGGACGTCGTGGGCGTCCGCCCAAGCGACGACGGCGGGGTCGCGGCTGAGGACGCCCTCGATCGTCACACCGGCGTCGAGGAGCCGGGTGCCGCACTGGGTGAGGACGCGGGTTCCGCCGATCAGATAGCAGTTGGCTGTCGTGCTCACCGCTCCGCCTTTCCGGATTCGGCGGCCTCGTCGTTCGCGGCGGCGGAGGAGGCGGAGACGGCTGAGGCGGAGACGGCTGAGGCGGTCACGGTGTCCCCGGCGTCGTCAGCACCCTCGGCGCTCGCGGCACCCTCAACGCTCGCGGCACCCTCGGCGCTCGCGGCGCTGCCGGCCTCGGGGGCGTCGGCGCTCTCGCGCAGGACCCAGGCGTCGATCTGGGCGACGACCTCCTCGTCGTACGAGAGCTGGCCGGGGGTCCACAGCGGGTTGGAGAGGCCGCGGTGGGTCCGCTCGCACATCTCCCAGTCCTCGTAGTTGGCCTTGTCCCACAGTGCGAAGACGTCCTCGTGCGAGAAGTCGCTCTTGACGGTCTCGCTGGGGTGGAACAGCCAGAAGTGGCGGACGAAGCAGGTGCCGGGGCTCTCCGGCCAGACCCACTGCATCATCACGTAGTCGGCGGTGAACCCGAAGAGCAGGTTGGGCAGGATGGTGATCCAGTTGATCTTCTGGAGGTCGCCCTCGGGGACGTTCGGCATCGGCGTGCGCCCGCTGCGTCCCGTGACGGAGACGGAGTTGTAGCCGGTACGGATCGACTGCCAGGCGCCGACGATGTCGCCCCGGAGGCCGTAGGTGCCCGCGTCGTCGAAGTCGGTGATGCGGTGCAGGTCCTTGTGGGCGGTCGGGAAGTGGAGGCTCTCGTTGACGTTGTGCGCGACGAGCTTCCAGTTCGAGGCGACCGGGTAGTCCTTGGCCTCGACGCACTCCAGGTCGGCGAGGTCGTAGACCTTGGCGAACTCGCCGAACTCGCCCAGCGATTCGTCGAGGTCCGGCGCGTCGTCGGAGAGCGCCACGAAGACCACGCCGAAGCGGACCTCGGTCCGCACGGGCAGCAGGCCGTTCTTCTCCTTGTCGAAGAAGTGATCCATGTACGTGCCGTTGAGGCTCTTCAGCTTGCCGTTCCGGTCGTAGACCCAGCAGTGGTACAGGCAGACGAGGCTCTGACGCTTGCCGGTGGCCTCCTCGACGAGCTTGTAGCCGCGGTGCCGGCAGTAGTTGTGGTAGCCCTGGATGCCGTTGTCACCGTGGATGAGCAGGATGGATCCGGAGCCGATGTTGAGGGTGCTGTAGGCACCCTTCTCCTTCAGCCGGGAGACGTGGTCGACCGGGAGCCAGCGCCGGCCGTAGATGCGGGACATCTCCCGGCGGAACTGCTCCTCGCCCGTGTAGAACTCGTGCGACCTGCCGATGCCGCCGGTCTCGAAGTAGGGCCTGTCCTCATCCTGGTCACTGATGAGGTCGAACATGCTGGACGCGCGCGTCATCTGCGGGACTCCCTCGAAGGCGAAGCACATGGAGTGGTGCCGTGCCGGCGCAGCCGTGGTCCGGGGCCCGTCGGGACGGGCCGCACCGGGCCACGCGCGCCTGGCCGGCGGGTGACGGGGGTGCTGCTGGAGAAGGGGAAGAGTGGTGGTCGTCCGGGCGGACCCGAGGTCGCCCGGACGCGTCCGGGGGCACCGGCGCAAGGGGGCGGGCCGGTCGTCGGTGCCTCCCGTGGTCTGCGGGGGGATCCGTCCGGCACGGGGAGCCGGACGGACGGATGGTGCGGTCGCGGGACACCGCTGCCGGGACGGGTCGGGGGGATCCGTCCGGCACGGGGAGCCGGACGGACGGATGGTGCGGTCGCGGGACACCGCTGCCGGGACGGGTCGGGTCGCGGATCCGGAGCGCAACGGCGTGGGACGGAGCGGGCGTTCGCGGGTGCGCCCGTCACCGGCGCCAGCGCGGCACGGAACCGCGCCCGACGCTGGGCGGTGCGGCGCTGGCCCGGGATCCGGGATCCGGGATCCGGTACCAGTGATCCAGGATCCGTGATCCGCGTGATCCGTCAGTCCCCCGGCAGTGGCGTGGCCGGCGGTGGCGCGGCCGCCGGTGATACGGCCACCGGGGGCGGTAACCGGCAGCGGGCGGCGGTCAGCCGGCGGCGGGGTCGTAGATCCGCTCGGACTCCGGTACGCCGGCGTCGTCGTAGAGCCGCTCGAGGGCGTCCGGCGCGTAGATCTCGTAGTCCGGGACGATGCCGCCGATCAGTCCCAGCATCTTGTCAGTCCACTCCTGGGACTTGCTCATCGCGCTCATCGTCGCCTTGAAGAACGGCGGCAGTTCGGTGAGTTCACCGAGCGTCGTCGTGAAGTCGTAGACGCCGGCGCTCTCCTCGTCGCGGAGCTTGTTGTACTCGGCCAGCGCCTCCTCCATGGGCCGCTCGCCCGCGAGGCCCTGGTGGATGCGCTCGGCGAGGAGCTCGCCGTGCAGGAAGGAGTCCGTGATGCCCCAGCCGGTGTAGGGGTCCTTGTGGTAGCCGGCGTCACCGACCAGCGCCCAACCCGGGCCGTACGCGCGGCGGTAGTAGTTGTCCGGGTAGCGCATGGGTCGGAAGTCCTCGACGCGGGTGCCCAGGTCGCGCAGCTGCTCGCCCATCTCCGGGGAGACGTCGTCGATCACGGCCTGGAAGTTGGCCTCGACGTCCTGGCGGAACTCCTTGAGGTGACGCTTGGCACCGATGATGGCGACCATGCTGACGTCGCCGTTGGTCGGCCAGGTGCCGAACCACTTCTCGTTGAAGCCGTTCTTGTGGTGCAGACCCCACGACTCGAGGCCGCTGTAGTACGAGTAGTAGACGAAGCCGGCGGCGGGGCGCACGTTGTACAGCTCCGCACCCACCTTCTTGGCGACGGTGGAGTGGAAGCCGTCGGCACCGACGACGATCGTCGCGCTGAACTCGTTCTCCGGGCCGTCCCCTTCGCGGCCGCGGATGCCCGTGACGCGTCCCTCGGAGACGACCACGTCGGTCACGGTGAATCCCTCGATGACCTCGGCGCCGGCCCGGCGGGCGGCGTTGACGAGGATCTCGTCCAGGACGGTGCGGCGGGGGCAGTAGACGGCGTCGACGCCGTCGACGGGCTCCGCGAAACCGTTGAGCTCGATGCCCCGGTAGGCGTAGTGCATCTTGCGGAGGGCGGGGGTCTTGGCCGCGATGATCTCGTCCAGCAGACCCCACTCCTGGAGCCGCAGCAGGCCGGCCTGGTGGATGTAGTGGGTGGAGACCGTGTCACTGGGGAAGGAGGCCCGGTCTACCACGAGGACCCGGTGGCCCTGGCGCGCCAGCTGCATGGCGAGCGGCGATCCTGCGCACCGGCCACCCACAACGATGACGTCATACATAGATTCCCCCTGCTTGGTCGACTTAACGGCCTGAAGCTCGGCCTGGTCAGAACGCGAGCGCGAAACGGAGGCTATGCAAGGGGTAGATCCAGGTCAAGCACGCACCACGGGAAGGTAATGCAGGAGGGTCGATATTCAGTCGGCGGAATTCATCACTCCACGCCACTATGGTCGACCATGGGTGATTTGACCGAAGCAAATGAGCCGAAAATGAAGACCCCAAGGCACCCCAAGGAAGGGTAAAGAAGAAGCCATTCCGCTTATTCACATAACTGGATGCACGCTGCATTAATTCGAGTCTGCACCACTATTGCGCGGAGGCTTCGAGAAGGGGACCAAAACCTCGGCGGCACGGGCTTTTGATCGATCAAACCTACCCATCGTCAGACAGGCCGGGACCCACGGCTCGCCCCAAGCGGTACCGTGGTGGTAGCCGTTGGCGATTACCGCGCTGCCGCGTCCCCCGTGGAGGGGGCGCTTCGGGTACGGACCTCCTCGACGCGCGGCCCTTCTGGCCGCGCACTTCCATCCCCTCGCACGGGGGGAGCGGAGGGCTCCGACCCCGGAAGGGGCAGCATGGAACTCCACGACGCGTCGACAACCCCCGCCCAGTACACCGCCGTTCTCCCGCCGGACGCGGTGACGCCGGGCCTCCGCGTTCAGCAGCTCTCGGTACCCCCGGGGACCCACGTCCTGCTCCTGGCGGGTGAGGTCGACGGCGACACCGCTCCCGCGCTCGCCGACGCCCTGGACGCGGCCCTCGGCGGGTCGCCCGCCCCGGACGCTCTCGTCGTCGACTGCTCCGGCCTCCGGTTCTGCGCGTGCGCCGGACTCAACGAGTTCCTCCGGGCCCGTCACGCCGCGGCCGCGGCCGGGATCCGCTTCGCACTCGCGGCCCTCACGCCGCAGGTCGCCCGACTCCTCGACCTCACCGACACGTTCACCGCGTTCGAGATCCTGCCCGAGGGCGCGCAACCTGCCCCTCGCCGGCGCCGAAGCGGCCCAACTCACCGCGGCCTTCTGCTTCGACGACCTCGGGCGGCACCGGTTCTGGTGCATGTGCCGGGAGGACAACACCAGCGCCAGGCGCCTCTACGTCAGTCTCGGAATGAGCCACCAGGGCCTCTTCCGCGAGGTCGACCTGAAGGAAGGCCGCCGGCACAACCACCTGGTCTTCGACTGGCT
>NZ_RDBH01000137.1:31160-35407 GCF_008042145.1 Streptomyces sp. adm13(2018)
GTGCGGAGGCCGTACCAGTGGTGGCACCGGCACACTCCCCCTCCCCGTGGAAGACGATCCCGGGCACGCGGTTCCGGGCGGCCCACTCCCGCACCCGTCCGACGCGCTCCCCGTCGACGAGCAGCACGCCGGGAGCGCAGTCGTCGAGGGCGTACGCGAACTCGTCCTCGGTCCACCAGGCGTTGAGGGGTACGGCGACGAGCCCGGCGAGCTGGGCGGCCCAGAAGGCGACGTGCCACTCCGGGTGGTTCCGCATGGCGACGACGGCCCGGTCGCCCGGCCGCAGCCCGTACTCCCCGACGAGCCGCCGGGCGAGCCCGCAGGCCGCGTCGAAGAACTCGCGGTAGGTGGTCCGCCCGTCCTCGGACACGAGGAAGACCTGGTCGCCGTAGCCCCAGACGACCTCGACGAACTCCCGCAGCGTGCGGGGGCCGGAGGCGTACACCCCGCCGTCGACGGCGAACGGGGCCCCGTCCGCGGTGAGCCGCTCGTATCCGTCTGGCACCGCCACCGCGCAACCCCCTGAGCATCCGCCGACCGTCCTCGTCCCGGCGCGGCGACGCTATGCGCACCCCCGAACCGGGTCAAGCCCGGCCGGGGGAGGCAGCCGACGGTCCGGCTGCCTGGCGCCATACGGCACGGCGTGACGCGGCGCGGCACACCGTGGCGCACCATGGCGCCACGTGGCTTGCAATGGCGCCACAATGGTGCCATTCTTACGTCATGGACCTCACCCCGTACGTGGACAATCTCCGCCATGAGCTCGGTGTGGCCGCCCAGGCGGGCGGCGACGAAGCCCGCGCCCTGGCGGACCGACTCACCGGCCAGCTGGAGTCGGCCGCCCGGCTGACCCTGCTCAACGCCCTGTCCGACGCGATGGACGAGATCACCCGTGACCTCGCTCCCGGCTCGGTGGACCTGCGGCTGCGCGGCCTGAACCCCGAGTTCGTGGTCACGGCGCCGCCCGCCGCCGAGCCGTTCGGCTTCGAGGAGGCCGAGCCCGCGCTGCCGGCCCCGCCGCCGCCGGTCGCGCTCCCCGTGGAGGGCGAGGACGGCGCCACCTCCCGCATCAACTTCCGGCCGCCTGCCCAGCTCAAGATCCGGGTCGAGGAGGCCGCGAGCCGCGAGGGGCTGTCGGTCAACGCCTGGCTGGTCCGGGCCGTGGCCGCGGCCCTCGAACCGGGCGGCGCCCCGGCCAGGACCCGCAAGGGCGCGACGAGCACGGGCCCCTCCGTGGGCCAGGGCTTCACCGGCTGGGTCCGCTAGCCCGCCGGCGCGGCCCGTTCGCACGGCCCGGGTGCACGGCTCCCGGGAACGCGAGACTCCCGGCGGCGCGAGACTCCCAGGGGCGCGAGAGTCCCAGGGATGCGCCCCTCACCGCCCCACCGAGGCACGTCGGTCGGCCCGGCACTCACCTCTCCTCAGTCAAAGGACGCCACAGCCATGCCCACGTTCGAAACTCCCGAACCCCTCTCCGCCACCGTCGAGATCGAGATCGGCCGGGCCCGGATCGTCGCGGGCAAGCGCGCCGACACCGTCGTGGAGGTGACCCCGAGCGACCCCGGCGCCAAGCTCGACGTGCAGGCGGCCGCGGAGACCACCGTCACCTGCGCGGGCGGAAAGCTGCTGGTCAAGGGCCCCAGGAAGCGTTCCCTCTTCGGCAAGACCGGCTCGGTCGATGTCACGGTCGAGCTGCCCGCCGGCTCGGAGCTGACCTGCCGGACGGGCCTCGGCGAGCTGATCGGCGAGGGCCTGTTCGGGAACTGCCACCTCACCACCGCGGCCGGCGACATCCAGCTGGACGAGGCCGCGTCCGTACGGCTGAAGACCTCCCACGGCGACATCCTCGTCGACAGCACGAGCGGCGAGACCGAGATCCACGGCTCCGGCCGGGTGCGGATCGGCCGGATCGACGGTGCGGCGACGATCCGGAACCTGAACGGCGAGACCACGGTCGGCGAGATCAGCGGCGAGCTGAAGGTGAACTCGTCCAACGGACCCATCGAGGTGGGGCGTACGGAGGCCTCGGTGACGGCCAGGACGGCCAGTGGCGCCATCCGCCTCGGTGAGGTCGTACGGGGCCGGGTCACGCTCGACTCCGCCGCGGGCGGCATCGAAGTCGGCATCGCGGCGGGGACGGCGGCCTGGCTCGACGTACGGTCCACGGCCGGCCGCGTACGCAACGAACTGGGCGCGGCGGAGGGCCCGGGCCAGTCGGCGGAGACGGTCGAGGTCCGCGGCCGCACGAGCGTGGGCGACATCGTCGTCCGCCGGGCGTAGCCGGAGGCCGGGCGCGCAGCCACCACCGACCGGGCGCGGACGCATCCGGCACGACCTTTGGCGCGCCCGGACCCCGCCGGGGCGCGCATCCGACGGAGGGGGGACGGAAGCCCGATGGATCAGAGCCCACACCCCGGCACCACACCAAGCACCCTGACCTCCTTCCTCCGCTTCGTCACGTTCGGGGGCGGGGTCGGGGTCGCGTCCGGCGCGGCGGTCGCCCTGCTGACCGGCCTCCTGCCGTTCGCCCTCGCCAACGCGCTGATCACCACGGCGTCGACGGTCCTCGCGACCGAGCTGCACGCCCGCTTCACCTTCGGTTCGGGACTCCGGCCCGCCGCCGCCGGGCGCGGTCTGCTGCGCTGCGGCCTCCGCCACCACCTGCGGTCCGCCGGAACGGCGGCCGCGGCCTACGGCGTGACCACCCTCGCGGTGCTCGTCCTGCACCTGATCGAGCGGACGCCCGGCCTCGCCGTAGAGCAGACCGTCTACCTCGCCGCCTCGGGCCTGGCCGGCATCGGCCGCTTCGTGATGCTGAGGCTGTACGTCTTCGCCACGCCCCACAAGCGCCCCGCGCCCCCGGCCGCCGTAGAGCTGCCCGTCGACCTCGCGCGCACCCGGCCCCCGCGCGCATCCCTGACCACCGCGTCCTGACGAAGCCGGATCCGGACGGCAAGGCCCGAGGACGGCGCCCCCTGGCACCCCCCCCCACAGAGACTTGGCGCCACAAGGCGCCATGGGCCTTCTTCCCAACAAAAGCCCAGCTCAAGGCACTCAATCGCCCCCACACGCCACGCATGGCGCCACAATGACTCGACATGGCGCCACTGATGTGCCACGATGATGGCGCAAGCACGGCACAGAGTGGCGCCAAGCGAAGCCACCGAAGCGCCAGGCAGTCAGACGCGAGACATGAAGCGCACCACCCTCCACCAGCCCCGCGATCAGTCCGAGAAGAGAAGGGCCCGCAGACCATGAGCACCACGAATCACCCCCCGCACACGGCGACGACAGCGGCCGCCGACCAGCGCGCAACGGCGATCTCCGCGACCGGCCTGCGCAAGGCGTACGGCGACAAGGTGGTGCTCGACGGCATCGACCTGCGGATCCCCGAGGGCACGATCTTCGCCCTGCTCGGCCCCAACGGCGCGGGCAAGACGACGACCGTGGAGATCCTCTCGACGCTGATCACGGCGGACGGCGGAGAGGCCCGGATCGCGGGACACGACGTGCGGGCCGGGGCCGACTCCGTACGCACGCTGATCGGCGTCACCGGACAGTTCGCCGCCGTCGACGGTCTGCTGACCGCCGAGGAGAACCTGCTCCTGATGGCCGACCTGTACCACCTGGGCCGGGGCGAGGGCCGTCGGCGTACCGCCGAGCTCCTGGAGCGGTTCGACCTGACCGAGGCGGCCCGTAAGAACGTCGCCACCTTCTCCGGCGGTATGCGCCGCAAGCTGGACCTGGCGATGACGCTGGTCGGCCGGCCGCGGATCATCTTCCTCGACGAGCCCACCACCGGCCTGGACCCGCGCAGCCGCCGCGACATGTGGGAGCTGATCAGGGACCTGGTCACGGACGAGGGCGTGACGATCTTCCTGACCACGCAGTACCTGGAGGAGGCCGACCACCTCGCGGACCGGATCGCGGTGCTCGACCACGGGAGGCTGGTCGCCGAGGGCACGGCGGAGGAGCTGAAGCGGCTGATCCCGGGCGGCCATGTGCGGGTCCGGTTCGCCGACGAGGCCCACCTGGCCGCCGCGGCGGCGGTCTTCGGGATCGCGACCAGGGACGACGAGGCGCTCGCGCTGCAGATCCCGAGCGACGGCTCGGTGGCCAACCTCCGCGCGATCCTCGACGCCCTGGACGACACCGGGGTCGAGGCGGAGTCGCTCACCGTGCACACCCCGGACCTGGACGACGTCTTCCTCACCCTCACGGGCAAGCAGAACGCCCCGGCCCTCCCC
>NZ_RDBH01000137.1:35507-41041 GCF_008042145.1 Streptomyces sp. adm13(2018)
ACGACGGTGGAGGAGGGTCCGTTGACGGCGGCGACGGAGATCTGTCCGTGCCAGGTGGTGAGGATGTCTTCGGTCTGGGTCTCGGGGATGCTGAGCCAGGCCATGCCGCCGCCTCCGGAGAGGGCGCGGAGGGCCTTGGAGCGGAGGGCGATGATGCGGGCGCCGTCGTCGAGGGTGAGGCCTTCGGCGACGACGGCGGCGGCTATCTCGCCCTGGGAGTGGCCGATGACGGCGGTGGGGTTGACGCCGCTGGCGCGCCAGAGGGCGGCGAGGGCGATCATCATGGCCCAGGAGGCGGGTTGGACGACGTCGACGCGGTCGAGGCCGGGGGCGTTGTTCTCGGCGCGCAGGACGTCGGTGAGGGACCAGTCGACGAAGGGCGCGAGAGCGGTCTCGCAGTCGGCGATGGTCTGGGCGAAGACGGGCGAGGTGTCGAGGAGTTCGACGGCCATCCCCGCCCACTGCGCACCCTGACCGGGGAACACGAACACGACGGGAGCAGCCGGACCCCGGCCCGGCTTCGCACCGGTGACGGCCGCGGTGACCGGCTCGGCCTCGCGGGAGGCGAGCGCGTCGAGTCCGGCGAGGAGCCCGTCGAGGCCCTCGGCCCCGGAGACGACGGCGCGGGACTCGAAGGCGGAGCGCCGGGTGGCCAGGGAGAACGCCACGTCGGCGGGGCGGATGCCGGGCCGGGCGCGTACCGACGCGGCCAGACGGCCCGCGGTCTCCGCGAGCGCGTCGGCGGAACGCGCCGACACGACCCACGGCAGACCGCCCTCGGGACGCTCGGTCCCGTCCTCGGCGGCCGGCTCGGCGGCCGGCTCGGCGGTCGGGGCCTCCGCCAGGATGACGTGGGCGTTGGTGCCGCTGATGCCGAATGAGGACACGCCGGCCCGGCGGACCCTGCCCTCGGCGGCAGGCCAGGAACGGGCTTCGGTGAGCACCTCGACGCCGCCGGACTCCCAGTCGACGAGTTCGCTGAGCTTGCCGACATTGAGCGAGGCGGGCACTTCGCCGTGCTGGAGGGCCATCACCATCTTGATGACGCCGCCGACGCCCGCGGCCGCCTGGGCGTGGCCGAGGTTGGACTTGAGGGAGCCCAGCATCAGCGGCCGGTCGTTGTCGCGCCGGCTGCCGTAGGTGGCGAGGAGCGCCTGGGCTTCGATGGGGTCGCCAAGGACCGTGCCGGTGCCGTGCGCCTCGACGGCGTCGACATCGGTGAGGGTGAGGCCGGCGTCGGTGACGGCGGCGCGGATGACGCGCTCCTGGGCGGGACCGCTCGGTGCGGTCAGACCGTTGGAGGCGCCGTCCTGGTTGACGGCGGTCCCGGCGACCACGGCGAGGATCTCGTGCCCCAACCGCCGTGCGTCGGATAGCCGTTCGACGACAAGGACGCCGACGCCCTCGGCCCACGCCGTACCGTCCGCGTCCGCCGAGAACGACTTGATGCGGCCGTCGGCCGCGAGGCCCCGCTGACGCGAGAACTCGATGAACGTATGAGGCGTGGACATCACTGCCGCGCCACCGGCGAGGGCCAGCGAGCACTCACCGGACCGCAGGGCCCGCACCGCTAGGTGCAGGGCGACCAGCGACGACGAGCACGCGGTGTCCACCGTCAGGGCCTGGCCCTGCAGACCCAGGGTGTACGCCACCCGGCCCGAGGCGACACTGCCGGCCGTACCGGTCAGGAAGTGCCCCTCGGCCTCCTCCGGAAGCCGGCCCCCACCGCCGTAGTCGTGGTACATCACACCGGCGAACACCCCGGTGTCGCTGCCGTGGAGCGTGCCGGGCTCGATCCCCGCCCGCTCCAGGGCCTCCCACGAGACCTCCAGGAGCAGCCGCTGCTGCGGGTCCATCGCCAGTGCCTCGCGCGGCGAGATCCCGAAGAACGCCGGGTCGAACTCGCCCGCGTCGTGCAGGAATCCACCCCGTCGGACGTACGACGTCCCGGAGTGGTCCGGGTCCGGGTGGTACAGCGCGTCCAGGTCCCAGCCGCGGTCGGTCGGGAAGTCCGAGATCACGTCGCGCTGTTCGGCGACGACCTGCCACAGGCCCTCGGGGGAGTCCACCCCGCCGGGGAAGCGGCAGCCCATGCCGACGATCACGATGGGATCGTCGTCCATCCGCGGCGCGGCGGCCGCGACGGGCTGCGGGGCGGCGCTCTCGGCACGCTCCCGGGCGAGCGAGAGGGTGAAGTCGACGACGGCGGACGGCGTCGGGTGGTCGAAGACGAGGGTCGCCGGAAGGCGCAGGCCCGTCGCGGAGTTGAGACGGTTCCGCAGCTGCACGGCGAGCAGCGAGTCGACCCCGAAGCTCTTGAACGGCTGGTCGGGGTCGATGCCGTCCGCCGAGTCGCGGCCGACGACCGCGGCGAGCTGGGTGCCGACGAGGTCGAGCAGCAGACGGCGGCCCTCCTCCTCGGACAGCCGGCCGAGCTTGCGGCGCAGTCCGGACTCGCCGGAGCGCCGCCGGGGAACCCGTACCAGCGCACGCAGCACCGGGGACAGGGTGCCGTCGAGGGCGTCGGACCGCAGTGCGGCCGGGTCCAGGCGGGCCGGTACGAGCATCGCCGCACCGTCGCCGAGCGCCCGGTCGAGGAGTTCGAGGCCCTGCTCGGTGGAGAGCGGGGCGATGCCGCGGGTCGAGAGGGTGCTCTCGTCCAGGTGACCGGTGAGACCGGTGCGTTCCGCCCACAGGCCCCAGGCGAGCGAGGTCGCGGGACGTCCGGCGGCCCGGCGGCGGGCGGCCAGCGCGTCGAGGAAGACGTTGCCGGCGGCGTAGTTGGCCTGCCCCGGGTTTCCGAGGACGCCCGCCACCGAGGAGAAGAGGACGAACGCGGCGAGGTCCTGGTCGGCGGTGAGCTCGTCGAGGAGCGCCGCGGCGTCCACCTTGGGACGCAGCACCGCGGCGAGCCGGTCCGGGGTCAGCGACTCCACCACCCCGTCGTCGAGCAGGCCTGCGGTGTGGACGACGGCGGTGAGCCGTACGCCGTCGAGCAGTCGGGCGAGCGCGTCGCGGTCGGCGGTGTCGCAGGCGGCGAGGGTGACCTCGGCACCCGAGGCGGTGAGCTCGGCGGCCAGTTCCCCGGCGCCGGGCGCGTCGGCGCCGCGGCGGCTGACCAGGAGCAGGCGGCGGGCCCCGTGCGCGGCGACGAGGTGGCGGGCGACGGAGGCGCCGAGGACGCCGGTTCCGCCGGTGATGAGCACGGAGCCGTCCGGGTCGAGCGGAACGGCGACCGGGTCGACCGGGTCGACCGGGTCGACCGGGTCGACCGGGGCGTGCCGGACGAGCCGCGGAGCGAGGAGCGCGCCGTCCCGCAGGGCGAGCTGCGGCTCGGCGAGTACGGCCCCGGGCACGTCGACGGCGTCGAACGCGGACGCCGGGCCCGTGTCCAACAGGGCGAACCGGTCGGGGTGTTCGGACTGGGCCGTCCGGACCAGCCCCCATACGGTGGCCATGGCGGGGTGCGTCACGTCGGGACCGGCGGCGCCCTCGGTCAGCACCAGCAGCCGGGAGCCCGCGAACCGGGCGTCGGCCAGCCAGCCCTGCACCAGGTCGAGCGCCCAGCCCGCCGCGCGGTGCGCGGCTCCGGCGAGACCGGCCCCCGTGATGTCGGAGCCGTCGGCCAGGTCGGAGCCGGCTGCGCTGTCTGCGCTGTCTGCGGCGTCGGTGTTCTGCGGCGAGCCCGGACATCGTACGGCGACGACCTGAGGCACGGGATCCGGCACCTCGGCCAGCTCGTCCACCAGGCAGACGTCGACGGGGGTCGCGGCGGCCCGGACCGGCTGCCACTCCAGGCGGAACAGCGCGTCGGTGCCGCGCGCCGCCGCCAGGTCGGCGGTGAACGGCCGCATCGTGACCGACTCCGCGGAGAGCACCGGGCGGCCGGAGCCGTCGGTGACGCGCAGACTCACCCCGTCGTCGCTCCGGGGGGCGAGCCACACCCGCAGAGCGTCCGCGCCCTCGCTGAGGCGGGTGACGCCGGACCAGGAGAACGGCAGGACCGTCCCGCCGTCCTCACGCAGCAGACCGACCGCGTGCAGGGCCGCGTCGAGCAGCGCCGGGTGGACCCCGAAGGACGCGGCGTCGAGCTCGGCGGGCAGGCCCACCTCGGCGAAGACGTCACGACCGGAGCGCCAGGCGGCGCGGAGGCCCTGGAAGACGGGCCCGTAGTCGTAACCCGCCTCCGCCAGGGTGTCGTAGCGGGTCTCGACGTCGATCTCGCGGGCGCCGGGAGGCGGCCACGCGGTGAGGTCGAAGTCCGCCGCCTCGTCGTCGGCGTCGAGCAGCGCCGCGGCGTGCCGGGTCCAGGGGAGCGCGGAGTCCGCGTCCTGCGGCCGGGAGTGCACGGCCAGCTCGCGCTGCCCGTCCGCGTTCGTCGGCTCGACGGTCACCCGGAGCTGTACGGCCTCGTCGGGCGACAGCACCAGGGGGGCCTGCAACGTCAGTTCGGCGAGCCGCCGCAGGCCCATCCGGGCGCCCACGGCCATCGACAGTTCCAGGAAGGCCGTACCGGGCAGCAGCACGGTGCCGTGCACGGCGTGGTCGGCGAGCCACGGCTGTGTGTCGAGGCCGAGCCGCCCCGTGTACACCAGACGGTCCTCCTCGACGAGTTCGACCACGGCGCCGAGCAGCGGATGCCCCGCCGGGTTCAGACCGAGCCCGCGGGCGTCCGTCGCGGCCGGTTCGGCCTGGAGCCAGTAGTGCTGGTGCTGGAAGGGGTAGGGCGGGAGTTCGACGGTGTGGGGCTGGTAGGGGTGGAGGAGGGTGGTCCAGTCGACGGTGACGCCGTGGGTCCATGCTTCGGCGGCGGACTGGGTGAAGCGTTCGAGGCTGCCGGTGTTGCGGTGGAGGGTGCCGATGGCGGCTCCGGTGTCGGCGAGGGTTTCGGTGATGCCGGAGAGGAGGACGGGGTGGGCGCTGACCTCGATGAAGACGGTGTCGGGTGCGGCGAGTTGGGTGATGACGTCGGCGAGGCGGACTTTGCTGCGGAGGTTGCGGAACCAGTAGGCGGCGTCGAGTTCGGTGGTGTCGAGGATGTCGCCGGTGACGGTGGAGTGGAAGGTGGTGGTGCCCTGTCGGGGGGTGACGTCCTTGAGTTGGGTGGCGAGGATGTTCTGGATCTCGTCGACGTGTGCGGAGTGGGAGGCGTAGTCGACGGGGATGCGGCGTGCCCAGATTCCGGTGGTTTCGCAGTGGGTGAGGAGTGCGTCGAGTGCTTCGGGTTGTCCGGCGACGACGGTGGAGGAGGGTCCGTTGACGGCGGCGACGGAGATCTGTCCGTGCCAGGTGGTGAGGATGTCTTCGGTCTGGGTCTCGGGGATGCTGAGCCAGGCCATGCCGCCGCCTCCGGAGAGGGCGCGGAGGGCCTTGGAGCGGAGGGCGATGATGCGGGCGCCGTCGTCGAGGGTGAGGCCTTCGGCGACGACGGCGGCGGCTATCTCGCCCTGGGAGTGGCCGATGACGGCGGTGGGGTTGACGCCGCTGGCGCGCCAGAGGGCGGCGAGGGCGATCATCATGGCCCAGGAGGCGGG
>NZ_RDBH01000137.1:41141-61255 GCF_008042145.1 Streptomyces sp. adm13(2018)
CCTGTCACCCCGCCAGGTTACCGGTAGCTGCCGTGGTCGGAACTCGGCCGCACGCTCGATACCCTTGACACCATGACGTCGCACCAGAGCACCCAGACGATGAAGCCCGCCACCGCGGCGAAGAAGCTGGGTGTGTACCTCGAGGCCACCCCCGCAGAGTTCCAGGAGGGTGTCGTCTCGCGCAGCGAGCTGAACGAGCTCCAGACCGATCCCCCGGCCTGGCTCCAGGAGCTGCGGAAGAACGGCCCGCACCCCCGCCCCGTGGTCGCGCAGCGGCTCGGCATCTCCATCGCCGGCCTCGCCCGCGGCGGCATCACCGACCCGCTCACGACCGAGCAGATCGAGGAGCTCCGGCAGGAGCTCCCCGAGTGGCTCCAGAAGGAGCGCGCCACGCAGGCGGAGGTCCGCAAGGAGACCGTCCGCATCAAGGAGCGCGACGCCGAGCGGGCGGCCCGCCGCGCCCAGGGCGCCTGATCGTTCCGCCTCCGGGCCGGTGCCGACGGCCACGCCGTCGGCGCCGGTCCGTCGTCGTATCGCCGCCCGACCGGTCCGTCGTCGGCTCCCCGCCCGGCGGGACGCGCGGGGCCTGACCGGTGTGGCGCGCGCCCGGCCGCGGGAGTCATGGCCCCATGAGTGACACGCACACCGCGTCCGAGCCGCCCGTCGTCGTCGGCGTCGACGGGTCCGAGCACAGCCTCCGGGCCCTGACCTGGGCCCTGAGCGCCGCCGAACAGCTGGTGGCGCCGCTGGTCGTGGCCCATGTCCGGTCCGACGCCCTCCAGCTCGGGGCCGCCCGGATCGCCTCCCTCGGCCCCTCCCCCGAGATCCCCGACACCGTCACGGCGGCCGTGCGGACGGTCGTGGAGGAGCGCGGGCACCCCCTGCCCGTCCGGTACGAGACGCTCGACGGCTCCGTGACCGACGCCCTGCCCTCCGCCGCCCGGGGCGCCCGGCTGCTGGTGACGGGCTCCCGCGGGCACGGCGGCTTCGCGAGCCTGCTCCTCGGCTCCACCAGCCGCACCCTCGCCGCGACCGCGCCCTGCCCGCTCGTCGTCGTCCCGCACGAGGCGCGCACGGCCGCCCTGGGGAGCGGGGCGGCGGCCGGCCGGGTGCTGCTCGGCCTGCACCCGGAGGAGACGCCGGACGAGGTGGTGGCCTTCGCGTTCGAGGCGGCGCACCACCGGGGGGTGCCGCTGGCGGCCGTGACGGCCGTCCGGCTGCCTCCGCAGCCGGGCAGCCCCGTGGTGGCTCCGGCCCCGGCGCTCCAGATGCCCCCGCAGCTGCCCCTCGCGGACACGGCGGAGCGGTTCGTACGGGAGGCGGAGCGGGAGCAGGCGGAGCGGCTGCGGCCCTTCGCCGCCCGTCGGCCGGAGGTCGAGCTGGTCCCCTCGGTGGTGCCGGCGGACGCGGCGGGCGTGCTCGTGGAGGGGTCGCGGGACGCGGGCCTGCTGGTCGTGGGCCGTCATCACCGGCACCGGTTCGGCTCGCTGCTCCTCGGCTCGGTCGCCCACGCGGTGCTGCACCACGCCCACTGCCCGGTCGCCGTGGTGCCCCCGGCGTCCCGGCCCTGACGGGGCCGGGGGCTCGGCCACCGCGTTGTGGCGCGGGGAACGCCGCTGGTAGAAGGGGTGCCATGAGTGCCGTCGAACGGGCCGCAGCCGCCCGCCGCAATGTCCAGCCGCCCGCCGCCCAGGCCTCGCTCGGCGCGGGGGTCGTGGTGACCGACGAGACGGGCCGGGTGCTGCTCGGGCTGCACCGCTCCGGGGTGTGGGAGCTGCCGGGCGGGAAGGTCGACCCGGGCGAGTCCCTGGAGGAGGCGGCGGTCCGCGAGCTGGCCGAGGAGACGACGCTCGTCGCGGAGGCGGCGGACGTGGAGGTCATCGGACTGGTCCTGGACTCCCTCACCTCGTCGCGGGCGACCCGGCTGACCGCGGCGACGGCGGTGCGCGCCTTCCGGGGCGTGCCGGCCGTCGCCGAGCCGGAGTCGATCGAACGCTGGGAGTGGACGGACCCCGCCCGGCTGCCGGAGGCGCTGTTCGTGCCGTCGGCGCAGGTGCTGCGG
This sequence comes from Streptomyces sp. adm13(2018), assembly GCF_008042145.1. GTDB lineage: Bacteria > Actinomycetota > Actinomycetes > Streptomycetales > Streptomycetaceae > Streptomyces. The sequence goes on from NZ_RDBH01000137.1 coordinate 43,204, forward strand.
CTGTGGCGGCCGGAGCTGCGGCTGCCGGACGGACCGTTCCACCGGTACGCGCTGGGCCGGCTGCCGGGCTGATCCCCGCCGGCCGCCCGGGGTGCGGAGCCCGGTCGCGTCGTGTCACCGCGCGGGGCGGGGCGAGCGTGACTAGCGTGGCTCACAGGACCACGTCGTCGAAGCGGAAACGGGAGTCATCGTCATGGCCGTACGACCTGAAGGCACGCCCGTCTGGGCCGATGCGATGTTCAAGGACGTCGAGCTCGCCAAGACGTTCTACGGCGACGTACTCGGCTGGACCTTCGGCGAGTCCTCCTCGGAATTCGGCAACTACACCCAGGCGTATCGGAACGGGAAGGCGGTCGCGGCCGTCGTCCCGCCGATGCCGGGGGACGACGGGCAGGGTCAGTCGGCCTGGTGTCTGTACTTCGCCTCGCCCGACGCCGCCGCCACGGCGGAGAAGGTCAGGGCGGCCGGCGGCACGGTGCTGATGGAGCCGATGCAGGTCGGCGACTTCGGGTCGATGTGCCTCGCGCAGGACCCGACGGGGGCCGTGTTCGGCGTCTGGCAGGCGGGGCGGCACGAGGGCTTCGAGCTGGAGGGGGAGACCGGTTCCTACATCTGGGCCGAGGTCTTCACCCGTGAGCCGGCGAAGGCCGATGCCTTCTACGCGACGGTCTTCGGCTTCCGCTCGAAGAAGATGCAGGATCCGGACATGGACTACCGGGTCTTCGACCTCGGCGGGGACCCGCTGCTGGGCCGCATGGAGATGACGGCGGAGGACTTCCCGCCGGAGGTCCCCTCGTACATCCAGGTGTACTTCGCCGTCGACAACTGCGACAAGGCGGTCGAGGCGGCCGAGCGCCTCAACGGGCGGAAGGTGTTCGGGCCGATGGACAGCCCGTTCGGCCGCTTCGCGGCGATCCTGGACCCGCAAGGGGCCGCGTTCGCCGTGATCGACGTCCGGACCACCGTCGGGGAGATGCCCGAGATGGTCTGAGCAAGGCGGGAGGCAGGGGCCGTCCCCGGACACCGGTCCGGGGACGGCCCCTTGCCGTCAGGCGGTGTCGCGGACCGCGACGATGCCGTTGAAGACACCGACGTACGCGGTGCCGTCGGGGCCGAGGGTGATCGGCGCCCAGTTGTTGTCGTAGGCGAGGCCCGTGCCGGTGAAGCGGCTGAAGACGCGGTTCCCGGTGCGGAAGTCCACGGCCGTGAGGTACCAGGCGTCGATGCCCCAGGAGTTCGGGCGCTTCTCGTAGAAGTAGAGCAGTCCGTTGGCCGTGGAGAGCTTGGGGACGGTGGAGGGCGAGCGGACGTCGCTCTCCCAGACGGTGTCGCAGCCGCTGCCGTCGGCGCGGACGTCGATGCGGGTGGCGCCGCCGACGACGCTGCGGCCGAGGAGGAGCGTACCGGGGTTCTCGTAGCCGTAGTTGTTCTCGACGACCAGGCTGTTGCCCCAGCTGATCAGGGAGTTGTCGGTGGTGGACGCGCCGGACCCGAACACCGGGACCTTGCAGACGAGACGCTCGCCCGCGGGGACGTCGGCGCCCCTGCGGTAGACCAGGACGTTCATCCGGTCGTCGGCGTTGTCGGTGATGGCGACGTACTCGTCGTGCGGCCCGAAGAGGTCGGGTGTGGTGCCCGAACCCTGGTTGACGGAACCGGGCTTGGTGCCGGTCCCCCGGTCGTACGCCTCGCGCCAGCGCACCCGCGGGACGCCGTCGGCGTCGGCCTCGAAGCTGTACAGGGCGTGGTCGGTGACGAGGGAGACGCCGTCCTCGGCGACGGAGAAGGAGTTCTGGATCTCCTCGCCGGCGAGGCGGACGGCGCGCAGCGCGCCGGTGGCGGGGTCGACGGTGCCGACCCGGCCGAGGCGGGTGACCCACCAGACGCGGCCGTCCCAGTCCGGCATGACGGAGGTCACCGGGTCACAGACGCCGCTGGGGAAGAGGTTGGTCCAGCCGACGCAGTCGTGCGGGACGAGCGGGGTGAGGTCCCAGTCGTCCTCGACGACGAACTCCCAGGTGCCGTCGGGCTTCTGGCGGTGGGCGATGCGCTGGATGTGCTGGCGGGAGTCGGCGAGGACGACGCGGTCCCGGTCGTCGAGGTAGAAGTAGGCGCCGCCGGAGGTGTCCTTGAAGATCTTCTCGAAGTCGAGGCGGGTGATGGCCTCGACGGTGGAGGAGCGCTGCGGCAGCTTGTACTCGGCGAGGGTGTCCAGGGTGGCCGGATCGAGCAGCTTCAGCAGGAAACCGCTGAAGGTGCCGCAGACCGTGACGAGACGGCCGCCGGAGTCGAAGGTGACGGTGGCGCACTCGCCGCCGACGGGGGCGATCTTCTCGCTGTCCACCCGGGGTGCGCGGCCGAGCGGGCCCGGGTAGGGGTGGGTGCCGCTGCCCGCTCCGTCGGCGTGCATGCCGCTGCGGCCGTTGGGAGCGAGGTACGGGTGCTGGGCGGGGCTTCTGCCCGGTGCGGGCCTTGCGGTGGCGGGGGCGCCCTCGTAGTGGTCCACGAGGCGGTGGCCGAGGCCGAGGGGGATCTCCTGGGCCTGGGCGGCGGGGACGGAGCCCACCAGGAGGGCGGCGGCGAGCGCGATCAGGGTGAGCGCGCGGGCTCGTCTTCGGGGCGGGTGCGTGGCCAATGCGGCTCCTCGGGTTGCCGGCAACTGTCGCGCCGGTGGCCGACGCTAGGCCCGAGTGCGTGAGATGTACATGCAACTGCCCTGTGTTTCACGGGTCGTTCATGCCGTGGAAACGATCACGGGTTGAGGCTGGAGACCATGTTGGCGGTGGCGGCGACCCCGTTGTGGATGGTCGGCGCCATGCTGGTGCCGGCGAGGAAGAAGCCCAGCAGGGCGCAGACGAGTGCGTGGGTGACCTTGAGTCCGCCGTTGCGCAGGAAGATCACGGCCAGCACCAGCAGCAGCACCACGACAGAAATGGAAACGGCCATCGCGTTCACGTCCCTCCGTCGCCGCACCGGAATTGCGGCGTTCGGCGGACAGTGTGGCGGAATGGGCGGTCCGTCCGGGCGTATGGCGGGGCGGCCATCCGGGTGAGATTCGGCTCGGGTTCAGCCGGCGAAGGTCTCGGCGATGGTCGGCCGTCGCACCGCGTCGAGCTCCGGGTCGGCCAGGATTCCCGCGATCAGCGCCGCGTCGCCGAAGACCTCGGTGGCGCTGAGGTCCAGGTCGGTGAGGACGAGCCAGCCGCCGTCGGCGGCCCACCAGGTGGCGGGGAAGTGGAAGTCGGGCCCGGCGTCGTGGTGGGCGAGCGCGTCACCGAGCCGGCCGCGCCGGGCGACCGTCGATCCGCCGAGCGGCGTCGCCGCGCCGGCCTGGGCCGACCCGCAGGGGGTGTCCGCTCCGCGGGGGCCGCCGCGGATCAGGTGCTCGACGAGACGGGCCAGGGAGGCGCGGTCCAGCTCCGCCGGGTCGGGACCTTCGAGGTGCTCCGTCCCCGGTACGTCCTCGAAGACCAGGTACGACAGGGTGCCGGGCCAGGCCTCCAGGCTACGGCCCGCCCGGGACAGCACCTCGTCCCAGCGGAGCCGTACCGGACCGTCGTGGATCGCGTGGAGGATCCAGCAGTGGTCCTCGTACCCGCCCCGGGGCTCGAACCCGCAGCCGGCCTCGGCGAGGGCGGCGCGCAGCCCGTCGAGGGCGTCGTCCTCGGCGACGGGCCGCCACGGGGCCGGGTCGGCCGGGGATGTCATCGGCTGGTCACGGGCTCTCCTCCGGCGGGCAGGCAGTCCCGCCACTCCACCGTACGGTCGCACCAGCGGTCGAGCAGGACGCGGTCGTGGCCGACGGCGAGGAGGCCGGCGCCGGTGTCGGCGCGGTAGGCCTCGACGGCGCCGACCAGGGCGGCCGTGGTGGAGGCGTCGAGCATCGCGGTCATCTCGTCGCAGATCAGCCAGCGGGGGCGCAGGGCCAGTGCCCGTCCCAGGCAGGCGCGTTGGAGCTGGCCGTCGCTGACCTCGTGCGGACGGCGGCCGAGCAGGTCGGGGGTGAGGCCGACGGCGGGGGCGAGTTCGGCGAGGCGGGCGGCCGCCTCGGCGCGCCGGCCGGTGGCCCGGAGCGGCTCGACGAGGAGGTCGGCGAGGGTGAGGCGGGGGTCGGCGGCGGTGCGGGGCTGCTGGAACACGACGCCGACGGCGGGGGTGCACTACCCCGTCGGCCTCGGCGGACTCGACGCGCCCCGGGCGCTCCAGACCGTCGTCGACGCCGAACTCGCCGCCGCCGGAGCCCCCGACAACGACCCGCGCAAGATCGGCATCGGCCTCGGCATGGCCGCCCCCACCGTCCTCGCCCACGGCACCGACGAGGTCAGGCGCCGCTTCCTCCGCCCGCTCTGGGTCGGCGAGGAGGTCTGGTGCCAGGTCGTGGGTGATGAGGAGGAGGGCGCGGCCGTCGTCGGCGTGGCGGCGCAGTTCGTCCACCGTGCGGTCGACGAGGTCGCGGTCGAGGCCGGTGGTCGGCTCGTCGGCGAGCAGCAGCCGTGCGTCGCCGACGAGGGCGAGGGCGGTGGCGGCGCGCTGGGCGAGTCCACCGGACAGTTCGTGCGGATGGCGGTCGAGGTGGCCGGCCGGGAAGGCGGTCCGCTCCGCGGCGTCCTCGGCGACCTTCCGGCGTGCCCGGCGGGGGGTGCCGGTGAGGGCGCGGACGGTCTCCTCCAGCTGGGCCCGCACCGTACGGTGCGGACGGGGGTGAGGTGGGCGGCGGGGCTCTGCGGTACGAGCCCGACGCGGCGGCCCCGTACGGTGCGGGCGAGGGTCTTCTCGTCGGCCGCGAGCAGGTCGGTGGCCGCGGCGCCTCCAAGTCCGGCGAGCAGGGCCGTACCGGAGGTCTCGGCGTTGGCGGGGAGCAGTCCGAGGAGGGCGGAGGCCAGTACGGACTTGCCGCAGCCGCTCTCGCCGACCAGGGCGAGGCACTCCCCCGCGCCGAGGTCGAAGCCGGTGCCGTCGACGGCTTCGACGGTGCGGCCGCCGCGCAGCCGGAAGCGGACGCTCAGGTCGCGGACGCTGAGGACCGCGTCCTCGGCCCGTTCGGCGGAGACGGCCTGGAGGGCACGGAGCACGTTCTCTGCGGTCACAGCATGAGCTCCGATCGGCGGCGCGGGTTGAGGCGGTCGCGCCAGACGCCGGCGAGGCCGGCGATGGCGAGCGTGGGGACGATGAGCAGCAGTCCGGGGAAGAGCGTGGGCCAGCCGTGTCCGGCGAGGAGCGACGAGCGCGCGTTCTGGACGAGGTTGCCCAGGCTCGCCTGGTGGCTGGGGAGTCCGAGGCCGAGGAAGGACAGGGCGGACTCGTGCCACATGGCGTGCGGGACCATCAGGACGGCGGCGAGTCCCGCCTGCGGAAGGACCGCGGGCAGCAGGTGCCGCAGCGTGACGCGCCAGCGGGTGGCGCCGCCGGAGATCGCCGCCTCGACGAAGGGCCGGGTGCGCAGGGAGAGGACCTCGGAGCGCACGATGCGGGCGGTGGAGAGCCAGTGGGTGACGGCCACGGAGGCGATCACGGGCCAGACGCCGGGCCGGAAGAGGGCGACCACGAAGATGCCGAGGAGCAGGTGCGGCACGGAGGAGAAGGCGTCGACGATCCGCATGAGGGTGCGGTCGGCCCAGCCGCCGAGGGCGCCGGCGGCCGCGCCGACGGCGGTGCCGACGACGGTGGCCACGAGCGCGGCGACCAGTCCGACGAGCAGCGAGACCCGCAGGCCGTAGACGCAGCGCAGGAGCAGGTCGCGGCCGAGGTCGTCGGTGCCGAAGGGGTGGTCCCAGGACGGCGGGAGGAGCTTGCGCGAGAGGTCGACGGCCTGTTCGTCGAGCTGGACGAGCGGCGGGACGACCAGGACGGCGAGGAGGACCGCGCCGACGACGAGGGCGGAGCTCCAGAGCCGCAGGCGGTGGGTGCGCGGGTCAGCCATCGAAGCCCACCCTCGGGTCGGCGAGTCCGTAGAGCAGGTCGGAGAGCAGGTTGCCGAGGAGGACGGCGGCGGTGGCGAGGACCGTGAGCGCGGCGAGCAGCGGGAAGTCCACGGAGGTTGCGGCCGTGACGGTGGCGGCCGCGATGCCGGGCCAGCTGAACACGGTCTCCACGAGCAGAGCTCCGGTGATCAGCTCGGGGACGCGGGAGCCGACGAGGGTGAGCATGGGCAGCATTCCGGAGCGGAGGGCGTGGCCGGTGAGGACGGTGCGCTCGCTCAGGCCGCGGGCGCGGGCGCCGCGGACCGGGTCCTCGTCGAGGGCGTCGCCGACGCCCTGGCGGACGTACAGGAAGAACCAGGGCAGTTGCGAGACGCCGAGGACGAGTGCGGGCAGGACGAGGTGGCGGGCGACCTGGTCGAAGGTGACGGTGTCGCTGGCGGAGTCGGTGAGTCCGCCGGCGGGCAGCGCGCCGAGCTTCAGGGCGAAGAACCAGATGGCGAGGAGGCCGAGCCAGAAGGCGGGTGCGGCTTCCAGGGTGTAGGCGACGGAGCTGACGGCCCGGTCGATCAGGCCGCCGCGGCGGCGCCCGGCGAGGACGCCGAGGAGGGTGCCGAGGGCGATGGCCACGAGGAACGCGGTGACGGCGAGGAGCACGGACCAGCCGAGGCGCTCCCCGACGACCTCGGCCACGGGGCGGCGCATGACGGCGGAGTCGCCGAGGTCGCCGGTGAGGGCCGAGGTGAGCCACTCCCACCAGCGGGTGACGAGGGGCCGGTCGACGCCGAGGTTGGCGCGGAGCTGGTCGAGGTTCTCCTGTGAGGCGGTGAGCCCGGCGGTGCCGGCGTAGGCCTTGACGGGGTCGAACGGGGAGGCCTCCGCGACGGCGAACACCGCGAAGGTGACGGCGAGGAGGACGGGGACGGCGGCCAGGGCGCGCCGTCCCGTCATCCGGGCCATGGCCCCCCAGGGGAGGCGGCGGCTCACTTCTTCGTGTCCCCGGCGTTCTTCGGCTTCCAGTCCTCGACGTTCCACCAGGGGCCGGAGGCGAGGCCGTGGTCGTGCGGCTCGGTCTGGGTGCTGAGCCCGTCCCAGGCGTCGGCGACGACGTAGAGGTGGTCGATGTGGGTGAGGAAGGTGTAGCCGGGGTTCTTCACGAGTTCGCGCTGGACGGTGTCGTACGCGGCGCGGCGCTCGGCGAGGACGTTGGTGCGGCGGCCCTGGTCGAGGGCGCGGTCGACGGTCTTGTTGTCGTACCAGGCCATGTTGTTGAAGCCGTCGCCGCCGAGGCTGGACTTGAGGAGCAGGTACTGGTCGAAGTCGGGGTCGCCGGGGGCGCCGCCGCCGGCGAGGACGGCGTCGGTCTTCATCCGGGGCTCGATGACCTCCCAGGTGCCGGCCTGGGCGGTCAGGGCGATGCCGGCCTTCTTGGCGTCGGAGGCGTAGGCGAGGGCGTGGTCCTGGCGGAGCTTGTCGCCGGAGAGGTACCAGAGCGGGAAGGCGGCGCGGACGCCGTTCCTGACGCGGACGCCGTCGGGGCCGGGCTTCCAGCCGGCCTCGTCGAGGATCTTCTGGGCGCCGGCGAGGTCGTGGCGGCGCTCGGTGCCCTTCGTGAACCAGGGGCTGTCGGTGGGGACGGGCCCGTAGGCGGGCTTCCCGGCCCCTTCGAGGATCTTGTCGACCATGGCCTGCCGGTCGACGGCGAGGTCGAGGGCGCGGCGCACGGCGGTGTCGCCGGCGACGGGGTGGTGGGTGGGCAGGGTGACCGTGCGGTAGTCGTACGTCTTCGCCGTCCAGGTCTTCTTCGCCTTGTCGCCCTTGAAGCCGGCGGCGAGGTTCGGCGGGAGGATGGCGGCGTCGAGGTCGCCGGCGCGGAGCCGGGTGGCGCGGACGTCGTCGTCCTTGATGATCGCCATGGTGAACCGCTTCACCGCGGGGGCGCCGTTCCAGTAGGTCGGGTTGGCCTTGAAGCTGAGCTTCTCGCCCTTGGACCAGCCGGTGAGCACGTACGGGCCGGTGCCTATGGGCTTGCTGGTGAAGGCGCCGGTGTTGACGTCCTGCTTCGCGGCGACGTGCTCGGGGGCGATGGCGTGGACGGTGCGCTCGGCGAAGGGCGCGTAGGGGTACTTGAGGCGGAAGACGACGGTGTCGTCGCCGACGGCCTCGACGCTCTTGAGGGCGTCGAGTTCGGTGCGCGAGGGGTTGTTCGTCTTCGGGTCGAGGATCGTCCGGTAGGTGAAGACGACGTCCTTGGCGGTGAAGGGGGCGCCGTCGCTGAAGGTGACCCCGTCGCGGAGGGTGTACGTGTAGGTGAGCCCGCCGTCGGTGACGCGCGGCAGCGCGGTGGCGAGGGCCGGGCGCAGCTTCATGCCGGCGTCGAAGGCGAGGAGACCGTCGAAGATCTTGGAGTTGCCGTCCTTGCCGTAGCCGAGGAGGGGGCTGAGGGTCTCGGGCTCGTAGGCGATGCCGACGACCGCGGAGTCCTTGGGTCCGCCGGAGGCCCCGGCGGGGGCGCCGGGGTTCGTGCAGGCCGCCGCGGTGAGGGCCACGGCCCCCGCGAGCGACGCGGCGGCCGTGCCGCGGAGGAATCGGGCGGTCATCGTGTCCACACCCCTTTTTGGAGATCAACTGTTTTTGCGAACAGGTTGCAATTAAACAGTATGTAAAGGGGTGGGGACGCCTCGGCCCCTTACCGGGGCCGAGGGCGCGGTGCGGTCCGGTGCGCTACGCGGGCGGCGCCAGGTCCACCAGGGCGGCGACGGTGTCCTGGTGGCGACCTGTGGAGCCGAGGGCGATCTGGTCCGCCTTGGCCCGCTTGAGCGCCAGATGGGCCGGGTGCTCCCAGGTCATCCCGATCCCGCCGTGCAGCTGCACGCACTCCTCGGCCGCCCGGACGGCGACCCGCGAGCAGTACGCCTGGGCGACGGCCACCAGCAGCGGGGCGTCCGGGCCGCCGGTGGCGAGGGCGTCGGCGGCGGCGCGGGCCGCCGCCCTCGCGCCGACGAGCTCCAGCCACAGCTGGGCCATGCGGTGCTTGAGGGCCTGGAAGGAGCCGACCGGCCGGTTGAACTGGTGGCGCTCGCGGGTGTACCGGACGGTCTCCTCCAGGCACCACTCGGCGAGCCCCAGCTGCTCCGAGGCGAGGAGTCCCGCCCCGGCGAGCAGCCCCCGGCCGAGCGCCGTCCTGGCCGCGTCGGGGCCGGCGAGCCGGGTGCCGGATCCCGCCGGGGCGGTGACCGCGGACAGCGGGCGCGTGAGGTCGAGCGGGGTCTGCGGCTCGACGGTCGCCTCGCCGGCGGGGACCGCGGACAGCCCGTCGGCGGACAGGACCAGGAAGACGTCGGCGGCGAGGGCGTCGGCGACGGCCGGGACCCGGCCGCCGGACGGGAGCTCCGCCCCGGGCGCCGTCGGCAGCGGTACCGCGAGGACCGCGACCGTCCGGCCGGCGGCCAGCTCCGCGAGCAGTCCGGCCGCCGCGTCGCTCTCCCCCGCCAGGGCCAGCAGGGTCTCGGTGGCCACGACCGCGCTCGTGAGGTACGGCAGCGGGGTCACCGCGCGGCCCAGCTCCTCCAGGACGACGGCGGCCTCGCGGTGGCTCGCGCCCTGGCCGCCGAGCTTCTCCGGGACGAGCAGCCCGGCGGCGCCCATGTCACCGGCCAGGGACTTCCACAGGCCGGGGACGTAGGGGCTGTCCGTCTCGATCCGGCCGAGGAGGGTCTGGTGCCCGGCCCGGTCGGCGAGCAGCGCGCGGACGGCGGCCCGCAGGTCGTCCTCGGTCTCCGAGTAGAGCAGGTCGAGCGGCTGCTGCGTCGGTTCGGGCGATTCCGTCATCGGGCGAGGTCCTTCCAGGCGACGTCCTTGTCGTTGCGGGGCTCGGGCGGCAGGCCGAGGACCCGCTCGGCGACGATGTTGAGCAGCACCTCGCTGGTGCCGCCCTCGATCGAGTTGCCCTTGGAGCGCAGGTAGCGGTAGCCCGCGTCGCGGCCTGTGAAGTCCACGAGTTCGGGGCGGCGCATCTCCCACTCGCCGTACAGCAGGCCCTCGTCACCGAGGAGTTCGACCTCCAGGCCGCTGATGGCCTGGTTGAGGCGGGCGAAGGCGAGCTTCATGGCGCTGCCCTCGGGGCCGGGCCGGCCCGCGACGAGCTGCTGGCGGAGCCGCTCCCCGGCGAGCCGGGCGACCTCGGCCTCGACCCAGTGGTCGAGGAGGCGCCGGTGCAGTTCGTGGGTGCGCAGCTCGGGGCGCTCGCGCCAGGTCGCGGCGACCTTCCCGATCATGCCGCCCTCGCGGGGGATGCGGGCGCCGCCGATGGAGACCCGCTCGTTCATGAGGGTGGTCTGGGCGACCCGCCAGCCGTCGCCGACCTCGCCGAGGCGGTGGGCGTCGGGGATGCGGACGCCGGTGAGGAAGACCTCGTTGAACTCGGCCTCGCCGGTGATCTGGCGCAGCGGCCGGACCTCGACGCCGGGGTCGGTCATGTCGCAGACGAAGTAGGTGATGCCCCGGTGCTTGGGCGCGTCCGGGTCGGTGCGGGCGATGAGAATGGCCCAGCGGGCGGTGTGGGCGCTGGACGTCCACACCTTCTGGCCGTCCACCACCCAGTCCTCGCCGTCCCGGACGGCCCGGGTGGCGAGGGCGGCGAGGTCGGATCCGGCACCGGGCTCGCTGAACAGCTGGCACCAGACCTCCTCGCCGACCCAGAGCGGGCGGAGGAAGCGGCGCCTGACCTCGTCGGTGCCGTGGGCGAGGACGGTGGGGGCGGCCATGCCGAGGCCGATGCCGATCTTGCGCGGGTCGTTGTCGGGGGCTCCGGCGGCGGCGAGTTCGGCGTCGACGACGGTCTGGAGCGCCCGGGGCGCGTCGAGTCCGCCGAGGCCGACGGGGTAGTGCACCCAGGCGAGGCCGGCGTCGAAGCGGGCGCGCAGGAAGTCGGTGCGGTCGGTGGTGGCGGGCGGGTGCTCGGCCAGCAGCTTCCGGGTGCGGACGAGGAGTTCCTCGGCGTCGGTCATGCGCGGACTCCTTCCGGGAGGACGACCAGGCGGCCGGTGGTGGTGCCGTCGGCGACCCGCTGCACGGCGTCGGCCGCGCCGGCGAACGGGACGCGTTCGCCGATGAGGGGCTTGATGAGTCCCTTGGCCGCGTAGCCGGTGAGGGTCTCGTGGCAGCGGCCGATGGAGGCGGGGTCCTTCGCCGCGTAGAGGCCCCAGTGGAGGCCGAGGACGGCGTAGTTCTTCACCAGGGCGTGGTTGAGGGCGGGTGCCGGGATCGTGCCGCTGGCGAAGCCGACGATCACGATGCGGCCCTCGAAGGCGACGCACTTGGCGGACTGCTGGTAGGCGTCGCCGCCCACCGGGTCGTAGACCACGTCGGCGCCGCGGCCGCCGGTCGCGGCCTTGACCGCGGCGACGACGTCCTCGGAACGCCGGTCGATCACCACGTCGCAGCCCAGCGCGCGGGCGACGGCGGCCTTCTCCGGTCCGCCGACGACCCCGATGACGGTGGCGCCCGCGGCCTTGCCGAGCTGCACGGCGGCGCTGCCGACGCCGCCGGCCGCCGCGTGCACCAGCAGGGTCTCGCCCTCCTGGAGGGCGGCGCGGCGGTGCAGGCCGAACCAGCCGGTCTGGTAGCCGATGTGGAGCGCGGCGGCCTCGGCGTCGTCGAGCGACTCGGGGGCGGGGAGCAGTCCGCGCGCGTCGGCCAGGACGTGGTCGGCGAAGCCGCCGTGCGGGAGCGCGGCGGTGGTGATGACCCGGCGGCCGTCCTCGGTCTCGGCGCAGACCTCCACGCCGGGGGTGAAGGGCAGCGGGGGGCGGATCTGGTAGTGACCGCGGCAGAGCAGCGCGTCGGGGAAGTTGACGTTCGCGGCGCGGACCTTGAGGAGGACCTGGCCGTCGCCGGGCGTGGGCGGGGGCACCTCCTCGCGGCGCATCACCTCGCGCGGTTCCCCGTTCTCGTACACACGCCATGCCTGCATCCGGAAGCCTCCTCCGTACCGAGCGGTCGGTTGCATACTAAGCGGTCGCTTGATTCGAGGGGAACCGCTCAGCCGGACTTCTTGGGGCGGGCCCGGACGTGCATCCGCTCCCCCTGCGGCCCGTACAGACTCAGGAACTCCACCGGCCCCTCCGGCGTCGGGCCGAACCAGTGCGGGACGCGCGTGTCGAACTCCGCGGCCTCACCGGGGCCGAGCACCACGTCGTGGTCCCCGAGGACGAGCCGCAGCCGCCCGGAGAGCACGTACAGCCACTCGTAGCCCTCGTGGACGCGCGGCTCCGGCTCCTCCTGCTGCGGCTTCTCCTGGATGACCTTGTACGCCTGGAGGCCCCCGGGCTGACGGGTGAGCGGGTACATCGTCCGGCCGTGCCGCACGATCGGCCGGGACCGGATCCGGGGGTCGCCCGTCGCCGGGGCGCCCACCAGCTCGTCGAGGGCGACCTGGTGGGCGCGGGCGAGCGGAAGGAGCAGTTCGAGACTGGGCTTGCGCTGCCCCGACTCCAGCCGGGAGAGGGTGCTCACGGAGATCCCGGTGTCCGCGGAGAGCTCGGCCAGGGTCACCCCGCGGTCGCGGCGGAGCCCACGGAGCCGGGGGCCGACCTCGTGGAGCACGGCGTCGATGCGATCGTCTTCGGTCATACGTCCAGTTTTGCAGAAACGGCAAGCTGCCTTGCTCTTCCGAGGGGGCCGGGTGACGCTCGGCCCATGAACGCACACCTGGAGAACACGTACGAGGCCGTGGTGGTCGGCGGAGGCGCGGCGGGGCTGAGCGCCGCCCTGGTCCTGGGCCGGGCACGCCGTCGGACCCTGGTGGTCGACGCCGGTGCGCCGCGCAACGCGCCCAGCGCGCACATGCAGGGCGTCCTGTCCCGGGACGGCATGAACCCGGCCGACTACCTCGCCGCCGGGCGGGCCGAGATCGCCGGGTACGGGGTCGGGCTGCGGGTCGGCGAGGTGACGGGCGCGGCACCGGACGGGGACGGCGGGTTCGTCCTCACCCTGGCGGACGGGGACCCGGTCCGCGCACGGCGGCTCGTCGTCACCACCGGGCTCGTCGACGAGCTGCCCCCGATCGACGGACTCGCCGGGCGGTGGGGCCGGGACGTCCTGCACTGCCCCTACTGCCACGGCTGGGAGGTCCGCGACGAGGCCTTCGGGGTGATCGCGCATCCGACGATGCCCGCGCACCAGGCGCTGATGGTGGCCCACTGGTCGAAGGACGTGACCCTGTTCCTGCACACCGCGGCCGAGCCCACGGAGCACGAGGCGGCCCTGCTGGACGCGGCGGGCGTCCGGATCGAGCGCGGCGAGGTGGTGGGCCTCGCGGTGGCGGACGACCGGCTGACCGGGGTACGGCTCGCCGGCGGGCGGACCGTGGCCCGCTCGGTGGTCTTCGCGGCGGCCTCCCGGCTGGCGGCGCGGGACGGCGTGCTGCGGCAGCTCGGCGCGGAGCTGCGCGAGACCCCCTTCGGGGAGTTCGTGGCGGTGGACGAGGTGGGGCGGACGAGCGTGCCGGGCGTCTGGGCCGCCGGGAACGTCACCGGGCCGCAGGAGCAGGTGGTCAACGCGGTGAGCCGGGGCTACCGGGCCGCGGTCGCGCTGAACAACGAGCTCGTCTTCGGCGACCTGGAGGAGAGGGCGGCCGGTCGGCCGGTCGGATGAACCGTCGCCGCTGGGGCTGCGCCACCGGGGCCGACGGACGAGGATCGGTCGCGGTGGCCCGAAGCGGCGCAAGGCCGACGGTCCACGGCGCACGGACGACACACGCGGCGCCCGGCGCACGGACGACGGATCGTGGACAACGCACACACCACACAGCCCACGGCTCACGGCTCACGGCTCACGGCTCACGGCTCACGGCTCACGGCTCACGGCTCACGGACGACGGCACACGGAAGGAACGGGACGGCTCCCATGATCGGTACGCGGTTCACCAAGGGCTCCCCCTGCTGGATCGACCTCGGCAGCCCCGACACGGAGGCGGCCGCCGCCTTCTACACCGCCGTCTTCGGCTGGGAGTTCCGCTCGGCGGGCCCCGGCGCCGGCGACTACGGCTTCTTCCAGCGGGACGGCGGGACGGTCGCCGCGCTCGGGCCGCTCACGGAGCAGGGCGCGTCCAGCGCGTGGACGGTGTACTTCCAGACCCCGGACGCGGACGCCACGGCGAAGGACGCCGAGTCGGCGGGCGGTGCCGTGCGCCTCGCGCCGACGGACATCATGGAGACGGGCCGGGCCGGCGCCCTCACCGACCCCGGCGGCGCCCGGTTCGCGATCTGGCAGCCCGGGACGATCCAGGGCCTCGACCGCACCTCGGCGACCGACACCCTCGTCTGGGTGGAGCTGCACACCGAGGACCCGGAGGGCACCCTCGCCTTCTACCGGACCCTGTTCGGCTGGCGGTCGGCGGAGATGGACGCGCCCGGCATGCGGTACCGGGTCCTCTCGACGGCGGAGGGAGACCAGCAGGACGCCACCTTCGGCGGCGCGGCCGAACTCCACGACATGCGGCGGGGCCCCCGCTGGATCGTGTACTTCGACGTCGCGGACGCCGACGCGACCGTCACGGCCGCCCTGGCCCACGGCGGTTCGGTCCTGATGCCCGCGACCGACATCCCGGGCGTCGGCCGCGTCGCCTGGCTGGCCGACCCCTTCGGCGCCCCGTTCGCGGTGCTGAAGCCCGCCCCGATGGGCTGACCGGCGGCACCGCTCCCCCACCGGCGAAAGTCGATGGCCCGGCCTCGCTGAACCTGCTGGCCCGGATCGGGTTCGCGCACGTCCGGGACCTCACCGAGGACGACGGCAGCACCACCCGCGTACTGACACGTCGTCCCTGACGGCAGAGGGCCCCGCACCCCCGTCCCGTCGCGGCCCGGTCGGCGCCCCCTCGGCGTCCCTCAGCGCCCCTCAGCGTCCGAAGAGTTCGAAGGCGACGGCGGGGCGGCCGCCGAAGCGGTCGGACGCGCGGCTCGTCGTCTCGGTGAGGAAGGACCGGACGTACTCCTCCGGGTCCTGGTCCGTCAGCACCTCGATGTACGCGCGGTGGCAGAGCAGCGAGCGGATCGCGCGGTCCAGGCCCGGGGCCGCGTCGACCGCGTGGGTCGGGGTGCTGGACGCCGCGACCGCCACCCAGCGCACCCCGTTCCACGGCTCCAGGCCCTGTTCGGTCAGCTCGGGGAAGATCCAGCGGTTGCCCGCGTCTCCCGCCGCGTCGAGGGTGGCCCGGCCGACCGCCACGTGGTCGGGGGTGTTCCAGGGGGCGCCGGGGCCGCCGCCCCAGGTGTCGCGGTGGTTCAGCGTGACGACGAGCTCGGGGCGGTGCCTGCGGATCGCCGCCGCGATGTCCCGGCGCAGCCCGAGCCCGTACTCGACGACCCCGTCCCGGTGGTCGAGGAACTCCACCGTCTCGACACCGACGACCGCGGCGCTGTCCCGCTGCTCCCGCTCGCGCAGCGGCCCGCAGGTGTCCGGGGCGATCGTGTCGATGCCCGCCTCGCCGCGGGTCGCGAGGACGTAGACCACCTCCTTGCCTGCGTCCGTCCAGGCGGCGACGGCAGCCGCGCAGCCGTACTCCAGGTCGTCGGGGTGGGCGACCACGGCGAGGGCGCGCTGCCAGTCGCCGGGCATCTCCGCGAGGTCCGTGACGTCGGTTCCGGTCATGACCGCAGAATACGGGCCGCCTCCGACGCCGTCGGGCGGAACGCTCCGGAAAGGATCACCGAGCGCGAGACGTTCCGGGGCCGGTCCGGGTTGAGCCCGCGGCGCACCGCGAGCGCGACCGCGAGCCGCTGGGCCCGGACGAGCGCGGCGACCGGGTCGATGGCGTCGGCCGCGAACAGGGCTCCCGTGGACTCCACTTCGTCCTTGAGCCCCGAGGGGGCCGGGCCGAGGCACCACACGAGGCTGGACCGGTCGCTGATGCTGATCGGGCCGTGCCGGTACTCCATCGCCGCGTACGACTCCGTCCAGACGCGGGCCACCTCGCGCAGCTTGAGGGCCGCCTCGTCGGCGAGTCCCACGGTCCAGCCGCTGCCCAGGAAGGTGAACTGGCCGCGCCTCTCCCAGGCCGCGGGCAGCCGTTCGTAGAGGACGAGTTCGGCGTCGGCGACGGCGGGCCCGAGGTCCACCCCGAGCCCGGCGCGCAGGAGTTGGAGGGCGGTGGTGGCGAACCGGGTCTGGACGACGGACCGTTCGTCGGCGAAGCCGAGGTCGACGACCCGGTCGGCGAGCTGTCCGGCGGGGCTGCCGGGCACGCCGGTGAGGACGAGGGAGGGGATGCGCCCCGCCGCTCCGGCAAGCAGCTGGACGACCTCCGTGGTGGTGCCGGAGCGGGTGAGGGCCACGATCCGGTCGTAGCCGCGGCCCAGCGGGGTGGCGTCGGAGGCGGGGAAGGCGTCCGTCTCGCCCGCGCCGAGGGACTCCCGCAGGGCCGCGTAGGCACGGGCGATGAAGTAGGAGGTGCCGCAGCCGACCACCGCCACCCGCTCGCCGCGGGCCGGCCGCAGGCCGGCGTCGCGGTCGGCGATCTCGGCGGCGCGGCGCCAGCAGTCGGGCTGGCCGGCGATCTCCGCGCTGACGTGGGTGCTCATGTCCGGGTCCTCTCCTCGGCGGTCCCCTCGCGGGGCCCGGACCGAGTTGTACCGGCATCCGGCGGGAGCACTCCATGACCGGGGGAGCCCACCCCTTGGACTTTTCGTACGGCGTGGACGACCGCGCTCCCCCGCCCCGCGGCCTCCCGGGCCGCCTCGTCCCCGCCCGTCAGAGTTCGTCGCGGGACAGGGCGAGCAGCCGGTCGAGGACGCGCGGGCCCCCGGCGCGGACCCCGTCGTGCTCGAACTCGTCCGTCACCCAGGTGCGCAGCCCGCGGATCGCACGCGCGGTGGCCAGGGAGTGGCCGGTGTCCACGTACATGTCGTCGTGGTAGACGGCCGCGGCCACCGGGACCCGGTTGTCGGCGAGGCGCTCGGGGTCGTACAGCGGGGCCCAGTCGGTACGGGCGGCGAGGAGTTCCGCGGTCTCGCGGAGCGGCCGCAGGGCGGGGTCGGTGGTGAAGTGCCAGGGGTGGACGGTCTCCCCGGTGAAGAGCGGCGGCCGTCCCTCGTGGAGCGCGGCGCGGGCGTCGAACTCCGGGTACTCGGCGCGGATCCGCTCGGCCGCCCAGTCGGTGGGGCCCTGGCCCTGGGCGTAGATGGCCTCGTGGAGCACGGCGTAGAGAGGATGCCCGGCGTACGACAGGTGGGCCTGCACCTGCTCCAGGAAGGCGTCGGCGAGCGCGGGCCCCCCCGGGGTGGGGACGAACGCGCCCTCCAGGAGGAGATGGAGCTGGTGGGTGCCTTCCCCGGAGCCGAGCAGGATGCCGAGGGACTGGAAGGCCTCGGGGGTGAGCAGGCCCCCGCCGGGCAGCACGACCTCGTGGTCGAGGAGGTGGGCGAGGACGGCGCGGGCCCGTTCGGCGTCCTGGGGGTGGCGGGCGTAGTGGGCCTCGTTCTTGCGCAGGATGCGGGGGTAGGCCGCGCGGTAGACCTCGTCGGCGGTGGCGGAGAGGGCGGGCAGGCCGCCGGTGATCAGGACCCGCTCCAGGCCGTGGGGCGCGGCCGAGAGGTAGTGGGTGGCGCAGAACCCGCCGAAGCTCTGGCCCAGGACGGTCCACGGGGCGCCGCCGGTGAGCCGGTGGCGGATGAGTTCGCAGTCCGCGACGATCGAGTCGGCGCGGAAGTGGGCGAGGTAGTCGGCCTGTTCGGCCGGGGTGCCGCGGAGCGGCAGGGTCTGGCGGTTGGCGGGGGTGGAGCGGCCGGTGCCCCGCTGGTCGAGGAGGAGGACGCGGAACTCCCGCACGGCGCGGCCGAGCCATGCCTGCGGTCCGATGAACCGGCGGGCGCCGAAGCCGGGTCCGCCCTCCAGGTAGACCAGCCAGGGGAGTTGCTCGCGGCCCGCGCCGGCGTGGCCGCTCGCGACGACCTCACGGCCGAAGACCTCGATCCGCTCGCCGTCGGGGTGGCCGTGGTCGAGGGGGACGGGGAAGCGGTGGTCGGTGAGGACGAGTCCGGGCTGCCGGTAGGTGGTCACGCTGCTGCTGCTCCTGTTCGGTACGCCCCCGCCGGGACAGTGGATCACACGGCGGGGGCGCACCGCAGGAGGGGCGT
>NZ_RDBH01000138.1:0-3775 GCF_008042145.1 Streptomyces sp. adm13(2018)
CACCCCTCCCGTCCTCCCCGTGCACTACTCCGGGTGCGAGCGTCGCTGTGGACACCCGCACGGCGACTGGACCGACGTTCTCGCCACCGCCGGCGGCGACTACCTGGTGGACGGCGTCCCCACCCCCCGTACCGCCCTGCCCGAAGCCGTGACCGCGGCCCGCACCACGAGATGAGCGAGAGCAACAGGATGTTCGACTACGAGAAGGACGGGGCGGAGATCTACCGCCGGTCCTTTGCCACGATCCGCGCCGAGGCGGATCTGGCGGGCCTGCCCGCCGACGTCGCCCAGGTGGCGGTCCGGATGATCCACGCCTGCGGCATGACCGACCTCGTACGCGACATCGCCTGGTCGCCGCAGGTCGTCACGCGGGCCCGCGCCGCCCTCCGGGCCGGAGCGCCGATCCTCTGCGACGCGCAGATGGTCGCGAGCGGGGTCACCCGGCGGCGGCTGCCCGCCGACAACGACGTGGTCTGCACCCTCTCCGACCCGTCCGTGCCGACCCTCGCCGCCGAGCTCGGCACCACCCGCTCCGCCGCCGCCCTCGAACTGTGGCGGGACCGCCTCGAAGGCTCCGTCGTCGCCATCGGCAACGCGCCGACCGCCCTCTTCCACCTGCTCCAGATGGTCGCGGACGGCGCCGGGCGGCCCGCCGCCGTCCTCGGCATACCCGTCGGCTTCATCGGCGCCGCCGAGTCCAAGGACGCGCTGGCCGCGCAGGACCTCGGCCTGGACTACCTCGTCGTCCGGGGCCGGCGCGGCGGCAGCGCGATGACCGCCGCCGCGATCAACGCGATCGCCCACGAAGCGGAGATCCAGGCATGAGCACCGTGACCGGAAAGCTGTACGGCGTCGGCCTCGGCCCCGGCGACCCGGACCTCCTGACCGTCGCCGCGGTGAAGGCCATCGCCGCCGCCGACGTGATCGCGTACCACTCGGCCCGCCACGGCCGTTCCATCGCCCGCTCGATCGCCGCCGAGCACCTCCGCGAGGACCACATCGAGGAGCGGCTGATGTACCCGCTCACGGTGGAGACCACGGACCACCCGGGCGGCTACCGGGGCGCCCTGAACGACTTCTACGAGGAGGCCGCCGCCCGGCTCGCCGCGCACCTCGACGCCGGGCGCACCGTCGCCGTCCTCGCCGAGGGCGACCCGCTGTTCTACGGCTCGTACCAGCACATGCACAAGCGGCTCGCCGACCGCTACGACACGACCGTCATCCCCGGCGTGACCTCGGTGTCCGCCGCCGCCGCCCGGCTCGGCGAGCCGCTGTGCGAGGCGGAGGAGGTCCTCACGATCATCCCCGGCACCCTGCCGGAGGACGAGCTGACGGCCCGCCTCGCGGGCACCGACTCGGCGGTCGTGATGAAGCTCGGCCGCACCTTCCCCACCGTGAAGCGGGCCCTGGAGCGGGCCGGCCGCCTCGACGACGCCCGGTACGTGGAGCGGGCGTTCATGGCGGGCGAGCGGACCGGCGACCTCGTGGACGTCGACCCGGAGACCGTCCCGTACTTCTCCGTCGCCGTGCTCCCCTCCCGTATCGACCGCGAGCCCGCCGTACGCGAGCGGGGCGAGGTCGTCGTCGTCGGCACCGGCCCGGCCGGCGCGCCCTGGCTCACCCCGGAGTCGCGCGGCGCCCTCGTCAACGCCGACGTCCTCGTCGGCTACACCACCTACCTCGACCGGGTGCCGGTGCTGCGGCCCGGGCAGATCCGGCACGGCTCCGACAACAAGGTGGAGTCCGAGCGCGCCGAGTTCGCCCTCGACCTGGCCCGCCGCGGCCACCGGGTCGCGGTCGTCTCGGGCGGCGACCCCGGCGTCTTCGCGATGGCCACGGCCGTCCTGGAGGTGGCCTGCGAACCGGAGTACGCGGACGTGCCCGTACGGGTCCTCCCCGGGGTGACCGCCGCCAACGCCGCGGCCGCCGCGGCGGGCGCGCCGCTCGGCCACGACTACGCGACGATCTCCCTCTCGGACCGCCTCAAGCCCTGGGACGTCATCGAGGCCCGGCTGCGGGCCGCCGCCGGCGCGGACCTGGTCATCGCCCTCTACAACCCGGGGTCCAGGTCCCGTACGCACCAGGTCGCCGCTGCCCGCGACCTCCTGCTCGAACTCCGGTCCCCGGAGACCCCGGTGGTCGTCGCCCGCGACGTCGGCGGCCCCGAGCAGTCGGTGCGGGTGATCACCCTCAAGACGCTGGAGCCCGCCGAGGTCGACATGCGGACCCTGCTGCTCGTCGGCTCGTCGCAGACCCGGGCCGTCGAGCGGGCGGACGGCCGCACGATCGCCTGGACGCCCCGCCGCTACGGCTGACGCCCGGGCGGGCGGACGGTCTTCGGGCTTCCGCGCGGGGCAGGATCGCCCCGCCGTCGGGTCAGCCGCGGGTGAAGGTGCCGAGCCCCGTCTCGTCCAGGTACTCGACGCGGACGGTCCGCCCGTCAGGCGAGAAGGTGACGGCGGTGGGGCCTACGGCGTTCTCCCCGCGCGTCTCGAAGCTCAAGGTGTCGCCGTCGTAGTGCGTCAGCCGGTACGTCTGCGGTTCCGGCCCCAGGCGCAGGACCAGCCCGCCGTCCGCCTCCGCGACCGTCATCCGCCCGTAGTAGTCGTTCTCGTACGTGCCGGTGTACGCGCTGTTCGGCTTCGCGGGCGTCGCGTCCGCCGGCTTCTTCGCGAAGTCCGTGTCCGAGCGGCCGGCCTCGGCCTCCTGCTCGTACAGGGCGTTGACGAGCGGCAGCCAGTCCCGGCTCGGCTTCCCGTCCTGCGCGGTGTCGAAGAAGTCGAGGGCGACGGCGTCGGCGACGCCGACCGGGGCGCCGTTGGTGAGGACGACGATGCCGAGCTGCTCGCCCGGCAGCATCGTGACGTTGGTGTGCGCGCCGAGCGCGAACGCGCCGGTGTGGGAGAGGCGGAGGCGGCCCTCGTCGTCGTACGACACGTTCCAGCCGAGGCCGTAGAAGCCGGTCCGCGCGGCGGGTGCCTGGGCGGGGACGGCCACGGCCTCGGGGTGGTGGGTGAGGTCGAGGGCGTCCTCCGCGACGATCCGACGCCCGTCGAGCGAGCCGTTGGCGAGCTGGAGCCGCAGCCAGGTCGCCATGTCGGTGGCCGAGGAGCTGACGCCGCCGGCGGGGGACTGGGCGTCCGGGTCCCGGACGAACTGCGCCTTCCAGGTCCCGTCGGGCTGCTTGACGTGCCCGTGCGCCCGGTCCGGGTTCGACTCGAAGTCCTGGAAGCTGGAACTGGTGTCGTTCATGCCGGCGGGCTTGTAGAGGGTGTCCTCGGCGAGCTTCGCCCAGGGCACGCCCTTCTCCGCGGCGACGGCCTCGGCGGCCGCGGTCAGTCCGAAGTTGGTGTACGCGTAGCTCGCGCGGAACGGCGCCAGGGGCTCGTACCGCAGGTGGGACAGGATGTACTCCTGGTCGTAGCCGAGGTCCTCCAGCAGGTCGCCCGCGTGGTCGGGCAGGCCGCTGCGGTGCGAGAACAGGTCGGCGACGGTCACGTGGGACGTCACCCACGGGTCCTTCAGCCGGAACTCGGGGAGTTCGGGGGAGACCGGCTTCTGCCAGCCCTCGACGCCGACCGCGCCGGCGACGACGGTGGAGGCGATCGGCTTGGACACGGAGGCCAGCTGGAAGACGGTGTCGGCGTCGACCGCGCCCTCCTTGCCGACCTCGCGGACGCCGTATCCCTTGATGTGGACGACCTCGCCCTTGTAGACGACGGCGACGGAGACCCCGGGGACGCCGGTCTTCCGCATCAGCTCCGCGACGTCCGGG
>NZ_RDBH01000138.1:3875-10450 GCF_008042145.1 Streptomyces sp. adm13(2018)
GGGTACGCCCCGCCGATGGGAACCCTGGACTATCTGCCGCCCGAGCGCTGGCGGGCGCCCCTCGGCGAACTCGGCGTCCGGATCAGGCCGACCGCGGACATCTGGGCCCTGGGCATCGTCGTCCACGAGGTGTTCTCGTCGGGCGGTTCGCCGTTCTCCGGCGCCACGCCGGTGGCGCGGGGCGCCGCGGTCCAGGAGTACGGCGAGGGGCGGGCGCCGCTGCGGATGGACCACGCGGTGCCCCCGTTCTGGCGGGAGCTGGCCGCCGACTGTCTCGCCCCGACCCACGAGGCGCGGGCGCCGCACACCGCCGAGAGCCTGCTCGCCCGCATCGCCGGCCGACAGGAGACGCCCGGCGGCGGGCGTCAGCGGGTCCGGGCCCGCGCCGCCGTCCTGGCGACCGCGATGTGCGGGGTCGCCGCGGCGACCCTGTGCTCGGACGCGGTGCGGCCGGTCGGGTCCGTGCCGCCCGGCGTCGTGAGCGCGACGGCCGGCACGGTCCGGGTGTTCAACGCGGAGCGGGGCTGCCGCGAGCGGGTCGACCGGCACCCCGGGTGCAGTCTGGGGCTGGCGATCGATCCCGTACGGCCGTACACGGCGGACAACGTCGTGCCGACCAGGGTGTGGCACGGCGACGTGCTCGCCGCCGACTGCCAGGTCCCCGACGGGCAGCCCATCGTCGACGAGGAGGCCCGGTGGTCCACCCGCTGGTTCCGCGTCCGACTCCCTTCCGGGTCCGGTCCCCCGGTGGCCTGGCTGCCCGCCGTACGCACCAAGGAGCGGCCGACGCTGCCGGAGTGCCCGCGCCCGACGTCCTGACCCGGAGGTGCGGGGACGCGCGTACTCCCGGGAGAGCTGCTTCCCGGGGGTACGCGAGGGTTCACGCCGTTCGGTGTGGGCTCATAACCCGGAGGCAGGTTCACCTCCTGTCTCCGCTACGAAACACAGGGGCTCGGCATCAGCCGGTTCCCTGTCGCCCACTACCGGCCGTGAACGGGGCATGAGCACGGGAACGGCGCGCCGCCCAGGCCGGCGACGCTCACCACCGCCGCTCGGCGGAGGTCAGGAGCCGGGGGAAGGACGGCGGGGGGAGGGGAGCGCGCTCAGGAGCTCCCACAGCGGCGTGGAGCCGGCGGCCCATCGGGCAAGGAGGTGGCGGTCGACCAGATGCAGACGCTGGGAGCGTGCGAAGTCGACGGCCTTCGTCGTGAAGCGGCCGTTGGTGACCAGGACGACGACGTCACCGTGGTGCACAGGGCGGCCGGTGCCGTTGAGGACGTGCAGGTCCGGCGTTCCGACCGCGGAGCCGGCCAGCCCCGCAGCGCGGTGCTTACATTGGATCACCCATCGGCGACCGAAGGGGTCGGTTGCCTTCACGTCGGCGCCGTTGTCGCCGGCTCCGCCGACCTGGATCGCCTCGGGGCAACCGTCACGGCGCATCAGGTCGCGCACGGCTTCCTCGAACTGCCGATGGTGCAGGACGTCGATCTGCGGCAGTTCGTAGCGCAGGCCCCGCTCGCGCACCCGGTCCCAGCGGGCGGTCTCCCGGCGCCGGTGCACCCACACCCCGACGGCCGCCGTCAGGGCCAGCAGCAGGACGACCGGTACCCCGGGGTGCGCCACCAGCCACCGCAGCGCGCCGACGAGCAGGCTCCACACCACGGCGAGCGCCAGGAACAGCACGAGAGCCTGTTCCCAGCCGAAAGTCTGTCCCCGACGGCGAGCGGTCGTACGGCGTCTCGGCGCGGGCCGGCGTCGAGAGGTGGGAGAGGAGCGGCGTCGGCGCGGGGCAGGGGAGCGGCGGGTACCCGGCCGGGGGCGCGGGCTCATGCGCCGGCCTGCGAGACGCCGCTCACCAACTGCTTGATCACGTTGAAGATGCCCTGGCCCAGCGGGGTCGGCGCGATCACGATGCCCAGCACCAGGAGGATGGACGCGGTATTGCGCTCTTCCACCCGGCTTCGGGCCTGGGTCCTGCGGCGTAGCCGCATCACCGCGATGATCGCGAGCAGCACCCCCACGTTGATCGTCATCATGCGAAACCCGCTCTCGCCCGCCCTCGTCTCCTGCACTGGTCCCCGGCCGCCCCGAAACAGCCCGGGACCAGTGCAGCCGATCCTGCGCCGGGATCGCAGCAGGTCGGCGAACGTTGGCGAGAACCCCGGCGGACGCTGTCCGGGAAACGTCCGGACACCCGTTCCCCCAGGTGAACAGGGGGCCCGGGAACGAACCGGTCCGGCCCGCCGCCCGGGCCCGCGGGGCGCACTCGCGCGGGACGGCAGGACATCGAAGCACTGGCCGCCCGCGGCTTCGAACGTGGCCGGGGCGACGGAGGACAACCACCTGCCGGGATGCCGGCGAGCCGGCGGGGTCAGACGGTGAGGGGCTGGTCGGCGACGGATTCCAGGCCTACGGCGTGGGCGCCCTCGGCGAGCAGGACGTCAGCGGGAAGCAGAAGGGCCGAACAGAAGGCACCGACCGCCTCGGGGGTGTTTTCGGTGGCGGCCGGGGCGTCGGCGCCTTCGCCCGTACCGACGACGAGGAGGTGGGCGAGGCCGGCGCGGGCGGCGACGGTACTGCAGGGCACGTCGGCGGCGAGAGCGGTCG
Source organism: Streptomyces sp. adm13(2018) (assembly GCF_008042145.1). Taxonomy (GTDB): domain Bacteria; phylum Actinomycetota; class Actinomycetes; order Streptomycetales; family Streptomycetaceae; genus Streptomyces. The sequence continues at coordinate 6,483 of NZ_RDBH01000138.1, forward strand.
CGGCGGCGGCCAGGGCCCGCCCTGGGGGCGGGCTCCTCGCCGGCCGCCGCTCCTTGCAGCAACGCAGGCTCCGTCGCGACGGGGCCTGCGGTCCCGTATGCCCGGCTCAGCAGCTGCGCGCCGTGCGTCAGGCTGGGTTTCTGGGGCAGCCGCCGGGTATGAACCAGAGCCTGGGCGCCGGAGAGTCCTACTGGACACAGACGGCTTCCATGCCGTCGTTCGCCCCACTGGCAGGGCCCGGCGAGGCGGATGTGGCGGTCGTCGGGGGCGGCATCGCCGGAATCAGTACCGCTCGGGAGCTCGCTCGCAGCGGGAAGAGCGTCGCCGTGCTTGAGAGGGAACGGTGGTCCGCGCGGGCGGCAAACCCTGCGCCGTCCACCGCGGCGACCAAGGCACACTGCACGCCGTGTCCGCCGTCTGCACGCACCTGGGGTGCCCGGTCGCCTTCAACAACGCCGAACGCACCACGGAGCCGTCGAGCAGGCCCGCGGCATGGTCGGGGGAAGCCAGGGCAGGTGGGGGGTAACTGACGGTGCGATCCACAGGCGGCGAGATGCGAAGCGTAGGCGTGGAAGAGGAGCTGCTGCTCGTGGACGCGGACAGCGGCGCGCTGCTCGCCGTCTCGGGGGCGGTGCTGGCGGCGGCTGAGCGTTCGGCTTGGCAGCACCTGGGTACGAGCGGTCGGCGGGAGCACGAGTTCGAGAAAGAACTGCACAAAGAGCAACTGGAGTTCGCCACAAAACCGGTCACTGAGATGGGGGAGCTCCAGGAGGAGATCGTCCGCATCCGCCGCGAGGCATCCCGCCACGCGGCGAGCGCCGGCGCCGTGGTGGCGGCGGTCGCTACATCCCCGTTGCCCGTCCAGCCGTCGCTGAACGCCGGACCACGCTACCGGTGGATAGGCGAGCAGTTCGGACTGACCGCGCAGGAGCAGCTGACCTGCGGATGCCACGTTCACGTGTCAGTCGCCTCGGATGAGGAGGGCGTAGCCGTCCTGGACCGCATCAGGCCCTGGCTGGCCATCCTGACGGCGATGAGCGCGAACTCGCCCTTCTGGCAGGGCGAGGACAGCGGGTACGGCAGCTACCGCAGCCGGGTGTGGAACCGGTGGCCGTCCGCCGGTCCGGTGGACATCTTCGGGTCCGCCGACCGCTACCACGAGCAGGTCCGCGCGATGATCGAGACCGGGGTGCTCCGCGACGAGGGCATGATCTACTTCGACGCCCGACTGTCGTCCACCTACCCCACCGTCGAGATCAGGGTCGCGGACGTCTGTCTGGACGCTTCCACGCCGGTCCTGCTGGCCGCCCTCATCCGAGGCCTCGTCGAGACCGAGGCGCGCGCCTGGCAGGACGGACAGCCTCCGGCCAGGATCGGTACGAGTCTGCTGCGCCTGGCCTCCTGGCGGGCCGGACGTTCCGGCCTGGACGGGCCCCTGCTGCATCCCGAAACCATGCGGGAAACGTCCGCGGAGGACGCCGTCGAGGCTTTGTACCAGCACGTGCGCGAGGCGCTGAAAGACCACGGCGACGACGACCGGGTCCGGGAAGGCATCGCGCGCCTGCACGAACGGGGGAACGGCGCCCGCATCCAGCGCGGGCTGCGCGCCGAGTATCCGGAACTCGCGTCCGTCGTCACCCGGTGTGCGGAGCTGACCCTCCGGTCGTGAGTCGCAGCGGCGGACGGTGGGGCTTTCGGACGCGGTCCCGGCCGATGCGAGGGGCAGCGTGGGTCCCGATCAGCGGGTCGAGGAGCGGGCGCCGGATCGGCTTTCGGATCTGCCGAAGCGGTCGTGGATGGCGGTGCTGCGCGGCGCGCTGAAGGAGTTCAAGGACGACGAACTGGCCGACCGGGCCGCTGCCTTGACCTACCACGGGGTGTTGGCCCTCTTCCCGGCCCTGCTGGTGCTGGTGTCGCTGCTGGGAATGGCCGGTGAGTCCGCGACGCAGCAGGTGCTGGACAATCTGGAGAAGCTGGCCCCGGGCTCCGCGCGTGACGTGATCAGCAACGCGGTGCAACAGCTTCAGGGCAACAGCGGTGTGGGCTCCATCGTGGCCCTCGTCGGCCTGGCGGTCGCGATCCGGTCCGCTTCGGGGTACGTAGCTGCCTTCATCCGTAGCTCGAACGCCGTCTATGACATGCCCGAGGGCCGTCCGGTGTGGAAGGTGCTGCCGCTGCGGCTGGCGCTGACGATCACCCGGGACACTCGGAAGTTCAGTGATGAAGACCGTCGCCGCATGGAGTGTTCGCCGTGTGGCGCGGCGGCGATCGGGCAGGCGGCTCGGCATGAAACTCCTGGCGTCCCTGCACAGCGGTGATCATCGTCTGACGCAACGGATGGCCGCGTGGGACTCCGCCTGGGCCCGCCAGCTGCTGCCGCCGGTCGAGGAAGCGGCCGAACACACGAAGCTCTGGTGGGCGGCCGCCGTGATCATGGCGATGGGTGGGGGCTGGCGGGGCCGCAAGGCCGCGGCAGCCGGGGTCACCTCCATGGCGGTGGCCGAGCTGCTGTCCAACGGGGTCGCGAAGCAGCTCGTGGAGCGGCGCCGGCCGCCGAAGGAGTGGATCCCGCACGACGACGTCGAGGACCGGCCCGCCAGCTCCTCCTTCCCCTCCGGCCACACCGCGGCCGCCGTCGCGTTCACCGCCGCCGTCGCGCCGATCTGGCCGTGGACCGGTGCCGTGTGCGCTGTACCGGCGGCGATGGTGGCGATCGAGCGGGTCCACAGCGGCGCGCACTACCCCTCCGACGTCGTCGCCGGCGTCGCTGTCGGCCTGTCCGTGGCCGCTCTCCTCCGGGCGACGCCCCGCTTGCTCACCCGCGCCTGGACATGACCCCGCTCTCAGGCGGGCGACCAGCTGCTCGGGGGCAGGCGCGCCATGGCGGCTCGTTCCGAGGCCCGGCACCAGCCCGGCGAGGGCCATCACTTCGTTCTGTTCGCAGCGAACGGACAGGTCTAGGCGGCCGGCGAGCACTACGAGACTCATGGGTCAGGTAGAGAGCCCGTGTTCGTCACCGAGTCGCGTCCGCGGCGCCTCACCGCAGTCGAGAGACGAGCCGCCCCGCCGGGCCCGGGCATCCGGGGCGTACGAGTCGCCGGGCGGGGCACACGAAACTCATGCACGGACAACACGCGCGCTCACAACCACGGTGGTTGGCCCGCCTGCGCCGCCGACTCCTCGCGAACCGGGCAATCGACTTCCTCTCCGCACACATCCCCGACCACTCCGGGCGAGGTGAGGAATGCCTGCTCCTCGTCCACGTACGCCAAGTCGTCGGCCAGATCCACTACCGGATCTGCACCGGCTGCGCCCGAGGCGTCATCACCACCATCACCATCGATGAACGTTTCCTCAGCACAGGGCTGGGCACCCGCGCGCTTTCGCACCTGCGCTTCCGCCACCCGGGCCTCGCCTGGCGCAGCACGCTGAGCCTGCGTCCTACCCATGATCTCCTGCGCCGGAAGCGCATTCCCCCGCTCACTGCTGACACGCCCTGTCCGCACGCGCCGGCGCTGTCCGACCCCATGCTCGTCAGCGCGTGACAGCGCCGCTGGTTCCCGCCCGGAGATGTCGAATCCTCAAGGAGTGAGAAGGTGAAAGGCTTCCGCAGTTTCATCCTGCGTGGCAACGTGGTCGACTTGGCCGTCGGTATCGTGATCGGGGCGGCGTTCACCGCCGTGGTGAACGGCTTCGTGGGTGCCTTCCTGACACCCCTCGTGGGGCTGGCCACCGGCGCGACCGGCGACATGAGCCGCAAAACCTTCACCGTGGGCGCCATCGACTTCCCCTACGGCGCCTTCATCAACGCGGCAATCAGTTTCGTCCTTCTGGCCAGCGCCCTCTACTTTCTGGTCGTGCTGCCCATCAACAAGCTGCACGAGCGTCTCGCCCCGCACCAGGATGTCCAGGCCCCCAAGCGGGACTGTCCCGAATGCCTCAGCCCCGTCCCCGCCCAGGCCCGACGC
>NZ_RDBH01000139.1:0-11383 GCF_008042145.1 Streptomyces sp. adm13(2018)
AGCCCCTCCCCACCCGCGCCGCGCTCCGCGCCCGCGTGGACGACGCCGACACCTGGCGGATGCTCTTCGAGGAACCGCTGGGAGCCGCCGTCGAGCGGGAGTTCGCCGACGACCTGGTCCGCGGCGTCGTCCTGACCGACGCCCTGATCGGCACCTTCGCCGACGCCCACGACCCGACGCTCCTCCAGAACCGCTGCTTCCTCTACCACGTCGTCGGCGGCGGCACCGGCGACTGGGACGTGCCCGTCGGCGGCATGGGCGCCCTCACCGACGCCCTCGCCGACGCGGCCCGCGCCGCCGGCGCGGAGATCCGGACCGGCCACGAGGCCACCCGGATCGAGACGGACGGACGGCGCGCCGAGGTCACCTTCCGCACCGCCGACGGCGAGGGCACCGTCGAGGCCGGCCACGTCCTCGTCAACGCCTCGCCCCGCGACCTCGCCGGCCTCCTCGGCGACCCGCCGCCGCCCGCCCCCGAGGGCGCCCAGCTCAAGGTCAACATGCTGCTGACCCGGCTGCCCAAGCTCCGCGACCGCTCCGTCGACCCGCACGAGGCCTTCGCCGGCACCTTCCACATCGCCGAGGGGTACGGACAGCTCGCCACCGCCCACGCAGAGGCCGCCGCCGGCCGACTGCCCTCCGCGCCGCCCTCCGAGATCTACTGCCACTCCCTGACCGACCCGTCGATCCTCGGCCCCGGACTCGCCGCGACGGGCCACCACACCCTCACCCTGTTCGGCCTGCACACCCCCGCCCGGCTGTTCGCCGCCGACAACGACGGCACCCGTACCGCGCTCCTCACGGCGACCCTGGAACAGCTGGACGCCCACCTCGACGAGCCGCTCGCCGACTGCCTGGCCCTCGACGCGGACGGCCGGCCCTGCATAGAGGCGAAGACGCCGCTCGACCTCGAACGGGAGCTCCGCCTCCCCGGCGGGCACATCTTCCACCGTGACCTGTCCTTCCCGTACGCGGACCCCGCCGCSGWSCSGSWCSGCGGCGGGGCCGAGGGCCGGTGGGGCGTCGGGACCGGCCACGCCAACGTCCTCTTGTGCGGCGCGGGCGCCGTCCGGGGCGGTGGGGTCAGCGGCATCCCGGGCCACAACGCGGCGATGGCGGCGCTCGGCCACTGACCCCCGGCCCGGAGGCCGGTTGCCCGGGGCCGTACCGAACGGGGGGCGTACCCGACGGGGGGCGTACCCGACGGGAGGCGTACCCGACGGGAGGCGTACCCGACCGGGGTCTCTCCGTTCGGACGCGTTGACGTCGCCCCGCCCCCGCCTGTGGTGTGAAGCTGATCTGCGAGCGCGCTTAAGAAATCCTCGATGGACCGCGAGCGCTCCGTACGGAAGATTCTGTTCCAGGGATCTTGGGCGCGCTACCGCGCCCGCACCCCGCACATCACAGGACACGCACGTCGGGAGCCGTGGCATTGAAGGCGTTGGTCAAGCTGAAGGCGGAGCCGGGACTCTGGCTCACGGACGTGCCCGAGCCGGAGACCGGCCCCGGAGACGTGCTGATCAGGGTGAAGCGGACCGGTATCTGCGGGACCGACCTGCACATCCGGTCCTGGGACGGCTGGGCGCAGAAGACGATCGCCACGCCGCTGACCGTCGGCCACGAGTTCGTCGGCGAGGTCGTCTCCGTCGGCCGTGACGTCGCCGACATCGCCGTCGGCGACCTGGTCAGCGGCGAGGGGCACCTCGTCTGCGGCAAGTGCCGCAACTGCCTGGCCGGCCGCCGCCACCTGTGCCGGGCGACCATCGGCCTCGGCGTCGGCCGGGACGGCGCGTTCGCCGAGTACGTGGCGCTGCCCGCGTCCAACGTGTGGGTGCACCGCGTCCCCGTCGACCTGGACATCGCCGCGATCTTCGACCCCTTCGGCAACGCCGTGCACACCGCGCTGTCCTTCCCGCTGGTCGGCGAGGACGTCCTCGTCACCGGCGCGGGCCCGATCGGCATCATGGCCGCCGCCGTCGCCAAGCACGCCGGCGCCCGCAGCGTCGTGATCACCGACGTCAGCGAGGAGCGCCTGGCCCTGGCGCGCAAGACGGGCGTGACGCTCGCCCTCGACGTCGGGGAGCACACCATCGCCGACGGCCAGCGGACCCTCGGGCTCAAGGAGGGCTTCGACGTCGGCCTGGAGATGTCCGGCAACCCCCATGCGATGCGCGACATGGTCGCCAACATGACCCACGGCGGCAAGATCGCCATGCTGGGCCTGCCCAGCGAGGACTTCGCCGTCGACTGGGCGAAGATCGTCACCTCCATGATCACGATCAAGGGCATCTACGGCCGCGAGATGTTCGAGACCTGGTACGCCATGTCGGTGCTCCTGGAGGGCGGGCTCGACCTCTCGCCCGTCGTCACCGGACGCTACGCGTACACCGACTTCGAGGCCGCCTTCGACGACGCGGCCTCCGGCAAGAGCGGCAAGATCATCCTCGACTGGACTGCGGGAGCCTGACCCATGTTCGATTCCGTACGCGACGACATCCGCGCCACCCTGGACGAGATCCGGGAGGCCGGACTGCACAAGCCCGAGCGCGTCATCGGCACCCCCCAGTCGGCCACCGTCGCCGTCACCTCGGGCGGCCGCCCGGGCGAGGTGCTCAACTTCTGCGCCAACAACTACCTGGGCCTCGCCGACCACCCCGAGGTGGTCGCCGCCGCCCACGAGGCGCTGGACCGCTGGGGCTACGGCATGGCGTCCGTCCGCTTCATCTGCGGCACGCAGGAGGTGCACAAGGAGCTGGAGGCCCGCCTCTCCTCCTTCCTCGGCCAGGAGGACACGATCCTCTACTCCTCCTGCTTCGACGCCAACGGAGGCGTCTTCGAGACGATCCTCGGCCCCGAGGACGCCGTCATCTCCGACGCCCTCAACCACGCCTCGATCATCGACGGCATCCGCCTCTCCAAGGCCCGCCGCTTCCGCTACGCCAACCGCGACATGGCCGACCTGGAGCAGCGTCTCAAGGAGGCCGCGGACGGCGGCGCCCGGCGCAAGCTGATCGTCACCGACGGCGTCTTCTCCATGGACGGCTACGTCGCCCCGCTGGACGAGATCTGCGACCTGGCCGAGCGCTACGACGCCATGGTCATGGTCGACGACTCGCACGCCGTCGGCTTCGTCGGCCCCGGCGGCCGCGGCACCCCCGAGCTGCACGGCGTGATGGACCGCGTCGACATCATCACCGGCACCCTCGGCAAGGCCCTCGGCGGCGCCTCCGGCGGCTACGTCGCCGCCCGCGCCGAGATCGTCGCCCTGCTGCGCCAGCGCTCGCGCCCGTACCTCTTCTCGAACACGCTCGCCCCGGTGATCGCCGCCGCCTCCCTCAAGGTCCTCGACCTTCTGGAGTCCGCCGGCGACCTGCGCGACCGGCTGCGCGCCAACACCGAGCTGTTCCGGACCCGGATGACCGCGGAGGGCTTCGACGTCCTCCCCGGTGACCACGCCATCGCCCCCGTCATGATCGGCGACGCCTCCGAGGCCGGCCGCATGGCCGAGCTCCTCCTGGAGCGCGGGGTGTACGTGATCGGCTTCTCCTACCCGGTCGTGCCGCAGGGTCAGGCGCGGATCCGCGTCCAGCTCTCCGCCGCGCACTCGACGGAGGACGTGAACCGGGCCGTGGACGCCTTCGTCGACGCCCGCGCGGCCCTGCGGGGCTGAGGCGCTCGCGGGCCCTCCGGCCTGCGAGACTGGGGGCATGATCGAAGCGCGGCGGTTGCACATCCTCCGTGCGGTGGCCGACCACCGCACGGTCACGGCGGCGGCCGCCGCGCTCTATCTCACCCCCTCCGCCGTCTCCCAGCAGCTCGCCGCCCTGGAGCAGGAGACCGGCCACCGGCTGGTGGACCGCAGCGCCCGTGGCGCCCGGCTCACCCCCGCCGGTGAGATCCTGCTCCACCACGCCAACGCCGTCCTGGCCGAGCTGGAGCGTGCCGAGTCCGCACTCGCCGCCTACAGCTCGGGCGAGGCCGGTACGGTCACGGTCGCCGCCTTCGCCACCGGCATCGGCCTGGTGGTGGCCCCGGCCCTCACCGCCCTCGCCACCGCCGCGCCCGGCATCCGGGTCCGGGTGCGCGACGCCGAGGGCGACGAAAGCCTCCTCATGGTCCTCGACCGGCAGGTCGACGTGGCCGTCGCCGTCGAGTACCGGGGCGCCCCGGGCGAGGACGACGCCCGCCTCACCCGCGTCCCGCTCTACGCCGAGCCCTTCGACGCGGTCCTGCCGCCCGGCCACGCGCTGGCGCCCCAGGAACGGGTGGCGCTCGCCGATCTGGCCAAGGACGCCTGGATCGGGCAGTCCACCGGCAACCCCTGCCACGACGTGACCGTACTGGCCTGCGAGTACGCCGGTTTCACGCTCCGTCTCGAGCACTTCTCCGACGACTTCCGCGCGGTGGTCGCCCTCGCGGCGGCGGGGGCGGGCGTGGCGCTCGTACCGCGCTCGGCGCTGCGCGGCATGGAACTCGCGGGCGTGGAGGTACGACCGATCGACGGGGTCGCCCCGACCCGTCGGGTCTTCGCCGCCGTCCGGCGCGGCGCGGAGGAGCACCCGCTGATCAGCCCCGTACTGACCGCCCTGCGCACGGCGTCGGAGCCCGGAGTCTGAGCAGACGCGCGATGCCCGGCCGCCGGGGCGTCTCCCCGCCGGCCGGGCATCGGCCCGGCTACCAGAGGCTGGAGAAGCCGAGGCGCAGACGCTCCTCGTCGGTGGCCACCGCGAGGGAGCCGTCCTTCACCAGAGCGGCCTCCTGGGGGGTCAGCGCCCGCCCGAAGAGGCGCACGTCGTCCAGGGCGCCGCGGAAGAGCTGCGCGACGCCGGGCGGCTGGTCGGGGAAGTCGGGCCGCGCACCGAGGTGGATGCTGAACTCGCCCGCGGGGGTGAGGCTGGTGCTCTCCTCCCGGTGGGCCACCTTGACGGGGGCGGTGGCGGGAGCGCCGCCGTCCACCGCCAGGCTGATGCCGGCGCCGCGGCTGAACACGACGTGGTGCCACGCGCCGTCGTTGTACGAGGAGGGCAGCGTCACCTCCGTGACGCGCGCGTCCGTGCCGATGGTGGCGCGCAGGACGCCCGAGCCCGGTTCGGCGCGGACCGAGAAGTGCCTGCCCTGCATCCCGTACGCCCAGATGATCGGCAGGGTGCCGGTGGTGGCCGAGTGGCGGAACCAGGCGGTGACGGTGAAGTCCCCGTCCTCGACCCGCAGGGACGGCGAGCAGACCAGGCGCAGGTAGTCGTCCGTACCGTCGAACTCCATGGCCTTGCCGCCGCCGCGCGCTCCGAGGACGGCGCCGCCGTGGACCAGGGCGTGGTTGCCGGGCTGACCGGCGGGCCGCTCGCGGGTGTCGGCGGTGCGCGGGAGGCGCAGCTCGGTCGCGGCGGCGTCCATGTTCGCCTCGGTGAAGGAGGCGAAGACGACGTTGCCGTGCGGGATGTTCCCGGCCGTCTCGTACAGGACGCCGATCGAACGGTCCGGCAGCAGCGTCAGATCGGAGTATCCGGTGCGGGCCGCCGAGACCAGGGTGCCGACCGTCCGCCAGCTCCGGCCCTCGTCGTACGAGGAGCGGACGGCCAGGTCGCGGCGGTCCTCCAGGGGGCTGGGGCCCAGTCGGGAGGGACCGGAGTAGAGCAGTCGGTCGCGGGCGTCGCCACGGTCCTTCGCGTGCAGCCGGAGCAGGGAGCCGTACGTCGGGGAGGTGTCCAGGTCGGCGACCGGGGTGAAGGGTGCGGCGAAGGAGGCGCCGCCGTCCGTGCTGGTCGTCTCGAGGCGGTGCTCGTTGGTGGCGCAGCGGGTCGGCGCGGAGTTGCGCGCGTTGACGTACACGGCGCCGGTCGTCGTCTGCACGACGGTCAACTCCCCGGGGAACGCGCCCTTGTCGGAGACCGGCTCGGTGACGGCGCCCAGGCTCCAGGTCAGACCGCCGTCGTCGCTGTAGTACAGCTGGGCGCCGGCCGTCGAGCCCCGTGCGGTGTGGTCGCCGGGCACGATCAGCCGGCCCTGGTGCGGGCCCCGGTCGAGCTGGATGCCGTGGCCCGGGCCGGTGGACACCCAGATCCACTCGGCGGGCTTCAGGTGCGGCAGCGCGACGCTCGGCGACCAGGTGGCCCCGCCGTCCGTGCTGTGCACGGCGTGGACGGTGCGGGCGTGGCCCGAACGGCTGGGGGCGGCCGGGTCGCGGTTCCAGTCGCTGCTGGAGTACAGGAGGGTGATCCGGCCGGTGGCCGCGTCGACGACGGGGGCGGGGTTGCCGTGCGCGAGCACGTCGCCCGCGCCGACGACGATCCGGGCGTCCTTCTCCCAGGTCCTGCCGCCGTCGAGGGACCGCTTGAGCACGAGGTCGTTGTCGCCGATGTCGCTGCAGCCGGTGGAGTCCAGCCGCTTGCGGCCCTCGGCGAAGGCGAGGACGACGCCCGTCCCCGTGGTGACGACGGCCGGGATCCGCGTGCAGTGGTACTCCGTGCGCGCCTTGAACAGGGTGGTGACCTGCTGCGTCGGGACGGTCGGCGTGGCGGTGGCCGTCGTGGCGGCGGTGGTGGACGCGGCGGCGCGGGGTGTCGGTGCGACGACCAGGGCCACGGTGGCCAGGAGGGCGAGGGAGAGGGCGCCCAGCCAGGCGGGCGGCGCGAAGCGGCGCGCGCCCGGTGGACGGCGCTCGGACAGGAACAGCATGACGGGACACCTCGGCGGTCTGGTGAAGGGGACGGAGGGTGGCGTGGCCGGGAGGCGACCCTCGTGGCGGAGGGAGTCCGTGGCGGACCCCGATGTCCCCGCGCCCCCGGTGACCTTCCGTTGATCATTCCTTCGGGACGGTACCCCATGTGATCAGCCGTGCGAGGTCCGTACGCGGCCCGTGCACGGTCCCGTGCTTCGGCGCGGGACGGTCGTGGTCAATCGGCCGATCTGACCCAGCCGTTCGCCTCGACGCGCGACCCGTCCGCCGGTCGTGCCTCGTCGAAGACCGGGCGCCCCGCCGCGTCGAGCAGCCGCAGCCCGTCCACGTACACCCCGCGCCCCGCGTACCGCTGGTCCGTGGTGTACCGCCAGCGCAGGAGGGTGGCCGCCCCGGGCAGCGGTGCGGACACGGTGTGCCAGACCCGGCCGGACCAGCCGTCGACCGTGCCCGTGGGGTGTGCGGTGCGTCCGTCGGTGGTGAAGGGCAGCGGTCGCCAGGTGGCGCCGCCGTCGGCCGAGGCCTCCAGGGCGGCGTGGTCGGCGCCCGGCTCGGTGTCCCACCACAGCGCGCACTCCAGACGGACGGCGTCCGGCGTCCGGGGGAGCGTCAGGGTGGCGGTGGTGGCGCTCGCCATGCCGGAGAACCAGGCCGTACGCCCCCGGAACGGCCGTACCGGTACGGCTCTGGCCAACTGGTTCGCGGTGGCCACGCGAGGCGCCGAGCCGGAGCGCCAGGAGCGCACCGGGTGCACGGAGTTGCCCAGGACGATCAGGAAGGAGTCGGTGGTCGGGTCGAGGACCAGACTGGTGCCGGTGAACCCGGTGTGACCGGCCGTCCGGGGCGTGGCCATCGCGCCCATGTACCAGTGCTGGTAGAGCTCGAAGCCCAGGCCGTGCTCGTCGCCCGGGAAGCCGGTGTTGAAGTCGGTGAACATCAGCTCCACCGAGGCGGCGGAGAGGATGCGGGCCCGGCCGTAGGCGCCGCCGTTGAGCAGGGTGCGGGCGAGGATCGCGAGGTCCCAGGCGCGGGAGAAGATCCCGGCGTGGCCGGCCACCCCGCCCAGGCTGTGGGCGTTCTCGTCGTGGACCTCGCCCCGCACCATGCCGCGGTCGAGGCCGGACCAGGGCGGGCGGGCGTCCTCGGTCGCGGCGATCGCGGGCCGCCAGGAGAGCGGTGGGTTGAATCGAGTGCGGTGCATCCCGAGCGGAGCGGTGATCTCGTCGTGGAGCAGGGCATCCAGACCGCGACCGGTGATCTCCTCCAGGATCAACTGGAGCGTGATCAGGTTCAGATCCGAGTAGAGGTACGCCGTCCCCGGCGGGTTCGCCGGGACCTCGTCCCAGATCAGCCGCAGCTTCCCCTCCCGTGTCGGCTCCTTGTACAGCGGGATCCAGGCCCGGAACCCCGAGGTGTGGGTGAGGAGCTGACGGACCGTGACGTCCCGTTTCCCGCCGCCGCCGAACTCCGGAAGGTACGCGGCGACCCTCGCCTCCAGCTCCAGCGTGCCGCGCTCGATCTGCTGCACGGCGAGGATCGAGGTGAAGAGCTTGGAGACCGACGCCAGGTCGAAGACGGTGTCCCCGGTCATCGGGACCTGCCGGTGCGCGGGCAGTTCCACGCCGGTGTCGGTCTTCTCGTCGTACGCCGCGTAGCGCACGGCCAGGCCGATCGGCCGGTGCAGGGCCACCGTGCCGCCCCGTCCGGCGAGCAGTACGGCCCCCGCGTACCAGGGGTGGACGGGGGAGGGGCCGAGGAAGGTCTCGGCGTCCGCGACCAGCCGGTCCAGGTGCTCCGGCAGCAGCTCCGCCCGTGCGGCGGACCCGCGCCGCAGCGTGGTCCGGCGTGCGCCCGCGGCACCGCCGGTCCGGGCCGCGTCCCCCCGCGCCGGACCTGAACCCGTGCCCGTACCCGAACCCGTACCCGGTTCCGGCGAGGCGGCCGCGGCCCCCGGGATCGATCCGATCATGAGCGCACCTCCCAGGGCGAGGGCTCCGCCGCCGAACGCCCGGCGGCTCGGACCCCGGTCCCACCTGGACTCCTCCGTCATGCCACCCTCTCCCACAGCCCTTTGAAAGAGAACTTCAGCCACGCCGGAAAGATCTGAAACTTCTCTACCGGAGCGGGGGTCGGCGGCGGAAGCGTCCGGCACCGCAAAGAATCTGACGATGCATCAGAAAAGCTCTTCCCTCCGTCACGCCGCTGCGGCATCCTGCCGCCCATGAAGACGGAGCTGAGTCGCACCCTGGGGATCGAGCACGCCATCTTCGGCTTCACGCCCTTCCCCGCGGTGGCCGCCGCACTGACCAGAGCCGGCGGGTTCGGCGTCCTCGGCGCGGTCCGCTACACCGCCCCCGACGACCTCGCCCGCGATCTCGACTGGATGCAGGAGCACACCGACGGTCTGCCCTACGGCCTCGACGTCGTGATGCCGGCCAAGAAGGTCGAGGGAGTCACGGAGGCCGAGGTCGAGGCCATGATCCCGGAGGAGCACCGGGCCTTCGTCCGGGCCACGCTCGCCAAGCACGGGGTTCCCGAACTCGCCGAGGGCGAGGAGTCCGGCTGGCGCATCACCGGCTGGATGGAGCAGGTCGCCCGCGACCAGCTCGACGTCGCCTTCGACTACCCGATCAAGCTCCTCGCCAACGCCCTCGGCTCCCCGCCCCCCGACGTCGTCGCCCGCGCCCACGATCACGGCGTGCTCGTCGCCGCCCTCGCCGGAAGCGCCCGGCACGCCCGCCATCACGCCGACGCCGGCATCGACGTCGTCGTGGCCCAGGGCTACGAGGCCGGCGGCCACACCGGAGAGATCGCCTCCATGGTGCTCACCCCCGAGGTCGTCGACGCCGTGTCCCCGCTGCCGGTCCTCGCCGCCGGCGGCATCGGCAGCGGCGAGCAGATCGCCGCCGGCCTCGCCCTCGGCGCCCAGGGCGTCTGGCTCGGCTCGATCTGGCTCACCACCACCGAGGCCGAGCTGCACTCCCGCGCCCTCACCGCCAAGCTCCTCGCCGCCGGATCCGGCGACACCGTCCGCTCCCGCGCCCTGACCGGCAAACCGGCCCGCCAGCTCCGCACCGAGTGGACCGACGCCTGGGACGACCCGGCGGGCCCCGGCCCGCTCCCCATGCCGCTCCAGGGGCTGCTCGTCGCCGAGGCCGTCTCCCGTATCCAGCGGTACGAGGTGGGCCCCCTCCTCGGTACCCCCGTCGGCCAGATCGTCGGCCGGATGAACTCCGAGCGCAGCGTCCAGCAGGTCGTGGACGAGCTCACCCGCGGCTTCGAGAAGGCCGTCGACCGCGTCAACCGCATCGCCGGACGGAGCGAGTCATGAGCCAGTCAGCCGCAGCCACCGGATTCTGGGCCCAGGCCACCGCCGACCCCGGCCGCACGGTCCTCGTCGCGCCCGACGGCGAGGAGTGGACCGCGGGCCGCCTCCACGCCGAGGCCAACCGGCTGGTCCACGGTCTGCGGGCGGCGGGCCTGGAGCGCGGGGACGCGTTCGCCGTCGTCCTGCCCAACGGCCCGGAGTTCCTCACCGCCCATCTCGCCGCCGGTCAGGCCGGGTTCTATCTCGTCCCGGTCAACCACCACTTCGTCGCCCACGAGATCGCCTGGATCGTCGCCGACTCCGGCGCCAAGGTCCTCATCGCCCACGAGCGGTTCTCCGAGGCCGTGATCCCCGCCGCCGACGAGGCCGGGCTCCCCGCCACCCACCGGTACGCCGTCGGTACGGTCCCCGGCTTCCGCCCGTACGCCGCGCTGCTCGACGGCCAGGACGAGGCGCCGCCCGCCGGCCGCACCCTCGGCTGGGTCATGAACTACACCTCCGGCACCACCGGACGGCCCCGGGGCATCCGCCGCCCGCTCCCCGGGAAGCTCCCCGAGGAGACCCACCTCGGCGGCTTCCTCGGCATCTTCGGCATCCGGCCGGCCGACGGGAACGTCCACCTCGTCTGCTCGCCGCTCTACCACACGGCGGTACTCCAGTTCGCCGCCGCGGCCCTGCACATCGGGCACCCCCTGGTCCTCATGGACCGATGGACGCCGGAGGAGATGCTCCGGCTCATCGACCGCCACGCCTGCACCCACACGCACATGGTCCCCACCCAGTTCCACCGCCTGCTCGCACTGCCCGAGGAGGTACGGAACCGCTACGACGTCTCCTCCATGCGCCACGCCATCCACGGCGCCGCGCCGTGCCCCGAACACGTCAAGCGGGCGATGATCGACTGGTGGGGGCGGTGCGTGGAGGAGTACTACGCCGCGAGTGAGGGCGGCGGGGCCTTCGCCACCGCCGAGGAGTGGCTGAAGAAGCCCGGCACGGTCGGCCGGGCCTGGCCCATCAGCGAACTCGCCGTCTTCGACGACGACGGCGTCCGGCTGCCGCCCGGCGAACTCGGCACCGTCTACCTGAAGATGAACACCGGCGGGTTCCATTACCACAAGGACGAGGCGAAGACCGCGAAGAACCGCATCGGCGACTTCTTCACCGTCGGGGACCTCGGCCTCCTCGACGAGGACGGCTACCTCTTCCTGCGTGACCGGAAGATCGACATGATCATCTCGGGTGGGGTCAACATCTACCCCGCCGAGATCGAGGCCGCCCTCCTCGCCCACCCCGCCGTCGCCGACGCCGCCGCCTTCGGCATCCCGCACGCCGACTGGGGCGAGGAGGTCAAGGCGGTCGTCGAGGCGGCCGAGGGGTAC
>NZ_RDBH01000139.1:11483-13523 GCF_008042145.1 Streptomyces sp. adm13(2018)
GCGGCTGCTGGACGCCGGGATGCCGTTCCACGCGCACGAGGTCTTCGAGGACGCCTGGAAGTCCGGGCCCGCGTCGGAGCGCGACCTGTGGCAGGGGCTCGCCCAGCTCGCCGTGGGGCTCACGCACGCCGCCCACCGGCTGTCCGCTTCACCCGTCCATTGTCGCCCGCCCCGCGCAACATCCCTGGCCACACGCGGCGCGGTGACAGCCCGTGCGTCAACCCACCCGGCGGAGTGAGGTAGTGTTTTCCCTGCACGACGCCACGGGGGCAACCCCACGGAGACGCGCATCGGGACGTGGCGCAGCTTGGTAGCGCACTTGACTGGGGGTCAAGGGGTCGCAGGTTCAAATCCTGTCGTCCCGACTCTGAGGAGTCGCATCGAGGGGCCGTTTCAGAGCAATCTGAAACGGCCCCTCGATCGTTTCAGGGAACACGGCCGGCCCCGGCCGAACGAACAAGCCCCCACGGCCGCGCCCCCGCTTGCGGAGGCGCGGCCGTGGGGTGGTGTCACGGCTTCGGGATCGTGTCCACGTGGGTGGTGCCCTCGGCGTGGAAGCCGTCCACCGTCTGCTGGACGTCCGCCGGTGTGACCGCCTCGTCGGCCTTGTGGTAGACCCAGTCGACCTTCATGTCCCAGGTGCGCTGATCGCCCGTGAAGGGGAGGTCGATGAGCCAGTTGCTGAAGTGGATGTCCATCCGGTCGCGCGCGACGTACTTGCCGGAGCTGGTGAACAGCTCCTCCCCGTCGAGGGAGTAGACGACCTTCGCGTCCGTCGCGGTGATCACCATGGTGTGCCATCCCCCGAGGCGCCGCTTCTGGGTCTTGTGGACCCGGTCCGGCGGGTCGGCCTTGTACCAGCTGACGTTGTCCAGCCGCGGACCCACCGAACCCCAGCCGCCGTTCGGCAGGTACTCGAAGTCGAGTTCGCTGTAGTTCTCCGAGGAGTCCGAGGACGAGATCGGGAAGAAGGTCTGGACGACGTGGTCGCCGTTGCGTCCGCTCGTGGGCCGGTCGCTGAGGTGGATCCGGGCCGCGTAGGTCCCGTTGAGGAACTTCCGGCCCGTCGTCTGCACCTCGGTCTGCGTCGTGCCCTGCGCGGTGCCGTCCGTGGAGGAGCGCAGCCGGAGGACCTTGCCCCCCTGGGCCGCCGCGTCGGAGGGGAAGGCGGCGCCGTCCGCGCTCCAGGTGTCCCTGACCCCCGGGCCGCCCCCGCCGGTACGGATCTCCCAGCCGTTCGCGGCGAGTGAGGGGTCGTCGGCGCCCGTGTAGTCGAAGTCGTCGAACAGGGTCCCCGGCGGTCCGGTCGGCGTCGGCGTCGCCTCCCGCGTGGGCGCGCCCCCGGCGGCGTCGGCGCTTCCGCCGGTCGCCGGGTCGGCGGAGCACGCGGCGAGCACGCACAGGACAGCGGGCAGCGCGAGCGCGGTCCACGCTCGGCGACGAGAGGTGCGGCGAGGCAGGCTCACACGGGCTCCTTGGGGCGTAGAGGCGGTGACCGGACACGCCCGGCACCTGCGGATCGCATGCGGATCGATCGCCGATCGCAGGAATCGAGCGGTCATCCTAGCGAAGGAATCAAGCCATCCCCTTCGGCGCTCACGTCCCGGTCATCCGCAGGTCGGGAAACGCCCGTTGACATACCGATCCGGTCACGAGATTCGATCGGATCATGTCAAATGTGCACATCACACACCAACTGATTCGGGTCGTGCGATACGGTCCGCTCTACGCTTCAGCGGTCTCCCACTCTGCACAAAAAGGCCACAGATCATGCGCCAAGTCGCCACACCCTTCGGGCGTTTCCCGACCTGCGGATGACCGGGACGTGAGCGCCGAAGGGGATGGCTTGATTCCTTCGCTAGGATGACCGCTCGATTCCTGCGATCGGCGATCGATCCGCATGCGATCCGCAGGTGCCGGGCGTGTCCGGTCACCGCCTCTACGCCCCAAGGAGCCCGTGTGAGCCTGCCTCGCCGCACCTCTCGTCGCCGAGCGTGGACCGCGCTCGCGCTGCCCGCTGTCCTGTGCGTGCTCGCCGCG
>NZ_RDBH01000139.1:13623-22939 GCF_008042145.1 Streptomyces sp. adm13(2018)
GAGTACGGGGCGRCCGCCGACCTCCTGTCACCGCTCCCGCCGTTCCCACCGGCCCCCGAGGCCGGCGGACGCCCCGTACTCCCCACACGGCGCGCCCAGGAGCACCTCGTCCCCCAGCTGCGCGACGAGCCCGCGGCCCGCGGGACCGAGGAGCACGCCCTGCACGACCCCGGCCTGATGGCCGCCTTCCAGCGCGGCGTCGGCCTCGCCGAATCCCGATCCGCCCCCCACGAGCCGCAGCGTCCGGGCGACGCGCACAAGGAGTAGACACCATGGCGAGCAATGCGCCCACTGGCCATTCCTCCGACCTCGACTGGCTGCTGGGCGGACTGGTCCAGCGCGTCCCCCACACCCGCAACGCCGTGCTGCTCTCCGCCGACGGCCTCGTCAAGTCCGTCCACGGCCTCGACCCCGACGCCGCCGACCACATGGCGGCCCTCGCCTCCGGCCTGTACTCCCTCGGCCGCAGCGCCGGCGCCCGGTTCGGCGACGGCGGCGAGGTCCGCCAGGTCGTCGTGGAGCTCGACTCCACCCTGCTGTTCGTGTCCACGGCAGGCTCGGGCACCTGCCTCGCGGTCCTGGCCGGCCGCGAGGCGGACGCCGCCGTCCTCGGCTACGAGATGGCGATGCTCGTCAAGAGCGTCCGGCCCTACCTGGTCACCCCCGCCCGGCAGCCGGCCGACGCCGCGGGCGGCACCGGCCGGTGAACACGACCTCCGCCGCGGAAGGTCCCTGGCTCGACGACGCGGCCGGCCGGCTCGTCCGCCCGTACACCGTCAGCGGCGGCCGGACCGAGCCGACCGCCGCACTGGACCTGCTGTCCATGGTGATGGCGACCGGCGCGTCCCCCCAGGCCCACCTCGGCCCGGAGCACGGTCTGGCCCTCGGGCTCTGCTCCGGACCCACCTCGGTTGCGGAGGTCGCCGCCCATCTGCGGCTGCCCGCAGGCGTCACCAAGGTGCTGCTCGCCGACCTCGTGGACTGCGGGGCGCTCACGGCCCGCGCCCCCCGTTTCCACACCCACCCGACCGACCGTTCCCTGCTGGAGGCAGTGCTCCATGGCCTACGACAGCGGCTCTGACCGCCCTCTCGCGAACGACTCCTTCCCCACCGCGCTCAAGATCCTGGTGGCAGGCGGCTTCGGCGTGGGGAAGACCACGTTCGTGGGCGCGGTCAGCGAGATCGCACCGCTCAGCACCGAGGAACTCCTGACCTCGGTCAGCGTCGGCACCGACAGCCTGGAAGGCGTCGAGTCCAAGACCACGACCACCGTGGCCATGGACTTCGGCCGCATCACGCTCGACGACCGCCACGTCCTGTACCTCTTCGGCAGCCCCGGTCAGGAACGCTTCTGGTTCATGTGGGACCAGCTCTCCGAGGGCGCGCTCGGGGCGGTCGTCCTGGCCGACACCCGCCGGCTCCAGGAGTGCTTCTCGGCCGTGGACTTCTTCGAACGGCGGGGCATCCGGTTCGTCGTCGCCGTCAACGAGTTCGACGGCTCCTTCCGCTACGAGGCGGACGAGGTACGGACCGCCCTCGACCTCACACCCGACGTACCGGTCGTCCTCTGCGACGCCCGCGTGTCCAGCTCCGGCATCCAGACCCTGCTCACCCTCGTCCAGTACCTCCTCACCGCCGTCCCGGCCGTCGCGCCCCGCCACGGAGGCACGCCATGACGTACGACCCCGTCGGCCACCTCCTGCTGACGCCCGTCGACAAGGACGCGCCGGACCGCGCGCGGCGGCTGCGCGCACTCGGCCTCGGACAGCGGCACGAACCGGCCTTCGACGCCTTCGCCCAGCGCCTCGCGGAGACGACCGGAGCCCCGGTGTCGATGGTCAACTTCATCGACGAGGAACGGCAGTTCTTCGCCGGACTGCACACCCCCTCGGCCGCGCCCGGCCCCGTCGCCCCGGGCGTCGGCGCCGTCGCCCGCTCCCTGGCCCGCGACCACGGCTACTGCCCGCACGTCGTGGTGCGCCGCAGGGCCCTCGTCCTGGAGGACGTCTACGACTACCCGCGCTTCGCCGGCAACCCGGTCGTGGACGAGATCGGCATCCGCTCCTCCCTGGGGGCGCCGCTCGTCGACCGCACCGGCGTCGCGCTCGGCACCGTCTGCGTGGTCGACACCGACGTCCGGCCGTGGGGGAGGGCCGGGCTGGAGACGATCAAGGCGATGGCGGCCGAGCTGATGGAGGAGATCGGTCGCCGCGAGGACGCCCGGCGCTGAGAGCGACCGCCACCGCTCACACGCCCGCCCCGGGGCGCCGGGGAAAGGGATTCGTGACCACCAGGGAAAGTGCGGTATTGTTCTCATGCGCGTCCAGCCGGGGGAAACCCCAGGTCAGACGGGCACCGGGACGTGGCGCAGCTTGGTAGCGCACTTGACTGGGGGTCAAGGGGTCGCAGGTTCAAATCCTGTCGTCCCGACTTTTCGAAGTCGTAGACCGAAGGGCCGTTTCAGAGCGATCTGAAACGGCCCTTCGGTCGTTCCCGGGCATATGTGCCTCCTCCCGGGCCGGATCGCTCATGGCGGTGCCGTCGGTCTCCCCCGCGCGGTGGWGGCGGATCGTCTCGAAGCGTGACGTGCCGGGCGGGTGCGAGAGGTTCTCCTCATGACGACAACGGTCCCCGCCCCACCCGATTCCGGCGCGCTGCCCGTCCCGCCGCCCCCGCGCTGGGCCGTGCGGACTGCTGGCCTCCGGGAGCCCGGACCCCGGCTTCTCGGGCGGCGAAGCCCTTCTTCTCGCCGCGTACGCGGCACTCCTGCTCTGGGGCCCGCTCCTGGCGGCGGTGACCTGGTCGTACCACCGGCGACACAAGGGGCGACAGCAAACAATGAGGACACCCGCCGCGGGCGGTGTTCCCGGCGGGTCTCCGGTGCACCGACGGATGTGGGGCCCGTTCCCGCCCGGGTGGATTCCGCCGATCATGCTGCGCACGATTCCCGGCCCGGTGCGCGCCGGACCACCCCCTGCCGGCGACCGAGCATCGGCCCCGGCCTCGGTGGACCTCTCTGCTACCGTCGGCTCGGCGTGGGAACACGCGAACACGATCGCGGAACCAGGGGGTTGATGAATATGGCCGTCGGCGGCCCCACTCGTCATGCCCTCCTCCGGATCGCGTCCTGACACGATGTGCCGCGACGACGCGGTCCGGATCGTTCCCATGATCTGGAGTCACACGTGCATTCGTCCCATTCCGGGGACCTCACCCAGCTGTTCACCGAGCGGCTCGTCCTGCGCACCTGGACCGCCGCCGAAGCCCTCGCCGTCGTCGACGCCGACGGCCACCCCCGGCCGGCCGACTGGGCCGCCGACTTTCCCGCCGAAGGCGACGGCGTCATCGCGGGCCTCCTCGGCGACCATCCGGCCTGGCTCGGCGCCTACGGGCACCGGCTGATCGTCGAGCGGGCCGGCGGCTCCGTCGTGGGCTCGATCGGCCTGTTCTGGCCACCCGCCGAGGGTGTCGTCGAGATCGGCTACGGAGTCGTCGCCTCGCGCCGAGGCGAGGGCTATGCCACCGAAGCCACCCGCGCGCTCGCCGCCTTCGCCCTGGCCGCGCCCGACGTCCACACCGTGGCGGCGACCGTGGAACTGGCGAACCCGGCATCCGTACGCGTCCTGGAGAAGGCCGGATTCCGGCGACTCGACAGGACACCGGCGGAGGACACCGACGGCGTGGTGGCCTTCGGGTTCACCCGTCACGACGTGAACAGGTGAGCACCCGGTGGGCCGTCGACGTCGCCGACGGCCCACCGGCGCCCCCTGACGGAAGATGACGGAGCCCGCGCGGAGGAGCGCCGAGCACCGGTGCCGGACGTCGGGCTACTGAATCCCCTCCCGGACGGTCGCGGCCGCCGCGCGGCGGATCGCGGCCAGGGTGCGGGTCACGTCCTCGTCCGTGGTCGACCAGTTGCTCACCGAGATCCGCATGACGCGTCTGCCCCGCCAGGTGGAGCCGCTGATCCACGCCGTGCCGTCGTCGAGCAGTCGGGCGAGGATCCGGTCGGTTCGTGCGTCGCTTCCGAACGAGGCGCAGACCTGGGTGAACGCGACCTCGTTGAGCACGGTCGCGCCCTCGATGTCGGCGAGGCCGGCGGCGAACGCCGAGGCGTGCCGGCACAGCCGCTCGACGAGCTCGGACACACCGGAACGGCCGAGCGACCTGAGGGCCGCCCACACGGTGAACGCCCTTCCACGACGCGAGAGTTCGGGCACCTTGTCGATGGGATCGCCGTGCTCGTGCTGGATGAGGTAGTCCCCGCGCTGACCCATCGCCGCCCGCACCGCGGACGCGTCGCGCACGATCGCGAGTCCGCAGTCGTACGGGACGTTCAACGTCTTGTGGGCGTCCGTCGCCCAGGAGTCCGCCTCCGCGCAGCCCGCCGTCAGGATGGCCCGACGCGGTGCGGCGGCCGCCCACAGGCCGAAGGCGCCGTCGACGTGGACCCACGCGTCCGCCTCGCGCGCCGCACGGACGCACGGGACGAAGGGGTCGAAGGCACCGGAGTGGATGTCCCCGGCCTGGAGGACCACGATGGTGGGACTCCGGTCGCCCGCCGCCAGAACCGTCCGCAGGGCCTCCGGATCCATGCGCCCCTGGTCGTCCGCCGCCACCGGCTCGGGCCGCCCCAGCCCGAGATACCGCAGGGCCAGGTCGACCGCCATGTGCCGGGACTCACCGGCGACGACCCGCACCCGCGGGCCGCCCACGAGGCCGTCGAGGGCGACGTTCCGGCCGGCGGCCCGCAGGACGGTGTCCCGCGCGGCGGCGAGACAGGTGAAGTTCGCCATCGTCGCGCCCGTGGTGAAGCCGACGGAGCTCTCCGCGGGAAGGCCCAGCAGATCGAGCAGCCAATCCCCGGCGATCTCCTCCGCAGCCGTGTACGCGGGGGACACCGTACGCATCACGGCGTTCTGGTCCCAGGCGCTCACCAGCCAGTCGACGGCGAGCGCGGCCGGTTCGGTGCCGCCGACCACGAAGCCGAAGAAGCGGCCGGCGGGGAAGGCGGTGAGGCCCGGCTCGCAGGCCGTGGCCAGCAGGTCGACGACCTCGGCGGGCTCGCCCGGACCGGCGGGAAGCTCGGTGCCGAGCGCGCCCACGATCTCGTCGACCGACGCCCGGGCGGGAATCCGGCGGTCCGGCAGGCTCGCCAGCCACCGGACAGCATGCGCGTACGCCTGTCGGAGCGCCGCCTCGCGCGCGTCCATACCTCGGACTATGCGACCGTCACCGCCGCCCCGCAAGCCGACCGCCCGCGGACCCGCGAGGGGCCGGGCGCCCTCCGGCCGAGGCGTCCCCGGGCGGGCGGCGGAAGCCGTCGCCGCACGAGCCTGGTCCACCGGTGGGATCAGCCGTCCAGCCCGTCGACGTCGTCGCGTCCACCGGGTTCCCAGACGTGAAGGACGTCGCACGCGTCCGACGGCGTCGACCAGACGCCGCCTCCCAGGGCCGTCGGTATGCCGTTGACCTGCGAGGGGTACGTGATCGGGACGACGGCGCGCGCACCCGACGCGGCGACCAGCCAGTGCCGGCCCCGCCCCCACTCCTCGTCGCACTCGGTGGTCGAGGCGACCAGCGTCGTCTCGTCGAGGAAGCCGCCGGCCCAGTCCCAGCAGCGCTCCACCTCGCCCTCGTCCTCGTCGCC
The DNA here is from genome assembly GCF_008042145.1 of Streptomyces sp. adm13(2018). Taxonomy (GTDB): domain Bacteria; phylum Actinomycetota; class Actinomycetes; order Streptomycetales; family Streptomycetaceae; genus Streptomyces. Next base: position 19,274 of record NZ_RDBH01000139.1, read on the forward strand.
CTCGGCCTGAGCGTCCGGGTGCCGGGGGATCACCGTCCCGGCGTCCCAGTCCAGCGCGTCCACGACCGCGCCGCCGGAGTTCCGCACGGCGAGGGAGTCCTGGTCGTGGGAGACGGTCATGAGCCGGTCGCCGGAGGGACTGAGGCCCAGCAGGCACTGATCCTCCTCCAGGCGGTCCACCGTCAGCTCCGTCCCGTCCCAGCGGCCCCAGCGCAGCGGCGCGCCGTCCTGCCCCTCGCCGATGCTCAGCCCCATCTGACCGGGATCGGTCGGGTGGGGGAGATGGAAGCTGCCGGCCGCGACCGCCTCCGCGTCCGCCCGACCGAGCACCCGGCCGCTCCCGGCGTCGACGACCAGCCATTCGTCGGCCGTCTCGGGACTCGACTCGCCCTCGGGCAGCGGACCGCGTACGTGCGCCCAGACGAGCCGGCCGTCCGCGGAGAACCCGACCGAACCGCTCTCGGGGTACCGGTGGTCCGGCCGCTCCGCGTACGTCTCGTACGAGGTGTGCAACTCCCGGCAGGCGCCGTACCAGCAGCCGTGGCGGACCTCCCAGCGGGTCGCCCCCGACGGTTCCACCGCGCGCACCGAGTGCACTCCGGCGAAGACGGCCAGGCTCGCGTCCGGCGCCACCTCCCAGGTCCCGCGACGGCGGGGCCACGGCGCGGGGAAGCGGACGCCCGCCCCGCGCGGGGCGAAGTCCTCGTCCAGCGGCTGGGCCACGACCTCGCCGTCACTGCGCTGGACGAGCATCCGCCGCCCCGGCGGACCCGTGATCTCCGGGGGCCCGGCCTGCGACACGGGCAGAGGGGCGGGGACGGTGGCACGGAGCCGAGCGTGGACGGACACGGCGAATCTCCCGGGAAGCAGTCGGACTCGGGGAAGAGTACGACGTGCCTCCGACAGCGGCGGAGGAGTGCCGCGCGGTCGCTGGCGGGCACGGGCGGCCCGCCCACACACACGCCGACGCCCCGCGCCGATCGTGGCGCGGGGCGTCGTGCGAGGGCGGCCCGTCGGGCCGGGGGAACGGGCGTCAGCGGTGGCCGCGCAGCTTGCGGAGGAGGCGCTGGGCCTGGCTGCGCCTGCGGGGGTCGGCCGCGGCGCGGCGGACGGACGCCGCCGCGTTGCGGCCCTGGGGGCTGTGGGCGAAACGCTTGATACGGGCCAGCAGTGCGGTCATGGGGGACTCCTCGGATCGTCACGGTGCGGCGTCCCAGCGGGCGCCGCCTGTCGGAAGAACGCCAGGTAGCAGTCGAAGAGCTTCATGCGGTGCGGCTGCTCGCACCCTGCCCCGTCCCCTGCCGGGGCCGGGCGCTTCTCGGGGGCGAGAGCCGCGGTCTTCGCGTCCTGTCACTCCGTGTTGCCCGTCGTGAGCGTTCCACACCTCCGTACGACCCCTGTTCGGGGTTCTGTTCGCCACGGGGCCCTGGAAGCTGAGGTTCTGGCGATACGTCAGGAGGCGCGGGCGAGGCGACCGCGGCCACGGGGAGCGGAATGATCCACCCGGACGCGGGTACCCGGACGCTTATCAACCCGCGTGGGAGGAAGCAGTCATGGGCATGGGAATATTCATCATCATGATCGGCGTCGGCGCCGTTCTCACCTTCGCGACCGACTGGGAGCTGGAGGCGGTGAACCTCGATCTGGTCGGTCTGATCCTGATGGCGGTCGGCTTCCTCGGGACCGCCGTCTACGTCAGCGTCCTTCGCCGCCGCCGGATGGTCGTCCCGCCCGTCGCGCCGACGGTCGTCGACGACGGCCGTCGCGACCTGCTCTGAGGCGGCGAAGGCACCGGGTGTGGGTGAGCGGCGTGCGGAGGCGCTCACCCGGAAGTCCCCGGACCGAAGCCCCCGAAGCCGGGGCGAAGTACTTCCGCACGGGCCCCTCGATGCGGAACCGCCCGCATGGGAGGGGCTACTTGAGCTCGATCTCGACGAAGGAGAGCGGCTCGGTGCCGGCGTTGACGACCTCGTGTTCGCCGCCGGCGGGCCTGGCGTAGGACTCGCCGGCCCTGAGCTCCGAGACGGTGCTGCTCCCGTCCGGGGTGATCACCCGCGTCTGCCCGTCGGTGACCGGGACGACGACGTAGTCATAGGCGTGCACGTGCGTGCCGGTCGACTGGCCGGGTTCGAAGTCCCAGCGGGTGACGCGGACCCGGTCGTCCTCGTGCTGCGTGGTCGCGCGGGCGGTGGTGCTCATGGTGGCTCTTCTCGTCGTGGTCGGTCGTTCCGGCGCGTGACCGGGCCGCCACGCCCCCGACCAGCAGGTTAACCGCAGGTCCCGGCCGGGGTACGGGAGGGGGTACGGGAGGGTCCGTCCGGGAGCGCGGCGCGGCGCCCCGTACCGCGGGCACGGGGCGGGCGGACCGAGCCGTTCGCGCGGACCGAGTGCGGGAGCGGCCGGCCGTACGGCGGCGTCCCGCGCAGAGGGGGGCCGCAGGTCGGGGGAGGCGGTGTGGGCCGGGGTGCCGTCGGCCGGCACCGGCCARCAGGACTCACCGGGCTCCCCTGCGCACGCCGGCGCGGACGGGCGTGACGCTCCACCACGCCATCGCCACGCCCACCCCGAACACCATCATCAGCACGACCGTCACCAGGGATTCCTTCCGAGTCCAGCGGGCGGCCCCGCGGGGGAGCCGTTCACGAGTAGACGACCGTGACCTGCTCGAAGCCGAGGCCGCGCAGGAGCTTCTCCAGCATCTCGGTCGTGTTCTTCTCCGCCCGGGCCGTCAGCCCGGACTCGCGGGCGGCGTCGCCGATCCGCTGCGTGGCGAGGACGTTGACCGCCTGCTCGCTCGACGGGTTGTCGGAGAACAGGTCGCCGAGACGGTCGAGCAGTCCGCGCTGCTTGGAGACGGCGTACGAACGCTTCGGGTCGAGCGCCGGGGCGCCCAGCCGGGCGTGCGGCAGGCGCAGGGTGGCCTGGTTCCGGTCCGTGTCGACCGTCACGGCCTCGTCACCGAGGCCGCCCAGTTCGACGTAGGCACCGACGCTGCCGTTGGCCACGTAGAGGGTCCGGGTGCCGCGGATCGCGTCCGGCAGGAACCGCGCGTCGCGCTCCAGGTCGACCACCACCTGGTAGGTGCCCGCGGCGCCCTCGTACCGGCTGAGGTCCTGGACGGACTTCAGGACGGCCGGCCCGGTCCGGTCCTGCACCCGGGTCCCGAAGACGTCCAGGCCGGGGAGCCGGAAGAACTGGCCGATCAGCATGAGGGCGACGGCGATCACGATCAGGGCGACGATGACGACCCGCCATCTTCCCCGGGTGCGCTTCTCGGGCCGGTCCGTCCGGTCGTCGGTGGGCGAAGGTCTGATCTCGGTGTCGTGTCCCATGCTCGCCTCGTGCCCGCGTCGAGGCCTCCCATTCCCAACTCTCGGCATGGCGGGACGGGTTGGGGCGCCTGGGAAGCGTGTGCCGAAACGCGTGCCCGACGGCTGCCGAAACGCGTGCCCGACGGTGCCCGCCGGGGCATACAGCCGGGGGGTCGCGGGTACGCGGGCTCCGTCCGAAGGCGGTCGTACGGAAGAGGGGCAGGCACATGATCGGGTGGACCGAGGTACGCAGACGAGTCGGTGGGGCGGGAGGCGGTGGGAAGGGTGCCGCGGTGAAGCCGGTCGCGGCCGGTCCCGGCGGGGCGGGAAGGGACGTCGCCGCCCCGGTCCGCAC
>NZ_RDBH01000014.1:0-18859 GCF_008042145.1 Streptomyces sp. adm13(2018)
CCCATCCCACTCACCCCATCCGCCTCCCACGCCCTCCGGGATCAGGCCCATCCCACTCACCCCATCCGCCTCCCACGCCCTCCGGGATCAGGGCCGCCTATCCTGGCCGGGCGATCGACATAATCGACCACCTGCGCGAGGAGCACGACGTCATGACTGCCCCCGGTCACCCCATCGCCGTCATCACCGGAGCGAGCAGCGGAATCGGCGCCGCCACGGCCAGGCAGCTCGCCGCCGCCGGCTACCGCGTGGTCCTCACCGCCCGCCGCAAGGACCGCATCGAGGACCTGGCCGCCGAGATCAACGAAGCCGGCCACCAGGCCACCGCCTACGCCCTCGACGTCACCGACCGCGCCGCCGTCGACGAGTTCGCCACGGCCTTCCAGAGCCTCGCCGTCCTCGTCAACAACGCCGGCGGCGCCCTCGGCGCCGACCCCGTCGCCACCGGCGACCCGGCCGACTGGCGCCAGATGTACGAGGTCAACGTCATCGGCACGCTGAACGTGACCCAGGCCCTGCTCCCGGCCCTCACCGCGAGCGGCGACGGCACCGTCGTCGTCCTCTCCTCCACCGCCGGCCACTCCACCTACGAGGGCGGCGCGGGCTACGTCGCCGCGAAGAACGGCGCCCGCGTGCTCGCCGAGACCCTCCGCCTGGAGATCGTCGGCACCCCGGTCCGCGTCATCGAGGTCGCCCCCGGCATGGTCAGGACCGACGAGTTCGCCACCACCCGCTTCCGCGGCGACACCGAGAAGGCCGCCAAGGTCTACGCCGGCGTGGCCGAACCCCTCACCGCGGACGACGTGGCCGACACCATCACCTGGGCCTGCACCCGTCCCCCGCACGTCAACATCGACCTCCTGGTGGTCCGCCCCCGCGCCCAGGCCTCCAACACCAAGATCCACCGCGAACTCTGACACCGCGGCGCCACGTTCGGGTGAACCACCTGGATCCCCCGAACGACAGCCGCACGCGCGCCCTGGCGTCGAGGACAACTCCATACGGGGAAGTTGCTTCTTCCTTCTGGTGAGACCCTCGGCCGGGAGTGCAATCCCTGCCGAGGGGCGTCCTACCTGTCTCGCCGGGACCCGCCAGCAGGGCAGGCTGACCGCCGAGATCGACGTGCGGGACCTCCAGATCGTCCGCGCGCATCCTCCTCGCGGCACCACCCTGGCTCACGCCGCCGCAGAGCTGGGCCGCTCCCAGAGCAGCTGCCAGGTGCGTCGTTGGCGCTTGGTCAACGGCATCGGGACGTCCGCGACCCCCTAGAGGGTGCCCTGCCCATGTCTGAAGGGCCCCGGCACGTCGTGCCGGGGCCCTTCTATCGCTCCACTGCCGAGCCTCAGCCCTTGATGCAGATGAACTGCTTCAGCTTGGCAACCACCTCGACGAGGTCCTGCTGCTGCGCCATGACCTGCTCGATCGGCTTGTAGGCGCCCGGGATCTCGTCCACGACGCCGGAGTCCTTCCGGCACTCGACGCCGCGTGTCTGCTCTTCGAGGTCACGCACCGTGAAGCGCCGCTTCGCCGCGCTCCGGCTCATCCTGCGCCCCGCGCCGTGCGAGGCGGAGTTGAAGGCCCTCTCGTTGCCGAGCCCCTTCACGATGTACGAGCTGGTGCCCATCGACCCCGGGATGATCCCGAAGTCCCCACGGCCGGCCCGGATCGCACCCTTCCGCGTGACGAGCAGGTCCATGCCCTCGTACCGCTCCTCCGCCACGTAGTTGTGGTGGCAGGAGATCTCGGTCTCGAAGGACACCTTCGCCTTCCGGAACTCCTTGCGGATCACTTCCTTCAGGAGCGCCATCATGATCGCGCGGTTGTACTTCGCGTACTCCTGAGCCCAGTACAGATCGTTGCGGTAGTCCGCCATCTGCGGCGTGTCGGAGACGAACACCGCCAGGTCCCGGTCGACCAAGCCCTGGTTGTGGGGGAGCTTCTGGGCGATGCCGATGTGGTGTTCGGCGAGTTCCTTGCCGATGTTGCGGGAGCCCGAGTGAAGCATCAGCCAGACCGAACCTGACCCATCAAGGCAGACTTCGATCATGTGATTACCACTTCCGAGCGTTCCCATCTGCTGTCGCGCCCGTTCCTGACGGAACTTGACCGCATCCGCCACCCCGTCGAACCGCGACCAGAAGTCGCCCCACCCCGCGGTCGGGAACTGGTAGAGCCGTGCCGGGTCCACCTCCGAGCGGTGCAGGCCTCGGCCGACCGGGATCGCCTGCTCGATCTTCGACCGGAGCCGTGACAGGTCACCCGGCAGATCGTTCGCCGTCAGCGAGGACTTCACCGCCGACATGCCGCAGCCGATGTCCACACCGACCGCCGCCGGACAGACCGCGCCCTGCATGGCGATCACGGAACCGACCGTGGCGCCCTTGCCGTAGTGCACGTCGGGCATGACGGCGAGGCCCTTGATCCACGGCAGCGTCGCCACGTTCTGCAGCTGCTGCATGGCACCGCCCTCCACCGTGGCGGGGTCGGCCCACATCCGAATGGGTACGTTCGCCCCAGGTACCTCTACGTACGACATAACCCCTCGATCCCCCTGGAAAGTCTGATAACGCAAAAACCGGCGCCAAAGCCCGTACAGGTGACAGCGGACCGGCATCAACAGCTGCGTGTGCGATAGACATTGTGTCCATCGGCCGGGTTCGCGCGGCAAACAGTTTTCGGGAAAGACCTCGGGAGAAGGGAGCCTGGGAGCGTGCACCGTAAGAGGTACAGCCCCGGCCGCACCGGGTCCACGGCTCGCACCGCCGTCGTCCTCGCACTCGGCCTCGGCCTCGGAATCGGCCTCACGGGCTGCTCGGGCAGCACCCCCGCCGACGACGTCACGGTGGACGCCAAGGCCGGCCCCGCCGTGCCCGTGGCACCCCCGGGCCGCTACCGCACGCTCTTCGAGCCCTGCGGCGCCGTCCCCCAGGCCACGCTCAAGGACCTGCTCCCGGGTGCGGCCGCCCTCGCCGACGCCGAACGGGACAAGGCGTACCGCGGCACCACCGCGGTGACCTACGACACCGACCGCCGGGTCGGCTGCACCTGGAAGGCCGACACCCCGGACATCTCGCACCGGCTCGTCCTCGACATCGAGCGGGTGGTCTCGTACGACTCGGCGGTCAGCGACGACGACCGGGCGCAGGAGGTGTACGCCCGTAAGCAGCTCGCGGCGGGCATCCCGCTGCCCCCGACGGCGCCGCCGACCACCGCCCCGCCTGCGACCGGCTCACCCTCCGGCGCGGCGACCCCTCCGGCGACCCCGTCGGCGAGCGGCCGGCCCGCGGACGGTGCCCGGGGCGCGGACGCGCCGAACGCCCCGGACGCGGCCAAGGCCACCACCGCGGCCGATGACACCGCGTCGGGCAAGCCCTCGCCCGGCGCCACGGCGCCGCCCTCGGGCACCCCGTCCGATCCGTCGCCCACCGGCCTCGAACCCCGCGTCCTCGGAGGCCTCGGGAACGTCGCCTTCCTCGACGACGCCCTGACGACGGTCGGCGCCAACGGCCATCAGCGCGCCGTGAGCGTGGTGTTCCGCACATCCAACGTCATCGTGACCGTCTCCTACCGGGAGCAGACGACCGGTTCCGCCGAGGCCCCGGACAGCATGGAGCTGCAGGAAAAGGCCCGGAACCTGGCCCGGCTGCTCGCCGAACGCCTGGAGGAGTAGCCGTTCGGCTCCGCTCCGTGAGCGGTCGGACACCACGTAACGTGTCGGCGTACCGGCCGGACCGTACGACAAGCGACTGAAGGAACCATGCAGCGAACAGCTCCGCGACTCACCCGCATACTCGCCTGCGCCGCCGTCCCGGTGATGCTCGTCGTCGCCGGCTGCTCGTCCGACTCCGGCGACGGTGGCTCCGGCGCTGCGGGTTCGAAGGACAAGGGGTCGGCGTCGGCCTCCGCCACGCCGTCGCCCTCGCAGACGACGAAGACGGTCGAGCCGGCGAAGTTCGCGAAGCTGCCCGCGGCGTGCAAGGCGGTCGTCGCCAAGACGACGGCGTCGCTCGTGCCGAAGGCGAAGACCAAGAACGGCACGCCGGCCGTCTCCAGCGACCTGGGCAGCCGTAGCGGCTGCTCGTGGAACGGGCTGGACGACAAGGGCGTGAAGGGTTCGCAGTACCGCTGGCTGGACATCTCCTTCTACCGGTACGAGTCGGACGCCGCGCTCGGCAGCGGCCAGGAGCGGGCGCAGGAGAACCTGGCGAAGGAGCTCGCCAAGATCGAGCAGACGCCGGGGGCGAGGAAGGTGCGCACCGCCGCGGCGACGGGGATCGGTGACGAGGCGAAGTCCGTGGCGTACGAGTTGCGCAAGACGAACGAGGACTTCGTCTACGGCTCGATCGTGGCGCGCACGGGCAATGTCCTGGTGCTGCTCTCGTACAACGGCGCCGGTTACGCGGGCGCGCCGACCCCCTCGGACAAGACGGTGATGAGCGGTGCGGTGAAGGCGGCGAAGGAGGCGGTGGCCGCGGTCGCCGCCGCCAACAAGTAGCAGCCGACAAGTAGCAGCCGACGAGCAGACGCCGACCTGAAGACGCCGGCAGGCAGACGCCAACAGGCAGACGTCGGCGAGCAGACGGCGGCAGTGGACGCGAGTGAATCTCGACAACTCGTGGCGAACCGGCGCAGAGCGGCACGTCGATGCGGAGCCCGTCCCTCCCCTGGGGGCCGGGCTTCGCGCACATGTGCCAGTCTGTGCGCGCGAGATGTCGTTTGACGGGAGGGGATCGCGGGTGGCCGCGATGCAGCTGACACGCACACACCGAATACTCATCGGCCTCGTCATCGCCGGTGCGCTGATCATCGCGGGGATCGGTTTCGCGGGTTCGTACGCCGCCGTGCGCGAACTCGCCGTGCAGAAGGGCTTCGGCACCTTCTCCTACTTCTTCCCGATCGGCATCGACGCGGGCATCTGCGTGCTGCTCGCGCTGGACCTGCTGCTGACGTGGCTGCGGATCCCCTTCCCGCTGCTGCGGCAGACGGCGTGGGTGCTGACCGCGGCGACGATCGCGTTCAACGGCGCGGCCGCGTGGCCGGACCCGCTGGGTGTCGGGATGCACGCGGTGATCCCGGTGCTGTTCGTGGTGGCCGTGGAGGCCGCCCGGCATGCGGTGGGACGGATCGCGGACATCACCGCGGACAAGCACATGGAGGGCGTCCGGATCACCCGTTGGCTGCTCTCGCCGGTGCCGACGTTCCGGTTGTGGCGCCGGATGAAGCTGTGGGAGCTGCGCTCCTACGAGCAGGTGATCAAGCTGGAGCAGGAGCGGCTGATCTACCAGGCGCGTCTGCAGGCACGTTTCGGCCGTAGCTGGCGGCGGAAGGCGCCGGTGGAGGCGCTGATGCCGCTGCGTCTCGCGCGGTACGGGGTGCCGCTCGCGGAGACGGCGCCGGCGGGTCTCGCGGCGGCGGGCATCGAGCCGGCGGTGCTGCCGGCGCAGCCGCAGGGCGCCTCGCCGCTGCTGCCGCAGCCTCCGCAGCAGCCCCAGCCGCTCCAGGCGGCCCAGCAGCCGCCGCAGCCCGTGCAGCTGGCGCCGGGTCCGCGGCCGCATCCCGACGCGGCGGAGGCGCCCGAGGCGCCGGAGGGCAGCCCGTGGTTCGCCGGTCAGGCGCGGCCGGACGGTTACCAGGGTTCGTACAACCCGCAGATCGTCGACGGTCTGGAGCCGATCCCGGTGCCCGTTCCGCTGGGCCCGGAGGACGTGCCGCCGCCGGGGCCGGAGGAGTTCGTCGAGTACCCCGAGTACGTCGAGGAGCAGGCGGAGCAGCCGGATGCGCAGGAGGTCGAGGAGTTCCGCGAGGTCGTCTACAAGCAGACCTGGGCGTACGCGGTGGAGAACGACGCCTTCCCGGAGAACGGGGAGCTGGAGCGGCTGGTGGCCGATCACTACGGCCTGGAGCAGCTCCGCAACCCCGAGCTGCTCCACCGGATGATCCCTGAGGTGCAGCAGCAGATCCAGCGGGACATGCAGGAGTACCGCACTCCCTGATCCGTCGGGGGGTACGGGGAAGGGCCGCCGCCCGGTGTCCGGGCGGCGGCCCTTTTCGCGTGCTCGGCCCGGGTCGCGGGAGGCTGCCCGGGCCGGGGCGGGTCAGGCGCCGAGCAGGGTCCGCACCCGGTCCGCGCCGACGGCGAGGAGGAGGGTGGGCAGGCGGGGGCCGGTCTCGCGGCTGACGAGGAGCTGGTAGAGCAGGGCGAAGAAGGCGCGCTGGGCGAGCTTCAGTTCGGGCGTGGGCTTGGCGTCGGGGTCGAGGCCGGCCATGACCTTCGGGACGCCGTAGACGAGGGTGGTGAGTCCGTCGAGCGACCAGTGGCTGTCGAGGCCCTCCAGGAGCAGCCGGAGGGACTCGCGGCCGTCGTCGTCGAGCGAGCCCAGGAGTGCGGTGTCGGGGGTGTCGCGGACGATGGTGCGCTGGTCGGCCGGGACCTGGTTGGTGATCCAGTTCTCGGCGCGGTCGAGGCGCGGGCGGACCTCGTCGAGGGAGGTGACCGGGTTCTCGGGGTCGAGTTCGGTCAGGATCCGCAGGGTCTGCTCGTCGTGGCCGGCGGTGACGTCCATGACCGAGGCGAGCGTGCGGTACGGGAGGGGGCGGGGGGTGGCTCAGGGTGCGCGGGAGTTCTCCGGCGGCGGTGCGGGCGGCGCGGGTGTGGGCGGCGGCGTCGGCGGGCAGCACGGTGCCGTCGGCGACCTTGGCCTCCAGCTTGTCCCACTCGTCGTAGAGCCGCTGGATCTCCTGGTCGAAGGCGATCTTGAAGGACTGGTTGGGGCGGCGGCGCGCGTACAGCCAGCGGAGCAGCGGCGCCTCCATGATCTTGAGGGCGTCGGCGGCGGTGGGGACGCCGCCGCGCGAGGAGGACATCTTGGCCATGCCGCTGATGCCGACGAAGGCGTACATGGGGCCGATGGGCTGGACGCCGTCGAAGATCTCGCGGACGATCTGGCCGCCGACGACGAAGGACGAGCCGGGCGAGGAGTGGTCGACGCCGGAGGGCTCGAAGATGACGCCCTCGTAGGCCCAGCGCATGGGCCAGTCGACCTTCCAGACCAGCTTGCCGCGGTTGAACTCGCTGAGCTTGACGGTCTCGGAGAAGCCGCAGTCGGTGCAGGTGTAGGCGAGTTCGGTGGTGTCGTCGTCGTACGAGGTGACCGTGGTGAGGTCCTTCTCGCACTGCCCGCAGTAGGGCTTGTAGGGGAAGTAGCCCGAGGAGCCGCCGGAGCCGTCGTCCTCGGCGGCGGCGCCGGAGCCTTCCTCGGCCTCCAGCTCGGCCTCGTCGAGGGGCTTCTGCGACTGCTTCTTGGGTGCCTTCTTCGTCCGGTACTGGTCGAGGATGGCGTCGATGTCGCCGCGGTGCTTCATGGCGTGCAGGATCTGCTCGCGGTAGGCGCCGGCGGTGTACTGCTCGGTCTGGCTGATCGGGTCGTACTCGACGCCCAGTTCGGCGAGGGACTCGACCATGGCGGCCTTGAAGTGCTCGGCCCAGTTGGGGTGGGGCGAGCCGGCGGGGGCGGGGACCGAGGTGAGCGGCTTGCCGATGTGCTCGGCCCAGGTCTGGTCGATGCCTTCGATGCCGTTGGGCACCTTGCGGTAGCGGTCGTAGTCGTCCCACGAGATCAGGTGCCTGACCTCGTGCCCGCGGCGGCGGATCTCGTCGGCGACCAGGTGCGGGGTCATGACCTCGCGGAGGTTGCCCAGGTGGATCGGGCCGGAGGGGGAGAGGCCGGAGGCGACGACGACCGGTTTGCCAGGCGCACGTCGCTCCGACTCGGCGATGACCTCGTCCGCGAAACGGGAGACCCAGTCGGTCTCGGTGCTGCTCTGAGCCACGGTCGGTACGTCCTTCTTCCAGGTGGGTTCTGCCTGAGGGGCCCTACGCCAGCCATTCTCCCAGACGGAAGAACCCTCTCCGAGGTTGTCCACAGGCGGAGATCGCCCGCGTCCCCCGGTTCTCCACAGGCGGGGAAATCACGTTGCGCCGCCATGGGACACTTGACAAGCGATTAAGACCCGCAGAAATCCCCGAACTCAACAGGAACGGAAGCTCATGGCCTCGGTCCCTTCCCTCGCTTCGACCGTGCAGCAGCGCCTCGCGGACGGCCTCTCGGCGGCCCTGCCGGACGCCGCCTCCGCCGACCCGCTGCTGCGACGAAGCGACCGGGCCGACTTCCAGGCCAACGGCATCCTGGCGCTCGCCAAGCAGCTCAAGGGCAATCCGCGTGAGCTGGCCGCCCGGGTCGTCGCCGCGATCCCGGAGAACGACGTGCTGCGGGAGATCGAGGTCTCGGGCCCCGGGTTCCTGAACATCACGGTGAGCGACGCGGCGATCGTGCGGACCCTCGCGGCCCGCGCCGCCGACGCCCGGCTCGGTGTTCCGTTCAACGAGTCGGCGGGCACGACGGTCATCGACTACGCCCAGCCGAACGTGGCGAAGGAGATGCACGTCGGGCACCTGCGGTCGGCCGTGATCGGCGCCGCGATGGTCGAGATCCTGGAGTTCACCGGTGAGACCGTGGTCCGCCGGCACCACATCGGCGACTGGGGCACCCAGTTCGGCATGCTCATCCAGTACCTGATCGAGCACCCGCACGAGCTGGACCACAAGGCCGAGGGCGGCGCGGAGGTCTCCGGCGAGGAGGCCATGTCGAACCTGAACCGGCTGTACAAGGCCTCGCGGGCCCTGTTCGACACCGACGAGGCGTTCAAGACGCGGGCCCGGGCCCGCGTGGTGGACCTGCAGGCCGGTGACGAGGAGACGCTCGCGCTCTGGCAGCGGTTCGTCGACGAGTCGAAGATCTACTTCAACTCGGTGTTCGACAAGCTCGACATGGACATCCGGGACGCCGACGTGGTCGGCGAGTCCGGCTACAACGAGATGCTGGCGGAGACCTGCCGGATCCTGGAGGAGTCGGGCGTCGCCGTCCGTTCCGAGGGTGCGCTGTGCGTGTTCTTCGACGACGTGAAGGGCCCGGACGGCAACCCGACGCCGCTGATCGTCCAGAAGTCCGACGGCGGCTTCGGCTACGCGGCGACCGACCTGTCGGCGATCCGCGACCGGGTGGGGAACCTCAAGGCGACGACCCTGCTGTACGTGGTGGACGCCCGTCAGTCGCTGCACTTCAAGATGGTCTTCGAGACGGCCCGCCGGGCGGGCTGGCTGAACGAGGACGTGAAGGCGGTCCAGCTGGCCTTCGGCACGGTCCTCGGCAAGGACGGCAAGCCGTTCAAGACCCGTGAGGGCGAGACGGTCCGGCTGGTGGACCTGCTGGACGAGGCGGTGGACCGGGCGACGTCGGTCGTGCGGGACAAGGCGGACGAGTACGCGGAGAAGACCGGCGAGACGCTCCTGACCGAGTCGGAGATCGTCGAGAACGGCCAGTACGTGGGCATCGGCGCCGTGAAGTACGCCGACCTGTCGACGTCGGCCGCGCGCGACTACAAGTTCGACCTGGACCAGATGGTCTCGCTGAACGGCGACACGTCGGTGTACCTGCAGTACGCGTACGCGCGGATCAGGTCGATCTTCGGGAAGGCCGGGGACCGCACCCCGCTCGCCCACCCGGAGCTGGAGCTGGCCCCGGCCGAGCGTGCGCTCGGCCTGCACCTGGACCAGTTCGGCGAGGTCGTCGCCGAGACGGCCGCGGAGCACGCGCCGCACAAGCTGGCCGCGTACCTGTACCAGCTGGCGTCGCTGTTCACGACGTTCTACTCCGAGTGCCCGGTCATCAAGCCGGCGCCGGCGCAGGACGTCGCGGAGAACCGCCTCTTCCTCTCCGACCTGACCGCCCGCACCCTGCACCAGGGCATGGCGCTGCTGGGCATCCGGACGCCCGAGCGCCTCTGACGGTCCCCGGACCGACCTCCGGGTCGAGGCCCCCGGTACGGATCACCGTGCCGGGGGTCTCGTCGTCAGCGGAGCGTGTGCGAGGTCCGGCCCGAGACCTCGTCGATCTCCGTGTGGGCCTTCTGGAGCAGCTGGGAGGCGAGGTCCATCAGCGCGCGTGCGCCGGCGATCTCCTCGCCCACCCTGAGCTGGTCCGGATCGGAGGGGTGCCGGTTCGCCGTGCCGTGGGCCCGGAACTCGGTGCCGTCGGAGAGCCGCACCATGGCCGCGGCGCGCGTCCGGTCGCCCTCCTCCTGGAACTCCATCTCCACATGCCATCCGACCAGGGTGTGCATCATGAGGACCACCTCCAGCGAGGTACCTGTCGGGTACCTCTCCAGGGTGCGCCGCCGCGTGCCGCCTCACCACTCGCTCCCCGGTCACCGGATGTCAGTGGTGCCCCGTACGTTCTCCGCATGGCGATGATCCCGAACCAGCTGCCCCGGCTCGCAGCCGATCCGACCGGCCGTTCCCTCGGCCTCGACCTGCCGCCCGGCTCGCTCACCGGCCCCGCGGACTCCCCGTACCTGTGGTCGGGAGACGGTGCGGCGGGGCCCGCCGGCTGGAGCGCGCTGCGCCCGGCGGCCCGTACGGCCGGGCTGCTGCCGGTGCTGCTGGGCGGCGAGTGGGGTCTGGACCGGTGGGAGCTGATGCCGGAGCGGATGAGCGATCCGGCCGACCACGACGCCGACGAGGTCCTCGCCGGCTTCTGGGACGCCAACGCGGCCGACGAGATACCGGGGAGCGCGGGCTGGCCGGGCTGCGCGCCGGCGGCGCCGTACGAGGCGGATCCCGACGACGCGGCGGCCGCCGTGGCGGAGCTGCTGACGGAGCCGGGGTTCTGGCTGGAGGACGCCCGTCCGGCCCTGGTTCCGGCCCGGCGCAGCGCGGACGTCCCGGCGGTCATCGGCTGGACGGGTCCGCTGAACCACGAGAACGACGTGGCCCGGCTGTGCGCGGTGCTGCGGTCCTGGGAGGACCGCTTCGGGGCCCGGGTCGTCGCGCTGACCTTCGACCAGCTGGTGCTCTCGGTGGCGGCCCCGCCCATGTCGCGGGAGGACGCCGAGGCGGTGGCGGCGGAGCACTTCGCGTTCTGCCCGGACACCATCCAGCAGGGCAGCCACACGAACCTGGGCGACTACGCCCGGGAGGTGCTGCTGGACAGCCCCGTCTGGACGTTCTGGTGGGACTAGCCGGTCCCGGGGCCCCTCGGCGGCCGCCGACCGCCGGGGCGTCCCGGGCCCTCCGCCGACCGCTAGCCGCTAGCCGCTAGCCGCGCGAGCGGGACAGGTTCTGGGCGACCTCGGTGGCCCAGTAGGTGAGGATCATGTGCGCGCCGGCCCGGCGGATGCCGGTGAGGGTCTCCATGATCGCCCGGTCGCGGTCGATCCAGCCCTTCTCGGCGGCAGCCTCGACCATCGCGTACTCACCGCTGATCTGGTAGGCGGCGACGGGCACGTCCACGGACTCGACGACCTTGGCGAGCACGTCGAGGTACGGGCCCGCGGGCTTGACCATCACCATGTCGGCGCCCTCCTCCAGGTCGAGCGCGAGCTCGCGCATCGACTCGCGGACGTTGGCGGGGTCCTGCTGGTAGGTCTTGCGGTCGCCCTTGAGGGAGGATCCGACGGCCTCGCGGAAGGGGCCGTAGAAGGCGGAGGAGTACTTCACGGTGTACGCGAGGATCGACACGTCCTCCTTGCCGATGGTGTCCAGGGCGTCCCGGACGACGCCGACCTGGCCGTCCATCATCCCGGAGGGTCCGACGACGTGGACGCCGGCGTCGGCCTGGACCTGGGCCATCTCGGCGTAGCGCTCCAGGGTGGCGTCGTTGTCGACGCGGCCGTCGGCGTCGAGGACACCGCAGTGGCCGTGGTCGGTGAACTCGTCCAGGCACAGGTCGGACATGACGATGAGCTCGTCGCCGACCTCGGCGCGCACGTCCCGGATGGCGACCTGGAGGATGCCGTCGGGGTCGGTGCCGGCCGTGCCCGCCGCGTCCTTCTTCTCGTCCGCGGGCACGCCGAACAGCATGATCCCGGAGACGCCGGCCTCCACCGCCTCGACGGCGGCCTTCCGCAGGGTGTCGCGGGTGTGCTGGACGACGCCGGGCATGGCCTGGATCGGCACGGGCTCGGTGATCCCCTCGCGCACGAACGCGGGAAGGATCAGATCGGCGGGATGCAGCCGCGTCTCGGCCACCATCCGCCGCATGGCGGGCGTCGTCCGCAGCCGCCGCGGCCGCGCCCCGGGAAAGGATCCGTACGAGTTCATAATCCCGAGGCTACGCCCGCCCGAACCGTGCTCTTGCCGACACCGTGTTGCCGCCGACGCCGGTCCGGCCCCCGTGCCGGGCCCCGTGCCTCGCCGCACGCCGGGCCCCGGAACGCGAAGGGGCGCGGGCCTCACGAAGAGACCCGCACCCCAGAACCGCCCGCCCACACGGACCGACTGCGTCAGCCACCCGCCCACGCGGACCGGCTACGTCAGCCGCCCACCCGCGCGGACCGGCTACGTCGTGCGTCGCCGTCGCGCGCCCGGTCGCCGCTCGCTCGGCCGCGTCACGGGATCGCCCGCCTCCAGGGCGGCCTCCCGCCGGCGCGTGCCGAAGTCCGCGAGCGCCTCCGCCAGCTTGTGCACGGACGGCTCGGGCGACAGCACGTCGACCCGCAGCCCGTGCTCCTCGGCGGTCTTCGCCGTGGCGGGCCCGATGCAGGCGATGACGGTGACGTTGTGCGGCTTGCCGGCGATGCCGACCAGGTTCCGCACGGTCGACGAGGACGTGAAGAGCACCGCGTCGAACCCGCCGCCCTTGATCGCCTCGCGGGTGTCCGCCGGCGGCGGCGAGGCCCGTACGGTCCGGTAGGCGGTGACGTCGTCGACCTCCCACCCGAGCTCGATGAGGCCCGCGACCAGCGTCTCCGTCGCGATGTCGGCCCGCGGCAGGAAGACGCGGTCGATCGGGTCGAAGACCGGGTCGTACGGCGGCCAGTCCTCCAGGAGCCCGGCGGCGGACTGCTCACCGCTCGGCACCAGGTCCGGCTTCACACCGAAGTCGACGAGTGCGGCGGCGGTCTGCTCGCCGACCGCCGCGACCTTGATCCCGGCGAAGGCGCGGGCGTCGAGCCCGTACTCCTCGAACTTCTCCCGTACGGCCTTCACCGCGTTGACCGACGTGAAGGCGATCCACTCGTAGCGCCCGGTCACGAGCCCCTTGACCGCGCGCTCCATCTGCTGGGGCGTGCGCGGCGGCTCGACGGCGATGGTCGGCACCTCGTGCGGCACCGCGCCGTACGAGCGCAGCTGGTCGGAGAGCGACGCGGCCTGCTCCTTGGTGCGCGGCACGAGGACCCGCCAGCCGAAGAGCGGCTTGGACTCGAACCACGACAGCTGGTCCCGCTGCGCCGGGGCGCTGCGCTCGCCGACCACGGCTATGACCGGCCGGTGGCCCTCGGGCGACGGGAGGACCTTGCCCTGCTTGAAGACCTGGGCGATGGTGCCGAGGGTGGCGTTCCAGGTCCGCTGCCGGGTGGTCGTACCCCCGATGGTGACGGTGAGCGGGGTGTCCGGCTTACGGCCAGCCGCCACCAGTTCACCGGCGGCCGCAGCCACCGAGTCGAGCGAGGTGGACACGACGACGGTGCCGTCGGAGGCGCCGACCTCGGTCCAGCACCGCTCGTCGGCGGTGCGGGCGTCGACGAAGCGCACGTCGGTGCCCTGGGCGTCGCGGAGCGGGACACCGGCGTACGCGGGTACGCCGACGGCCGTGGCGACGCCGGGGACGACCTCGAAGGGGATGCCCTCGGCGGCGCACAGGAGCATCTCGGCCCCCGCGTCGCCGTCGAGGCCGGGGTCGCCGGTCACCGCACGGACGACCCGCCTGCCGCCCCTCGCGGCCTCCATGACAAGATTGGCGGCATCCCTCAACACGGGGACACCGGCGGTTGTTGACGCCTCGTCAACAACCGTCAGCTCCGGCGTGCTCACCCCCGCGCGCGCGTGGCCGCGAACGACCTCGAGCACCTCCGGCTCGGCGATCAGGACATCCGCTCCGGCGAGGGCCTCGACGGCCCTGAGGGTCAGGAGTCCGGGGTCACCGGGGCCTGCGCCGAGGAATGTGACGTGCCCATGGCCCGCGAGGGCCGGGGACAGCGGGCTGGTGGTCGGGCTGGCGGGGTTCAAAGTGCTCGCTCCCCCATAAGACCGGCCGCACCCTTGGCGAGCATCTCGTCCGCGAGTTCGCGTCCGAGCGCCATGGCCTCGTCGTGCGAGGTGGGTACGGGTCCGGTGGTGGACAGCTGCACCAGCGTCGAGCCGTCGGTGGTGCCGACGACGCCCCGCAGGCGCATCTCGGTGACAACCTGCCCGTGACCGGGGTCGTCGGCCAGCAGGTCGGCCAGCGCACCCACGGGTGCGGAGCAGCCGGCCTCCAGGGCGGCGAGCAGGGATCGCTCGGCGGTCACGGCGGCCCGGGTGAGCGGGTCGTCGAGCTCGGCGAGCGCGGTGACGAGGTCGGCGTTAGACGCCGGGCACTCGATCGCCAGGGCCCCCTGGCCGGGGGCGGGCAGGACGGAGTCGACCGACAGGTGGTCGAGCGACAGGGAGCCGGTGAGCTCCGCCGTCCCGCCGATGCGGTTGAGGCCTGCCGCGGCGAGGACCACCGCGTCCAGTTCTCCGCTGCGCACGTAGCCGATCCGGGTGTCGATGTTGCCCCGGATCGGGACGCAGGTGATCTCCAGGCCGTGGTTGCGCGCGTACGCGTGGAGCTGGGCCATGCGCCGCGGCGAGCCGGTGCCGACCCGGGCGCCGCGGGGCAGCCGGTCCAGCGTCAGTCCGTCGCGGGCGATCAGTACGTCGCGCGGGTCCTCGCGGCGCGGGATCGCGGCCAGCGCCAGGTCCGGGTGCTGCGCGGTCGGCAGGTCCTTCAGGGAGTGGACGGCGAAGTCCACCTCGTCCGCGAGCAGCGCGTCACGCAGGGCGGCGACGAAGACGCCGGTGCCGCCGATCTGCGCGAGGTGCTCCCGGGAGGTGTCCCCGTACGTCGTGATCTCCACGAGCTCGACGGGCCGGCCGGTCAGCCGCCGGACGGCGTCGGCCACGTGCCCGGACTGGGCCATGGCGAGCTTGCTGCGCCTGGTCCCGAGCCTCAGTGCCCTCTCGGTCATACTCGCCCTCGGTTCTTGACGTCGGCGTCATTCAGGTCGGCCCGGCTGACAGCAGCCACCGTCTCCGGGTCGAGGTCGAAGAGTGTCCGCAGCGCGTCCGCGTACCCGGCGCCGCCGGGCTCGCTCGCCAGCTGCTTGACCCGCACGGTCGGCGCGTGCAGGAGCTTGTCCACCACGCGGCGCACGGTCTGGGTGATCTCGGCGCGCTGCTTGTCGTCGAGGCCGGGCAGCCGGCCCTCCAGCCGGGCGACCTCGCCGGCCACCACGTCGGCGGCCATGGTGCGCAGGGCGACGACGGTGGGGGTGATGTGGGCGGCCCGCTGGGCGGCGCCGAAGGCGGCGACCTCGTCGGAGACGATGCCGCGGACCTGGTCGACGTCGGCGGCCATGGGGGCGTCGGCGGAGGCCTCGGCGAGCGACTCGATGTCGACGAGCCGGACACCGGGGACGCGGTGGGCGGCGGCGTCGATGTCGCGGGGCATCGCGAGGTCGAGCAGGGCGAGCGGGGTGCGGCGGCCCTGGACGGCGGTCTCGATGTCGTCCCCGGTGAGGACGAGTCCGGTGGCGCCGGTGCAGGAGACGACGACGTCGGCACGTGTCAGTTCGTCGCCGACGGCAACCATCTCGACCGCGTGTGCGGCCACTCCCGTTCCGCCTCTGAGGGTGCCCCCGGGCTCGTTCAGGATCTGCGCGAGCCGCTCGGCGCGGGCCAGGGTGCGGTTGGCGATGACGATCTCGGAGACGCCGGACCGCGCGAGCGTGGCGGCGGCCAGCGAGGACATCGAGCCGGCGCCGATGACGAGGGCCTTCTTGCCCTTGGCCCAGGTGTCGACGTCGCTGCCGTCCGTGCCGTCGACGAGTCGCTCGAGTCCGAAGGTGACGAGCGACTGCCCGGCCCGGTCGATCCCGGTCTCGCTGTGGGCGCGCTTGCCGACCCGCAGCGCCTGCTGGAACAGGTCGTTGAGGAGGCGGCCCGCGGTGTGCAGTTCCTGGCCGAGCGCGAGGGCGTCCTTGATCTGGCCGAGGATCTGGCCCTCGCCGACGACCATCGAGTCGAGCCCGCAGGCCACCGAGAAGAGGTGGTGGACGGCCCGGTCCTCGTAGTGCACGTAGAGATAGGGGGTGAGCTCGTCCAGGCCGACGCCGCTGTGCTGCGCGAGCAGCGTGGACAGCTCGGCGACACCGGCGTGGAACTTGTCCACGTCGGCGTAGAGCTCGATGCGGTTGCAGGTGGCGAGGACGGTGCCCTCGGCGGCCGGTTCGGCGGCGAGGGTGTCCTGGAGGAGCTTGGCCTGGGTGTCCGCCGCGAGGGCGGCCCGCTCCAGGATGGAGACGGGTGCGCTGCGGTGGCTGAGGCCGACGACGAGGAGACTCATGCCGGCATCACCGCGGGGACGTCCCCGTCGGGTCCCTTGCGGCCGCCGCCCGTGGTGCCGCGGGGGGCCGGCGGCGCGACGGCCGCGGCGGTCTCCGCCTCGTCGGCGGCGTCGGCCTCGGCGTTCGCCTCCTCGCCGGCCTTCCGCTGCTCGTGGAAGGCGAGGATCTGCAACTCGATGGAGAGGTCGACCTTGCGCACGTCCACGCCGTCGGGCACGGAGAGCACGGTCGGGGCGAAGTTGAGGATGGAGGTGACTCCGGCGGCCACGAGCCGGTCGCAGACCTGCTGGGCGACGCCGGCCGGGGTCGCGATGACGCCGATGGAGACGCCGTCCTCCTCGATGATCTTCTCGAGTTCGTCGCTGTGCTGGACGGGGATGCCCGCGACGGGCTTGCCGGTCATGGCGGGGTCGGCGTCGATCAGCGCCGCGACGCGGAAGCCGCGGGAGGCGAAGCCGCCGTAGCCGGCGAGCGCGGCACCGAGGTTGCCGATGCCGACGATGACGACCGGCCAGTCCTGGGTGAGCCCGAGCTCACGGGAGATCTGGTAGACGAGGTACTCGACGTCGTAGCCGACCCCGCGGGTGCCGTAGGAGCCCAGGTAGCTGAAGTCCTTGCGGAGCTTCGCGGAGTTGACTCCCGCCGCGGCGGCGAGCTCTTCGGAGGAGACCGTGGGTACGGAGCGCTCCGAGAGCGCGGTGAGTGCGCGCAGATACAGCGGAAGCCGGGCGACGGTGGCCTCGGGAATTCCTCGGCTACGGGTCGCCGGTCGGTGAGTTCGGCCAGTTGCCACGGTGCTCCTGCGGGATGAGCGGGGCTGCAGGCGGCCATATGTCCCAAGACCGCCCCGTCGAATGCAGGCTATGTCTTTGTGAACGCGTGCACAAAGATGGTGTCCGTTTTGTCCGGCCAAAGTGACCGGGGTCACGCGGCTGGTTCGTATCGTCACGGAACCGCACGGCGTGCCGACGCGTTGAGAACCCGAAGGGGGCAAAACCGCACACACTCCTCACGATGCCGCCCCCGAAGCCCAACAAAACGTCCACGATGGTAGCCGTCTTCCGGTCAGCCCCGCAGTTCGCGGCGGAGCCGCTCGGCGTCCACCCGCCAGAAGGTGTGCTGCTCGCCGTCGACCAGGACGACCGGAATCTGCTCCCAGTACGCCCGGTGGAGCTCCTCGTCCCGGGTGATGTCCTTCTCCTCCCAGCGCGCCCCCGTCTCGGCGCACACGGCCTCGACCACCGCGCGGGCGTCGTCGCAGAGGTGACAGCCCGGCTTGCCGATCAGCGTCACGGTCCGCGACGCGGGCTCCGTCTTCTTCTTCGTCCGTCCGAACATGGCGTCCATTCTGTCGCCGGTTCCGTCCTCGACGAACTGCCGCGCCCCGCACTGTTCACGTCGCCGCATCGCCACAAGTCGGGAAGTACCGAACAGACTGGCTATGCTCACGGCATGGCCGCTCTGGGATGGCTCACCCCCCGTAGGCGCTCCGCCACCGCGCGCAGCGTCCTCGCAGGCGAGGCCGCTGCCGAGGCAGCGCGCAAGTCCTCGCTCCAGCTGGAACGGGAGCGGGAGGAGGCGGCGGCCCGGCCCTCGGAGCAGGAGACTCCGCCCGAGCCCGAGTTCCCGGTCGTCGGCGACGTACGGGCGGCCGCGTTCTTCGACCTCGACAACACCGTGATGCAGGGCGCCGCGATCTTCCACTTCGGCCGAGGCCTGTACAAGCGGAAGTTCTTCCAGCGCCGCGAGCTCACCCGCTTCGCCTGGCAGCAGGCCTGGTTCCGGCTCGCCGGCGTCGAGGACCCCGAGCACATGCAGGACGCACGCGAGAGCGCCCTGTCCATCGTCAAGGGCCACCGCGTCTCCGAACTGATGAGCATCGGCGAGGAGATCTACGACGAGTACATGGCCGACCGCATCTGGCCCGGCACCCGCGGCCTCGCCCAGGCGCACCTCGACGCGGGCCAGAAGGTCTGGCTGGTCACGGCCGCGCCGGTCGAGACGGCGACGATCATCGCCCGCAGGCTCGGACTGACGGGCGCGCTCGGCACGGTGGCCGAGTCCGTCGACGGCGTCTACACGGGCAGGCTGGTCGGCGAGCCCCTGCACGGCCCGGCGAAGGCCGAGGCGGTCCGGGCGCTGGCCGCCGCCGAGGGCCTCGACCTGAGGCGCTGCGCCGCCTACAGCGACTCGCACAACGACATCCCGATGCTCACGCTGGTCGGCCACCCGTACGCGATCAACCCGGACGCCAAGCTCCGCAAGTACGCGAAGGCCAGGGACTGGCGGCTGCGCGACTACCGGACCGGCCGCAAGGCCGCCAAGGTCGGCATCCCGGCCGCCGCGGGCCTGGGCGCCCTGGCCGGCGGCACGGCGGCCGCGGTCGCCCTGCACCGCCGCCGCCACTGATCCCCGGCGGACCGCCGCCGACCCC
>NZ_RDBH01000014.1:18959-20297 GCF_008042145.1 Streptomyces sp. adm13(2018)
TGCCTGGGAGTCGACCTGTGCGGGGGTGTTCGACCACGGCCGGGTGAGGGCGCCAAGCAGTTGGCGATACGTTTCGGCTGCGATCATCTGCGACAACCCCGGACCAGGCGCCCTCACCCGTCCGTGGTCGAACACCCCCGCACAGGTCGACTCCCAGGCATTCGGGCCTCCTTACCCCGCAGCGGCCTCGATCACTCACGGCTCCCGCACTTGAGCACATCGCAACCCGCGCGCAGTCACACTCGAAAGCAAACCGATCAACAAGCGGTCACCAAACGCACCTTGATCCGACTGCAAGCAGTAACGGAACCGACGGAACCGGTGATTTGAGCAACTGGGTGTAGCGCTGCCTGTACGAAGCGTTATTCTCCTGGGACGCACAAAGGACCCCTCACGTCGTCACGACGGGTGAACGGTCCCGCACTGCACGTGATGGAAGCTCTGCCTCTGGGAGTCCCGTGTACCCACACGTCGGGGTTGACACCTCGGGCCTGGCTACGCTGCGCGCAACGGTCCTCGACCGTCTGCGCGGCTTCGTCCCCACCGCGTACGCCGGCCCTGTCCCCGCCTTCGCATTCGCCGCACCGGCACCCGCCGGCCCTTGCTACGCACTGGCCGACGGCGGCGCCGCCGTGGGCAGACGCGGCGCACGGTCCGGAACCTCGACCACCCCCCGCCGCCCCACCGCCGACAGCGACAGCGCCCGGATGATGGACCTGGTCGAGCGCGCCCAGGCCGGTGAGGCCGAGGCCTTCGGCCGCCTGTACGACCAGTACAGCGACACCGTCTACCGGTACATCTACTACCGCGTCGGCGGAAAGGCGACCGCGGAGGACCTCACCAGTGAGACGTTCCTGCGCGCCCTGCGCCGGATCTCCACCTTCACCTGGCAGGGCCGCGACTTCGGCGCCTGGCTCGTCACCATCGCCAGGAACCTGGTCGCCGACCACTTCAAGTCGAGCCGCTTCCGCCTGGAGGTGACCACGGGGGAGATGCTCGACGCCAACGAGGTCGAGCGCAGCCCCGAGGACTCCGTCCTGGAGTCCCTCTCCAACGCCGCACTCCTCGACGCGGTCCGCCGCCTCAATCCCCAGCAGCAGGAGTGCGTCACCCTCCGCTTCCTCCAGGGCCTCTCGGTCGCCGAGACCGCCCGCGTCATGGGGAAGAACGAGGGCGCGATCAAGACCCTCCAGTACCGGGCCGTCCGCACCCTGGCCCGCCTTCTCCCGGACGACGCCCGCTGACCGGTCCGCGCCCCCCACACGCGCCCCCGCGGACCGGTCAGCGGGCGTCGTCCGGGAGAAGGCGGGCCAGGGTGCGGACGGCCCGGTACTGGAG
>NZ_RDBH01000014.1:20397-30689 GCF_008042145.1 Streptomyces sp. adm13(2018)
CCCACACCCCCACGACCCCCGCCCAACTCACAGTCGGTGACGCCTCGATGACGCACTGGTCCGATCATCTTTCGCGCGTAACCCAAGTGCCGCGCCGCTCGTTGTGCGGGATGCAGGCTCCCTGTGGACACGCCATGTCCGCAGCCACTCACTCTTTCGTGTGGATGCGCTCAAGGTGTGCAACCCTCCGGACCCCCCGGGGAGTCGACCGTCATGACGAGAGGAGGTGCCGCCAGTGATCGCGAACGTATCGGCACACCGGCGGGCGAACGCCTTCGCCCAGGACCTGGAGGACCGGGAGTCCGAGGGCGCGGCGGCCGAGAGGCCGGAGAGTCCGGCCGACCAGGCCGAACCGGGGCGGCTGTTGGCCTTGGCGAGCGGCCTCGGCGAACTGCCGAAGCCACAGCTGGACCCCGAGGTCAAGGTGGTGCAGCGAGCCCAGCTCGTCGCCGCCATGGAAGCGATGCTCATGGAGGGGAGCGCGGCCGGGGCACCCACGGTGCCCGAGCAGCGCACCGCCGGCGGCAAGGGCACCCACCGGGCGTCCCCGCTCCGGAAGCTCCGCCCCCGCTCCCGCTGGACCAAGGGCCTCGCCGCCGGCGGGCTCACGGTCGGTGTGGCCGCGGGCGCCTTCGGCGGAGTGGCCGCGGCCAGCTCCGACGCGCTTCCCGGTGACTCGCTCTACGGGCTGAAGCGAGGCATGGAGGACATCAAGCTGGGCATGGCGGACGACGACGCGGACCGCGGCGGCATCTACCTCGACCAGGCGTCCACCCGGCTCAGCGAGGCCCGCAGACTGATGGAGCGCGGTCGCGTCGGCGACCTCGACCACGAGTCCCTCGCCGAGATCCGCCGGGTCCTGGGCGGAATGAAGCACGACGCCACCGAGGGCCATCGCCTGCTCCGGCAGGCGTACCAGCGGGACGGCCAGATCGCCCCGATGGCCCGTCTGAACTCCTTCGCCCAGGCCCACCGGGACACCTGGAACGGCATCCGCGACCGACTCCCCGTCCAGCTGGCGGACGTGGGCAGCGAGGTCACCCACGTCTTCGACGCCATGGACGAGGAGGTCGAGCCCCTCCAGTCGGTGCTTCCCCGCACCCCCGAGAAGGGCGCCATCGGTACGGAGAGCCCCAGCGGCCGCCCGAGCACGCCGCAGAGCTCGCAGGGCGCGGACACCCAGCGCCCGCCGTCCACCCAGGAGGCCCCGCCCGCCGGCGGCCACTCCGCGCAGCCCCGCCCGTCGGGCCCGAGCACGGACACCAGCCCGAGCACGGACACCGGCACCTCGTCGCCCGAGGACGACGGTCTCCTCGGTGGCAACACCGGCGGACTGCTCAAGCCCCCGTCCCCGACCGGTACGCCCTCCGCCCCTACGGACGGCCAGCCGACACCCGAGATGCCGGACGTCACCCTTCCGCCCATCCTGCCGGGCCTGCTTCCAGGCCTCGGCATCGACAGCGAGGACGCTCGCTAGCAAGGAGAAGGGGCGCCCCCACGGACGGGGGGCGCCCCTTCTTCCCTGCCCGGAAGCTTCCCTGCCCGGAAGCAGCATGCCCGGAGGAAAGCACGCTCAGAAGAAGACCGACCGCCGCTGCACCAGSAGCTTGTAGAGCGTGTGCTGGATCTGCTCCCGCACCTGGTCCGTCAGGTTGAACATCAGCATCGGGTCCTCGGCCGCCTCCGGCGCGTACCCGTCCGTCGGGAYCGGMTCGCCGAACTGGATCGTCCACTTCGTCGGCAGCGGCACCGCCCCGAGCGGCCCCAGCCAGGGGAAGGTCGGGGTGAGCGGGAAGTACGGGAACCCCAGCACCCGCGCGAGCGTCCTGGCGTTCCCGAGCATCGGGTATATCTCCTCGGCCCCGACGATCGAGCAGGGCACGATCGGCACCCCGGCCCGCAGCGCCGTCGACACGAAGCCGCCCCGCCCGAACCGCTGGAGCTTGTACCGCTCCCCGAAGGGCTTCCCGATCCCCTTGAAGCCCTCCGGCATCACGCCGACGATCTCACCGGACCGCAGCAGCCGCTCGGCGTCCTCCGCGCACGCCAGGGTGTGACCCGCCTTGCGCGCCAGCTCGTTGACGACCGGGAGCATGAAGACCAGATCGGCGGCGAGGAGCCGCAGGTGCCGTCCCGCCGGATGCCGGTCGTGGACGGCGACCTGCATCATGAGTCCGTCCAGCGGCAGGGTCCCCGAGTGGTTGGCGACGATGAGCGCCCCGCCCTCGGACGGGATGTTCTCGACGCCCTTCACCTCGACCCGGAAGTACTTCTCGTACAGCGGGCGGAGCATCGACATCAGGACCTGGTCGGTGAGCTCCTCGTCGTAGCCGAACTCGTCGACCTCGTAGTCGCCGCTGATCCGGCGCCGCAGGAACGCGAGCCCGCCCGCGAGCTTCCGTTCCCATGCACCGGCCCCCGCCCCTCCGCCGGTCTCCCCGCCGGCCGCTGAGGCGGCTGCTGAGACGGCACCAGGAGCCGCGTCCGCCGCACCGGGATCCGCCGGACCCTCCCGGCCTCCCACCGGCCCCTGGTGGCCCTGCTGAGGCCCCGGCAGGGCCCGTACGGCAGCCGCCTCGCGGTCGGCACGGCCGCCGGGCCGCCGCCGGGCGCGCGACCGGTCGTCGTCGAACGGAATGACCTTGGCGTCCGCCATCGCTGTGAGGTCTCCTCAGGCGCCGTCGTGAACAGGGTGAACGGAGCGCACGTCGTGCGCGGGGGGTACGGGGTCGCCCGGCCGGGCGGCCGGCGGGACCAGCCGCTCGGCGATCCGGTCCACCGCCCCCGCGAGCAGCTCCGGCGGCAGCAGTCCCGGGCCGCGGCCCCGCGCGAAGTCCGCCAGGGCCTCCGCCGTGGTGTAGCGCGGCGAGAAGCCGAGGACCTCGCGCGTCTGCACCGTCGACACGACCCGGCCGTGGGTGAGCAGCCGGATCTGCTCGGGGGCGAAGTCGGTGATCCCGATCGTGCGCAGCGCCGTCCCCACCCAGGTGACGGCCGGCAGCAGCACCGGGACGGTGGGCCGGCCGAGGCGCCGCGCGCACTGGGAGAGCAGCAGCACCCCGTCGCCGGCGATGTTGAAGGTGCCGCTGTTGAGGGTGGCCCTGCGGGGCTCGTGCGACACCAGTTGCAGTACGTCGATGACGTCGTCCTCGTGGACGAACTGCAACCGCGGGTCGTAGCCGAGGACGGTCGGCAGGACCGGCAGCGCGAGGTACTCGGTGAGCGGGGAGTCGATCCGGGGCCCGAGGATGTTCGCGAACCGCAGGACGCACACGGCGACGTCCGGCCGGCGGCGGGCGAAGCCGCGGACGTATCCCTCGACCTCGACGGCGTCCTTCGCGAAGCCCCCGCTGGGCAGCGCCTTCGCGGCCGTCGTCTCGGTGAAGACGGCCGGGTCGCGCGGCGCGGAGCCGTAGACGCTGGTACTGGACTTGATCACGAGCCGGCTGATCCGCGGCGATTTCTGGCAGGCGCCGAGCAGCTGCATCGTGCCGATGACGTTGGTCTCCTTGACCGACGTCCGGCCGCCGCCGCCGAGCGCCGTACCGGTGACGTCCAGGTGGACCACCGTGTCGACGTCGTGCTCGGCGAGGACCTTCGCGATCTCCGGGCGCCGGATGTCCGCCCGGACGAACTCGGCGTCGCCGAGCGGGTGCGCGGGGTCGACCGCGTCCACCGCGATCACCCGGTCCACCTCCGGATCCCGCTGGATCCGCCGCACGAGCCGGCCCCCGAGATGCCGGGCCGCACCGGTGACGAGCACGACCTTGCCCAAGATCAGCGCCTTCCGTCCGTCTTCCGTTGGTCGCCACCGTAGCGCCTCGGGATTTCCGCGCCCACAATCCGCGCACATGAGACGTGGCCCTTCACCGCGAACGGTGAAGGGCCACGTCTGACACACGGAACGCCGCGTTGCGGCGGTCGCCTTACTTCTTGTTGCGACGCTGAACGCGCGTGCGCTTGAGCAGCTTGCGGTGCTTCTTCTTGGCCATCCGCTTACGCCGCTTCTTGATAACAGAGCCCACGACTACCCTCGCTCACTTCTCGGAACATCCCCGCCTCCCGGCGGGGATCGGTGCGGGGCGTCTGGGCCCACACGACCTACGTCGGCCTAGCCTACCGTCCCGAGCACCGCGCTTGTAATCCGAGGGACATACGGAGCTTTCCCGGCGTTGTCGCCGCGCTCGCGCTACGCGGTCCCCACCCCCACGAAGGACTCCCGCAGGTACTCGTGAACCGCCTGTTCCGGCACCCGGAAGGACCTGCCCACCCGGATCGCCGGCAGATGACCGCTGTGCACCAAGCGGTACACGGTCATCTTGGA
This sequence comes from Streptomyces sp. adm13(2018), assembly GCF_008042145.1. Taxonomy (GTDB): domain Bacteria; phylum Actinomycetota; class Actinomycetes; order Streptomycetales; family Streptomycetaceae; genus Streptomyces. The sequence goes on from NZ_RDBH01000014.1 coordinate 24,722, forward strand.
GACGCGCATCACCGAGGCGACTTCCGCCACGGTCAGAAACTTGACCTCGTTGAGAGGTCGTTCGCCAGCAGCCATGACCCACCTGTACCTTCCGCCGCGACGCCCACCGGCTTCCCCTCCGGTGACCCTTGGTCGCCGAGCGCTCACTCTCCAGACTAGGGGCGGGTGGTACGAGTGGGGAAGAGGAGCTACCACCCGCCGTTTACCGTGACAGACACGCTCGATTGAGTACATAGCGCGTGAGCGGACGGTAGAACGCGGGGCGCACGCCGTCGTCCACCGGAACCGCCACCGACACCTGCCCCTCCGCCTCACCGACGAACAGCGCCGGATCATCCGTATCGGCCAGCCCGATGGCCTCGATACCCAGCTGACCTGCCCCGCAGACCCACCCGTGGTCCCCGATGACGAGCTCCGGCAGCGGCCCGCCGGCCTCGGCCGCACTCTCCAGAGCCGCCCTGACCGGCAGCGGGGAGTGGGAGTGCGCCCCCGGCTCACGCCCGTCCCCCGACGGCCCCGGCTCTCGCACCAGCGCGACCCCCCGTACGTAGTCGACGACGTAGGTGCGTACGCCGAACCGGGTCGTTATGTCGACACATCTCCCCTGCGCCGGTGTGAGGACAAGACATCCGTCCAGCCCCCGCAGCGTCCGCTCGGGATCGATGACGTCGGGCCCCGACCGGTGCGCCGGATCGTCCGACACCCCGCACTTGTCCGCCATCAGCCGCAACAGATCGGCCTCACCCCACCCCCCGGTGGGATCGAGCCCCAGCATCACCCGCGGATCACGCGCCGCGAACAGCCGATAGCTCCGCAGGCTCTCCTCCCGCGACGTCGCCACCGTTCCCGCCAACCCCGCAGCCAACAGATGCGCCCGCAGCGCCCCGGTACTCAACACCCTCCCGATGCTGCCGGAACACCCCCGCACCCGAGCCCAAACCCCCGGCACACCCCACCGTCGGCGTAACGCCCGCCAGAACGTTCAGGCACCCGACTACGCGAGCAACCCCCGCAGCGGGAAAGCCGCCTTCCGCGTCGCGAGCACCGCCTGGTCCAACCGGTCCGCCGGGTCGTATCCCTCAGCCCAGTCACGGAAGCCCACCGGCCACAGCCCGTCCGTCATCCGCCCGGGACCCGGCTGCCGCGTCCGCGCGTACACCTCGTCGCGCCAGGACGCCGGGATCACCGACTCCGGATCCACCGGGGCGTGCGCGGCGATCCCCACCAGATGGGTCCACGACCGGGGCACGACGTCGACGACCGCGTAGCCGCCACCGCCCAGGGCCAGCCAGCGCCCATCGGCGTACGCGTGCGCCAGCTCGTGACAGGCCTCCTGCACGGCCCGCTGCGCGTCCAGCGACACCGCCAGATGGGCCAGCGGGTCCTCGAAGTGCGTGTCCGCCCCGTGCTGGGTGACGAGGACCTGCGGCCGGAAGTCCGCGAGCAGTTCGGGCACGACCGCGTGGAAGGCCCGCAGCCAGCCCGCGTCCCCCGTACCGGCCGGCAGCGCCAGGTTCACCGCCCCGCCCTCGCCCGGCCCGGGCGCCCCGGTCTCCTCCGGCCATCCCGTCTGCGGGAACAACGTCCGAGGATGCTCGTGCAGCGACACGGTCAGCACCCGGGGGTCCTCCCAGAACGCCGCCTGCACCCCGTCCCCGTGATGCACGTCCACATCCACGTACGCGACCCGCTCGGCGCCCAGTTCGAGCAGCCGCGCGATCGCCAGCGAGGCGTCGTTGTAGACGCAGAACCCCGACGCGCTCCCGGGCATCGCGTGGTGCAGACCGCCCGCGAAGTTCACCGCGTGCGCGGTCTCACCGCGCCACACGGCCTCCGCGGCGCCCACCGACTGACCGGCGATCAGCGCCGACGCCTCGTGCATCCCGGCGAACGCCGGATCGTCGACCGTGCCGAGCCCGTACGACTGGTCGGCGTGCCGCGGATCCGCCGACGCGGCCCGCACCGCCGCCACATAGTCCTCACGGTGCACGAGCCGCAGCGTCGAGTCCCCCGCCGGCTTCGCCGCGACCACGTCCACGGCCCGGTCCAGCCCGTAGGCCCGCACCAACGACATCGTCAGCGCGAGCCGTACCGGATCCATCGGATGCTCGGACCCGAAGTCGTACCGGGTGACAGCTTCATCCCACATCAACAGTGCGCGGCCGCTCATGCCCGCCACCGTATCGGGCCGCTCGCGAGCCGAACGACGTGGCGTACACCACCGTGACGAGGACCAGCACCATCGGCACGAGCATCGCGCCCCGGTAGGACCACGCGTCGCCCAGCGCACCGACGAGCGGGGAGCCGACGAGGAACCCGACGTAGTTGAAGACGTTGAGCCTCGCGACGGCGGCGTCGCTCGCGCCGGGGAAGAGCCGGCCGGCGGCGGCGAAGGTCTGCGGCACGATGACGCTGAGACCGAGCCCCAGCACGGTGAACCCGGCGATCCCGGCCCAGGCGCCGGGCGCCACGGCGACCACGGCGAACCCCGAAGCGGCGAGCACGGCGCCGGCCCGCACGACCGCGGCGGCACCGAGCCGCCGGACCCCGAAGTCCCCGACGGCCCGGCCCAGCAGCGTCGTCACCATGTACGCGTTGTACGGCACGGTCGCCAGCTCCTCCGAGCTGCCCAGCACGTCCTGGAGGTACTTGGCACTCCAGTTGGAGACCGTCGAGTCCCCGATGTACGCGAAGGTCATGACGAGGCAGAGCGGCAGCAGCAGCTTGAAGGCGACCCCGCTCCCCTTCCCGTCCCCCGTCTCCGCCGCGGGGTCCGCAGCGCCGCCSCCGGACACGTACCAACGACTCCCGACGAGGGCGACCGGCAGCAGCACGGCGACGACGGGCAGATAGGACGTGAGGAGCGACAGGTGCCAGTGGGCCCCCACCCAGGCGAGCGAGGCCCCCACGATCCCGCCGAGACTGTACGAGGCGTGGAACCCGAGCATGATGCTCCGCCCGTACGCCCGCTGAAGGCTGACCCCCAGCATGTTCATGGAGGCGTCGAGCGCACCGACAGCGAGCCCGAAGAGCCCGAGGGCGAGAGCGGCCTGGAACAGGGTGTCTCCGACCCCCACGGCGAGCAGGGCGAGAAGCACGAACGGCTGGGCCCACCGGAGGACGGCAGCGGGCCCGACCCGGGCGACGACCTTCTCCGTGAGGACACTGGCCGCGCCGGCGAGAATCGGTACGGCGGCGAGGAACGCGGGCAGCAGGGCGTCCGAGATCCCGTACCGGTCCTGAATCGCGGGTATGCGAGTCACGAGCAGGGCGAAGGTGACCCCCTGCACGAAGAAACTGACCGCCAGGGATCCCCGCCCACGCCGCAACCGCGCATCTGTCATGGCGGCACAGCGTAGGGCCGGAACCTACCCGAGGGTAGATGGATCACAGTCCCAATATCGCCGGCAGTTCCTCCATGGCCCCGAAGAACCCGGCGGCACCGACGAGCTTCTCCTCCGGAGTCATCGCGGTGAACCCGTAGACGTCCATCCCGGCCGCGACCGCGGCCTGGACCCCGAGCCGGCTGTCCTCGACGACGACGCAGCGCTCGGGGGCGACCCCCATGCTCGCGGCGGCGTGAAGGAAGAGGTCGGGTGCGGGCTTCCCCCGGCCGACGTCCTCGGCGCTGAAGACGAGCTCGTCCGGGAAGAACACGTCGAGCCCGGTCCTACGGTGCCCGACCCGAATCCGCTCATGGCTCCCGGAGGAGGCGACACAGTACGGAACACCGGCGTCGGCCAGCTGCCGGAGGACCGCAGCGGCCCCGGGCACGGGTTCGAGCTCGGCCTGGAACGCGGCGAAGACCCGCGCGTGGAAGATCGCGTCGAAGTCCTCCGGCAGCCGCTGCCCGCTCCGCTCCTGGACCAGGTCGTGAATCCGGTGCATGGCCGACCCCATGTAGTCGCGCAGCGATTCCTCGTACGTGGTGGGGTGCCCGAGCTCCGTCAGATAGCCGGCCAACAGCGTGTTGGAGATCGGCTCGCTGTCGACGAGCACACCGTCGTTGTCAAAGATGACCAGGTCGTAGCGCATGGAATCAGCTTAGAACGCAAAAATGCCTCAACCCCCGGACATGGTCCGGGGGTTGAGGCTYAAGATTGTTCGGCGGCGTCCTACTCTCCCACAGGGTCCCCCCTGCAGTACCATCGGCGCTGAAAGGCTTAGCTTCCGGGTTCGGAATGTAACCGGGCGTTTCCCTAACGCTATGACCACCGAAACTCTATGAAGTTGAACTCGACCGGCAAAGGGAGTTCATTGCTTCAGAACTAACACAGTGGACGCGAGCAACTGAGGACAAGCCCTCGGCCTATTAGTACCGGTCAGCTCCACCCATTACTGGGCTTCCACATCCGGCCTATCAACCCAGTCGTCTACTGGGAGCCTTACCCTCTCAACCAGCTCCCATGCGGAAGCCGGTGTTATCCGGTATTAGACCCCGTTTCCAGGGCTTGTCCCAGAGTGAAGGGCAGATTGCCCACGTGTTACTCACCCGTTCGCCACTAATCCACCCCGAAGGGCTTCATCGTTCGACTTGCATGTGTTAAGCACGCCGCCAGCGTTCGTCCTGAGCCAGGATCAAACTCTCCGTGAATGTTTACCCGTAATCGGGTGACACTCGCGTTGAGCGGGACGGTCATGCCGGAATGTGGCCGACCGTCCACAGCGTCCTCGCTGTGTATGTTGCCCACCAGCCWCAAGGGCCGGCAGGACTTTCAAAGGAACCCTGCCATCCGAAGATGGACGGGGTATCAACTAATCTGGCGTTGATTTTTGGCACGCTGTTGAGTTCTCAAGGAACGGACGCTTCCTTTGTACTCACCCTCTCGGGCTTTCCTCCGGGCTTCCCTTCGGTCTTGCGTTTCCGACTCTATCAGATCCTTTCGGCGTCTGATTCCCAGTCAGCGGGATTCGTCTTTCCGGCTGTTGGGCCGTTCCGACGAGTGAGACTTTAGCGGATTTCCTGCCTCCGACGCTAATCGGGGGCTGCGTTCGGGTTTCGAACGCGGATTCCTCATTTCGCAGAAACACACGGAAAGCGCGACGGCATGACAAAGCACCGTCAGCTTCTGTGGATCTTGCGGAATGGCTGTCCGGGGCCGACCGGGGTCGGTGCTCACGTCGGACAACTCGGAGAACCTTACGGATCCGTGAATCCCGTGTCAACCCTGGTCCTCGGGGCCCCGGATCCTCGGGCCTGCAGGCCTGGGACTACGCCGGCGCACCGCCGGTCGGCGGGCGGCGGAAGGCGTTGCGGTAGTCGCGCGGGCTGGTGGCGAGGTGCGAGGCGAAGTGCTGGCGCATCGTGACCTCACTGCCGAAGCCCGCGCGGCGGGCCACCTCGGGGAGGGGGTGGTCGGTGCGTTCGAGGAGCTTCTGGGCGGCGGCGACGCGCTGGGTGATGAGCCAGTGGAGCGGGGTGGTGCCCGTGGTCGCCTGGAAGTGGCGGGCGAAGGAGCGGGGGGACATACCGGCGTGGGCGGCGAGGCTCGTGACGGTGTGGGGTTCGGCGAGGTGGGCCAGGGCGTGGGCGCGTACGGCTGCTAGGGCGTCGGCGTCCCGGTCGGCGCGGGGGGTGGGGTGCTCGATGAACTGGGCCTGGGTCCCCGTACGGAAGGGAGCGGTGACCATCGAGCGGGCGACGGTGGCGGCGGCTTCAGCGCCGTGGGCGAGGCGGACGAGGTGGAGGCAGAGGTCGATGCCCGCGGCGGTGCCGGCCGAGGTCCAGATTCCCGTGTCCTCGACGAAGAGGGCGTCGGCTTCGACCCGGACGGCCGGGTGGCGGGTGGCCAGGGTGCGGGCCAGGTGCCAGTGCGTGACGGCCCGGCGGCCGTCGAGGAGGCCCGCGCGGGCGAGGACGAAGGCGCCCGCGCAGAGGGAGGCGACCGGGATGCCGGCGGTGTGGGCGCTGCGGAGGGCGTCGAGGACGGGGGCAGGGAGGTCGGCGTCGGGGTCCTCGATGCCGGGG
>NZ_RDBH01000014.1:30789-33996 GCF_008042145.1 Streptomyces sp. adm13(2018)
GGTCGGTGGCGGTCCTGCGGAGTTCGAAGGGCGGGACTCCTCGGAGGGTGCGGTCGCTGTCCCAGACCTCGGTGATGACGGAGACGTCGAAGGCGCGGACGCCGGGGAAGGCGACGAGCGCGATGCGCTGGGGGCGGGGTGCGGGCGTCCGTGACACGTCTGGCAGTTAACCATCGGTCGCTGTCTTTCCTCCCTCTGGGAGGAAGGGGCGGCCGGCGGGACGATCGTGCTCATGGAGATCAACGAGAACGCGGCGCTGGTGGTCGTCGATGTGCAGAAGGGCTTCGAGGAGGAGTTCTGGGGGAAGCGGGACAACCCGGCCGCGGAGGGGAACATCGCGGCGCTGATCGACCGGTGGCAGGAGACGGGGCGGCCGGTGGTGTTCGTACGGCACGACTCGGTGGAGAGTTCCCGTTCGCCGCTGCGGGCCGGTCACGTGGGGAACGACTTCAAGGACTTCGTCGAGGAGCGGCGGGGGAAGGGCAGGGGTCCCGAGCTGCTGGTGACGAAGACGGTGAACTCGGCGTTCTACGGGTCGCCGTCGCTGGACGGGTGGCTGACCGGGCTCGACGTGGTGCAGATCGTGATCGTGGGGATCCAGACGAACATGTGCAACGAGACGACGGCGCGGATGGGCGGGAACCTCGGGTACGAGGTGGTGTTCCCGCTGGACGCGATGCACACGTTCGATCTGGAGGGGCCGTTCGGCTGGACGCTGACGGCGGAGGAGCTGACCCGGGCGACGGCGGTGTCGCTGCACGGTGGGCGGTTCGCCCGGGTCGTGACCACGGAGGACGTACTGGAGGGCGCGTCCGTGGCGTAGGGGGTCAGCCGTTGCCGGAGGCGAGCTCGCGGCTGCGGTCGCGGGCGGCTTCCAGGGCGGCGATCAGGGCGGCTCGTACGCCGTGGTTCTCCAGCTCGCGGATGGCGCTGATGGTGGTGCCGGCCGGGGAGGTGACGGCCTCGCGGAGCTTGACCGGGTGCTCGCCGCTGTCGCGGAGCATCACGGCGGCGCCGATGGCGGCCTGCACGATCAGGTCGTGGGCCTGGGCGCGGGGCAGGCCGAGGAGGATGCCGGCGTCGGTCATGGCCTCGACGAGGAAGTAGAAGTACGCGGGTCCTGAGCCGGAGAGGGCGGTGGCGGCGTCCTGCTGGGACTCGGGGACGCGGAGGGTCTTGCCGACGCCGCCGAAGATCTCCTCGGTGTGGGAGAGGTGCGCGGGGGTGGCGTGGCTGCCGGCCGAGATCACGGACATGCCCTCGTCGACGAGGACGGGGGTGTTGGGCATGACGCGGACGACGGGGGTGCCGGTGGTGAGGCGTTCCTCGATGAACGAGGTGGGGATGCCGGCGGCGGCGCTGATGACCAGGCGGTCGGCGGTGACGTGCGGGGCGAGCTCGTCGAGGAGGCGGCCCATGTCCTGGGGCTTGACGGCCAGGATGAGGGTGTCGGCGCGCTTGGCGGCCTCGGCGTTGGTGACGGTCTCGACGCCGTAGCGGGCGTGGAGCTCCTCGGCGCGCTCGGAGCGGCGGGCGGTGACCAGGAGGTTCGCGGGACGCCAGCCGGCGCGGATCATGCCGCTGAGGAGCGCTTCACCGATCTTGCCGGTGCCGAGGACTGCGACGGTCTGGGTCATGGCTCTGTTCACCTCGCCGGAGGGGGTACGTGTCGTCATCCTTTCATCGGCGGGCGGGGTGGTGTGCGGGTGTCCGAGGGGCGGTCACGTGGTGCGGCGGCGGAGGGTGGCCGCGCCGAGGCCGAGGACGAGCAGGGCGCAGCCGGCGACGACGAGGACGTCGCGGACGAAGTCGCCGGTGGCGTCGGGGTGGTGGAGGACCTGGGTCATGCCGTCGACGGCGTACGACATGGGGAGGACGTTCGAGACGGCTTCGAAGGCGGGGGCCATCTGGTCGCGCGGGGTGAACAGGCCGCAGAGGAGCAGCTGGGGGAAGATCACGGCCGGCATGAACTGGACGGCCTGGAACTCGGAGGCGGCGAAGGCGGAGACGAAGAGGCCGAGGGCGGTGCCGAGGAGGGCGTCGAGGAGGGCGACCAGGAGGAGGAGCCAGGGGGAGCCGATGACGTCGAGGCCGAGGATTCCCACGGCGAGGCCGGTGGCGAGGGCGGACTGGAGGACGGCGAGGAGGCCGAAGGCGAGGGCGTAGCCGGCGATGAGGTCGGCCTTGCCGAGGGGCAGGGCGAGGAGGCGTTCGAGGGTGCCGGAGGTCCGCTCGCGGAGGGTCGCGATGGAGGTGACCAGGAACATCGTGATGAGCGGGAAGATGCCGAGCAGCGAGGCGCCGATGCTGTCGAAGGTGTCGGGGCTGCCGTCGAAGACGAAGCGCAGCAGGAAGAGCATCGCGCAGGGCACCAGGAGCATCAGGGCGATCGAGCGCGGGTCGTGGCGGAGCTGGCGCAGGACGCGGGCGGCGGTGGCGAGGGTGCGGGCGGGGTTCATGACCGGGGCTCCTCGTGGGCGGCTCGGGTGGCGGCTGCGTCGACGAGGCGGAGGAAGGCCTCTTCGACGGTGGGGGTGTCGTTGCGTCGGCGGAGGGCTTCGGGGGTGTCGTCGGCGAGGATCTCGCCCTCGCGCATGAGGGCACCCCCGTCGTCCGCGTCATGCCCAACACCCCCGTCCTCGTCGACGAGGGCATGTCCGTGATCTCGGCCGGCAGCCACGCCACCCCCGCGCACCTCTCCCACACCGAGGAGATCTTCGGCGGCGATCCGGTGGAAGAGCTCCCACAGGTCGCGGCGGAGGACGGGGTCGAGGCCGACGGTGGGCTCGTCGAGGACGAGGAGGTCGGGGGTTCCCAGGAGGGCGACGGCGAGGGAGACGCGGCTGCGCTGGCCGCCGGAGAGCCGGCCGGCGAGGGAGTCGGCGTGGGCGGTGAGGTCGACGTCGGCGACGGCCCGGTCGACGAGGTCGTGGCGGTCGTGGCGGTGAGTGGGGCCGGGGTGGAGGACGGCGGCGAAGTAGTCGAGGTTCTGSCGGACGGTGAGGTCGTCGTAGACGGAGGGCGCCTGGGTGACGTAGCCGATGCGGGCGCGGAGGGCGGGGTCCCCTGCCGGGTGGCCGAGGACTTGGAGGGTGCCGCCGACCTTGGCCTGGGTGCCGACGATCGCGCGCATCAGGGTGGTCTTGCCGCAGCCGGAGGGGCCGAGGAGGCCGGTGATGCGGCCGGCCGGGACGGTGAAGTCGAGGC
>NZ_RDBH01000014.1:34096-59531 GCF_008042145.1 Streptomyces sp. adm13(2018)
GGGTCTGTGGGTAGTGCTCCGGGTCGGGTGGGGGACGTCGTGGGCTTGGCGTCGGCCTGGTCGGCGGCCTCGCCCGGCGAGTAATTCATCATGTGATGAATAGTGCTCCCGGCGCCCTCGGCCGTCAAGCGTCCGGCGCGCCCCGGTCCGGCCCGGGCGGGCGTACCGGACGGGCGGGGTGTGCGGGAACGACGAAGCCCCCGCGACGGTGGACGTCGCGGGGGCGCTGGGACGGCAAGGCGTTCTAGCTGCGCTTGGGCTTCTTACGGGCGGCCGGGTTGCCCGTACGGGAGTTTCGGCGCTTCTCGTACTGGGCGCGGGCCGTGTCGTACTCGGCGCGCCGCAGCCGCTCCCCCGGGGCCTCGACGAGGCAGCGGACGCCGTAGGCGAGGAGCGAGCCGATGAAGCCGATCGCCTTCAGGCTGCGGAGGGACTCCTCGCGGGCCGGGTCGGTGGGCCTGCGGGTGAAGCCCTCCCAGGTCTTGCGGAACGCGATGGCGCTGCAGACCGCGAACATCAGGACGACCAGCATGTTCACGATGCCGCCGACGTCCGCGATCTGGAGGCCCTGGTACGCGAAGCGCAGCACGAGGCAGGCCGCGACGGCGGCGGCCAGCGAGCCGGCGGCCAGGCCGGCGCGGCGCAGCGGGTAGCCGCCGCTGTGGTCGACCCAGGTGGTGCCGAAGAAACGGATCTCCTCGGGCCGGGGCCCGGCCGGGGTGCCGCCCTTCGGGCCGCCGGCCGGTGCGCCGGTGGTGCTGGGGGTCTGCTCGTCGTCGCTCACGCTGTCGATTATCCCCGGGGCGACGGCGAGGGGCCTCAGGCGCAGCGCGGTGCGACGAACCCGTCGCTGCCCGTGCGGACGTACGCGTCGGAGACGTACTCGCCCGGCGCGATGCTGTCCCAGATCTTCGTGGTGCCGTACGGGCCGCTGATCCACTCGCCGTACTTCTGGCAGGAGATCGACACCGTGGCGTTGAGCGGCAGCGTCCGGACGATCGGGTACTGGGTGCTCGGGCCGGAGCGCACGTTGACCCGGTGGCCGGGTGCGACCGGGTAGCGGGTGGCCGCGGCCGTGACCGCCGCCGTGGTCGTGGTCGTCAGGGTCCCGGCGGGGCCGGTCGTCCCGGCGGTTCCGGCGGTCTTGTCCAGCGCGTCGGTCCGGTTGTTCTCGTCCATGCTCATGGTGTCCTCCCCCTTGGCGCGAAAGTGCTCTGCTGAGCTTCACTCTCCGCGACGCGCAGGCTAGCAAGCCCCTCCGACATCAGGAGGGCCATGGACTAGGCTCCGTCGGGTTCGCGCGGGTGCGCGCGAGTGACGGGGAACCACACGGGGGTGGGCGATGCCGCCGCTGCGCGACACCGGTGCCGACCGGAATGCGGAGCAGCCCGAGTACGCGGGCGGCTACCGCCTCCAGGCATGTCTGGGCGCCGGCGGCATGGGGGTCGTGCACCTGGCCGCCTCCGCCTCGGGGCTGCGGCTCGCGGTCAAGGTCGTGCACGCACGGTACGCGGAGGACCCCGAGTTCAGGGCGCGTTTCCGCCAGGAGGTCGCGGCCGCCCGCCGGGTCAGCGGGGCGTTCACCGCGCCCGTCGTCGACGCCGATCCCGATGCCGTGCGCCCCTGGATGGCCACCCTGTACGTTCCCGGGCCCACCCTGGCCGACCAGGTGAAGCGGAACGGTCCGCTGGCCCCGGCCGAGCTGCGCCGGCTCACCGCCGGGCTCGCCGAGGCCCTGCGCGACATCCACCGCGCCGGGGTGGTCCACCGCGATCTGAAGCCGAGCAACGTGCTGCTCACCGACACCGGCCCCAAGGTCATCGACTTCGGCATCTCGCGGCCCGTGGACAGCGATCTGCGCACCGAGACGGGCAAGCTCATCGGCTCGCCGCCGTTCATGGCGCCGGAGCAGTTCCAGCGGCCGCGCGAGGTCGGGCCCGCGGCGGACGTCTTCGCGCTCGGCTCGGTCCTGGTGCACGCGGCCACCGGCCACGGCCCCTTCGACTCCGACAGCCCGTACATCGTGGCGTACCAGGTCGTGCACGACGAGCCCGATCTGACGGGCGTCCCGGCGGAGCTGGCACCGCTCGTCGCGCGCTGCCTCGCCAAGGACCCCGCCGACCGCCCGAGTCCGGCCCAGATCATGTCGGCGCTGCTGCCGCCCTCGTACGCGGCGGAGGCCTTCATACCGGCGCAGCGGCGCCGGCCCGCGCTGCCGTACGGCGAGGAGCCCGGCCCGGGCCTCGGCGGGCCGGGTGTCGGCGGGCCCGGTCTCGGTGGGCACGGTCTCGGCGGGCACGGTCTCGGCGGTTTCGGTCGCGAAGAGCCCGGCCACGCGCCCGCGTGGGACGCCGACACCCCCGTACGCGCCACCGCGCCGGTCCCGCCCCGCCGGCGCCCGCGGCTCGGCCGGGTGCGCCTCCGGCCCCGCGTCACGCTCGCCGTCGCCGCCGCGCTCGCCCTCACCGGGGCGGGTCTCTGGGTGGCCATGAGCCCCGCGGCGGACGCCGGTTCCGAACCGCCCGCCCGGCCCGACGAGGTGGCCACCGCGTTCGCGGGCTGGCACACCGTCCTCCAGACGCACGGGCCGACCGCCGCGCCCGCGTGCGTGCACGGCGGCGGCGCGCTGTACTGCACGGCCCGGGGCGTCGCGCTCACCCGGCTCGACCCCGTCACCGGGAAGGCGGCCTGGTCGCGCACCGGGCCCGTCGAGGCGGAGTCCCCGGTCGCGCCCTTCCTCCTCGGCGACGGCCTGGTCGGCGCGGCCGCCCCGGCGGACCGGCTGCGGTCCTACGCCGCCGCCGACGGCGCGCCCGGCTGGACCGCCGGACGGGCCGGGGCGCCCGAGCTGTCCACACCGGCCGGCCCGGGCGTCGTCCTGACCGACGGGCGGGGCGGGGTGCGGGCCGTCGGGAGCCGTGACGGGAAGGAGCTCTGGCGGCACGGCCTGGCCGGCTTCGGCGTCCCGCGCACGGGACCGTACGACGCCTCCTCCGGTCTCCTCACCGTCTCCGAGACCTCGGCCGACGGGACACACACGCGCGTGGCCGCGATCCGGCCCGGGACCGGCGAGCAGGCCTGGCGGCGGAACCTGGCGGGGGACCTCGATCCGCTGGGCAGCACCGGTGACGGGGCGCTGCTCCTCGCCGCCCGCTACCAGGGCTCGCTCTTCGACCGGCTGGTCGTGCTCGCCCCCGGCAGCGGCGAGTTGCGCGCGCTGCCCCTGCCGCACCGGATCGACGTCCGGGGCGCCGCCGTGCGCGGAGCGGTCGTCCACCTCCTCGACGCCGACGGGCATCTGACGGCCTTCGACACGGCGGCGCCCGGGGGCCGGGTGCTGTGGGAGCTGGAGACGGGTGCGGGGAACGTGTCGACGCCGGTCCTGGGCCCGGGCGACCGGCTCTACTTCTCCGTGCAGGACGGCCGGCTGCTCGCCGTCGACACCGTACGCGGGGCGCTGATCGGCCAGACCCGGCCGCGGCTGCTCGACGGCCGGCTCGCGTACGCGCCGCTGGTGCCGCCTCCGGTGGTCGTCGGCGACCGGGTGTTCGGAACGGCTCCGGACGGGTCGGTCTTCGCCGTGGACGCCCGCGACCCCGCCGCCTGGTGAACCCCGAGCGCGCGGACGGCGGGGAGCGGGCCTCTCCGCCCGCTCCCCGCCGTCCCGTCGGCTGCTTCCGGGCTCAGCCCAGCTTGGAGACGTCCCGGACCGCGCCCTTGTCGGCGCTGGTCGCCATGGCCGCGTAGGCGCGCAGGGCCGCCGTCACCTTGCGCTGCCGGTTCTTCGGCGCGTAGACGCCGTTCAGCGCCTCGCGGCGGGCGGCGAGGGTGGACTCGTCGACGAGGAGCTCGATGGTGCGGTTCGGGATGTCGATGCGGATCCGGTCGCCGTCCTCGACGAGGGCGATCGTGCCGCCCGAGGCGGCCTCGGGCGAGGCGTGGCCGATGGAGAGGCCCGAGGTGCCGCCCGAGAAGCGTCCGTCGGTGACCAGCGCGCAGGTCTTGCCCAGGCCCCGGCCCTTGAGGAAGGAGGTCGGGTAGAGCATCTCCTGCATGCCGGGGCCGCCGCGCGGGCCCTCGTAGCGGATGACGACCACGTCGCCGTCCGTGACCTGCTTGTTCAGGATCTTCTCGACGGCCTCGTCCTGCGACTCGCAGACCACGGCGGGGCCTTCGAACGTCCAGATCGACTCGTCGACGCCGGCCGTCTTCACGACGCAGCCGTCGGCGGCGAGGTTGCCGTGCAGGACGGCGAGGCCGCCGTCCTTGGAGTACGCGTGGGCCGCGTCGCGGATGCAGCCGCCGGCCGCGTCCACGTCGAGGGCCTCCCAGCGCTCGGACTGGGAGAACGCGGTCGCCGAGCGGACGCAGCCGGGGGCCGCGTGCCACATCTCGACGGACTCCTCGGTCGGGGAGCCGCCGCGGACGTCCCAGGCGCCCAGCCACTCCTTGATGGAGCGCGCGTGGACGGAGTGGACGTCCTCGTTCAGGAGGCCGGCGCGGTACAGCTCGCCGAGGATGGCCGGGATGCCGCCCGCCCGGTGGACGTCCTCCATGTAGTAGGTACGGTCCTTGGCGACGTTCGGCGCGACCTTGGCCAGACACGGGACCCGGCGCGAGACCTCGTCCATGTCGGTCAGGCCGTAGTCGAGCTCGGCCTCCTGGGCGGCGGCGAGCAGGTGCAGGATCGTGTTGGTCGAGCCGCCCATGGCGATGTCGAGCGCCATGGCGTTCTCGAAGGCCGCGCGGGTCGCGATCGAGCGCGGCAGGACGGAGTCGTCGTCCTCGTCGTAGTAGCGGCGGGTGATGTCGACGACCGTGCGGGCCGCGTTCTCGTACAGCGCCCTGCGGCCGGTGTGGGTGGCGAGCAGGGAGCCGTTGCCCGGCAGGGAGAGGCCGATGGCCTCGGTCAGGCAGTTCATCGAGTTGGCGGTGAACATGCCGGAACAGGAGCCGCAGGTCGGGCAGGCGTTCTCCTCGATGCGGGCGATGTCCTCGTCCGAGATCTTCGGGTTCACCGCGTCGGAGATCGCGTCGACCAGGTCGAGCGTGCGGACCGTGCCGTCGACCAGGGTCGCGCGGCCGGACTCCATCGGGCCGCCGGAGACGAAGACCGTCGGGATGTTGAGGCGCAGGGCGGCCATCAGCATGCCGGGGGTGATCTTGTCGCAGTTGGAGATGCAGATCAGGGCGTCGGCGCAGTGCGCCTCGACCATGTACTCCACGCTGTCCGCGATCAGGTCGCGGGAGGGCAGCGAGTACAGCATGCCGCCGTGGCCCATGGCGATGCCGTCGTCGACGGCGATCGTGTTGAACTCGCGGGGGATGGCGCCGGCGGCCGTGATGGCCTCGGAGACGATCCGGCCGACGGGCTGCAGGTGGGTGTGGCCCGGGACGAACTCCGTGAAGGAGTTGGCGACCGCGATGATCGGCTTCCGGCCGATGTCCGCGCCGGGTACACCGGAGGCGCGCATAAGGGCGCGTGCGCCCGCCATGTTGCGGCCGTGGGTGACTGTGCGGGACCTCAGCTCGGGCATCGTCGCTCGCTCCTCAGTGATGGGGGTGCTTGCTTTCGAGCGTACGCCGACGGACCAAGATCTGGACAACGCGTCCGCATGGCGGACGGGCTGTTCAGCTTTCGGTCATCCGCCGGCCGGTGGGGCTCAGGCCTCGGTGAGGTAGCGCTGGAGGGTCGGGGCCACCATGGCCACGATCTCCTCCGGGTCCACCGAGGCCAACGGCTCGACCTGGATGACGTACCGCAGGATCGCGATCCCGATCATGTGGGAGGCGGCCAGCTCCGCGCGGAACCGGGGGTCCGGTACGTCGAGCTCGTCCGCGATCCGTTCCAGGAGGCGGCGCAGCACGAAGGTCCTGAGCACCTTGGCCGCGGCCTCGTGGGTGAGGGCGGAGCGGACGATCGCGAGGAGCGGGGCGCGGCTGACCGGGTTCTCCCAGACGCCGATGAAGAAGCGGGCGAGCCGTTCGCCGATGGTCTCGCGGGGGCCGCCGACGATGGCGGGGACGACCGTGGCGGGCTCGAAGGAGACCTCGATCGCGGCGGCGAAGACCTCGTCCTTCGTGCCGAAGTAGTGGTGGACGAGGGCCGCGTCGACACCGGCCGCCTTGGCGATGCCGCGTACGGACGTCTTGTCGTAGCCGCGCTCGGCGAACTGGGCGCGGGCCGCCTCCAGGATGCGCTCCCGCGCGCCGGGTCCGCTGTCCTCCTCCGTACGGGACGGGCGGCCGCGCCTGCGGGGGGCCGGCTCGGTCACCGGGGCGGCACCCGAGACGGGCGGGTGACCGCGGAGGCGAGGTGGAGACGGGTGAAGGCGAGGGCCTCGGCGAGGTCGGCCTCGCGTTCGGCGGCGGACATCGCGCGGCGGGTGTTGACCTCGATGACGACGTGTCCGTCGAAGCCGGTGCGGGCGAGGCGCTCCAGGAGTTCGGCGCAGGGCTGCGTGCCGCGGCCGGGGACCAGGTGCTCGTCCTTGGCGGAGCCCCTGCCGTCGGCGAGGTGGACGTGGCCGAGACGGTCGCCCATGCGGTCGATCATCGCGAGGGCGTCGGTGCGGGCGGTCGCGGTGTGCGAGAGGTCGACGGTGAAGTGCCGGTAGTCGTCCTTGGTGACGTCCCACTCGGGGGCGTACGCGAGCATCTCGCGGTCCTTGTACCGCCACGGGTACATGTTCTCGACGGCGAACCGGACGTCGGTCTCGTCCGCCATCCGCCAGATTCCGGTGACGAAGTCCTTGGCGTACTGGCGCTGCCAGCGGAACGGCGGATGCACGACGACCGTCGAGGCGCCGAGGCGCTCGGCGGCGGCCCGGGCGCGCTGGAGCTTGACCCACGGGTCGGTGGACCAGACGCGCTGGGTGATGAGGAGACAGGGGGCGTGCACGGCCAGGACCGGGACCTGGTGGTGGTCGGAGAGCCGGCGCAGTGCCTCGACGTCCTGGCTGACCGGATCGGTCCACACCATGACCTCGACGCCGTCGTAGCCGAGGCGCGCGGCGATCTCGAAGGCCGTCGCCGTCGACTCCGGATAGACCGAGGCCGTCGACAGGGCGACCTTCGCATCCGGGATGCGCACCACTGGTTCTGCCACGGGGACAGGGTACGGGGCCCGCCGGGCGGCAGGGGGGTGGTTCCGGTCACGCCGGGCCCGCCGGGGGCAAGGGCGGTTCCGGTCACGCCGGGGCGCGGCGCGCGCGTACGCGGGCCTGCGGGGGGCGCGTACGCGGGCGGTCCGGCGGCGAGGACGGCCGGTGCGGCGGGACTTGCAGGCGCGGGGTCCGGCCGGGGCGGCGGGAACGGCCGGTGCGGCGGGACTTCCGGGCGCGGGATCCGGCCAGGCCCGCCGGGTGCCCCCGCCGCTACGGCGTCGGCAGGTGGTCCAGGCGGCGGAGGATGACTCCCTCGCGCAGTGCCCAGGGGCAGATCTCCAGTTCCTCCACGCCGAGGAGGTCCATCGCGCCCTCCGCGACCAGCGCGCCCGCGAGGAGCTGTGCCGCCCGGCCCTCCGAGACGCCGGGCAGCGCGGCGCGTTCGGCGACGGTCATGCCGGCCAGCCGCGGGACCCATTCCTCCAGGGAGACGCGGGTCAGGATCCGCTGGGCGTACAGGCCCTCCCCCGTGCCGGGGGCGCCGGCGATCCTCGCCAGCTGCTTGAAGGTCTTGGAGGTGGCCACGACGTGGTCGGGGCGGCCGGAGCGGCTGAAGTCCCCGACCGTGCGGGCGATCTGCGCGCGCACGTGGCGGCGGAGGGCCTTCACGTCGGCGGCGTCGGCGGGGTCGCCGGGGAGCCAGCCGGCGGTCAGCCGGCCCGCGCCGAGCGGCAGGGAGACCGCCGTGTGGGGGTCCTCGTCGGTGCCGTACGCGACTTCGAGGGAGCCGCCGCCGATGTCGAGGAGGAGCAGCTTGCCCGCGGACCAGCCGAACCAGCGGCGGGCCGCGAGGAAGGTGAGCCGGGCCTCCTCCTCGCCGGTGAGGACCTGGAGGTCGACGCCCGTCTCGTCCTTCACGCGCGCGAGGACGGCGTCCGCGTTGGTGGCCTCGCGGACCGCGGAGGTGGCGAACGGGAGCACCTCCTCGCAGCCCTTGTCCTCGGCGGCGAGCAGCGCGTCCCGGACGGTCGCGATGAGCCGCTCGACGCCGAAGGGCGCGATCGCTCCCTTCTCGTCGAGGAGTTCGGCGAGGCGCAGCTCCGCCTTGTGCGAGTGCGCGGGCAGCGGGCGGGCGCCGGGGTGGGCGTCCACCACCAGGAAGTGCACCGTGTTCGAACCGACGTCGAGGACTCCGAGTCTCATGGGCGGAACGCTACTGCGCCGACCGTCATACGCTTGGACCTGTGCCAAAGACGAACAAGGCGAAACCGGGCAAAGACAGTGCGGTCAAGAGCGCCAAGAAGCGGGGCAAGAGCGTGGAGCCGGACGAGAAGGGTCTCGACTTCGCGCGCGCGTGGGTCGAGTTCCCCGACCCGGCCGACGAGGAGCAGATCTTCCGCTGCGACCTGACCTGGCTGACCTCGCGCTGGTCGTGCATCTTCGGCAGCGGCTGCCAGGGGATCCAGGCGGGCCGGGCCGACGACGGCTGCTGCACGCTGGGCGCGCACTTCTCGGACGAGGACGACGAGAAGCGGGTGGCGACGCACGTGGCCCGTCTCACGCCGGAGCTGTGGCAGTTCCACGACGTCGGTACGGACTCGGGCTGGACCCAGCTGGACGAGGACGGCGACCGGCAGACCCGGCGCTGGGAGGGCTCCTGCATCTTCCAGAACCGCCCGGGGTTCGCGGGCGGCGCGGGCTGCTCGCTGCACATCCTGGCCCTGAAGGAGGGCCGGGAGCCGCTGGAGACGAAGCCGGACGTCTGCTGGCAGCTGCCGGTGCGGCGCACGTACGAGTGGATCGAGCGGCCGGACGACACGAAGGTGCTCCAGGTGTCGATCGGCGAGTACGACCGGCGGGGCTGGGGTCCCGGCGGCCACGACCTGCACTGGTGGTGCACGTCGGCGACGTCGGCGCACGGGGCGGGCGAGCCGGTCTACGTGACGTACCGGCCGGAGCTCACCGAGATGATGGGCGCGGAGGCGTACGAGGTGCTGGCCGGGCTGTGCGAGGCGCGCCTCGCCTCGCAGCTGCCGCTGGTGGCCCCGCACCCGGCGGACCCGCGGCGCTGACGCCCCGGGGTTCGGCCGCCGGGCCCCTTCCGGCGGGTGCCGCGTCTCACGGGGAGGACGGCGGCGGCTCCCCCTCCGCCGGCGGTGTCGTCGGCTCCGGCGGGCCGGGGTCCGTCGTGGTCGGCGGGGGCTCCTCGGTCGTCGGCGGCGGGGTCGTCGGCTCGGTGGTGGGCGGTGTCGTCGGCGGTTCGGTCGGCTCGGTGGTGGGCGGTTCCTCGGTCGTCGGCGGCGGGGTCGTCGGCTCCGTCGTCGGCGGGCTGGTCGGCGGCGTGGTGGGTTCGGTCGTCGTCGGCGGGGGCGTCCCGGGGTCGACGGAGACCGGAGGCGGCGGGGTCTCGCCCTGCCCGTCGATCCTGACGACGGCGCCGGAGGGGTTCACCCCGACCCGGGCGCTCCACGCGCCGGGAGGCTGGCGTCCGTGGTCGACGCGGACGGTGACGGTGATCCGCTCGCCCGGGCGGAGGGTGCCGGAGGCGCGGCTCACGTACAGCCAGGGCGCGTCCGTCCACAGGGACCAGTCGACGGGGGATCCGCCGGCGGCGGTGAGGGTGAGCAGGGTCAGGTCGCCGAGGCCGCGGGCGGTCACGGTGACCCAGCCCGCGGCGGGGTCGCCGGGGGTCGAGGGGCCGGCGGAGACGCCGGGGCCGCCGGGGCTGAGGACCTCGACGGAGACGTCGGGGGCGCGGCTGCCCCGGGTGAAGCGGGGTTCGGGGGTGGTGCGGGCGTTGCCCGCGTTCTCGTAGCGGTCGTAGGGGCGCCCGTCCGGGCCGGTCGGTTCGTCGGCCTCGCTGGCGCTGACCCGGGAGCCGTCGGAGGCGCTCGGGTCGGCGACGGGGGCGCCCCGGTAGGAGGTCCAGAGGGCGAGGACGGGCGCGGCGACGACGGCCGCGACCACGGTGGTCGTCACCGCGCGGGCCCGCAGCCGGTCGCGGCGGGCCACGTGGTCCTTCGGGTCCATCGGGAAGCCGGTCGGCGAGAAGCGCGGGGCGCCGGCACGCGCGCGCGGGACGTGCAGCATCGCCAGGTACGCGGCCGCCCGGGGCGCCTCGACGAGCGGCAGCCGGGCCTGCGGCAGTGATCCGGCGCCGGGCCAGGGCCCGACGGCGCCGACCCGCTCGGCGGCCTTGCGGCAGCGGGGGCAGTCGTCGACGTGCCGGACGAGCTCCGCGCGGAGGGCGGCCGAGAGCAGCACCTGCTGGTCGCCGGTGAGCCGGGCGACGGTGGGGCAGCTGCCGGTCTCGACGACGGCGAGGGCGGCGCGGGTGCGCTCGACCTCGCAGCCGGCGGTGGCGAGGAGTTCGCGGGCGGCGAGCGGGTCGAGGGAGAGGACGGCGGCGACCTGGCGGTGGCTGAGGCCGTGCCGTACGGCGAGTTCCAGGGCCTCGCGCTGCTCGGGTGTGGTGCCGGCGGCCTCGGGCCAGGCGAGCCGGGCCAGTTCGGCGCGGCGCCGCTCGGCGGTCTCCTCGGGGACCCGGGGCGGCTCGGGGGCGGTGACGGCGGGCCGCCCGGTGTGGGCGCCCTGGCGGCGGCGGCGCTGCTCGCCGAGGCTGCGCAGGCACGCCCAGCGGGCGAGGGCGTACAGCCAGGCCGTGCGGCCGTCCTCGTCGGAGGGGCAGCGGCCGTGGTGGCGCTCGGCGACGGCGAGGACGTCGCCGAGGACGGCGGTGGCGGTGTCGTGGTCGCACAGCACGGAGAGGCAGTACGTGAAGAGGCCGTCGAGGGCGGCCTCGTAGCGGGCGGGGGGCCTCCGGCCGAGCGTGCGCGGTGCCTGGTCCGTGGCGCGGTGCGCCCCCCGGGGTGCGCCGGTGGTGCGTGCGGGGGAGTCCAGCCTGCTGCTCGTCACCGGTCGACCGTAGGCAGCGCGGGGGGCGCTTTTCGTACCGGT
This sequence comes from Streptomyces sp. adm13(2018), assembly GCF_008042145.1. GTDB lineage: Bacteria > Actinomycetota > Actinomycetes > Streptomycetales > Streptomycetaceae > Streptomyces. Next base: position 45,160 of record NZ_RDBH01000014.1, read on the forward strand.
CGCGTTCTTCTCATTCTTACGGGTGAAGCTATCGCTCGAAAGGGGACAGGAATCCGAGGTTCCGGTCCGCTGGGGAGACGCGGCGTCCGTTGTCGGTGGCGGCCGCTACGGTGGGCGCCATGGCTGCCCGTACGAAATCGACCAAGGAACGGCCGTCCTACCGCTGCACCGAGTGCGGCTGGCAGACGGCCAAGTGGCTCGGCCGCTGTCCCGAGTGCCAGGCCTGGGGGACGGTCGAGGAGTACGGCGCGCCCGCCGTCCGGACGACCGCGGCGGGCCGGGTCTCCACCGCAGCCCTGCCCATCGGCCAGGTCGACGGCCGGCAGGCGACCGCCCGCTCGACCGGGGTCGACGAGCTGGACCGGGTCCTCGGCGGGGGCCTGGTGCCCGGCGCCGTCGTGCTGCTCGCGGGCGAGCCGGGCGTGGGCAAGTCCACGCTGCTGCTGGACGTGGCGGCCAAGGCGGCGAGCGACGAGCACCGCACGCTGTACGTCACGGGCGAGGAGTCCGCGAGCCAGGTGCGGCTGCGCGCCGACCGGATCAACGCGCTCAGCGACCATCTGTACCTCGCCGCCGAGACCGACCTGTCGGCCGTCCTCGGCCATCTCGACGCCGTGAAGCCCTCGCTGCTGATCATGGACTCGGTGCAGACGGTCGCCTCCCCCGAGATCGACGGCGCGCCCGGCGGCATGGCCCAGGTCCGCGAGGTCGCGGGGGCGCTCATCCGGGCCTCCAAGGAGCGGGGCATGTCCACGCTGCTCGTCGGGCACGTCACCAAGGACGGGGCGATCGCGGGTCCCCGGCTCCTGGAGCACCTGGTCGACGTCGTCCTCAGCTTCGAGGGCGACCGGCACGCGCGCCTGCGGCTGGTCCGGGGTGTGAAGAACCGGTACGGGGCGACCGACGAGGTGGGCTGCTTCGAGCTGCACGACGAGGGGATCACGGGTCTCGCCGACCCGTCGGGGCTGTTCCTGACCCGGCGTGACGTGGCCGTGCCGGGCACCTGTCTGACGGTGACCCTGGAGGGCCGCCGACCGCTGGTCGCCGAGGTCCAGTCGCTGACCGTGGACAGCCAGATCCCCTCCCCGCGGCGGACCGTCTCCGGTCTGGAGACCTCCCGGGTCTCGATGATGCTGGCGGTCCTGGAGCAGCGCGGCCGGATCAGCGCGCTGGGCAAGCGGGACATCTACAGCGCGACCGTGGGCGGTGTGCGGCTCACCGAGCCCGCCGCCGACCTGGCGATCGCGCTCGCGCTCGCCTCGGCGGCGAGCGACACCCCGCTGCCGAAGAACCTGGTGGCGATCGGCGAGGTCGGCCTCGCCGGTGAGGTGCGGCGGGTGACCGGCGTCCAGCGCAGGCTGGCCGAGGCGCACCGGCTGGGCTTCACGCACGCGCTGGTCCCGTCGGATCCGGGCAAGGTGCCGGTCGGCATGAAGGTGACGGAGGTCGCGGACATGGGCGACGCCCTGCGGGTGCTGCCGCGCGGCCGGCGCGCGAAGACGCCCGAGAAGGCGGAGTAGCGGAGGGCCGCGCGGCGCGGTGGGAGGAGGGCGCGCGGTGCGCGCCGGAAGGGGCGGGAGCGGCCGTTCACACCGGGCCGACGGTTCGCTCCGTACGCTTCGCAAAGACGCGGAGGGTTAGGGCCGCGCCGGGGCGGGGACCCCTTTCGGACCACCGTGATCCATCGGGGGCGGAGGGCGGCGGGGTGGTGTCGCTAGACTTTGCCCTGGTCTCGCCCATCCGTACGAGCCGGAGGAGTGCAGTGGCAGCCAAGGACGGGGCAGGAGCTCCCGGTAAGTCCGGCGCGGGCTCCGGCAACGAAGCGCTGATGCGCGCCGCCCTGAGCGCCGTCGCGCCCGGCACCGCGCTGCGGGACGGCCTGGAGCGGATCCTCCGGGGCAACACCGGTGGTCTCATCGTGCTCGGCCTGGACAAGACGGTCGACTCGATGTGCACCGGCGGCTTCGTGCTGGACGTCGAGTTCGCCGCCACGCGTCTGCGTGAGCTGTGCAAACTCGACGGGGCGATCGTCCTCGACAAGGACATCACCAAGATCCACCGCGCGGGCGTGCAGCTGGTTCCGGACGCCTCCATCCCCACCGACGAGACCGGCACCCGGCACCGCACGGCGGACCGGGTCTCCAAGCAGTGCAACTTCCCGGTCGTCTCCGTCTCCCAGTCGATGCGGCTGATCGCGCTGTACGTGGACGGGGAGCGCCGGGTCCTGGAGGAGTCGGCGGCGATCCTGTCCCGCGCCAACCAGGCGCTGGCGACCCTGGAGCGGTACAAGCTCCGGCTCGACGAGGTGGCCGGCACGCTCTCCGCGCTGGAGATCGAGGACCTGGTCACCGTCCGGGACGTCACCGCGGTCGCCCAGCGGCTGGAGATGGTCCGCCGGATCGCCACCGAGATCGCCGAGTACGTGGTCGAGCTCGGCACCGACGGGCGGCTGCTCTCGCTCCAGCTGGACGAGCTGATCGCGGGCGTGGAGCCGGAGCGCGAGCTGGTCGTCCGGGACTACGTGCCGGAGCCGACGGCGAAGCGCTCGCGGACGGTCACGGAGGCGCTGACCGAGCTGGACGCGCTGACCCACACCGAGCTGCTCGAACTGCCGGTCGTGGCGCGGGCGCTGGGCTACAGCGGTTCGCCCGAGACCCTCGACTCGGCCGTCTCGCCGCGCGGCTACCGGCTCCTGGCCAAGGTGCCGCGGCTGCCGGGCGCGATCATCGAGCGGCTCGTGGAGCACTTCGGCGGGCTGCAGAAGCTGCTCGCGGCCAGTGTGGACGACCTCCAGACCGTGGACGGCGTCGGCGAGGCCCGCGCCCGCAGCGTGCGCGAGGGGCTGTCCCGACTGGCGGAGTCCTCGATCCTGGAACGGTACGTCTGAGTCAGGCGGACCGGATGAGACGGGCTGTACGGCTGAGCCAGGCGGTACGGCCGAGGTCGTAGGCACGTCTGAGTCGGTAGGTGCGGCCTAGTCCGGCGCCACGGCCGGCTGAGCCGGGCGGTACGGCTGCGCGCGGCCGCTACGGCCCGGCCGGGCCCCGCGGGCGCGGTGCCGGCCGGGCCCCGCTCAGTCCTTGGCGAGGGTGAACGAGGCCGGCAGGACCTTCGCGCCCGGCATCGTCGCCTCCACGAGGTAGGTCCCGGGCGCGGCCTGGCCCGCCGGGGCGGTGGCGCACCGCGGTGCGCTGCGCCCGCGGTCCCACTCCACGGTGTGGGTGACGGTGGCGCCCGCGGGGACGTGCAGCAGGACCGGGTCACCGGGGCGCGGGCAGTCCGCGGAGGACCAGATCTCGTCGTCCTGCTTGTCGCTGATCGTCAGCACCGCCGCGCGGGGCCCGAAGTCGGCCTTGCAGGCGTCCTTCGAGGTGTTCCTGGCGATGAGCTGGAAGCGGGGCCGCTCCCCCGCCTCGTAGCTGACCTTGACGCTGCGGAGCGTCAACTGGAGTGCGTTGGGCGGGCAGTTCGGAAGCGGGGAGCCGGCCGGGACCTGCTGTCCCGCGCCGGTGCCCGCGCCGCCGTCGCCGCCCGCGCCGTCGGTGTCGCCGTTCTTGCCGCCGTCGCCGCCGGCCGCCGCGCCCGTACCGGAGTCGGCGCCCGAGCCCGGGTCCGTACCGGAGCCGTCGGAGCCGCCGCTGCCTCCGCCGGAGCCGCCGCTGCCTCCGTCGGCGCCGCCGGAGTCGTCCGACTCGTCACGTCCGCCCGGCTGTTGGGTGATCGCGTCACCGGTGCCGGAGGGTCCCGGGGTGATGGAGGGAGGGGTGGGAGAGGCGCCGTTGGCCCCGTCGTTCGGCTTCTTCCCGCCCCCGCCGCCGGAGGTGACGGCCCACACGGCGAGGAGTGCGAGAAGCGCCACCAGGCACGCCGCCACCGCCCTCCGTCGCCAGTAGATRGTGGAGGGAAGCGGCCCGACCGGATTGCGCAAAGATCCCACGACCCGAACCTTACGAGAGATCCGGCCCAACTCCCGCCCCACCCGCCGCTCCAGGCATCAAGTTTTGCCGATGATCACATCCTTCGGTCCGGGGAACTTTTCCCCCGGGACCCCTCCGGGAGCCGCCGGTGCCATCCGAAAACGGTGGCAACCGGGCCGAATCACCGGCACCCCCACTTTCGTCGGGGGTCGGTGTGGCCGTTGGCCCGGGGCGGGGCGCTCCGGATTCCGGTTAGCGTCATGCACCATGAACACCCTCCTCGACCTCTCCGACCGGCTCTATCTCGATGTCGCCGACTTCGCCCACGCGACCCCCCACTGGTTCCAGTGGCTCGCCGAGGTCTGGACCGAGGCCGGACTGCTGTTGTTCGGCGCGCTGTTCCTGGCCGGCTGGTGGCGCTCCCGCGAAGGTTCGAGCCGGGCGATGGCCCTCGCGCTCCTCGCCCCGCTCGCCACGGCGTTCGGGTACGTGGTGAGCGAGTCCCTGAAGTCGCTGATCGACGAGGAACGCCCGTGCCGTGCCGTCGTCGGAGCGCCCGACGCCCTCATCGCCTGCCCGCCGTACGGCGACTGGTCCTTCCCCAGCAACCACTCGGCCATCGCCGGAGCGGCGGCGATCGCCCTCGCGCTCTCCTGGCGCGGGATGGCCTGGCTGACCGTGCCGATGGCGCTGCTCATGGCGTTCTCCCGGGTCTTCGTCGGGGTGCACTACCCGCACGACGTGACCGTCGGTCTGCTCCTCGGCGGTCTGATCGCCTTCCTCGTCATGCGGGCGGCGGTCCGGCCGGTGGGGGCGCTGGTGGACACGGCCCGGTCGAGCCGGAGCTCGGCCGTGGCGTGGTGCGCGGGGCGCGGGCCGTCGGCTCACGCCCCCGCGCGCGCCGAGGACACTCCGCGCGCCCGTCACGGCGCGTACTGATCACCTCGGGGACGTGCCAGGATCGGAGGTGCCATGACTTCCATCGACGCTCCCCTCACGCCCGCCGTCCCCGCCGCGGACGGAGCCCTCGCCGACAGCGGGGCCACCGGGGCCGCGGCGGCCGCCGCCTCCGGGGCCCCCGGCTCAGGACACCGGGAGCCGGTAGAGCCCGTGGTCCAGCGGTTCGACCAGGCCGTCCGCGACCAGACCGTCCAGGGCCCGGGCTCGCTGCACCGGCTCGTCCCAGACCTCGTCCAGGACCGCCTGCGCCACCGGATCGGCCGACTCCCGCAGCACCGCGAGGAGCCGGCCCCGCACCTGCCGGTCCGTCCCGGCGTACGTCTGGCGCGCCACCGGATCGGCCGACTCCCGCAGCACCGCGAGGAGCCGGCCCCGCACCTGCCGGTCCGTCCCGAGGCGGGCGCCTGGGGCGTGATGGTCAGCGAGTTCATGCTCCAGCAGACGCCCGTCGTCCGGGTCCTCCCGGTGTACGAGCAGTGGCTCGCGCGCTGGCCGCGCCCGGCCGACCTGGCCGCCGACGCCCCCGGCGAGGCGGTCCGCGCCTGGGGCCGGCTCGGCTACCCGCGCCGGGCCCTGCGGCTGCACGCGGCGGCCGTGGCCATAAAGGAGCGGCACGGCGGCGACGTACCCAACGATCACGGACAGCTGCTCGCGCTGCCCGGCATCGGCGAGTACACGGCGGCCGCGGTGGCCTCCTTCGCGTACGGGCAGCGGCACGCCGTCCTGGACACCAACGTGCGCCGGGTCTTCGCGCGGGCGGCCACCGGCGTGCAGTACCCGCCGAACGCGACGACGGCCGCGGAGCGGCGGCTGGCCCGCGCGCTGCTGCCGGCGGACGAGGCCACGGCCTCCCGCTGGGCCGCCGCCTCGATGGAGCTGGGCGCGCTCGTCTGCACGGCGAAGAACGAGGACTGCGGGCGCTGCCCGATCGCGGAGCGGTGCGCCTGGCTGCTGTCGGGGAAGCCCGCGCACGACGGCCCGCCGCGGCGCGGCCAGACGTACGCCGGGACGGACCGGCAGGTGCGGGGCCGGCTCCTCGCGGTGCTGCGGGAGTCGGCCGATCCGGTGGCGCAGGCGGTCCTGGACGAGGTCTGGGACGAGCCGGTGCAGCGAGCCCGGGCCCTGGACGGTCTGGTCGCGGACGGCCTGGTCGAACCGCTGGACCACGGGCTCTACCGGCTCCCGGTGTCCTGAGCCGGGGGCCCCGCACGGCGCCGCGCCGCCGGCCGGGGCCGGAGGGTGTCCGCCCGCCGCCGCGGGCGCCCGGGCGGTCCCGCCGCCTCCGACCCGCTGTTACACAACCGATGGGTAGCCGTGCGCCCACCGACGGCTGCCCCGCACAACCCCGTGACAACCGCTCCGTAGCGTCATCGACGACACGAGGAACGAAGCAGGTCACGGGGTTCGGAGGCGGTTCGGATGAGGCATGGCGAGGTGCTCGACTTCGAGGAGTACGTACGCACGCGGCAGGACGCGCTGCTGCGCAGCGCACGGCGTCTCGTCGCCGACCCCGTCGACGCCCAGGACCTCCTGCAGACGGCCCTCGCCCGCACGTACGGCCGCTGGGACGGCATCGCCGACAAGTCCCTGGCCGACGCCTACCTCCGCCGGGTCATGATCAACACCCGGACCGAGTGGTGGCGCTCCCGCAAGCTCGAAGAGGTCCCCACCGAGCAGCTGCCCGACGCCTCCGTCGAGGACCCGACCGAGCAGCACGCCGACCGGGCCCTCCTCATGGACATCCTGAAGGTCCTCGCCCCCAAGCAGCGCAGCGTCGTCGTCCTGCGGCACTGGGAGCAGATGAGCACCGAGGAGACGGCGGCGGCGCTCGGCATGTCGACCGGTACCGTGAAGTCGACACTCCACCGGGCGCTCGCCCGGCTCCGCCAGGAGCTGGAGAGCCGTGATCTGGACGCCCGCGCCCTGGGCCGGACCGGAGAGCGGACGACCGTACGAGGCGACGAACGGGGGCGGGAGCGGTGCGCGGCCTAGACGGCGAAGCCGACGGCAGAAGACACGACGGCGACGGCGGCACCGACAGCGGTGGCGGCCCCGGCGGCGACGACCGGTACGGAACCGGGCGGCGCCGCCGGCGTCGTACCGCCAAGGCGGCGAGCATCACGGCGGCGGCCGGGCTCGTCGCCGTCGGGCTGTCCATGGCCGCCTGCTCCACAGGCGGCACCGGCTCCCGGGACGAGGGAGCGGCCGCCACCAAGGACCTGGCCGCCGCCGCGCCCACCCCGTCGCCGTCGGCCGACGGCGAGCAGCGGCCCGCCGACCGGGTCGATCCGATCAAGCTGCTGAAGGCCGACCCGAAGATCGGGGAGCGGTTCAAGGCCGATCTCAAGCCCTGTGTCGCCGACGCGTATCCGGTGGACGCCTCCTACGGGAACCTCACGAACGCGACCGCGCCCGACGTCGTCGTCAACGTGATGACCTGCGGCGACGCCGTCGGCATCGGCACGTACGTCTACCGGCGGCAGAGCGGCGCCTACGAGAACGTGTTCATGGCGGAGGACGCCGCCGTCTACGCCACGATCGACCGGGGCGACCTCGTCGTCACCAAGCAGGTGTACGCGAAGGGCGACCCGGTCGCGTACCCCTCGGGCGAGGACGTGATCACGTACCGCTGGACGGGGAACAGGTTCACCCAGCACGACTGGGTGCACAACGACTACAGCCGGGCCGTGGGCGACGGCGAGGTGACCGACCCCGCGCCGAGCGCGGCCCCCGCCGACTGAGCCGCACCCCCCACCCGCAGAGATCCGAAGGACACGCACGATGGCCGAAACCCATGTCCTGTTCGTCGAGGACGACGACGTCATCCGCGAGGCCACCCAGCTCGCCCTGGAGCGGGACGGCTTCCGGGTCACGGCCATGCCCGACGGGCTCTCCGGACTGGACGCCTTCCGCGCGCAGCGGCCGGACATCGCCCTGCTCGACGTGATGCTGCCGGGCATGGACGGCGTCAGCCTCTGCCGCCGCATCCGCGACGAGTCGACCGTGCCGGTGATCATGCTGTCCGCGCGCGCCGACTCGATCGACGTCGTCCTCGGTCTGGAGGCCGGCGCCGACGACTACGTGACCAAGCCCTTCGACGGCTCCGTGCTCATGGCCAGGATCCGCGCCGTCCTCCGCCGCTTCGGGCACTCGGGCGGCCCCGGCGAGCACGGGGAGGAGGGCGCGGACGGCGGCGGGCTGCTCGCCTTCGGTGACCTGGAGGTCGACACCGACGGCATGGAGGTCCGCCGGGGCGGGGCGCCGGTCGCGCTGACGCCGACCGAGATGCGGCTGCTCCTGGAGTTCTCGTCGGCGCCGGGCACCGTACTGTCGCGGGACAAGCTCCTGGAGCGGGTCTGGGACTACGGCTGGGGCGGCGACACCCGGGTCGTGGACGTCCACGTCCAGCGGCTGCGCGCCAAGATCGGCCAGGACAGGATCGAGACGGTCCGCGGCTTCGGCTACAAGCTCAAGAGCTAGGGCCCGCACCGGATGAAGCTGTTCCCCCTCCGCACCGGCGTCCGCTGGAAGATCGCCGTCGCGATCGCGGCCGTCGGCGCGCTGATCGCGATCACCCTGAGCGTGGTCGTGCACAACGCCGCCCGCATCTCGATGCTCGACAACGCGCGCGAGGTGCAGATGGAGCGGCTGCTCTTCGCCCAGCGGCTGTACGAGACGTCGAAGCCGAAGGAGCCCCGCTTCGGCACGAAGATCAACGATCCGGCGCTGCCCGGCCAGCTGGACCAGCTGATGCGGGACAAGCGGCGCGGCACGTTCGTGCAGGAGCACCGGCACGGCGGGCCGCCCGACGTGTGGGCCGCGGTGCCGCTCGCCAACGGCGACGTGCTGTCGCTGCACATCCCGTTCGCCGACCGCAGCGCGACGATCATGAACGATCTGGACCGTGCCCTGGTCATCGGCTCGGTCTCGGTGGTCTTCGGCGGCTGCGCCCTCGGCGTGCTCATCGGCGGTCAGCTCTCGCGGCGGCTGCGGAAGGCCGCCGTGGCGGCCGGCCGGGTCGCCCAGGGGAACACGGAGGTGCGGGTCCGGGAGGCCGTCGGGGGTGTCGTACGGGACGAGACCGACGACCTGGCGTGGGCGGTCGACGCCCTGACCGACGCCCTCAACGAGCGGATCGAGGCCGAGCGCCGGGTCACCGCGGACATCGCGCACGAGCTGCGCACCCCGGTGACCGGGCTGCTCACGGCGGCCGAGCTGCTGCCGCCGGGGCGGCCGACCGAGCTGGTGCGGGACCGGGCGCAGGCGATGCGGACGCTGGTCGAGGACGTCCTCGAGGTCGCCCGGCTCGACAGCGCGTCGGAGCGGGCGGAGCTCCAGGAGATCGCGCTCGGCGAGTTCGTGGAGCGGCGGGTGCGGGCCCTCGACCCGGAGGTGGTGGTCCGGGTCGTCCACGACTCCTGGGTGAACACCGACCCGCGGCGCCTGGAACGGGTCCTCGGCAATCTCCTCGCCAACGCCGCCAAGCACGGCAGGACGCCGGTGGAGGTCACCGTCGAGGGCCGCGTCGTCCGGGTCCGGGACCACGGTCCGGGCTTCCCGGAGGCGCTGCTGCGGGAGGGGCCGAGCCGGTTCCGCACGGGGACGAGCGACCGCGCGGGACAGGGCCACGGTCTGGGCCTGACCATCGCGTCCGGCCAGGCCCGGGTCCTCGGCGCCCGGCTGACCTTCCGGAACGTGGCCTCGGAGGGCTCGCCGAACGGCGTGGGCGGGGCGATCGCGGTGCTGTGGCTGCCGGACCACGCGCCGACGAACACGGGCAGTTTCCCGATCCTCCGGCCGGCCGACTGAGCGCACCGGCTCCCGGTCGGGCGCGGCAGGGCGTGGGTGTACGGAGGTGGGGCCGGTCCTGTCACAGGACCGGCCCCACCTCCGTACGCGCGTGTCTTCGCTCGCCGAGGGGTCAGACCTTCTCGGCGACCTTCGCCGTGTCGTCGTCCCCGGCCGTCTTCGGGGCCGCGGCCGGGCCTGCGCCGCGGAGCGCCACCTCCTTGACGAAGAAGGCGAGGGCCAGGCCGAGGACGGAGACCGCGGCGGCGACCAGGAAGGCGCCGTGCGTGCCCGTCGCGACCGCGTGCTGGTAGGCCTCGCGGAGCGCCTCCGGCAGCTTGGCCAGGCTGGCCGCGTCGAGCTGGGCCGTCCGCTCGGTCAGGCCGGACCCGCCGCTCGCCGACATCGCGTCCTGGACGCGGTGGGTGAAGAGCGCGCCCATGATCGCGACGCCGAAGGAGGAGCCGAGCGTCCGGAAGAGGGTGGTGGAGGACGAGGCGACGCCCATGTCCTTCATCTCGACGCTGTTCTGGGCGACCAGCATGGTGATCTGCATGAGGAAGCCCATGCCGGCGCCGAGGACCGCCATGTACACGCCGGAGACCAGGCGCGAGGTGTCGGTGTCCATCGTGGAGAGCAGGAAGAGGCCGACCGTCATGAGCGCGCCGCCCGCGATCGGGAAGACCTTGTACTTGCCGGTGCTGGTGGTGACCCGTCCGACGACCAGCGAGACGACCATCATCGACAGCAGCATCGGCAGGAGCAGCAGGCCGGAGTTGGTGGCCGAGGCGCCCTGGACGGACTGCTGGAAGATCGGCAGGTAGAGGACCGCGCCGAACATCACGAAGCCGGTGATGAAGCCGATCAGGGACATCAGGGTGAAGTTGCGGCTGCGGAAGATGTGCAGCGGCATGATCGGATCGCTCGCGCGGGTCTCGACCCAGAGGAAGGCGGCGAGCGCGAGGGCTCCGCCGACGGCGAGGCCGACGATGGTCGCCGAGCCCCAGGCGTACTCCGTGCCGCCCCAGGTGGTGACCAGGACGATCGCGGTGATGCCGAGGGTCAGCAGCCCGGCGCCGAGGAAGTCGATCCGGGTGCCCGTGGCGCGCTGCTTCTTCGGCAGGTGCAGGACGGTGGTGACCATGGCGAGGGCGACGACGCCGAGCGGCAGGTTGATGTAGAAGGACCAGCGCCAGCCCCAGTGGTCGGTGATGGTGCCGCCGACCAGCGGTCCGCCGATCATGGCGAGGGCCATCACGCCGGCCATCATGCCCTGGTACTTGCCGCGCTCGCGGGGCGGGATGAGGTCGCCGATGATCGCCATGACGCCGACCATGAGGCCGCCGGCGCCGAGGCCCTGGACGGCCCGGAAGCCGATCAGCTGGCCCATGTCCTGGGCCATGCCGCTGAGCGCCGAGCCGATCAGGAAGATCACGATCGAGGTGAGGAAGACGCCCTTGCGCCCGAACATGTCGCCGAACTTGCCCCAGAGGGGGGTCGAGGCGGCGGTGGCCAGGGTGTAGGCGGTGACGACCCAGGAGAGGTGCTCCAGGCCGCCGAGCTCACCGACGATGGTCGGCATCGCGGTGCCGATGATCATGTTGTCCAGCATCGCGAGGAGCATCGCGATCATGAGGGCGAGCAGGACGACGCGGACGCTGCGTGGCTGCGGTTCCGTCTCCCCCTGTGCCGGTGTCGCTGTGGCTTGCGTCGTCATCTTCTTCCCTTACTTGCCGCCCGGCTAGTTACTACACTGGGGACGGTAGACCTGTAACTTGCCGGTCGTCAAGTAAGTTCTTTGGAAAGTGGAGGGCAGTCATGGCCCGAGGCAACACCCGCCAGCGCATCCAGGACGTCGCCCTCGACCTCTTCGCGGAGCAGGGCTACGAGAAGACCTCCCTGCGCGAGATCGCGGAACGCCTCGACGTCACCAAGGCGGCGCTCTACTACCACTTCAAGACCAAGGAGGACATCCTCGTCGGGATCTTCGAGGACCTGACCCGGCCCATGGACGACCTGATCGCCTGGGCCGAGGAGCAGCCCCGGACCCTGGAGACCCGGCAGGAGGTGATGCGCCGCTACCAGGTGGCGCTGCGCGCGGCGGCCCCGCTCTTCCGCTTCATGCAGGAGAACCAGGCGACGGTCCGCGAGCTGAGCGTCGGCCTGACCTTCAAGGAGCGGATGCTCGCGCTGACCGGACTGATCCAGGAACCGGACTTCGCCATGGTGGACCAGGTGCGCTGCGTCAGCGCGATCTTCACCCTGCACGCGGGCACGTTCTTCATGCAGAACATCGAGGGCGACCCCGAGGAGAAGCACCGGGCCACCCTCGAGGTCGCCCTCGATCTGCTCAACCAGGCCCACCGGGCCTCGTGAGGTCTGCTCTTCTGTTCTTACGGCCCGGCCTGTCCGTACGGCTCAGCCCGTCCGCACGGCTCAGCCTGTCCGCACGGCTCAGCCTGTCCGCACGGCTCAGCCTGTCCGTACGGCTCAGATGGAGACGCCGTGGGACCGCAGGAAGGCGGCCGGGTTCACGGCGGAGCCGTAGTTCGGGGTCGTACGGATCTCGAAGTGCAGGTGCGGGCCGGAGGAGTTGCCGGTGTTGCCCGAGAGGGCGATCTGCTGGCCGACGAGGACCTTCTGGCCGATGTGCACCTTGATCTTCGACAGGTGGGCGTACTGCGAGTACGTGCCGTTGGCGTGCTTGACGACGATCGCGTTGCCGTACGCGGGGCCGTCGCCGCCGCCGTTCGGGCCGGCCTTCACGACGGTGCCGGAGCCGGCGACCTTGACCGGGGTGCCGACCGGAACGGCGAAGTCCTGGCCGGAGTGCTTGTGGGCCCACATGGCGCCGCCCTGGTTGTAGCTGGCGCTCAGCGTGTAGCCGGCGACCGGCTTGACCCAGGCCGCGGCCTTCTTGGCGGCGACCGGCTTCACGGTCACGGCCTTCTTCGCGGCGGCGGTCTTCGCGGCGGCGGCCTTGGCGGCCGCGGCCTTCACCTGGGCGGCGGCGTGCGCCTGGACGTCGGCCTGCTTGGCGACGGCGGCGGACGCGGTGACCGCGACCGGGGCGGCGGCGGCCTTGCCCTCGGCGGCGAAGGCGGACCCAGCTCCGGTCACCATCGTCGCTCCCAGGCCGGCGGCGGCAAGAGCGACGACGGTGACACGGGCGGCGGGGTTCATGCGCTTCGACATACGGGGGAAACCTCCGGGAAGTACGGGACCCGACGCGAACGGTGCGCTGCGCCGGGCTTGCTCATCCTTGGTAACCCGGACCCCGAGCCATCCCAAAACACCCCATCTACGACATCGGGTCGTAGCGATCTCCCGAGAAGTTCGGCCCTTGACGACCCTGGGGGCCACCTTCGAAATCGGACATAACGGCACAAGAGAACCGGTTTATCCGCATGTCACGGAGAGCCGAACCGAGCAGAACGCCGTCTGCCGTCCGGTTCGGGACCCCCGGGGACCAAAGTCCTGACCGTTCTCACCTGAACGTCCCGAATCAGCACCAAAGGTCAGCACTATTCCGGTTAGTACCCCTCGAAACCCCTGTGCGCCTTGTCACCAGGCGCGGGCCGCCGATGGGATCTGGGTCACGCGACCGAGCCGTCCGGAAGGCCGTCCCGCACTACGCTGGCCGCTTCGGGGACCCACGGGGGGACACATATGGAACCTGCACTCATCGGCGTCCGGCTCGCCTCGGCGGCGATCGGCCCGCTCCTGAAGAAACTGCTGGTCAGCGACGGTCCAGGGGCGGGTCTCACCCCTCGTTCGGAGAAGATCAGGCTCTCCTCGCTGGTCTCCTTCCGCGGAGAGAGGCGCACCCTGACGGAGAAGGACGTCCGGAAGCTGGCGGGCACGCTGGTCGGCCGGTCCGTGGAGGGTCCCGGCGAGCGCTCCTTCCCCGCCGACGAGACCGAGGCCGTCACCGACGCCCTCGCCGCCTCCCTCCTCGCCCTCGGCGACCTCGACATGGATGACGTCCAGGCCGTCCGCCTCGGCCACACCGCCCTCGCCCGCCGCCTGCGCGCCACCGCCCCGGCCCCGGACGGCCTGTCGACCGACTCGGCCCGCTACCTGGAGTCGCTGACGGAGTGGGCCTGCCTCCACATCCTGGAGTTCTTCACCCAGCGGTCCACGTTCGTCGCCCGCACCCTGGTGGAGCAGTCCCGGGGGCAGGGCGAGCTCATCGCCAAGATGGACGAGGTCATCCGCCGGGTACCCCGGGCGGACGGCCGGGACGCCGAGTTCGAGCGGCGCTACCTGGCCCACCTGGCGAAGAAGCACGGCCGACTGACCATCTACGGGGTCGACCTGCGGGACGCACCGGAGAAGTGGCCGCTGGACGTGGCGTACCTGTCGCTGGAGGCGACGGGGGGCCCGGGGGCCTCACGTCGGCCGGGGGACACCCGGTCCGTCCCGCCCCGGACGGGCCCGCGGAACGAGGACACCGGCACCGCCGCACCCGCGCCGGACCGGGCGGAGGCCCTCCTCGCCTCCTGGAACTACCAGGCGGACGGCCGCGCCGACCGGATCCTCGCCCACCACGACAGGGTCCTTCTGCGCGGCGCGGCCGGCTCCGGCAAGACCACGCTCATCCAGTGGCTGGCCGTGTCGGCCACCCATGAGGACCCCTCGGACGACATGGCGTACCTCCGCGGCCGAATCCCCTTCGTCCTCCCCCTCCGCGCCCTTACCCGCCAC
>NZ_RDBH01000014.1:59631-89905 GCF_008042145.1 Streptomyces sp. adm13(2018)
CCGCTTCCTCTCCGCCGTCGACTGCCCGCTCTCCCCGCCCGACGGCTGGACCGACCGCGTCCTCGCCGCCGGGCGCGGGCTTGTCCTCGTCGACGGCATCGACGAGATCCCCGAGGCCGAACGCGACCGCGCGCGCCGCTGGCTCCGCGACCTGCTCGACGTCTACGACGGCAACCGCTGGCTCGTGACCTCCCGGCCCACCGCCGTGGGCGACGACTGGCTCACGTCGGACGGCTTCGCCGAGCTCACCCTCACCCCCATGTCCGCCGCCGAGGTCACCACCTTCGTCCAGCGCTGGCACCGGGCCGCCGGGCCGGAGGCGGAGCCGTACGAGCAACCGCTCCTCGACGCCCTGCGCACGACGGCGGACGTCGCCCGGCTCGCCACCAGCCCCCTGATGTGCGGGCTGATCTGCGCCCTGCACCACGGCAGGCGCGGCTTCCTGCCCCGCGGCCGCAAGGCGCTGTACGACGCGGCCCTCGCCATGCTGCTCTCGCGCCGGGACCGGGAGCGGGACATGGGGACCCCGTACGGCGTCGAACTGGGCGACGCGCCCCAGATCCAGCTGATCCAGCGCCTCGCCTACTGGCTGACCCTCAACGGCCGCACCACGATGGACCGCGCGCACGCCGAGTCGGTCGTACGGGAGGCGGTGCCGGCGATCACGGAGGCGGCCGGGTACGACCCCGGCGCGGTCTTCACCCACCTCCTCCACCGCAGCGGTCTGCTGCGCGAGCCGACCCCGGACACGGTCGACTTCGTGCACCGCACCTTCCAGGACTATCTGGCGGCGAAGGCCCTGGTGGACCGCTGGGACATCGGCGTCCTCGTCCGGCACGCGGCGGACGACCAGTGGGAGGACGTCATCCGCATGGCCGTCGGGCACGCGCGGCCCCGCGAGTGCGCGGAGATCTTCGAGGAACTCCTGAAGGCGGTTGACGAGGCCCCGGACCGCCGCACCCGGCTCCGCATCCTGGTGGTGGCGGCGACGGCCCTCGACCACGCGACGGAGGTGGAGCCGGCGATCAGGCAGCGGATCCTGGCGCGGACGGTGGCGGTCATCCCGCCGCACGGCCCTGAGGAGGCGCGCGAGCTGGCGTCGGTGGGCCGGGCGGTCCTGCGCCTGCTGCCGGGTCCTGAGGGGCTGGACGACGAGGCGGCGTGGGGTGTGACGACCACGGCGACGCACATCACGGACGACGCCGCGCTCCCCTACCTCGCCCGGTTCGCCGATCACACGTTTCTGCGGGTGCGCTCCCAGCTGACGTGGGGGTGGTCGCGGTTCGACACCGCGCGGTACGCCGAGGAGATCATCGCCCGGCTCGATCCGACCCACCTCGACTTCACCATCGGCTCGGACGAGCAGGCCGCGGAGTTCGTACGCCTGGGGCTGCGGCCCGCGAGGCTCGATCTGCGGGCCGGTCTGACCCGCGAAGGCGTGGCGATGCTGCGCAAGACGCTCGAAGGCGCGCAGAGCCTCCAGGTCATGGGAGAACTCATCGGCCTTCTGTCCCCCTTCCTGGCCCGGAACGAGCTCAGGGACTTCACGCTGCGCGGGCACCCCGAGGGAGAGCTCGCCTTCCTCCACTACCTGACCCGTCTGACGTCACTGAACCTCGGCGCTCTCGTGCGGCTGCTGGAGACAGACTGGCGTGTGGTGGCCGCCATGGACAGGCTCAGGGACCTCGTCACGCACGCGAGGAACATCGGAAGCATCCCGGAATCCCTGCGTCTGCCGCAGGTGCGGACGCTGTCCCTGGGCCACGCGAACACGTCCCTACCACTGGACGACGTCGCCCGGGCCTTCCCCGGCCTGCGCAGCTTGGTCCTCCTGGGCCGTAGCCACACCCCTCTGGACCTCGCGCCACTGGCGTCCCTGCCTCGGCTCACGTCGGTCGTCGCCGATGGCACCAAGGTCACCGGCACCGAGCACCTGGGCCCCACGGTCACGATCATCACCTGACCCGCATACGAAAGGGGCGGCCCCGGAACCGTTCAGGTTCCGGGGCCGCCCCTTACCGCTTCGTCGCGGAACGCTTACGCGTCCTTGGACAGGTTCGGGCCCGTGCCGCCCGTCGCCTCGATCGGCGGGGCGTCCGGCAGAGCCGTCTTCTCCTCGCCGCGGAAGGTGAAGGTGCGCTCGTCGCCCTCGCCCTCCGTGTCCACGACCACGATGTGACCGGGACGCAGCTCGCCGAAGAGGATCTTCTCCGACAGCGAGTCCTCGATCTCGCGCTGGATCGTCCGGCGCAGCGGCCGGGCGCCCATCACGGGGTCGTAGCCCTTCTTGGCGAGCAGCTCCTTCGCGGACTGGGAGAGCTCGATGCCCATGTCCCGGTCCTTGAGGCGCTCGTCGACGCGGCCGATCATCAGGTCGACGATCTGGAGGATGTCCTCCTGCGTCAGCTGCGGGAAGACGATGATGTCGTCCACACGGTTGAGGAACTCCGGGCGGAAGTGCTGCTTCAGCTCGTCGCTGACCTTGGCCTTCATCCGCTCGTAGTTGGACTTCGTGTCGCCCTGGGCGGCGAAGCCCAGGTTGAAGCCCTTCGAGATGTCCCTGGTCCCGAGGTTGGTCGTCATGATGATGACCGTGTTCTTGAAGTCCACGACCCGGCCCTGGGAGTCGGTCAGGCGACCGTCCTCCAGGATCTGGAGAAGGGAATTGAAGATATCGGGGTGGGCCTTCTCGACCTCGTCGAAGAGGACGACGGAGAACGGCTTGCGGCGCACCTTCTCGGTGAGCTGGCCGCCCTCTTCGTAGCCGACGTATCCGGGCGGCGAACCGAAGAGGCGGGAAACCGTGTGCTTCTCGCTGAACTCCGACATGTCGAGGGAGATCATCGCGTCCTCGTCGCCGAAGAGGAATTCGGCGAGGGCCTTCGAAAGCTCGGTCTTACCGACGCCGGACGGACCGGCGAAGATGAACGAGCCACCGGGGCGCTTCGGGTCCTTCAGACCGGCACGCGTACGGCGGATGGCCCGCGAGAGGCCGATGACGGCGTCCTTCTGCCCGATGACGCGCTTGTGGAGCTCGTCCTCCATGCGGAGCAGGCGGCTGGACTCCTCCTCGGTCAGCTTGAAGACCGGGATGCCCGTGGCGGTCGCGAGGACCTCGGCGATCAGATCGCCGTCGACCTCGGCCACGACGTCCATGTCGCCGGCCTTCCACTCCTTCTCGCGCTTGGCCTTCGCGGCGAGGAGCTGCTTCTCCTTGTCGCGGAGCGAGGCGGCCTTCTCGAAGTCCTGCGAGTCGATCGCGGACTCCTTGTCGCGGCGGACGCCGGCGATCTTCTCGTCGAACTCGCGGAGGTCCGGCGGCGCGGTCATCCGGCGGATGCGCATCCGGGAGCCGGCCTCGTCGATCAGGTCGATCGCCTTGTCCGGGAGGAAGCGGTCCGAGATGTACCGGTCGGCCAGGGTCGCGGCCTGGACGAGGGCCTCGTCGGTGATGGAGACCCGGTGGTGGGCCTCGTACCGGTCGCGGAGACCCTTGAGGATCTCGATGGTGTGCGGCAGCGACGGCTCGGCGACCTGGATGGGCTGGAAGCGGCGCTCGAGGGCCGCGTCCTTCTCCAGGTACTTCCGGTACTCGTCGAGCGTGGTGGCGCCGATGGTCTGGAGCTCACCGCGGGCCAGCATCGGCTTGAGGATGCTGGCGGCGTCGATCGCGCCCTCGGCGGCGCCCGCACCCACGAGGGTGTGGAGCTCGTCGATGAACAGGATGATGTCGCCGCGGGTGCGGATCTCCTTGAGGACCTTCTTCAGGCGCTCCTCGAAGTCACCGCGGTAGCGGGAGCCGGCGACCAGCGCGCCGAGGTCGAGGGTGTAGAGGTGCTTGTCCTTGAGGGTCTCGGGCACCTCACCCTTGACGATGGCCTGGGCGAGGCCCTCGACGACGGCGGTCTTGCCGACGCCGGGCTCGCCGATGAGCACCGGGTTGTTCTTGGTGCGGCGGGACAGCACCTGCATGACCCGCTCGATCTCCTTCTCGCGCCCGATGACCGGGTCGAGCTTGGATTCGCGGGCCGCCTGGGTGAGGTTCCGGCCGAACTGGTCGAGGACCAGGGACGTCGAGGGGGTGCCCTCGGCAGGACCGCCGGCCGTGGCGGCTTCCTTGCCCTGGTAGCCGGAGAGCAGCTGGATGACCTGCTGCCGCACCCGGTTGAGGTCGGCGCCCAGCTTCACGAGGACCTGGGCGGCGACGCCCTCGCCCTCGCGGATCAGGCCGAGCAGGATGTGCTCGGTGCCGATGTAGTTGTGGCCGAGCTGGAGGGCCTCGCGGAGCGAGAGCTCCAGGACCTTCTTGGCACGAGGGGTGAAGGGGATGTGCCCGGACGGGGCCTGCTGGCCCTGGCCGATGATCTCCTCCACCTGCTGGCGGACCGCCTCGAGCGAAATCCCGAGGCTCTCCAGGGCCTTAGCGGCGACACCCTCACCCTCGTGGATAAGGCCCAGAAGGATGTGCTCGGTGCCGATGTAGTTGTGGTTGAGCATCCGGGCTTCTTCCTGAGCCAGGACGACAACCCGCCGCGCGCGGTCGGTGAACCTCTCGAACATCGTTAATCGCTCCTCAGAGCGGTCAGTCAGTTAGGGGTCGATCCCCTCCCTGTCCTTCCGCAGCTTAGTCCCGCAAGCGGGGACCGCTCATTCCAACTGCCGACATCCGTCCGGATCACCCCCTCTTCCGCGGGGAGACCTGCTGCCGAACAGCCGACAAATGCTCCAACCCGATGGTGCGAGACGATGTTCCCGCAGGCCAAGTAGTTAGCCGCGCCTTCACTACGCCGATGGCGAACGTGAGACGCCGTGACCCGCGAGTCGCCCCTCTCCACTAGGAATGTCTTACCCGTAAGGACGGACACTCCATGCGGCGCACCCCGGTTCCCTCCGCTACCAGCGAACACCCTTGCGCGGCCGAATGCACTCGTACGCCCCATCCCGGACACTCAGCGTGGACGGGAGTGCGACGAAGCGTCACCGCGAACCGGGTGAGGACGCCCGTCGCAGCCGCCCCGGCCGTAACCGGGGTGCCCCCGGTGGAGTTCCCCGGACATGCCCTTCACCGTGCCGCCCCCCCGTACGCCGCTCGATCGCGGTATCGCCCGGTGGTACGAGGACGGGCTCGGCTGGGAGACGGTGCCCGGGCCGCCGGTGCGGCTGGTCACGGGAGTGCGCTTCGACGTCCTGGAGCTGCCCGCCGCGGCCGGCCGCGGTGTACTGCGCAGGATGGGTCCGGCGACCGGTCCGGTGGCCCTGCGGGGGCACCGGATGCGGCTGCTGGTGGCCGCGGGGAGCGCGGAGGAGGTGCCGGGCCTGCTCGACTGGCTCGACTGGGGCGGGATCGCGCTGGACCTCGCCGTGCTGGGCGCCGACGGCCGGATGACCGCGCCCCTTCCCCCGGGACGGGGCGGATCCGGCGCGCCGGGCGCAGCCGTGTGGCTGCGGGCCCCGACACCGGGCCGCGAGGTCGAGTCCTCGCTGCCGGCGCTGCGGTCCGCGCCGTGGGGCGAGGGGGCCGCCCCGTGCCTGGTGCGTCTCGTGGCCGCCGCGGCCGCGGAGTGCCACCGGGCGCGGCTGCTGAGTGCCCGGACCGGGGGTCCGGCGGCCCAGCAGCTGTCGCCTCAGCGGTTCGCGTCCTCGTAGGCGGCCTTGATGTCGGCGGGGACGCGACCGCGGTCGTTCACGTTCATGCCGTTCTCCTTGGCCCACGCGCGGATCTTCGCGGTGTCCTGGCTGCCCGTAGCCACGGCGCGACCCTTGCCGCGTCCACCGGTGGTGCGGCCACCGGTACGACGTCCACTCGTGGTGTAGGGCTCGAGCAGACCACGGAGCTTTTCCGCGTTGGCGGTGGTGAGGTCGATCTCGTAGGTCTTGCCGTCCAGCGCGAACGTCACGGTCTCGTCCGCCTCGACGCCGTCGAGGTCGTCGACAAGAAGGACCTGAACCTTCTGTGCCACCGGATTTCCTTTCATCGAAAATGCAGTACGCGGAAAGGAAACCGCTTTTCCCGGGAAAACACAAACCCCTGGGAGAGGTTCAGAACCCTGGCAGCGCGGGAAACGTGCGCGATTCGGACATAGGGTTCCGGGTTCCGCCTCACAGGTGCAGAAGCATCCGGCTGTTGCCCAAGGTGTTCGGCTTCACTCGTTCGAGACCGAGGAACTCGGCGACTCCCTCGTCATAGGAACGGAGGAGCTCACTGTAGACATCTCCGTCGACCGGGGTCTCGCCGATCTCGACGAAGCCGTGCTTCGCGAAGAAGTCGACTTCGAAGGTCAGGCAGAATACCCGCCGCACCCCGAGCCATCGGGCCGTGTGCAACAACTTGTCCAGCACCTGATGTCCCACGCCGGCCCCCTTGAAGTCGGGATCGACGGCGAGAGTGCGGACTTCCGCGAGGTCTTCCCACATCACGTGGAGAGCGCCGCAGCCGACGACCTCGGCGTCCTCGTCGCGTTCCGCGACCCAGAACTCCTGGATGGACTCGTAAAGGGTGACGGTCGCCTTGTCGAGCAGGATCCCGCGCTTGACGTAGGGGTCGACGAGACGGCGGACCGCGGCGACATCTCCGGTACGGGCCCTGCGGACGGTGACGGCTTTGGCGGAGGCCGCGGAGGCGGCCGGGGAAGCGGACGGCGACATGGGGGGACGCTATCGCCCCGGCGCCGCGGTTATCGCTCCTGGCCCCCGGTTTCGCCGGTGCCCTCCGCGGGCGGCGCGGGCGGGGAGGCGGGCAGCGGGTTGTCGCGCTGGACGATGCGGATGGCGTCGTTCAGGGCCTCGCGCTGGTCCGGCGACATCATCCCGAAGAAGGCGACGAGCGCGGCGGCCGGGTTGTCGCTCTGCGCCCATCCCTCGTTCATCAGCGCGGCGGCGTATGCGGCGCGGGTGGAGACCGCCGTATATCGATAGGCGCGGCCTTCGACTTCTCTGCGGACCCAGCCCTTCTGATGGAGATTGTCCATGACGGTCATGACGGTGGTGTAGGCGATGGACCGTTCCTGCTGAAGGTCCTCCAGAACTTCGCGGACGGTCACCGGGCGGTTCCATTGCCAGACGCGCGTCATGACGGCGTCTTCCAGCTCTCCCAAAGGACGGGGCACAACGTCACTTTAGTGCGCAAAGCGACGACAACAGGTCATTGACCGAAGGAAAACCAACAAAAAGGACGTACGACCTCGAAGGTCGTACGTCCCGGGTGCAGCGGTGTTCCGTGCGGGCGGTCAGGCCTTGTCCGAGGGCTGACGGACGGCCTCGGCGCGGGCGATCGCGGCGTCCACGATCGCGTCCTCCTTGGCCTTGTTCGGGCCGCCCTGGCTCTTGATGATGATGGCCACGATGCCGAAGAAGAACACGGCCATCACGACGGGGGGCACGAGCGCGGATACGTAGTCCATGGCGACCAGAGTAGCTATCCGGCGACGCGCTCCTCCGGCGGGGGCGGCGGAACGGGCCTCCGGCGCGGCGGGAAGACCTCGGACGGCTTGGGCACCGGGCGCTCGGTCGGCACCGGCGGCCGCGGCTTGGGCTCGTCGGCCGCCGCGCGCCCGCCGGGGAGGGCAAGCAGCCGGGCCCGGGGGGCGGCGGCCAGTGGGGTGGCGGTGGCCTGGGAGACCCGGGCCAGGCGCGCGCGTACCGAGCGCTCGGCGAGGATCTGGCAGCGGGCGAGCAATGCGGCGGCGGCGGGGTTGCGGCGCAGCGCGCGCAGGGCGGCGAGGTCGTCGGCCGCGGGGTCGTAGCCGGCGGCGAGGGCGTCCTGGAGGAGCTCCAGGTAGCCGCTGAGCGAGCCGGGCAGCGCCTCGCGGTACCGGGCCAGGTCGTCGAGGAGGAAGGCGCGCAGCCGGCCGGCCTCGCGCACCGCCTCGTCCACGGAGTCGGCCAGGCGCAGCGCGTCCCGGACGTCCTCGTCCTGGAGGGGGGCGGGGTGGAGGGCGACGGCGAGGGCACGGCGGAGCACACGCAGCTCGTCCGCGCTGAACGCCATGCCGCCGCGGGATCCGTATGGCGTGGGCATGGGCCGACGATACGCGCTAATCGGACAATTTCCGCTGAGCGATCATCCCGGCGCGCCGATGCCGGCGGGGCGGCGGGGCCGCCCCGGCCGGGGCATCGCGGGGTGGGCCGCCCGGAGCGGCGCCGGGCTCACATGCGGGAGACGTTGCGCTCGTACACCAGGCGCAGGCCGATCAGGGTCAGCCAGGGCTCGTGCTCGTCGATCTCCTTGGAGTCGGCGAGGACCATCGGCGCCAGGCCGCCGGTCGCGATCACGGTCACGTCCGACGGGTCTCCGGCGGGGCCGACGAGCTCGCGCTTCATCCGGGCGACGACGCCGTCGACCTGGCCCGCGTAGCCGTAGACGATGCCGGACTGCATCGCCTCGACCGTGTTCTTCCCGATGACGCTGCGCGGACGGGCCAGCTCGATCTTGCGGAGCATCGCGCCCCGGACCCCGAGCGCCTCGACCGAGATCTCGATGCCGGGCGCGATGGCCCCGCCCGCGTACTCCCCACGCGTGGTGATCGCGTCGTACGTCGTCGCCGTGCCGAAGTCGACGACGATCGCCGGGCCGCCGTACAGCTCGACGGCGGCGACCGCGTTGATCACCCGGTCCGCGCCGACCTCCTTGGGGTTGTCCGTGAGGACCGGGACGCCCGTCTTGACGCCCGGCTCCACCAGGACCGCCGGGACGTCCCCGTAGTACCGCCGGGTGACCTCGCGCAGCTCGTGCAGCACCGAGGGGACCGTCGCGCAGATCGCGATCCCCTCGATGCCGTCGCTCAGCTCGACGCCGAGCAGCGGGTGCATGCCCATGAGGCCCTGGAGCAGGACCGCCATCTCGTCGGCGGTGCGGCTCGGATCGGTGGAGATCCGCCAGTGCTCGACGATCTCGTCACCGTCGAAGAGACCGAGGACCGTGTGCGTGTTGCCGACGTCGATGGTGAGCAGCATCAGGCCCGCACCTCGCGCAGGTCGAGGCCGATGTCGAGGATCGGGGAGGAGTGGGTGAGGCCGCCGACGGCCAGGTAGTCCACCCCGGTCGCGGCGTACGCGGCCGCGTTCTCCAGGGTCAGCCGACCCGAGGACTCCAGGACCGCGCGGCCCGCGACGAGGGCGACGGCCTCCTCGGTCTCCAGCGGGGTGAAGTTGTCGAGCAGGATCAGGTCGGCGCCCGCCTCCAGGACCTCGCGGACCTGGTGCATGGTGTCGACCTCGACCTCGATGGGCAGCTCGGGGAACAGCTCGCGCACGGCCTTGAAGGCCTCGGCCACGCCGCCGGCCGCCACCACGTGGTTGTCCTTCACGAGGGCCGCGTCGGAGAGCGACATGCGGTGGTTGACGCCGCCGCCGCAGCGGACCGCGTACTTCTCCAGGGCGCGCAGCCCCGGGGTCGTCTTGCGGGTGTCGCGGACCTTGGCCCGCGTGCCCTCCAGGGCGTCCGCCCACGCGCGCGTGGCGGTGGCGATGCCGGAGAGGCGGCACAGGATGTTGAGCGCGCTGCGCTCGCCGGTGAGCAGGTCGCGGGTGCGGGCGGTGACGCTGAGGAGCACGGCCCCGGCCTCGACGCGCTCGCCGTCCTCGACGTGCCGCTCGACCTCGAACGCGTCGTCGCAGACGATCGAGAGGACGGCCTCGGCCACGCGCAGGCCGGCCACGACACCGGCCTCGCGGGCGGTGAAGTCGGCGGTGGCGACGGCGTCCTCGGGGACGGTCGCCACGGTCGTCACGTCGACGCCGCCGTCGAGGTCCTCGGCGATCGCGAGGTGGGCGATGTCCTCGACCTGTACGGGGTCCAGGCCGGCCGCCGCCAGGAGCTCGGCGAGCGCCGGGTCGAGCCCGCACTCGAACTCCTCGGCGCCGCCGCAGCCGCAGCCGTCGCCGCAGCCGCCTGCCTCCTCGTCGGAGGACACCGTGTTGATCTGGATGAGAGGGACGTCCACGGGCTGCGGACGGGCTTCCTCGGGCGTGCTCACTTACGGCTCCCTGGGGGCATCGGAGGTGGGGGGAAAGTCATGCGTGCCGGTCGTCCGGACGTCGAGGGCCCGCTCCGGGGTGAGGCGTACGACGAGGTGCCGGCGCCAGTGCGGGTCGTCGCGGTCGGGGCGGTCCTCGCGCCAGTGGCAGCCGCGGGTCTCCTCGCGGCGCCGGGCGGCGGCGACCAGGACCCGGGAGACGCACAGCAGGTTGGTGGTCTCCCAGGCGTCGACGCCGGGCTCGCCGGCCTTGGTGTCGTCGCTGCCCCCCGCGAGGGCGTCGCTGTGCAGGGCGTCCAGGGCCTCGGCGGCCTCCCGGAGGCTGGCGGCGGAGCGCAGCACCCCGGCCCCGGCGGTCATGATCCGCTGGATACGGGTCCGGGCGCCGGCCACCGGCAGCGGCAGCGGCACCGGGGCCGCGGGCGGCACGGGGGCGCCCGCGGCGCGGGGGGCGGCCGCGATGACGTCGTCGGCGATCCGCTCCGCGAAGACCAGGCCCTCCAGGAGCGAGTTCGAGGCGAGCCGGTTGGCGCCGTGCACGCCGGTGCAGGCCACCTCGCCGCACGCGTACAGGCCGGGCACGGTGGTCCGGCCCCGCAGGTCGGTGCGGACGCCGCCGGAGGCGTAGTGGGCGGCGGGGGCGACCGGGATCGGCTCCGTGACGGGGTCGATGCCGTGCGAGCGGCAGGCCGCGAGGATCGTGGGGAAGCGCTCCTCCCACATCCGCGCGCCGAAGTGGCGGGCGTCGAGGTACATGTTCTCGGTGCCGCGCTCCTGCATCCGGCGGGTGATCGCCTTGGCGACGATGTCCCGGGGCGCCAGCTCGGCCAGCTCGTGCTGTCCGACCATGAAGCGGACGCCGTCGGCGTCGACCAGGTGGGCGCCCTCGCCGCGCACGGCCTCGGAGACCAGCGGCTGCTGGCCCTCGGAGCCGGCGCCGAGGAAGAGGACCGTGGGGTGGAACTGGACGAACTCCAGGTCCGAGACCTCGGCCCCGGCGCGCAGGGCGAGGGCGACGCCGTCCCCGGTGGAGACCGCCGGGTTGGTGGTCGCGGAGAACACCTGGCCCATGCCGCCGGTGGCGAGGACCACCGCGGGCGCGTGGACGGCGCCGACGCCGTCGTGCTGGCCCTCGCCCATGACGTGCAGGGTCACGCCCGCCGTGCGGCCCTCGGCGTCCGTGAGGAGGTCCAGGACGAGGGCGTGCTCGATGGTGCGCACGCCCCGGTCCCGTATCGCCTCGACCAGGGCGCGGGAGATCTCGGCGCCGGTCGCGTCGCCGCCCGCGTGCGCGATGCGTCGACGGTGGTGGCCGCCCTCGCGGGTCAGCGCGATCTCGCCGTCGGCGGTCTTGTCGAAGTCGGCGCCGGTCGCGATGAGCCGGCGGACGGCGTCGGGGCCCTCGGTGACGAGGACGCGGACGGCCCGCTCGTCGCAGAGTCCGGCGCCGGCGACCAGGGTGTCGTCCAGGTGCTGCTCGGGGGTGTCGCCGTCGCCGAGGGCGGCGGCGATGCCGCCCTGGGCCCAGCGGGTGGAGCCGTCGTCGAGCCGGGCCTTGGTGACGACGACCGTGCGCAGCCCGGCGGCGGTGCAGCGCAGGGCGGCGGTGAGGCCGGCGACGCCGGAGCCGACCACGACGACGTCGGCGTCGATGGCCCAGCCGGGCGCGGGGGCGTGCAGCCGTATTCCGGTCACTGGGGGGCTCCGAACGTGGTGGACATGGGGGCTCCGAGGAGCAGGGGGGTGTTGTCGATCAGCCGCGTGGCGCCGACGCGCGCGGCGACGGCCAGGAGGGCCTCCCCGTCGTGGTCGTCGGGCACCTCGGTGAAGTCGGCCGGGTCGACGAGGGCCAGGTAGTCGAGGACGAGCGGCGGCAGGGCCCGGGACGCGTCGTCGAGGACGGCGCGGGCCGCGGCCCGCACGGCGTCCGCGCCGCAGCCGTCGGCGGCCTGCGCCACCGCGTGGGCGTCGGCGGCGGCCCGTGCCTCGCCGAGCCGGGAGAGGGCGTCGGCGCGGCTCGGGGCGCCGGGCAGGGCCTCGGCACGCGCGCGGAGCGCCTCCTGGGCGGCGAGCCGGTCGCGGGCGGCGAACAGCGCGCCGGACAGCGCCAGGGCGGTACGCCGCTCCGCCGCCGACAGGAACCGGTTGCGGCTGGAGAGGGCGAGCCCGTCGGTCTCGCGGACCGTCGGCACGCCGACGATCTCGACCGGGAAGTTCAGGTCGCGGACCATCCGGCGGATCAGGGCCAGCTGCTGGGCGTCCTTCTGCCCGAAGAAGGCCAGGTCGGGGGCGGTGAGGTGGAGCAGCTTGGCGACGACGGTCAGCATCCCGTCGAAGTGGCCGGGCCGGGAGGCGCCTTCCAGGAGCTCGCCCATGGGGCCCGCGGTGATCCGGACCTGGGGCTCCCCGCCCGGGTAGACCTCGTCGACGGAGGGCGCGAAGACGGCGCTCGCGCCCGCGCCGAAGGCGACGTCGAGGTCGGCGTCGAGGGTGCGGGGGTAGCGGTCGAGGTCCTCGCCCGCGCCGAACTGGAGCGGGTTGACGAAGACGGTGACGACGACGAGGCCCTGGTCGCCGACGCGCTCGCGGGCGGCCCTGACCAGGGAGGCGTGGCCCTCGTGGAGCGCGCCCATGGTCATGACGACGGCGTTCCCGCCGGGGGTCCCGAAGCGGGCCGCGGCCTCGTGGAGGTCCCCGGCCGTGCGGAGCAGCGCGCCCGGCTGGTGGCGGCGGTCGGACCGGTCGCTCTCGGCGCGGTCACGGGCGAGCGGGCTCATCGGTCGTCTCCCTGCGGCCCGTCGGCCGCTCCCGCGGCCCCGGTGGTCCCGGTCGGGCCGGCCGGGGGCTCGGCGAGCACACCCAGCAGGTCCTCGGCCAGCTCGGGCTTGAGCAGGCCGTGCGCGAGCGCGCGGTCGGCGGTCGTGCGGGCCATCGCCAGATAGCCGGCGACCGTGCCGGGCGCGTGCTTGCTCAGTTCGGCGACGTGGGCGGCGACCGTGCCGGCGTCGCCGCGCGCGACGGGGCCGGTGAGGGCCGCGTCCCCGGACCGCAGCGCGTTGTCGAGGGCGGCGCCGAGCAGCGGGCCGAGCATCCGGTCCGGGGCGGCGACGCCCGCCTTGTGCAGCAGTTCCATCGACTGGGCCACCAGGGTGACCAGGTGGTTCGCGCCGAGTGCCAGGGCCGCGTGGTAGAGCGGGCGGGCGTCCTCGGCGATCCATTCGGGCTCGCCGCCCATCTCGATCACCAGGGCCTCGGCCGCCAGCCTCAGCTCGTCCGGCGCGGTGACCCCGAAGGAGCAGCCGGCCAGGCGCTGGACGTCGACGGGGGTGCCGGTGAAGGTCATCGCGGGGTGCAGCGCGAGCGGCAGCGCGCCCGCGCGCCGGAGGGGGTCCAGGACCCGGGTCCCGTACCGCCCGGAGGTGTGCACGATCAGCTGTCCCGGCCGTACGGCTCCGGTGTCGGCGAGGCCCTCGGCCAGGCCGGTCAGCGCGTCGTCCGGCACGGTCAGCAGGACCAGGTCGGCGAGGGCGAGGACCCGCGCGGGCTCCACGACGGGGACGTCGGGCAGGAGCTCCGCGGCGCGGCGCCGGGAGGCGTCGGAGACCGCCGAGACGGCGACGGGGCGGTGCCCGGCGAGCCGGAGGGCGGCGGCGAGGGCGGGGCCCACGCGGCCGGCGCCGACGACTCCGACGGTCAGCCGGGCGGGTCGGTCCTCGGCTCGGGGCTCTGGCGCTGCGGATGCGTTCACGGTGGGGGCGGCCTTCCGTTCCAGTCCTCGGCGGGTACCGGACGATTTCTGGTCATGCTACGCCAGCGTTTCGCGGCGCTCCGTGGCTGTCCACAGGGTGTGGGCGGTGGTGTGATGATCGCTCCATGGAACCTGTGGACGAGGGCGGCACCGTGGACCCGGCGAACTCCGCGGAGGCGGACGGGGAAGCGGCCCGGCTGTACCGGGCGAAGGTCTGGGGCGGCGCCCGGCGGAAGCTGTGGCACACGTCGGTGGACGGCACCGTCGGCACGCGCCTGCGTGAGCTGGCCGACTGGGCGGAGGCCACCGGCCGGGCCGGCGGGCCGGTCGACACGTACGGGAACGGCCCGGTCGAGGAGCTGGAGGAGCGCGTCGCCGCGGAGCTGGGCCACCCCGCCGCCGTGTTCTTCCCGACCGGGACGATGGCCCAGCAGGTGGCCCTGCGCTGCTGGGCCGGGCGGACCGGCAGCCCCGTCGTCGCCCTCCACCCGCTGGGCCACCCCGAGGTCCACGAGGGCGGCGCGCTCGGCGCCGTGTCCGGGCTCCGCACCGTCCACCCGACCGACGCCCCGCGGCTGCCGACGGCCGAGGAGGTGCGGGACCATCCGGAGCCGTTCGGGACGCTGATGCTGGAGCTGCCGCTGCGGGACGCCGGCTTCGTGCTGCCGACCTGGGAGGAGCTGACCTCGGCGGTGGAGGCGGCCCGCGAGCGGGACGCCGTCGTCCACTTCGACGGGGCGCGGCTCTGGGAGTGCCCGACGCACTTCGGCCGCCCGCTCGCGGAGATCGCCGGGCTCGCCGACAGCGTCTACGTCTCGTTCTACAAGTCGCTCGGCGGGCAGTCCGGCGCCGTGCTCGCCGGGCCCGAGGACGTCATGGCCGAGGCGCGCGTCTGGCGGCACCGGTACGGGGGCCTGGTCTTCCAGCAGTACCCGGCGGCGCTCTCCGCGCTCCGCGGCCTGGACGAGGAACTGCCCCGGCTGCCCGCGTACGTGGCCCACGCGCGCGTGGTGGCCGCAGCGGTACGGGAGGCGCTCGCCGAGGCGGGCCCCGGATGGTTCCGGGTCCACCCGGAGACCCCGCACACCCACCAGTTCCAGGTCTGGCTGCCCTACGGGGCCGAGGCCCTGACGGCGGCGGCCCTGGCCCAGACCGAGGACACGGGCACGGTCCTCTTCCGCCGCTGGTTCACCCCGGGCGCGGGCGGCCCGCCGGGGGTCGCCCTCACGGAGCTGACGGTGGGGGAGGCGGGCCTGGAGTGGACGGCGGAGGACGTACGGGCGGCGGTGCGGGAGTTCCTGTCCCGGGTGGGGTAGCGGGGCCGGGGCCCACCGAGGCCCCGCCGCGCGCCCGCTGTGTGCGCGGTCGATCGTCAGCAGGCCCGGGGCCGGGGCCGCAGCAGTCGGCGCAGGGCCGTCCGGAGGCCGCCCCTCGCCGGCCGGCCCACCAGGACCCGCTCGAAGCGGCGGCGGTCGCGGACCGCCAGCAGCACGGCGACGTCATGGGTGCCGGGCACCGGCGGCGCGGGCTCGCCCAGCCGGTCGGCGCGGTACGTGTCGAAGAGGTACTGGTGCAGTGCGTTCATGGCCCCACCGTGTGCCGCGGCCCGGCGCTCCGGCCCGTCGATTGACGGGGGCGGTCAACCGACGCCCGGTAACACCCCGCCGATTGACGGGGGCCGTCAAACGACACGACAACCCGGCCGGCCCACCCCGCACCATAGGGGGGTGAGCGTGACCATCGACATCACCGGACTGCCGCACGAGCGGATCACCTTCTGCCCCTCGCCGCTGGCGGAGCTCGGCAACGCCCTGCACGCCCTCGCCGAGCCCGCCCACCACTCCTGGCTGCACGCGTGGACGACCACCACCGCCGCGGCACTGAAGCCGGAACTGGCGGACCGGCTGCACGAGGCCGACTTCATGTGGCGGTCCACCCGCTCCGACATCCTGCTGCCCGCCCGGCCCCGCGCGACCCTCGCCGAGGAGCTGGACGACCTCGACCGCATGGACGACGAGAAGTACGTGGGCTCGGCCCTGGAGATCTCCTGCGCCAGCCGCTACTCCGACGGCGCCCCCTCGCCCCTCGTCGACGAGGGCATGCGGCGGCGCGCCCTGGAACTGGCCACCGCGCGCGGGCCGCGCCAGGCCGCGTTCGTGGAGCGGATGCTCGCCGACCCGCCCGGTACGCGCGCGTGGATCCGGCGGCTCCTGGAGGACTGCGACGAGGCCTTCTTCGCCGACACCTGGCGCCGGGTCCGGATCCAGCTCGCCGCCGACGCCCGTCACAAGACAGAGCTGATGCGCCGCAAGGGCCTGGCCGAGGCCGTCGCCGACGCGTCCTCCGCGATGGCCCTGGAGGAGGACGCGGCGGGCTCCCGGATCGTCGTCGACAAGCTGGCCCACGCCCGCACCAGCGCCGAGGGCACCGGAGTGACGTTCCTGCCGACCGCCTTCGGCTGGCCGCACCTGCTCGCGCTGTACACCCCCGGCTGGCAGCCGGTGGTCCAGTACCCGGTGCCCGCCCGCGACCTCGGCGGCGGCGCCCCCGTCGACACGGTCAGGCTGCGGCTCGAGGCGGTCGCCCACCCGATGCGGATACGGCTGAGCCGCAGCCTCGCCCGGGGCTCGTACTCCACGAGCGAGCTGGCCGACACGTACGGCATCACCGCCCCCGAGGTCTCCCGCCACCTCGCGGTGATGCGGAAGGCCGGCCTGATCACCACGCAGCGGCGCGGCCGGTACGTGCTGCACCAGCTGGACGTCGCCGTCGTCGCCCGCCTCGGCAGCGACTTCCTGGAGAGCGTCCTCCGCTAGCGGCCCCCGACGGCACCCCGACGCCCGCCGGAGCCCGGCACCCGGCCGACGCCCGGGCAGACGCCCCGCCGCACCCGGTCTCGGTCGGGGCGCACCCGGCCGGCGCCCCGGCGGAGCCCGGCCGCACCCCGCCTCAGTCGAACCGGATGTGGGCGAGGCCCATCCGGCGCCGCCGCGGCCGGTGCCGCAGCGGCCCGTCGGTGTCCGGTGCCGGCCGCAGCCCGGCCGGCCCGGCGCCCCGCCCGCTCAGCCCGCCGCGCCGCCGCCCGCCCTGACCAGGCCCGTCTCGTACGCCAGGACGACGACCTGGACGCGGTCGCGCAGGCCCAGCTTGGTCAGGATGCGGCCGACGTGCGTCTTCACCGTCGCCTCGGAGAGGACGAGACGGGCGGCGATCTCGCCGTTCGACAGGCCCTGCGCGACCAGCATCATCACCTCGCGCTCCCGGTCCGTGAGCCGGCCCAGCTCCTTGTGCTCGGGCTCCTTGCCCGACGACGGCAGCATCGGCGAGAACCGGTCCAGGAGCCGCCGGGTGGTCGAGGGGGCCACCACCGCGTCGCCGCTGTGCACCGAGCGGATCGCGCCGAGCAGCTCCGCCGGCGGCACGTCCTTCAGCATGAACCCGCTCGCCCCCGCCTTCAGCCCCGAGAACGCGTACTCGTCGAGGTCGAACGTGGTCAGGATCAGCACCTTCGGCGCGTCCGGATCGGAGCAGATCCGCCGGGTCGTCTCCACCCCGTCCAGCTTGGGCATGCGGACGTCCATCAGCACCACGTCGACCGCCGTCGAGCGCAGCACCTCCAGCGCCTCGACCCCGTCGCCCGCCTCCGCCACGACCTCCATGTCCGGCTGGGCGGCCAGCACCATGCGGAAGCCGGTGCGCAGCAGCACCTGGTCGTCGACAAGCATCACGCGGATGGACATCAGTTTCCTTCGGGTCGTCAGTGAGCGGGCTTGAGGGGGAGCAGGGCGCTGATCCGGAAGCCTCCGCCGGGACGCGGGCCCGCGTCCAGCGTGCCGCCGACCATGCCGACCCGCTCCCGCATGCCGATCAGACCGTGGCCCCGGCCGTCGGCTCCCCCGTCCTCGTACATCTCCTGCGGCGCCCCCCGGCCGTCGTCCTCGACGAGCAGGCCGAGGCCGTCGTCGAAGTACACCAGCCGGACGCTGGCACCGACGTCGGGACCGCCGTGCTTGCGCGTGTTGGTGAGGGCCTCCTGCACGATCCGGTACGCGGTGAGCTCGACGCCGCTGGGCAGCGGACGGGGGCTCCCCTCGACCGCGAAGTCGACGGTGAGACCGGCCCCCCGCACCTGCTCGACCAGGTCCTCGATCTGCTGCACGTCGGGCTGCGGCACGTACTCCCCGGCCTCCTGGTGCTCCCCGGTCCGCAGGATGCCGAGGAGCCTGCGCATCTCGGCGAGGGCCTGCCGGCCGGTGGTGGAGATGGTGTCCAGGGCCTGCTTGGCGGTCTCCGGGGAGGAGTCCATGACGTACGCGGCGCCGTCGGCCTGCACCACCATCACCGACACGTTGTGCGCGACGACGTCGTGCAGCTCGCGGGCGATCCGGGCCCGCTCGGCGGCGACCGCGACCTTGGCCTGGGCCTCGCGCTCCCGCTCCAGGCGGGAGGCCCGCTCCTCCAGCTGCGCGAAGTAGGCGCGGCGGGTGCGGAGCGAGTCGCCGAGGACCCAGGCGAGCGCGAACGGCACGGTCATGATGATCGTGAAGAAGACCTGGGCCGGGCCCGACTGCGGGCCCTCCACCGGCCATCTCAGCTGCGAGAGCGTCGCGGCGGAGAGTCCGCCGGCCAGCGCGAGCCGGGACGCCCAGCGGGGTCCGTCGTGCGCGGCGACGGTGTAGATGATCACGAGCATGGCGAAGTCCGCCGGGAAGGGCTCCAGGCCGAAGGCGAGCTGCGCCAGCCCGAGGCCGACCGAGAGGAGGAGCATCTTCTCCGGGGCACGCCGCCGCAGGGCCACGACCAGCGGGAAGAGCACCGCCACGAGGGCGTACCCCACGGGATGGCCCTCCACCGAGGCACTGCCCGACGACACCACCCACAGCAGGGCGACCCCCAGGAGGACGACCGCCCAGAAGGTGTCGACGCCCGTGGGGTGTCTGCGGATGAAGTCGTAAAGGCGCTGCACGTCACCCAGAGTAGGGAAGGGGGAGAGGTGCCGGGATCAACCGTGGGGTCGATCCTTGGCGCGGGACCCGTACTCCCCGAGGTGGAGACTGGGGCGCGTGACGGATGAGACGTGTCAGTGGCAGGGGTGGCGGCAGGCCACGGAGCGGGCGCTGTACGGCCCCGGGGGGTTCTATCTGCGGCCCGAGGGGCCCGCGGGGCACTTCCGTACCTCGGTGCACGCCTCGCCGCTGTTCGCGGGGGCGGTGGCCCGGCTGCTCGCGGAGGTCGCGGAGGAACTGGGGACGTCCGAGATCGACCTCGTCGACGTGGGCGCGGGTCGCGGCGAACTGCTGACGGGGGTCTTGGGCGCGATCGCGAACGGCGGCACCGGCATCCCGGGCGGCACCTCCGGCAGCGTCTCCGATGGCACCCCCGCAGGCACCCCCGGCGCCACCACCGCCGCCGGCCTCACCGTGCGGGCCTACGCCGTCGAGCGGGCGTCGCGGCCCGCCGGGCTCGATCCGCGCGTCGAGTGGACCGACCGGCTGCCCCGCGGCGTGCGGGGGCTGATCTTCGCGAACGAGTGGCTCGACAACGTACCGGTGGACGTGGCCGAGGCGGACTCCACGGGCACGGCCCGGTACGTGCAGGTGCGCGCGGACGGCACGGAGCGGCTCGGCGGTCCCGTCTCCGGCGCGGACGCGGAGTGGCTGGCCCGCTGGTGGCCGCTGCGGGAGCCGGGGACGCGGGCGGAGATCGGCCGGCCGCGCGACGAGGCCTGGGCGTCGGCGGTGGCCTCGCTGGCGGCGGGCCGCGCGGTCGCCGTGGACTACGCGCACCTACGGGAGAACCGGCCGCCCTTCGGGTCGCTGACCGGCTTCCGGGCGGGCCGCGAGGTCCCGCCGGTTCCGGACGGCAGCGGCGACCTGACGGCGCACGTGGCACTCGACGCGTGCGCGGCGGCGGCCGGCGGGGCCGGGCCGCACCCGGCCGAGCTGGTCACGCAGCGGGAGGCGCTCGGGCGGCTCGGGGTGTCCGGCGGCCGGCCGCCGCTCTCGCTGGCCTCCGCGGATCCCGCCGCGTACGTCCGCGCCCTCTCCGCCGCCGGGGAGGCCGCCGAGCTCACCGCCCGCGGCGGTCTCGGCGACTTCCTGTGGCTGACCCAGCGGGTCCCGGGCGGGGCGACGGAGCCGCCGGGGCACGGGGGATACTGACCGCATGACGGAGACGACGGTCGGCATCGGCGGCGCGGCGGAGAGCACCGACATGGTGCTGAACATCGGGCCGCAGCATCCCTCGACCCACGGCGTGCTCCGACTGCGGCTCGTGCTCGACGGCGAGGTCGTACGGGAGGCCGAGCCGGTCATCGGCTACATGCACCGCGGTGCCGAGAAGCTCTTCGAGGCGCGGGACTACCGGCAGATCATCATGCTGGCCAACCGGCACGACTGGCTCTCCGCCTTCTCGAACGAGCTCGGCGTGGTCATGGCCGTCGAGCGGATGCTGGGCATGGAGGTCCCGGAGCGCGCGGTGTGGACCCGTACGCTCCTCGCCGAGCTGAACCGGGTCCTCAACCATTTGATGTTCCTCGGTTCGTACCCCCTCGAACTGGGCGGCATCACCCCGGTCTTCCACGCCTTCCGGGAGCGCGAGGAGCTCCAGGCCGTGATGGAGGAGGTCTCCGGCGGCCGGATGCACTACATGTTCAACCGGGTCGGCGGCCTCAAGGAGGACCTGCCCGCCGGCTGGCTCGGCCGGGCCCGCCAGGCCGTCGCCGACGTCCGCTCGCGGATGGACGTGTACGACCGGCTCGTCCTCGGCAACGAGATCTTCCGGGGCCGTACGCGCGGGGTCGGCGTGCTGTCGCCGGCGTCGGTCCACGCGTACGGGGTGTCGGGGCCCATCGCGCGCGCCTCGGGCGTCGACTTCGACCTGCGACGCGACGAGCCGTACCTGGCCTACGGGGAGCTCCAGGACACCCTGCGGGTGCCGGTCCGCGAGGAGGGCGACTGCCTGGCCCGGTTCGAGTGCCTGCTGGAGCAGACGCACAACGCGCTGGACCTCGCGGACGCCTGCCTGGACCGGATGGCCGAGCTGCCGCCGGGGCCGATCAACCAGCGGCTGCCGAAGGTGCTCAAGGCGCCGGAGGGCCACACGTACGCGTGGACCGAGAACCCGCTCGGCGTCAACGGCTACTACCTGGTGTCCAAGGGCGAGAAGACGCCGTACCGGCTGAAGCTGCGTTCGGCGTCCTTCAACAACATCCAGGCGCTGGTGGAGCTGCTGCCGGGGACGCTGGTCGCGGACATGGTGGCGATTCTGGGGTCGCTGTTCTTCGTCGTCGGCGACATCGACAAATAGCGGGGAGCCCGCCCGTACTCCTGCTGCCCGTGCTCCTGCCCCGGGCGGCTGCTCCTCCACGCCTGCTCCGGGGTCAGCGCTCCCGGCGCATCACGGCGTACTCCCGCTCCTCCCGCCCGGGGCGGCGCCGGTCGGCCACCGTCCAGCCCCAGCGGGCGTACCGGCCCGTCAGTTCCGGTACGTCGAGGGTCATCAGGAGGGCCGGTCCGGGCGCGGCGGCCGCGAGGAGGGCGTCGTGGAGGGCGCGGCCGATGCCGAGGCCCTGGTGTCCGGGGGCGACGACGAGTTCGGCGAGTTCGAAGGCGGGCTCGGCGCCGGTCAGCACGGTGTCGGTCCAGCCGGCCGCGAACCCGAGGAGGGCGCCGTCGGCGTCGAGCGCGGCCACCGCGGTGAAGTCGTCCCGGCGGGCGGCCGAGTCGAGCAGCCGGTCCACGGTGCGCAGCGCACCCCGCGGCGGCTCGTGCCAGGGGGCGCCGCAGAAGGCCTGGGCGCACAGGGCGAGCAGTTCGTCGCGGTGGCCGGCGGCCTCACCGGCCGGGAGGTCGGTGAGGCGGTGGGTCACGAGTTCACCGCTCCGCGCAGCTCGGCCACGTCGAGCTGCTCGGTCTCGTCGTGCGCGGTCAGGTCGATGACCTGGCCGACCGCCTGTGCCGGGACCTGCGGGACGCCCGTGGGGCCGATCGGGGTGAGGAGCGGGGCGCCGAGCGCGGTCTGCGCGGCCAGGGCCTCCTCCAGGACCTCCTCGCCCACGACGTCGGCGAGGTCGGTGTGCTGCACGGCCTCGATCGCGGCCGCCGCCTTCTGCGTACCGAAGAAGTCGAAGCCGCCCTCGGGGCGGGCGACGGGCCTGCGGGCCGCGTACGGGACGATCGCGGACGCCGTCGGCACCGCCGGGACCCGGGGGGCGGCGGGCGCGGCCGGCGGGAGCGCGAGGGCGGCGGCCGGGCGGCTGTGCTCGGTTCCGGCGGCCGCCGCGTGCTTCCCCTGCGGTTCCTCCGTCTCGCGGGCCCGCTCGGCGAGGTCCCGCGCGCGGGCGGCCTCGGTGGTCCGGCGGGCGTGCTGCCGGGCGGCGTTGCGCGGCAGGTCGCGCAGTGCCTGGGCGGCGCGCCGGTAGGCCTCGGGGGTGGGCGCGGAGCCCCCGGCGGGCAGCGCCTTGACGTCCTCGGCGGCGGCCCCGGACTCCAGCGCCAGGACGCGGGCGCCCTCCAGCGCGCTGGCCCGCTCGGTCTCGGCCGTGGCGTACCGGCGGAGCAGGTCGGCGTGCTCGCCGCGCAGCCCGGCCAGTTCGACGCGCTTGGCGCGCAGCTTCGTGTCGAGCCGGGAGCGGAGCGCGCGGGCCTCTTCGAGGTCGGACTCCAGCTCGGCGACCCGCTCCTCGGCCTTCCACTGGTCGGCGGTGCGGGCGCGGTCGAGCTCGGCGACCCGCAGTCCGGCGCTCCGGTCCCAACTGCGCATGAGGACGGCACCGGTGACGGCGGCCGCGGCCGCCGCGGCGGCGAGCAGCCGGACGACGATCAGGTCACCGGGCAGCCAGGCGGCCGCGGCACACACGACCGCGGCGCCGGCGACCGCGGAGGGCGGCAGCAGCTTGTGCAGAGGCGGGGAATGGCGGTGGCGTCCACGTGGCATGGCCTGAAATTTACCGTGCGTAGGCGGGGTGTGGGGCGTCGGCCCGGTAATCTCTTGGCCACTTCTCGCCACCGGACGTGGATATCCACCGTTCCGGTTCCGTTTCGGGCCGACGCCCCCCGCCCGGGGGCTACTTGTTGAGCAGCCCCTTCGTCTCCAGATACGTCTTGGCGACGTCCTCCGGCTTCGCCCGCTCGGCGTCGACCTTGCGGTTGAGTTCGGCGAGATCCGCTGTGGTGAGCACCTTGGTGATCTTGTCCAGGGCGGCGGCTATCTCGGGGGAGCCGGCGTCCTTCGCGTTGACCACGGGCAGCACGTTGTCGGCGTTCTGCAGCTTCTTGTCGTCCTCCAGGAAGACCAGGCCGTAACTGTCGACCGTGGCGTCCGTGGTGGTCGTCAGGACCAGCTGGTCGATCCCGTCCTTCACCGCCTGCTTGGCCTGCGGGGTGCCGACACCCTTGGGGTCGATCCCGGTCACGTCGATCCCGTACGCCTTCTTCAGGCCGGGCGCGCAGAACGGCCGTACCGCGCATTCGTCACCGGCGGCGATCTTCACCTTCAGCTTGGAGGCGCCGAGATCGGAAAGCGTCTTCAGCTTGTTCTTCTCGGCGAATTCCTTCGTCACCGCGAACGCGTTCTGATCGACGGCCTCGCCGACCGCGAGCACCTTCAGACCGCGCGGTTCGGCGAGCTTCCGCAGCGCGTCGACGGTGGCCGCCGCGTCCCCGGAGGCGACCGGCTTCTCCTCGGGCGCCTTCGGCCCGTTCGCCTTGGCGTTGAGGAATTCCGCGATGGTCGCCGCGTATTCGGGGACGACGTCGATCTCGCCCTTCTCCAGCGACGGCTCGTACAGCTCGCGATTCTTCACGGTGGTGATGGATACGGAGTATCCGGCGTCCCGCAGCGCCTGGGCGTACAGCTCGGCGAGCACCTTCGCCTCGGTGAAGGCGGCGGCGCCGACGACCAGCGAGCCCTTCCCGCCACCGGAGGCGTCCGTGTCCCCGGTGCCTCCCGAGCCGTTCTTCTTGCCCTCCTCCAGGCTGTCACCGCCGCACGCGGCCAGTGCGACGGTCAGTGCCGCCGTCCCCAGCACCGCGCCCGCGATACGCGAGACCCTGTTCACGAGATCACCCATCCCAGTCAGCTCTTGCTCAGTTGCTCGGTTGCTCTTGCTCGGTCGCTGTCGCCCAGTTGCTCTTGCCCGGTCGCCCGGTTGCCAAGTCGCTCGGTCCCGGTTGCCCGGTTTCCCAGACGCTCGGTTCGCTGGTCGCGCCGTCGCCCGACGCGCGGGAAGAACAGCCGGTCGGCGCCGACGAGGACGCCCTCCACCAGGAGGGCGAGCAGGGCCACGAGGACCGCTCCCGCGACGACCTGCGCCGTGTCGTAGGTGGCGAAGCCGGCCGTGATGATCCGGCCGAGACCGCCCTGGCCGACCATCGCCGCGATGGTCGCCGTGGCCACCACCTGGACCGCCGCCGACCGCACCCCGGTCATCACCACCGGACGCGCCAGCGGCAGTTCGACCTGCCGGAACAGCTGCCCGCCGGTCATCCCCATGCCCCGCGCGGCCCGCACCGCGGCCGGGTCCACCTCCCGCATCCCCACGTACGCGTTGGTGAGGAGCGGGGGTATCGCGAAGAGCACGAGGGCCACGACGGTCGGCACGTACCCGGCGTTCCGCAGGGGGGACACCATGAACAGGGCGAGGACGGCGAAGACAGGGACCGCCCGCCCGATGTTCGACACGTTCACCGCGAGGGTCCCGCCCCGGCCGAGGTGCCCCAGCCAGAGGCCCAGCGGCAGCGCGATCGCCGCGGCGATCAGCAGCGCCGCCCCGCTCACGTACACGTGCTCGGTGAGGCGCCGTCCGACGCCCTCCTCGCCCGTCCAGTGCGCGCCGGTGGTGAGCCAGCCCCAGGCGTCCGTCACCACGCCCATCTCACCCACCTCCCGGCGCGGTCCGTATCCGGGTCCACGGCGTCAGCAGCCGCTGGAGTCCCAGGAGAAGCAGGTCGGCGAGGACGGCGAGCAGCACGCACAGCACCGAGGCGGCGAGCATCTGCGCCTTGAAGAACGTCGGCAGCGCGTCCTCGATGAGATTGCCGAGACCGCCGCGGCCGACGACCGAGCCGACCGTCGTCAGCGCGATCGTGGAGACCGTCGCCATCCGTATGCCCGCCATCAGCACCGGCAGCGCCAGGGGGAGTTCGACCTCCCACAGCAGGCGCAGCGAGCCGTACCCCATGCCCCGGGCGGCCTCCCGGGTCTCGGCGGGCACGGCGGCGAGGCCCGCCAGCGTGTTCCGCACGAGGATCGTCAGCGCGTACAGCACGAGGCCGGTCACCACCAGCGCCGAGGACAGCCCGAAGAAGGGCAGCAGCAGGGAGAACATGGCGAGCGACGGCACCGTGTACAGCAGGGTGGTCAGTCCGAGGACGGGGCCCTCGAAGCGGGGCCTGGCCCGGACGAGCAGCGCGAGGGGCACGGCGACGGCGAGCGCGATCAGCACCGAGACGACCGTGATTCCCACATGCTGGAGCGTGGCGTCGGTCAACTCCGCGGTGCGCGTACGCAGGTACTCGCCGCAGATCCAGTCGTTCGTGACCAGACAGTTCGGTGCGCTCATCCGTCCCTCCCCCCGGGTCGCCGATCTTCCGAACGTGTGTGTGACGACCCTAACCCCCGGCACCGACAATCCCCGAGACCCGCCACAATGCGGCAACACGCCCTTCACACACCCCCGGCATCCAGGGGACAGAATGGGGAACCATGATCCGGTTCGAGCACGTGACCAAGCGGTATCCGGACGGCACGACCGCCGTCGACGACCTCTCGTTCGAGGTGGCGGAGGGCGAACTCGTCACCCTGGTCGGTCCGTCCGGCTGCGGCAAGACGACCACGATGATGATGGTGAACCGGCTCGTCGAGCCGACCTCCGGCCGCGTCCTGGTCGACGGCGAGGACATCGCCGGCGTCGACCCCGTCGCCCTGCGCCGCAAGATCGGCTACGTCATCCAGCAGGTCGGGCTCTTCCCCCACCGCACGGTCCTCGACAACACCGCGACCGTCCCCGCCCTGCTCGGCTGGAAGAAGGCCGCCGCACGCGCGCGTGCCGCCGAACTCCTCGACCTCGTCGGGCTCGACCCGGCCGTCTACGGCTCCCGCTACCCCGCGCAGCTCTCCGGCGGACAGCGCCAGCGGGTCGGCGTGGCCCGCGCGCTCGCCGCCGACCCGCCGGTGCTCCTCATGGACGAGCCCTTCGGCGCCGTCGACCCGGTGGTCCGCGAGCGCCTCCAGAACGAGTTCCTCGCCCTCCAGGCCACCGTCCGCAAGACCGTCCTCCTCGTCACCCACGACATCGAGGAGGCCGTCCGCATGGGCGACCGCATGGCCGTCTACGGGCAGGGCCGCATCGAGCAGTTCGACACCCCGGCGACCGTCCTGGGCGCCCCCGCCACCCCGTACGTCGCGGACTTCGTCGGCAGCGACCGCGGACTCAAGCGGCTCGCCGTCACCCCCGTCACGGAGGCCGACCTCGACCCCGTACCGGCGAAGGACCCCGTACCGGCGAAGGACGCGGCGCCGGACCCCGCGACGAAGGATCCCGCGGCCGGCGGGCCCGGGGGCGCGGACGGCGCCCCCGACCCCGTACCGCTCGGCACCTCCCTCAAGGACGCCCTCGCCGTCCTCCTCCAGCACGACACGGGCCGCCTCACGGTCACCGGCGCGGACGGCCGCCCCCTCGGCGTCCTCACCCCCGAGGGCGTCCACCGCGCCCTGCGCCGCGCGTCGGCGCCCGCCCCGGCCCCCTGAGCGGGGCTCAGGTCGCGCTGAGCTTGCCGCTCATCCAGACCAGGCCCGGCGGGATCTCGCGGTTCCAGGTGTTGAAGTTGTGGCCGCCGCTCTCCAGCGTGATCGACGAGACCCTCGCCGGGCTCTTCACCCGCTTGATGAACTCCTGCGTGCCCCGCCGGTTGCCCTCGCCCTGCTTCGACGTCGTCACCAGGAACGACGAGGCGCCCGGCGGCCGGTGGCCCAGGCTCCACAGCAGGTCACCGCGCTTGCGCAGCCGTTCGTCCCCGTGGAAGAGGTCCCCGGTCGTCACGTCCTCCGCCGCCCGGTAGTACGCCGAGAACCCCGCCCCCGCGGCGAAGCGGTCGGGGTGGTGCAGCGCGATCTTCAGCGCGCAGTACCCGCCCGTGGAGTTCCCCATGAACCCCCAGTTGCGGGGCTTCGTACCCACCCGGTACGCCTCCGAGACCGCCTTCGGCAGGTCCTCCGCGAAGAAGGTCTCCGTCTGCGGGCCGCCCGGCACGTCCACGCACTCGGTGTCCCGCGGCGGCGCCACCGTCGGACGCAGCATCACCAGGATCATCGGCTGCATCCGGCCGTCCTTCGCCTGGAGGTATGCCGTCTTCGGGTACTTCAGGCCCTTGATCAGGTTCTCCGCCGTGCCCGGATACCCCGTCAGCACCACCGAGGCCGGAAAGGTGCGCTTCGCGTACGCGGGCTGGAAGTACTCCGGCGGCAGGTACACGTACGCCGGCGAGACGATCCCCGACCGCTCCCCCGCCACCACGACCTTCTGTATCTGCCCGGCGGTCGCCGGACGGCCGCCGCCCGGCACGTCGAGCCCCTGCCGCCCCACCACCCGCAGATCCTTCGAACCGGCCGCGTGGTCCACGACCACACCCATGTCCTGCTCCTGGCCGAACAGGTCCGCCCACGAGCCGTAGAAAAGGAAGGAACGATTCGCCGCCAGACCCACCGCGGCGAACAGCGCGACCTGCGTCACGAGCAGCAGCCCGACCCGCCCCACCACCGCCCGCCAGCCGCGCCGCGCGAGCCGCGGCCACAGCCAGACCGTGACGAGGAACAGCGCCACGGCGAGCACGACCGCCACCACGAGAACTTTGTTACTGGTGAGACCCATGGGACGACCGAGCCCTCTTTCCGAGATTTTCCTGTGAACCGATGAACCCGACCCCGTACGACTCCGTCCTAGAAGGCGCACCAACCGGAACGGCCCGCCGAACGCGCCGCAGGGCCCGACCGGAGTCAAGGACCCTTCGCAGGACCACGGGAAGCACGGGAAGCCATGTCTGTCACAGTAGATGGGGACAAATCAGGATTGGTTCCGGTACGGGTACGCCGGATTCTCCGCGGCCCCCGCCCCGAGAAGGTCCCCGCCCTCGTCGGCACCGCCTGCACCCTGATCGGCCTCATCGACATCGCCGCCGGCGTCTTCCCCCGCTTCCGCGCCAGCCGCATGCACGCCCTCGCGGAAGTCCTCCCCGGCACCCTGGGCCCCCTCTCCGCCGCCCTCTCCCTCAGCGCCGGCGTCCTCCTCCTGCTCCTGGCCCACGGCCTCAAGCGCCACAAGCGCCGCGCCTGGCGCGCCGCCGTCGTCCTGCTCCCCCTCGGCGCCACCGCCCAGTTCATCTGGCGCCACTCCGTCCTCGGCGTCCTCCTCTCCCTCGTCCTGCTCGCCCTCCTGCTCCGCCACCGCGGCCAGTTCGCCGCCCTCCCCGACCCCCGCAGCCGCTGGCGCGCCCTCGCCAACTTCGTCGTCATGGGGGCCGGCTCCCTCGCCCTCGGCCTCGTCATCGTCAGCGCCCACCCGCGCCGCGTCATCGGCAGCCCCAGCCTCACCGACCGCCTCGAACACGTCCTGTACGGACTCTTCGGCTTCGAAGGCCCCGTCGGCTACAGCAACGGCGTCGACTGGACCGTCGGCTACTCCCTCGGCGCGCTCGGCATGCTCACCGCGCTCACCACCATCTACCTCGCCTTCCGGCCCGAGCACCCCGCGGCCCGCCTCACCGACGAGGACGAGGTCCGCCTGCGCGCCCTCCTCGACCAGCATGGCGGCCGCGACTCCCTCGGCCACTTCGCCCTCCGCAGCGACAAGGGCGTCGTCTTCTCCCCCAGCGGCAAGGCCGCCGTCTGCTACCGCGTCGTCTCCGGCGTCATGCTCG
Organism: Streptomyces sp. adm13(2018); assembly: GCF_008042145.1. GTDB lineage: Bacteria > Actinomycetota > Actinomycetes > Streptomycetales > Streptomycetaceae > Streptomyces. Next base: position 88,269 of record NZ_RDBH01000014.1, read on the forward strand.
CCAGCGGCGACCCCATCGGCGACGTCGAGGCCTGGCCCGGCGCCATCGAACGCTTCATGGACGAGGCCAAGGCCCACTCCTGGACCCCCGCCGTCATGGGCTGCTCCGAGACCGGCGGCCAGGTCTGGACCCGCGAGACCGGCCTCGACGCCCTCGAACTCGGCGACGAGGCGGTCGTCGACGTCGCGGATTTCTCCCTCTCCGGACGAGCCATGCGCAACGTCCGCCAGATGGTCAAGCGCATCGAACGCAACGGCTACACCACCCGCGTCCGACGCGTCCGTGACCTCGACCCCACCGAACTCGAAGCCGTCCGCCGCGCCGCCGCCGACTGGCGCGGCACCGACACCGAACGCGGCTTCTCCATGGCCCTCGGCCGCATCGGCGCCCCCGGCGACGGCGACGCCGTCATAGCGACCGCCCACAAGACCGACGACACCGACGCGTCCGACTCCCCCTACGGCGACCTCAAGGCGATCATCCACTTCGTCCCCTGGGGCACCGACGGCATGTCCCTGGAACTCATGCGCCGCGACCGCTCCGCCGACCCCGGCATGAACGAGCTCCTCATCGTCGCCGCCCTCCAGGCCTCCCCCGCCCTCGGCATCGCGCGCGTGTCCCTCAACTTCGCCATGTTCCGCGCGGCCCTCGCCCGCGGCGAGAAGATCGGCGCCGGCCCCGTCCTGCGCGTCTGGCGCGGCCTCCTCGTCTTCCTCTCCCGCTGGTTCCAGATCGAGTCGCTGTACAAGTTCAACGCCAAGTTCCGCCCCCGCTGGGAACCCCGCTTCGTCGTCTACCGCACCAGCCGCGACCTCCCCCGCATCGGCTTCGCCGCCATGCAGGCCGAAGGCTTCGTGAACCTCGCCCCGGAGCGCGAGGTCCGAGCAGCCTGACCCGCCCCCCGGGCCCTACGCTGGACCCATGAGGACGACGATCGACCGGGGTACCGCCCGAGGCCTGCCGGAGTGGGACCGCTGCGCGGTCATGGGCGTGGTCAACGTGACCCCCGACTCCTTCTCCGACGGCGGCCGCTGGTTCGACACCACGGCCGCCGTCAAGCACGGCCTCGACCTCGTCGCCCAGGGCGCCGACCTCGTCGACGTCGGCGGCGAGTCCACCCGGCCCGGCGCCAGCCGCGTCGACGAGGACGAAGAGCTCCGCCGCGTCGTCCCCGTGGTCCGCGGCCTCGCCGCCGAAGGCGTCACCGTCTCCGTCGACACCATGCGCGCCCGTGTCGCCGCCCGCGCCGTCGACGMCGGCCCCCAGGCGGGTGCGGAGTTCGCCGACGACCTCGGCGACGACGTCGTCGTACACGGCGAGGCCGTTCATGCCCTGGCTGAAGCCGCGCCAGKGCATGACGACGAAGGGGACCTCGGCGGCGGCGACGGCGGCGACCATGCCGGGGTCGGCGAGGCCGCCGCTGACGTCGTTGACGAGGACGGCGCCGGCGTCGACGGCGCGGGCGGCGACACGGGCGCGCATGGTGTCGACGGAGACGGTGACGCCTTCGGCGGCGAGGCCGCGGACCACGGGGACGACGCGGCGGAGCTCTTCGTCCTCGTCGACGCGGCTGGCGCCGGGCCGGGTGGACTCGCCGCCGACGTCGACGAGGTCGGCGCCCTGGGCGACGAGGTCGA
>NZ_RDBH01000140.1:0-11405 GCF_008042145.1 Streptomyces sp. adm13(2018)
CGGGGAGCGGCGGCGCTCGTCCTGCACGACGTCCTGGCCGACCCTCTGGCGTACGCCATAGGGTCCGGGGGTCCGGTCAGGTCCCCGCCGCCGGGGCGTACGCCAGAGGGTCGGCCAGGACGTCGTGCAGGACGAGCGCCGCCGCTCCCCGTGAGGCGTCGGTGGCGGCGGAGGCGGCGCGCAGGCGGCCCGCCTCCGGGGTCCAGAGTCCGGAGACGACGCGGTCGGAGAGTTCCCCGGCCAGGGCGGGGACCAGCCACGGCATCAGCTGCGGGTAGATCCCGCCGAGGACGACCGCCTCGGGGTCCAGGAGGTTCACGGCGCCCGACAGGGCCCGCCCCAGCATCCGGCCCGCCTCGGCGAGCGCGGCGAGGGCTCGCGGTTCACCGGCCCCGGCACGGTCCGCCAGCTCGGGGATCCCGGAGGCCCGTGCCGCGTCGAGCAGCGCGGCCTGGCCCGCGTACTGCTCCAGGCAGCCGCGCGAGCCGCAGCGGCAGAGCGGGCCCTCGGCGTCGACGACGAGGTGGCCGATCTCGCCCGCGAAGCCGTGCGCGCCGCGCAGGAGTTCGCCGTGGACGACGATCGCGCCGCCCACGCCGATCTCGCCGGTGAGGTGCAGGAAGGTGCGGACGTCGCCGAGGGTGCCGAACCACAGCTCGGCGAGGGCGGCCATGTTGGCCTCGTTGTCGGAGCTCAGGGGGAGGCGTGCGGTGCCGGGGCGGACGGCGGTGAGCGCCTCGCCGAAGAGGCGCTCGGCGTCGACGTCGTACCAGCCGAGGTTGGGCGCCTGCCGTACGGCTCCGCCGGAGACGAGGCCGGGCAGGGCGAGTCCGGCGGCCGCCGGGGCGAGGTGCCGTTCGGCGGCCGTGTCGAGGACGTCGGCGGCGAGCCGGGCGGCGCGGGCGAGCACCTCGGGCGCCCCGGCCGCGCGGTTGTCGAGGCGCTCGGTGCGGCGGACGCGGTCCGTGCCGGTGAGGTCGACGACGCAGGCCGTCACGTAGTCGACGTTGATCTCGACGCCGAGTCCCCCGGGTCCGGTGTCGGCCGGTTTCAGGACGGTTCCCGGCCGTCCCGCCTGCCCGCTGAACGTCTTGCCCGACTCGACGAGGAAGCCCAGGTCGAGGAGTTGCTCGACGAGTGAGGAGACGGCGGGGCGGGTGAGCCCGACCCGGGCGGCGACGGCCGCCCGGGTGGTCTCGCCGGCGTCGTGGACGGTCCGCAGGACGAGGCTCAGGTTGTGCCGGCGCACGCCCGACTTGTCGGCCTTGGGTTCCGTGGGCTGGTTCATGGTGAGCGCGAGCCTAGCCGCCCCGTCCGCCGACCGGGAAACAGCTCTCCCGACGGCCCGCCGCACCGCCCCACCCACACGGTTCGTTCACCGAACCCCGTCCGCCGACGCTCTCTCGGGCCCTCGGCGGCCCGGTGTCAGCAAGGCCGGTGCCGCGGCCGACAGGACCCCCGCGATACGGCCCCAGGCCTCCTCGTCGCGGCCGGCCGCGGGCAGGATCTCGCCCGCACCCGTGCCCCAGGCCGTCGCCAGGGCCACCGGGTCGGCGCCGGACACCGCGGCCGCGGCGAGGGCCGCCGCGCCGAGGGCCACGAGTTCGTCGGCGGCCGGGACCACCAGCGGCCGCCCGGAGAGACGGCGGACGGTCTCGGTCCACACCCGGCCGCGCGCCCCGCCGCCGATCAGGCGCAGCGGCCGGTCGCGGACGGCGGGCGCGGCCGGGTCGAGGCCGCAGGCGGCGAGGAGGTGGTCGAGGGCGCGCAGGACCGTGAAGGCCGCGCCCTCGTAGGCGGCGCCGAGGATCGACCGCGGGTCGGTGCCGTGCCGCAGGCCGGTGACGAGTCCGGCGGCGTGCGGCAGGTCGGGGGTGCGTTCGCCGTCGAGGTACGGCAGGACGACCACGCCGTCACCACCGCTGCCGCCACCGGCTCCGCCGAGGAGGGCGTCCTCGCGGTCCAGGCCGAGGAGCGTGGCGAACCGGTCCACGGCGAGCGTGCAGTTGAGGGTGCAGCCCAGCGGGAGGTGCGTCCCGTCGGTGGCGGCGAAGCCCGCGAGCGCGGGGTCGGCGGGCCGTGCGCGGGTCGCGGCGAAGACCGTGCCGGAGGTGCCGAGGCTGACGACCGGATGGTCCAGGAGCCCCGCGCCGCCGAGGCCGAGGCCGACCGCGGCGGCCATGTTGTCGCCGGTCCCGGCGGCGACGACGACGGTACGGGGCAGCCCGAGGGCCTCGGCTGCGGCGGGGGTCAGGGTGCCCACGGGGCTGGCCCCGCCGGGCGCGACGGTGGGCAGGAGAGCCGGGTCGAGGCCGATGAGGTCCAGGATCTCGGGGTCGTAGGCACCGGCGGGTTCCGCGCTGCTGCCGGACGCGTCGGCGCGTACGGCACCGGAGACGCCGGCGGGCTTCGTGGCGGCGGGGTCATCGGCGCCGGCGGGTTTCCTACCGGCGAGGCGGTCGTCGGCACCGGCGGGCTCCGTACCGGCGGGGTCGACGGCACCGCCCGACTCGGTACCGGCGGGATCATCGGCACCGGCGGGCCCTCTCCCCGTGGGGTCGTCGGCACCGACGGTTCCCGTGCGGTCACCGCCGCCCGCCCCCCTCCCGTACCAGCACGTCCCCGAGGCGTCCCCCGGGTCGGTCACCGCGAGGCCGGTGAGGCGTTCCGTGAGGTGGTCGTGCGGGAGGCGGACCCCCGCGACGGCCTCCGCGTGGCGGGGTTCGTGCTCGGTGAGCCACTGCCACTTCGCGGCGGTCATGGAGGCGACGGGCACCGACCCCGTACGGCGCAGCCAGTCGGCCTGGCCGCCCAGCCGGGTGGCGAGGGCGGCGGCCTGCGGGGCGGAGCGGGTGTCGTTCCAGAGCAGTGCCGGGCGCAGCGGGCGCCCGTCGGCGCCGAGGGTGACGAGGCCGTGCTGCTGTCCGGCGACGGCGATCCCGGTGACCGCCGAGGCCGGGACGCCCGCCTCCCGGACGGCCACGCGGACGGCGGCGACGAGGGCCGTCCACCACTCCTCGGGGTCGCTCTCGCGCGCGCCGGCGGAGCCGGTGACGGTGTGCGGGGCGCGGCCGACGGCGAGCAGTTCGCCGGTGGCGGCGTCGACGGCCGCGGCCTTGGTGGACTGCGTGGAGCTGTCCACGCCGATCACGACGGAGCGCCTGGTGGGCACGCCCTCACCTCTTCCCTGTGGTGCGTCGCCGAAGGTCGTCACGGGAGCCGGTTCGCGCCGGGGGCTGGCGCCGCGGTGCGTCCGTCCCGTATTAGTTATCTCAGAAAACAAATCCCGGGAGCAATCCCCGGAGCAGGACGACAGCACGTCACGCGCACGTCGACAGCGAGAGGGACAGACCATGCCGGAGCTCTTCTCCCCCACCCCCGAGGACCGTTTCACCTTCGGCCTGTGGACCGTCGGCTGGCAGGGCCGCGACCCGTTCGGCGAGGCCACCCGCCCCGCCCTCGACCCCGTCGAGACGGTCGAGCGGCTCGCCGCCCTCGGCGCGTACGGAGTCACCTTCCACGACGACGACCTGATCCCCTTCGGCGCGCCGGAGGCCGAGCGCGAGGCGATCGTGAAGCGCTTCCGGGCCGCGCTCGACCGCACGGGGCTCGCGGTGCCGATGGCCACCACGAACCTCTTCACCCACCCCGTCTTCAAGGACGGCGGGTTCACCGCCAACGACCGGGACGTGCGCCGCTTCGCGCTCCGCAAGACCCTCCGCAACATCGACCTGGCCGTCGAGCTCGGTGCCACCGTGTACGTGGCCTGGGGCGGTCGGGAGGGCGCCGAGTCCGGTGCGGCGAAGGACGTCCGGATCGCGCTCGACCGGATGAAGGAGGCCTTCGACCTGCTGGGCCAGTACGTCACCGAGCAGGGGTACGACCTGCGGTTCGCCATCGAGCCCAAGCCGAACGAGCCGCGCGGCGACATCCTGCTGCCCACGATCGGGCACGCGCTCGCCTTCATCGAGCGCCTGGAACGCCCCGAACTCGTGGGCGTGAACCCGGAGACGGGCCACGAGCAGATGGCCGGCCTCAACTTCCCGCACGGCATCGCGCAGGCCCTCTGGGCCGGCAAGCTCTTCCACATCGATCTGAACGGTCAGTCCGGCATCAAGTACGACCAGGACTTCCGCTTCGGCGCGGGTGATCTGCGCCAGGCGTTCTGGCTGGTGGACCTGCTGGAGACGGCCGGGTACGAGGGCCCGCGCCACTTCGACTTCAAGCCGGTGCGGACGGACGGCTTCGACGGGGTGTGGGAGTCCGCGAAGAACTGCATGCGCAACTACCTGATCCTGAAGGAGCGCGCGGCCGCGTTCCGCGCCGACCCGGACGTGCGGGAGGCCCTGGCCGCCTCCCGGCTGCCCGAACTCGCCGTTCCCACCGCGGCCGACGGACTCGCGGAACTGCTCGCCGACCCCACGGCGTACGAGACCTTCGACGCGGACGCGGTGGCCGCCCGCTCCATGGCCTTCGAGCACCTCGACCAGCTGGCCCTGGAGCACCTGCTCGGGGTCCGCTGACACCCGCCGGCCGTACGACGCCCGGCATGCGGCGCCTGCCGCGCGGCCGGAGACGGCGGACGGCGTCCCGGCCGCCGGACGCCGCCCGTCCCCGCCACGCGGGCGTGGCGCGGCGCGCCGTCACCGCGCGCGTGGCGGAGCGCCCGTCCCCGCGCGCGTGCTTCCGCGACGCGCCCGCGGCGCCGCGCCCCATGTCCCGCCGCGCCCCGTGTCCCGCCCTGCGCGTGGCTCCGCGCCACCCATTCCGCCCCGCGCGCGTGGCTCCGCGCCCCACGTCCCGCCCCGCTTCGTGGCGTCGGCTCGTCGTCCGCGGCCGGCCCTGCGAGACTACGCAGCGCGGGGCAGGCGGCCGGGGAGGCGGCCGGCCCCGTGAAGGCAGAGGAGCCCGAGGAACCCGAGGAGGGCGAGGAACCCGTGATGCGTGTCGCCCTGTTCGTCACCTGCGTCAACGACGCTCTCTTCCCCGGCACCGGGGTGGCCACCGTCCGCCTCCTCGAACGCCTGGGCGTGCGGGTCGACTTCCCGGCCGCGCAGACCTGCTGCGGACAGCCGCAGTTCAACACCGGGTACCGCGCCGAGACCGCGCCGCTCGTCCGCCGCACGGTCCGGGCCTTCGACGGCTACCCGTACGTGGTCACCCCGTCGGGCTCCTGCGCGGCGATGGTGCGCCACCATTACGCCTCGTTCGGCGCGGAGGCCGCGGGGCTGGCCCCGCGCGTGTACGAGCTGACGGAGTTCCTGGTGGACGTGCTCGGGGTGACGGACGTCGGCGCCTTCTTCCCGCACCGGGTGACGTACCACCCGTCGTGTCACGGGCTGCGCCTGCTCGGGCTCGGGGACCGCCCGCGCCGGCTCCTGGAGGCGGTGAAGGGCCTGGAGCTGGTGGAGCTGCCGGGCGCGGAGGAGTGCTGCGGCTTCGGCGGTACGTTCGCGGTGAAGAACCCGGACGTGTCGGCCGCGATGGGCGCCGACAAGATCGCGAACGCGCTGTCCACGGGCGCCGAGGTGCTGTGCGGCGCGGACAACTCCTGCCTGCTGCACGTGGGCGGCATGCTGAGCCGACAGGGGACGCCGCTGCGCACGGTGCACCTGGCGGACGTCCTGGCGAGCACGGAAGAGGAGCCCTGGCGGTGAACGAGACGCACGGCGGGACCTTCCTCGGCATGCCGGCCTTCCCGGAGGCCGCGCGGACGGCGGTCGGGGACACGCGGCTCCGGGCCAACCTGCGGCACGCGACCCACACCATCCGCGACAAGCGGGCACGTGCGGTGGCGGAACTCGCCGACTGGGAGCAGCTGCGCCGGGCCGGCAAGGAGATCAAGGACCGGACGCTCCGGCACCTGGACGAACACCTGCTCCAGTTGGAAGAGAGGGTGACCGCGGCGGGCGGCACGGTGCACTGGGCCTCCGACGCGGCCGAGGCCAATCGGATCGTCACCGATCTCGTCCGCGCGACCGGCGAGACCGAGGTGGTCAAGGTCAAGTCGATGGCCACCCAGGAGATCGGGCTCAACGAGCACCTGGCGGCCGAGGGGATCGCCGCGTACGAGACGGATCTCGCGGAGCTCATCGTGCAGCTCGGCGACGACCGGCCCTCGCACATCCTGGTCCCCGCCATCCACCGCAACAGGGCCGAGATCCGCGACATCTTCCGCGAGCGGATGGGGCGTTGGGGCCGGCCCGCGCCGGAGGGGCTGGGCGACGCTCCGGCCGAACTCGCGGAGGCGGCCCGGCTGCACCTGCGGGAGAAGTTCCTGCGGGCCCGGGTCGGGATCTCCGGGGCGAACTTCATGGTCGCCGAGACCGGCACCCTGGTCGTGGTCGAGTCCGAGGGCAACGGCCGGATGTGCCTCACGCTGCCCGAGACCCTGATCTCCGTCGTCGGAGTGGAGAAGGTGGTGCCGACCTGGCGGGACCTGGAGGTGTTCCTCCAGACGCTGCCGCGCTCCTCGACCGCCGAACGCATGAACCCGTACACCAGCATGTGGACCGGCACGAGCGAGGACGACGGGCCGTCCGCCTTCCATCTGGTGCTCCTCGACAACGGACGCACGGACGCGCTCGCCGACGAGATCGGCCGGCAGGCGCTGCGCTGCATCCGCTGCTCGGCCTGCCTCAACGTCTGCCCGGTGTACGAGCGGGCCGGCGGTCACGCGTACGGCTCCGTCTATCCCGGGCCGATCGGCGCGATCCTCACCCCCCAACTGCGGGGCACGGTCCGCGAGATCGACGCCTCCCTGCCGTACGCCTCCTCGCTCTGCGGGGCCTGCTACGAGGTGTGCCCGGTGGCCATCGACATCCCCGAGGTCCTGGTGCACCTGCGCGAACGGGTCGCCGTCGAGGGCGGGAAGGGACACCGCCTCGAACGGGCGGCGATCAGGGCGGCCTCCTGGCTGCTCGACCACCCGGCCGCCCTCACCGCGGGCGAGCGCGCCGCCTCCGCCACCCGCGCCCTGCACCCGAAACGGCTTCCGGGGCCGGGCGCCGGGCCGTGGTCCGCACACCGGGACCTCCCCGAGCTGCCCGCCGAACCTTTCCGCGACTGGTGGAAGAGGAACCGCTCATGACCGGGGGAAGCTCCGCGAACGACGCACGCGCGCGCGTGCTCGCCAGGATCCGGGCCGCCGTCGCCGACGCGCCCGAGCCCCCGGAGGTCACCCGCGACTATCTCGACCGGCACGGCGCCGAGGACCCCGGCGGCCTCCTCGACCTGCTCCACGAGAACCTCGCCGACTACCGCGCCCACGTCCACCGCACTCCGCCGGAGGGCCTGCCGGAGCTCGTCGCCCGGATCCTCGCCGAGCGGGGTGCCCGCACGGTGGTAGTCCCTCCCGGACTGCCCGAGGAGTGGCTCACCGCGACGCGGGCCGAACCGCGGACCGACGCGCCCCGGCTCACCCCGCACGAACTCGACGGCGTCGACGCGGTGGTGACGGGCTGCGCGCTCGCCGTCGCCGAGACCGGCACGATCGTCCTCGACGGCGGCCCGGGCCAGGGCCGCCGCGCGCTCACCCTCGTCCCCGACCTGCATGTGTGCGTGGTCCGGGCGCCCGACCAGGTGGTGGCATCGGTACCGCAGGCACTCCCCCGACTCGACCCGACCCGCCCGCTGACCTGGATCTCGGGGCCGTCGGCGACGAGCGACATCGAACTCGACCGGGTGGAGGGCGTCCATGGCCCCAGGACACTGGAAGTGATCCTGCTGACCGGGGTCTGAGGCGCTGCGGGGGGCGACGAGCGGGGCCCCGACGGCGCCGGCCGCCCGACCGCCCCGGACGAGCCCGGCCGGTCCACCGCCCGCTCACCGGACCCGGCTCAGACGGTCCAGACACCGTCCCGCATCAGGTGGCGGCCGCCCAGTTCGGGCTCCTCCAGCCAGGCCTCCACGGCGGTGGGCCGGACCCGGAACCAGCGGTACGCGGGACCCGATCTGCGCGGATCCCAGCCGCACTTCGCGGCGAAGCCCTCGATCGCCTCGGTCGGCACGTCGTCGACCGCGAGCGTCGTCACGTCTCCGTCGATCAGCACGACGTCCCGGGTGTGACCGAGGGCCAACCGGGTCCGCGCGCCGGACGCGAGGTTGCGGCCGGTGGGGTTCGTCAGCCGGGTGCACAGCCAGAGGTCCGCACCATCCCAGTGGAAGGCCAGCGGCACCAGGTAGGGCAGGCCGTCGGCACTCGCCGACGCCACCCAGATGTCCACCTCCCCCGCGAGCCGGGCGAGGACGTCCTTCTTGCGCTGCTCGGGCTCTCGGACCGTGGGATGCGTCGTCATGGCCCCGACCCTACGCCGTGTGGATCACGCCGGGGACGTGGGTGCAGAGTGGCGGACCCGCCTCGAAGTTCGAGATCATCCGATCATGTCGGATGACACGCCAGGACAGGATCTCCCGGCCGGCTTCGGGTTCCGGCCGTATCGGGGCGACGAGGACCACGGCCCCATGGCCGCGGTGCGGCTGGGATGTGTCGAACGGGACCGGGTCGACGCCCGTTCGGTGGTGGAAGGGCTCCCGACAGCCGCCGAGATCGCCGAGGCCTCTGCCAAGCTGGACGAGCCGTCCAGGAACCAGGTTCTGGTGGTGCGCGACGGGAGTGTCGTCGGCTACTCGACGATCCGGTGGTGGCAGGAGCGCGACGATACGTGGCTGTACCTGCACCGCGGATACCTCTTGCCCGAGCATCGCGACCAAGGCATCGGATCGGCCATGCTGCGCTGGGCCGAAGAGCGAATCCGCCGGCTCGTCGAAGAACATGGCACGGCGCGGACCGCGGTGATCGGTGCGAACGCCATGAGTTCCGAGCAGGACGCCACGGCGCTTCTGCTCGCCGCCGGCTACCGACGTGTCTTCAGTCTGGTCGAGATGGAGCTTGCCGATCTGCGGCGGTTGCCAGAGCCAGGCACCCAACTCCCAGCCGGGATACGGACGGGGCCGATCGAGACCAGCCACTACCGCGCGGCCTGGAGAACGGTCGTCGATTCGTACGCGGACACCGGCTTCACTCAGAGATGGTCCTTCCAGGACTTCGTCGACACCGCCGACCCGGCCTGTTGGAGGGCTGCCTGGAACGGGCAGGACATGCTCGGCGTTGCCCTCTGCTCCCTCCGCGCCCACGACCACACCGTGGGCGAGGTCGAAGAGCTGAGTGTCCGAACGGACCGGCGACGCCTCGGAATCGGCCGGATCCTGCTGCTGGACGGGCTGCGAAGCCTCCGCGAGCAGGGTGCGACGACGGCCAGGCTGTACACGGGCGCGGCGAATCCGCACCGGTCCTACGATCTCTACGAGAGCGTGGGGTTCCGGAGACAGAACGAGTACGTCCGCTACCGCAAGCCACTCGCTTGATCGACCGGGCATCCCACCCAAGGCCCCGTGCCCGTCCCCGTGGCCGTCGCTAGCCGAGGAACGACAGCCTCACCTGGCGCTCCGGGTTGTCCTTGTTGGTGTCCACCAGGCATACCGACTGCCAGGTACCGAGGGCCAGTTCGCCGTCGACCACCGGGAGGGTGGCGTGGGGGGCGACGAGGGCCGGCAGGACGTGGTCGCGGCCGTGGCCCCGGCTGCCGTGGCGGTGTTGCCAGCGTTCGTCGGCGGGGAGCAGGTGGTGCAGGGCGGTCAGCAGGTCGTGGTCGCTGCCCGCGCCCGTCTCGATCAGCGCCACGCCCGTCGTCGCGTGGGGCGTGAAGACGTTGAGGAGGCCTCCGCGGCCCTGTGCGACCTCGGCCAGGAAGGCGACGCACTCCCCGGTCAGGTCGTACACCGTCTCCGATCCTCCGGTGGTGACGTCCAGTACGCGTGTGGTGAAAGCGTTGCTCATCCCCTCATCGTGGCGGAGCGGGCGGCCTTCGCATACGCCCCACGCGGGCGCCCGCGGAGGTGACCCCGGGTACCGCCGCGCGAGTACGGCGCCGGACGCCCGTCCCGGCCGACCGCCGAGGTCGCGCGGGCCGGCAGGCGCGCGCAGCAGCGGCGGGCCCGGGCCGCGCCCGCCGCTCCCCCCGGCGGGACCCGGGGCTCAGGTCATGTTGAAGTACGGCAGGGGCCCGGCCGGCTGGCCGGCGGTCACCCGGCGGATCACCGCGATCGCGAGGGCCGCGCAGAGGACGCTGATGCTCTGGTCGACCGGGTTGCGGTAGTCGAAGTGGTCGAGGAACAGATAGTGGAACGCGACGGAGAGGGGGCCGTCGGCCAGCCACACGAACCACCAGGCGTTGATCAGCCAGGCGTCGTGGGGCGGGCCGCCTGCCCGGCGGATGTCGAGGGTGATGCGGCGCGGCAGCCACCACATGGCGAGCGGGATGGCCCACGCGCCGATGGAGAAGCCCACCGGATATCTGTGGCTGCCCGGAGCGAGGACCTCGGCGTTGGCGCGGACGCGGAAGAACCAGACGATGAACGCCGCCCAGCACGACAGCTGCAGCACCGCGGGGAAGGGGACCATGTCCTCGGCGAGCCAGGGGGAGTCCTCGCCGCCGCTCGCCATGATGTAGGCGTCGGTGAGGGCCTGGGTGGCGATCAGCGACTGGATCAGGACGGCCGGTCCGACCGGATTGCGGAATCTGAAGCGCGGGCCCCGCACGGCGGCCGGTCCGACCGGCACGTTGTAGGCGTCCATGGAATCCCCCCGGGATGCGGTGACGCCGCCGCGGTGCGCCGCGCCGGCGGTGATCACCGGAATGGTAGGCGCGTTTCGGCCAGGGTGGATGAGGGGGCGCCTACCCCGGTCGGGGACGGTCCGGCCTGGGGCCGCCCGGAGGTGGGGCGTTTCTTGGTCGGAGGCATGGCATGCGGGTGGTTCTCCTCGCGGTCGGGGCATCGGGTGAGCGAAGAGCGCGGCGTGCGTGGAGACAAGCTCTGAACCAGTGGGAGCGCTCCCACTGTGCAGGGGGGACGCAACCGCGTCAAGACGTGCGAAGAGTCGAAGGCCCCCGACGAGAGATTTACTCAACTCCTCTTTTCCTTGACGTCAGTTGACGCTACGGTCTGCCGGACCAGTGGGAGCGGATCCGTCCGGTCGGCACACCGTCATCGGTGTGCCCGTACTGCGAGGAATCGCTCATGCGACATCCCCCACGTCAGTCGACGCCGCCCGCACGAGCGGCCCCTCCGACGGCGCGCACCGCCTTGACGGCTACGGCCACCGGCCGGCACGTCCGCACCTCCCGTGCCCGCCGCCCACACCCGCAGCCGTACTCACATCCGCACCCCCGCCTGTAGCCGTACCCGCACTCCCCCGCGGACCCGCGTCCTCGACCGCGCCATGGAGCGGCTCGACGACCGCGACCTCTCGCACCGGGGCTGGTTCCGGCATGCCCGGAATCCCGACTCCTGTTCCGAACAGCCCCCTCCGCGCCACGGCACACCTCTCTCGTTCGGCACCGGAC
>NZ_RDBH01000140.1:11505-22998 GCF_008042145.1 Streptomyces sp. adm13(2018)
GCCCATGAGGGAGGTCGGGCAGACGACGAGGGTGGGACCGGCGGAGGCGGGGTCGGTCTGGCGGTGCAGATGCAGCGCGATGAGCGTGATGGTCTTGCCGAGGCCCATGTCGTCGGCGAGACAGCCACCGAGACCCAGCGAGGTCATCCGGTCCAGCCAGTCCAGCCCGCGCAGCTGGTAGTCGCGCAGGGTCGCGGTGAGCGCCGCGGGCTGGGAGACCCGCGGCCCCAGCATCCGGTGTGCGCGGCCCGCCGCGTCCGACGCGAGGAACTCCAGGGCGGTCGGGTCGACGCCGGGCTCCGGCTCCGTGTCCGTCTCCAGGGACGGCGACCGACCCGGCGCGGGCAGCGCGACCGGAGGCGCCGGCAGCGGCGGCACCAGGAACCCGGCCGCGAAGGCCTCCTCGGCCGACACGCCCGGCATCCCGCCGACCTGTCCGGCCGTCTCCTCGGCCGACGCGTCCTCCGGACCCCGACCGCCGCGCGCGGCCCGTGCGGCGCTGCGCGCCTGGAGCTGGTCGAGGAGGGTGCGCTCGCCACGCCCCCGCATGAGGAGCAGGACGAAGGGGTCCTCGTCGAGCAGCCGGGCCACCTGGTAGCAGAGGGCCGAGGTGTGCGGGCAGTGGTCCCAGGCCTCGCAGCCGCACTGCGGTTCGAGATCGCCGATCCCCGGCAGCAGTTCGAGCCCCGCCGCCGACGCGTCCTCCACCAGGTGCGGCGGCATCTCGCGGTCGAGGAGCGCGGCGATGTGCCCCGCGCTGTCGACGGCGAGGTCGAGCAGCCGCTCCCACTCCTCCGCCGAGAACTCCCGCACCAGGACGTCGCCGCGGTACGCGGTGCCGTCGCGGTCCTGCACCACCGCGGTGATCCGCCCGGGCCGCACCGACACGGCCCCCACCGCCCCCGCGCGCGCGTGCCGCCGTCCGGCCTTGAGCTGCTCGCCGTCGAGCGCGGTGTCCTCCAGCGCCTTCAGCCAGGTCAGTCCCCACCAGGTCCGGGCGAAGGACCCGCCCCGCGCGGGCGGGAGCGCCGCGAAGGTCCGCTCGTCACCCTCGTGTCCGTACCCGCTCATCGCGCGTCACCCCGCAGTCGTACGAGCTCCGCCAGCTCGGCATCGGTCAGTTCGGTCAGCTCCGGCGGGGTGTCGCCGCCGGAGCCCAGGACGGTGTCCGCCAGCTCCCGCTTGCGGTCGAGCATGGTGGCGATCCGGTCCTCGATCGTTCCTTCGGCGATCAGCCGGTGCACCTGCACCGGGCGGTCCTGCCCGATCCGGTACGCGCGGTCGGTGGCCTGCGCCTCCACGGCCGGGTTCCACCAGCGGTCGTAGTGCACGACGTGTTCGGCCCGCGTGAGGTTGAGCCCGGTACCGGCCGCCTTGAGGGAGAGCAGGAAGACGGGGACCTCACCCGACTGGAAACGGGCGACCATCGCCTCGCGCTCGGCGACCGGCGTACCGCCGTGCAGGAACTGCGTCCGCACGCCCCGCGCCGCCAGGTGCGCCTCCAGGAGCCTGGCCATCCCCACGTACTGGGTGAACACGAGGGTGCACGCCCCCTCGGCGAGGATCGTGTCGAGGAGTTCGTCGAGGAGCTCCAGCTTGCCCGAGCGGCCCTCGATCCTCGGCCGGTCCTCCTTGAGGTACTGGGCGGGGTGGTTGCAGATCTGCTTGAGACCGGTCAGGAGTTTGACGACCAGACCGCGCCGCGCCATGCCGTAGGCCTCGGCGATCGCCGCCAGGGTCTCCCGCACCACCGCCTCGTAGAGGCCCGCCTGTTCCGGCGTCAGGGAGACGGTCCGGTCGGTCTCCGTCTTCGGCGGCAGTTCGGGTGCGATGCCGGGGTCCGACTTGCGGCGGCGCAGCAGGAACGGCCGGACCAGGGCCGCGAGCCGGGCGGCCGCGGCCGGGTCCCGGCCGCCCTCCACCGCGGCGGCGAACCGGGTCCGGAACGCGCCCAGGGTGCCGAGCAGGCCCGGGGTGGTCCAGTCGAGGATCGCCCAGAGTTCCGAGAGGTTGTTCTCCACGGGAGTGCCGGACAGCGCCACGCGCGCGCGTGCCCCGATGGTCCGCAGCTGCCGTGCCGTCGCCGAGTACGGGTTCTTGACGTGCTGCGCCTCGTCCGCGACGACGAGCCCCCAGGTCCGTCCGGCGAGCCGCGCCGCGTCGAGGCGCATGGTGCCGTAGGTGGTGAGGACGACGTCGCCGTCGGCGAGGTCCTCCAGGTCACGGGTCGCGCCGTGGAAGCGGCGCACCGGCGTGCCGGGCGCGAACTTCTCGATCTCGCGCTGCCAGTTGCCCATGAGGGAGGTCGGGCAGACGACGAGGGTGGGACCGGCGGAGGCGGGGTCGGTCTGGCGGTGCAGATGCAGCGCGATGAGCGTGATGGTCTTGCCGAGGCCCATGTCGTCGGCGAGACAGCCACCGAGACCCAGCGAGGTCATCCGGTCCAGCCAGTCCAGCCCGCGCAGCTGGTAGTCGCGCAGGGTCGCGGTGAGCGCCGCGGGCTGGGAGACCCGCGGCCGCCCGCCCTCCGGGTCGGCGATCCGCTCGCGCAGCCGCTCCAGCCAGCCGGTCGCCGCCACCTCGACGGGCCGGCCGTCGACCTCCGTCGTACCGGTGAGGACGGCCGACAGGGCGTCCACCGGCGTCACCGGGCGGTCCTGCTGCGAGCGGGCCCGGCGCACCTCGTCCGGGTCCACGAGGACCCATCGGTCACGCAGCCGCACCAACGGCCGCCCGGCCTCCGCGAGACGGTCGAGTTCGGCGCGGGTCAGCTCCTGGTCGCCCACGGCGAAGCGCCAGTTGAAGCCGAGCAGGGCGCCGGCCGAGAGGAACGACGGGAGACCCGCGGCGGAACGCCCCTCGCCCTGGGCCGCGTCGGGGCCGGGGGCCGCCGCGGCGGCCCCTCCGGTGGGGAGTGCCAGAACTGCGGGCCCGTCCGGGGCGTGGCCGGAGTCCTGCCCGTCCGTCGCCGCGCCGTCCACGGGGCCGATCACGGCACTCGCCGTCAGCCGGTCCGCGAGCTCCCGCGGCCAGTGCACCTGGACACCCGCGGCGGCCAGCGCCCGGCCCGCCGTGCCGAGCAGCTCCGCGACGTCCTCGTCGGCGAGTTCCACGGTGTCGGGCACCGCAGCCGTGAGGAGCGGGGTCAGCGGAGGCCAGGCCCGCGCGGCGCGGCGCAGGCCGAGGAGGACGTCCATGCGGACCCGGGGGCCGAAGGCGGACGCCGCCCGGCCCGAGCCCGCCCACACCTCGGCCGCGTCCGCCACCAGGGTCGGGTCGGCGACCCCCTGCAACTGGAGGACCGCACGGAAGTCAGGCGCCTTCTCCGACTCGGCGGTGAAGCCCGGGAGTTCGAGCCGGAGCGAGAGCCGGACGCCCGCAGTCGATCCCCGAACAGCGGGCGTGGGCCTCGGGAGGCATCGAGGCCGCGAGCGTCCGCACGGCGGCGAGTTCCTCGGGGCCGAGGGGGCCGGCCCGCCAGGCGTCGAAGTCGCCCGGCGCGAGGCCGGGCAGCAGCAGACCGCGCGAGACGAGGTCCAGAGCGAGGAGCGCGGCGGCGCCCCAGAAGGCGCTCGACGGCGACGCGGAGTCGGAGAACCGTGCCCGGGCGAGCAGCGGCAGCGCGTCCCGTACGGGCAGGACGCGGGCGGGAACGGCCACCGGCCGGAGGGTCTCCCCGTCGACGACCGTGATGTCGGCGGTGGTCTGGGTGGTACCGGCGGTGCCGGATGAGCCGGTGACTTCGGTGGCGCTCGCAGCGCCGGTGCCGGTGCCGATACGGAGAGCCGGGTCGTCGTTCGGCGACCAGAAGGCGATCAGGCCCGCGCGGGGCGGCTCGGCGGGGAGGAAGACGGCGGAGTGGCGGGTGAGTTCATCGGGTCCGTGCGACAGCGACAACGCATTCCTCAAATTTGACTACCTGAAGTCCGAGCGGCCGAGGGTACCTCACCGCCGGCCCGGGACGCGGACGTTTCCCGGTGTGACCCACACCACAGTTCCCTCAGGGCGGGACCCCGATGGCGTGGGGGTGGGGCTCCCCGTCCTGCCCCCGGCCGCCGCCGCACCCGCCGCCGCGGCGCCCGCCCGCACCGGGGGCGGCAGCGAGTTCACCCCGCTCCTCCGGTTGGTCAGGTCGCAGGGGCTCCTCGACCACCGCCCCGGCTGGTACGCCCGCGGCATCGCCGCCAACCTCCTCGGCATGGGCGCCGTCGTGGCCGCACTCGCCCTGATCGGCCCCTCCTGGTGGGCGCTGCCCCTCGCCCTCCCCCTCGCGCTGCTGTCGGCCCGGGCCGCGTTCGTCGGCCACGACGCGGGCCACGCCCAGGTCACCGCCAACCGCAAGGCCGGCCGGATCCTCCAGCTCGTCCACGCCAACCTCCTCCTCGGCATGAGCCGGGAGTGGTGGAACGACAAGCACAACCGGCACCACGCCCACCCCAACCACCTCGACAGGGACCCGGACGTCGCGGCCGACATCCTCGTCTTCGCCGAGCACCAGACGACCGGCCGCACCGGACTGCGGGGCTTCCTCACCCGGCACCAGGCCTGGCTGTTCTTCCCGCTGACGACGCTGGAGGGCATCGCGCTCAAGGTGTACGGCGTCCAGGCGCTGCTCGCGAAGGACGGCCCCTGCCGCACCCGCCGCGACCGGCTCGTGGAAGGCGGCCTGCTCCTCGCCCATTTCGCCGGCTACACCGCGCTGCTCCTCGCCTTCCTCACCCCTCTCCAGGCGCTCGTCTTCGCCGTCGTCCACCAGATGCTGCTCGGGGTGCACCTGGGCATGGCCTTCGCCCCCAACCACAAGGGCATGGAACGGCCCGACGGGCACGCGGACGGCGACAGCTGGGGCCATCTGCGGCGCCAGGTCCTCACCTCGCGCAACATCCGGGGCAGCGCCCTCACCGACTGGTTCCTGGGCGGTCTCAACTACCAGGTCGAGCACCACCTCTTCCCGAGCATGCCGCGCCCCCACCTGCGCCTCGCCCAGCCGGCCGTCCGTGCCCACTGCGCGGCCCTGGGCATCCCGTACACGGAGACCGGCTTCGTCGACTCGTACCGGCAGGCTCTCGGTCACCTGCACGAGGTGGGGGCGCCCCTGCGGTCCGGGGCGGCCGCGTAGCGTCGAGCACGGTCACCCCGGCACGTACCCGGAGTGCCGTCCACGCGGGCGCGACGGGCACGCACCGGTCCCGGCTCGGCCCCCGGGGCACCCTCAGGTAGGTCGTACGGCCAACGCGTCGAGCCCTTCCAGCAGCGCGGGCAGACGCGGCCCGCGGGCCACGGGGAGGACCTCGCGCGGCAGCTCGTCGAGAAGGACGAAAGCCATGTCGTCGGGCCGTGCCACCAGCGACCAGCCGGGACCGTCCGCGCGCAGCGTCCGTACGCCGCCCTCCGCTTCGGTGCCGGTCGACCGCACCCGGCCGACCGGCGGGGGCTCCGTCAGGTAGCCGCGGAGCTCGTCGAGCGCCCGGCGGACTCCCGCGTACGGGTCGGAGGCGACGTCCGTGGCCGGAGCGGCGTCGGACGGGCCCGCTCCCGCCGGCTCGGCGGCCGGGGGCGCCTGCGGCGCCGGGGCGGACGTCGTCTGTGCGCGGGACGGCCTCTCGAACCAGGTCATGGGCTTGGGCGCCGGCTCGGCCGGTACGGCGGCCGGCGCGGGTACCGCGGCCCGCTCGGGCGGGGCTCCGACCCCCTCCGACGGGGTCGCGCCCCCGGCCGGCCCCCCGTCCGTCACCTGGCTCCGCCAGGCCGCCCACTGGTGCGCCACCTCGTCGGCTCCGAGGCGTCGCTGCGCGGGCCCCCAGACGTCGCCGGACGGCGGTACCAGCGGAGCCGGATCGCCTTCCTGGGGTTCCGGGTCGTGCGGGTCGGGCACGCCAGGCGCGCGCGTGGCCACGGCGAGCGGCCAGCCCGGCAGCCCGGCGACCACCGAGTCCTCGTCGGGGGACAGGTCGTAGGCCATGCCGCAGTCCCACGAGGCGATGGCCACGGCGACGAGCGACACGTCGTCGACGACCACCGTCCAACGGGCGCCGAGCCCGTCCTGGCCGAACACGAGGCCGTAGCCCGCCGCGTCCGGCAGGAGGCCGAGCACGGCGCAGGCCGCCGGGTAGTCGTCACCGAGGACGCTCGGGAAACGCGCGGGCGTCAGCAGTGCCGCGGTCAGCACGAACAGCGCGTCGGCAGCGCCCTCGGCCTCGGCGATCGGGTCCGTCCCAGCCACGCATGCCTCCCCATCTGGTTGTCGGCGCACCTTAACCAGTGAGGAGGGAGGCCTGTCCATAGCCGGGCGTCGTGACCTGTATCGCCGTACGCCCCCGGCCGGGATTCCCGTGACCCGTTCTGCTCCGGCGCGCGCCCGCTACGCGTCGGCCGCCGGACGGGGCGCCGGCTGCTCCCGCAGCCCCAGCAGCGAACGGGCCACCGTCCTCGGTGACTCGTTCCGCTCCCGGGCGAGGGTGAGGAGCGCACGGCAGGCCAGTTCGTTGACGCCGAACGACAGCATCCCGGGGGAGACGCGGCTCGCCGCCTCCTCGGCGCGGGCCGGATCGTCCTCGGCGCAGGCGGCCACGTATGCGGCGGCGGCCTCGAAGAGGTTGTGCCCCTGCCGGGGACGCGGTGGCGCCGGCGGGGCCGCCTCCGGTGTCCTCCGGGCGGACGGAAGGAGCCTGCGCAGTCTTTCGGGTACCCGTGCCACGCCGCACCGCCTCTCCCGGGCACGACTGCCCGGCACGATCCACGGTAGTCAGTGAAGTGCCTGGAAAGAAGGGCGCGTTGAGGCCGTTCGGGAACCCGGGCCGTCCCTTCCGGATCCTGGCCGCCGCACGCCGACCGGCAGGGCCCGGAGGGGAGGGCTCGAAGGCGCCGTACCGCGCCCGACCGGCCGGACGGGGCTCAGCCGCCCGCGGTCGCCCGCGGGACGGGCGGGGTGGTGTCCTTGAGGAGGGGGAGGTTCCGTTCGACGGCCCGCTCCCAGGAGCCGTCGTCGATCATCTTCTGGAGCGCCCGGCGGATGGTGCCCTTGGCGTCGCCGCCCTCCGGGACGCCGATGCCGTACGGCTCGTCGCTCGCGTCGACACCGGCGAGCTTGAACCGGCCTTCGTAGGGGTCGTGCGCGGCGTAGCCGGCGAGCAGCGCGTTGTCGGTGGTGACGGCGTCGACGGTCCCCGAGTCGAGGTCGGCGAGGCGCCGAATCGGCGCCCTGGCACAAGGCCGGGCCCCAAGGGTTGGCACTGCTCACGCCTCCCGGACAGCCATGGCCAGGAAGCGCGCGTCCTCGTCGACGTAGCGCACGAGCCGCCAGCCCGCCTCGGCGAGTACGGCGCGGAGCCGGGGCTCGGCGCGCAGGTCGTCCGGGGTGATCGTGCGGCCGTGGCGGGCCGCGAGGGCCGCTCGCCCGATCGGGTGGAAGAGCGCGAGCCGGCCGCCGGGCCGTACGGTGCGGGCGAGTTCGCGCAGATCGGCGACGGGGTCCGCGAGGTGCGAGACGAGCCCCGCCCCGAAGACCGCGTCGAGGGCGCCGTCGCGGACCGGCAGCCGCCCGACGTCGGTGAGCAGCAGCGCCGCCGTGCCCTCCGTACCGCCCCGCCCCGCGGCGACCGCCCGTTCCAGCATCTCGGGCGTGAGGTCGGCGCCCAGCACCGTGCCGGACGGGCCGACGGCGGCGCGGAGCGGGGTCAGGGCGCGCCCGGTTCCGCAGCCCGCGTCGAGCACCGCGTCGCCCGGGCGCAGGCCGAGTTCCTCCACCGCGGCCGCGTAGGCGGGGCCGTCGTCGGGGAAGCGGCTGTCCCAGTCGGCGGCGCGGGCGCCGAAGAACTCTCGGACGTGTGTGGGGTCGTCGCTCATGAGCCCATGATTCCGCACCCGGAGGAGTGACCGCGCATGTGAACATCTTGTGTGCACTCTCTGCGTGCACGTTCGAGCCCGGTGCGATCGTTCGGGATCAGCTCCCTGTCACATTCCATCAGCTTTCGAAATGCGCCCCTGATGCGCCCCCTGATGCGCACTAGCGTCCCGGAGCCATGGGACACCTGGACCACGCCACCTTCGGCTGGCTGACACCCGCACTGTCGTACGCGATGGCCTGCGTCGGCGCCGCCCTCGGGCTGCGCTGCACGGTGCGCGCCCTCGACGCGACCGGCCGCTCCCGCCGCAACTGGCTGCTCACGGCCGCCTCGGCGATCGGCACCGGCATCTGGACGATGCACTTCGTGGCGATGCTCGGCTTCGGCGTGACCGGCACCGTCATCCGCTACGACGTCCCGCTCACCCTCCTCAGCCTGGTCGTCGCGATGGCCGTCGTCGGCGTCGGCGTGTTCGTCGTCGGCCACGGACGGGACCGGGCCCGCTCGCTCCTGATCGGCGGGCTCACCACCGGGGTCGGCGTGGCGAGCATGCACTACCTGGGGATGGCCGCCCTCCGGCTCCACGGCGAAGTCCGCTTCGACCCGCTGCTCGTCGCCCTCTCCGTGGTCATCGCCGTCGTCGCCGCCACGGCCGCGCTGTGGGCGGCCCTCCACATCCATTCGCCCGCCGCGGTGGCCGTCGCCTCGCTCGTCATGGGCGCGGCCGTCAGCAGCATGCACTACACGGGCATGCTCGCCGTGCGGGTGGACGTGACCCCGTCCACCGCCCCGCTCCCCGGCGCCACCGTCATGCAGTTCATCTTCCCGCTCGCGGTCGGCCTCGGCTCCTACCTCTTCATCACCGCCGCCTTCGTTGCCCTCTCGCCGACGGCCCGGGAGCGGGCGGCGTACGCCTCCGCGGGGCGCCTCACCGCGGAGCACGCGGCGGACACCGCACCCCCCGGCTTCCGGACCGCCCCGCCGCTCCGTACACCCGCGAGCTGAACCCCCCGTGCACCAGAGACCAGCGCAGTCGGAACGAGGAGGCCATGCGAACTCCCCGCAGGACCAACGACGCAGAGGCGCCGACGCCGCCGTCGGCGGCCGCGCGCGGGCGGCGCGCACACGCCGGCCCGCCCGCCGACGAGCAGGGCGGACCCGCCCCCGAGGCCACTGGCGCGCACACGGCCGGCACGGGGCACGCGGCGGGCCCCGCGCCGGGGGTCGTCCCCCGGGCGCGCGCCCCCCTCACCGGAGGCCGTACCACCGACAGCCCCTCCGCCGCCGCGGGCCAGGGCCTCCGCGCCCCGGGCCCACGGCGCGGCCTGCGACCCCGCACCGTCCGCGCCAAGATCGTCTCGCTGCTGATGGTCCCGGTCGTGTCGCTCCTCGCCCTGTGGGGCTTCGCCACCGTCACCACCGCCCAGGACGTCGCCCGCCTCCGCCAGCTCCAGCGCGTCGACGCCGAGATCCGGCTGCCCGTGGCGGACGCCCTCGCCGCCCTCCAGGACGAACGGCGGGCCGCCGTACGCCAGGTCGCCGCGCCCGGCGCCACCCGGTCCGCCGAGCTCAAGGACCGCATCCGCCGCACCGACGAGGCTGTCGACCGCCTTCGCCTGGACGACACCCACACCGTCGGCGACACCGGTGACCTCCCCGCCGGAGTCGGACAGCGGGTCAGCGCGTTCGTCGGCACGGTTGGCGGCCTCGCCCGGCTCCGTACCGCCGCCGTCGACGGCCGCGCCGACGGGAAACAGATGTACGCGGAGTACACCGCGGCGGTCTCCGCCGCCTTCGCCGTCGGCGGCGCCCTCACCGGCATGCAGGACACCCGGCAGGGCGCCGACGCGCGCGTGCTCCTGGAATTCGGCCGGGCCGGCGAGATGCTGGCCCGCGAGGACGCCCTCCTCACCGTCGCCCACCTCACCGGCCGGTTCACCGACGACGGGCTCCGCGCCTTCTCCGGCGCCGTGGAGACCCGGCGCACCCTCATTGCCTCCGCCACCGCCGACCTGCCCGCCGCCGACCGCGCCGCCTGGGACCGGCTCGCCGCCGGCGGCGACCACACCCGGCTCACCAGGGCCGAGGACCTGATCCGCGCCTCGACCTCCGGCCGCCCCGCCGCCCAGGCCGTCCCCAGCGCCGACTGGGACGGCACCCTCGCGGCCGTACGCGCCGGACTCACCGCGATCGAGACCGACGCCCGCACCGCCGCGGCCGACCGCGCCGACCCCGTCGCCGGCGGCGTCCTCACCGCGAGCGGCGCGGCGGTGGTCCTCGGCCTCGTGGCCGTCGCCGCCTCCCTCGTCATCTCCGTCCGGATCGGCCGCGGCCTGGTCGTCGAACTCGTCAGCCTCCGCAACACCGCACTCGGCATCGCCCACGGCGAACTCCCCTCCGCCATGCGCCGGCTGCGCGCCGGGGAGGACATCGACATCCAGGCCGAGGCCCCGCCCGGCACCCGCTCCGAGGACGAGATCGGCCAGGTCGGCGAGGCCCTCACCACCGTCCACCGAGCCGCCCTCTCCGCGGCCGTCGAGCGCGCCGAACTCGCCGGCGGCATCTCCGGCGTCTTCGTCAACCTCGCCCGCCGCAGCCAGGTCCTCGTCCACCGCCAGCTCAACCTCCTGGACAGCATGGAACGGCGCGTCGACGACCCCAACGAACTCGGCGACCTGTTCCGGCTCGACCACCTCACCACCCGCATGCGGCGTCACGCCGAGAGCCTGATCATCCTCTCCGGCGCCGCCCCCGGCCGCGCCTGGCGGATGCCCGTCCCGCTCACCAACGTCGTCCGCGCCGCCGTCTCCGAGATCGAGGACTACGCGCGCGTGGAGGTGCGCCGACTCCCCGAGACGGCCGTCGTCGGCGGCGCCGTCGCCGACCTCACCCACCTCCTGGCCGAACTCATCGAGAACGCCGCCCAGTTCTCCCCGCCCCACACCAAGGTCCGGGTCAGCGGCGAACCCGTCGGCAACGGGTACGCCCTGGAGATCGAGGACCGTGGACTCGGCATGGGCAAGGAGACCCTCGCCGAGGCCAACGCCCGCATCGCCCAGTCCGAGACCCTCGACCTCTTCGACAGCGACCGGCTCGGCCTCTTCGTGGTCAGCCGACTCTCCGCCCGCCACGACGTCAAGGTCCAGCTGCGCACCTCCCCGTACGGCGGCACCACGGCCGTCGTCCTGCTCCCGACCGACCTCCTCCAGGGCGCCCTGCCCTCGGCCGGGCCCGCGGGCGCGACCGGCCACGAGGCCGACACTCCGCCCGCCGGAAGCCCGCGGGTGCGCGACCCCCGCATCCCCGTCGCCGGCCGGGGCGAGCCCGCCCCGGACCACCGCCAGAGCCACGACCTACGGATTACGGACGGCCGGACCACGGGCGACCGGAACACGGACGACCGGCTCGGCGGCGACGGCTTCCGCCCCGGCCGTCCCGGCACCGACCCGCGGACGGACCCGGCACGCGCCGCACGCGAACACGAGGAGGCGCAGCGCGCCGAGGCCCGCCGCTTCGCCCGCCCCCAGGTGGCCCGGCCGCCCGCGCGGACCGGACCGCCCGCCGCCGGGAGCGGAGCGCCCGCCGGGCCCGTCCCCGCGCCCCGCGGCACCACCCCGCGGCCGGCGGGCGGTGCCGCGGGGCGCGGGGA
>NZ_RDBH01000140.1:23098-33831 GCF_008042145.1 Streptomyces sp. adm13(2018)
GCCCGGCACGCGCGCGGGAGGCACCGGACCCGCCGGGCCCCGGCACGCCGGACACGGCGACGGCGCCGAGGGCGAACTGCCCCGCCGGGTACGCCAGGCGAGCCTCGTTCCCCAGCTGCGCGAGGCCCCCGCCCCGCCGCCGCTGTCCCCGCCGGCCGATCCGGGCCCGGCGACCCGGACCCCCGAGGTGGTCCGGGACCGGATGGCCGCCTACCGCGACGGCTGGCGGCGGGGCGGCGGCGCCGCCCCGGGCAGCAGGCGTCCCCTCGGTCCCGGCACCGGTCACGAAGCCGGTCCCGGCACCATCCCCCTCGACGACCCCCGCTCCGAAGGAGACCAGTCATGATCGACCACGAGAGGATCTCCCACCACCGGTCCGGTGAGCTCGACTGGCTCCTCGACGACCTCGTCACGCGGGTCCGCGAGGTCCGCCACACCGTGGTGCTCTCCAACGACGGACTCGCCGTCGGGTCCTCCAACGGCCTCAGCCGCGAGGACGCGGAGCATCTGGCGGCCATCGCCTCCGGCTTCAACAGCCTCGCGAAGGGCGCCGGGCGGCAGTTCGGGACCGGCGGCGTCCGCCAGACCCTGGTCGAGATGGACGACGGCTTCCTCTTCGTCGCCTCGGCGGGGGACGGCTCCTGCCTCGCCGTCCTCAGCTCGGTGAGCGCCGACATCGGCCTCATCGCCTACGAGATGGCCCGCCTCGTCAAACGCGTCGGCGAGCACCTGCACACCCCGCCGCGGCTCACCGTGACCCCGCCGGCCGCCGGCTGACCCGGAGAAGTCCCATGAACGAGGAGAGCGCCGGCGGCCCGTCCATGCCGGGCAGTCAGTGGTACGACGCCGACGCCGGACCGCTCGTGCGTCCGTACGCGATGACCGGCGGCCGTACCAGGCCCGGGCCCAGCAACGTACGGTTCGACCTCATCGCCCTCGTCGTCGTGGACGACGATCCGCCAGGACCGGCCGAGGAGTCCCTCCTCGGTCCCGAACACCGGTCTCTGCTCGCCCTGTGCCGGGCCGAGACCCAGTCCGTCGCCGAACTCTCCGCCGACGCCGACCTGCCCGTCGGCGTCGTCCGGGTCCTCCTGGGCGACCTCCTCGAATCGGGCTTCGTACGCGTCAGCCGACCCGTACCGCCCGCACAGCTCCCGGACGAGAGAATCCTGAGGGAAGTAATCGATGGCCTACGAGCGCTCTGAGAGCACCGGCGCGGACGACGGCGGGGACGGCGGTTCGGACAGCACCGCCCTCGCCCTGAAGATCCTGGTCGCCGGCGGATTCGGCGTCGGCAAGACCACGCTCGTCGGCGCGGTCAGCGAGATCCGGCCGCTCCGTACCGAGGAACGGCTCAGCCGGGCCGGGGAGTCGGTCGACGACACCGGGGGAGTCGACCAGAAGACCACCACGACCGTCGCGATGGACTTCGGCCGCATCACCATCCGCTCAGGGCTCTCCCTGTACCTCTTCGGGACCCCCGGCCAGGACCGGTTCTGGTTCCTGTGGGACGAGCTGTCCCAGGGAGCCCTCGGGGCCGTCGTACTCGCGGACACCCGACGGCTTGAGGACTGCTTCCCGGCCGTCGACTACTTCGAGCACCGGAAGATCCCGTTCGTGGTGGCCGTCAACTGCTTCACGGGCGCGCGTACCTACGGCGCGGCCGACGTCTCCCGCGCACTGGACCTGGACCGTGGCACCCCGGTCGTGCTCTGCGACGCGCGCGACCGGGACTCCGGGAAGGAGGTGCTCATCCGGCTCGTCGAGTACGCCGGACGCATGCACACGGCCCGGCTCCTGGACGCGGTCGGCACGGTCGGCTAGAGCCGCCTCGCGGTCGTCCCTCGTCGGCCACGGTCCCGCCCAGGCGGCCCCCCAGCCGGCTCCGGTCGTGCCTAGTCGGCCACGCCGGCCTGGGCGACGACCTTCTCGATGCGCATCCGGACGAGGAGTTCGCCCGGCACCCCGTTGCGCGCCCCGAACTCGTCGGCCCGGTCCTCTCCCATGTAGCGGGCGCCGATGAGGCCGGCCCAGCGACGCAACTCCGCCGGCTCCTCGCTCAGTTCGGCACGTCCGCTGAGCGAGACGAAGGCGAACGGCGGAGCGTCGTCGTCGACGCACAGCGAGACCCGTCCGTCGCGCGCGAGGTTGCGGCCCTTCACCGTGTCCTTGCCCGTGTTGAACACGACGTCGTCCCCGTCCAGCAGGAACCAGATCGGCACCACGTGCGGACTTCCGTCCGTGCGCACGGTCGCCAGCTTGCCGGTACGGGTCCCCTCGGACACGAAGGTCCGCCACTGATCGTCCGTCATCCTCGTCATGCCCCCATCCTGCGCCACCCGCGGGCACGGCGCAGTCGGCACGCGCGAGCGTGGTGCGGTGCTTGCCCTGTTCACGACAGTGCGTAAGGCTTGCGGCGATACGGCGGACCACTGCGGGACGGGACCACGGGACAGCCGGGGCACCGGGACGCACCACCCAGGGGGAGGACCACTGATGGCGTTGGACAAGGGACTGGACTGGCTGCTCGACGACCTGACGCAGCGGGTCGGGTTCATACGGCACGCGCTCGTGCTGTCGAACGACGGCCTCGTGACCGGCGCGAGCAGCGGACTCGTCCGTGAGGACGCCGAGCACCTGGCAGCCGTCTCCTCCGGTCTGCACAGCCTGGCCCGGGGATCCGGCCGGCACTTCAGGGCCGGCCGGGCGCGCCAGACGATGGTGGAGTTCGACGAGGCTCTCCTCTTCGTGACCGCGGCGGGCGAGGGCAGCTGCCTCTGCGTCCTGAGCGCGGCGGAGGCGGACGTCGGTCAGGTGGCCTACGAGATGACGCTGCTGGTGAACCGCGTCGGCGAGCACCTCGGCGTGGCGGCCCGGCAGCCGGGGCACCCGGAGGGCGGCCTGTTCTGACCGTTCTCACCGTCCTGACCGACCGGGCCGTCGGACGGAGGTTGTCCACAGGCGGTTGTCCACAGGCAGTGCGGGCATCGTCACTCCGCGTTACGTTCTTGGTGCCGGGCCGAAGCGGCTCGCGACACGGAGAACCACGGACGTACGGGGGAGGGCCGCGGCATGGCGGTGGACGAAGGGGCGCGCTCGGTGACGGTGACACCGGGGCGGGCCGCACAGGAACTGGAGCTGGGCCGGGACGAGTTCCGGCTCGCGATCCAGCTGGGCCTGGTGAGGACCGTGCCGGCGGGGGAGAGCGGCCGACGGCGGGTCGAGCGGGACGAGCTCGACCGGCTCAAGGCCGCACCCGACTTCCCCGCCGGCCTCCGCGACCGGGTGCACGCGATCGGCACGGCGGACGCGGCGGCGCTCCTGGAGATCTCACCTGAGCGCTTCACCCGGCTCGCCCGGACGGGGCACGTGAGCCCCGTCCGGTTCTCCCTGAACCGCTACCGGGCGGTGGTCTGGACGTACCTCGCGGAGGATGTCGCCGCACTCGGCCGCACCTGCCCGGCACTGCTCACCGGGCGGCTGCCGCTGGAACTGCGGGAACGGCTCGCCGCCCAGGAGGACCTGAGGCCGCGGAACTGGCGGGCGCGGCGGCTGGGCGTGCTGCTCCGTGCCACGGACGATCCCTGGGCGCAGGCCGCCGCCATGGCCTCCATGCTCGACCCCGTCCAGGTCGCCGAGGTCGTCGACGACCCGTACGAGCGCGCCCACCTCGACCGGCTCCGCCCGCCGGAGCCGCCGGGAACGCCGGTGCGGGCGCCGGCCCGCGACATCGCCGAGCGGCTCGCGCGGGCCGACGACCCGGACGAGATCCTCTGGCACCGGTTGAGCCTCGCGCTCGCGCTCGACGAGGCTCGCACCAGGGGGCCGGCGCCCCATCCGGGCGACGCGGGCCCCGGACGGGAGCGCGAGGAGTCGCCGGAGCCGTGGGTGCCGGTGCGCAGGCGCACGCCCCGACGGCCGGTCCTGAGGGCGGCGCCCTCTCTTCCGCCCGGACCGCCTCCCTCGCCGGCCGAGTCCGCGCCGCCACGGCCGTCGACCCCGCCGGGGCCCGTTCTCGTTCCGGCGGTGCGGGCGGCCGCGATCGAGCGGCCGCCGAGCCGGGCGGCGGCCCGTGCCGGGCTCCTCGCCCGGCTCCGGCGCAGGAGGACGGGCGGCGGGCGCGGGCGCGGACGGAAGCGCCCGGTGTCCTGGCCGTGACGAGTATCGGCCCTGATGCCGTATCGGCCATACTGCCTACGGCCCCGGCGCCTACCGGCCGACGTGACGTCGTACCGGCCATGACGCGGTACCGTTCCCGGCGCTGTACCGGTCGCGACGCCTGTGGTCCCGGCGCGCTTCTGCCCCCGACGGCGACGCGTGGCGTGCGGTGGGGGCTCGGTCTGGGGAGGATGGGGCCATGCTGCTCGCCCGTGTCGCCGACGTGTCCCGGCAGGTCGCCGCCGAGTCCGCGCGCTCGCGCAAGATCCGTCTCCTCGCCGAGTTGTTCGTGGAGGCCGAGCCCGAGGAGAGTCCCCTCGTCATCGCCTACCTCTCGGGACGGCTCCCGCAGGGCCGGATCGGGGTCGGCTGGAGCGTCCTCAAGGAGGTCGCCCCACCCGCCGTGCCGCCCGCCGACGAGCCCGGGCTCACCCTGGAGCGCGTCGACCGCACGATGGGGGACCTCGCGGCGGTCTCCGGGGCGGGATCCCGGGCCGCGCGGACGCGACTGGTCCACGCGCTGTTCGCCGCCGCCATCGATGCTGAACAGGAGTTGTTGTTGCGGCTGCTCACCGGGGAGGTGCGGCAGGGCGCCCTCGACGCCGTCGCTCTGGAGGGCGTCGCCCAGGCGGCCGGCGTGCCCTCGGCCGAGCTGCGGCGTGCCGTGATGCTGGAAGGCTCGCTCCCCCCGGTCGCCCAGGCGGTGCTCGCCGACGGCGCCGCCGCGCTCGACCGCTTCACCCTGCGCGTCGGGAACCCCGTGCAGCCGATGCTCGCCCATACCGCCTCCTCCGTGACCGAGGCGATCGGCGATCTCGGGCCCTGTGTCGTGGAGGAGAAGCTCGATGGCATCCGCGTCCAGGTCCACCGGTACGGCGACGAGGTCAGGGTCCACACCCGCTCCCTCGACGACATCACCGCCCGGCTGCCCGAAGTGGTCGAGGCCGTCCGCGCGGTGCCGGCCGACGGTTTCATCCTGGACGGCGAGGTGATCGCGCTCGATCCCGGGACCGGGCGCCCCGTGGCGTTCCAGTCGATCGCCTCCCGGGTCGGCTCACGTACCGACGTCGTCGGCGCGCACGCCACGCTCCCGCTCACACCCGTCTTCTTCGACGTGCTCGCGGTCGACGGCGAAGGGCTGATCGACCGACCGGGCCGGGAGCGGCACGCGGTCCTCGCCCGGCTGCTTCCGGAGGACCGCCGGGTCCGCCGCCTCGTCGTGACCGACCCCGCCGATCCCGTGCAGGTGGAGGCGGCCGAGCGGTTCTTCGCCGAGACGCTGGCCAGGGGCCACGAGGGCGTCCTGGTCAAAGGTCTCGACGCGCCCTACGTGGCTGGCCGCCGAGGGCGTACCTGGTTGAAGGTGAAGCCCGTCCACACCGTGGACCTCGTCGTGCTCGCCGTGGAGCGGGGGCACGGGCGCAGGACCGGGCTGCTCTCCAACCTCCATCTCGGCGCGCGGGCGGCTGACGGCGGCTTCGTGATGCTGGGGAAGACCTTCAAGGGCCTCACCGACGCGATGCTGCGCTGGCAGACCGAGCGGCTGGGTGAACTCGCCGTGGAGGACGACGGGTTCACCGTGCGCGTGCGGCCCGAGCTGGTCGTCGAGATCGCCTACGACGGTCTCCAGGCCTCGACCCGCTACCCCGGCGGCGTCACGCTGCGCTTCGCCCGCGTGCTCCGTCACCGCCCCGACAAGCCGGCCTCCGAGGCCGACACCGTCGAGGGGATCATCGGCGGCGCGTGAGCGGAGGGCGGCGACCCTCGCGGGAAGGCGCCCCGCGAGGGATCCTGGAGACGTGGCCCGACGAGCGCCGGCCGGCGAGCGCGGAGTGCCACGAGTGAGACCGGCGGGCCGCGAGGAGATGAGCGACGTGTACGACCTGCACATCGACACCGACGTGACCGTGCAGCTCAGTGGCTGCAGCCGCGAGGACGCGCAGTCCGTCTTCGGCGTCCTCGGCGGCTTCTACGAGCGGGAGGACACGGAGGCCCCCGGGCCCCAGGCGGATTCAGGGCCGTCCCCCACGGTCTGGACGGCCACCTTCGACACCGCCGGCGGGCGGCGCCGGGAGGTGACCCCCACCCGGCTGTCCTCACCGGTCGGGGCCACGCTCAGCGGCGGCTACCACGCCGTCAACGAGGTGGAGAAGGTGCTCGCCGCCGGATTCGACATCCAGTCCCAGCAGTCCGTCTCCGGTGATCAGGAGACCGAGGCCCGGCTGCTGCTGGCCTCCCGCTGAGCCGGAGGCGGTGACTCCCCGGACGGAGCGGACGGGCGCCGTCCGGGGTTGAGCTGCGTCCGCCGGGCGCCCCCTGCCGTCCGGGGTCGAGCTGTGTCCGCCTGCCTCCGCCCGTCCTCTCCGGCCCTCGCTTGCCCTCCCCTGCCCGGCATTCGAGCAGGTGGGGGACCCCCCTGCCTTCCCCGCTATACACCGTGTGTAGAGTTCTCGATCTGTCGTGCGAACCGTCCTGACCAGGCGGTTGCCGGCGGTATCGAAGACGGCACCGGGGAAAGCGGGTTCCATCATGTTCCGATCCAGGCTGGGCCGACGCAGGGGGACGGCCACCGCCCTGATCGCCGCGGCATCACTGATGCTCACGCTCGGGGGCTGCGGGGTCGACACCGTCACCCCGCAGGACGCCCGCGGGGAGGGCGGATCGGACGACAAGGCGGGCTCCTCCGCCCGCCGCGTGGACTGCGCCAAGGTCAAGTGCATCGCGCTGACCTTCGACGCCGGGCCCGGCAAGGACACGCCCCGCCTCCTCGACGTCCTCAAGGAGAAGCAGGTCCCCGCGACCTTCTTCCTGCTCGGCAGCAAGCACGTCGACCGTTACCCGAAGGTGGTCAAGCGGATCGCCGACGAGGGGCACGAGGTCGCGAACCACACGTGGACCCACCGGATCCTGACCGACCTCGACGAGTCCGAGATACGCGACGAGCTGTCCCGCACCCAGGACGCCGTCGAGAAGATCACCGGCCGAAAGCCCACCCTCATGCGCCCGCCGCAGGGCCGTACCGACGGAACCGTGTCCGACGTCAGCCGCGAACTCGGACTCGCCCAGGTGCTGTGGAGCATCACCGCCAAGGACTACTCCACCACCGACTCCGCCCTCATACGGCAGCGCGTGCTCGAACAGGCGCACGGTGACGGGATCATCCTGCTCCACGACATCTACGACGGAACGGTCCCGGCCGTCCCCTCCATCATCGACGAGCTCAAGCGGCGGGGCTTCACCTTCGTGACCGTCCCCGAGCTGCTGGCCCCGGGCAAGGCCGAGCCCGGCGCCGTCTACCGCCCCGAGAAGGACTGACCGGAGAGGCACCCGAAACCGGGTGAGGTGACTCACACCGCCCAGAAGGGAACCCTCGGAACATTCAGGAAACGCCGACCGTTCTTACCTATGTGACACCGAAGGGGCCCGGTCCCCAAGGTCCCCCCCCAAGAGGTGACCGCCCTTCGCGTCACGGCAGTACGGCCCCGGTTGGAATCCCCCGTCCAACCGGGGCTCTGTCGTTCCCCCCCTCAGTTCTCGCGGCCCAGTCACAGGTCGGGGCCGAAGACCTCGTCGTGGACGTCGGCGGCCGGGACGCCCCCTGCCGAGCAGGTCACCGCGGCCCGCACGGAGGAAGGGGAGCGGCCCGCCGAGGTACGCCGTGACCCCGGCCGGCAGGTCGAGCGCCGTGACGTCGGCGCGACCCGTCCGGGCTCCGGAGTCGCCCGGCTCCTCGTACCAGAGGTGCAGTGTTCCCCCGGGCAGTGCCGCCACGAGCTTTCGCAGTGCGGCGGCGTGTGCGTGGGTCTCGGGGGCGCGGTCGGCGTGGACGACGACGACCGGCCGGGTCGAATCCGTGGCCGCCAGGTGGTGGTCGAGCATCGCCGGCATCGGGGTGCTGCCGGTTCCGGCGGAGGCGAGCAGCAGCGGGCTCTCGCCCTCGGGCAGGACGAGGTAGCCGAACGGCGCCGAGACCCTCAGCGCGTCGCCCGCGCGAGCCCATTCGTGCAGCCAGGAGGAGACCTCGCCGGCCGGCTCCCCGGCGAGCCGCTTGACGGTGATCCGCCACTGCGACCGGCCGGGTGCGGCGGACAGGCTGTACTGACGGATCTGCCGTGCGCCGTCGGGCAGCGGCACCTGGACATTGTGCCCGTCCCGGCCGTCAGGCCAGGACCTTGGCCTTCGCCTTGTCGAACTCCTCGGGCGTGATGGCGCCCTTGTCCTTCAGCTCCGCCAGCCGGGCCAGTTGCTCGGTGGCGCCGCCACCGCCCTCCTTGCCCGCGGCCTTGCGGATGTAGTCCTGGAAGGCGGCCTCGCTGTCCTTGGCCTGCTTGATGTCGCGCTCGCCCATGCTCCTGCCCCGGGCGATCACGTAGACCAGCACGCCGAGATACGGGAGGAGGATGCAGAAGATCAGCCAGCCGGCCTTGGCCCAGCCGTGCAGCGAGTGGTCCCGGAAGATGTCGGTGATCACCTTGAAGAGCAGGAACAGCCACATGATCCAGAGGAAGAACCACAGCATGGTCCAGAACACGTTCAGGAGAGGGTAGTCGTCCATACCGGCGCACTCCGTTCCCGCACCGGCCGGGAAGCCGGGCATGGAGCGAGTCTCACCCAGCCCCGCCGCCCGCGCACGTCGTGGCCGTCCCGCGTGCGCGACAGCCCGCGGCGTGGTCCCATGGAGGGCCCGCGCCGCGCGGTACGGGCCCTCCGGGCGAGGCCGGGGACGACCCTCAGGCGCCGCGCAGGGCGGCGAGCGCGCGGTCCGCGTGGGCGCTCATGCGCAGTTCGCTGCGGACGACCTCCCGTACCCGCCGGTCCTGGCCGATCACGAACGTCACCCGCTTCGTCGGCGCCAGCGAGAACCCGCGCTTCACACCGAACCGTTCCCGCACGGCGCCGTCCGGGTCCGAGAGCAGGGGATAGCCGAGGGAGTGCCGCTCGGCGAACTCCAGCTGACGCTCCACCGGGTCCGTACTGATGGCCACGGGAGTCGCGCCGACGGCGCGGAACTCGGCGGCGAGGTCCCGGAAGTGGCAGGCCTCGGCGGTGCAACCGGGGGTGAGCGCCGCCGGGTAGAAGAAGAGCACGACCGGACCGTCGGCCAGCAGGCCGCTCAGGGAGCGGTCGGCCCCCGTCTCGTCCGGAAGGCTGAAGTCCTCGACGAGGTCACCGACGTTCATAGAGGCCCGTCCCCGATCCGTACGTACGTCACCACCGGTGCCTCCGGTAGTCGGCCGGTGACGTTACCGCACGGTAGAAGGCGCCGTCACCCTCGTGCGAACCCGCGCCGCGTTCCCGGACCCCCGGGTCAGGCCCGGGGCACCGCGGGCGCCACGGCGGCGGTGCCCCGGCCGGCCCGCGCGCGCCGGTCGAGCACGGCGAGCGCGCGCTCGCCCCACCGCAGGTTCTCCTCCTCGAAGAACCGGCCGCGCATCAGCGTGAGGTACGGGCCGATGCGCTCCGCCTCGTCGAGGTACGTCTCCTCGTCCCGTCCGTCGAGCATCCGCTCCCGCAGGCGGTCGTAGCGGGCCAGCTTCGCCCGGGACGCCTCCATCCGCTGCGCCACGAAACCGCGCACGGCCGCGCTGTCGCCGCCGTCGCACGCCTGCACCTGGACCAGCAGCTCGTCCCGTACGGCACTGGGGCGCGGGGGCGCGGACGTGTACGCGGCCAGATCCCGAAGCCCCGGCTCCGTCAGGCTGAACATCCGCTTGTTGGGACGCCGTTCCTGCTCGACCACGCGCGCCGTGATCAGACCGGCCTCGGCGAGCTTGTCCAGCTCGCGGTAGAGCTGCTGGGGGGTGGCGGCCCAGAAGTTGGCGACGGACACGTCGAAGATCTTGGCAAGGTCGTATCCGGATGCCTCGCCCTCCAGGAGAGCTGCGAGGACGGCGTGCTTGAGCGACATTCCGACACGCTAGCAGCACGTTGAATAGTTTCCTCCGCACCTATTCAACCGGCGCTCCCCGGGTCGGACGGGGGTCCTACGCTGGCACGTCCGTCCGGCGCCTGCCTAGGCTGGAGGCGGGGGACGGCAGAGCCGAGGGGCAGCGCGATGGACAGCCACACGTTTGTCTACACCACCTACATCCGGACCACCCCGGACGAACTCTGGAAGGCGCTCACGGACCCGGCCTCCACCCGCCGGTACTGGGGCGTCGCCTTCGAGAGCGACTGGACCCCGGGCGCCCCCATGGTCTGGGACGAGACCGGACGCCGCACCGCCGACCCCGAGCAGGTCGTGCTGGCGGCCGAGCCAGGCCGGCTCCTCTCCTACACCTGGCACACCTTCACCCCGGCCTGGGCGGAGGCCGTCCACCTCGACCCGGAGGTGTACGAGCGGCTCGCCCGGGAGCCCCGGTCCAGGGTGACCTTCCTGATCGAGCCCTCGGGCGACACGGTCAGACTCACCGTCTCCCACGGCGACCTGGCCCCCGACGGCCTGATGAAAGGGATGATCGGCGAAGGGTGGCCCGCCCTGATCTCCAGCCTCAAGTCCCTCCTGGAGACGGGCGAGGAGCTACCGGAACCGCCCCGCTGACCCGCCCGCACGCCCCTGCTGCCGCATCCACGGC
>NZ_RDBH01000140.1:33931-60082 GCF_008042145.1 Streptomyces sp. adm13(2018)
CGCGTTCCTCGTCGTCGCCGTCCTCGTCCTCGGCTTCGTCGGCGTCCGCTACGCCGACCTCGGCCGGTACGCCGGCGTTGCCGACCACTACATCGTGCGGGTCCATCTCGCCCGCACCGGAGGCCTGTTCACCCACTCCGACGTCACCTACCGGGGCGTCTCCGTGGGGCGCGTCGGGAACATCGACCTCACCGCCGACGGCGTCGTGGCCGAACTGCGCATCAAGAACTCCGCCCCGCCGATCCCTGCCGACGCACGGGCCGTCGTCGCCGGCCTCTCCGCCGTCGGCGAGCAGTACATCGACCTGCGCCCCGAGAGCGACGACGGCCCCTTCCTCGCCGACGGCGCCCGCATCGAACAGTCCGACACCCGCGTACCGGCCCCCGTCACCGACGTCCTTGCCGGCATGAACGACCTCACCTCCTCCGTCCCCCTGGAGTCCCTGCGCACGGTCGTCGACGAGCTCGGCAAGGCCTTCGAGGGACACGGCGACGACCTCCAGGTCCTCCTCGACAGCGGCAGCCGCTTCGTCCAGGCCGCCGACACGGCCCTGCCGTCCACCACCCGGCTCATCCAGGACGGCGAGGTCGTGCTGCGCACCCAGGCCGAGGAGGGCCGGGCCATCCGGGACTTCGCCACCGGCGCCCGCACCCTGGCCACCACCCTCAAGTCCTCCGACGGCGACCTGCGCCGCCTGCTCGCCGTCACCCCCGACGCGACCGGCCAGGTCAGCGGACTCCTGCGCGATCTCGACCCGAGCCTGAGCGTCGTCCTCGCCAACCTCCTGACCACCTCGGAGATCGCGGTCACCCGGCAGCGCGGCATGGAGGAGCTGTTCGTGAAGTACCCGGCGGCCGTGTCCGCCGGAGCCACCA
Organism: Streptomyces sp. adm13(2018); assembly: GCF_008042145.1. Lineage (GTDB taxonomy): Bacteria > Actinomycetota > Actinomycetes > Streptomycetales > Streptomycetaceae > Streptomyces. Next base: position 34,807 of record NZ_RDBH01000140.1, read on the forward strand.
CCGTCGAGGGAGGGCGCATGAACTTCGGCATGGCCGTCACCTTCTTCAAGCCGCTGCCCTGCACCGCGGGCTACGGCGGCACGCGCTACCGCAACGGGCTGGACCTGGGCACCGCGCCCGCCCTCAACACCGGGGCCGCCTGTACGGGCTCCGCCGCGGCGGGGGTCAACGTACGGGGCTCGGCCCACGCCCCGAAGGGCGGCCCCGTACCCTCACCGGCCCGCCCCGGCTCCCTGCCCTCGGGTGCCACGGGTGGCTCGGGGTCCACGGGCGCTACGAGCGGCACGTCGAGCGCCGGGCAGGCGTTGCCCGGCGCGCTGGCCCTGCCCGGCCAGAGCGGCGGGCCGACGGACATGGCGGGCCTCCTCGGTCTGGGCACCGGGAGCACGCGATGAGGCGGGGCCGGATCGCCGGCGCCGTCGCCCTCGTCGCCGCCCTCGGCTTCTGCGGGACCGGAGCCTGGACCTACGCGCAGGCCCGCACCGACGAGGGCCTCGCCTTCGGCCGCGAGCGCGACACGGCACTCGCCGAGGGCCGCGACCGCCTGACCGTCCTGCACACCCTCGACGCCTCGACCCGCCAGCGCGCCGAGGCGGGCATCCGGGCCTGGCGCGACGCGTCCACCGGACCGCTCCGGACCGAACTGGGGCGCACCGCGCCCGCGGTGGGCGCCTCGGCCCGCGCCACGGTCACCGAGGCGGCCCTGACCGCGCTCGACGCCCGGGCCGGTACGGCGAAGCTCATCGCGACCGTCCGCGTCGACGTCACCCCGCGCGGCGGCGGAGCGGCGTCCACCGACCGCAAGCGCCTGGAGGCCGTCCTGACCCGCACCGACGAGGACACCTGGCAGGTCGCGGCGCTGAGCGCCGTCCCGGTCGCCGTCGCCGGAGCGGAGAAGGGTGAGGACGAATGACACGGCTCCTGCGCAGGTCGACGCCCGAGGACACGACGGGGACCGGAAACGGCTCCCCGACGGCCGATGAGCGCGGGGCCTCGGCCGCCACCACGGAGGAGGCCGAGGCCGGGACGGCGAGGGAGGACGCGGCCGGGGCTGCGGACGCCGACGAGGCCGGGGCCTCGGAAGAGGACGGCGAGGCCGGGCGCGCGGTGGAGAACGGCGAGGTCCCCGAGGGGCGCCCGGGCCGTTTCCGCCCCGCCACCTGGCGGCGAGCCGCCCTCGCCGGGGCGGTCGCCGTGCTGCTCCTCGCCGGGAGCGCCTTCTTCTACGGGGCCCACCGGCTGGGCGACACCCCCTCCGCGCGCAACCAGGCGCTGACCGACGCCGGGGCCACCGCCCGCGTCGGCGGCGACGTCGGCGAGGGCCTCGCCCGGATCTTCTCGTACACGCCCGAGAGCGACGACGGCGTCCGCCGCTCCGCGGAAACCGTCCTCGCCGGGCGCGCCGCACGCCAGTACACCGACCTGTTCGCCCAGGTCCGCGCCCGGCTCGTCGAGCAGCGGATCACCCTCGCCACGCAGACCGTCCGCACCGGAGTGATCGAACTCGACGGGGACCGGGCGCGCCTGCTCGTCTTCCTCGACCAGACCTCGCGCCGGGACGGCGGGAAGACCACGTCCGCCGCGGCCCAACTCACCGTCACCGCGCGGTTCCAGGGCGACCGGTGGCTGATCGTCGACATCAAGGCCCGCTGAGCATGCGCGGGAGACGGGAGCACCCCATGACACGTACGGTCCGCATCCCGGCGGGCAGCCGCCCGGCCCTGGCCGCGGCCCTCGTGCTCGTCCTCGCCGCGGGCGGCTCGGCGGCCTGGGCCGGACAGGACTGGTACGCCGCGGCCCACGACGAGTCCGCCGGGTACGCCGTACAGCGCGACGAGGCGCTCGCGGCGGGAGAGCAGGGCGTGCAGAACCTCAACACGCTCGACCACCGGCGCGTGGAGCAGGGGCTCGACCTCTGGGAGACCTCCACGACCGGCGAACTGCACAAGCAACTGGTGGAAGGGAGGGAGGAGTTCACCGGTCAGGTCCGCACGGCCAGGACGGTGACCACGGCCCGGGTGCTGTCCGGCGCCGTCACGGAACTCGACGACCGGGCGGGGCGGGCCCGGCTGCTCGTCGCCCTGCGGATCACCGTCACGACGGCGGACGGCAAGAGCTCGGACAAGGACAGCCGGATGCTCGGCGAACTCACCCGCACCGACGGCGGCTGGAAGCTCAGCGCGCTGGGGCAGGCCCCCGTGGGCGGTTCGGCGGCCGGCTGACCGGGCCGTACCGCGACCGCCGCCCGCACCCGAAAGGACACGCACGATGCCGACGCCCCGCCACCACCTCAACCGCCAGCGCCGCCGCCAGGCCCTCGCCGACCCCACGGCACCGGCCGTGCGGTCCCGTACCGCCGCCGGCGTCCTCACGGAACCCGCCCTCCCGGAGAGCAAGGAGCCGGCCGAGCGGCCCGCACGGCGCGGCACGGAGGCGGACGGCGACGGGCGCACCGGCCGACAGCGGCGCACCGGCCGGGAGAGGAGCGGCACAGAGCCGAGCGACGCAGAGCCGACCAGCGGGGGGCGCACCGGCCGGGAGAGGACCGGCCGGGTCCTCCTCGCCGTCCTGTGTGCCCTGACGCTCCTGCTCGGGGGCTTCGCCGGCTGGGCGTTCAGCCGGGCGGGGGAGCTCCGCGACGACCCCGCGCGCGGCAACACCGCCCTCACCGATGTCGCCCGCACCAGTGAGATCAAGGGGCAGACGGGCGCCGCCGTGGCCGCGCTCTTCTCCTACGACCACGCCGACACCGCCCCCTTCGAACGGGCCGGCCGGACGCTCCTCACCGGGAAGGCCGTCGACCAGCACCGGACGCTGCTCGCCGGGGTGCTCGCCAAGGCCGCCCAGCAGAAGACGGTGATCACGACGACGGTCACCGACAGCGCGGTCGAGCGGATCGACGGCGACCGCGCCCGCGTCCTCGTCTACGCGGACCAGAGCAGCGTGAGCACGGCCGGTACGCCCTCGAAGGGCAAGGCCGGGGACCAGGGGGTCTACGCGGGCGCGATGTTCGCCGTGGACGTCGTCCGCCGCGACGGCCGCTGGCTCGTCGAGAACATCGACACCTTCGGCCGCTGACCGCAGCGGGAACGCCGGGCCCGGAGCCGCGCCGCCGCAGACCCACGGCGCCGCCGCGCCCCGGAGGCGCCGAGCCGGGGTCAGGCCGGCCGGGTCGCGACGACCACGGTCGCGTACAGCTCCTCGCAGGTGAGGATCCGGGCCTCCAGGCCGTGCGCGGCGACCGCCTCGGCCGCCCGCTCCGCCTGCCGCTCGCTCGTCTCCACCAGGAGGGCGCCGCCCGGCGCCAGCCACTCCGGCGCCTCGGCGGCGACCCGCCGCAGCACGTCGAGGCCGTCCGGACCGCCGTCGAGCGTGACGAGCGGCTCGTGGTCGCGGGCCTCCGGGGGCAGCAGCCCGATGTCGCCGGTCGGCACGTACGGGACGTTGGCGACCAGGATCTCGACGCGCCCGCGCAGCTCCGGGGGCAGCGGGGCGAAGAGGTCGCCCTCGTGGACCCGGCCGCCGCGCGGTTCGACGTTCCGGCGGGCGCACCGCACGGCCGCGGGCTCGATGTCCGAGGCGTGCACCTCCGCGCCCACGATCCGGTCGAGGAGGACGGCGCCCGCCGCGCCGGAGCCACAGCACAGGTCGACGCAGACGGCGCCGGGGCGCGCCCGGCCCACGGCGTGGCCGATGAGGAACTCCGTACGGCGCCGGGGCACGAACACCCCGGCGTCCACCTCGACGCGCAGCCCGGCGAACTCGGCCCAGCCGACGACGTGCTCCAGCGGCAGGCCGGCGGACCGCCGCTCGACCATGCGGTCGAGTGCGGCGGGGCCGCTCGCCGCCGCGCGGAGCAGGTCCGCCTCCTCCTCGGCGAAGACGCAGCCCGCGGCCCGCAGCCGTTCGACGACCCCGTCGCCGTTCACGACGTCAGGCAAGCCGGGCCTCGATGGCGGCGGCGATCTCGGGGGCGCCGGGCTCGGTGCGCGGGCGGAAGCGGGTGATCGTGCCGTCGCGGCCGATCAGGAACTTCTCGAAGTTCCACTGGACGTCCCCGGCCTCGCCGTCGGCGTCGGCGACCTTGACCAGCTCGGTGTAGAGCGGGTGGCGGGCCTCGCCGTTGACGTCGGTCTTCTCCAGGAGCGGGAAGGAGACGCCGTAGGTGGTCGAGCAGAAGGTCTGGATCTCCTCGGCGCTGCCGGGCTCCTGGCCGGCGAACTGGTTGCAGGGTACACCGAGCACGGTGAGGCCGCGGTCGCCGTACTCCTTCTGCAGCTTCTCCAGGCCTTCGTACTGCGGGGTCAGACCGCACTTGGAGGCGACGTTCACGACCAGGACCGCGCGGTCGCCGTAGTCGGCAAGGGAGACCGGCTCGCCGGTCAGGGTCTTCAGCGGGATGTCGTACAGGCTCATGGACTGCTCCTCGTCGGAATCCAAAAGGGTCTGAATAGGGTTTGATCTCAGCATGGGAGACGAACCACTGGCAATCTCGATCGATTCCGCACCGGAGGCAGGACCGCGCCGGATCCCGTGCCGGCTGTGCGGCCGCCCCCTCACCGGCGCCGACTCCCGCCGCACCGGCCTGGGGCCCACCTGCGACGCCAAACTGCACCCGCCGGCGCCGGACATCCGCACCCGCCGCCACGAGGTGGACCAGGACGCGCTTCCGGGCATCGACCAGGAGCTGTAGCCGGGCGCCGCCTGAACCGCGTGACGGTAGCAGCCGGGAAATCCGGTCGCCCAGCCCTTTCCCCGGTCGGCACAGTGGGCCCCGATGAGATCGAAACCTGAGCACCCGGAGTCCTGAGATGTCGACCCTGCGCGTCACCGCCGAAGTCCTGACCGTCCATCCCCATCCGAACGCCGACGCCCTGGAGCTGGCGCAGGTCGGCCTCTACCGCGCCGTCGTCGCCAAGGGGGCGTACCGCACGGGGGAGGCCGCCGTCTACATCCCCGAGCAGGCGGTGCTGCCCGCCGCGCTGATCGAGGAGCTGGGGCTCACCGGGCGGCTCGCCGGCGGGAAGGCGGACCGGGTCAGGGCGGTACGGCTGCGCGGGGAGCTGTCGCAGGGGATCGTGTGCCGGCCGGGTGCCCTCGCGGAGGTCGACCTCGCCGGGGCCGCCGCCGAGGGGACGGACTTCGCGGAGGCGCTGGGGATCACCAAGTGGGTGCCGCCGATACCGCCGACGATGAGCGGGGACGTGGAGGTCGCGCCCGACCTGCTGCACTGGGTCGACATCGAGAACCTCCAGCGCTACCCGGAGATCTTCGAGCCGGGGGAGCGGGTCGTCCTGACGGAGAAGCTGCACGGCACGGCCTGCCTGCTGACCTACCTCGCCGAGGAGGGCCGCGTCCAGGTCTCGTCCAAGGGCTTCGGCTCCAAGGGCCTGGCCCTCCAGGAGGACCCGCGCAACCTGTACTGGCGAGCCGTCCACGGCCACGGTCTGTCCGGCGTCGCCGAGCGGCTGGCGAAGCGGCTCGGCGCCCGCAGGGTCGGTCTGTTCGGCGAGGTCTACGGCTCCGGGGTGCAGGACCTGGCGTACGGCGCCGACGCCCGGTCCGAGACCGTCGGCTACGCGCTGTTCGACGTCTCGGCCGAGATCGACGGCCAGGTGGTGTGGCTGGACCCGGCCGAGGTCCTGGAGGCCGGCGAGGTCCCGCTCGTCCCGCGGCTGTACACCGGCCCGTACGACCTGGACACGGTGCTGGTCCACGCGAGCGGCCGGGAGACCGTCTCGGGGCGGGAGGCGCACCTGCGGGAGGGCGTCGTGATCCGGCCCGCGACCGAGCGGTACAGCCCGGTCCTCGGGGGCCGGGCCATCGCCAAGGCCGTCAGCCCGGCCTACCTGACCCGCAAGGGCGGCACCGAGTACGAGTGACCGTCCCGGCCCGGGTGGTGAGTGACGCCACCCGGGCCCGGGACCGGCTCAGAGCTTTCGGAACAGTCCCTCCTGGACCACCGACACCAGGAGCCGCCCCTCGCGGTCGTAGATCCGGCCCCGCGCGAGTCCCCGGCCGCCGGTGGCGATCGGGGACTCCTGGTCGTACAGGAACCACTCGTCGGCGCGGAACGGCCGGTGGAACCACATGGCGTGGTCCAGCGAGGCCATGTCGAAGCCGCGCGGGCCCCACAGCGGCTCGACCGGGATGCGGACGGCGTCGAGGAGCGTCATGTCCGAGGCGTACGTCAGGGCGCAGGTGTGGATCAGCGGGTCGTCGCCGAGCGGCCCCACGGCCCGCATCCACACGGCGCTGCGCGGATCCGCGCCCCTGACCTCGTCCGGGGTCCAGCGCAGCCGGTCCACGTACCGGATGTCGAAGGGCTGTCGGCGGGCCATCCGCTCCAGGGCCTCCGGCAGCGCGCCGAGGTGCTCGCGGATCTCGTCGGCGAGGTTCGGCAGGCTCTCCGGGTCCGTCAGGTGCCGCGGCGGCAGCTGGTGCTCGAAGGCGCCGTCCTCCGGCTGGTGGAAGGAGGCGGTGAGGTTGAAGATCGTCCGGCCCTCCTGGACGGCCGTGACCCGGCGGGTCGTGAACGACCGGCCGTCCCGCACGCGCTCCACCTGGTAGACGATCGGCACCCCCGGCCGCCCCGGCCGCAGGAAGTAGGCGTGCAGCGAGTGCACCGGGCGGCCGCCCTCGGTGGTGCGGCCCGCCGCGACCAGGGCCTGCCCGGCGACCTGCCCGCCGAAGACCCGCTGCAGCGACTCCTGCGGGCTGCGCCCGCGGAAGATGTTGACCTCGATCTGCTCCAGGTCGAGCAGATCCACGAGCCTCTCGGCGGGATTGGTCACGTCCGGTCTCTCCTCTACAGCTGTCCGACGGCCGTCACGCGGACGACCGCGCGGCCCTCCTCGTCGGAGGCCGCGAGATCCACCTCCGCGCTGATGCCCCAGTCGTGGTCCTCGTTCGGGTCGGCGAAGGTCTGCCGGACGCGCCACAGGCCGTGGGCCGCGTCCTCCTCGATGGCCAGCAGCTTCGGGCCGCGGGCGGCCGGGCCCGTCCCCAGGTCGTCGTACTCGTCCCAGTAGGCGTCCATCGCCTCGCCCCAGGCGTCCGCGTCCCAGCCGGCCTCGGCGTCCATCTCGCCGAGCGCGTTCAGGTTGTCGAGGGCCGCGAGTTCCACCCGGCGGAACATCGCGTTGCGCACCAGGACCCGGAAGGCGCGGGCGTTGGCCGTGACCGGCTTGACCTGGTCGGCCTTCTCCTGCGCCTCCTCGGCGGTCTGGACCTCCGGATTGGCCAGCTGCTCCCACTCGTCGAGCAGCGAGGAGTCCACCTGGCGCACCATCTCGCCGAGCCAGGCGATCAGGTCCTCCAGGTCCTCGGTCTTGAGGTCGTCGGGGATGGTGTGGTCGAGCGCCTTGTACGCGCTCGCGAGGTAGCGCAGGACGATGCCCTCGGTCCGCGCCAGCTCGTACCAGGAGGTGAACTCCGTGAAGGTCAGCGCCCGTTCGTACATGTCGCGGATGACGGACTTCGGCGACACCGGGTGGTCGCCGACCCACGGGTGCGACGTCCGGTAGACGTTGTACGCGTGCCAGAGCAGCTCTTCCAGCGGCTTCGGGTACGAGATGTCCTGGAGCCGCTCCATGCGCTCCTCGTACTCGACGCCGTCCGCCTTCATCTGCCCGACGGCCTCGCCGCGGGCCTTGTTCTGCATGGCGGCGAGGATCTGTCGGGGGTCGTCCAGGGTCGACTCGACGACCGAGACCATGTCCAGGGCGTACGAGGGGGACTCCGGGTCGAGCAGGTCGAAGGCGGCCAGCGCGAACGTCGACAGGGGCTGGTTCAGCGCGAAGTCCTGCTGGAGGTCGACCGTGAGGCGGATGGTGCGGCCCTCGGCGTCCGGGGTGGCCAGCTGCTCGACGACACCCCCGTCGAGCAGGGAGCGGTAGATCGCGATGGCCCGGCGGATGTGGCGCAGCTGGGCCTTGCGCGGCTCGTGGTTGTCCTCCAGGAGCTTGCGCATGGCCTCGAAGGCGTTGCCCGGGCGGGCGATCACCGACAGCAGCATGATGTTGGTGACCTTGAAGCGCGAGGTCAGCGGCTCCGGCTCGGCCTCGATGAGCCGCTCGAAGGTGGTGTCGCTCCAGGCGACGAAGCCCTCCGGCGCCTTCTTGCGGACCACCTTGCGCCGCTTCTTCGGGTCGTCGCCGGCCTTGGCGAGCGCCTTCTCGTTCTCGATGACGTGCTCGGGTGCCTGGGCGACCACGTACCCGGCGGTGTCGAAGCCGGCCCGGCCGGCCCGGCCCGCGATCTGGTGGAACTCACGGGCGCGCAGGGTGCGGACCCGGTTGCCGTCGTACTTGGTGAGGGCGGTGAAGAGCACCGTGCGGATCGGTACGTTCACGCCCACGCCGAGGGTGTCCGTCCCGCAGATCACCTTGAGGAGACCGGCCTGCGCCAGCTTCTCGACGAGCCGCCGGTACTTCGGCAGCATGCCCGCGTGGTGGACGCCGATGCCGTGGCGGACGTAACGCGAGAGGTTCTGGCCGAACTTGGTGGTGAAGCGGAAGTTGCCGATCAGCTCGGCGATCTTGTCCTTCTCCTCGCGCGTGCACATGTTGATGCTCATCAGCGACTGCGCGCGCTCGACGGCCTGCGCCTGCGTGAAGTGGACGATGTAGACCGGCGCCTGCTTGGTCTCCAGGAGCTCCGTCAGGGTCTCCGTGATCGGGGTGAGCACGTACTCGTAGGAGAGCGGCACCGGCCGGGTCGCCGAGCGGACCACCGAGGTGGGCTTGCCCGTGCGCCGGGTCAGGTCCTTCTCGAACATCGACACGTCACCGAGGGTGGCCGACATGAGGACGAACTGCGCCTGGGGGAGTTCCAGGATCGGGATCTGCCACGCCCAGCCGCGGTCCTGCTCGGCGTAGAAGTGGAACTCGTCCATGACGACCTGGCCGATGTCGGCGTACTTGCCGTCCCGCAGCGCGATCGACGCCAGCACCTCGGCCGTACAGCAGATCACCGGCGCGTCCGCGTTCACGGAGGCGTCGCCGGTCAGCATGCCGACGTTCTCCGTTCCGAAGATCTTGCACAGGTCGAAGAACTTCTCCGACACCAGCGCCTTGATCGGCGCGGTGTAGAAGGTCACCTGGTCGTTGGCGAGCGCGGTGAAGTGCGCGGCGGCCGCGACCAGCGACTTTCCCGATCCGGTGGGCGTGGAGAGGATCACGTTGGCCCCGGAGACGACCTCGATCAGCGCCTCTTCCTGGGCCGGGTAGAGCGTGATGCCCCGGTCCTCGGCCCAGGAGGAGAAGGCCTCGAAGAGGGCGTCGGGGTCGGCGGTCGGCGGCAGCTGATCGATAAGGGTCACACCCCCATCTTGCCTGGATTCCGTCCCGAGGAGGGAACCGGCCATGGGCAGGGAAGATCATGGGCGATAGGCTCGTCCGTCGACCGGTCGTCAACTGAGCGCCGGCAGGGGAGAAACGGGGCGGGCCAACCATGATGGGACCGGCACACTCGCTGTCCGGAGCGGCGGCCTGGCTCGGCGTGGGCGCGCTCGCGGCGGCCTACGACCGCCCGATGCCCTGGCCGGTTCTCGTCGTCGGCGCGCTGATCTGCGCGGGTGCCGCCCTCGCCCCGGACCTCGACCACAAGTCGGCGACCATCTCGCGCGCCTTCGGACCGGTCTCCAAGGGAGTCTGCGAGGTCGTCGACAAGGTCTCGTACGCCGTCTACAAGGCGACCCGCTCCACCGCCGACCCGCGCAGGACCGGCGGCCACCGGACCCTCACCCACACCTGGATCTGGGCGGTCCTGATGGGCGGCGGCGCCTCCTGGGCAGCGGTCGCCGGCGGTCGCTGGGCGGTCCTCGCGATCCTCTTCGTCCACCTGGTGCTGGCCGTCGAGGGCCTGCTGTGGCGGGCCGCCCGGATGTCCAGCGACGTCCTGGTCTGGCTGCTCGGCGCGACCAGCGCGTGGACCCTGGCGGGCGTCCTCGACCAGCCGGGCAACGGCTCCGACTGGTTCTTCACCGCCCCCGGCCAGGAGTACCTGTGGCTGGGCCTCCCGATCCTGCTCGGCGCCCTGGTCCACGACATCGGCGACGCGCTGACCGTCTCCGGCTGCCCGATCCTGTGGCCGATCCCGGTCGGCCGGAAGCGCTGGTACCCGGTCGGCCCGCCGAAGGCCATGCGCTTCCGGGCCGGCAGCTGGGTGGAGCTGAAGGTCCTGATGCCGGTGTTCATGGTGCTGGGCGGGGTGGGCGGCGCCGCGGCGCTCGGATTCATATAGCGCCCGAAGGCCCAGCAGAGGAGAGGGAGGGGCCGCGCCGGAACACCGGCGCGGCCCCTCCCCCGTAGGACAGCCTCGCTCGTCCGTCAGCCGTGCCACGACCGCCACAGCGCCGCGTACGCCCCGTCCGCCGCGACGAGTTCGGCGTGGCTGCCCAGCTCGCTGATCCGGCCGGCCTCGACCACCGCGATCAGGTCGGCGTCGTGCGCGGTGTGCAGCCGGTGCGCGATGGCCACGACCGTACGCCCGTCCAGGACGCGGCCGAGCGAGCGCTCCAGGTGCCGGGCCGCCCGCGGGTCGAGCAGCGAGGTCGCCTCGTCCAGGACCAGGGTGTGCGGATCCGCCAGGACGAGCCGGGCCAGGGCGATCTGCTGCGCCTGCGCCGGGGTCGTCGAGCGGCCGCCCGAGCCGATCTCGGTGTCCAGCCCCTCGTCCAGCCCCCGCGCCCAGGTCTCGGCGTCCACCGCGGCGAGCGCGGCCCACAGCTCGGTGTCCGAGGCTCCCGTCCGGGCCAGCAGCAGGTTGTCCCGGAGCGAGCCCACGAACACGTGGTGCTCCTGGTTCACCAGGGCCACGTGCTCCCGCACCCGCTCGGCCGGCATCGCCGACAGCTCGGCCGCGCCGAGGGTGACCGAGCCCGTCCGCGGGCCGTAGATGCCCGCGAGGAGACGGCCGAGGGTGGACTTGCCGGCGCCGGACGGCCCGACCAGGGCCAGCCGGGTGCCGGGCGCCACCTTCAGGGACACCTCGTGCAGGACGTCGACGCCCTCCCGGTAGCCGAACCGGACGTCGTCCGCCCGGACGTCCCGGCCCTCGGGCCGCACCTCCGCGTCGCCCGCCTCCGGCTCGATGTCGCGGACCCCGACGAGCCGGGCCAACGACACCTGCGCGACCTGGAGCTCGTCGTACCAGCGGAGCACGATGCCGATCGGGTCCACCAGCATCTGGGAGAGCAGCGCGCCGGTGGTCAGCTGCCCGACGTCGATCCAGCCCCGGAGGACGAAGACGCCGCCGAACAGGAGCACGGCGCAGAGCACCGTCACATGGGTGAGGTTGACGGCGGGGAACAGCACCGAGCGCAGGAAGAGCGTGTACCGCTCCCAGGCCACCCACTCCTTGATGCGCCGGTCCGAGAGGGCGATCCGGCGCGCGCCGAGCCGGTGCGACTCGACCGTGCGGCCCGCGTCGACCGTCTCGGACAGGGCGGCGGCCACCGCCGCGTACCCCGCGGACTCCGAGCGGTACGCGGCCGGCGCCCGCCGGAAGTACCACCGGGAGACCACGACGAGCAGGGGCGCCGCGACGAGCACGGCGAGCGCGAGCGGCGGCGCCGTGACGGCGAGGCCGCCGAGCAGGAGCCCGACCCAGACCACGCCGATGGCCAGCTGGGGCACGGCCTCGCGCATCGCGTTGGACAGCCGGTCCACGTCGGTCGTGATCCGGGAGAGGAGGTCGCCGGTGCCGGCCCGCTCCAGGACGCCCGGCGGCAGGCCCACCGCGCGGACCAGGAAGTCCTCCCGCAGGTCGGCCAGCATCTCCTCGCCGAGCATGGCCCCGCGGAGCCGGACCAGCCGGACGAAGAGGGTCTGGACGAGCAGCGCGCCCGCGAACAGGGCGACCGTGCGCTCCAGATGGAGGTCGCGGGCGCCCGCGGCCAGCCGGTCCACCACCGAGCCCAGCAGGTACGGGCCGGCCATCGAGGCGATCACCGCGACCGCGTTGACCCCGATGAGCAGGGAGAACGCCCGGCGGTGGCGGCGCAGCAGCTCGCGCACATAGGCGCGGACGGTCGCGTGGGCGGCGACGGGCAGTGTCGTCGCCGTCGTCGGGGCCGCCGGGTCGTAGTCCGGAGGCGCCAGGCCGATCATGCCGATTCCCCTTCCAGTGCTTCGAGTTCCTCGGCCGCGTCGAGTGCGCCGGCCGGGGCCGGTACGGCCCGTTCCTCGTCGGTCTCGCGGGTGACGACCGCGCGGTAGCGGGGCTCCCGGGTCAGCAGTTCGCGGTGGGTGCCGACGGCGACCGCCTGGCCCTCGTGGACCAGGACGACCCGGTCGGCCCGGTCCAGGAGCAGCGGCGAGGAGGCCAGGACCACGGTGGTCCGGCCCGCGCGCAGGGCGCCGATGCCGCCCGCAACCCTGGCCTCCGTGTGGGCGTCGACCGCGGAGGTGGGCTCGTCGAGGACGAGCACCTCCGGGTCGGTGACCAGGGACCGGGCGAGGGCGAGCCGCTGGCGCTGGCCGCCGGAGAGCGACCGGCCCCGCTCGGTGATGCGGGTGCGCATCGGGTCGCCGTCGGAGTCCGCGGACGCCTGGGCCAGGGCGTCGAGGACGTCGCCGCACTCGGCGGCGGCCAGGGCCCGGTCCGGCGGCACCGCGCCGGAGCGGGGCACGTCCAGCAGCTCCCGGAGGGTGCCGGAGAGCAGCACCGGGTCCTTGTCCTGGACGAGGACCGCCGTGCGGGCGGTGTCCAGCGGCAGTTCGTCGAGGGGCACCCCGCCGAGCAGCACCGAGGTGTGGTCGCCGCCCGGATCGGCCGGGTGGCCGCCGAGCCGGTCGGCCAGCCGCCCGGCCACGTCCGGGTCGCCGCAGACGACCGCGGTGAACCGCCCGGCCGGTGCGAGCAGCCCGGTCAGCGGGTCGTAGAGGTCACCGGTCGCCTCCTTGTCTCCGTCCCCGTTCCCGTCCGCCGCCGTGGCGAGGACGGTCGTGCGGGTCAGCGCCAGGACCCGCGCGGCCCGCTTCGCGGACGGCCGGGAGAAGGAGAACGCCATGGCGATCTCCTCGAAGTTGCGCAGCGGGTGGTAGGTCAGGGCGACCGCGCTGTAGACCGTGACCAGCTCCCCGACCGTGATCCGCCCGTCGAGGGCGAGCCGCGCGCCGTACGCCACCACGACGATGAGCAGGATGCCGGGCAGGACGACCTGGATCGCGGAGATCAGCGCCCACATGCGCGCGCTGTGCACGGCCGCCGTGCGGACCTCCTGGGAGGCGGCGCGGTAGCGGCCGAGGAACAGCTCCTCGCCGCCGATGCCGCGCAGCACGCGGAGCCCGGCGACGGTGTCGGAGGCCAGCTCGGTGGCCCGCCCCGCCTTCTCCCGCTGGAGGTCGGCCCGGTGGGTGGCACGGGGGAGCAGCGGCAGGACGGCGAGGGCGAGGATCGGGATGCCGACGGCCACCACGACGCCGAGGGCGGGCTGGTAGACGACGAGGCCGACGCAGATGACGACGAGCACGACGGCGCCCGCCGCGAACCTCGACAGGGCCTCGACGAACCAGCCGATCTTCTCGACGTCGCCGGTGGACACGGCGACGACCTCGCCCGCCGCGACCCGCCGGGTCAGGAGCGAGCCCAGTTCGGCGGTCTTGCGGGAGAGGAGCTGCTGGACCCGGGCCGCGGCCGTGATCCAGTTGGTGACGGCGGTGCGGTGCAGCATCACGTCACCCACCGAGATCGCGGCGCCCAGGACCACCAGCAGGACACCGGCGAGCCCGAGGCGCCCGCCGTCGCGGTCCACCACCGACTGCACGGCGATGCCCATGCCGAGGGGCAGACCGGCGATGCCCAGGTGGTGCAGGAGCCCCCACAGCAGGGCCTTCACCTGCCCGCCGAGCTGCTGACGGCCGAGCCACACGAGGAACCGGGTGCCCGAGCGGACATCGGGGACCCCTGGGTCGGCGAAGGGAAGGTCTCGAATCTGCATGGCGTCCCAGGGTCTCCGGGGGTGGTCTGGGGGAACCGACCGCGAGACCGTGACCCGCGGCCGGACCGCCACCCGCACCGAGCGGACGTACACCATGGACGGCGAGACCACGATCGGCGCGGGCGACCGGCTGCGGACCGTCCTCACCCTCGGGGACCGCGCCGACACCAGGCCGCCTCCACGATCCGGTTCGCCATCACCTCGTTGCCCCGCTCGTACCCCTTCGAGTGCCAGATGGTGGCGCAGCACGTTCCGGTCACGTCGTCGGGGATCCACACCGGCCTGCCCGCGCGGGCCGACAGCGCGACCATCGCCTCGGGCAGCGAGGGGCCGCTCACCCCGTCCGGGTTGCCGAAGATCCGGTTCACACAGGCCGGGTAGTAGACGGCGACGGCCGCGGGGCGGTGGGTGCGGGGCAGCCGCCGCGCCGCCGCGCCGGGGATCTCGGGCAGCCACTCGGGGACGAGGTCGGGGCTGACGGCCCGCCGGGCGAGACCGGTCACCGAGGCCAGGACGCGGTCGCCGATCCGGTCGGCGGCGGCGACCGCGAGCCGTGCGGAGGCCTCGGCCGCCCGGAAGTTCTTCGCGGCCAGGGCGGCGATCTGCTCCTCGCGCGAGGTGTGCCGCTCGTGCCGGAACTTCTTCATCAGCGCGCCCGTGTCGATGCCGACGGGGCAGGCCAGCTTGCAGGTGGAGTCCCCGGCGCAGGTGTCGACGGCGTCGTAGCCGTACGACTCCAGGAGCCGGGTCTCCACCGGGGAGCCGGCCGGCTGCCGCATCATCTCCCGGCGCAGCACGATCCGCTGGCGCGGAGTGGTCGTCAGGTCCTGGCTGGGGCAGGTCGGTTCGCAGAAGCCGCACTCGATGCAGGGGTCGGCGATCCGCTCCACGGCGGGGATCGACTTGAGGCCCCGCAGATGGGCGTGCGGGTCGCGGTCCAGGACGATCCGCGGGGCGAGCACGCCGTCGGGGTCGATGGCCTCCTTGATCCGCCACATGAGGTCGGTCGCCTGCGTCCCCCACTCCAGCTCCAGGAAGGGGGCGATGTTGCGGCCGGTGGCGTGCTCGGCCTTCAGGGAGCCGTCGAAGCGCTCCACGGTGAGCTTGCAGAACTCGTCCATGAAGGCCGCGTAGCGCTCGACGTCGGACGGGTCGGCCGCGTCGAAGGCGAGCAGGAAGTGGAGGTTCCCGTGGGCGGCGTGACCCGCGACCGCGGCGTCGAAGCCGTGCCGCTTCTGGAGGTCGAGCAGTGCCTGGCAGGCCTCCGCCAGCCGGGCCGGGGGCACGGCGAAGTCCTCGGTGATCAGGGTCGTGCCGGAGGGCCGGGAGCCGCCGACCGCCGTCACGAAGGCCTTGCGGGCCCTCCAGTAGCCGGCGATCCGCTTCGGGTCGGTGGTGAACGCGTTCTCCACGGAGGCCACCGGGGCCACCAGGCGCAGTCCGGCGAGCACCTCGTCCGCCGCCCGCTCGTACGCCTCCCGTGCCGCCGCGTCCGGCGCCCGGAACTCGACGAGCAGCGCCGCCGTCTCCTTGGGCAGCTCCGCCCAGTCCGCCGGGACGCCCGCCACGCTCACCGAGGCCCGCAGGGTGTTGCCGTCCATGAGCTCGACGGCCAGCGCCCCGGCCGCGTTGAACAGCGGCACGGCCTCGGCCGCCGCCGTCAGCGACGGGAAGAAGAGCAGGGCCGAGGACACCTCGCGGTCCAGCGGCAGGGTGTCGAAGACGACCTCGGAGATGAAGCCGAAGGTGCCCTCGGAGCCCACCATGAGGCCCCGCAGGATGCGGACCGGGGTGTCGCCGTCGAGGAAGGCGTCGAGCCGGTAGCCGTTGGTGTTCTTGATGGCGTACTTGGCGCGGATCCGCGCGGTCAGGGCGGGGTCCGCCTCGATCTCGGCCTTGAGCCGCATCAGCTCCGCGCAGAGCCTCGGCTCGGCGTGCGCGAGCTCCTCGTCGGCGGCCGGGTCGGCGGTGTCGACCACGGTGCCGCTCGGCAGCACGAAGGTGAGCGAGGAGACGGTCCGGTACGAGTTCCGGGTGGTGCCCGCCGTCATCCCGGAGGCGTTGTTGGCGACGACTCCGCCGATCGTGCAGGCGATGGCGCTGGCCGGGTCGGGACCCAGGACCCGCCCGTGCGGGGCGAGGGCCGCGTTGGCGCGCACGACGGTGGTGCCGGGGCGGATCCGGGCCCGCGCACCGCCGTCCAGGACCTCGACGCCGGACCAGTGACGGCGGACGTCGACCAGGATGTCCTCGCCCTGCGCCTGGCCGTTGAGACTGGTCCCGGCGGCCCGGAAGACCACTTCGCGGCCCTTGCCGTGGGCGTACGACAGGATCGTGGAGATGTCGTCGATGTCCTCGGCGACCACGACGACCTGCGGGACGAAGCGGTAGGGGCTGGCGTCGGAGGCGTACCGCACGAGGTCCGAGATCTTCGAGAGCACCTTCTCCGGGCCGAGGAACTCGGTCAGCTCCTCGCGCAGCCGCCTCGGCGTCCCCCGCGCCTGGAGCTCCGGCACGCGGTCCGGGGACGGACTCCGGTGCGCGCTGGGGCGCAGGGCCTGCGGGTTCGGCTCGAACAGCGGCATGTCACGGCTCCCCTTCGCGCGTCCGCGTGCCCGGTCAGCAGCCGTCCTCCGGGCCGGGGTCGACCAGGGCGGACAGCAGACCTCCGAGTACCTCGCGCTGTGCGGCGGTCAATGGGGCAAGGATGTCCTCTGCGGCCGCCCGGCGCGCGCTGCGCAGCTCCCGCAGCGTGGCGCGGCCCGCGTCGGTGAGCTCGATCCGCACGACCCGGCGGTTGCTCGGGTCGGGCACCCGCCGCACCCGGTCGACGGCCTCCAGACCGTCGACCAGACTGGTCACCGCGCGCGGGACGACCTCCAGATGGGCCGCGAGATCGGCCATCCGGGGCGGCTCCCCGAAGTGCGCGACCGTCCGGAGCAGCCTGGACTGGGCGGGTGTGATGCCGACCGGCTCCAGGTGGCGCTTCTGGATCCGGTGCAGGCGCCGGGTGAGGCGCAGCAACTGCTCGGCGAGGAGGCCGTCGGCGCCCTCGGTGTCGGGTTCCCCCGAGCGGCCGGGACCGGTCGGGACGGAGGAGGTGCTCATGCGGGAACGATATCAGGATCTTGTTCATTGTGAGTATAGGTAACAATGAGCTAGGCTCTCCACGACATCACCGAACCCCCGAAGGAGCCCATGCGCCCCGACGACCCGTCCGACTGGACGCCCCCGCCGCGCGACCCCGGCCAGCCGAAGGAGCCCGCGCAGCTGGGGCGCATCCTTCGGCTCTTCCGCCCCTACCGCGCCCGCCTGGTGCTCGTCGGCCTCCTGGTCGGCGCCGCCTCGCTCGTCACGGTCGCCTCCCCGTTCCTGCTCAAGGAGATCCTCGACACCGCGATCCCCCAGGGGCGCACCGGGCTGCTCAGCCTGCTCGCCCTCGGCATGATCGCCACCGCCGTGCTGACCAGCGTCTTCGGCGTGCTCCAGACCCTGATCTCCACCACCGTCGGCCAGCGCGTCATGCACGACCTGCGCACCGGGGTCTACGAGCAGCTCCAGCGGATGCCGCTCGCGTTCTTCACGCGCACGCGTACCGGCGAGGTCCAGTCCCGCATCGCCAACGACATCGGCGGCATGCAGGCCACCGTGACCTCCACGGCCACCTCCCTCGTCTCCAACCTCACCGCCGTCGTCGCCACCGTCGCCGCGATGCTCGCCCTCGACTGGCGGCTCACCCTCGTCTCGCTGCTCCTGCTGCCCGTCTTCGTCTGGATCAGCCGGCGCGTGGGCAACGAGCGCAAGCGCATCACCACCCAGCGCCAGAAGCAGATGGCGGCCATGGCCGCGACCGTCACCGAGTCGCTCTCGGTCAGCGGCATCCTGCTCGGCCGCACCATGGGCCGCGCCGACTCCCTCACGAAGTCCTTCGCCGAGGAGTCCGAGCGGCTCGTCGACCTGGAGGTGCGCTCCTCCATGGCCGGGCGGTGGCGGATGTCCACCATCGGCATCGTCATGGCGGCCATGCCCGCCCTGATCTACTGGGCCGCCGGCATCGCCCTGGGCTCCGGCGGGGCCGCGATCTCGCTCGGCACCCTCGTCGCCTTCGTCTCGCTCCAGCAGGGCCTCTTCCGCCCCGCCGTCAGCCTGCTCTCCACCGGCGTGCAGATGCAGACCTCCCTCGCGCTCTTCCAGCGCATCTTCGAGTACCTCGACCTGCCCGTGGACATCACGGAGCCCGCCGAGCCCGTCCGCCTCGCCACGATCCGCGGCGAGGTCGGCTTCGAGAAGGTGGACTTCCACTACGACCCGGAGGGCGCGGGCCGGCCGACCCTGGACGCCGTCGACGTGACCGTGCCCGCCGGGGGCAGCCTGGCCGTCGTCGGCCCCACCGGCTCCGGCAAGTCCACCCTCAGCTACCTGGTGCCACGGCTGTACGACGTCACCGGCGGCCGCGTCACCCTCGACGGGGTCGACGTGCGCGACCTGGACTTCGACACCCTCGCCCGCGCGGTCGGCGTCGTCTCCCAGGAGACGTACCTCTTCCACGCATCCGTCGCCGACAACCTCCGCTTCGCCAAGCCCGACGCGACCGACGAGGAGATCGAGGCCGCGGCCCGCGCCGCCCAGATCCACGACCACATCGCCTCGCTGCCCGAGGGCTACGACACCCTGGTCGGCGAGCGCGGCTACCGCTTCTCCGGCGGCGAGAAGCAGCGCCTCGCCATCGCCCGCACCATCCTGCGCGACCCGCCCGTCCTGATCCTCGACGAGGCCACCAGCGCCCTCGACACCCGTACGGAGCACGCCGTCCAGCAGGCCATCGACTCCCTGTCGGCCGGCCGGACCACCCTCACCATCGCCCACCGGCTCTCCACCGTGCGCGACGCCGACCAGATCGTCGTCCTGGACGCGGGCCGGATCGCGGAGCGCGGCACCCATGACGAGCTGCTCGCCCTGGACGGGAAGTACGCGGCCCTCGTGCGGCGCGACGCCCGGAGCGCCGCCGGGGCGGCCTCGGCGGGCGGGGCCGGCGCCGAACAGGCGAACGTGGGAGCGGTTGTTCCCCAGAACGTGTGATCGCTCCGGAATTCGTTGCCTCAGGCACGTACGGCGTCGGATGATTGCGGTGCGCGATCGACGGGCTGCAGACCGTCACCGCGCAGTCCCGATCACGCACCGGTCCCACGGTGCACCTGTACGAGGAGAAGCACCACCATGAACGTCATCACCAACCTGCTCGCCGGCGTCCTCCACTTCCTGGGCTGGCTCGTCTGACGATCGCAGTGCCCGGCGCCGCCGKTCCCCCGTCCCAGGGGACCGGCGGCGCCGCCGCGTGCACGGCCTCCCGGGATTCCCGTACGCGGCGGGTTAGCGTGCGGCCATGACGTACCGGCCGCCGTCCCCGTACGCACCCGCACGCCGCCCCTCCCTCCGCACCCGCCTCCGGCCGTCCCGCCGCCGCCCCCGGCTCACCCGCCGAGGCCGCCTGGCACTCGTCCTCGGAGCCCTCCTCGCCGTCGCCGCGGGCATCACCCTCCCGCTGCTCCTGACCCGGGACGAACCGCCCGCCGAGCAGCCCCGCGCCTTCCTCGTCCCCGAGGGCTGGCGGGCCGGCCAGGTCTACACCGCCGTCGACCGGGCGCTCGGCCTGTCCCGGGGCACCGCCCGTACGACCGCGACCGCGTCCGCCACGGCCCTCCCGCTGCCCGCCGCCGCCGGCGGGAACCCCGAGGGCTACCTCTTCCCCGCGACGTATCCCGTGCTCGACGCCACCACCCCGGAGGAACTCCTCCGCTTCATGGTGAACACGGCGGGGAAGCGCTTCGGGACCCCGCGGATCGCCGAGGGGGCGCGGGCGCACGGCATGAGCGTGTACGAGACGGTGATCGCGGCCAGCATCGTCCAGGCCGAGGCCGACAACCCGGAGGACATGGCCAAGGTCGCCCGGGTCGTCCACAACCGGCTGGCCCGGGACATGGCCCTCCAGATGGACTCCACCCTCAACTACGCCCTCGGCCGCAGCACGGTGGACACCACCCGGGAGGACACCCGCCTCCGGAGTCCCTACAACACCTACGCGCGCAAGGGCCTGCCGCCGACTCCCATCGGCAACCCGGGGGACCAGGCCATGGACGCGGTGGTGCGCCCGGCGGACGGGGACTGGCTGTACTTCGTCACGGTGGCGCCCGGGGACACCCGGTTCACCGCCGACTACGCGGTCCACCGGGCGAACGTCGCCGAGTTCAACGCCAACCGGGGCGCCGAGAAGGGCTGAGCGGATCAGCCGATGACGACGGCCGTCGGGGCGGGCGCCGCGGCGACCTCCGGGGAGGYCGCCGGCGAGGTCGGGGCCGGAGCCGGGGAGGGGACCGCCGGAGGTGCCGCCGGGGCGGTCGGGCCCGTGGGGGCCTCGCGGCGCAGCAGGCGCCGGACGTCCGCGACCGCCGCCCGCCCGGCCCGGTTGGCGCCGATCGTCGACGCCGAGGGGCCGTACCCCACGAGGTGGACGCGCTCGTCCCGGGCCGCGCGGGTGCCCTCCACCCGGATGCCGCCGCCCGGCTCGCGCAGCCGCAGCGGGGTGAGGTGGTCGATCGCGGCCCGGAAGCCGGTCGCCCAGAGGATCACGTCCACGTCGACGGTTCGCCCGTCGTCCCAGGCCACCCCGGTCGGCGTCATCCGGTCGAACATCGGGAGGCGGTCCAGGATCCCGCGCGCGCGGGCCGCGCGGATCGCGTCGTTGAGGGGGAGCCCGGTGACCGAGACGACGCTCTCCGGGGGCAGCCCCTGTCGCACCCGCTCCTCGACGAGGGCGACGGCGGCCCGTCCCTCCATCTCCCCGAACGGGCCCTCGCGCCAGACGGGCTCGCGCCGGGTCACCCAGAAGGTCTCGGCGGCGACGTCCGCGATCTCCATCAGGTGCTGGGTGCCGGAGGCCCCGCCGCCGACGACGAGGACCCGCATACCGGTGAACTCCGCCGGGCCCGGGTAGCCGGCGGTGTGCAGCTGGCGCCCGCGGAAGGTCTGCTGGCCCGGATACCGCGGCCAGAACGGTCGGTCCCAGGTGCCGGTGGCGTTGATCAGGGCACGGGCCGCGTACGCCCCCTCGGAGGTCTCGACCAGGAGCCTCCCCGCCGCGCCCTCCCGTACGGCCGTGACGTCCACGGGGCGGTGGATCCGCAGGCCGAAGGTCTGTTCGTAGGTGTCGAAGTACCCGCCGATCACCTCCGACGAGGGGCGCGCGGGGTCGGCGCCGGTGAGTTCCAGGCCGGGGAGCGCGTGCATCCCGTGGACCTTGCCGTACGTGAGCGAGGGCCAGCGGAACTGCCAGGCGCCGCCGGGCCGCGGGGCGTGGTCGAGGACGACGAAGTCCCGGTCCGGCTCCAGCCCGGCGCGTCGCAGGTGGAAGGCGGCCGAGAGTCCGGCCTGTCCCGCGCCGATGACGACGACGTCCACCGGCCGCGGCGCCCGCGCCGCCGTGCCCACTGCCTCTTCGACCCCGAAACCGTTCACGGTTCTACCAACAGGGGTGGGGGCGCGGATCTTCCCCGCGCCCCCGCCCCGCACGTCAGCCGCCACCGTGGGGCGGCATGCCTGCGGCTAGCGGCCGCCCGCCACGAGCAGCGGCGCGCCTCCCGGTGCCGAAGCCGGCCGGCCGTTCGCGGCCGGGACGCCGAGCAGCGGGGAGGGCACGGCCGTCGGCAGCAGACCACGCGCGGCCAGCTCCGGCCGCACGCCCTCGCCGAACCAGTACGCCTCCTCCAGATGGGGGTAGCCCGACAGGACGAAGTGCTCCACGCCGAGGTCGTGGTACTCCTCGATCCGGTCCGCGACCTCGGCGTGGCTGCCGACGAGCGCGGTACCGGCTCCGCCGCGCACCAGCCCGACCCCCGCCCACAGGTTCGGCGAGATCTCCAGCCGGTCGCGGCCCAGGGAGCCGCCCTCGTGCAGGGCCAGCATCCGCTGCTGGCCGACCGACTCGCTGCGCCCCAGGACCTGCTGCGCGGCGGCGATCGTCTCGGCGTCGAGATCGGAGAGGAGCCGGTCGGCCGTCGCCCAGGCCTCGCGCGCCGAGTCGCGGGAGATCGTGTGCAGCCGGATCCCGAAGCGGACCGTGCGGCCGCGCTCCGCCGCGAGCTCCCGGATCCAGTCGATCTTCTCCTTGACCTGCCACGGGGGCTCGCCCCAGGTCAGATAGACGTCGGCGTGTTCGGCGGCCACCGGACCGGCCGCGGCGGAGGAGCCGCCGAAGAAGATCTCGGGCAGCGGGTCCGGCGGCAGCGCCGTGAGCCCGCCCTCGATCCGGAAGTGCTCGCCCTCGTAGTCGAACGGCCGGCCGCTCCACGCGCCCCGCACGACCGACAGGAACTCCGCGGTGCGCGCGTACCGCCGGTCGTGGTCGAGATGGTCGCCGAAGCGGCGCTGCTCGGCGGAGTCGCCGCCGGTCACCACGTTCAGCAGGAGCCGGCCGCGGGTGATCCGCTGGTACGTGGACGCCATCTGGGCCGCGAGCACCGGCGAGATCACCCCCGGCCGGAACGCCACCAGGAACTTGAGCCGCTCGGTGTGCTGGGCGAGCGCCACCGTGGTGAGCCAGGCGTCCTCGCACCACGTGCCGGTCGGGGTCAGCACGGCTTCGAAGCCCAACTGCTCGGCCGCCTTGGCGATCTGGATCAGATAGTCGATGTCCGGCGCCCGTACTCCGGACACGGCGCGGTCGCGGGTGATGCCGCCGTCCGTGTAGGCGTGCCGGTCGACGAGGGTCCGGCCGTCGCCGCCGGTGGGCAGGAACCAGTTCAGGTGGACGGTCACGAGGAGGCCTTTCCGTAGCTGCGCGCCGGGGTGGTGGACGGCGGCAGGTTCTTGTTGAAGCGGGTGTCGACGTAGTCGGCGAAGCGGAACGTGCGGGGGATGAGGCCGAGTTCGGCGAAGGTGTCGGCGATCTTCTGCTCGGAGGCGACGGCCGCGTCGTCGAGGGCGACCGCGATGCGGGTGCCATTGCTGCGCTTCACGGCCGCCAGCGCCACCTCGTAGGGCAGTCCGGTCTCCTTCGCCCAGACCTTCGCCCAGGCCTCGGGGTGCTCGAACACCCAGTCCTGGGCGCGCCGCAGGCGTTCGACGAAGTCACCGACGGCCTTCGCCTTCTCGGGGTCGGCGAGCGCCGAGGGGGCGGCGACCTGGAAGCCGAGGCCGTTGGTGAGCCCGCGCCCGTCGGCGAGGACCCGGCCCTTGCCGCTCAGCAGCACCTGCGAGGTGTACGGGTCCCAGGTCGCCCAGGCCTCCACCTTGCCGCTGGTGAACGCGGCCAGGGCGTCGGCCGGTTGCAGCAGCGACACCTGGACGTCGCTCGGCTTCAGGCCGGCCTTGCCGAGCGAGGCGATGAGCTGGAAGTGGGCGGAGCTGCCCTGGGCGACGGCGACCCGCTTGCCCCTCAGCTCCGACACGGAGCGCAGGGGCGAGTCCTTCGCGACGAGGATCGCCTCGCCCGCGGAGTCGCCGTGGGTGGCGGCGACCACCGTGATCTTCGAGTCGGCGCCCGCGGCGAACACGGGCGGCGTGTTGCCGACCGATCCGATGTCGACGGCCTTGGCGTTCACCGCCTCGAGAAGGGGTGGTCCGGAGGTGAACGTCGACCAGGTGATCCGGTACGGGAGGTCGTCGAGTTCACCGGCGGCCCGCAGCAGCGCCTCGGAACCGCCCTTCTGGTCACCGACGTTCAGGACGAGGGAGCCCTTGCCGTCGGAGTTCGAGGACGAGCCGGCCGCGGAGGCGCCGGAGCAGGCGGAGGCGAGGAGCGCGAGCGGCACGAGCAGCGCCGCGGTGGACAGACGGAAGGACTTCACGGGGACTCTCCTTGGGAAGGGGCGTAAGGCCGCGCCGCTGCCACAGTTCGGCGACGAGGCGCTGCGCCGTGATCCGGGTCAGGGCGTCGAGAGCGCCGAACGGCTCGTCGAGCAGCAGGAGGTCGGGATCCCGTACCAGGGCGCGGGCGAGGGAGGCCCGTTGGGCCTCGCCGCCGGAGAGGGTCTTCGGCCAGGCGCCCGAGCGGTGGCTCAGCCCGACCTCGGCCAGTGCCTGCTCCGCCACCGCGCGGCCCGGCWWGCCGGGCAGCCCGAGGAGCACGTTGCGCCAGACCCGCTTCCACGGCATGAGGCGCGGCGCCTGGAAGGCGACGGCGCGGCGGCGCGGGACGAGGACGGTGCCGGAGATCTCCCGGTCGAGCCCGGCGAGGATCCGCAGGAGAGTGGACTTGCCGCAGCCGCTGTGGCCGAGGAGGGCGGTGAACTGCCCGGCGCGCAGGGTGAGATCGAGCCCGTCGACGACGGGTCGTCCGTCGAAGGACCGGGTGAGGCCCTGGACGGTCACTGCCCGGTGAAGGTCGGTCGCCATTGCAGCAGCAGCCTTTCGAGAGTACGGACGACGGCGTCGGCGAGCAGGCCGAGGAAGGCGTAGACGACGAGGCAGACGACGATCACGTCGGTGCGGAAGAACTCGCGCGCCTGGTTCATGAGGAAGCCGATGCCGGCGTCGGCGTTGATGGACTCCCCGAAGACCAGGGCCAGCCAGGCCGTGGCGAGGGAGTAGCGCAGGCCCGTCATGGCTCCGGGGAGTGCCCCCGGCAGGACGACGTGCCGGACGAGACCCCAGCGTCCGAGGCCCAGCGACTGCCCCGCCTCGACGAGTTGGGCGTCGACGCCGCGGATGCCGGCGTACACGTTCAGATAGAGGTGGAAGGCGACGCCGAGCGCGATGAGCGCCACCTTCGGCGCCTCCCCGATGCCCAGCCAGATGATGAGGAGCGGGATCAGCCCGACCCAGGGCACGGTCCGGAGCATCTGGACGGGGGCGTCGACGAGGTCCTCGCCGAGCCGGGAGAGGCCGGAGACCAGGGCGAGGGTGATGCCGACGATCCCGCCGATCAGCAGTCCGGCGGCGACCCGGCGCAGGGAGACGCCCATCGCGGTGGGCAGGGTGCCGTCGCCGATGAGCTCGCCGCCGGCGCGGGCGATGGTGCCCGGGGAGGCGAGCGCCTCGGCCGGCAGCACTCCCGTCGCGCTGAGGGTCTGCCAGAGGGCGAGGAGCAGGACGGGGCCCACGGTGCGGCGCAGCCAGCGCGGTACGGCGGGGCCGCGGCCGGGGCCCCGCTCGGGTGTGAGGGGTTCCAGATCCGGCAAAGGKGATATGTCGGGCGGGGAGGCGGGTGGAGCGTGGTCGACCGTCATGGCGGACTCCGGGGCCGCTCGGGTGTGAGGGGTTCCAGATCCGGCAAAGGCGATATGTCGGGCGGGGAGGCGGGTGGAGCGTGGTCGACCGTCATGGCGGACTCCGGGG
>NZ_RDBH01000140.1:60182-70595 GCF_008042145.1 Streptomyces sp. adm13(2018)
GCCCCGTGAGGGGTGACAAGGGTTTTCCCCGTATCGGGTTCACCCCCCCGTTCCCTACTGTCCTCCGCACCGGCAGATATCATCCCCCCGACCGCACCCTGACAGGTGCATGCGGAGGGGTCGCATCCGCCGGGGACGGCCTTGACCCGGGCCGTCGCGCCGGTGGCGGCGCACGGGCCCCCCAGCCCAGGGAATGCCGGACAGCGACCCCACTTCGCCCTGGCCTCCCGCGCCGCCGCCACTGCTCCGCAGCTACGTCGTACTCGAAAGGGCCACACCTTGAACGGTTCCAGGCGGAGAGTCATATCCGTGGTCGCGAGCGCCGCGATCCTCGGCGCCGCTGCCACGACCGGGGCGATCGCCGCCGCCCCGGGCGCTGCCACCCCGAAGCCCGCACCGGCTTCGCAGACCATGCGGGCGCTCCCCAGCGCCCCGGTCGAGAAGGTCATCGTCACCTACAAGAGCCAGGCCGCCGAGGCCGGCTCGAACACCGCCGCGAAGAGCGACACGGCCGAGAAGGCCGCGAAGACGGGCGAGAAGCTCTCCTTCGAGCGTCGTCTCGCCGGCGGCGGCGCCCTGGTCGACCTGGGCGACAGCGCCAGCAAGCAGGACGTGACCGAGGTCATGGCCGCGTTCCGCGCCGACCCGTCCGTCGCCTCGGTCGAGCCCGACATCCGTGCCTACGCGATGGCGGTCACGCCGAACGACACCGACTACGCCAAGCAGTGGGACCTGTTCGAGCCCACCGGCGGCATGAACGTTCCTGCCGCCTGGGACAAGACGACCGGTTCGGGCGTCACCGTCGCCGTCATCGACACCGGCTACGCGGCCCACTCGGACCTGGCGACCAACATCGTCTCCGGGTACGACTTCATCTCGACCTCCGCCGACGCCCGCGACGGCAACGGCCGCGACGCGGACGCGAAGGACGAGGGCGACTGGAACGCCACCGACAACGAGTGCGGCACCGGCTCCAAGGCGTCGAACTCCTCCTGGCACGGCACCCACGTGGCCGGCACCATCGGCGCCGTCACGAACAACACCAAGGGCATCGCGGGCATCGCGTACAACGCGAAGATCCAGCCCGTGCGCGTGCTCGGCAAGTGCGGCGGCTCGTCCGCCGACATCGCGGACGCCATCACCTGGGCCTCCGGCGGCTCCGTGCCGGGCGCCCCGGCCAACGCCACCCCGGCCAAGGTCATCAACCTGAGCCTCGGCGGCGCGAGCGCGACCTGCCCGAGCGTCTACCAGAACGCGATCAACGGCGCCGTCTCCCGCGGCACCACCGTCGTCGTCGCCGCGGGCAACAGCAACGCCAACGCCTCCGGCTTCACTCCCGCGAACTGCGCCAACGTCATCAACGTGGCGTCCACCAGCCGCGAGGGCAACCGGTCGTACTACTCCAACTTCGGCAGCATCGTGGACGTCGCCGCGCCCGGCGGCGAGACCCGCCGCGCGACCGACACGCCCGGCACCGTCACCACCCCCGAGAACGGCATCTACTCCACGCTGAACTCGGGCGCGACCACCCAGTCGAGCGAGAACTTCAAGCCCTACCAGGGCACCTCGATGGCGGCCCCGCACATCGCGGGCCTCGCGGCCCTGCTCAAGTCGGCCAAGACCAGCCTCACCCCGGCCGAGATCGAGACCGCGATCAAGACCAACGCCCGCCCGCTGCCCGGCACCTGCACCGGCGGCTGCGGCACCGGCATCGCCGACACCGCGAAGACCGTCAACGCAGTGACGACCACCACGCCGCCGGGCTCGGTCTTCACCAACGCGACCGATGTGACCATCGTCGACAACGCCACCGTGTCGTCCTCGATCGTCGTCTCCGGCCGCACCGGCAACGCCCCCGCCGCCCTCAAGGTCGGCGTGGACATCCGGCACACCTGGCGCGGGGACCTGGTCATCGACCTGGTCGCCCCCGACGGCACCGTGCGCAACCTCAAGGCCTCGTCCTCCTCGGACAGCGCCGACAACGTCCTGACCACCTACACGGTCGACGCGTCGAGCGAGGTCGCCAACGGAACCTGGAAGCTCCAGGTCCGCGATGTGGCCACGGGTGACACCGGCTACATCAACTCGTGGAGCCTGACCTTCTAAGGCGCCACCGCTCCACCACCGAACCACCCCCCACATCAGCATCCTTGCTGGTCAGCGACGCGCTCGTGGTCTACACCACGGGCGCGTCCTGGCGTGTCGGCCCCCTTGCCCGCCAGGCACCCTGTCCGAATGCCGGACACAGGGCCTGGACTCCACCCGTGGGCTCCGTATTCTCTGCCCACGGGGCTCATGGGCCGGGGGCCCGAGCGCGCCGGAGGTGATGGACAGTGACGACAGCTCCGTACCTCGGCCTGCGCCCCACGGGTCCCGGCGGACCCCCCGCGCCGGTGGGCCGCGAGGAACTCCTCGCCCGCCTCGAACGCGCCCTCCAGACCCGGGGCCGCGCCCTGCTCACCGGGCCCGCGGGCGTCGGCAAGACCGAACTCGCGCTCGCCGCGGCGACCCGGGCCGAGGCACGCGGCGAGACCGTGCTGTGGCTGGCCACCCTGCCCTCCGACCGCGAGATACCCGGGGCGTCGGCCGCCGCGCTGGTGGCCTCGGTGGCGGCGACCGTGAGCCTCGCGCGACCCGGCGGCAGACGCCGCGAACCGCGCCCGTCCGACAAGGCGTCCACGGGGCGGACGTCCACCGCGCCCGAGGCATCCGCCGTCTTCGACGAACTACCCGGCCCCCAGCGCACCGCCGTCGCCATGCTCTGCCGCGAGGCACCGCTCGACGCGGGCGGCTGGGACCCGATCGCTCTCCGGCTCGGCATCGCGCAGATCCTCCGCACGCTGACCCGCCGGGGGCCCGTGCTCCTCGTCGTCGACGGGGTCCAGCACGTCGACGCGGACAGCGCGGACCTGCTCCGCTTCGCCCTGCACCTGGCGCCGCCCGCGCTGCGGGTGGTGGCCGTCGAGACCCCGGAGCCGTACGGGGAGACCCACGAGCCCTACCGCGCGCCGCACCGCCCCGACGACCCGCACGCCGCCCATCTCTGGGTGCCGTCCGAGGCCGACGTGCTGCTCGTGCCTCCGCTGCACGCCGACGAGATCGCCGAACTCCTCATCCACCACCGGCTGCCCTCCCGGATGGCCGGGCGCATCCACCGCGCGAGCGGCGGAAACCCCCGGCTCGCGCTCGCCGTGGGCCGCTCGCTGGCCGACGCCCGGACCCCCGTGCACCACGCCGAGGCACTGACGCTCTCCGGGCGCGCCCGCGACCTCGCCCGGCAACTCCTCGGCGCCGCGCCCCTCGCCGTACGCGAGACGCTGCTGCTCGCGGCGCTCGCGCTGCGCCCCTCCTCGACCCTGGTGCGCCGGGCGGGCCGGCCCAACGCGGAGGCCGACCTCGCGGCGGCCGAGCGGGCCGGACTCGTGTCGCTCGCCGAGGACGGCTCGGTGACCTTCACCGCGGGCCTGCTGCCCTCCACCCTGGTGCACGACGCCTGTTGGGCCGAGCGGAGCGCCGGGCACGCCGCCCTCGCCGAGGTGGTGGACGACCCCGTGGAGGCGGTACGCCACCGGGCGCTCGCCACCGACAGCCCGGACGAGGACCTCGCCGCCGAGGTCGCGGACGCCGCCGATCTGGCCCGGCGGCGCGGGAACAGCGCGCTCGCCGCCGAACTCGCCCTGCTCGCCGCCGAGTCGACGCCCGGCCGGCACGGCACGCGGCGGATCGCGCGACTCGTCGACGCCGCCGAGGAGGCCGCCCGCGCGGCCCGCGCCGACCTCGCCATGCGGGCGGCCACCGACCTCCTCGCCCGGGACGCGGTGCCCGCCGACCGGGTCAGGGCCCGGCTCGCCGTCCTCGACACCGCCGGGCAGGGACTGACCAGCCTCGACGAGATGTACGTCCACGCGATGGAGGACTCGGAGGGCGACACCGCCCTGCGGGCCGCCGTACAGCTCCGGCTCGCCGTCAAGTACGTACTGGCGGACGGCGATCCGCAGCGCTCGCGGACGGCGGCCGTCGAATCGGCCGCGCTCGCCGCCTCCATGGGCGACCCGCGCACGGCGGCCCAGGCGCTGACCGTGCAGGCGCGGATGGAGCGGGCCCTCGGAGCACCGGACGCCGAGGCGGTGCTCGCCCAGGCCCGCGCCCTGGAACTGGCCGAGCGTCCCCTCGGAATCCGCAACGCCGCACAGATTCTGACGATCCGTCACGCCCTGTTCGACGACCGTCTGACGGACGCCCGCGACGAACTCAACGCCCTGCTCCCCCTGGTGCAGCGGCGCGGCTCGGTCGAGGACACCATCGAGCTGTTCTCCACGCTGGCCGCGATCGAGTCCCGCATGGGCGCCTGCGCGCCGGCGCTCGCGCACGCGGGCCAGTCGCTCGCCCTCACCCTGGAGGCGGGCCTCTCGCCGGGGCCCGCCTGGTACACCCTCGCCCTCGCGGAGACGGCGGGCGGCAGCTTCGCCCGGGCGGCGAGCTACGCGCGGCGGAGCGTCCAGGCCTCGGAGGAGGAGGGCGACCGGGTCTTCCTGTCCCGCAGCCGGTACGCGCTCGGCCGGGTCCAGCTGATCAACGGCGATGTCGCCGCCGCCCTGGAGACCCTGCGGCGCGTCCAGGCCGACGAGCGCGCCCAGTCGACCGTGGACCCGTCGATGCTGCGCTGGCACGAGGAGCTGGCCGAGGCGCTGCTCGCCCACGACGCGGGCGACGAAGCCTTGGCCCTCCTCGACGAGGTGCGGCCGGTGGCGGCCCGGCTGGGCCGGTCGACGGTGCTGCTCGGCTGCGACCGGGCGCACGCGCTGTGGCTGGCGGCGGAGGGGCGCACGGACGAGGCGGTGCTCCTGCTCACCCGCACGGCCGAGGCCTTCGGCCGGGCCGGGCTGCCGCTGGAGCGGGGGCGGGCGCTGATCGCCCTGGCCCGGGTGGAGCGGCGCAGACGGCGCCGGTCGGCGGCGCAGAGCGCCCTGCAGACGGCGGCCTCGGTGTTCGAACGGGCCGGAGCGGCCCCCTGGCTGGCCCTGGCGTGCGAGTCCCCCGCGGGCACGGCGGGCGAGGGTTCCGGGGCGGCCTCCGGAAGCGAGGAGGCGCTGCCCGCGCTCTCCTCGCTGACCGAGGCCGAGCTGCGGCTCGCCCGGCTGGTGGGCCAGGGCGCCAGCAACCAGGAGGCGGCGGCGAAGCTGTACCTGAGCGTGAAGACGGTCGAGGCGCGGCTGACCAGGATCTACCAGAAGCTGGACGTGCGGTCGCGCGCCCAACTCGCCACGGCACTGCGGCCGTAGAGGCCAGGCCACTCGTAGTCCCCTTGTGGCGCCGGGACTTCACCGCCCCGCAGTCCGTTCAAGCGCCGGGACTTCGCCGCCCCCGCCGTGGGAGTCAGGGGGTGACGACGAACAGGCCCCGGACCGTCGTGCCGTCGGCGCGCCGCCATTCGGCGGTGATGCCCCCGTCGGCGTCGGCGGGCACGTCCGTGCCGGCGGCGAGTACGCGCCGGATGCGCAGGGTCAGCGGGGCGGGCGCGCCGGGGGCGCGGACCTCCACGTCCGTGTGATCGGGTCCTTCGGCGACCCGTACGAGCTCCGCGTCGGCCGTTCCCGCGGCCGCGGCCGCCGGGCGCGCGACGGCGACCGTGTGGTCCGGTGCGTCGGTCTGCGACTGGGCCTGGGCCTCGGCGCGTCCGGTGAGGAGGGCGTACAACTGGGCGACGAGCACCGGGTCGTGGGCGCCGTCGTAGATCCAGCGCTTGCCGAGGACGCCGTGCTCGGAGGTGCCGACGAGGGCGGCCTCGGCGCCGTCCAGGGGCTCTCCGCGGTAGGCCAGCGGGACGAGGTACGAGACGGCGTCCTCGCCCTCGCCGTCGGTCACGACCATGAACTCGATGCCGACCTCGCCCGCCGGGTCGTCGAGCCGGAACCCGCCGACCCGCTCCGGGCGCGGCTGCCCGCCGCGGTACCAGGGGCGGGTGGGGAGCCACTCGGTGAGCAGTTCGAGCTTGGTGGGCTGCAGCGTGGTCTGGTGGATGACGGCCATCGCGCGGGTCTCCCTCTCGTTCGCGGGTCCGGCCCACCTCGTCCGTGGCCCGGGCACCGGCAACGTAACAGACCGTGCAGGCGGGAGCGGGGGTCCCCTCGCGCGCCCGTCTTCCGCCCGGATCCGGGCCCATCGCCCCCTGCGGGCGTGACGGCACCGATCGGCGATCTGGTCGATAATGGCGGAAACAACGCATTCGACTCGCGGCACGTCCTCGTGCCGCCGCACCAGGGGAGCAGGAATGACCGGTGGACCCGAGCCCATCAACGCCGCCGCCCGCGAGGCACTGGAGGGGGAGCTCGACGACCTCCGCACCGAACGGGAGGCCGTCGCGGTCACCCTCCGGGACGGTGGTGGCGACCAGACGGGCGACCGGGCCGACCAGGCCGACGAGCTGGAGCGCGGCGACGACCTCGACCGGCTCGACCGCCGGATCGAGGACATCGAGGGGCGGCTGCGCGAGGCGGCCGTCGCGGGCGACCCGCCCACCGACGCGGTCGGCGTGGGCACCAGCGTGACCGTGCGGTTCGACGACGGTACGGAGTCGACCGTGCAGATCGGCGAGGTGGCGGCCGTGCTCGACCGGACGATGGTCACCGCGGACAGCCCACTGGGCAGCGCCCTGCTCGGCCACCGCGCGGGCGACACCGTCAGCTACGTGACGCCCGAGGGTCCGGCCACGGCGGTCGTGCTGTCCCTCGGCTAGGTCGTCTCGTCCCGGCCCCGGCGGGTCAGGGCGAAACCTGGGGGCGCGGCCCGGCGCCCAGGTGCCGCAGGGCCGAGGCCGCCGCTCCCGCCCCGCACATGCCGTGGGCGCCGGGGCCGGGTGGCGTGGCGGCCGAGCAGAGGAAGACGCCCGGCAGTCCGGTGCCGTACGGGTCGAGCGCGGGCCGGGCCCCCAGGAGGAGTTGGGGCACGGTCTTGGCGCCGGTGAGGATGTCACCGCCGGCGAAGTTGGGGTTGGCGGCGGCGAAGTCGGCGGGCCGGGTGACGTGCAGGCCCACGACGCGCTCGCGGACGCCGGGGGCGAAGCGTTCGAGCTGCCGCAGGACCGCCTCCGTCGCGTCGCCGTCGTAGCCGTACGGGACATGGGCGTACGTCCAGACGGGGTGGACGTCCCCGACGGACCGGGAGGGGTCGGCGAGGTACTGCTGCCCGACCAGCACGAAGGGCCGCTCGGGCATCCGACCTCTCGTCACCTCCCTTTCGGTGAAGGCGACTTCGGAGAGCGTGCCGCCGATGTGCACGGTGCCCGCGCGGCGCGCCCGCGGGTCCGTCCAGGGGACCCCGCCCTCCACGGCGAGGTCGACCTTGAAGGCGCCGGGGCCGCGCCGGAAGCGCCGGTAGGCGGCGGCCACCCTGGGCGGCAGCAGGTCGCCGTAGAGGCGCGCTACCTGGCCGGGGTCGAGGTCGAGGAGGGTGACGTCGGCGGGCGGCAGCTGGGCGCGGTCGGTGATCCGGACGCCGGTCCTGATCACGCCGCCGTGCTCGGCGAGCACGGCGGCCAGGGCGCGCGCGATGCTCTGCGAGCCGCCCTCGGCGACGGCCCAGCCGGCGGCGTGGCCGGCGGTGAGGATGCCCAGCCCGATGGCCGAGCCGAACGGCTCGGAGAGCGGGCGGAAGGAGTGCGCGGCGACTCCGGCCCACAGGGCCCGCGCCCGCGGCGTGCGGAAGAGCCGGGCGAGGGCCGAGGCGGGCAGCATCGTCGGCAGGCCGAACCGGGCGAGCGGCAGGGGGTGCGCCGGGATCCGGAGCAGTGGGCCCATGACGTCGCCGGCCAGCAGGTCCCAGCGGCGTACGGAGGGCTCCAGGAGGGCCCGGTAGCGGGCCGCGTCGGCGCCGAGCCCGGCGGCGGTCTCCGCCACCGACCGGAGCAGGACGCCGGCCGTGCCGTCGTCCAGGGGGTGTACGCAGTCGATCTCGGGCAGCAGCCAGCGCAGTCCGTGGCGCTCGGCGCCGAGCGAGCGGAGGGCGGGCGAGGCGACGGCCATCGGGTGGATGGCGGAGCAGTGGTCGTGCAGCAGGCCGGGCAGGACGGCCTCGAAGCTGCGGGTGCCGCCGCCGATCTCCTCGGCGGCTTCCAGGACGGTGACCTCGATGCCCTCGCGTGCGAGGAGGGCGGCGGCGGCGAGCCCGTTGGGGCCGGCCCCGACGACGACGGCCGTGGTCATGACGTGGTCTCCCGGGGGCGGGGGCTCCGTGCGGAGCGGCCTCAGCCCGTGACGATGCCCGTGACGAGGTTGATGGTGGTGGCCAGGATACTCGCGCCGAAGACGTAGGAGAGCAGGCAGTGGCGGAGCGCGACCGCGCGGATCGTGGTGCTGGAGACGTCGGTGTCGGAGACCTGGTAGGTCATGCCGAGGTTGTAGCTGAAGTAGAGGAAGTCGCTGTAGCGGGGCGGTTCGCGGGAGTTGAAGTCGATGCCGCCGCCGGGTTCCCGGTAGTAGAGGCAGGCGTAGCGGGTGGCGTACATCAGGTGCAGCGCGGCCCAGGCCATGAACACCCCGGCGAGGGCGGTCGCGGCGGCGGCGTGGCCGAGGTCGGACCTGCCGACCAGGAGCAGGACGACGATGCCGAAGAGTCCGCCGACCGCCGTGCCCACGACGGTCAGTTCCTCGACGGCGGGCCGGAACTCCTCACGGCGTACGTTGCGCCGGGTGGTGGGCGCGTCCATCGGCCACAGCGCGGTCCATCCGGTGACGACGAAGAGGGTCTCGGCGACGGCGATCGCGGCGAGGACGCCCAGGGGCACGTGGACGGTGGCGCCGATGACGGCACCGACGGCCGCCCCGGCGAGCGCCGAGAGGGCCAGCCGGGGTACGGCGGAGAGCAGCAGCGGACGGTGGTGCACGGCGTCGGGCCTCCCGGTTCCCTGGACTCCGGCGCCTCAGGCCGGGGTCGCTTCCAGGACGACCACGGCCTCGTCCGTGTAGGTGCGGAAGGTCAGGGTCTCCTGGAAGTAGAGCTGTACGCCGGTCGCGTCGTGGCTCGTATAGCCGATGGCCAGGTCCTGGCCGAGGACCAGTTCGAAGTCGCCGCCGCGGGTGGACAGGACGAAGCCGCCGCTCAGGGCGGGCGCCCAGAGGGGCTTGCCGTCGAGCATGCGGCCGAGGTGGGCGGCGATGGGGTAGCCGTGGTCGGAGGTCTCGCTGACCGCGCGGTACTCGTCGGCGCCGAGGAGCAGCGCGTAGGGGCCTTCGACTCCGGCGAGGCGCAGCCGGGTCAGGGCGCGGCTGACGGCGTCGGGGTAGTCGCGCGGTTCGGCGGGGAGCCGGACGGCCGGGTTGGATGACCTGGCGCGGAGGCCGTCGACGCCGGCGGCCCCGTATCCGTCGAAGATCGTCCGGTCCTCGACGAACGCCATGGCCCGGGCCGCGTCCTTGACGGGCTGCCAGTCGGAGTCCTTCGCGCCCCGCTCGACGTCGTCGACGGCGGCCCGGTCGACGGTGAAGGGCACGCGGAGTTCGAAGAGGGGCCGGGCCTCCCGGAGGCGCGCGGTGACGCCGGGGGCGGGTGACCCCATGTCGCTGAGGTGGCCCGYGCCGACGGCGGCGAGGCCGGGGCCGCCGGGGTCGGGGACATCGACGACGCGGCGTCCCGCGACGTTGCGGCGGAAGGTGCGGCGGGCCTCCTCCTCGATCTCGGCCCAGGCGGCGGCGGTGATCGGGGCGAGTTCGCGGCCGCGCCAACATGCCGTTCGGCCGGATCGGCGGCGGCGAGTTCGGCACGTACTTCATCGGCTACGCGCGCACCCCCGCCGTCACCGAACTCATGCTCCGCCGCATGTTCCTCGGGGACCCCCCGGGCAACACGGACCGCATCCTCGACTTCTCCCGCGCCGTGACGGCGGGGGTGCGCGCGTAGCCGATGAAGTACGTGCCGAACTCGCCGCCGCCGATCCGGCCGAACGGCATGTTGGCGCGGAAGATCTGCCGGGTGGTGCCGTCCTCGTCGACGATGGTGTTGAGGGCGACGTGCGAGTCGGGCGGTTTGACGTCGTCGGGCATCTCGACGTTGGACGCCTTGCCGCGGCCGATGGCCCGCTCCTGCTGTTCGACGGTGAGCGCGTCCCAGGCCGGCATGTCGTGCAGGTACTTCTGGACGACGACGTAGCTGCCGCCGCGGAAGCCGGGATCCTCGTCGCCGACGTGGGTCGCCTCGGCCGCCACCCGGCCCCCCGGGTTCTCGCTGCCGTCGACGAATCCGAGCAGGTCGCGCTCGTCGAAGTACGCGAATCCGTGCACCTCGTCGACGACGGTGACCGCGGCGCCCAGGCTCTCCGTGATCAGCCGGGCCAGCTCGAAGCAGAGGTCCATGCGCCGGGCGCGTACGTGGAACAGAAGGTCACCGGGGGTGGCCGGGGCGCGGTGGCGGGGCCCCCTG
>NZ_RDBH01000140.1:70695-89879 GCF_008042145.1 Streptomyces sp. adm13(2018)
AGCCGGTCCCAGCCGTCGGAGCAGCCGGTCCCAGCCGTCGGAGCCGATCCCGGCGACGCAGCTGAGGCCGGCGTCGGGCGCGCGGAAGGCGACCGACCGGACGAGCCCCGACAGGTCCTGGAGTGCGTCCCGTACCGCCGACTCGCCGCC
Source organism: Streptomyces sp. adm13(2018) (assembly GCF_008042145.1). Taxonomy (GTDB): domain Bacteria; phylum Actinomycetota; class Actinomycetes; order Streptomycetales; family Streptomycetaceae; genus Streptomyces. Next base: position 70,846 of record NZ_RDBH01000140.1, read on the forward strand.
GGGGTTGACGGTGGCCACGAGGAACACGGCCGCCCGGGAGGGAGGGGCGACGACGGGTTGGACGACGACCATGGGACTCCCGCCGAGAGAAAGGAGACACGTAAAGGGGACGACCGTGACGATCTGGACAGCGTCAGCGTAGGCGCGCATGATCCGCCGCGCAGCCCGTGCGTCGGCCGGCGTCCGCCGGAAGCCGCCGCGTGGACGCCCGCGCCGTCCCGCCCTCCCGGAGTCGCCGCGCCCGGGGCCGCCGCGTACGGGGTCGCCGCATACGGGGCCGCTGCGCCCGGGGTCACCGCGTACGGGCGGGGCGGCTCCGAGTGAAGTGGCACCCGCCCACCCGCGGGCATAGCCTGCGGAGGGGGTGGCCATTCGCCGTGTCGTACCCGCATGCCCGCAGGTGAAAGGGTGAACTGCCGTGAGCACCGACCAGGACGCGCAGCACTCCCCCGCATCCGAGGAACCGGAGCCCGCGGAGCCCCGCGTGGGGCCCGTCCCCGGGGGCGACCCCGCCTTCCACCCGTACCACCACCCCGCCGCGGGCTGGGGCGCGGCCCGGAGCGTGACCGAGTTCCTCGTGCGCGAGAAGGCCCTCGTCGACGGGCCGCGCGCGATCATGCGGATGAACCACGAGAACACCGGCTTCGACTGCCCCGGCTGCGCCTGGCCCGACGACACCAAGGGCCTGCACCTGGACATCTGCGAGAACGGCATCAAGCACGTCACGTGGGAGATGACCCGCAAGCGGGTCGGGAGCGAGTTCTTCGCCGCGCACTCGGTGACCGAGCTGGCCGGGTGGAGCGACTACGCCCTCGAGAACGAGGGCCGGCTGACCGAGCCGATGGTCTACGACCCGGAGTCGGACCACTACGTGCCGATCAGCTGGAAGGACGCGTTCGAGGTCGTGGGCCGGGCGCTGCGGGGCCTCGACGACCCGAACCGGGCCTCGTTCTACACCTCGGGACGGCTCGGCAACGAGGCGACGTTCCTGTACCAGCTGATGGCCCGCGAGCTGGGCACCAACAACCTGCCCGACTGCTCCAACATGTGCCACGAGGCCAGCGGCCGCGCCCTCCAGGCCTCCCTGGGTACGGGCAAGGGCACCGTCGACCTCAAGGACTGGGAGTCCGCCGACGCGCTGTTCATCTTCGGGGTGAACGCCGCCTCGAACGCTCCCCGGATGCTGACCGCGCTCGCCGAGGCCTACCACCGCGGCGCGCAGATCGTGCACGTCAACCCGCTCGTGGAGGCCGCCGCCACCCGGACGATCGTGCCGCACGACTTCACCGACATGGCCCTCCTCAAGGCGACGAGGACCAGCACCCTCAACCTCCAGCCCCGCATCGGCGGCGACATGGCGCTGATCCGCGGGATGGCCAAGGCCGTCCTGGAACAGTCCGCCACCGACCCGAAGGCCCTCGACCAGGAGTTCATCGACCGCCACACCAGCGGCTTCGACGCGTACCGCGACGTGTGCGAGGCCACGCCCTGGGAGGAGATCGAGCGGCAGTCGGGACTGACCCGCGCCGACGTCCTGGAGGCCGCCCGCGTGTACGGGGACGCCGACCGCTCCATCGTCAGCTGGTGCCTCGGCCTCACCCAGCACGAGCACGGCGTCGACACCGTCCGGGAGATCGTGAACCTGCTGCTGCTCCGCGGCAACCTGGGGCGCGAGGGCGCAGGCCCCTCCCCCGTACGCGGACACAGCAACGTCCAGGGCAACCGCACCTGCGGCATCGACCACCGCCCCACCGACGCGTTCCTCGACCGCCTCGCCGAGGCCTGCGGGATCGAACCGCCGCGCGCGCACGGCCTGGACACGGTCCGGACCATCGAGGCCATGGAGCGCGGCGAGATCGACGTCTTCGTCGGCATGGGCGGCAACTTCGCGCTCGCCGCCCCGGACACCCCGCGGACCTGCGCGGCGCTGCGCGGCTGTGCCCTCACCGTCCAGGTCAGCACCAAGCTGAACCGCAGCCATCTGGTCCACGGGAGGCAGGCGCTGATCCTGCCGTGCCTCGGCCGGACCGAGAAGGACCACCAGCGCAAGGGCGTCCAGAGCACCTCCGTCGAGGACTCGATGAGCATGGTGCACCTGTCGCTCGGCATGAAGCGCCCGGCCTCCCCGCACCTGCTGTCCGAACCCGCGATCGTCGCCGGCATGGCACGGGCGGCGCTGCCCGACAGCCCGACGCCGTGGGAGTGGTACGTCGAGGACTACGACCGCATCCGCGACACCATGGCCAAGGCGCTGGACGGCTTCGAGGACTTCAACCGGCGGGTGCGCCTCCCGCTCGGCTTCCGCATCCGGCAGCCGGCCCGTGAGCTGGTCTTCCTCACCCCGTCCGGGCGGGCCGAGTTCTCCGCGGCCCCGCTTCCGGACGTGGTGCCCGAGCCGGGCATGCTCGCCCTGGGCACCATGCGGTCGCACGACCAGTGGAACACCACGATCTACTCCGACAACGACCGCTACCGCGGCATCAAGAACCTGCGCACGCTGGTCTTCATGAACCGGGCCGACATGCGGGAGCGCGGCATCGCCGACATGGCACCGGTCGACATCACGAGCACCGCGAGGGACGGCAGCCGGCGGTCCCTCCACGGCTGTCTCGCCGTGCCGTACGACATCCCGCGGGGCTGCGCCGCCGGGTACATGCCCGAGATGAACGTGCTGTGCGCGCTGGTCGACCACAGCACGCAGAGCGACCAGCCGATCATGAAGCACGTGAAGGTGACGATCGAGCCCGCCGCGTGAGGCCTCCCCCGCGGCCCCGGGCCCCCGGCCGGCTCGAACGGGTGCCCGGGGCGAGGCCGGCACCGGGGCCGTGACAGAGTCGTGGACGGGCCGCCGGCACCGGCACGGCCCGCACCACCGACCGACCGGGTCGCCGGACGTCCGGCCCGCGGCTCCGGGCACCCCCGGAGCGGCGCTCCGAGGAGAGGAACGAACCATGGGACGAGTGACCGTACGGCGGCGCGTCCTGCGCGTGCGCGAGGGGGACGCCTCCTACCGCCCGGACACCCTGGCCGCCGAGGAGCCGATGGAGATCCGGGTCGGCGGGCGGCCGCTGACGGTGACCATGCGGACCCCGGGCGACGACTTCGACCTCGCGGTCGGCTTCCTGGTGAGCGAGGGCGTGGTGCACTCCGCCGAGGACGTGGCCGGCATCCGCTACTGCGCGGGGGCCACGGCCGACGGCGGCAACACGTACAACGTGGTGGACGTCGGACTCGCGCCGGGTGTGGCCGCCCCCGACGCCTCCCTGGAGCGGAACTTCTACACGACCTCCTCGTGCGGTCTGTGCGGCAAGGCCAGTCTGGACGCGGTGCGCACGACGGCCGCCTGGTCGGTCGCCGAGGACCCGCTGCGGATCGGGGCGGACGTCCTCGCCGCCCTGCCGGACCGGCTGCGGGCCGCCCAGCGGGTCTTCGACAGCACGGGCGGGCTGCACGCCGCCGGGCTCTTCACCGCCGAGGGCGAACTCGTGTGCCTGCGGGAGGACGTCGGCCGGCACAACGCCGTCGACAAGGTCGTCGGCCACGCCCTGCGCGAGGGCCTCCTGCCGCTGCGCGCGTACGTCCTGATGGTGAGCGGCCGCGCCTCGTTCGAGCTGGTCCAGAAGGCGGTGATGGCCGGGATCCCGCTGCTCGCCGCGGTGTCGGCGCCGTCCTCGCTCGCCGTGGACCTGGCGGCGGAGAGCGGTCTGACGCTGGTGGGCTTCCTGCGTGGATCCTCGATGAACGTGTACACCGGCGACGAACGGCTGAGCCCCCTGCCCGTGGCCTGACCGGGCAGCCCCCCGCACCCGTCGGTGACTCCCGCCCGGTGCGCGGGTGGGAGTCACCGGTCCGGCGCTGATCCGGACGGCCCCTACTCGCCTCCCCGCCGCTCGTCGTCCGGGCGGAGGCCGACCTCCTCGCGGTCCTCCTCCAGGCGCTGTTCGAGCCGCTTCTCGTCCGGGCGGCGGGGCATGCCGCGGCTGTGTCCGGTGTCGGGGTCGCCCTCGACCTCTTCGTTGGACTTGTGGTGCGGGGCCATCGGTCTCACTCCTTGCCGTCGGTGGCGGCGGCCGCCGGGGAGGCCTCGGGGGTCTGCCCGGCTCCGTCGCCCTGCTGGATCGTGCAGTGGAGGGAGTCGCCGACGACGTCGGCGACGATCGTGTCCCCCGGTTCCGCCTCCCCGCCGAGCAGCAGGGAGGCGATGCGGTTGTCGAGCTCCGACTGGATCGTGCGGCGCAGCGGCCGGGCCCCGAACTCCGGCTGGTAGCCGTGGGACACGAGCAGTTTCTTCGCCGCCTCGGTGACGTCGAGGGTCATCCCCTGGGCGTGCACGCGGTGCTTGCTGCGGTCGAGCAGGTGGTCGACGATCTCCGCCAGGTCCTTCTCGGTGAGGCTGTGGAAGACGATGATGTCGTCGATGCGGTTGAGGAACTCGGGCAGGAAGCGGCCCCGCAGATCCTCCATCAGCTCGTCCTTGAGCTCGGCCGCGTCTCCCTGGTGGGCGAGGATCCGGTGGGCGCCGATGTTGGACGTCATGATGATCACGCAGTGCCGGAAGTCGACCGTGCGGCCCTGTCCGTCGGTGAGCCGTCCGTCGTCGAGGATCTGCAGCAGCGTGTTGAAGACGTCGGGGTGGGCCTTCTCCACCTCGTCGAAGAGGACGACGCTGTACGGGTGGCGGCGGACCTTCTCGGTGAGCTGGCCGGCCTCCTCGTAGCCGACGTACCCGGGCGGCGCCCCGACCAGCCGGGCGACGGTGTGCTTCTCCTGGAACTCGCTCATGTCGAACCGGATCATGCGGTCCTGCTCGCCGAAGAGCAGTTCGGCGAGGGTCTTGGCGAGTTCGGTCTTGCCGACGCCGGTGGGGCCGAGGAAGAGGAACGAGCCGACGGGACGGTTGGGGTCCCCCATGCCGGCGCGGTTGCGGCGCACTGCCTCGGAGACCGCGGTGACGGCCTCGTCCTGGCCGACGACCCGGGCGTGCATCTCCTCCTCCAGCCTGAGGAGGCGCTCCTTCTCGCCGGCGGTGAGCTGCGAGACGGGGATGCCGGTGCGCCGGGAGACGATGTCGGCGATGTCGGCGGCGGTGACCGAGACGACGCCCTCGCGGCGCTCCTGGATGCCGGCGAGTTCGCCCTCCACCTCGGCGATCTGCCGCTTCAGGTCCGAGGCCTTCTCGAACTGCTCACCGGCGACGGCCTGGTCCTTCTCGCGCCGGAGTTTGGCGATGCGGTCCTCGCGGCTCACGACCTCGGTGGAGCGGCCGGCGGTCCGCAGCCGTACCCGCGCGCCCGCCTGGTCGATCAGGTCGATGGCCTTGTCGGGCAGGAAGCGGTCGCTGATGTACCGGTCGGAGAGCTCGGCCGCCGCGGTGAGGGCGCCGTCGGCGAACCGCACCTGGTGGTGGGCCTCGTAGGCGTCCCGCAGCCCTTCGAGGATCTGCACGGTCTCCTCGACCGTCGGCTCCGGGATGAGGACGGGCTGGAAGCGGCGTTCGAGCGCGGCGTCCTTCTCGATGTGCTTGCGGTACTCGTCGATGGTGGTCGCGCCGACGACGTGCAGCTCGCCGCGGGCCAGGGCGGGCTTGAGCATGTTGCCCGCGTCCATCGCGCTCTCACCGGACGCGCCCGCGCCGACCACCGTGTGGAGTTCGTCGATGAAGAGGATGATGTCGCCGCCGGCCTCCTGGACGTCCTCGATGACCTTCTTGAGGCGTTCCTCGAACTGGCCGCGGTACTGCGCTCCGGCCACCAGTCCGGACAGGTCGAGCGAGACCACCCGCTTGCCCTTGAGGGTTTCGGGCACCTCGTCCGCCACGATCCGCTGGGCGAGGCCCTCGACGATGGCGGTCTTGCCGACGCCGGGCTCGCCGATGAGGACCGGGTTGTTCTTGGAGCGCCGCGAGAGGATCTCGATGGTCTGCTCGATCTCCTCGGCGCGGCCGACCACCGGGTCGAGCCGGCCGGCCTTCGCCTCGTCCGTGAGGTCCCTGCCGAACTCGTCGAGGGTGGTGGCCGGCTGCTGCGGCTTCCCCGCGGCCGGGGCGCCGCCGTCGGAGCGGACCGCCCGGTCGGTGAGGCCGCGCAGCTTCCTGACGTCGTGGTCGTCCGCGCCGAGGAGCCGGGTCGCGCCGGAGTCGGAGTCGTCGAGGAGCGCCGCGAGGATGTGCTCGGGGCCGATGTACGACACGCCCGCCTCCTGCGAGCGGCCGTAGGCGGCGGCGAGCGTGCGCTTGGCGGCGGGGGTGAGTCCGGGTTCGGAGGAGGGTTCGCCGGACTCCCGGGGCAGGACTTCGTCGAGCTGGGCAGCGAGGGCCGCCGGGTCGACGCCGACGCGGGAGAGGAGCCGGCGCGAGGGGTCGACCTGGGTGGCGGCCCACAGCAGGTGCTCCGTGTCGAGGTCGGACGTGCCGTCCTCGACGGCCTTCCGGGTGGCCAGGCTGAGGAGTTCGTGCGAGGACTCGGTCAGCAGGCGACCGATGGGGACGCGCTGGACGGCCGGGGGCGACGACGCCGGTGACATTCCGAAGAAGCGGTTCAGCATGTCGCTGAACGGGTCGGACGAACCGAGGGGTGAACCGAACGCCATCGACATGTCAGCTCCAGAGACGCATGGGGGATCATTCCCACTCAAACGTGGCGATCTGGGCTCCGCAACCGGAGTGGGAACCGCCGGGGATCACCACGCGGCGGGCGGAGTGGAGACCGCTGGGGATCACCGCCCGGCGGGCGGAATCGGGACCGCTGGGGATCACCGCCCGGCGGGCGGAGTGGGCCCCTGGGAATCACCGCCCGGCGGGCGGGCGGCGGTGCCGGGTCCCCCTCGGCTGCGGCCCCGGCGGACCGGGCGCCCGACACGCCCGCCGCGCCGTCCGGGGCGCAATCCCGGCCAGGACGCCGTGCGCGCCGACGATGACACCATGACGTCCGCGAACCCCCCGCACACCACGGGCCCGCAGGTCCGCGCCCGGACCCTGCTCCGCAACCCGAGACTGTGGCTCGTGCCGACCGTCCTGAGCGCGCTGGTCGCCGTCGGCCTCTCGCTCCTCTACATGGGCGGCATCCTCAACCCGAACGACAACCTGTACAAGCTCCCCATCGCCCTGGTCGACGCGGACCGGGGCGACCCGCTGCCCGGACAGCGGGAGAACCTGGGGAAGCAGATCACCGACTCGATCGCCGCCGGCCGCCCCTCGGCCACGGACATCGAATGGCAGCGGCTCGACCGCGCCGGGGCCCAGGAGGCGCTGTCCTCCGGCAAGGTCTACGGTGCCCTCGTCGTCCCGGAGGACTTCACCGCGTCCGTCTCCGCCCTCACGACGAACCGGGCGACGGCGCGGCCGACGATCACCGTGCTCACCAATCCGGGCCTCGGCAGCCTCGGCTCCTCGCTCGCCTCCCAGATCAACCAGAACGCGGCCCATCAGGCGTCGCTGACCATCGGCAAGCAGCTCTCGGCGTCCAGTGACGTCCCGACGACCCGACTGCTGCTGGCCGACCCGGTCGCCGTGAGCACCCGGGTCGGCCATCCGATCGGCCGGCACAGCGGCCTGGGCCTGACCGCCTTCTACTACACGCTGCTGCTCGTCCTCGGCGGGTTCATCGGAGGCAACCTGGTCAACAGCGGGGTCGACACCGCGCTCGGCTACGCCGACAGCGAGATCGGCCCGTGGCACTCCCGGCATGCCGCGGTCCCGATCGACCGCACGCAGACGCTGGTCCTGAAGATGGTGATGACGGCGGGGATCTCGCTCCTCACCACCACCCTCGTCATGGTCGCCACGATCGCCCTGCTCGGCATGGACGCCTCACACCTGGCGATGCTGGGGCTGTTCTCGTACTGCGCGACGGTCGCCGTCGGTCTGGGCGTGCAGGCCATCAACGCCGCGTTCGGCGGGATCGGCCAGCTCGTCTCCATGTTCATCTTCATCGCGCTGGCGCTGCCCTCCTCCGGCGCCACCGTGCCGCTGGAGGCCACCCCGGCGTTCTACCGCTTCCTCGGCCTCTTCGAGCCGATGCACCAGCTCAGCGCGGGGGTCCGGGCCATCCTCTACTTCGACGCCCAGGCCGACGCGGGCCTGGCCCGCGGCTGGATCATGATCGCCGTCGGTACGGTCCTGGCGCTGGTCTTCGGCTTCGCCATGACCCGGTACTACGACAGCCGGGGCCTGCGCCGCCTCACCCCGCAGCTCTCCTGAGCCGCGGGGCGGGGGGCCGGCCCGGTCCGCCGGGAAGCGTCCTGCCGGTCACGCCGGGCGCGCCGGGCTCGCCGGGACCAGATCGGCGGGCGCCGCCTCAGCGCCAGTCGTCGTAGGGCGGCGGGGGCTCCTCCGTACCGTCCATGTCGTAGGGCGGCTCCTCGTCGTCGAAGGCAGCGTCGTGCTCCGGCGCGGAGACCGCGGAGCGGCCGGAGTCGGCGGTACGTGCGGTGCGCGCGGTACGTGTGGTCCGGGCGCCGGGGACCGCCGGGGCGGGCTCGGCGGGCGTCCCGCCGGGCGCGGTCTCCGCGGCGGCCGGGGTGGCGCCTCCCGGGGTGGCCCCGCTCTCCGCAAGGGCCTCCAGCACCCCCTCCCCGTACTTGGCGAGCTTGGCCTCGCCGACGCCGCCGACGGTCCCAAGCTCCTCGACCGTGCCGGGGACCAGCGTCGCGATCTCGCGCAGCGTGGCGTCGTGGAAGACGACGTACGCCGGGACGCCCTGCTCGCGTGCCGTCGCTGCCCGCCAGGCGCGCAGCGCCTCGAAGACCGGAACCGCGGCGGCCGGCAGGTCGACCGGCACGCGGGCGCTCTTCCCGGAGCGCCCGCCGGACTCCTTGCGGGTGGCGGCCGGGGCCTTCTCCTTGCGCAGGGTGACGGTGCGGCGGCCGCCGAGGACCTCGCCGCTCTGCTCGGTGAGCACGAGCGTGCCGTAGTCGCCCTCCACCGCGAGGAGACCGAGGCCGAGGAGCTGGCGCACCACTCCGCGCCACTCGGCGGTGCCCAGCTCCGAGCCCACGCCGAACACCGAGAGGCCGTCGTGGTCGAACTGGATGACCTTGGCCGTCTTCTTGCCCTGGAGGATGTCGATGATCTGGCCGGCGCCGAACTTCTGGCGCCGCTCCTTGGCGAGGCGCCAGACGGTGGACAGCAGCTTCTGCGCGGCGACGGTGCCGTCCCAGGACTCGGCCGGCGTCAGACAGGTGTCGCAGTTGCCGCAGGGCGTGCCCGACTGGCCGAAGTAGGCGAGGAGGCGTACCCGGCGGCAATCGACCGTCTCGCAGAGCGCGAGCATGGCCTCCAGGTGCATGGTCAGGGCGCGCCGGTGCTGCTCGTCGCCCTCGGAGCCGTCGATCATCTTCCGCTGCTGGACGACGTCCTGGAGGCCGTACGCCAGCCAGGCGGTGGCGGGCTCGCCGTCGCGTCCGGCGCGGCCGGTCTCCTGGTAGTAGCCCTCGACCGACTTGGGCAGGTCGAGATGGGCCACGAAGCGGACGTCGGGCTTGTCGATGCCCATGCCGAAGGCGATGGTCGCCACCACGACGACGCCGTCCTCCCGCAGGAAGCGGGCCTGGTTCGCCGCGCGGTCCCGGGCGTCCATTCCCGCGTGGTACGGGACGGCGTCGATGCCGTTCTCCACGAGGAGGGCCGCGGTCTTCTCCACCGAGGCGCGGGAGAGGCAGTAGACGACGCCGGCGTCCCCCTCGTGCTCGGTCCTGATCAGTTCGAGCAGCTGCTTGTGCGGGCTGTTCTTCGGGACGATGCGGTACTGGATGTTCGGCCGGTCGAAGCCGGCGACGAAGTGACGGGCGTCCTCCAGGCCCAGCCGGGTGGCGATCTCCCGGTGGGTGGCCTCGGTGGCCGTGGCGGTCAGCGCGATGCGCGGCACCTTGGGCCAGCGCTCGTGGAGCATGGAGAGCGCGAGGTAGTCCGGCCGGAAGTCGTGACCCCACTGGGCCACGCAGTGCGCCTCGTCGATGGCGAAGAGCGACACCTTGCCGCGGTCGAGGAGCCGCTGGGTGCCCTCGGTGCGGAGCCGCTCGGGGGCGAGGTAGAGCAGGTCCAGTTCGTCGGCGAGGAAGGCCTGCTCGACGGCCTGCCGCTCGTACGGGTCCTGGGTGGAGTTGAGGAAGCCGGCCCGCACCCCGAGGGCCCGGAGCGCGTCCACCTGGTCCTGCATGAGGGCGATCAGCGGCGAGACGACGACCCCGGTGCCGTCCCTGACCAGGGCGGGGATCTGGTAGCAGAGGGACTTTCCGCCGCCGGTCGGCATCAGCACGAGGGCGTCGCCGCCGTCGACGACCTGGTCGATGATCTCCTGCTGCTCGCCGCGGAAGGAGCTGTAGCCGAAGACGCGGTGCAGCACCTGTGCTGCCTCGGAGATCACGGCGGAGCCGTCGGAAAGGACCATTCACCCACCCTATCGGCCGCCGCGGACACCCCCGGTCGCTCCGGCGAAACCTGTGGACAACCTCCCGTCTCCCCCTCCGGGCGCACCGGCCCGCGCCGTACGATCGGGTCCCCCGACGGGTACCGAGGCGGGGCGCAGGCAACGCACGGGGACGTCCGCGCGTCCTTCCGGGCGGGGACGCATCGGCCGATGCACCTGCCACGGCCACAGGAAAGCAGGACACATCGTGAGCGACAGGGCCCGCACTCTCTTCGACGCGCTCGACCTCGACCATGACGGGAGCCTGACGCGCATCGAGGTGATCAACGCGCTGCGGGCGAAGGGCCCGACCCTGGCCGCGCAGGGCGTGATCCCGGCGTGGGGCGTGGGGACCGACGACGACGCCTCGGCCCTGTTCGACCAGGCCGACCAGAACGGCGACCGGGTCCTGTCCTTCGAGGAGTTCGCCGCGCTGGTCGACCGGCGCTTCGGCTGGTGACGCCGGACCGCGCCCCGGAAGACGGAGGACCGGCACCGCGCCGGCCGCGCGGTGCCGGTCCGACGGCCGGGAGGCCGGGTCAGTAGACGACGGGCAGGAGTCCGGTGACCGGCGCGGCCTGGTCGGTGAGCTGGCGGAGCTGGTTCAGCTCGTTCACCCGGCTGATCCCGCCGAGCTGACCGGCGATTCCGGGGAACTGCGCCTTGGACTCCGCGGGGATCCCGGTGGTGGCGAGCGCGTCGAGCTCGGCGATCGGGCTGATCGGCGGGCCGAGCGGGCTGGTGGCGGCGACGGCCTGCGTCGCGGACGCGCCGAGGCACGAGAAGGCGGCGGCGACGGCGAGAACTGAGGAAATGCGTCGTGTAGAGATCACACCCTCACAACGCGCCCGCCCCTCCGCCGGACACGGCCGCGCGACGCCCGCACCCGCCGAAAGCACCACGAAGGGGCCGGCGGACCGCGCCGCCGGGGGTCCGGCCGGGCGAGGCGCGCCTGTCCGCCCGGACCGACCCGGCGTGCGGATGGCTCCCGCGTGGCTGTGGACCGCTCAGGCGTGGCGTACGGACCGCTCCCCGGCGTGGCGAGGCGGGGGCCCGGGTGCGGACCGGTGAACCTCGCAGGAGGGATCCGGACCCGGCCGCCGTCCCCCTCACGGAAGGAGCGTCCGATGCTGCGCAGGCTGCTGCTCGACGCGGCGCACACCCTGGTGCCGCCGAAGGGAGACCCGCACGGGCCGCTGCCTCCGCTCATGCTGACGCTCACCCTGGTCACCGGTCTGGTGGACGCCGTGAGCTATCTCGGGCTCGGGAACGTGTTCGTGGCCAACATGACCGGCAACGTCGCCCTCCTGGGGTTCGCCCTCGCGGGGACCGCGGGCCTGTCGGCGTCCGCCACGGCCGTCTCGCTGGCCTCGTTCCTCGCCGGCGCGGCGGCCGGCGGCCGGTTCGGCGCCCGGTTCGCCGCGCACCGCGGACGGCTGCTCGCCGCGGCGCTCGCCCTGGAGGCGCTGCTGGTGGCCGCCGCGCTCGTCGTCGCGCTCGTGGAGCGCGGCGGGCCGGGCACGCCGGGCCGGTACGCCCTGATCGTGTGCCTCGGCCTCGCCATGGGGACGCAGACGGCGGTGGCCCGCCGGATCGGCGTACCGGACCTCACCACGACCGTGCTGACCCAGACCCTGACCGGACTGGCCTCGGACTCCGGGCGGCCCGGTGACGGGGGTCCGCGGGCCGGCCGTCAGGTCCTGGCCGTCCTCGCGATGGTCCTGGGCGCCCTGGCCGGCGCCGCCCTGCTCGGCGCGGGGCTCGCGGTCGTCCTCGGGGTGGCCCTCGCCCTGCTGGTGGGGGCCGCGGCGGTCACGAGCCGCCTGGCCACGACGGGTGCCGGGTGGGCCAGACCGTAGCGCCGCCGGGCCCTGGCACGGTCCGGCCGTCGCGTCGTCAGGCCGTGGCTGCGTCAGGCCGTGACGTCCGCCGTCGGTACGGCCCCGGCGGGGGCGGCCCGCGGAGGGGTCGGCGCCGTGTCGCGTACGGGGTGGCGGCTCAGGATCGAGACGCGGTTGAACGCGTTGATGGCGATCGCCACCCAGAGGACCGCGGAGATCTCGTCGTCGCTCAGGACCGCCCGGGCCTCGCCGTAGGCCCGGTCCTGCCCGAGGCGGTCCGCCGGGTCGGTGGTGGCCTCCGCGAGGGCGAGCGCCGCGCGCTCCCGCGGGGTGAAGAGCTCGGTCTCCCGCCAGGCGGGGAGCACGCCCAGGCGCCGGGTGGTCTCGCCGGCCCGGAGCGCGGCCCGGGTGTGGACGTCGAGGCAGGAGGCGCAGCCGTTGATCTGCGAGACACGGAGGTTGACCAGCTCGACCAGGATCCGGTCGAGTCCCGCGTCGGTGGCGGTGGTGCGGACGGCGTCGGCCGTGCGGACCAGCGCCCGGTAGGCGGCCGGGCTCTGCTTGTCGAGGTAGACCCGGCGGCCCTCGGTCGGGCCCTCGGCCGGGCTGTCGGTCCGGCCGTTGTGCGCGCTGCGACCATGGGTCATGCGCTCCTGGGCCAGGCCGCCGCCCAAGCCGTCGTTAACGTCGGTCACGTCGGTCACGTCGTTCACCATGCGCTCCTTCGAGGAGTCCGTGCGCATCACGGCCTCTGGGGCTATGATCATCCATAGTTGTTGAAAGCGAAACTATATCGCGGCGGGCTCGTCGTGCGGAGAGGGGTCGGTCATGGGCGACACGGAGGTCGAGGTTCTCTCCGCGCGGGACGTCCCACTGGGCGGACCGCGCGCCATGACCGTACGGCGCACCCTTCCCCAGCGGTCCCGGACGCTGATCGGCGCCTGGTGCTTCGTCGACCACTACGGCCCCGACCGGGTCGCCGAGTCCGGCGGCATGGACGTCGCCCCGCACCCGCACACCGGGCTGCAGACCGTGAGCTGGCTCTTCGGCGGGGAGATCGAGCACCGCGACAGCCTGGGCAGCCACGCGTTCGTGCGACCCGGGGAGCTGAACCTCATGACCGGCGGCCACGGCATCAGCCACACCGAGGTCTCCACTCCCGGCACCACCGTCCTGCACGGCGTACAGCTGTGGGTGGCGCTCCCCGACGCGCACCGCCACGCGCCCCGCGACTTCCAGCACCACGCACCCGCCCCGGTGCGGCACGACGGCGCCGAGATCCGGGTGTTCCTCGGCTCGCTCGCCGGCGAGACCTCCCCCGTGCGGACCTTCACCCCGCTCCTCGGCGCCGAGCTGCTTCTCGACCCCGGCGCCACGGTCGTCCTGCCCGTCGACCCGGCCCACGAGCACGGACTCCTCGTCGACGAGGGGGACGTCCGGCTCGCCGGAACCCGCCTCCGCCCGGCGGAACTGGGGTACGTCGGCACCGGACGCGACACCCTGACCCTGGCGAACGACTCCGACCACCGCGCGCGTGCCGTCCTCATCGGCGGTACGCCCTTCGGCGAGGAGATCGTCATGTGGTGGAACTTCATCGGCCGCAGCCACCAGGACATCGCCGAGGCCCGCGAGGACTGGGAGCGCGCCTCCGACCGCTTCGGGCACGTCGAGGGCTACCCCGGCGACCGCCTCCCCGCGCCGCCCTGCTCGGCGCGGGGCTCGCGGTCGTCCTCGGGGTGGCCCTCGCCCTGCTGGTGGGGGCCCCGCCGCGCCCGATGAGGAGCAGAGCCGCGACCTCGACCTCCTCCTCGCCGTGGGGCAGCTCTTCGCACTCGTCGTCCACGGCCAGCTGGTCCTGGAGCAGGCGCGCCTGACGGGCCTCGACGAGGACGTGCTGGACGAGCTGTTCGCCGTGCTCGTCCGTGACTTCTCCGCCCACGCCTCGGACGATTCTACGGGACCGGCCCCGGAGACCTCCGGGGCCGGTCCCGCACGGCGGGGTGCTACTGCGCCATCTCGTACGTGCCCGACAGTGCCTCCACGCGCTGCCACACCCGGGCCGAGCGGGCCTCGTCGACGACCGGGCGCCGGACGGCGCCGAGGGCCCAGGCCTGCTGCGGCTCGGTGGCGGAGTCCTTGCCGTGCAGTTCGACGGCGTGGGCGGAGAAGTCACGGACGAGCACGGCGAACAGCTCGTCCAGCACGTCCTCGTCGAGGCCCGTCAGGCGCGCCTGCTCCAGGACCAGCTGGCCGTGGACGACGAGTGCGAAGAGCTGCCCCACGGCGAGGAGGAGGTCGAGGTCGCGGCTCTGCTCCTCATCGGGCGCGGCGGTCCGCACGAACTCGCAGAGCGCGTCGGCCTGTTCACGGAAGCGGGCGACGTTCGGCACGGCCGCGTACGCGTCGTACGCCGGCCGCCAGTCGTGGAAGCGGACCGATCCCAGGCCGCGGGCCGGGCCCTGCCGGAAGAGGAAGGTGTCGTCGACCGCGTCCAGCCGGGTCGGCACGGGCGCGTAGTCGGCCGGGTCGAGGAGGTGGTTCCGCATGAACTTCAGGATCAGCGCCAGGTTGACGTGGACCGTGCCCTCCAGCTTGGGGAGGCCGCGGATCTCGACGGCCGCCTGCGCGAAGTAGTTGTCCTTCTCGAAGCCCTTGGCGGCGATGACGTCCCACATCAGGTCGATGACCTTCTCGCCCTCCGTGGTCACCTTCATCTTCGTCATCGGGTTGAAGAGGAGGTAGCGGCGGTCCTCGGGACCGGCCGAGCGGAAGTAGTCGACGGCGCGGTCGCTGAACAGCTTCATGCCGACCAGCCGGACGTACGCGTCGGCCAGCTCGCGCCGCACGTGCGGGAAGGCGGTGACGGGGCGGCCGTAGAGGACGCGGTTCCGGGCGTGCGTGACGGCCTCGTACATCGCGTGCTCGCAGATGCCGATCGAGGCGGTGCACAGGTTGAACTTGCCGACGTTGACGGTGTTGAGCGCGGCGTCGAAGGCGGCCCGGCCGGTGTGCAGGACGTCCTCGGCGGCGACCGGGTAGTCCTCCAGGCGGAACTCGCTGACGAACTTGGAGGAGTCGACGACGTTCTTGACCAGGTGGTAGGCCGGGTGGCGGCTGTCGGCGGCGAAGAAGACGTAGCCGTCGGGGCCCTCGACGTCGGTGCGGCGGCCGAAGACGGAGACGAGCCCGGCGGCGTTGCCGTTGCCGATGTAGTACTTGGATCCGGTGGCGCGGAAGCCGCCGTCGGCCTGCGGCTCCAGGAGCATGTCGGTGGAGTAGATGTCGGCGCCGTGCGTCTTCTCGGACAGACCGAAGGCGAACACCTCTCCCTGGGAGAGGAGTTCGGCGGCGCGGGCGCGGGCGGCGGCGTTGTCGCTCTGCCAGACCGGGCCGAGGCCGAGGATGGTGACCTGCCAGGCGTACCAGTAGTCCAGGCCGTAGAAGCCGAGGATCTCGTTGAGGGCGGCGATCCGGGCGGTGTCCCAGCGCTTGTCCGCCCCGTCCCCGGCGGCGCCGGCCTCGGCGGAGGGCGTCAGGAAGGTCTCGAAGAGTCCCTCCTCGGCGGAGAACGCGAGGAAGTCGCCCAGCCAGGCGCGGGTCCGGTAGTCCTCGATCAGCCGGCGCTTGCCGCGGGCCTCGAACCAGTCGACGGTGGCGCGGAGCAGCCGCCGGGTCTCCGGGTCGAAGTGCGCCGGGTCGTAGGTATGCGGATTGAAGAGCAGCGAGTCGGCCATGGGCTCCGTCTTTCGGTCCGGTGGAGTGCGGTGGGGTGGGGCGGTGGTCGTGGCGGTGCGGGGGCGCGTTTCAGCGCGCCTCAGCGCTCGGCGGCGAGCCGGTGGAGGGTGGCGAGGACGTCGTCGAGCCAGGCGAGCGTCATGCGCTCGTACGCGATGCCGCCGCGCAGGACGACGTGCTGGAGTTCACGGCCTGGGTCGAGTGCGCCGGTCGCCGTGGCTCCGCCGGGCGCGGGTGCGTCGGACGCCGCATGCGCCGGGAAGTCGCGGGCCTCGCCCGTCAGGTAGTGGGCGAGGCGGTCGGTGTGTGCCCGGTGGTGCCGTTCGACCTCGGTGATCAGCGCGGCGGGATCGTCGAAGGCCGCGCCGCGGATCTTGACCGCGAGATCGTGCCGGATGCTCTCGGGCTCGATGGGCTCGTGCAGCCAGCTGGACAGGGCGGCCTGCCCGAGGTCCGCGACGGTGCACTCCTTCTTGTCCGGACGGCCCTGCTGCGGCACGTCACGGACGACGATCCAGCCGTCGGTCTCCATCCGCCTGAGCACGCGGTAGATCTGCTGGTGGCTGGCCGTCCAGAAGTACCCGATGGACCGCTCGAAGCGGCGGGCCAGCTCGTAGCCGGACCCGGGCTTCTCCAGCAGGGACACGAGAATCGCGTGTTCGATCGCCACACCGGAATCCTTCTATGCAACTCGTTGCATAGGCAAGTCCGGGCGCCCCGGTGAGACGCGGCTCACCGCGCACGGGCCCGGTCGCCGCACCGGGGTACGGGCCGCTCAGCCCCGCTCGGCGGCCCGGTCGAGTTCCTCGTCGAGCGCCATCGCGGCCGTGATGAGGGCGAGGTGGGTGAACGCCTGCGGGAAGTTGCCGAGCTGCTCGCCGGTACGTCCGATCTCCTCCGCGAAGAGTCCGACGTGGTTGGCGTAGGTGAGCATCTTGTCCATCGCGTAGCGGGCTTGGTCGAGGCGGCCGGCCCGGGCGAGGGCCTCCACGTAGAGGAAGCTGCACAGCGAGAAGGTGCCCTCCGAGCCGCGCAGCCCGTCGGGGGACGCCTCGGGGTTGTAGCGGTAGACCAGGCTGTCGGTGACCAGCTCGCGGTCCATGGCGTCGAGCGTGGACAGCCAGGAGGGCGCCCTCGGCGAGATGAAGCCGACGAGCGGCATGAGCAGCAGGGACGCGTCGAGCACCTCGCTGTCGTAGTGCTGGACGAAGGCCCCGCGCTCGGGGTTCCAGCCGCGCTCCATGACCTGGACCAGGATCGCGTCGCGCTGCGCGGTCCAGCGGCCGAGGTCGGCGGGGCGGGCGTACGCGGTGGCGAGGCGGATGCCGCGGTCGAGGGCCACCCAGCACATCATCCGGCTGTACGTGAAGTCCTTGCGGCCGCCCCGGGTCTCCCAGATGCCCTCGTCGGGGCGGTCCCAGTGGTCGCAGAGCCAGTCGAGGAGCGCGGCGAAGCCCTGCCACCCCTCGTAGCCGGCGAGTTCGGTCACGTCGGACGAGTGGGTCATGGCATAGGCGAACTCGCCGTAGATGTCGAGCTGGAGCTGGTCGGCGGCCCCGTTCCCGGCCCGGACGGGGAAGGAGCCGCGGTAGCCGGACAGGTGCTCCAGGACCTCCTCGGCCAGGTGGGGGTCGCCGTCGACCCGGTACATGATCTGCATCGGCTCCCCGCCGGGCGGGCGGGGAGCGCGCCCGCGCCCGCCGAGCCAGCGGCGGAACGCGTCGGCCTCCTCGACGTACCCGAGGTCGAGGAGGACCCGGACCGAGAGGGAGGCGTCGCGGATCCAGGTGTAGCGGTAGTCCCAGTTCCGCTCGCCGCCGATCTGCTCCGGCAGTCCCATGGTGGGGGCGGCGATCGGCGCGCCGGACGGGGCGTAGATGAGCAGTTTGAGGGTGATGGCCGAGCGGTTCACCATGCTCTGCCAGCGTCCCCGGTAGCGACAGCGGCGCATCCATCCGTGCCAGAAGAGGCGGGTCTCCTCCAGGGCGGCCTCCAGGGCCTTCTCGGTGATCGGCTCGGGGGCGGCGCCGCCGGGGGCGCAGGTCTCCAGGACGATTCCGGTGGTCTCGCCGTGCCGGAGGGTGACGGCGCCGCGGACGTCCCGGCCGTCAGCCTCCAGGGGGATGCCGCTCCGCAGGTGTACGTCGAGGTCGGGGCCGTGGAAGGCCGCGGCGGCGCCGTCGAGCGTGAGGGTGTGCGGCGCGCGGCCGTAATCGAAGCGCGGCCGGCAGGCGACGTCGAAGGTGAGGGTGCCGCGGACCACTCGCAGGGCCCTGACGAGTCGGTGCCGGTCGGTGGGTACGTCGGGCCGCGGGGCGACCGGCATGAAGTCGACGACCTCGCCGACGCCCTCCGGGGTGAGGAACCGGGTGATCAGGACGGCCGTGTCGGGCAGGTAGAGCTGGCGGACGGTGACGTCCTCGTGGGCGGGCGCGGGCGCGATGGTGAAGTGACCGCCGCGCTCCTGGTCGAGCAGCGAGGCGAAGATGCTCGGCGAGTCGAAGCGGGGCGCGCAGAACCAGTCGACGGCGCCGTCGGCGGAGACCAGGGCGGCGGTCTGGAGGTCGCCGATCAGTCCGTGGTCGGCGATCGGAGGGTACCCGGGCACGAGCCGCCACCTCGATTCTCCCGCGGCTCCGGGCCTCCGGCGCCGCTCGGCTCCACCCAACCCGGCACCGGCCGAACCGGCAACGCGAACGACCCGACCGGGCGAATGCGATGCCGCGCCCGGCTACCGACGCGCCCTTCCTGCGTCGCCCGTCCGGTACGTCGTGGCCGCGGCCGGTCCGTGCGGTGTACGCGGCTCCGCGTCCGGCGGGCCCGCCGGAGGCCGACTCCGGGCCGTGCCGTGTACGCGGGTCCGCGACATCGGGCCAGGGCGCGAACCGGCCATTCGGTCGCCCGGACGGAGGGCACGATTCCGGCATTGAGGGGCGGTCGCGTCCGGACCGGCGGCGCCCGGACGCTTTCGCGGCAGGCGACGGGACGTCCGTACGGCGGCGTGGCGCCCGGGCGCCACGCCGCCGTACGGACGTCCCGTCGCCTGCCGCGAAAG
>NZ_RDBH01000140.1:89979-132640 GCF_008042145.1 Streptomyces sp. adm13(2018)
GGGGACGTGCGATGACGACGTCGGGGTGTCGCCGCTGCGGCGGAGGCTTGCGCCGGTCCTCCCATTCCGGGGCGAGCCAGTCGAAGACCAGGTGGTTGTGCCGGCGGCCTTCCTTCAGGTCGACCTCGCGGAAGAGGCCCTGGTGGCTCATTCCGAGACTGACGTAGAGGCGCCTGGCGCTGGTGTTGTCCTCCCGGCACATGCACCAGAACCGGTGCCGCCCGAGGTCGTCGAAGCAGAAGGCCGCGGTGAGTTGGGCCGCTTCGGCGCCGGCGAGGGGCAGGTTGCGCGCCCTCGGGTGCAGCACGAGCGAATGGACGTACGCGCTGCTCCTGCCCTCCAGGTTCACGGCCACGCTGCCGACGAGGACGTCGTCGTGCTGGGCGATCGCCAGGTGGTAGGTCCTGCGGTCGGGCGCGGCGGCCGAGAGCCGGGCTTGGCGGAGGGCTTCCGCGGCCTGCTGCCGCGTCATCGGTTCCGCGGTGAGGAAGCGCGTGGCGTCGGGGTCGCCCCACATCTCCGCCGCCCGGTCGAGGTCGTCCTCCGCCAACTCCCGCAGTACGACGAACCGTCCGCGCCGGTGCGCGGCCGCCCTAACCACGGGCGACCGGCCTGCGGAGGCACGGGAGTGGCGTCATGTGAGCTGCTCCAACCGTTCGGACGCGTCGAGCGGACGGCAGTGCGGGACGGTCTCGCCACGGTCGCCGAGGTGGGAGGCCACGATCTGCCCGTACAGGTCGGGGCGTTCGACGTGGATCATGTGGCCCGCGTCCTCGACGACGGTGAACCTGCCGTGCGGGTAGCCCATGGCCAGCCGGTGGGCTTCGTGGGGTGGCGTCAGGATGTCGTTGACCCCGGTGAAGACCAGTACCGGCGCTTCGGGCAGGGACGGTGCCGGGAGGGTCGTCGGGAACCACTGGCGGTAGAGGTGGCTTCTCAGGTCTTCCATGACGGCGGGGTCGAGCGATCCGATCCGGTCCCGGAACTGCGGTACGGGGCCTTGGTGCCCTGTCGCGTCTTCGTTCGCCGCCGGGCCGAAGAACAGGCGGGTCGCCACGTCGAGGAGTGTGGCGCGGTCGCCGCGGTCGCTGGCGACCTCGGCGCTCTGGAGCCCGGCCTTGAGCTGCGGGCCGGGCCAGGGCCCCGCGCACACGCCGGAGAGGACGACCCGGCGGACCTCCGGCCGGGCCTCACGCAGCATGTGCTGGACGACGAAGCCGCCGAGGCACTGGCCCACCAGGTCGTAGCGCGCGAAGCCCAGGCGGTCCACGGCCTGCCAGGCCGCCGCGGCGAGGAAGGAGGCGTCGTAGGACGCGGGCAGCGGGTCGGCCGCGCCGAAGCCCGGCAGGTCCACGGTGACGACCGTGGTGCGGGGCGGGAGGGCCTTCTCCAGTCTCCGGGCCCATCCGTGGTTGCGGTGCAGCGCGCCGCCGAAGAGGAAGACGGGTGCGGCGGTGTGATCGGGCCGGCGGTTGACACGGCAGGAGTAGCGGAAGCCCTCGTGCTCGAGCCGCAGGGTCTCCTCGCTCACCGGACCTCCCCGGGGGCGGACGGTGCGGCGGTGGCGGCGGCCGGCGCGTGGCGGCGGGCGGTCGGTTCCCAGGATGCGGCCGCACGGGGGGAGCGGCAGTGCCGTGTGGGCATGCGGGTGACGCTGGGGACGTTCATGCAGCGCCAACGAAAGTGATCCACAAAGGGATACGGGTGGCCGGTGTCCAGTCCTCGCCACGCTCGGTGATCTCGCCGCGGGGACGAGGCGCCGCGGAGTGTGACGACGAGGCCCTAGGCCGGGCTGGTGGCTCCCGTCAGGGACAGCAGGGCGGTGATGCGCTTGCCGTCCGGTCTCGGCTCTATGGACAGCCGGTCGGCGAGGGCCTGGATGATCTCCATGCCGTGCTGGCCGATCCGGCCGGGGTCGACGCCTCGCACCGCCGGGACCGCGGGACGGGTGTCGCACACGCTCACCTCCACGCTGCCGGCGTGGATCCGCAGCTCCATGAGGACGGGGCCGGGAGCGTACTTGTGGGCGTTGGTGACGAGCTCGCTCACGACGAGTGCGGTGAGGTCGCGTACGCGCTGCGAGATCGGCAGGCGGTGCCGGGTTCCGGCCTCACCGAGGAAGGTCGCCGCGTGGTGACGGGCGTCGGCGATGCAGCCGGCGTCGTTGCCGTCGAGCGCGTAGGAGGCACAGTGCACCCGTCTGTCCGCGTGTCCGAGCTGCACGGTGTCGTTCGTGCCTTCGAGGGGTTCCACTCGCCTGCTCCGTCCTCTGCCCCGTCCACGCGCGCCGCCGCCGCGTGTCCGTTCGGCCGCCGGAGCGGCCCCGTTCTCGGGGGACCGTCCTGGTGTACGCGGCCTGCGCCGGTGGGGCAGAATCACCGGCGGGCCCACGCCCCGGTAGGTAAGAGTAGGCGCTGTGAGGGAGATGATGACCAGCAACGAGCAAGCGGACCGGACCGGCCGACTGTCCGTACAGCACCGTGTGGCCGACGGGGTCCGTGTGGTGAGTCTGACGGGAGAGATCGACCACACGACCAAGGACGTCGTGCGGGACGCTCTCCAGGCACGGGAGGAGACGTCACGCGTCGTGGCGGATCTGGAGCACGTGACCTTCCTGGACTCCAGCGGCATCAACGTCCTGATCTATGTGAACCAGCATCTTTCGGACGTGGGCGGATGGCTGCGGGTCGCCGCGGCGACACCGTCCGTGAACCGTGTCATAGAGCTGGTCGGCATCGACGCGGTCATCCCCTGTCACCGCAGCGTGGAAGAGGCCCTGAACAGCTGACGCGCCCGGAAGGGCCGGGCTCAGAAGGCGTAGCGGACCCGCAGCCACGGGGCGTGCTCCTGGATCAGTCGGATCAGGGTGTCGACGGCCTCGGCCTTGGTGGCGACGCGGTAGCGGACGTTCCAGCTGCCGTTCTCCGAGCGCTTGGGCTGCTGGATGTCCTGCCGCCACAGGACGTCCTCCGCGCGCGGGTGCCAGCCGAGGTTGACCTGGTGCAGGTCCTGGTTGTGGGTCAGCAGGATGATCTCCGCCGCCGCCTGGTCCTTCACCCGCCGCGCGAGCACGTCGTCCATGGTCCGCAGCAGGTCGGCCCAGGCCTGCTCCCAGCCGGGGCGGATGACCACCGGGGAGAGGTTGAAGTGGACCTCGTACCCCGCGTCCAGGAAGTCCGCGGCGGCAGCGAGGCGGTCCGCGACGGGACTGGTCCGGATGTCGAGGAGCCGGGAGTCGTCGGGCGGCATCACGGAGAACCGGATCCGGGTGCGGCCCCGGGGGTCGAGCCGTAGCAGGTCCGGGTTGACGAACTTGGTCGCGAACGACGCCTTGGCCGTGGGCCAGCGCCGGAACGCCCGGATCAGGTCCGCGGTGTTGTCGCTGATGAGGTCGTCGACGGAGCAGTCTCCGTTCTCTCCGACGTCGTAGACCCAGGCGTCCGGGTCGCACTGGTTCGGGGTGTCCTTGGGCCCCGCCTTCGCGATGTGGCGGCCGATGGCGGCGAGGACGCGATCGACGTTGGTGAACACGGTGATCGGGTTCGCGAACCCCTTGCGGCGGGGGACGTAGCAGTACGCGCAGGCCATCGCGCAGCCGTTGGAGAGGCCCGGGGCGATCCAGTCGGCGGAGCGCCCGTTGGGCCGGACCCCGAAGGACTTCCGCTCGCCCAGGACCAGGGTCTCCCGCTTGACCCTCACCCATCGCTCCACCTGGCCCTCGTTCCCGTGCAGGTGCGGAATGCGCCAGTGGGACTCGGTCTCGACGACCCGGGCCGAGGGGAACCTCGCGATGATCTGCCGCCCCCGCAGCGAGTCCGCGGCGGCGGGCTCGGCGTAGATCCGCTCCACGTCGAGCAGCCTGCGGGCCGTGGGCTCCTCGCGGAACCGGCGGTCGGCGGCGGCCTCCTCCGGCGCGGCGGCGGCCGCGAGGTCGCCCATGCTGAACAACCCGTCGGGCTCGTCGCCCGGCTCTCCGCCACCCTGCCGCATCCCGCGCCACCGCCCTCGTGCCATCCGCCGTGCCCGCGCGACCGCCCGGATGCGGCGGTCGCCCGGACGTCTGACCCCACCCTACGGAGATCGCGGGGGCCGGCCCGCGGGGACGCCGGGACTGCCCTCCCGCGTCGTGACATCACCGCGGAGATCGAGGGTAGGGAGGCGGGACGGTGTCTGCGCGCCGGTCTCCGGGCCGTGCGCCGGCGGCTGCGCGGGGCGGGGAGTGCGGGTCGGACGCGCACGCTCAGCTGGGCTTTCGGTGCCGTATTGTCGACCGGGATAGTTGAGGCTTTGTGGGATGCGGAGGGGTACTGGGATGGACAGCGCGGATGCGAAGCGGCTGCTGGACCTGATGTCGTCACGTCGTGCCGATTTGCTCGCGCGGTGGGAGGAGGACGTCGCGCGTTCCCTGCACGGCCGGCTGAGCACCGTCGAGCTCGGGCGCGAGCTGGGCGAGCTGTACGACGCGATCACCGAGGCCCTGGCGACCGGTGGGTTCTCCGGCCGCGGCGAGGGCTACACGGTCGTGCGCAGTCTGCTCGTCGAGCTGTCGCGCAGCCGTGCCCGGCAGGGCTTCACGCCCTCCGAGACCGCGGTGAGCGTCTTCGCTCTCAAGCGGGTCGTGGAGCCCCTGCTCGTCGGCGGCTCCGCCGACGACGTCCACGGTTACCTCGAGTTCGCGCGCCTGCTGGACGATCTCGGTCTGTTCACCATGGAGGAGTACGCGCGGACCCGCGAGGAGATCATCTCCGCGCAGTCCCAGCAGCTGCTGGAGCTGTCCACCCCCGTGGTGAAGCTGTGGGACGGGGTCGTGGGCGTACCGCTCGTCGGGACGCTGGACTCCGCCCGTACGCAGGTGGTCATGGAGAAGCTGCTCCAGGCGCTGCTCGACTCCAACTCCGCTCACGCGATCATCGACATCACCGGTGTCCCCGCCGTCGACACCCAGGTCGCGCAGCACCTCCTGAAGACCGTCGTGGCCGCGCGGATGATGGGCGCGGAGTGCGTCATCTCCGGCATCCGGCCGCAGATCGCGCAGACCATCGTGGGGCTCGGCATCGAGTTCGGCGACATTCCCACCAAGGCCACCCTGGCCGACGCCCTGCGGCACGCCCTCACGGAGATCGACAAGGCCGCCGCGACCCGTGCGGAAGGTCTGCTGTGAGCGATCGCGTACCGGTCCTGAAGATCGGGGACGTCCTCCTCGTCTCGATCCAGCTCGACCTGGAGGACCAGATGGTCCTGGACCTCCAGGACGACCTGTCCCAGCAGATCGTCGCCCACTCCGCGCGTGGGGTGATCATCGACATCTCGGCGCTGGAGATCGTCGACTCCTTCGTCGGCCGCATGCTGGCCACCACCGCGGCGATCTCCCGGGTCCTGGGCGCGGAGACGGTCGTCGTCGGCATGCGCCCGGCCGTGGCCATGACCCTGGTGGAGCTCGGACTATCCCTCAAGGGCGTCCGGACGGCGCTCAACCTCGAACTGGGCCTGGGGTACCTGCGGCGTTCCCAGGCGACACGGCCGGGCAGCCGGTGAGAGAGTATCCGGCCGACGCGGCCACCCGGGAAGAAGTCCTGATCCAGGCCAGCGGTGACGTGGTCAAGGCGCGTCAGGCCGTCCGGCTGCTGGCGCAGCAGGCGGGCCTGTCGCTCGTCAACCAGACCAAGCTGGTCACCGCGGCGAGTGAGCTCGGTCGCAACACGCTGATCTACGGCGGCGGCGGGCAGGCGCACGCGGCCGTCGTCCGCGACATGGCGCGGGTCGGGGTGTGGGTGCGGTTCGTCGACACCGGCCCCGGTATCGACGACATGGAGCTGGCGCTGACCGACGGCTGGACCTCGGGCAGCGGCATGGGCCTGGGGCTCAGCGGGGCGCGGCGCCTGGTCGACGAGTTCGAGCTCGTCTCGGTGCCCGGTGTCGGTACGACGGTGACCGTGCTGAAGTGGGCACGGTGAACCCGCCCGCCGTCGGCGCGACCACCGAGGCGGAGGACGTGGTCTGGCTGCGTCTCGACACCGCCCTGGGGGCCGTCGCGCGCAGGGAGGCCGCTCGCCTGGCGCACCGCGTCGGCATGTCCGCGGACCGTGTCGCGGAGGTGGAGCTGGCGGTGACGGAGGCCGCCACCAATCTGCAGAAGCACGCCCGGGACGGGGCCCTCGCGCTTCGGGTGGTGACCCTGCCCGACCGCGCGGCCGTCGAACTGCTCTCCCTCGACAGCGGTCCGGGGATATCGGACCTGCGGAGCGCGCTCCTGGACGGGACGTCGAGCAGCGGGACCCTCGGGGTCGGCATGGGGGCGATCGCGCGGTCCGCCGACGCGTTCGACGTGTACTCGGTGGCGGGCAGCGGCACGACGCTGCTGGCCCGCTTCTGGTCGGTGCGTGAGGACGACGGGTCGGCCGGGCCGGAGCCCGCCGTGGCCGGGCTGACGCGGCCGATCAGCGGGGAGACGGTGTGCGGGGACAGCTGGTCCGCGCGTACGGACCTGGCTGAGGGCGGCCCCGTCGTCACCGCGATGCTGTGCGACGGTCTCGGGCACGGGCCGCTGGCGGCCCTGGCGGGCGAGCGGGCCCGGGCCGCGTTCCGGGCGAACGCCCACCGGTCGCCGCAGGAGATCCTGCGGGCCATGCACCTCCAGCTGAAGGGGACCCGGGGCGCGGCCGTCTCGGTGGCCCGCGCCGACTTCACCCGGGGCACCGTCGAGAACTGTGGCGTGGGCAACATCAGCGCCTGCGTGGTGAACGGCGACAAGCGGCAGGGGCTCCTCTCCCTGCCGGGCATCGTCGGTCACCAGATGCCGGCCCCGCGCAGCTTCCAGGGGCGCCTCGACCCCGGTGCCGTGCTCGTCCTGCACTCGGACGGGCTGAGCGACCGCTGGTCGCCCGCCGACTTCCCCGGCCTGTTCCGAAGGCGCCCCTCGACCATCGCCGGTCACATCCTGGCCCAGGCCGGCGTACGGCGGGACGACGCCGGAATCCTCGTCGCCCGGGCGGCCACTCCGTGAGACCGGTCGATCCGTACGACGTGGGCGGCTGCACACTGTCCGTCGACAGGGACGTGTTTGAACTCCGGCGTCAAGGACAGTCGCTGACCAGAGCCCTGGGACTGGAGGGGCACGAACGAGTCCGCGTGGTGACGGTACTGAGCGAGGTGGCACGTGATCTGTTGGGATCCCCGGAATTCCGGGTCCTCCTGCGGGCGGCGCCCGGCTCCGGCCAGGCCGCGCAACTGGTCGCCCGCTTCACCTGGTCCGGCGCACGCCGCCCCGACGCCTCGACGCTGCGGGCCGCCGAGCGGCTGCTCGACCGGTGCACGTACACCACGTCGGAGGAAGGAAACACGCTGACGGTGGGACAGCGACTGCCTTCCTCGCAGGACCTCTCGCGCGAGCGTCTGGAGCGGATCCGCGAGCAGCTCCACGGTCCGTCCGAGTTCAGCATGACCGAGGAGCTGCGGTCGCAGAACCGGCTGCTCCTGCAGGCTCTCGAGGAGTCCAGGGCGCAGAAGGAGGAGCTGCAGCGGCTCAACGCGGAGCTGGAGGAGACCAACAAGGGTGTGGTCGCCCTGTACAGCGAGCTCTCGGCCGAGCTGGAGGAGACGAACACCGGTGTCGTCGCGCTCTACGCCGAGCTGGAGGACAAGTCGCGTCAGCTGCGGCTCGCCAGCGAGGCGAAGACGCGGTTCTGGGCGAACGTGAGCCACGAGCTGCGCGCCCCGGTGAACTCCGTCATCGCGCTGGCCCGGCTTCTCCTGGCGCCCGACGCCGATCCCACGACCGAGGAGCAGCGTCAGCAGCTCTCCTTGATCGCCGGCTCCGGGAGCACGCTGCTGGCTCTCGTCGAGGAGCTGCTGGACGTCGCCAAGGCCGAGTCGGGGCGTCTCGAACCCTCGGCCGTGGACACGGATCTGCGGACGATGCTGCACCAGCTCCGGGGGACGCTGGGGGGCATGGCCCACGAGGGTGTCCGCCTCGACATCCCCGATCTCGCCGATCCCCCGTACCTGGTCACCGACGACGTCATGCTGACCCGTGTGCTGCGCAACGTACTGTCCAACGGCCTCAAGTTCACGACCGAGGGCGAGGTCCGGCTCACCGTCGAGTGCGAGGAGCGGGACGGGGCGAGCTGGCTCGCCTTCACCACGACGGACACCGGCATCGGCATTCCCGTGGACGAGCAGGAGCAGGTCTTCGAGGAGTTCTACCAGGTCCGGGGGACGCATCAGCGCGGGCATTCGGGCACCGGACTGGGACTGCCGTACGCGCGCAAGCTCACCGCGATCCTCGGTGGCACGCTCTCGCTGAGCAGCGCACCGGGCGAGGGAACCGTCGTCCGGGTGGAGATCCCCGCACGTCTCGACGCCCAGGGCGGGGATCCGGCCGGGCGCGGGGGGCCCGGGGAGCCGGAGGCCGGAGCGTCGGCGGCGC
Source organism: Streptomyces sp. adm13(2018) (assembly GCF_008042145.1). GTDB lineage: Bacteria > Actinomycetota > Actinomycetes > Streptomycetales > Streptomycetaceae > Streptomyces. The sequence goes on from NZ_RDBH01000140.1 coordinate 98,405, forward strand.
TGGGTTCGCTGGTCGTCGTGGACGACGACGCGACCTTCCTCGACCTGCTGCGCCCGACGCTGGCGAGCGTGGCCCAGGACGTCACGGAGATCGCGGACAGCGCCCGTGTGCTCGACGTCGTCCGCGGCTCCCCGCCCGACGCGATCCTCGTCGACCTCGTGATGCCCCCGCCCGACGGGTACGCGCTGCTCACGGCCCTGGCCCGGGACCCGCTGACCGCCCGCATCCCCGTCGTGGTGCTGACCTCCAGCGATCCCGGCGAGGTGGACCGCACCCGGCTCACGCACGCGCGGTCCGTGCTGAGCAAGACGCACCTGACCCGTGAGCGCATCCTGCTCGCCCTGGGCCTCGCTCCGTCCCCCACCGGCCGGACGACCCCGGTGGACGACGCCGCCCCCGAGAGATGAAAGACCACCGCGTGATCCCCGATCCGTCCAGTCCGGACTACTCGGACAACTCCACCGCGACCGTCCTGGTCGTGGACGACAACCCGACGAACCGCTACGTGCTGCGGACGACCCTGTCCCGTGCGGGCCACGAGGTCGTCGAGGCCGAGGACGGCACCCAGGCGCTCGCGATGCTCCGGACCGGGGCGTCCCTGCCGGAGGTGACGATCGTCGACGTGCGCCTGCCCGACATGACCGGCTTCGACGTGTGCGAGCGGATCAAGGGCGACCCGGCGACCGCGGCGCTCCCCGTCATCCACGTCTCGGCGTCCGCGATCACCACCACCGACCGGACCCAGGGCCTCAACCGTGGTGCGGACGCCTATCTGACGGAGCCGATAGCTCCCGACGAACTCCTCGCGACGGTCGGGGCCACCCTGCGCTACGCCCGCGCCCGTCGGCGGGCCGAGCGGCTCGCCGACCGCCTGCTGCACCTGAACAAGGCCACGCTCCAGCTCTACAGCGCGGAGGACGCCGCCGAGGTCGCCCGGGCGGCGGCCGAGGGCGCGGCCGTCGTGCTGGGCACCACCGCCGTCGCTGCTCTCGTCTCCCCGCACGGCGACCCCCTCTCGGCGACCGGGAAGGGCGGCCCGGGCCGGCCCGCCGGAGTCCTCCCCGGCGTCGCCGAGGACGGGGAGCCGGTGCCGGAGGGCGGCGCCCTCGTCGACGTACGGAAGCTGTCCCTGGCCAAATCCCTCGGCGACCGCGCCGGCTCGCGCCTCTTCTCGATGGAGGCCGACGCCTGGCCGGGCTTCCCCGCCGAACACGCGGGAAGCGGACTCGTCGTGGCCGCTGCGCGGGCCAAGCCGGGCCGGCCGCCGGTCTGCCTCGTGGTCCCCGCCGACGCGGTCACCACCCCCGACGACTCCCAGCTCCTCACCCAGCTCGCGCAGGCCTGCGCACTCGCCCTGGAAGCCCTGCGCAGCTACACCCAGGAGCACGACCTGGCCCTGACCCTCCAGCGGAGCTTCCTTCCTGACTCCCTGCCGCGGTCCGTCCTGGCCGAACTCGCGGTGCGCTATCTGCCCGCCAGTGAGCACGCCGAGATCGGCGGCGACTTCTACGAGGCCCTGCCCACCCGGGGCGGGCTGCTGCTGGCCGTCGGCGACGTCGCGGGGCACTCCCTGGACGCCGCCATGCTGATGGGACAGGTCCGGCACGCCCTGCGGGCCTACGCGATCGAGGGCCACTCGCCGCAGGCGATCCTCGAGCGGGTGGAGAACCTGCTCGCCGCCGTGGAGGCCCGCCTCACGCTCACCCTCTGCATCGTCTTCATCGAGGCGAGCACCGGGACGCTGCACATCTCCAACGCGGGCCATCTGCCGCCGCTGCTCCGCTCCCCCGACGGCGGCGTGCGCTTCATTCACGACCACGGTCCGCTCCTGGGCCTGGGGCTTCCGCAGCCGGCCCCGGTCCAGGTGGCGGCGGAGCCGGGCGCCGTGCTCGTCATGACCACGGACGGGCTGATCGAGCGCCGTCACGAGGACATCGAGGCCTCCCTGAAGCGTCTGGCGGGCGCGCTCGGCGAGCTGCCCACCGACGTGGAGGACATCTGCGAGGGGCTGCTGGCCGCGTTCCCCCCGGACGGCGAGGACGATGTCGCGCTCATGGCCGCGCGCGTGACGGGCCCGCCCTGCTGACGGTCCCGCCCGTGTCCTCAGGAGGTGGGCCGGCCGAGGGCCTCCTCCACCGTCGGCACCAGGGTGAAGACCTGGTCCAGGCCCATGATTCGGAAGACGCGCGACAGGTCGTCGTTCACCCCGGCGATCTCCAGCGCGCACCCGGCGGCCCGCGCCCGCTGGTAGGCGCTGAGCATGACGGTGATGCCGGTGGAATCGCAGTACATCAGCTCGGTCAGGTCGAGGACATACCGCGTTCCAGGAGCGAATCCCTGCTCCTCGAAGGCGCCGGAGAGGAGCGAAGCCGAGTGGTAGTCGAGATCCCCGCTCACGACGAGGACGCGGGCACCCGAAGCGTCGTCCTGCGTGCTGACGGTGAGGACGTGGTTGGTCACCGGATCTCCTGTGCGGCTCAGGGCGTACGGATGGCGCGGGTGCGGTACCGCCTGTGCAGTGGCCGGGGAAACTCTGCCACGCGAACCGTGTACCCACACCAGTCTGTGCAATTGCAGGCTTATCCTACGGATCATGCGACGATCTCGCGGTGCCCGGCCCCCGCGGCACGCCGCGGCCGGCCATCCCGTCCCGACGCGCCACGGCACGGCCCGGGAGAACACCGGTCCCCGGCCGTGACCGCCGGGATCCGAGAAGCAGGGGCGTGCCCGCCCGCACACAGGAGGTCGGCCACCCGTGAGCGATGACAGCGACGAGACCCGGACCCCGCGGACCCCGGTGCACGAGGTGTTCGCGGCCGACGAGGCGATCGGCCGGGACCTCTCGGCGGTCGACTGGGACGCCACGCCCCTGGGCGCGCCGGAGACCTGGCCGCAGAGTCTGCGCACCGCGGTGAGCATCCTGTTGTCGTCGCGGTTCGCGATGTGGATGGCCTGGGGTCCGCGGCTGACGTTCTTCTGCAACGCCGCCTACCGTCGCGACACGCTGGGCGGCAAGTACCCCTGGGCTCTGGGCCGCCCGGTGAGCGAGGTGTGGGCCGAGATCTGGCAGGACGTCCGCCACCGCGTCGAGCACGTCCTCGCCGGCGGCGAGGCGACCTGGGACGAGGGGCTGCTGCTGTTCGTGGAGCGCTCCGGCTTCGCGGAGGAGAGCTACCACACCTTCTCGTACAGCCCGCTCCACGACGACGAGGCCCGGGTGGCCGGTGTGCTCTGCGTGGTCAGCGAGGAGACCGACCGGATCATCGCCGAGCGCCGTATGAGCACGCTGCGCGACCTCGGTTCGGACCCCCGTGCGCTGCTGACCGAGCGCGAGATGGTCGCCTTCGCCGGGCGACAGCTGGACCGCAACGACAAGGACCTGCCCTTCACCCTCACGTACCTCTTCGAGGACGACGGCTCGGCCCGGCTGGCGGCGGCCAGCGGCATCGCGGCCGGACACCCCGCCGCTCCCCCGCGGCTGGAGGCCTCCGACGCCTCGGCGCCCTGGCCGCCGCAAGGGCCCGGGCAGCAGGCTCCGGCGCTGGTCGCGCTGGACGGTCCGGCGCACACCGACCTGCCCGCGGGAGCGTGGCCCGCCCCGGCGACGCACGCCCTGGTCCTCCCCCTGCTCGGGCAGGGCACCGCCCCGTACGGCTTCCTGGTGGTCGGCCTGAACCGCTACCGGCCGCTCGACGACACCTACCGGGCCTTCCTCGAACTCGTCGCGGGCTACCTCGCCGCCGGGATCTCCCATGCCCGGAGCTACCGGGCCGAGCGGCAGCGGGCGGAGCAGCTCGCCGAACTCGACCGCGCCAAGACGGCCTTCTTCGCCAACATCAGCCATGAGTTCCGGACCCCGCTGACCCTGATCATGGGCCCTGTGGAGGAGCTGCGCGCCCTGGCCGCCGATGCGGGGACCGCCATGAGCGCCGAGCTCGACATGGTCCACCGCAACGGGCTGCGCCTGGGCAAGCTCGTCAACACCCTGCTGGACTTCTCCCGCATCGAGGCGGGGCGCATGCGGGCCCGCTACGAGCGGGTGGACCTGGGGACGGTCACAGCAGACCTCACCAGTGTGTTCCGCTCGGCCGTCGAGCGTGCGGGGCTGGGCTTCCGGGTCGACTGCGCCCCGCTGGACGCGGCGGTGTACATCGACCGGGACATGTGGGAGAAGGTGGTGCTCAACCTGCTGTCCAACGCGTTGAAGTTCACCTTCGAGGGGACGATCGACGTGTCGGTGCGGGCCGAGGGCGAGGAGGCGGTGGTGAGCGTCACGGACACCGGCGTGGGTGTTCCCGCCCACGAACTGCCCCGCCTGTTCGAACGCTTCCACCGCGTCGAGAACAGCCGCGCGCGCTCCGGCGAGGGCAGCGGCATCGGGCTCGCGCTCGCCCGGGAGCTGGTGGCCCTGCACGGCGGTTCGCTCGACGCGCGGTCCGTGGAGGGACAGGGAAGCAGCTTCACGATCCGCCTGCCCCTCGGCGCCGCGCACCTGCCGGCGGACGCGGTGGTTCTTCCGGACGCACAGGTACGGGCTTCGGCGGACGGACCGGACTCGGCTGACGGGCCGGCCTCGGCCGGCGTACGGGCCCCGGCGGACGTACGGGCGGAAACGCGCCCGACACAGGCGACCGGAAGTGCGGCGGAGCCGTACGTCCTGGAGGCCATGCGCTGGCTCGGCGAGACGCCCGACTCCGCGCCCGCCCCGCCCGGCTCCGCCGGGTCCACCGCGCGGCCGGCGGGCGCCGAAGCCCCGGCGGCGCCCGTCGTCTCCCACGTCCTCGTCGCGGACGACAACGCCGACATGCGTGAGTACCTCGTACGGCTCCTGTCCGGCGCCGGCTACGCGGTCCGTACGGCGAACGACGGGCTCGAGGCACTCGCGGCGATCCGCGCCCACACGCCCGACCTGGTCGTCAGCGACGTGATGATGCCCCGCCTGGACGGACTGGGACTCGTCGGCGCCCTGCGCGCCGACCCGCGTACCGCCGCGGTCCCCGTCCTCCTGGTGTCCGCCCGCGCCGGCCAGGAGGCGTCCGTCGAGGGGCTCGGCGCGGGCGCCGACGACTACCTCGTCAAACCCTTCGCGGCCGGCGAGCTGCTGGCCCGCGTACACGCCCATGTGGAGCTCGGACGGCTGCGCAACCACCACGCGCGCTGGCGGACCGCGCTCGTCGACTCCCTGCAGGAGGCGTTCTTCGTCTGCGACGAGACGGGCGCGGTCGTCGAGCTGAACGCCGCCTTCACCGGCATCCTCGGGTACGGGCCGGAGGGTCTCCCCTATCCTGCCGCTCCCCCGTGGTGGCCCGACGCGCAGACCGCCCCGGAAGAGCGGCGCGAGGTCGAGACCGCCTTCGCCCGGCTGACGACGACGGACCGTTCCCCGGGGCCTTCGACGCTGCCGCTCACCCACCGCGACGGGCACCGGGTCTGGGTGAGCGTCGCGGGCACGCGGCTCCAGGACCCCGACACCGGCCGCCGTGTCTTCGCGGGCACGTTCCGCGATGTCACGGCGGACCACTACGCCGGCCTGCGCGAGAGCGCGCTGGCCGCCGTCACCGCCCGCATGTCCCGGGCCGTGAGCCCGACGGACGTACTGGACCGCGCCCTGGGCGCGCTGCGGGATCTGTGGCAGGCCCGGCGCGTCACGGCCGTCGTGTTCACCGACGACGGTGTGCCCACCCTCGTCAGGGAAGAGAAGAACCACGAGGAGAGCGACGGGGCGGAGCCCGGCGCCGCGTCGCGGGGGCTTCTGTCCGCCCTGCGGGACCAGCCCCCGCTGACCCCCCTCACGACCGACGCCGGTACGGGCATCCTGCTGGAGCACCCCGAAGGCCTGCTGCTCCTCCGGGTCACGCCCGCTCGGGACCGTCCCTTCACCGGCGAGGAGGAGCTGACGCTGTCCCTCCTGGGCGGACACCTCGCCCAGTCCCTGACCCGTGCCCACCAGATCGACCAGGAACGCCGGACCGCGATCGCGCTCCAGGAGTCGATCCTCGGCCCCTCGCAGGTGCCCGAAGGCTTCGCGGTCCGCTACGAGCCGGCGAGCCGACCGCTCAAGGTCGGCGGCGACTGGTACGACACCTTCCCGCTGCGCGACGGCCGGACCGGCATCGTCGTCGGGGACTGCGTCGGGCGGGGTCTCGCAGCCGCCACGGCGATGGGGCAGCTGCGCAGCGCGTGCCGGGCGCTGCTCATGCAGAGCGCGGAGCCCGCGGAGGCGCTGTCGGCTCTGGACCAGTTCTCCACCGGCATCCCCGGGGCCTTCTGCACCACCGTGTTCTGCGGGGTGCTGGACGGCGCGGGCAACCTGACGTACTCCAGTGCCGGTCATCCTCCGGGCCTGCTGGCCCTCCCGGACGGCACCACCCGTCTCCTTGACCAGGGCCGGTGCCGTCCGATCGGTGTCGCGGTGGGCCGGCCCCGCCCGTCGGCCGTGTACGTGATCCCGGCCCGCTCCACCCTGATGCTGTACACCGACGGCCTCGTCGAACGCCGCCGCGTCCCTCTGACCCGGGGCATCGAGAAGGCCGGGCGAGCGCTCCGGGACGGCCGGGACGAGAACCTGGATCTGCTGGCGGGGGGCCTGATGGGGGAGTTGGCGCCGGAGGACGGCTACGACGACGACGTCGCCCTGCTGCTCTACCGCCGTCCCGCTCCGCTGAGCATGACGTTCCCCGCCGAGTCCGGGCAGCTCGCGCCGGTACGCCAGGCGGTGCGCGGCTGGCTCCAGGAGTGCGAGCTGCCCTCCGAGACCGCGCAGAACGTGCTGGTGGCGGCGGGAGAGGCATGTGCGAACGCGATCGAGCACGGCCACCGGGACGCGCCCGGTGACGCCGTGCACCTGCGGGCGGAGGCCACGGCGACCACACTGCGGCTGACGGTCACCGACACCGGCCGCTGGAAGACACCGGCACCCGGGGCGCATTCGCTCCGCGGCCGGGGCGTGAAGCTCATGCGTGCCCTGATGCACCAGGTCACCATCGTCCCCGGGCCGACCGGGACCACAGCCGACATGTATACGAGGATCACCCCATGACCACGCCTCTCACCCTCACGTCGAGACAGCGGCCCGACGCCCCCACGGTGCTGAAGGCCGTCGGTGAGATCGACATGAGCAACTCCGGTGCCCTGGCGTCCGCCCTGGAGGCCCTCCCCGACCGGGTCGTGGTCGACCTCACCGAGGTCGAGTACCTCGACAGTGCGGCCCTGAGCGTCTTCTTCGCGCACGCCGAGCACGTCGAACTCCTGGCGACCGGGCTCCTGTTGCCCGTACTGGAGATCTCCGGCCTGACCGGCCTCGTCACGGTCCGCGAGGTTCCGGCCGGCGCGGACCGCCCCGACGGGCCCCAGGCTCCGGAGGCGTGACGGACCACGGGAGCCCGGACGGAACGACGGCGGCGGACGGGGACGCGGTCGATGCCTCCCTCCCCCCTCACTGCCGTCGCGGATCGGTGCGTCTGGTCAGGGCGATGAGGGCGATGTCGTCGCCGGTGTCGTGCGTCCAGTGGGCGAGGCCGGTCATCAGGTGGGCGATCAGATCGCGCGGCCGGCTCGTCGGGGCCGTGAGCAGGCGCGGGATCACGGGGTAGAACGCGCCGGCGGCGTTGCGGGCCTCGCTGAGGCCGTCGGTGTGCAGGATCAGGACGGTGTCGTCGGCGAGGTCGAGGCGTACGGGGGAGGGGACGGTGTGCGGATCGAGACCGCCGAACCCCAGGGGAAGGAGGGCGGGCAGCGGCACTTCGCGGACGTCGTGGTCGGGGCCGACGGCCAGGGGAGGCAGATGGCCGCAGTTCAGTGCGTGGAGGTGGTCGCTGCCGTCGCGGTGTTCCAGCAGGAGCGCGGTGGCGAAGAGTTCGCCGTCCTGCCTAGACAGCGCGGCGCGGGCCAGGTGCCTGTCGAGACGGGCCGCGAGTTCGGTGAGGCCCTCCGTCTCGTGGGCCTGGCTGCGGAAGCAGCCCAGGATGTCGGCGACCGTCTGCACCGCCGGGAGGCCTTTGCCGCGGACGTCGCCGATGAGGACCCGCGTACCGAACGGGGTCCGCGCCACGTCGTAGAAGTCTCCCCCGATGCCGGTGTCGGCGGTGGCGGGCCGGTAAAGGCCGGCCGTCTCCAGCTCCCCGGTCCGGTCCGGCAGGGGCCGTAGGACCGCCTGCTGCAGGGCGGTCGCGGCGGCCAGCGCCCGGGCCAGGCGTTCGCTCTGGCGCCCGCGGGTCCAGACGGCGAGCCCGACGATCACGCCCGTCCCGGCGAACGCGGCGAGGGAGAGGGGGCGTTGCGCGTACCGTTCCTCGCTGACCACCGTCACCAGCACGTACTGGGCGACGGCCCCGCCCGCCACGGCGATGGCGACGGCCGAGCGTCCCAGCAGGACGGCGCCCAGGGCGAGGACGACGACCGTGATCCACAGCAGCTCCAGGATGCCGTCCCGGGTCGCGGGCGCGATCACCGCTTCGTAGGGGATCCCGGTGACGGCGGCCCCGCCGAGGACCACGGAGGCCGGATAGGCCGTGGCCGTCACACCGCGCCCCGACGTGGGCAGCTCCACCAGATAGCGGGTGACGACGGGGACCTGGGGCAGGATGACCCCGAAGCCGACCAGCACCGAGAGCAGAGCCGCGCACACGGTGGCCGCCGTGCTGTGCCCGTGCGGAAGGACCGGCAGGACGGCCACGCCGACGGCCGCCAGGGTCAGCCCGAGCGCCGCCGCGGGGCGCACCCCGATTCCGCTGCGGGCCGCGTACAGCCCGGCGACGGCGAAGCCGGCACCGAACCCCGCCCACGCCACCAGCGCCTCCCCCTGGGCGCCGCCCCGGTCGGTCAGCAGGACCAGCAGCACCGTCGCGAGCGCCGACTGCGCGAACCCCCAGACGCCCCCGGCCAGGACGGCCGCGCCGACGCGCGAGCGCGACTCCGCGGATGCGCGCCGCTCCTGCCGCCGCTGACGCGGCCGGTCCCGGAGGCCAACTCGGCCCGGCGAGCAGCAGTGCACGAGCAGCGCCAGTGTCCCCGCGAGGAGGGTGACCACTCCGGCGTCCAGCCAGCTGCGCAGCGGAGCGGCCTGGAGGAGGCCCCCGAGGAGTACGACGACGGGGCCGCCGACGGCGAAGGCGGTGGACGCACGCGGTGGCGGCCTCGTCGGCGGCCGTTCGTCCACCATGGTGCGGACGGCCGGCAGGAAGAGGCCCGCGGCGAGCAGGGGCGGGAGCCCCTCCGCCATGCGCCAGTTCCCGGCCCCGTCGACGGCGAGCACCAGGGCGACACCCGCGGCGAGCGCGAGCGCCAGGGCCGTGAAGGAGACCCCGACGACCCGGCTGAGGCGCCCGGTCGGGTGGAGTACGGGGGCCGAGGCCACGTACCCGGCCACCACGCCCATGATCGCGGCGCTCTCCACGGCCAGTCCCACGCCGTAGAGGACCGGGCTCACCGCCGTCACCAGGAGCAGACCGCCCAGGCACGTCCCGGGCAACGACCACAGGACGACGCGGCGTGCGCCGTGCACGTCCGCCGCCCGGCCCGCCCAGAAGAGCCCGGCCAGGGAAGCGCAGACGACGAGTACCTGGGCGAGGTCCTGGCCCCGGACGTCGATGCCGATGTCGGCGGCGGCGCGGGGCAGGGTGGCGTTGTGCAGGGTCGGCGCCAGCACCCCCAGGGTGAAACCCGTGACGAGGACGGCCCAGGCCGGCCCGGCTCCGCCGCCGTCGCGCCCGCCGGCCGCCCCGCGGGCGTCTTCCCCTGCTCGAGTCGGTCTCACCCGGAGATCCTGGCTCACGACCCCGGGCGGAAGCGTGCAGGGCACACCGACGACGGCGAGGTTGCCTCGTGGACGGTCAGTCCGGTCCCCGGCTCGCGGGTTCGCGTACGGTCAGCGCCGGATGCCCGCGTACGACGACGGGGAGATGCCGCCCTCGGCCCCCTCGGCGCCGCCGACCGTCCAGACGCGGCCCGCCTCGTCGGTCGTGGCGCCGTAGAGGAATCCGGCTCCGCGCGGGTTCTCCGTACGCTTCAGCCGGCCGTCGGGGCCAAGGGTCAGTATGTAGTTCCCGGCCGGGTTGACCTCGGGGTTCATGGTCTCCCCGACGATCACGGGACGGCCGGAGCCGTCGAAGGCGAGGTCGAACAGCTGGCCCGTCTCGGCGGGGGTGCGGACGACGGACCAGGTCCGGCCGTCGAACCGGATGACGACGGGGCGGCGCCACAGGTTCTCGTCCCGGATGTGGCCGACGGCCCAGATCTCGTTCGCGGACCGCCGCTCGATGCCGTCGTACATGGCGCCGTCGAGCTCGCTCGGCAGCGTCTGCTTGGTCCACGCCCTGCCGTCGAACCGTGAGACGCCGTCTCCGATGGCGAGGGCGACGCCGTCGGGGCCCACCTCCAGCTGGGAGACCCAGGTGAGCCCGGTGTCGGCGGGGAGCCGGCTCCAGCCGCCGCTGCCGTCGGCCCTGCCGCGGAAGAGGGCCGGGAGGTACTCGCCCGACGCGTCGGTGTACCCGCCGTGCACCCAGACCCTGCCGCGCGCGTCCACGTCGACGGCCGACAGCGACGTGTCCTGCGCACCCTTGGGAAAGGGCAGCTCGACCGCGCGCCATGCCTTCCCGTTCCAGTGCTGGAGCAGGGCGCGCCCCCGGTCCCAGTCGTCCTCGCCGACCGCTTCGTTCCGGGTGCCGACGGCCCACACCTGGTCGGGTGCCCCGACCGCGAGGTCGTCCAGGCGGCCGTGCTCGGCGGGCTGCGGGGGCGCCTGCCAGCGGGTGCCGGTCCAGCGCAGCGCGACGGGAGCGAAGGGACGGGTGGTCGCGTCGCTGCGCGCGCCGACGGCCCAGGTCGCGCCGCCGGCGGTCTCGACGTCGAACAGCACGCTGTCGTGGCTGCCGGCCGGGCTGACGTTCCGCCAGGTGTGCGTGTCCGCGGCGGCGGGGGCCGCGGCGACGCCGACGAAGGAGGCGAGGCCGACGGCGACGGTGGTGGCCGCACGGGGCAGGGAAAGGTTCATGAGCTGATTCCTCGCAGGGAGTCGGAAGTCATAGGTACTCTCACCTCTTTGACGCGCCGACCCACGGCGAATGTTTCATGCTTCCGCGCGGGGAATCATCGGGAGCCAGGGCGCGGGCCTCCACGACAACTCACTTGGCAGCGACTCTCCCTGACGTATCGCCAGCAACTTCTGGCGCCGCCCGGCGTGCTCCGGAGCCGCCCGCCCCGGCATGTCAGAGGTCGCTTTCCTGCCCGGTGACGGCCGGCGGGGCGAGTGCGGCGTCGGACTCCGCGATGCCCACTTCCCGGAGCGCGGCCGACACGAGCCTCGTCGCGTCCAGTTTCGCCTCGTAGCGGTCGGTCGACTCGACCTCGAGGCGGATGGCGAACGTGCCGTCCTCGTTCAGGGTCAGCAGGTTCACGCCCTCGCTCTCGCTCACGTCCGTGTGCTGGGGGGAGAGCTGCCGTTCGAGGGCGGCGCGCTCGGCGTCGGTGATGGCCGACGTGAAGGTGCCGGGAACGGTGATGACGAAGGTGGTCATGAAAGCTCCTCGCGTGGGACGGAGTACGAGCGTCGCGGTGCTTCCCTCATCCTCCGTGATGGCGGTGCTCCGGATGGCCACTGACATGGCATCCGGATCCGGTGATCATTCGGTACGTCGTGGTGTCGGTCTCAGGGCTGACGTGGTGTGGCGCGGTCACGCGTCACGAGGCGGCGTGATGGGTACGGGCATGGCCCAGGGTCGCGGAGGGCAGCACGCGCGCGTGGCCGGCGGCGGCGTGGTGCGCGGGCATGTCGCCCGGGGCGGTCTGGAGTCGTCGCAGCCAGACGGAGGCTGTGGCGAGCAGACCGACGAACACCCCCAGGAGGAGCAGGGCGACCCACATCTGGCGGGTTCCCGGATGGGTCCATCCGGTCCAGACGGCGGCTGCCGCCCACAGGAGCACGCCGGCCGAGTAGAAGCCGCGGACCCGCCGCAGCTGACGTACGGCCCGCAGTTGACGTACGGCCCGCAGGGACTTGAGGCGTTCGGTCTTCGTCGACATGACCGACCGTGTACCCCGATCTTCGCGGTCCATCAGCGGCGGACGGAAGCTGTTCGGCCGACCATGAGGAGGAGCGTCGCGACGCGGGGAATCACGCCGGGCCGTGCGTGGTTGCCCGTGCGTGAACTCCGTACCGGAAACCCCCGAGGTCCTGCACTACACCGCCTTCTCCGACGACCCCGCGGGAGGGAATCCCGCCGGGATCGTCCTCGACGCGGCCGGGCTCAGCGACGAGGAGATGCTCGCGATCGCCGCCGACGTCGGCTACAGCGAGAGCGCGTTCATGACGGGGGCCTCCTCCGCCGCGTACACCCTCCGCTACTTCAGCCCGAAGGCGGAGGTGCCCTTCTGCGGCCACGCCACCGTCGCGACGGCCGTCGCCCTCGGTGAGCGCGTCGGGCCGGGGGACCTCGTGTTCACCACGCGCGCCGGGACCGTGCCGGTCACCGTGACACGGCAGGACGACGGCACGCTGCGGGCCACGCTCACCAGCGTCGAGCCGCACGTCGAGGACATCGCGCCCGAGGATCTGGCCGAGGCGCTCGCCGCCCTCGACTGGCCGGCCGGCGACCTCGATCCGGCGTTTCCTCCCCGTGTCGCCTTCGCGGGCGCCCGCCATCTGGTCGTGGCCGCCGCGACCCGGGAGCGTCTCGCCGACCTGGCGTACGACTTCGCCCGCCTGGAGGCCCTGATGCACCGGCTCGACCTGACCACGGTGCAGTTGGTGTGGCGTGCTGACGCGGACACCTTCCACGTCCGCGACCCGTTCCCCGTGGGCGGAGTGGTGGAGGACCCCGCGACCGGGGCGGCGGCGGCCGCACTGGGCGCGTACCTGCGTGAGCTGGGGCTCGTACCGGAGGCGACCGTGCTCACCCTTCACCAGGGCGAGGACATGGGACGTCCGGGGGTGCTCACGGTGGAGCTGCGGGCGGGTGACCGGCGGATCAGGGTAAGCGGCGCGGGCACGCGCATCCCGGCCTGATCCGCGGGGCTCAGCCGTCGGGCGACATCCGCTGCCTCCGTTCGTACCCTCCCCGCCGCATATCCACCGGAACGACTACTCACTTTATTGAGTACCATGCGCTTCGGGTGCGGCACGCTGTTGTCGCGGGAGGAACGGTAGGCGCATGAGCAACGGGCAGTACGTGCGATACGTCGCGCTGGGCGACAGCCAGACGGAGGGTGTCGGCGACGGGGACGACGTCACGGGGCTGCGCGGCTTCGCGGACCGCCTCGCCGAGAGGATCGCGGCGGTCAGCCCCGAGGTGCGGTACGCCAACCTGGCCGTCCGGGGCCGGCTCGCCGGCCAGGTGCGTGCGGAGCAGCTCGGCCCCGCGCTCGCCCTCCGCCCCGACGTCGCCACGGTGATCGCCGGGGTCAACGACCTGCTGCGGCCCAAGTTCGACCCGGACGAGACGGCCGCGCACATCGAGGCGATGTTCGCGGCGCTCACCGGTGCGGGTACGCGCGTCGCGACCGTCACGATCCCCGACATCACCCGTGTCGTGCCCATCGCCCGGCCCGTCGCTCCCCGTATCGCCGCCCTCAACGACCGGATACGCGTGGCCGCGGCCCGGCACGGCGTCGCCCTCGCCGAGGCCGCTCCGCACGCGGCCGCCACCGATCCGCGCTTCTGGGCCGAGGACCGGCTGCACGCGAGCCCGCTGGGGCACGACCGGATCTCCGCGGCCCTCGCACACGCGCTGGGCCTGCCGGGCAGTGACGACTCGTGGACCCTGGAGCTGGGGCCCGACGCGGCCGCGACCGCCGGCGGGGTACGGATGGCGGCCGCCGAACTCCGCTGGGCCGCCGGGTTCCTGGGCCCCTGGCTGGTACGCCGCCTCCGCGGCCGCTCCTCCGGCGACGGCCGCACCGCCCGACGCCCGGAACTGCTGCCCGTGGGGATGCCGCCGGTCACCCGCTGAGGGACCGGGGCGCCGCTCAGCCGAAGCCGGACGGTCGCGGTCCTGTGCAAGTGCCGGGCGGGCACAGGACGGAAGTTCACGGTCCCGCGGGGAGGGTTCCCCGCCCTCAGGGCGGTTGCGGTGCCGACGGGATTCGAACCCGCGAGACAGACAGGGGCAAGGCCACCCCGTCTCCGTCACCCGCCGTGGAGGGGCCCTCCCCCACGGCGATCGCATTGGACCGCTCTGCCACGGCACGCAACCTGTGGGACCACGCGCAGCCCCACTGCCGCTCAGGATACTGACTACGAGCCGCGGCGCGCAGCGACGATCACCCTGCGGAAGGCGATCTACACGAAGTTCGGTGACCTCGGCTGGGACCGGCAGGAGCACCTCGAACATCACGCGTGCCTCCACGAGTTCTCTGAGCAGGCGGCTTCGGCGGGTCACGCCGTGGTCGAAGCGGTGTGGGCTTGAGACGTGTGGGGCGTGAGCGGTGTGGGCTTGAGACGTGGCGGGTGCCGGCCGTAGCCCGCCCCCCTACAGATGGTGACTCTCGTGGTGGATCCGCGCGTGCCACCAGGGGCCGGCTCTGTGCCACGGCTGGCGGTGGGCGAAGGGGTCGGGGAGGGTTCTGCGGCGTAGTTGCTCGTCCAGTCCGGTCACCAGGGCCGCGAGTTCCCGACGGGCGTGGCGTGGGAGACGGGACAGGGTGAGGGTCAGGACGTCCCGTGCTGCCGCCGGGTTCGATCCTCGCTCGCAGTCCGTGCAACCGCACACCGTCTTCTCCGGGTACAGGTACCGGCCCGGGCGGGCCAGGAACCACCGGATGCACCGCAGGGCGGCGGCGGTGTCACCGGGGCTCAGGCCCTCGTCCGGTGGACGGCTCGCCTCCGCTCGCAGGACCGCGGCGATCGCCGGTCCGGAGAGCCCGTCCACGCGGAAAGCACGGCGACCCGCGGTGGTTGCGTACGGGCCGTCAGTTCGCCACAGGTTTCGGAGTGCCAAGTTCTGCGCGCGGAGCGCGCCGGGCCGTCTACGCGGCATGAGCCTTTCGAAGGTTCGTCATACGGCGATCATGCCACGCACTCGACGACTCGGGCCGCGGAGGAACGGCCCAGCGCCCTCCCCCTCACATGTTTCGGTGCCCCGGGCACGGACAAACGGCAGGTCGACGTGTGATTGAGGGAGGGGTTCGCATGGACGCGACCAGCTGGGACAGAGATCCGGTCAGAAGAAGCCAGGGGATCGTCTGGCGCGACCTGGTGCTCGCCGTCGGACTCGTGGGGATATGTGTCGCCGGTCTGATGCTCTTCTTCAAGGCCGCCCAGACCGCCGGCAGCCGCGGCTCGGGGGTCGCCGCCGCCGTCCTCGTGGCGCTCGGGGCCCTCGCGGTGCTGTCGGTGGGGTTCTCCGCCGCCAAGAGGAGCGTGGCGTCCTTCTGGGTCCGCGGGCACGAGCGCAGCCACCCGCGGTACGACCTGGCCGCCGCCCCGCTCGCCCCGCCCGCTCCCGACGTCGACGGGGAGGCCCTGGACCACGCCGGGGTCGACGCGGACGGCTTCGAGCACACGGTGGCCGCCCTGTGCGCCAGGGACGGCTGCACCCCCGTGGAGGTGGTCGGCGGCGCCGGGGATCTGGGCGCGGACGTCATCGCGGTCACCACGGACGGCCTGCGTGTCGTCATCCAGTGCAAGCACTACGGACCGGACAACCGGGTGGGCTCCCAGGATCTGCAGCGCTTCGGCGGCACCTGCTTCACCATTCACGAGGCCGACGTGGCGGTGATGGTGACCACGAGCTCCTTCACCGCACCCGCCATCGACTACGCCGCCACGTGCGGGATCATATGCGTCGACGGCGACGCACTGGCCGCGTGGACCGACCAGGTCACGCCCGCGCCCTGGGAAGCGGAGACGGCCGCGCCTCAGACCGAACCCACCCTGATCGCCGACACCCTCGACCTCAGTCGACCCTGAGTCCACATCGGACTCCCGCATGTCGCCCGCCCCTGGCAGAGTGTGGGGCGGGCCGTTCGGCTCTCCGGGGGTGAGGGCCGCACCCCACGCCGGATGCTCCTCCGCGGCCGGCCGGCGGGACCGCACAGCCCGTGGACGCGACGGCCCATGAACGCTCAGGGAAGGAACCCGGGAATGTCCGATCATCTCATCGAGGATCTGGTCGCGGACTCGGTCCGGGTCCTGGACCAGCACGGCCAGGGCGACGACTCCGGTCTCCGCGACCAGATCGCCGTCCTGTACGCCTTCGAGCGCGGCTATGACTGCTCGTTCACCAAGTTCCGCGTGATGGACACCCTGCTGCGCTGCGGGTACACGTACCGGTTCCCGATGGACCGACACCCCGACTACGCGGAACGGGCCGCCTACTTCGACGCACTGACGGAGTTCACCGGGCTGCGCGCGTACGACGAGGACGCTCCCGACTTCGACGGCTACCAGTCGTGGCTGGAGGACGGCTACGTGCAGCCGCCCCTCCTGTACTGCGACGCCGGTACCGGTCTGTGGCAACGCATGGTCGACATCGGCGAACTCCAGGGGCCCGACTCCGCCCCGCTCCGCCCCGTCCCCCTCATCGACGTCGTCCGCGACGTCGCCGTCGCGGCGGAGAAGGAGGAGGACCGCGACCTCATCGCCCTGTGGTACTCGTTCGGCTGCGAGAACCTCCTCGGCGGCCCTGCGGGCTGCCCGTTCGGCATCGACGAGGTCGCGGCCATGGCGTCGGTGCAGGAGCTGCACGCCGTCGTCCGCCGCACGGACACCCTCGCTCTCGCGGGGCGCTCCCCCTACGCCGCTCCGGTGGAGTTCGCCGACGTCGAGGATCTCGAAACCTGGTGGTGGCGCCATCCCGGACGGGGCACAGCCGGGCCTCTCTAGACCCTGACGCCCGCCCTCCCAGGAATGCGGGAAGCGGGAGGCGGGACGCGGCCGACGGCAAAAGCGCTCGACACGCGTCACCGTCCTCGGGGACGCTTCGCTCGATGACAAAGATCGACGACACACCTCCCGCGTGGGACGAGCGCACCCAGCTCTCCACGTTTCTCGACTACACACGTGGCACCGCTCTCGCCAAGTGCGAAGGCGTCTCCCCGGAGAACGCCCGCAAGGCGCTTCTGCCGGGGTCACCGCTGATGACCATGAGCGGAGTGATCAACCACCTCCGCTGGGTCGAGTACTACTGGTTCCAGGTCATCTTCCTCGGGGAGGAGGACCTGGCCCCCATGACCGACGAGGATCCCGACCGCGAGATGCGGATCGCCGTCGACTTCCCGCTCACGCAGCTGCTCGACGAGTACGCCGAACAAAGCGCCCGCTACCGCGAGTTGGCTGCCGGATACGACCTGGACACGAAGGCACGGGGAACCATCCGCAACGGGCTCCACGTCGACCTGCGCTGGATCCTGCACCACCTCATCGAGGAGACGGCCCGCCACAACGGCCACTTGGACATCCTGCGCGAGCTGCTCGACGGCACCACCGGGCGGTAGGGGGCTTGCTTCGCTTCGCTCGCGCGGGCTCGATGCGCGGGGCCCGGGGCCACGTCGCGGCCGTCCGTACCACCGACGCGCACCGTCGCCCCGCGGCCCGACACCACCGCGTCTCCGAGCCGTACGCCCCCGCCGGAGCAGCCGGACAGGCAGCTCCTCAAGCGAGGCAGCACCGGGCCGGAGGTCGAGGAGCTCCAGCGCCGGCTCAGACGGCTCCACCTGTACCGCGGATCGACCGACGGCGTGTTCGGCCCCCGTCTGGAAGCGGCTCTGAGCCTCTTCCAGAGCCTCCACGGCATCCCCGAGGAGAGGGGTGTGTACGGCCCGAAGACCCGCGCCGCCCTCCGGTCGGAGACGAGCCGCCGCGGCCGGGGCCACGGCCGGGGCGGCCCGGGCGGCCTCGGGCGAGGGAGGAACCGAGCTGGGGCGTCACGGTGCGACGTAGTCGACGGTCTGCATCATGCCGAGGTCTTCGTGCTGGAGCTGGTGGCAGTGGGCGATGGTGCGGCCGGTGAAGTCCTCGTAGGCGACCAGGAAGGTGACCGAGTCGCCCGGGGCGCCACCGGAGAGGCCGATCGTGTCGTGCCAGACCGGTGGGTCGAGGCGGAGGCCGTTGCGGTGGGTGAGGAGCACCGGGTTGGTGTGCAGATGGAACGGGTGGCTGTGCGCCGGCAGGGTCTCGTCGGTGCGGACGGTCCAGCGTTCGACCGTGCCCAGCGGCAGGGTGTGGTTGACCACGTTCGGGTCGAACAGGCCGTAGGCGGTGTCGCGCGTGAGGTCGCCGCTCGGATCGGCCGCAGGTGTCGCTCCCGTCCCCAGGATGCGGAAGGCGTTGGGGAAGGGAGCCGGGAAGACGCGTGCGTCGGAGTGGAAGAGCACCTCCCGGTCGGGTCGGCCGGCGTCCACGGCGTTCTCGTCCAGGAAGGGACGCCCCTGCGGCAGGACGTCCGGCAGTGGCATCGGCGGGACGACGGGGGCTCCGGTGACCTCGACGGTCATCAGCGGGCCGGTCACCCCGTCGGCATGCAGCTCGTAGCGTCCGGGGGTACCGCCGCGTACCAGGACGTCCGCGCGGTTGCCCATGGCCATCTCGATCCGGTCCTGCGCGACGGCCCGGGGGAACGTGATGCCGTCCTGCGCGATCTGGTGCATCGTCAAGCCGCCGCTCTCGCCCGTGAGCGTGAGCCGCAGGCCGGTGAAGGCGGTCGCGGCGACCAGGCGCCACCGCTGGACTTCGCCCGGGCGCAGCTGGAGGGTGGGATTGACGGCGCCGTTGACGGTGAAGACGGACGGGACGCCGTTCACCCAGTTGCCCGTGGTGAAGGCGGGGATCCGGCCGTCCTTGGGCTTGAGTTCGTTGATGCAGACGACGAGGTCGGCGGCGGCCCTGATCTCGGGGACCTCGTCGATGTCGCCCTCGACGATGACGACGCCGGCCATTCCGCCGACGATCTGTTCGGCGATGGCTCCGTGCAGGTGCGGGTGGTACCAGTAGGTGCCGGCCGGGTGGTTGTCGGGGACGTGGATCGTGGAGGTGTACCGGGGCTCGGGGCGCCCGGCGTCGGCCTCCTCCTGGGTGCGGGGGGCGAACTCGCGCAGCACGTTGTCGGCGTCCCCGCTCGGGGAGACGTGCATGCCGTGCGTGTGCAGGTTGAAGCTGTTGGGGTGGTGCGGGACGTTGTGGCCGCCGTCGTGGTGCGGGTTGGGCGGGAGGCCGTTGACGTGGGTCAGCTGGAGCACTCCGCCGGGCCGTACGCGCAGGGTCGGTCCGGGAACGGCTCCGTTGTACGCGCGGGTCGTCACGGACCCGTGGCCCGGGACGGACACCTCGGTGAACCGGACGTCGAGGGTCTGCTCGGTCACCGGCGCCGACTGCCCCGCGGCGGATCGGGGCGAGGTGACGGCAGGCTGGGGGAACGGGGTCGGGGCCTTGCCGCGCCGGGCGGCCGGTGGCTCCCGGAAGGCCAGCGGAAGGCTTGCCAGGGACAGCGATGTGAGCAGCGTTCGACGACTCACTCCACGAATGTTTCGCACAGGCGGAATATAGGAGAAACATCCGTTTTGTCCGCGCGGCTCACCGTGATTTTGCGAGTTCCAGGCCTTCCTGTCCCGCGAAGCAGCCGAGTCAGTGCGGCGAGTTCGGGCGGCGAGGTATCCCGGCCGAGTCGAAACTGAACAGTAGTCACCTGCGACGGGCGCGTGCATACTCGGCTCAGGTCTACACGGGGAGATGGTCATGGCGTTCGTCGTACTGTTCGGGATCCTGGGCGGGCTGGTCCTCCTGTCGATCGTCACGCTCCTCAGGCGCAGTCAGAATCGGACCGATTCCGCCGAGGGGCTTCGCATCGAGGAAGAGGCCCGGCTGCAGGCGGGTCGCGACCGCGTCTCCTTCAGCACGATCGCGATGCACAACGCGCCGCCCTCGGCCAGCGACGCCCACCACCGGCGTCGCTGAGACCTTCGGATCGCCCACTCGACGCCCGGTCTCACCCACGGACCGGGCGTCATCGGCGTGCCCACCCTCGTACCCGTGCGCCGCTAGCCGGGGACAGCCGGGCCCAGTGCCCTGGCCAGGGCGGTACGGGACGTGACGCCCAACTTGCGGTAGGCGCTGCCCAGATGGGAGTCGACGGTGCGGTGGCTGAGGAAGAGACGTTCGGCGATCTCCCGGGACCGCAGTCCCTCGGCGGCCAGGTCCGCGATCTCGCGCTCACGCTCGCTCAGCACGGACCGGAGATCCACGGACCGGGGATCCACGGCTCGCTCTTCGAGGGGCGGCGCGGGAGGGACGGACCATGGACTGGCGGATGAGTTCCCGTCGGCCACGGGGCCGGGGCCTGATCGGAGGCCCTGGTTCAGCCGGCGGTCCGCGTCCACGCCAGGGTCCCCGTCCATCCGGTGGCCCGCCTCTCCCTCATGGCCCGCGTCCATCCGGTGGCCCGCCTCTCCCTCATGGCCCGCGTCCTTCCGATGGCCCGCCCCCATCCCCGCGCGCACCCGAGCCACCTCCTCCGCGACCAGGGCCGCACCACAGGGGCGGGCCAACTCCTCGGCCCGTGCCAGGACGTCCAGCGCCGCGGCCCGACCGCTCACGGCCAGGGTCGCAGGGGCCATGGAGACCAGCGTCCACGCGTGCTGCACGGGCAGCCCGCCGCCGCGGAAGCCCTGGGCCGCCCGTTCGAACAGCTCCAGCGCCGCGACGTGTTCGCCGCGCACCGCGCGCACTTGGGCGCTCACCCGGTGGACGCACGCCCACTGCAGCGCCAGACCGAGGCGACCGGCGTCGGCCTGCGCGTCGGCGAGCAGTGCCTCGGACCCCACGATGTCACCGCGGCTCAGGGTGGCGGTCGCCATCAGGGCGAGCAGCGAGGGCCGGAAGGCGGGCTGAACGTCGGGCAGGCCGTCACCGCCCCCGCCGTCCAGGAGCGTCCGCAGGCACCCCGCGCCGTCCCCGCCGAGCAGCTGCGCGTGCGCCAGCAGGCTGATGGCGGAGCTGGCCCACCAGCCGCGGCCGAGGACGGCGGTGTCCACCGCCCTCGACGCGAGCGCGACCGCATCCTCGGTGTGCCGCCTCCCCCGGGACCAGACCAGCGTCATCGCGCGCATCGCCGTCGCCAGGGTCACCACGTCGGGAGCGCCGACCGCGCGCGCCAGCTCCCCCGCCTCGGTGGCCCGGCGCTCCGCGTCGTCGAGCCGGCCGGCCCACTGGTCGATCATGGTCAGGCCGAGGAGCAGATGGGCGCGTATGTGCTTCTGCGCGCCCCCGGTCGCCGCGTCCAGTCCCCGCTGGAGGTGGCGGCGGGCGTCCGGGAAGCGTTCGAGGTACAGCTCCGCGCAGCCGAGGAGGGCGAGGACGTCCGGGGTCCGGCCGGCCACCCCGTCCGGCAGGGCGTCCACCAGCGCGGCGCCGCGGGCGACTTCGGGTGCCGCCCGCGCGATGTCGCCGGAGAACGTGTCGCAGAAGGCGATGAGGACCGCCAGCGCAGCCGCGGTGGAGGGCCCTGCCTCGGTGCGCGCCCGGGCGGCCTCCCCGAGCAGCGGCCGGATCCGGTGGTGCGTGCCGCGCAGGACGTGCACCAGCCCGTACGCGTAGATCAGCTCGGTGGCCTCGGCGGACAGGACGGCGGGCAGCGGTCGGGGCAGCAGCTCCATTCCCGTACGGGCGATGGCCTCGGCCTCGTCGTAGCGGCACAGCAGCCGCTCGGCGTCGGCGCAGACCGCGTACGCCTGGAGCAGCAGTCCGGAGACCGGGCGCGCGTCGCCGCTGCCGCCCGGACCTGCGGCGAGGGGTGCGCCTCTGGAGAGGAGGTCGTGGGTGAGGGCGCGGGCCTCCCACAGACGTCCGGAGGCGATCAGCGCCCTGCCGTACGCCAGCTCCCACCGCGCGCGTTCCTCGGACCGCCGGCCACGGGCCGACCGTGCGTCCAGGGCGAGTCTCAGCCAGCGCGCCGCGATCGCGGGCGAGCTGGTCACCGTCTGCGCGGCCCCGTCGGCGAGCACCCGGGCCACGGCGACACCGTCGGTGTGCAGCAGGTGCTCGGCGTGGCGGGCCTGTTCCGCAGCGGGCGCGCCCCGCTCCGTGGCGATGCGCAGGGCGCGCCGGTGGGCGGCCGGCAGGAACGACAGCTCGCAGGCGGCGTGCGCGACGTGTCCGACGACCGGATGGCGGAACGCCAGCCGCCGGCCCCGGCCCGTGGGACGGAGCACGTCGGCTCTGACCAGCTCCGCGCACGCGTCGAGGCCGGCCCCGGTACGGAGCCCGGCCACGCGGGCGACCTCCACCGGGTCGAACGTCCCGCCGAGTACGGCCGCCGCCCGGAGGGCCGACCGGGCCGGTCCGCTCAGCTCGCCGAACTCGCCGAGGAGGGGCGCCGCCTCGCGCAGGAGACGGGGCTCGTCCTCACCCGCCCGGTCCGGCCACGTCTCGGGGTCGAAGCCGGCGGCGACCAACAGCCGCAGGTACCCCGGCAGTCCCTGCGCGGCGGCGTGCAGGGCGGCCGACGAAGCGGAGGTTCGGTCCCAGTGTCCGTGCGGCGGGGCCGTCGCCGCGTCCTGGCTGTCGGCTCCGGGAGGTACGTGGGCGGAACGGGCCCAGGCGTCGACGAGCGTCGCCGCCACCGCCGCGCTCAACGGCCCCGCCTGCACCCGCACCACGCCGTCTCTCCGTACGCCGAGGTCGAGCGCTTGCAGCAGGGCGGGCGGACTCTGCCGCGGTCGGTGCGCCAGCACCAGGACGAAGGGGGTGGAGGGAGAGGGCGACGAGGAAGAGGAGATCATCCGCAGCACGACCTCAAGGGAGGCGGGATCGGCCCGGTGCAGCTCGTCGACCACGAGTACGCCACCGGCCGCCTTCCGCCGGACCAGCTCGCACCATCCAGCGGGGGACGGCGCCTCGGGCAGCGCCGAGGCCTCCGCGACGTCGCGGAAGACCTCGTACGGCTCGTCGCCCGAGCGGAGCGCACGGGCCCAGAGCACGGGCAGCCCGCGCCGGGCCGCCTCGTCGGCCAGCTCGCAGGCCAACTGGGTCTTGCCCGAACCTGGTTCCCCCACGATCTCGACCACGGCCCCCCGGCCGTGTCCCAACCCGTCCAGCACCTGGGCCAGTCGCGCCCGCTCCACTTCGCGCCCCGCCAGTGCCCCGCCCTCCATCGGTAACGGCACGACGCACACCGCCCCTCTCCCCTGTGGCCTCTCCCTGCCGCGGATCACACGTGACAGGGTCGCACCGCGCTCCCGGGACATCCCCGGCCCCAGCTTTCCGATCAAGGTAGCGGGCCCCACTGACAGCGGTCTGCCGGCGCCCGCGACGCAGGTCGGAGCGGGTCGCGCGCCCCTCTCGCGCCCTTCTGCGGGTCGCGTGCCCTTCTCGCCTTCTTCCCCCGTCCCGGCCGTCGACGCCGTGCCCACCCGGGATCCTCGACGCCCGGTCACCGTCGTCGCCGTGCTCCGTGCCCCGTAGTCGGTTGCGTAGTTCTACGGCTGTGCGCGGCAGGGTCGCCGGGAAGACTCCCGTGCCGTCAGATCGATTCCCCGACCTGGGAGAACCTGTGAAGTTGAGAGCCATGGCGGCGACGGCCGTACTCGGCGCCGTCGTCCTGACCGGCGTGCCGGCGGTCGCCGTCCCCTTCACCGCCTACGCCTGTGACGGATCCACCCTGTGCCAGGACGAGGACACCGGCGAGGAAGGCGGTGGCGGCGACTGGGGCGGTGGTGACTGGGGTGGCGGCGACTGGGGTGACTGGGGTGGTGACGGAGGCGGCGGCGAAGGAGGCGACGACGGCGACTGGAGCGACGATCCCAGCGACCCGGGCGACTCGGGGAACCCCGGCGACGGCGACCCCGGCGATCCGGGGAACGGCCCGTCCGATCCGGGCGGCCCGGGAGTGGAGATCGTCGACGGGCCGCTCGGCCGGCCCATCGACGCGACCCTGCCCGAGGTCGTCGTCACCGGGCACGCGGTCCGTCCCTCCGTTCCCGCCGGTCCCGGCATCCCCACGGTCCACGGGGGCGGCCTCAGCGGCGCGGGCCCCCTGGTCACGGTGCACAGCCGGGGCCGGGTGTGGGAGGAGCGCGGCAAGTGCTACCGCAACCAGTCCGGCAGCGTGGAGGCGAAGTACAGCAGCGGCGTGACGTACGCGCTCGCCACCCAGACGAGCACGAACATCTCGGCGACCGCGCTCCAGGTGCTCACCGCCCAGCTGGGCACGCAGCTCAACACCACCCTCAGCGCCACGTACAACACCGAGTTCACGCTCAAGCCGGGTGAGTCCTGGGCCGTGTACGTCGAGTACCAGACCAGCGTCTACGCGATCACCACGTCCGACTTCTGGGGCAACTACTCGACCGAGTTCGTGAACGTCACCCAGCCCACCGGAGCCGTCACCGGCCGCGCCTGCTAGGTGCCGTACGTGGCCCCCTTACGGCTGAGCACGCACCGGCGATACGGCCCGATGGCCCGCGCCTGACCGACGAGGAGCCCGGCCGGCCGCCGCGACCCGACCCGTGGCGGGTCGCGGCGGACCGACCGGGGCACTGGCCCCATCCGCCGTGTCGCGTTTCACTGGAAGGTGCGGGAAACCGGCCCATCCCCGCTCCGGGAGGTTCCGTGAGCACGCACGCGTCGCCCCGTTTCGACCCCGCTCGCGTCCCCCACCTGCTGGGATCGTTCGCGCCGGTGACCGAGGAGGTGAACGCCGCGGATCTGGAGGTGACGGGCGAGATCCCGTCCGCGCTGGACGGCCTGTACCTGCGCAACGGCCCCAATCCGCGCTTCACGCCGATCGGCTCGTACCTCTATCCCATCGACGGTGACGGAATGCTGCACGGCGTGTGGCTCTCGGAGGGCCGCGCCCGCTACCGCAACCGCTTCGTGCGCACCCCCGCCCTGGAGGCCGAGGAACGGGCCGGGCACGCCCTGTGGGGCGGCCTGGAGTCGATGATCGTGCCGGACGCCGAGCAGGTGGGACCAGAGCTGGCGGGAACCTTCCGGGATCTGCCCGACATCAACGTCGTACGGCACGGCGGGCGGCTGCTGGCGCTCGCCGAGTCGGGCTGCCCGTTCCGGATCGGTGCCGGGCTCGACACCCTCGGCTCCGAGGACTTCGATGGGGCTCTGCCTGCCGGGATCACCGCCCACCCCAAGATCGACCCCGTCACGGGCGAGATGGTGGTCTTCTGCTACGCCCTGGAGCCCCCGTATCTGACCTGGTCGGTCATCGACCGCGACGGCATCGTGACGCGTGGCCCCACCCCCGTCGAGGGAGTCGACGAGCCGATGATGATCCACGACATGGCGCTGACCGCCCGCTACGCCGTGCTGGTCCTCGCCCCCGCCTTCTTCGATCTGGACGCGGCCATGGCGGGCGGCTCGTTTCTGGCCTGGCGGCCGGAGCGGGGTACCCGCGTGGTGCTGATCCCCCGCGACGGCGGACCGCCGCGCGGGGCGACCGACGAGGCGTTCTGGCTGTGGCACACCGTGAACGCCTACGACGAGGGGCCCGGTGCGGACGACCCGGTCGTCCTGGACTTCGTGGAGTGGAGCCGGCTGACCGTCGGCAGTGCACCGGTGGCGGCGAAGGACCCGGTCCGAGGTGGTCTGACCCGCGCCCGCATCGACCCCGCGGCGGGCAGCATGACCCGCACCCTGCTGGACGACGCCCGAGTGGAGTTCCCTCGCATCGACGACCGTCTCATCGGCCGGCGCCACCGGCACACCGCGCTGGCCACCTCGACCGGACGGACGGACCTGCTCTCGGGCGAGTACGACGCCGTGCGCTTCCAGGACCTGCGGACCGGGGCCGCCCGTGTCTGGGATGCGGGCGACCTGTCGGTCGGGGAGCCCGTCTTCGCGCCCGAGCCGGGCACCGACTCCGAGGAACGCGGCTACTGGCTCACCTTCGCCACCGACCGCACCGACGGGTCGAGTTGGTTCCTGGTGATGCCCGCCGAGGACCCGGCGTCCGGGCCAGTGGCACGGGCCCGCATCCCCGTCCGGGTTCCCCTGGGCCTTCACGGCTGCTGGCTGCCGACCGAGGGCGGCTGAGCGCCCCTGATCACTGGCCGCCCGCCCCTCCCCCGGCCTCCGCACCGTGCGGGTGGACGGGAACGTCCAGGCGGGCGGCCACTCCGGTGAGGGCCGCCCCCAGGGGCAGGGCCACACGGGTGACCGCGTACCGGTCGCCGCGGGTCGGATCCTGGTTGACGATCAGCACCGGCTTCCCCGCCTCGGCCGCCTGCCGGACGAACCGGAGGCCGCTCATCACGGTGAGCGAGGACCCGAGGACCAGCAGAGAGGCCGCCTCGCGCACCAGCTCACGGCAGCGCTCCACCCGCCGCGGAGGGACGGCTTCGCCGAAGAACACCACGTCGGGCTTGAGGATCCCGCCGCAGACCGTGCACGGCAGCACACGGAAGTCCCCGACCTGGTCGTCGCTGAGATCGGCGTCGCCGTCCGGGTTGATGCGGGCCGCCCTCGGCGCGAAGCCGGCGTTGGCCTCCTCCAGCCGCAGGGCGAGGTCCACGCGCCGGCTGAAGGCCCCGCAGGTGAGGCAGACCACCCGGTCCAGGCTTCCGTGCAGCTCCACGACGCCGTCACTGCCGGCCGTGCCGTGCAGGCCGTCGACGTTCTGGGTGATCACTCCCGAGAGCAGGCCGTACTGCCCGAAGGCGGCCACGGCCAGGTGCCCCGCGTTGGGCAGGGCGCGGCGGAAGGTGCGCCAGCCGAGGTGGCTGCGCGCCCAGTACCGACGGCGGGCCTGGGCGTCCGCGGTGAACTCCTGGTACGTCATCGGGGTGTGCCGGCTCAGGCTTCCGCCCTCGCCCCGGTAGTCCGGGATGCCCGACTCGGTGGAGATGCCCGCTCCACTGAGCACCAGCACACCGCCGGCGTCCAGTGCGGCGACGACCGGCTCCAGGTCGGTCGTGCCCGGCGGCAGGTCCTCGGTGGGGGTCCAGCTCAACGTGGGGCGCATACGCATGCCCCCAGGGTACGGAGCCTGCCCCGGGCACGTATCCGTACCTCCGCGGCGTATGCCGTACGTCCCGCTACGCCTCCGCAGCGCGTGCCGCCCGGCCCCGCGACGCCTCTGCCCGACGGCGCCCCCGCCCCCGTTCAGTGACCGGTGTTCCAGTCGAGCCTGAGCACGGCGACGTCGTCCGTGTGCCGGGCCGCGTTGAGCGCCCGGGCTTCCTTGATGAGGCGGTCGAGGTGGGCGGCCGGATCGTTCGGGGGCAGTTCGTGGATGATCCGCAGAAGGCCCTCCACACCGAGCCGCTCACGGCCCGAGCCGTGGTGCCCCTCGGAGAGGCCGTCGGTGTAGATGGTCAGCGCGCCGGCCGGCGGGAGGGGAACGACCGTGGCCGTCCAGGTGCCGAGCTCGGGCACGAGCCCCAGGGCCGTGCCGTGCGTCGCCGGGACCTCCCGGGTGCCCTCGGCCGTGGTGAGGAGGGGACGGTGATGGCCGGCGAGATGGAGGGTGGCGGTCGCCGCCCTCTGGTCGAGGGTGATGATCGTGCAGGTCGCGAAGAGCATGTCGGTGCCGCACTCGGCGACGAGCACGCGCTCCATCAGCCGCAGCAGCTCAGGTCCCTGGTGCCCGCCCAGGACGAGGGACCGCCAGGCGATGCGCAGGCACACGCCGACGGCCGCGGCATCGGGCCCGTGCCCGCTCACGTCGCCGACGACCGCGTGCAGCAGTCCGTCGTCGCCTTCGACGACGTCGAGGAAGTCCCCGCCGAGCAGCGCGCCCTCCGCCCCGGGCAGATAGCGGCTCGTGACGGTGACGGCGGAGGTGCCGAGGATGGGCGGGGGCAGCAGGCGCCGTTCCAGCCGGGCGTTCTCCTCGGCGCGCAGCCGGGTCTTCTGGGCCTGAGCGGCGGCCCGCTCGGTCTCGCTGCGGTAGACGGCGTAACGCAAGGTCCGGTGGAGCAGCTCGGCCTCGACCCGGCCCTTGACGAGGTAGTCCTGGGCACCGGCCGTCATCGCCTCCGCTCCGGCCTGCTTCTCGGACAGGCCGGTGAGCACGATCACAGCGGTGTGCGGCGCGATGGAACGGACGGCGACGACGGCCTCGGTCCCCGAGATGTCGGGCAGGTGCAGGTCGAGGAGGACGCAGTCGATGGTCCGGGCGGCGAGTTCGTCGCGGGCCGCCGCGAGGGTGGTCCTCGTGGTGAGCTCGAAACCCAGCCCGGTGTCGTAGAGCAGCTCCTCGACGAGCAGGGCGTCGGCCGCGTCGTCCTCGATGAGCAGGATGCGGTACGTGGGGTGGGTGGCCACGTAGCCGTCGGCGGCCGTGGAGGAGACGGTCACGGGGTCTGGTCCCCTTCCGCGCGCGCCGTCGACGACTCGGCGAGGAGCTCCGCCGTCGCGGGCCGGGGCGTCGCCAGGGTGAACGTGATGCGGGCCCCGTCGTGGTGCTCGGTGTCCACGGCGATGGCGCCGCCGTGGAACTCGACGATCTTCTTGCACATCGCGAGCCCGATGCCGCTGCCCTTGTAGGCCTCCTTGGTGTGGAGCCGCTGGAAGATCACGAAGACCTTCTCGGCGTACTCCGGAGCGATGCCGATGCCGTTGTCGGTGACGGCGAACCGCCACAGCTCGCCGTCCCGCTCGGCGGAGACGTGGATGCGGGGTGCCGTGTCGGGGCGGTGGAACTTGACGGCGTTGCCGATGAGGTTCTGCCACAGCATGCCCAGCTGGGTGTTGTCGGCGGTGAGGGACGGAAGCGGGTCGTGGGTGATGGACGCCCCGGTCTCCTCGATGCTCACGCTGAGCGAGGACAGCGTCCGCTCGTGCACGGCTTCGAGATCGACGCTCTCCAGTTCGCGGTGGACCCGTCCGACCCGGGAGAAGTCCAGGAGGTCGTTGATGAGCACCTGCATGCGGTTGGCGCCGTCGACCGCGTAGTCGATGTACTGGTCGGCCCGCTCGTCGAGCCGGCCTCCGTAGCGGCGCTGCAGGAGCTGGGTGAAGCTGGAGACCTTCCGCAGGGGTTCCTGGAGGTCGTGCGAGGCCACGTAGGCGAACTGCTCCAGCTCGGCGTTGGAGCGGTGCAGGTCGGCGGCCTGGGCGTCGAGACGCTGTCGCGCCTCCTCGGTGAACGCCAGCTCCCGTACGAGCCGGCGGCGCATCGACTCGATCTCGGAACTCAGCTGCCGCAGGTCCGCCGGACCGGTCGCGACGATGGGGTGATCGAAGTCACCCGCCGCGATGACGCGGGCGTCCGTGCCCAGCCTGTCCAGAGGTCCGGTGATCCCCCGGCGCAGGCCCTCGAAGACCAGGACCGCGAGGACGAGGATGACGGCCGCGATCGTGCTGAACACCCAGTTGCGCAGCAGCATGGTGCTCCGCAGGTCGTCGGCCGCCTGTGCGCGCTCCGTCCGTAGCCGCTCCTGCTGCTCGCCGAGTGCGACGCGAAGCGCGTCGAAGGCCTGCTTGCCCTCGGTGGCCTGGCTGGTGGCCAGGGGAGAGGGCGAACCGACCGGTGCGGCGGCGATGGGCCGGGCGATCTGCTTCTGCCACGTGTCCGCGGCGTCCTGGACGCTCTGGAGATCCGCCAGGCTGTCCGCTTCGCCCCGGAGCAGCTCCCGGAGCTGGGCGGTGTACGTGGCCTGGTCGGCCAGGCCACGCCGGTAGGGATCGAGGCTCACGGAGGCCCCGGTGAGGCCGTAGCCGCGGATCCCGGTCTCCTGGTTGAGGAGCGCCGACTCCAGCTGGAAGGCCGTGGTGAGGGCGGGCGACTTGACGTTCACGAGGTCGTCGCTGATCGCCGCGGTGCGCCCCAGCACCCAGGCTCCGGTGAGCCCGAGCAGGGTCAGAACCGTCAGCGAGGCGGCCACGCCCACACGCAGCCAGCGGCGCGTGGTCCAGGTGGTGAACCTGCCCACGCGCGATCCAGCGCTTCCGCTCATGCCGAGAACCCCTCCGATGGTGACCGCCTCCATTCGAGAGGGGCGGCAGCGCATACTGTAGAGGGCGCCGGACAACGATTGTTGTCGCAGGGTCGGATCTGCGCCTACAGTTCCCTTCATGCCTGGCAGGAACTTCGTTCTGCGCACGACACCTGACGAGACGGCAGCCGTCGCGAAGACGGCCGTCGCTCACCTCGCGCGACGTCTTGCCCTCCAGCTGTTGGAAGAAGTCCCGTCAGCGCCGGAAGGAAGGCCGGCCGCGGACCGCGATTCGGCGGAGGCACTGACCATGCTGCACCTGCTGGAACACGTCCAGCAGGCCGCTGAGCAGCTCCAGCGGAATGCGGCCCGGTCCGCAGCCCGTGCGGGTGCCGGTTACCCGCAGATCGGGGCTGCATGCGGGATGACGCGCCAGGGCGCCCGACGCCGCTGGCCGGGACTCTTCGACCATTCCGACGACGCACCCATGGAGCACCCGATGATGACCACGCCCGTCCAGCCCTTCGACGTCCTGCTCGTCGAGGACGACATGGCCGACGCCATGCTCATCGAGGAAGCCCTCTCCGAGCGCGGCGCACGGAACCTGGTGCAGGTCACCGACGGCGTGGCCGCGCTCGAACACCTCCGTACGCCCGGCACCCCGCGCCCCGACCTGATCGTCCTGGATCTGAACATGCCGCGGATGAACGGAAGGGACCTGCTCAAGGTCCTGAAGACGGACCCCTCGCTCCAGGCCATCCCGGTCGTCGTCCTCACCACCTCGTCCGCCCCCGACGACGTGACCGGCGCCTACAGCAGCCACGCCAACGCCTACGTGACCAAGCCGGTCAACCTGGACGAGTTCGAGGCCGCGGTCCAGAGCATCGACGCGTTCTACCTGGACACCGCCACCCGGCCGCCCCGCGGCTGAAACGTCCGAGAGCGGGTGGCGTASTACGCCACCCGCTCTCGCGGAAACACCCGGACCAGGATCGGTACGCACCCGCGTCACTGTGCCGGCCAAGCTCGCCGAGTCGAGGGCCCCGACCCGGCCGATGCGATCAGCGGATCGCTCAGGCGTGACGGTGGTGCCGCTTGTTGCCGGTGAGGACCCGGTAGAGGGCCAGGAGAATCACGGAGCCGACGATGGCGGCGACCCAGGTGGACAGGTCGAAGAACCCGTCTATGGAGTCGACGCCGAAGATGACCTTGCCGAGCCAGCCGCCGAGCAGGCCGCCCGCGATGCCGATCAGCATCGTGATGATGATGCCGCCGGGGTCCTTGCCCGGCATCAGTGCCTTGGCGATGAAGCCGGCCAGCAGTCCGATCAAGATCCAGGCGATGATGCCCATGCGCTTCTCCTACCTCGATGATGTGCGCGGTGTCGAGTGGCGTATTCGCCTTGTCGGGGATTTCAAACACGCCGACTTTCCGAGCCACTCCGCGTCTCCGCGCGCCTCCCCCGTTCCTCGGCGTCAGGCATGACCGTGCCGTGGGGAAGGTGTGCGCGCAGGTGTGGGAGTGGTGTTTGTGCCCCGCCCTCGGGGGCACACGGGGTCTGACAACCACAGAGCGGAAAGAGGTCGGCGTGTTCATCAGCCACGAATCGGAGAACGGCGTACTGCGCGTGGTCCTGCTGCGCGATCTCGACGTGTCCACGCGAGCCGCCGCCGCGGTGCAGGTGGAAGGGCTCCTCTCCGCGCACCAGCCCCGGCAGGTCCGGTGGCAGTGGCCCACGGCCAGCCCCTCGTCCGCTTCGCTCAGCATCCTCGCCCGTGCCCGGAGGCTCTGTGACGACCTGGGCATCTCCCTGACGATCGCCGACGCCGCGGCCCCGGTCCGTACGGAATCGCGGGCCTCGGCCGCGGAACCTGTCGCCGTGTGAGACGCCCCGGACCCCCCCCTCCAGGTCCGCGGGCTCGCCGATCACGCGACACGGCGCCCCTCTCACCGGGTTTGTTCGCCTGGTGAGAGGGGCGCCGTCTTGCGCGGGCCGGGCCCTAGCCGCGCTCGCCGCCGTCGGTTGCCCACGGCTTGAGCATGTCCCTCATGGCGTCCGCCATCGCGAACTGGAGCAGCGGACCGTAGGTGATCCGGCCGATGCCGAGGCGACGGAACCTCTCCACGTCGTGCTTGACGGGATGGGCCGTGGCGTTGACGGGCACGGTGACGGCTTCCACCACCGCCGCGAGCAGGCTGTCGTCGTCCTGGATGCCCACGGGATAGACGCTGTCGGCGCCCGCCTGCTGCAAAGCGCGCAGGCGCTCGACGACCTCCGGGAGGACCTGGGACGGATCCTCCGCGCCGAGGAACAGGTCGGTGCGCCCGTTCAGCCAGACCGGGATCCCGGCGTCGTCGGCGGCCGCGCGCAGTCCCTCGACGAAGGCCGCGTGCTCCTTGGTGCTGCGTACCCGTCCGTCCTGCGAGTGGACGGTGTCCTCCAGGTTGAGGCCCACGCCGCCGACTCCGGTGAGGCCGGCGATGAGATCGGCCGGTTCCTGTCCGTACCCGGCTTCCAGGTCGACGGACACGGGGACGTCCACGGCCGCGATGATCGGTCCGACGGCGGCGAGCACCTCCTCGAAGGTCTGCCCCTCGTGGTCGGCGGCTCCCCGGGAGTCGGCGAGCGGGTGGCTGCCGATCGTCAGAGCGGGGAACCCGGCGTCGACGGCGGTCCGTGCGGACCAGACGTCCCAGACGGTCGGCAGCACGAGCGGCGCGTACTCGGCGTGCAACTCCGCGAGTCGGCGGGCACGTTCCACAGTGGTTTTGAGATCCATGACGGCGACGCTACTCCTGCGGAGCCGCGAACGACGTGACGGCGGGGCGCTCGACGGCCGAGCGGCACCCCCACCCCCCACCGGCCGCCGGACCGGCCGGAACGCGCGGCGGGGCACCGGGGGTGCCGGAATCGGCACCCCGGCGCCCCGGGCGCGGGTCAGTGGACGCAGAGGCAGAACGGATGGCCCGCGGGATCCGCGTAGACCCGCCAGTTGGCGCCCGGCCTGATCTCGTCCGTCCGCTCGAGGACGGTGGCGCCGAGCGCGACCGCGCGCTTCTCCTCACCGTCGAGGTCGTCCACGTCGAAGTCCAGGTGGACCTGCTGCGGTCGCTTCTGGTCGGGCCACTCGGGCGGCTGGTAGCCGTCCACCTGCTGGAAGGCCAGCGGCGTTCCCTCGAAGCCGTGTACCTCGATCCAGTCGGGAGCGTTCGGGTCGGCGACGACCCGGCCGCCGAGCAGGTCCGCGTAGAACTGGGCGAGGCGTACGTGATCCTCGCAGTCCAGGGCGATCGCCTGCAGTTTCCGAATCATCAGGTGCACTCCTCGTGGTTCGACGACACGTTCTGCCGGGCGGCGGGCCGACGTCGTGGCGGCGTCGCCCGGCATGCGACGACTTCCCTGCCGCCGCCCGCTCATGCGCCCGTCGGGGTG
This sequence comes from Streptomyces sp. adm13(2018), assembly GCF_008042145.1. Classification (GTDB taxonomy): domain Bacteria; phylum Actinomycetota; class Actinomycetes; order Streptomycetales; family Streptomycetaceae; genus Streptomyces. Next base: position 131,655 of record NZ_RDBH01000140.1, read on the forward strand.
CTCCCCGCTCAGACCTGGGCGGTGAGGAGGTCGCTCAGGGGCTGGGCGGAGTCCGTCCCGGAGTGGCCGAGGGGCGCGTCGAAGCTCCAGACGAGGAAGAGCAGGAAGACCACCAGGGCGCTGAAGGCGGTGGCCAGCAGCAGTTCGCGCGCCGAGCGGCGGATCTGCAGGGTGTAGAGGAGGCCGAGGGTGATCAGGGCTCCGGCGACGAGGCCGAACCAGAGCGCCGGGGGCAGGGTCGTACCGGACGTGTCGAGTCGCTGGTGGCGGGCGTCGTCGGCGGCCGCCACCTGGTCCAGGAGCGGCTGGTAGGCCTGGGCCTGGAGTTCGTCCGCCGGGGTGCGGTGGGCGATGTCGCTGCGGATCCGGCCCAGCAGTTCGGCACCCTTGTCATCGACGGGCAGGTCGTCCTTCAGCGCGGGCCATTCGGCGGTGATCGCGTGCAGGGCGTAGGCGTCGATGTGGTCCTTGATCTGCGTCCGGAAGGCGGCGGGGTAGACGTCCAGGCGCTGATCGATCTCGTAGAGGGCCTGCGCCTCGCGCTGGACGGTGTCCTCGGCCGCGGTGCGGGCCTCCCACACGCCGGCGATCGCCAGTCCGAGGACGATGGCGTACACGACACCGACCATCATGACCATGTACTCCAGCACGTCCGGCGTCTGGGAGGTGTCCTCGTCGACGGCCACGCGGCGGTGCCGCAGGACGGTCGCCGTGACGACGAGGACACAGACCAGGATCGAGGCCAGTGTGTAGACGAGCCATTCCGGCATTGCACAACTCCAGGACGAGCGAAGCGATGTGTACGAGAGCGATGTGTACGAGGGGGCGGGCGCGGCGGGCCGTTCGAGGGCCCGGCGGCCGTACGGGAGGCGGCTGGACGGATCGGGCGGTCTCAGCCGCGGCTGCGGCGTCGGGATCCGGGCCGTAGGGCGGCGGCGGCCAGCACACCCGGCAGGGTGACCACGACCGTGGACATGGCCATGGAG
>NZ_RDBH01000141.1:0-26218 GCF_008042145.1 Streptomyces sp. adm13(2018)
CCGCCCGGCCCGTATCCCGCCCGGCCCGTATCCCGGGCCCCACCCTCAAGCAGGCGTCCCCGTCAGGCGGGTCTCGCGCAACGAGGCGGCGAACTCCTCCGCCCGGGCGAGTTGGGCCCGCAGTTCGGCGACCCGTTCCGCGGCGGCCCGTTCGTAGCCGCGGACGCGGGCCACGAGCGCGGCCCGCTCCTCCGGTTCCAGCTCCGTCTCCGGGCCCGCCAGCAGGTCCACCGCCGTGAGGAGTTCGCGGGTCTCGTCCAGGGTGAAGCCGAGCGGCTTCATCCGACGGACGACCATCAGCCGCGCCACGTCCGCGTCCGTGTAGAGCGGGAAGCCGCCCGGTGAGGCCGCGGACGGGACGACCAGGCCGTTGTCCTCGTACTGCCGGATCGTGCGCAGGGACAGCTCGGTCCGTGCGGCGACCTCGCCGATCTGCAGGGGCTCGCCGGCCATGCGCACTCCTCGTGCTCCGCTCACGCGTCAGGTCCTTCCTCGTGCGGGTCCCCACCAGGCGTACGGGGTCCCCCAGGGCGCGGCATCCGCGCATTACATACCATTCGTCCTAACTTCATCACTTATGAGAGCTGGAAGTGCGGCGAAACGCCTGCTCGTAGGTCGTCCGTTGGACAGCGGCCGGCTCGGCGAGACCCTGCTGCCGAAGCGGGTCGCCCTGCCGATCTTCTGCAGCGACCCCCTCTCCTCGGTCGCGTACGCCACCGAGGAGATCCTGCTGATCCTCGCCCTCGGCGGCCTCGCCGTGCTCCACCTGGCCTGGTACGCGGCGGTCGGCATCGTGATCCTGCTCCTGGTCGTCGTGGCCTCCTACCGGCAGACCTGCTACGCCTATCCGGGCGGCGGCGGGGCCTACGTCGTCTCCGCCGAGAACCTCGGGCGGACCGCCGCGCTCACCGCCGCCTCCGCGCTGCTGATCGACTACGTGATGACCGTCGCCGTGTCGGTGGTGTCCGGGGTCGCCGCCATCACCTCGGCCGTCCCCTCGCTCGACGGGCACGCCGTGCTCCTGTCGGCGGTCTTCGTCGCGGTGCTCGCCTGGATGAACCTGCGCGGGGTGCGGGAGTCGGGCCGCTGGTTCGCCGTCCCCACGTACGCCTTCATCGCGGTCATCTACCTGATGTTCGCGGTCGCCGCGGTACGGATGGCGACCGGCGCCACGATCCGCGCCGAGTCCGCCGACCTGCCCGTGGAGGCGGTGTCCACCTACTCGGGGATCGCGCTCGTGCTGCTCGCCCTGCGCGCCTTCGCCTCCGGCTGCACCGCGCTGACCGGTGTCGAGGCCGTCAGCAACGGCGTACCCGCCTTCGCCAGGCCCAAGAGCCGCAACGCGGCGATGACCCTCGCGATCATGGGCGGGCTGTCCGTGACCATGTTCTTCGGGATCACCGTGCTCGCGATGGTCTACGAGGTCCACGTCGCCGAGGACCCCACCGAGCTGGGGCTCGCGCCCGGCACCCCGATGTCCACCGCGCTCGCCCAGATCGGGCGGGCCACCTTCGGCGACTGGCACATCCTCTTCTACGTCCTCCAGGCCGTCACCGCGGGCGTGCTCATCCTGGCGGCCAACACCGCCTTCAACGGCTTCCCGATGCTGGCGTCCGTCCTCGGCCGCGACCGCTACGCGCCCCGGCAGCTCTTCCACCGCGGCGACCGGCTCGTCTACTCCAACGGCATCGTGCTGCTCGCGCTCGCCGCGATCGTCCTCATCGTGGCCTTCGACGCCGAGCTGACCCGGCTCATCCAGCTGTACATCATCGGCGTCTTCGTCTCCTTCACCCTCTCCCAGGCCGGCATGGTCAAGCACTGGCGGCGGGAGCTGGCCACCCCGGCGGGGGCCGCCGACCGGCACTCCATCCACCGGCGGCTCGCGATCAACGCCTTCGGCGCCTGTCTGACCGCGGTCGTCCTCGTCATCGTCCTCATCACCAAGTTCACCCACGGCGCCTGGCTCGTCGTCATCGCGATGCCGGTGCTCTTCGCCGGGATGAAGGGGGTGCGGCGGCACTACGACGCCGTCGCCGCCGAGGTGGCCGTCGGCCCCGGCGAACGGCCCCGCGTCCTCGCCGGCAACCACGTCCTCGTCCTGGTGGCCTCCGTCAACGCGCCCAGCCTCCGGGCCCTGTCGTACGCGAAGACCCTGCGCGGCACCTCGCTCACGGCGGTGACCGTCGCCGAGGACCCGGCCGAGGTGGAACTGCTCCGCGCGACCTGGGAGGCGCACGGCATCGACGTACCGCTGCGGGTGCTGAGCTCGCCGTACCGCTCGATCGTCCAGCCGGTGCTGCGGCACGTCCGGGAGGCGCCGGAGCGGACGGGGAACTCGGTGATCTCGGTGGTCATCCCCGAGTACGTGGTGGGCCACTGGTGGGAGCAGCCGCTCCACAACCAGAGCGCGCTGCGGCTCAAGACCCGGCTGCTGTTCATGAAGAACGTCGTCGTCATCGACGTGCCGTACCGCCTCGCCTCGGCCCGCGAACTGGCCGCGGAACGCGCGAGGGCGGCGGAGGCCGCCAAGGCGGCCGAGGCCGCGAAGGCCGCCGAGGACCGGACCTGACGGAGGAGGGCCGGTCCTCCCGGGGACGCGTGACCTCTAAGGCCACACCAGGCAGTAGGGCTGGTGGCCCGCCTCGTGGAGGCGGACCGAGAAGTCCTGCCACTCGTGGAGCAGCTGGTAGACGTCGAAGGCGTCGCGGGGGCCGCCGCGGTCCGGGACCGTGGACCAGATGAAGGCGGCCGCGCCGACGGACTCCTCACCGATCGCGCGCAGCGGGTCGACGACGGTCATCGGCAGCTTCACCACCGCGTAGTCCGGGTGCAGGACCACGAGCTCCAGCGGCGGCACCTTGTTCAGCGGCATGCCCTGGATGCCGGTCAGGACCATGGCGGCTATGGTCTCCGGCTTGATCTTGGTGAACATGCCGCCCATGCCGAGCTCGTCGCCGCCGAGCTCCTCCGGGCGCATCGAGATCGGTACGCGGGCCGCCGTGGCCCCGTCGGGCGCACCGAAGTACTTGTACGTCACCCCCAACCGGCCACTCCCGCTCGCGCCTCCGGTGACCGGATCCCCCGGAGGGCCCGAGGTGTCCGGGACGCCGGGAACGCCCGGGCTGCCGGAGCCTCCCGAAGCGGGGTCCTCGGTCCGCCGGCGCCGGTGCCTCCCCCGGCGGGCAGACTCCGGACCCAGATCGTCCGTCCCCTCGCCCGGTCCGCCACCGCGATGCATATCTCCACCCGACTGCTTCTTCTCGGCAACACGACCCCGCCGCGCGACCCGATCATCGTGTCAGTGACCTCCCCCGCGTTCGTACGGTGAAACACCTGTCCGCAAGAACGCCGTGGCCTCTGACACCATGGATTCCGTGAGCCATCCCATTGACGCCCCAGTTTCGCAGACGCGGAGGGCGAACGCCCCGGCGTAATACTCAGGATGTTCACACCCTCCTACCGTTCCCGATGTCGTGCCCTCAGTCGTTCTCGCAGGTCAGGATCACAGTGCCGTATTCATACGAAGCCCCAGTCTCACAGACGCTTTTCGACCGCGCTTCCCTCGTGACGCCCGGCGGCGTGAACTCACCGGTGCGGGCCTTCCGGGCCGTGGGCGGAACGCCCCGGTTCATGGTGTCCGGTTCCGGCCCGTACCTCACCGACGCGGACGGTCGCGAGTACGTCGACCTGGTGTGCTCGTGGGGGCCGATGATCCTCGGCCACGCGCACCCCGAGGTCACCGCCGCCGTGCAGGAGGCCGTGGCCCGCGGCACCTCGTTCGGCACGCCGGGCGAGGGCGAGGTCGCGCTCGCCGAGGAGATCGTGGCGCGCGTCGAGCCCGTCGAGCAGGTCCGGCTCGTCTCCTCGGGCACCGAGGCCACGATGTCCGCGATCCGGCTCGCCCGCGGCTTCACCGGGCGTGCCAAGGTCGTCAAGTTCGCCGGCTGCTACCACGGCCACGTGGACGCGCTGCTGGCCGCGGCCGGCTCCGGTGTCGCGACCCTGGGCCTTCCCGACACGCCCGGTGTGACCGGTGCGCAGGCCGGGGACACGATCGTGCTGCCCTACAACGACCTGGAGGCCGTCCGGACCGCGTTCGCCGCGCACCCGGGCGAGATCGCCTGTGTGATCACCGAGGCCTCGCCCGGCAACATGGGCGTCGTCCCGCCGGCGGCGGGCTTCAACCAGGGCCTGGCGGACCTGTGCCGGGAGAACGGCGCGCTGTACATCTCCGACGAGGTGATGACCGGTTTCCGTACGTCGAAGGCCGGCTGGTACGGCGTCGACGGCGTGAAGGCGGACCTGCTGACCTTCGGCAAGGTCATGGGCGGCGGCTTCCCGGCCGCCGCGTTCGGCGGTCGCGCCGACGTCATGGGGCACCTCGCCCCGGCGGGCCCGGTCTACCAGGCGGGCACCCTCTCCGGTAACCCGATCGCGACGGCCGCCGGTCTCGCGCAGCTGCGGCTGCTCGACGACGCGGCGTACGAGAAGGTGAACGCGGTCTCGGCGGAGATCCAGGGTCTGGTCACCGCCGCGCTGGCCAAGGAGGGCGTGGCGCACCGGCTGCAGACCGCGTCCAACATGTTCTCGGTCTTCTTCACCGCCGACGAAGTGCGGAACTACGAGGAGGCGAGGACCCAGGAGGCGTTCCGGTTCAACGCCTTCTTCCACTCGATGCTGGCCGACGGCGTGTATCTGCCGCCGTCCGCGTTCGAGTCCTGGTTCGTGTCGGCCTCGCACGACGAGCGGGCGGTCGAGCGGATCGCCGCCGCCCTGCCGGCCGCCGCCCGCGCCGCCGCGGAGGCGACGGCATGAGCGACGTCACCGCCCAGGCGGAGAACGAGCAGGACATCACCGTCGTCCACCTGATGCGGCACGGCGAGGTGCACAACCCGGACGGTGTCCTCTACGGGCGCCGGGCCGGCTACCACCTCTCCGAGCTGGGCCGGCGGATGGCGGACCGGGTCGCGGAGAGCCTGGCCGACCGGGACGTCACGTACGTCGTCGCCTCCCCGCTGGAGCGGGCGCAGGAGACGGCGACGCCGGTCGCCAAGGCGCACGGACTGGACCTGGCCACGGACGGGCGGCTCATCGAGGCGGCGAACGTCTTCGAGGGCAAGACGTTCGGCGTCGGCGACGGCGCGCTGCGCAAGCCGGGGAACTGGAAGCACCTGACCAACCCGTTCCAGCCGTCCTGGGGCGAGCCGTACGTCGAGCAGGTCGTCCGGATGATGGGCGCGCTCGACGCGGCGAAGGACGCGGCCCGCGGGCACGAGGCGGTGCTGGTCAGCCACCAGCTGCCGATCTGGATCGTGCGCAGCTTCGTGGAGAAGCGGCGGCTCTGGCACGACCCGCGGCGGCGCCAGTGCACGCTCGCGTCGCTGACCTCGTTCACGTACCGCGGCGACTCGATCGTCTCGGTCGGGTACAGCGAGCCGGCCCGCGACCTGGTGCCGGCGCATCTGCTCGCCGGCGCGAAGCCGGTGAAGGGGAAGTCGAAGGCCTTCGGGGCGTAGCCCGCCGCGTTGTTCCCCCCGTCGCGCGGGCGATACCGGAGCGTGAGCGTTCCGGTACGCGGAGGGTCGGCGGAGGGGTTGTTCGAGCGGTGTCTGTAGTCCTTCGGTGAAGGATTGCGGCCCCGCTGGACAGCGCGGGAGTTCGCGGTCCACAGTTCAGGGCGGTCGAGTGGTGTTCATGCCAATCGATCGCCCTGAAATTTTTGTGCGATTTCCCGGAACCTCCGTGTTCCTCCCAGCATCTCACTCATTGTCGGTTTGGATGACGTTTCGTTAATACGTCAGCGCGAATGGGGATGTCATGCGCGGGATCAGTGGAATCAGTCGAAGGGGGCTGCTCGGGGCGGGCGTTGGGGCCGCGGCGGCGATGGGTGTCGCGGCGTGCAGCAACGGCAACCAGGACAAGGCGGGACGTTCCGGGCCCGGCAAGGGGGGTGACGCCTCGGCCGAACCGAGCACGGGCACCCCGACCAAGGACGACATCCGGCTCATCGGCGACGGCTCCACCGCCGACACCGGGAAGCAGCCGCACCAGCCCGACTCCCCGGTCCCGCTCGAACCCGGCCAGACCCCGCCCCAGTTCGTGATCTTCTCCTGGGACGGCGCCGGCGAGGTCGGCAACGGCCTCTTCCCGCGCTTCCTCGAACTGGCCAAGAACCACGACGCGGCCATGACCTTCTTCCTCTCCGGGCTCTACCTCCTCCCCGAGGCGAAGAAGAACCTCTACCGCCCGCCGAACAACCGGGTCGGCGCCTCGGACATCGGCTACCTCACCGACGGCCACATCAAGGACACCCTGAAGTACGTCCGGCAGGCCTGGCTCGACGGCCACGAGATCGGCACCCACTTCAACGGGCACTTCTGCGGAGGCTCCGGCTCCGTCGGCAACTGGACCCCGGCCCAGTGGCAGAGCGAGATCGACCAGGCCGTGAAGTTCGTCACCGAGTGGAAGACCAACAGCGGCTGGACCGAGCTCGACCCGCTGCCCTTCGACTACTCCAAGGAACTGGTCGGCGGCCGCACGCCCTGCCTCCTCGGCCAGGACAACCTGCTGCCCACCGCCAAGCGGCTCAACTGGCGCTACGACGCCAGCTCGCCCGGCGGACGCCAGATGTGGCCCGACAAGCGCCAGGGCGTCTGGGACCTCCCGCTGCAGGCCGTGCCCTTCCCCGGGCACTCCTTCGAAGTCCTGTCGATGGACTACAACATGCTCGCCAACCAGTCGAAGAACACCACCAAGGGCATGCCCTCGCGCTACCCGGGCTGGCGCAAGCAGGCCACCGAGGCGCTCCTCGGCGGCTTCACGCGCGCGTACGAGTCGAACCGCGCCCCCTTCTTCATCGGCAACCACTTCGAGCAGTGGAACGGCGGCATCTACATGGACGCCGTCGAGGCCGCCCTCAAGGGCATGGCCGGCAAGAAGGACGTCCGGCTCGTCTCCTTCCGCCAGTTCGTCGACTGGCTCGACGTCCAGGACCCGAAGATCCTCCAGAAGCTCCGCTCGCTCGAAGTGGGGCAGAAGCCGGCCGGCGGCTGGAACACCTTCCTCCGCCCCGCGGCGACGGCCACGTCGACCCCCTCGTCGACCCCGTCCGCGTAGCTGTCCGTCCAGCGGTCCGTCCGGCCGTCCACGCGGTCGTCCGCACAGCGGTCCGCCGTGTCCGCTTAGACGATCTTGACAAGGTGCTTTCCGGGCACGTAGGGGGGTGCCCAAGATCCCCCAAACGCCCATGCGAAACTTTTCACATGAGCCTTAGCCGTGCCCCTCGACGCACCCTGCTCGCCGTCGGAGTGCTGTCCGCCGCCCTCACGCTCTCGGCCTGCGGCGGCGACAGCAACGGCAAGTCCGGCGGTGGCGGCAACACCAACTTCGTGACCAACACGGGTGGCATCTCCACCGCCGCCAAGGGCGAGCGCGCGGCCACCGGGGAACTCGCGGGCGAGACGCTCGACGGCAAGCAGCTCGACGTCGCCGACCTCAAGGGCAAGGTCGTCGTCCTCAACGTGTGGGGCTCCTGGTGCGCCCCGTGCCGCGCCGAGGCCCCGCACTTCGCGAAGGTCGCCAAGGACCTCAAGGCCAAGGGCGTCGAGTTCGTCGGGCTCAACACCCGCGACCCCAACAAGCAGCCGGCCCTCGCCTTCGAGGAGGACTACGGGGTCACCTACCCCAGCCTCTACGACCCGCAGGGCAGGCTGATCCTGTTCGGCTTCCCCAAGGGCACGCTCTCCCCGCAGTCCATCCCCTCCACCGTCGTCCTCGACAAGGAGGGCAGGATCGCGGCCCGCTCGCTCATGGCGCTCAACGAGGAGAAGCTGCGGTCGATGATCGACCCCCTCCTCAAGGAGAAGTGAGCCGGTGAACGAGACCGTCACCAGCGGAGCCCTGCTCCTCGCGCTCCCCGTCGCCCTCCTCGCCGGCCTGGTCTCCTTCTTCTCGCCCTGCGTCCTCCCGCTCGTCCCCGGCTACCTGTCGTACGTGACCGGCGTCTCCGGCACCGACCTCGCCGAGAGCCGACGGGGCCGGATGACCGCGGGCGCGGTCCTCTTCGTCCTCGGCTTCACCGCCGTGTTCGTCTCCGGCGGGGCGCTCTTCGGCTACTTCGGGTCGACCCTCCAGGAGTACCGCGAGACGCTCACCACGATCCTCGGCGTGCTCATGATCCTCATGGGCGTGTTCTTCCTCGGCCTGATGCCCTGGTTCACCCAGCGCGAGTTCCGCTTCCACCGGAAGCCCGTCGCCGGACTCGTCGGCGCACCGCTGCTCGGCGCGCTCTTCGGCATCGGCTGGACCCCGTGCATCGGCCCGACGCTCGCCTCGGTCAACGCGCTCGCCCTGGAGCAGGCCAGCGCGGGCCGCGGCGCGCTGCTCGCCTTCGCGTACTGCCTCGGCCTGGGCGTACCGTTCGTGCTCGCCGCCATCGCCTTCCGCAAGGCGCTCGGGGCGTTCGGGTGGGTCAAGAAGCACTACGTGTGGGTGATGCGGGTGGGCGGCGGCATGATGCTCCTCACCGGTGTCCTGCTCCTCACGGGCGCGTGGGACAGCATGGTCGCCACGATGCAGGGCTGGTCCAGCGGTTTCACGGTGGGGATCTGATCCATGAGTACGACCGACACGTCCGGCACCACGGACACCTCCGGAGCGGAGCAGGAGGCAGCCGCGCAGGAGTCGGCTGAGCAGCAGGAGGGCCTCGGCGCGGCCGGCGCCCAGCTGTCCACCGCCCCCGTCGAGGAGCGCCCCGAGACGGCCGTCACCGGCGGCCCCACCCTCGGCGTCATCGGCTGGATCCGCTGGTTCTGGCGTCAGCTGACCTCGATGCGGGTCGCGCTGATCCTGCTCTTCATGCTCTCCCTCGGCGCCGTCCCCGGCTCCCTCATCCCGCAGACCGGCGTGGACGAGATCAAGGCGCAGGCCTTCAAGGACGCCCACAAGACGCTGACGCCGCTGTACGAGAAGCTCCAGTTCTTCGACGTGTACAGCTCCGTGTGGTTCTCCGCGATCTACATCCTGCTGTTCGTCTCCCTCATCGGCTGCATCGTGCCCCGCAGCTGGCAGTTCGTCGGCCAGCTCCGCAGCCGCCCGCCGGGCGCCCCCAAGCGCCTCGACCGGCTCCCCGCGTACACCACCTGGCGCACCGCGGCCGAGCCCGAGCAGGTCCGCGGGGCCGCGCTCACCCTGCTCAAGGGGCGCCGCTTCCGCGCCCACCCGGCGGGGGACGCGATCGCCGCCGAGAAGGGCTTCCTGCGCGAGGCCGGGAACCTGGCCTTCCACGTCGCCCTGATCGTCATGCTCGTCGCCTTCGCCTGGGGCCAGCTCTTCAAGTCCGAGGGCGGCAAGCTGGTCGTCGAGGGCGACGGCTTCTCGAACACGCTCACCCAGTACGACGACTTCAAGTCGGGCTCCCAGTTCGGCATGGACGAGCTGGAACCGTTCAGCTTCAAGCTCGACGCCTTCGACGGCACGTACGAGATGAACGGCCCCCAGCGCGGCACACCCCGCACGTTCGAGGCGAAGGTCTCCTACTCGCAGGGCGGTGCGGACAAGAAGGCGGTCATCCGGGTCAACGAGCCGCTCAAGGTGGGCGACTCCAAGGTCTATCTGATCGCCCACGGCTACGCGCCCGTGGTCACGGTCAAGGACGGCCGCGGCAAGACCGTCTACCACGGTGCCGTGCCGCTGCTGCCCATCGACAACAACATCACGTCCACCGGCGCCATCAAGGTGCTGGACGGGTACCGCGACAAGAACATGAAGAAGGAGCAGCTGGGCTTCCAGGCCTTCTTCGTGCCGACCTTCGCGGGCGCCGGCCAGGGCACGATGTTCTCCCAGTTCCCGGCGCTCGTCTCCCCGGCCATGGCGCTCACCGCCTTCCACGGCAGCCTGGGCGTGGACTCCGGGCTGCCACAGAACGTCTACCAGCTCGACAAGACCAAGATGAAGCAGTTCACGGACGAGGACGGCAACAAGCTCGCGGAGCGGCTCGTGCCCGGCCAGTCCATGACCCTGCCCGGCGGCGCCGGCTCGATCACCTTCGAGAAGGAGATCAAGGAGTGGGCGAGCTTCCAGGTCTCCCAGCAGCCCGGCAACGGGCTCGCCCTCGCGGGTGCGATCGCCGCCATCGCCGGCCTGACCGGCTCGCTCTTCATCCAGCGGCGCCGGGTCTGGGTCCGTGCCGTGCGCGGTGCGGACGGCGTGACCGTCGTGGAGATGGCCGGCCTCGGCCGGAGCGAGTCCGCCAAGCTGCCCGAGGAGCTGGGCGACCTCGCGGTCGCGCTCACGGCGGACGCGCCCCCGGCGCCCGACGCCGATCCGGACGACGTACCGGAACCCGCGGAAGAACCCGCAGAAGACCCCGCCCCTTCTGGAGAGGCCGACAAGTGATCCTCGCCGCCACGACCAACGAGAGCCTGGCGCGGATGAGCGACCTGCTCATCTACTCCTCGATGGCCGTCTACACCCTGGCCTTCTTCGCCCATATCGCCGAGTGGGTGCTGGGCAGCCGCAGCAAGGTCGGCCGCACCGCCGCCGCGCTCACCACCCGCCCCGCGGCCGCCGCCCCCGCCGTGACCGTCCAGGCCAAGGCGGCCGGCGGCACGACCGTCCTGGAGAAGCCGAAGGTCGTCACCCGCTCCGCGGCCGGCACCCGCGACGTGCCGGACGGCCCCGGCGCCGCCGGCGGCACGGTCAAGGGCGACCTGTACGGCCGCATCGCCGTCTCGCTCACCGCCCTCGCCTTCCTGGTGGAGGCGTCGGGCGTGATCACCCGGGCGCTCTCCGTGCAGCGGGCCCCCTGGGGCAACATGTACGAGTTCTCCACCACGTTCTCCACGGTGGCGGTCGGCGCGTACCTCGGCTTCCTGGTCGCCAAGAAGAACGTCCGCTGGCTCGGTCTGCCGCTGGTCACCACGGTCCTGCTCGACCTGGGCATGGCGACCACCTGGCTGAAGACCCCCAGCGACCAGCTGGTCCCCGCGCTCGACTCGTACTGGCTGTGGATCCACGTCTCGACCGCGATCTTCTGCGGCGCGGTCTTCTACCTGGGTGCCGTCGCCACCCTGCTGTACCTGTTCCGCGACTCGTACGAGAACAAGCTCGCGACCGGCGGGAACCCGGGCGCCTTCGCCCGTTCCGTCATGGAGCGGCTGCCCTCGGCCGCCTCGCTCGACAAGTTCTCCTACCGGGTCAACGCGGCCGTCTTCCCGCTCTGGACCTTCACGATCATCGCGGGCGCGATCTGGGCCGGTGACGCGTGGGGCCGCTACTGGGGCTGGGACGCCAAGGAGGTCTGGTCCTTCATCACCTGGGTCGGTTACGCCGCGTACCTGCACGCGCGCGCGACGGCCGGCTGGAAGGGCCGGAAGGCCGCGTACATCGCGCTCATCGCCTTCGCCTGCTTCCTGTTCAACTACTACGGCGTGAACATCTTCGTGAACAGCAAGCACTCGTACGCCGGCGTCTGAGCCGGTACGGCCGCGCCGGTCAGGCCCTACCCCCGCTTCGGCGGCAGGCAGGTCGCGGCCGGCGGCCGGCCCTCCGGCCAGGCGATCTGGACGAAGCGCTGACCGCCGTCCGGGGCCAGCTCCACGATCGGGACCGCCTTGTTGTACGGGTTGCCGTAGTTGTCCAGGCAGATCCAGCCGCTCGCGCCCTGCACCCGCAGCGAGCCCTTGACCTGCGGCCACTGGGTGACCACGTCCTCCGGCTCCGGGTACCGGGCGCCCTGCGGGGTCGCCTGGCGGATCGCGTGCACCGCCGTCGCCATCGCGTCGTACGCGACGATGGCCTGCCCGTCCGCCAGCGCCACCGGCTGCTTCGAGGCGCGGGCGATGTCCGTCACGAAGGTCGAGTACGCCACGACCGAACCGCCGGTCGCCGGCACCTTGCGCCCCGCCGCCGGCCGCCAGGCGTCCGGGTGGGCGAGCGCCGCGTAGCGCACGGTCAGCCGCGCCTTCAGCGCGCTCCGGTCCAGCCGCTCGTCCCCGCCCAGGTACGAGCCCTCGTCGCCGGTCAGGATCGTGAAGGCCCGGTCGAGGCAGCCGCGTGAGCCGAGCGCGTTGATGAACTGGCGCAGCTGGGTGTGGCGGCCCGCGAAGAAGACCGTCTCCGCGCGGGTGTCGCAGATCAGATGGGTGATCTGGCGGAAGGTGTTGGCGGTGGTGCCCTCGTCGGTGGGGTCGGGCGGCGAGGTGAAGAGCTGCGGCTCGTAGGGGGCGCCCTTGAGGGAGGCGGCGAAGGCGGACTTGAGGGTGTCCGTGTAGTGGTCGCCGCCGCGGGTGTCCTGCACGAGGAGGGCCTTCGCCGCGTCGACCCGGCCGAAGTGGGCGAGGGCCTTGGCCTCGTCGTTGTTGGTCGGGGAGACGCGGGCGAGGCCGGGGTAGCGGTTGTGTCCGGGGCCCGGGCCGTTGGCGATGTCGTCGGCGGTGATGGTGGTGCCGACGACGGCGATCCCGGCGCCGGTGAGCGCGGCCACCGACTCGCGGACCTCGGTGGAGGAGGTGGCGACGCCGGACACGGCGCGCAGCCGGTGCGGGGCTCCGGTCATGGCGATCAGCCGGTCGACGGTGCCGCGCCAGTGGGCGTTGCCCTTGCCGGTGTTGGCCAGCACGAGCCGGATCTTCGGCGTCTCGCTGTTCGACTCGTGGTTGGCCCGGAACTGGTAGGCGTACGCGCCCTGGACCTCGTGCAGCACCTTGGTCCGCATGCCGCTGTCGGTGGAGGTCAGCGGCAGCAGGACGGCGACGGTGGCGTACTCGCCGGGCGTGAGGGCGGCGTTCTCGGCGCCGATGGCCCGGGCCACCTCGGCGAGTTCGGGTACGCCGAAGGCGTGGCCGTCGCCGTTGACGCCGACGCACTCCCCGCTGCCCTCCGGCCGCGCCACGCCCTCGGCGCAGGAACGGTCCTCCGGAGTGGTGAGCCGGGCGACGCCGTACCCGCCCAGGCCGAGGACCACGGCGGCGGTGACGACGGAGGCCACGAGCCTCTGGCGGGGGGTGCGCAGGCGGCGGCGGGGCGCAAGGTGCCGGCGACCGGCGGTTCGGTCGTGGCGTACTCGACCTTCGTGACGGACATCGCCCGCGCCTCGAAGCGGCGGTCGGGCATGGCGTCAGACTCCGTCCTCGCGCCCCGGCGGCAGCGACGGCTCCCGCCAGGCACGGATGTCGCGCGGCCAGTGGGTGGCCGCGTCCCAGAGCGAACCGCTGCCCGTCAGATGACGGCCGGAGAGCCGGCGCAGTTCGTGCGCCAGCCGGTCGGCCACCTCGTCGTCGGGCAGCGCGAGCGGATCGGTCAGCAGCCATACGGCGTGCAGCAGGCGCCGTACGGACAGGTGGAGTTCGGTGGTGTCGTGGTCGAGTCCGGGTGGCGGGTCGCCGGACTCGCCGCCCGGTCCGGCCGCCGGACGGCCGCCGAGGGCGATCACCCGGCGCGGGTCGGGGCCGGTCCGGTCGCGCTCCCGGGGGTAGGGCGCGGAGCCGATGAACCGCAGCTCCCCGAGCCAGCCGAGGACATCCGGTCCGGGGAAGGTGGTCCGCAGCCGTGTGACCGCCTCCTCGGTGCGGCCGAGGGCCAGGTCGTGGTGGAGGCGGTACGGGCCGGGCTCGGGGCCGTAGTGCCGGCGCAGGGTCTCGTGGACGGCGTGCCAGGCGGCGTACCGGGGGTGGTCGCCGTCCTCGAAGCGGAGGCGGTGCAGGAGCAGGGCGCGCAGCAGCGGGTCGGCCACGAAGTGGCCGGAGCCCGGTTCGGCGGCGGCCCAGTCCTCGGCGCGCAGCCGGTCGCGGACGCGCAGCGCCACGTCGCCGTCCAGGGACTCGCCCTGGAGCCGGGCATGGGCGAGCATCCGGGCGGACTCCTCGTCGTGGGCGGCGGCGAGCACGGCGTACGGGCCGGGCCGCCGTACCGGAAGGAGTTCGGCGAGCAGGGTGGGGGCGACGGGGACCGGCGGGGTGTCCTCGCGGAGTTCCACCGTGAGGTCGAGGAGTCGGGCCGGGGTGAGGCCGGCCCGCAGGTGGGCCGGGGCCTCTCCGGCGGCGCGGCCGAGCAGGGCGACGCCGAGGGGGCGGCCGCCGGTCAACCGGTGGACGGCGCGGGAGAGTTCGGCCGGGGTCCGGCCGGCCGGGTCGTGGTGGTCGAAGGCGGACCGGGTCTGCGAGGGGGACAGCGGCGTGAGTTCGACGGCGAGGATGCCGGAGCCGACGCGGGCGTCGCGCGGGCTGGGCGCCCGGTGCGCGGTCTCCGGCAGCCGGGTCCTGGTGGCGTTCCGCAGCCCCTCGTGGTCGCGGACCCGGGAGGTGGCGAGGACGACGACCCGGTCGCGGCGGCCCTCGGCGCGGGCCCGCAGGATCGGTTCGACGAGCTGCCGGCCGAGTGGTTCGTGGGCGTTGTCGAGGAGGATCAGCGGGCGGCCGATCCGGCCGCCGCGGCGGAGCCCCACGTAGGGGTGGAGGAGGTCCTCGGTCAGCGCGCCGACGAGGAAGCCCTCGGCCTCGGCGCGGCGCCGGCCGCCCTGCTCGAAGTCGACGGCGAGCTGCTGGAGTCCGGCCTTGCCGCGTCCGCCGGCGTTCCGGTAGGTGCCGTACCAGCTCTCCGAGGTGCGCTGGAGGCGGCCGAACACCTCCTCCAGGACGGTCTCCACGGTCGCCTCGGCGAGCAGTCCGGCGAGCGGGGCGGCGGCCTCGGCGAAGGTGGCGGCCAGCTTGGCGAGGACCTTGCCGACCCAGTGGGTGGCGGCGCCGCGCGTCGGGTCGACGGTCGCGAGGAGCGGTCCGAGCCGCTGGAGGTCGTGTCGGGCCCGCTCGTCGTCCTCCTGCGACCAGCCGATCGAGGCGACGGCGACCAGCCCGAGCGACACCCGGGGGAACCGCACCGGCCGGGCGCCGAGCACCTTCGGCGACAGCTGGACGGCGAGCTCGGCGAGGGCTCCGGTGAGCGGGGTCCAGCCGGGCCCGTGGTCGGCGGGCGGCTCGATGTGCGCGCAGTCGAGGAGCGCGAGCGGCGTGTAGCCCCGGTAGCGGTTGCGGACCTCCTTGAGCAGGGCGGTCTTGCCCGTACCGCGTCCGCCGGTGAAGACGGTGACCGGCGGATCGTCCCCGTGCTCGAACGGCACGCGGGAGGTGCCGTCCCGCGTGAGGCCGCTGAGGCGCGCGACCAGCCCGGCATCGTGCAAGGCCGCCTCGCGGCCGTACAGCTCCCTGTCCACGACCTGCTCCCCCGTTGCCCGCGTTGCCCCGGACTACCCCCGTCACAGCCAACTCAAGGATATCGACACGCTGTTGGAAAGACGTTCGGCTTTTCGACTCTGTGCTGGAGGTGTTGCCTCTCCGTGTCCGGACGGGGACATGCCGCTGCTTCGAGGGGCCGATGCCCGGACCTCCCGGCGTACGGCCGGGCGCCGGATCTCACTCCTCGCCGATGTCCTCGTGCCAGAGGGCGGGCCGCTCGGCGATGAACTCCCGCATCATCGCGGCGCACGCGGGGTCGTCGAGGACGAGCACCTCGACGCCGTGCTCCGCCAGCCAGTCGTGCCCGCCGTGGAAGGTCTCGGCCTCCCCGACGACCACCCGCGAGATGCCGAACTGCCGCACCAGGCCGGAGCAGTACCAGCAGGGCGAGAGGGTCGTCACCATGGTCGTCCCCCGGTACGAGCGCRGCCGGCCGGCGGCGCGGAAGGCGTCGGTCTCGGCGTGCYCGGACGGGTCCCCGTCCTGCACCCGCCGGTTGTGCCCGCGCCCGAGCAGCGTCCCGTCGGCCCCGTAGAGCGCGGCCCCGATCGGGATCCCGCCCTCGGCGAGCCCGGCCCGCGCCTCGGCGACGGCGGTCGCGAGCCACTGCCGTGCCCTGTCCCTGCTGAGCCGCTCGTCCATGGGGGATGCCTTCCCCGGCGAGAACCCGGCCTCACCTCCGACCGCCCGCGCTTGTCCGGCGGGAGCGGCACCTCACCTCCGACCGCCCGCGCTCCCCGGCCCGCCCTCACACCGGAACACACGTGCGAGGTTCCGTCGGGGCGGTGATTTCCGCCCCGCCCGCGCGCCCGCCGATCGGCTGAGGGGCGGAGCCCCACCGGCCCGGCGCCCGGAGGTCGGCGCCCCGCGGCCCTAGCCTGCGGAACGCTCCGCCGGTCCGCGGAGCGTTCCGTCGTACTACCGAGAGGTGTCCTCCATGCGTTCTCTGCTGACCGCCCTCGCCACCGGTGCCCTCCTGCTCGGCGCCGCCGGTGCCGCGAGCGCCGACGTCACCGTCGAACTGGAGCCGGAGGCCTCGCACACCGTCGTCTTCGGGGACTGGCTCCAGTTCGCGCACGGCGACGTGTTCAACGCCGGCCACGACAACACCGTCGGCTCCGACAACTGAGCCCCTCCCGGACCGCCGCACCCGCGGCGGTCCGGGGCCCGGTCAGGAGCCCGAGTCCCGTCTCAGGGCTTCTCGGGGGTTTCGCCGCCGTCCTGCTCGCGCTTCCGCAGCTCCTCCTCGCGGCGGCGGAGGTCCGCCTCCCGGGCCCTGAGGTCCTCGTCGTCCGGCAGCCCGGTCGCCGCCTTCTCGTCCTTGAGGGACTTGAGGAACTCGGGGTTGTCGTCGGGGGCCACCCAGCCGCCCGCCGCGCCCCGGGTCCGCGGCCGCCGCTCCTTGCCCGCGACGATCCAGCCGATCGCGCCGACCACCGAGAACAGCAGCACGACGATCGCCCAGACCGGCTTCGGAAGGTGCTTCACCTCTTCTTCCGGGGTGTTCAGGCAGTCGATGAAGGCGTAGATCATCAGCGCCAGAGGCAGGATGAACAACAGCGCCCTGAGCATGTGGAACAGCCCCCTGGAAGCAGAGATGGGGCTCGTTTCCACAGCCCCGGTGACAGGTCCAGCGTAGCCCGTGGCGGATACTGGCCCTTATGGCTTACGACGATCTCCGCTCGCTGCTCAGGGCCCTCGAGCGCGAAGGCGACCTCAAGCGCATCAAGGCCGAAGTCGACCCGTACCTGGAGGTCGGGGAGATCGTCGACCGGGTGAACAAGGCGGGGGGTCCGGCGCTTCTCTTCGAGAACGTCAAGGGCTCCTCGATGCCGCTCGCGATGAACGTCTTCGGGACCGACCGCCGACTGCTCAAGGCCCTTGGCCTGAAGTCGTACGCCGAGATCAGCGAGAAGATCGGCGGGCTGCTCAAGCCCGAGCTTCCGCAGGGTTTCATCGGTGTCCGCGAGGCCTTCGGCAAGCTCGGCGCGATGGTCCACGTTCCGCCGAAGAAGGTGAAGTCGGACGACGCGCCCGTGCAGGAGGTCGTCCTGACCGGCGACGACGTCGACCTCGATCTCCTCCCCGCGCTCTTCACCTGGCCCAAGGACGGCGGCTCCTTCTTCAACCTGGGCCTCACCCACACCAAGCACCCCGAGACCGGGGTCCGGAACCTCGGGCTCTACCGGCTCCAGCGGCACGACAAGCGCACCATCGGCATGCACTGGCAGATCCACAAGGACAGCCGCAACCACTACGCCGTCGCCGCGGCCAAGGGCGAGCGGCTGCCCGTCGCGATCGCCTTCGGCTGCCCGCCGGCCGTGACGTACGCCTCCACCGCCCCGCTCCCGGGCGACATCGACGAGTACCTCTTCGCCGGCTTCGTGCAGGGCAAGCGGATCGAGATGGTCGACTGCAAGACCGTGCCGCTCCAGGTCCCGGCCAACGCCGAGGTCGTCGTCGAGGGCTGGCTGGAGCCGGGCGAGATGCTGCCCGAGGGCCCGTTCGGCGACCACACCGGCTTCTACACGCCGCAGGAGCCGTTCCCCGCGCTGACGATCGACTGCATCACCATGCGGAAGCGTCCGCTGCTCCAGTCGATCGTCGTCGGCCGGCCGCCGACCGAGGACGGGCCGCTCGGCCGCGCCACGGAGCGCTTCTTCCTGCCGCTCCTCAAGATCATCGTGCCGGACATCGTCGACTACCACCTGCCGGAGTCCGGCGGCTTCCACAACTGCGCGATCGTCTCGATCGACAAGAAGTACCCGAAGCACGCGCAGAAGGTCATGCACGCCATCTGGGGCGCGCACATGATGTCGCTGACCAAGCTGATCATCGTGGTCGACAAGGACTGTGACGTCCACGACCTGCACGAGGTGTCCTGGCGGGCCCTCGGCAACACCGACTACTCCCGTGACCTCACGGTCGTCGAGGGGCCGGTCGACCACCTCGACCACGCCTCCTACCAGCAGTTCTGGGGCGGCAAGGCCGGTATCGACGCCACGAAGAAGCTGCCCGAGGAGGGCTACACCCGGGACGGCGGCTGGCCTGACATGGTTGAGTCGGACCCGGCGACGGCCGCGCTCGTGGACCGCCGCTGGAAGGAGTACGGGCTGTGACCACGGCGGGGGCGCTCCGCATAGGGGACGACCAGGCCTGGGTCGAGCTGGCGCCCGAGGAGGACGCCCCCGGCCAGTGGCGGGTGACGGCCGACTGGGTGGGCGCCTTCACCGCCGACTTCGAGTTCGACCTCAAGGCCGGGGAGGCCGCGGCCTTCGCCGACGCGTTCCTGGCCGGGGTCGACCGCGGCGGCTCGTTCCGTCTGGAGGCCAAGGAGAGCAGGGACAACCCCCTCATGCTCCAGTCGGTCCGGGCGGGCGACGACCTCGCCTTCGTGGTCCGGCTCACTCCCAACGGGCACGACACGACCGTGCACCTCGACCTGGAGATCGACCCGATGGACCGGGCCGAGCTGCGCGGTCGCATCGACGAGTTCCGGAGGTCCCTCGTATGACATCGGCCGCCGAAGGCTTCCTCGGACAGGGGCCCGCGCCCGACTCCGACGGGAAGGTCAAGTCCTTCCTGCGCCTCGTGATGATCGAGCACTCGGTCTTCGCGCTGCCCTTCGCGTACACCGCCGCGCTCACCGCGATGTACCAGCTGGACAGGAACATCCACTGGTGGACGCTGTTCCTCGTCACCGTCTGCATGGTGGGCCTGCGGACCTTCGCCATGGCCTGCAACCGGATCATCGACCGCGAGATCGACGCGCGCAATCCCCGGACGGCCCACCGCGAGCTGGTGACCGGCGCCGTGTCCGTGCGGTCGGCGTGGACCGGCGCCGGGATCGCCGTCGTCGTCTTCCTCGGCGCCGCCGCCCTGCTCAACCCGCTTTGCCTGGCCCTCGCCCCGCTCGCCGTCATCCCGATGGTCGTCTATCCGTACGGCAAGCGGTTCACCAACTTCCCGCACGCCATCCTGGGCCTCGCCCAGGCCATCGGACCCATCGGCGCCTGGCTCGCGGTGACCGGCGAGTGGTCCTGGGACGCGGTCGTCCTCGGCCTCGCGGTCGGCGTCTGGATCGGCGGCTTCGACCTGATCTTCGCCTGCCAGGACGTCCAGGCGGACCGGGCCCACGGCGTCCTGTCCGTACCGGCGCGCTTCGGCATCCCGGCCGCGCTGTGGGGTGCCCGCGCCTCCGCGGTCGTCACCACCGGCCTGCTCGTCTGGTACGCCCTGCTCACCGGCGCCGGCGCCTTCTTCTGGGTCGGTCTGGTGATCGTGGCGGTCGCCTTCTGCTACGAGCACTCGATCGTGAAGCCGCACGACCTGACCCGTCTGAACCGGGCGTTCTTCACGGTGAACGGGTTCATCGGCATGGCGCTGTTCGTGTGCGCCCTCCTCGACCTGCTGGTCCGCGGGCTCACCCCGTAGCGGCCGCCCCCGGGGCGGGCCGGGCCGCCCCGGGCCGCCCCGGTGAGGCCGCGGGAGCGGGCCGCGCCGGGCCTGGCTTTTCCCGGCCGGATAGGCTCTCCGTCGTGGAGTCGCAGGAGATGAAGAGTCGTCGGCCCTGGGTGGTGGGGGTGTCCGGGGCATCGGGTACGCCGTACGCCGCCGCCGTACTGCGGGGCCTCCTCGCCGCCGGGGAGAGCGTCGACCTCGTCGTGTCGAGGGCCTCGCGGCTGACGCTGCTCGACGAGACGGGGATCTCCTTCCGCGACGCGCACTGGCGCGAGGACCTGGCGGCCTGGCTGGCGCGGGGCGCGGACGGCACGCCGGACGCCTTCGACGTGGCGGACGCCCTCGACGACGTGAGGTACTGGGCGGCCGGAGACCTGGCCGCGGGGCCGTCCTCGGGGTCGTACCCGGCGAAGGGGATGCTGGTGGTGCCGGCCTCGACCGCCGCGGTGGCGGGAGTGGCGCTGGGGCTCTCCAAGGACCTGCTCCAGCGGACCGCGAGCGTGACGCTGAAGGAGCGGCGTCCGCTGGTCGTCGCCGTGCGGGAGACCCCGCTGAACGGTCAGACGCTCAAGCACATGGTGGCGCTGGACGAGGCGGGAGCCGTGGTGCTGCCCGCCTCTCCGGCGTTCTACGCGGGGGCGACGCACATCCAGGATCTGGTGGACTTCGTCGCCGGGCGGGTGCTCGACGCGGCAGGGGTGCCGCATCGGCTGTACCGCCGGTGGGAGGGAGAGCTCGGTGGAGCGACCCCCCGATCGGATTAGCGCTTCTTGGCGTGCTTCTTGTCGGCACGCTTCGACGCGGCGGTCGGCTGGTGGGCACGCGAGCGGTTGGCCAGGTCCTGCAGCTCGCGCATGCGTGCGTAGGCCATCTCGATCGTGTACACGGTGAACACCACTCCTGAAAGATCGTCTTTGATCGTCTAAAAGATTCACAGGGCGTCTTCCCTGTGTACCTTAGATTCTATACCTAAACTCGCGGTATCGCTGGACAATGGAAGGCTTCATACCTATGGACGCCGTGGACAGGCAGCTCATCCAGGCTCTGCGCGAGAACGGTCGTGCCTCGTACGCCGAGCTCGGCCGGCTCGTCGGGCTCTCCGGCCCCTCTGTCACCGACCGCATCAACCGCCTCGAGGCGGCCGGAGTCATCACCGGCTACCGCGCCACCGTCGACGCCGCCTCGCTCGGCCTCGGCGTGACCGCCCTCATCGGCATCTCCCTCTCCGACGCCGCCGACCACGAGGACGTGGCCCGCCGCCTCAAGGACCTCGCCGAGATCGAGGACTGCTGGTTCATCGCCGGCGACGACTCCTTCATGCTCAAGGTGCGGGTCAGCGACGTCGACGGCCTGGAGAAGACGATCCGCCGGCTCAGCGGCACCAAGGGCGTCTCCCGCACCCGGACGACGATCGTGCTGTCCACGAAGTGGGAGAACCGGGTCGGAGAGCTGCCCGAAGAGGCCTGAGAGTACGGTTGGGCACGGCGTAATTCGGAGAAAAGGGAGGCGGCCGTACATGGATGTGGGCCTCAAGCGCGAACTCGAGCAGAAGGTCCGGGACGGTGAGCGGCTGAGCCGTGAGGACGGCATCGCCCTCTACGCGTCCGACGACCTCGCCTGGCTCGGCGGCCTGGCCCACGAGGTCCGGACCCGCAAGAACGGCGACGTGGTGCATTTCAATGTCAACCGGCATCTGAACATGACCAACGTCTGCACCGCCTCCTGCGCCTACTGCTCGTTCCAGCGCAAGCCGGGCGAGAAGGACGCGTACACCATGCGCATCGAGGAGGCCGTGCGCCTCGCGAAGGCGATGGAGAACGAGAACCTCACCGAGCTGCACATCGTCAACGGGCTGCACCCCAACCTGCCCTGGCGGTACTACCCGCGCTCGCTCTCCGAGCTCAAGAAGGCCCTGCCGAACGTCTCGCTCAAGGCGTTCACCGCCACCGAGATCCACCACTTCGAGACCATCTCCGGGATGTCGGCCTCCGACATCCTCGACGAGCTGATCGAGGCCGGCCTGGAGTCCCTGACCGGCGGCGGCGCGGAGATCTTCGACTGGGAGGTCCGGCAGCACATCGTGGACCACCGCACCCACTGGGAGGACTGGTCCCGGATCCACCGCCTCGCGCACGAGAAGGGGCTCAAGACCCCCTCGACCATGCTGTACGGGCACATCGAGGAGCCCCGGCACCGGGTGGACCACGTGCTGCGGCTGCGGGAGCTCCAGGACGAGACCGGCGGCTTCCAGGTCTTCATCCCGCTGCGCTACCAGCACGACTTCGTCGACATGCAGGACGGCAAGGTCCGCAACAAGCTCCAGGCGCGCACCACCATGGCGACCGGCGCCGAGGCCCTGAAGACCTTCGCGGTCTCCCGGCTCCTCTTCGACAACGTGCCGCACGTCAAGGTCTTCTGGGTCATGCACGGCGTGCAGACGGCGCAGCTCGCGCTCCAGCACGGCGCCGACGACATGGACGGCTCGGTCGTCGAGTACAAGATCACGCACGACGCCGACAACTACGGCACGCCCAACAAGCTGGGCCGCGAGGACCTGCTGGAGCTGATCCGCGACGCCGGCTTCCGCCCGGTCGAGCGGAACACCCGGTACGAGATCATCCGCGAGTACCCGGGGCCGGACGCCGAGCGGCGGGAGACCCCGCAGCTCATGCGGTTCTGAGCCGGCGCGCCCCGCGGCTGACGCGGTTCTGAGCGGACGTGAAGGCAGGGCCGGTGGAAGCGTCCACCGGCCCTTCCTACGTGTCGCCGCGCTCCACGGGCCGGGCCCTCACCCCGCCGTGTGCTCCACCGGGATCCACAGTGCCGCCCGCGCCGTGCTCCAGTCCTCCGAGGGGCTGATGCTCATGATCTCGGGGCCCGGCCGGATCGCGTACGGGTTGGAGGGGAACCACTGGGTGAAGATGTCCCGCCACAGGTGCTGCACGGCCTGCGGCAGCGGGCCCTCGTTCTCGAAGACCGCCCAGGAGCCGGCCGGAACGTCCAGTACCTCGAACTCCGCCGGCACCTCGGCGTCGCTCACCACCGCGTGCCAGTAGTCGAGCTCGACGCCCTCCTCCCGGCTCTCGCCGAGGTGGACCACGGCCGAGACCACGCCCCGGGGCTCCTGGTCCGAGAGCCGCCCGAGCCGCTCGATCGTCTCCTGCCCGAGGGACCGGATGTGCGCGGCGATCGCCGGGTTCTCCCCCTCGTGAACCAGCGGGACCCGGGCCTTCCGCCCGACGACCCTGAGGTCCTTCTTCTCCACGACCCTGTACCGCATGCTGCTGCTCCCTTCGACGACCAGTCGGAAGGACATCCGCGGCTGGGCGCTGAGCGCGGCCCCCGTGCGGCGGGCCTCGCCGGGCCCGACCCCGTGCACCGCGCGGAACGCGCGGGCGAAGGCCTCGCCGGAGCCGTAGCCGTGGCGCACCGCGATCTCCAGGAGCGTCCGCTCCCCCGCGAGCACCTCGGCGCCCGCGACGGTGAGCCGCCGGCGCCGTACGTACTCGCACAGGGGCATGCCGGCCAGTGCCGAGAACATGCGCCGGAAGTGGTACTCCGAGGTCGCGGCGATGCGGGCGAGCGCGGCCGCGTCGAGGGCGCCGTCGCGCTCGGCGACGAGGTGCTCCTCGATGTGGTCGAGCGCCCGGTTGAGCCGCTCCAGCACGTGGTGTCCTTCCTTCGACGTGTCCTCACCCTAGGAAGCGGCCGGGGGCGCGGACCCGACATCCTGTGCCCGATGCGGTCGGGTCGTCCGCGGGCTCAGGTCAGCGGGAGCAGCATGATGATGTCGTCCCGGTCGTCGCCGGGGGCGACGCGGATCGCGTCGGGGACGCGGCCGACCTCCTTGTAGCCGCACGCGCTGTAGAAGCCGTCGACGCCGGTGCCGCCCCGGCAGGTCAGCCGGATCGCCTCGATGTGGTCGAAGCCTTCGGCGGTGCGGGCGGTGTGCTCGACCGCGGCCATGAGGTCGCGGCCGTGGCCCCGGCCCTGGAGCCGGGGGTCGACCATCACCGTGTAGAGCCACACCCAGTGCCGCATCAGGGGGTGGGTGTTGAAGGTGAAGAACGCGGTGGCGGCGACCGTGCCCGCCGCGTCGCGGCCGACGAGGAGCCGCGTACCGCCCTCGTTCATCCCGACGAGGTGTGTGAGCAGGGCGGGGCGGATCTCGTCGGGAGTGACGGGCGGGACGAAGCCCACCGCGCCGCCGGCGTTGGACACATCGGCCCAGAGGGCGAGCACTCCGTCGCGCAGCGCGGGGTCGATCGCCGGATCCACCTCGAACGTAAGGGTCATGTGGCGAGCGTACCTATTACGTGCGACGGGCTCAAGAGGCCCGGCCCAGGAGGGGGCCGGGCGGCGTGCTTCACTGGAGGGGCGCTTGTCCCGTAAGGGATCTTGGGAACTTTTCGGAACGTCGGAACGGAAGAGTGGGCTGACATGCTCCGCTACACGCTGATGCGTCTCGGCATCTTCGCCGGATGCTTCCTCGCCCTGTGGGGCCTCGTCTACGTCGGCGCGCTGCCGCGTGGCCTCGGCGACTCGAACCTGTTCTGGGTCCTCGTCCTCTCCGTCGTCGTCTCCGCCCCGCTGAGCTTCGTCCTCCTCCGCAAGGTGCGCGACCAGGCGAGTGCCGAGGTCGTGGCGAAGGTCGACCGCGCCAAGGGCCGGCTGGCCGCGAACCGCTCCCAGGAGGACGGGCTCTAGGAGGCGCTCCCGGGCGCGCTCCGGGAGGCGCCTTCAGGACGCCCCCGGCGGCCCTCGGTGAGTCCTCGGTGAGCCCTCGGCGGCCCCGTGAAGAGCGCGTAAGGTTCGTCACAGACCCGTACAACCCCGGACACCCCGGCCGGAGCTTCCCAGGCTCCCGACTGGGGTGTTCTGCGTTTCGGAGGCGGGAGGGCGTCCTCGCACCCCAAAGAAGGGCTTTGAGGTTCTCAAAGTTCAAGTGTTAACGTGTTCGACATGACGACCGCAGTGCGCCCTTCTCATGCCGCGAGCACCCCGCTCGTGGCGCGCCTGCACGTCGATCTGTGCCGCTGTATGTCCGCGGTCTGTTGCCGCGGGGTCTGACCCGGCATCATGCAGCGGCCCGCGTGAAAGCGCGTGTGTGCCGCACCCCCGTCCCGTATTTCCCGATACGCACCTGTGGAGTGTGTCTGTGTCCGCGTCCGCGACCACACCCGAGAAGCAGTCACCGGCTTCCTCGCGCATACCGAAGTTCCCCTTCTGGGCCCAGATCATCGCCGGTCTGGTCCTCGGCGCCCTGCTCGGCTGGATCGCCCGCAGCCAGGACGTCTCCTGGCTGAAGGAGACCCTCGGACAGGTCGGCGACATCTTCGTCCAGCTCCTGAAGCTGGCCGTCGCCCCGCTCGTCTTCTTCGCGATCCTGGTGTCGATCACCAACCTGCGGAAGGTGAACAACGCCGCCCGGCTCGCCACCCGCACCCTGCTCTGGTTCATGATCACCTCGCTGATCGCGGTGGCCATCGGCCTCGCCATCGGCCTGATCACCAACCCGGGCGCCGGCACCGGCCTCACCC
This sequence comes from Streptomyces sp. adm13(2018), assembly GCF_008042145.1. GTDB lineage: Bacteria > Actinomycetota > Actinomycetes > Streptomycetales > Streptomycetaceae > Streptomyces. The sequence continues at coordinate 25,232 of NZ_RDBH01000141.1, forward strand.
CGCAGGACGGCAAGCTGCCGAAGCGCGAGGGCTCCTGGATCGACTTCCTGACCGGCATCATCCCCACCGACGTCATCACGCCGTTCACCGAGCTGAACGTCCTCCAGATCGTCTTCATGGCCGCCGTCGCCGGCATCGCCGCCCTCAAGCTCGGCGACCGGGCGAAGCCGATCCTCACCCTCTCCGAGTCGATCCTCGAACTGCTCCAGAAGGCCCTCTGGTGGGTCATCCGCCTGGCCCCGATCGGCACCGTCGGCCTCATCGGCTTCGCCATCGCCGACTACGGCTGGGACCTGATCGGCAAGTACGCGACCTTCACCGCCGACGTCTACATCGGCTGCGCCCTGGTCATGTTCGGCGTCTACCCGCTGCTCCTCGCGACGGTCGCCAAGGTCAACCCGGTCCAGTTCTACAAGGGCGCCTGGCCGGCCATCCAGCTGGCCTTCGTCTCCCGCTCCTCGGTCGGCACCATGCCGGTCACCCAGAAGGTCACCGAGCGCCTCGGCGTCCCGAAGGAGTACGCCTCCTTCTCCGTCCCGTTCGGCGCGACGACCAAGATGGACGGCTGCGCCGCGATCTACCCGGCGCTCGCCGCGATCTTCATCGCGCAGATCTTCGACGTGCAGCTGGGCATCGGCGACTACCTGCTGATCGCCTTCGTCTCGGTCATCGGCTCGGCGGCCACCGCCGGTCTGACGGGCGCGACGGTCATGCTGACCCTCACCCTCTCCACCCTGGGCCTCCCCCTGGAGGGCGTCGGTCTCCTCATGGCGATCGACCCGATCCTGGACATGATGCGGACCGCGACCAACGTCGCGGGCCAGGCCCTCGTCCCGGTGATCGTCTCCGCCCGGGAGAAGATCCTCGACCTCACGGCGTACGAGAACGCCTCGTCGTCCCCGATCGACAGCTTCGACGACGCTGCCGACGCCGACAGCGACGCCACTGCCGGCAGCCGGGAGAAGGTCACGGCCGCGGCCTGACCTC
>NZ_RDBH01000141.1:26318-34710 GCF_008042145.1 Streptomyces sp. adm13(2018)
GCCCCCGGCCGCCCCCGCCCGTCAGACGATCGGGTGGCGGGGCGTCGGCGTCGCCGGGTAGACGGAGCTCGACTCGCGCGCGGCGAGCGGGGCCGCCGCCACGCCCGTGCCCCGGTAGACGAACGAGCCGCCCTTGCCGTACGCGAACAGGTCATTGCGCCCGTCGCGGTCCACGTCGCCCATGCCCACGAGGTGGGTGTACGCGCCCCAGCCCGCGCCGACCCTGACCCGGGCCGAGAACGAGGTGGCGGTGGCGCCCTGGTGGAGCCAGAGGACACCGGCGGTGTCGCGGGCCAGGAGGTCGCCCTGCGGCGTACCGGCGATGTCGCCGACGGCGGTGATCTGGTTGTAGTCCCCCCAACCCGCGCCGACCCGGGTGCGGGTCCGGAACGGGGCCGACGCGTTGCCCGTGCCCTGGTAGGTCCAGAGGACGCCGGCGGTGTCGGTGGCGAGGAGGTCGGACCAGCCGTCCCCGTTGAGGTCGCTGCCGCCGGTGATCTTGTTGTAGGTGTTCCAGCCCGAGCCGACCCGGGTGCGGCCGGCGAAGGTGCCGTCGCCCTTCCCCAGGTACAGCCAGAGGACACCGGCCGTGTCACGGGCGACGAGGTCGCCGGAGGCGGCGCCGGCGACGTTGCCGACGGCCTCGATCTGGTCGTACGTGTTCCACCCGGAGCCGATGAGCTTGCTCTCCAGCGACCAGTAGTCGGAGGAGGACCCCGTCTTCCTGACCTCGTCGCGCCACAGCCGGCCGGAGGCGTCGCGGGACAGCAGGTCCGGGGCGCCGTTGTCGTCGTAGTCGTGCAGGCCGGCCTTGCGGGTCACCTTGAACGCGCCCGTCTTCCGGAGGACCGGGCCGATCCCGTTGAGCGGCTCGGCCTCCAGCTCCCAGACGTAGTCGCCGTTCGGGGCGAGGGCGCCGTCGGTGAGGGTGCCGCGCCAGTCGAAGGCGAGGGTGCCGGTGTTGCCGAAGGGGAACTCCGTGGTCCTGCCGGTGCGGACGTGGCGCAGGGTGACCTTGCCGGCCGCGTTCTCGCGGGACAGCTGCCAGGAGAGCGCCGTCGAGCCGCCGTTCCGGTCGAGGTCGACGGTGGCCGGGACGTTCGTGTTCGTCAGGGCCAGGGCGGTGGGGGCGTCGGTGCTCGCCACCAGGGTGGCGACGGGTCGGCCGTCGGCGCCGGGGGAGATCCGGTAGATGCCCTCGCCCTGCGCGACGGTGCCGCCGCGCGCGTAGAGGTCGCCGTTGGGCGCGGTGGCCGAACTGGACACGTGGTCGAGCAGCTTGACCGTGGTCCGGGGGTCGGCCAGGGAGCGCGCGGTGAGCGGGAAGAGGGCCGAGCGGAGCGGGGCGGTGCCGCCGTTGAGCTCGGCGGTCGTCACCCAGTCGCCGACGAGGTTGACGTCTACGTCGGAGCCGGTCGCCGCCGTGCCGAGGTCCGTGACGACCGGGTCGACGTCGACGCCGCGGACGGCCGTGAGCAACTGGACGCGGTTGGCGTCGGTCCGCTCGATCCAGGCCAGCCGGGTGGGGGAGAGGAAGGCGTCGGTGGCGGCCCGCTCCGAGTGGATCTCCCGGGGCGCCTCCACCGTCTGCCCGGTCGCGGTGTCGACGGCGACGAGATACGACAGCCGCTCGGCGCCGGTGCCGGTGGAGTACTGGAGCAGCGCGACGCCGGGGGTGGAGGCCCAGACGCGGCCGAGGCGGGCGTTGCCGGGGATGACGGTGACGTCGCGGGTGGTGTTCCGGCTCACCAGGTTCACGTCGAGCACGCCGGTGTCCTCGTCGGTGCGCGCCATGACCAGGGTCTCGCCGACGGCGCCGAAGAGCCGGTAGCGCTGGTCGTTGTGGGAGACGCCGTACCGGACGCCGCCGGTGCTGTTCATGTCGTTCAGCCAGTAGACGACCTCTGTCGCCTTGTTGGAGAAGACGGTGTCGGACTGGGCGCCGAAGTAGCTGGTGCGGGGCTCGGCGAGGGACTTGGTGACCCCGTCGGCGTACCTCGTCCAGCTGTACTGGGCGCCGGACGGGTAGACGGCGCGGGTGAGGAAGCCGGTCGGCCCGGCGCTGAGTATCTCGCTGGGGTGGGGCAGGACGGTGACGTCGGCCGCCTGCGCGGGCGCCTGGACGGCGGCGACCGGCGCGGCGCCGGCGGGCGCGGCCGTCAGCGCGCCTCCCGCGGTGACCGCGAGGACGACGGTGACGGCGGCGACGAGCCGCCGGGACGGGTGGGCGTGGTTCACAGAGGGCTCCCCCAGAGGTACGGGCGCGGTGGATCATCCACCGTGCCCGTAACCAGACTCACGAGGGGGCCGAACGGTTGTACGCCCTTCGCAGGAGGGCGAGTTGCTCGACCGGGGCTGTCCGGCTTTCGCCGACGCCGCTCCCCGGGGGCGCTACCGCCGCTCCACCACGCCCCGTACGAACGCCGCCTGTCCCGCGTGCTGCAGGTCCTCCGCGATCACCGACACCAGGCGGGCGCCGAGCGTGACCGGGGGGTCCCAGGCGGTGTCGACGATCCGGTCCAGGTCCGCGTTCGTCACCGGGCGGACCAGGCCGAGGGTCCGCGCGTGGACCGCGTCGTAGTGGGCGAGCAGCAGGTCCGCCGGGGCGCGCACCCGGCCCACCTCGGCGCTCGACTGGCCGTAGCCGGTCGCCCCCTTGCCGAAGGGCAGCCCGAAGCGGTCGCGCCAGCCGTCCGCGTCCCACAGCTGGTCCGTGTCGAAGGCGCCCGCGAGGTGATCGTCCTGGACACGGGTGAGGTGCCAGACGAGCCAGGCGATCGAGTTGGCGTCCGGATCGATCCGGACGGCGAGCTGGTCCTCGGTGAGGCCCTCGACGGCCTCGTGGACGGCCTCCTGGATCCGGCCGAACGAGTCGACCAGCAGACCGGCGCTGTTCAGATGGGACATCAGGAACTCCTCTCGACGCGGGGCGCCGCTCGGCGGAGGGCGCGGCGCGTCCAGCACAGCAGACGCGACGGGCACGGCGGGCTCGCCGCGCAGGGAGCTACGCGCTCCGCTGCGCCCGCCACCGTTCGACCGTCGTCTCGACGTCGAACGGCTTGAGGTTCAGTGGCGGTCCGGCCGGCGGCCGGAGCAGTGCCTCGCCGATCCGGGTGTTGATCTCCCCGAGGATCCGGCGGACCTGGCTCTCCGAGACGGCGGCGGCCACCTCCGCCTCCGCGTCCTCCGCGGCCTTGCGCAGGGCCAGCGACGGCGGCAGGACGGACGCGCCCTCGCGGTGCATCTTCCCCTTGATCCACCACAGTTCGTCGTAGGGCGCCGCATCGTCGGGCAGGGGCTTCCCGAACCCCGACAGACTGCTGAACTCACCACGCTCCGACGCCTCGCGGATCTGCTTGTCCACGAACGACTCGAAGCTGACTCCCGGCGGTTTGCGTTCGGTCATGTGTCCAGACTACGTAAGCCGCGCGGCGCGGGGGTGGTCATCGCCGTCGACTGCGGGACGCGATCTTCCGGCACCGGGAAGAACGGCTGCGGGGCGTACGCCTGCGCGTACTACCTGTCCCGCCGGGGCAACGACGAGGCCCGCGACGGCAACGGGGCCGTCATCCCGAACTGCTGACCGCCCCGCGGGCGGCCCCGGAGACACGGGGACGCCCGCGGGCCCGGAAAGGCCCGAGCCCGAAAGGGACCCAAAGGGCAGGAGCCCCGCTCGTGCCGAGGCACGGAGCGGGGCTCCTTGGGTACTGCTCTAGTCGTGCGTGTTCGCCGACCCAGGCACCTTAGGCCGGGGAGACGTTCTCCGCCTGCGGGCCCTTCGGGCCCTGCGTGACGTCGAAGGTCACGAGCTGGTTCTCCTCGAGCGAACGGAAGCCGTTCGCGTTGATCGCGGAGTAGTGGACGAAGACATCCGGGCCGCCGCCGTCCTGGGCGATGAAGCCGAAGCCCTTTTCAGCGTTGAACCACTTCACGGTTCCGGTAGCCATGAGCCCTCCTATGGGCCAAAGGGTCGCCCTGCTCCAGAACCTGCAAACAAGTCTGAAAACTACAAAAGCCTGCGGGTCACATGCTCCGCAGGCTCTGTACTGCAAGGGAAACCAAACTGCAACTTGCGCTGAGCGTAGCACGCAGGTCGCCCGGGACGGTAGAGGGAAAGATCACTTCACTCGCATGTTTGATCTCGCTCCGTGTGCTGACGCGCGTGCCCCGGCGATGCCCACGGTACGAGACGGGTCTAGCCTCACGATGTGGACAATGCAACCGACGACCAGCAGCGCAGCCGGCCCCGCGTCGGGCACATCCAGTTCCTGAACTGCCTCCCTCTCTACTGGGGCCTCGCCAGGACCGGAACGCTCCTCGACCTCGAGCTGACCAAGGACACCCCCGAGAAGCTCAGCGAGCGCCTCGTCCGGGGCGACCTGGACATCGGCCCCATCACCCTCGTCGAGTACCTCCGCAACGCGTCCGACCTGGTCGCGCTCCCCGACATCGCCGTCGGCTGCGACGGGCCCGTGATGTCCTGCGTGATCGTCTCGCAGCGGCCCCTGGAGGAGCTGGACGGCGCCCGCGTCGCGCTCGGCTCCACCTCGCGCACCTCCGTACGCCTCGCCCAGCTGCTCCTCGCCGAGCGGTACGGGGTGGCGCCGGACTACTACACCTGCCCCCCTGACCTGGGGCTGATGATGCAGGAGGCCGAGGCGGCCGTCCTCATCGGCGACGCCGCGCTCCGGGCCTCGCTGCACGACGCGCCCCGGCTCGGCCTCCAGGTCCACGACCTCGGCCTCATGTGGAAGGACTGGACGGGCCTCCCGTTCGTCTTCGCCGTGTGGGCGGCGCGCAAGGACTACCTGGCGCGCGAGCCGGAGACCGTCCACGAGGTGCACCAGGCGTTCCTCGCCTCCCGCGACCTCTCCCTGGAGGAGGTCGCCAAGGTCGCCGAGCAGGCCGCCCGCTGGGAGACCTTCGACGCCGAACTCCTGGAGCGGTACTTCCGTACGCTCGACTTCCGCTTCGGCGCCGAGCAACTCGCCGGAGTGCGCGAGTTCGCCCGCCGCACCGGCCCCACGACCGGCTTCCCGGCGGACGTCACCGTCGAACTGCTGCCACCGGCGAGGGATTAGCCGGGAAGCCCCTTCCGGGTTCCCATTCGGCCTCCCCGAATTCGCCGTCCCGTCTCCTTTCGGCAATTCACCCCGATATCCCCGTCCGAACCCCCGGCCGCAGCGTCCCCCATGCCGCCGCATTGCCGCCGCGCGCCCGCACACCACCCGACGGAAGCCGCGAGGAGCGCTGGCGTACGCTGGTTCGGTCGACAGAACCCCTCCGAAAGGGACACCGGTGACCGAGAAGGCCGAACTCCAGTCTGTTCTCGACCGCGCTGCCGCGGGTGGCCGGATCACCCCCGAAGAGGCGCTCGACCTCTACCGCTCGGCGCCCCTGCACGCCCTCGGCTCCGCCGCCGACGCCGTGCGCCGCCGCCGGTACGCGGGGACCGAGCACATCGCGACGTACATCATCGAGCGGAACATCAACTACACGAACGTCTGCGTGACGGCGTGCAAGTTCTGCGCCTTCTACGCCGCCCCCAAGGACACCAAGAAGGGCTGGACCCGCGACCTCGACGACATCCTGCGCCGCTGCGCGGAGACCGTGGAGCTCGGCGGCACCCAGATCATGTTCCAGGGCGGCCACCACCCGGACTTCGGCGTCGAGTACTACGAGGAGCACTTCTCGGCGATCAAGGCCGCGTTCCCGCAGCTGGTCATCCACTCCCTCGGCGCGTCCGAGGTCGAGCACATGGCCCGGATCAGCGGAGTGCCCGTCGAGGAGGCCATCACCCGCATCCACGCGGCCGGCCTCGACTCCTTCGCGGGAGCCGGCGCCGAGCTGCTGCCGGAGCGGCCGCGCAAGGCCATCGCCCCGCTCAAGGAGAGCGGCGAGCGCTGGCTGGAGATCATGGAGATCGCGCACGGCCTCGGGGTCGAGTCGACGTCCACCATGCTCATGGGCACCGGCGAGACCAACGCCGAGCGGATCGAGCACCTGCGGATGATCCGCGACGTGCAGGACCGGACGGGCGGCTTCCGGGCCTTCATCCCGTACACGTACCAGCCCGAGAACAACCACCTCAAGGGCCGCACGCAGGCGACGCTCCTGGAGTACCTGCGGATGATCGCCATCGGCCGGCTGTTCCTCGACAACGTCGCCCACATCCAGGGCTCGTGGCTCACCACCGGCAAGGAGATCGGCCAGCTCACCCTGCACTACGGTGCGGACGACCTCGGCTCGATCATGCTGGAGGAGAACGTCGTCTCCTCCGCCGGCGCCAAGCACCGCTCCAACCTGCGCGAGATGATCGACATGATCCGCACCGCGGACCGCGTCCCGGCGCAGCGCACCACCACGTACGAGCACATCGTCGTCCACGACGACCCGGCGAACGACCCGGTCGACGAGCGCGTCGCCTCCCACATCTCGTCCGTCGCGATCGAGGGCGGCACGGCGCACCCCGAGCTGAAGCTCCTCGACGCCCGCTGACGCCCCCGTGCTGACCATCCACGTCGCCGAGGCGACGCCCGAGACGGCGGTCCTGGTCGACGCCGACCGGATCGCCGCCGTCGGCCCGTTCGACGACCTGGCCGCCGTCCGGCCCGAGGCCCGGGTGCGCCGGTGGCCCGGCATCCTCACCCCGGGGCTGCTCAACCCCTTCGCGCCCGAGCTCCTCGAAGGCATGTACCACCCGGACCCCCGGGAGGCGGAGGGCTTCGGCACCGAGCCGATCACCGGTGAGCGGGCGCAGCGGATCTTCCGCATGGACGCGTCCCGCCGGGGCGCCTCGGCGCGCCGAGGCGTGCAGCGGCTCCTCGCCCACGGGACGGTCGCGGTCGCGGGCGACCTCCGCGGCCAGGCGGCGGCGGACGCCGTGCGCCGGGCGGGCCTGGCGGCGGGCCGCCGCCCGGAGAAGCTCCCGGGCAGCCCCTCCTTCTCACCTGCGCCGCTGATCCTGCTGCCCGGCCCGGAACCGGGCGGCCCGGCCCGCTTCGCCGTCTTCGACGTGCCGGACCGGGCGGCCCTGGTCCGCCTCGGCCCGTCGACCTGCGTCGCGACCGTGATCGGCGGACGGCTGGTCCACCGGGCCCGCTGAGCCTTCTCCAGGGACGCTTCGCACCTGCCGAACGGGTTCAGCGGGTCCTCCGAGGGGTCCAGCGGCGCCGGAGTCTCCAGCGGATCCGCGTCCGCGGCCCGCACCAGCTCCAGGAAGCGCGGGTCGCGGGCCACGGCGGACAGGTCGCCCACCGTCAACGGCGTCGGGAAGGCATTTCCCGGCCCCGCGTAGACGGAGAGCTGGATCCGGCTCTTGCGGTACTGGTACAGGACGGTCGACTCACGGACGGGACCGGTCCTCGGCCCCCGGCCCCGTCTCCGGTTCCACGCTCACCCCCACATCCCCTCCCACGGGTCTCGTCTCGGTCGACACTGCCATCCCACCCCTGCTCCCCTCGGTCCCGGACAGCGCTTCCGAAGCGCGCATCCGACCGTCCTTGAGCACCCCCGGGTCCGAAAGGTCGAAGCGGTACGGGAGGAGATTCGGGCGGCTGCTTGAATGGGTCCCGTGACCCGAGCCAACCTGGACAAGAAGCCGCACGAAGTCGCCTCGATGTTCGACGACGTGGCGGCCAACTACGACCTCACCAACGACGTGCTCTCGCTCGGCCAGGACCGGCGCTGGCGCAAGGAGGTCGCCAAGGCCGTCGACGCCCGCCCCGCACAGCGGATCCTCGACCTCGCGGCGGGCACGGCCACGTCCTCGCAGCCCTTCGCCCGCGCCGGGGCGTACGTCGTGCCCTGCGACTTCTCCCTGGGGATGCTGCGGGTCGGCAAGAAGAACCACCCGTGGATGCCGTTCACGGCGGGCGACGGGACGAAGCTGCCGTTCCGCGACGACGTGTTCGACGCCGTCACGATCTCCTTCGGGCTGCGGAACATCCAGGACACCGAGCAGGCGCTGCGCGAGCTGTACCGGGTGACGAAGCCCGGCGGGCGGGTCGTCATCAGCGAGTTCTCGCACGCCACCTGGGCGCCGTTCCGCACGGTGTACGAGGAGTACCTGATGCGCGCGCTGCCGCCGGTGGCCCGCGCCGTCTCCTCGAACCCGGACGCGTACGTGTACCTGGCCGAGTCCATCCGGTCCTGGCCCGACCAGCCGACCCTCGCGGGCCTGCTCCAGAAGGCCGGCTGGTCGAAGGTGGCCTGGCGGAACCTGAGCGGCGGGATCGTCGCCCTGCACCGGGGCTTCAAGCCCGCCTGACCCGCCGCCGCGCGCCGAGGCCGGCACGGGGGCCGTCCACGGACGACCACCGAACCGGCCCGCCCGGTCCGCCTCCGCCGAGTCCGCCCACCTCCGCCCGGCTCACCCGGCCCTCCTTCGGCC
>NZ_RDBH01000141.1:34810-74155 GCF_008042145.1 Streptomyces sp. adm13(2018)
CAGCGGGCCCGGTGGACCAGCCGTCCGCCGTGCGCCGCCCGGCCCCCGGGGGGTGACCCTCCGGCCCCGCCGCGACCGGCCCGCCTAGACTTCGGTACGTTCCCATCGCCGAATCACCGGGAGATCTCGCCGTGACCGAGCAGCCCCTCTCCGAGCACAGCGCGGACGTCATCGTCGTCGGGGCAGGCCCGGCCGGATCGACCACCGCGTACTACCTCGCCAAGGCCGGACTGGACGTCCTCCTCCTGGAGAAGACCGCGTTCCCCCGCGAGAAGGTCTGCGGCGACGGCCTCACCCCCCGCGCCACCAAGCAGCTCGTCTCCATGGGCATCGACATCTCCGAAGAGGCCGGCTGGCTGCGGAACAAGGGCCTGCGGATCATCGGCGGCGGCGTCCGCCTGGAACTCGACTGGCCGGACCTCGCCTCGTACCCGGACTACGGACTCGTCCGCAAGCGCGACGACTTCGACGAGCAGCTCGCCCGCCAGGCCCAGAAGGCCGGCGCGCGCCTCCACGAGCGCTGCAACGTGGGCGCCCCGATCATCGACGACCGCACGGGCCGGATCACCGGCGTCCAGGCCAAGCTCGGCGACGAGAAGCGCGAGGTCACCTTCCACGCCCCGCTCGTCGTCGCGGCCGACGGCAACTCCACCCGGATCTCGCTGGCGATGGGCCTGCACCGGCGCGAGGACCGCCCGATGGGCGTCGCCGTCCGCACGTACTTCACCTCGCCCCGCCACGACGACGACTACCTGGAGTCCTGGCTGGAGCTCTGGGACCGGCGCGGCGCGCAGGACCGGCTCCTGCCCGGCTACGGCTGGATCTTCGGCATGGGCGACGGCACGTCCAACGTCGGCCTCGGCATCCTCAACTCCTCCAAGGCCTTCCGCGAGCTCGACTGGCGCGAGGTCCTCAAGGCCTGGTGCGCCTCGATGCCGGAGGACTGGGGCTTCACCCCGGACAACATGACGATGCCGATCCGCGGCGCCGCGCTCCCCATGGCCTTCAACCGCCAGCCGCACTACACCAAGGGCCTGCTGCTCGTCGGCGACGCCGGCGGCCTCGTCAACCCGTTCAACGGCGAGGGCATCGCGTACGCGATGGAGTCCGGCCAGATCGCGGCCGACGTCATCGTCCAGGCGCACGCCCGGTCGACCCCGGCCCAGCGCGAGCTGGCGCTGCGGAACTACCCGCAGGTCCTCAAGGACACCTACGGCGGCTATTACACGCTGGGCCGCGCCTTCGTGAAGCTCATCGGCAACCCGAAGGTGATGAAGATCGCGACCCAGCGCGGCCTGACCCACCCGATGCTCATGAAGTTCACGCTGAAGATGCTGGCCAACCTCACCGATCCCTCGGGCGGCGACGCCATGGACCGCATCATCAACGGTCTCTCGAAGGTGGCCCCGAAGGCCTGAACGCCCGGCGGTACCCGGACGGGGACACCCCGACGGCACGGACGAAGTGCCGGCGCAGATTGGCCGCCGAGCCCAGCCCGCTGTGGTCGCCGACCAGCTCCACGGGCAGGTCGGTCGACTCCAGCAGGGTCTGGGCCCGGGCCACCCGCTGCTGGAGCAGCCACTGCAGCGGGGTGGTCCCGTACTCCTCGCGCACCCTCCGGTGGAAGGTCCGCGGGCTCATCCGGGCCCGCCGGGCCAGCTCCTCCACGGTCAGCGGCTCGGACAGGTGCGCGCTCGCCCACTGGAGTACGGGCCCCAGGCTGTCGTCGTCGCCCGCCGGGAGCGGCGCTTCGATGAACTGGGCCTGGCCGCCCGGACGGTGGGCCGGGACGACGAGGCGGCGGGCGAGCTGGCCGGCGACGGTCGCCCCGAGGTCGGTGCGCACCAGATGCAGGCAGAGGTCGAGCGCGGCGGTGGCCCCGGCGCTGGTCAGCACGGATCCCTCGTCCGTGTAGAGGACCGAGTCGTCCACGGTCACCTCCGGGTGGCGGGCCGCCAGTTGCGCGCTGTGCTGCCAGTGGGCGGTGGCCCGCCGCCCGTCGAGGATCCCGGCGGCGGCGAGCGCGAAGGCGCCGGTGCACAGGGACACCATCCGGGCGCCGGAGGCGGCGGCCGCGCGCAGCGCCTCGACCAGCTCGGCCGGCACCTCGGCGCCGTCCTCGACGACGGCGTCGGGCACGGAGGGCACGATGACGGTGTCCGCGCCCACGAGCCCGTCGAGGCCGTGGTCGGTCCGCACGGAGAAGATCCCGGCGTCGCCGGAGTCCCCGCACAGCCGCAGCTCGTACCAGGGGTCGGCGAGATCCGGATGCGGAATGCCGAAGACCCCGCACGCCAGGGAGAGTTCGTACATCTCCCAGAGCGAGGTGCCGACCCGCCGGTCCGGCAGCACGGCGATGGCGACGACCCCCGGCCCCCTGCCGGCGCTCCCGCCGCCCGTCTGCCCGCCGCCGTACCCGCCGTCCCTGTCCATGCCGCCGACCGTACGGCAGGAATCGTGCGGTCGGCGTCGGTCCTGCCACTGTCGTCCGGATTCCGCCGCTGCGAGCGTGGATCCCATGAACGCACAGAACGTCACGGTCATCGGTCTCGGCCAGATGGGCACCGCCCTCGCCGACGCCTTCCTCGCCGCCGGCCACCGCACCACCGTCTGGAACCGCACCCCCGGGAAGGCCGACGCGCTCGTCGCCCGGGGCGCCTCCCGCGCCGCGTCCGTCGAGGCCGCCGTCGCCGCGAGCGAGCTCGTCGTGGTCTGCGTCCTCGACCACCCGGCGGTCCGCGCCCTCCTCGCCCCGGTGGCCGGTTCGCTGCGCGGCCGGGTCCTGGTCAACCTCACCTCGGGCTCGCCCGAACAGGCCCGCGCGGAGGCGGCCTGGGCGGCCGGGCACGGCATCGGCTACCTCGACGGCGCCGTCATGACGACCCCGCCGGGGGTCGGCGACAGCGCCAACATGATCCTCTACGCGGGTTCCCCCGAACTGCTCGCCGCCCACCGCGCGACGCTCGCCGTCCTGGGCGACCCGGTGGACCTCGGCCCGGACGCGGGCCTGGCCTCGCTCTACGACGCGGGGCTCCTCGGCCTCATGTGGTCCGTCTTCGGCGGCTGGCTGCACGCGACCGCCCTGGCCGGCGCGGACGGCGTGCCCGCACGGGAGTTCACGGCGGTGGCCACCCGCTGGCTGAGGACGGTCTCCTGGTTCATGACGGGGTACGCCGAGCAGATCGACGCCGGGGAGTACCCGGGCGCGGACGCCACGATCGACGTCCAGGTGGCGGCGATCGGCCATCTGCTGCACGCGGGGGAGGCCCGCGGGATCGACGGCCGGCTGCCAGAGCTGCACCTGGACCTGATGCGGGCCGCGGTGCAGGCCGGCCACGGCGGGGACAGCTACGCCCGGATCATCGAGGCGTTCCGGAAGGAGCGCGACCCGGAGAAGCGGTGACGGGAGAAGCGGTACTGGGATAGGTCGTGAACGGAGAAGCCGTCACTCCCCCGAGGAGTGACGGCTTCTCGTGCGCCGTGGGCGCGGGTCCGGTCAGAGGAGACGGACCGCGCCGGAGGGCGTGTCCCAGTCCAGGGAGCGCTCGACGACACCGGTCGACGAGTTCTGCGCGCCGACGTACTTGCCGCCGCCCACGTAGATCGCGACGTGGTACGAGCCGCTGCGGCTGCCCCAGTACAGGATGTCGCCCGGCTGGAGGTTGCTCAGGGAGACGGAGCTGCCCATGCTCGACTGCTCGTACGAGATGCGGGGCAGGTCGATGCCGGCCTGGCGGTAGGCGGCCTGGACGAGGCCGGAGCAGTCCCAGGAGTTGGGGCCGGTGCCGCCGGTGACGTACGAGTCGCCGACCTGGGCGCGCGCGAAGGCCACGATCGCGGCGGCGGAGCCGGAGGGGGCCTGCGTGTCGCTGTCGTCGGAGCCCGTCGAGGAGCCGGTCGACGAGCCGCCGTCGTCGCCCGCGGAGGTGGAGGCGAGCTGGGTGCGCTGGCTGGTCCGCGAGGAGCGCTCCTGGGCGTCCTTGCGCTCCTGCTCGGCCTTCGCCTCGGCCTCGGCCTGGAGACGGGCCTTCTCGGCCTTCTCGGCGGCCGCCTTGCGGTCGGCCTCGGACTTGGCCTTCTTGGCCTCCTTGGCGGCCTTCTCCAGCGCCAGGTTCTCCTGCGACCGGAGGCTCTGGTCGAGCGCCTCCTGCTGGGAGGCCTCGGCGGAGGCGGCGACGGCGGAGGCGAGACCGGCGCCGGTCTCCAGGGAGCCCAGGGTGGGCATTTCGATGGTCTCGGTCACCGGCTCGGCGTTCGCCGGCCCGGCAGCACCGGCCACCGCGATGGTGCCGAGGACGCCACCGGCAACTCCGGCGCGCAGCGCGAGCTTCGAGGCGCTGCGGCGGGGCTTCCGGTGGCTGGGTATGTGAGCGGTGTGGGACATGAGGACAACCGCTATCAGGGCTTCACGGTTCCCTTCAACAAACGTGGGTTGCGCCACAGTTACGTTCGGAATCTCATAATCCGCTTCCGTGGCGCCCTTATTGACGCCGTAACGGGCAAATCGGGCACGCGCCATCTGGGCCTTGATCAAGGGTTTTCAATGAAAGGTCCGAATTGCCCGACGCTTACCACCTCTTGACGCGCATGGCCAAGCCCCATGTTTTTCGGCGCCGGACAGTGTGGCGCAGGTCACAGGTTCGTCTCAGGAACGCTCGTGAACGGATGCACGCGTCCACCGGCGTACGCGGGACCCCCCGACCGGGCGACGGCCGGTTTCTTTATCACCCGGAAGCGTCCATCACCAATTTGCTTGTAGTGGCCATCACTTGATAGAGCGGCACCCCCTCCGAGCAGCGATTTCCGGTCCGGATGTCACATCTGGTGATCACCTGGGCGCTTCGCGCAACAAGATCACCGCTCATCCGACTTCATGATCCTTCGTCAGGTGGTGGAGATCACAAAGTCCTTGGTGCACCCCGTGTCGCAGATCACAGAGGGGCGGGCATAGGATGCGGGGCAGCCGGGCTTGTGAACTGCCTCACATGGGGGCGATCTTTCACTCCGGCCGTGCGGTCCAACGGTCAAGGACGACTGGAAGGAGCGAGGAGCGTGAATGCGTACGCGCCCGTCCTCGTGCTCGGTGCCCTGGGTGCGGGGTTTGCGATCTTCTCCGTGGTCATGGCCACGCTCATCGGGCCAAAGCGGTACAACAGGGCAAAGCTCGAGGCGTACGAGTGCGGCATCGAGCCGACACCCACGCCCGCCGGAGGCGGCCGCTTCCCGATCAAGTACTACCTGACGGCGATGCTCTTCATCGTCTTCGACATCGAGATCGTCTTCCTCTACCCCTGGGCGGTCACCTTCGACGCCCTGGGGCTTTTCGGGCTCGTGGAGATGCTGCTCTTCGTGCTCACCGTCTTCGTCGCCTACGCGTATGTGTGGCGTCGCGGCGGCCTGGAATGGGACTGAGGGGCTGAGGGGCACCTATGGGACTCGAAGAGAAACTCCCGAGCGGCTTTCTGCTGACGACGGTCGAACAGGCCGCGGGCTGGGTGCGCAAGGCGTCCGTGTTCCCCGCGACCTTCGGCCTCGCCTGCTGCGCCATCGAGATGATGACCACCGGAGCAGGCCGGTACGACCTGGCCCGCTTCGGCATGGAGGTCTTCCGCGGCTCACCGCGCCAGGCCGACCTGATGATCGTGGCCGGCCGGGTCAGCCAGAAGATGGCGCCCGTCCTGAGGCAGGTCTACGACCAGATGCCCAACCCCAAGTGGGTCATCTCCATGGGCGTCTGCGCCTCCTCGGGCGGCATGTTCAACAACTACGCGATCGTCCAGGGCGTCGACCACATCGTGCCGGTCGACATCTACCTGCCCGGCTGCCCGCCGCGGCCGGAGATGCTGCTCGACGCGATCCTCAAGCTCCACCAGAAGATCCAGGGCTCCAAGCTCGGCGTGAACGCCGAGGAGGCGGCCCGGGAGGCGGAGGAGGCGGCGCTGAAGGCGCGCCCGACCATTGAACTGAAGGGTCTGCTGAGGTGACCGACGCACGCGCGGCCACCGGGCCGCAGAACGCGACGAAGCCGGCACCTCTGCGCCGCGCGGGCGGAGAAGGGAACGGTTCAGCACAGTGAGCGACGAGACACCCAATCCCGAGAGGGACCTCAGCGAGCAGAACCTGCCGGGGCAGCGGGGGCAGCACGGTGAGGAGGTCCGCGTCCAGCGCGGGATGTTCGGCGCGAACAACGGCGGCGACACCTCCGGCTACGGCGGCCTCGTCCGCTCGATCCGGCTCCCCGGACCGGCCTCCCGCCCCTACGGCGGCTGGTTCGACGAGGTGGCCGACGAGCTGGAGGGCGCACTGGAGGAGCAGGGCCTGCTCCCGGAGAACGCCGTCGAGAAGACGGTCGTCGACCGCGGCGAGCTCACCTTCCACATCGAGCGCGAGCACCTCGTCCGCGTCGCCCGGACCCTGCGAGACGACCCGGCGCTCCGCTTCGAGCTCTGCACCGGCGTCTCCGGCGTCCACTACCCGGGCGACAAGGGCCGCGAGCTGCACGCCGTGTACCACCTGCGCTCGCTCACCCACGGCAGGCTGATCCGTCTGGAGACGTCCGCCCCGGACACCGACCCGCACCTGCCGTCGCTCGTCGCGGTCTATCCGACGAACGACTGGCACGAGCGGGAGACGTACGACTTCTTCGGCATCGTCTTCGACGGCCACCCCGCCCTCACCCGGATCATGATGCCGGACGACTGGCAGGGCCATCCGCAGCGCAAGGACTACCCGCTCGGTGGCATCGCCATCGAGTACAAGGGCGCCCAGATCCCGGCTCCGGACCAGCGGAGGTCGTACTCGTGAGCACGTCCCACTCGTCTCCCCGCGAGACGACAGAAGGCGCCGTCTACACGGTGACCGGCGGCGACTGGGAAGAGGTCGTCCAGTCCGCCGCGAAGGCCGACGACGAGCGCATCATCGTCAACATGGGCCCCCAGCACCCGTCCACCCACGGGGTGCTCCGCCTCATCCTGGAGATCGACGGCGAGACCGTCACCGAGGCCCGCTGCGGCATCGGCTACCTCCACACCGGCATCGAGAAGAACCTCGAATACCGGACCTGGACGCAGGGCACCACCTTCGTCACGCGCATGGACTACCTCACCTCGTTCTACAACGAGACGGCGTACTGCCTCGGCGTGGAGAAGCTGCTCGGCGTCACCGACCAGGTCCCGGACCGGGCGAGCGTCATCCGCGTCCTGCTGATGGAGCTCAACCGGCTCTCCTCGCACCTGGTGTGCATCGCCACCGGCGGCATGGAGCTCGGCGCCACCACGATCATGATCTACGGCTTCCGGGACCGCGAGATGATCCTGGACCTGTACGAGCTGATCACCGGCCTGCGCATGAACCACGCGTTCATCCGCCCCGGCGGCCTCGCCCAGGACCTGCCGCCGGGCGCCGTCGACGCGGTCCGCGAGTTCGTGAAGACCATGAAGAAGAACCTGCCGGAGTACGACAAGCTCGCCACCGGCAACCCCATCTTCAAGGCCCGCATGCAGGACGTCGGCTACCTCGACCTCACCGGCTGCATGGCACTCGGCGCCACCGGACCGATCCTGCGCTCGGCGGGCCTCCCGCACGACCTGCGCAAGACCGACCCGTACTGCGGCTACGAGGACTACGACTTCGAGGTCCCGACCGCCGACACCTGCGACTCCTACGGACGCTTCCTGGTCCGCCTGGAGGAGATGCGGCAGTCCCTCCGGATCGTCGAGCAGTGCCTCGACCGCCTGGAGCCGGGTCCCGTCATGGTCGCCGACAAGAAGATCGCCTGGCCCGCGCAGCTGGCCCTCGGCACCGACGGCCTCGGCAACTCGATGGACCACATCGCGAAGATCATGGGCACCTCCATGGAGGCCCTGATCCACCACTTCAAGCTGGTCACCGAGGGCTTCCGGGTCCCGGCCGGACAGGCCTACGCGGCCGTCGAGTCGCCCAAGGGCGAGCTCGGCGTGCACGTCGTCTCCGACGGCGGCACCCGCCCCTTCCGGGTCCACTTCCGCGACCCGTCCTTCACCAACCTCCAGGCCATGGCCGCGATGTGCGAGGGCGGCCAGGTCGCCGACGTCATCGTCGCCGTCGCCTCCATCGACCCCGTGATGGGAGGCGTCGACCGATGACCGACCAGATCAGTCTGGGCATGCCCCAGCTCCCCGCCCCCGCGTACCCGGCCGAGGTCCACGCCCGGCTGACGGAGGACGCGCGGGCGATCGTCGACCGCTACCCGGACTCCCGCTCGGCGCTGCTGCCGATGCTGCACCTCGTGCAGGCGGAGGAGGGCCACGTCACCCGTACCGGCATGGCGTTCTGCGCCGAGACCCTCGGGCTGACCACCGCCGAGGTCACCGCCGTCGCCACCTTCTACACGATGTACCGGCGCAAGCCCTCCGGTGACTACCAGGTCGGCGTGTGCACGAACACGCTCTGCGCGGTCATGGGCGGCGACGCCATCTTCGAGGAGCTCAAGGAGCACCTCGGCGTCGGCAACAACGAGACGACCGAGGACGGCAAGGTCACCCTCGAACACATCGAGTGCAACGCGGCCTGCGACTTCGCCCCCGTGGTGATGGTCAACTGGGAGTTCTTCGACAACCAGACGCCCGAGTCCGCCAAGGCGATGGTGGACGACCTGCGGGCCGGCCGGACCGTCGAGCCCACCCGCGGCGCCCCGCTCTGCACCTTCAAGGAGACGGCCCGCATCCTCGCCGGCTTCCCCGACGAGCGTCCCGGCGCCGTCGAGGCCACCGGCGGCGCGGGCCCCGCCTCGCTCGTGGGCCTCCGACTCGCCAAGGGCGAGCAGCCGCACCACCGAATCGTCCACCCGCGCGGTGAGACCTCCGGTCAGGAGGGGGAGTGATGACCTTGGCCGCCGAGATCAACAACAGCAGCCCCGAGAAGCTTCTCGCCCCCGTCCTCTCCGCCTTCTGGGACGAGCCCGAGTCCTGGACCCTGGCCACGTACGAGCGGCACGAGGGCTACCG
The DNA here is from genome assembly GCF_008042145.1 of Streptomyces sp. adm13(2018). Taxonomy (GTDB): domain Bacteria; phylum Actinomycetota; class Actinomycetes; order Streptomycetales; family Streptomycetaceae; genus Streptomyces. The sequence continues at coordinate 43,795 of NZ_RDBH01000141.1, forward strand.
GGGGCTCCGCAAGGCCCTCGCGATGAGCCCCGACGCCCTCATCGCGTACGTCAAGGAGTCCGGCCTCCGCGGCCGTGGCGGCGCCGGCTTCCCCACCGGCATGAAGTGGCAGTTCATCCCGCAGGGCGACGGCAAGCCGCACTACCTCGTCGTCAACGCCGACGAGTCCGAGCCCGGCACCTGCAAGGACATCCCGCTCCTCTTCGCCAACCCGCACTCCCTCATCGAGGGAATGATCATCGCCTGCTACGCGATCCGCTCCGAGCACGCGTTCATCTACCTGCGCGGCGAGGTCGTCCCCGTCCTGCGCCGCCTGCACGAGGCGGTCCGCGAGGCGTACGCCGCCGGCTACCTCGGCCGGGACGTCCTCGGCAGCGGGCTGAACCTGGACATCACCGTCCACGCCGGCGCCGGCGCGTACATCTGCGGCGAGGAGACCGCGCTCCTCGACTCCCTCGAAGGGCGCCGCGGCCAGCCCCGGCTCCGGCCGCCCTTCCCCGCGGTCGCCGGCCTCTACGCCTGTCCCACCGTGGTGAACAACGTCGAGTCCATCGCCTCCGTTCCCGCGATCCTCAACCGGGGCAAGGACTGGTTCACCTCGATGGGCAGCGAGAAGTCCCCGGGCTTCACGCTGTACTCGCTGTCCGGGCACGTCTCCTCGCCCGGCCAGTACGAGGCCCCGCTCGGGATCACGCTCCGCCAGCTCCTCGACATGAGCGGCGGCATGCGCCCCGGCCACCGGCTCAAGTTCTGGACCCCCGGCGGCTCCTCCACCCCCATGTTCACCGACGAGCACCTCGACGTGCCCCTCGACTACGAGGGCGTCGGCGCCGCCGGATCCATGCTGGGCACCAAGGCGCTCCAGTGCTTCGACGAGACCACCTGCGTCGTCCGGGCCGTCACCCGGTGGACCGAGTTCTACGCCCACGAGTCCTGCGGCAAGTGCACGCCCTGCCGCGAAGGCACCTACTGGCTGGTCCAGTTGCTCCGGTCCATCGAGGACGGGGCGGGCACCCTCGCCGACCTCGACAAGCTCAACGACATCGCCGACAACATCAACGGCAAGTCGTTCTGCGCCCTCGGCGACGGCGCCGCCTCGCCGATCTTCTCCTCGCTGAAGTACTTCCGCGAGGAGTACGAGCAGCACATCACCGGCCGCGGCTGCCCCTTCGACCCGGCCAAGTCGACCGCCTGGGCGGACAACCACAAGGAGGTCACGGCATGACGGTCACCACGGCCGGCCCGGCCGGCGGCGGCTCCGCTGCCGTACCGCCCGAGGATCTCGTCACGCTGACCATCGACGGCATCGAGATCTCCGTCCCCAAGGGGACCCTGGTCATCCGCGCCGCCGAACAGCTCGGCATCGAGATCCCGCGGTTCTGCGACCACCCGCTCCTCGACCCCGCCGGCGCCTGCCGCCAGTGCATCGTCGAGGTCGAGGGCCAGCGCAAGCCCATGGCCTCCTGCACCATCACCTGCACCGACGGCATGGTGGTGAAGTCCCAGCTGACCAGCCCGGTCGCCGAGAAGGCCCAGCACGGCGTGATGGAGCTGCTGCTCGTCAACCACCCGCTGGACTGCCCCGTCTGCGACAAGGGCGGCGAGTGCCCCCTGCAGAACCAGGCCATGTCCCACGGACAGGCCGAGTCCCGCTTCGAGGGCGTCAAGCGGACCTACGAGAAGCCCGTACCGATCTCCACCCAGGTCCTCCTCGACCGCGAGCGCTGCGTGCTCTGCGCCCGCTGCACCCGCTTCTCCAACCAGGTCGCGGGCGACCCGATGATCGAACTGATCGAGCGCGGCGCGCTCCAGCAGGTCGGCACCGGCGAGGGCGACCCCTTCGAGTCGTACTTCTCCGGCAACACCATCCAGATCTGCCCGGTCGGCGCCCTCACCTCGGCCGCCTACCGCTTCCGCTCCCGCCCCTTCGACCTCGTCTCCTCGCCGTCCGTGTGCGAGCAGTGCTCCGGCGGCTGCGCCACCCGCACCGACCACCGGCGCGGCAAGGTCATGCGGCGGCTCGCCGCCGAGGACCCCGAGGTCAACGAGGAGTGGATCTGCGACAAGGGCCGCTTCGGCTTCCGGTACGCCCAGCAGCGCGACCGGCTCACCACCCCGCTGGTCCGCAACGCCGACACCGGTGAGCTGGAGCCCGCGTCCTGGCCCGAGGCCCTGGAGGCGGCCGCCCGCGGACTCGTCCGCGGCCGCACCGGCGTCCTGGCCGGCGGGCGCCTGACCGTCGAGGACTCCTACGCGTACGCCAAGTTCGCCCGGGTCGCCCTCGACACCAACGACATCGACTTCCGCGCCAGGGTCCACTCCGGCGAGGAGGCCGACTTCCTGGCCTCCGCCGTCGCGGGCCGGGGCCGGGACCTGGACGGCACCGGCGTCACGTACACCTCGCTCGAAGCCGCCCCGGCCGTCGTCCTCGTCGGCCTGGAGGCCGAGGAGGAGGCCCCCGGCGTCTTCCTGCGGCTCCGCAAGGCCTGGCGCAAGCACGGCCAGAAGACCTACGCGGTCGCCCCCTTCGCCACCCGCGGCCTGGAGAAGGCGGGCGGCACCCTGCTGGCCGCCGCCCCCGGCACCGAGACCGAGTGGCTGGACGCGCTCACCTCCCGGGTCGGCCTGGACGGCGAAGGGCCCGCCGCCGCCGAGGCCCTCCGCGAGCCGGGCGCCGTCCTGGTCGTCGGCGAGCGCCTCGCCGGCGTCCCCGGCGCCCTGACCGCCGCCCTGCGCACCGCCGCCGCCACCGGCGCCCGGCTCGTGTGGATCCCCCGCCGCTCCGGCGAACGCGGAGCCGTCGAGGCCGGAGCGCTCCCGGCGCTGCTGCCCGGCGGCCGCCCGGCGACCAGCCCCCGCGCCCGCGAGGAGGTCGCCGCCGCCTGGGGCGTCCGCGAACTCCCGCACGGCTACGGCCGCGACACCGGCCAGATCGTGGAGGCCGCCGCCACCGGGGAACTCGCCGCGCTGCTCGTCGGCGCCGTCGAGGTCGCCGACCTCCCGGACCCGGCCCGCGCGCGCGAGGCCCTCGACGCCGCCTTCGTCGTCTCCCTGGAGCTGCGCCCCAGCGAGGTGACCGACCGCGCCGACGTCGTCCTGCCGGTCGCCGCCGTCGCCGAGAAGCCCGGCACCTTCCTCAACTGGGAAGGCAGGGCCCGGATGTTCGAGGCCGCGCTCAAGCCCGAGCAGATGACCCGGCCCCTCGCGCCGACGGACACCCGCGTGCTCCACATGCTCGCCGACGCCCTCGACGCCCACCTGGCGCTGCCCGACCTCAGGGCCGTACGCCGGGAACTCGACCGGCTCGGCGGCTGGACGGAGGAGCGGGCCTCCGCGCCCGTCGAACCCGGCCAGGCGGCGCCCCGGCCGGGCGACGGCGAGGCCGTCCTCGCCGGACACCGGCTGCTGCTCGACCTCGGCCGACTCCAGGAGGGCGACACCGCCCTCGCGGGCACCCGGCACGCGGCGGTCGCCCGGCTCTCCGCCGCCACCGCCGCCGACACCGGCGTCAAGGACGGCGACACCCTCGAAGTCACCGGCCCCGCCGGGTCCGTCGCCTTCCCGCTCCAGGTCACCGAGATGCCCGACCGCGTCGTCTGGCTCCCGCTGAACTCGGCCGGCCGCGGCGTCCTCTCCGACACCGGCGCCCACCCGGGCGACCTGGTCCGCATCGGCCCGGCGACCCCGAGCCCCGTCGAGGTCACGGAGGTGCAGGCATGACCACGCCGCTCGCCGCCGAAGACCTGTCCATGTTCGGTACGGACCCCTGGTGGCTCGTCCTGATCAAGGCCGTCTTCTGCTTCGCCTTCCTGATGGTGACCGTGCTGTTCTCCATCGTGTGGGAGCGCAAGGTCGTCGCCTGGATGCAGCTGCGCGTCGGCCCCAACCGGCACGGCCCCTGGGGTCTCCTCCAGTCCCTCGCGGACGGCATCAAGCTGATGCTCAAGGAGGACGTGATCGTCAAGAAGGCCGACAAGGTCGTCTACGTCCTCGCCCCGATCGTCGCGGCCATCCCGGCGTTCATGGCGATCGCCGTGATCCCCTTCGGCCCGGCCGGCAACGAGGTGTCGATCTTCGGCCACCGGACCGCGATGCAGCTCACCGACCTGCCGATCGCGATGCTGTACGTCCTCGCGGTCGCCTCCGTCGGCATCTACGGCATCGTCCTCGCCGGCTGGTCGTCCGGCTCCACGTACCCGCTGCTCGGCGGACTGCGCTCCTGCGCCCAGATGATCTCCTACGAGATCGCCATGGGCGCGGCCTTCGCCTCCGTCTTCCTCTACTCCGGGTCGATGTCGACCTCGGCGATCGTCGAGGCGCAGGCCGACCGCTGGTTCGTGATCCTGCTGCCGGTCTCGTTCATCATCTACATCGTCACGATGGTCGGTGAGACGAACCGCGCCCCGTTCGACATGCCGGAGTCCGAGGGCGACCTCGTCGGCGGCTTCAACACCGAGTACTCGTCCATCAAGTTCGCGATGTTCATGCTCGCCGAGTACGTGAACATGGTGACGGTCTCCGCCGTCTCCGTGACGCTCTTCCTGGGCGGCTGGCGGGCCCCGTACCCGGTGTCCACCTTCTGGGAGGGCGCGAACCACGGCTGGTGGCCGATGCTCTGGTTCGTCATCAAGGTGCAGTTGCTCCTCTTCTTCTTCATCTGGCTCCGCGGCACCCTGCCCCGCGTCCGCTACGACCAGCTGATGAAGCTCGGCTGGAAGGTCCTCATCCCCGTCTCGGTGGTCTGGCTGATGCTGGTCGCCACCGTCCGCGCGCTGCGGAACGAGAACATCGCCTTCGGCAACATCGTGCTGTACGTCGCCGGGGCCGTCCTCGGACTGCTGCTGCTGTCCTTCGTGGTCGACGTGTTCCGCGACCGCAAGGCGAAGGCCGCCGCACCCCCGGCCGAGGACTCCCGCTCCTTCGACCCGATGGCCGGCGGGTTCCCCGTACCGCCCAAGCCCGGGCAGTCCCTGCCGGCCGTGCCCCGGCGCAGGCCCCGGCACCAGCGGGACCTCGTCGCCAGCGGCGCCCCCGATTCTGCCTCTGCGAGTGATGGAAAGGAGACGGACGGTGTCTGACTTCCAGAATCCGGTGGCCGGCTTCGGCGTGACCTTCAAGGCCATGTTCAAGAAGCGGCTGACCGAGCAGTACCCGGAGCAGCAGAAGACGACGGCGCCCCGCTTCCACGGCCGGCACCAGCTCAACCGTCACCCCGACGGCCTGGAGAAGTGCGTCGGCTGCGAGCTGTGCGCCTGGGCCTGTCCCGCCGACGCGATCTACGTCGAGGGCGCGGACAACACGGAGGAGGAGCGCTACTCCCCGGGCGAGCGGTACGGCCGCGTCTACCAGATCAACTACGCCCGCTGCATCCTCTGCGGACTCTGCATCGAGGCCTGCCCCACCCGGGCGCTGACGATGACCAACGAGTTCGAACTGGCCGACTCGTCCCGCGAGAACCTGATCTACACCAAGGAGCAGCTGCTCGCCGGCCTCGAGGACACCATGGTCGACTCGCCGCACGCGATCCACCCCGGCATGACGGAGCAGGACTACTACCTGGGTCTCGTCGAGGCCGCCGCGCCCGGCACCGTCCGCCAGGTCGCCGTGTCCAAGGGGGAGAAGGGCGAGCAGGAGGGGGCGGAGGCATGAGCGCGCACCTCGAAACCCTCGCGGCGTACACGACCTCCTCCGGTGAGGCCTTCCAGTTCTGGGTCCTCGGCACGGTCGCCGTCGTCGGCGCCCTCAGCACGATCCTGATGAGGCGGGCCGTGCACTCGGCGCTCTGCCTCGCCGGAACCATGATCATCCTGGCGGTCTTCTACCTGGCCAACGGGGCGTACTTCCTCGGCATCGTCCAGATCGTCGTCTACACCGGCGCGATCATGATGCTCTTCCTCTTCGTCGTCATGCTGGTCGGTGTCACGGCCGCGGACTCGCTGAAGGAGACCCTCAAGGGCCAGCGCTGGTGGGCCGTGGCCTGCGGCCTCGGCTTCGGCATTCTGCTCGCCGCCGGCATCGGCAACGCCTCGCTGAAGGAGTTCACCGGACTCGGCGCCGCCAACAGCGCCCGCGGCGGGAACGTCGAGGGCCTCGCCGCCCTCATCTTCACCAAGTACGTCTTCGCCTTCGAGATCACCGGCGCGCTCCTCATCACCGCCGCCGTCGGCGCGATGGTGCTCACCCACCGCGAGCGCACCGAGCGGGCCGCCACCCAGCGCGAACTCGCCGAGCAGCGCGTCCGCGAGGGCAAGCACCTGCCGCCGCTGCCCGCGCCCGGCGTCTACGCCCGGCACAACGCCGTGGACATCGCCGGTCTGCTGCCCGACGGCACCCCGTCGGAGCTCACCGTCATGCAGACCCTGCGCAAGCGGGGCCAGATCCGGGACGTGTCCACCGAGGCCCTCGCCGACCTCAAGGCGCTGGAGCAGCGCTCCGAGGAGCGGCTCGGCCGGGACCGGGACGAAGAGGAGGCCACCCGGTGAATCCCGTCAACTACCTGTACCTCGCGGCCCTGCTGTTCACCATCGGTGCGGTCGGGGTCCTGATCCGGCGCAACGCGATCGTGGTCTTCATGTGCGTCGAGCTGATGCTCAACGCCTGCAACCTCGCGTTCGTCGCCTTCTCCCGCATGCACGGGAACCTCGACGGCCAGATCATCGCGTTCTTCACGATGGTCGTCGCCGCCGCGGAGGTCGTCGTCGGGCTCGCGATCATCGTGTCCGTCTTCCGTGCCCGCCACTCGGCCTCGGTCGACGACGCCAGCCTGATGAAGCTGTAAGGGGCCCGGAACTGTGGACAACCTGATTGCGCTGCTCATCGCGGCGCCCCTGCTGGGAGCAGTCGTCCTGCTCTGCGGCGGGCGGCGGCTCGACAAGGTCGGGCACTGGATCGGCACGCTCCTCGCGGCCGCCTCCTTCGCCGTCGGCCTGGCGCTCTTCGCCGACATGCTCGGCAGGAGCGCCGACGACCGGGCCCTGCACCAGCGGCTCTTCACCTGGATCCCGGTCGAGGGCTTCCAGGCGGACATGGCCTTCCAGCTCGACCAGCTGTCGATGACCTTCGTCCTGCTGATCAGCGGGGTCGGCACGCTCATCCACGTCTACTCCATCGGGTACATGGAGCACGACGAGCGCCGCCGCCGCTTCTTCGGCTACCTCAACCTGTTCGTCGCGGCGATGCTCCTGCTCGTCCTCGCCGACAACTACCTGCTGCTGTACTTCGGCTGGGAGGGCGTGGGCCTCGCCTCGTACCTCCTGATCGGCTTCTGGCAGCACAAGCCGAGCGCGGCCACCGCCGCGAAGAAGGCGTTCCTGGTCAACCGGGTCGGCGACATCGGCCTCTCGGTCGCCATCATGATCATGTTCACCACCTTCGGCACCTTCGCCTTCGGGCCGGTCCTCGAATCGACCGGGGAGGCGAGCCAGGGCACGCTGACCGCGATCGGCCTGATGCTGCTCCTCGCCGCCTGCGGCAAGTCGGCCCAGGTGCCGTTGCAGTCCTGGCTCGGGGACGCGATGGAGGGCCCGACCCCGGTCTCGGCCCTCATCCACGCGGCCACCATGGTGACCGCCGGTGTCTATCTGATCGTCCGCTCCGCCGACATCTTCAACGCCGCCCCCGACGCCCAGCTCGTCGTCACCATCGTCGGCGCGGTCACGCTCCTGTTCGGTGCGATCGTCGGTTGCGCCAAGGACGACATCAAGAAGGCCCTCGCCGGCTCGACGATGTCGCAGATCGGCTACATGATCCTGGCGGCCGGCCTCGGCCCCATCGGCTACGTCTTCGCGATCATGCACCTGGTGACCCACGGCTTCTTCAAGGCCGGGCTGTTCCTCGGCGCCGGCTCGGTCATGCACGGCATGAACGACGAGGTCGACATGCGGAGGTACGGCGGCCTGCGGAAGTACATGCCGGTCACCTTCGTCACCTTCGGCCTGGGCTACCTCGCGATCATCGGCTTCCCGGGCCTGTCCGGCTTCTTCTCCAAGGACAAGATCATCGAGGCGGCCTTCGCGAAGGGCGGCACCGAGGGCTGGATCCTCGGCGCGGTCACCCTGCTCGGCGCCGCCATCACCGCGTACTACATGACCCGCGTGATGCTGATGACCTTCTTCGGCGAGAAGCGCTGGCAGGACGACGAGAACGGCAACCCGCCGCACCCGCACGAGTCGCCCAAGTCCATGGTCATCCCCATGGTGCTGCTCGCCGTCGGCTCCGTCGCCGCGGGCGCGATCTTCGAGTTCGCCGGGTTCGTCGAGTGGCTGGAGCCGGTCACCGGCTACGAGCACGGCCACTCGCCGCTCAGCGCCGCGGCCGTCACCAGCGCCACCGTGGCCGTCATGGTGATCGGCGTCGGCCTCGCGTACGTCCAGTACGGACGCAAGCTCGTCCCGGTCGTCGCCCCGCGCGGCTCCCTGCTCACCCGGGCCGCCCGCCGCGACCTGCTCCAGGACGACCTCAACCACGCCGTCTTCGTCCGCGGCGGCACCCATCTGACCCGCTCGCTCGTCTACGTCGACCACACCCTGGTCGACGGCGTGGTCAACGGCACCGCGGCCTCCGTCGGCGGACTCTCCGGCCGGCTGCGCAAGCTCCAGAACGGCTACGCCCGCTCGTACGCGGTCTCCATGTTCGGAGGTACGGCGGTGCTGATCGCCGCGACCCTGCTGATGAGGGCGGTGTAACTCCCATGTCCTTCCCGCTCCTTACGGTGACGGCAGCGGTTCCGGCGGTCGGTGCGATCCTGACCGCCGCCGTGCCCGCCGCCCGCCGCACCGCCGCCAAGTGGCTGGCGCTGCTCGTCTCGCTCGCCACGCTCGTGCTCGCCGGCCTCGTCTTCGTACGGTTCGAGCCCGGCGGTGAGCGGTACCAGCTCACCGAGTCGTACGCCTGGATCAAGGACTTCGGCGTCCGCTACGAGCTGGGGGTCGACGGCATCGGGGTCGCGCTCATCGCGCTGACCGCGCTCCTCATCCCCTTCGTGATCCTGGCCGGCTGGCACGATGCCGACCCCCTGGAGACCTCCTCCAAGCGGTGGCGTCCGACCCAGGGCTTCTTCGCCCTGATCCTCATGGTCGAGGCGATGGTGATCCTCTCCTTCGAGGCCACCGACGTCTTCCTCTTCTACATCCTGTTCGAAGCCATGCTCATCCCGATGTACTTCCTCATCGGCGGCTTCGGCGACCGCGCCCACGCGGGCTCCGACGAGAACGCGGCGGCCCAGCGCTCCTACGCCGCCGTCAAGTTCCTCCTCTACAACCTGGTCGGCGGCCTCATCATGCTGGCGGCCGTCATCGGGCTGTACGTGGTCGCGGGGAACTTCTCGCTCACCGAGATCGCCGAGGCCCGCGCCAACGGCTCGCTGGAGATGGCGACCAGCACCGAGCGCTGGCTGTTCCTCGGCTTCTTCTTCGCCTTCGCCGTGAAGGCGCCGCTCTGGCCGCTGCACACCTGGCTGCCGAACGCGATGGGAGAGGCCACCGCCCCGGTCGCCGTCCTCATCACCGCCGTCGTCGACAAGGTCGGCACCTTCGCGATGCTCCGCTTCTGCCTCGGGCTCTTCCCCGAGGCGAGCAAGTGGGCCACCCCGGCGATCATCGTCCTGGCCCTCATCAGCATCGTCTACGGGGCGCTGCTGGCCGTCGGCCAGCGGGACATCAAGCGCCTGGTCGCCTACGCGTCGATCTCGCACTTCGGCTTCATCATCCTGGGCATCTTCGCGATGACCACCCAGGGCCAGTCCGGTGCCACGCTCTACATGGTCAACCACGGCATCTCGACGGCCGCCCTGATGCTCGTCGCCGGCTTCCTGATCTCCCGGCGCGGCTCCCGGCTCATCGCCGACTACGGCGGTGTCCAGAAGGTCGCCCCGGTGCTCGCCGGCACCTTCCTCATCGGCGGTCTCGCGACCCTGTCGCTGCCCGGACTCGCCCCGTTCGTCAGCGAGTTCCTCGTCCTGGTCGGCACGTACGCCCGGTACCCGGTGGCCGGTGTCATCGCCACCACCGGCATCGTCCTCGCCGCGCTCTACACCCTCGTCCTCTACCAGCGGACGATGACCGGGCCGGTGAAGGAGGAGGTCCGGGAGCTGCCCGACCTGCGGGTGCGCGAGCTGGCGGTCGTCGTGCCGCTGATCGCGCTCCTGATCTTCCTCGGGGTCTTCCCGAAGCCGCTGACGGACGTCGTCAACCCGGCCGTGCAGCACACCATGTCCGACGTACAGCAGAAGGACCCCCAGCCAGAAGTGGAGGCGGCCAAGTGACTGCATCCGCCGTCGCACCCTCCGTCCACAGCCTGTGGACGACCGCTGCCGAGCCGCTGGAGAAGATCCCGGCGCCCCACATCGAGTACGTCCAGCTCTCCCCCGTACTCATCGTGCTCGGCGCCGCGGTCCTCAGCGTCCTCGTCGAGGCCTTCGTGCCCCGCCGGGGCCGCTACCACAGCCAGCTCTTCCTCAGCGTGGTGGCGCTCGTCGCCTCCTTCGCCGCCATCGTCGGCCTCGCGGCCGGCGGTTACGGCTCCACCAAGGCCCACATCGCGGCCATGGGCGCCATCGCCGTCGACGGGCCCGCCCTCTTCCTCCAGGGCACCATCCTCCTCGCCTCGGTCGTCGCGATCTTCACCTTCGCCGAGCGCAGGCTCGACCCGGCCGACCACGGCCACAAGGTCGACTCCTTCGCCGCCGAGGCCGCCGCCGTCCCCGGCAGCGACCACGAGAAGGCGGCCGTCAAGGCCGGGTTCACCACCACCGAGGTCTTCCCGCTCGCCCTCTTCGCGATCGCCGGCATGCTGGTCTTCCCGGCCGCCAACGACCTCCTGACGCTGTTCATCGCCCTGGAGGTCTTCTCCCTCCCGCTGTACCTGCTCTGCGCCGTCGCCCGCCGCAAGCGGCTGATGTCGCAGGAGGCGGCCGTCAAGTACTTCCTGCTCGGCGCGTTCTCCTCGGCCTTCCTGCTCTTCGGGATCGCCCTGCTCTACGGCTACGCGGGCTCCGTCTCCTACGCCACCATCGCCCAGGTCGTCGACGGCTCGGTCGCCACCGTGAACCCGGCGCTCGCCGACACCATGGGCAACGACGCACTGCTCCTCATCGGCTTCGCGATGGTCCTCACCGGGCTCCTCTTCAAGGTCGGCGCCGTGCCGTTCCACATGTGGACCCCGGACGTCTACCAGGGCGCCCCGACCCCGGTCACCGGCTTCATGGCGGCCGCGACCAAGGTCGCCGCGTTCGGCGCGATGCTCCGGCTGCTGTACGTGGTGCTGCCGGGCCTCACCTGGGACTGGCGGCCGGTCATGTGGGGCGTCGCCATCGTCACCATGCTGGGCGGTGCGATCGTCGCCATCACCCAGACCGACATCAAGCGGCTCCTCGCCTACTCGTCGATCGCGCACGCGGGCTTCCTGCTCGCGGGTGTCATCGCGGCCACCCCGAGCGGCATCTCGTCCGTGCTCTTCTACCTGGGCGCCTACTCCTTCGTGACCATCGGTGCGTTCGCCGTCGTCACCCTGGTCAGGGACGCCGGCGGCGAGGCCACCCACCTCTCCAAGTGGGCGGGTCTCGGGCGTCGTTCGCCGCTCGTCGCGGCGGTCTTCGCGGTCTTCCTGCTCGCCTTCGCCGGCATCCCGCTGACCTCCGGGTTCTCCGGGAAGTTCGCCGTCTTCAAGGCGGCGGCGGAGGGCGGCGCGGGCGCGCTCGTCGTGGTCGGTGTGATCTCCTCGGCGATCGCCGCGTTCTTCTACATCCGGGTCATCGTGCTCATGTTCTTCAGCGAGCCGAAGGCGGACGGCCCCACGGTCGCCGTGCCCTCGGCCCTGACGACGGTCACGATCACCGCCGGAGTGGCGGTCACGCTGGTGCTCGGCCTCGCGCCGCAGTACTTCCTGGACCTGGCGAACCAGGCGAGCGTGTTCGTCCGGTAGCTCCGGCCGCAGACGTGAGGGGCCCGGCTCGGGGGCGAGCCGGGCCCCTCGCCGTGTGCGGGGGTGACCGGCCGCCGGGGTCCGTGCCATCGTGGGGACGCCCGTATTGGTCTGTACCAGTAGAGGACACAGAGGGGAGCCGCACCATGAGCGGCACGACCGTCTTACCCGGGACCCCCTGCACCGCCCCCCGGGCCGGCGACCCGCCCATGCACCGCCTGGAGGTCCGGCTCCCCGACCGGGTGCCCTTCGCCGCCGGGTCCTTCGACGCCGTCGGCCCCATGTCCCGGGCCGCCTTCCCGCACCGGCACACCTTCTACGAGATCGTCCACGTCACCGCCGGCACCGGCACCCACGTCGTCGACCTCGCCCGCTGGGAACTCCACCCGCCGCACCTGGGACTCATCCTGCCCGGGCAGCTGCACCACTGGGAGGACGCCCGCGGCCTGGACGGCACCGTCGTCCTCTTCACCGAGGACTTCCTCCTCGACCACCCCGGCGACCGCGACCTCCTGCGCCGCCTCGGCGAACAACCCTGGCTCACCCTCGACGGGCCCACGCACGCGCGTACCGGCCGGCTCATGGCCGAACTCGTCGAGGAGTACCGGCACGGCGCCGACGGCTTCGCGACCGTCCTGCGCTCCCTGCTCCACGTCCTCCTGGTCCGTACGTCGAGGCTGCGCGGCCCCGGCACGCCCGCGCCCCCGCCGGGCAGGGCCGCGGCCGTCGCCGAGGAGTTCGCCCGCCTGCTCGCCCGTACCGCGACCGAGGGCCGGACCGTACGGGAGACCGCCGAGCTGATCGGCGTCAGCCCGGGCTACCTCGCCGAGGCCGTCAGGGCCGCCACCGGCCGCACCCCCGGCGCCCTGCTCCGCGAGGCGCGCTCCCGGGAGGCCCAACGGCTGCTCGTCGGCACGGAGCTGTCGATACGCCAGATCGCGGCGCGCGTCGGCTTCGACGACCCCGCCTACTTCTGCCGCTTCTTCCGTCGCGAGACGGGCCTCAGCCCCGGGGACTTCCGCAGGACCCACGAGGCCGGGCGGGACGGCCGCGGGCGGCCCGGACGGAAACACCACGACCGCCGTGATCCGTCCATCGAAGCCGGGTCCCGCCCGGCCTAGGTTCGATGCCGACCCCCCTCAGCCCCCACGCGAGGAGCAGGCAGGCATGGATCACGAGACCTCCACCGGGCACGTCACCCGCAAGGCGGTGCTGCGGGCCGCCCTGGCGGCCGGCATCGCCGCCCCCACCGTCCTCATGGGCGTGCCGGCGCTCGCCCGCACCCTCACGGCGGGAGAGGCGGCGCCCGCGCTCACCCCCGAGTGCGACGACGGCGACGACCCCACCCCCGCGCAGACCGAGGGCCCCTACTTCAAGCCCAACTCGCCGCTGCGGACCAGCCTGCTGGAGGCCGGCACGGCCGGCGTCCGGCTCACCGTCAGCGGCTACGTCTTCGGGCTCGCCTGCCGGCCCATAGCCGGCGCCCTGCTCGACTTCTGGCAGGCCGACACCAACGGCGCCTACGACAACAGCGGATTCCGGTTCCGCGGGCACCAGTTCACCGACGCACAGGGCGCGTTCAAGCTCACCACGATCGTGCCCGGCCTCTACCCCGGCCGCACCCGGCACCTCCACGTCAAGGTGCAGGCCCCCGGGCGGCCGGTGCTCACCTCGCAGCTGTACTTCCCGGGCGAGCCCCGCAACAACACCGACAGCATCTTCGACCCCCGGCTCCTGATGACCGTGCGGGACGCCGGCGGGGCCAGGGAGGCGGCCTTCGACTTCGTCCTCAACGTGCCGCAGAACCCCGGCCCGAGCCCGACCGCCACCGCGACCACCCAGCCTCCCGGGGGGAGTTGGGCGGCGGGAACCGCCTACCGGGCCGGCGACCGGGTCACGTACGGCGGCCCGGCCTATGTGTGCCTCCAGGCACACACGGGCCAGGCCGGCTGGGAGCCGCCGWACGTGCCCGCGCTCTGGCGGGCCGTCTAGCCGGTCCGGTCAGGCCGCGGGGACGATCCGGCCCCGGACCTCGCCCAGACCCACCCGGGTGCCGTCCGGGCCCGGCGCCCAGGCCGTCAGCACGACCTCGTCGCCGTCCTCCAGGAACGTCCGCTTGCCGCCCGCGAGTTCGATCGCGTCCCGGCCGTTCCAGGTGAGCTCCAGCAGCGAACCGCGCTGGTTCACCTCGGGCCCTGACACCGTCCCCGAGCCGTACAGGTCGCCCGTGCGCAGCGAGGCGCCGTTCACCGTCATGTGGGCGAGCTGCTGCGCGGCCGTCCAGTACATGGTGGAGAACGGCGGCTCGGCCACCACCTCGCCGTTGATCTCCACCGTGATCCGCACGTCGAAGCCGCCCTGCTCCTCCTCGCCCGCGTCGTCCAGGTAGGGGAGGAGCGGGAGGTCACGGGCGGGCGGGGCGGTCCGGGCGGCGTCCAGCGCCTCCAGGGGCGTCACCCAGGCCGCCACCGACGTCTGGAACGACTTGCCCAGGAACGGGCCCAGCGGCACGTACTCCCAGGCCTGCACGTCCCGCGCCGACCAGTCGTTGAGCAGCGTCAGACCGAAGACGTGCTCCCGGAAGTCGGCGAGCGGGACCGGCCGGCCCAGCTCCGACGGGGTGCCGACGAGGAAGCCGACCTCCGCCTCGATGTCCAGCTTCACCGAGGGCCCGAAGACCGGGGCCGGGTCCGCCGGTGCCTTGCGCTGCCCCGAAGGGCGTACGACGTCGGTGCCCGACACCACGACCGTGCCCGCACGGCCGTGGTAACCGATCGGCAGGTGCTTCCAGTTGGGGGTCAGCGCGTCGCCGTCGGGGCGGAAGATCCGGCCCACGTTCGTCGCGTGGTGCTCACTGGCGTAGAAGTCGACGTAGTCCGCGACCTCGTACGGCAGGTGCAGCGTCACCGCGTCCAGCGGGTGCAGCAGCGGCTCGATGTCCGCCCGGTGCGCGGGCACCGTCACCCAGGCGGTGAGCGCCCGGCGGACGTCGCGCCAGGCGGTCCGCCCGGCCGCGAGGAGGGGATTGAGGCTCGGCCGGTCGAGGAGCGCCGCGTACGGGGAGCCGAGCGCGTGCGCCGCGGCACCCGCGTCCAGCACGTGCCCGCCGATCCGGACGCCGAGCCGGCGCCGGCCGGGCTCGTCGGCGGTGGAGAAGACTCCGTACGGGAGGTTGTGCGGGCCGAAGGGGTCGCCCTCGGTCAGGTCGAGCGGGCTGTGCTCGGGCATCGGTGCGTGCCTCGCTTTCCACGTGTGTGGGGGACACGTTACGGGTCGCGCCGACCGGCGTGGATGACATGGATCACACAGAAAGTGCGGCCTCCGTGGGCAACTGTCCGCCTTTGTGGCCGTTCGGTGTCGAGGGCCCGTCGCAGCCCGTCCCGAGCTGCGAAAAGGGGCCTCCCGGACGGCCGTTCCCCGCCATACGATCATGGTGGTACGCGCCGCGTGAGGTTGCCGCAGTCGCGCGCCCCGCTTTCTCTCATCCTTCCCTGACCAGGAAAAAGGTCCCGCACTGTGAAGATTCGTCGCATCCTCGCGACCGCCGTGGCCGCCGCTGTGACCACCCCGGTCGTGTTCCTCTCGGCCGCGCCCGCCTTCGCCGACACGAAGCCGACGCCCGCGTCGACGCAGAAGACCACCCCGGGCGACGAAGACCCCGACTTCGACGAGTACGAGAAGCTCCTCGCCGCCGTCAACGAGGCGGAGGAGAAGGTCGAGGCGCTGGAGGAGCAGCGCAAGGCGCTCGTGACCGAGCTCAGGAACATGAAGCTCGACGAGGCCCTGGCGACCGAGGCCTCCGAGGCGGCGAAGGCCCTCGTGGCGGCCGAGGCCGCCAAGAAGGACGCGGACGAGAAGCTGGCCAAGGCCGAAGAGGCCCTCGCCGCCGCCACGCCGGAGCAGAAGGAGGCGGCCGAGAAGGCCGTCGCCGACGCGAAGACGGCCGTCGAGGAGGCCACCGCCACCAAGGCCGCCGCGGAGCTCCGGAACACGAAGGCGGCGGAGGCCACGAAGCCCTACTCCGACGCGCGCCTCGCCCTCACCCAGAAGATCTCCCTCCTCGACGCGGACCTGACGCTGGCCCGTACGGACCTCGCCGAGGCCGAGAAGGCCCTGGAGGAGTTCGAGGAGGGCTCCGGCGAGTGCGAGGTCGAGGACCTCAAGTCCCTCAAGGTCACGCTGAGCGGCCCGGAGAAGGTCACCGCCGGCCAGAGCGCATCCTTCTCGCTGCGCGTGACCAACGAAGCCGAGCGGACGCTCGAGGACGTCGACGTCGCCGTCTCCGCTATGCGCCTCCCCGAGCCCGGCGAGGTCATCGACGAGGACACGGACTTCAGCAAGCATGTCATCCCCGTCGAGTGGTCCTCCGCCGACAACCTTGAGTGGACCCCGTTCACCGAGAAGTTCGACTCCATCGAGGTCGGCGAGCTCGTCAAGGGCGGCCACTACGACGTGAAGCTCCGCCTCACGCTCCCCGCCGACGCCCCCGCGGGCGAGGGCACGATCTTCAGCTTCGGCTCGTACGACAAGTTCGACGGTGACTGCGGCGGCGACGAGCAGTTCGCCCAGACCAAGTTCGACATCCTCGCGGCCAAGCCCGACAAGCCGAAGCCCGAGCCGAAGCCCACCCCGTCGGAGACCACCGCGACGCCCACCCCGGCGCCCACCACCGGGGGCAACGGCAACACCACCCAGCAGGGCGGTTCCTCGAACACCCCGGTCGACGGCAGCCTCGCCGCCACCGGTGCGAACGAGAACCTCACCCGGCTCGGTCTCGCGGCCGCCGCGACCGTCGCCCTCGGCGCCGGCGCGGTGGTGATCGCCCGCCGCCGCAAGGCCGGCACGAACGCGTAACCGGCACCCGCTCCACCCGGTGCCCCGTACGGCGTGCTGTCAGCCCGCCGTACGGGGGATCGTCTTCTCCCACGTCCGGTGGAAGACGACCTCCCCGCCCTCCTTGCACACCACCTCGTTCACCGTGAAGAACGCGTCCGCGTCGCAGGTGATCTCCGAACGGGTGTCGACCGTGACGTCCCAGCCCAGCTCCGGGCGGTGCAGCCGGATCGTCCACTCCGAGTTCGTGCGGGCGGACAGCGGCCCGGTCTCGTCGATCGTGTACGTCTCGACCGCGTCCTCGGTGAACTCCAGGCCGTCCGGGTACACGCGCGTGCCGCCGTACTTCGGGTCGACCGCCAGGGTCCACTCGCCCTTCGCCACGTCCCTGACCACCATCCGCTCCGGGCGAGGTTCCTCCAGGGTGCGCGGGAAGACCACGCCGAGGGGCTCCGACTGCTCCGGCTCCTCCCACGTCACGTGGTCCCGGGTGGCGGCGCGGACCGGCAGGGTCAGCGAGGAGCCCGCCGGGTCGAGCGTGAAGCCCGCCGCGTCCGGCTGCGGCCAGATCCACGGCCAGTACGTCGAGGAGACCGCGAGGCGCACCCGGTGGCCGGGTGCGAAGGCGTGGCCGATGCCGTTCAGCTCGAAGTCGAAGCTCTCCGTCTCGCCGATCTGCGCCTCCACGGCCCGGTCGCGGCCGTAGCGGGCGGAGAAGTTCAGCACCCCCCGGGTGACCAGCGTGGAGGAGCCGTCGGGGGCGATGTCGCAGAGCCGGGCGATGACCTGCCCGGTCGGGGCGGCCGAGCGCAGGGCGAGGCTCACCGACGGCCGGCCGAGGATCTCGACGGGCCCGCCGTCCTCCGGGACGGGGAAGTCGAAGCAGGCCGAATGGGCGTCCTCCTCGCGCTGGTCGGGCGGCAGGTCGGCGTCGTTCCCGAAGGGGAAGAAGCGGCCCGCGTCGAGCCCGGTCTGCTGCGGCGAGTCGACGACGACCGGCGCGCCCTGGAAGGCGTACGTCACGGGGGTGACGTTCGGGGAGGGCCAGGCGGGGTCGGTGACCCAGCGCCCCGGCAGCTCCTCGTACACCGTGGCCGGCAGGTGCGAGTCGCTGATCCAGGAGCGGAGCAGCGGCTCGGCCATCACGTCGTTGTCCGCGTCCTTGAGGTGGTGGTCCCACCAGCGCAGGGTCTCCTGGAGGAAGCCGATCGCGGGCCCGGGCGGCAGGCCCCGGTCCGGGTACTGGTGCGACCAGGGGCCGATGATGCCGCGCACCCGGTCCTGGGGGAGGTGGTGGGCGAGCCGCAGGACGGTGTCCCGGTACGGGTCGTGCCAGCCGCCGACGGCGAGCACGGCGGCCCGGATCGCGCCGTAGTCCTCGCAGACGCTGCCGTGCCGCCAGTACGCGTCCCGGGTCTGGTGGGAGAGCCAGGTGTGCAGGAACGGTTCCACGGCCTCCAGGCGCTTCAGCCACATCGCGCGCCACTCCTCGCCGACGTACCGCGGGTCGGGCGGCCGGCAGACGAAGGCGAGCATGGTGGCGGCCCAGGCGTGCATGTCGACGGCGAGGACGGAGCCGCCCATGTAGTGGACGTCGTTGTCGTAGCGGTCGTCGGTGGAGCAGACGGTGACGACCGCCTTGAGCGGTTCGGGGGCGAGCGCGGCGATCTGGAGCGAGTTGAAGCCGCCCCACGAGATGCCGAACATGCCGACCTTGCCGGTGCACCACGGCTGCTCGGCGAGCCAGTTCACCACGGCCACGCCGTCGGCGAGCTCGACCGGGTCGTACTCGTCGCCGGGCAGGCCCTCGCTGTTGCCGTGGCCGCGGACGTCGACCCGTACGGAGGCGTAGCCGTGGCCCGCGTACCAGGGGTGGCGCTGCCAGTCCCGGGGCGCGGTCCAGTCGGTGAGCCGGTACGGCAGGTACTCCAGGAGCGCCGGGACGGGCTCGTCGGTGAGCGGCCGCCATACGCGCGCGTAGAGCAGGGTTCCGTCCGGCAGCGGGATGCGGAGGTCCTCGTGGCGGGTCTCGTACCAGCGGACGGGGTGCATGGTGCGGCGCAGCCAGGGCGCCATGGCGATCACGACGAGGCCCACGACCACGGCCACGGCGCCGTTCACGCCGAAGTAGACGGGCTTGGAGACGTCGTCGTACAGCTTCACGGTCTGCGCCTGGATGCCGTTGGCGAGGGCGAGGGAGAGGAACCAGAGCGACATGGTCTGGCTGGAGAAGGCCTTCGGGGCGAGCTTGCTGGTGGCGGACATCCCGGAGGTCTCCAGGAGGACGTCGCCGAGGCCCAGCAGCAGGTACGAGCCCACGATCCACCAGGCGGCCATCCGGTAGGTGTCGTCGGCGTGCCCGGAGGTCGGGAGGACCATCAGGAGGAACGACAGACCGCCGAGGATCACACCGAAGGCGATCTTGTTGGAGGCGTGCGGCTGCCGGTGGCCCATCCGGGCCCAGACGGTGGCCACCACGGGTGCCAGGGCCACCTCGAAGGCCCCGAGGGCGGAGGCGTACCAGCTCGCCGGGAAGTCGAAGCCGAGGATGGTCGTGCGGGCGTTCGTGGAGGCCAGCAGGATCATCGTCGAGTACGCCTGGAAGAGGATGAAGTTGAAGACGACCGACGCCAGGAACAGCACGACGTACGGCCTGAGGCGGCCGCGCTCCTCCGCGGTGACGCGGGGGCTCGTGAACATCACCCAGAAGTAGACGACCGGCGCGATCACCGAGATCACGGTCAGGACGTCCACGAACCGGTCCATGGTCAGCCAGCCCGTGAGGGCGAGGACGGTGGCGGCGGCGGCCACGACCACGGCCCCGGCGATCATGAGCCTGACCGCCCGGCGCATGGCCGCGGGGGCCAGTGCGAACTCGGCGGAGTGCTTGCGCCCGGCCAGGTGACGGCGGCCCGCCACGTACTGGATCAGGCCGAGCGTCATGCCGAGCGCGGCGGCCGAGAAACCCCAGTGGTAGCCCTGGTGGTCGGCGAGCCAGCCGGTGATCAGCGGGCCCGCGAAGGCGCCGATGTTGATCGCCATGTAGTACAGCGCGAAACCGGCGTCCCGGCGGTCGTCGTCCGTTCGGTACAGCTTGCCGACCATGGTGGCCACGTTCGGTTTGAGCAGTCCGGTACCCGCGCTGATCAGGCCGAGGCCCACCCAGGTCATGGCGGCCGTGGGCACGGCCATCGCGTAGTGGCCGCAGGCGATCAGGATGCCGCCCCACAGGACGGCCCGGTACGAGCCGAGGATCCGGTCCGCGAGCCAGCCGCCGGCCACGGAGACCAGGTAGACGAGAGTGCCGTAGGCCGCGGCGACCGAGGCCGCGGTCCCCGACGCCATGCCGAGACCGCCGTCGGAGACGGCCGCGGCGAAGTAGAGGACGAGGATCGCCTGCATGCCGAGGAAGGAGAACCGCTCCCAGACCTCAAGGCCGGACAGGGTCAGCAGACCCCGCGGCTGCCCGAAGAAGGCGCGGTCGTCCTCCGGCGGCGGCTGCTCGCCGTCCGGATCGGTGTCGATCGTGGTTCGGGACAAAGGGCATACTCCTGGTCGTATGAGCTGTTCCCGAACATACCGGGGGTGACGGGAAGGCGCCCACGGTGATCGAAAGGTGACCGGATACGCTGGCTTGAGTGAATCGAGCGACACATCGACAATCCCTGTGATCGTCAGCGTGATCGCCGGCCATCCGTGTGAACGACATCAGCAGGCGTCAGCAGACAGGAGACCCCCTCGTGACCGTCGTCGGGCCGTTCGGTCTTAGCGTGCGGGACCAGGCTCTCGAGGCCGATGTCCAGACCGGGTTGGCGGCTGTGGAGGCGGGCCTCCTCGACGCCACCAAGAGCGAGGTCCCCTTCATCACGGAGGCCGCCCAGCACCTCGTCCTGGCCGGCGGCAAGCGGTTCCGTCCCCTGCTCGTGATGCTCGCCGCCCAGTTCGGCGACCCCTACGCGCCCGGTGTCGTGCCCTCCGCCGTCGTCGTCGAACTCACCCACCTGGCCACGCTCTACCACGACGACGTCATGGACGAGGCCGACGTCCGGCGCGGCGTCGACAGCGCGAACACCCGCTGGGGCAACTCCATCGCCGTCCTCACGGGCGACTTCCTCTTCGCCCGCGCCTCGCACACGCTCGCGGACCTCGGCCCCGAGGCCGTACGCATCCAGTCCGAGGCGTTCGAAAGGCTCGTCACCGGCCAGATCCTGGAGACCGCGGGTCCCCAGGAGGGCCGCGACCCCGTCGACCACTACCTCGACGTCCTCGGCGGCAAGACCGGCTCCCTCGTCGCCGTCTCCTGCCGCTTCGGCGCCATGATGGCCGGTGCCGACGAGAGCGTCGTCGACATCCTCACCCAGTACGGCGAGCGCCTCGGCGTCGCCTTCCAGCTCGCCGACGACGTCCTCGACATCGCCTCCGACTCCCACGAGTCCGGCAAGACCCCCGGCACCGACCTCCGCGAGGGCATCCCCACCCTCCCCGTGCTGCGCCTGCGGGCAGCTGCCGCCGCCGACGGACGCCCCGAGGACCTGGAGCTCGTCGAGCTCGTCGACGGCGACCTGACGGACGACGCCCGGCACGCCGAGGTCCTGCGCCGGCTGCGCGCCCACCCGGCCCTGGAGCAGGCCCGCCGGGACACCGTGCGGTACGCGGAGGAGGCCCGCGCCATGCTGGCCCCCCTGCCGGACGGCTACGCCAAGGCGGCGCTCGCCGAGATGTGCGACGCCGTGGACTTCGTGAAGGCCAAGCTGGACGCCGCCGGATACACCACCACCGTCCAGCAGTTCACCTCGGGCGGATCCACCGGCTACAACCTGATAGCCGACTGGCCGGGCGGTGACCCGAACCAGGTCCTGATGGCCGGTTCGCACCTGGACTCCGTGACCTCGGGTCCTGGCATCAACGACAACGGCTCCGGCTCCGCGGCCGTCCTGGAGGCCGCGGGGCGTCCGGGGCCGCCGCGGGTCGTCGTGGTCCGTCGCGCGGCGGGGCCTCTCAGGGTCGGGTCATCCCGAAGCAGTACGCCGGGTTGATCCCCCGGGCTGACGTTTCGGCCCTTTCCTTCTGGTGAGATGGAGACATCGACCACGAGGGCCCGCGAGGGCACGAAGGCAGGGGAGACCATGGGAGAGACCCGTAAGGCGAGCCGCTACATCGTCCCGGTCGCGGTGGCGGGGGTCGCCGCGGCGACCATCGGCCTCGTCCCGGCACTCGCGGCGGCCGGAGACCCCGACCTGCCGGAGATCACCGCCCAGCAGCTCATCGAGAAGATCGCCGCCTCGGACACCCAGACGCTGTCCGGCACGTTCCGCATCTCCACCGACCTGGGGCTGCCCCTGGAGGGCCTCACGTCCGGCCTCGGCGGCCTCGCCGGCGGCATGGGCGGCGGCGCCGGCGGCGGCGCGTCGGTCGACCCCGCGGAGCGGCTGACCCAGCTGGTCTCCGGCAGCCACACCCTGCGGGTGGCGGCGGACGGCCCCGACCGCCAGCGGCTGACGCTGCTCGACGGCTCCGACGAGTACAGCCTGATCCACAACGGCGACGACGTCTGGGCCTACGACAGCGCCTCGAAGGAGGTCTTCCACGAGAAGGCCCCCGCGGACGCCCGGGACGGCCACGACGGCCCGAAGGACGAGGAGCTCCCCGGCACGCCCAAGCAGCTCGCGGACGAGGTCCTCAAGGCCGCGGGCGACACCACGTCGATCACCGTCGACGGTACGGCCAAGGTGGCCGGCCGGGACGCGTACCAGCTGGTGATCAAGCCGAAGCAGTCCGGTTCGACGGTCGAGTCGATCAAGATCGCGGTGGACGCGGCGAGCGGCACCCCGCTGAAGTTCACCCTGGCCTCGGTCGAGGGCGGCAAGCCCGTCGTCGACGCGGGCTTCACGAAGGTCGACTTCTCGAAGCCGGCCGCCTCCGAGTTCACCTTCAAGACGCCGGCCGGCGCCAAGGTGACCGAGGGCGGGGCGGAGAAGGAGGCCGGCGAGAAGGGCGACCCGTTCGGCGGGGCGCTGCCGGGCGGCCTGGAGGACGCGTTCGGCGGCTTCGGCCCCGGTCTCGGCTCCGACAAGGGCGGGGTGAACGTCATCGGCGAGGGCTGGACGACGATCGCGAAGATCGACAGCGGTGTGCCGGTGGCCGGGAACGACGAGGCGCCGAAGGAGTTCCAGGGGCTCCTGGACTCCCTCGGCGACAAGGTCACCGGTCCGTTCGGCTCCGGCACCCTCTTCAAGACGAAGATCGTGAACGCGCTCCTCACCGACGACGGCAAGGTCTACGTCGGCGCGGTGACGAAGGACGCGCTGGTGGCCGCGGCCAACGCCGGCAAGTAGGACCGGAGGGGCCTGAGTTGGGACCCCGGGCGGGTCGGGGGCGATGTTCACCGACCCGCCCGGGCGTTCTTGTTCCGCGGGTACGCGGCGGGGGCTGCTGCTCCGCCGCGTACCGCTGCGGGATCGTCGCCGCCGCGTACCGCTGGGGGGTTACGGGAAGGTGAGCTTGAAGCTGTTGATGTAGCCGGTGTCGGCCGAGGCCTTGTCCTGGACGCGGAGCTTCCAGGCTCCGTTGGCGACCTCGGAGGAGGCGTTCACGGTGAAGGTCTGGACGATGTTGTCGGCGCTGCCGCCGGAGCGGTTGGAGAGGCTGTAGGCCGATCCGTCCGGGGCGACGAGGTCGACGACGAGGTCGCCGCGGTAGGTGTGGACGATGTTGACGTCGACCTTGAGGGCGGAGGGGGCGTTGCCCGTGATGCCCGTGACGTCGACCGTGGAGGTCACCGCGGCGCCGTTGTCCGGGATGGACACGTCGGCCGTGTTCTCGAAGACCTTGCCGGGCGGCGTGGTCGTACCGCCGGAGAGCGTCCAGACCGCGTGCGCGATCGCGTCGCTGTTGCGGTCGAGGGCCGTGTCGTTGATGTTCGACGTCGTGTCGCAGGACGAGTGGTAGCAGCGGTCGAAGGCCGTGGCCGTACCGCCCCACTTCTGCACCTGGGCACTGGACTTGACGCGGCTGGCACCCGTGAAGAGGCCGCCGACGGGGACGCCGACGTTCTTGAAGGAGGCGTGGTCGGAGCGGCCGTCGCCCTCCGTCTCGATCTCCGTCGGGACGCCGAGGCCGGCGAAGTAGTTCTTGAACGTCGTCTCTATGGTCGGGTCGTCGTCGTAGACGAAGTAGCCCGGGTTGGGCGAGCCGATCATGTCGAAGTTGAGGTAGCCGGAGAGCTTGGAGCGCTCGGTGGTCGGCAGCTGCGACACGTAGTACTTGGAGCCGACGAGGCCGAGCTCCTCGGCGCCCCACCAGCCGAAGCGCAGGTGCTTGGTGGGCTGGTAGCCGGAGCGGGCGACGGCGAGGGCGGTCTCCAGGACGGCCGCGGAGCCGGAGCCGTTGTCGTTGATGCCAGGACCCGAGGTCACGGAGTCCAGGTGCGAACCGGCCATCAGGACCTGGTTCGGGTCACCGCCCGGCCAGTCGGCTATCAGGTTGTAGCCGGTGGATCCGCCCGAGGTGAACTGCTGGACGGTGGTGGTGTATCCGGCGGCGTCCAGCTTGGCCTTCACGAAGTCGATCGACGCCTTGTAGCCGGTGCGGCCGTGGGCGCGGTTGCCGCCGTTGGCGGTGGCGATCGACTGGAGGTCCGTCAAGTGCTGCTTGACGTTGGCCAGCGGGATGTCGGGGGCGGCGGCGGCCGCGGCCGGGTTGGCCGAGGCGGTGGTTCCGGTGAGTCCGGCGAGCGCGAGCGCCGCGACGGCGGCGACTGCGGTGGCCTTGGTGACACGTCTGGGCACGGAGATGTTCATCGTGTGGGGGCTCCGGATTCCGAACGGGGATGGGACGGAACGTGCGAGACGCCTCGGGCTTGGGTGCCACGAGGCGTTGGAGCTGTGCGTTGTTCATGTACGCGTGCGAAAGCGTGTGCCGTGTTCAGTTGTATGAGCAACCAGTTGTTCGGGTGATCGGTTGTTCAGATGTTCTGTTGTGCGTGCTGAATGTTCAGTGAGATGTTGACTCTGCGTCAAGAGCGGAAACCGGTCAGGCCCGTTCGCTCACCGGACACACCAGCCGTCGACGGCCTCCCGTACGCGGGGATCGGGGTCGCGCTCCAACTCGCTCAGCAGGGCGTCGACTCCGGGGGTCGACCAGTGGGCCACGGCCTCGACGAGGGCGATCCGTACGGCGGGATCGGCGTGCCGGGCGAGGGGCGCGAGTCGGGCCAGCGGCCCGCGCCGCCGCATCCCGTACCGGTGGAGCACGTCGCGCAGTGCCGTCGCGTCGCCCCGGGCCTCTGCGGCCTCGACCCGGGAGGTGCACGAAGGTCGCCATGGGCATGATCGTAGGAGGGGCGGGGGCGGCTTTCGAGGGTGCCCCAGCCCGAGCGGTACATCATCCACAGGAACGAGGGCTTGATCCAGGTCATCCGGTCCCGTTTCCAGGCGGCCGGAAATCGCCCTTCGCGGGCGGCGGGCAGGCCGATCCCGTACATCATCCACAGGAACGAGGGCTTGATCCAGGTCATCCGGTCCCGTTTCCAGGCGGCCGGAAATCGCCCTTCGCGGGCGGCGGGCAGGCCGATCCCGGGCCGGTACGCCTGGTAGACGGTGACCGTGCGGTCGGTGTGGAGCGCGCGGATGCGGTACTTCGGCTCGTCGGTGGCCGGCGTCGTATCTTCCATGCCCTGAGGATGGGCGAGGCCGGGGAGCTTGGCCACCGGTTATCCGCGCCCGCGCCCCGCGCCTGCCCCGTGTGCCTGCGTTCCGCGTCCGCGCCCGCCCCCGCGCCCGCGTCGCGTACCCCGTGGCCAGGTCCGTCAGGACGCCGTCGTCGCCTCCCGTGCGTCGTACTCCTCCCGCGCCGCCGCGATCTCGTTCTGGTGTTGCTCGGTCCAGGTCACGAGGGAGCGGATCGTGGTGTGCAACGTGCCGCCCAGCGGGGTCAGTTCGTACTCGACGCGAGGCGGCACGACCGGGTGGACCGTGCGCTTCACCAGGCCGTCGCGCTCCAGCTGGCGCAGGGTCACGGTGAGCATGCGCTGGCTGACGCCGTCGATCTCGCGCTTGAGCTCCGTGAAGCGCAGTACCCGCCGGTCGAGCAGGGCGATGACGAGGAGGGACCACTTGTCGGCCACCCGGTCGAGGATCTGCCGTACGTCGCAGTCCTCCCGGGTGTCCCACTGGAAGGGGTCCGCGTCCCCGTCGGGCCCGTAGGTTCCCTCGCAGTGACTCGGTGACTTCGAAGTGCCTTCTTCCATGGCATCGGATGCTCCCGCAGGATGCAGGTGGTTACAAGAGGGAACCGACCCCCGAGTCGGTAACCGGCCTAATTCCTTCGCCTGTTGAGCCCTTCCCGCGTCCCTGATCCCTGCCCTGGAGGCAGTCGTGTCCATCCGTGCCTGGAGTCTGCTCCTCGTCCTCTGCGGGACGATCTTC
The DNA here is from genome assembly GCF_008042145.1 of Streptomyces sp. adm13(2018). Lineage (GTDB taxonomy): Bacteria > Actinomycetota > Actinomycetes > Streptomycetales > Streptomycetaceae > Streptomyces. Next base: position 69,972 of record NZ_RDBH01000141.1, read on the forward strand.
CTCGAAGGCATCGACGTCGCCATGCTGGCCGTCGCCGTTCCCACCATCCGCGCCGACCTCGGTCTCGGCACCGGCACCGCCGCCTGGATCATGTCCGCCTACGTCCTCGGCTACGCCGGCTTCACCCTGCTCGGCGGCCGCGCCGCCGACCTCCTCGGGCGGCGCCGCATGTTCCTCGGCTGGCTCGCCGTCTTCCTGGTCTTCTCCGGCCTCGGCGGTCTCGCCGAGGAGGGCTGGACCCTGATCGTGGCCCGCTTCGTGACCGGCGTCGCCGCCGCGTTCATGACCCCGGCGGCCCTGTCGATCATCACCACCTCGTACGCGGAGGGCCCGCAGCGCAACCAGGCCCTGCTGGTCTTCGCCGGCACCGCCGCCGGCGGCTTCTCCCTCGGGCTGGTCATCGGCGGACTGCTCACCCAGCTCGGCTGGCGCTGGGTCTTCTTCGCCCCGGTCCTGCTGGCCGCCGCCATCCTGGTGGCCGCCCTCCGGCTCGTCCCGAAGGAGTCCCGCCCCGCCCGCACCAAGGGCGGCTTCGACCTCGGCGGCGCGCTCACCGCCGCCGGCGCCATGCTCCTCCTCGCGTACGGCGTCGTCCGCCTGGAGCACGGCTTCCAGGGGTGGCAGGTCACCGCCGCCGCGGTCGCCGCCGGGCTCCTCCTCGCCGGGGCCTTTGTCGCCGTCGAGCGGCGCGCCGCCACCCCGCTCGTCCGGCTCGGGATCCTCCGCAGGGCCTCGCTGGTCCGCGCCGACCTGGGCGCCCTGCTCTTCGTCGGCTCCTTCTTCGGCTTCCAGTTCATGGCCACGCTCTACCTCCAGGAGCTGCGCGGCTGGTCGTCCCTCCAGACGGCGCTCGCCCTCCTGGTGCTGGGTGTCGACGCGATCCTCGCCCCGACACTGACCCCGCGCCTGGTGGCCCGGTTCGGCAACGCGAAGGTGATCCTCGGCGGCTTCGTCCTCGCCGTCGGCTCGTACGCGCTGTTCCTGCCGGTCGGCCCGGACTGGTCGTACGCGGCGATGTTCCCGACGCTGCTGCTGAGCGGACTCGCCTTCGCCCTGGCGTACGGTCCGCTGACCATCGCCGGTACGGAGGGGATCGCGGAGGAGGAGCAGGGGCTCGCGAGCGGGCTCCTCACCACGGCGACGCAGTTCGGCTCGGCGGTCGGCATCGCGGCGGTGACGGCGGTGTACGGGCTCTCCGGCGGCGGTCTCGACGGCTTCCGGGCCGCTCTGGTCGTCCCGCTGGTGATGGTCGCGCTCGGTGCGGTGATCACGGCGACGGGGGTGCGCGACCGGCCGGGCGCCCCGGCGGAGAAGGCCGTGGAGAAGGCCGTGGACCTGCCGGATCCCGCCACCAGAGTGACGGTCTGAGCCTCCGCGCGGGGCGACGCGGCGCACGGGCGGCCGGTGCGACGCGGCCTACGGGCGGCCGGGCGGTTCGCCGCCCGGCCGCCCGTGGGCCCGTCGGCCGCCGCCGGGCCTACGGGGCCTGACGGACGGGAGCGGGGGCCGCATCCCCGGGGGCCGCCTCCCCCGCCGACTCCGCGGCGGCCGATTCCGCGATCGCCCTCGCCGCCTCCATCGCCGCCCTGCTCCGGCGGGCCGCGCGCAGGGCGTCCCAGGTGAGGAGGGTCAGCGCCAGCCACACGAGGGAGAAGCCCGCCCAGCGCTCCGGCGGCATCTCCTCGTGGAAGTAGAGGACGCCGAGCAGGAACTGGAGGGTCGGCGCCAGGTACTGGAGGAGGCCGAGCGTCGAGAGCGGTACGCGGATGGCGGCCGCCCCGAAGCAGACCAGCGGCACCGCGGTGACGATGCCGGTGGCGGCGAGCAGGGCGGTGTGGCCCGCGCCGTGGGAGCCGAAGGCGAGGGTGCCCTGGGTGCCGAGCCAGACGAGGTAGCCGAGGGCCGGCAGGAACTGCACCGCGGTCTCCGCGGCGAGGGACTCCAGGCCGCCGAGGTTGACCTTCTTCTTCACCAGGCCGTACACGGCGAAGGAGAAGGCGAGGACCAGGGAGATCCAGGGCGGCTGCCCGTAGCCGATCGCCAGGACGAGGACGGCGGCGAAGCCGATGCCGACCGCCGCCCACTGCGCGGGGCGCAGCCGCTCCTGGAGGACCAGGACGCCGAGGGCGATGGTGACGAGCGGGTTGATGAAGTAGCCGAGGGAGGCCTCGACGACGTGGCCCGTGTTGACGGACCAGATGTAGAGGGCCCAGTTCACGGTGATCACGGCGGCGGCGACCGTGATCAGGCCGAGCTTGCGCGGGCTGCGCACGAGTTCGCCGATCCAGCCCCAGCGGCGGACCGCGAGGAGCGCGATGCCGACGAAGACCAGGGACCAGGCCATCCGGTGGGCGAGGATCTCGACCGATCCGGCGGGCTTGAGGAGCGGCCAGAAGAGCGGGACCAGCCCCCACATGCCGTAGGCGCCGATCCCGTAGAGCAGTCCTGCTCTTTCCTCGTTCTCCGTCTTCACCGGACCTCCCGCCCTGTGCCGCGCTGTCCTGTCGACGGTAGCGCCGCACGGGGCGGGTTGTCATGCCCGTACCGCTATACGGTCATGACGGGGTGGGGTGGTGGTCAGGAGGCCTCCAGGGCCGCGGCGATCGTCACGGCGATCGGGGTGGTCGGGCGGCCGATCAGGCGGGCCAGGTCGCCCGTCCGCAGGGCGAGCGCGCCGTGCTCGGCGGCCCGGTCGACGTCGACCAGGATCTCGGCGAAGGGGGCCGGGACGCCCGCGCCGGTGAGGATGGCGAGGTGCTCCTCGGCGGGCACGTCGCGGTAGGTGATCTCGCGGCCGGTACGGGCGGAGAGCTCGGCCGCGTACTCGGCGAGGGACCAGGCGGTGTCGCCGCTCAGCTCGTACACCCGACCCAGGTGCTCCTCGGCGGGGCCGGTGAGGACGGCGGCCGCGGCGGCGGCGTAGTCGGCGCGGGCGGCGGAGGCGATCCGGCCCTCGCCTGCGTTGGCGACGACGGCACCGTGGGCGAGGACGGGGGCGAGGTTCTCGGTGTAGTTCTCGGTGTACCAGCCGTTGCGCAGGAAGGTGAACGGCAGTCCGGAGTCGCGGATCAGCCGCTCGGTGGCCTTGTGCTCGGCGGCCAGGTCGAAGTCGGCGTCGTCGCCGCCGAGGACGCCGGTGTACGCGAGCTGGGCCACGCCCGCCGCCTTGGCCGCGTCGATCACGGCGGCGTGCTGGGCGACGCGCTGTCCGACCTCGCTGCCGGAGATCAGCAGCACCCGGTCGCCCGCTCCGAAGGCTCCGGCGAGGGTCTCCGGCCGGCTGTAGTCGGCGATACGGAGTTCGACGCCGCGCTCGGCGAGGTCGGCGGCCTTCTCCTTGTCGCGGACGACGGCGGCGACGGAGTCGGCGGCAAGGGAGGGGTCGGCGAGGAGAGCGTCGATGACGAGACGGCCGAGGCGGCCGGTGGCTCCGGTGACGACGATGCTCATGGCGGGTCCTTCTGCGGTGGGGTGCGGTGGGCGATGCACTCACCGTACGTCCGGCGCTAACCTTTCGAAAGTACCCACTTTGGAGTAAGGTACTGGCATGGGAGTAAGTGATGAGCCGGAGATCCGGAGCCTGCCGGCCGACGTCGACGGCGCCCTGTGCCCCCAGCGGCTCGTCCTGGAGCACGTCACCAGCCGCTGGGGCGTCCTGATCCTCATCGCGCTGCGCGAGCGCTCGTACCGCTTCAGCGAACTGCGCCGCAGGGTGGGCGGGGTCAGCGAGAAGATGCTGACGCAGACGCTCCAGACCCTGGAGCGGGACGGCTTCGTCCACCGCGACGCCAAGCCCGTCATCCCGCCCCGCGTCGACTACAGCCTCACCCCCCTCGGCGAGGAGGCCGCCGACCAGGTCCGGGCGCTGGCCCGCTGGACCGAGCGCCGCGTCCCGGAGGTCGAGGCGGCCCGCCTCCGCTACGACGCCGCGCGTCGCGAGAGCGCCACGAATCCGTCCCAATGATGTTGTAGACGGCGCGAGTTGTCGGCGCCGGGCCGTACGATCTGCTCACCGTTCGTGGGGAAACCGTGAGTGACCGTGGGGGATCTGTGTCGTACGGGGACCGAAGACTGTGGCGTGCCTGCTGTGTCGTACTGGTGGCCGGACTGATGGCCGCCGGCTGCACCACCGACGGAGAGAAACCCGACGGCAAGGGCGGCAAGGGCACCACGGCGTCCCCGGC
>NZ_RDBH01000141.1:74255-81268 GCF_008042145.1 Streptomyces sp. adm13(2018)
CCGCGACGCGTACACGATCGGTGTCCTCACGGATCTCAGCGGCCCCAGCAGGACGGACGGCCGGGGGCAGGAGCGCGGGATCCGGCTGGCCGTGGAGGAGTTCAACGCCCGCGCCGACCGCCCCTTCGACCTGCGCCTGCGAGTCGAGGACGACGGCGGCGAGCCCGAGCGGGCCAGGGCCGCGGCCCTCGCCCTCGCGAAGGTCCCCGGTCTGGTCGGGGTCCTGGGGCCGACGCTCATGCCGACCGCCGTCGCGGCGGGCGACGAACTGACCGTGCGCGGGGTGCCGCTGGCGAGCGTGGTCGCCGACGTCCCGGCGGGGCAGATGAGGGGCCAGGAGACCAGGACCACCTACTTCCAGCCACGCAGCGTCCACGACATGATGACGGTGCCCTTCAGCCGCTACCTCACCGCTCACGGGGCCAGGCGGACCGCGGTGGTCGAGGACCGGGACGCGGGCGAGTACAGCTGGTTCGCCGCCAGGAACCTGGAGCGGTACCCGCCGTCGGGGGACCAGGGCGGGACCGTGACCGTCCACGGGGTCGAGAGGGACGACGAGGACTTCGGCCCCGCCGTGCGGGCCGCGCTCGCGACCGGCCCGCAGGGCGTGATGTACGTGGGCTCGTCACCGCGCCGGGCCGCGCTGTGCGCCAGGGCGCTGCGCGACCAGGGGTACCGGGGGCCGCGCGGCACTGTCGAGCACGTGCTCCGGCCGGAGTTCCTCACCGCCGCCGGAGCGGCCGCCGAAGGCTGGTACTTCGGCACGGGCTACGCCGACCCCGACGGGCTCCCGAAGGCGAAGCGGTTCGCCGCCGCGTACCGGAAGCGCTGGGGACTCGGCGGCACGGCCCCCGTCGACCGGTTCGCCACGGAGGCCTACGACCTCGCCCACTGGGTCTTCCAGGCGACGCGCGCGGCGGCCGCCAACCACGCCGGGTCGGTGGCCTCGGGCGTCCGGAACAGCCTGGCGCAGACGCCGTACCAGGGGCTGGTGAAGACGTACTCGGCGCAGGCGAACAAGGACACGCCCACCGCGCTGCTCGGCCTGTACCTGTGGCAGGTGAAGGAGGGGGCGCCCCGCTTCCTGGGCCCCTTCGACGAGGCGGCGCGCAAGGGGACGTGAGAGGGCCCGGTCCGCGGGTGCGGACCGGGCCCTCTCACGTGCCGGCGGCCTAGCCGACGACCGTCCAGGTGTCGTTGCCCGCGAGGAGCTGGCTCAGGTCGCCCTTGCCGTGCCGTTCCAGGGCCGTCTCCAGCTGGTCCGCCATCAGGGTGTCGTACACCGGCCGCTCCACCGACCGGAGCACCCCGATGGGGGTCTGGTGGAGGGTGTCCGGGTCCGCGAGGCGGGACAGCGCGAAGGCCGTGGTGGGGGTGGTGGCGTGCGCGTCGTGGACCAGGATCCGTGACGCGTTCTCCGGGGTGACCGTGACGACCTGGAGGTCGCCGGTGGCCGGGTCGCGGACGACGCCCTTGGCGAGGTCGGTGCCGAAGCGGATCGGCTGCCCGTGTTCGAGGCGGATGACCGCCTCCTGGGCCAGGTCCTTGTCCTTGAGGACCTCGAAGGCGCCGTCGTTGAAGATGTTGCAGTTCTGGTAGATCTCGACGAGCGCCGTGCCGTTGTGGTCGGCGGCCTGCCGCAGGACCTCGGTGAGGTGCTTGCGGTCGGAGTCGACGGTACGGGCGACGAAGGAGGCCTCCGCGCCGAGGGCGAGCGACACCGGGTTGAACGGGGAGTCCAGGGAGCCCATCGGGGTCGACTTGGTGATCTTGCCCAGCTCGGAGGTGGGCGAGTACTGGCCCTTGGTCAGCCCGTAGATCCGGTTGTTGAAGAGCAGGATCTTGAGGTTGACGTTCCGCCGGAGGGCGTGGATGAGGTGGTTGCCGCCGATGGAGAGGGCGTCGCCGTCGCCCGTGACGACCCAGACGGACAGGTCGCGGCGGGAGGTGGCGAGACCGGTGGCGATGGCCGGGGCGCGGCCGTGGATCGAGTGCATCCCGTACGTGTTCATGTAGTACGGGAAGCGGGAGGAGCAGCCGATGCCGGAGACGAAGACGATGTTCTCCTTCGCCAGGCCCAGCTCGGGCATGAAGCCCTGGACGGCGGCCAGGACCGCGTAATCACCGCAGCCGGGGCACCACCGCACCTCCTGGTCGGACTTGAAGTCCTTCATGGACTGCTGCGCCTCGGCCTTGGGCACCAGGTTCAGCAGCGTCTCCGTGGGCTCACTCATCGATGGCCTCCTTGAGGGCGGCGGCGAGCTGCTCGGCCTTGAACGGCATGCCGTTGACCTGGGTGTGGCTGCGGGCGTCGACGAGGTACCTCGCCCGGACGAGGGTGGCGAGCTGCCCGAGGTTCATCTCGGGCACGACGACCTTCTCGTACCGCTTCAGGACCTCGCCGAGGTTCTTCGGGAAGGGGTTGAGGTGCCGCAGGTGGGCCTGGGCGATGTGCCCGTCCTCGCGGCGGATGCGGCGGACCGCGGCCGTGATCGGCCCGTAGGTGGAGCCCCAGCCGAGGACCAGGGTCCGGGCGCCGTCCGGGTCGTCGACCTCGATGTCGGGGACGTCGATGCCGTCGACCTTGGCCTGCCGGGTGCGGACCATGAACTCGTGGTTGGCGGGGTCGTACGAGATGTTCCCGGTGCCGTCCTGCTTCTCGATGCCGCCGATGCGGTGTTCGAGGCCGGGGGTGCCGGGCACGGCCCAGGGGCGGGCCAGGGTCTCGGGGTCGCGCTTGTACGGCCAGAAGACCTCGGTGCCGTCGGCCAGCTCGTGGTTGGGGCCGGTGGAGAACCGCGTACGGAGGTCGGGGAGTTCGTCGACGTCCGGGATCCGCCAGGGCTCCGAGCCGTTGGCCAGGTAGCCGTCGGAGAGCAGGAAGACCGGCGTGCGGTACGCGAGGGCGATCCGGGCCGCCTCGATCGCCGCGTCGAAGCAGTCGGCCGGCGTCATCGGGGCGACGATCGGGACCGGGGCCTCGCCGTTGCGGCCGTACATCGCCTGGAGCAGGTCGGCCTGCTCGGTCTTGGTGGGGAGGCCGGTGGACGGGCCGCCCCGCTGGATGTCGACGATCAGCAGCGGCAGCTCCAGGGAGACCGCGAGGCCGATCGTCTCGGACTTGAGCGCCACGCCGGGGCCGGACGTGGTCGTGACGCCGAGCGCGCCGCCGAACGCCGCCCCCAGGGCCGCGCCGATGCCGGCGATCTCGTCCTCGGCCTGGAAGGTGCGGACACCGAAGTTCTTGTGCCTGCTGAGCTCGTGCAGGATGTCCGAGGCCGGGGTGATGGGGTACGAGCCCAGGTAGAGCGGCAGGTCCGCCTGGCGCGCGGCGGCGACCAGGCCGTACGAGAGGGCCAGGTTCCCCGAGATGTTCCGGTAGGTGCCGGTGGGGAAGGCCCGGGTCGCGGGGGCGATCTCGTAGGAGACGGCGAAGTCCTCGGTGGTCTCCCCGAAGTTCCAGCCGGCCCGGAACGCGGCGACGTTCGCCTCGGCGATCTGCGGCTTCTTCGCGAACTTCTGCCGCAGGAAGGTCTCGGTGCCCTCGGTCGGCCGGTGGTACATCCAGGAGAGCAGCCCGAGCGCGAACATGTTCTTGGAGCGCTCGGCCTCCTTCCTGGACAGGCCGAAGTCCTTGAGCGCCTCGACGGTCAGCGTGGTCAGCGGCACCGGGTGGACCCGGTAGCCGTCCAGCGAACCGTCCTCCAGGGGCGAGGTCGTGTAGCCGACCTTGGCCATGGCGCGCTTCGCGAACTCGTCGGTGTTGACGATGATCTCGCCCCCGTGCGGCACGTCCCCGATGTTGGCCCGCAGGGCGGCGGGGTTCATCGCGACCAGCACGTTCGGGGCGTCGCCCGGGGTCAGGATGTCGTGGTCGGCGAAGTGCAGCTGGAAGGACGAGACACCCGGCAGGGTTCCGGCGGGTGCCCGGATCTCGGCCGGGAAGTTCGGCAGCGTGGAGAGGTCGTTCCCGAAGGACGCCGTCTCCGAGGTGAAGCGGTCACCCGTCAGCTGCATGCCGTCTCCGGAGTCACCCGCGAAGCGGATGATCACCCGGTCGAGTCGGCGCACTTCCTTCTCGGTGCCGTGGTGCGGCTTCGCCGGGGCACTGCGCTGCTCCCCGAGCAGGGCCTCACCGGCCTCGCTACTGACCTGGCTGGTCACTGAACTGGACCTCCCTCGCGGCAAGGGGACTCTCCGCCGGAGGCGGGAGAAGGCTCGGGGCGCGGTCGGCCGATCACCGTCCGTCCCCAGGCCCACCCTACGACGGCAGGGCGGGCCCTCCCGGGACTTCTCGCATCTCGGACCTCTTTTTGAGACGCCCTCTTGCCCTGAATTGTCACGTTCTGTCGCCACCCGGAGTGTTCCGGAAAGCCGGATTCCGCCTCATTCTCTGGTTCCAGGCCCCCTGGGGAGCCGTCCGGGCGCCCAAGGGGCCGCCCGGGGGATCGTCCGGGGGGTCGTTCGGGGGTTGTCGTCGGCCGTCCGCGGTGCGCGGGTCCGGCCGACTGCTTTCCGCCATCTGACAGGGTGTCAGATGATCAGGATTTCAGATACGTCAACACCGCCAGTACCCGTCGGTGATCGCCGTCACTCGGTGAGAGTCCCAGCTTCAGGAAGATGTTGCTGATGTGCTTCTCCACCGCGCCGTCGCTCACGACCAGTGCCTTCGCGACGGCCGAGTTCGTCCGCCCCTCCGCCATCAGGCCCAGGACCTCCCGCTCGCGCGGCGTCAGGTTCGCGAGCACGTCCTGCTGACGGCTCCGGCCCAGCAGCTGCTGCACGACCTCCGGGTCGAGCGCGGTGCCGCCGCCGGCCACCCGCACCACGGCGTCCACGAACTCCCTGACGTCGGCGACCCGGTCCTTCAGCAGATAGCCGACGCCCCGGCTGGAACCGGCCAGGAGTTCGGTGGCGTACTGCTCCTCCACGTACTGCGACAGCACGAGCACGCCGAGTCGCGGATGCTCCTTCCGCAGCCGCACGGCCGCCCGGACCCCCTCGTCCGTGTGCGTCGGCGGCATCCGCACGTCGGCGACGACGACATCGGGCAGCGCGCCCTCCGCGGCCAGCCCGGCCACGGTCTCGACGAGCGCCTCACCGTCCCCCACACCGGCGACCACCTCGTGCCCGAGGTCGGTGAGCAACCGGGTCAGCCCCTCCCGCAGCAGTACGGAATCCTCCGCGATGACCACCCGCACGCGCCCGACCCCTTGATCCACACCCACGCCCAACAGCCCCCATGTCTCGTCGACCGAGTACGTCCTGTGACTCGGCCAGCATCGCAGGATCGCCTCGCGTTGTGCCCCTTCGCGGCGGGAGGCCTGTCACCTCCTGGGCGCGGGGCCCGGCGGCGGGGGAGGGTCCGGGCCCCGGGGATCCGCGTACGCGACCGGGCGGCTCCGTGCCCTCCGCGCACACGAATGGCCCCGGGGCCCGAGGACCCCGGGGCGCCGGCCCCCGCCACGGCGGCGTCACGACCGCCAGGGCAGTTCCACCGTCACCGTCGTGGGCCCGCCCTCCGGCGAGTCCACCGCGAGCACGCCGTCGACCGCACCCACCCGGTCCGAGAGCGACGCCAGGCTCCGCCCGGTCACCACGTGCGCCCCGCCGGCACCGTCGTCCCGCACCTGAAGCATCAGCCGCCCGCCCGCCCGCCACACGTCCACCCAGGCCCGCCGCGCCCGCGCGTGCGCCGTGACGTTCCGCAGCAGCTCGGAGACGGTGAAGTACGCGATGCCCTCGATCGCCGCCACCGGCCGCGCCGGCAGGTCCACGTCCACCGACACCGGGACCGCGCAGCGCGAGGCCACCGCCGACAGCGCCGCGTCCAGGCCCCGGTCGGTGAGGACGGCCGGGTGGATGCCCCGCGCGAGGTCCCGCAGCTCCTGGAGGGCGAGCTTCACCTCGCCGTGGGCCTCGTCGACGAGCACCGCCGCCGCCCGCGGATCCTGGGCCAGCTTCTCCTTGGCGAGCCCGAGGTCCATGGCGAGCGCGGCGAGCCGGGCCTGCGCCCCGTCGTGCAGCTCGCGCTCGATGCGCCGCAGGTCCGCCGAGGCGGTGTCGACGACCACGCCCCGGTCCGACTCCAGCTCGGTGACGCGCGAGGCCAGCCGGGAGGGCCCGAGGAGCCCGGAGACCAGGAGCCGGTCGACCGTGACGAACCCGCGCAGCAGCCAGGGGCCCGCCATCACGAAGAGCAGCCCGATCAGGCTGGTGACGGCGACCTCGAAGGGGGAGTCGAGGTAGAGGTTGTGGGTCCCGTCGCCGTACAGCTGGATGCCGTCCTGCCCGACGTACGCGGGGAAGGTCCACTTCCACAGCGGGTACGTGAAGAGGCCCCAGCCCCAGCCCCAGAAGGCCACGGTCACGGAGAAGGAGACGATCGCCCACGGCATGTGCACGAGCGCGTAGAGCAGGTGCCGCCAGGACGAGCCGCTCCTCAGCACGGCGCTCATCCAGGAGAAGGCGCCGCCGGTACGGCCCCGCACCGGTTCGGGCGCGCCCACGTCGACGCCCAGCAGGGTCCGCGTCCGGGCCCGCTCGACGAAGCCGAAGCCCCGGCACATGGCGAGCGCCCCGGCCAGGATCGGTATGCCGAGGAAGGTGACGAGCAGCCCGGCTCCGGCCGAGACGAGGGCGACGGAGAGCGCGAACCAGCAGACGCTCAGCGGCAGCCCGATCAGCACGTGGAGCAGCGCACGCCACGTGCGGCCCTCGAACGGCGCGCGGATCGCGGCGGGGAGGTGGGAGGCCATCGCGGAGGATTCCGTACTGCTGCGGGAGGGGCTGACCCGGTTGCGGTATGCCGAGGAAGGTGACGAGCAGCCCGGCTCCGGCCGAGACGAGGGCGACGGAGAGCGCGAACCAGCAGACGCTCAGCGGCAGCCCGATCAGCACGTGGAGCAGCGCACGCCACGTGCGGCCCTCGAACGGCGCGCGGATCGCGGCGGGGAGGTGGGAGGCCATCGCGGAGGATTCCGTACTGCTGCGGGAGGGGCTGACCCGGTTGC
>NZ_RDBH01000141.1:81368-124310 GCF_008042145.1 Streptomyces sp. adm13(2018)
AGCCGGATGAAGTCGTGCCGGGCCATCGACGCGGCGATGAACTCGATCGCGCAGCACGCGAGCCCGAAGTTGAAGACCCACAGGCTGTAGCGGCGGCCCCAGTTCAGGACCACCTTCATCGGCTCGGGGGCGAGGACCGCGCGAGGAACGGGCGGGGGGCCCGGCGAGGACGGTGCTCACGCGACGCTTACGGTCTCTTTAGCAGGGCCTAGACTCGCGTCCGTACAGAAGTGACTCATGAGACACCGAGACCGAGGGGCGGACGGACGTGCGGGAACCGACCGTTGTCGCGGCCGGCGGGACGGGCGCGGCGGACTACTTCGAGACGTACTCCGTCGTCGGCATCCTCGCCGTCGTCGGCGTGCTCTTCGTCGCCGTGGCGTTCGGCGCGGGCCGACTGCTGAGGCCAGTCGTGCCGACGCCCGAGAAACTCCTCACCTACGAGTGCGGTGTCGACCCCGTGGGGGAGGGCTGGGCGCACACCCAGGTCCGCTACTACGTGTACGCCTTCCTCTACGTCATCTTCGCCGTCGACTCGATCTTCCTCTTCCCCTGGGCGACGGTCTTCGCCGCGCCCGGCTACGGCGCCACGACCCTGGTCGAGATGTTCGTCTTCCTCGGCTTCCTGGCCGTGGGCCTGCTCTACGCGTACAAGAAGGGCGTCCTGGCATGGACGTAACACCCCTGCCCACACCCGTGCCCGCTCCGAAGCTGGGGCCGCTCGCCCGCCTCGCCCCCGAGCCGATGAAGGTGGTCCTGAACTGGGGCCGCCGCTACAGCCTGTGGGTCTTCAACTTCGGGCTCGCGTGCTGCGCGATCGAGTTCATCGCCGCGTCGATGGCCCGGCACGACTTCATCCGGCTCGGCGTGATCCCCTTCGCGCCCGGCCCCCGCCAAGCCGACCTCATGATCGTCTCGGGCACGGTGACGGACAAGATGGCCCCGGCGGTGAAGCGGCTGTACGAGCAGATGCCCGAGCCGAAGTACGTCATCTCCTTCGGCGCCTGCTCCAACTGCGGCGGCCCCTACTGGGACTCCTACTCGGTCACCAAGGGCGTCGACCAGATCATCCCCGTCGACGTGTACGTGCCGGGCTGCCCGCCGCGCCCCGAGGCGCTGCTCCAGGGCATCCTCAAACTCCAGGAGAAGATCGCACGGGAGAGCCTCGCCGAGCGGTACGCGGCCACCGGCGGCGCGACGGTCGCGCAGCTGACGAGCCCGCTGGCGGAGCGCCCGGGAGCCGGGGAATGACGGCCTACGACTCCCTCCCCGGCGCCGTGACGGAGGTCTTCGGCGAGGAGGCGACGGCGGAGCAGGCGTACGACCTGCTGACCGTCGACGTGCCGCCGGCGTCCTGGACCACGGCGCTCGAAACCGCCCGGGACGTGCTCGGGTGCACCTACTTCGACTGGCTGAGCGCGGTCGACGAGCCGGGCACGGGCTTCCGGGTCTGCGCGCACGTGGCCGCGGTGGGGGAGGGGCGCCCGCGCCGCCTCCTGCTCCGCACGACGGTCCCGCACTCCGCCCCCGTCCTGCCCACCGCGATCGGTGTGTACGCGGGCGCGGGCTGGCACGAGCGCGAGACCCACGAGATGTTCGGCGTGGACTTCACGGGCCACCCGCACCTGGTGCCGCTGCTGCTCCCGGAGAACTTCGAGGGCCACCCGCTGCGCAAGGACTTCGTCCTCGCGGCCCGGGTCGCGAAGGCGTGGCCGGGCGCGAAGGAGCCGGGCGAGTCGCACGACGGCGGGCCCAAGCGCCGCCAGATGCTTCCCCCGGGCGTTCCGGACCCCAACGAGTGGGGCCCCCTGAAGGGCCAGCTCCCGCCGGCTCCGGCGCGCCCCGCCCGAGCGGCGGCAGGCGACCGCCCGGCCCGCCGAACCCGCACGACGACGGAGGCCCCGCCGCCCGAGCCGACCCCCGCGGCCACGCCAGACACAGGCGATCCCGCGTGAACGACGTACTCGACGTCGCCCTCCGGCTGCTCGTCGTCTTCGCCGTGTTCCTCGTCCTGCCCCTCGTCGTCGGCCAGACCGAGCACAAGGTCATGGCCCACATGCAGGGCCGCCTCGGCCCCATGTACGCCGGCGGTTTCCACGGCTGGGCGCAGCTCGTCGCCGACGGGGTGAAGTTCGCGCAGAAGGAGGACGTCGTCCCCAGGGACGCCGACCGGCGGGTCTTCCAGCTCGCGCCGGCCGTCGCCCTGCTCCCGTACCTCCTGGTCCTCGTCGCGATCCCCATCGGTCCGGGCGAGGGCGCGGTCGGGCAGGTCGTCGACGCCGGCATCTTCTTCGTGCTGGCCGTGATGGGCGTCGGTGTCCTCGGCAGCCTGATGGCCGGCTGGGCGTCCGCGAACAAGTTCTCGCTGCTCGGCGGCCTCCGTACCGCCGCCCAGCTCCTCGCGTACGAACTCCCCATGCTGCTCGCCGCCGCCTCCGTCGCGATGGCCGCCGGGACCGTCTCGCTGCCCGGGATCCTCGACGCCTTCGCGTGGTGGTGGGTGCCCTGGCAGATCGTCGGCGCGCTCGTGTTCTTCGTGGCGGGCCTCGCGGAACTCCAGCGGCCCCCGTTCGACATGCCCGTCGCCGACTCGGAGATCATCTTCGGCGCGTACACCGAGTACACCGGGCTCCGCTTCGCGCTGTTCCTGCTGGCCGAGTACGCCGGCATCGTCGTCCTGTGCGGCCTCACCACCGTCCTGTTCCTCGGCGGCTGGCACGGCCCCTTCGGCGGGGACGGGCTCGGCTGGGTGTGGACCCTGCTCAAGACCGCCGTCCTCGCGTTCGTCGTGATCTGGCTGCGGGTCAGCTACCCGCGCCTGCGGGAGGACCAGCTCCAGAAGCTCGCCTGGACGACCCTCGTCCCGCTCGCGCTCGCGCAGATCGCGCTCACCGGCATCGTGAAGGTGGCGATCCAGTAATGTCCCGCTCGTTTCCCGGCTCCGGCCTCGCCAAGGGCCTCGCGGTCACGCTCCGCACGATGACGCGGAAGACCGTGACCGCGCAGTACCCGGACGTCCAGCCCGAGCTGCCGCCCCGCACCCGCGGGGTCATCGGGCTGTTCGAGGAGAACTGCACGGTCTGCATGCTGTGCGCCCGCGAGTGCCCCGACTGGTGCATCTACATCGACTCCCACAAGGAGACGGTGCCGGCGGCCGCCCCCGGCGGCCGTGAGCGCAGCCGCAACGTCCTCGACCGCTTCGCCATCGACTTCTCCCTCTGCATGTACTGCGGTATCTGCATCGAGGTGTGCCCGTTCGACGCGCTGTTCTGGTCGCCCGAGTTCGAGTACGCGGAGACCGACATCCACGAGCTGACCCACGAGCGCGACAAACTCCGCGAGTGGATGTGGACGGTGCCCGAACCGCCCGCCCTCGACCCGAACGCGGAGGAGCCGAAGGAGATCGCGGCCGCCCGCAAGGCCGCGGAGAAGACCGCGGCCGCCGCGGCCCAGGCCCGGGCGGAGGAGCAGCAGCCGTGATCCTCGCCGCCGCCCACCAGGCCCTCCAGCAGGCCACCCACCAAGCCGTCCAGCAGGCCGCCGACCAGGTGACGCTCCACCAGCAGACGCACGGCTTCCTCTCGCCCACCGGCGTCGAGATCGCCTTCGTCCTCGTCGGCCTCGTCACCCTGGGCGCCGCCCTGGTGACCGTCACCACCCGTCAGCTCGTCCACGCCGCGCTCTGGCTGGTCGTGGCACTCGGCGGCCTCGCCGTCGAGTACCTGCTCCTGACGGCCGAGTTCATCGCCTGGGTCCAGGTCCTGATCTACGTCGGTTCCGTCGTCGTCCTCCTTCTCTTCGGGCTCATGCTCACCAAGGCCCCCATCGGCCACTCCCCGGACGCCGACTCGCGCAACAAGCCGGTCGCCGCGGCCGTCGCGCTCGCCGCCGCGGCCGCCCTCGTCTGGGTGGTCGTCGACGCGTTCCGCACGACCTGGATCGACCTCGACGGAGCCGTCCAGGGGTCCACCGAGGTGTCCGGCCAGATCCTCTTCCGGCACTGGGTGCTGCCCTTCGAGGCGCTGTCCGTCCTCCTCCTGGCCGCCCTGGTGGGCGCCATCGTGCTCTCCCGCCGCAAGAACAAGGAGGAGGACCGCTGATGCACCTCGCCTACCCGGCGGTCCTCGCCGCCCTCCTCTTCGCCGTCGGCGTGTACGGCGTCCTCGCCCGCCGCAACGCGATCCTGGTCCTGATGTCCGTCGAGCTGATGCTCAACGCCGTCAACCTCAACCTGGTCGCCTTCGACGTCTGGCTCCGCGACACCCTCCACGCCGGCCAGGCCCTCACCCTCTTCACCATCGCCGTCGCCGCCGCCGAGATCGGCATCGGCCTCGCGATCGTCCTGATGGTCCACCGCAACAGGGGCACCGCGGACATCGACCGGCTCCGCGACACCGCCGAACCGCCGCAGCCCTGGCACACCGCGTCCGAAGACGACGACCCCACCGACGACATGCCCGCCGACGGCGCGCCCACCGACGACACGCCCCCCGGCGAGAAGGCCGAGGCCACCGCGTGACCACCACGACCCTCGCCGTCCTCGTCCCTCTCCTCCCCTTCCTCGGCGCCGTCGCCGGACTCCTGCTCGGCCGCACCGCCCCCGGCTTCGTACGCCCGCTGGCCGTACTGCCCGTGCTCGCGGCCGCCGCGCTGGCCGTCGCCGTCGCCGTCCGGCAGGGCGGCGGGAAGGCGATCGACGCCGCCACCCAGCTCACCCCCACCGGCTCGGTCCCCATCGACCTGGCCCTGTACATCGACGGCTTCGCCGCGCTCGTCGCCGTCCTCGTCGGCGTCGTCGCCACCTGCGTGCAGGTCTACTCGACCGGCTACCTCCGCGAGGACCTGCGCTACCCCTCGTACGCCGCGCTCGTCTCCCTCTTCACCTCCGCGATGCTCCTCGTCGTCTACTCGGGCGACCTGATGGTGCTCCTGGTCGGCTGGGAGATCATGGGCATCTGCTCGTACTTCCTCGTCGGCCACTACTGGGAGACCCCCGAGGCGCGGGCCGCCTCCCTCAAGGCCTTCCTCGTCACCAAGCTCGGTGACGTCCCCTTCCTCATCGGCCTGTTCGCGCTCGCCGCGGACGCCGGCACCTTCCGGATCACGGGCGTCCTCGGCGCCGTCGCGAGCGGCGGCCTCGACCACCCCACCCTGATCGCGCTGCTGCTGCTCGCCGGGGTGGCCGGCAAGTCGGCCCAGTTCCCGCTGCACACCTGGCTCCCCGACGCCATGGCCGGCCCCACCCCCGTCTCCGCGCTCATCCACGCGGCGACGATGGTCGCCGCCGGCATCTACTTCACCGCCCGGCTGCTGCCCGTCTTCGCCGAGTCCGCCGCCGCGATGACCGTGCTCGCCGTGATGGCCGCGATCACCATGGTCGGCTCGGCGCTCGCCGCGCTCGCCCAGGACGACATCAAGCGGGTGCTCGCCTACTCGACGATCGGCCAGCTCGGCTACATGGCCGGCGCCCTGGCCGTCGGGGACCGCGGGGCCGCCGTCTTCCACCTCCTCTCGCACGCCGCGTTCAAGGCCCTGCTCTTCCTCGCCGCCGGCACCGTCATCCACGCCGCCGGCACGAACTCGCTGACCGCCATGTCCCGCATGAGCGGCCTCGCGAAGCGCGTCCCCGACGCGTACTGGACGATGACGGTCGCCCTGCTCGCGCTCGCCGCGATCCCGCCCTTCGCCGGCTTCTTCTCCAAGGAGGCCGTCCTGGTGGCCGCCGAGCACACCGCGCTCGGGGACCGCACGGTCGCCCCCGCCGGAGCCGGCTGGACCGTCCTCGTCGCCGGCCTGCTGACCGCCCTCCTCACCTCCGCGTACGCACTCCGTCTCTGGCTGCGGACCTTCCGCGGCCGGGGCGCCGAGGCCCCGAACCACGGGCGGCAGCCGCTCGCCATGACGACCGTCCTGTGGGTGCTCGCGATCCCCTCCCTGGGCTTCGGTCTGACCGTCACGTACCTCGACGACTGGTTCGACGGGAACGCCCTCACCCCGACCCTCACCACGGCGGTCCTGGGCACCGGCCTCGCCGTCGCCGGCGCCGCCGTCACGTACGCGGTCTGGCGCACCCTCGCCGCGCGGACCCCGGCGGCCGCCGCCCAGGCACCCGCCCCGCACGTGGCCCACCCGGACGCCGACGCCGGACTCGTCGAGGCGGAGGCGCTGACCCTGCCGCAGCCCGCCGAGGACCCGGCCGACCCCGGCCGCGCCCTCCTCGGCCCGCTGCACGGCCCCGCCGCCGACGGCTTCCACCTGGACGCCGTATACCGGACGGCGTTCGTCCGCCCCGTCCTCGCCGCCGCCTCCCTGGTCCGCTTCCTGGACCGCGAGGTCGTCGACACCTACGTCCGCGCCGCGGGCACCTCCGCCAAGGGGCTCGGCTGGCTCGTCCGCCGCGCCCAGACCGGCAACGTGCAGAGCTACCTCAGCGCCCTGCTCGCCGGCTCCGTCGTCCTGGCGATCGTCGCCGTCGCCCTCGCCAACGCCGCCGGAGCGTGAGCCGTGATCGATATCAGCGAATCCGTGATGCAGTTCCTTCTGGCGTTGATCGTCGCCGGGCCGCTCCTCGGCGCGGTCGCCGCCCTCCTGCCCGCCCCGCCGGGACTGAAGGGGAAGTCGCCCGACCAGGCCGTGCTCCGCCACGGCGTCACCGTCACCGCCGTGATCCTGCTGGCCGCGATCGTCCTCACCCTCGGCTTCGACCACGACCGGCCGTCCAGGATGCAGGCCACGACGGACATCAGCTGGATCAGAGCGCTCGACGTGCGGATCCACCTCGGTGTCGACGGCATCTCGCTCCCCCTCCTGGTCCTGACCGCGCTCCTGAGCTTCCTCTGCGCGCTGTACAGCTACTTCAAGATGCCCGCGGGCCCCTCCCCCAAGGGCTTCGTCGCGCTCCTCCTCGTCCTGGAGTCCGGCACCCTCGCCACCTTCGCCGTCCTCGACCTCGTCCTGTTCTTCCTGGCCTTCGAGATGGTCCTCATCCCGATGTACTTCCTCATCGCCCGCTGGGGCGGCGGGGGCAGGCAGGCCGCCGCCTGGAAGTTCATCCTCTACACGCTGCTCGGCTCCGTCGTCATGCTGCTCGGCCTGCTCCTCATCGGAGTGAAGGCCGGCACCTTCGACATGGTGGCACTCGCCTCTGACAACGGCCGGGGACTGACCACGTCCGTGCAGGTCATCGCCGTCCTGGCGATCGGTCTCGGACTCGCGGTCAAGACCCCCATGTGGCCGCTCCACAGCTGGCTCCCGGACGCCCACACCGCCGCCCCGACGGCCGGCTCCGTCCTCCTCGCCGGCGTCCTCCTCAAGATGGGCACGTACGGCTTCGTCCGCATCCTGCTGCCGGTCGCCCCCGACGGCATGCGGATCTTCGCCCCCTACCTCGCGGCCCTCGCCGTCGCCGGGATCATCTACGGATCGCTCGCCTGCCTCGCCCTCGCGCGCCCCGGCAACAAGGGCGACCTCAAGCGCCTCATCGCGTACTCCTCCGTCGGCCACATGGGCTTCGTGCTCCTCGGCATCGCCACCATGACCCCCACCGGGGTCAACGGCGCCCTCTTCGCCAACGTCGCCCACGGCCTCGTCACCGGCCTCCTCTTCTTCCTCGTCGGTGCGGTCAAGGACCGGTACGGCACCGCCGACCTCGACACCCTCGCCGGAGCCACCGGCGCGGCCCTCTACGGCCGCGCCCCCCGCCTCGGCGCCCTCCTCGCCTTCGCGGCCGTCGCCTCCCTCGGACTGCCCGGCCTGGCCGGCTTCTGGGGCGAGATGCTGGCCCTGTTCGGCGCCTTCGAGCCCGCCGAGGGCCTCAGCCGCCCCGCCTTCCTCACCTTCATGGCGATCGGCGCCTTCGGCACCCTCCTCACCGCCGCGTACCTCCTCCTCGTGGTCCGCCGCGTCTGCATGGGCGGCCCCCGCCCCGTCGGCGAGACCCCCCTCGCCGACGTCCAGGGGTACGAGTTCGCCGCCTGGACCCCGCTCGTCGCCCTCACCGTCCTCGCCGGGCTCTGGCCCGCGATCCTCCTCGGCCTCACCGACCCGGCCGTCCAGCAGCTCCTCGCCGGAGGCACCCGATGACCCCAGTGACGGCGCTCGCCGGAGACTCCCTCGTCCAGTCCGTCGACTGGCTCACGATCGCGCCCCCCACCCTCACGGCCCTGGTCGCGCTCGTCGTCCTCGTCGCCGACCTGTTCGTCCCCGAGGAGCGCAAGCGGCTCCTCGGCTGGACCGCGATCGCCGGGCTCACCGCCGCCCTCGCCCTCCTCGTCCCGCTGCGGGCCGGCGACCGCTCCACCTTCTGTCTCACCGCGGACACCCGGGTCGCCGCCTGCAGCTACACGGCCGACCACTTCACCCTCGTCATCCAGCTGCTCGTCCTCGGCGGCGCGCTCCTCACGGCCCTGCTCTCCCTCACCGAGACCCGCGACAGGCTCCCGGCCGGCGAGTACTGGTTCCTGCTGCTCTCCTCGGCCGCCGGCGCCGCCCTGCTGCCCGCCTCCCGGGACCTCGCGACCCTCGTCGTCGCCCTGGAGGTGGCCTCGCTGCCCGCCTTCGCGCTCGTCGGCCTCAAGCGCGGCGACCGCATGTCCGGCGAGGCGGCGCTCAAGTTCTTCCTGTCCTCCGTGACCGCGACCGCCGTCACCCTGCTCGGCGTCAGCTTCGTGTACGCGGCCACCGGCACCCTCCACCTCACGGAGATCGCCCAACGCCTGGACGACGTCCCCGGCCGGCTCCAGACGCTCGCCGAGGCGGGCGTGGCCCTCACCCTCGTCGGCTTCGCCTTCAAGACGGCCGCCGTCCCCTTCCACTTCTGGGTCCCCGACACCTACGCCGGCGCCCCGCTGCCCGTCGCCGCCTACCTGTCGGTCGTCGGCAAGGCCGTCGGCTTCACCGGGCTCATCCTCGTGACGGTCGTCGCCTTCCCCTCGTACGCCGACGTGTGGGGCCCCGCGCTCGCCGTCCTCGCCGCGCTCACCATGACCGCCGGGAACGTCGCCGCCCTCCGGCAGCTGTCCACGCGCGCGTGGAGCGCCGTCCGGCTGCTCGCCTGGTCCTCCGTCGCCCAGGCCGGCTACCTGCTCGTACCGATCGCGGCCGCCGCGTACTCCAGCGACGACCAGATCGGCGCCACCGTCGCGTACGCCCTGATGTACGCCGTCGTGAACCTCGGCGCGTTCGCCGTCGTCGCGCTCGTCGCCCGCAGGCACCCCGAGAACCGGCTCGCGGACTACCGAGGGCTGTACGCGGCGAGCCCCGCCGCCGCCCTCGCACTCGCCTTCTTCCTCCTGAATCTGGCCGGTTTGCCCCCGGGTATCATCGGCCTCTTCGCCAAGGTGACCGTCTTCTCGTCGGCCGTCGACGCGGGCCTCGGCTGGCTGGCCGTGGTCATGGGCGTCAACGTCGCCGTCGGGCTGTACTACTACCTGCGCTGGACGGCCCTGCTGTTCAGGCCGCCGGCGGGCGCACAGGGCACGCCGGACGGCGGACCGGCCGCCGCGCCCGAGGGCGGGGCCGTCCCCCACACGGTCCCCGCGCCGATCACCCTGGCGATCGCGCTGACCGCCGCCGTCGCAGTCGTCCTGTCGGGCTACCCGCAGATCGCGCTCCGCTTCGCGGCGAACAGCCTGTTCTGACCCCCACCGAAAGCAGGGAGCGAGCACCACCGTGCTGAACGGATTCAAGGACTTCATACTTCGCGGGAACGTCATCACGATGGCCATCGGCCTGGCCGTCGGCACCGCGTTCACGGCCGTCGTCACGGGCTTCAGCAAGGCCTTCATCACGCCCCTGATCGGCCTCGCGACCGGCACCGTCGGCAACTTCAACGAAGCCCAGTTCCACGTCGGCCGGACCGTCTTCCCGTACGGCCTCGCGATCTCCGCCGCCATAGCGTTCCTCATCACGGCCGCCGTCCTCTACTTCCTGATCGTCGCCCCGCTCGCGAAGGTCCAGGCGAGGTTCGCCAGGGAGAAGGCCGCCGACCCGAAGGCCGAGAAGCGCGACTGCCCGCGCTGCTACACCGAGATCCCGGCCATCGCCTCCCGCTGCGCCCACTGCACCAGCGAGATCGAGCCCACCGTCCTGTACGAGGAGAAGATCCCCGCCGCCCGCTGATCACCCGTACGGCCCGCACCCCGCCCCCGGCCMSSCCGGSSKGGCCGGGGGAACCGGAACCTCCCGCCTGGCGTTGACCAGTACGGAAGGGTCCACTGGACACGTGGACGACCACGAAGCAAAGGGTTCCCCTGCCGCACCACTTGGAGGGCGTACCGTGCACCGCCGGCACAACGGGCTGAAGACCGCCGTACTTCTCGGAGGGCTCTCCGCCCTCATCATCGTCATCGGCAGCTTCTTCGGACGTACGGGGCTGATCGTCGCGCTGTTGGTCGCGCTCGGTACCAACGCGTACGCGTACTGGAACAGCGACAAGCTGGCGCTGCGGGCCATGCGCGCCCGGCCGGTCAGCGAGTTCGAGGCCCCCGCCCTGTACCGGATGGTGCGAGAGCTCTCCACCCAGGCGCGCCAGCCCATGCCCCGGCTCTACATCTCGCCGACCCAGGCGCCGAACGCCTTCGCGACCGGACGCAACCCGAGGAACGCGGCGGTCTGCTGCACCGAGGGCATCCTCGCGATCCTCGACGAGCGCGAGCTGCGCGGCGTCATCGGCCACGAGCTGAGCCACGTCTACAACCGGGACATCCTCATCTCCTCGGTCGCCGGGGCACTCGCCTCCGTGATCATGTTCCTGGTCAACTTCGCCTGGCTGATCCCGGTCGGCCGGTCCAGCGACGACGACCGCCCCGGGCTGCTCGGGATGCTCCTCGTCATGATCCTGGGCCCGATCGCCGCCTCCGTCATCCAGCTGGCGATCTCCCGCTCCCGCGAGTACGAGGCCGACGCCTCCGGAGCCCAGCTCACCGGCGACCCGCTCGCCCTGGCCGCCGCCCTGCGGAAGCTGGACGCGGGCACCAAGCAGCTGCCGCTGCCCGCCGAGCCGCGGATCGAGACCGCCAGCCACATGATGATCGCCAACCCGTTCGGGCCCGGACAGGGCCTGTCCAAGATGTTCTCCACCCACCCGCCGATGGCCGAGCGCATCGCCCGGCTCGAACAGATGGCAGGACGACGCCCGTGAAGACAATCCTCAACATCATCTGGCTGGTGCTCTGCGGATTCTGGATGTTCCTCGGCTACATGCTGGCGGGCGTCCTGCTCTGCATCACCATCATCGGCATCCCCTTCGGACTCGCCGCGTTCCGCATCGGGGTGTACGCGCTGTGGCCCTTCGGCCACACCGTCGTCGACCGCCGCGACGCGGGCGCGCCCTCCTGCGTGGGCAACGTCCTGTGGCTGATCCTCGCCGGCTGGTGGCTCGCCCTCGGCCACATCACCACCGGCATCGCCCTCTGCCTCACGATCATCGGCATCCCGCTCGGCATCGCGAACTTCAAGCTGATCCCGGTGTCCCTGCTGCCCCTCGGCAAGGAGATCGTCCCCAGCGACCAGCCCTACGGCTACGGATTCGCGGACCGGTAGCGGCGGACCGCCAGGAGGGGACGTCCCGACCGTGCAGAACCCCCGCTACGCGCTCCTCTCCGACGCGTACCCCGTCGCCCTCTGCCAGGACGTCGACGGACTCTACGGAGAGCCCGCCCCGGCGCCGCCCGTGCGGTACGAGCTCCGCGGCTGCGAACCGCGCGGCGAGCTGGCCCGCGCCGTCACCGAGGCCCTCGTGGAGGGCACGGCGCCGCTCGGCCCGCTGGACGTGGAGGTCCCCGACGGACTGTGGCGGCTCGACGGCGTCCGCGTCGTCGGCGCCCGCGGGGACGCCGTGACCGTCGAGACGACGGGCGAGCCCCGCCGCCGGGCCCACGCCCCGAGCCCCGCCCGCTGCGCCAACCTCATACGGGTCCCGGCCGAGCCGCCCACGGACCCCGCCCGCACCGGCGTCACCTTCCTCGGCTGCGCCCCGCGCGGCGCGCTGCGCGAGGCGCTCGCGGCCGGGACGGAGGGGTTCGGCCCGGTCGACTACCGGGTCCTGGCCCGGTTCGGCGATCTGCACCACGGCGGGGAGGCGGGCCGCGTCACCGGCTGGGCCGCCTCCGCCCGCCACCGCGGCCTGGTCGACCTGACCGTGGCCTTCCCCCGCACCCGGCTCGTGCCGCCGCAGAACCGCGCGGTCTGGGAGCTGTTCTTCGGCGGCAGACCCGCCGAGCCCGGCACCTGGCGGCGGTTCTCCGGCACGGCCCGCGCGGAGTGGCTGCGGCAGGCCGCCCGCCGGCCGCGGGCCGCCCCGGAACTCGTGCCGGGAGCCACGTACGAGCTCGACGGGACGGACGTCGTCGACGAGGTGTCCTTCCTGTGCGCGCTGGGGGAGGCCGTGTACGGCCCCGGCCGCGACCCGGGCGCGGGGGCGCCCGGCGGGCTGGTGTGGGGGCAGGAGTGGACGGACGTGACGCTCGTCTGGCACCGGGCCGACGTGGCCCGCGCCTGCCTGGGGGTCCAGCCGTGGGCCGGCCCCCGCCCCGCGACCTTCGAGGAACTCACCGACGCCCTCCGGAAGGCGGGGGTACGGCTGGTCCTCGACTGACGGCCCGCCATGGCGGGCCGTCAATCGCCCTGCCGACCACGAACGCCCAGCCGGCCAGGCACCCCCAGAACGATCCCAGACGTTCGCGACCGCACACAGGTGTACCGCGGGAGCGCGTGGAGCAGCCCGCCCCCGGACGCGCGAAGTGTGGTGTCGTACCGCTCAGTCCAGGCCGGGCAGCCCGGTCTCGCGCAGGGTGATGTTGAGGCGTCCCACCAGCCCGAGTGCGGGATCGGCCGTGCCCGGACGGACTTTCGGGACGCCGTGGTGGGCCCAGCGCGAGGGGCCGCCGAAGACGAACAGATCGCCGGAGGAGAGCTCGACGTCCTGATAGGGGCGGCCCCGGCCCTCCGCGTTCCCGAACCGGAAGACGCACTGGTCCCCGAGGCTCAGCGACACCACCGGCGCACCCGAACGCTCCTCGCGGTCCTGGTGCATGCCCATCCGCGCCTCCGGCGCGTAGAAGTTCACGAGGGCGGTGTCGGGAGTGAACCCGCCGTCGTCGCCGTAGGCCTCGGCGACCGCCTCCCGGCCGAGGTCCACGAGCCACCGGGGCAGCGCCACCGCGACGGAGTCGAGGTAGCGGTACGGCACCCACTGCCGGCCCAGGCACAGCGACCGCACCGACATGACGCCGCCGCCGGGCAGCACGGTCTGCCGGTACGGAACCGGCCCGCGCCCCCACTCCCGGCAGGCCTCCACCAGCGCCCGCTGACGGGCGGGCGGGAGCCACGCGGGCACGTGCACCGCGCCCGGCGCGATCGTGGCCCGGTCGCGGGGGAAGAGCCCCTCGGTCACACCGGGGCCCCCTCCAGGCCGAGCAGCCGCTCCTTGCGGTCGATGCCCGCCGCGTACCCGCGCAGACTGCCGTCGGCGCCGATGACCCGGTGGCAGGGCCGCACGACGAGCAGCGGGTTGCGGCCGATGGCGGTCCCGACGGCCCGGACCCCGGCGCCGGGCGAGCCGACCTGGCGGGCGATCTCCCCGTAGGAGACGGTCGTGCCGTACGGGATCTCCTCCAGGGCCCGCCAGACGCGCCGCTGGAACGCGGTCCCGGCCTCACCGTCGAGCGCCAGGTCGAACCGGTCGCGCCGGCCGGCGAAGTACGCGTCGAGCTGCCCGGCCGCCTCGGCGAAGACCTCGGGCGCGAGGGACCAGCCGTCCTCGACCGCCACGGCACCCTTCTGCCCCGGCAGGGACAGCGAGCGCAGCACGGCACGCCCCCCTTCGGCGAGCCGCCCGACCAGCAGCATCTCGCCCAGGGGGCCGTCGACGTACGCGTACACGGTCATGGCTGGTTCCTCTCCCCGCACCGGGTCTTCCACAGACCAGTGTGCGGGGCCCACCGACCCCCGGGCTGGCGGTATTCGGACACGACCCTTCCGCCCGCCGCCCGCCCGGCCGATGGTCAGCGGTAGTTCACGAACTGGATCGCGAAGTCGAAGTCCTTGCCCTTGAGCAGCGCCTGCACGGCCTGCAGGTCGTCCCGGCTCTTCGAGCTGACCCGCAGCTCGTCGCCCTGGACCTGGGCCTTGACGCCCTTGGGGCCCTCGTCGCGGATGGCCTTCGCGACCTTCTTGGCGTTCTCCTGGGAGATGCCCTCGGTGACCGACGCGAAGAGCTTGTACTCCTTGCCGGACAGCTGCGGCTCGCCCTCGACGTCCAGCGACTTCAGCGAGATGCCCCGCTTGATCAGCTTGGTCTGGAAGATGTCGAGGATCGCCATGACGCGCTCCTCACCGTTCGCCTGCATGAGGATCTTCTCGCCCGACCACGAGATCGAGGCGTTGGTTCCCTTGAAGTCGTAGCGCTGGGAGATCTCCTTCACGGCCTGGTTGAGGGCGTTGTCGACCTCCTGCCGCTCGACCTTGGAGACGATGTCGAAACTGGAGTCGGCCATGACTCGTGGCTCCTTGCTCGGATGCTTGGGGTACAGCGCAAAGCCTAGGGGGTGAGCCGCGGCCCGAACCGCTGATCAATCCGGTGGCGAACCACCCCCGGGGATCAGGTATCGTTTACGTCGTTGCCACGGAACACCGCAGAAAAGCGGCTCCACGGTAGCGATCTCATGGCGATGTGCCCGAGTGGCCAATGGGAGCGGACTGTAAATCCGTCGGCTTAGCCTACCCAGGTTCGAATCCTGGCGTCGCCACGCGAAACGGAAGGTCCCCGGTGCTTGCACCGGGGACCTTCCTTCGTTTGTGGGGTGGGGGTCGGTGGTCAGTTTCCGGCCACTGCCTTTGTCGCGACCGAGACCGGGGTCGAGCCGGTGATCAGTTCCAGGGTCAGGCCGGCGGTCGCCGGGGTGTCCAGGAGTTCGGCGAGGGTCGCCGCCACGTCGTCGCGGGGGACCGGGCCGCGGCCCGTGCGGGCCTCCATGCGGACCAGGCCCGTGCCCGCGTCGTCCGTCAGGGAGCCGGGGCGCAGGATCGTCCAGTCCAGGGCCGTGCGGGAGCGGACCGCGTCGTCCGCCGCACCCTTCGCGCGCAGGTAGGCGTCGAAGATCTCGTCGCCCGGGTGCGCGGCGTCGGCGCCCATGGACGAGACGACGATGTACCGGCGTACGCCCGCGCGTTCCGCCGCGTCGGCGAACAGGACCGCCGCCGCGCGGTCCACCGAGTCCTTGCGGTCCACGCCGCTGCCCGGGCCCGCGCCCGCCGCGAAGACGGCCGCGTCGGCGCCCTGGAGCACGGCGGCGACCATCTCCACCGAGGCCGACTCCAGGTCCAGGACGACCGGTTCGGCCCCCGCGTCCCGCAGGTCCCCGGCCTGTTCCGGTCTGCGGATGATCCCCGCGACCTCGTGTCCGCCCGCCGAGAGCAGCCTCTCCAGGCGCAGGGCGATCTGTCCGTGTCCTCCA
Organism: Streptomyces sp. adm13(2018); assembly: GCF_008042145.1. Taxonomy (GTDB): domain Bacteria; phylum Actinomycetota; class Actinomycetes; order Streptomycetales; family Streptomycetaceae; genus Streptomyces. The sequence goes on from NZ_RDBH01000141.1 coordinate 96,824, forward strand.
GCGATGACGATGCGCATACTCACGACCGTACGACGGGACCGGCCGGAGGGCTTCCCGGCTCGGGCGGTCGTTCCGGGCGCGCCTGGCGGGGCAGGTCCAGCGCCGCCGCCGAGTCGCAGTACTCGCGTACCGCGCTCGTCCGGGCCACCACCCGCCCCCGGTGCACCACGATGCGGCTGTACGCGAGGGACAGCACGCCCGACAGACGCTCGCCGCGCACCGCGAGCAGCTCCGCGGGGAAGCCGGCCTCGACGCGCACCTCCGGCAGGCCCGTGGCGGCCCGCGCCTCCGCGGCGACCGCGGCGTAGGCCTCCTCGGCCGGCAGGCCGCCGAGCGAGGCGAGGAGGTACGCGGCCTCCAGCGGGTCGCCGCGGCCCACCGGGTTGGCCACGTCCCGCATCGCCCCGCTGCCCGCCGCGACCCGCACCCCGGCCGCCCGCAGGAGCCGGACCGGTGCCGTGCCGCGCAGCCCGGTGCCGGCGCAGCCGCCCTGGGGCAGGCAGACCACGGTCACGCCGGCCGCCGCGAGTCCGTCGGCCGCGCGCCGGGCCGCGTCGGCGGGGAGCCGGCCGAGGCCCGCGCAGGGGCCGATCGTCACGCCGGGGCGCAGTCCGCCGGCCATCGCCGCGAGCCGCGCGAGCCGGGCCGGGTCGTCGCCGTCGGTGTGCAGGTCGACGGGGACGCCGTGCTCGGCCGCGACCTCCAGGACCGCCTCGACGTACCCCGCCGGGTCCGGGTCGAGGTCCGGGCAGCCGCCCACCACCCCGGCCCCCATCTTCACCGCGTCCCGCAGCATCGCGAGCCCGTCCGCGCCCGCGGCCCCGGTGAGCAGCCTCGGCATCGCGACCGCGGTGAGGTCGACGAGGCCGCGCAGCGAGCGCCGGGCCTGGAGGACGGCTTCGAGCGGGCCGAGTCCGTGGACGTCGCCGATCCGCACGTGCGCGCGCTGCGCGGTCGCGCCGTGGCCGAGCTGGAGCAGCGCGGCCTCGGCGGCCCGGCGCTGGACGTGCTCGGGGGCGTACGAGACGGGGCCGGGGGAGTCCGCGGAGAGGGCGGTGTCGGCGTGGGCGTGGGGTTCGGCGGCGGCGGGCAGCAGCAGGTAGCCGGTGAGGTCGACGCGCGCGCCCGTGGCGGTGAGGCTGCCGGCCGTGCCGACCGCCTCGATCCGGCCGCCGACCAGCCGTACGTCGACGTTCCGCCCGTCGGCGAGCCGTGCGTGGGAGAGCAGGAGCGAGGTCGAGTCGGCGGTGGCGGCGGCCCCGTCCTCGGGCGGCTGGGGCTGCTTGCTGTCGGCTGACATCGGGGCTCCTCAAGGCTCCTCAAGATCAAGATCACGAAGCGTGGTGGAGAGCCTAGGGGCGCTCGGAGCGCGCTTCGGGGAGGAGCGCAATAGTCGTACCGATGAGGGCACGAGTGGCGTACGGGACCCCTGGTGAGGGCGGTCGCGGGGGCCCCGCGAAACGGATTTGGGTGATGGGCCGGAGACCGTGTAATGTCTTCCTCGCTCGCCCCAATAGCTCAGTCGGTAGAGCGTCTCCATGGTAAGGAGAAGGTCTACGGTTCGATTCCGTATTGGGGCTCTGGTGAGAAGGAACCCGTCTTCGGACGGGGACCCGATCATCAAAGCGGTGTAGCTCAGTCGGTAGAGCAAGCGGCTCATAATCGCTGTGTCACCGGTTCAAGTCCGGTCACCGCTACACACGGTAGCCGATTGCGGGGTCGGTCCTTCGATCGGCTACTCTTTTATGCGTTCATCCGTCCCATCCGTCCAAGGAGCACTCACGTGGCTGCCACCGACGTCCGCCCGAAGATCACGCTGGCCTGCGTGGAGTGCAAGGAGCGGAACTACATCACCAAGAAGAACCGGCGTAACAACCCGGACCGTCTTGAGATGAAGAAGCACTGCCCCCGCTGCAACTCGCACACTGCACACCGCGAGACGCGCTAATCAGGCTCGCACACGAGGCCGTCCCCACTCGGGGGCGGCCTCGTGTCGTTTGTCGGCACAACAGATCCAGCGGCAACAGATCCAGGAGGTTTCGAGTCCATGGCGCTCGACCAGTCCTTCGTGGGCCGGACCTATCCGCCCACCCCGGCCTACGAGGTCGGCCGCGAGAAGATCCGCGAGTTCGCCGAGGCGATCGGTGACGCGAATCCGGCCTACGTCGACCAGGGAGCGGCCAAGGAGCTCGGGCACCCCGAGGTGATCGCTCCGCCGACCTTCGTGTTCGCCATCACGTTCAAGGCGGCCGGCGCTGTCATCGAGGACCCCCAGCTGGGTCTCGACTACAGCCGGGTCGTCCACGGCGACCAGAAGTTCGCCTACAGCCGGCCCGTGCGGGCCGGTGACCGGCTCTCGGTCACCTCCACCATCGAGGCGATCAAGTCCCTCGCCGGCAACGACATCCTGGACATCCGCGGTGAGGTCCACGACGCCTCCGGTGAGCACGTCGTGACCGCCTGGACGAAGCTCGTCTCCCGCGCACCCGAGGGGGCCTGACCATGACCGCGAAGATCGCCTACGACGAGGTCGAGGTCGGCACCGAGCTGCCCGCGCAGTCCTTCCCGGTGACCCGCGCCACCCTCGTCCGGTACGCCGGCGCCTCCGGGGACTTCAACCCCATCCACTGGAACGAGAAGTTCGCGGTGGAGGTCGGCCTCCCCGACGTCATCGCCCACGGCATGTTCACCATGGCCGAGGCGATCCGCGTCGTCACCGACTGGGCGGGCGACCCGGCCGCCGTCGTCGAGTACGGCGTCCGCTTCACCAAGCCGGTCGTCGTCCCGAACGACGGGACCGGCGCGCTGGTCGAGGTCAGCGCCAAGGTCGCCGCCAAGCTGGACGACCGGACGGTCCGGGTCGACCTCACGGCGATGAGCGCCGGGCAGAAGGTCCTGGGCATGTCGCGGGCCGTGGTCCGGCTCGCGTAGCCACACCCTGTGCACGGGGCGGGCGGTCGCGGAGAGCGGCCGCCCGCTCTTGCCCTTGCGGAGTTAGTGATTGCGTACTAACTTTGCCTCATGGTCAGGATGAGTGCGGAAGAGCGGCGGGAGAGCGTCATCCGCGCGGCGATGAGCGAGTTCAGCCGCGGCGGGTACTACGGCACGTCCACCGAGGCGATCGCCCAGCGCGTCGGCGTCTCGCAGCCGTATCTCTTCCGGCTCTTCCCCGGCAAGAAGGCCATCTTCCTGGCCGCCTCCGAGCGCTGCATCAGCGACACCGTCCGGGTCTTCGAGGAGGCCTCGGAAGGGCTGGCCGGCGAGGAGGCCCTGCACGCCATGGCCACCGCGTACACCCGGATCATCGCCGAGGACCCCGACCGGCTCCTCATGCAGATGCAGGTGTACGTGACCGTCGCCGCCGCCGAGGCGGCCGGCGACCACGAGTTCGGCGAGGCCGTCCGGGCCGGCTGGACGACTCTCTGGGAGACCGTCCACCTCGCGCTCGGCGCGGACGTCGAGGAGACCACGACCTTCCTGGCGTACGGGATGCTCATCAACACCCTCGTCGCCATGGGCTTTCCGTCCGAGCACCGCGTCTGGGACGGGTTCTTCCCCGCCATCCACCGCTCCGGCGGTTCCGAGGAGTAGCGCCGCCGCCCGCGTCGCGCCGTACCGCGGGTCCGCCCCCGCTTCGTCGTGGGCATGAAAGTTAGTCAGTGATAACTAACCCGAGATCCGAGAGGCCGACATGCACCAGCCAGCAGCCCGCCGCGGTTCCGCCGCCTGGGCCCTCGTCATCACCAGCGCCGCCGGCTTCATGGCGGCCCTCGACAACCTCGTCGTCACCACCGCCCTCCCCTCGATCCGCGAGGACCTCGGCGGAGCACTGCACGACCTCGAATGGACGGTGAGCGCCTACACCCTCACCTTCGCCGTCCTGCTCATGTTCGGCGCCGCCCTCGGCGACCGCTTCGGCCGCCGTCGGCTCTTCCTCGTCGGACTCACCGTCTTCACCGCCGCCTCCGCCGCGGCCGCCCTCGCCCCCGGCATCGACGCGCTGATCGCCGCCCGCGCCGCCCAGGGCGTCGGCGCCGCGATCATGATGCCGCTCACGCTCACCCTGCTCACCGCCGCCGTCCCGGCCGCCCGGCGCGGCGCGGCCTTCGGTATCTGGGGAGCCGTCCAGGGGCTCGCGGTCGCCTCCGGACCCCTCATCGGCGGCGTCCTCACCGAACACCTCTCCTGGCAGTGGATCTTCTGGCTGAACGTTCCGCTCGGCCTCGCCCTGCTGCCGCTCGCCCGGCTGCGCCTGGCCGAGTCGCACGGCACCGGCGCCCGCCTCGACATCATCGGCACGCTCCTCGCCAGCGGCGGCCTGTTCGGCATCGTGTACGCGCTCATCCGCGGCCCCATCGACGGCTGGACCTCCCCGACCGTCCTCACCGGACTGATCGCCGGAGCCGGTCTCCTCGGCGGGTTCGTCCACCACGGCATCCGCGCCAGGGCGCCGATGCTGCCCATGCGGCTCTTCCGCAACCGCGCCTTCGCCGGCATCAACGCGGCCAGCCTGCTGATGTTCCTCGGCATGTTCGGCTCGATCTTCCTGCTCAGCCAGTTCATGCAGGGCGTCCTCGGCTACTCGCCCACCGAGGCCGGGCTGCGGATGCTCCCCTGGACCGGCATGCCGATGATCGTCGCGCCGCTCGCCGGCGCCCTGTCCGACCGGATCGGCGGCCGTCCCGTCGTCGCCGCCGGTCTCGCCCTCCAGGCGATCGGCCTGGGCTGGTTCGCCCTCGTCCTGGCCCCCGACGTCTCGTACGCCGCCCAGCTCCCCGCCCTCGTCGTCAGCGGCATCGGCATGGCGCTGTACTTCGCCCCCGCGGCCAACCTCGTGATGTCCAGCGTCCGGCCCTCCGAACAGGGCATCGCCTCCGGCGCCAACAACGCGCTGCGCGAGGTCGGCGGCGCGCTCGGCGTCGCGGTGATGGCCTCGATCTTCGCCGCCCAGGGCGGCTACGAGTCCGGCCAGAGCTTCGTCGACGGACTGGAGCCCGCGCTCTGGGTCGGCGCCGGGGCCGTCGCCCTCGGCGCGGCGGCCGTGCTGTTCGCGCCCTCGCGGCGGCAGGAGGCCCGCCGCAAGGCGGAGGAGGCCGCGGCCGGAGCCGAGGCCGGCGAGAAGGACCTGATCGGCGTCTGAGCCCAATGGGGCGGCCCCGGTGGCTTCGCGGCGGCCGGGGCCGCTCCGGTGGGTGCCGAGTCCCACCGAGGTCGCCCCGACGGGTTCCGAGCCCACCGGGCCCGCTCCGGCAGCTCCGTACCCGTCAGGCCGGCCCAGCCCGGAGCGGACACGCCTCCCGGTCGGGACGGGCCCGTACTCTTGAGCCCGTGCAGCCTCTTCTCGACGCCCCCCTCGCGCCCCTGACCACCTTCCGCCTCGGCGGCCCCGCGGCCCGGCTCGTCACCGCCACCACGGACGACGAGGTGGTCGCGGCGGTCCGCGAGGCCGACGCCACGGGGACGCCGCTGCTGATCATCGGCGGCGGCTCCAACCTCGTCATCGGCGACAAGGGCTTCGACGGCACCGCCCTGCGGATCGCCACCCGCGGCCTCGCCCTCGACGGCACCCGGCTGGAACTCGCCGCCGGCGAGGTCTGGACCGACGCCGTCGCCCGTACGGTCGAGGCCGGACTCGCCGGGATCGAGTGCCTCGCCGGCATTCCCGGCTCGGCCGGCGCCACCCCGATCCAGAACGTCGGCGCCTACGGCCAGGACGTCTCCGCCACCGTGACCGAGGTCGTCGCCTACGACCGGCGCACCGACGAGACCGTCACCCTCGCCAACGCCCAGTGCGCCTTCTCCTACCGCCACAGCCTCTTCAAGGACCACCCCGAGCGCTACGTGGTGCTCCGGGTCCGCTTCGAGCTGGAGGACGCGGACGGCCTCTCCGGGCCGATCAAGTACCCCGAGACCGCCCGCGCCCTCGGCGTCGAGGCCGGCGACCGGGTGCCCCTCGCGCAGGCCCGCGAGACCGTCCTGCGGCTGCGCGCCGGCAAGGGCATGGTCCTCGACCCCGCGGACCACGACACCTGGTCCGCGGGCTCCTTCTTCACCAACCCGATCCTCACGGCGGGGGAGTACGCGACCTTCCTCACCCGCGTCGCCGACCGCCTCGGCGCGGACGTCACCCCGCCGGCCTTCCCCGCGGGCGCGGACGGCGCGGTGAAGACCTCCGCCGCCTGGCTGATCGACAAGGCCGGATTCACCAAGGGGTACGGCTCCGGCCCGGCGCGGATCTCCACCAAGCACACCCTCGCGCTGACCAACCGGGGCGAGGCGACCACCGAGGACCTCCTCGCGCTGGCCCGGGAGGTCGTCGCCGGCGTCCACGAGGCCTTCGGGATCACCCTCGTCAACGAGCCCGTGACGGTCGGCGTCAGCCTCTGAGGCACCCCGGCGCCGGGCCGCTCGGCGCCGGGCCGTTCCGCTGCCGGCCGCTCCGGTAATACGTTTGTGCCGGGCCCGCGCGGGGCCGCAGGCTGACGGGATGCGTCTCACGGCCCGGGAGCACCGGATCCGCGCGGGGCGCCGCGAGCACCGGGTCGTCCGGCCGTGGCCGCCGCTGCGGCACACCACGCTCAACTCGCCCCACCACGACCGCTGGGGCTACCTCGTCGGCGACCACGACGGCCTCGCCCGGCTCGCCGCGCTCTTCTCCTTCGCCGCGTTCTCCCGGCACACCCTCGTCCACATCCCGCTGCGCGAGAGTCTGCCGCGCGCCTTCGCGCCCGGCACCCCCGTCGACCTCGTCCTCGCCCACCGGGACACCGGCGGCCTGCGCCCCTCCGCCTGGCCCGCTCTGCGCGCCCGGCTCGGCGACGGGCGGCCGCTGACCCTCCGTACCGACGAGCGCCGCACCGCCGACCGGGCCGCCGCCCGGGAAGCGGCCCCCGAGCGGGTCGCCAGGCTGATCCGGACCGCCGTGCACGCCCGTACGCTCTTCCTCCTCGGCGATCGGGACGTGTTCTGCGCCGCCGCCGGGGAGCTCGCCGTCGCGGCCGGACACGGCCCGCTGCACGAGCGGGCCCCGCAGGGCCACGACGTCCTGCTCGCCTCGCTGACCCCGTTCCTGGAGCAGCACGCGTCCGGGCCGGACCGCACCGAGGTGGACATCGGCTTCCAGGCCCGGCCCCCGCTGCACCGCTTCACCCCACCGGGGAGGCCAGCCAGTCGTCGATCCCGGACAGCAGCTTCCCCCTGATGTCCTCGGGCGCCGCCGAGGCCCGGACCGACTGCCGGGCCAGCTCCGCCAGTTCCGGGTCCGTGAAGCCGTGGTGCCTGCGGGCGATCTCGTACTGCGCCGCCAGACGGGACCCGAAGAGCAGCGGATCGTCCGCGCCGAGGGCCATCGGCACCCCCGCGTCGAAGAGCGTCCGCAGCGGGACGTCCTCGTGCTTCTCGTACACCCCGAGGGCCACATTGGACGCCGGGCAGACCTCGCAGGTCACGCCGCGCTCCGCGAGCTTGCGCAGCAGCCGCGGGTCCTCGGCGGACCGGACCCCGTGGCCGACCCGGGAGGCCCGCAGGTCGTCCAGGCAGTCCCGTACCGACGACGGTCCCGTCAGTTCCCCGCCGTGCGGCGCCGCGAGCAGGCCGCCCTCGCGCGCGATGGCGAAGGCCCGGTCGAAGTCGCGGGCCAGACCGCGCCGCTCGTCGTTGGAGAGCCCGAAGCCGACCACGCCCCGGTCCGCGAACCGGACCGCGAGCCGGGCGAGCGTCCGCGCCTCCAGCGGGTGCTTCATCCGGTTCGCCGCGACCAGCACCCGCATCCCGAGCCCGGTCTCCCGTGAGGCCGCGTCGACCGCGTCGAGGATGACCTCCAGGGCGGGGATGAGACCGCCGAGGTGGGGGGCGTACGAGGTCGGGTCCACCTGGATCTCCAGCCAGCCCGAGCCGTCCCGGACGTCCTCCTGGGCCGCCTCGCGGACGAGCCGCTGGATGTCCTCGGGGGCGCGCAGACAGGAGCGGGCGATGTCGTACAGCCGCTGGAAGCGGAACCAGCCGCGCTCGTCGGTCGCCCGCAGTTTCGGCGGCGTACCGCTGCTCAGCGCCTCGGGCAGGTGCACGCCGTACTTGTCGGCGAGTTCGATGAGGGTGGTGGGCCGCATCGAGCCGGTGAAGTGCAGATGCAGATGGGCCTTGGGCAGTCGGGTGAGGTCGCGGTAAACGTGCTCCATCGGCTGATCCTGCCGCACCCGAACGGAGGAAGGCACCCCGTTTCCCCGATCGGGTTCTTGCTCGAACGCAGAAACGGGCCCCCGGCTCCGAGGAACCGGGGGCCCGCCAGGGGTGTGATCAGTCCGTCGCCTCGGCGAGGAGCTTCTGGAGCCGGGACACGCCCTCCGTCAGGTCCTCGTCGCCCAGCGCGTACGACAGGCGCAGGTAGCCCGGCGTGCCGAAGGCCTCGCCCGGGACGACCGCCACCTCGGCCTCGTCCAGGATCAGCGCGGCCAGCTCGACGGAGGTCCGCGGGCGCTTGCCGCGGATCTCCTTGCCGAGCAGACCCTTCACCGAGGGGTACGCGTAGAAGGCGCCCTCGGGAGTGGGGCAGTACACGCCCTCGATCTCGTTGAGCATCCGCACGATCGTCTGGCGGCGGCGGTCGAACGCGGTCCGCATCTCCGCGACGGCGTCCAGGTTCCCCGAGACGGCGGCGAGGGCGGCGATCTGCGCCACGTTGCTCACGTTGGAGGTAGCGTGCGACTGGAGGTTCGTCGCGGCCTTCACGACGTCCTTCGGGCCCACGATCCACCCGACGCGCCAGCCGGTCATCGCGTACGTCTTCGCCACGCCGTTGACCACGATGCACTTGTCGCGGAGCTCGGGGACGATCGCCGGCAGCGAGGTGAACTTCGCGTCGCCGTAGACCAGGTGCTCGTAGATCTCGTCGGTCAGCACCCACAGGCCGTGCTCGACGGCCCAGCGGCCGATCGCCTCGGCGTCGGCCTCGGAGTACACCGCGCCGGTCGGGTTCGACGGCGACACGAAGAGGACGACCTTGGTCCGCTCCGTACGGGCGGCCTCCAGCTGCTCCACCGAGACCCGGTAACCGGTGGTCTCGTCGGCGACGACCTCCACCGGGACACCGCCCGCGAGGCGGATCGACTCGGGGTAGGTGGTCCAGTACGGCGCCGGGACGATGACCTCGTCACCCGGGTCGAGGATCGCGGCGAACGCCTCGTAGATGGCCTGCTTGCCGCCGTTGGTCACCAGGACCTGGGAGGCGTCGACCTCGTAGCCGGAGTCGCGCAGCGTCTTCGCGGCGATCGCGGCCTTCAGCTCGGGCAGACCGCCGGCCGGCGTGTAGCGGTGGTACTTCGGGTTCTTGCAGGCCTCGACGGCCGCGTCGACGATGTAGTCCGGAGTGGGGAAGTCGGGCTCACCCGCGCCGAAACCGATCACCGGGCGCCCGGCGGCCTTGAGGGCCTTGGCCTTGGCGTCGACGGCGAGGGTGGCGGACTCGGAGATCGCACCGATCCGGGCGGAGACCCGACGCTCGGTGGGAGGGGTAGCAGCGCTCATACGGCCCATCGTCCCAGACCTCATCAAGGCCCGGCACACAGGTTTCACGGACCGGACAGGAACGGTCATTCCCGGTCGTACGCGCGTCCGGGAGCAGGGCCGGCGCGGTTCCTGTTCGACGCGGGGGCCCCTGACCACGTATGCTCACTCCTCGTTGGCCCGCACCGACCACATCTCACGATGCGGTACGTTGAGGAGCACCAGCAAAGGGTCGTAGCTCAATTGGTAGAGCACCGGTCTCCAAAACCGGCGGTTGGGGGTTCAAGTCCCTCCGGCCCTGCTACACACACCGCCAGGTGTTGTGCGCATGTACGTACTTCATTGCACCGCCGTGCGGCTCCACCCGGGCGCGGCACGGCCGACCCGGAATCAGGTGAGAGATCGTGACGGACGCCGTAGGCTCCATCGACATGCCTGATGCCGACGACGAGGCCGCAGAGTCGAAGAAGAAGTCCCGCAAGGGCGGGAAGCGCGGAAAGAAGGGCCCCCTGGGCCGTCTCGCGCTCTTCTACCGCCAGATCGTCGCGGAACTCCGCAAGGTCGTCTGGCCCACGCGCAGCCAGCTCTCGACGTACACGACCGTGGTGATTGTCTTCGTCGTCATCATGATCGGCCTTGTCACCGTGATTGACTATGGCTTCCAGGAAGCAGTCAAGTACGTCTTCGGCTGACTTTTTGTTCCACCCCATCTGTATCGCAGGAAGAAGCAGCCACCGTGTCTGACGCGAACCTGAACGACGCCTTCGAGTCCGAGTCCGCCGAGGACGAGCGGGACATCGTCGAGGCCGCCGACGAGGACCAGGCCGACGCTGCTGACGACGCCGCCGCCGAGGAAGCCGCCCTCGAGGTCGAGACCGCCGACGAGGCTGAGGCCGACGCCGAGGCGGACAGCGTCGAGGACGCCGCCGACGACTCCGAGGCCGACGAGGACGCCGAGTCCGTCGCCGACGAGGTCGAGGAGACCGAGGAGGAGGCCGAGCCGGCCGCCCCGGTCGACCCGGTCGCCGCGCTCCGCGAGGAACTGCGCACCCTGCCCGGCGAGTGGTACGTCATCCACACCTACGCGGGCTACGAGAAGCGCGTGAAGGCCAACCTCGAGCAGCGTGCCGTCTCGCTCAACGTCGAGGACTTCATCTACCAGGCCGAGGTCCCCGAGGAAGAGATCGTCCAGATCAAGGGCGGCGAGCGGAAGAACGTCAAGCAGAACAAGCTTCCCGGCTACGTTCTCGTCCGCATGGACCTGACGAACGAGTCCTGGGGCGTCGTCCGCAACACCCCCGGTGTCACCGGCTTCGTGGGCAACGCCTACGACCCGTACCCGCTGACCCTGGACGAGATCGTCAAGATGCTCGCCCCGGAGGCCGAGGAGAAGGCCGCCCGCGAGGCCGCCGAGGCCGAGGGCAAGCCGGCTCCGGCCCGCAAGCTGGAGGTCCAGGTGCTGGACTTCGAGGTCGGCGACTCGGTCACCGTCACCGACGGTCCCTTCGCCACCCTCCAGGCGACCATCAACGAGATCAACCCCGACTCGAAGAAGGTCAAGGGCCTCGTCGAGATCTTCGGTCGCGAGACCCCGGTCGAGCTCAGCTTCGACCAGATCCAGAAGAACTGATCTCACAAGTTTCCGACCAGGTCAGAGTGGCTCTCGCAGCCGCTCTGACCTGCTCGGTTTTTGGCCGCGCGTCTATACCCGTTATCGTTGTGCGGTATGCCTCCATCCGGATGACCGGATGGCGGGCTGAACACTCTCACTAGGACCCGGAGAGAGCAATGCCTCCCAAGAAGAAGAAGGTCACGGGGCTTATCAAGCTCCAGATCAACGCTGGTGCGGCCAACCCGGCCCCGCCGGTCGGTCCCGCGCTGGGCCAGCACGGCGTCAACATCATGGAGTTCTGCAAGGCCTACAACGCCGCGACCGAGTCGCAGCGTGGCATGGTCGTGCCGGTGGAGATCACGGTCTACGAAGACCGCTCCTTCACCTTCATCACGAAGACTCCGCCGGCCGCCAAGCTGATCCTCAAGGCCGCTGGTGTGGACAAGGGCTCCGGCGAGCCGCACAAGACCAAGGTCGCCAAGCTCACGGCCGCCCAGGTCCGCGAGATCGCCACGGTCAAGCTCCCCGACCTGAACGCCAACGACCTGGACGCCGCGTCCAAGATCATCGCTGGCACCGCCCGTTCCATGGGCATCACGGTCGAGGGCTGATCAGCCCCCTCGTGACTCAGTGGTAGGACCAGCGCCGGTCCGCACCACGACTCCATACCTGCCATGCGGCGACAGCCGCCTGGTGTAACTGCACAGGAGAAGCAGTGAAGCGCAGCAAGGCCCTCCGCGCAGCGGACGCCAAGATCGACAGCGAGAAGCTCTACGCTCCGCTCGAGGCCGTCCGTCTCGCCAAGGAGACCTCCAGCACGAAGTTCGACGGCACCGTCGAGGTCGCCTTCCGCCTGGGTGTCGACCCGCGCAAGGCCGACCAGATGGTCCGTGGCACCGTGAACCTTCCGCACGGCACCGGCAAGACCGCCCGGGTCCTGGTCTTCGCGACCGGTGACCGTGCCGAGGCCGCGATCGCCGCGGGCGCCGACATCGTCGGCTCCGACGAGCTCATCGACGAGATCTCCAAGGGCAACCGCCTGAACGAGTTCGACGCCGTCGTCGCCACCCCGGACCTCATGGGCAAGGTCGGCCGCCTCGGCCGCGTCCTCGGCCCGCGTGGTCTCATGCCGAACCCCAAGGTCGGCACCGTCACCCCCGATGTCGCCAAGGCTGTCAACGACATCAAGGGCGGCAAGATCGAGTTCCGCGTCGACAAGCACTCGAACCTGCACTTCATCATCGGCAAGGTCTCCTTCGATGACACGAAGCTGGTCGAGAACTACGCCGCGGCGCTCGACGAGATCCTCCGTCTGAAGCCGTCCGCCGCCAAGGGTCGCTACATCAAGAAGGCGACCATCACGACGACGATGGGCCCCGGCGTCCCGCTGGACTCCAACCGCACCCGCAACCTCCTCGTCGAGGAGGACCCGGCCGCGGTCTGAGCCCGACAGGCTCACTGAGTGGTCGAGCCGGCCCCGCACCTCCTCCGAGGTGCGGGGCCGGTTTCTTGTTACCGTCCGAGGGACGGAGACCGTCGATCAAGGGTGGGGAACGACATGAACAGGTCCGTGTGGAAGCGCGCCGCGGTGGCCCTGGCGGCCGCGGCCCTCGTGACGGCGGTCGCGGGATGCCAGGACGGCGACACGGGGACGAGGTCCTCCGGTGCCTCCGCGCCGGCGAAGCCGGGCACGCAGAGCGCCGAGCAGGCCGCGCAGGCCCTCCGGACCGCCCACACCAAGGCCGCGGAGGCCAGGAGCGCCAGGGTCCGGATGCGGCTCAGCGTCGCGGGCGGCACGGCGCCCGGCAGCAGCACCTTCACCGGCGTGCAGGCCTGGGGACCGCAGGCCGCCGAGCTGAAGGTCTCCGACTCCTCGTACCTGGCCGCCATCCCCGGCGCGCCCGCCGAGACCCGCGTGGTCACGACCGGCGGGACCACCTACGTCGACCTGGGCGCCGACCTGACCGCGCAGACGGGCGGCAAGCGCTGGCTGAAGGCGCAGCCCGAGGGCGCCGCCGCGGGCGACGAGCTGATGCTCCAGCTGACCGGCGGCCTGGCCGCCGTGAACATGGACCTGCCCAAGGAGCTCGGCCTGCTCGCCGGGTCCTCGGCGGTCGAGCACCTCGGACCCGCCAAGGGCGGCGTCCGGGCGGAGGCGTACCGGGGGGAGCTTCCCGACGGCCGGACCATGGAGGTCTGGATCGGGCCGGACGGGTTCCCGGTGAAGAGCGTCGTCCGCGCGGAGAGCGGCGGGTCCGTCACCTCGCTCACCACGACCTACGCCGAGTACGGCGCCGAGGCCGGCTTCCGGGCACCGCCCGCGGGGGACACCGTCGACTTCGTCGAGCTGCTGAAGAAGGTGCTGGCCGGGGGCGGTCGGGGCTGATTTGCTCCCGGGCGTGTCGGTCACGTACTCTTCCGAGGAAGCCAAAGACCGCTGGTCGTCACTGTGCCGTCAAGGTGCGGTGGCCGAAGGATTCGCTACGACGCGAACGACCCGCGCAGGTGATTGTGGAGAAGTTCCCGGATCCTCGTGATGCGGTCGAGCTGAGCCCCGAGCGCCTGCGCCCGGGGCGTTTTCGTTGTGGCAGTGCCTTCTGAGCGGTCCTCATCACCCGGAAGGAGGCCGACGCTCTATGGCAAGGCCCGACAAGGCTGCCGCGGTAGCCGAGCTTGAGGACAAGTTCCGCAGCTCGAACGCCGTCGTGCTGACCTCGTACACGGGGCTCACCGTGGCGCAGCTGAAGACGCTGCGTCGTTCGCTCGGTGAGAACGCCCAGTACGCCGTGGTGAAGAACACGCTGACCAAGATTGCGGCCAACCAGGCCGGCATCTCCGCGCTGGACGACCAGCTTGCTGGTTCGACCGCGGCCGCCTTCGTCACCGGTGACCCGGTGGAGTCGGCGAAGGCTCTGCGTGACTTCGCCAAGGAGAACCCGAACCTCGTCATCAAGGGCGGTGTCCTTGACGGCAAGGCGCTGTCCGCCGACGAGTTCAAGAAGCTCGCGGACCTCGAGTCCCGCGAGGTTCTGCTCAGCAAGCTGGCCGGCGCGTTCAAGGGCAAGCAGTCGCAGACTGCCTCGCTCCTCCAGGCGCTGCCGTCGAAGTTCGTCCGCACCGCGGAGGCGCTTCGCGTCAAGCTCGCCGAGCAGGGCGGTGCCGAGTAATTCGGCTCGCGTCATGATCTGTGCCGCCTAGGCGCAGGTCGTAGCGGGCCGTAACGCCCGCCTCTCTATACATCCGGCACCTGCCGAATTAGTGGAAGGATCGCCCATCATGGCGAAGCTCTCTCAGGACGACCTCCTCGCCCAGTTCGAGGAGATGACCCTCATCGAGCTCTCCGAGTTCGTGAAGGCCTTCGAGGAGAAGTTCGACGTCACCGCCGCCGCGGCCGTCGCCGTCGCCGGCCCCGCCGCGGGTGGCGCTGCCCCCGAGGCCGAGGCCGAGCAGGACGAGTTCGACGTCATCCTCGAGGGTGCCGGCGACAAGAAGATCCAGGTCATCAAGGTCGTGCGTGAGCTCACCTCCCTGGGCCTCAAGGAGGCCAAGGACCTCGTCGACGGCACCCCGAAGCCGGTCCTCGAGAAGGTCGCGAAGGAGGCCGCCGAGAAGGCTGCCGAGTCCCTCAAGGCCGCCGGCGCCTCCGTCACGGTCAAGTAAGACCGTTTCGGCTCGCTGAGCTGACTCCTGCCCCCGTGTAACGCGGGAGCAGCGAAAGGCGATCACCCTGTTGGGTGGTCGCCTTTCGGCGTTCCCGGGAAGGGCGTGGCGGGGGCCTGAGGGCCGCCGGGAGCGGAGTATGGTGATCTTCGCCGTGCGCCCCGCAGACCGGGGGGCCTTGACGAACCGCACGCAGCGCGCAATTCTCAGGACGCGTCGTCACAACGATCCGTTTCCGAGGCATGGATCGACGACTGAACGGGCAGTATCGAGGTGCGCCGCACGGCGCGAGGTACCGCGGAGTTGAGAGCAACGAGGGACGCGATTTATTCGCCCTGGACATCAGTGAGCCAAGTGGCTACACTGACCCTTTGCGCTGCCTGTTAGCTGCCTCCTGCCCGTCACCAGGGGCATACCTTCGCATCCGTTCCTCGGACCGACCCCGTCTGACCTGGCTTTCCGGCCATCTCAGGAAACGTCTGCCGTGAAGCGATGCAGGGGACCGGTACGCGCGTAGTGAGTCCGAGCCCTCGGAAGGACCCCCTCTTGGCCGCCTCGCGCAACGCCTCGACCAATACGAACAACGGCGCCAGCACCGCCCCGCTGCGCATCTCCTTTGCAAAGATCAAGGAGCCCCTCGAGGTTCCGAACCTCCTCGCGCTGCAGACCGAGAGCTTTGACTGGCTGCTCGGCAACGCCGCCTGGAAGGCTCGCGTCGAGGCTGCCCTTGAGTCGGGACAGGACGTCCCCAGGAAGTCCGGTCTGGAGGAGATCTTCGAGGAGATCTCTCCGATCGAGGACTTCTCCGGGTCGATGTCGCTGACCTTCCGCGACCACCGTTTCGAGCCGCCGAAGAACTCGATCGACGAGTGCAAGGACCGTGACTTCACGTACGGCGCCCCGCTCTTCGTCACCGCCGAGTTCACCAACAACGAGACCGGCGAGATCAAGTCCCAGACGGTCTTCATGGGCGACTTCCCGCTCATGACGAACAAGGGCACCTTCGTCATCAACGGCACCGAGCGTGTCGTGGTGTCGCAGCTGGTCCGTTCGCCGGGTGTCTACTTCGACTCCTCCATCGACAAGACGTCCGACAAGGACATCTTCTCCGCCAAGATCATCCCGTCCCGGGGTGCCTGGCTGGAGATGGAGATCGACAAGCGCGACCTGGTCGGTGTCCGCATCGACCGCAAGCGCAAGCAGTCCGTCACCGTCCTGCTCAAGGCTCTCGGCTGGACCACCGAGCAGATCCTGCAGGAGTTCGGCGAGTACGAGTCCATGCGCGCCACCCTGGAGAAGGACCACACCCAGGGCCAGGACGACGCGCTGCTCGACATCTACCGCAAGCTGCGTCCGGGCGAGCCGCCGACCCGTGAGGCCGCTCAGACGCTGCTCGAGAACCTCTACTTCAACCCGAAGCGCTACGACCTCGCCAAGGTCGGCCGCTACAAGGTGAACAAGAAGCTCGGCGCCGACGAGCCGCTGGACGCCGGCGTGCTCACCACCGACGACGTCATCGCCACGATCAAGTACCTGGTCAAGCTGCACGCCGGCGAGACCGAGACGATCGGCGAGAACGGCAACGAGATCGTCGTCGAGACCGACGACATCGACCACTTCGGCAACCGTCGTCTGCGCAACGTCGGCGAGCTCATCCAGAACCAGGTCCGCACGGGTCTGGCTCGTATGGAGCGCGTCGTGCGCGAGCGCATGACCACCCAGGACGTCGAGGCGATCACGCCGCAGACCCTGATCAACATCCGGCCGGTCGTCGCCTCCATCAAGGAGTTCTTCGGCACCAGCCAGCTGTCGCAGTTCATGGACCAGAACAACCCGCTGTCGGGTCTGACGCACAAGCGTCGTCTCTCGGCGCTGGGTCCCGGTGGTCTGTCCCGTGAGCGGGCCGGCTTCGAGGTCCGAGACGTGCACCCGTCCCACTACGGACGCATGTGCCCGATCGAGACCCCCGAAGGCCCGAACATCGGTCTGATCGGTTCGCTCGCCTCGTACGGCCGCGTCAACGCGTTCGGCTTCATCGAGACGCCGTACCGCAAGGTCGTCGACGGCCAGGTCACCGACGAGGTCGACTACGTCACGGCCGACGAGGAGGACCGCTTCGTCATCGCGCAGGCCAACGCCGCGCTCAACGACGACCTGCAGTTCACCGAGCCCCGTGTCCTGGTGCGTAAGCGTGGCGGCGAGGTCGACTACGTCGAGCCGTCGGACGTGGACTACATGGACGTCTCGCCGCGCCAGATGGTGTCGGTCGCGACCGCCATGATCCCGTTCCTCGAGCACGACGACGCCAACCGTGCCCTCATGGGCGCGAACATGATGCGCCAGGCCGTGCCGCTCATCAAGTCGGAGGCCCCGCTCGTCGGCACCGGCATGGAGTACCGCTGCGCCACCGACGCCGGCGACGTGCTCAAGGCCGAGAAGGACGGTGTCGTCCAGGAGCTCTCCGCGGACTACGTCACCGTCGCCAACGACGACGGCACGTACATCACGTACCGCCTGCACAAGTTCTCGCGCTCGAACCAGGGCACCTCGGTCAACCAGAAGGTCGTCGTCGACGAGGGCGACCGCGTGATCGAGGGCCAGGTCCTCGCCGACGGTCCCGCCACCGAAGACGGCGAGATGGCGCTCGGCAAGAACCTGCTCGTGGCGTTCATGCCGTGGGAGGGTCACAACTACGAGGACGCGATCATCCTGTCGCAGCGCCTCGTGCAGGACGACGTCCTCTCCTCGATCCACATCGAGGAGCACGAGGTCGACGCCCGTGACACCAAGCTCGGCCCGGAGGAGATCACCCGGGACATCCCGAACGTCTCCGAGGAGGTCCTCGCCGACCTCGACGAGCGCGGCATCATCCGTATCGGTGCCGAGGTCGTCGCCGGCGACATCCTCGTCGGCAAGGTCACGCCCAAGGGCGAGACCGAGCTGACCCCGGAGGAGCGTCTGCTCCGCGCGATCTTCGGTGAGAAGGCGCGTGAGGTCCGTGACACCTCGCTGAAGGTCCCGCACGGCGAGATCGGCAAGATCATCGGCGTCCGCGTCTTCGACCGCGAGGAGGGCGACGAGCTTCCCCCGGGCGTGAACCAGCTGGTCCGCGTCTACGTCGCCCAGAAGCGCAAGATCACCGACGGTGACAAGCTCGCCGGCCGTCACGGCAACAAGGGCGTCATCTCGAAGATCCTGCCGATCGAGGACATGCCGTTCCTGGAGGACGGCACCCCGGTCGACATCATCCTCAACCCGCTGGGTGTCCCGTCCCGAATGAACCCGGGACAGGTCCTGGAGATCCACCTCGGCTGGCTCGCCAGCCGCGGCTGGGACGTCTCCGGCCTCGCGGACGAGTGGGCGCAGCGCCTCCAGGCGATCGGCGCCGACCAGGTCGCCCCCGGCACCAACGTCGCGACCCCGGTCTTCGACGGTGCGCGTGAGGACGAGCTCGCGGGTCTGCTGAACCACACCATCCCGAACCGCGACGGCGAGCGCATGGTGCTCCCGACCGGCAAGGCGAGGCTGTTCGACGGCCGCTCCGGCGAGCCGTTCCCGGACCCGATCTCCGTCGGGTACATGTACATCCTCAAGCTGCACCACCTGGTCGACGACAAGCTCCACGCGCGTTCGACCGGCCCGTACTCGATGATCACCCAGCAGCCGCTGGGTGGTAAGGCCCAGTTCGGTGGCCAGCGCTTCGGTGAGATGGAGGTGTGGGCGCTGGAGGCTTATGGCGCCGCGTACGCCCTCCAGGAGCTGCTGACGATCAAGTCCGACGACGTGACCGGCCGCGTGAAGGTCTACGAGGCCATCGTCAAGGGCGAGAACATCCCTGAGCCCGGCATCCCCGAGTCCTTCAAGGTGCTCATCAAGGAGATGCAGTCCCTGTGCCTCAACGTGGAGGTGCTGTCCTCGGACGGCATGTCCATCGAGATGCGCGACACCGACGAGGACGTCTTCCGCGCAGCGGAGGAGCTCGGCATCGACCTGTCCCGGCGCGAGCCGAGCAGCGTCGAAGAGGTCTGACGGGAGTCCGGCCGGGGGCTCGGCGATTTCACCGCCGAGTCCCCGGCCGGCCCCAGGACCCCCGTATCAGACCCCAAAGCCTTACAACCCTGAGAGGGATTGACGCATAGTGCTCGACGTCAACTTCTTCGACGAGCTCCGGATCGGTCTGGCCACCGCTGACGACATCCGTCAGTGGAGCCACGGCGAGGTCAAGAAGCCGGAGACCATCAACTACCGCACGCTCAAGCCCGAGAAGGACGGACTCTTCTGCGAGAAGATCTTCGGTCCGACCCGGGACTGGGAGTGCTACTGCGGCAAGTACAAGCGTGTCCGCTTCAAGGGCATCATCTGTGAGCGGTGTGGCGTCGAGGTCACCCGCGCCAAGGTGCGCCGTGAGCGGATGGGCCACATCGAGCTGGCCGCTCCCGTCACCCACATCTGGTACTTCAAGGGCGTTCCGTCGCGCCTCGGCTACCTGCTGGACCTCGCCCCGAAGGACCTCGAGAAGGTCATCTACTTCGCGGCGTACATGATCACGTACGTCGACGACGAGCGTCGTACGCGTGACCTGCCCTCGCTGGAGGCGCACGTCTCCGTCGAGCGCCAGCAGATCGAGAACCGTCGCGACTCCGACCTGGAGGCCCGCGCCAAGAAGCTCGAGAACGACCTCGGCGAGCTGGAGGCCGAGGGCGCCAAGGCCGACGTGCGCCGCAAGGTGCGCGAGGGTGCCGAGCGCGAGATGAAGCAGCTGCGCGACCGTGCGCAGCGCGAGATCGACCGTCTGGACGAGGTCTGGTCGCGCTTCAAGAACCTCAAGGTCCAGGACCTGGAGGGCGACGAGCTCCTCTACCGCGAGCTGCGTGACCGCTTCGGCACGTACTTCGACGGGTCGATGGGTGCCGCGGCGCTGCAGAAGCGCCTGGAGTCCTTCGACCTGGAGGAGGAGGCCGAGCGCCTCCGCGAGATCATCCGCACCGGCAAGGGCCAGAAGAAGACCCGTGCGCTCAAGCGCCTCAAGGTCGTCTCCGCGTTCCTGCAGACCGCGAACAGCCCCAAGGGCATGGTTCTCGACTGCGTGCCGGTCATCCCGCCGGACCTGCGTCCGATGGTGCAGCTGGACGGTGGCCGCTTCGCGACCTCCGACCTGAACGACCTGTACCGCCGCGTGATCAACCGCAACAACCGTCTGAAGCGTCTGCTCGACCTCGGTGCCCCCGAGATCATCGTGAACAACGAGAAGCGGATGCTCCAGGAGGCGGTCGACGCCCTCTTCGACAACGGCCGTCGCGGTCGCCCGGTCACGGGCCCCGGCAACCGTCCGCTGAAGTCCCTCAGCGACATGCTGAAGGGCAAGCAGGGTCGTTTCCGTCAGAACCTGCTCGGCAAGCGTGTGGACTACTCCGCGCGTTCCGTCATCGTCGTCGGTCCGCAGCTGAAGCTGCACCAGTGCGGTCTGCCGAAGGCCATGGCGCTGGAGCTCTTCAAGCCGTTCGTGATGAAGCGCCTGGTCGACCTGAACCACGCGCAGAACATCAAGAGCGCCAAGCGGATGGTCGAGCGCGGCCGCACGGTCGTGTACGACGTCCTCGAAGAGGTCATCGCCGAGCACCCGGTTCTGCTGAACCGTGCGCCCACGCTGCACCGCCTCGGCATCCAGGCCTTCGAGCCCCAGCTGGTCGAGGGCAAGGCCATCCAGATCCACCCGCTCGTCTGCACCGCGTTCAACGCGGACTTCGACGGTGACCAGATGGCCGTGCACCTGCCGCTCTCCGCGGAGGCGCAGGCCGAGGCCCGCATCCTGATGCTGTCCTCGAACAACATCCTGAAGCCGGCCGACGGCCGTCCGGTCACGATGCCGACCCAGGACATGGTCCTCGGTCTGTTCTTCCTGACCACCGACGGCGAGCTCCGTGACACCAAGGGCGAGGGCCGCGCGTTCGGCTCCACGGCCGAGGCGATCATGGCGTTCGACGCCGGCGAGTTGGCGCTGCAGTCGCAGATCGACATCCGCTTCCCCGTCGGCACCGTCGCTCCGCGTGGCTGGGTTCCCCCGGTCACCGAAGAGGGCGAGCCGGAGTGGCAGCAGGGTGACTCGTTCCGCCTGCGGACGTCGCTGGGCCGCGCGCTCTTCAACGAGCTGCTGCCCGAGGACTACCCCTTCGTCGACTACTCGGTCGGCAAGAAGCAGCTCTCCGAGATCGTCAACGACCTCGCCGAGCGGTACCCCAAGGTCATCGTGGCGGCGACGCTCGACAACCTGAAGGCGTCCGGCTTCTACTGGGCGACCCGCTCCGGCGTCACCGTGGCCATCTCCGACGTCGTCGTGCCCGAGGCCAAGAAGGCCATCGTCAAGGGCTACGAGGAGCAGGACGAGAAGGTCCAGAAGCAGTACGAGCGCGGTCTCATCACGAAGGAAGAGCGCACTCAGGAGCTCATCGCGATCTGGACCAAGGCGACCAACGAGGTCGCCGAGGCGATGAACGCGAACTTCCCGAAGACGAACCCCATCTTCATGATGGTCGACTCGGGTGCCCGAGGAAACATGATGCAGATGCGTCAGATCGCGGGTATGCGTGGTCTGGTGTCGAACGCCAAGAACGAGACGATCCCGCGTCCCATCAAGGCGTCCTTCCGTGAGGGCCTCACCGTTCTGGAGTACTTCATCTCCACGCACGGTGCCCGTAAGGGTCTGGCGGACACCGCCCTGCGTACCGCCGACTCGGGTTACCTGACCCGTCGTCTGGTGGACGTCTCGCAGGACGTCATCATCCGCGAGGAGGACTGCGGCACCGAGCGCGGTCTGAAGCTGCGGATCGCCGAGCGCGGCGCCGACAACGTGCTGCGCAAGACGGACGACGTCGAGACCTCCGTGTACGCGCGGATGCTCGCCGAGGACGTCGTCGTCGACGGCAAGGTCATCGCGCCGGCCAACGTCGACCTGGGTGACGTGCTCATCGACGCCCTCGTGGGCGCCGGTGTCGAGGAGGTCAAGACCCGCTCGGTCCTGACCTGCGAGTCCGCCGTCGGTACCTGTGCGTTCTGCTACGGCCGTTCGCTCGCCACCGGCAAGCTGGTCGACATCGGTGAGGCGGTCGGCATCATCGCCGCCCAGTCCATCGGTGAGCCCGGTACCCAGCTGACGATGCGTACCTTCCACACCGGTGGTGTGGCCGGTGACGACATCACCCAGGGTCTGCCCCGTGTCGTCGAGCTCTTCGAGGCCCGTCAGCCCAAGGGTGTCGCCCCGATCTCGGAGGCGGCCGGCCGCGTCCGCATCGAGGAGACCGAGAAGACCAAGAAGATCGTCGTCACCCCGGACGACGGCACCGACGAGACGGCGTTCCCGATCTCGAAGCGTGCCCGTCTGCTCGTGGGCGAGGGCGACCACGTCGAGGTGGGCCAGAAGCTCACCGTGGGTGCCACCAACCCGCACGACGTGCTGCGGATCCTCGGTCAGCGCGCGGTCCAGGTCCACCTGGTCGCCGAGGTCCAGAAGGTCTACAACTCGCAGGGCGTGTCGATCCACGACAAGCACATCGAGATCATCATCCGGCAGATGCTGCGCCGTGTGACGATCATCGAGTCTGGCGACGCGGAGCTGCTGCCGGGCGAGCTCGTCGAGCGCTCGAAGTTCGAGACCGAGAACCGTCGTGTGGTCACCGAGGGCGGTCACCCCGCCTCCGGCCGTCCGCAGCTGATGGGTATCACCAAGGCCTCGCTGGCGACGGAGTCCTGGCTGTCGGCCGCCTCCTTCCAGGAGACGACCCGAGTCCTGACGGATGCGGCGATCAACGCCAAGTCCGACAGCCTCATCGGCCTCAAGGAGAACGTCATCATCGGTAAGCTCATCCCGGCCGGTACGGGTCTGTCCCGCTACCGCAACATCCGGGTGGAGCCGACCGAGGAGGCCAAGGCCGCGATGTACTCGGCCGTCGGCTACGACGACATCGACTACTCGCCGTTCGGCTCGGGCTCCGGCCAGGCCGTTCCGCTGGAGGACTACGACTACGGTCCGTACAACCAGTAAGCGAGTCGCTCGACCGAAGGGCGGTCACCCCGTGGGGGTGGCCGCCCTTCGGCGTTCCGCGGGAGGCGCCGGCGGGCCGCTGCCCGGCCGGTCCGCGCGGGCGCCGGGTAGGTTGGCGGCCACCGACCGAGGAGCCGCCCCGTGCCCGCCGCCCGCCCCCGCCTGCTGTACGTCACCGACCTAACAAGGGTGTTCAGCCCCTGCTCGACGCGGTCGTCCGTTACCTGCCGTCGCCCCTGGACGTCGAGGCCATCGAGGGCCACGACGTCAAGGACCCCGAGGTCGTCGTCAAGCGCAAGCCGTCCGACGACGAGCCGCTGTCGGCCCTCGCGTTCAAGATCGCGAGCGACCCGCACCTCGGCAAGCTCACCTTCGTCCGGATCTACTCCGGTCGCCTGGAGGCCGGCACCGCGGTGCTGAACTCCGTCAAGGGCAAGAAGGAGCGCATCGGCAAGATCTACCGCATGCACGCGAACAAGCGCACCGAGATCGACTCGGTGGGCGCCGGCGACATCGTCGCCGTCATGGGCCTGAAGCAGACCACCACCGGTGAGACGCTGTGCGACGACAAGAACCCGGTCGTGCTGGAGTCCATGGACTTCCCCACGCCGGTCATTCAGGTCGCCATCGAGCCCAAGTCCAAGGGTGACCAGGAGAAGCTGGGTGTCGCCATCCAGCGTCTCGCGGAGGAGGACCCCTCCTTCCAGGTGCACACGGACGAGGAGACCGGCCAGACCATCATCGCCGGCATGGGCGAGCTCCACCTCGACATCCTCGTCGACCGCATGCGTCGCGAGTTCAAGGTCGAGGCGAACGTCGGCAAGCCGCAGGTCGCCTACCGCGAGACGATCCGCGGAACGGTCGACCGGCTCGACTTCACCCACAAGAAGCAGACCGGTGGTACCGGTCAGTTCGCCAAGGTGCAGATCGCGATCGAGCCCATCGACGGCGACGACTACGCGTTCGTCAACAAGGTCACCGGCGGCCGCATCCCGCGCGAGTACATCCCGTCCGTGGACGCGGGCTGCCAGGAGGCCATGAGCCTCGGCGTGCTCGCCGGCTACCCCCTGACGGGCATCAGGGTCACCCTGCTCGACGGAGCCTTCCACGAGGTCGACTCCTCCGAGCTCGCGTTCAAGATCGCCGGTTCGATGGCCTTCAAGGAGGCCGCGCGGAAGGCGTCCCCGGTGCTGCTCGAACCGATGATGGCCGTCGAGGTCACCACGCCCGAGGACTACATGGGTGAGGTCATCGGCGACATCAACTCCCGCCGTGGCCAGATCCAGGCCATGGAGGAGCGCAGCGGCGCCAAGGTGGTGACCGGTCTCGTTCCGCTGTCGGAGATGTTCGGCTACGTCGGCGACCTCCGCAGCAAGACCTCGGGTCGCGCCAACTACTCGATGCAGTTCCACTCCTACGCCGAGGTCCCGCGCAACGTGGCCGATGACATCGTCGCGAAGGCGAACACCGCTTAGGACCGCCCCCCGGTCCCGGGGCGCACGGCGCCGTGGCGGGAGACCCGATCCGGGTCTCCCGCCACGGCGTTCGCCTGTGTCCGCCTCGGTGCCCTCAGCCGCGCACCGCTCCCGACCGGGCGTCGAGCCGCAGGCTCTCCTCGAAGCCGGGCAGGATGCCCAGCTCCCCGGCCTCGGCGAGCGTCGGAGCCGTGCGGTCGCGCTCCGACAGCAGCAGGTCGAGACCGTCCGGGAAGGGGAGGCCGAGCTCCGGGTCCAGCGGGTGGATGGCGTGCTCCCGCTGCGGCTCGTACCCCGTGGACAGCAGATACGAGATCGTGGTGTCGTCCTCGAGCGCCACGAAGAGGTGCCCCACCCCGATCCCCCGCCTGCTGTACGTCACCGACCTCGCCTACCCGGCCCGCGGACGGCGCTACTGCGACGAGGACATCCACCTCACCGCACGGCTGCGCGAGGCCTTCGACCTGGCGCTCTGCCACCCGCTCGACGCCGCGGCCCTCATGGACGGATTCGACGCCGTCGTCGTCCGCAACAGCGGCCCGGTCATCGGCTACCAGCAGGCGTACGAGGCCTTCCGCGAGCGGGCCCTGGCCGCGGGCACCCGGGTCTACAACCCGCTCCACGGGCGCGGGGACATGGCGGGCAAGCAGTACCTGCTCGACCTGACCGCGTCCGGGCACCCCGTCATCCCCACCGTCGACCGGCCCGAGGACCTCCACCGGCTGCCCGAGTCGGCCGCGTACGCGGTCAAGCCCAAGGCCGGGGCCGATTCCATAGGCCTGCGGTTCCTGGCCCGCGAGGAGCTCGCCGGCCTGTCCTACGGGGGCCTCCTCGTCCAGCCCCGCGTCGACTTCCGCTACGAGGTCTCCTTCTACTTCGTCGACGACCGCTTCCAGTACGCCCTCCACGCCCCCGACCCGGCCCGCCGCTGGGTCCTGGAGCCGTACGAGCCCACCGCGGCGGACCTCGCCTTCGCCTGCGGCTTCGTCGACTGGAACACCCTCGACCACGGCATCCAGCGGGTGGACGCCTGCCGCGCCCCCGGCGGCGAGCTGCTCCTCGTCGAGCTGGAGGACCTCAATCCGTACCTCTCGCTGGACCGCGTCCCCGAGGAGACGCGGGAGCGCTTCGTGGCCTCCTTCACGGACTCGCTGCACCGCTTCCTGGCGGCCTGAGGCGCACCGCGCGGTGACGGAGGGTACGCGTGGCCATTTGTTTTGACCGGAGTCCATGCGATAGGTACGCTCAAGCCTTGTGCCTGGGGTGTGCCTGGGCTCGCGTGCGTGTCATCAACCGCAGGGCGAGTCAGATATCGGCCACCGTGATCCGCACCTTTCCGCCCTGGTGGAGAGGTCCGCGCGATTCGACACACCCGACCGCGTGGGTCGGCGAATGTTCCAGGTTAGTTTCACCGACGGCACACAGAAACCGGAGAAGTAGTGCCTACGATCCAGCAGCTGGTCCGGAAGGGCCGGCAGGACAAGGTCGAGAAGAACAAGACGCCCGCACTCGAGGGTTCCCCTCAGCGTCGCGGCGTCTGCACGCGTGTGTTCACGACCACCCCGAAGAAGCCGAACTCGGCCCTCCGTAAGGTCGCGCGTGTGCGTCTGACCTCCGGCATCGAGGTCACGGCCTACATCCCGGGTGAGGGTCACAACCTGCAGGAGCACTCCATCGTGCTCGTGCGCGGTGGCCGTGTGAAGGACCTGCCGGGTGTTCGCTACAAGATCATCCGCGGTTCCCTCGACACGCAGGGCGTCAAGAACCGTAAGCAGGCTCGCAGCCGCTACGGCGCCAAGAAGGAGAAGTAAGAATGCCTCGTAAGGGCCCCGCCCCGAAGCGCCCGGTCATCATCGACCCGGTCTACAGCTCTCCTCTTGTCACCTCGCTGATCAACAAGATCCTGCTGGACGGCAAGCGTTCCACCGCCGAGCGCATCGTGTACGGCGCCATGGAGGGTCTTCGCGAGAAGACCGGCCAGGACCCGGTCATCACGCTGAAGCGCGCGCTGGAGAACGTCAAGCCGGCCCTCGAGGTCAAGTCCCGCCGTGTCGGTGGCGCCACCTACCAGGTGCCGATCGAGGTCAAGCCGGGCCGCGCGTCCACGCTGGCCCTCCGCTGGCTCGTCGGTTACTCCCGCGCCCGTCGCGAGAAGACCATGACCGAGCGCCTCATGAACGAGCTCCTCGACGCCTCGAACGGCCTCGGTGCGGCCGTCAAGAAGCGTGAGGACACGCACAAGATGGCCGAGTCCAACAAGGCCTTCGCGCACTACCGCTGGTAGTCGCAACCCACATCGAGACCGAGAGAAGACTGAGCCGATATGGCTACCACTTCGCTTGACCTTGCCAAGGTGCGCAACATCGGCATCATGGCTCACATCGACGCGGGCAAGACGACCACCACCGAGCGGATCCTGTTCTACACCGGTGTCTCGTACAAGATCGGTGAAGTCCACGACGGCGCTGCCACGATGGACTGGATGGAGCAGGAGCAGGAGCGCGGCATCACGATCACGTCTGCCGCGACGACCTGCCACTGGCCGCTCGAGAATGTCGATCACACGATCAACATCATCGACACGCCGGGTCACGTCGACTTCACCGTCGAGGTGGAGCGTTCGCTGCGCGTGCTCGACGGTGCTGTCACCGTGTTCGACGGTGTGGCCGGCGTCGAGCCCCAGTCCGAGACCGTCTGGCGTCAGGCGGACCGCTACGGCGTGCCGCGCATCTGCTTCGTCAACAAGCTCGACCGTACGGGCGCCGAGTTCCTCCGCTGCGTCGACATGATCGTGGACCGCCTCGGCGCCGTCCCGATCGTGATGCAGCTGCCCATCGGTTCCGAGATGGACTTCCAGGGCGTCGTCGACCTCGTCCGTATGAAGGCGCTCGTCTGGTCCGCGGAGGCGACCAAGGGCGAGATGTACGACGTCGTCGACATCCCGGCCTCGCACACCGAGCTCGCCGAGGAATGGCGCGCCAAGCTGGTCGAGACCGTCGCGGAGAACGACGAGGAGCTCATGGAGCTCTTCCTGGAGGGCGTCGAGCCCACCGAGGAGCAGCTGTACGCGGCTGTCCGTCGTATCACCATCGCTTCCGGCAAGGGCAACGGCGAGAAGACGGTCACCCCCGTCTTCTGCGGTACCGCGTTCAAGAACAAGGGTGTTCAGCCCCTGCTCGACGCGGTCGTCCGTTACCTGCC
>NZ_RDBH01000141.1:124410-159605 GCF_008042145.1 Streptomyces sp. adm13(2018)
AACAAGGGTGTTCAGCCCCTGCTCGACGCGGTCGTCCGTTACCTGCCGTCGCCCCTGGACGTCGAGGCCATCGAGGGCCACGACGTCAAGGACCCCGAGGTCGTCGTCAAGCGCAAGCCGTCCGACGACGAGCCGCTGTCGGCCCTCGCGTTCAAGATCGCGAGCGACCCGCACCTCGGCAAGCTCACCTTCGTCCGGATCTACTCCGGTCGCCTGGAGGCCGGCACCGCGGTGCTGAACTCCGTCAAGGGCAAGAAGGAGCGCATCGGCAAGATCTACCGCATGCACGCGAACAAGCGTGAGGAGATCGACTCGGTGGGCGCCGGCGACATCGTCGCCGTCATGGGCCTGAAGCAGACCACCACCGGTGAGACGCTGTGTGACGACAAGAACCCGGTCGTGCTGGAGTCCATGGACTTCCCGGCGCCGGTCATTCAGGTCGCCATCGAGCCCAAGTCCAAGGGTGACCAGGAGAAGCTGGGTGTCGCCATCCAGCGTCTCGCGGAGGAGGACCCCTCCTTCCAGGTGCACTCGGACGAGGAGACCGGCCAGACCATCATCGGTGGTATGGGCGAGCTTCACCTCGACATCCTCGTCGACCGCATGCGTCGCGAGTTCAAGGTCGAGGCGAACGTCGGCAAGCCGCAGGTCGCTTACCGCGAGACGATCCGCAAGACCGTCGAGCGCGTGGACTACACCCACAAGAAGCAGACCGGTGGTACCGGTCAGTTCGCCAAGGTGCAGATCGCGATCGAGCCGATCACCGAGGGCGACGCCTCGTACGAGTTCGTGAACAAGGTCACCGGTGGCCGCATCCCGAAGGAGTACATCCCTTCGGTCGACGCGGGTGCGCAGGAGGCCATGCAGTTCGGCATCCTGGCCGGCTACGAGATGACTGGCGTCCGCGTCATCCTTCTCGACGGTGGCTACCACGAGGTCGACTCCTCCGAGCTCGCGTTCAAGATCGCCGGTTCGCAGGCCTTCAAGGAGGCCGCGCGGAAGGCTTCGCCGGTCATCCTCGAGCCCATGATGTCCGTCGAGGTCACCACGCCCGAGGACTACATGGGTGAGGTCATCGGCGACATCAACTCCCGCCGTGGCCAGATCCAGGCCATGGAGGAGCGCAGCGGCGCTCGCGTCGTGAAGGGCCTCGTGCCCCTTTCGGAGATGTTCGGCTACGTCGGCGACCTCCGCAGCAAGACCTCGGGTCGCGCAAGCTACTCGATGCAGTTCGACTCCTACGCCGAGGTTCCGCGGAACGTCGCCGAGGAGATCATCGCGAAGGCCAAGGGCGAGTAACTCTCCCGAGTTCACGCTTTAGGCTTGACACCAGTCGCCGGGGCTCAGCCCCCGAAACCCGAGGGTCCGGGTCCCGGCGGATGGCATCCCAGCAAAGATCACCTGGCGCCGATGAGCAAGGCGTACAGAACCACTCCGCAGGAGGATTCAGTGGCGAAGGCAAAGTTCGAGCGGACTAAGCCGCACGTCAACATCGGCACCATCGGTCACATTGACCACGGTAAGACGACCCTCACGGCCGCCATTACCAAGGTGCTGCACGACGCGTACCCGGACCTGAACGAGGCCTCGGCCTTCGACCAGATCGACAAGGCTCCCGAGGAGCGCCAGCGCGGTATCACGATCTCGATCGCGCACGTCGAGTACCAGACGGAGTCGCGTCACTACGCGCACGTCGACTGCCCGGGTCACGCCGACTACATCAAGAACATGATCACGGGTGCGGCGCAGATGGACGGCGCCATCCTCGTGGTCGCCGCCACCGACGGCCCGATGCCGCAGACCAAGGAGCACGTCCTCCTTGCTCGCCAGGTCGGCGTTCCGTACATCGTCGTCGCCCTGAACAAGGCCGACATGGTGGACGACGAGGAGATCCTGGAGCTCGTCGAGCTCGAGGTCCGTGAGCTCCTCTCCGAGTACGAGTTCCCGGGCGACGACCTTCCGGTCGTCCGTGTCTCGGCGCTCAAGGCGCTCGAGGGCGACAAGGAGTGGGGCGAGAAGCTCCTCGGCCTCATGCACGCGGTGGACGAGTCCATCCCGCAGCCCGAGCGTGACGTCGACAAGCCGTTCCTGATGCCGATCGAGGACGTCTTCACGATCACCGGTCGTGGCACCGTCGTCACCGGTCGTATCGAGCGCGGTATCCTCAAGGTCAACGAGACCGTCGACATCATCGGCATCAAGACCGAGAAGACCACCACCACGGTCACCGGTATCGAGATGTTCCGCAAGCTGCTCGACGAGGGCCAGGCCGGTGAGAACGTCGGTCTGCTCCTCCGTGGCATCAAGCGCGAGGACGTCGAGCGCGGCCAGGTCATCATCAAGCCGGGTTCGGTCACGCCGCACACGAACTTCGAGGCGCAGGCTTACATCCTGTCGAAGGACGAGGGTGGCCGTCACACCCCGTTCTTCAACAACTACCGCCCGCAGTTCTACTTCCGTACCACGGACGTGACCGGCGTCGTGACCCTCCCCGAGGGCACCGAGATGGTCATGCCGGGCGACAACACCGCCATGAGCGTTGAGCTGATCCAGCCCATCGCCATGGAGGAGGGCCTCAAGTTCGCCATCCGTGAGGGTGGCCGGACCGTCGGCGCCGGCCAGGTCGTCAAGATCACTGCCTGATCGCATTGATCTGACCTGGTAGCTCCACGAGCTGCAGCAGAAGGCCCCGCACCTTTCGGTGCGGGGCCTTCTCGCATGTCCGCGCGGATCCCGGTGGTCACGGTCGCCAGCTCCACGGGTGTCCGTCCGCGCCGAGGCCCACCACGGTCGGTCCGTCCGCGCCCAGGTGCAGGGCCGCCGAGACGCCGGGTGCCCCGCTCGCCCGGGTCCGCACCCGGTCCCCGGTCCGTACCCGGACCCGGCCGTCCTCCCCGGTGCCCAGGAGGACCGTTCCCAGCGCCGCGGACCGCGCGGCGACCACGCCCCCGAAGCCGTCGAGCCCCGAGTCGCCGCCGGGGCCGAGGAGTTCGCCGCTCGCCGGAGGCCGGTAGTAGAGGTCGCCGCCGGCCGCCGCGACGGTGGATCCGGAGAGCGGCAGCGGGTCCGTCCGCTCGGCCCCGTCCACCCAGTGCCGCACGGACTCCCGTCCCGCCGCGTACAGATGGGTCCGGCCCGCCCCGTCGACCGACGCGGCGAGTCCGTCCTGGACCTCCGCCGCCCCGGGGAGCGTCCGCCAGGAGCCCCAGGTGCCGTCCGCGGCCCGCACCCGCGTCGAGACGTGCCGGTCCGCGTTCCGCACGAAGAGGTGGACCCGGCCGTCCGGGGCGGCCACCGCCACCGGCGCGCCGACCCGGCGGCCCCGGTCGTCCGTGCGCTCCGGGTTCCCGAGGCCGCGCCAGGCCAGGAACAGGCCGCCGGGGGAGCGCTGTTCCAGGAGCACGAGCTCGCGGCGGTTGCGCCCGCCGTGGCCGTCGATCGCGGAGAACCGCACCCCGAAGAGCAGCACCCGGCCGTCGTCGAGCACCGCCGAGCCGAGGGCCGGGGCCAGGGGACCGCCGCCGAGGTCCGCGGGCTCGCCCCAGACGCCGGGCGCGGTCTCCCGCCAGCGGACCGCGCGCAGGCCGAGGACCCCGTAGGCGGCGAGCCGGCCGTCCGGCTGCTCGGCGAGGGCCGGTCCGGCGGTGGGCCAGCGGTGGTGGGTGGAGCGGACCCAGCCCTTGCGGTTGGTGAGCGGCCGCTCGCCGCCGACGCCGTAGTCGCCGCAGCCCGAGGGGTTGCCGCAGTCCCAGGAGGGGTCCCCGCCGTAGGGGACGAGGCGGGCGGCCTTCGCGGCGAGGAGCCGGGGAGGGAGGTTCTTGGGCCAGTGCCGGTTGTAGTAGCCGCGGAAGGCGGTGGCCGTGAACGCGGGTATCGGCTCGCCGTCCCGCACCGCGTCCGCGACCCAGCGGTTCAGCGCCGCCCAGGTGAAGGACGCGACGGCCGTGTGGTCGCCGTGGTCCGCGTACCCCGGCTGCTCGGAGTCCCGCCGGCGGGTGGCCTCGTCGCTGAGCTGGATGTCCGGGTCGGGGTCCAGGGTGTGCACGACGGTGGGCCGGTAGCGGTCGAGCAGTCCGACGAGGACGCCGACCAGCTGGTCGTAGTCGTAGGTGTCGGAGCGGGTGACGGGCGAACCGGCCGACAGATGGGTCCGCAGCTCCAGGGCGCGGTCGTGCCAGAGGGCCGGCAGGGCCATGTAGCGCCGGTTCGTGTGCATCGGCAGGTTGAGGAAGACCAGCTCGACGCGGCGGCGGCCGCGGTCGAGGGTGTCGATCTCGGCCCGGCGCCCCCCGGGGAGGGTGAGCACCCGGCGCCGCCAGGGCGTGAACAGCGGGAGGCCGAGCGCCGCCGCGTAGGACTGGCGCAGGCCCTGGTGGCGGGCCGAGGAGTAGGCGGCGCGGTCCGGGGGAGTGTCCGGCATGCCCTTGATCCGGTTGCGGCCGGTGTGCTCGCCGGCGGTGACGTACACGGAGACGAGCGGGACGCCGGCGTCGAGGAGGCGCTGGCTGTCGGGGTTCATGAAGTACAGATCGTCGTCCGGGTGCGCGGCTATCTGCAGGAGCAGCGCCCGCCGGGTGCGCGCGGAGGCGATGGGCTTGCCGGGCGCGGGGTCGACGGTCGGCGCGGTCCTGCGCGGCTCCGGTACGGAACACCCTGCGGCGGCCGAGGTGACGGCGAGGGCTGCGGCGAGAACCGTCCGCCGACGGGGTGCTGTGGTCACGTGGGCGGTCCGTCCCCCTGGGCAGTGCGGTCCCCGGTAAGACGAACGTTCGAGGCGTGGGGTTGTGTGCGGACGGGTCCGTGACTGGCAGGATGCGGCCACCGGAAAAGATCTTCGAAAGGTGCCGGCGGTCATGTCGAGGACCGGGCGCCGGTTCCGACCGACAGGTGACAGCACGCCACCGGGGCGCGCGGGACGGGGAGGACGACCCACCATGAAGTACGTCGCGATGATCTACGGGAACCAGGCCAAGTGGGACGCCTTCCCCGCCGAGGCCTGGCCCGAGGCGATCGCCCGCCAGGAGGCCTTCAACCGGAGGTACCGCGAGAGCGGCGAACTGATCGGCGCGTACGGTCTCGCGGACGCGGCCGCCGCCCAGCTCGTCCGGCGCGTGGACGGCGTGCCCGCGGTCACCGACGGCCCGTACCTGGAGACCAAGGAGTACCTGGCCAGCTTCTACCTGCTCGACTGCGAGAGCCCCGAGCGGGCCCGGGAGATCGCCGCGGACATGCCCTTCGCGGACGTCGACCCGGTGGAGCTCTGGCCGGTCCTGCACGAGTCCGCGGCGGACGTGTGACCGGCACCGACGGCGTCGAGGACCTGCTGCGCACGTACGCGCCGCAGGTCCTCGGCGTTCTCGTACGGCGGTACGGCACCTTCGACACCTGCGAGGACGCCGTCCAGGAGGCGCTGATCGCGGCCGCCCGCCAGTGGCCCGAGGAGGGCGTCCCCGACAACCCGCGGGGCTGGCTGGTCACCGTCGCCGCGCGCCGACTCGTCGACCAGGTGCGCAGCGAGGCCGCGCGCCGCCGCCGCGAGGACTCCCTGGCCCTCGCCACGCCCGCCTCGGAACTCCTCGCGCACGCCGCCGACGAAGAGCCCGACACGGACCGGGACGACTCGCTGTCCCTGCTGTTCCTCTGCTGTCACCCGGAGCTCTCCCCGCCCAGCCGGGTCGCCCTCACCCTGCGCGCCGTCGGCGGTCTCACCACCGGGCAGATCGCGGCCGCCTTCCTGGTGCCCGAGTCGACGATGGCGCAGAGGATCAGCCGGGCCAAGCAGACGATCAGGGAGGCGGGCGGCTCGCCGGCGCTGCCGCCGGGGGAGGACCGGACGGCCCGGCTCGCCGAGGTCCGGCACGTGCTCTACCTGATCTTCAACGAGGGCTACACGGCGAGCGGCGGCGAGCGGCTGACCGCGCCCGAGCTGTCCACCGAGGCGATCCGGCTCGCGCGGCTGCTGCACCGGCTGCTGCCCGGGGACACCGAGACGGCGGGGCTGCTGGCCCTGATGCTGCTCACCGACGCCCGCAGGACCGCCCGTACGGGTCCGCACGGCGAGCTGGTGCCGCTCGCGGAGCAGGACCGGGGACGGTGGGACGCCGCGCTCGTCGCGGAGGGCGTCGAGCTGATCAGCCGCACCCTGCCCCGGGGGCTGATCGGCCCGTACCAGCTGCAGGCGGCGATCGCGGCCGTGCACGACGAGGCGGCGACCGCGGGGGACACCGACTGGCCGCAGATCCTCGCGCTCTACGAACTCCTGGAGCGCACCGGCCCGAACCCGATGGTCACGCTCAACCGGGCGGTCGCCGTGGCGATGGTGGAGGGGCCCGCGGCCGGGCTCGGCGTACTGGACGAACTCGCCCGGGACAAGAGGCTGGCGCGGCACCACCGGCTGCTCGCCACTCGGGCCCATCTGCTGGAACTGCTCGGGGAACGGGGGCCCGCGGCGGAGGCCTATCGGGAGGCGGCGCGGCGCACGACCAGCGCTCCGGAACGCCGCCATCTCACCGAGCGGGCCCGGCGGTTGGGGTGAGACGCCGGGGGCGTCCGAGGGGGGCGTGTGCGCCCCGGCGCTTGGCGTGACGTGACGTGGGGTACAGTCTTCGATCCCGATTGGCGGCCGGATGCCCCCGTATGGCAGACTGTCGGGGTTGCTCGGTTGAGTGCCGATGCTGCGCGCCTCCCGTCGGGAGGACCGGAAGCGAGTCCCACAGTACTCGTCGCTCCTTCTCAGGAGCGGACGTACGGGAATCTTCTGGGAAGCGTCAGCGGGGTGCCGACCAGGCGCCCGGTGGGTGTCCTGCCCCCGGCCTGCGGTCATGGCGACCGTGCCCCCTTGGTTGGGAAATCCTCTGGGATTTCTGCGTAGAGGGAGTGCGACACGCCCGACCGCGTGGGTCGGAGACACGACCACGTTCTTCACTGAGCGAAGCCGATCGGGTTCCAGAGCGTTACGAGACAAAGGACTACTAGTAGCCATGGCGGGACAGAAGATCCGCATCCGGCTCAAGGCCTACGACCACGAGGTCATCGACTCCTCGGCGAAGAAGATCGTCGAGACGGTGACCCGCACTGGTGCGTCGGTCGCGGGCCCGGTGCCGCTGCCCACTGAGAAGAACGTGTACTGCGTCATCAAGTCGCCGCACAAGTACAAGGACTCGCGCGAGCACTTCGAGATGCGCACGCACAAGCGCCTCATCGACATCCTCGACCCCACGCCGAAGACGGTTGACTCGCTCATGCGTCTCGACCTGCCGGCTGGTGTCGACATCGAGATCAAGCTCTGAGGGCGCGCGAGATGGCTAAGAACATCAAGGGCATCCTGGGCGAGAAGCTCGGCATGACGCAGGTCTGGGACGAGAACAACCGGATCGTTCCGGTGACCGTCGTCAAGGCCGGCCCCAATGTCGTGACCCAGGTGCGTACGAACGACGTCGACGGCTACGAGTCGGTCCAGATCGCCTTCGGCGAGATCGACCCTCGCAAGGTGAACAAGCCCCTCAAGGGTCACTTCGCCAAGGCCGATGTCACCCCGCGCCGCCACCTGGTGGAGCTCCGCACCGCTGACGCCTCCGAGTACACGCTCGGCCAGGAGATCACCGCCGAGCTCTTCGAGGCCGGCGTGAAGGTCGACGTCACCGGCAAGAGCAAGGGCAAGGGCTTCGCCGGTGTCATGAAGCGCCACAACTTCCGTGGTGGCAAGGCGTCGCACGGTGCCCACCGCGTGCACCGCAAGCCCGGTTCCATCGGTGGCTGCGCCACCCCGGGCCGCGTCTTCAAGGGTATGAAGATGGCTGGTCGCATGGGCAACGAGCGCGTGACCACCCAGAACCTGACCGTCCACGCCGTTGACGCCGAGAAGGGTCTGCTGCTCATCAAGGGCGCCGTCCCCGGCCCCAACGGTGGCCTCGTCCTGGTCCGCACCGCGGCCAAGGGGGTTTGAGGAACCGATGAGCACCATTGACATCCTTTCGCCGGCAGGCGACAAGACCGGGACCGTCGAGCTCCCCGAGGAGATCTTCGGCGCCAAGGTCAGCGTTCCGCTGATCCACCAGGTCGTCGTCGCGCAGCTGGCCGCGGCCCGTCAGGGCACGCACAAGACCAAGACCCGTGGCGAAGTCCGCGGTGGTGGCAAGAAGCCTTACCGCCAGAAGGGCACCGGCCGCGCCCGTCAGGGTTCGACCCGCGCCCCGCAGTTCGCCGGTGGTGGCGTCGTGCACGGCCCCCAGCCGCGTGACTACTCGCAGCGGACCCCGAAGAAGATGAAGGTCGCCGCTCTCCGTGGTGCCCTGTCGGACCGGGCCACCCACTCCCGCATCCACGTCGTCTCCGGCGTGGTCGAGGGTGAGATCTCCACCAAGGCCGCGAAGACGCTGTTCGGCAAGATCTCGGAGCGCAAGAACCTGCTCCTGGTCGCCGAGCGCTCCGACGAGGCCGCGTGGCTGTCCGCTCGTAACCTGCCCCAGGTGCACATCCTGGAGCCGGGCCAGCTCAACACGTATGACGTGATCGTCTCCGACGACGTGGTCTTCACCCAGGCCGCCCTCGAGTCCTTCGTGTCTGGCCCCCAGACCGCTGAGACCGAAGGGAGCGACGCCTGATGACTGAGGCCGTCGTCACCAGCAAGACCTTCTCGGACCCGCGCGACATTCTCGTCAAGCCGGTCGTGTCGGAGAAGAGCTACGCCCTGCTGGACGAGAACAAGTACACGTTCATCGTCGCGCCTGGCTCCAACAAGACCCAGATCAAGCAGGCCGTCGAGGCGGTCTTCTCGGTCAAGGTCACCGGGGTCAACACGATCAACCGCCAGGGCAAGCGCAAGCGCACCAAGGCCGGTTTCGGCAAGCGCAAGGACACCAAGCGCGCCATCGTGACCCTTGCTGAGGGCAACCGTATCGACATCTTCGGCGGTCCGACCGCCTAACGGCGGTCTGGATCGTCCGGAATCGGACGAGGACTGAGAAATGGGAATCCGCAAGTACAAGCCGACTACGCCGGGCCGTCGTGGCTCCTCCGTAGCCGACTTCGTCGAGATCACGCGGTCCACGCCGGAGAAGTCGCTGGTTCGCCCCCTGCACAGCAAGGGCGGCCGTAACAACACCGGTCGGATCACCGTTCGCCACCAGGGTGGTGGACACAAGCGCGCCTACCGTGTGATCGACTTCCGTCGTCACGACAAGGACGGCGTGCCGGCCAAGGTCGCTCACATCGAGTACGACCCCAACCGCACCGCGCGCATCGCGCTGCTCCACTACGTGGACGGCGAGAAGCGCTACATCATCGCCCCCAAGGGTCTGACGCAGGGTGACCGCGTCGAGAACGGCCCCGGCGCTGACATCAAGCCCGGCAACAACCTGGCGCTCCGCAACATCCCGGTCGGTACCACGATCCACGCGATCGAGCTCCGTCCCGGTGGCGGCGCCAAGTTCGCGCGCTCCGCCGGCGCCTCCGTGCAGCTGCTGGCGAAGGAGGGCACGATGGCCCACCTTCGTATGCCGTCCGGTGAGATCCGTCTCGTCGACGCCCGCTGCCGCGCCACGATCGGCGAGGTCGGCAACGCCGAGCAGTCGAACATCAACTGGGGCAAGGCCGGCCGCAAGCGCTGGCTCGGTGTCCGCCCGACCGTCCGCGGTGTGGCGATGAACCCGGTTGACCACCCGCACGGTGGTGGTGAGGGCAAGACCTCCGGTGGTCGCCACCCGGTCTCCCCGTGGGGTCAGAAGGAGGGTCGTACTCGCTCGCCGAAGAAGGCTTCGAGCAAGTACATCGTCCGCCGCCGCAAGACGAACAAGAAGCGCTAGGAGCGGGTTTAGATGCCGCGCAGTCTCAAGAAGGGACCCTTCGTTGACGGCCACCTCGTAAAGAAGGTGGACGCTCAGAACGAAGCCGGTACCAAGAACGTCATCAAGACCTGGTCCCGTCGCTCGATGATCATCCCGGCCATGCTCGGCCACACGATCGCGGTGCACAACGGCAAGACCCACATTCCGGTGTTTGTCACCGAGTCGATGGTCGGCCACAAGCTCGGCGAGTTCTCGCCGACGCGCACCTTCCGGGGTCACGTGAAGGACGACCGGAAGTCGAAGCGCCGCTAGTAGCGGGGTGGAATGACCATGACAGACACTGGAAGGACAACCATGGAAGCCAGGGCCCAGGCGCGGTACATCCGCGTTACGCCCATGAAGGCCCGCCGCGTGGTGGACCTTATCCGTGGCATGGATGCCACGGAGGCTCAGGCGGTCCTGCGTTTCGCCCCGCAGGCCGCGAGCGTGCCGGTCGGCAAGGTGCTGGACAGCGCCATTGCCAACGCCGCGCACAACTACGACCACAGTGACGCCTCTTCGCTGGTCATCAGCGAGGCGTACGTGGATGAGGGCCCGACCCTGAAGCGGTTCCGTCCGCGTGCTCAGGGCCGTGCCTACCGGATCCGTAAGCGGACCAGCCACATCACCGTGGTCGTCAGCAGCAAGGAAGGAACCCGGTAATGGGCCAGAAGGTTAACCCGCATGGGTTCCGGCTCGGCATCACCACGGACTTCAAGTCCCGCTGGTACGCCGACAAGCTGTACAAGGACTACGTCAAGGAAGACGTCGCCATCCGTCGGATGATGACGTCCGGCATGGAGCGCGCCGGCATCTCGAAGGTTGAGATCGAGCGCACCCGTGACCGCGTGCGGGTGGACATCCACACCGCGCGTCCCGGCATCGTCATCGGCCGCCGTGGCGCCGAGGCCGACCGCATCCGCGGTGACCTCGAGAAGCTCACGGGCAAGCAGGTGCAGCTGAACATCCTCGAGGTCAAGAACCCCGAGATGGACGCTCAGCTGGTTGCTCAGGCCGTTGCCGAGCAGCTCTCCTCCCGCGTCTCCTTCCGTCGCGCCATGCGTAAGAGCATGCAGGGCACGATGAAGGCCGGCGCCAAGGGCATCAAGATCCAGTGCGGCGGTCGTCTCGGCGGCGCCGAGATGTCCCGCTCGGAGTTCTACCGCGAGGGTCGTGTGCCGCTGCACACGCTCCGCGCGAACGTGGACTACGGCTTCTTCGAGGCCAAGACGACCTTCGGTCGCATTGGCGTGAAGGTCTGGATCTACAAGGGCGACGTCAAGAACATCGCCGAGGTCCGCGCCGAGAACGCTGCGGCCCGTGCGGGTAACCGCCCGGCCCGTGGCGCCGGCGCTGGCGACCGCCCGGCCGGCCGTGGTGGCCGCGGTGGCGAGCGTGGCGGCCGCGGCCGCAAGCCGCAGCAGCAGTCCGCGCCGGCTGCCGAGGCCCCCAAGGCCGACGCTCCCGCCGCCGCTGCCGCTCCGGCTGAGAGCACCGGAACGGAGGCCTGACCGAAATGCTGATCCCCCGTAGGGTCAAGCACCGCAAGCAGCACCACCCCAAGCGCTCGGGTATGAGCAAGGGTGGTACGCAGGTTGCGTTCGGCGAGTACGGCATTCAGGCCCTCACGCCGGCGTACGTGACCAACCGCCAGATCGAGGCGGCTCGTATCGCGATGACCCGCCACATCAAGCGTGGCGGCAAGGTCTGGATCAACATCTACCCGGACCGCCCCCTCACGAAGAAGCCCGCCGAGACCCGCATGGGTTCCGGTAAGGGTTCTCCCGAGTGGTGGATCGCGAACGTCAAGCCGGGTCGGGTGATGTTCGAACTGTCCTACCCGAACGAGAAGATCGCGCGCGAGGCCCTGACCCGTGCGGCCCACAAGCTGCCGATGAAGTGCAAGATCGTTAAGCGCGAAGCAGGTGAGCTGTGATGTCGGCCGGTACCAAGGCGTCCGAGCTGCGCGAGCTGGGCAACGAGGAGCTTCTCAACAAGCTCCGCGAGGCCAAGGAAGAGCTGTTCAACCTCCGCTTCCAGGCGGCGACGGGTCAGCTCGAGAACCACGGTCGGCTCAAGTCCGTCCGTAAGGACATCGCCCGGATCTACACCCTGATGCGTGAGCGCGAGCTGGGCATCGAGACGGTGGAGAACGCCTGATGAGCGAGAGCAACGTGACTGAGAAGACCGAGCGCAACGCTCGCAAGGTCCGCGAGGGCCTGGTCGTCAGCGACAAGATGGACAAGACCGTCGTCGTCGCTGTCGAGGACCGCGTCAAGCACGCGCTGTACGGCAAGGTCATCCGCCGTACGAACAAGCTCAAGGCTCATGACGAGCAGAACGCTGCCGGCATCGGCGACCGCGTCCTCCTGATGGAGACCCGGAAGCTGTCCGCCACGAAGCACTGGCGCGTCATCGAGATCCTCGAGAAGGCCAAGTAAGTATTTCGCGCAAGCGAAATTCGTTCCGCCAGGCTCGGCCGGGGCTTCCTCGTGAAGCCCCGGCCGGGAACCGGCAGACAATCAGGAGATAGACGTGATCCAGCAGGAGTCGCGACTGCGTGTCGCCGACAACACTGGTGCCAAGGAGATCCTTTGCATCCGTGTTCTCGGTGGCTCGGGTCGCCGCTACGCGGGCATCGGTGACGTCATCGTCGCCACCGTCAAGGACGCGATCCCCGGTGGCAACGTGAAGAAGGGTGACGTCGTCAAGGCGGTCATCGTTCGCACCGTCAAGGAGCGCCGCCGCCAGGACGGCTCGTACATCCGCTTCGACGAGAACGCCGCTGTCATTCTCAAGAACGACGGCGACCCTCGTGGCACCCGTATCTTCGGCCCGGTCGGCCGTGAGCTGCGCGAGAAGAAGTTCATGAAGATCATCTCGCTCGCGCCGGAGGTGCTGTAAGCATGAAGATCAAGAAGGGCGACCTGGTCCAGGTCATCACCGGTAAGGACAAGGGCAAGCAGGGCAAGGTCATCACGGCCTTCCCCCGCGAGAACCGCGTCCTCGTCGAGGGTGTCAACCGGGTCAAGAAGCACACCAAGGCCGGCCCGTCGCAGGCCGGTGGCATCGTCACGACCGAGGCTCCGGTCCACGTCTCCAACGTCCAGCTGGTCGTGGAGAAGGACGGCAAGAAGGTCGTCACGCGTGTCGGTTACCGCTTCGACGACGAGGGCAACAAGATCCGCGTTGCCAAGCGGACGGGTGAGGACATCTGATGGCTACCACCACTCCGCGTCTCAAGACGAAGTACCGCGAGGAGATCGCGGGCAAGCTGCGTGAGGAGTTCTCGTACGAGAACGTCATGCAGGTTCCCGGCCTCGTGAAGATCGTGGTCAACATGGGTGTCGGCGACGCCGCCCGTGACTCGAAGCTCATGGACGGTGCCGTCCGTGACCTGACCACCATCACCGGTCAGAAGCCGGCCGTCACCAAGGCCCGCAAGTCCATCGCGCAGTTCAAGCTGCGTGAGGGCCAGCCGATCGGTGCGCACGTCACCCTCCGTGGCGACCGCATGTGGGAGTTCCTGGACCGCACCCTGTCGCTCGCGCTTCCGCGCATCCGCGACTTCCGTGGTCTGTCCCCCAAGCAGTTCGACGGGCGTGGCAACTACACCTTCGGTCTCACGGAGCAGGTCATGTTCCACGAGATCGACCAGGACAAGATCGACCGTGTCCGGGGTATGGACATCACCGTGGTGACCACGGCGACCAACGACGACGAGGGCCGTGCCCTTCTGCGTCACCTCGGCTTCCCCTTCAAGGAGGCGTAAGCGAGATGGCGAAGAAGGCTCTCATCGCGAAGGCTGCCCGCAAGCCCAAGTTCGGCGTGCGTGGCTACACGCGCTGCCAGCGCTGTGGTCGTCCCCACTCCGTGTACCGCAAGTTCGGCCTGTGCCGCGTGTGCCTTCGTGAGATGGCTCACCGTGGCGAGCTGCCGGGCGTGACCAAGAGCTCCTGGTAATCCCCTACTTGGGATGACCGGAGTCTCTCGGTAAGCACTGGGTTGTCGGATGCCCATCCCTCCATGGCTTAGGCTAGGAGGGTTGGGCGTCCGCCGCCCGTACGACTTACTACGCCGTAGGTCCCCGCGCCGCACCCGTCCCGCCCCTGTGTGGGGAGAGGGATGGCGCACTGGAAACCCCGGCGAGAGAGGCCGAAGGCCAATTCATGACCATGACTGATCCGATCGCGGACATGCTGACTCGTCTGCGTAACGCGAACTCGGCATACCACGACTCCGTGACGATGCCGCACAGCAAGATCAAGTCTCACATCGCGGAAATCCTCCAGCAGGAGGGCTTCATCACGGGCTGGAAGGTCGAGGACGCCGAGGTCGGCAAGAACCTCGTCCTCGAGCTCAAGTTCGGTCCGAACCGTGAGCGCTCCATCGCGGGCATCAAGCGGATCTCGAAGCCCGGTCTCCGGGTTTACGCGAAGTCCACCAACCTGCCGAAGGTCCTCGGCGGCCTGGGCGTGGCGATCATCTCCACGTCCCACGGTCTCCTGACCGGCCAGCAGGCAGGCAAGAAGGGCGTAGGTGGGGAAGTCCTCGCCTACGTCTGGTAGTCGGGAACGGAGGAATAGCTAATGTCGCGTATTGGCAAGCTGCCTATCCAGGTTCCCGCCGGCGTGGACGTCACCATCGATGGCCGCACGGTCACGGTCAAGGGTTCCAAGGGCACCCTGACCCACACCGTCGCCGCTCCGATCGAGATCGTTAAGGGCGAGGATGGCGTGCTCAACGTCAACCGTCCGAACGACGAGCGTCAGAACAAGGCCCTTCACGGCCTGTCCCGCACGCTGGTGGCCAACATGATCACCGGTGTGACCCAGGGTTACGTGAAGGCGCTCGAGATCAGCGGTGTCGGTTACCGCGTCGCCGCGAAGGGCTCCAACCTGGAGTTCCAGCTCGGCTACAGCCACCCGATCCTGGTCGAGGCGCCCGAGGGCATCTCGTTCAAGGTCGAGTCGCCGACCAAGTTCTCGGTCGAGGGCATCGACAAGCAGAAGGTCGGCGAGGTCGCGGCGAACATCCGCAAGCTGCGGAAGCCCGACCCGTACAAGGCCAAGGGCGTCAAGTACGCCGGCGAGGTCATCCGCCGCAAGGTCGGAAAGGCTGGTAAGTAAGCCATGGCATACGGTGTGAAGATCGCCAAGGGCGACGCTTACAAGCGTGCCGCCAAGGCGCGCCGCCACATCCGCATCCGCAAGAACGTGTCGGGTACGGCGGAGCGTCCGCGCCTCGTCGTGACGCGTTCGAACCGCGGTATCACCGCTCAGGTCATCGACGACCTCAAGGGTCACACCCTTGCGTCGGCGTCGAACCTGGACGCGTCGATCCGCGGTGGCGAGGGTGACAAGTCCGCGCAGGCCCAGCAGGTCGGCGCTCTCGTCGCCGAGCGCGCCAAGGCCGCTGGTGTCGAGGCTGTCGTGTTCGACCGTGGTGGCAACAGGTACGCCGGGCGCATTGCCGCTCTGGCTGACGCCGCCCGCGAAGCCGGGCTGAAGTTCTAAGCCCCGGTTCCGGGACTAACGGACGTAACAGAGAGAGGTAAATCCAATGGCTGGACCCCAGCGCCGCGGAAGCGGTGCCGGTGGCGGCGAGCGGCGGGACCGGAAGGGCCGCGACGGTGGCGCTGCCGCCGAGAAGACCGCGTACGTTGAGCGCGTTGTCGCGATCAACCGCGTCGCCAAGGTTGTCAAGGGTGGTCGCCGCTTCAGCTTCACCGCGCTGGTCGTGGTGGGCGACGGTGACGGCACCGTAGGTGTCGGTTACGGCAAGGCCAAGGAAGTTCCCGCGGCCATTGCCAAGGGCGTCGAGGAAGCCAAGAAGAACTTCTTCAAGGTTCCCCGCATCCAGGGCACCATCCCTCACCCGATCCAGGGCGAGAAGGCCGCGGGCGTCGTCCTGCTCAAGCCGGCTTCCCCCGGTACCGGTGTGATCGCCGGTGGCCCGGTGCGCGCCGTGCTCGAGTGCGCCGGCGTGCACGACATCCTGTCGAAGTCGCTCGGCTCCGACAACGCGATC
Source organism: Streptomyces sp. adm13(2018) (assembly GCF_008042145.1). Classification (GTDB taxonomy): domain Bacteria; phylum Actinomycetota; class Actinomycetes; order Streptomycetales; family Streptomycetaceae; genus Streptomyces. The sequence goes on from NZ_RDBH01000141.1 coordinate 140,265, forward strand.
AACATCGTGCACGCGACCGTGGAGGCCCTCAAGGGCCTGCAGCGTCCCGAGGAGATCGCGGCTCGCCGTGGTCTGCCCCTCGAGGACGTCGCTCCCGCGGCTCTGCTCCGTGCACGTGCCGGGGCGGGTGCGTAATGGCTCGCCTCAAGGTCACGCAGACGAAGTCGTACATCGGCAGCAAGCAGAACCACCGCGACACCCTGCGTTCGCTCGGCCTCAAGAAGGTCAACGACGTGGTTGTCAAGGAGGACCGCCCCGAGTTCCGCGGAATGGTGCACACCGTCCGCCACCTCGTGACGGTCGAGGAGGTTGACTGACATGGCGGAGACCAACCCGCTGAAGGCCCACAACCTCCGTCCCGCCCCCGGTGCCAAGACCGCGAAGACCCGTGTCGGTCGTGGTGAGGCGTCGAAGGGTAAGACGGCCGGTCGTGGTACCAAGGGCACCAAGGCCCGTTACCAGGTTCCGCAGCGCTTCGAGGGTGGGCAGATGCCCCTCCACATGCGTCTGCCGAAGCTCAAGGGCTTCAAGAACCCGTTCCGCACCGAGTACCAGGTCGTGAACCTGGACAAGCTCACCGCGCTCTACCCGCAGGGTGGCGAGGTCACGGTGGCCGATCTGGTCGCCAAGGGTGCGGTTCGCAAGAACCAGCTCGTCAAGGTGCTCGGCACCGGCGAGATCACCGTGGCGCTGCAGGTGACGGTCGACGCCGTCTCCGGCTCCGCCAAGGAGAAGATCGCCGCTGCCGGCGGCACCGTCACCGAGCTCGTCTGAGACGACTCGATGGCTTGAACATCCGATCGGGGATGCCTCCCAAAAGGGGCATCCCCGATTGGTCGTTCCTAGGGGGGCATGGTCGCCGGTAAGGTGGCGTGCACTGTCTAGGCTCCGTGCGGTATGCCCGCACGGGATTGATGACCGATACCCAATCGTCGAACCTCAAGACCGTCACCCTTGACGCATAGCGCGGGGGTCGCAGGAGGCACCGTGCTTACCGCGTTCGCCCGGGCGTTCAAGACGCCCGACCTGCGCAAGAAGCTGCTCTTCACGCTCGCCATCATCGTGCTGTACCGCCTCGGGGCCCACATCCCGGTCCCCGGCGTCAGCTACGAGGCCGTCCAGCAGTGTGTCAAGCAGGCCAGCGAGGGCAACAACAGCCTCTTCGGCCTGGTCAACATGTTCAGTGGCGGGGCGCTGCTCCAGATCACCATCTTCGCGCTCGGCATCATGCCGTACATCACGGCGAGCATCATCCTGCAGCTGCTGACCGTCGTGATCCCGCGTCTGGAAGCCCTCAAGAAGGAGGGCCAGTCGGGTACTGCCAAGATCACGCAGTACACCCGCTACCTGACGGTCGCCCTCGCCGTGCTGCAGGGCACCGGTCTCGTCGCCACCGCCAAGAGCGGTGCGCTGTTCAGTGGCTGCCGCGTCGCCGACCAGGTCGTGCCCGACCCGTCGATCTTCAAGATCGCCACGATGGTCCTCACGATGACCGCCGGTACCTGCATCGTCATGTGGCTCGGTGAGCTCATCACCGACCGCGGCATCGGCAACGGCATGTCGATCCTGATGTTCATCTCGATCGCCGCCGGCTTCCCGGGCGCCCTCTGGGCCATCAAGGAGAGCGGCAAGCTCGCCAAGGGCTGGATCGAGTTCGGCACCGTCATCCTCATCGGCTTCGTCATGGTGGCCCTGGTCGTCTTCGTCGAGCAGGCCCAGCGCCGCATCCCGGTGCAGTACGCGAAGCGCATGATCGGCCGGCGCTCCTACGGCGGTACGTCCACGTACATCCCGCTGAAGGTGAACCAGGCAGGTGTGATTCCTGTCATCTTCGCGTCGTCGCTGCTCTACATCCCGGCCTTGATCGCGCAGTTCTCGAACTCCACCGCAGGGTGGAAGACCTGGATCGAAGCCCACTTCGTCAAGGGTGACCACCCCTACTACATCGCGACGTACTTCCTCCTGATCGTGTTCTTCGCCTTCTTCTACGTGGCGATCTCGTTCAACCCCGAGGAAGTCGCGGACAACATGAAGAAGTATGGTGGCTTCATCCCGGGTATCCGGGCTGGTCGACCTACTGCCGAGTATCTGAGCTACGTGCTCAACCGGATCACTTGGCCGGGCTCGCTGTACTTGGGTCTGATCGCTCTTGTGCCGACGATGGCGTTGGCAGGCTTCGGTGGCGCCAATGCCAACTTCCCCTTCGGCGGGACGAGCATCCTCATCATCGTGGGTGTGGGGCTGGAGACCGTGAAGCAGATCGAGAGCCAGCTCCAGCAGCGCAATTACGAAGGGTTCCTCCGCTGATGCGAATCGTCCTCGTCGGACCGCCCGGTGCCGGCAAGGGAACGCAGGCCGCGTTCCTTGCCAAGAACCTGGACATCCCGCACATCTCCACGGGCGACCTGTTCCGCGCCAACATCTCCCAGGGCACGGAGCTCGGTCTGAAGGCCAAGGCGTTCATGGACGCCGGCGACCTCGTGCCCGACGAGGTGACCATCGGGATGGCCAAGGACCGGATGGAGCAGTCGGACGCCGCCAACGGCTTCCTGCTGGACGGGTTCCCCCGCAACGTGGCGCAGGCCGAGGCCCTGGACGTGGTCCTGAAGGCCGAGGACATGCAGCTCGACGCGGTGCTGGACCTGGAGGTCCCCGAGGACGAGGTCGTGAAGCGGATCGCGGGTCGCCGCATCTGCCGCAACGACAGTGCGCACGTCTTCCACGTGGAGTACAACGCCCCGAAGTCCGAGGGCGTCTGCGACGTCTGCGGCGGCGAGCTGTACCAGCGCGCGGACGACTCCGAGGAGACGGTGCGCAAGCGCCTGGAGGTCTACCACACGCAGACCGAGCCGATCATCGACTACTACCGGGCGCAGAACCTGGTCGTGACGATCTCGGCGCTCGGCAAGGTGGACGAGGTCACCGCGAAGGCGATGGCCGCGCTCAAGAAGTAACACCCCCGCTCGGTGCGATACGGCCGCGGTGCCCCTGAGGGGCACCGCGGCCGTATCGTTGTTCTGTTCCCCGTACTCGATGGAAAGGCCGCGGCCACGATGGTGCAGATCAAGACCCCCGAGCAGATCGCGAAGATGCGCGAGGCGGGGCTGGTCGTCGCCGCCATTCACGCGGCGACCCGTGAGGCAGCCGTGCCGGGCGCCACGACGAGGGACCTGGACGAGGTCGCGCGCAAGGTCATCGCCGACCACGGGGCGAAGTCGAACTTCCTCGGGTACGGCGGGTTCCCCGCGACGATCTGCACCTCGGTGAACGAGGTCGTCGTCCACGGCATCCCCGACGACAAGACCGTCCTCAAGGACGGCGACATCATCTCCATCGACGCGGGCGCGATCGTGGACGGCTGGCACGGTGACGCGGCCTACACGGCCTTCGTCGGCACCGGGCACGCGCCGGAGCTCGTCGAGCTCTCCCGGGTGACCGAGGAGTCGATGTGGGCCGGCATCGCGGCCATGAGGCTCGGCAACCGTCTGGTGGACATCTCGAAGGCGATCGAGACGTACATCAAGCGCCAGCCGCGGCCCGCCGTCGGCGACCACAGCCTGGGTCGCTACGGGATCATCGAGGACTACGGCGGCCACGGCATCGGCACCGAGATGCACATGGACCCGCACCTGCTGAACTACGTCTCCCGCAAGCGCGGCAAGGGCCCGAAGCTGGTCCCCGGCCTGTGCCTGGCGATCGAGCCGATGGTCTCCCTGGGCACCCCGCAGACGGAGGTCCTGAAGGACGACTGGACGGTCATCACGACGGACGGGACCTGGTCCTCGCACTGGGAGCACTCGATCGCCCTGACCGAGGAGGGCCCGCTGGTCCTGACGGCGGTCGACGGCGGCAAGGCGAAGCTGGCGGAGCTCGGCGTGACGGCTGCGCCGGACCCGCTGGCGTAGGGACGGTTTGACCGAACCGGGGGGCGGAGTCCGCCGCAGCGGGCCGAAGCCTGTGAGGCGCCCCMGGGCGCCGAGYCCGCGAGGGTCGCGTCGAGGATGGGTCGGCGGCAAGGCGAAGCTGGCGGAGCTCGGCGTGACGGCTGCGCCGGACCCGCTGGCGTAGCGGACCGTTTCCGCCGGGGCGGGGCGGGTCGGGCTCGCAGGTCGGAGGCCGGCGCAGCCTCCCGAAGCTTGTGAGGCGCCCCAGGGCGCCGAGCCCGCGAGGGAGGCGTCAGGGATGGGTACGGGATTTTCTACGGCGTGGTGGCTTGCGTAAGGATCAGTTCGGGTGGGCAGACTTCCCGATTCGTCTTTTCCTGGGGCCTGACGTAGACTGATGCGTCGGCTCTCGTGTACCCGTGTGTCCGCATGCGGCGGCGAGAGTCGATCAAGGTAGCCGATTCGAAAGGCGAAGCGTGGCCAAGAAGCAAGGTGCCATCGAAATCGAGGGCACCGTGATCGAGTCCCTCCCGAACGCCATGTTCAAGGTGGAGCTCCAGAACGGTCACAAGGTCCTCGCGCACATCTCCGGCAAGATGCGGATGCACTACATCCGTATCCTTCCGGACGACCGGGTCGTCGTGGAGCTCTCTCCGTACGACCTGACGCGTGGCCGGATCGTCTACCGGTACAAGTAGATCTTGCCCGCACCCCGCCTTCGCGCGCGGGTGGTGGCACTGACCCGGAGAACCTCACACCCATGAAGGTCAAGCCGAGCGTCAAGAAGATCTGCGACAAGTGCAAGGTGATCCGCCGTCACGGCCGGGTCATGGTCATCTGCGACAACCTGCGCCACAAGCAGCGCCAGGGCTGACGCACGCCGACCGACCTGCATTTCGCAGTTCTTCGCGCGACGCATAGCAACACGTACATACGCAGAGCCCGTCGGGCCGTGTTCGCACGGTTGACGGCACCTCCGGCGGGGGCCGGGGACCCGACCTGTACCTCATACGGCAGCCGGGAACGGTTCTGCAGCAGACCCCCGAGAACACAGGAGCCATTGAATGGCACGCGTTTCCGGTGTTGACATCCCGCGCGAAAAGCGTGTGGTGGTCGCACTCACCTACGTCTTCGGCATCGGGCGTACCCGGTCCGAGGAGATCCTCGCCTCCACCGGCGTGGACCCGTCCACCCGTGTCCGCGACCTTGCCGAGGAAGACCTCGTCAAGATCCGCGAGTACGTGGACGCCAACCTCCAGACCGAGGGTGACCTCCGCCGCGAGATCGCCGCCGACATCCGCCGCAAGGTCGAGATCGGCTGCTACCAGGGCCTTCGCCACCGTCGTGGCCTGCCCGTCCGCGGCCAGCGCACCAGCACGAACGCTCGTACCCGCAAGGGCCCGCGTCGCGCCATCGCCGGCAAGAAGAAGCCGGGCAAGAAGTAGTCCTCAGCGGACGCTTTACCAAGCGGTCTTCGCTGTAGGACCGACCACCTCCCGTAGGAGTTATAGATGCCCCCCAAGGGTCGTCAGGGCGCTGCCAAGAAGGTGCGCCGCAAGGAAAAGAAGAACGTCGCTCACGGCCACGCGCACATCAAGAGCACGTTCAACAACACGATCGTCTCGATCACGGACCCCTCGGGCAACGTGATCTCCTGGGCCTCCGCCGGCCACGTCGGCTTCAAGGGCTCGCGCAAGTCCACCCCGTTCGCCGCGCAGATGGCCGCCGAGTCGGCCGCTCGCCGCGCGCAGGAGCACGGCATGCGCAAGGTCGACGTCTTCGTCAAGGGTCCGGGCTCCGGCCGCGAGACCGCGATCCGCTCCCTCCAGGCCACGGGCCTCGAGGTCGGTTCGATCCAGGACGTCACCCCCACGCCGCACAACGGCTGCCGTCCCCCCAAGCGCCGCCGCGTCTGACGCACGGCTGCTTGACCAGGACTTCGGGCGGTACGGCTCTTCGGACCGTGCCGCCCGTACCCTTGCAGTACGCAGCACTCCGTCGGGCGTCAAATAGTGGGCGTCCACGACTGAAGGATTGAACACATGCTTATCGCTCAGCGTCCTTCGCTGACCGAAGAGGTCGTCGACGAGTTCCGCTCCCGGTTCGTGATCGAGCCGCTGGAGCCGGGCTTCGGCTACACCCTCGGCAACTCCCTCCGCCGTACCCTCCTGTCCTCGATCCCGGGTGCCGCTGTCACCAGCATCCGCATCGACGGCGTCCTGCACGAGTTCACCACCGTGCCGGGCGTCAAGGAGGACGTCACCGACCTCATCCTCAACATCAAGCAGCTGGTCGTCTCCTCGGAGCACGACGAGCCGGTCGTGATGTACCTGCGCAAGCAGGGCCCGGGTCTGGTCACCGCCGCTGACATCGCGCCCCCGGCCGGTGTCGAGGTGCACAACCCCGACCTCGTCCTCGCCACGCTCAACGGCAAGGGCAAGCTGGAGATGGAGCTGACCGTCGAGCGCGGTCGCGGCTACGTCTCCGCCGTGCAGAACAAGCAGGCGGGCCAGGAGATCGGCCGTATCCCGGTCGACTCCATCTACTCCCCGGTGCTCAAGGTCACGTACAAGGTCGAGGCGACCCGTGTCGAGCAGCGCACCGACTTCGACAAGCTGATCGTCGACGTCGAGACCAAGCAGGCCATGCGCCCGCGTGACGCCATGGCGTCCGCCGGCAAGACCCTGGTCGAGCTGTTCGGTCTGGCGCGCGAGCTCAACATCGACGCCGAGGGCATCGACATGGGCCCGTCCCCCACGGACGCCGCCCTCGCCGCCGACCTGGCGCTGCCGATCGAGGAGCTCGAGCTCACCGTTCGTTCGTACAACTGCCTCAAGCGCGAGGGCATCCACTCCGTGGGTGAGCTCGTGGCGCGTTCCGAGGCCGACCTGCTCGACATCCGCAACTTCGGTGCGAAGTCGATCGACGAGGTCAAGGCGAAGCTGGCCGGTATGGGCCTCGCGCTGAAGGACTCGCCGCCCGGATTCGACCCGACCGCCGCGGCCGACGCCTTCGGCGCGGACGACGACGCGGACGCCGGGTTCGTCGAGACCGAGCAGTACTGACGGTCGCGATTCTGCTGCGGGCCGACTTCGGCCGGTCGCGCAGTTCCCCGCGCCCCTTCGGGGTGCGGGGTCTCCGACGGGTGACCGCCCGCTCGGACACTGACACCGGTACCTCATACGGCCGGTGCAGATCACAAGGAGAAACACCATGCCGCGTCCCGCGAAGGGTGCCCGCCTCGGCGGTTCCGCCGCGCACGAGAAGCTGCTCCTCGCCAACCTGGCGAAGTCGCTCTTCGAGCACGGCCGCATCACCACCACCGAGGCCAAGGCCCGTCGCCTGCGTCCGGTCGCCGAGCGCCTGATCACCAAGGCGAAGAAGGGCGACATCCACAACCGTCGCCTGGTGCTGCAGACGATCACCGACAAGGGCATCGTCCACACCCTCTTCACCGAGATCGCCCCGCGTTACACGGAGCGCCCCGGTGGCTACACCCGCATCACCAAGATCGGCAACCGTCGTGGCGACAACGCCCCGATGGCCGTGATCGAGCTGGTCGAGGGCGAGATCGCCAAGAAGGCGACCGTCGACGAGGCCGAGGCCGCCACCAAGCGCGCCGTCAAGGAGGCCGACGAGGCCACCAAGACCGAGGCCGCCGAGGAGTCGAAGGACGCGTAAGCGTTCTCCACGACTGTTCTCGTGTGCGGGCCCGTACCCCCTCCGTGGGGTGCGGGCCCGCACCGCGTTTCCAAGGTTTCGAGAGGATTGTTCCGCGTGAGCGATGACGTGCAGGACGGGTTCGTACGGGTCCGCCTCGACCTGTCGTACGACGGCAAGGACTTCTCCGGCTGGGCCAGGCAGGCCGGTGGGCGGCGGACCGTGCAGGGGGACATCGAGGCCGCGCTGCGGACCGTGACCCGGTCGACGGAGACGTACGAGCTGACGGTGGCCGGCCGGACCGACTCCGGGGTGCACGCGCGCGGCCAGGTCGCGCACGTCGACCTGCCCGTCGAGCTGTGGGCCGAGCACCGCGACAAGCTGCTCAGGCGGCTCGCGGGGCGCCTCTCGCACGACGTCAGGGTCTGGTCCCTCACCGAGGCCCCCAGCGGCTTCAACGCGCGGTTCTCCGCGATCTGGCGCCGCTACGCCTACCGCGTCACCGACAACCCCGGCGGGGTCGACCCGCTCCAGCGCGGACACGTCCTCTGGCACGACTGGGCGCTCGACATGGACGCCATGAACGAGGCCGCCGCCGCACTCGTCGGCGAGCACGACTTCGCCGCGTACTGCAAGCGCCGCGAGGGGGCCACCACCATCCGCACGCTCCAGGAGCTGCGGTGGGAGCGGCGGCCCGACGGGGTGCTGGAAGCCACCGTGAAGGCCGACGCCTTCTGCCACAACATGGTCCGCTCGCTGGTCGGCGCCCTGCTCTTCGTCGGCGACGGGCACCGGCCGGTGGACTGGCCGGGCCAGGTGCTCGCGGCCGGCGTTCGGGACTCGGCCGTGCACGTCGTACGGCCGCACGGCCTCACCCTCGAAGAGGTCGGCTACCCGGCCGACGAGCTCCTGGCCGCCCGCAACCGGGAGGCCAGGAACAAGCGGTCACTCCCCGGGAGCGCCGGCTGCTGCTGAGGCCTGGGCGCGGCCGCGGGCGTAGATCTGGTTGAAGGCGAAGGTGCCCAGGTCGTCGCTGGCCTGGAAGATCGGCTTGTCGGCCTTGGTGACCTTCCTGCCGTCGGCGAAGCCGGACTGGGTGAAGTAGGCGTAGCGTCCGACCGAGTTCGAGCGGCGCAGGCAGACCGTGGCGCGGCAGAAGTCGCGGACGCCCGCGCCGGCCAGCGGGGCGATGCCGCCGGTGGCCTGGTTCTTCGCCTTGAGGGCCGCCGACTCCGAGGGGAAGACGGCGACGCCGACGGTGATCGCCACGCCGTCCCGCACGTAGGTCGCGCGGAGCACGCGCTGGCAGCCGTTCTTCTTGAGGACGGCGCCGAGGCCGCCCTGGGTGGCGGCCGTGCAGTCGGTCGTCGAGGCGGTGGCGCCCTTGCGGTAGGGGCGCTTGTTCATCGTGAGCTTCTTGCCCGGGAAGAGGCCCTCCGCGGAGAGCGGGGCCTTGTCCTTCTTCGGGTCCGAGATGTAGTCCTTCGGGTTCGGCGGGGGAGGCGGCGCCACCGAGGAGAAGGTCGGCTCGGGGGTCGGTTCCGCGGTCGCGGAGGCCGAGCCGGTGGGCGCCCCGCCGTTCTTGGCCTCGTCGTTCTTCTTGCCGGAGGCCACCACGGCGGTCGCCACGATCGCGCCGACGACCAGGGCGGCCAGCGCGCCGCCGCCGATCACCAGCCAGCGCTTGCGGCGGTTGCGGGAGGCCGAGGCGTCGGCCAGGGCGCCCCAGTCGGGCGTCGTCCCGCCGCTCTGGGCGCCGGGGAACGGGTCGGGCGCCGGGCCCTGGCCGGGCTGCGGCCCGTACCCGTGCGGCTGCCCCCAGCCCTGGCCGGGCTGGGGCCCGTACCCCTGCTGTCCGTCCTGCTGCCCGCCCTGTCGCGGCTGCTGCCCGTACCCCTGCTGTCCGCCCTGCTGTGGCTCCTGCGGCCACTGCGGTCCCCCAAAGCTCATGCCGCGCATCCTAAACCGGTTGGGTCGAGGCGACGCGGGCGGCGACAATGCACCCCATGGGACATGTCGAGGCCGCGCATCTTGAGTACTACCTGCCCGACGGGAGGATCCTCCTCGGGGACGCCTCCTTCCGGGTCGGAGAGGGCGCCGTCGTCGCCCTCGTCGGGGCCAACGGCGCCGGGAAGACCACACTGCTCCGGATGATCTCCGGGGAGCTCCAGCCGCACGGCGGCACCGTCAGGGTCAGCGGCGGCCTCGGCGTGATGCCGCAGTTCGTCGGCTCCGTACGGGACGCGTCGACCGTGCGCGACCTGCTGGTGTCGGTGGCGCACCCCCGGATCAGGGACGCCGCGAAGGCCGTCGACGAGGCCGAGCACCTGATCATGACCGTCGACGACGAGGCCGCGCAGATGAAGTACGCGCAGGCCCTCAGCGACTGGGCCGAGGTGCAGGGGTACGAGGCCGAGACCCTCTGGGACATGTGCACGATGGCCGCGCTCGGCGTCCCGTACGAGAAGGCGCAGTTCCGGGAGGTCCGGACGCTCTCCGGCGGTGAGCAGAAGCGGCTCGTCCTGGAGTCGCTGCTGCGCGGCTCCGACGAGGTGCTGCTCCTCGACGAGCCGGACAACTATCTGGACGTCCCCGGGAAGCGGTGGCTGGAGGAGCGGCTCCGGGAGACCCGTAAGACCGTGCTGTTCATCTCCCACGACCGGGAGCTGCTGTCCCGGGCCGCGCAGAAGATCGTCGCGGTCGAGCCCGGTCCGGCCGGCTCGGACGTGTGGGTGCACGGCGGCGGCTTCGACACCTTCCACGAGGCGCGGCGGGAGCGGTTCGCGCGGTTCGAGGAGCTGAAGCGGCGCTGGGAGGAGAAGCACGCGCAGCTGAAGAAGCTCGTCGTGAACCTGCGGCAGGCGGCCGCGGTCAGCCACGACATGGCCTCGCGGTACGCGGCGGCGCAGACCCGGCTGCGGAAGTTCGAGGAGGCGGGGCCGCCGCCGGAGCCGCCGCGCGAGCAGGAGATCACCATGCGGCTGCGCGGTGGCCGTACCGGCGTCCGTGCGGTGACCTGCGAGAACCTTGAGCTGACCGGGCTGATGAAGCCCTTCTCGCTGGAGATCTTCTACGGGGAGCGGGTCGGCGTCCTCGGTTCGAACGGCTCGGGCAAGTCGCACTTCCTGCGGCTGCTCGCGGGGGACCCGTCGGTCGCGCACACGGGCCTCTGGAAGCTGGGCGCCCGGGTGGTCCCGGGGCACTTCGCCCAGACCCACGCGCACCCGGAGCTGGCCGGGCGGCCGCTGGTCGACATCCTGTGGACGGAGCACGCCAAGGACCGGGGCGGGGCGATGTCGATGCTGCGGCGGTACGAGCTGGAGCGGCAGGGCGACCAGTCGTTCGACAAGCTCTCGGGCGGGCAGCAGGCGCGGTTCCAGATCCTGCTCATGGAGCTGGCGGGCACGACGGCGCTGCTCCTGGACGAGCCGACGGACAACCTGGACCTGGAGTCGGCGGAGGCGTTGCAGGACGGCCTGGAAGCGTACGAGGGCACGGTGCTGGCCGTGACCCACGACCGCTGGTTCGCGAAGAGCTTCGACCGCTTCCTGGTCTTCGGCTCGGACGGGGTCGTACGGGAGACCACGGAGCCGGTGTGGGACGAGCGGCGGGTGGACCGGGCGCGGTGACCTTGGGCGGTCGGCTTGGCGGGTCGGCCCGGGCTTGACCTCGGGTGACCGGCGTCGGCTGGGGTGGGGCCGCGCGTTTTGACCCGTCCGGGGGGCGCGGGTACTGTTGCGGTTTGTTGTGCGTAGTGGCTTCGTCGTTGTCGGACGAACGGCCCCTACGCAGGTTCCCTGGAGCAGTTACCAGTGGCTCGCATACGGGCGGTGTCCCGGCAGTGCAGGCCCCAGCTGCATGATCGCTTCAGGTGTGTCTGGACTCCATCCACTGAAGAAGCGAAGGCTACGAAGTGCGTACGTACAGCCCCAAGCCCGGCGATGTCACTCGCCAGTGGCACATCATCGACGCGCAGGACATCGTCCTGGGCCGTCTGGCGACGACGGCTGCGAACCTCCTGCGAGGCAAGCACAAGCCCGTCTACGCGCCCCACATGGACATGGGCGACTTCGTCATCATCATCAATGCTGACAAGGTCCACCTGTCCGGCAACAAGAAGACCCAGAAGCTGGCCTACCGCCACTCCGGCTTCCCGGGTGGTCTGCGCTCCGTCCGTTACGACGAGCTGCTGGCCAAGAACCCCGAGAAGGCCGTCGAGAAGGCCATCAAGGGCATGATCCCCAAGAACACCCTGGGCCGTCAGATGCTCTCGAAGCTGAAGGTCTACGCGGGCGAGAACCACCCGCACGCTGCTCAGCAGCCGGTCCCGTTCGAGATCACCCAGGTCGCGCAGTAGTTCCGGCCACACCCCCTAAGAACGAAAGAAATCTGAGGAGCATCGTGGCCGAGACCACCCCCGAGACCCCCGTCGACGAGTTCGAGGGCGTCGAGGAGTACACCACCGAGACCGAGCTCGTCGAGGGTGAGTACACCTCCGAGTCGCTCGCCGGCCGCTTCGGCGACCCGCAGCCGGCCGCCGGCCTGGGCCGTCGCAAGAACGCCATCGCCCGCGTCCGGATCGTTCCGGGCACCGGCAAGTGGAAGATCAACGGTCGCACCCTTGAGGACTACTTCCCCAACAAGGTGCACCAGCAGGAAGTCAACGAGCCCTTCAAGGTGCTCGAGCTCGACAACCGCTACGACGTCATCGCCCGCATCGCGGGTGGCGGTGTCTCCGGTCAGGCCGGCGCCCTGCGCCTCGGCGTGGCCCGTGCGCTGAACGAGGCGGACGTCGAGAACAACCGCCCGGCGCTGAAGAAGGCCGGCTTCCTCTCGCGCGACGACCGTGCGGTCGAGCGCAAGAAGGCCGGTCTCAAGAAGGCCCGTAAGGCTCCGCAGTACAGCAAGCGTTAATCGCCTGCTCGGTCTGCATGCGTACGCCCCGGCGGCACTGCCCGTGCCGTCGGGGCGTACGTTTTTTCATAACCCCCTTTTCTTTCATCAGCTTGGGCACGTATTTCTCGGAGGACAGCTGTGGGACGACTCTTCGGCACGGACGGCGTGCGCGGTGTGGCCAACGCGGATCTGACGGCGGAGCTCGCGCTCGGCCTGTCGGTCGCGGCGGCGCACGTGCTCGGCGAGGCGGGCACCTTCGAGGGCCATCGGCCCACCGCCGTGGTCGGCCGTGACCCGCGGGCGTCCGGAGAGTTCCTGGAGGCCGCCGTCGTGGCCGGGCTCGCCAGCGCCGGCGTCGACGTGCTGCGCGTCGGCGTCCTGCCGACCCCGGCCGTCGCGCACCTCACCGGTGTCCTCGGCGCCGACCTCGGCGTGATGCTCTCCGCGAGCCACAACGCCATGCCCGACAACGGCATCAAGTTCTTCGCCCGCGGCGGCCACAAGCTCGCCGACGACCTTGAGGACAAGATCGAGGCCGTCTACGAGGAGCACCGCACGGGCGCCCCCTGGGAGCGTCCGACCGGTGCCGGCGTCGGCCGGGTCCGGGACTACGAGGAGGGCTTCGAGACCTACGTCGCCCACCTCATGGCCGTCCTCCCGAACCGCCTCGACGGCCTCAAGATCGTCCTCGACGAGGCCCACGGCGCCGCCGCCCGCGTCTCGCCCGCCGCCTTCGCCCGGGCGGGCGCCGAGGTCGTCACCATCGGTGCCGAGCCGGACGGCCTCAACATCAACGACGGCTGCGGCTCCACCCACCTCGGGCTGCTCAAGGCCGCGGTCGTCGAGCACGGCGCCGACCTGGGCATCGCGCACGACGGCGACGCCGACCGCTGCCTCGCGGTGGACGCGGCGGGCGACGAGGTCGACGGCGACCAGATCCTCGCCGTGCTCGCGCTCGCGATGCGGGAGTCGGGCGCGCTGCGCGGGGACACCGTCGTCGCGACCGTGATGTCCAACCTGGGCTTCAAGCTCGCCATGGAGCGCGAAGGCCTGAACCTCGTCCAGACCGCCGTCGGCGACCGGTACGTCCTGGAGTCCATGAAGGAGCACGGCTTCGCACTCGGCGGCGAGCAGTCCGGGCACGTCATCGTGCTCGACCACGCCACCACCGGCGACGGCACCCTCACCGGTCTCATGCTGGCCGCCCGGCTCGCCGCCACCGGAAAGTCGCTCGCGGACCTGGCCGGGGTGATGGAGCGGCTGCCGCAGATCCTCATCAACGTCCCCGACGTCGACAAGTCCCGGGTGAAGACCTCCGGCGACCTCGCCGCCGCGGTCACCGCCGCCGAGCAGGAGCTCGGTTCCACCGGCCGTGTCCTGCTCCGCTCCTCCGGCACCGAGCCGCTGGTCCGCGTCATGGTCGAGGCCGCGGACATCGAGCAGGCGCGCGCGGTCGCGCAGCGTCTCGCGGATGTCGTGAAGTCGGCTCTGGGCTAGGCTTTCTGAGGCATCGTCATGCGTGGAGGGCCCTGCCGTACCGGTACCGGTACGGCAGGGCCCTCTCAGCGTGCACCCCTGCGGGCCCTGGGAGCGCGGCGCCAGCGTCCGCGCTGGGTGCGCCAGAGGAGCTTCTGCGTGGAGAGGGTCAGGATCCCGGCCAGCATGATCCCGAAGAGGTTCAGCAGGAGCTGCTCGACCGAGCCCCACATCTGGCCGAACTCGCCGTAGCTGAGGGCCACGGCCGCGTTGGCGCCCGCCGGGACCGTCGTGACCGAGATGGCCACGCCCACCAGGGCGCCGGACTTGGCGGAGGTCAGGGACAGGGTGCCGGCCACGCCCGCGAGTACCGCAACGACGAAGGAGAACGGGTCCGGCTGCCAGATGAAGCTGGTGTTGGGGCGGTCGCCGTCGAGGCGGCTCTCGCTGAACAGGTCGAGCGCGTCCATGCCCAGGCTGAACACCGTGGTCGCCGCGATCGCCAGCGCGAAGCCGACGAGCAGCGCGATCAGCGAGCGGGCGGCCAGCCTCGGCTCGCGGCGCACCACCGCCGTACAGACCCCGGCGAGCGGACCGAACTCGGGGCCGACCGCCATGGCACCGACGATCAGGATCGCGTTGTCCAGGACGACACCGCAGGCCGCGATCATCGTCGCCAGGATCATGAACGCGGTGTAGGTGATCGAGAGCGTCGACTCCTCGTGGGTCGCGTCCGTCAGCTGCTCCCAGATGACCGCGTCCGCCGGCTCCCCGGGGGCCTCCTTCTCGGCGCGGTCGGCGCGGGTGGAGAGGGAGAGGTCGATGTTCCCGACCGCGATGGAGCCGTCCTGATCGATCCTCAGCGCACGCAGGCTCTTGAGGAGTTCGTCGCCGGCCTCACGGGCCACGTCGCACATCACGACGTCGCCCGAGGGGTCGCGGGCCGCGCCCGGCAGCACCACCACATGGGCGGTGCCGACCGTCGACTCGATCACCTCGACCGCGGCCCGGGTGCGGTCGGGCGGAACGATCATCCGGAGATGCAGCATCCTCAGAGCTTACGGAGGCTCAGCCGCTGCACCTTGTGGTCGGGGCCCTTGCGGACGACGAGAGTCGCCCGGCCGCGGGTGGGGGCCACGTTCTCCAGGAGATTCACCTTGTTGATGGTCCGCCACATGGTCCGCGCGTAGTCGAGGGCCTCGTCCTCGGAGACCTGGGTGTACCGCTGGAAGTACGAGTCAGGGTTCTGGAAGGCGGTGTCGCGCAGCTTGCGGAAGCGGTTGAGGTACCAGCGCTCGATGTCCTCCGGGCGCGCGTCCACGTACACCGAGAAGTCGAAGTAGTCGGCGAGACCGACGCGGGTGCGGCCGTCCTTCCCGGGGAGGGCGGGCTGGAGGACGTTCAGGCCCTCGACGATGAGGATGTCGGGGCGGCGGACGACGAGGCGCTCGCCCGGGACGCGGTCGTAGATGAGGTGCGAGTAGACCGGGGCGGTCACCTCGTCCTTGCCCGCCTTGATGTCCGCGACGAACCGGGTCAGGGCCCGGCGGTCGTACGACTCGGGGAAGCCCTTCCGGGACATCAGGCCGCGGGCCTTCAGCTCCTCCATCGGGTAGAGGAAGGCGTCCGTGGTGACCAGCTCCACGCGCGGGTGCTCCGGCCAGCGGGCGAGGAGGGCCTGGAGGAGGCGGGAGACCGTCGACTTGCCGACGGCGACCGAGCCGGCGACCCCTATGACGAAGGGCGTGCCGCGCTGCTCGGCGCTCTCGCCGAGGAAGGTGTTCAGGGCGCCGCGCAGTCCGCTGGTGGCCTGCACGTACAGGTTGAGCAGGCGGGAGAGGGGGAGGTAGATGTCCCGCACCTCGTCCAGGTCGATGACGTCCCCGAAGCCACGGAGCCGCTCGACCTCCTCGGCGGTGAGGGGCAGCGGAGTCTTGTCGCGCAGGGCGCTCCACTCGGCGCGGGTGAGGTCGACGTAGGGCGTCGTGCCGTTGGCGCTTCGTGGCGGCGAAGTGATCACGCTGCCATTGTCGGGGGTCGCACGGCTCCGTGGGCGGTGGGACGACCGTGGGGTGGGTCACGCAAAAGCGGTTGTCGCACCGCCGCCGGGCGGTCATGCTGCTTGACGCCGCGTGGGCCGTCGATCTTCACGCGGGGGGAGTCGTCCTGTCGGGCGGCGTAGGAACTCGAAGAGAACAGAGAGCCATCTCAGATGCGTACGTCCATGCGAAGCGCCGCCGTCGCGGTCAGCGCCGTGTCCCTCGCCCTGCTCGTCACCGGCTGCGGTGGCGGGGAGAAGAGCGGCGACAAGGGGGACAAGGGCGGCACCGGTGCGCCCAGTGCCTCCGCCACCGGTGCGCCCGCGGCCAAGGCGCTGTCGGCCGCCGAGCTGGACAAACTGATCGTGGCGACGGCCGACGTCAAGGGCCACCAGGTGACGAAGACCGACGACGGGGACATCGTCCCGGCGGCCTCGGTCACCGCCGACAAGGCCGTCTGTACGCCGATCGCCCACGCGATGTCTCTGATCTCGCCCGGCTCGCCCGCCGCTTCGGCGGGGCGCAAGGTCATCGAAGAGCCGAAGAAGGACCCGTCGGCCTCGCCCGAGGACGCGATCCTCGGCGGGCTCGGCGCCCGTGTCACGATGCTCACGCTCGGCTCGTACGACGGGCAGGGTGCCCAGGAGGCCTTCGCCTCGGTGAAGAAGGCCGGTGCGGAGTGCGCCGGCGGCTTCGGGGTCGCCCACCTCAAGGAGAAGTCGAAGGTCGCCAAGGTCGCTCCGGAGACCGTCACCGCCGGCGACGAGGCGGTCGCCTTCACCGTCACCTCCGACATGGAGGGCAAGCCCTTCGTCAGCAAGCTCGTCGTCTTCCGCAAGGGCAACACGCTCGCGTCGTTCTCGACGATCAGCGTCGCCCCCGGTGGCGTCAAGGCCCTTCCGCAGGCCGTGGTCGACGCGCAGGCGGCCAAGCTGTCCTGAACTGCGCCGCTTCGGGCGTCTTCGGCCGTAGGCTGCCGCCATGTGCGGAATCGTGGGATACGTCGGCGGGCAGTCGGCGCTTGATGTGGTGGTCGCGGGCCTCAAGCGGCTCGAATACCGGGGCTACGACTCGGCCGGTGTCGCGGTGCTCTCCGACGGAGGGCTCGCCGCGGCGAAGAAGGCGGGCAAGCTCGTCAACCTGGAGAAGGAACTCGTGGAACGGCCGCTGGCCGGCGGGTCCGTGGGCATCGGACACACCCGCTGGGCCACGCACGGCGGGCCGACCGACGCCAACGCGCACCCCCATCTCGACAACGCCGGGCGCGTCGCCGTCGTCCACAACGGCATCATCGAGAACTTCGCCGCCCTCCGCGGCGAGCTGGCCGAGCGCGGCCACGACCTGCGGTCCGACACGGACACCGAGGTCGTGGCCCACCTCGTCGCCGAGGAGTTCTCCTCCGCCGGGGACCTCGCGGAGGCCATGCGGCTGGTGTGCCGGCGGCTCGACGGGGCGTTCACGCTGGTCGCGGTGCACGCCGACCAGCCGGACGTGGTCGTCGGCGCCCGCCGGAACTCGCCGCTCGTCGTCGGCGTCGGCGAGGGCGAGACCTTCCTCGCCTCCGACGTGTCCGCGTTCATCGCCCACACCCGCTCGGCCATCGAACTCGGCCAGGACCAGGTCGTCGAGGTGACCCGGGACGGCGTCACCGTCACCGACTTCGACGGGGCGCCCGCCGAGGTCCGCGCCTTCCACGTCGACTGGGACGCCTCCGCCGCCGAGAAGGGCGGCTACGCCTCCTTCATGCTCAAGGAGATCGCCGAGCAGCCGAAGGCCGTCGCCGACACCCTCCTCGGCCGGATCGACGACACCGGCCGGCTCACCCTCGACGAGGTGCGCATCCCCGACGCGGTGCTCCGCGAGGCCGACAAGATCGTCATCATCGCCTGCGGCACCGCCTTCCACGCCGGCCTCATCGCGAAGTACGCCATCGAGCACTGGACCCGCATCCCCTGCGAGGTCGAGCTCGCCAGCGAGTTCCGCTACCGGGACCCGATCCTCGGCCAGCGCACCCTCGTCATCGCGATCTCCCAGTCGGGCGAGACGATGGACACGCTGATGGCGCTGCGGCACGCGCGCGAGCAGGGCGCCAAGGTGCTCGCCGTCTGCAACACCAACGGGTCGACGATCCCGCGCGAGTCCGACGCCGTCCTCTACACCCACGCCGGGCCCGAGGTCGCGGTCGCCTCCACCAAGGCGTTCCTCACCCAGCTCGTCGCCTGCTACCTCCTCGCGCTCTACCTCGGGCAGGTCCGCGGCACCAAGTGGGGCGACGAGATCCAGGCCGTCGTCCGCGAGCTGGCCCGGATCGGCGACGAGGTCGAGCGGGTCCTGGAGACCATGGAGCCCGTCCGGGCCCTCGCCCGCTCGCTCGCCCACAAGGACACCGTCCTCTTCCTCGGCCGGCACGTCGGCTACCCGGTCGCGCTGGAGGGCGCCCTGAAGCTCAAGGAACTGGCGTACATGCACGCCGAGGGCTTCGCCGCCGGCGAGCTCAAGCACGGACCGATCGCGCTCGTCGAGGAGGACCTGCCCGTCGTCGTGGTCGTGCCCTCGCCGAAGGGCCGTTCGGTGCTGCACGACAAGATCGTCTCCAACATCCAGGAGATCCGGGCCCGCGGCGCCCGCACGATCGTGATCGCCGAGGAGGGCGACGAGGCGGTCGTCCCGTACGCCGACCACCTCGTCCGCATCCCCGCGACGCCTACGCTGCTCCAGCCGCTGGTCTCCTCGGTGCCGCTCCAGGTCTTCGCCTGCGAGCTCGCCACCGCGCGGGGCAACGAGGTCGACCAGCCGCGCAACCTGGCGAAGTCCGTGACCGTGGAGTGAGTGGGAAATGATCATTGGGGTGGGGATCGACGTGGCGGAGATCGACCGGTTCGCCGCGTCGATCGAACGGACACCGGGGCTGCTCCAGCGGCTCTTCCTGGAGAGCGAGCTGCTGCTCCCCAGCGGCGAGCGGCGCGGGCCCGCGTCGCTGGCGGTGCGGTTCGCGGCCAAGGAGGCCCTCGCGAAGGCGCTCGGCGCGCCGGGCGGGCTGCACTGGACGGACGCCGAGGTGTACGTCGAGGACACGGGGCAGCCGCGGCTGCGGGTGACCGGGACGGTGGCGGCGCGGGCGGAGGCGCTGGGTGTGAAGCACTGGCACGTCTCGCTGAGCCATGACGCGGGGGTGGCGTCCGCGGTGGTGATCGCCGAGGCGTGAGCCGCGGTCGCGGAGGATGGGTGTACGAGCTCGGGGCCCGGCTGCCGGAAGGCGACCGGGCCCCGAGGCCGTGTGCGCGACTGCCAGGGCCGGCGTCGGGTTACAGAGTGTCGCGCACTTAGGTAAGGCAAACCTAAGTTGGATTGGGGGGCGCGTCAAGCCCCTGGGGGTGGGGGTGTGG
>NZ_RDBH01000141.1:159705-166922 GCF_008042145.1 Streptomyces sp. adm13(2018)
GCCAGGCCCCGCGCGGGGGCGGCCGGCGTCCGCAGGCCCCGGCCCGGCCCGGGGCGGCCAGGCCAGGCCCGGTCCGGTGCGTCGGTGGGGGCGTCGGTTCGTGTCCGTCGTTCGCGGGCGGCTCGCCACGCCGGGTGGCCGTGACGTCGCTTGGGAGTGGCCGGGGCGGCGCGGGCGCGCGGGCCGGGGTGGCGGTGCCAGGCCCCGCGCGGGGGCGGCCGGCGTCCGCAGGCCCCGGCCCGGCCCGGGGCGGCCAGGCCAGGCCCGGTCCGGTGCGTCGGTGGGGGCGTCGGTTCGTGTCCGTCGTTCGCGGGCGGCTCGCCACGCCGGGTGGCCGTGACGTCGCTTGGGAGTGGCCGGGGCGGCGCGGGCGCGCGGGCCGGGGTGGCGGTGGCGTCGGCCGGGAGTGGTCGGCGGTGACGGTCGTACGGCCGTCGGTTCCTGGTCGCCGCTCGTGGCCGCTCGCCACGCCCGGTGGTGGTCGCGGTCCTGGCGGTTCCGGCCGGGGATCCCGGGGCTTGGCGCGCCAGGGTGACCGGGTCTACAGCCGGGGAAAGCGGTCCTGGAGCCGACACCTGAGAGACTGTGCGCGATGACTGAGACACCGCCGCCCCGCAGAGCCCGTGCCGAGATCGATCTCGGTGCCCTGCGTGCCAACCTCCGCACGCTGCGCGCCCGCGTCGCCCCCCACGTCCGGATCATGGCCGTGGTCAAGGCCGACGCGTATGGACACGGCGCGGTGCGCTGTGCCCGCGCGGCCCTGGACGCCGGTGCGGACTGGCTCGGTACGGCCACCCCGCACGAGGCTCTCGCGCTGCGCGCCGCCGGGATCACCGGCGTCCCCGTCATGTGCTGGCTCTGGACCCCCGGCGACCCCTGGGACCAGGGCATCGAGGCCGGTCTCGACATGTCCGTGAGCGGCATGTGGGCCCTGGAGGAGGTCGTCGAGGCGGCCCGGAGGACCGGCGGCACCGCGCGTATCCAGCTGAAGGCCGACACCGGCCTCGGGCGTAACGGCTGCCAGCCCGCCGACTGGCCCGAGCTGGTCGGGGCGGCCGTCGACGCCGAGGCGGAGGGGCTCGTCAAGGTCACCGGCCTCTGGTCGCACTTCGCCTGTGCGGACGAGCCGCACCACCCCTCCATCGCCGCGCAGCTCGACGTCTTCCGCACGATGCTCGACCACGCCGAGAAGGCCGGTGTCCGGCCCGAGGTCCGGCACATCGCCAACTCGCCGGCCACCCTGACGCTCCCCGAGTCCCACTTCGACCTGGTCCGGCCGGGCATCGCGCTGTACGGCGTGTCCCCGAGCCCGGAGCTGGGCACCTCCGCCGAGCTGGGGCTGCGGCCGGTGATGTCGCTCAAGGCGAGCGTCGCCCTGGTCAAGCAGGTCCCGGCCGGCCACGGCGTCAGCTACGGCCACCACTACGTCACCGACGAGGAGACCACCCTCGGTCTGGTCCCGCTGGGCTACGCCGACGGCGTCCCCCGGCACGCCTCCGGCCGGGGCCCCGTCCTCGTCGACGGCACCGTCCGCACCGTGGCCGGGCGCGTCGCCATGGACCAGTTCGTCGTCGACCTGGGCGGTGAGGTGCCCGCGCCGGGCACCGAGGCCGTGCTGTTCGGCCCCGGCGACCGGGGGGAGCCGACCGCCGAGGACTGGGCGGTGGCCGCCGACACCATCGCGTACGAGATCGTCACCCGGATCGGCGCGCGCGTCCCGCGCGTGTACCTGGGCGAGTAGAGGGGGGTTCATGGGCGAGTCCAGCAGCACCGGCACCTGGCGCCGCGCCGGATTCGCCGGCGCCGCGATAGGCGTCCTGGCGGCGGGAGCCGCCGCCGGGGTGGCCGTCGAGCGGCTCACCGTCGGCCGTTCCGTACGGCAGAAGGCACGGCTCGCCCTCGACTCCACCGGCCCGTACGGCGGGCTGCGCGGGACCCCCGGCCGGGCCCTCGCCGACGACTCGACCGTCCTGTACTACGAGGTCGACGAGGTGGCGCCGGACACCCCGCCCGCCCGCCGGCGGCGGCTCTTCGGGCGCAAGGAGCCCGCCCCCGTCACGGTCGTCTTCAGTCACGGCTACTGCCTCAACCAGGACTCCTGGCACTTCCAGCGGGCCGCGCTGAGCGGTCTCGTCCGCACCGTCCACTGGGACCAGCGCAGCCACGGCCGCTCGGGTCAGGGCGTCGCCCAGTCGGGCGCCGACGCGGTGCCCGTCGCCATCGACCAGCTGGGCCGCGACCTCAAGGCGGTCCTCGACACCGCCGCTCCCGAGGGCCCGATCGTCCTCGTCGGGCACTCGATGGGCGGCATGACGATCATGGCGCTCGCGGACCGGTACCCGGAGTTCGTCCGCGAACGGGTCGTCGGCGTCGCCTTCGTCGGTACGTCCGCCGGAAAGCTCGGCGAGGTCTCGTACGGCCTCCCGATCGCCGGCGTCAACGCCGTCCGGTGGGTGCTGCCCGGCGTGCTGCGGGCGCTCGGCTCGCAGGCAGAGCTGGTGGAGCGGGGCCGGCGGGCGACCGCGGACCTGTTCGCCGGGCTGATCAAGAAGTACTCGTTCTCCTCGAAGGACGTGGATCCCGCCGTCGCCCGCTTCGCCGAGCGGATGATCGAGTCCACCCCCATCGATGTCGTCGCCGCCTTCTATCCGGCCTTCGCCGAGCACGACAAGGCGGCCGCCCTGCCGGTGTTCGCCGGCGTCCCGGTGCTCGCGCTCGCCGGCGACCACGACCTGGTCACCCCCAGCTCGCACACCGAGGCCATCGCCGACCTCCTCCCGGACGCGGAGCTGGTCATCGTCCCCGACGGCGGCCATCTGGTGATGCTGGAGCACCCGGAGGCGGTCACCGACCGCCTCGCCGACCTGCTCGTCCGGGCGGGGGCCGTCCCGGACACGGCGGCGGCCGCCGCGACGGTGAGGCCGGACACCCGCAACGGCTAAGTTGGCGGGTATGGAAGCAGCGCACCCGCCCGTCTCCGGCGCGACCCTCGCCATCGACTCCCCCCAGCAGATGCAGGAGCTCGGCCGCCGTCTCGCGAAGATCCTCCGCCCCGGGGACCTCGTCATGCTCACCGGTGAACTCGGCGCCGGGAAGACCACCCTCACCCGGGGCCTCGGCGAGGGCCTCGGCGTGCGCGGCGCCGTCACCTCCCCGACCTTCGTGATCGCCCGCGTCCACCCGTCCCTGGTCGGCGGTCCGGCCCTGGTGCACGTCGACGCGTACCGACTCGGCGGCGGTCTCGACGAGATGGAGGACCTCGACCTGGACGTCTCGCTGCACGACTCCGTCGTGGTCGTCGAGTGGGGCGACGGGAAGGTCGAGGAGCTCACGGACGACCGGCTGCACCTGCTGATCCACCGGGTGACGGGCGACACCGAGGACGACCGGCGCACGGTCGAGCTGCGCGGGATCGGCGCGCGCTGGGCCGAGGAGGACCTGGGTCTGCTCTGACCGGCGGTATGCCGGACCCACGGTGGTACGTAGTTTCCGACAACGTGTCGGGAAGGTGTTGCGCCGTTCGCACGTGCCGTGGTGACATGGATGCACGATCTGGTTAGGTGAACCTAACCTACGGGAGGCATGCATGGCGACGCCGAAGCGCGCGGAACCCGTCCGGGACCACGTCTCGATGAGTGAACTGCTGGCATCCTGCGCGGCGGCCCGCGCCGTGTCGACCCCGCCGGGCCGGTTCCCCGGCCAGGTGGAGGAGGAGCGCGGAGCGAGGGCCGGGCAGGTCGAGCGGATCACGCGGGTCGTGCGCGGCAGAGCGGCGTAGGGCCTGTCGGGGGCCCGTCAGGCGGTGGCCCGCTCGCGGCCCGGGGGTGCCCCCCGGGCAGGCGGCTTCGCTCGCGGGTGCCCGTGGCTACGGGACGACGACGACCTTCGCGCCGATCACCGCGAACGTCCACAGCGCGTCCCCGTCGGCCCGCTTCATGCGGATGCCGCCGGTCTTCCGCGCCGGGTCCGGGCTCGGCGTCGAGCCGTCGACCGCCGCGCTGAAGCCGATCGCCACGTCCTGGGCCGTCGTGAACCGCACCACGTGCTCGATCTGCACGCCGTCCGAGCCGCGGACCGAGCCCGAGCGGGACGTCACGCTGTACGAGCCGGGTGCCGGGTCCACCGTGCTCGCCATCACCGGGAACGTCCGGCCGGCCTTGCCGTCCGCGGCGACGATCCAGACCCGGCGCTCGCCGAGGGAGTACACGACGCGCTCGCCGGTGCCGGAGGCCGCCGGTACCGCCAGGGGGTTCTTCGCCGGCTGCTTCGGGCCGCCGCTCGGGGAGACCGAGGGGGCGGAGGTGCCGGGGGTCCGGGGCGCGGCCGAGACGTCGGCCGGGGCGTTCGCCGAGGCCTGGTAGGCCAGGAAGCAGACCGCGGCGACGGCCGCCGCCGTGAGCCCGGCCACGAATCCCGAGCTGCTCCGTGCCACCGTGCCCACCTCTCGTACGAACGTATCGAAGGGTGACGGTAGCAGCAGGGCGAGCGAGCGGCGGGGCAGCGTGCCCGGGAGCCGTAGGCTGTTCGCGTGCTGTTGCTCGCCATGGATACCGCCACCCCCGCCGTCACCGTCGCCCTCCACGACGGCGAGGCCGTCCTCGCCTCGTCGGAGCAGGTCGACGCCCGCCGTCACGGGGAGCTGCTGCTGCCCGCCGTCGACCGGGTCCTCAAGGAGGCCGGGCTGAAGCTCGACGCGGTCACCGGGATCGTCGTCGGCGTCGGCCCCGGGCCGTACACCGGCCTCCGGGTCGGCCTCGTCACCGCCGCGACCTTCTCCTCCGCGCTCGGCGTGCCGGTGCACGGCCTGTGCACCCTGGACGGCCTCGCCTACGCCTCCGGGATCGACGAGCCCTTCGCCGTCGCCACGGACGCGCGCCGCAAGGAGGTCTACTGGGCGCGGTACGAGGACTCCCGCACGCGGGTGACCGACGCGGCCGTCGACCGGCCCGCCGGGATCGCCGAGCGGCTCGCCGGCCTCCCCGTCGTCGGCGCGGGCGCCCGCCTCTACCCCGAGGCGTTCCCCGACGCCCGCGACCCCGAGCACCAGTCGGCGGCCGCGCTCGCCGCGCTCGCCGCGGAGCGGCTCGCGGCCGGGGACGGCGGCTTCCTCGACCCGCTGCCGATGTACCTGCGCCGCCCCGACGCCCAGGTGCCGAAGAACTACAAGGTGGTCACTCCCCAGTGACCGGGGCCGTGGAACTGCGCGAGATGCGCTGGTGGGACATCGCACCGGTGCTGGCCCTGGAGGACGAGCTGTTCCCCGAGGACGCCTGGTCGGCGGGGATGTTCTGGTCCGAACTCGCGCACGCGCGCGGCCCGCGGGCCACCCGCCGCTACCTCGTGGCGGAGACCGCGGGCGGCGCGATCGTCGGCTACGCCGGGCTCGCCGCGGCCGGCGGGCTCGGCGACGTCCAGACGATCGCCGTCTCCCGCGACCAGTGGGGCACCGGACTCGGCGCCCGGCTCCTCACCGACCTGCTCCACCACGCCACCGCCTTCGAGTGCGAAGAGGTGCTCCTCGAAGTGCGCGTGGACAACACCCGGGCCCAGAAGCTGTACGAGCGCTTCGGCTTCGAGCCCATCGGTTTCCGGCGCGGCTACTACCAGCCCGGGAACGTCGACGCGCTCGTGATGCGACTGACCGTTCAAGGAACTGAGACTGATTCTGATGGCTGCTGACGAACCGCTCGTACTCGGCATCGAGACCTCCTGCGACGAGACCGGCGTCGGCATCGTCCACGGGACCACGCTCCTCGCGGACGCCGTCGCGTCCAGCGTCGACACCCACGCCCGCTTCGGCGGGGTCGTGCCCGAGATCGCCTCCCGCGCCCACCTGGAGGCGATGGTCCCGACGATCGAGCGCGCCCTGAAGACGGCCGGCGTCTCCGCGAAGGACCTCGACGGCATCGCCGTCACGGCGGGCCCCGGCCTCGCGGGCGCGCTGCTCGTCGGCGTGTCGGCGGCCAAGGCGTACGCGTACGCCCTCGGCAAGCCGCTCTACGGCGTCAACCACCTGGCCTCGCACATCTGCGTCGACCAGCTGGAGCACGGGAAGCTGCCCGAGCCGACGATGGCCCTGCTGGTCTCCGGCGGGCACTCCTCGCTGCTGCTCTCCTCCGACATCACCTCCGACGTGCGCCCGATGGGCGCCACCATCGACGACGCGGCGGGCGAGGCCTTCGACAAGATCGCCCGCGTTCTCGACCTCGGCTTCCCCGGCGGCCCGGTCATCGACCGGCTCGCCAGGGAGGGCGACCCGGCCGCGATCGCGTTCCCGCGCGGTCTGAGCGGCTCCCGGGACCCGGCGTACGACTTCTCCTTCTCCGGCCTCAAGACCGCCGTGGCCCGCTGGATCGAGGCCAAGCGGGCGGCCGGCGAGGAGGTGCCGGTGCGGGACGTCGCCGCGTCCTTCCAGGAGGCCGTCGTGGACGTCCTCACCCGCAAGGCCGTCCGGGCCTGCAAGGACGAGGGCGTCGACCACCTGATGATCGGCGGCGGCGTCGCCGCCAACTCGCGGCTCCGGGCACTGGCCCAGGAGCGCTGCGAGCGGGCCGGGATTCGGCTGCGGGTGCCCCGGCCCGGACTGTGCACGGACAACGGCGCGATGGTCGCGGCCCTCGGCTCCGAGATGGTGGCCCGCAACCGGGCCGCCTCCGACCTGGAACTGTCGGCGGACTCGTCGCTGCCGGTGACGGACCCGCACGTGCCGGGCGCGCACGCGCACGGCCACTCCCACGATCACGATCACGTGCACGAGGTCAGCAAGGAGAACCTGTACTCATGAGGCTCACCCTCATGTGGGAGGCGCGGGCCGCGCAGGGCCGGGGCGCCGAGCTCCTCGAATGGGCCCGGGCGCGGGTCCTGGCCCGTGAGCCGGTCCGCCGGGAGGTCCTCCGGGCCCCGCAGGACCGGGTCCTCGTCCTCACCTGGTGGGAGGCGGAGACCTTCGACGCCGAGCTGCCCGAGCTGCCGGAGCCGGACGCGGAGCTCATCACCCGCCCGGTCCACCGCTGGCGCTTCGAGTCGGTCGAATAGCCGCCGGGCGACGCACGACGAGCGGCCGGGGGCGATACGGCGACACCCGAACGAAAATAGAGCAACCTTTCGAGCTGTTCGGGCATCCCACAGCGCGTGAAGAAGACGATCGCGCTGTGGGCGGCGCTGACCGCCGCCGCCCTCCTGGTGACCGGCTGCGCGGCGGCGGAGCCCCCGGCCGC
>NZ_RDBH01000141.1:167022-204811 GCF_008042145.1 Streptomyces sp. adm13(2018)
GTCGTCCCCGCCGTCCACCGGGCACCGGGCGCCCGAGGCCTCGGGGGGCTCGGCCGCGGCCTACCGGAAGTGGGGCCTCAAGCCCCTCGCCGCCCCGCCCGCCCCGCCGAAGGTCAAGCCGGTGGTCCGGAAGCCGGGCGCCCCGGTGCCCGTCATCAGCGACATACCCACCACCGAGAAGATCGTCTTCATCACGATCGACGACGGCGCGGAGAAGGACCCCGCCTTCGTCCGGATGATGCGGGACCTCGAGGTCCCGGTCACGATGTTCCTCACCGACGCGGCCGTCCGCACCGACTACGGGTACTTCACCCCGCTCGTCGCCCAGGGCCACGGCCTCGCCAACCACACCCTGACCCACCCGAACCTGCGCACCCTCTCCCCGGGCGCCCAGCGCCGGGAGATCTGCGGCCAGCAGAAGAGGCTCGCGGAGCGGTACGGCACGACCCCCCGCCTCTTCCGCCCGCCCTACGGCAACTGGAACGAGGCCACGCGCACGGCGGCCGGCACCTGCGGCGTCGACGCGATCGTGCTGTGGCGCGAGTCCATGCAGATCAAGAACATGCAGTACCAGCGGGGCGACCGGAAGCTGCACCCCGGCGACATCATCCTGGCCCACTTCCGCGGTCCGTCCGAGCTCAAGGGCCGCACGATGACGGAGATGACGGCGACGATGCTGCGCCGCATCCAGGAGCAGGGCTTCACCGTGGCGCGCCTGGAGGACTACGTCTAGAAAAAGAATCCCGCGGGTCGTCGATGCGGCGCGTTCCCGTTCGACGTATGTGTGGAAGGCGGGGAACGGCCCCGCCACCGCGTCATCGAGGAGTCGTCATGCCCCGCTTCCTGTCCCTCGTCCGCATCGAGGAGAACACCATCGACATGGAGAGCGCCGACCCCGGCTTCGAGGAGCGGATGGGCGCCCTCTTCGAGGAGATCACCAAGGCCGGTGCCATGGTCGACACCGCCGGGCTGCGGCCGACCGCCGAGTCCACCCGGATCACCTGGTCGGACGGGAGCCTGTCGTTCACCGACGGGCCGTTCACCGAGACCAAGGAGGTCGTCGGCGGCTACGCGATGCTCCAGTGCAAGGACATGGCCGAGGCCGTCGAGTGGGGGAAGCGGTTCCTCGCCGTGCACCCGCCGCACTGGAAGGTCGGTCTGGAGGTCCGCGAGGTCGAGGAGATGCCGGAGGGCTGAACCGGTTCCGCGGCCCGTCTGTGCCGTCTGTGCCGTCTGTGCGTTCCCGTGCCGTCCTGTGCTGTCATGTGAGGCGTGACGGCACAGACGGTCGAGGAGACGTTGGAGACGGTCTTCCGGATGGAGTCGGCGCGGATCATCGCCACCGTGGCGCGGATCGTCCGCGACGTCGGCATCGCCGAGGAGATCGCCCAGGACGCGCTCGTCGCCGCCCTGGAGCAGTGGCCGCTGACCGGCGTCCCGGACCGCCCGGGAGCCTGGCTGACGGCCGCGGCCAAGCACCGGGCCGTCGACCTCGTGCGGCGCCGTGAGACCTACGCGCGCAAGCTCGCGGAGGTGGGCCGGACGCTCGTGGAGGAGTCGTACGACCCCGAGCCCGCCGAGCCCGGGGACATCGACGACGACGTGCTGCGGCTGATCTTCACCGCCTGTCACCCGGTGCTCTCGCCCGAGGCCCGCGCCGCCCTCACCCTGCGGCTCGTCGGCGGGCTCCGCACGGACGAGATCGCCCGCGCCTTCCTCGTACGGGAGGCGACCGTCGCGGCGCGGATCACCCGCGCCAAGCGGGCGCTCGCGAAGGCGGGCGTCGCGTTCGAGGTGCCCTACGGAGCCGACCGGGCGGCCCGGCTCGGCTCCGTCCTGGAGGTCGTCTACCTGATCTTCAACGAGGGGTACGCGGCGACCGCCGGCGACGACCTGCTGCGGCCGGGCCTCTGCGAGGACGCGCTGCGGCTCGCCCGCGTCCTCGCCGCGCTCGTCCCCCAGGAGGGCGAGGCGCAGGGGCTCGCCGCCCTGCTGGAGCTCCAGGCCTCCCGGACGGCGGCGCGGACGGGGGCCGACGGGCGGCCGGTCCTGCTCGCCGACCAGGACCGGCGGCGCTGGAACCGGCTCCTGATCCGGCGCGGGTACGCGGCGCTCGAACGGGCCGGGGACGGCCGCTCGTACGGCCCGTACGCCCTCCAGGCGGCCATCGCCGCCCTGCACGCCCGGGCCGCGTCGTACGCGGAGACGGACTGGGCGACGATCGCCGCGCTGTACGGGAGGCTGGGCGTCCTGACCCCCTCGCCGGTCGTCGAGCTGAACCGCGCGGTCGCCGTCTCGATGGCCGAGGGGCCCGCGGCGGCCCTGCCGATCGTCGACGCCCTCGCCGCCGAACCGGACCTGGCCCGCTACCACCTGCTGCCGAGCGTCCGCGGCGACCTGCTGGCCCGCCTCGGGCGGGCGGCCGAGGCGCGGGCGGAGTTCGAGCGGGCGGCGGACCTCACCCGAAACGAGAGCGAACGGGCGCTGCTGCGGGGGAGGATGCGGGAGTCGGACCCGGGGTGACACCCCGTAGGGTTTTGGCATGTCCCCGCGCAATCCGTTGCCCCCGCCGCCCCCGCCCGCCGAACTGCGGAGTTGGCCCGACCGGGAGGCGCGGCTCGCCGACCGGGCGCTGGCCCTCGACGAACTCGGCCGCCGGCTGCTCGGCGGCCCGCGGCTCGCGATGTTCCTGCTCGGGTTCCTGCTGCTCCAGCTGGGCTGGGGGCTGGTCGGCGTCCTGGTCATCGCGGTGGGACGGCCCGACGGCGACCCGCTGATGCTGCTGACCGGGCTCTTCACCGCGGTCCTCGGCGTCGGCGCCCTGGTCCCGGCCGTGTGGCTGACGGTCGCGGGCCTGCGGCGCGACCGGACGGTCCGCGGACTCCTCGTGCAGTGGGCGGCCCTGGACCGGCACGGGCCGACGGACGCCCGGCTGCGCGCCCCGGTCCGCTCCGCCTGCTGGCTGCTGCTGTCGTTCGCGATGGCCGGGACCGGACTCTGGCTGGGCTTCGCGGTCCCGGCCGGTGTCGGCTCGCACGAGGGCTACGGTCTGGTCGTCTACGGCATGGGCGTCGCCATGATCTTCTGGGTGACCGGCCTGACGGGTCTGGCGAAGGCGATCGGCCACTACCGCTTCGCGGTGCGACTGACGGGCCGCGGGCCGTCGGCGTCGTCGTGAGCGGGCCCGTCGGCGTCGCCGTGAACCGCCCGTCGGCGCCGCCCCTGAGCCGCCCGTCGTCGCCCTGAGAGCCCCCGGACGGGCGGGCTCAGCGACCGGTGACCGCCGGGTGGCCGATCAGCATGGTCGGGGCTCCGGCGACCCGGGTCAGCAGGACGGTCGCCGCGTTCGGGCCCTTCGGCTTCACCCTGCGGCGGATCTCCTCCGGCTCGACCGCCGAGCCGCGCTTCTTCACCGTGAGGGTGCCGACCTCGCGCTCCCGCAGCAGCGCCTTCAGCCGCTTCAGGTTGAAGGGCAGTTCGTCGGTGATCTCGTACGCGGCGGCGTACGGCGTCGGGACCAGTGCGTCCGCCGTGATGTACGCGATCGTCTCGTCGACCAGGCCGCCGTCCAGCTCCTCCGCCAGCTCGGCGACCAGGTGCGCGCGGATGACCGCGCCGTCCGGCTCGTAGAGGTAGCGGCCGACCGGGCGGACCGCCGGGTCCGGCAGTCCGCGGCCGGTGAGTCCGGCCCCGGAGGGCAGCAGGGTGGCACGGCGGGCGCCCGGCTCGGTGCCGAACCAGAGGACCGCCTCCTTGACGTCCCCGCCGTCCGAGATCCACTCGGCCTCGGCCTCCTCGGGGACGGCCTCGTGCGGGATGCCCGGGGCCACCTTGAGCGCCGCGTACCGGGCGCCGCGGGCCGCCCCGACGGCCCAGGAGAGCGGCGGGGAGTACGCCTCGGGGTCGAAGATCCGGCCCCGGCCCCCGCGCCGGGCCGGGTCGACGAAGACCGCGTCGTACGGGGTGGTGTCGATCTCGGTCACGTCCGCGCAGCGGACCTCGACGAGGTCAGCGAGGCCGAGCGCCTCGGCGTTGGCGCGGGCGACCTCCGCCGTCAGCGGGTCGCGGTCCACGGCCAGGACGGAGATCCCGGCGCGCGCCAGCGCGAGGGCGTCGCCGCCGATCCCGGAGCAGAGGTCGGCGACGCTCCGGATGCCCAGCGCCTTCATCCGGGCGGCGCGGTACGTGCCGACCGAGGCGCGCGTGGACTGCTCGACGCCGTTCGGCGTGAAGTACATCCGGTACGCGTCCTGCGTGCCGAACTTCGCCACGGCCCGCTGCCGCAGCCGCGCCTGCCCGATCGCGGCCGTGACCAGCTCCGCGGGGTGGTCCCGGCGCAGCCGGGAGACGACCGCCAGTTCCTGGGCGGGGTCGTGGTCGCGCAGGGCGTCGAGGAGGGCCTGCCCCTCGGGGGCGAGCAGCGGGGCGAAGGAGGCGAGGTCGGTCACCCGTCCCATTGTGGGCCCTGCGGTGCTGTGGGCCGGCCGGGGGACCGGGGGCGCGTACGGCGGTGTCGTACCCGGTCCGGGGCTCCCGCGCTGACAGGATGCGGCGCCATACGACTCGTACGACAAAAGGAATAAAAGATGGCACATGGTGTGCACGGTTCCTCCAGGGTGCTCGGCGCCGCCCTCGTCGTCGCCGTCCTCGCCTCCGCCGCCTCCGGCTGCGCCGAAGGCGCGGGGCCGGACCGCACCGCCCCCGCGCCCGCCGCCGGCCAGCAGGCGCCGGGCCAGGCGCAGCAGGGGGCGGCCGGCGCGCTCAGCGCGTACGTCGAGAAGGTCCGCGCGCAGCGCACCGCCCGGCTGGCCGCCGCGAAGAGGTGGGGCCTGGCCAAGGCACCGCTGGAAGCCCCGGCGCCGCCCGTCACCAAGCCGGTGATCACCACCCGCAAGGGATTCGAGACGGACGGCGAGGGCCTGCCGCCCGTCTTCACCACCGTCCCGACCAAGCAGAAGATCGTCTTCCTGACGATCGACGACGGTGCGGAGAAGGACCCCGAGCTGCTGCGGATGATGAAGGAGCTGCGGATCCCCTACAGCGCCTTCCTCAGCGACTACGTCGTCAAGGACGACTACGACTACTTCGCGCGGATGCAGAAGTCGCAGGAGGGCGGGGTGTCCCTGCACAACCACACCCTCAACCACCGCTACCTGCCCGGACTCTCGTACGCGCAGCAGAAGCGCGAGATCTGCGGCATGCAGGACGTCATCGAGAAACGATTCGGCAAGCGGCCGCCGCTCTTCCGCCCGCCGTACGGCAACTACAACGAGGACACCCTGCGCGCCGCCAGGACCTGCGGCGTGAAGGCCGTCCCGCTGTGGGCGGCGGAGGCCTTCCCCGACCACATGGAGTGGCGCGAGTGGGACCGCGACCTGCACCCCGGCGACATCGTCCTCACCCACTTCCGGGGCAAGGAGGACTGGAAGGGCAGCATGGCGGACATGGTCCGCCGGGTGATGAACGTGATCACGGCCAAGGGGTACGCGGTCGCCCGCCTCGAGGACTACGTGTGAGCCGGCGCCGCGCGCCCGCCCTGCTGACCGCGCTGCTCGTGCTCGGCCTGACCGGCTGCGCCTCCACCGTGGACCCGATCGAGCGGCTCGGCCGGAAGGCCGTGGAGCGCGTCGGCCCCCACGGCGCCGAGCCCGAGCCGCCGGCCGGCCGGGCCTCGGCGGAGCTGCCGCGGGTTCCGGGAACGCAGGGCCGCTGAGGCCCGTCACCCGCCCCGACGGAACCGCCACGAGTGATGAATTGGCACTCCGCTTGACCGAGTGCTAATCGCGGTCATAGTCTCGGCACTGGCACTCACCACTGGAGAGTGCCAACTGAGCGACTGGCAGGTCCGGCACCCGCGACGACGGATCCATCTGGTCGCCCCCTCAGACAGTTGACCCCGAGATCTCCGAAGGGGGAGGTCGGATCGTGACGACCACCAGCTCCAAGGTTGCCATCAAGCCGCTCGAGGACCGCATTGTGGTCCAGCCGCTCGACGCCGAGCAGACCACCGCCTCTGGCCTGGTCATCCCGGACACCGCCAAGGAGAAGCCCCAGGAGGGCGTCGTCCTGGCCGTGGGCCCGGGCCGCTTCGAGAACGGCGAGCGTCTGCCGCTCGACGTCAAGACCGGCGACATCGTGCTGTACAGCAAGTACGGCGGCACCGAGGTGAAGTACAACGGCGAGGAGTACCTCGTCCTCTCGGCTCGCGACGTGCTCGCGATCGTCGAGAAGTAATTCACCGACGTACCGAAGCACCGAAGTACCGAGCACCCAGCAGATGCTCAGAGCTGCGCCCCGAGGCCCCTTCCAGGCGCCCCGGGGCGCGGTTCGTTCCACCCCGATTCCGAGAGGGCTGAACCGCTCCCATGGCGAAGATCCTGAAGTTCGACGAGGACGCCCGTCGCGCCCTTGAGCGCGGCGTCAACAAGCTTGCCGACACGGTGAAGGTGACGATCGGCCCCAAGGGCCGCAACGTCGTCATCGACAAGAAGTTCGGCGCCCCCACCATCACCAACGACGGTGTCACGATCGCCCGCGAGGTCGAGATCGAGGACCCGTACGAGAACCTCGGCGCCCAGCTGGTGAAGGAGGTGGCGACCAAGACCAACGACATCGCGGGTGACGGCACCACCACCGCCACCGTGCTCGCCCAGGCCCTGGTCCGCGAGGGTCTGCGCAACGTCGCCGCGGGTGCCTCCCCGGCCGCCCTGAAGAAGGGCATCGACGCCGCCGTCAAGGCCGTCTCCGACGAGCTGCTCGCCACCGCGCGCCCGATCGAGGACAAGTCCGACATCGCCGCCGTCGCCGCGCTCTCCGCGCAGGACCAGCAGGTCGGCGAGCTCATCGCCGAGGCGATGGACAAGGTCGGCAAGGACGGTGTCATCACCGTCGAGGAGTCCAACACCTTCGGCCTGGAGCTCGACTTCACCGAGGGCATGGCCTTCGACAAGGGCTACCTGTCCCCGTACATGGTGACCGACCAGGAGCGTATGGAGGCCGTCCTCGACGACCCGTACATCCTGATCAACCAGGGCAAGATCTCCTCGATCCAGGACCTGCTCCCCATCCTGGAGAAGGTCATCCAGGCCGGTGGCGGCAAGCCGCTCCTGATCATCGCCGAGGACGTCGAGGGCGAGGCCCTGTCGACCCTGGTCGTGAACAAGATCCGCGGCACGTTCAACGCCGTGGCCGTCAAGGCCCCCGGCTTCGGCGACCGCCGCAAGGCCATGCTCGGCGACATCGCCACCCTCACCGGTGCGACCGTCATCGCCGAGGAGGTCGGCCTCAAGCTCGACCAGGCCGGTCTGGACGTGCTCGGCACCGCCCGCCGCGTCACCATCACCAAGGACGACACCACCCTCGTCGACGGTGGCGGCGACTCGTCCGAGGTCCAGGGCCGCGTCAACCAGATCAAGGCCGAGATCGAGTCCACGGACTCCGACTGGGACCGCGAGAAGCTGCAGGAGCGCCTGGCGAAGCTCGCCGGCGGCGTCTGCGTCATCAAGGTCGGCGCCGCCACCGAGGTGGAGCTGAAGGAGAAGAAGCACCGCCTCGAGGACGCCATCTCGGCGACCCGCGCCGCGGTCGAGGAGGGCATCGTCTCCGGCGGTGGCTCCGCGCTCGTCCACGCCGTCAAGGTCCTGGAGGGCAACCTCGACAAGACCGGCGACGAGGCCACGGGTGTCGCGGTCGTCCGCCGCGCCGCCGTCGAGCCGCTGCGCTGGATCGCCGAGAACGCCGGCCTCGAGGGCTACGTCATCACCTCGAAGGTGGCGGAGCTCGACAAGGGCCAGGGCTTCAACGCCGCGACCGGCGAGTACGGCGACCTGGTCAAGGCCGGCGTCATCGACCCGGTGAAGGTGACGCGCTCCGCGCTGGAGAACGCCGCCTCGATCGCCTCCCTCCTCCTCACCACCGAGACCCTCGTGGTGGAGAAGAAGGAAGAGGAGCCGGCCGACCACGGTCACGGCCACGGTCACGGCCACTCGCACTGACGTGTGACGTAACCGAGCACCGAGGCCCGGTGCCCCCGTCGCGGGGGCACCGGGCCTCGGTCGTACCCGGCGGCGTCCCCCCCCGGTCCGGGTGGGGCGCGTCCGGCGGGCCGGGAGCGCCGGCGCCGGCGCCGCTCCGGCTACGCCGAGTGCCGGAGGTCCGCGGCCCGTACCTCCTCCGCGAACGGCTCGCCGCGGACGTACCGCGCGACCTCCTCCAGCGCCTGGTCCGTCATGCGGTGCAGCTCGTTGCCCAGGGAGCCCGCGACGTGCGGGGTGAGGAGGACGTTCGGGAGGGTGTAGAGCGGGGAGTCCGGGGGCGGGAGCTCCGGGTCGGTGACGTCCAGGGTCGCGTGGAGGCGGCCCGAGACCAGGTGGGGGAGCAGGGCCCGCTCGTCGATCAGAGAGCCCCGGGAGGTGTTGACCAGGGTCGTCCCGTCGCGCATCGCCGCGAGCTGGCGCGCGCCGATCATGCCGTGGGTGGCGGGGAGCTGGGGCGCGTGGACGGAGACGACCGTGCTGCGGGCGCACAGCTCGTCGAGGTCGGCCACGAGTTCCGTGCCCGGGGGCGGGACGTCGACGTACGGGTCGTACAGGAGGATCTCGATGTCGAAGGGGCGCAGCAGGTCGATGACCCGGCGGCCGATGCGGGAGGCGCCCACGATGCCGACGGTGCGGCGGTAGTTGCCCCAGCCGGCGGACTCGGCGAGCCAGGCGTGGTCGGTGCGGAGTTCGGCGTACCGCTGGGCGGATCCGAGGACCCGTTTCCCGGCGAAGAGGATCGCGGCGAGCGTGTACTCGGCGACGGGCAGCGCGTTGGCCGCGGCGGCGGAGGTGACGCGCAGGCCGCGGTCCCAGCAGGCCTCGGTGATGTGGTGCTTGACCGAGCCGGCCGCGTGGACCACGGCCCGCAGGCGGGGCGCGCGGTCCAGTACGTCGGTGGTCAGCGGGGTCGCTCCCCAGCAGGTGAGGAGGATCTCGGCCTCGGCGAGGGCGGCGGAGGTCCGGGGGTCGCGGGACGTCAGGTCGTGGGCGATCAGCCGCGGGTCGGTCCGGGTGAGGGCGGCGAGCCGGGCGCGGTGGGTGTCGGTGAGGAGGCGTTCGGCCACCCCCTCGCCCATCGCGAGCAGCAGCGGAGGTCGGATGTCGGTGGTCGGGTGCATCGTGGTACCGGGGCTCCTCACTTGACGCTGCCGGCCGTCAGACCGGCCTTCCAGTGGCGCTGGAGGGAGACGAAGGCGACGACGAGGGGGACGACGGCGAGCAGCGATCCGGTGACGACGAGGGGGTAGAAGTCGGGTTCGGCGTGGGCGTTGCTGTTCCACGCGTACAGGCCGAGGCTCAGCGGGTAGAGCTTCTGGTCCGAGAGCATCACGAGGGGGAGGAAGAAGTTGTTCCAGACGGCGGTGAACTGGAAGAGGAAGACGGTCACGAAGCCGGGCATCACCATGCGCAGGCCGATGGACCAGAAGACGCGCAGTTCGCCGGCCCCGTCGATGCGGGCGGCCTCCAGGGCCTCGTCGGGGATGTAGCCGGCGCAGAAGACCCGGGAGAGGTAGACGCCGAAGGGGTTGACGAGGACGGGGATGAGGACGGCCCAGTAGGTGTTGACGACGCCGATCTCGCTGGCGAGGAGGTACATGGGGAGGGCGAGCGCGGTGGTGGGGACGAGGACGCCCAGGAGGACGAGCCCGAAGAGCTTCTCCTTGCCGCGGAAGTCGTAGACGTGGAAGGCGTATCCGGCGGCGACGCTGACGAAGGAGCAGGCGAGGGCGCCGACTCCGGCGTAGAGCAGGCTGTTGGCGTACCAGTGGAAGTAGATGCCGTCGTTGTACTCGGCGAGCCGGTCGAGGTTGCCGCCGAGGTCGAAGCCCTCGAAGGAGAAGGCGTTTCCGGCGAGGAGTCCTCCGGCGTCCTTGGTGGCGGCGGTCAGCAGCCAGACCAGCGGGAAGAGCATGTAGACGACGGCGAGGACGAGGGCGCCGTTGACGGCGGTCTTGGAGAGCCAGACGGAGCCGGAGCGGGGTCGGCCGGTCATGCGGTGCGCTCCTTCCCCGCCTTGCGGCGGCCGGTCATCCGGGTCACCGCGAAGGACAGCAGCGCGGCCGTCAGGGCGAGGAGGACGGACGCGGCGGCGGCGAGTCCGTAGTCGTTGCGGTCGAAGGCCGCGGTGTAGGCGTACATGTTCGGCGTCCAGGTGGAGGTGACGGCGGAGCCCGTGCCCTTGTTGAGGATCAGCGGCTCGGTGAAGAGCTGGAGGGAGCCGATGATCGTGAAGAGGGCGACCATGGCGAGCGAGGCCTTGACGAGGGGGACCTTGACGGAGAAGGCGATGCGCCAGGCTCCGGCCCCGTCGACGGTGGCGGCTTCGAGGACGGACCGGTCGATGGCCTGGAGGGCCGCGTAGAAGATGACCATGTTGTAGCCGAGCCACTCCCACAGCGCGATGTTGACGACGGAGGGCAGGGCGCCCTCGGGGGAGAAGAAGTCGAAGCCGACGCCGCCGGCCTCCATGGCCTGGACGACCGGGCTGAGCTGGGGTGTGTACAGGTAGACCCAGATCAGGGCGGCGATGATGCCGGGGACGGCGTGCGGCAGGAAGAGCGCGAGCTGGAAGAAGCGGCGGGCGCGGGCGAGCGCCGAGTCGAGCAGGAGGGCGAGGCCGAGGGCTCCGGCGAGCAGCAGCGGGATGTAGAGCAGGCAGTATCCGAGCAGGACGCCGAAGCCCTCGCGGAAGGCCCGGTCACCCAGCGCCGCGGTGTAGTTGTCGAGGCCGGTGAAGACGGTCTCGGTGCCGCCGAAGCCCAGTCCGGACTGCTTCTCGGTGAAGAGGCTGAGCCAGACCGCGTAGCCGATCGGCACCACCATCACCGCGAGGAAGAGCAGGAAGAAGGGCGTCAGCAGGATCGTGGCGGCGCGGGTGCGGGCCTTCATCCGGTCAGCCCTCGACCTTCAGGCCGCGCTTGGTGAGTTCGGCGACGGTGGCGTCGTGGCCGGCCTTGACGGCGTCGGTGATGCCGGGGCCGCCCTGGCTGATCTTGCCGAAGTGGTCCTTGATGGCGGTGTTGGTGGTGCCGGTGGTCGGCCCCCAGGCCCAGTTGGGGCTGATGGAGGCGCCCGCGGCCTCGAAGAGGGCGTAGATGTCCTGGCCGCCGTAGTAGCCGGCGTCGAAGGCCTTCTTGGCGACGGGGCGGAGCGCGCCGGCGGCGGGGAAGGCGGAGGAGGTGCCGGAGGCGATGCGGGCCTTGACGCCCTCCTCGGTGGTGGACATCCACTCGGCGAAGGTGACGGCGGCGGCCCGCTGCCTGCTGTCCTTGGTCACGGCGAAGGAGGTGCCGCCGAGCATGCCGCTGGCGGGCTTGCCGTCCCAGCTGGGCATGGGGGCGACGGCCCATTTGCCGTCCTGTTCGGGCAGGGTGCCCTTGAGGACGCCGGCGCCCCAGGAGGCGCCGAGGTAGCCGATGGTGGTGCCGTTCTTGAGGGAGCCGGTCCACTCGGGGCTGAAGGAGGCGTTCTTGTGGACGAGTCCTGCGTCGAGGAGGCCCTGCCAGTAGCCGGCGACCCGGGTGGTGGCCGGGTCGGTGGTGTCGATCTTCCAGGTGTCGTTCTCGGCCTTGAACCACTGGGCTCCGGCCTGCCAGGCCATCGCCTCGAAGGTGGTCGGGTCGTCGGGGAAGAAGGTGGCGATACGGGCCTTGGCGTCGGCCTTCCTGACCTGCTCGGCGGCCTTCTTGAACTCGTCCCAGGTGGTGGGGACCTGGACCTTGTACTTCGCGAAGAGGTCCTTGCGGTAGAAGAAGGCCTGCGGGGCGGCGTCGAAGGGGACGGCCCAGGACTTCCCGCCGAGGGTGGTGAGTTCGACGGTCTGCGGGAGGAGCTTGGCGCGGTCGGCCTCGGTGAACTCGCCGCCGATGTCCTGGAGGGCGCCGGAGCTCACGAACTCGGGGAGCGAGGAGTACTCGATGGAGACGAGGTCGGGGGCGTTGCCGGCCTTCACGGCGTTGGAGATCTTGGCGTAGCCGCCGGCGGTGCCGGAGGGGATCTCCTCGAACTTCACGCGGATGTCGGTGTGGGAGGCGTTGAAGGCGTCGACGACGTCCTTGGAGCCCTTGGCCCAGCCCCAGAAGGTGATGGTGACGGGCTCGCCCGGCTTGCCGGCCGTGCTGCTCGCTGTGCCGTCACCGCCGCCGCCGCAGGCCGTGAGGACGGCGAGGGCGGTGGCGGTGCCGGCTATGACGCGGGACGTTCTGCTCCAACTACGGGTCACGGCACGACTCCTGAAGGGGCGGCGGGGAGGTTGTGGCCGTGATCCTGTGACCGTTCATGACCGAAGTCAAGAGCGAAAGATTGATTGATCGAAAAAAGATCAGATCGAACGGGATCGGAACTCAGACGGACGGCGCCGTGCCCGCCCCGCACGAGTCCCGGACCCGCAGCCTCGGCAGCAGGCCCAGGTGCCGCCGCGCCGCGTCCTCGTCGGGCCCCTCCGTCAGCCGCTCCACCAGGAGTTCCGCGGCGTGCCGCCCCACCTGCCGCTTCGGCGGCGCGACCGCCGTCAGCGGGGTGTCGGCCAGCGCGGCGACCTCGTCGTCGTACGCGATCAGGGCCAGGTCCTGCGGCACCCGGACGCCCAGCTCGGCGAGCCGCTGCACGATCTCGATCGCGTCCACGTCGTTGTGGACGAGCGCCGCGCTCGCGAGCCCCGAGCCGACCGCCTCGTGCAGCGCCCGTACGGCCCGCTCGAAGCCCTCCGCGTCCGCCTCAGCCGGTACGGAGTCGATGACCGGGCGCGGCTCGGCGAGGCCCAGGGCGTCCAGAGCCTCGGCGTACCCGGCGCGTACCGCGAGCGCGGTCGGCGAGTCCCGGCGGGCCACGAGCAGCGGGGTCGCGTGGCCGAGGGAGAGCAGGTGGCGCAGGGCGAGCAGGACGCCGTGGGCGTGGTCGGACGCGACCCGGTCGAGGCCGTCGAGCGGGCTGCCGGGTTCGGCCCGGCGCTCCAGGAGCACGGTGGGCACGGGGAGTTCGGCGAGCCAGTCCCCGTACGCGCGCTGGTCCTCGGGGCCCCGCCAGCCGGGGGCGACGAGGACGCCCTCGGCGCCGGCCGCGAGCAGGCCCTCGGTGCGCGCCCGGTCCTCCTCCGGCCGGTAGTCCGAGACGCGCAGCACGAGCCGGGCGCCGGCGCGGGCGGCCGCCTCGTGGGCGCCCCGGATGACCTCGGCGAAGTAGTACGTGGCGGAGGGGGCCAGGAGGCCGAGGACCAGGCCCTCGCCGGTGCGTCCGCCGCCCGGGGCGCCCCGCCGCTCGGGCCAGGACACCTGGCCGTGGACCCGGTCGAGCAGGCCGCGGCCGGCCAGCAGTTCGACGTCCCGGCGGGCGGTGACGGGGGAGACCCCCAGTCGCGCGGCCAGTTCGGCGACGCGGGCGGTGCCGCGCTCGCGCACCAGGGCCAGCAGTCGGTCGTGTCGTTCGGCAGCACTCTCGCGCACGGCGCAGTTCCCCCTCGCGGTGGTGGTGGTTCCCCGACCTTAGATCACAGCGGCCCCTGAATGATCGAACGGAAGGGAATTCGATCATTCGCTCCGAATGCCTTGACGTTCGATCGGAGCCTGTCCAGGATTCCCGGCGACGGAGTCGTCACCGAGGGGAGCCCGGGAACGTTCCCGGGCGAGCCCCCGGGGAGCCACAGGGAGCATCATGCCCACGCCGCCCGAGAACCGTGAGCTCAGCCCGTACACCGGCTGGACCCGTGCCCACTGGGAGGCCGCGGCCGACCGACTCCTCCTGGCGGTCCGCCCGTTCGCCTCGCCCCGGTACGGACTGATCGACCTGCCCGGCCCCCGCCCCAGCTGGTCCGGTGCCCGCTCCGACGGCCTGGAGGGCTGGGCCCGCACCTTCCTCCTCGCCGCGCTCCGGGTCGCGGGCGCGGGCGGCGAGGACCCGCACGGGCACCTCGCCCGGTACGCGGAGGGACTCGCCGCCGGGACCGCCGAGCCCGGACGCGCCGACGAGGACTCCTGGCCCCGCACCACCGACACCCGCCAGGCGATCGTGGAGGCCGCTACGGTCGCCCTCGGCCTCCGGCTCACCCGCCCCTGGCTCTGGGACCGGCTCGACGACCGCACCCGGGAACGCGTCGCCGACTGGCTCCGCCCCGCCCTCGGCCCGTCCCCCGTCGACAACAATTGGTGGCTGTTCGGCCTCACCGTCGCCGGCTTCCTCCAGGACGCCGGCCTCGACACCGAGCGGGCCGCCGCCACCGTCGACCGCTCCCTCGCCCGCGTCGAGGACTGGTACCTCGGCGCCGGCTGGTACAGCGACGGCGACAACCGCGCCTTCGACCACTACAACGGCTGGGCCCTGCACTTCTACCCGGTCCTGCACGCCCACCTCGCCGGGGACCGGGACCTCCTCGACCGGTACGGCCCCCGCCTCCGCGCCCACCTCGACGACTACGTCCACCTCTTCGACGCCGACGGCGCGCCCCTGCCGTACGGGCGCTCCCTGATCTACCGCTTCGCCGCGGCCGCCGCGCCCTGGCTGGGCGCCCTCACCGGCCACACCCCGCTCACGCCGGGCGCCACCCGCCGCCTCGCCTCCGGCACCCTGCGGTACTTCCTCGACCGCGGCGCCACGGACCCCGACGGGCTCCTCACCCTCGGCTGGCACGGCCCGTACGCGCCCCTGGTCCAGGAGTACTCGGGCCCCGGCTCCCCGTACTGGGCGTCCAAGGGGTTCCTCGGCCTCCTCCTGCCCACGGACCACCCCGCCTGGACCGACCCCGAGGAGGCCCTGCCCGCCGAACGGGCCGACACCGTACGCCCCTTCGCCCCGGCCGGGCTGCTCGTCCAGACCACCGCCGCCGACGGACTCGTACGCCTCCACAACCACGGCAGCAACCACGTGCACAGCGCCGAGGGCGGCGAGGACGACCCCGGCTACGCCCGTCACGCCTACGCGACCCGCACCGGACCGACCACCGCACCGGCCCCCGCCGACAACCACTTCGCGCTGCTGTTCGGGGGGACGCCCACCGCCCGGGGGCCCGCCGACCCCGCCGGCGCCGGCCCCGGCTGGGCCGCCTCCCGGCACACCCCCTGCCCGGGCGTCCGGGTCGTCTCCGCGACCCTCGCCCACGGACGCGCCGAGGTCCGCGCCCATCTGGTCCTCGGCGCCCCGGTGGGGACGCCCGTGCGGCAGACCGGCTGGGCCACCACCCCCGGGGGACCGCACGCCCAACTGCACCCGGTGCACGGCTACCCCCTCGACGGCGGGCCCACCGAGATCCCCACCGGGGAGACCCTCCAGGGCCCCGGCAGCCGGGTCCTCGCCCTGCACGGCACCACGAGCGGTCCGGCCGCGCTCTTCGTCGCGCTCGCCTCGCTCACCGCCGAGCCCGCCCCGGCGCCCGTCACCGACCTCGCGACCGTCCGGGTCACCGGTCACACCCTGCACGTCACCTGGTGGGACGGCGGCAC
Source organism: Streptomyces sp. adm13(2018) (assembly GCF_008042145.1). GTDB lineage: Bacteria > Actinomycetota > Actinomycetes > Streptomycetales > Streptomycetaceae > Streptomyces. Next base: position 182,492 of record NZ_RDBH01000141.1, read on the forward strand.
CGCACGGCTGGACCTGGAACGAACCGGCCGGGTGAGCGGGGTCGGGGGGCGCGGACCGGCCGGGTGACGTGCGGGGCGAACCGGCCGGACACGCCGACCACGCCGACTACTTCGGGCCGTACTTCCGGCCCGCCTTGGAGGAGACCCCGCCGAGGAGCCCGCGCGGGGCCAGCTTCACCACACCCATGAGGGCCTTGTAGCGGGGGTCGGGGATCGACAGCGTCCGCCCCCGGTCCAGGTCCGCGAGCGCCGCCGTCACCAGCTTGTCCGCGTCGAGCCACATCCAGCCCGGGATGTTGTCCGTCCCCATCCCGGCCCGCTCGTGGAACTCGGTCCGCACGAAGCCCGGGCAGAGCGCCATCAGCCGCACGCCGCTGCCCGCCAGGTCCCGCGCCGCGCCCTGGGTGAACTGCACGACCCAGGCCTTCGACGCCCCGTACGTACCGCGCGGCAGGAAGGCCGCCACCGAGGCGACGTTGACCACGGACCCCCGTCGGCGCTCCCTCATCGAGGCGGCGGCCGCCGAGGTCAGCCGCAGCACCGCCTCGCAGTGCACCGTGAGCATCTTCAGCTCGTCGGCCATGGACACCTCCAGGAAGCGCCCCTTGTGGCCGAAGCCGGCGTTGTTCACCAGCATGTCCACCGGCTGTTTCGGGTCCGAGAGCCGGGCCTCGACGGCGGCGATGCCCTTCTCCTCGGCGAGGTCCGCCGCGAGCACCTCGGCCTCGATGCCGTGGCGGTCGTGCAGCTCCGTCGCCTGCTCCCGGAGCCGCTTCACGTCCCGGGCCACGAGCACGACGTCATGGCCGTCCGCCGCGAGCCTCCGTGCGAAAGCGGCCCCGATGCCCGCGGTGGCGCCCGTAATCAGTGCAGTCGTCATACGGGCACGGTAGTGCCCGTCCGAGGGCCCTCTTGTCCGCGTACCGCCGACTACGCGCGCGCGTACTTCTCCGCGTACTGGCGTGCGACGTCGAGGAGCCCGGACTCCATCCACGCTGCGGCGACCAACGTCCGCGGCAGCAGGGCGCGTTCGGTGGTCGCGGCGCGGTGGAGCAGTGCGACGGTGATGTCGTGGTCGGGCCGGTGGACGACCGTGACCGGGTCGCCGGCCCGGATCTCGCCCGGCACGATCACCCGCAGCAGCGCGCCGGGACCGGCGTCCGACTGCGTGAAACGCTTCACCCAGCCCTTCTCCTCCAGGAACCCGGCGAACGTACGGCAGGGGATGCGGCCGCCGGTGACCTCCAGGACGACCTCCTCGCCGATCCGCCAGCGCTCGCCGATCAGGGCTCCGTTCACGTCGATGCCGTGGGTCGTGAGGTTCTCGCCGAAGCAGCCGTTGGCGAGCGGGCGGCCGAGCTCCTGCTCCCAGCGGTCCAGGTCCTCGCGCGCGAAGGCGTACGCGGCCCGGTCGTCGCCGCCGTGGAAGCGGAGGTCGCAGACGGTGTCCCCGGCGAGTCCGCTCCGGCCGACGCCCAGCGCCCCGGGCGCCTCGATCCGGACCGGTCCCTCGACGGGGCGCTTGTCGATGGCGGTCAGGCCGGTGGCCGACTCGGTGTAGTCCACGGCTCGGGCGCGGCCCACATTCACACTCAGCAAGGTCATGAGGGCACTTTACGGGCACCCATCTCAAAGCGGGGAGCGGAAAACTGGGCTCTCACCCAAGAGTCGCTTATGCTGGATTCCATGATCGAGGCTCGTCATCTCCGTGTCCTGCGCGCCGTCGCCGCCACCGGCTCCTTCTCGGCCGCCGCGCGCGAACTGGGCTGCACCCAGCCCGCCGTCAGCCAGCAGATGAAGGCCCTCGAAGGCTCCGCCGGGACGCCGCTGCTGATCCGCACCGGCCGCGAGATGCGCCTCACCGAGGCGGGCGAGGTCCTGGTCCGCCACGCCTCCGGCATCCTGGCCGGCCTCACCGCCGCGGAGGAGGAGGTCGCCGCGATCGCCGGGCTCCGCGCGGGCCGGGTCCGGCTGGTCTCCTTCCCGAGCGGCAGCTCCACGCTCGTCCCCACCGCGCTCGCCGCGCTGCGCGCCGCGCACCCCGGCACCCGTGTCTCGCTCGTCGAGGCCGAGCCGCCGCGGTCGATCGAGATGCTCCGCGAGGGCGACTGCGACGTGGCCCTCGCCTTCCGGTACGGCGCGGGCGCGGCCGGCCGGCCGGCCGACGGCCAGGGGGAGTGGGACGACCTGGTGGTCCGCCCGATCCTGGCCGACCGCCTGGTGGGCCTGGTCCCCGAGGGGCACCGGCTCGCCGGGGCCGGGTCCGTGGGCATCGCCGAGCTGGCCGACGAGTCGTGGATCGCGGGCTGCCCGCGGTGTCGCCGGCAGCTCGTGGACGTGTGCGAGGAGGCGGGCTTCACCCCTCGCATCGACTTCGCCACCGACGACTACCCGGCCGTGGTGGGCCTGGTCGGCGCCGGTCTGGGAGTGGCCGTCCTGCCGGAGCTGGCCATCGAGTCCGTACGTCCCAGGGGCGCGCGGACCGTGGTCGTGGAGCCCGCCGTGGAGCGGGAGATCGTGGCCCTGACCCTGCCCGACCTGGCGCAGGTCCCGGCCGTCGCCGCCACCCTGGACGAGCTGACCCGGGCCGCCACGCGCGCGTAGGGCGCCGCCTCGCGCGCGTGGGCACGGCTCCGGATCCTGTCGGGTGCGCGGGTTCGCCGCCGCTTAGTTGAGGAAACGTTCCTTCACGTGCGCTCCGCAATCGGCCGGCCTGTCGCCGTCGCCGATGCCGTCGATGCTGCCGATGTCGTCATGGACGTCACGGACGCGGTCGGCGCCGTCGTCGGCGTCGCTGTGATCAGGCGATTGCGCGCGCGTCCCATGAGCTCTTCGCGTTCGTCCTCGGTGAGGCCGCCCCATACGCCGTAGGGCTCCCGCACGGCGAGTGCGTGTGCCGCGCACTCCGCGCGTACCGGGCACCGCATGCAGACCTCTTTCGCCGAGTTCTCACGCGCACTCCGTGCCGCGCCGCGTTCTCCCTCGGGGTGGAAGAACAGGGAACTGTCGACGCCGCGGCAGGCCGCGAGCAGTTGCCAGTCCCACAGATCGGCGTTGGGTCCGGGAAGGCGGGAGAAATCTGCCATTGCGCTTGTCCCCTTGAAACCGTGTCGAACGGATAGGTGGGCGGGTGGATGGCTGATGGCCGGGGTCCTCGGGCCCCGTGGGTCCGGGTCGGTACACCTACTGTCTAAGTAGATGTAAATATGACTCATTGCGAATCTAGCCACAGACACCGCGAAAAGGGAAGAAAACCCGCTAAATGGGGCATAGCTTTCGAACGTGGACAGAAGGGCCGCGTCGCTCTCCTCCGTGCGCGGCCCCTCACGTAGAGTGCCGAAGGGTGCCGTCCGACCCGTAACTCTTTCGAGTGACCGTCGTTGAGAGTGCGGAGGCGGTTGAAGGAACAAGCGATCGGGCAGGTGTCCGAGAGCGTCAATCGCACAGGTGACGATTACGTACAGCCCTGGAGGCTCAAGGTGACGCGCTACAGCTGCGAGAGCCGCGGAGGTCAGGCATGACATCCGTTCTCGTCTGCGACGACTCCCCGCTCGCCCGAGAGGCGCTCCGCCGCGCGGTCGCGACCGTGCCCGGCGTCGAGCGCGTGACGACCGCGGCCAACGGCGAGGAAGTCCTCCGCCGCTGGGGCGCGGACCGCTCGGACCTGATTCTGATGGACGTACGCATGCCCGGTCTGGGCGGCGTGGAGACCGTCCGCCGGCTGCTCTCCGCGGACCCCGGCGCCCGCATCATCATGCTCACGGTCGCCGAGGACCTCGACGGCGTCGCCCTCGCTGTCGCCGCCGGCGCCCGCGGGTACCTGCACAAGGACGCCTCGCGCGCCGAACTGCGGGCCACCGTCACCCAGGCGCTCGCCGACCCGACCTGGCGGCTCGCCCCGCGGCGCCTCCGTTCGGCCGAGATGGGCGCCGCGCCCACCCTCACCGCGCGCGAGATCCAGGTGCTGGAGGGCATGAGCCACGGCCGCTCCAACGCGGAGATCGGCCGCGAGCTCTTCCTCTCCGAGGACACCGTCAAGACCCACGCCCGGCGGCTCTTCAAGAAGCTGGGCGCCTCGGACCGGGCGCACGCGGTCGCCCTCGGATTCCGCTGGGGCCTGGTCCGCTGAATCGCAGGTCGCCGGGCACCTCCCCGTCCCCGTCCGCGATTGTCGCGGAGCGGACGGGGCCGGCTTGTGTCACTTACCGGCGCGATGCCGCATCCTTGAGATGTGGAGTTCCTCGGGGACGAGTCGATCGAGCGGGACGGGAGGGCGCGGGAGATGAGTTCCGGCGCACCTGCTCATAACGCTTCGGTGCACAACTACGGACGCGGTGCCACGGACGCCGAGGCGTCGGGGCACCATGGAGCGATGCGCGACGACGAGACCGTGGGGTCCCCCATGCCTGCCGGGCAGGGGGAGATCGGCGCGCTCGTGCACCGGGCGGTGGAGGGCGACGCGCAGGCGACGCACGACCTGCTCGCGCGGGTCCACCCGCTCGCGCTGCGCTACTGCCGCACCCGCCTCAACCGGCTGCCGGGCGACGCCCGGCACTTCGTCGAGGACCTGGCCCAGGAGGTCTGCGTCGCCGTCCTGATGGCGCTCCCGCGCTACAAGGACACCGGCAGGCCCTTCGAGGCCTTCGTCTTCGCCATCGCCGGACACAAGGTCGCCGACCTCCAGCGGGCCGCCATGCGCCACCCGGGGTCCACGGCCGTCCCCTCCGACGAGATGCCCGAGCGGCCCGACGACTCCCTCGGCCCGGAGGAGCGCGCGCTCCTCAGCGACGACGCCGAGTGGGCCAAGAAGCTGCTCGCCAACCTCCCGGAGAACCAGCGCGAACTGCTCGTGCTCCGCGTCGCGGTCGGACTGACCGCCGAGGAGACCGGGCAGATGCTCGGCATGTCCCCGGGAGCCGTCCGGGTCGCCCAGCACCGCGCGCTCAGCCGGCTGAGGGCCCTGGCGGAGCAGTAGTCCGCGGCCGATCCCCGGTGGCCGGTCAGTAAGCCGTGCCGGGTACTTTCGGCCCTTTCGTACACGTGGGAACGTCCAAAGCTTGCGGCTGATCTTGATCGTGGAATGAGACACCGCTCGGGCCCGTTAGCATGGACATCCGCACCGATCAAGGCCATTTGGGGAAGGTGTCATGACTGCAAACGTCGACGGAGTGCCCGAGAAATTCGCGACACTCGGGCTGACCTACGACGACGTGCTGCTCCTGCCGGGCGCGTCCGACATGGCGCCCGACCAGATCGACACCGCCTCGTACATCTCGAAGAACGTGCGGGTGAACATCCCGCTCCTCTCGGCCGCGATGGACAAGGTCACCGAGTCCCGCATGGCGATCGCCATGGCGCGGCAGGGCGGTGTCGGCGTGCTGCACCGCAACCTCTCCATCGCCGACCAGGCCAACCAGGTCGACCTGGTGAAGCGCTCCGAGTCCGGCATGGTCAGCGACCCGATCACGGTGCACCCCGACGCCACGCTCGCCGAGGCCGACGCGATCTGCGCCAAGTTCCGCATCAGCGGCGTCCCGGTCACCGACCCGGCCGGCCGGCTCCTCGGCATCGTCACCAACCGCGACATGGCGTTCGAGACCGACCGCAGCCGTCAGGTGCGCGAGGTCATGACCCCGATGCCGCTGGTCACCGGCAAGGTCGGCATCTCCGGCGTGGACGCCATGGAGCTGCTGCGCCGTCACAAGATCGAGAAGCTGCCCCTGGTCGACGAGGGCGGGCTGCTCAAGGGCCTCATCACGGTCAAGGACTTCGTCAAGGCGGAGAAGTACCCGAACGCCGCCAAGGACAAGGAAGGCCGGCTGCTCGTCGGCGCCGCCGTCGGTGTCGCCGGTGACGCGTACGAGCGCGCCCAGGCCCTGATCGAGGCCGGTGTCGACTTCATCGTCGTCGACACCGCCCACGGCCACTCCCGGCTGGTCGGCGACATGGTCGCCAAGATCAAGTCGAACTCCTCCGTGGACGTCATCGGCGGCAACATCGCCACCCGCGACGGCGCCCAGGCGCTCATCGACTCCGGTGTCGACGGCATCAAGGTCGGCGTCGGCCCCGGCTCCATCTGCACCACCCGCGTCGTCGCCGGCATCGGCGTCCCGCAGGTCACCGCGATCTACGAGGCCTCCCTCGCCGCCAAGGCGGCCGGCGTCCCCGTGATCGGCGACGGCGGTCTGCAGTACTCCGGCGACATCGCCAAGGCGCTCGTCGCCGGCGCGGACACCGTGATGCTCGGCTCGCTGCTCGCGGGCTGCGAGGAGTCCCCGGGCGAGCTGCTCTTCATCAACGGCAAGCAGTTCAAGTCGTACCGAGGCATGGGCTCGCTCGGCGCCATGCAGTCCCGCGGCGAGCAGCGCTCCTTCTCCAAGGACCGCTACTTCCAGGAGGGCGTCGCCTCCGACGAGAAGCTCGTGCCCGAGGGCATCGAGGGCCAGGTGCCCTACCGCGGCCCGCTCTCCGCGGTCGTGCACCAGCTGGTCGGCGGGCTGCGGCAGTCGATGTTCTACGTCGGCGGCCGCACGGTGCCGGAGCTCCAGGAGAACGGCCGCTTCGTCCGGATCACGTCCGCGGGCCTCAAGGAGAGCCACCCGCACGACATCCAGATGACGGTCGAGGCGCCGAACTACAGCAGGAAGTAACACAGCGCGACGCGTGGGGGCGGTTCCGGCATGTGGCCGGAGCCGCCCCCCGCGCGTGTGTCGGGGATACTGGTAGGCGCAGACGTAGAGGGAAAGGCCACACATCGTGACTGAGATCGAGATCGGGCGCGGCAAGCGCGGCCGCAGGGCGTACGCGTTCGACGACATCGCCGTCGTTCCGAGCCGGCGCACCCGGGACCCGAAGGAGGTCTCGATCGCCTGGCAGATCGACGCCTACCGCTTCGAGCTCCCCTTCCTGGCCGCCCCCATGGACTCGGTCGTGTCGCCGCAGACCGCGATCCGGATCGGCGAGCTGGGCGGCCTGGGCGTCCTCAACCTGGAAGGTCTCTGGACCCGGTACGAGGACCCGCAGCCGCTGCTCGACGAGATCGCCGAGCTGGACGAGACGACCGCGACCCGTCGTCTGCAGGAGATCTACGCGGCCCCGATCAAGGAAGAGCTGATCGGGCAGCGCATCAAGGAGGTGCGCGACTCCGGTGTCGTCACCGCCGCCGCGCTCTCCCCGCAGCGGACCGCCCAGTTCTCCAAGGCCGTCGTCGACGCCGGCGTGGACCTCTTCGTGATCCGCGGCACCACGGTCTCCGCCGAGCACGTCTCGGGCGCGGCCGAGCCGCTGAACCTGAAGCAGTTCATCTACGAGCTCGACGTCCCGGTCATCGTCGGCGGCTGCGCCACGTACACCGCGGCCCTGCACCTGATGCGCACCGGCGCGGCGGGTGTCCTCGTCGGCTTCGGCGGCGGCGCGGCGCACACCACGCGCAACGTGTTCGGCATCCAGGTCCCGATGGCGACCGCGGTCGCCGACGTGGCCGCGGCCCGCCGTGACTACATGGACGAGTCGGGCGGCCGGTACGTGCACGTCATCGCCGACGGCGGGGTCGGCTGGTCCGGCGACCTGCCGAAGGCGATCGCCTGCGGCGCCGACGCGGTCATGATGGGCTCCCCGCTGGCCCGCGCCACGGACGCGCCCGGCAAGGGCCACCACTGGGGCATGGAGGCCGTCCACGAGGACGTGCCGCGCGGCAAGCTCGTCGACCTGGGCGTCGTCGGCACCACCGAGGAGATCCTCGCGGGCCCGTCGCACATCCCGGACGGCTCGATGAACTTCTTCGGCGCCCTGCGCCGCGCGATGGCCACCACGGGCTACAGCGAGCTCAAGGAGTTCCAGCGCGTCGAGGTCACGGTCGCCGACTCCCAGCACAAGCGCTGACGTCCGCGCCGCCCGTACGAGAAGGGGCCCCGCACCGGGTGGTGCGGGGCCCCTTCCGCGTCCGGACGGGTCCGGAGGTGTGGTCGCGCGGGTCAGGCGGAGACCTTCTTGGTGATGACGAAGCCCTCGTAGCCGGCGATGCCGTAGAAGAGCAGGTCCATCACCCCGAGCTCCTCCTTCCACGCCGTGAAGAGCTCGGAGAAGTGCATGGTGAACATCTCGGTCGTGGTCGGGGCCTGGTACGGCGTCGCCAGCTCGGCCCACCAGCTGATCATCATGGCGTAGCCGAGGAGCTGGCCCGCGAAGACGCCGAGCAGGGCGAGCGGCACGCCCACGAAGGGCAGGACCGGGTGGGAGCCGCCCACCTTGCCGAGGGCGAAGCCGACCAGGGCGCCGACGGCGAGCGCCAGGATGCCGAGCTGGGTGTAGCTGCCGTCCTCGTCGGCCATGGCGCGCATGATGCCGCCCAGGACGAGCGCGCCGAGGGCGGCGGCGGCGACACCGGCGAGCAGGCCGAGGCCCAGGTTGTCTCGGGCCGGGGCCGGCGGCGGGGCGGCCGCGTACGGGGCGGGCGCGCCGCCGTCGGCGAACGGGTTGCCGGACGGCGGCGGAACGGGCTGGCTCATGCGGTGGATCCCCCCGGGGACGTGCACGCACGGGTGTGCGAACGAGAGCCCGGAGATTAGCAGTCGGCTCTGACGGTGTCCCGGGGATTTCGGGTGCCGTGCCTGGTCAGAGGCGGTGGGCCGCGCCGCCGGGGGTGGCGCCTCGGGTGTCGAGGAGGAGTTGGGCCTTGACCGCTAGTCCCTGGAGGTCGTACGTGCGGTGGTGCTGGAGCAGGATCGTCAGGTCGGCGTGGGCGGCGGCCTCGTAGAGGGAGTCGGCGCGGGGGACGGGGAGTTCGCGGACGCGCCAGTCGGGGACGTGCGGGTCGTGGTAGCTGACGGTGGCGCCGAGGTCCATCAGCCTGCGGGCGATCTCGTCGGCGGGGGAGCCCTGGCGGTCCGGCAGGTCGGGCTTGTACGTGATGCCGAGCAGCAGGATCCGGGCGCCGCGGGCCGACTTGCCGTGCTCGTTGAGGAGGGTGGCGGCGCGCTGGACGACGTACTGCGGCATGCGTTCGTTGACCTGGCCGGCGAGTTCGACGAGGCGGAGCGGCCGGTGGGCGCCGACCGTGTCGACGGGGACGCCGTGGCCGCCGACCCCGGGACCGGGGCGGAAGGCCTGGAAGCCGAAGGGCTTGGTCTCCGCGCAGCGGATGACGTCCCACAGGTCGACGCCCAGTTCGTGGCAGAGCACCGCCATCTCGTTGACCAGGGCGATGTTGACGTGCCGGAAGTTGGTCTCCAGGAGCTTGACCGTCTCCGCCTCGCGGGGGCCACGCGCGCGTACCACCTTGTCGGTGAGCCGGCCGTAGAAGGCGGCCGCGGCCTCGGTGCAGGCCGGGGTGAGGCCGCCGATGACCTTGGGGGTGCCGGCGAAGCCGTGCGTACGGCTGCCGGGGTCAAGGCGGCCGGGGGAGTACGCGAGGTGGAAGTCGCGTCCGGCGCGCAGGCCCGAGCCCGCTTCGAGGAGCTCGCGGAGCAGTCCCTCGGTGGTGCCCGGCGGGACCGGGGACTCCAGGACGACGGTGGTGTGCGGGCGCAGCCGCGCGGCGAGCGCGCGGGCCGCGTCGGCGACCCCGGTGAGGTCGAGGGCGTGGTCGGGTCCGGGCGGGGTAGGGGCGCAGAGGACGGCGGTGCGGACCCGGCCGAGTGCGGCGGGGTCGGCGGTCGGCCGGAAGCCCCCCGAGAGCATCCGGCGGATCTCCGGGACGGTGAGCGAGCCGTCGACGGGGGAGCGTCCGGCGGCGAGTTCGGCGACGGAGCGCGGATCGGTGTCGTAGCCGACGGTGCCGATGCCTGCGGCGGTGGCGGCCTGGGCCAGGGGGAGGCCGTGATGGCCGAGGCCGATGACGGCGAGATCAGCGGGCATGGGGGGTGGGCCGTCCTTCCCGGTAGCCGGAGGGAACGCGACGCGCAAGCCCGGTGGACAGAACGGGTCGAGCGCGATGTCAGACTAGGCGTAAATATGACCGATATGTCGCATTGCGAGGCCGAAGGTCGCCGAGTGTTATCCACAGGTCGGTGGCGAGGCGGTGGCTGAAGTCGCCGGGGAGGGACAGAATCGAGCTGTGAGCCGGACCGCAGGGCCCGGTTCACGTGCTGTGACGACGGGGAACGACGGGGGACGACGGGAGGCATGCCGTGAGGACAGCGACACTGGGACCCGCCGAGCGCGCCGAGGCGCTCGCGGCCATGGCCGAGCGCGAGCTGGACGTGCTGGTGGTCGGCGCCGGGGTGGTCGGCGCCGGGACGGCGCTGGACGCCGTCACGAGAGGCCTCTCCACCGGCATCGTCGAGGCCCGCGACTGGGCCTCCGGCACCTCCAGTCGGTCCAGCAAGCTCATCCACGGCGGCCTGCGCTATCTGGAGATGCTGGACTTCGCCCTGGTCCGGGAGGCCCTCAAGGAGCGCGGACTGCTCCTGGAGCGGCTGGCGCCCCACCTGGTGAAGCCGGTCCCCTTCCTCTACCCGCTCCAGCACAAGGGCTGGGAGCGGTTCTACGCGGGCTCCGGCGTCGCGCTGTACGACGCTATGTCGCTCTCCTCCGGCCACGGCCGGGGCCTCCCCGTCCACCGGCACCTGTCCCGGCGGGGCGCGCTGCGGGTCGCCCCCTGCCTCCGGAAGGACGCGCTCGTCGGCGCCCTCCAGTACTACGACGCCCAGATGGACGACGCCCGCTTCGTCACCACCCTGGTGCGCACCGCCGCGTCCTACGGCGCCCTGGCCGCGAGCCGGGCCCGCGTCACCGGCTTCCTGCGCGAGGGCGCCCGGGTCGTCGGCGCCCGCGTCCAGGACGTCGAGGCCGGCGCGGAGTACGAGATCCGGGCCAAGCAGATCGTCAACGCCACGGGGGTGTGGACCGACGACACCCAGGCCCTGATCGCCGAGCGCGGCCAGTTCCACGTCCGCGCCTCCAAGGGCATCCACCTCGTCGTCCCCAAGGACCGCATCCACTCCTCCACCGGCCTCATCCTGCGCACCGAGAAGTCCGTGCTCTTCGTGATCCCCTGGGGCCGGCACTGGATCGTCGGCACCACCGACACCGAGTGGGACCTCGACAAGGCCCACCCCGCCGCCTCCAGCGCCGACATCGACTACCTCCTGGAGCACGTGAACACCGTGCTCGCCACCGCCCTCACCCGGGACGACGTCGAAGGGGTCTACGCGGGCCTGCGCCCCCTGCTCGCCGGCGAGTCCGACGCCACGAGCAAGCTCTCCCGCGAGCACACCGTCGCCCACCCGGCGCCCGGACTCGTCGTGGTGGCCGGCGGCAAGTACACGACGTACCGCGTCATGGCCAAGGACGCCGTCGACGAGGCCGTGCACGGGCTCGACCAGCGGGTCGCCCCCTGCGTCACCGAGGACATCCCGCTCCTGGGCGCCGAGGGCTACCGGGCCCTGTGGAACGCGCGGGCCAGGATCGCCGCGCGCACCGGCCTCCACGTCGTCCGGGTCGAGCATCTCCTGAACCGATACGGCTCCCTGACGGAGCAGATCCTCGACCTCATCGCCGAGGATCCCACCCTCGCCGAACCGCTGCCCGCCGCCGACGACTACCTGCGTGCCGAGATCGTCTACGCGGCCTCCCACGAGGGCGCCCGTCATCTCGACGACGTCCTCACCCGGCGCACCAGGATCTCCATCGAGACCTTCGACCGGGGCACACTCAGCGCCCGTGAGTGCGCGGGGCTCATGGCGCCGGTGCTCGGCTGGGACGAGCAGCAGATCGAGAAGGAGATCGAGCACTACGAGAAGCGCGTCGAGGCGGAGCGGGAGTCGCAGCGGCAGCCCGACGACCTGACGGCGGACGCGGCCCGGCTCGGTGCGCCGGACATCGTGCCGATCTGACGTGCCGATCTGACGTGCCGACCTGACGGGACGTCGGCCGGACGTTCGGCGGGACGTGTGTGTGCCGCCCGTCCCGCCGAAGAAGGACCGGGTCGCCCGCCGGGGGTGGGAACCAACCTGGGGGGTGAGCGGGGGCGTCGTCATCCCGGAGTACGGACCCGGGGACGCCACCCGTCCTGAGGTGAGGGACAATGGCCTCTCTTCCAGGGCGGGTTATCGCATCGCGCGGGAAGCGGCAGACGCGGCGAAGATCAGTGATCGCAGAGGGGACGCATGTCGGAGGCGGAGCAGTCGCGGGACACGGCGAAGGACCCCGGGCGAGACGCCGCCGCGGGGGCCGCGACCGACGGCGACCGAGGAGTGGTCCCGGCCGCGCGTGAGCCGGAGCGGGACGACGCGACGGACACACAGGACGCGAAGAACACGCAGGTCGGGCGGGGTGTGGAGGAGGCCGGGAAGACGGCCGCGTCCACCGCGCCGGCCGCGGAGCCCGCCGTTCCCGCCGACCCGGCGGAGTCACCGGACCCGGCGGGCCCGGTGGACGCCGCCGCCCCGGGGGATCCGCGCGCCGGGGTCGCGAAGGACCCGCGCGAGGGCGCGAAGGACCCCCGTGCCGGGGAGCCGGAGGACCAGCGCGCCGGGGAACCGGAGGACGTGGGCGTACGGGACGTGAAGGACGTTCAGGACGCCCCGGGCGGTGCGGACGTGAAGGGCGTTCAGGATGCGTCGGACGGTTCGGCCGTGAAGAGCGTTCAGGACGACCCGCGCGGTTCGGGTGTGAAGGACGCTCAGAGTGCGGCGGGCGGTCCGGACGTTCCGGGTGCGTCGGATGCTCCGGGTGCGTCGGGTGGGCGGCTGCGGGGAACCGAGCCGTCGACCGGGCGCGCCGGGTTCGGCGCGGGCGACGGCGACGGGGAGAGCGACCGCACCCCGGCTCCGCGCTCCGCCCGCGGCACCGGCGGCGACCGGATGCGCAAGACCCCGGTCAACGAGGGCCGGCTGCTCGCCGGGCGCTACCGGCTCGGCGGGATCCTCGGCCGCGGCGGCATGGGCACGGTGTGGCGCGCGGTCGACGAGACCCTCGGCCGCACGGTCGCCGTCAAGGAACTCCGCTTCCCCACCAGCATCGACGAGGACGAGAAGCGCCGCCTCATCACCCGGACCCTGCGCGAGGCCAAGGCCATCGCCCGGATCCGCAACAACGGCGCCGTGACCGTCTACGACGTCGTCGACGAGGACGACCGTCCGTGGATCGTCATGGAGCTCATCGAGGGCAAGTCCCTCGCCGACGCGGTCCGCGAGGACGGCGTGCTCACGCCCCGGCGCGCCGCCGAGGTGGGCCTCGCCATCCTCGACGTGCTCCGCTCGGCGCACCGCGAGGGCATCCTGCACCGCGACGTGAAGCCGTCCAACGTGCTGATCGCCGAGGACGGCCGGGTCGTCCTCACCGACTTCGGCATCGCCCAGGTCGAGGGCGACCCCTCGATCACCTCCACCGGCATGCTCGTCGGTGCCCCCTCGTACATCTCGCCGGAGCGCGCCCGCGGCCACAAGCCCGGTCCCGCCGCCGACATGTGGTCCCTCGGCGGACTCATCTACGCGGCGGTCGAGGGCAGCCCGCCGTACGACAAGGGTTCCGCCATCGCCACCCTCACGGCGGTGATGACCGAGCCCGTCGACCCGCCGAAGAACGCGGGGCCCGAGCTGGAGAAGGTCATCTACGGCCTCCTCGCCAAGGACCCGGCCCAGCGGCTCGACGACGCCGGAGCCCGCGTCCTGCTCCTCGCCGTCCTCGACGCACCGGACCCGGTGCCGCCGGTCTCGCCCGAGGTCACCCGGGTCGTACCGCTGCCGCCGCACCCCGACCAGCCCCCGGTGCCGCGTGCGGCCGACCGGGGGACGGCGCCCGAGGCGGCCACCGGCCGGATGAGCGGCGCCCCGAACTCCGTGCGGAACGCGACGGCCTCCGCGAAGGCCGAGCCGTGGACCGCGTCGACCCCGGCCGGGCGGCCGGGGGCGGGCCCCGCCACGCGCGGCGCCGCCGGCAGACCGGCCTCGTCCCGCGCGGCCCTCACCGACGTCGTGCCGCGCCGGACGCTGATCATCATCGCGGCGGTCGCCGTGCTCGCCCTCCTCGGGACGATCCTCGCGGTCTCCCTCCGGGGCGGCGGCGAGGGCGACCAGGGCAAGGGGACCGACGGCACCACGGCCTCGGCGGGAGCGTCCGCGGGCGGCGACGGCTCCGACGGCTCCAGCGGGGCGGGCGGCGCGGACGGCGGCAAGGGCCAGTCCACCGGCAGCGCCGGCCAGCAGGGCGGCGCCCAGCCCGGCGACACCGGTGCGAACGGATCGACCGGCGGCGACGGCGCGACCGGCGCCACCGCGACCGGCGGGTCGAACGGCACCGGAACCACGCCGAGCGGCAAACCCAGCGGCGGCACCGGCACGCAGCTGCCCGCGGGCTACACCCTCGTCACCAACGACCGCTTCCACTTCTCGATGGCGATGCCCGCCGACTTCACCCTCCGCCCGATACCGGGCTACAGCGGTGGCGGGATCTTCAGCAGGAGCGGCGGCTTTCCGCGCGTCCAGGTCGACTTCAACGCCAGCCCCAAGGACGACGCCGCGGCGGCCTGGGAGCTCGGCAAGATCGGCGTGGCCGCCACCAGCAAGAACTACAAGCACTTCGGCATCAGGACGGTCTCCTACAAGGGCTACCCGACCGTCGCCGACTGGGAGTTCGAACGCACCCAGCAGGGTATGCGGGTCCATGTGCTCAACCGCGGCTTCAAGGTGGACGCCAGGCACGGCTACTCCATCATGATCAGCTGCAAGGCCGAGGAGTGGAACGGGGAGGAGTGCCGGACGCTGCGCGAGACGGCGTTCGCCACGTTCACCCCCAAGGACTGACCAGCGGCACGTATCGTGAGAGTTCGAGGACCGTACGCAGCCGAACAGAGCCGATAACTGCACGCTGCCGGACCGGAATTGTCGGACTCGCGTGATCCCGCCCGATCCGGAGGGATCCGCGGGTCCACGGGGACAGCGTGCGCGTGGGGAGGCGTCGTGGACGACTACGCGGGAAGGGTGCTCGCGGACCGCTACCGCCTGCCGCTGCCGCCGGCCGACGCGGAACCGGACGCCTACGATCCGGCCGAGACGCGCGCCTTCGACACGTACAGCGGGCAGGAGGTCCTGGTCCGCCGGGTGCCGCTGCCGGAGTTCGTCGACGCCGAGGTGCTCGACGGCGACGGCGACGGCGGTCCCGCGGGGCCGTACGGGGCCGCCGGGCGGGCTACCCGCCGTCCGGCGGAGCCCGTCGTGCGCCGGGCGATCGAGGCGGCCCAGGCCGCCGCGCAGATCCCCGACCACCCCCTGCTCGACCAGGTCTTCGACGTCTTCGCGGAGGCCGGTTCGCTCTGGATAGTGAGCGAACGCATAGCGGCCCGGCCGCTGGCCGCGCTCCTCGCCGAGCGCCCGCTGAACCCCTACCGCGCGGCCGAGATCGGCGCCGACGTCCTCACCGCACTGCGCGCGCTCCACGCCCACGGCTGGGTGCACCGCAACATCACCGCGCGGACGGTCCTCGTCTGCGACGACGGCCGGGTGGTCCTCACGGGCCTCGCGGTCGGCGCCGCGGAGGAGGCCCTCTGCGGGTACGCCCCCGAACCCGAGCCGGAGGCCACGGGGTGGCAGGCGCCCGCGGAGGAGTACGGCGAGGAGGACGGCCAGGAGTACGACGAGGCATACGACCACGAGTACGGCGAGGCGTCCGGCTCCGGGGACGACGACACGGAGGAGTACGACTCCGAGCCGTACGAGGCCGAGGTCTACGAGGAGGCCGACGGGAACGACGTCCCCTACCGGGCGGACGAGTTCGGGACGGACGAGTACCGGGCCGACGGGTACCGGGCCGACGAGTACCGGGCCGAGCAGTACGGAGCGGGCGAGCGCGGGGCTGACCCGTACGGTGCCGACGAGTACGGGGCCGACCGGTACGGGGCGGCGCCGGGCGCGACGGACGACGGGCCGCCGGAGGCCCCCGCCGGGACCGGCGGCGAGCGGCCGGAGCCCGCGCCGCCGGCGTACGGCTACGGCTACGGCGGGGGATACGTCGACGAGGTGCGCCTCCCCGGCCAGACCCGGTATCTCCCCGAACGCCGGGGCCGGTTCCGTAGGGCGAGGCGGCGGAGGGGGTGTCCTCCTGGCCGGTCGCGGGCGACCCCGCGCCGGACCCCTACCGGACCGACCCCGAGCCCGACCACGTCGACTCGGACCCCTACCAGGCCGAACCCGACCAGGACCGGGCCGGGTCCGGCCCCCGTGCCCCCGCGACCGGCCAGGAGGACACCCCCTCCGCCGCCTCGCCCTACGGAACCGGCCCCGGCGGCTACGGCACCGATCCCTACGGGCGGGCCCTGCCCGCGGCGCCCGCCGCCGAGACGCAGCCAGCGGCCGCGCCGCCCACCGCGGACGTGCGGGCCGCCCGCGCGGGGGCCATCGCCGCCTACCGGGCCGGTGCGCGCGCCGCGGCCAAGCTCGGCGAGACCGGGAACCTGCCCGCACAGCGCCCCGCGCCGACGGACCCGACCCCGGCCCCGCCGCCCCCGCCCCCGGAGCCGACCGCGCAGGCGTCCGGCGCGCCCGAGCCGCAGTGGTGGGCGCGGGTGGCGGACGACGACGAGGACGACGAGGACGACGGCGACGAGCCGTACGGCGGGGGCCCGCAGGCCGGTCCGCCGCCGCGGGTGATGCTGGCAGGCAACTGGAGCGACGGCCCGCACGCGTCGCGGGACGGATCGCCGCGGATCCCGGCCGGCGGTTCGGGTCCCGGGCGCGGCCCCGTGCTGCCCGGTTCGGGCCGTCCGGCGCTGCCGGCGGGCTACAAGGCCGCGACCCCGGACCCCGGCCGCCTCCCGGTCCCCGCCGGCGACCGGGAGACGGCCCTGGAGCCGGCCGTGACCCCGGACCGGGCCCGGTCCGACCGCGGCCCGACCACCCGGCTCGCCGCCGAGCGGGCCCGGCACACCCGGATCGCGGTCGTCGGCGCCGTCACCGAGCGCTGGGCGCCCGAGCAGGCCGGCCCCGTCCACGAGAACTGGCGCCTCGCCCCGCCGATCGGCCCCGCCACCGACCTGTGGGCGCTCGGCGCGCTCCTCTACCGGGCCGTCCAGGGCCATGCCCCCTACCCGGAGGACAGCGCGGCCGAACTCGTCCAGCTGGTCTGCGCCGAGCCGCCCGCCTTCGCCGAGGAGTGCGGCCCGCTGCGCCCCGTGGTGGAGTCCTTGCTGCGCCAGGACCCCACCGAGCGGCCCGACTTCGAGGAGCTGCGCGGCTGGCTGCGCTCCCTGGTCCGCTCGGCCCCGGAGCCGGATGCCGGTGTCGGGGTCGTACCGCTGCCGTCGTTCGACGAGACGCGGCTGCCGATCGTGCGCCGGCGCGGCGAGTTGGTCCGCCGTCGGCGCGGGGCAGCGGGCGCGGGGCGGCACCGCCACCGGCGGCGCGGCAAGGACGCGCGCCTCCCCGACCGTCCGTACGACCGCCACGAGGAGCTCCCGGCAAAGGACTTCGGGGTGGCTCCGGCAGCCGCCGGCGTCCGGGAGGAGTACCGGGAGGACTTCCCGGAGTCGTACCACGAGGAGATCCCGCAGCGCGCGTCCCGCAGCCCCCGGGCGCCCCGGGCCGGAAAGGGGCCGCGCGCCGGCCGCCCGCCGGGCTCCCCGCGGTCGCTCGGCCGTACGCTCCTGGTCCTCGTCTTCCTGCTGCTCGGCGGGGCCGTCGCGTACGCCGTCCTCTTCATGCCCCGCGACGGGGAGACGCCCGCCGGGTCCGCCTCCCCCTCCGGGGCACCGCGGACGACGGCACCCGCGAACCCCCCGTCGGGTACGACGCCGCCGGCCACCCGGCAGCCGACCTCCGCGCCTGCCACCCCGCGCACCACCCCGCCGGCCGCGGATCCGTCGGGCCCGGCGCTCGCCGCCGGGTACGCGCTGCGGCAGGATCCCGAGGGGTTCCGGATCGGGGTGCCGAACGGCTGGCGGCGCAGCCCGCTCAACGACGCCGGGCAAGTCCGCTACACCAGCGGGGACTTCACGATGATCGTGGTGCCCGGCCGGGACACCGTCAGTGCGAACGGCTCGGACCCGCTGGAGTACCAGAGCTCCAGGGAGCGCGAACTGGAGCCCGCGCGGTCGTCGAGCTGGGGCGAGGTGCAGGAGACGCGGCTGGTCACCATCGGTACGACCGTGACGGCCACGGGCAGTTACCTGTGGCCGGACAGCACGGGCCGCATGGTCTTCGTCCGCAACCTCGCGATGATTCACGACGGCAGGTACCACGTCGTGCAGGTCATCGGCCCGAAGAACGACCGCTCCAAGATCTCCGAGATCTTCGACGAGGCCACGAAGGGCTTCCGCCCGGGCCGCTGAGCCGGTCCGGGCGCCCCCGCCCGCCCGGATCGCCCATCGGCCCCCGGTCACAGTGCTGTTCCTATGGCCGCCCCGAGGTTCCGCGATCCGCACCCCCCTCCGTAACCTGTCTTCCGAAGGAACGGGCGGGGGCAAGTGGAACATTCTCAGAGCACAGGCACGGGGCTGTTGCTCGCCGGGCGTTACCGGCTGGGCGAGTCCATCGGACGCGGCGGCATGGGCAAGGTCTGGCGCGCCCACGACGAGGTGTTGCACCGCGTCGTGGCGGTCAAGGAGCTGACGGCCGGCCGGTTCGTGGGCGAGGCCGACCGCCTGGTGCTGCACGCCCGGACGCAGAAGGAGGCGCGGGCCGCCGCGCGGATCACGCATCCGGGCGTGGTGACCGTCCACGACGTCCTGGAGCACGACGACCGGCCGTGGATCGTGATGCAGTACGTCGACGGTCCCTCGCTCGCCGACGCCGCCAAGGAGAAGGGCCCGATCGACCCGCACGAGGCGGCGCGGATCGGGCTGCACGTCCTCGGGGCGCTGCGCGCGGCGCACGCGGCGGGGGTGCTCCACCGGGACGTCAAGCCGGGCAACGTCCTGCTCGCCCGGGACGGGAGCGTCCTGATCACCGACTTCGGGATCGCGGCGATCGAGGGTGACGCGACCATCACCCGGACGGGCGAACTCGTCGGTTCCATCGACTATCTGGCCCCCGAGCGGGTGCGGGGCGGCGACCCCGGTCCCGCCTCCGACCTCTGGTCGCTGGGCGCCACCCTGTACACGGCGGTCGAGGGCACCTCGCCGTTCCGCCGCACCTCGCCGATCAGCACCATGCAGGCGGTGGTGGCCGAGGAGCCGCCGTACCCGGAGAAGGCCGGTCCGCTGGCCCCCGTGATCGTGGCGCTGCTGCGCAAGGACCCCGCGCAGCGGCCGCCGGCGGACGAGACGGGGCGGATGCTGCTCGACGCGATGGAGGGGCGTTCGTCGGCGGCCGCGCAGGCTTACGTCCCGACCCAGCGGGTGACGCGGGAGGACCTGGGCACGAGGGGCGACGGCTCGGTCTCCGGCGACGACCTCGTCACGCTGGGGGAGGACCCCGACGGTCCGGGGCCGACGGGCACGGCCCGTGCCACGGCGCCGCCGGCCACCACGCCGTGGCCCCATCCGGCCCAGCCCTCCCACACGACTCGCCCCTCTCGCCCTTCCCACACCACTCACTCGTCCCACGCGACACACCCGCCCCACGCGACTCACCCCTCGCACCCGTCCCGTTCGCTCCAGGGCGCTCAGCAGTCCCCGGGGCCGCAGGGATCGCCGGGGTCGGCGCACCCGCCCACCCTCGTGCCGCCGCACGGCGCGCCCGCCGTCTCCGGCGGGGCCTCCGGCGGCGGCCGGAGCTGGCGCACCGCCGTCCTGGCGGCCCTGCTCGCCGGGCTCGTCGCGGGCGGCGCGGTCTTCGCCGCCATGAACAACACGGGCGGCGACCGGGCCGGCGGCGACCGGACCTCGACGACCGGCCCCGCCTCCGCCACCACCACGCAGGGCGTCCCGGGCGGCGTCCCGAAGGGCTGGCACCGCGTCGACGACCCGAAGGGGTTCAGCCTGGCGGTGCCGGACGGCTGGAAGCGGCAGACGGAGGGCGACAACATCGACTACACCCCGGACAACGGCCGCCACCGCATCCGGATCAACGTCGACCCCAGCCCCGACTTCGAGAACCCGTACATGCACGCGCTCGACCTGGAGCGGATCGTCGCGAAGCGGATGGAGTACACCCGGATCAAGCTCGGCCAGACCACCTACCGGGACCAGGTGCGCTCCAGCCTGTGGGAGTTCACCTGGACGGAGAAGCAGAACTTCCCCGGGCCGCGGCACGCGATCGACCTCATGTACTACGCCGACGACGGCACGGAGTACGCGATCTACATGTCGTCGCCGGAGTCGAGCTGGGAGACCACCCGCGAGCAGTTCGACATCGTCCTCCAGCACTGGCGGGCCCCGGGCGACTGAACGGGGCGACTGAACCGGGCAGCCGAACCGGGCGACTGAACCGGGCGCCCGAACCGGCCCGGAAACTCCGAAACGGGCCCGGCCACAGCCGTAAGCCGCTGATCAGGCCTTATGTGCCAGTGATCGCTGGCGTGATGTGGGTACCCGGTGAAAACGCGTTACCGACGGGTACCCAAAGGGCCTGGAGGCGCTTACGCTCGCCCTCATGACGGACTCGCAGGCCCCCGCCGCCCCCTCGGTTCCCGACGTCCCCGCCGCGCAGGCCGGAGCCTCCGCGCCCGCCGGGGCGACCAACCCCGTCGCGCCCGCGCCCGCCGGCGCCCGCACGGCCGCCGACGTCGTGACGCCCGAGGTCGTCGCCCGGCTCACCCGGGGCGTCGTCGGCTCCGGGCGGACCGCCAACCACACCCCGTTCACCGGGGCGAAGCTGGCCGACCTGCCCGAGTCCACCCCGGAGGACGTCGCCGAGGCCTTCACGCGCGCGCGGGCCGCCCAGGCCGCCTGGGCCGCCACCCCGGTCCGGGCCCGCGCCGCCGTGCTGCTGCGCTTCCACGACCTGGTCCTCCAGCGCCAGGGCGAGGTCCTCGACCTCATCCAGCTGGAGACCGGCAAGGCGCGCCTGCACGCCCACGAGGAGGTGCAGGCGGTCGCCGTCGCCGCCCGCCACTACGGCCGCAAGGCCGCCTCCTACCTGAAGCCGCGCCGCCACACCGGTGTCGTGCCGACCCTCACCAAGGTCACCGAGCTGCGCCAGCCGCGCGGCGTCGTCGGCCAGATCGCCCCCTGGAACTACCCGCTCGAACTCTCCGTCGGCGACGCGCTGCCCGCCTTCGTCTCGGGCAACGCCGTCGTCATGAAGCCCGACACGGAGACCGCGCTCACCGCGCTGTGGGCCCGTGACCTGCTCATCGAGGCCGGTCTGCCCGCCGAGGTGTTCCAGGTCGTCCTCGGCGACGGTCCGGTCGTCGGCCCGGAGGTCGTCAAGCACGCCGACTACGTCTCCTTCACCGGCTCCACCCGTACCGGCCGCGAGGTCGCCCAGGGCGCCGCGGCCCGCCTCGTCGGCGTCTCCCTCGAACTCGGCGGCAAGAACGCCATGCTCGTCCTCCGGGACGCCGACATCGAGAAGGCCGCCGCCGGAGCCGTCCGCGCCTGCTTCTCCTCCGCGGGCCAGCTCTGCATCTCCATCGAGCGCCTCTACGTGCACGAGTCGGTCGCCGACGCCTTCCTCGACCGCTTCGCCGCCCGCACCCGGGCCATGCGGCTGGGCAACTCCCTCGCCTACGGCGCCGACATGGGCTCGCTCGTCGGCGAGCGCCAGCTGGAGACCGTCACGAAGCACGTCGAGGAGGCCGTCGCCAAGGGCGCCACGCTGGTCGCCGGCGGCGTCGCCCGCCCCGACATCGGCCCCCTGTTCTTCGAGCCGACCATCCTCGACGGCGTCGAGGCCCCGATGGCGGTCTGCGGCGAGGAGACCTTCGGCCCGGTCGTCTCGATCTACCGCTTCCGCGACGAGGACGAGGTCGTCGACCTCGCCAACGCCACCCCGTACGGCCTGAACTCCTCCGTCTGGACGAAGGACTCCCGGCGGGGCCACGCGGTCGCGGCCCGGCTGCGCACCGGCACCGTCAACATCAACGAGGGATACGCCCCCGCCTACGGCAGCGTGCAGTCCCCGATGGGCGGCATGAAGGACTCCGGGCTCGGCCGCCGCCACGGCTCCGAGGGCATCCTCAAGTACACCGAGGCCCAGACGGTCGCCCAGCAGCGCCTGATCCCGCTCGCGCCGTCCTTCGGGATGGACGACGAGAAGTACGCCGCGTTCATGAGCGCGTCCCTGAAGGCGATGAAGGCCCTGCGCCTGCGCTGACCGCCGGCCCCTGACCGCCGCCGGCGACCAGCGTGGCGCCCTTGGCGACGGCCTCCTCGACGTGCTTCGTGACGGTCTCCAGCTGGCGCTCGCCGACGAGCGAGCCCATGTCGGCGCCGTAGGCGAGGGAGTTGCCCAGCCGCATGGCCCGGGTGCGGGCGGCGAAGCGGTCGAGGAAGGCGTCGGCGAC
>NZ_RDBH01000141.1:204911-206910 GCF_008042145.1 Streptomyces sp. adm13(2018)
ACCCCCGACCGCCCCCTTTTCGTACGAGGAGAGCCATGACCGCGGTACCCCCTACCCAGAACCAGGAGCAGGCGGAGGACGAGGCGTACGACTACGACGTCCTCGTCGTCGGGTCCGGCTTCGGCGGCTCGGTCACCGCGCTCCGCCTCACCGAGAAGGGCTACCGGGTCGGCGTCCTGGAGGCCGGGCGCCGCTTCACCCGCGCGACCCTGCCGAAGAACTCCTGGGACGTGAAGAACTTCCTGTGGGCCCCCGCCCTCGGCCTCTACGGCATCCAGCGCATCCACCTGCTGGGCAACGTGATGGTGCTCGCGGGCGCCGGTGTCGGCGGCGGCTCCCTCAACTACGCGAACACCCTCTACGTACCGCTCAAGGCGTTCTTCGACGACCCCCAGTGGAAGGACATCACGGACTGGGAGGACGAGCTGCGGCCGTACTACGACCAGGCCAGGCGGATGCTCGGGGTCCGGCTCAACCCGACGACCACCCCGTCCGACGTGCACCTCAAGGCGGCCGCCGAGGCCATGGGCATCGGCGACACCTTCCACATGGCACCGGTCGGCGTCTTCTTCGGGGACGGCCGCGACGCCGTCGGCGAGGACGGGACCGGTACGGCGAGGGCGAAGCCCGGTGGAGAGGTCGCCGACCCGTACTTCGGCGGCGCGGGCCCCTCCCGGCGCGCCTGCACCGAGTGCGGCGAGTGCATGACCGGCTGCCGCCACGGCGCCAAGAACACCCTGAACGAGAACTACCTCCACCTCGCGGAGAAGGCCGGCGCCACCGTCCACCCCATGACCACCGTCGTCGCCGTCACCGAGGACTCACGGGGCGGCTTCGCGGTGAAGACCCTCCCCACCGACCAGCGGCGGAAGGGGAAGGGGCGGACCCTCACGGCCCGCCGGGTGGTGATCGCGGCCGGCACGTACGGCACCCAGACCCTGCTGCACCGGATGAGGGACACCGGGCTGCTGCCCGGGATCTCGGCGCGGCTCGGCGAACTCACCCGCACCAACTCCGAGGGCCTGGTCGGCGCGCAGACCACCGACCGCCGCTACCGCGCGCGGCACGGCAAGGACAGGGCCGACTTCACCCGGGGCGTCGCCATCACCTCCTCGGTCCACCCCGACGAGAACACCCACATCGAGCCGGTGCGGTACGGCAAGGGGTCCAACTCGATGGGCAGCCTGACCGTCCTCCAGGTGCCCTACGGGGTCAACCGGGTGCGCAACTGGTTCCTCAACCTGCTCCGGCACCCCACGCTCGCCGCCCGCTCGCTCTCCAACCGGCGCTGGTCGGAGCGGACCATCATCGGCCTGGTGATGCAGTCGCTCGACAACTCCCTGACGACCTACCGTAAGCCCGGCGGCATCGGGAAGGGGCTGCTCACCGCCCGCCAGGGGCACGGGGCGCCGAACCCGGTCCAGATCCCGGCGGCGACCCGGGCCGCCACCCTCCTCGCCGAGGAGATCAACGGCTTCGCCGGGTCCAACGTCGGCGAGCTGATGGGCACCCCGCTGACCGCCCACTTCCTCGGCGGCTGCCCGATCGGCGCCGACGCGGAGTCCGGCGTCATCGACCCGTACCACCGGCTCTTCGGCCACCCGGGGATCTCCGTCGTCGACGGGGCGGCCGTCTCCGCGAACCTCGGGGTGAACCCCTCGCTGACGATCACGGCGCAGGCGGAGCGGGCGATGTCCTTCTGGCCGAACAAGGGTGAGGAGGACCCGCGGCCGCGGCAGGGCGAGGCGTACGTACGGGTCTCGGCGGTCGAGCCCAAGTCGCCCGCGGTCCCGGCCGAGGCCTTCGGCGCGCTGCGGCTGCCGTTCCTGGGGATGCCGGCGGTGCCGCCGAGGACGTCGTGAGCGCGTGGTGATCTGCACAAGGTAAGGGGCGCTGCACCCCCCTCCGAGTGCAGCGCCCCCACCGTCGGTGTTGCTGCATAGATGACCCGCGATGGATGGGGAAGGTTGTAGCGGTTGCACAGGATCCTCATGTGACG
>NZ_RDBH01000141.1:207010-216832 GCF_008042145.1 Streptomyces sp. adm13(2018)
GACGGGGCGGGTTCGGGATCCCCGGCCGCCGCGGGGCGGCGCCGGGAGCTTCGCACGGTGCTGGCGGTCGCGGGGGCCGCGGCCGGACGGTCCGGTTGCGGCCGACCCCGAGCGTCCCCGGGGTCGACCGCTCCTTCTGGGTGACCGGGCTGCTGTCCCCTGCTGCCCGGTCACAAGCGCTGGTGCGAGGTCCCACGGCGCACCGGAGGTGCGCCACACGCCCCAGCGAAGCCACGCGTGGTTTCCTGCGGCCCGCCCCTGGCTGGCACGGACACACGGACCAACGAAGCCGGGCCGGAGCCGGTCACGCGCCGTACGGGTGAGAGCGGGTCCGAACTCAGATGCGGGGACGCACCCGGACACGCGGGCGCATCCCCGGATGCGCCCCGGCGCGGCTCAGGCCTCGGGCGCGCCCCCGGCACAGTTCCGGTCTCAGATGCGCCCCCGGCACAGCTCCAGCATCGTCATCGCCAGTGCCGTGCCCGGCTTGCCGAGGGCGTCCCGGTAGTGGCCGAGGACCTCCATCTCGCGGTTCAGATTCACCCGGCGGCCGCCGGAGGAGATCCGGGCCTCCTGGATGACGGCCGACACGGCCATCCGTTCCTGGATCAGACCGATGATCCGGTCGTCGAGCGCGTCGATGCGCTCGCGGGCGCCGCCGATCAGCGTCGCCGCCTCGTCGGTGCGGGCGCCGGTCTTCTCGGGGGTGGCGGTGTGCGTCGTCATGGGCGGGGCTCCTGGGGTGTCGGACGCCCTGGGGTGGACCGGCCCGGGAACGCAGAACGCCCCGGGCTGTCAGCCCGGGGCGCCTGGGAAGTCGCTTGTCAGTTGCTCAAGCAGCACGACCATGGCAGCCGGTGGGCCGGTTGCCATAGATAAAGACGAAGGTCGTGAGCTCGCGCATGCGGACAGTATGGACCCCCGGGGCGGGCCGGGGTCAATCCGGGTTCGGACGGTGAGACGAAAAGCGCCACCGGCGCGCCGGTAGAATCGACAAATAGCACCCCCCTTCGGGGGACCCTCCTCCTACCGCCGGAAGGCCGCCGTAGTGTCATCAGCGACCCCCGCTGCCGCGCCCGACGTCACCAACCCGGACGTAGTCCTCGTTGTCGACTTCGGCGCCCAGTACGCCCAGCTCATCGCCCGCCGCGTCCGTGAGGCCCGGGTCTACAGCGAGATCGTCCCGTCCACCATGCCGGTGGCCGAGATGCTGGCCAAGAACCCGAAGGCGATCATCCTCTCCGGCGGCCCGTCCTCCGTGTACGCCGAGGGCGCCCCCCGCCTCGACCGCGCGCTCTTCGAGGCGGGCGTCCCCGTCTTCGGCATGTGCTACGGCTTCCAGCTGATGGCCCAGACCCTCGGCGGCACCGTCGACGACAACGGCGCCCGCGAGTACGGCCGCACGCAGCTGCACGTCTCCCGGGCCGGCTCCACCCTCTTCGAGGGCACCCCGGTCGAGCAGTCCGTGTGGATGTCCCACGGCGACGCCTGCTCCGCCGCCCCCGAGGGCTTCGCCGTCACCGCGTCCACGGACGTCGTGCCCGTCGCCGCCTTCGAGAACGACGAGAAGAAGCTGTACGGCGTCCAGTACCACCCCGAGGTGCTGCACTCCACGCACGGCCAGCAGATCCTGGAGCACTTCCTCTACCGCGGCGCCGGCATCGAGCCCAGCTGGACCACGGGCAACGTGATCGAGGAGCAGGTCGCGGCCATCCGCGCCCAGGTCGGCGACAAGCGCGCCGTCTGCGGCCTCTCCGGCGGCGTCGACTCCGCCGTGGCCGCCGCGCTGGTGCAGAAGGCCATCGGCTCCCAGCTCACCTGCGTGTACGTGGACCACGGCCTCATGCGCAAGGGCGAGACCGAGCAGGTCGAGAAGGACTTCGTCGCCTCCACCGGCGTCAACCTCAAGGTCGTCGACGCGCAGGAGCGGTTCCTCACCGCCCTCGCCGGCGTCTCCGACCCGGAGACCAAGCGGAAGATCATCGGCCGCGAGTTCATCCGCGTCTTCGAGCAGGCCCAGCTGGAGATCCTCCAGGAGGAGGGCCCCGAGGTCGCGTTCCTCGTCCAGGGCACCCTCTACCCGGACATCGTCGAGTCCGGCGGCGGCACCGGCACCGCCAACATCAAGTCCCACCACAACGTGGGCGGCCTGCCCGACGACATCGAGTTCGAGCTCGTCGAGCCGCTGCGCCAGCTCTTCAAGGACGAGGTCCGCATGGTCGGACAGGAGCTCGGCCTGCCCGAGGAGATCGTCCAGCGCCAGCCGTTCCCCGGCCCCGGCCTCGGCATCCGCATCGTCGGCGAGGTCACCAAGGAGCGCCTGGACCTGCTGCGCGAGGCCGACGCCATCGCCCGCGAGGAACTCACCGCGGCCGGCCTCGACCGCGAGATCTGGCAGTGCCCGGTCGTCCTGCTCGCCGACGTCCGCTCGGTGGGCGTCCAGGGCGACGGCCGCACCTACGGCCACCCGATCGTGCTGCGCCCCGTCTCCTCCGAGGACGCGATGACGGCCGACTGGTCCCGCCTGCCGTACGACGTGCTCGCCAAGATCTCGACCCGCATCACCAACGAGGTCGCCGACGTCAACCGGGTCGTCCTCGACGTCACCAGCAAGCCCCCGGGCACCATCGAGTGGGAGTAGTCGCCCCCGCTCCCTGAGGCCACCGGAGCCGCCGCCCCCGCGTCCGTCGCGCGGGGCGGCGGCTCCGTCGCCGTCCGGGACCTTCCGTGCCGTCCGGACTCTGGTGACTTGCCCGGCCGGGCGTTACCTTCCGGCGCATGAGCGTGATACCCGACCCCGTTCCCGTCGACCGGCTCCACTTCGCCATGCCGCCCGTCCACGCGACGGCCGAGGAGGAACGCACCCACCGCAAGCAGCGGCTGGCCGGCGCGCTCCGGGTCTTCGGGCGGTTCGGCTACGAGGAGGGCGTCTCGGGCCACATCAGCGCCCGCGACCCCGAACTCCCCGACTGCTACTGGGTGAACCCCTTCGGGGCGCCGTTCGAGGAGCTGGCCGCGAGCGACCTCATCCTGGTCAACGGCGACGGACAGGTCGTCCGGGGCGGGCAGTACGTCAACCAGGCCGCGTTCACCGTCCACGCCCAGGTCCACCGGGCCCGCCCCGACGCCGTGGCCGTCGCCCACACCCACTCGCCCCACGGCCGGGCCCTCGCCGCGCTCGGCGAACTCCTCGACCCCCTCACCCAGGAGGCCTGCGCCTTCTACCAGGACCACGCCCTCTACGACGCCTACACCGGCGTCACCGTGGACCCCGAGGAGGGGCGCCGGATCGCCCTCGCGCTCGGCACCTTCAAGGCCATCGTGCTCCGCAACCACGGCGTGCTCACCGTCGGCGGCTCCGTCGACGCCGCCGCCTGGTGGTTCATCGCCCTGGAACGCTGCGCCCAGGTGCAGCTGACCGCCCGGGCCGCCGGGAAGCCGGTCCTCATCGACCACCGCGACGCCGTCGCGACCCGCGAACAGCTGGGCAGCGACCTCGTGGCCTGGATCAACTACCAGCCGCTCTGGCGCAGGATCAGCCGCACGGAGCCCGAACTCCTGTCGTAACACCATCGCCTCACCCTTCCGTACGTCAATGCGACGACACGGCAATCACTCCCCGGCGGGGCGCACGCGGCAGCGCGAAAGCCGTCGGTGCGACACAATTCCGTTGAGACAAAGGCTGGTTGACCTCATCGGGCCGCACCGGTGCGTGTCGGGGAGTGAGCTCGGGAAGTGAACAGCGTGGCGGTTCCAGAGGCGAGACAGTACGGCGAGCACGCGACGGCCTGCACGGGCTGCGCCCACTGCGGACGGAGCGGACACCGGCGAGCCGTCGCCGCCTTCCTCGCCCGGCGCGACGAACTCGCCGCCGGGCACGGCGTCCCCGCTGCCGTCGCCCACTCCCCGCTCGCCGCCCGCCAGTGGGTCTCCGACGAACTCGCCCAGTCCGCCCGCGCGGTGGCCCTCCAGGGCCGGGAGGCCGGCACGGCCTGGCTCGACCGGGTGCGGCGCGGCGGGATCGCCGCGGTCTGGGGCGCCGTCCTCGCCCTGCTCCTCGGCCAGGCCCTCACCGCCGTCGGCGCCGGCTGGACCGGCGCCCGCACCGCCGGCCTCTGCACCGCCCTGCTCCTCGCCGTCCCGCTCACCGCCGCAGCCCACGCCCACCGCTCCCGGGGCGGTCTGCTCGCTCCGCTCATCGGCGAGGACAACCGGCTCTCCACCACCCGCGCCGTCGCCGCCGGCTGGCTCCTCCTCCTCGGCTACTCCCTGGTCCTCCTCGCCCTCCTGGCCCCCGGCGCCGCGGCCTTCGACCTCGCCCGCGGCGCGGGGCTGCTCACCGTCCTCGCCCTGGTGGCGGCGGTCACCGTGACCGCCCGCCTCGTCGTCACGGCCGGGATCACGGCCCGCCGCCTCCAGAAGGTGCCCGCCGACCGGCCGCGCGCCGCCGACCTCCTCTGCGACGACGCCGGGCGGGCCGCACTCGCCGACGTCCAGTACGTCCTCGTCTCCGGCTCCGTCCTCGTCCTCACCGGCGCCGCCCTCGCCCACGATCCGACCCGGCTCCCCGGCGTGCCCTGGTCGCTCGTGCTCCTCGTCGGCCTCTCCGCGGTCTGGCACCTCGCCGCGAAGTGCACCGAGGGAGTGCGCCCCGCGATCCACTCCGTGGTCCGTTCGCGCGAGGCCGGCGACCTCGACGCCCCGATCCGCACCGGCGACGACATCGAGATCCGCGGCCGCGGCTTCGTCCCCGCCGGGGCGGGCGCCCCCGACCCGCTGACCCGGCTGGTCGTCCGGATCGGCGCGGTCCACGCCCATGTGCCGCTGGTCCCGGTCCCCGGCGGCTTCGCCAACCCCACCGACGGCACCCTGACCGTGCCCTTGCCGGTGGACGTGGAGCCGGGCCGGGTGGAGGTCTCCGTGGTGACGGCGGCGGGCGTCGAGACCAACCGGGTCGCCATCGACGTCGTGGATTGATCCCCCCCTTGACCCCTCCGGCCCTCCTTCCCGTATCCCTTCGCGGGAGGTGCGAGGAGAATCGTTCCGCGAGCAGGCGTACGGGGCGAGGAGAGGTGACCGACGATGACGGGACACGCGGACCGGGCGGCCGACGGAACCGGTGACGCGGGCGGGCGCGGCGACACGGGCGGGCGCGGCGACACGGGCGGGCGCGGCGACACGGGCGGAACCGGCGGTCCGGACGCCGGCCGGCTCGACCGGTGGAGGGCGCTCGGCTCCCGCTACGCCCTGCTGCCCCTCCGGATCTTCCTCGGCGTCACCTTCGTCTACGCCGCGTTCGACAAGCTCACCGACTCCGCCTTCTTCGCCGCCTCCGGCACGGGCTCCATCGGCGAGATGATGACCGGCGTCCGCGACACCTCGGCCGTGCCCGCCCTCGTCGACCTCGCGCTCAAGAGCCCGGCCGGCTTCGGCTACGCCATCGCCTTCGGCGAGCTCGCCGTCGGACTCGGGATCCTCGTGGGCCTCTTCGGGCGGGTGGCGGCCCTCGGCGGGGCGCTGATCTCCCTGAGCCTCTGGCTGACCGTGAGCTGGCAGGTGGACCCGTACTACCTCGGCAACGACCTCGCCTATCTGATGGCCTGGCTGCCGCTGGTGCTGGCCGGGACGTCGGTGCTGTCGCTCGACCGGCTCCTCGCCGAACGCCGCCGCACCCGGTAGACGATCCAGGTCACCAGACCGGCCGTGCCCAGGCCGCCGAAGAGGACCGGGAACACCACGTACCACGGGGTCGTCCACGCCCCGGTGGCGTCGCCCGCGTACAGACCGGCGAGGGTCAGGGCCGTGAGGCCGGCGATCATCCGGCCGGGCCGGAACTCATGCAGCAGCACGGGTGACCTCCACCTGTCCGAGGGCGATCTCGAGGGAGAGGACCAGGGTGCCCGCCGGGGCGGTCCCGGCCGGCGGGTTCAAGGTCCGGGTCACATCGCGGTCCGGCGCGATGTCGATGTCGTCCGGCGGCTCGCCCGGCAGCTGCAGATCCCCGAGTCCCACCTGGGCGCGCAGCTTCACGACCGCGTTCTTCGGGACGATCACTTCGAGCCGTCCCGCGCCCACCTCGACCGAGGACGTCACGGTCGCGCCCGCCGGGACCGGCACCGCCGTCAGGTCGAGCCTGCCGACGCCGGACCCCAGTTCGTAGCGCGGCTGCACGGCTGCGACCGACGCCGGCCGCCACGTCTCGCGGATCCACTCCGTCGTGATCTGCGCGGGCACCGCCGTGGTCAGCGCGAGCAGGCCCGCCGTGATCACGGTGAGGAAGACCGTGCCGAACCCGGTGCGGCCCAGGAAGCTGCTGACGACCAGGCCGAGGCCGAACACCGCGAGCGCCGCGGCCAGGCCGGTCTGGAGACTCGTGCCCAGCGGCTCGCTCTCCCAGGTCAGGGAGGTGCCGATGACCGCCGCGGCCATCGCGAGGAGGTAGACGAGACCGCCGATCGAGTACGGGCTCCGCCGGATCGAGGGCTTCGGACGCCCGGGCGCGTCCGGCCCGGCGTTCCACTGACCACCCGGCTTCGGCACCTTGCCGTCCACCAGGCCGTCCTTGTCCACGATGCCGTGCGGCCCCCACAGGTAGCCGATGGCCACCTTGCCCGTCGAGCCGTCCTTGACGATCGGGTCCCGCCACCACGAGGGGAACTCGACGAGCGGCGGCGCCTTCGTCTCGGGCGGGGCCTCGGGGACCGGCCGGGAGGCCGTCGCCGCGTCCGCCCGTCCCTCCGCCTCCACCGCGCCGGCCTGCCGGTGCCGCGACCAGATCGCCGCCGACGACAGCGCGACCGCCACCAGCAGGGCCGAGCCCAGCATCGTCCCGCTGTGCAGCATCGACAGGAAGACGCCGCAGCCCACCAGCGCCATCAGCACGGCGGCCAGCGTGCTCCCGGAGACGCGGCCGGTCAGCAGCCTGCGGCCCTCGTTCTCGTCCTCGCCGTCGAGCGGGAGCAGCAGCCACGCGAAGCCGTAGAAGATCAGCCCGAGGCCGCCCGGCACCGCGAGCACACCGATCACGACCCGGAAGATCACCGGGTCCAGGTCGAAGTACCGGCCGAGACCGCCGCAGACACCGCCCACGACCTTGCTGCCGCGCGAGCGCCGCAGCGGCGGTCTCGGCCGGTACTTCGACCTGGACGCGGGGCCTCGTGCCGCGAAGGCATCGAACTCGTCATGCGTCCATGGTGACGGCCCGTGCTGCCGAGCGGCACCGGGGCCGACCCTGGCCCGACCCTGATATTCGGCGCCCCGCCGTCCCCGAAGGCGTACCAGGGACGATCTCAGGGCCGACCCTGATGTCCCGGGCGGGCCGCGCGTGTGACGATCGGGGCATGTCCGCAGCCGCTCGTGTCACCGACACCGACGAACCGCCCGTGCGCAGGCTCTACCGGAGCGCCGACGGCCGGTGGCTCGGCGGTGTCGCGCGCGGGCTCGCGGGTCACCTCGGACTGCCGGTGGTGTGGGTCCGTACGGCCTTCGTGGTCATGTGCTTCCTGGACGGCCTCGGGATCCTGGTCTACGCGGCCTTCTGGATCGTCGTCCCGCTCGGCGTCGGCGGCCGGACCGCGCCGCGCCCCGTCTTCGAGACCACCCCCGACGGGCGCCGCAGACTCCGCAAGCCCGACAAGGGGCAGCTCTTCGCCCTCGTCGTGCTCGCGATAGGCGCCGCGCTCCTCGTCGCGAACATCAGCGTCGACGGCGAGTCCGGCCGGTACGTCTGGCCCCTGCTGCTCGTCGGCGGCGGTGTCGCCCTGGTCTGGCGCCAGGCGGACAACGCCCGGCGGGCCAGCTGGACCGATCCCGGCCGCCGCACGCGCGCCTTCCAGCTCGCCCGCGGTCTGGTCGGCGTCGCCCTGGTCGGCGCGGGCCTCGCCGTCTTCGTCGTGGTCCGCGGATCGGTCGCGCAGCTCGGCACGGCCCTCACCGCCGCGGTCGCCGTCCTCACCGGCATAGCCCTGCTCTCCGGACCCTGGCTGGTCCGGATGTCGCAGGACCTCACGGAGGAGCGGACCCTGCGCATCCGCGCCCAGGAGCGCGCCGAGGTCGCCGCCCACGTCCACGACTCCGTGCTGCACACGCTCACCCTGATCCAGCGGAACGCGGAGGACGCGGGGGAGGTCCGCCGTCTCGCCCGCGCCCAGGAGCGCGAGCTGCGGAACTGGCTCTACAAGCCCGAGGGCACCGGCCGGGACGAGGAACCGGAGACCCTCGCGGAGGCCGTGAAGAAGGCGGCGGCCGAGGTCGAGGACAAGCACGGCGTCCCCATCGAGGTGGTCGTCGTCGGCGACTGCCCGCTCGACGAGGGTCTGGTCGCGCAGATGCAGGCCGCGCGCGAGGCGATGGTCAACGCCGCGAAGTACGGTGGCGAAGGCGGGGCCGTCCAGGTGTACGCGGAGGTCGAGGGCCGTACGGTCTTCGTCTCGGTCCGCGACCGGGGTCCGGGTTTCGACCTGGACGCGGTCCCCGAGGACAGGATGGGCGTACGAGAATCGATCATCGGCCGGATGCAGCGCAACGGCGGCACCGCCCGGCTGCGGTCCGTGGCGGGCGGGGGCACCGAAGTGGAGCTTGAGATGGAGAGGGCGGACGGATGAGCGACGAGACCGTGGACGCGACCGGAACCGAGGCGGGGGCGGCGGGCACCGGGCGCCGGGTGCGGGTGGTGCTCGTCGACGACCACCGGATGTTCCGTACGGGCGTGCAGGCCGAGATCGGCCGCACCGAGGTCACCGGCGTCGAGGTGGTCGGCGAGGCCGCCGACGTCGACCAGGCGGTCACCGTCATCACGGCGACCCGCCCCGAGGTCGTCCTCCTCGACGTACACCTGCCGGGCGGCGGCGGGGTCGAGGTGCTGCGGCGCTGCGCGAGCCTGATGAGCGCGGCGGAGGACCCGGTGCGCTTCCTCGCCCTGTCCGTCTCGGACGCCGCCGAGGACGTCATCGGGGTGATCCGGGGCGGAGCCCGGGGCTATGTCACCAAGACCATCACCGGGACCGACCTGGTCGACTCGGTCTTCCGGGTCCAGGAGGGCGACGCCGTCTTCTCGCCCCGGCTGGCCGGCTTCGTCCTGGACGCCTTCGCGTCGACGGACGCGCCCCCGGTCGACGAGGACATGGACCGGCTGACCCAGCGGGAGCGGGAGGTGCTGCGGCTGATCGCCCGGGGGTACGCGTACAAGGAGATCGCCAAGCAGCTCTACATCTCGGTGAAGACGGTCGAGTCGCACGTCTCGGCGGTGCTGCGCAAGCTCCAGCTCTCCAACCGGCACGAGCTGACCCGCTGGGCCACGGCCCGGCGCCTGGTCTGAGCCGCACCGCTCGGCCCGGGCGGGCTGCCCGGGCAGCCTGGGCAGCCTGCCCGGGCCGCTCAGCCCACCCGGGATACTCAGCCCACCCGGGTCGCTCCCGCGAAGGGCATCTCGTCGATGGGGGCGATCCGTACCGGTGCGCCGGGGCGGGGGGCGTGGATCATCTGGCCGCCGCCGATGTAGAGCCCGACGTGGCTGATCCCGGAGTAGAAGAAGACCAGGTCGCCGGGGGCGAGCTGGGAGCGGGACACCCGCCGGCCCGCGTTGATCTGGGTGTACGTGGTGCGCGGCAGCGAGACGCCGGCCGCCCGCCAGGCCGCCTGGGTGAGGCCCGAGCAGTCGTAGCCCGAGGGTCCGGTCGCCCCCCAGACGTACGGCTTGCCGAGCTGGGCGCGGGCGAAGGAGATGGCCTGGGAGGCCCGGCCCGCGGGGGCGGTCACCGGGGCCGGGTCGGCGCTTCTGCCGCCCGAGGACCGGTCGGCCCCCGCCGCCGCGCGAGCAGGGTC
>NZ_RDBH01000141.1:216932-228016 GCF_008042145.1 Streptomyces sp. adm13(2018)
CCGCGACGGCGCCCCCCGCCCCGTCGTGGACACCGCCGCGCTCCTGGACGGGCTGAACGAGCAGCAGCGCGCCGCCGTCGTCCACACCGACACCCCTCTGCTCATCGTCGCCGGCGCCGGCTCCGGCAAGACCCGGGTGCTGACCCACCGCATCGCCCATCTGCTGGGCTCCCGGCACGTGCACCCCGGCCAGATACTGGCGATCACCTTCACCAACAAGGCCGCCGGCGAGATGAAGGAGCGCGTCGA
The DNA here is from genome assembly GCF_008042145.1 of Streptomyces sp. adm13(2018). Lineage (GTDB taxonomy): Bacteria > Actinomycetota > Actinomycetes > Streptomycetales > Streptomycetaceae > Streptomyces. Next base: position 217,182 of record NZ_RDBH01000141.1, read on the forward strand.
GCAGCTCGTCGGCCCCCGGGCCAACGCGATGTGGGTGATGACCTTCCACAGCGCCTGCGTCCGCATCCTGCGCCGCGAGTCCAAGCGGCTCGGCTTCACGTCCTCCTTCTCGATCTACGACGCCGCCGACTCCAAGCGCCTGATGTCCCTGGTCTGCCGCGACCTGGACCTCGACCCGAAGAAGTTCCCGCCGAAGTCGTTCAGCGCCAAGATCTCCAACCTCAAGAACGAGCTGATCGACGAGGAGACCTTCGCCGACCAGGCCGTCGACGGCTTCGAGAAGACGCTCGCCGAGGCGTACCGGATGTACCAGGCGCGGCTGCGCGAGGCCAACGCCCTGGACTTCGACGACATCATCATGACGACGGTCCACCTGCTCCAGGCGTTCCCCGACGTCGCCGAGCACTACCGCCGCCGCTTCCGGCACGTCCTCGTCGACGAGTACCAGGACACCAACCACGCCCAGTACACCCTCGTACGGGAGCTGGTCGGCACCGGCTACGAGGACCTCGGCCCGGCCGAGCTGTGCGTCGTCGGCGACGCCGACCAGTCGATCTACGCCTTCCGCGGCGCCACCATCCGCAACATCCTCCAGTTCGAGGAGGACTACCCGGACGCGACGACGATCCTCCTGGAGCAGAACTACCGCTCCACGCAGACGATCCTCTCCGCGGCGAACGCGGTCATCGAGCGCAACGAGTCCCGCCGCCCCAAGAACCTCTGGACGAACGCCGGCGCGGGCTCCCAGATCACGGGGTACGTCGCCGACACCGAGCACGACGAGGCCCAGTTCGTCGCCGACGAGATCGACCGGCTCACCGACACGGGCGCGGCCAAGGCCGGGGACGTCGCCGTCTTCTACCGGACGAACGCCCAGTCCCGTGTCTTCGAGGAGATCTTCATCCGCGTCGGCCTGCCCTACAAGGTCGTCGGCGGCGTGCGCTTCTACGAGCGCAAGGAGGTCCGGGACGTCCTCGCCTACCTGCGCGTCCTCGCCAACCCCGAGGACAACGTGCCGCTGCGCCGCATCCTCAACGTGCCCAAGCGGGGCATCGGCGAGCGCGCCGAGGCGATGATCGACGCCCTCTCGCTGCGCGAGAAGATCACCTTCCCGCAGGCCCTCAAGCGGGTCGACGAGGCCTACGGCATGGCCGCGCGCTCGGCCAACGCCGTCAAGCGGTTCAACGCCCTGATGGACGAGCTGCGCACGGTCGTCGAGTCCGGCGCCGGACCCGCCGTCGTCCTGGAGGCCGTCCTGGAGCGGACCGGCTATCTGGCCGAGCTCCAGGCCTCCACCGACCCCCAGGACGAGACCCGGATCGAGAACCTCCAGGAACTCGCCGCCGTGGCCCTGGAGTTCGAGCAGGAGCGCGGCGAGGAGCCCGCCACCCTCGCCGAGTTCCTGGAGAAGGTCGCGCTCGTCGCCGACTCCGACCAGATCCCGGACGAGGACGAGGAGGGCCGGGGTGTCATCACTCTGATGACCCTGCACACCGCCAAGGGCCTGGAGTTCCCCGTGGTGTTCCTGACCGGCATGGAGGACGGCGTCTTCCCGCACATGCGCGCCCTCGGCCAGGCGAAGGAGCTGGAGGAGGAGCGGCGCCTCGCGTACGTGGGCATCACCCGCGCGCGGGAGCGGCTCTACCTCACGCGGTCGTCGATGCGCAGCGCCTGGGGCCAGCCCTCGTACAACCCGGCCTCGCGGTTCCTGGAGGAGATCCCGCCCGCGTACCTGGAGTGGAAGCGGACCGGTCCGATGGTGAAGCCCGCCGGGCCGACCTCGGGGATCACGTCCTCGCTGTCCTCCTCGCGGTCGCGCTCCGGCCCGTCCGGCTTCGCGACCCGGCGTGCGGGGGAGAAGCCGGTGATCTCCCTCCAGGCCGGCGACCGGGTCACCCACGACCAGTTCGGGCTCGGCACGGTCATGACGGTGACCGGCGCGGGTGCGGACGCCCAGGCGACGATCGACTTCGGTGACGAGAAGCCGAAGCGGCTGCTCCTGCGGTACGCGCCGGTCGAGAAGCTGTAGCGGGACGGCTGTACTACGGAGAAGGGCCCCGGCGGGAAGCCGGGGCCCTTCTCCGTGCGCGTTCTCGGGGTTCAGGTGGTCGGGTCGAGACCGTGGCTGCGCAGCCAGGCCAGCGGGTCGATGGCGTAGCCGCCGCCCGGCCGGACCTCGAAGTGGAGGTGCGGGCCGGTGGAGTTGCCCGTGTCGCCGGAGTACGCGATGACGTCGCCGGCCTTCACCTGGCCGTAGCGGATCTTGGCGCTGCTGAGGTGGCAGTACCAGGTCTCGGTGCCGTCCGGGGCGGTCACGATCACCATGTTGCCGTAGGCGCTGTTGATCTGGGTGCGGACGGTGCCGTCCGTCGCGGCCATCACGGGGGTGCCGGTCTGTACGGGGAAGTCGATGCCGGTGTGCACGGACATCCAGTTGACGCCGGACTGGCCGAACCGGGCGCTGAGGCGGTGGAGTTGCACCGGCAGCGAGAACTTGGGGCGGAGCGCCTCCCGGCGGGCCGCCTCCTCCTCGCGCTTCTTCTTGTCGGCCGCCTGGCGGGCCTTGAGGTCGATGCGCTCCTGGGTGCGGCTGGCGCGGTCGCCGAAGGAGCGGGCGTCGGCGCTGAGCGCGGCGAGCTGGGTGTCGAGCGCGTTGTTGGCGGCGACCTGCTTCACGGACGCCGGGTCGGCGGCGGCGAGCGCGGTCGTGTCCTCCTTCTTCGCGTTCTCCGCGCCGGCTCCGGTGAGCCCGCCGACGGAGGCGGCGGCGATGCCGGCGACCCCCATCACGCAGGCGGAGGGAACGGCGACGGTCAGCAGCGCGGACCGCTTGGCGGGAGTACGGCGGCGGCCGCGGCTGCCGCCGGAGGGGGAGCGGCGCACGGGGCGGCCGGCGGCCGGGGCGTCGGTGCGGACCTCGACGGCGGGCTGGTCGTCGTACCCGTGGGCGCCGTCACCATGGTCGTCGTACCCGTGGCCGGTGTCCTCGGGCGCGTGGTCCGGGTGGCCGTCGGCGGGGTCCTGGTGGGCCTCGTGGTTCACGTGCTGCTCGTGGTCACCGGCCTGGACGCGGTCGTGGACGGGGTCGGCCTCGTCCGTGTCCGCGGCGGTCCCGGCGGTGTCCGCCTCGGTGTCGGCGGTGTACTCGAACGCGAACTCCGCGGTGTGCTCGGGGCCCGGCGTGTACTGGTGGGGGACGACCGGCTCGGCCTCGGGGGCGGCCTGGTTCCACGCGGTCGCGTCGTAGGCGCCGGTGTCGGTCGCGAAGGCGGGGGCGGCCCACTGGCCGGTCGTGTCGTAGCCGTACGCGCCGTGCGCGGCGTAACCGCCGGCGTGCAGGGTCTCGTACTGGCCGGTGTGCTGGGCCTCGGTCCAGGCGGAGGCGTCCCACTGGCCGGTGGCGTCGTACGCGGGGGTGGTGCCGTGCTGCGCGGCCGTCGTGTCGTACTGCCCGGTCGTCGTCTCGTACGCACCCGTCGAGGGCGCGTACGTGCCGGTGGTGTCGTAGGCGCCGGTGGTGTCCCACTGCCCCGTGGTGTTCCACTGGCCGGTGGCGTCGTAGCCGCCGGTGGCCTCGTACGGCGCGGTGGCCGTGGGGTGGTGCCCCGTCGTGTCGTAGGTCCCGGTCGCGTCGTACTGGCCGGTCGTCGTGCCGTACTGCTCCGCCGTCCCGTACGAGTCGGTGACGTCGTATCCGCCGAGGTTCCACTGTCCGCTGTGGTCCGCCCCGCCGTCGCCGTAGGCGCCGAAGAGAGGGTCGGTGGCGAAACTGCCGGTGGAGTGGGCGCCGTCTCCGACGTACCCGGCGTGGGGGTGCTGGTCGTTCACCAACGTCTCTCTCGCCTCGGCAGCAGGACCAGTCCGGGGCGGCCCGACGAGGGGTGTCCCGGGGGTAAGCAGTGGCGCGACTGTACCCGGCGGTATGCGCAGCCGACAATCTTCGGCGGGGTTTGCGCCCGTAGGAAACGGGCAATCGGCCGTGTTTCGCCAGCTCACGGAGAGAGCTTTGGCCTTGTGTTCGAGAGACGTTCGAAGGATGGTGGCGGAGTGTCACGCCACGGACGTGGCGCCCGGCTCCTCCGCGCGTGCTCCCGAGACCTCGGTGCCGTCAGCGTCGAGGGCCTCCCGCACCCCGGCGGCCACCGTGGGGTGCACCGGCAGCGCGAGATGACCGATCCCGCTGACCCGCACGTCGTGCACGAGGAGGTCCGGATGGTCCAGTCGCGCCGTCTCCACCGGCGCCATGATCTGGTCCATGTCGCTCCAGAAGCTCACGAACCGGGTCCGGCAGCCCCGCGACGGTTCGGCGAGCTCCCGCAGCACGTCGGAACCCGGCCGCATCTGCCGTACCAGCGGATGCGCGTCGGCGAGCGGTGCCACGGTCGTGCCGGAGTGCGGGGTACCGAGCGTGACCAGGGTGCGCACCCGGGTGTCACCGTCCAGCCGCTGCACGTAGTAACGGGCGATGAGCCCGCCCAGACTGTGCCCGACGATGTCGACCTCGGCGTGTCCGGTGCGGGCGCGGATCTCGTCCACCCGGCGCCCGAGCACCTCCGCGGCGGCCCGCAGGTCGCAGGTGAGCGGAGAGTAGTTGAGGGACTCGACGCAGTCACGGCCGTTCCGGATGAGGGAGCGGCGCAGGACGACGAAGACCGAGCGGTTGTCGACCAGGCCGTGGACCAGGAGGACCGGGCGCCGGCCGGCGGTGGGTGAGGGCTCGGGGGTGGGCGCGAGGCGCTCGGCCACGATCCCCGAGGGGTAGAGCACGAGGTGCCCGGTGAGGATCGCGAGCTCCAGGGCGGTGGCCTTCATCAGGGTGGTGACCTTGGTGAACTCCACGGACGACCTCCCGTACCGCACACGGGGCCGAACGGTACGGCGGTCGCCGCACTCCCGCGCCGTACGGACGGCGGCACGGAAGGCGCGGCGTCCTCGTCGCGGCTCCCTTCGCGACGTGCCCCGCTTGCGGCTGGTGGACCCAGGAGGAGGGCCCTAAGCGGGGTACGACGCAGAGCGAACATGTCCCACGTGTGATTTCCCCCTCGCTCGCCTCCGCGAAACAGCCGGGTGCGGGATGCTGGGGATAACGTTCGTTCACCTCCCCGGCAAAGACGCGCGGGGGTCGCATGTGGAGGCAGTGATGGGTGTGACCGGTCCGATCCGCGTGGTGGTGGCCAAGCCGGGCCTCGACGGCCACGATCGCGGGGCCAAGGTGATCGCGCGGGCACTCCGCGACGCCGGTATGGAGGTCATCTACACCGGTCTCCACCAGACGCCCGAGCAGATCGTCGACACCGCGATCCAGGAGGACGCCGACGCGATCGGCCTGTCCATCCTCTCGGGCGCGCACAACACGCTGTTCGTGAAGGTCCTCGAGCTCCTCAAGGACCGCGACGCCGAGGACATCAAGGTCTTCGGCGGCGGCATCATCCCCGAGGGGGACATCGCGCCGCTGAAGGAGAAGGGCGTCGCGGAGATCTTCACCCCGGGCGCGACGACGACGTCCATCGTCGACTGGGTGAACGCGAACGTGCGGGTGGCGGCGTAGCCCGTTCGGGCGATGCGTCGGCGGTACGGGTGGTACGTGTGCGGCGCGGACGGTGCGCGTGCGGCTCGGGCGACATGCGCGCTGCGCGGTGACGCGCCCGGCGGTGTGACGCGCGACCGGTGGGCGACGCCGTCGGCCGCCCGCTGGGCCCTTCCCCCGGGGGAGGGCCCCTCTCACCCCACCTCGGCCGTGAGTTCGGCTCGCATCGCCTCACGCAGCCGCAGGGTGGAGACCAGGCGCTGGAACGCCTCGGACCAGTAGCCGCCCGCTCCGGGGGAGACGTCGTCCGCCTCCTCGGGACGGGCCGTCAGGGACTCCAGCTGCCGGGCCGCCTCCGGGGCGAGGCAGCGCTCCGCGAGCCCCATCACCCCGCTGAAGCTCCACGGGTAACTGCCCGCCTCCCGCGCGATGTCGAGGGCGTCGATCACCGCCCCGCCGAGCGGCTCCGCCCACGGCACCTCGCAGACGCCGAGCAGTTGGAACGCCTCCGACAGGCCGTGCGCCGCGATGAACGAAGCGACCCAGCGGGCCCGTTCGCCGGTCGGCAGCGTCGCGAGGAGCTGAGCGCGCTCGGCCAGCGACGACGTGCCCGGACCGGTCGCGGGCGGTGTCGCGGGGGAGCCGAGCAGGGCACGCGACCAGGCCGCGTCCCGCTGGCGCACGGCCGCCCGGCACCAGGCCGCGTGCAGTTCGGCCTGCCAGTCGTCGCCGACCGGCAGCGCCACGATCTCCGCCGGGCCGCGCCCCCCGAACCTCGTCGGCCAGCAGGACAGCGGCGCGGCCTCGACGAGTTGGCCCAGCCACCAGGACCGCTCGCCCCGCCCGGCGGGCGGGACCGCCACGAGGCCGTCCCGCTGCATCGCCGGGTCGCACTCGTGCGGCGCCTCGACGGCGATCGTCGGTGACTCCGCCGTACGGTCGAGGCCTACGCACGCGACCGCCCGGTCCGCCATCCGGGCCGCGAGCGCCGAGGCCGGCAGGGCGGAGAGCAGTTCGGCGGCGGTCGCCCGGACGTTGCGGCTGCGGTCCCCGAGGGCCTCCTCCAGGAACTCCTCGTCGGCGGCGCGCAGTCCGGTCCGCAGCGAGTCGAGGAACATCAGCCGGTCCTCCGCCCGTTCGGCGGACCAGGTGGACGCGAGGAGGGCGAGACCGGCCGCCGCGTCCGCCGCCCGTACGGCACCGAGCAGGGCGACCCGCTCGGCGAACAGGCCCTCGTCCCACAGGGTCCGCACCCCCTCCTCGTCCCCGGGGTCCGGGAGGAAGCTGCCCGCCCCCGCGCCGCGCAGGGCGAACCGCCACTCCGGGTTGAGCCGGGCCAGCCACAGACCGCGCGGGCCGGCCAGCCGGAGGGCCTGCGGCCGCAGATCGGTGCGGGCCCGGGCCGCGTCGAGGAGGGCGGGCAGGGTGGCGGCCGGTGCCCGGTAGCCGCGCTCGTTGGCGAGGGCGAGCCACTGCGGGAGGAGTTCGGCCAGGTCGGGCGCGGCGCCGCGCCGTCCGGCGGGCGAGGGCGCGGCCCGGCCGGCGAGCAGCTGGTCGAGCCGCCGCCGCGCCGCTCCGGGCAGCGGGCTCCGGTGGTCCTCGGGCGCGGGCTCGGGCGGTCGGGCGGCGGGCCCGGGCCGCAGCCCCGCCCTGCGCCGTACGGCATGCAGCGCGGCGGAGTCGAGCAGGGCGCCCGGCAGCGCGGACCCCGGCAGCCCGGCGAGCCCGGCGGGGACCCGCCGGTCGGTGCCGAGGAGGGCCGAGGTGACGAGCTCCTCCCAGACGCCTTCCCCGGGACGGGACGCGGTGCCGGCGCCGTTCGTGTTCTCCGAGTCCTCCGGGGGGAGGGCGTCGGTGGTCGGTGTCGTCGTGTCCGTCTCCATCGGGGTCCTCCGGTCGGACGGTGTGCCGTGGGCGAGGGGCGTACGGGGCGTCATATGAGCGGGACCGTTTCTCCCGGGGTCTCCGGCGACCAGGCGGCCAGGGGCGTGAACCCCCGGTGCCCGCACTCCCCGAAGACCGTCACCGGGGCTCCGCCGGACAGTGCGACCAGGCGCCAGAGCCCGGGACGAGACTGGGCGGACGCGGTCAGCGGCAGCGCCTCCCGGCCGTCCGCGTCCGCGAGTTGCCAGCCGTACCCCGCGCGCGCGGGGACGACGCTGCTCAGCGTCACCGGCCAGGAGTCCAGCCACGGGTCCTCGCGCAGCGCCCGGCCGTAGGAGTCCAGGGCCGCGCCCACCGGTCCGCCCGGCGGCGGGACGGCGGGGACCTCGACCGGGGCGAACTCCTCGCCGGGCTCCGCGCGCAGCTGGCCGGCGCCCGCGTGCGGGGTCAGCTCGCCGTCGAGCACCGCGCCCACGGGCAGGGCCAGTCGGGGCGCCCGCCCCGCCGCCCCGAAGGACAGCAGGAGCGCCGTGCGTCCGCTCCCCGCGCCGTACAGCCAGATGCGCCGGGTCGTCAGCCGGGCGTCGGCCGCGTCGTACTGAGCGAGCACCAGCCAGTGGTCGCGCATCGGGGCGCCGTCGACCGGGGCGGTGAGGCCGACCCGGGTCCGCACGGTCGTCGCGAGCGGACCGGGCAGCCGGTCGGCGGAGAGCCAGGCGCGGCCGAGGAGATGGGTCAGTGCGCACTCCTCCAGGAGACGGACCGGCCAGCCGGGGCCCGAGCCCGGTATCGCACCCAGCTCCCTGACCCGGCCCGCGAGCCCCGGCGCCTGCGCGTCGACCATCCGGGCCGCCGTCTCCTCCCACAGCCCGTACCCCCGCTGCTCGGCCGCCGCGAGACCACCGCGCAGCAGGTCGGCGAGCCGCTGCTCCAACTCCTCGGCGCCCGAGGTGATCCGGGCGGCCCGGATGGTCGACGCGCAGGCGCCGGGGCTCGCGGGCCGGGTCAGGGAGCTGGGTGCGATACCGGGCTCGGGCCCCGGCTGGCCGGTCCGTCTCCTGGAGGAGTGCGCACTGACCCATCTCCCCCGCCCGGCGCGCGCCGGGCCGCGAGCCACCGGCCGGCCCAGTCGGGCGCGTCCGTGCCGCCGGCCTCCGAGCCGTCCGATGCGTGCAGCAGGAGCAGGCCGAGGGCGTGCTTGCACGGGAGCTTGCGGCTGGGGCACTCGCACAGGTACGCGGGCCCGGTCGTGTCGACGACCGTCCGGTACGGCACGCGGCCGCTCCCCTTGCACAGCCCCCACACCGCGCCGTCGCCGCTGCCCCGCCCCGACCACGGTCCGGCCGTCCCGAGTCTGCTTCCCGCTCTGCGTGAGGCGTCGTCAGGAGCCAGTGCCAGCACCTGCTCGGACGTCCAGCGCACCCCCATGGCATTCATGTCCTCGACGGTAGAGGCCGCCACTGACAACGCCGGCGGCCCGGCGCCCGGGCGCGTGCGGAGACCCGGACCACGGTGGCTTTACCCTTCCTTTACTATCGTCGGGCGGGATCAACCGACCCGCGTGAACCGTCCAGGGGGAACCCGTATGAAGCGCACCGCCCGCACCGCCGTCTCGGCCCTCGCCGTCGCCGGCCTCGCCCTCGGTCTCGGCGCCTGCTCCGAGGCCGCCGAGAAGGCCGTCGACCAGGTCGACAAGTCCGTGACCGAGACCTACGAGGTCACGTACGAGGTCAGCGGTCAGGGCGTCGAGTCCATCGACTTCCACGCGGGCGGCGGCAGCGCGATGGAGCCGAAGATCGAGTCGGAGAAGAAGCCGACCACGCCGTGGAAGAAGACGGTGACCCTGAAGGGCATCATGCCGCCGGCCGTCATGCCGGTCTCGCTGACCCCGGCCGACCTCACCTGCAAGGTCATCTACCAGGGCAAGGTCATCAAGGAGGCCAAGGCCGAGGCGGCCATGGCCGGCGGCTGCGTCGCCGTCTCCCCGGTCGTCGGCTGACCCGACCGCCGGGCGGCGGCGGCCCTCACGGACTGACTGCCCCTCACCTCTCCAACAGCCCCTGACCTGCGGGGACTCCGATTGTCAGTGGCATGGTGCACGGTGGATCCCACAGCAGATCGAACGATCTGGAGGGGGAACCATGACCGTGCCCGAAACCATCGCGCAGCCCCGGTCCGGTGCCGAGACGGACACCGGACCGGGCGGGCCGCAGGCCGCGACCGACGTCCTGCGGCCGCACGCGGAGGACGCCTTCGCCGACGAACTCGCCGCGCTCGCCGCGGCCGACGACCGCCCCCGCCCCGCCCGCTGGCGCCTCTCGCCGTGGGCCGTCGCCACCTACCTCCTCGGCGGCACCCTCCCCGACGGGACGGTGATCACCCCCAAGTACGTGGGACCGCGCCGCATCGTCGAGGTCGCCGTCACCACCCTCGCCACCGACCGGGCGCTGCTCCTGCTCGGCGTGCCCGGCACCGCCAAGACCTGGGTCTCCGAGCACCTCGCCGCCGCCGTCAGCGGCGACTCGACCCTCCTCGTCCAGGGCACCGCCGGCACCCCCGAGGAAGCCGTGCGGTACGGCTGGAACTACGCCCGACTGCTCGCCCACGGGCCCAGCAGGGACGCCCTCGTGCCGAGCCCCGTGATGCGGGCGATGGCCCGGGGCATGACCGCGCGCGTCGAGGAGCTCACCCGCATCCCCGCCGACGTGCAGGACACCCTCATCACGATCCTGTCCGAGAAGACCCTGCCCCTGCCCGAGCTGGGCCAGGAGGTGCAGGCCGTCCCCGGCTTCAACCTGATCGCCACGGCCAACGACCGGGACCGGGGCGTCAACGAACTCTCCAGCGCGCTGCGCCGCCGCTTCAACACGGTGGTCCTGCCGCTGCCCGCGACCCCCGAGGCGGAGGTCGACATCGTCGCCCGCCGCGTCGAGCAGCTCGGCCGTTCCCTCGCGCTGCCGGCCGTACCGGACGGCGTCGACGAGATCCGCCGGGTCGTCACCGTCTTCCGCGAACTGCGCGACGGGGTCACCACCGACGGCCGGACGCGGGTCAAGTCCCCCTCGGGGACGCTCTCCACGGCCGAGGCGATCTCCGTCGTCACCGGCGGCCTCGCGCTCGCCGCCCACTTCGGCGACGGGGTGCTGCGCCCGGCGGACATCGCCGCGGGCATCCTCGGCGCGGTGGTCCGCGACCCGGCGGCCGACCGGGTCGTCTGGCAGGAGTACCTGGAGACCGTGGTCAGAGAGCGGGACGGCTGGAAGGACTTCTACCGCGCCTGCCGCGAGGTGAGCGGATGACGTCCGCGGCCACGAGTGAGCCGACGCCCGCGCTCAGGGGCGGGCAGACGTCCGCGCCCGCCTCCGCGTCCACGGGCGAGCCGATGCCCGCCCCCGCCTCCGCGCCCAGGGGCGAGCCGACGTCC
>NZ_RDBH01000141.1:228116-244243 GCF_008042145.1 Streptomyces sp. adm13(2018)
CCCCAACGCCCGTTCACTCGACCGCCTCCGCGTCCACCTCCGCTCCCGCCCCCGCCTCCGTAGCGGCGTCCCGGGTGCGTGCCGGGGCCGCCGTCCCCGGCGGCGGGCCGCTGTTGCTCGGGGTGCGGCATCACGGGCCCGGGTCCGCGCGGGGGGTGCGGGCCGCGCTCGACGCGGCGGAGCCCGCCGTCGTCCTCATCGAGGGCCCCACCGAGGCCGACGCGCTCGTGTCCCTCGCCGCCGACCCCGCCATGCGGCCGCCCGTCGCCCTGCTCGCCCACGCCGTGGACGACCCCGGCCGGGCCGCCTTCTGGCCGATGGCCGCGTTCTCGCCCGAGTGGGTCGCCCTCCGCTGGGCCCTCGACCGGGGCGCCGCCGTGCGGTTCATCGACCTGCCGGCCGCGCACACCCTGGCCGCCGCCGACCCCACCTGGGACGACGGGGACGACGTGCCCGACGGGGAGGACGGGGTCTCCGGGAGCGGCCCACCGGTCGACCCCGTCGCCGAACTCGCCGCGGCCGCCGGGTACGAGGACGCCGAGCGCTGGTGGGAGGACGCCGTCGAACTGCGCGGCGGCCAGGACCCCGCCGCCCCCTTCGAGGCGCTCGCCGAGGCGATGGGCGCCCTCCGCGAGGCGTACGGGCACGGCGGACACCCCCGCGACCTCGTTCGCGAGGCCCACATGCGGATCCGGCTGCGCGCGGCCCGCAAGGAGTTCGGGGACGACGCCGTCGCCGTCGTGTGCGGCGCCTGGCACGTCCCCGCCCTCACCCGGAAGACGACCGTCACCGCCGACCGGGCCCTGCTCAAGGGCCTGCCCAAGGTGAGGACCGAGACGACCTGGGTCCCCTGGACCCACCGCAGGCTCGCCCGCCGCTCGGGATACGGCGCCGGCATCGCCTCCCCCGGCTGGTACGCCCATCTCTTCGCCGCCCCCGACCGGCCCGTCGAGCGCTGGATGACCCGGGTCGCCGGACTCCTCAGGGCCGAGGACCACCCGGTCTCGCCCGCCCATGTGATCGAGGCCGTCCGGCTCGCCGAAGGCCTCGCCGCCCTGCGCGGTCGCCCGCGCCCCGGCCTCGACGAGACGACCGACGCCGTCCGCGCCGTGCTGTGCGAGGGCTCCGACGTGCCGCTCGACCTCGTCCGCGACCGGCTCGTCGTCGGTGACGTCCTCGGCGAGGTCCCGGCCGGCGCCCCCGCCGTCCCCCTCCAGCGCGACCTCGCCCGCCGCCAGCGCACCCTGCGCCTCAAGCCGGAGGCCGCCGAACGCGACCTCGACCTCGACCTGCGCAAGGACACGGACGGCGAGCGCAGCCGACTGCTGCACCGGCTGCGGCTCCTCGGCGTCGGCTGGGGCGAGCCGTCCACCGGCCGCTCCGGCACCGGCACCTTCCGGGAGGGTTGGCGGCTGCGCTGGGAGCCCGAGCTGCACGTCCGGGTCGCCGAGGCCGGTGTCTGGGGCACCACCGTCGAGGCCGCCGCCACCGCCCGGGCGCGGTCCCGCGCCACGGGGGCGAAGGCCCTCGCCGACATCACCGCCCTCGCCGAGCAGTGCCTCCTCGCCGGACTCGGCGACGCGCTCCCCGTCGTCATGCGGGCCCTCGCCGACCGGGCCGCGCTCGACACGGACGTCTCCCATCTCGCCCAGGCCCTCCCCGCGCTCGCCCGCGCCCTGCGCTACGGCGACGTCCGCGGCACCCGGACCACGGCCCTCGCCGAGGTCGCCGCCGGCCTCGCCGAACGGATCTGCGTCGGCCTGCCGCCCGCCTGCGCGGGACTCGACCCCGACGCGGCCGCCGCCATGCGCGAGCGGATCGACGAGGTGCACCGGGCCCTCGCCCTGCTGCCCGGGGCGGACGGGCTCGCCGACCGCTGGGCCGGCGTCCTGCACCGCCTCGCCGACCGCGACCGGATCCCGGGCGTCCTCCGGGGCCGGGCCGCCCGGCTGCTGCTCGACGAGGGCCGGATCGCCGTCGACGGGGCCGCCGTCCTCATGAGCCGCGCCCTCTCGCCCGGCACCCCGCCGGCCGACGCCGCCGCCTGGATCGACGGCTTCGCCGGCGGAGCCTCCGGCGGCGGGCTGCTCCTGGTCCACGACGAGCGGCTCCTCGGACTGGTCGACGCCTGGCTGACGGGCGTCCCGGCGGACGCCTTCACCGACGTCCTGCCGCTGCTGCGGCGCACCTTCGCCGCGTACGAGCCCGGGGTGCGCCGCACCCTCGGCGAGCTGGTCGCCCGCGGTCCGGGGGCCGGCGGCCCCGGCCACGTCCTCCCGGGCGTCCCCGGTTTCGCGGCCGACCCGGACCCGGACCGGGCGGACGCCGTGCTGCCCCTCCTCCATCTCGTCCTCGGCACGGAGGTCCTCGTATGAGCACCGGAACCACTCCCGGCCCGGCCACCGCCGCGAACACGGCGGCGGCGGACGACGAGCGGGTGCGCCGCTGGCGGCTCGTCCTCGGCGGCGGAGCGGCCGACGGCACCGGCCGGGCGCTGACCGGCACCGACGCGGCCATGGACGGCGCCCTGACCGCGCTCTACGGCGCCAAGGGCCAGGGCGAGCGCACCGGGCGGGAGCGCGCGGCCGGACTCGGGGCCTCGGCCCCTTCCGTCGCCCGCTGGCTCGGCGACATCCGTACGTACTTCCCCCGGTCCGTCGTCCAGGTCATGCAGCGCGACGCGATCGACCGGCTGGGGCTCGCCACCCTGCTCCTGGAGCCGGAGATGCTGGAGGCCGTCGAGGCGGACGTCCATCTCGTCGGCACCCTGCTCTCCCTCCACAAGGCCATGCCCGAGACGACCAGGGAGACCGCCCGGGCCGTCGTCCGCAAGGTCGTCGACGACCTGGAGAAGCGCCTCGCCGCCCGCACCCGCGCGACCCTCACCGGCGCCCTCGACCGCTCGGCCCGGATCAGCCGCCCGCGCCACCGGGACATCGACTGGGACCGGACGATCCGCGCCAACCTGGGGAACTACCTGCCCGACCACCGCACGGTCGTCCCCGAGCGGCTGATCGGCCACGGGCGGGCCTCGCGGGCGATCCGGAAGGAGGTCGTGCTCTGCGTCGACCAGTCCGGCTCCATGGCCGCCTCCGTCGTCCACGCCTCCGTCTTCGGCGCCGTCCTCGCCTCCATGCGGTCGATCGCCACCCGGCTCGTCGTCTTCGACACCGCCGTCGTCGACCTGACCGACCGGCTCGACGACCCCGTCGACGTCCTGTTCGGCACCCAGCTCGGCGGCGGCACCGACATCAACCGCGCCCTCGCCCACTGCCAGTCGAAGATCACCCGGCCCGCCGACACGGTCGTCGTCCTCATCAGCGACCTGTACGAGGGAGGCATCCGCGACGAGATGCTGAAGCGGGTCGCGGCGATGAAAGCCTCGGGCGTCCAGTTCATCGCCCTGCTCGCGCTCTCCGACGAGGGCGCCCCGGCCTACGACCGCGACCACGCGGCGGCGCTCGCCGCGCTCGGCGCCCCCGCCTTCGCCTGCACGCCCGATCTGTTCCCGGAGATCATGGCCGCCGCCCTGGAGAAGCGCCCGCTGCCGATACCCGCGGCCTGACCGCCCCGGCACCGGGAGCCTCGCCCGTACGGAATCCGTCGTCCCGGACCACCCGCTCGGGTGTTCCGGGACCCATTGAGTCCCATATCACACGGCTCTCCGGGCGGTCCTCACCCGCAGGTCCGGCGCGTCGTGAGGGGTCGGGAGGCCATGCCCCGCCTGCCGGGGAGGCCGCGCCGCGCCCCTCCGCACCCCCGGACGGAGACCCCGTGGCCCCTACACCCTGTGACCCGTATCACCGCTCCGTTGTGAGCTGCGATTTAGGGACCCACGGCCCTCGGCGATAACCTGCGAGACGGACATGCCGCGTCCACGGACACCGTGTACGCCTCCCTTGTGACAGTGCAGTCACGTTGCCCTCCGCGGCACGCCCACGCAGACAACGAACCGCGATCATCAGAAAAGGGACGGACGCGCGTGGACCTGTTCGAGTACCAGGCGAGGGACCTCTTCGCCAAGCACGGTGTACCGGTGCTGGCCGGTGAAGTCATCGACACGCCTGAGGCGGCGCGCGAGGCCACCGAGCGTCTTGGCGGCAAGTCGGTCGTCAAGGCGCAGGTGAAGGTCGGTGGCCGTGGCAAGGCCGGCGGCGTGAAGCTGGCGGCGAACCCCGACGAGGCCGTCGCCCGCGCGACGGACATCCTCGGGATGGACATCAAGGGCCACACGGTCCACAAGGTGATGATCGCCGAGCTGTCCCCGGAGATCGAGGCCGAGTACTACGTCTCGTACCTCCTCGACCGCACCAACCGCACCTTCCTGGCCATGGCCTCGGTGCAGGGCGGCATGGACATCGAGGAGGTCGCGGAGAAGACCCCCGAGGCCCTCGCGAAGGTCCCGGTCAACGCCGTCGACGGCGTCGACATCGAGAAGGCCCGCGAGATCGTGGCCCTGGCGAAGTTCCCGGCCGACGTGGCCGAGGGCGTCGCCGAGGCCCTGGTCACCCTGTGGGACACCTTCGTCGCCGAGGACGCCCTCCTCGTCGAGGTGAACCCGCTGGTCAAGACCAAGGACGGCCGCATCCTGGCCCTGGACGGAAAGGTGTCTCTCGACGAGAACGCCGACTTCCGCCAGCCGGGCCACGAGGCTCTCGAGGACAAGGCCGCAGCCAACCCGCTCGAGGCTGCCGCCAAGGCGAAGAACCTCAACTACGTCAAGCTCGAGGGCGAGGTCGGCATCATCGGAAACGGTGCCGGTCTGGTCATGTCGACCCTGGACGTCGTCGCGTACGCCGGTGAGGCGTACACATCGGTGAACGGCGGCGGCGTGAAGCCGGCCAACTTCCTCGACATCGGCGGCGGCGCCTCCGCCGAGGTCATGGCGAACGGCCTGGAGATCATCCTGGGCGACCCGGACGTCAAGTCCGTGTTCGTCAACGTCTTCGGTGGCATCACCGCCTGTGACGAGGTCGCCAACGGCATCGTCCAGGCCCTGGAGCTCCTCGCCTCCAAGGGCGAAGAGGTCACCAAGCCGCTGGTCGTGCGCCTCGACGGCAACAACGCGGAGCTGGGTCGCAAGATCCTGTCGGACGCGAACCACCCGCTCGTGCAGCGCGTGGACACCATGGACGGCGCGGCCGACAAGGCCGCCGAGCTCGCGGCTGCGAAGTAAGGGACGAGGTCAGAACACCATGGCTATCTTCCTGACCAAGGACAGCAAGGTCATCGTCCAGGGCATGACCGGTGCCACGGGCATGAAGCACACCAAGCTCATGCTGGGTGACGGCACCAACATCGTCGGCGGCGTGAACCCGCGCAAGGCCGGCACCACCGTCGACTTCGACGGCACCGAGGTCCCGGTCTTCGGCTCCGTCGCCGAGGCGATGAAGGAGACCGGCGCCGACGTCTCGGTCCTCTTCGTCCCGCCGGCCTTCGCGAAGGCCGCCGTGGTCGAGGCGATCGACGCCGAGATCCCGCTGGCCGTCGTCATCACCGAGGGCATCGCGGTCCACGACTCCGCCGCCTTCTGGGCGTACGCGCAGGCCAAGGGCAACAAGACCCGCATCATCGGCCCGAACTGCCCCGGTCTCATCACCCCGGGCCAGTCCAACGCCGGCATCATCCCGGGCGACATCACGAAGCCGGGCCGCATCGGTCTGGTCTCGAAGTCCGGCACGCTGACGTACCAGATGATGTACGAGCTCCGTGACATCGGCTTCTCGTCCGCCGTCGGTATCGGTGGCGACCCGGTCATCGGCACCACGCACATCGACGCCCTCGCGGCGTTCGAGGCGGACCCCGAGACCGACCTGATCGTCATGATCGGCGAGATCGGCGGCGACGCCGAGGAGCGTGCGGCCGACTTCATCAAGGCCAACGTCACCAAGCCGGTCGTCGGCTACGTCGCGGGCTTCACCGCGCCCGAGGGCAAGACCATGGGCCACGCCGGCGCCATCGTCTCCGGCTCCTCCGGCACCGCCCAGGCGAAGAAGGAGGCCCTGGAGGCCGCCGGCGTCAAGGTCGGCAAGACGCCGACCGAGACGGCCAAGCTGGCGCGCGCCATCCTCGCGGGCTGAACAGGCTCGACAGGCTGAACAGCCGGTGGCCGCGGGACTCCGCGGCAGCCGTACGAGAGGGCCCCGCCCCCGCCCGGACTCCGGGCGGGGGCGGGGCCCTCTCGCGTGCGCCGGCCGGCGCGGGGGGTCACTCGGCGGCCGGGACCAGCCGCTCCGGGCCCGGGTTCGGCTGGGAGCGCAACTTGTCGCGGAGCACCAGGTCCTCCGGGCGGAGCTTCTCCGGACCGCCCCGCACCGGGACGCCGTTGACGGTCTCGCCGGGGGCGTTCACCGGGATGTAGTGGGTCGGCGCGGTCGCCGCCGCGAAGCCGGTGACCCCGATGAGGACCGCCGTCACCCCCAGCACCGCACGGGTCCAGGTCCGCGCCCGGCGCTCACTGCCCGACCGGACCACGCGGGCGGCCGGCAGGGTGGTCGTCGGCGCCTCCGTGACCAGCGAGCCGAGCCGCTGGTGCAGGACCTCCGGCTCGGCGAGCTCGGGGACCTTCTTCGCGAGGACCGTACGCGCGTGCAGCAGCCGGTTGGCCGCGGCCGGGGTGCTCGCCTCGGTCTCGGCCGCGGTCTCCGGCAGGTCGAGCCCGAGCCCGTCGTAGAGCAGGACGGTGCGCCGGTAGGGCGCGGGGAGTTCGAGGAGGGCGGTGAGCAGGGCCCGCCGGCCCGCCTCGGTGGGCGGTGCGTCGGGGTGCTTGTGGGTGCGGCGCAGCCGGTGCCAGGGGGAGAGGGCGTACTCGTACGCCACGGCCCGCACCCAGCCCAGCGGGTCCGCGTCGACGGCGACCTCGGGCCACTGCTCCCAGGCGCGGTGGAAGGCCTGCTCGACGGCCTCGCGGGAGAGCCGCCGCCGGCCGGTCAGCAGATACGTCTGGTGCACGAGACCGGGTGCCGCCCGCGCGTACAGCTCGTCGAACGCCTCCTCGGGGGTGGCCCCCGGCACGGCGGGCGGCCCGGCGGGCCGCTCCTCCGCGATCCACGGGGTCCCGGCCGCGACCGGTTTCAGCCGCTCCTGGGGCCGCGGGGGGCCCTTGCGGGCGCGGGCCGCTGTGATGGCGGGGGACGGCGAGGGGCGGGTGGGTCGGTGCGTCGCCCGGCCCGGACGTGCCGAGCAGCTTGGCGTACGCCTCGCGCTTGCGGCCCCGGGGTGCCGAACGCCCGGTCTCCCATGACCTGACCGTGGCCTTCGTGACGCCCATGGCCTCGGCGACCTGCTCCTCGCTCAGGGCGAGGGCCTCACGCAACCTGCGCCGCTCCTTGGGGGTCGGCAGGGTGGCGGAGGATGCGGAATCCGCGGTGCTCCGGCTCATCGGTGTCGACCTCCCGCAGAGCTGCTGTGGGCGGAAAAGTACATAAACGTATATTGAGCGACACAGCCGATGTTTGCCTGTTACGCGGCAAAAGCGCGTGTCGTTGGGAGCATGGCCCCCGTGATCCATGTGACCGAGCACTTCCTGGTCCAGGGCGGCCGTTCCGCCGCGGTCGCCACGGCCTGCGTCCGGGGCGGGGTGGCCGCCGGACTCGGCCTCGGCGCCCTCGCGGTGCTGGTCGTCGCCGCCTGGATCGGCTCGCCGTACCCCGACAGCGGCCCCGGCGGCGCCCTGCACCTGGCCGCCGGCCTCTGGCTGCTCGCGCACGGCGTGGACCTCGTCCGTACGGACACCCTGTCCGGGCTGCCCGCGCCCCTCGGTGTCGCGCCGATGCTGTTGGCCGTCCTGCCCGTCTGGCTCGTCCACCGGGCCGCCCGCGACACCCTCGAAGCGGCCGCGCACCCCCGGCGGCCGTTCGCCGCCGCGGGCGCCGTCGGAGCCGTGTCCGGCGGATACCTTCTGGTCGCCGCCGCGGTCGTGCTCTACGGCACGAGCGGCCCGCTGCCCGCCGACCTGCTCGCCGCCGGGCTGTGGCTGCCCGCCGTCGTGCTGGGCGCGGCCGGAGCGGGCGCCTGGACGGCGCTCGGGCGGCCGCTGCCCGCACAGCCGCAGGCGGCCGCCGCCCTGCGGGCGGCCGGACTCGGTCTCGTCACCCTGCTGGGTGGCGGCGCGGTCGTCGCCGCGGTCTCGCTCGCCTGGCACGCGGGCGAGGCGCAGACCGCCTACACGGCCCTCACCGGGGAGTGGTCCGGGCGGATCGCGGTAGTGCTACTGGTCCTCGCGCTGCTGCCGAACATGGCGGTCTGGGGCACCGCGTACGGGCTCGGGCCGGGGTTCGCCCTCGGCACGGGCGCCTTCGCGACCCCGCTGGGCCTCGTCGGGGACCCGGCCGCGCCGCCCTTCCCGCTGCTCGCGGCACTGCCCGACGACGGGCGGGGCGGCTGGGCGCAGGGGGCGGCTGCGGCGGTCCCGCTGGTGGCCGCCCTGSWSCAGGGCGGCCGGGTGGGCCGGGCGTCGCGCGCCTGGACGGCCCGGGACACGGCCCTGACGGCGCTGGGCGCGGCCTGGGGCTGCGGGGCGGCGGTCGCGGTGCTCTCGGCCGCCGCCGGCGGAGCGCTCGGCACGGCCCGGCTGTCGGTCTTCGGCCCGGTGTGGTGGCAGACGGGCGCGGCGGCGGTCCTGTGGGGCGCGTGCGTCGGGGTACCGGTGGCGCTGGCGCTACGGGCCTGGGGCCGGCGCGTGCCCCGGCCGAAGCCGCTCCCGGTCCCCGCGGAGGCCTCGGTGGGCCGGGCGGTGGCGGCGTCGGAGACGCCCGGGGTCGCGGCGTCCGCCCCCTCCGCGCCGGAGGGGCCGGCGGCCGGGGGAGCGGATACGGAGAAGCCCCCGGCACCTTCCGGGGGGAAGGCCTCGGGGGCTTCGGGCGGCTCGGCCGCGAGTGTCCCGGCTGCGGGTGGCTCCGGGGCGAAGGCGGCCGGCGCCGGGCCCGGCCGCGCGGACGAACCGTCCCACGCCGACTACGCCGACTACACAGCCCACTCCGCGTACACAGCCCACTCCGCCTACGACCCGTACGGCGACGCCGCGTTCGAGCCGTACGACTACCTCCCGGCGGCCTGGGAGCCCACCGTGCCGCCGCCGCCGCGTCCGGCGCCGCCCGCCGACCAGGGCGGCCCGGCCTGACCGGCGGGCCGTCCGGAGGCGCGGTCCGGGGGAGCTACTCCCGGACCCCGAAGCCCGCGCGCAGCGGCTTCGGCAGGAGGTCGTTGCAGGCCAGCTGGCCCGCGTGGGTGAGGGCGTCGTCACGGCACTCGTAGAAGTCCCGGTAGACGACCTGCATGGTGAAGCCCACCGCGACGATCATCAGGGCCACGCTCGCCGCGACGAGACCGCTGATCGCGGCCGTCCGCATCGAGCGGAGCGGCGCCGCCGTGGCGCCCTGACCCGACGGCCGGCCTGCGGGCTGTCCCGGTGCCTGCCCCGGTGCCTGGCCCTGCGTCTGTCCCGAGGAGTGGGACGCCGGCCCGCCCGCAGACTGTGATGTCGGCGACATCCCGCCGGCCGGGGCCGGCTTGGCGCGCAGCGAGCTGATCGCCCAGTAGAGGCCGAGGGCGCCGAGCAGCAGCGCCAGTTCCGGGATCTCGAAGACCGCGAAGAAGAAGGCCCACATGCCGGCGAGGATCGCGTACCGCGCGCGGCGCTGCGCCGGGTCCTTCGGGTCCCAGCGGAGCCCGCGCCCGCCGCCCTGGCCGCCGCCCTTGCCGGGCCCGCCCTCCGGGCCGCCCGGGCCGCCGCCCTGCCGCTCGGGCCCGCGGCCGAAGCCGTCGTCCGAGCGGCCCGGCTGGCGCGGGCTCCAGCGGCCGTCGGACGGCCCCGACGACCCGGAGCCGGACGATTCCTCGTCCGGGCCGTCGGGGCCGTCCGGTCGCCGCGGCTGCCACGGCTGGTCCGGCCTGCCCTCGGGCGGCGGCGCGAACGGGTTGTTGTCGTCCGTGGACTGGCGTTCCGGCATCTGCTGAACGTCTTCCCTCTGTCGTCAGGACCACGGCCGCACCCGTGGTCTCCGCTGCTGTCTCGTCTCCTGCTGCGTACCGCCGCGCCGGTGCGCCCGCGTGCTGCCGCGGTGCCCCTGCCGCGCCGCGTCCGCGTACCGCTCGGTGCTGCTCGTCCGCCGCGCCGCGCGCGTTCCGACCGGTGCTGGTCGGGGTCCGCGTCCGGCGTCGGACCTTGACGCTACCGTCCAGCTCCGCCCCCGTCCCGTGGGGGCCGTCCGGTGTGCCGGTATCGTTGCTGACGGTCGAGCCGTTCGTAGGGTTCCCCGTATCGAGCGGCACGATTCGTTCGTACGACCGTACAAACACCACGGAAAGAGTGACCCAGTGGCTGCCGCCCGCCTCGTCGTCCTGGTCTCCGGTTCCGGTACCAACCTTCAGGCCCTCCTCGACGGCATCGCCGCGGACCCCGAGGGGTACGGCGCGGAGATCGTCGCCGTCGGCGCCGACCGCGACGGCATCGCCGGTCTGGAGCGCGCCGAGCGCGCCGGCCTGCCGACCTTCGTGTGCCGGGTGAAGGACCACGCCACCCGCGAGGAGTGGGACCGCGCGCTCGCCGGGGCCACCGCCGCGTACGAGCCGGATCTCGTCGTCTCGGCCGGCTTCATGAAGATCGTCGGCAAGGAGTTCCTCGCCCGTTTCGGCGGCCGGGTCGTCAACACCCACCCGGCTCTGCTGCCCAGTTTTCCCGGTGCCCACGGGGTGCGTGACGCCCTCGCCTACGGCGCGAAGGTCACCGGGTGCACCGTCCACTTCGTCGACGACGGTGTCGACACCGGCCCGATCATCGCCCAGGGCGTGGTCGAGGTGCGGGACGAGGACGATGAAGCCGCTCTGCACGAGCGCATCAAGGAAGTCGAGCGCTCACTGCTCGTCGACGTCGTGGGGCGCCTCGCCCGGCACGGCTATCGCATTGAGGGACGAAAGGTTCATGTCGGTGAACACGGACACCGTTAAGCCCATCCGCCGCGCGCTGGTCAGCGTCTACGACAAGACGGGTCTTGAGGAGCTGGCCCGCGGTCTGCACGAGGCCGGTGTCGAGCTCGTCTCCACCGGCTCCACGGCCGGGAAGATCGCCGCCGCCGGGGTTCCGGTCACCAAGGTCGAGGAGCTGACCGGCTTCCCCGAGTGCCTGGACGGCCGGGTCAAGACCCTCCACCCGCGCGTGCACGCCGGCATCCTCGCCGACCTGCGCCTGGAGTCGCACCGCGCGCAGCTCGCCGAGCTGGGTGTGGAGCCCTTCGACCTGGTCGTCGTGAACCTCTACCCGTTCAAGGCGACCGTCGCCTCCGGCGCCACCCCCGACGAGTGCGTCGAGCAGATCGACATCGGCGGTCCGTCGATGGTCCGCGCGGCGGCCAAGAACCACCCGTCCGTGGCGATCGTCACCAGCCCCGAGCGGTACGGCGACGTCCTCGCGGCCGTCCGGTCCGGCGGCTTCGACCTGACCGCCCGCAAGCGCCTGGCGGGCGAGGCCTTCCAGCACACCGCGGCCTACGACGTGGCCGTCGCCGCCTGGTTCGCCGACGACTACGCGGCCGCCGACGACTCGGGCTTCCCCGACTTCCTGGGCGCCACCTACGAGCGGAACAACGTCCTGCGCTACGGCGAGAACCCCCACCAGGGCGCCGCGCTGTACGTCGACGGCACGGGCGGCCTCGCCGAGGCCGAGCAGCTGCACGGCAAGGAGATGTCGTACAACAACTACACGGACACCGACGCCGCGCGCCGGGCCGCGTACGACCACGACGAGCCCTGCGTCGCGATCATCAAGCACGCCAACCCGTGCGGCATCGCCGTCGGCGCGGACGTCGCCGAGGCCCACCGCAAGGCCCACGCCTGCGACCCGCTGTCCGCGTTCGGCGGCGTCATCGCCGTCAACCGCCCGGTCTCGGTCGCGATGGCCGAGCAGGTCGCGGAGATCTTCACCGAGGTCATCGTCGCCCCGGCGTACGAGGACGGGGCCGTCGAGGTCCTCGCCAAGAAGAAGAACATCCGCGTGCTCCGCGCCGAGGGCGCCCCGAGCAACCCGGTCGAGGTCAAGCCGATCGACGGCGGCGCGCTGCTCCAGGTCACCGACCGCCTCCAGGCCGACGGCGACGACCCGGCGAACTGGACCCTGGCGACGGGCGAGGCCCTGTCCGCCGAGGAGCTCGCCGAGCTCGCCTTCGCCTGGCGGGCCTGCCGCGCGGTCAAGTCCAACGCGATCCTGCTCTCCAAGGATGGCGCCTCGGTCGGCGTCGGCATGGGCCAGGTCAACCGCGTCGACTCCGCGAAGCTCGCGGTCGAGCGGGCAGGCGAGGAGCGGGCGCGCGGCTCCTACGCCGCGTCGGACGCCTTCTTCCCCTTCCCCGACGGCCTGGAGATCCTCACCGCGGCCGGCGTGAAGGCGGTCGTGCAGCCGGGCGGCTCGATGCGGGACGAGCTCGTCGTCGAGGCCGCGCAGAAGGCCGGCGTGACGATGTACCTCACGGGGACCCGCCACTTCTTCCACTGAGCCGCGCAGGCCGGGCTCCCGGCCACGACCCCGGTCCCGGGCGGCCCGCCGGTCCCCTCCATGGGGGGCCGGGGGGCCGCCCGGCGGTGTTTTCCAGCGTTCTCCGGCGTTCTCCGGCGTTCTCCAGCGTTTTCCGGTGTTTCCCGGCGTCGCGGGGGAGGACCGGCGGAGCGCACGGCGACGAGTCCGCCGATCGGGTGGACTCTGGTCTAATGGGTTGCTCTTTTGTCGACCACTGGTAGTGGGGGCGTGGTGTTGGACGTACAGAACAGGCCGGCCGAGGAGGCCGACACCGGCGCTCCCGACGCCGCCGGCACCACCCCGCCGGACGGCCTCGCACCGGCGCCGCTCCGCCCGTACCTGGTCCTCGCGGCCGTCCTGTGCGGCCTGTACTTCCTCTACTCCTGGGCGCAGTACGCGACCTTCCGCACCCCGTCCTGGGACCTCGGGATCTTCGGGCAGTCCGTCCGGGCGTACGCCGAGTTCCGGGCCCCCGTCGTCGACATCAAGGGCCCCGGCTTCCACATACTCGGAGACCACTTCAGCCCCGTCACGGCCCTTCTCGCGCCGCTGTACTGGGTCTGGTCCTCACCTGTCGCCCTGCTGTTCGCGCAGGCCGCGCTCTTCGCGCTCGGCGCCGTGATCGTCGGCCGCACCACCCAGCAGATCCTCGGCAGCCGCGCCGCCGGCATCGGCCTCGCCCTCGCGTACGGGCTCTCCTGGGGGCTCCAGGAGGCCGTCAAGTCCGACTTCCACGAGATCGCCTTCGCGGTCCCGATGCTCGCCCTGACCTGCCGCGCCCTGCTCCTCGGACGCTGGACCGCGGCGGCCGCCTGGGCCGCGCCGCTCGTCCTCGTCAAGGAGGACATGGGCCTCACCGTCTCGATGGTCGGCGTGGTCCTCTTCCTGAAGGGCCAGAAGCGGCTCGGCGCGGCCCTGGCCGGATTCGGCGCGGCGGCGTTCGCGCTGACCGTCCTCGTGCTGATCCCGGCGGCGAGCCGGGTCGGCGAGTACGACTACTGGTCGAAGATCGAGAAGACCGGCCAGGGCACCGACACCTCCTTCGTCCAGGTCGTCGGCGACGCCCTCGGCTCGGGCGAGCGCTGGCAGATGGTGTTCTACCTGCTGGCCATCACCGGCTTCCTCGCGCTGCGCTCCCCGCTGGTCCTGCTCGTGCTGCCCACGCTCGGCTGGCGCTTCCTCTCCCAGGACCCCAACCACTGGGGCATGCACTGGCACTACAGCGCGATCCTCATGCCGGTGGTCTTCCTGGCCCTGGTGGACGGCGTCCGTGCCGTGCGCACCTCCCCGCGCGCGTGGCTCTCCGCGTACGGGAAGGTCGTCGTCCCCGTGGCGACGGCGGTCGCGCTGGTGCTCGCCGCGAACCTGCCGCTGTGGGAGCTGACGAAGCCGGAGACGTACCGCTCGGACGCCCGCGCCGAGCAGGCGCGGGCGGCGGTCGACGCGGTGCCCGAGGGCGCGAGCGTGGAGGCCGACGTCTCGCTCCTCGCCCACCTCACGGCGGACCACCGGGTCTACTGGGTCGGCACCGCGAAGGGCGCCACCCCGGACTACCTCGCCTTCGACCTGCGGGGCTGGTCGCAGCAGGTCTCCGACCCGGAACTGCTGGCTTCGCAACTGCACCCGGAGGCGCGGTACGAGATCACCCATCGCTCCGACGGCTTCGCGGTCCTCAAGCGGGCCTGACCCGGCGGACACGACGGGGGCCCGGTTCCGTCCGGAACCGGGCCCCCGTCGTCGGGTGGATCAGTACTGCTGCTTGTTGCGGTTGAACCAGGCCGAGCCGTCCGACTTCGCCAGGAAGACGATGATCAGGATGCCCAGGACGAGGCTCACGATGCCGAGCGGCAGCGAGAAGATGCTGAACAGCACCGTGAACGAGGCGTAGACGATGGTGCCGATCCGGATGCCGTTGGCGCCGGACTTGAACTTGGCGGCGAGCACCATGCCGAGGGCGCCGATGATCAGCGAGAAGATGCCGAGGCCGATCAGGATGCCCTGGCCGAGGTCGCCGAAGGCCGCGGCGTCGGCGGACGAGGCGCCCGACTTCTCCAGCTCGCCGTCGATCGCGAAGGACATGCCGATCAAGGCGAGGCCGCCGATGACGTTGAAGGCGCCGAGGATCCACATCATCACGCGCGCGGCCTTCACCCCGCCGGGCATCTCCATGGCCACGCCCGGGTAGCCGCCCCCGCCGTACGGGGAGACCGGCGGGGCCGCCGGGTAGCCGTAGCCCTGCTGCGGCGGCACGCCCTGGGGGGCCTGCTGCGGGTAGCCGTAACCGGGCTGCTGGCCCTGGCCCTGGCCCTGCGGCTGGCCGTACGGGTTGTTCGGGTCACCGAAGCTCATCGCGGGTTTCCTCCGTGAAATTTCTCGTGCGGGGACGACGCGGCCCGCGCGGAGGACTTTTCACGGCTTGTGAGCGGATTCCCCCCGGCACTTTCCGCGGTACTGCGCCGATCATCGTGGTCGCAACGTCGACTTTTTGTCCAGTCGATACCCGGCGGAGTTGTGCAAGTGCAACCCGTCGCCGGAAGTGACCGTCTGCCCCGTGCGAGCGAATTGGAACAACGCGGGGGTCATCCGGGAGGATGTCCCCATGAGCGCCCAGATTCTCGATGGCAAGGCCACCGCAGCCGCGATCAAGTCCGATCTGACCGTCCGTGTGGCGGCCCTCAAGGAGCAGGGCGTCACACCCGGACTCGGCACCCTCCTGGTCGGCGACGACCCGGCGAGCCAGAAGTACGTGGCCGGCAAGCACCGCGACTGCGCGCAGGTCGGCCTGGCCTCGATCCAGCGCACGCTGCCCGCCACCGCCACCCAGGAGGAGATCGAGGCGGTCGTCCGGGAGCTCAACGAGGACCCGGCCTGCACGGGGTACATCGTGCAGCTGCCGCTCCCCAAGGGCATCGACGAGAACCGCGTCCTGGAGCTCATGGACCCGGCCAAGGACGCCGACGGTCTGCACCCGACCAACCTCGGCCGTCTCGTCCTCAACGAGCCCGCCCCGCTGCCCTGCACACCGAACGGCGTCATCGCCCTGCTCCGCGCGCACGGCGTGGAGATCAAGGGCGCGGAGGTCGTCGTGGTCGGCCGCGGCGTCACCATCGGCCGCACGATGCCGCTGCTGCTCACCCGCCGCTCCGAGAACGCGACCGTGACCCAGTGCCACACCGGCACCCGGGACCTCTCGGCGCACCTCCGCAACGCCGACATCATCGTCGCCGCGGCCGGCGTGCCGCACCTGATCAAGGCCGAGGACGTGAAGCCGGGCGCGGCCGTCCTCGACGTCGGCGTCTCCCGGAACGCCGAGGGCAAGATCCTCGGCGACGTGGACCCGGGCGTRGCGGAGGTGGCCGCCTGGATCTCCCCGAACCCCGGCGGTGTCGGCCCGATGACCCGCGCCCTGCTCCTCGTCAACGTCGTCGAGGCCGCCGAGCGCGCGGAGCAGGGCGATGACGCCGTTCGGTGTGCAGGGCAGCGGGGCGGGCTCGTTGAGGACGAGACGGCCGAGGTTGGTCGGGTGCAGACCGTCGGCGTCCTTGGCCGGGTCCATGAGCTCCAGGACGCGGTTCTCGTCGATGCCCTTGGGGAGCGGCAGCTGCACGATGTACCCCGT
>NZ_RDBH01000141.1:244343-271386 GCF_008042145.1 Streptomyces sp. adm13(2018)
GGGCCTCGGGGCCGTCGCGGTGGCCGCCGTCCCCGTCCACGGGGCCGGCCGCACGACCGTCGCCGCCGGCAACGGCCTTCCCGGCCCGCCGAACTCCCCCCGGGCGTACGGTGCGCGGGACCCGACTGCACCGGCCGGGACCCCGAGGCCATGGGGTGCGGCGGGCCCCTCGCCACCACCGTCGCCCGCGCCGTCGTCGGCGGGGCGACCGTCGAGGTCCGCCACAGCGAGACCTGCGGCGCCTCCTGGGCCCGGCTCACCGGCGGCGCGCCCCAGGACACGGTGACGATCCGCGTCGGGGAGGCGGAGCGGAGCGCGACCGTCGCCGAGAGCGCCGACACCGTGGCGACGGGGACCGACGCGTACACGCCGATGGTCGCGGTTCCCGCCGACACGACCGCGGAGGCCTGCGGCCTGCTCGCGGACGGCAGCGAAGGCTGCACCACCAGCCCGTGAACGCATGCGCGGACCGCCCGCGGCGGCCCCGCGGGCGGGCGGCAGTGAGCCGGACCACAAGGGGTCGGGGATTCAGCGGGGCCCGGGTCGGATAGCCTGACCGCTGGATATCTCTTCATGTCGAGACACCGATCGATCAAGAGAGCTATCCCGCACCAGGGGCAGGGACCCCCACCGCCAGCTGTCTTACGGAGATCGCCATGACCCGCACTCCCGTGAATGTCACCGTGACCGGCGCGGCCGGCCAGATCGGCTACGCGCTGCTCTTCCGCATCGCCTCCGGCCACCTGCTCGGCGCGGACGTGCCGGTCAAGCTGCGCCTCCTCGAGATCCCCCAGGGCGTGAAGGCCGCCGAGGGCACCGCCATGGAGCTCGACGACTGCGCCTTCCCGCTGCTCAAGGGCATCGACATCTTCGACGACCCGAACCAGGGCTTCGAGGGTGCCAACGTCGCGCTGCTGGTCGGCGCCCGCCCGCGTACCAAGGGCATGGAGCGCGGTGACCTGCTCGCCGCCAACGGCGGCATCTTCAAGCCGCAGGGCAAGGCCATCAACGACCACGCCGCGGACGACATCAAGGTTCTCGTCGTCGGCAACCCGGCCAACACCAACGCCCTGATCGCCCAGGCCGCCGCCCCGGACGTGCCGGCCGAGCGCTTCACCGCGATGACCCGCCTGGACCACAACCGCGCGCTGTCGCAGCTCGCGGCCAAGACCGGCGCGTCGGTCGAGGACATCAAGCGCCTCACCATCTGGGGCAACCACTCGGCGACCCAGTACCCGGACATCTTCCACGCGGAGATCGCCGGCAAGAACGCCGCCGAGGTCGTCAGCGACGAGGCGTGGCTGGCCGACACCTTCATCCCGACCGTCGCCAAGCGCGGCGCCGCGATCATCGAGGCCCGTGGCGCGTCCTCCGCCGCCTCGGCCGCGAACGCCGCCATCGACCACGTCCACACCTGGGTCAACGGCACCGCCGCGGGCGACTGGACCTCCATGGGCATCCCGTCGGACGGCTCGTACGGCGTCCCGGAGGGTCTCATCTCCTCCTTCCCCGTCACCTGCACCGACGGCACGTACGAGATCGTCCAGGGCCTGGAGATCAACGACTTCTCGCGCGCCCGCATCGACGCCTCCGTGCAGGAGCTCGCCGAGGAGCGCGACGCGGTCCGCGAGCTCGGCCTCATCTGAGCCCCTGCTCCACGCGCCCGGCGCCCCCGCACCGTACGACCGACCGTACGGCGCGGGGGCGCCGTCTCTCATGCCAGGGGGCGGGCTGCCCGGCGGCCCGGGGTCCGGCGCCGCGGGCCGCGCGGATCCGCGGCCGCCGAACCGCTCACGCCCCGCGCGGGGTGTAGTGGCCCGGCGTCATCCGGGTGGACACGGCGATCCGGTTCCAGGCGTTGATGACGACGATCGCGCTGATGACGCGGGCCAGTTCGGTCTCGTCGAAGTGCCGCGCGGCGCGGGCGTACACGTCGTCGGGCACGAAGCCGTCCGTGAGGACGGTGACGGCCTCGGTGAGGGCCAGGGCGGCGAGCTCCCGCTCGGTGTAGAAGTGCCGGGACTCCTCCCAGGCGGACAGCTGCACGATCCGCTCGACGGTCTCGCCCTCGGCAAGCGCGTCCTTGGTGTGCATGTCGATGCAGAAGGCGCAGTGGTTGATCTGCGAGGCCCGGATCTTGATCAGGTGGTAGAGGGTCGGGTCGATGTCCTTCGCCGCCGCCGTCTCCAGGCGCAGCATCGCCCGGTAGAACTCGGGGACGCGCTCGGCGAGGGGGAGGCGGGGGGCGTGCTCGGAGGCGTGCTCGGCCGGCGCGACGGTGCCGAGCGCGTCCGTGGGGTGCGTGAGGTGCGTGGGGTGTGTGTGCGTGGTCATGTCTTCACCGTACGAGCCAGGTGGCACAGGAGTATGGTCCATTCGTATGGCTGACGAGTGGGCCACTTTCGGGGCCGACCTCCACCTCGAACTGCGCGGACCGCGGCTGCGGGCCGGGCTCATGGACGCGCTGCGCGAGGCGGTCCGCAGCGGGCGGCTGGCGGCGGGCACCCGGCTGCCGTCCTCGCGGTCGCTCGCCGCCGACCTGGGCATGGCCCGCAACACCGTCGCCGACGCCTACGCGGAACTGGTCGCCGAGGGCTGGCTCACGGCCCGGCAGGGCTCCGGCACCCGGGTCGCCCGCCGCGCCGAACCCCGCCGCGCCGCACCCCGCCGCGCCGAACCCCGCCGCGCCGAGCCCCGGCGCACGGAACCCCGGCGCACGGAGGCGCGCCGCTCCGAGTCCCCGCGCGCCGCGCCCCGGCGCGCGGAGCACCGGCCGGGAGTGGTCCCCGCCGCTTCACCTCCCGGGCGCGCCCTGCCCCGGCCCTCCGCGCCCGCGCACAACCTCAAGGCGGGCACCCCCGACCTGGCGTCCTTCCCGCGCGCCGAGTGGCTCAAGGCGTACCGGCGGGCCCTCACCGCCGCCCCCAACGAGGCCTTCGGATACGGCGATCCGCGCGGCCGCACCGAACTCCGTACCGTCCTCGCCGAGTACCTGGCCCGCGCGCGGGGCGTGTACGCGCGCCCCGAGCGGATCGTCGTCTGCGCGGGCTTCGTGCACGGACTGATGCTGGTCGGGCAGGTGCTGCGGAGCCGCGGTGTCCGGGACGTCGCGGTGGAGTCGTACGGGCTCGGCCTGCACGCGGACCTCCTGACCGGAGCGGGCCTCGGGACCCCGGCGCTGCCGTTCGACGAGCGGGGCACCCGGGTCGACGACTCCGGTCCGCTCGCCTCGGCCGGGGCGGTCCTGATGACGGCGGCCCACCAGTTCCCGCTGGGCGGCGCCCTGCCCCCGGACCGGCGCGCGGCGGTCGTCGACTGGGCGCGGGCCTCGGGCGGTTTCGTCCTGGAGGACGACTACGACGGGGAGTTCCGCTACGACCGGCAGCGGGTGGGCGCCCTCCAGGGCCTCGATCCCGAGCGGGTCGTGTACCTGGGGACGGCGAGCAAGTCCCTCGCCCCGGGGCTGCGGCTCGCGTGGATGGTGCTGCCGGAGAGCCTGGTCGGCGAGGTGGTGGCGGCGAAGGGCGCGGTGGACTGGGTGTCCGGCGCGCCGGACCAGCTGGCCTTCGCGGAGTTCCTGGCCTCGGGGGCGTACGACCGGCACGTACGGGCGATGCGGTTGCGCTACCGGCGGCGCCGCGACCAGCTGGTGGCGGCGGTGGCGGCGCGCGCGCCGGAGACGAGGGTCAGCGGGATCGCGGCCGGCCTGCACGCCGTCCTGGCCCTGCCGCCGGGCACGGAGCAGGACGTGCTGCGGGCCGCTGCCTGGAACGGCCTCGCGGTCCAGGGCGTGAACCAGTTCCGCCGCCCGACGGTCCCGGCGACCCTGGACGGCCTGGTCGTCGGCTACGGCACCCCCTCGGACAGCGCCTGGCCGGGTGCGCTCGACGCCCTCCTCCGCACGCTTCCGTGAGCAAGGAGCGCGGAGCACTCGGCGGCCGGGGCGTGAGCGGAGGTTAGCCGGGTATGCGGGGTCCACACGACGAAGCGTCACCGCATCACGAGGAAATGGGGCCCAACATGATGATCGTCGGAATCATCGCCATATGCGTGGTACTCGCCGTTCTGGCGTTCTTCCTGCCGCGCCTCTCCAAGCACCCCCAGCGCGGCACCCAGAAGACTCTCGGCCTGGGATCCCGCGCGGGCGGCAAGGCTCCCGGCGTTCTGGGCCGTCTCTTCAGTAAGCCGTTCCGCAGCAGCTCGAAGGCGGTCGGCAAGAGCGGCTCCGCCGGCCGTCGCGCCCGTGGTCACATGCCGTTCTGACCCCGCACCCCTCTCGGCCCGGCCCCGACCTCCGTCGGGAGCCGGGCCGCGGTGCGTCTGCGGCGGGCGGTCCGGCACGGTGTGCGGCTCCGCGCGCTCCCCGTCCGCGACTCGAAGCTCCCGACCGGCCCCGTCCTCGCCGTGCCGGCCGCCGCCTTCTCCGCGTTCGTCGAGGGCGTCAAGGGCGGGCAGCTCAGCGCCTGACGTCGGCGAAAGGCCCCGCTCCGTAGTCAGTTGGAGAGCGGGGCCCCGTCATGTCCGTACTCAGTCCGTCCGTTCCGGCGGTTCGCCGAAGCGGGCGAGGGTCAGGGAGCCCGCCACCGCGATCGCGAAGCCGGTGACCGCGAGCCAGCCGAGGTTCTCGCGGGTCGTGTCGCCGAGCCAGGCCACGCCGATGATCGCCGGACCGATCGTCTCGCCCAGGACCGAGCCCGCCGTCGCCGTCGTCACCGAGCCGCGCTGGAGCGCCGAGGTCAGCAGCAGGAACGCCGCTCCGCCGCCCACCAGCAGGGCGTACAGCGACGGGTCCGTGAGGTCGATCCCGTCGATCAGCCGGACCGCCACCTCCACCACCCCGAAGCCGAAGCCCGCCCCCAGGCCCAGGACCAGCGCGCGCGGCTTCTCCGGCAGCCGGCCGCCCGCCACCCCGAGCAGCAGCACGCCGAACGCGGCGGCCAGCAGACCCCAGGGCAGCCACTCCGGGCCCGGCCGGTGGCCCTCCTTCCCCGAGGTGAGGGCGAGGAGCGCCAGGCCCGCGCAGACCACGCCCACGGCCGTCCACTCCACCCGGCTGAGCCGCACCCGCAGCAGCCGGGAGGCGATGACCGCCGTGACCGCCAGGCTCGCCGCGAGCGCCGCGCCGACCACATAGATCGGCAGGGTCCGCAGCGCCACGATCTGGAGGGCGAAGCCGAGGCCGTCCATGCCGAGGCCGAGCACGTACCGCCACTGCCGCAACGCCCGCCACATCAGGGCGACGTCCACACCGCCCCCGGTGCCCGGCGTCGCGGCGCGGGCCGCCATCGCCTGGAAGACGGAGGCCGCGCCGAAGCAGACGGAGGAGGCGAGAGCGCAAATCATCCCGAGTAGCACGAAACGACTCTAGGGGCTGCGGCTGGAATCGAGCGGCCTACACTGTGCGGTCGCGACTGCGAAGGGGAGGGCCAGGACATGCGGAGGCTGAGGTCGAGCACGGTGGTGCTCGGCGGGATGGGAGTGCTCGCGGCGACGATCACCGCGTGCGGCTCCGACCCGGACAAGCGGTGCGTCGACCCGGTGACCCGGGAGACGCTGCCCAGCTACGAGTGCGACGACGACAAGGGCAGTAGCTCCCACCGGGGTTCGTACTACTACGGCGGCTCCATAAGCGACAACCGCGTGAGCGGCGGCAGCTTCGACAAGAAGGCCGTGGACAGCGGCGGCTTCGGCTGCTCCGGTTCCGGCGGCGGCTGAGAGAGGTCCGGCACATGCGACGGCACACCATCGAGCCCCGGCCGGGCTGGCAGGAGACGGTGGAGGAGCAGGGGCTCGTCTACCCGCTGACCCGCTACCCGGACGGCTCGCTGCGCCCGTACTGGGACGAGAGCGCGTACTACTCCTTCGGGCTGCCCGAGGTCGAGGCCCTGGAGGAGGTCGTCGAGGAGCTGCACGCGATGAGCCTCGCGGCGGCCGCGCACATCGTCGAGCGGGACCGGTTCGCCGAGCTGGGGATCACCGACCCCCGGCTCGCGTCGCTGGTCGCCGAGTCCTGGCGGCGGCGGGCCGAACTGCCGTCCCTGTACGGACGGTTCGACCTCCGCTACGACGGCACCGGGCCGGCCAAGATGCTGGAGTACAACGCCGACACCCCCACCTCGCTCGTCGAGGCCGCCAGCCCGCAGTGGTTCTGGATGGAGGAACGATTCCCCGGCGCCGACCAGTGGAACTCCCTCCACGAACGGCTCGTCGACGCGTGGAAGCGGCAGGCCCACCTGCTGCCTCCGGGCCCCCTCCACTTCGCGCACTCGGACGGCGACGAGCTCGGCGAGGACCTGATGACGGTCGCGTACCTGCGCGAGACCGCCCAGCAGGCCGGCCTGGAGACCGAGGCGCTCTCCGTCGAACGGATCGGCTGGGACCGGCTCTCGGGCCGCTTCGTGGACGACCGGCTCCGGTTCATCCGCAGCTGCTTCAAGCTCTACCCGTGGGAGTGGCTGACCACCGACCGCTTCGGCCCGCACGTCCTGGACACCCTCGACAACGGTGGCGGCACCGGCACGACCTGCTGGATCGAGCCCGCCTGGAAGATGCTGCTCTCCAACAAGGCGCTCCTCGCGATCCTGTGGGAGCTGTACCCGGGCCACCCCAATCTGCTGCCCGCCTATCTCGACGGACCGCGGGAACTCGCCGCCACCACCGGCTGGGTCGCCAAGCCGCTGCTCGGCCGCGAGGGCGCCGGCGTCACCCTGCACGAGGCGGGCACGGAGCCGTTCGTACGGGACGGGGAGCCCTGCTGCTACCAGGAGCTGGCCCCGCTCCCCGACTTCGACGGCAACCGGGTGGTGCTCGGCGCGTGGGTCGTCGAGGACGAGGCGGCGGGTCTCGGCATCCGGGAGTCGGCGGACCTCGTCACCGACGAGTACGCCCGCTTCCTCCCGCACGTGATCCTGTAGGCCCCGGCGTCGGACCCCGGCTGTCCCCGTCGGATCCGGTCGCTCGCCCGCTCGCCCGCTCGCCCGCTCGCCCGCCTGCCCGCCTGCCCGCCTGCCCGGCCTCGGCCTACTCGGGCACGTAGTCCCGCAGCGGGGCCGGGCGCAGGCCCGCGGCCTCGGCGGCCGCCAGGGCCCGGGTCAGGTCGTCCTCCAGCGTCTCGTTGAAGTGCAGCAGGATGATGTCGCCGGCCTTGAGCGTCGGCGTCGGCGGGCTCCACTGGCCCCAGGTGGTGAGGTCGTACGTCCAGGTGACCAGCGCCTTCGCCCCGCAGGCGCGGGCCGCGGTCCGGGTCGTCGCGTCGTACACCCCGTAGGGCGGGCGGATCAGCCGGGGGCCGTCGCCGAACTGGGCGAGGTGCCGGTCCCGGGCGCCGCAGAACTCCGCCGTCTGGCCGGCCGCGTCGAGGGCGGTCAGGTCCGGGTGGTTGACCGTGTGGTTCTCGACGCGGGAGGGGCCCCCGGCGAGCAGGTCGCGGAAGTAGCCGGAGTCGTACGAGTAGGCGCCGGGCAGCAGGAACAGCGAGGCGGGCACCCGGCGGTCGAGCAGCAGCTTCGCGGCGGCGGGGTCGTGGAACCAGCCGTCGTCGATGGTGATGAAGACGACCGGGTCGGTGGTGTCGATGCGCGGGACCACCGGGACGGGCTCGGGCCAGGCCGCCCGCGGGGCGGCGTGCGCGGGGCCCGTGACCGCGCCGAGGAGGGCGAGGGGGACGGCGGCGGCGAGCGCGGCACGCACGGCGTGGCGCAGGCTGAGTCTCGGCATGGCGGCATCATTGGCCTAGACCAACTGCCGTGTCAATGGTCCGGGTTGACCCACTCCGCCCCACGACCGCCGCCCCCTCTACCAGACCCCCGTCACTCCCCGGCCAGACCCCCGTCACTCGGCCAGGGCCCGCTTACGCCCCGCCGGGACCGCCTCAGTCCCCGGCCGGGACCGCCTCAGTCCCCGGCCGGGACCGCCTCAGTCCCCGGCCGGGACCGCCTCAGTCCCCGGCCGGGGCCGCCGGTCACGCTCCCTGGCCAGGTCCCGCCTCACTTCCCGGCCCGGGCCCGTGGCCAGGGGTCACCGTCACCCCCTGGCCAGGCCCCGTCTCACTCCCCGGCCAGCACCCCCCTCAACTGGTCCAGGCCCCAGTCGAGGTCCTCCTTCGAGATGACCAGCGGCGGGGCGATGCGGATCGTCGACCCGTGGGTGTCCTTCACCAGGACCCCCCGCGCCATCAGCTTCTCCGAGATCTCCCGGCCCGTGCCGTGCGACGGGGCGATGTCCACCCCGGCCCACAGACCGCGCCCGCGCACCGCCTCCACCGCCCCGCCGCCCACGAGCAGCCCCAGCTCGGCGTGCAGGTGCTCGCCCAGCTCCGCGGCACGCTCCTGGTACTCGCCCGTCCGCAGCATCGCCACGACCTCCAGCGCCACCGCGCAGGCCAGCGGGTTCCCGCCGAAGGTCGAGCCGTGCTCACCCGGCCTGAACACCCCGAGCACCTCGCGGTCGGCGACCACCGCCGACACCGGCACCACGCCGCCGCCCAGCGCCTTCCCCAGCACGTACACGTCCGGCACCACGCCCTCGTGCTCGCACGCGAACGTCCGGCCCGTCCGGCCCAGACCCGACTGGATCTCGTCCGCCACGAACAGCACGTTCCGCCGGCGGGTCAGCTCCCGCACTCCCGCGAGATAGCCCGCCGGCGGGACCAGGACACCCGCCTCGCCCTGGATCGGTTCGAGCAGCACCGCCACCGTGTTCTCGGTGACCGCGGCCTCCATCGCCGTCAGGTCGCCGTACGGAACGATCTCGAACCCCGGCGTGTACGGACCGAAGTGGTCCCGCGCCTCGTGGTCCGTGGAGAAGCTCACGATCGTCGTCGTCCGGCCGTGGAAGTTGTTCGCCGCCACCACGATCTTCGCGTGCCCGTCCGGCACGCCCTTCACCTCGTACCCCCACTTCCGGACGGTCTTCACGGCCGTCTCGATCGCCTCCGCTCCGGTGTTCATCGGCAGCACCGCCTCCTTCCCGCACAGCTCGGCGAGCCGGGTGCAGAACTCGGCGAACCGGTCGTGGTGGAAGGCGCGCGACGTCAGCGTCACCCGCTCCAGCTGGGCCTTCGCCGCGTCGATCAGACGCCGGTTGCCGTGCCCGAAGTTGAGCGCCGAGTAGCCGGCGAGCATGTCGAGATAACGGCGCCCCTCGACATCGGTCATCCAGGCGCCGTCCGCCGAAGCGACGACGACCGGCAGGGGGTGGTAGTTGTGAGCGCTGTGCGCCTCCGCCGAAGCGATCGCGTCTTGTGTGCTCGACACGGGATCTCCGTTCGTCCTGCGGCTCGGGGGGTGACCCCGACGAGGGGATGTGGCCCCTGTTTCTATCGTCGCTCGGATGCCGGACCGGGAAACCTCGCGCGCGCCACGCCCGCTACTCTGACCCCACGCACGGCGACTGGCGCGCGGGGAAGCGACCCCGGGGGAGCCGTGCGCGGCAGACCACACGAGACGCCGCCCGCCTGGGCGTCACGGGACCGAAGTCCCGCGTGGCGCCGCGCCTCACGCAGTGCCCCGGGACCCACCGACGCCCGGAGGACCCCGTCATGACCGCACCGCAGCACCCGTACCCGCACCCCGCGCTCGCCGCCACCGACCCCGAACTCGCCGCCCTCGTGAGCGCCGAGGAACGCCTCCAGGCCGAGACCCTGCGGATGATCCCCAGCGAGAACTACGTCTCCACAGCCGTCCTCGAAGCCTCCGGCACCGTCCTCCAGAACAAGTACAGCGAGGGCTACCCCGGCCGCCGCTACTACGAGGGCCAGCAGATCATCGACCAGGTCGAGACCCTCGCCGTCGAGCGCGCCAAGGCCGTCTTCGGCGTCGACCACGCCAACGTCCAGCCCTACTCCGGGTCCCCGGCCAACCTCGCCGTCTACCTCGCCTTCGCCGAGCCCGGCGACACCGTCATGGGCATGGCGCTGCCGATGGGCGGCCACCTCACCCACGGCTGGGGCGTCTCCGCCACCGGCAAGTGGTTCCGCGGCGTCCAGTACGGCGTCCGCCAGGACACCGGCCTCATCGACTTCGACGAGGTCCGCGACCTCGCCCTCAAGGAGCGGCCCAAGGTCATCTTCTGCGGCGGCACCGCGCTGCCCCGCACGATCGACTTCGCCGCCTTCGGTGAGATCGCCCGCGAGACCGGCGCCGTGCTCGTCGCCGACATCGCCCACATCGCGGGCCTGGTCGCGGGCGGCGCCCACCCGTCCCCCGTACCGCACGTGGACGTCGTCTCCACGACCACCCACAAGACCCTGCGCGGCCCGCGCGGCGCCATGCTGATGTGCCGCGAGGAGCATGCCAAGGCCCTCGACAAGGCCGTCTTCCCCGGCCTCCAGGGCGGCCCGCACAACCAGACCACCGCCGCCATCGCCGTCGCCCTCCGCGAGGCGTCCCTGCCCTCCTTCCGCGACTACGCCCACGCCGTCGTCGCCAACGCCAGGGCCCTCGCCGAGGCGCTCCTCGTCCGCGGCTTCGACCTGGTCTCCGGCGGCACCGACAACCACATCGTCCTGATGGACCTCACCCCCCAGCAGGTCCCGGCCAAGATCGCGGCCAAGGCCCTCGACCGGGCGGGCATCGTCGTCAACTACAACACCGTCCCCTACGACCCCCGGAAGCCGTTCGACCCCTCGGGCATCCGCATCGGCACCCCCTCCCTCACCTCCCGCGGGCTCGGCACCGCGCACATGCCCCTGGTCGCCGCCTGGATCGACCGCGCTGTCGCGGCCGCCGGCACCGGCGACGAGCAGGCCCTCGCCACGATCCGCACGGAGGTCGCCGACCTGCTCACCGCCTTCCCGGCCCCCGGCCTCACCGTCTGACCGGCCCCGGCCGGCCGGCCCCCGGGCCTTACCGTCCGACCCGCCCCGGACTCCCCGGCCGACCCGGCCGGGGAGTCCGCCAGGAGCGTGGGGCCCGCCGTACGGACCTCGTGCGTCCAGGCCGTGCCCGTGCCGTCCGTCATCGGGAACGTCAGCAGGTGCGGGGCCCCTGCCGGCCCGCCGACCGCACTGTGTTCCTGGTCTCATTGACGACGATCCGCAGCAGCCACGGCCGGAACGCCGAGCCCTCCTCGAAGCGCCCGAGCGAGCGGTACGCCTTGAAGAAGGCCTGCCGCACCACGTCCTCGGCCGCGGCGCCCGCACCGCACGCCACCGCCGCTCCCAGCGCGACCGCCGTGTGCGCGCGGACCAGCCCCGCGTACGCCTCCGGCTCTCCGGCGCGCACCCGAGCGATCACCGCGGCCTCATCGTCGACCAGGCCCCCCTCCCGCGTCCTCACACCGTTGACGCACCGGCAGTCCGGGATCGGTTCCCACACCTGAGAGAATGATGTGCATGGCCTCTGACGTTCCCCGCGTGCTCTCCGGAATCCAGCCCACGGCAGGCTCGTTCCACCTCGGCAACTACCTCGGCGCCGTCCGCCAGTGGGTCGCCCTCCAGGAGTCCCACGACGCCTTCTACATGGTCGTCGACCTGCACGCGATCACGGTCCCCCAGGACCCCGCCGAGCTGCGCGCCAACACCCGGCTGGCCGCGGCGCAGCTGCTCGCCGCCGGCCTCGACCCCGAGCGCTGCACGCTGTTCGTCCAGAGCCACGTCCCCGAGCACGCCCAGCTCGGCTGGGTCATGAACTGCCTCACCGGCTTCGGCGAGGCCTCCCGCATGACCCAGTTCAAGGACAAGTCCGCCAAGCAGGGCGCCGACCGCGCCACCGTCGGACTCTTCACGTACCCGATCCTCCAGGTCGCCGACATCCTGCTCTACCAGGCCGACCAGGTCCCGGTCGGCGAGGACCAGCGCCAGCACATCGAGCTGACGCGCGACCTCGCGGAGCGCTTCAACGGCCGCTTCGGCGAGACGTTCACCATCCCGGCGCCGTACATCCTCAAGGAGACCGGGAAGATCTACGACCTCCAGGACCCGTCGATCAAGATGAGCAAGTCGGCATCGACGCCGAAGGGCCTCATCAACCTCCTGGACGACCCGAAGATCAGCGCGAAGAAGGTCAAGAGCGCGGTCACCGACACCGACACGGTCATCCGCTTCGACCCGGAGAACAAGGCCGGCGTCTCCAACCTGCTCAGCATCATGTCCACGCTCACCTCCACCTCCGTCGCGGACCTGGAGAAGAGCTACGAGGGCAAGATGTACGGCGCGCTGAAGACGGATCTCGCCGAGGTCATGGTGGACTTCGTCACTCCGTTCCGGACCCGCACCCAGGAATACCTGGACGACCCCGAGACGCTGGACTCTGTCCTGGCCAAGGGAGCGGAGAAGGCCAGGGCGGTCGCCGCGGAGACGCTCGCGCAGACGTACGAGCGCATGGGCTTCCTGCCGGCCAAGCACTGAGACCAAGGACCCTGGCCCAAAGGGCGGTGGAGGCCGCACACTGGCGGCTGGACCACCCGACACAAGTCGACCGACGACGGAGGAGAACGACGTGGGGACCGTAACGCTCGGCGTTTCGATCGCGGTCCCGGAGCCCTACGGCAGCCTGCTCCAGGAGCGGCGCGCCGGCTTCGGGGACCCGGCCGCCCATGGCATCCCCACGCACGTCACGCTCCTCCCGCCGACCGCGGTGGAGGAGGCGCGGCTGCCGGAGATCGAGGCGCACCTGGCCGGTGTCGCCGCGGCCTGCCGGCCGTTCCCGGTGCGCCTCCGGGGCACCGGGACCTTCCGCCCGGTCTCGCCGGTCGTCTTCGTGAAGGTCCAGGAGGGTGTGTCCCCCTGCAGCCGGCTCCAGCACGACATCCGGGACGAGGCGGGCCCGCTCGCGCGCGAGCTCCAGTTCCCGTACCACCCGCACGTCACCGTGGCACACGGCATCTCCGAGGAGGGGATGGACCGCGCGTTCGAGGAACTGGCGGGGTACGAGGCGGCCTGGAACTGCCGGTCCTTCGCGCTGTACGAGCAGGGCGCGGACGGCGTGTGGCGGAAGCTGTACGACTACGAGTTCGGCAGCGGCCGCCCCATCTCGGCCGTCCCGGCCCAGGGCGGCAGCCCGGTCGACACGCCGACGGCGACCCCGTACGGCTGACCTGGCAGGGGGCCGCCGAGACGGCGGCCCCGCCCGCGCCGCCCGCGCGGCGTCACATCGGCGGCGAGAGCCGCCCGCACGCGCCCGCGAGCCTCATACCGGCGGCGAGAGCCGCCCGCACGCGCCCGCGAGCCGCGGCCCGAGACCCCCCGCCCGCGCCCGCACGGCCGACAACCGGCCGCCGCGCAAAGGGACCCGCGCACGCGCCTCCCCGCCTCACACCGGCAGCAGCCGGAACAGCGGCCTCGGCAGGTGGCGTACCGCAGTCATCACCATCCGCAGCGTCCCCGGCACCCACACCGTCTCCGAGTGCCGCCGCAGCCCCAGCTCGATCGCGGTCGCGACCGCCTCGGGCGTGGTCGCGAGCGGGCTCTCCGCCCGCCCGGCCGTCGCCTCCGAGCGGACGAACCCGGGCCGTACGACCATCACGTGCACGCCCGTGCCGTGCAGCGCGTCCCCGAGGCCCTGGGTGAAGACGTCGAGCCCCGCCTTCGACGAGCCGTAGATGAAGTCCGCGCGGCGGGCCCGCTCGCCCGCCACCGAGGACAGCACCACCAGCGAGCCGTGCCCCTGCTCCTGGAGCGCGCCCCCGCACACCAGTCCGGCCGAGACCGCGCCGGTGTAGTTGGTCTGCGCGACGCGCACGGCGGCGACCGGGTCGGACTCGTCGTGCGCCTGGTCGCCGAGGACCCCGAAGGCGAGGAGCACCATGTCGATGGTCCCCTCGGTGAAGATCTTGCCGATCCGTTCCTCGTGCGACTCGGTGTCGAGCGCGTCGAAGGGCACGGTCCGCACCTCGGCGCCGAGCGCCCGCAGCGATTCCGCGGCAACGGCGAGCGCGGGGGAGGGCCGCCCGGCGAGCCAGACGGTACGGGTACCGCGGGCGATCAGCCGCCGGGCGGTGGCGAGCCC
The DNA here is from genome assembly GCF_008042145.1 of Streptomyces sp. adm13(2018). Lineage (GTDB taxonomy): Bacteria > Actinomycetota > Actinomycetes > Streptomycetales > Streptomycetaceae > Streptomyces. Next base: position 258,290 of record NZ_RDBH01000141.1, read on the forward strand.
GATCGCGGAGGTGCCGCCGAGGACGAGCAGGGACTGAGGGGCACCGAAGGCGTCCTTCACGGGGGCTCCTAGAGGTCGAGGCGGCGGGAGAGGTCCGGGGCGAGGACGGACCGGGCGTCGAGCGCGGCCCGCGGCGCCCGGAACCCGCCGAGCGACGGGTCCGTCGCGGCCGGCACCTCCGGGCGTACGCGGGAGTCCCTGGCGAGGTGGACACGAACGGCATCGACCCACGCGCGCGTGCGGCCGTGGGGCCGCCGCACGCGCGCGTGGGTCGGTGCGGTGCGTCCCCGGCCGGTGGTCGCCGCGCGGTCGTCGTCAAGGAGACGGGTCTCGACAGCCATGGAGGTGACCGTATCGCCGCGTCTGTCTCTTATGCCGGTATTGCGGGGCGGTTCGTCGGAACGGGTGAGGAAAGGAGGACCCGGAGAGAACCTCCGCGGCCGTCGGCCGACGGCGGGACGCGGCCGGTGACGGCGGGGCGCGCGAGGCCGCTCGCCCCGTGCGGGATGTCGCTCGCGTCCTCACGGCCTCCGGCGGGGGATTCTCGTACCGCGCTCCCTGCGCACGCGAACGGATCGAGGGGCAGACGTACGACATGGACTGGCTGACCAAGCTCCCCGTCATCGGCCCCTGGGTCGCCCGACTCATGAGGACCCACGCCTGGCGTTCGTACGAGACCCTCGACGCGGCCCACTGGACGCGGCTCGCCGCCGCGATCACCTTCCTGTCGTTCCTCGCCCTCTTTCCGCTGATCACGGTCGCGGCGGCGGTCGGGGCGGCGCTCCTCAGCAAGGACCAGCTCGACACGATCGAGGAGAAGATCGGCGACCAGGTGCCCGGCATCTCCGACCAGCTCGACATCGGCGGGCTGGTCGCCAACGCCGGCACGATCGGACTGGTCGCCGGCGCGCTTCTGCTGGTCACCGGCATCAGCTGGGTCGGCTCCATGCGCGAGTGCCTGCGCGCGGTGTGGGGGCTCGACGACATCGAGGGCAACCCGGTCCTGCTCAAGGGCAAGGACGGGCTCATCCTCCTCGGCCTCGGCGGCGTGGCCCTGGCCTCGCTCGCCGCGTCCTGGCTCGGCTCCACCGCCGTCGGCTGGAGCGCCGACCGGGTCGGGATCTCCGGCGAGGGCGCCGGCGGCTACCTCCTGCAGGCGGCCGCCGTCCTGGTCGGCGTCGTCGCCGACTTCCTGATCCTGCTGTACGTCCTGACGCTGCTGCCCGCCGTGCATCCGCCGCGCCGTCGGCTCGTCGTGGCGGCGCTGATGGGCGCGGTCGGCTTCGAACTGCTGAAACTGCTGCTCGGCGGCTACATGAAGGGCGTCGCGGCGAAGTCGATGTACGGGGCGTTCGGCGTGCCGATCGCCCTGCTGATCTGGATCAACTTCACCGCGAAGCTGCTGCTGTACTGCGCCGCCTGGACGGCCACGGGCTCCAAGGGGGAGTCCGCGGCCGAGGACACGGCCGACGGCACGTCCGGGGACGGGGCCGGGGACGGCGCCGCTACGGGTTCACGTCCGGGTCCTGCCGGGCCCGGCGACGACGTCCCGCCGCCCCGGCCAGCGGCCAGCGGCGGTTGACCAGGAAGACCGCGCCGGCGAGGAGCACCAGCACCCCGCCGGCCACGCCGAGCGCGATCCCGATGCCGCCGGACCGCTCCTCGGAGGCGGCGTGCACGGTGCCGTCGGGGGCGTTCTTGCCGGGCGCGGGGACCGAGCCGTCGTCCGGGGCGGCCGACTCGGTACGGGCGGACAGCGGCGGCACCAGCTCGCCGACCGGGGTCACCTTCCCGGAGGCCGCGAAGCCCCAGTCGAGCAGCCGGGCCGTCTCGCGGTAGACCGCGTGCTGCTCCTTCGACGAGGGGTTCATCACGGTGACGAGCAGGACCTTGCCGTTGCGCTCCGCGACGCCGGTGAAGGTGGCACCCGCGTGCGTGGTGTTGCCGTTCTTGACGCCCGCGATGCCCTGGTACGGGGCGACGCCGAGGTCGCCGGTGAGCAGCCGGTTGGTGTTCTGGATCTCGAAGCTCTCGCGCTTCTTGCCCGGCTTCTGCTCGCCGGGGAAGACGGCGCGGGGCGTGGCGGCGTACTCGCGGAAGGCCGGCTTCTGCATGCCGCTGCGGGCGATGAGCGTCAGGTCGTACGCGGAGGAGACCTGGCCCGGGGCGTCGTAGCCGTCGGGGGAGACCACGTGCGTGTCGAGCGCCTGGAGCTCGACCGCGTGCTCGTTCATCTCCTTCACGGTCTGGCGCAGACCGCTGTTCATGCTGGTCAGGACGTGGACGGCGTCGTTGCCCGAGCGAAGGAAGACTCCGAGCCACAGGTCGTGGACGGTGTAGGTCTGCTTCTCCTTGATGCCGACCAGGCTGGAGCCGGCTCCTATCCCGGCCATGTCGGCGGTGGTGACGAGGTGCTTCAGCCGGGCGTCGGGGAACTTCGGCAGCAGGGTGTCAGCGAAGAGCATCTTGAGCGTGGAGGCGGGGGCGAGGGGCCAGTGCGCGTTGTGCGCGGCGAGGACCTCGCCGCTCTCGGCGTCCGCGACGACCCAGGAGCGCCCGGACAGCTCCTTGGGCAGCACAGGGGCGCCGGGCCCCAGCTGCACCTGGGTGCCGGGGTTGCCGAGCAGCGGTCCGCCGAGCGAGGACATCGCGTTCGGGGGCTTGGGCTGCTTGTCCTTCTCGTCCTTCGTGTCCGCGTGGGCGGGCACGGCGGCGACGAGCGGCAGGAAGAGAGCAGCAGTGACCGCCCAAGCGGTCTTTTTCGAAGCAGACACGGTCGTGAACGTACAGGCACGGAACAAGGATCCGAACCTCGCCTGGCGGTTCGGCCGCCCCCGTCCACCCGTCCGCGGGCCCGAAGGGACCGACGGCAAGCCCGCCCGCACGCGGTTCAGCCCTCGCGTCTCCTGGGTCCTGCTCGCGTGCGGGGTGCGGGGCTGCTTCATCTGGATCACTTTCTGTACGTGGCCGACCGGCCACCTGCCGGGGGAAGACAGACGCTTCACACCTTCAAGACGTCAATCGACCCACCGGGGATCCACACCGGCCCACCCGGTGTTCGAAGCCCGCACACAAAGGGCGGCAGAGGTCGGCTCTCCAGCTCCGCTCCACGGCCGCATCGGCGAAGTGGGCTCGGCTCGGTGCGACGGGTGCCCAGGAGGCGTCCCCGCCGATGCGGTGGAGGCGGACCACCGAGCAGGCGGACCACCGAGCCGACGGAATCTCCCCTCGAACTACCGAGGCATGAGTCGTGCGGGAGTGACGAGCCGGGCCTGCTCGAAGAGGTCTCGCGCAGCGTGATTCTTGAGATGCGGCCTGATGCGGCTATGCATGGCCCTGATGCGGTCGTCCGCCCGGCCGGATTGGAGACTGGGATAGTCGTCCAGGGCGAGTCTCCACGTCGCGCACGCCGCCTCAAGGTGCCCCAGGTCGAGCTGCCTCTCGGCGAGAGTGCAGCGGTGCCGGACGCGGGCGCGCCGATAGACACTCTGGCGCAGTCGGTCGGACTGTTCCATCGCCTCGATCGATCCGGCGACGTCGCCGAGCTCGTATCGGACCTGGCTCGTGTGGTAGAGGAGCGATGACGGGTCGTACGAGCCGAAAGCCTTGGACTGAGACTCGGCTTTCTCCATCGCCACTTCGGCTTCGCGTAGGAAGCGCTGCGCTTTGACGCGGGCTCCCGTCTGCGCTGCCGCATGGGCTTGCTGTCCCACGAGGAACGCGCGCATGCGCGGTCCCGCCTGCGGTGAGGCTGCCGCCGCCGCGTCCGCGAGGCGCATCGCCTCCTTGCCGTGCCCCAAGTCGACCGCCTGAACACTCATCCCTCGCAGGGTGGTGCAGAACGTCAAGTGATCTTCTGACGCTCCGGCGAGTTCAAGTGCCTTGAGGTAGTACCTCTGAGCCAGGCCGTGCAGTCCTTCGTCGACCGCCATGTAGCCCGTGAGGTAACAGAGATCCGAGACCGCCCCCATCATGGCCTTGCGGACAGGCTCCGGAGCTTCCATTCGCAGGTAGGGAGTCGCCGTGTTCACCAGGAACGCGGCAGCCATGGGCCGGGCGGTACGCCCGCCGAACTGGTCGTCCAGCGCCGAGATTCGCTCGGTCATCGCGGCCACGGTCTGAACGTCGGCCATCCCTATGCGCTGAACGTCGCCCTTCTGGACGGCTTCCATCCTGCCCACGACGTCAGGCCAATTCGGGACGGTCAACGCGACGGAGAAGAGGCCGACACCGAGGATGCTTCGGCGGGACGGATCCATGTCGTGCCTCCCCAGGTCCAACAGCCCCTCCACCGTACTGGGGTGCTCGGGGCGTTGATCAGTGGGAGCCGTGCGAAACCCGGCCTCGCTGGGCGTCACAGGGCGCTGCAGCCGACGGGTGAGGGCTTCCAGGATCAGCGGTCGCACGTCCTCCTTCGGCACATGGCCCTTGAGCCACTGATGTACCGACGGCTCTCGGTAGCGCAGAGGCGTCCCGCGCTCCGTCCCCAAGCGGTTGATCTCCTGCGCGAACTGTCGCAGCGTCCAGCCGGACTCCCGGTACAGCCGCTCTAGCCCCGTGTTCGGTTCCGGGTTGCCCACCGGCCCTCAACTCCCCGCGCTATGAAGCCGCTTAAAGCTCTTAAGTCCCGCCTCCGTTGCCACCGTACCGCTGAGCGTAGTCACGCGGTTGCCTAGTGCGAGCAGAGATCGCCGCAAGGGACGACGCCACAGCGAGGGACCCGGACATGGATCACAAGCGCGCCCGCGAGACAGACGACGTGGACGAGCCGACCGCCCCGATACAGGCGGGCGGCGGATTCTGGCGGCTCGCGCCGGAATGGGTGCCCCGGAGCGGTTACGCGACTCCCACCCGGCCCGTGTTGCTTCGGCTGCGCGACGGGCTGGAGGGGAAGCGGCGCCGTGAACCTGCCTGAGGGCCCGCGCGAACACCCGCGGGTGTGGGAGCCGGGAGAGGTCGTCCAGGACACGAGAACGGGCCGCGTGGGCCGCGTGATGGGCCATGTCGGCCCGCGTCACCAGCTTCGTCCGCTGAATGGGGGTAGGGAATGGGAAGCCGATCCGGAGGAGATGGTCCCGGCGCGGCAGTCGGACGCGCTCACGGACCGGGTGGCCGAAGCGAACCGGCTCAGCCGGGAGTACAAGCCCCGGGCATGGTGAACCGCAGGCCTCGGCCGCACGGGAACACCGGTCTCTTCGTCGGGCTCAAGGTCTACGAGTCCTCGCACGACATGGTGGGGGTCGTCGCCGGCTTCGACCCGGGCGGAATCGTTCGCCTCGTGCGGCCGACGGGCTACGAGTGGACCGCTCCCTGGACGCGTGTACGACCGGCCGGCGAACGGGAGCGGCGGCAGCTTGCCGCTCTCGCGAAGCTCCACCGAACGCGCTGCGCGGGTCTCGCCGCGTAGGTGGCGGCCGGCAGCGCGAGACATCTCCCGCTCTCCCTCCGCGAACCGGCGGCGGAGGGTCCCGCGCCATCCGTCCGGGAGCAGAGCGGGCATCACTCCCGTCCGTCGAGAGACGGCAAGGGCGGACGGGTGGCAAGTGCAGTACTCCACACCAACAGGAGGAGACAGCCATGACGGCTACCACCCACGACCTTCGTACCGGCCGTGCGCTGGTCGACCCGGAGCTGTTCGACAGCATCGCCGAGTTCACCGTGAACCACTTCGGCCACGACCGGGCGAAGGCCGAGCGAGCCACGGATCAGGCACTCGCGTTCCTCGCCACGGTCGGCACGGCCACGGTGAAGATGGTCCCGTCGGACGACGTGGACGCCGCGCTGCACGCGTTCATCCTGCACACCGCCGACTACCGTGCGTTCTGCCGCAGGCACGGGGGCCGCTTCCTGGAGCACAACCCGCGCCCCGGCGGTGGGGGCAGGGTCCTGGAGGAGGTCCAGGCGACGGCTCACGCGATCAAGGCCGGCGGGTTCGTGGTCATGGACGACCTGTGGACCGTGAACGGCGAGAACGCGGCGCAGTGCGACGCGGACTGCGGACGCGACTACCGGGCCGTCTGACCGTCGGTACTCTCCGACCTTGACGTGAGCGCGGCCGACTCCCGAGCCCTCGGGGGTCGGCCCCGTCGTGGAGGTGCACACGCATGAGTCCCGAAGGGCCGTACGAACCGCCCGAGGGTGCGCTCCTGTTGCTGGACCCTGGTCACAGGCAGCTGGTTCTGAACCGGCGGGGGTCCACCGTCTGGAAGGTCACGACGGATCTCGGCCCCTACGCCGTGAAGGTGGGCCATCCCACCAGGGCGCACGCGTGGACCGCTCTGGCGCCCGCTCGCGAAGCGGCGATTCTCCGGCAGCTCACCCATGAGCGGATCTTCAGCGGGGAGTGGGAACACGGCACGTGGGCTGCTCAGCCGTGGCGGCGTGGAGACAGCCTGCACGACCGGTGGGCATCCTGCCGGAGCGGGGAGGCCGAGCCGGACCTCGGAGAGGCACTGTCGTGCGCGCTCGCGCTGTCGGCCCTGCACGGCAGGGGCTGGGCGCACGGGGACGTGCAGCCCGCGCACTTCCTCCTGGGGGAGCCGGGCGGCGCCTCCCTGATCGATCTTGGGCTGTCCAGTGGCGGGCCGGTTCCCCGCGTGTACGACTTCCCGTACCGGGGCTGTCTCGTCCACTACGAAGCGCCGGAGATCTCGGCAGGTGTGCTGGGGTCCGGCACGGTCACACCGACGCGGGAAGCGGATGTGTACGCGCTGGGGGCGGCACTGTTCATCAGCGCGACCGGATGGCGGCACGTGGCCTACCCGGACGACGCGTCCCGGGAGGAGCAGCGGCGGGCGATCGTGGCGGGCCCCCACCGGCCCGTGCGGGTCCCCGGGCCGCTGGGCCCTCTCATCCGCCACATGCTCAGCCCCTCGGCCGCCGACCGGCCCACCGCCGCCGAGGTCTGCGACAGGCTGAGCGCCGTCGTGTAGAGCGGCCCCATGAGGCCCCGTCCGTGCGCCCCCCACACCGCCCGGGTGGGCCCTTCTAGCTCGCCGGCCTCGTTCGTACGCCCCTCAGGCCGATCACGCCCACGGCCGTCCCTAGGATGAACGATGTGACCGCGAGGGCGAGGTGGACCCAGAAGTATGCCGTCGGGTCGCCGGCGTCGTCGAAGGCGAGGCCGCTGCCGTCCTTCCAGAGGTTCTTCGCGAAGGTCACCCAGATCACCCAGGACCAGACGCCGAACGCGAGCAGGAACCAGGAGACGCGGCGGCTGAGCTTCATGGGATGTCCTTCGCGATGGAGGGGCCGTGCCCTGCCAGTATCGGACGGGCCCCTGACGATCTTGTGGCAGGGTCTCCGGGCGCCTGCCCCGGCGAGGGTGATCGCGGTGCTCGGGTCGGGTGGGGTGCGTGCCGTGCGGCGCGAAGTCGGTGAGAACCGCGCGAGCGGTGGAAGAAGGGGTTCCGGGGCGTGGTCGTCGTCTTTCTGCTGGTCCTGATCGTGGTGCTCGCCGTGCTCGCGGCGGTGCACTGGTACGTGTGGCGGCGCCTCGTGCGCGACGTCACCACGCCCGGAAGCCTGCCGCGCCGCCTCGGCACGGTGGCCGTCGTGGCGCTGCCGCTGCTGTCCGTCGCGGCCCTCACCTCGGCCCGCGCCGGAGCCCCGTTCGTGCTCCAGCAGGTGGTCGCCTGGCCGGGCTTCCTCTGGCTCGCGCTGCTCCTGTACGTGACCCTCTCGCTGCTCGTCGGCGAGGCCGTCCGACCCCTGCTGCGCCGTCTGCTCGACCGCCGCGCGCAGGCCGCGGCACCCGCCACGGCACCCGCCGAGGCACCCGCGCCCGTCCCCGTACCCGTCCCGGACATCGCTCCGGCCGTCGCCGACGAGCCGGCCGACACGACCCCTCAGCCCCCCGTCGACGTCTCCCGGCGGCTCTTCGTCTCCCGTGTCGTCGGCGGCACCGCGGCCGCCGCCGCCGTCGGGACCGTCGGCCTCGGCACGTACGGCGTGCTGCGCGGCCCCCGCGTCAAGCGGGTCACCGTCCCGCTCGCCAGGATCCCGCGCGCGGCCCACGGCTACCGGATCGCCGTCGTCTCCGACATCCACCTCGGGCCCATCCTCGGCCGGGCCCACACCCAGCGCATCGTGGACACGATCAACTCCACCCAGCCCGACCTGATCGCGGTCGTCGGCGACCTCGTCGACGGCACCGTCGAGAACCTGGGCCCCGCCGCCGAACCCCTCGCCCAGCTCCGCGCCCGGCACGGCTCCTTCTTCGTGACGGGGAACCACGAGTACTTCTCGGGCGCCGACGCCTGGGTCGACCACGTCCGCGAGCTCGGACTGCGCCCGCTGCGCAACGAGCGCGTGGAGATCGCCGCCGGCTTCGACCTCGCCGGCGTCGACGACATCGCGGGGGAGAGCGAGGGGCAGGGACCCGACTTCGGGCGGGCGCTCGGCGACCGCGACCGGGCCCGCGCCGCGGTCCTCCTGGCGCACCAGCCGATCGTCGTCCACGACGCCGTGCGCCACGGAGTCGACCTCCAGTTGTCCGGCCACACCCACGGCGGGCAGCTCTGGCCGGGCAACTACCTGGCGGAACTGGCCAATCCGACCGTGGCCGGTCTGGAGCGCTACGGAGACACCCAGCTGTTCGTCTCGCGCGGCGCGGGCGCGTGGGGACCGCCGGTCCGGGTCGGGGCGCCCTCCGACATCACCCTCGTCGAACTCGCCTCGAAACAGGCGTAATCGGGGCGGGGTCACTCCCCGCACCGAGTCCGATACGTGCTGCTCATCGACTTAAATTCGCATTTCCCGGACATATACCTGTGGTGTGAAAGTTTTCTCTTCCACTTGTGAAACACGTGTGATGGGATGACCGCATCGCGACGTTTCCGGGGGCCGTCGCAGCTGGGGTGGACGAATAAAGGAAGCACGGCAATGCGGTCGACGGTCCGTCTGCGGATCCTCATCACTTGTGGAGTACTGGTGGCCGCCGGAGTGGGGGGCTGGCAACTCCTGCCCTCCGACGGCGGCCGGACCGATCCGATCAGCGTCGGCACAACCGACGAGGTCACTTCACTGGACCCGGCCGGCGCGTACGACGCCGGTTCCTGGGCCATGTACAGCAACGTCTTCCAGTCGTTGCTGACGTTCAAGCCGGGGTTCACGACCCCCGTCCCGGACGCGGCCGAGAGCTGCAAGTTCGAGGGCTCGAAGCTCACGACGTACCAGTGCACGCTCCGGGACGACCTCTCGTTCTCCAACGGACGCAAGATCACCGCCGAGGACGTCAAGTACTCCTTCGAGCGGATGCTGCGCATCAAGACCGACGTCGGTCCGCAGCCCCTCTTCCCGACCCTGAAGACCGTCACGGCCGAGGGCCGTGAGGTCACCTTCCACCTGAGCGGCCGGGACGCCACGTTCCCGCTCAAGCTGGCCACGGGCGCGGGCTCGATCGTCGACAAGGACCACTACCCGGCCAAGGGGCTGCGCGCGGACCTGGCGGTCGACGGCTCCGGGCCGTACGTCCTCAAGGAGTACAAGGAGGGCGAGTCCGCCCTCCTGGAGCCCAACCCGAAGTACCGGGGTGCCATCACCAAGGCCGGCGGTCCGGTGCGCGTGAAGTACTACGCGCAGTCCGCGGACCTCGCCGCCGCCTGGAAGGCGAAGCAGGTCGAGGTGACCCACCGGCAGCTGCCGCCGGAGTTCATCTCGGGCCTGCAGCCGGAGGACGGCACCCGTGTCACCGAGGCGGAGAGCGCGGAGATCCGCAACCTCAACTTCAACGTGCGGTCCGGCTCGGCCATGGCCGACAAGGCCGTGCGGCAGGCCGTCGCCGCGGTCCTCGACCGCCCGGCGATCACCACCGGCGCCTACAAGGGCACGGTCGAGCCGCTGTACTCGCTCATCCCGCAGGGCTTCGTCGGGCACAGCACCGCCTTCTACGACATCGACCCGGCGCCGAACGCCAAGCGGGCCAAGAAGCTCCTGAAGGACGCCGGCGTCGAGACCCCGGTGAAGTTCACCTTCGGCTACCGCGCGGACGCCACCTACGAGGCCGAGACCAAGGAGATCAAGCGGCAGCTGGAGGAGACCGGCCTCTTCGAGGTCAAGGCCGTCGAGGTCAAGTGGACGGAGTTCCAGAAGCAGTACGCGCAGGGCGCCTTCGACGCGTACACCGTCGGCTGGCTGCCCGACTTCCCGGACTCCGACAGCTTCACCGCGCCGCTCGTCGGCACCGAGAACACCCTGCACAACGGGTTCTCCAGCAAGCGCATCGACAAGCTGATCTCCTCGACGCAGCAGTTCAGCGACCGCTCCCGGGCGACCACCGACTTCAAGCAGATCCAGACCGAGGTCGCGTCCGACGTGCCGCTCGTCCCGCTGTGGCAGAAGAAGGACTACGTCCTCGCCACTGAGGCGGTCGCCGGCTCCCAGTACCTCACGGACGGCACGGGCATCTGGCGCCTGTGGGAGCTCGGCTGGGTGTAGGGCGTCACGGGGCGAGGGCCCCGGGCCTCACAGGGACTTCGGCCCCGGGTCGGACTTCGCGTCCGGTCCGGGGCCGGACTCCTTTTCCGGTCCGGGCTTCGCTCCCCCCTCCGGCGCCTTCGCCGTCGTCGACCTCTTCTTCGGCTTTCCCGAGGCCGCCATCCCCGCCGCCGTGGGCATGAAGTCGGAGAGCAGCTCGTGCGTCTCCTTGACCAGCGGGCGGAGGATCCGGAAGCGGGAGAGCGAGATCGCGCGGGCGGTGACCGGGGCGAGCCGCTCGACCAGGCGGCGGCTGTTCTCCGCGCCCTCCGAGCGGTCGTACACCCAGAACAGCACGAGTCCCATCTGCTGGAGCCACAGCAACCGCGGGAGGGCTTCCCGCAGTTCCGGGTCGACCTTGACGGACGCTCCGGAGATGACCCGCCGGTGGACCTCGATCGCCGCCTCGCGCGGGCCCTCCGACTCGGGCGAGAAGGGGCTCAGGGGGCTGTCCGGGTCGGCGGCGTTCTTGAAGAACTGCGAGGCGAACTCGTGGTACGGGCCCGCGATGTCGAGCCAGCCGAGGTAGACCCCGCGGATCCGGGCCGTGAGGTCCTTCTCGGCGCCGGTCAGGATGGGCTCGACGGCCGCCTGGTGCTCCTCGGCGATCCGGTCGTAGAAGCCCTGGACCAGGTGCTCCTTGGACGAGAAGTAGTAGTACGCGTTCCCGACGGAGACCCCGGCCTCCTGGGCGATGGCCCGCATCGTCGTCTTGTCGTAACCGCGCTCCTTGAACAGCCGGAGCGCGGTCTCCAGGATGAGCGTGCGGGTCTGCTCGCTCTTCGGGGCCTTCTTCTCTTCCTTCACGTCCGTCACGCGTCCGAGCCTAGCCGGGCGCGCCGGGCGCTTCGCAGCGCCCGTCCTCGCAGGGCCCGGTCCGGCCGTCCGGCCCCTTGAGGGCCTCCCGCCACTTCGCCGCGGCGAGGACCGTGATCCGGGCGAAGGGCTGCCCGGCCGGGGTGGCCAGCCAGTGGGCCCTGGCCCGGTGGTCGGCGAGCGCCCAGAGGCAGACGATCCAGGCGGAGGTCTCCCGGTAGACCTGGCCCCGGTCGCCGACCACGGTGATCTCCCGCAGGGTCGCGGTGTGGTCGAGCGCCGGGAACCGGCGGCGGGCCTCCCGCGAACCGGCCGGCACCAGGTCGAGCGGGACGAGCTGCCGCTGGCGGATCAGCCAGTGCCTGAGGTGCACACAGAGCGGGCAGTCGGCGTCGTACAGCACGGTCAGGCGCGCCACGGGGGTCGTCGGCACGGCGGCGCTCCCGTCAGCCCTGGGGCGCCGGCGGGGCCCAGGGGCCGCCCTTGGGGGTCGCGGTCCAGCCCTGCGGGCCGACCGGCGGCACCTGCTCGCGCTCCATGACCCCGCGGCGCCGGATCCTGTTCAGGACGTAGACGTTCGCGAGGTGCAGGAAGCCGAGGACGAGCAGGACCACGCCGAGCTTCACCGAGAGCGCCTCGAAGAGGGCACGGGCGTCGACGACGGCGTCGTCCTGGCTCAGGTAGAGGGCGACGAAGCCGAAGTTGACGAGGTAGAAGCCGACCACCAGGAGGTGGTTGACGGCGTCGGCGAGCTTCTCGTTCCCGTGCAGGACGTCGGCCAGGAAGATCCTTCCGTTGCGGCTGAGCGTGCGGGCGACCCAGATGGTCAGGGCGACGCTGATCAGCAGGTAGACGATGTACGCGACGACAGTGAGGTTCATGCCCCACCCTCCCTTGAACGCGTTCAAAAGCTGTTGGTCATGACTGTAGACCTCTCTTTGAACGTGTTCAAGTCGCTTCCCGGGGGTGGGGAGAACCCGCTGGCCGCCACCGGTCCCGCCGCCTAGGGTCGGCCGGATGACGCTCTCTCACGATCTGGCCGGCCAGGGCCCCTCGACCGTTCTCCTGCTGCACTCCGGGGTCTGCGACCGCCGGATGTGGGACGGGCAGGTCCCCGTCCTCGCCGCGGCCGGGCACCGGGTCGCCCGCTGCGACCTCCGGGGCTTCGGGGACACCCCCGTCGACGCCGCCCACGTCCACGCCGACGACGTGCGCGACCTCCTCGACCACCTCGGGACCGAGCGGGCGGCCGTCGTCGGCGCCTCCTTCGGCGGCACGGTCGCCCTGGAGCTCGCCGTCCGCCACCCCGGCCGGGTCGCGTCCCTCGCCCTGCTCGCCTCGGGCATCCCCGGCTTCGAGCCCGGAGACGAGCTGCGCGCCTGGGGGGACCGCGAGGACGCACTGCTGGAGGCGGGGGACCTCGACGGCGCCGTCGAGCTGAACGTCGACACCTGGCTCGGGCCCGAGGCCGGACCCGGGGCCCGGGCGCTCGTCCGGGAGATGCAGCGGCACGCCTTCGAGGTCCAGCTCGCGGTCCCGGAGGAGTTCGACCCCGTCACCCCCGAGATCACCCCCGGGGACCTCGCCGGCATCGGGGTCCCCGCCCTCGTCGTCACGGGCGCCCACGACCTCGCGGACTTCCGGGCGGTCGCCGACGACCTCACCCGGCTGCTGCCCGGCGCCCGCCGCGTCGACCTCGACTGGGCCGGGCACCTTCCCGCCCTGGAGCGCCCGGACGAGACGGCCCGCCTCCTCGCCGACTTCCTGGCCGGGGTCACGACCCCGTAGGCGCCCCCCGCCCCCGG
>NZ_RDBH01000141.1:271486-299095 GCF_008042145.1 Streptomyces sp. adm13(2018)
CCCCCTGGTCGCCGCCGCGCGCACGCCCCGCCGGTGGCCCCTGTCTCTCAGCCGTCCCGCCCGAAACGCCGTACACCCGGTACGAGCGCCGTGCCGAGGCAGCAGCCGCCGACCGCCAGCGCGGCGGCGACCAGGGGGACTTCGGGGCCCCAGGCGGCGGCCGCGAGCGGTGCCAGCGCGTACCCCAGGGGCATCGAGGCGAGGGAGAGCAGCCAGTCGTACGAGGTGACCCGGGCCAGCGCGTGGGCGGGCACCGCCCGTTGGACGGCGGTCTGCCAGACCGGCGAGAGGAAGCCGAGGCCGGCCTGCGCGAGGCCGTAGGCCGCGATCGTCAGCGGCGCGGGCGCGGCGAGCGCCAACAGGACCAGGGGGAGCGCGTACGTGGCGAGCCCGAGGTTGGCCGTGAGCACGGGCCGGCGGGGGGTGGCGCGGTCGGCGAGCAGCGCGCCGAGGAGGAAGCCGACGGCGCCGACCTGGAGCAGGACGACCCAGGTGGTGCCGCCGCCGAGCCGCTGCACGGCGACGGCGGGCCCGAGGGTCATGAGGACGGCCGCGGCGCCGTTCCACGCGCTGTGGCCGATCAGGCTGGTCCAGTACCAGTCCCGGGAGCGCACCTCCTGCCAGCCCTCCGCCAGATCGGCGCGGAGCGAGCGGCGCGGGATCGGCACCCGCTTCACCCGGACCGCCGTCAGGAGGAGCGCGCTGAGGGCGAAGGTCGCCGCGTCGAGGACGAACGCCCAGCCGGGGCCCACGGTCAGGACGAGGGTGCCGGCGAGGGCCGGGCCGCCGAGCCGGGCGGCGCTGCGGGCGACGCTCATCGCGGCGTTGGCCCGGTGCAGCGACCCGGCCGCCACCGTGCCCTTCACCAGCGGCGCGTCGGTCGGCATGGCGAAGGCCCCGGCCGCGCCGCCGAGCGCCTCGGACACCGCGAGGACGGCCAGGCTGGGGGTACCGCCCAGGAGCTGGATGCCGACGATCAGCTGGGTGATGCAGCGCACGAGGTCCGTGGTGAGGGCGACCGTGCGGGCGTCGAACCGGTCGCCGATCACGCCGCCGAGCGGCAGCAGGAGCAGCTTGGGCACCATCGCGCAGCCGAGGACCAGGGCGAGCGCCGCGGTGGAGCCGGTGGCCTCCAGGACGGCGAGGGCGAGGGCGGCCGGGATGGCGGCGTCGCCGAGGAGGGAGAGGGTGCGGCCGGTGAAGAGCAGCCGGAAAGAGCGGTTGCGCAGCGGGTGCGGGGCGGGTGGGGGAGCCGTGGCGGTCGCAGCGGTCATGGCCCGCACAGTATTTCGCTACCGAATAATTCGTCAACGAAATACTTACGCCTCCGTCCCGGGTGGACCGCCGCCGCCCGACGTACGATCGGCCCATGGCGCACCCCGAGGAACCGCGTACTCCGAGCGAGACGAGTGCCGCGCGCGACTGGACCGACGAGCACGTCGCCCGGTGGCAGCCCGTCCTGCCCGGCCTCGACCCCGTCGTGGAGGGCGCCGTCACCCGGATGAAGAAGCTCTCGGTGCACTTCCGCCGGGTCAGGGAGCAGTCGCTCGTCGACTTCGACCTGGAGCGCCACGAGTTCGACACCCTGCACAAGATCGCCGGCCGGGGCGGCAGCGCCGCGCCCTCCGAGCTCGCCGAGGACCTCGACCTCGCGCCCGCCTCCGTCTCCGGGCGCCTCGAAGCCCTGGAGAAGCGCGGCTTCATCCGCCGTACGCAGTCCACCACCGACCGGCGCCGGGTCGTCGTCGAGCTGACCGCCGCCGGCCGTGAGACCTGGCTGGGCGCGATGGACGTCCTCGGGCACGAGGAGTACCGCCTGCTCGGCGTGCTCTCCCCGGAGGAGCGTGCCCTCCTCAACGGCATGCTGCGGCGCGTCATGGTCGAGGCGGAGTCGAGCCACCCGACCCGCCACTGGTAGACACACCGCCGCACCCCCGACACGGCGAAGGGGCGCCCCGGGGCGCCCCTCCATCGGTGTGTCGGCCGGTCACATGCTGAGCGACCGGGCGTAGTTCAGCTGGCCCATCACCCAGTGGATGGTGTCCGGGCCGCGCGCCGGGATCATCGTCGCGTGGTGCTTGCCGCCGCTGGTCACCGTGACCTGGATGAAGCCGGTGGTCGTCTTCTCCTTCATCAGCAGGAACAGCAGGCCGAGCAGGCAGAAGATGAAGAAGACGACCGCGAGCACGATCGCGACCGTGGGCATCTTCTCCTCGGTCCGCGACATGTCCATCGCGTTCCACACCGAGCCCTTGAGCGGCATCGGGCCGGCCGGCGTGATGATCTGGTCGCCGACCACGGTGATGTCACCGAGGCTCAGCAGCGGCGCCCCGCCGCCCTGCGGGACCCCGGGCACCTGCTGCGGCGGCACCGGCACACCGGCCGGCAGGGTCGGCTGGTACGACGGAGGGTGCGGGTACCCGTAGGCGGGCTGTCCCGGCTGCTGCTGCCCGGGGCCCCACTCGTACTCCTCCGACCGGTAAGGGTTCGGCTCGCTCATCAGTCCCCGTCCTCCACAAAGAAAAAGCCCGCTCCTGCACGCCGCAGCGTACAGAAGCGGGCCGAAGCACCGAACCGGGAGCCGGAAACCCGGCCCCCGGAACACCGGTGATCAGAAGCGACGCGTGATCAGCGCGCGCTTCACTTCCTGGATCGCCTTCGTGACCTCGATGCCACGCGGGCAGGCGTCCGTGCAGTTGAACGTCGTGCGGCAGCGCCACACGCCGTCCTTGTCGTTCAGGATCTCCAGGCGCTGCTCACCGGCCTCGTCGCGCGAGTCGAAGATGAAGCGGTGCGCGTTGACGATCGCGGCCGGACCGAAGTACTGGCCGTCGTTCCAGAAGACCGGGCAGGACGACGTGCACGCGGCGCACAGGATGCACTTGGTGGTGTCGTCGAAGCGCTCGCGGTCCTCGGCGGACTGCAGGCGCTCGCGGGTCGGCTCGTTGCCCTTGGTGACCAGGAACGGCATGACGTCCCGGTACGCCTGGAAGAACGGCTCCATGTCGACCACGAGGTCCTTGAGGACCGTGAGGCCCTTGATGGCCTCGACCGTGATCGGCTTCTCGGGGTTGATGTCCTTGATCAGCGTCTTGCAGGCGAGCCTGTTCTTGCCGTTGATCCGCATCGCGTCCGAGCCGCAGATGCCGTGCGCGCACGAGCGACGGAAGGTCAGTGTGCCGTCGACGTCCCACTTGATCTTGTGGAGGGCGTCGAGCACACGCTCCTTCGGGTCGATCTCGATCTGGAAGTCCTCCCAGACCGACGCGTCCGACACCTCGGGGTTGAAGCGGCGGATCCGCATCGTGACCGTGATGTACGGGGAGGCGGCGGAATCCGCCTCGACCTTGTCCAGTACGGGGGTAGCCATCAGTACTTACGCTCCATCGGCTGGTAGCGGGTCGTCACGACAGGCTTGTAGTCGAGACGCACGGTCTCGGAGCCGTCCTCGCCGACCTCGCGGTACGCCATCGTGTGACGCATGAAGTTGACGTCGTCGCGGTTGGGGTAGTCCTCGCGGTAGTGACCGCCGCGGGACTCCTTGCGCGCCAGGGCCGAGACGGCCATGACCTCGGCCAGTTCGAGCAGGTTGCCCAGCTCGATGGCCTCCAGGAGGTCCGTGTTGAAGCGCTTGCCCTTGTCCTGGATGGACACGTTCTCGTAGCGCTCGCGCAGCTCGGCGATCTTCTCGACGGCCGTCTTGATGGTCTGCTCCGTGCGGAACACCATCACGTTGGCGTCCATCGTCTCCTGGAGCTCGCGGCGCAGGTCGGCGACCCGCTCGCTGCCCGTGGAGTTGCGCAGCTTCTCGATCTGCGCGACGACGAGGGACTCCGGGTTCTCCGGCAGCTCGACGTAGTCGTGCTTGGCGGAGTACTCGGCGGCGGCGATGCCGGAGCGCTTGCCGAACACGTTGATGTCGAGCAGCGAGTTGGTGCCGAGGCGGTTGGCGCCGTGCACCGACACGCAGGCGACCTCGCCGGCCGCGTACAGGCCCGGTACGACGGTGGTGTTGTCCGCGAGGACCTCACCCTCGACGTTGGTCGGGATGCCGCCCATGGCGTAGTGCGCGGTGGGCTGGATCGGGATCGGGTCCGTGTACGGCTCGATGCCGAGGTACGTACGGGCGAACTCGGTGATGTCCGGGAGCTTGGCGTCGAGCTGCTCCGGCGGGAGGTGCGTCAGGTCCAGGTAGACGTGGTCGCCCTCGGGACCGCAGCCGCGGCCCTCGCGGATCTCCGTGTAGATGGAGCGGGAGACGACGTCACGGGACGCGAGGTCCTTCATGACGGGCGCGTACTTCTCCATGAAGCGCTCGCCGTCCTTGTTGCGGAGGATGCCGCCCTCACCGCGGGCGCCCTCCGTCAGCAGGATGCCCATGCGCCAGATGCCCGTCGGGTGGAACTGGAAGAACTCCATGTCCTCCAGGGGCAGACCGCGGCGGTAGCAGGCGGCCTGGCCGTCACCGGTCAGGGTGTGCGCGTTGGAGGTCACCCGGAAGAACTTGCCGGTGCCGCCGGACGCGTAGATCACGGCCTTGGCCTGGAAGATGTGGATCTCGCCGGTGGCCAGCTCGTACGCGACGACGCCGGCGGACTTCCTGACGCCGTCGACCTCGGTGATCAGCTGGTCCAGGACGTAGAACTCGTTGAAGAACTCCACGCCCTCCTTGACGCAGTTCTGGTACAGCGTCTGGAGGATCATGTGGCCGGTGCGGTCCGCGGCGTAGCAGGACCGGCGGACCGGGGCCTCGCCGTGGTTGCGGGAGTGGCCGCCGAAGCGGCGCTGGTCGATGGTGCCGTTCGGGGTCCGGTTGAACGGCAGGCCCATCTTCTCCAGGTCGAGGACGGCGTCGATGGCCTCCTTCGCCAGGATCTCGGCGGCGTCCTGGTCGACCAGGTAGTCACCGCCCTTGACCGTGTCGAAGGTGTGCCACTCCCAGTTGTCCTCCTCCACGTTCGCCAGCGCGGCGGCCATGCCGCCCTGCGCGGCGCCCGTGTGGGAGCGGGTGGGGTAGAGCTTCGTGAGCACGGCGGTGCGGCTGCGCTTCGTCGACTCGATGGCGGCGCGCATGCCCGCGCCGCCGGCGCCGACGATGACGGTGTCGTACTTGTGGATCTTCATGACGTGGATTACCTCTGCCCCGTGCCTAGCGGATGTTCGGGTCGAAGGTGAAGATCACCAGCGTGCCCAGAAGGATGGTGAACACCGTGGCGGTGTACAGCAGGCCCTTGAGCCACAGGCGCGTGTTGGCCCGCTCCGCGTAGTCGTTGATGACGGTACGGAGGCCGTTGGCGCCGTGCAGCATGGCGAGCCAGAGCATCAGCAGGTCCCAGACCTGCCAGAACGGGGACGCCCAGCGGCCGGCCACGAAGGCGAAGCCGATCTTGGAGACGCCGCCGTCCAGGAAGAGCTGGATCAGCAGGTGGCCGAGGACCAGCACGACGAGGACGATGCCCGAGAGGCGCATGAAGAGCCACGCGGCCATCTCGAAGTTGCCGCGGGTCGCGCGCGGGGTCTTGCCGGTGCGCTTGCGGGGCGCCTCGATGTACGGGGCGGGGTTGTCCACGTCGTAGTGGGCGCCGCCCTCGACGGGGCCGATCGCGGCGGAGGTCGTGTCAGCAGACATGAGTGGCGTCAGCTCCCGAACAGTTCACGTGCGGCGTGGCCGAGGACGGGGTACAGGGAGCCGGCCATCAGGACGACCCAGACGCCCACGACGGTCCAGAGCATCTGCTTCTGGTAGCGCGGGCCCTTGGACCAGAAGTCCACGGCGATGACCCGGAGGCCGTTCAGCGCGTGGAAGAGGATGGCGGCGACCAGGCCGTACTCCAGAAGAGCGACGATCGGCGTCTTGTAGGTCGCGACGACCTCGTCGTACGCCTCGGGGGAGACGCGGACGAGAGCGGTGTCCAGCACGTGTACGAACAGGAAGAAGAAGATGAGGACGCCGGTGACTCGATGAGCCACCCAGCTCCACATTCCTTCCCGGCCGCGGTACAGCGTTCCAGCCGGCACGGAAAAACCCTCCGGGAGCGGGGATCGGGGTCGGCCGGCTTCTCTGTCGGTCTGACCCGGCCGGGTACGGTCCACCGGCCCCGGTCATCGTAGCGACGACTTGTCGGTTCGTTCGCGCGGGGTCCATCGGTGTGATCAAACAGGCACGGACGGACTATCGCACGGGCTGGAATCGCCGTATTCCGGACGAATTCACGGCCCGGAGTGTCGCGCCGTGAGGGGTTCCGTGAGCCGGAACGCCAGCCGGGCCCGGGCGAGCCGCCTGAGTTCGTCGGCGGCGACCACGCGTTCTTCCTCAGGTTCGTTGCCGAGACGTGACCGAATGCCTGCCAATACCTGGTCCAGACGCTCTCCGGGTCTTACTCCGTCCAGGCTGATCACGAACGCGTGTCCGAAGCTGCTCTCGTACGCGGCGTGGGCGGCCCGCAGCGCGGTCCGCGCGGCCGGCGGCGCGTCGGGGTGCGGCGCCACCGAGGACTCGGCGGCCAGCGCCCCGTCGAGGTCGGCGCGGGACAGGTCGTACCCGGCCTCGTCGGCGGCGGCGAGCAGCGCGTCGACCGTGGGGTACGGGCGGTGCGCCGCCACCCGTTCGGCCCAGCGGAGGCTGTGGCAGCAGGACAGGAGCAGGGCCGCGGCCTCGGCGGGCGAGGCCGCGTTGAAGCCCGCGAGACCGCGGACGGCGGGGCCCTGGTTCTGGGCGGGTATGGCAGGCGTGTCCGTGGAGCCCGGCTTGCGGCAGGGGACGTGGGTGTCGCTGGTCAGCGTGGGCTCCGGTACTCCGGGACGGGTGGGGCGATCCGCGTGAGGGGCGGGCGCGATGAGGTGGGTGTGACACAACGTTATCGACGGGACGAGGGAAGTGTCCGACGGATGCGCGATTTTCACCCGGAAGGGAGAGTTTAAGAACAGGTGATGGACGGACGCGTTCCGCTCGCCGGGGCGGCGGTCGGCGGTCGGCTGGTCGCCAGGCCCCCGGGTCGGCGAGTCGCCGGGTCGCCGGTCGCCGGGCTTCCGGGGCGGCGAGTCCCCCGATTGGCCGGACCGCCTCGGGTGCGGGAGGATTCCGAATGATGCGGTACCCCATACGAGGGCCCCACAAGGGCCCCGCACTCCTGGCGACGGCGGTGGCACTGGCCACCGTGGCGGCCTGTTCCGGCGGATCTCCGGCCGGTTCGGGCCCGTCCTCCTCCGGCACCGCCCCCGGAGCGTCCGCGAGCTCCGCGCCCACCAGCGCGGCGCCCAGCCCGACGCCCACGCCGACCCGTACCTATCCCCTCTCCGCCGCGCCCCGCACGGTCCCCGCGGTCCGCGACCACGAGGACGCCCGCGGACCGGGCTGGAAGCCCGCCGCCCCCGCCGGGATCGTCGTCGCGGCGAACAGCCCGGGCCTCGCCGACGAGGGGAGACTCCTCGCCGGAGAACTCGGCCTCCCCTACCGCGGCACCGTCGCCGCCGGGCCCGGGGACGTCGAACTGGCCCTGGGTGGGACCGGCGCCCGCGAGTCGTACACCCTGACCGTGCGCGACGGCCGGGTCCGGATCACCGGCCCCGACGAGGCCGGCGTCTTCTACGGGACCCGCACCCTCAAGCAGTCCGTCAAGGGCACCGGCGCGATGCCCGAGGGCGTGGTCACCGACGCCCCCGCCAAGCCCCAGCGCGGCCTGAACGTCGACATCGCCCGGAAGTTCTTCACCGCCGGCTGGATCGAGGACCGGCTGCGGGAGATGGCCGACCTCAAGCTCAACCAGTTCGGTCTGCACTTCTCCGACGACCAGGGCTTCCGGATCGCCTCGGACTCGCACCCCGAGATCGTCTCCGCCCAGCACCTCAGCAAGGCCGAGGTGCGCCGGATCCTCGCCCTCGCGCAGAGCCTGCACATCACCGTCGTGCCCGAGATCGACTCGCCCGGACACCTCGGCGCCGTCCTGCGCGCCCACCCCGACCTCCAGCTGCGCAACGTGCAGGGAGTCCCGCGGCAGGGCGCCATCGACATCTCGAAGCCGGGCTCCGCCGCGATCGTCGACGACCTGCTGCGCGAGTACTCCCAGCTCTTCCCCGGCGGCTGGTTCCACGTCGGCGCCGACGAGTACCAGGCGCTGACCGTCCGCAGCCCCGCCGCCTCCTACCCGCAGCTCGCCACGGCGGCCCGGCAGAAGTACGGTCCCCAGGCCGGCGTCCAGGACCTCGCCGAGGGCTGGCTGAACGACCGGGCCGCCGTCGTGCGCAAGGCCGGGAAGACCGCCAAGGCGTGGAACGACGGCTTCTTCCGCGGCGGCGTCGTCACGGCGGACCAGGGCATCGAGGTCGAGTACTGGACGGGCAAGGAGATCGGCGCCCGCCCGCCCGCGGAGTACCTGGCCGAGGGCCGCAAGGTCGTGAACCTGAACGACGAGTACCTCTACTACGTGCTCGGTGAGCCGAACGACTTCACGTACCCCACGGGCCGCCGGATCTACGAGCAGTGGACGCCCCGGGTACTGCGCGGCACGACACCGGTCGCCGCCCGGTACGACGCCCAGATCCTGGGCGGCCGGTTCGCGGTCTGGTGCGACCTGGCGGGGGCCCAGACGCCGGCGCAGGTGGCGAACGGCATCCGCATGCCGCTGACGGCGACGGCGCAGAAGCTGTGGGACGCGAGGACGCCGACGCTCACCTGGGACCAGTTCCGGACCCTGGCGACGCAGGTACGCGGCTGACCCGGAGCTGCCAGCATTCTGCTGGCAGTGCGACTAAAGTTGTCGCATGGCCACTCTCTACGTACGCGACCTGTCCGAGGAAGCGCTGACCGAGCTGAAGATAAGGGCCGCGCGCAACCGGCAGTCCCTCCAGGCGTACGCCCGGACCCTGCTGGAGCAGGAAGCGGCGACGCCGTCGCTCGAGGACGTGCTCGCCCGTGTCGAGGAGCGGGCCACGGCCCGCCTGGAGACGGGTGACGTGCTCGACGAGATCGACCGGGGAAGGCGGCGCGAGTGATCGTCGTGGACGCCGGCGCGCTCGTCATGCTGCTGGCCGACGCCGGTGCCGTCGGCGCCGCGCTGCGGGAACGGGTGAAGGGGGAGCGCCTGCTCGCCCCGTATCTCGTCGACGTCGAGGTGACCTCGGCCCTCCTGGGCCGTCATCGGGGCGGCAAGCTCACCACCCGTGAGCTCGACGACGCCTGCGCGGCCTTCGCCGAACTGCCGCTGCGCAGATCGGAGCACCTCCCGCTGCTGCCCCGGGTGCGCGAGTTGTACGCGAACCTCACCGCCCACGACGCGACGTACGTGACGCTGGCGGAGGGGTACGGCGTCCCGTTGGTGACCAGCGACGGCCGGATCCGCGACGGCGCACGGGCCACCGGTGCGAAGTGCCCGGTCGAGGTCTTCAACGAGAAGTCCCTCGGACTGCGGTAGAACCCTAGGCAACGTCCGGGGGCCACTGGCATGATTCCGGCCGCGCAGTGACGAAAAAGCGCCTCTTGGCGCAGTAGGGGACGTACTGCGTCCATATCGGGTCGGGTGGCAAGGAGGCGTCCATGACGTCGGTGACGGGCCGGAGCCTGCTGGAACTGATCGACGGGGCCGACGAGCGGGGCCTGGCCGCGGCCGGTCTCGCCTGCCTCGACCGCTGCCTGCCGTTGCTCGCCGGTGACCTCGGGGACGCCCTGCGCCCCGTGTGGGCCGCCGTCGCCCGCGGTGACGGCGAGGCCTGGGGCGAGGCCGTCGCGAAGGCCCGGGTCGCGCTGGACGCGGAGCCGGCCGCCGGCGCCGCCGCCGAGGAGGTCCGCGCCATGCTCGCCCTCGCCCCGGCGGACTGGACGGACGAGGCCCTGCGCGGCTGGGCCGCCGCCTGCTCCCTCACCGCCCTCGCCCTGCACGGCCGCTACGACGCGGCCGAGGTGCCCACCGGTCTGGTCGAGCGCTGCCGGGCCGGCGACGCGGACGGCGCGGGCCCGCTGCTGGCGGGGGAGCTCCGCCGCCAGCAGGCCGTCCTCGACTCGGTGGCCCACGGCCCGACCGGTCTGCGCCGGGCCCGCGAACTCTCCGTCGAGGGCGGCCGGGTCCTGCGCGCGGTCGTCTCCCGCCGCGCCCGCACCGCCTGAGGCCCGAGGCCCGACCTAGGCAGGCTCTTCCGGGGCGGGGGCCCGGACCGTCAGGGACGCGACCGCCTCGGAGATCTCCCGCTCGGCCGTCGCCTTGTCGAGGCCGAGGCCGGTCAGGACGCCCGTCCCGTCCTCGTGCTCCAGGAGCGCCAGCAGGATGTGCTCGGTGCCGACGTAGTTGTGCCCGAGGCGCAGCGCCTCGCGGAACGTCAGCTCCAGGACCTTCTTCGCCGCCGCGTCGTACGGGACGAGGGTGGGCGGCTCGTCGACGGCGGGCGGCAGGGTCGCGGCGGCGGCCTCGCGGACCCGGTCGAGGGACACGCCCCGCGACGTGATCCAGTGCGCCGCGAGCCCCTCGGGCTCGGCGAGCAGGCCCAGCGCCAGGTGGGCGGTGGTGATCTCGCCGTTGCCGACGGCCGTGGCCTCGTTCTGGGAGGCCATCACCACGTTCCGGGCGCGTGGGGTGAAGCGGTTGAACCCGGCGTTCGGGTCCATCTTCTCGGCGTCGGGGTCCTTGGGGACGAAGCGCTTCTGGGCGGCCTGGCGGGTGACGCCCATGCTGCGGCCGATGTCGGTCCAGGAGGCGCCGGAGCGCCGGGCCTGGTCCACGAAGTGGCCGATGAGGTGGTCGGCGACGTCGCCGAGGTGGTCCGCCGCCATGACGGCACCGGAGAGCTGTTCGAGCGCGTCGGGGTGGACCTTCTTGATCGCTTCGATGAGTTCGTCGAGGCGGACGGGGACCTTCGGTGCGACTGGATGCGTCATGAGGCAACCCTAGGTTGACACTCGAGAGGTGTCAACGGTCGGTTGACACCCGGCGCATCCGGGTCGGGAATCCGAGGGGGTCGAGAGGTTCGGTGGGGGCCGAGAGGTCCGGGGGAAAGGGAGACGGCCGGGGTCGCCACCCCCCACAGGAGAGACCCCGGCCGTCGTCCACGGGGCCGCAGCACGGCTCCGTACTCCATTCAGCGCCGGGGGTGCGCTTTATGTCACACCGCGTCCGCGTCGTGGACGCCCCGGGCACCACCGCCCGAAGGTTGCAAGTTGTACAAAGAGCCCGGACCGCGTGGACGCGGCGCGGCGACACGACGTAGCGTGCAGTTGCGCGAGGCAGCGTGGCGGTGGTGACCAGCCGCGATGAAGCGACGACGCGACGACGAACAGGGTTTGGGGAGTGCTGGGGGACGACGCGGAGCTGACGGCCGCGGTGCTCGCTGCGCAGAACGGGGACGAGAACGCCTTCCGTACTGTGTATCGCGCCGTGCATCCACGGTTGCTCGGCTACATACGCACGCTGGTCGGCGACACCGAGGCGGAGGACGTCGCCTCGGAGGCCTGGCTGCAGATAGCCCGTGACCTCGACCGCTTCGACGGCGACGCCGACCGCTTCCGCGGCTGGGCCGCCCGGATCGCCCGGAACCGCGCCCTCGACCACGTCCGCATGCGCGGCCGCCGCCCCGCCGTCGGCGCGGACGAGACCGAGCTGACCGACAAGGCGGCCGCGTCCGACACCGCCGGCGAGGCCCTGGAGGCGCTGGCCACCGGCCACACCATGCAGCTGATCGCCCAGCTCCCGCAGGACCAGGCCGAGGCCGTCGTCCTCCGGGTCGTCGTCGGACTCGACGCCAAGACCGCCGCCGACACCCTGGGTAAACGCCCCGGAGCCGTCCGCACCGCGGCCCACCGCGGCCTCAAGAAACTGGCCGAACTCCTCGGCGTCGACGGCGACACGGCCGGCGCCGACGAAGCCGGCGAGGCACTCGTCCCCCTGGACGGCGTGCCTCCGCAACGCGGCCGCGTACCGGGGTCCGTGGCCCCCGGCGGTGTGACGCAATCACGTCCGCGTACGCAGAAGGACATGTGATGGCCGACGAGCGGTACCAGTGGCTCGACCAGGAGACCGCGGAGCGGCTGCTCCGCGGCGAGCCGGTCGACGCCGACGACGACCGTGCGTGCTCCGGGGCGAAGCGCCTGGCCGAAGCCCTCGACGCGGCCCGCCCCCCGGCCGCGCCGCCGGCCGCCCGCGCCGACCTCCCGGGCGAGGCCGCCGCGCTCGCCGCCTTCCGCGCCGCCCACGCCGAACGCGCCGCGTCCGCCGCCGGTCCCGCCGGCACCGCGGGCCGCACCGAACGCGCCGAACTCGGCGGGGTGCGCCTCGCCCCCGTGCCCGTCCGACGCCCCCGCTGGGGACGCTCCCTCCGGTACGGAATCGCCGCCGCGGTCACCGCCGTCACCGTCGGAGGGGTCGCCGTAGCCGCCGGAACAGGTGTGCTGCCCATGGTGGGCCCCGCGCCCGCCAGCTCCGTCACGGCCGGGGAGAACGCCGACCCGCTCGTCTCCGAGGACCCGGGCATACGCACGGACCCCGCGACGCCCACGACGGAACCCGAGACCCCCGACCGCACGCCCGACGCGCCCCCGACGCCCGGCACCGAGACCCCTCCGCCGAACGGCGAGGCCACCGGCGATCCCGGCACGGACACCCGCGACCCCGGCACCCCGAAGCCCGGCCGCAGCAGCGCGGGCACCGGCACGGACCGCGGCGGACCCGACCGCGATCCGGACGCCACGAACAGCGGCGGCACCCTGAACGGCGGCACCGGCGGCGACCCGAACGGCACCGGCTCCCGCGACAAGATCATCAAGGCCTGCCGGGACTTCCGCTCGGGCAAGCTCGACGCCTCCGGCCGCAAGGGCCTCGCCGGCATCCTCCGCAACGGCGACACCCTGCGCCGCTACTGCGACCGCCTCCTCGGCACCGGCACGAACGGCCCCGACGGCGGCGGCTCGGGCGGCTCGGGCGGCTCGCGCGACGACTCCAAGGACCACTCCAAGGACGACGACTCCAAGGACGAATCCAAGGGCGGCGGAAACGGCGACGGGCGCCACGGCGGCCGCGGCGACGGCGGCTGGGGCGGCCGCGGCACCCACCGCTCCGCGGGCCTCGACGTCGCCGGACTCACCGCCTCGCTGCCCCCCGGAATCGGCGTCGACGCCGGCCTCCCGCTCCCGGTGTAACACTTCTGGACACCACGGCGCAGTACTGAGTGAGCCGACTGGTCATCGGCAGCGCAGTGAGCCGGGGTTCCCCCCGTACCTACGGCTCCGCGCACATGGCGCGGGTGGGACACGTTCCCCCGGTCCCACCCGCGCCCTCTCCCTCTTCCCCTCGGAGACGCCCGCGGACGTCCCGCCGGGTCACCAGTGGACGACGACCTTGTCGCCGACCTTCACCTGGTCGAACAGGGTCGTGAGCTTGGCCCGGTCCCGGACGTTGACGCAGCCGTGCGAGCCCCCGTTGTAGCCCCGGGCCGCGAAGTCGGACGAGTAGTGCACCGCCTGGCCCCGGCTGAAGTACATCGAGAGCGGCATCGGCGTGTGGTACAGCCGCGACCAGTCCTGCCGGACCTTCCGCTCCACCGTGAAGACGCCCTCGCGGGTCGGGGTGTTCTCCGAACCGAAGCGGACGTCCATCGACGAGACGACCTTGCCGTCGATCATCCAGGCCAGGGTCCGGCTCTCCTTGCTGATGCACAGCACCCGGCCGGTGGTGCACCGCGGGTCGGGGGTGTCCAGCTCGTTGGTCGTCGCGGGCTTCAGCTCGTCGGCGGTCGGCTTCCGGCTCGCGCCGAGCAGCTGCTGCCAGGTCGTCTCGTCGACCGAACCCGTCCGGGGAAGCTCCTGCTTCCGCTGGAAGGCCTTGACCGCCCCGGCCGTCATCGTCCCGTAGAAGCCGGTGGGCGCCCGGTCGAAGTGGTCGAGCTGCCGGAGCCGCGCCTGGAGCTCGCGCACCTGCTCGCTCTCGTCCCCGTCACCCATCAGCACCTGCGCGCCCGCCGTCCCCGAGGGCGTGTCCGAGGGGGTTTCCGAAGGCGTTCCCGAGGGCGCCTCCGTCGGCGCGTCCGTGCTGCCGGACGGGGACGGCGGCTTGCCGTCCCCGGTCGGGGCGTCGGTCGGCGACCCGCTCACGGTCGGCGCGGAGGCCGAGCCGGAGGGGGTCCCCGAGCCGCCTCCCGAGCCGGTCGTCTGGGCCGTGCAGCCCGCGGCGAGTGCCACCGCGGCCGCTGCCAGGACCGCTCTGCGTATGACGGAAGAAGACCGCTTCATTCTGTGCCCCCGGGACGTTGCGTGTTGTACCTAGTGATGCGCCCCGCGCGTGTGCGGTTGCGCGCGAAGGTCACGATCCGCGCATGCTGTGGGGAGGGGTCGTACGCAGCGGAAGGCACAGCCCATGACGCGCGAGTCGGAGTCGGGACTGCCCATCGAGCCGGTCTACGGGCCGGAGGCCCTGGCGGGCTGGGATCCGGCGGAGCGCCTCGGCGAGCCGGGCGCCTACCCCTTCACCCGCGGGGTGTACCCGTCGATGTACACCGGCCGGCCGTGGACCATGCGCCAGTACGCAGGCTTCGGCACCGCGGCCGAGTCCAACGCCCGGTACAAGCAGCTCATCGCGCACGGCACCACGGGCCTGTCCGTCGCCTTCGACCTGCCCACGCAGATGGGCCACGACTCGGACGCGCCGATCGCCTCCGGCGAGGTCGGCAAGGTCGGGGTGGCCGTCGACTCGGTCGAGGACATGCGGATCCTGCTCGACGGCATCCCGCTGGACCGGGTCTCGACCTCGATGACGATCAACGCCCCCGCGGCCCTGCTGCTGCTCATGTACCAGCTCGTCGGCGAGGAGCAGGGCGTCCCCGCGGACCGGCTGACGGGCACGATCCAGAACGACGTGCTGAAGGAGTACATCGCCCGCGGCACGTACATCTTCCCGCCCAAGCCCTCCCTCCGGCTGATCGCCGACACCTTCCGGTACTGCCGGGCCGAGATCCCGAGGTGGAACACCATCTCCATCTCGGGCTACCACATGGCGGAGGCCGGGGCCTCGCCCGTGCAGGAGATCGCGTTCACCCTGGCCGACGGCATCGCGTACGTCCGGACCGCCGTCGCCGCCGGGATGGACGTGGACGACTTCGCCCCCCGGCTCTCCTTCTTCTTCGTGGCCCGCACGACGATCCTGGAGGAGGTGGCGAAGTTCCGGGCGGCCCGCAGGATCTGGGCGCGGCTCATGCGGGAGGAGTTCGGCGCGAGGAACCCCAGGTCCCTGATGCTCCGCTTCCACACCCAGACCGCGGGCGTGCAGCTGACCGCCCAGCAGCCCGAGGTCAACCTGGTCCGCGTCGCCGTGCAGGGCCTCGCCGCCGTGCTCGGCGGGACGCAGTCCCTGCACACCAACTCCTTCGACGAGGCGATCGCCCTCCCGACCGACACGTCCGCCCGGCTGGCCCTGCGCACCCAGCAGGTCCTGGCGTACGAGACGGACGTGACCGCGACCGTGGACCCGTTCGCCGGCTCGTACGTCGTGGAGCGGATGACCGACGACATCGAGACCGCGGTCCTGGAGCTGATGGAACGGGTCGAGCACATGGGCGGCGCGGTCGGCGCGATCGAGCGCGGCTTCCAGAAGGGCGAGATCGAACGCTCGGCGTACCGCGTCGCGCGCGAGACCGACAGCGGGGAGCGGGTCGTCGTCGGCGTCAACCGCTTCACGGTGGACGCCGAGGAGCCGTACGAGCCGCTGCGCGTGGACCCGGAGATCGAGGCGCAGCAGGCCGCGCGGCTCGCCGCCCTGCGGGCCGGGCGCGACGGGGCGGCGGTGGACGCGGCCCTCGCGGAGCTGCGGAGGGCGGCCGCGGGGACGGACAACGTCCTCCCTCCGATGAAGGAGGCCCTCAGGGCCCGCGCCACCGTCGGCGAGGTCTGCGACGCGCTGCGGCAGGTCTGGGGGACGTACGTCCCGGCCGACGCCTTCTGATCTTCCGCGATGCGAAACACCCGGGCGGTGACCCGTACCGGCATGCGACACTCCGCTTCATGCTGGGTGTCACCGATCTTCCGACCTACCTCCTGGGCCTCGTCCTCATCATCCTCCTGCCGGGGCCGAACTCGCTGTACGTGCTGTCCGTCGCCGCCCGCAAGGGCACCCGGACCGGGTACCGGGCCGCCGCCGGCGTCTTCACCGGCGACGCGGTCCTGATGACGCTGGCCGCGCTCGGCGCGGCCTCCCTCCTCCAGACCACCCCCCTGCTCTTCATGATCGTGAAGTACGCGGGCGCGGGGTACCTGGCCTGGATGGCGTACGGCATGCTGCGCTCGGCCCGCGAGATGTGGCGCACGCGCGGCGCGGCCGCCGAGCCGGCCGACGACGGCAGCGGGCAGGAGCAGGCCGGGCCGGGGGAGAACCCGTACCGCAGGGCCCTCGTGATCAGCCTGTTCAACCCGAAGGCGATCCTCTTCCTGATCTCCTTCTTCGTGCAGTTCGTGGACCCGGCGTACGCCTACCCGGCGCTGTCGTTCCTGGTCCTGGGCACGCTCCTGGAGATCGGCAGCTTCCTCTACCTCACGATGCTGATCTTCGGCGGCACCCGCCTCGCCGCCGCGTTCCGCCGCCGCCGACGCCTCTCCGCCGGAGCCACCTCCGCGGCCGGCGCCCTCTTCCTCGGCTTCGCCGCGAAGCTCTCGCTCAGCAGCGCCGCTTGACCCTCACACCGTGTCAGGCCGTTCCGTAGGGGTCGTCATGTTCATCATCGGAGACTTCGCCCGGCACGGGCGGGTGTCGGTCCGGATGCTGCGGCACTACGACGCCATCGGACTGCTGCGCCCGGCCCGGGTCGACCCGCACACGGGATACCGCTTCTACACGGCGGACCAGCTCGCCCTGCTCAACCGCGTCATCGCGCTCAAGGAGCTCGGCTTCACCCTCGAACAGGTGAAGGCGATCCTCGACGAGCGGTTCGACGCGGACGAGCTGCGGGGGATGCTGCGGCTGCGCCAGGCCGAGCTGGAGACGGCCCTGGCGGAGGCGCGGGGGCGGCTCGCCCAGGTCGGCGCGCGGCTCCGGGCCATCGAGAGTGAGGGACGCATGTCCACCCAGGACGTCGTCGTGAAGAAGATCCCCGCCGTCCGGATCGCCGAACTGAGCGGGGTCGCCGCGAGCTTCGGCCCGCAGCACATCGGCCCGGTCATCGGGCCCCTGTACGAGGAGCTGTGCGGCCGCCTGGAGGCCGCCGGGGTCACCGGGTTCGGCCCGGGGATCGCGTACTACGAGGACGCGGGCCGGGGCGACGGCTCGGTCCTCGTGCACGCGGGCATGACCGTGCCCGAGGGGACGGCCGTGGAGGGCGTCGAGGTGCACGTGCTGCCGGGGATCGAGGAGGCGGCGACCGTCGTCCACCGAGGTTCGATGGACACGATCCTGCCGACCGCGCAGAACCTGGCCCGCTGGATCGGGGCGAACGGGTACCGGACGCGGGAGTACGCGCGCGAGCTGTACCTGGAGTGCCCGGAGGACCGCTCGCGCTGGGTGACGGAGATCCAGGAGGCGATCGTCCGCACCTGAGGGCGGGTGCCGGGCTCAGGGTGCGCGGGCCCGGGTCCCCCGCACGGGGCCCGGGCCCGCCGCTCGTCGCGGGCGGCACCTCCGGCGGAGCCGCCCGCCGGTCCGCTACCTCCGCAGTGCCCTGCGCAGCCGCAGCGCGCGCCGGGCCAGTCCGCGGACGCGGGGGTGGCGGGGGAGCGGGATGCCGCCGGGCAGGTTGAGGACGGTGAGGCGGCGGCGGGTGAAGTGGTGCCGGGTGCGTTCGGCGAACGGCCCGGACAGATGCCGTACCGCCGGTTCCCGCAGCTCCGGCCGGATCTTCGGCTGCATCGCGAAGCCGACCGCCGCGACCAGGTCGTTCAGCCGGTCCGTGGCGATCGCGGCGTCGTCCTCCGGGCCGTCCTCCAGGGGCGGCACGACGGCGTCCACGACGGTCAGCGGGATGCGGTTGCTGTTCTGGAACGGGGTGAGTCGCTCCAGCAGCTCGCGCGTCCCGACCCGGGCGACCGGCAGTCCGTAGAAGGTGTGCGCGGTGAGCAGGGCCGTGGAGAAGCAGCCGACGACGAGGGCGGGCCGCAGCTCGCGGTAGAGCACCTCGGCGAGGACCGGCCGGTCCTCCACGGTCAGCTCGGCGCCGAGCGCGGCCGCCTCCTCGGTGAGCGCCTTCGACCAGGTGTCGGGCGCCGTCGGGTGCGGCTTGAAGACGAGTCGCCGGTGGCCGCGGGCGACGGCGCCGCGCACCATCCGCAGGTGCAGCTCCTCCTCCTCGGCGGCGGTCAGCAGGTGGAGCGCCGCGAGGTACTGGCCGAGGAGCAGCGCGGGCCCGTCCCCGGCGGCGGCCGGGGCGGCGGGTCCGGCCAGTTCGTCGACGCACCGGGTGAACGCCTCCGTCGGTACGGCCTCCGGTACGGCCCCGAACTCGGCGAGCAGCAGCGGCGCGAGGCCGGGCACGAGGTCGAGGTGGAGCAGCCGGCCGACGCGTCCGCCGATCAGCGGGTCGATCTTGTTGCGGGTCGGTCCGTAGCTCATGAGGCCGTCGGCGTAGACGGTGACGGGGGCGTCGGGGAGCAGCTGGGCGATGGCGAGGGCGGGGGTGACCTGGATCGATTCCAGGGCGAGTTCGACGCGGTCGTCGCCGAGGTCCCAGATCCGGCGCAGATGGCGCTGGAGGAGCGGGAGGTCGCTGGGCCGGGGGGTCCAGCCGCCGGGGTGGAGCGGGGAGATCGTCTCGTTCCAGGAGAGGACGGAGTCGAAGCGGTCGCGGAGCCGTTCGAAGCCCTCGGCCTGGTCCAGCGGCGGGGTGGTCTCGGGCACGGCGGCGTTGTTGGTGACGAGCAGGATGCGGCGGTCGGCGGGGCCGAAGGCGCCGCTGTCCAGGGCGGCGGCGATGGTCACCGCGCCGTAGAGGGTGGAGGCGCAGAAGATCTGGGTGGTGCGGCGGGTGCTCACGCGGCCACCTCCGCGGCGGTGGGGCCGGTGGCGGTGCCCGTGCTGGTGCCGGGGCCCGTGCCCGGTGCCGGTGGCGGTGCGGGCCGGCGGCGCCGGAGCCTGCGCAGCATCGTGGCGCGGTCCCCGCCCATCGCGGTGAGGGCCTCGTCGAGGACGTCCTGCGGCATGCGGCGCAGGGCTCCCGCGCTCATCGCCTTCAGCTGTCGTGCGACGTCGGGTTCGAATCGTTCGATCGATCCGATGTGGTGGGAGATCACCGCGCAATAGGTGCGGACGGCCTTCGGGAGGAGAACTGCGGCGTCCGGGTCCTTCGCGGTCTCGTCGATCACCTGGTCGAAAGCGCGGATGAAATCCAATTGCCGGGTGTCGCCGATCTGGGTGAGCGAGGTCGCGACTCCGCGCCGGTAGAAGACGCCGAGTTCTCCGATGGCGGCGAAGGAATCGGCCTCGCGGTGCAGACGCCAGATCCAGGGCCGGTCCTCGGCGGTCCGCAGGCCGTGGGTGAAGTGCAGCAGGCCGCGGTCGAGGAGCCGCCGGTGGTAGACGCCGGCCCAGGCGTACGGGTAGTCGACCGAGGTCGTCCGGTGCGCGGGCAGGATCGCGCCGCGGGGGTCGAGGACCTCGCCGCGGCGCGGGACCGGCACGCGGCGGACGCTCCGGTTCCGGCCGGTGACGGAGACGTGGTCGGTGCGGAGGAAGTCGCAACCGAGGCCCTCGGCCGCGGCGACCAGGCGGGAGTAGTAGCCGGGGGCGAGCCAGTCGTCCCCGTCGAGGAAGGTGAGGTACTCGCCGCGGGCGGCGTCGAGGCCGGTGTTCCGGGCGGTGGCGAGGCCGCCGTTCCGTTCGTGCCGGAGCAGGACGGCCCCCGGGATCTCGCGGGCGGCCCGTTCGAGGAGGTCCGGGGTCCCGTCCGACGAGCAGTCGTCGACCAGCAGGAACTCGAAGTCCTCCCGGGCGTTGGCCCGCAGGCTGGTGAGGGTGTCGGGGGCGTATGTCTGCACGTTGAAGAACGGCACGACGACGGAGAGCTTGACCACGCGGTCGACGCTAGGCGCCGTCCCGGCCCTCCCACCGACCGCCGGGCGTCCCTTCGGTGAACACGGGGCGGCGGGGGAATTAACCGCCTTTACCGGCAGGGAGATTCGGCCTCGATCCGGCCGGTTCGCGACCCGCTTCAACGCACGGAGAGGCTCTGTTCACCGTTTGTTGCTTCTCAGTTGGGCCGGAAAGCGGAATGCCCTTCTAGCGTCCTCGGCGTGCCAGCAAGTACCAGTGAAGCGGTGCGGACAGCCGTACTCGCCGACTCCGACACCCGGTGGAAATGGGGCGCCCTCACGGCGCGCCGCATCTCCCCGGCGAGCGCCGAACCCGCCGGATTCGTCCTGCGCGGACGGGCCACCCCCACCGCGCGCCAGCTCGCCGAGACGGGGGTGTCCACCACCGCCCCGCGCGAGGTGACGGGGGCGGAGTTCCTGCGCGCGGTCCGGGACGCGGAGGCGCGCGGCGAGGGCTACGACGTCGTCGTCCTCGCGCTGGTCGGCGGCACCGTGCGGGCGGTCCTCCAGGGCCTCGCCGACCTGGGTCTCGCACGGCGTCCCGTGGTCGTCACCGGCTACGTCGGGGTGGTCTACGAGAAGCTGACCGACGGCCTGCTGTTGCGGCACGGCGCCGACGTGGTCCTCGCCAACTCCCGGCACGACGCGGAACGTTTCCGCGCGGTGTACGAGGGGGTGGGCGCCGGGGCCGACCCGGTCGTCGAGGCGGCTCTGCCCTTCCTGGGCGGCGCCCCGCACACCCCCGAGGCCGGCCGGGACACCCTGGTGTTCGCCGCCCAGCCGTCCGTGCCCGCGACCCGGGCCGAACGCGCCTACGTCCTGCGGCGCCTGATCGAGCACGCCCGGCTCCACCCGGGCCGCGAGGTGCTCCTCAAGCTCCGCTCCAAGCCGGGCGAGCACACCACGCACCTGGAGGAGTACCCGTTCCAGAAGCTGGTCCGCGAGCTGGACCCGCCGGCCAACTTCTCCCTGGTGTACGGGCACATGGGCGAGGTCCTCGACCGCACCGACCTGCTCGTGACCGTCTCCTCGACGGCCGCCCTGGAAGCCCTGCACCGGCGCATCCCGACGGCGATCCTCACCGACCTCGGGGTCCGCGAGGTGCTCGGCAACCACCACTTCGTCGGCTCCGGCCTGCTGGCCTCCTTCGACCGGCTCGACCAGGGGCTCGTGCCGACGCCCGACGAGGACTGGCTCGCCCGGCAGGGCGTGGCGGCCGGGGGCTCGTACGAGGCGGCCTTCGACGCGGCCCGGGACCGGGTCGCCGCCCTCCTCGCGCTGCCCGCGCTCCCCCCGATCACCCCCTACTACACGACGGAGACGGCCCCCGGCTACCTGCCCGGGATCCTCGCCCGCCACCGCCTGGACACCACCGCCCCGGAGCCCCGCGAGAGCGGGCTGCGGCGGGTCGTCCGGGAGGCCGCGCGGGGCGCCTACCGCCACGGCGTGCAGCGCGTCGCCCCCGTCATCCGCCGTCTGGGAGAACTCTGATGACCACCACCGTGCTCGCCGTGATCCCCGCGAGGGGCGGTTCCAAGGGCGTGCCCGCCAAGAACCTCGCCCCGGTGGCCGGAGTGCCCCTGGTCGCCCGCGCCGTCCGGGCCTGCCTGGGCGCCCGCGCCGTCACCCACGTCGTGGTCTCCACCGACGACGCCGGCATCGCGGCCGCCGCCCGCACCGCGGGCGCCGAGGCCGTGCGGCGCCCGGCCGAGATCGCCGGCGACACCGCCACCAGCGAGGCCGCGGTCCTGCACGCCATGGACGCCTTCGAGGCCACCCACGGCCGCTCCGTCGACGTGGTCCTCCTCGTCCAGTGCACCAGCCCGTTCCTCGGCTCCGCGGAGGTCGCCGAGACCGTCGAGCGCATCACCTCCGGGGCGGCCGACACGGCCTTCACCGCCGCCCCGTCGCACGGCTTCCTCTGGCGCGAGACGGTCGAGGACGGCGCCACCGGCGTCAACCACGACAAGGCGCACCGCCCCCGCCGCCAGGACCGGGAGCCCGAGTACCTGGAGACCGGCGCCGTCTACGCGATGGACGCGGCCGGCTTCCGTACCCACCGGCACCGCTTCTTCGGCCGCACGGCGCTCGTCGTCACCGACCCCGCCCGGGTCCTGGAGATCGACGACCCGCACGACCTGGCCCGCGCCCGCGTCCTGGCCCCGCTCCTCGACACCCCCGCCACCCCCGGCTTCGCGGACATCGACGCCGTCGTCCTCGACTTCGACGGCACGCAGACCGACGACCGGGTCCACCTGGACGCGGAGGGACGGGAGTTCGTCTCCGCGCACCGCGGCGACGGCCTGGGCATCGCCGCCCTGCGCCGCGCCGGACTGCCCGTCCTCATCCTCTCCACCGAGCAGAACGCCGTCGTCGCCGCCCGCGCCCGCAAGCTCAAGATCCCCGTCCTGCACGGCATCGACCGCAAGGACCGGGCCCTCAAGGAGTGGTGCGAGACCGAGGGCATCGACCCGCAGCGCGTGCTCTACGCCGGAAACGACGTCAACGACCTTCCCTGCTTCCACCTCGTCGGCTGGCCCGTCGCGGTGAGCAGCGCGCACGACTCCGTACGGGCCGCGGCCCGCGCGGTCACCGTCACCCCGGGCGGCTCGGGGGCGATCCGTGAGATCGCCGCCTGGCTCCTCGGACCCGAGCTCGACACCCCCCGACCGTAAGGAACAGCACCATGAACACCCGTATCCGCACCCTCGGCGACAAGACCGCCGGCCCGGGCCAGTCGGTCTACATCACCGGCGAGATCGGCATCAACCACAACGGCGACCTCGACAACGCGTTCGCGCTGATCGACGTGGCCGCCGAGGCCGGCTGCGACGCCGTCAAGTTCCAGAAGCGCACCCCCGAGATCTGCACCCCGCGCGACCAGTGGGACATCGAGCGCGACACCCCCTGGGGCCGGATGACGTACATCGACTACCGCCACCGCGTGGAGTTCGACGAGACGCAGTACCGCGCCATCGACGAGCACTGCAAGAAGCGCGGCATCGACTGGTTCGCGTCCCCGTGGGACACCGAGGCCGTCGCCTTCCTGGAGAAGTTCGACGTCCCGGCCCACAAGGTGGCCTCGGCCTCCCTCACCGACGACGAGCTGCTGCGCGCGCTGCGCGAGACCGGCCGCACCGTCATCCTCTCCACCGGCATGTCGACGCCGGAGCAGATCCGCCACGCCGTCGAGGTCCTCGGCAGCGCGAACATCCTGCTCTGCCACGCCACCTCCACGTACCCGGCCAAGGCCGAGGAGCTCAACCTGCGCGTCATCCAGACGCTCCAGGACGAGTACCCGAACGTCCCGATCGGCTACTCCGGCCACGAGACCGGCCTCCAGACCACGCTGGCCGCCGTCGCCCTCGGCGCCACCTTCGTGGAGCGCCACATCACCCTCGACCGCGCCATGTGGGGCTCCGACCAGGCCGCCTCCGTCGAGCCGCAGGGCCTGCAGCGCCTGGTCCGCGACATCCGCACCATCGAGACCGCCCTCGGCGACGGCGTCAAGAAGGTCTACGAGTCGGAGCTCGGTCCGATGAAGAAGCTCCGCCGGGTCCAGGGGCTCGTCGCCGCATGACCGGGCAGCTGGCGTTCGTCGAGAGCCCGGTCCAGCTCCTCAACGTCCTGGAGTGGGCGCACACCCGGGGCCGCGCCGCGGGCGCGCCCGCCGGGGCGTCCGCCGGCCCGCACGGCCCGGCGGACGCCCCGGCGTCCGGTCCCGCCACCGCGTCCGGCCCCGCCGACGCCGCGGCGGACGGCCGGGCGCCCCGCTCGACGGACGCCGCCCCGGGTGCGGCACCGCCCGGACCCGCCCTCACGGTCGTCGTCCTCTCGCCGACCGACCCCATGTCGCGGGGCCAGCTGCGCCGGATGGCCCAGCTGGCCCGCGACGAGGGCCTCACCGTCCACTGGCAGGAGGCCCGGGGCGGCCGGGGCGCGCTCGTCCGCACGCTGCGCGAGCTCGCCCGGCCGCTGCGCTCGGCGGAGCGGGTGATCATCGGGGACCCG
The DNA here is from genome assembly GCF_008042145.1 of Streptomyces sp. adm13(2018). Lineage (GTDB taxonomy): Bacteria > Actinomycetota > Actinomycetes > Streptomycetales > Streptomycetaceae > Streptomyces. The sequence continues at coordinate 295,476 of NZ_RDBH01000141.1, forward strand.
TTCTCCCGGTACGTCCAGCTCCTCCTCACCCTCTTCGGCCCCCGGCACCTCACGGTGGTCGACGACGGCACCGCCACCATGGAGTACGCCGCCCAGGTCGGCCGCGGTGAGCGGCTGGTGCGCTGGCACCGCAGGAGCCGTGCCCTGGACCCGCGCGAGCTGGCGCTCGCCCCGGTGTCCCTGCTGGCGCGGAAGCGCCTGGCCCCGACGCCCGGCCGCACGGTCGAGATCTTCACCTCGCTGCCGGTCGAGGCCCCCGAGGGCATCACGGTCACCGAGAACACCTACGCGTGGACCCGGGCGCGGTTCGGCCCGCCGCTGCTCACCGGAGGCGCGGACCTGGTGGGGACCTCGCTGGTGGAGACGGGCGTGGTCGACGCCGCGCACTACGACCGGGTGGTGGCGGAGCTGGCCCGGACCCACGGGGCCACCCGCTACTTCGCGCACCGCCGGGAGAGCGCCGAGAAGCTGCACCGGATCGCGGTGGAGACGGGCCTCCAGGTGGTCCGCCCGGAGCTGCCCCTGGAGCTGATCGCCCGCCGCGGACCCATCGGCCGTACGGTCGTCAGCTTCCCGTCCACCGTGGTGCACACCCTGCCGCTGGCCCTGGCCGGCACCGGGGTGAAGGTGGCGGTCTGCGAGATCGCGCCCGAGTGGCTGCGGGCGACCGCCTCACCGCGGGCGCAGGGTTTCCTGTCCGGGGTGACGGGCACCGCGGCCCACGAGGTGGACCGGCTGACCTCGCGGTCCGTGAACCCGACCGATCGGCTCGAATTCGGCTGAGCGTACCCATACAGAACGGGCTTCAAGCCTGCCGAACCGAAAAACTTTCCCCTAACGGGCTGAACTTTTCGTGATCAACGGGCAGTTGGCCTCTCCGGAGGCCTACCCTTCAAAGGGTGAACCAGTTGAAGTCCCGTGAGCCAGGCTCCGTCACCCTGCCCGGAACGCTGTCCGAACCCCTGCGCGTCGAACTGATCGCCTTCCGCAGGGACTTGCACATGCACCCGGAGCTGGGGAACCAGGAGTTCCGTACGACCGCCGCGCTCAAGGCCCGCCTGGAGGTGGCCGGCCTCGCGCCGAAGGTCCTGCCAGGCCGCACCGGACTCATCTGTGACATCGGCACCCCGGACCCGGAGCGGCCGATGCTCGCGATCCGCGCGGACCTCGACGCGCTCCCCATCCCGGACGTCAAGACCGTCCCGTACCACTCCACCGTGGCCAACCGCGCCCACGCCTGCGGACACGACGTCCACACCACCACCGTCCTCGGCGCCGGACTCGTCCTGGCCGACCTGGACCGGCAGGGGCTGCTCCCGGCCCCGGTGCGACTGCTCTTCCAGCCCGCCGAGGAGGTCCTCCCGGGCGGCGCTGCCGACGCGATCGAGGCGGGGGTCCTGGACGGGGTCGGCCGGATCATCGCCGTCCACTGCGACCCCAGGGTGGACGCCGGGAAGATCGGACTCCGCACCGGGCCCATCACCTCGGCCTGCGACCGGCTGGAGATCACCCTGGACGGGCCCGGCGGCCACACCGCCCGTCCGCACCTCACCACCGACCTCGTCACGGCCGCCGCCCGGGTCGCCGTGGACGTCCCCGCCGTCCTGGCCCGACGGATCGACGCCCGCTCGGGACTCTCGGTCACCTGGGGCCGTATCGAGTCCGGTCACGCCTGCAACGTCATCCCGCAGCACGCCGAGCTCTCCGGCACCGTCCGCTGCCTGGACCTGCCGACCTGGCGGGAGGCGCCCGACCTGGTGCACGCGGCCATCGACGAGGTCGCGACCCTGCACCGGGCCAAGTCGACCGTCACCTACGTCCGAGGCGTCCCGCCGGTGGTGAACGACGCGGCCGTCACCGAGCTGCTCCAGGCCGCGATGACCGCCCGCCGCGGACCGTTCTCGATCGAGGGCACCGAGCAGAGCCTCGGCGGCGAGGACTTCTCCTGGTACCTGGAGCACGTCCCCGGCGCCATGGCCCGCCTCGGGGTCCGCACCCCGGGCGACACCCGGGTGCGCGATCTCCACGCCGGCGACTTCGACGTGGACGAGAGCTGCATCGAGGCCGCGGTGGAGCTCTTCACCGCCGCGGCGCTGCTGGACGCGGCGCCAAAGCACTGATTCAGCGCTTATTTCAGGCCAAATGAGGCCGCGATTCCGGCCGGGCGGAGCTTCATCCGTCCGGCCGACCGGCGTCGCCCCTTCGGTCCAACGACCCGGCGTGGCGCCCCGGGACTCCGTCCGCGGCGCCGGGACCCGGAGATATAACCGGCGGTACCGGGCCGAACGCCCCCGGTCGCCTCGGCTGGCCGGTTCGCGACGATCCGATAACGACTCATGAACGGGTCTTTAACTGACATCTACGCGCGTTACGATCGCCGCGAAACCAGCGCCGGAAGAGGCGCTTTCGGTCAGTCTTGAAGGGACCCTCCTCTTGCGCCGGATCACCAGGATCACGACCGTGGGCATCGCCTCCGCGGCGCTCGCCCTCTCCGCCACCGCGTGTGGCAAGTCTTCGACGGACTCCGGCTCCAGCCCGAGCTCCAGCGCGAAGGCCACGAAGGCCGCCATCGCCTACGACATCGGCGGCCGTGGCGACCAGTCCTTCAACGACGCCGCCTACGCGGGCCTCAAGAAGGCCGAGGACGAGCTCGGCGTCAAGGGCGCCGAGGCCGAGCCCTCCGAGGGCGAGGGCGACGCCGACAAGGTGCAGCGCCTCACCGCGCTCGCCCGCGCCGGGAACAACCCGGTCATCGGTGTCGGCTTCGCCTACGCCCCGGCCATCGAGAAGGTCGCCAAGGCCTACCCGAAGACCACCTTCGGCCTCATCGACGACACGTCGAAGACCGGCCCGAACATCGCCAACCTCGTCTTCAACGAGGAGCAGGGCTCCTACCTGGCCGGCGTCGCCGCCGCCAAGGCGTCCAAGTCCGGCACGGTCGGCTTCATCGGCGGTGTCGAGGTTCCGCTGATCAAGAAGTTCGAGGCGGGCTTCGCGCAGGGCGTCAAGGACACCAACCCCAAGGCGAAGGTGCTCGTCCAGTACCTCACCCAGCCGCCGAACTTCGACGGCTTCTCGAAGCCCGACCTCGGCAAGGCCGCCGCGGAGGGCCAGCTCGACAAGGGCGCCGACGTGATCTACGCCGCCGCCGGTCTGGCCGGCTCGGGTGCGATCGAGGCCGCCTCCGCCGCCGGCAAGTGGGCGATCGGTGTCGACTCCGACCAGTACAACCAGCCGGGTCTGGCCTCCTACAAGGACGCCATCCTGACCTCGGTCACCAAGGACGTCTCCGACTCCGTCTTCAACGTGATCAAGTCGGTCCAGGACGGCAAGCCGCAGTCCGGTGAGGTCCGCTACGGTCTCGCCACGGACGGTGTCGCGCTCGCCGACTCCAACCCGAAGTTCAAGGAGATGAAGGACCTCATCGCCGCGGTGGACAAGGCGAAGAAGGAGATCATCGACGGCAAGATCACGGTCAAGACCGCTCCGTAAGGACGCACTGGTCAACGACCCAAGGCCCGGCAGCGGTGGCACCCCATCGTTGCCGGGCCCCATTCCCGTACGGGTTTTCACTTTTCGGCAGCGCTACGCGTGTAGATGTCTCCCTGGCACGATAACTT
>NZ_RDBH01000141.1:299195-318542 GCF_008042145.1 Streptomyces sp. adm13(2018)
CGCCCTGCCCTCCCGCTCCCACTCCTTCCGGCCAAGGAGAGTGCGTCATCAACGCGTCCAGCCCCCCTGCCGTAGAACTGCACGGCATCACCAAGCGATTCCCCGGCGTCGTCGCCAACAAGGACATCGCCATCACGGTCCGCAAGGGCACCGTGCACGCCCTCATCGGCGAGAACGGTGCCGGCAAGTCGACCCTCATGAAGATCCTCTACGGCATGCAGAAGCCGGACGAGGGCACCATCGCGGTCGACGGCCAGCAGGTCACCTTCTCCAGCCCCGGTGACGCCATCGCGCGCGGCATCGGCATGGTGCACCAGCACTTCATGCTCGCCGACAACCTCACCGTCCTGGAGAACGTCGTCCTCGGCGGCGAGAAGCTCTACGGCATCGGCGCCAAGGCGCGGAAGAAGATCCGGGAGATCTCCGACGCCTACGGCCTCGGGGTCCGCCCCGACGCCCTCGTCGAGGACCTCGGCGTCGCCGACCGGCAGCGCGTGGAGATCCTCAAGGTCCTCTACCGCGGCGCCAAGATCCTCATCCTCGACGAGCCGACCGCCGTGCTCGTCCCGCAGGAGGTCGACGCGCTCTTCGACAACCTGCGCGAGCTCAAGGCCGAGGGCCTGACCGTCATCTTCATCTCGCACAAGCTGGGCGAGGTCCTGAAGGTCGCCGACGACATCACCGTCATCCGGCGGGGCACCACGGTCGGCACCGCCGACCCGAGGACCGCCACCACCAAGCAGCTCGCCGAGCTGATGGTCGGCAGCGAGCTGCCCTCGCCCGAGACCCGCGAGTCGACGGTCACCACCGTCCCCATGCTCCAGGTCCGCAACCTCACGCTGACCGAGGCCGGCGCCGTCGCCGCCGCTCCGCTGACCAGCGCCGCCCCACCGGACCCGGCGAAGACCGTCGTCGTGCTGGAGGAGACGGCCGAGGGCCGCAAGCTCCTCGACGACATCTCCCTCACGATCCACAAGGGCGAGATCCTGGGCATCGCCGGTGTCGAGGGCAACGGCCAGACCGAGCTCATCGAGACCCTCATGGGCATGGCCACCCCCGACGCGGGCGTCATCACCCTCGACGGCGTGGACATCTCCAAGGTCTCGGTGCGCAAGCGCCGCGAGGGCGGCATCGGCTACATCCCCGAGGACCGCCACCGCCACGGCCTGCTCCTCGAAGCGCCGCTCTGGGAGAACCGCATCCTCGGCCACGTCACCGAGGAGCCCAACTCCAGGCGCGGCGTCCTCGACCCGAAGGCGGCCCGCAAGGACACCGAGCGGATCGTCCGCGAGTACGACGTGCGCACCCCCGGCATCGACGTCACCGCGGCCTCCCTCTCCGGCGGCAACCAGCAGAAGCTGATCGTCGGCCGCGAGATGAGCCACGCGCCCAAGTTCCTGATCGCCGCCCACCCCACCCGCGGTGTGGACGTCGGCGCGCAGGCGCAGATCTGGGACGCGATCCGGGACGCCCGCCGCGAGGGTCTCGCGGTGCTGTTGATCTCCGCCGACCTCGATGAGCTGATCGGCCTCTCCGACACCCTCCGGGTCATGTACCGCGGCAAGCTCGTCGCGGACGCCGACCCCGCCACCATCACGCCCGAGCAGCTCGGCTCCGCCATGACCGGCGCGGCGAGCGGCCAGCTCGAAGGCGCAGAGCAGCCCGAAGACGGTGACGCCCGATGATGAAGTTCGACAAGGACAAGTTGATCCTGGGCGCGGCGGGACCGGTGCTCGCCCTGGTCACCTCGTTCGTGCTCACCGTCCTGGTGCTGCTGGCGACGGGTCTCGACCCGATCGAGCCGATCACGCTCATGATCGACAACGCCGCGTTCGCCGACATCCAGGTCCTGATCGTCAACCAGACGGGGATCTACTACCTGGCGGCCCTGGCCGTGGCCATCGGCTTCCGGATGAACCTCTTCAACATCGGGGTCGACGGCCAGTACCGGCTCGCCGCGATGGTCTCGGCGCTCGTCGGCGCCTCGATCGAGCTGCCCGGCCCGCTGCACATCCTCGTGATCGTGCTCGTCGCGATGTTCACCGGCGCCTTCTGGGCCGGTATCGCCGGCATCCTGAAGACCACCCGCGGTGTCTCCGAGGTCGTCTCGACGATCATGCTGAACGCCATCGCGACCTCGCTGGTGGCCTGGCTGATCCTGCCGAAGAACTTCGGCGTCCAGCCGGAGGGCTCCAACAACCTCACCACCGGTGAGATCTCCGAGTCCGGCTGGTTCCCCGGCATCGACATGGGCGAGGGCAACGGAGTCATCTACGGCTTCACGTTCGTCGCGCTCGCCCTCGGCGTCGTCTACTGGTTCGTCCTCAACCGCACCCGGTTCGGCTTCGACCTGCGCGCCACCGGCGCCAGCGAGTCCGCCGCCCAGGCCAGCGGCGTCGACGCCAAGAAGATGATCCTCACCTCGATGCTGCTCTCGGGCGCGCTGGCCGGCCTGGCGGGCATGCCGACGCTGCTCGGCGAGTCCCACACGTACAGCCTCGACTTCCCCGTCGGTGTCGGCTTCACCGCCATCACCATCGCGCTGCTCGGCCGGAACCACCCGGTCGGCATCTTCTTCGCGGCCCTGCTCTTCGCGTTCCTCGACAAGGCCTCCTCGTCGCTGGACACCGAGGGCTACCCGAAGGAGATCACCAAGATCATGCAGGGCATCATCGTGATCGCCGTGGTCGTCTCGTACGAGCTCGTCCGCCGTTACGGCCTCCGCCGCCAGCAGCAGAAGGTCGGCGAGGAACTCGCCGCCGGCGGCGCCATCAAGACCGACAAGGAGGTCTCGGCATGAGCACCGGCACTGTCACCAAGCCGAGCGCAGCGCCCAAGGGCGGCGGACGCCGCAAGCTCACCCTGCCGTGGATCATGCTGATCGTCGCGGCCGCTCTTCTGCTCTTCTCCTTCGTCCGGGCCGTCTCCGGGGCCAACGACCTCACCTCGGTGGGCCAGGTCTCCGGCGCCCTCCAGCTCGCCGTGCCGATCGGCCTCGCCGGTCTCGGCGGTCTGTGGGCCGAGCGCGCGGGCGTCGTCAACATCGGCCTCGAAGGCATGATGGTCCTCGGCACCTGGTTCGGCGCCTGGGCCGGCTACCAGTGGGGCCCCTGGGTGGGTGTCCTCTTCGGCCTCCTCGGCGGCGCCATCGGCGGTCTGCTGCACGCGATCATCACCGTCACGTTCAACGTGAACCACATCGTCTCCGGTGTGGCGATCAACATCCTCGCGGTCGGCTTCACCCAGTACCTGTCGAACTTCACGTTCGCCGAGGCAGAGGGCGGCTCCTCCAAGCAGTCCCCGCGCATCGACCAGATCTACGAGATCACCGTGCCGGGGCTCGCGGACTGGCTGGCCGACCTCCAGGCCAAGCACTGGTTCTTTGTCTCCGACCTGGCCGGCATCCTCGGCGGTCTCGTGACGAACCTGTCGCTCCTGACGATCGTCGCCCTGCTGCTGATCCCGGCCACCTGGTGGCTGCTCTGGCGCACGGCCTTCGGCCTGCGGCTGCGCTCCTGCGGTGAGAACCCGGTCGCCGCCGAGTCCCTCGGCGTGAACGTCTACAAGTACAAGTACATCGCCGTCACGGTCTCCGGCGCGCTGGCCGGTCTCGGCGGGGCGTTCCTCGCGATCGTCTCCACCGGCATCTACCAGGAGGGCCAGACCGGCGGCCGCGGCTACATCGGTCTCGCCGCCATGATCTTCGGCAACTGGATGCCCGGCGGCATGGCGCTCGGCGCCGGCCTCTTCGGCTTCACCGACAGCCTCAAGCTCCGCGGCGGCGCCGAGAACGTCCACGCGCTGCTGCTGCTGGTCGCCGTGCTCCTGCTGGTAGCCGCCGTGTGGCAGCTGTACAAGAAGAAGTACGTGGCCGGTGTGATCTCCGCGGCCTTCTCCGGCGGCTTCTTCCTCTGGTACGCGCTGACCGACGAGGTCCCGAGCCAGTTCGTCGACGCGGCGCCGTACATCACCACCCTGCTCGTGCTCGCCCTGTCGGCGCAGCGCCTGCGGATGCCGAAGGCGGACGGCCTGCCCTACCGCAAGGGCCAGGGCAAGTGACGACCGCCCTCCCCGAGGCCGAGTGGGAGGCCCTGCGGGTCGCGGCGCGCGAGGCCATGGCCCGTGCGTACGCCCCGTACTCGGGCTTCCCGGTCGGTGCCGCCGCCCGCGTCGAGGACGGGCGGACGGTCTCCGGCTGCAACGTGGAGAACGCCTCGTACGGCCTCAGCCTGTGCGCCGAGTGCGGTCTCGTCTCGCAGCTCCAGGCGACCGGCGGCGGACGCCTCACGCACTTCGTGTGCGTGGACGGCGAGGGCGAGTCCCTGGTCCCGTGCGGCCGCTGCCGGCAGCTGCTGTACGAGTTCGGGGGCGCCGGGCTCGTCCTGGAGACCCCCGCCGGGTTCCTGACGCTCGCCGAGATGCTGCCGCAGGCCTTCGGCCCGGACCACCTCGCGAAGTAAACCTCGGAGCGGCCCTTCCGGCACGATGGGAAGGGCCGCTCCTCCTTTCCCCCTCTATGCGCGTAGAAAGAGGCACCACCATGGACGTCATCTCCGTCATCCGCACGAAGCGGGACAAGGGCGAGCTGAGCCCGGAGCAGATCGACTGGGTCATCGACGCCTACACCCGCGGTGCGGTCGCCGACGAGCAGATGTCCGCCCTGGCCATGGCCATCCTGCTGAACGGCATGAACCGCGCGGAGATCGCCCGCTGGACGGCCGCCATGATCGCGAGCGGCGAGCGCATGGAGTTCTCCTCCCTCTCCCGCCCCACCGCCGACAAGCACTCCACCGGCGGCGTCGGCGACAAGATCACCCTGCCGCTCGCCCCGCTCGTCGCCGCCTGCGGCGCGGCCGTCCCGCAGCTCTCCGGCCGCGGCCTCGGCCACACCGGCGGCACCCTCGACAAGCTGGAGTCCATCCCCGGCTGGCGCGCGCTGCTCTCCAACGAGGAGATGCTGCACGTCCTCGACACCACCGGCGCGGTCATCTGCGCGGCCGGCGACGGCCTGGCCCCCGCCGACAAGAAGCTGTACGCGCTCCGCGACGTCACCGGCACCGTCGAGGCCATCCCGCTGATCGCCTCCTCGATCATGTCGAAGAAGATCGCCGAGGGCACCGGCTCCCTGGTCCTCGACGTCAAGGTCGGCACCGGCGCCTTCATGAAGAACATCGAGGACGCCCGCGAGCTCGCCTCCACCATGGTCGGCCTCGGCACCGACAGCGGGGTGAAGACGGTCGCGCTGCTCACCGACATGTCCACCCCGCTCGGCCTCACCGCGGGCAACGCCCTGGAGGTCCGGGAGTCCGTCGAGGTCCTGGCCGGCGGCGGCCCGGCGGACGTCGTCGAGCTGACGATCGCGCTGGCCCGGGAGATGCTCGCCGCGGCCGGCATCAAGGACGCGGACCCGGCGAAGGCACTGGCCGACGGCTCGGCCATGGACCACTGGCGCCGGATGATCGCGGCCCAGGGCGGCGACCCGGACGCGGCCCTCCCGGTCGCCCGCGAGCAGCACGTCGTCACGGCCCCCTCGACCGGCGTCCTGACCCGTCTCGACGCCTACGACATCGGCATCGCCGCCTGGCGCCTGGGCGCGGGCCGCGCCCGCAAGGAGGACCCGGTGCAGGCCGGCGCGGGCGTCGAGCTCCACGCCAAGCCGGGCGACACGGTGACGGCGGGCCAGCCGCTCGTGACCCTCCACACGGACACCCCGGAGAAGTTCGACTACGCGCTCCAGTCCCTGGGCTCGGCCTGGGACATCGCGGCGGAGGGCACGTCCTTCACCCCGAACCCGATCGTGCTGGACCGCATCGCGTAGCGACCTGATCGACGCCGGCATGTGCCAGTGAAACCTTCGGGTGAACGGGACCGGTGGACCTCCACCGGTCCCGTTCGTCAGCCGAGCAGCCCCGTCAGCTCCCGCATGTTCTCGAAGACCACCGTCCCCGGGCCCGTCAGGCGGGCCGCCGGGGTCAGGCCGCCGGTGTAGCCGAAGGCGCGCATCCCGGCCGCCCGGGCCGCCCGGACACCGTACGGGCTGTCCTCGACCACCGCGCAGCGCTCCGGCGGGACGCCCATCGCGGCCGCCGCGTGCAGGAAGAGGTCCGGGGCCGGCTTGCCCCGGGCGACGTCGCGGGCGCTGAACATCCGGCCCTCGAAGCGCTCCAGGAGGCCCGCGCGGCCGAGGTTCTTCCGGATGGAGGCGTGGCTGCCGTTGGAGGCGAGGCAGTACGGGACGGCCAGCGCGTCCAGGACGTCCGTGACGCCCTCCACGGCCGTCAGCTCCGCGTCCAGGGCGTCCTCGTACCGCTGGGCGAAGGGCGCCTGCCAGTCGGGCTCCAGCGGGCGGCCCCGGCGCTCCTCCACGATCGCGATGAGCATGTCGTGCGGGGAGCCGACGAAGTACTCGACCATCTCCGCCTCGGTGAACTCCGCCCCGAGGCTCGCGAACACCTCCCGGTCCACCCGGCAGTAGATCCGCTCGCTGTCCACCAGGACACCGTCGCAGTCGAAGATCACCAGTTCGGCGGGCTCAAGACTCATGCTCCCGACCCTACGGCCCACGTGATCACCGATGAGTTCCGGTCCGAGGGCCGGTCTCAAGGCGTGTGGACACCAGCCGACCGCTCGTCGTGACCCTGCCCGCCCGGCCGACCGGGGACGAGGTGGCGCGGCTCTGCGCCGAGCTCGGGGCCGCCCCGCCCGGCGAGGTGGTCTGCGAGGTCGGCGCGCTCGCACCGGCCGACCTCGCCGCCGTCGACGCCCTCGCCCGGCTGAAACTCGCCGCCGGGCGGGGCGGGCACCGGATCCGGTTCGCGGGCGCGGGCCCCGAACTGCGGGCCCTGCTCCTGCTCACCGGGCTCGACGGGACGCTGCCGACGTAGCTACGCCTCCAGCCGGGCCGGCAGGTCGAAGAGCGGGAACCAGCGCTCGGTGTCCAGGAAGAAGTCCATCCCGGCGACCTTGCCGTCCCGCAGCTCCAGGACGATGAGCGCCCACGGGCTGAAGCCGCCCGCCGGGTCCGGGTGGTACTGGGCGAAGGCCGGCGAGCCGTTCGCCACGGTCGGCACCAGCTTCGAGCCGGCGCACACCTCGCCGACGCCCAGCATCCAGCCGACGATGTCGTCGTGGCCCTGGAGCCAGAGGTCGTACGGCGGCATGGACATGGTCGCGTCCTCGTGGAGGAGCGCGGTCAGCGCCTTCATGTCGTAGCCCTCGAACGCGGCGACGTAGCGCTCCAGGAGCGCCTTCTGCTCCTCGTCCAGCGGGTTCGCCGTGTCCGAGGCGGCCGGCGCCTGCTCGGCGAGCGTCGCGCGGGCCCGCTGGAGGGCGCTGTTGACCGAGGCGACGGAGGTGTCGAGGAGTTCGGCGACCTCGCTCGCCTTCCAGGCGAGCACCTCGCGCAGGATGAGCACCGCCCGCTGCTTGGGCGGCAGGTGCTGGAGCGCGGCCACGAACGCGAGCCGTACGGTCTCGCGGGAGACGGCCGTCTCCGCCGGGTCGCCGGCCGAGGGCAGCACCCGCCCGTCGGGCACCGGCTCCAGCCAGGTGATCTCCGGCTGCTTGACGAGCTGCGCCTGCGCGACCGGCGTCGCGGAGGTCAGGTCCATGGGCCGTGCCCTCCGGTTGCCCGCGGTCAGCGCGTCGAGGCAGACGTTGGTGGCGATCCGGTAGAGCCAGGACCGCAGCGAGGAGCGGCCCTCGAAGGAGCCGATCGCCTTCCAGGCCCGGACCATGGTGTCCTGCACCGCGTCCTCGGCCTCGAAGGAGGAGCCCAGCATCCGGTAGCAGTAGCCGGTCAGCTCCCGGCGGTACGCGTCGAGTTGCTCGGTCGTCGCGGTCGCGGCGTCACTCATCGGGTCCACACCCCACTCACCCCTCACCGGCACCCGTTCGGTGCCGGTGAGAGGGAAGCTACCGCAGCGCACTGACAGCCGGGGTCAGGTTCCCGGCTTGCGCCCGTAGACGAAGACGTCGTCACCGTTCCTGAGCAGGTTCCAGTACGCCTTGGCGTCCTTCGACGTCATGTTGACGCAGCCGGCGGAGCCCGGCGGGTTCCACATGGACTTGGTCGTCGAGTGGAAGGCCTGCCCGCCGTCGAAGAACTGCGCGTACGGCATGGACACGTTGTAGAGCGTCGACCAGTGGTTGATGTTCCGCCAGTAGATCTTCTTCGACCCGGTCCGGGTCTCGCTGCCGTCCCGGCCCGTACGGACCGGCACGGGGCCGTACTTGAGGCGCGAGCCGTCCTGGATCCAGCTCAGCTGGCGGGTGAGGTCGACGCAGGCGATCCGGCCCTTGTTGGTCGGACACTTGCGGTCCTTGTTGGGGTTGGACCCCGCCGCCTTCTGCTGGTTCATCGTGTTCATCGTGCGCCAGGTGATCGTCCCGGCGTACCCCGCGGACGGGGTGATGCCGTGCTTCTTCTGGAAGGCCTGGATGGCCTTGCAGTCGGCGAGCGACTGGCGTCCGTCGGCCGTGCGGCCGAGGAACTTCTCGACCTGCTTCTGGTACGGGCCCGTCGTCACGTTGCAGGACGCCGCCTGCGCCGGAGCCGCACCGAGCGCGATCGTCATCGGCAGCACCAGCGAGGTGAGGCCCGCGGCGATGCCGGCCCTTCTGCCTATCCGGCCCGTGATCTTCTTCATGATCGTCAACTCCCCCTAGAGTCCTGTCCTTCATGACGTTCGGGGGAGCGTCTCAGTTGCACCGGAACCGCCGCAATCAGCAGGAGGCCGCGATCCGGCCCTGTCGCGCCTCCACGCGCGCGCTGTGGGTGCCGTACAGGGTGACCGAGACGACGCCGAGGACGGCGACGAGTCCGATGAGGACCGTGCCGGCCCACCCGCCCGTGTGGAACGCGATCGCGCCGAGCGTGCCGCCCGCGCTGCTGCCGAGGTAGTACGCGGACTGGTAGAGCGCCGAGGCCTGTGCGCGGCCCGTCACGGCCGTGCGGCTCACCGAGGAGGACGCGACCGCGTGGCCCGCGAAGAAGCCGGCGGTGATCAGGACGAGGCCCGCGAGGACGGCGGGCAGCGCGTCGGAGAGCGAGAGCAGCAGGCCGGCGGCGGTGGTGGACACCGCCAGGTAGAGCGCCCCGCGCCGGCCGAGCCGCCCGACGAGCCGGCCCGCGGCGGCCGAGGAGACCGTACCGACCAGGTAGATCAGGAAGATCGAGCCGATGACGCCCTGCGGCAGCGAGAACGGGGCCTCGACCAGGCGGTAGCCGATCACGGTGTAGACCGCGCCGAAGACCGTCATGAAGAGGGCGCCGATCGCGTACAGCCGCATCAGCAGCGGGTCCGCCAGGTGCGTCCGCACGGTCCGGGCGAGCGCCTTCGGGTTGAGCGTGCCGGGCGTGAAGTGCCGTGCCTTCGGCAGCAGCGCCCGGAAGGCCAGCGCGCACAGCAGGGAGGTCAGGCCGACGGCGGCCAGACCCGCACGCCAGCCCCACATCTGGGCCACCCAGCCGGTCACCAGCCGGCCGCTCATGCCGCCGATCGAGTTGCCCGCGACGAACAGGCCGATCGCGGCGACCAGCGCCTTGGGGCGGACCTCCTCGGCGAGGAAGGCCATCGCGGAGGCCGGAAGACCGGCGAGCGCCGCGCCCTGGACCGCGCGCAGCGCGATCAGGGTCTCCAGGTTCGGGGCGAGCGGCACGAGGAGGGAGATGCCGACCGCGACCGTGAGCGAGGCGATCATCATCGTCCGCCGGCCGAAGCGCTCGGAAAGGGCGCTGAGCGGGATCACGCACAGGGCCAGGGCGCCGGTCGCGGCCGAGACCGTCCAGGAGGCGGCGGAGGCGGTGGCGCCGAACTCGGCCGAGATGGCCGGGAGGAGGGCCTGCGTGGAGTAGAGGAGCGCGAAGGCGGCGAGACCGGCGGCGAAGAGCGCGAGGCTCGTCCGGCGGTAGCCGGGGGCTCCGGGCGCGAGGCGGGTGTCGGCGGGGGTGAGGGAGACCGTGCGGCCGCGGCGGGCGAAGAGGCGGAAGGCATGCCCCGAACGTAGGACGACCCGCTTCATGCGTCCAATGCACGGAACTGCTGTAATCGTTCCCATGGCGCATGAGTACAGGTCACAGCCTCGCCTGTCACCGAACAGTAACGAAGAAGACATGGGACTGCTCCTCGCGCCGCGGCTCGCGTACTTCGCCGCCGTGGCCCGGCACGAGCACGTGACCAGGGCCGCGGCCGAGATGGGCGTCCCGCAGTCCACGCTCTCCCGGGCCATGGTCAGGCTCGAACAGGACCTCGGCGTCACCCTCTTCGCCCGCCGCGGCCGCACGGTCTCCCTCACCCCCGCCGGACGCCGCTTCCTCGGTGCCGCCGAGCGGGCCCTCGCCGAGGTGGAGCGGGCCGCCGACACCGTACGGGCGGACGCCGACCCCACCGCGGGCCGGGTCGCCTTCGGCTTCCTCCACACGATGGGCTCCGAGACCGTCCCCGGTCTCATCCGCGCCTTCCGCGTCGACCACCCCGGGATCCGCTTCACCCTCGTCCAGAACTACGGCGAGGCCATGATCGAGCGGCTTCGCGCCGGCGACCTCGACCTCTGCCTGACCTCCCCGGTGCCGGACGCGCCCGACCTGGTCGCGCGGCGCCTCGACGAGCAGCGGCTCCGGCTCGTCGTCCCCGACGACCACCGGCTCGCGAGCCGCAAGCGGGTCCGCCTCGCCGAGGCCGCCGACGAGACCTTCGTGACCCTGGAACCGGGGTACGGGCTCCGCCGCATCACCGACGACCTGTGCGCCGAGGCCGGCTTCAAGCCCCGGATCGCCTTCGAGGGGGAGGAGGCCGAGACGCTGCGCGGTCTGGTCGCCGCGGGCCTCGGCGTGGCCCTGCTGCCGCCCCCGGCCGTACCGCGCCCCGGCGTCGTCGAACTCACCGTCACCGCGCCGCGCGCGGTCCGCGAGATCGGTGTCGCCTGGCTGGACGGGCACCCGGACACGGCGCCGGTGGCCGCCTTCAAGAAGTTCCTGCTCGGCAGGCGCGGCCATCTCCTCCCCAAGGAGCCCGCGGCGCCGCTGCTGTCCGCGGACCCCGGCGCGGAGCCCTCACCTCCGGAGTGAACCGCCGAAGCCCGCCGCGAGCGGCATCCGCAGACCGAGCGGCGGGGGAGCGGCCATCGCGTCGGTCACCGGCCGGGCGACCGGCCGGGCGAAGAGCGCGCCGAGGACGAAGTCGGCGGCGAGCGCCCGCACCTCCTCCGCGTACTGGCGCAGCGCGTGACCGTCCGAGTGCACCTCGAACCGGCAGGTGTCGCGGTTCGCCTTCTTGGCCCGCTCGGCGTACCGGAACGACAACTCCGGGTCCGTACGGGCGTCGTTCGTGCCGTGCACCAGCAGCACCCGGCGTCCCATCAGCTGGCGTACGGCCTCCGGCTCCGCCGCCACGTCGTCCTCCGGGAGCCACGGGGCGAGCGCGAGGACCGCGCCGACCGCGCCGTGCCCGGCAGCCCGCAGCGCCGCCCTGCCCCCGAGGCCGTGGCCGACCAGGCAGACCGGGACGTCGCCGTAGCGCCGTACGGCCTCCGCGACGGCCCAGGCGGCGTCCGCCGCGAGGTTCGCGTCGGCGCCGTTCCAGCCGCGCCCCCGGTAGCGCACCACATGGGCGACGAGCCCCTCGGTCCGGCCCGCCCGGACCAGCGAGCGCCCCAGCGGCAGCATCGCCGCGTGGGCCCGCGCGGAGGCCCGCCGCCCCGACACCGGATCGCCGTCGGGGAGCAGCAGCACCACGCCGCCCACCGCCTCGGACGTGCGGGAACCTCCAACAGGCCGACCGAGCCGGGGTCTCCGGGCGTCGGACGGCCCCACGAGTGCGAAGTGCGCCATGACAGAACAGTCTCAGAAGCAGAGGTGTACGCCAGTGGTACGCGCGGTCTCTGTTGCGCATCGCCCGGGCGCGGCACCGCCGTTCGCCCGGATCGGTAGGGGACGGTGACGCGCCGCGCGGCCGTTGACCCGGATCGCCCCCGCCGGGGAGCGTCGACTACGGCTATCCCCGTGCGAAGACGTGGACGGTGTCGGCGACGACGAAGCCCCGGCGCTCGTACCAGCGGTGCGGCCACTTCGCCTCGTTGGCGCTCAGGAACCGGAGGTCGCAGTCGGCCTCGGCCGCCAGGTGCAGGGCCGTGTCCAGGACCCGGCCGGCGTACCCCTGCCCGAGGTGTGCCTCGGCGGTGACCAGGTCCTCGATCCGGGCGGTGCCGACCGCCGGGTCGAGGTACAGGTCGACCCATGAGGCCACCTCGCCGTCCTCGGTGTGCACGGCGAGGAACCGTACGTCGTCCGCGGCTCCGAGCCTGGCCGACCGGCGCTCCACGAGGTGGTGGACCTCCTCGTCGGACACCCCGGGGGCGAACCGGCGCCAGGCCGTCGAGGACGGCCCGCGCAGCTCCTCGGCGTCCACCGGCCGGCCCCCGCCGTGCGCCGGGACGGGGCCGTCGTGCCGCATGAGGAGGGTGCGCGAGGTGGTGTAGCCGGCGTCCTCCAGCGGACCCCGGCTCGCGGCCGCGACCTCGTCGTCGACGACGTACACGAGCCGGTGCGGCAGGTGACCGAGTAGTTCGTCGGCGAGCGCGGGCAGGGCCAGGGGGTCGGCCGGGCCGTCCACCAGCAGGTGGTTGTTGCCGCGGGAGTGCGTGTACCGGTCGTCGAGCGCGGCGAATCCGCCGGGGAACTCGACCACCCGGTCCGCCTGGCGGCGGTGGAAACCGGAGAAGGAGGCGTGGATGCGGGCCAGTTCGGGGTCGTGCGGGTGGGCCGTCATCCCACCACCCTAGAAGCCCCCGCCCGGCCCGGTCGCGCCCTGTTCGCCGAGGAGGGGCGCCGGGGATTCCGTGCCACGAGGCGCCTTCTACGCGCGTAGGGGCTAGCATGCGGAAATGACGAGCCAGACCCCCAGCGTCCCCACCGCGGACCAGATCCGACGTGCCCCGAAGGTGCTGCTCCACGACCACCTCGACGGTGGACTGCGCCCCGGCACGATCATCGAACTCGCCCGGGAGCAGGGCTACAAGCAACTCCCCGAGACGGAGCCCGACAAGCTCGGCGTCTGGTTCCGCGAAGCCGCCGACTCCGGTTCCCTGGAGCGGTACCTGGAGACCTTCGCGCACACCTGCGCCGTCATGCAGACCCGTGACGCCCTCTTCCGCGTCGCCGCCGAGTGCGCCGTCGACCTCGCCGAGGACGGCGTCGTCTACG
This sequence comes from Streptomyces sp. adm13(2018), assembly GCF_008042145.1. Lineage (GTDB taxonomy): Bacteria > Actinomycetota > Actinomycetes > Streptomycetales > Streptomycetaceae > Streptomyces. The sequence goes on from NZ_RDBH01000141.1 coordinate 312,397, forward strand.
CCGAGGTGCGCTACGCCCCCGAGCAGCACCTGGAGGCCGGCCTCACCCTGGAGGAGGTCGTCGAGGCCGTCAACGAGGGCTTCCGCGAGGGCGAGCGGCAGGCCAGGGCCAACGGGCACCGCATCCGGGTCGGCGCCCTGCTCACCGCGATGCGCCACGCGGCCCGCGCCCTGGAGATCGCCGAGCTGGCCAACCGCTACCGCGACTCCGGCGTCGTCGGCTTCGACATCGCGGGCGCCGAGGCCGGCTTCCCGCCCACCCGGCACCTCGACGCCTTCGAGTACCTCAAGCGGGAGAACAACCACTTCACCATCCACGCGGGCGAGGCCTTCGGGCTGCCCTCCATCTGGCAGGCGCTCCAGTGGTGCGGGGCCGACCGGCTCGGGCACGGCGTCCGGATCATCGACGACATCGAGGTCGCCGACGACGGCTCGGTGACCCTCGGCCGGCTCGCCGCCTACGTCCGGGACAAGCGGATCCCGCTGGAGATGTGCCCGTCCTCCAACCTCCAGACGGGCGCGGCGGCCTCGTTCGCCGAGCACCCCATCGGGCTGCTCCGCACCCTGCACTTCCGGGCCACGGTCAACACCGACAACCGCCTCATGAGCGGGACGAGCATGAGCCGGGAATTCGAGCTGCTGATCGAGGCATTCGATTACACGCTCGACGACATGCAGTGGTTCACGGTCAATGCGATGAAATCAGCGTTCATTCCTTTCGATGAACGCCTGGCCATGATCAATGAGGTCATCAAGCCCGGATATGCCGAGCTGAAGTCCGAATGGCTGTTCCAGCAGACCGCCACGACCAGCGACTCTTCGCGTACGGCGGACTGAGCGGCGCGACATCGACGGGAACCGAGCGGCCGGGAGAGCACGACACCCGGCCGCTTAGGGGTGTTTGCGGCGGGCACGTGGACTGGTTAGGTTGCAGAGCCGCTCTGCATTCCCAGGATTTCCCCGTCCGGCTTTCCCGGAAGCCCCCGGATTCCCCAAGGAAGATTTTCAGATGAAGCAGTCTGCCGCCAAGAAGCTCGGTGTCGCCGCTCTCGGTGCCGCTTTCGCCGCTGCCGCCGCCGGCACGGCCTCCGCCGCGCCGTCCCTGCCGCTCAACGCCGACGCTGTGGGCACGGTGACCAAGGCCGTCCCGCTGGGTGACGACCTCACCACGCTCCCCGACGGCGCGGCCGAGTCCCTCGTCGCCGGCCAGGGCGCCCTCGGCCAGGGTGTCGACCAGGGCGTCAAGACCCTCCCGGCCGCCGCCGGCCAGGCCACCCAGAACCTGCCGCTCGACGCCGCCGCCGGCGGCCTCGGCGCCACCCCGCTGGGCGGCCTCCTCGGCGGCCTGCCGCTCAACGGACTGCCGATCGGCTGACCCACTCTTCCCGGAGCCGCACGAGGCTCCGTACGCCGAAGGGGCGCGCACCCGGTCTCCCGGGCACGCGCCCCTTCGGCGTCGGTGACGGTCACCAGGCCGTGGTGGCCTTCCGCTCGTCCGGCAGGAAGATCCACAGGCCGAGGTAGACCAGGAACTGCGGTCCGGGCAGCAGGCACGAGACCAGGAAGATCAGACGCATCGTGTTCGCGGAGATGCCGAAGCGCCGGGCCAGGCCCGCGCACACTCCGCCGATCACGCGTCCGTCACGGGGGCGGGTCAGTGCGGCCATGGTGGGCTCCTTCGGAGTCGGTGTCCGGGAGGCCTCTCTGCCGGGCTCCCGATGACTCCATGGTGCCGCCGGAGGGCCCCCGGCGGCGTCGGTCTACCGGGCGATCGGGACCCTGGGAATCGTCGGGGTCGCACCCTGAGACCCGTCGTTCCGCAGCAGGGCGGAACCCCGGCCCCGGCTGGTCCTCACGGAGGAGTCCGCCCGGCCGTCGTCCGACCTGCGGCGCAGCCAGGTGCGGCCGGCCGGGACGAACAGCAGATGGGCCAGCGCGACCCCGGCGGTGTTCAGGAGGACCGAGTCCACGTCCACGACCTGGCCGGGCACGGCGGTCTGCAGCAGCTCGACGGCGAGGGACACCAGCGCGCCGGCGGCGGTGGTACGGGCGAGGGAAGCCCACCCGGAGACCCGGAGCCGTCCGTCGGCCATCGGGAGCAGGACGCCGAGCGGGGCGAGGAGCAGCAGCCCCTCGGCGATCAGCCGGACGGCCTCGGCGGTGCCGAGGGCGAGGTCGGCGCGGAGGCCGTGGAGGGGGACGACGTTCGGCGCGGTCACCCAGGCGACGTCGCGTGGGCGCAGGCTGATCCAGGCGACGACCAGGAGATGCGCGAGGAGGAGGGCGAGCCCTGCCACGCGGACGACCTTGGCGGCACTGCCGCCCGAACCTTGACGCTGCACGCCCCCCAAGACGCCCACACCACCCGCCCGCCGCGGCCCGCGGAGGCCGCCCCCGCCGTCAGTTCGGGGTGGCCGGGGCCGTCGGCGGGGTGGATTCCGGGCGCTCGCGGAGTTCCGTCGTGCACCGGTACCGCTTCGGCGCGTAGGCGCCCGGCCCGCCCAGCAGGACCGTCTGCTCCCCCGAGCCCGCCGAGCTTCCCGCGAACGTGCAGACCAGCTGCGACAGCGCCGTCGGCGCCAGGTCCTCCGGCTGACGGCTCAGCCGCAGCGTGCCCGCCGGGTCGCCCCGGTGACCGCCGCGCACCACCAGCGGGCCGCGGACCGCGGTGGTGAACCCGGCCCGCTGCTCGCTCTCCGAGGGCTCGGCGAGCAGCTGCGCCAGCAGCCCCGACGCCGTGCGCACCGGGTTGCCGCCCGCCTTGTCCTCCGGCAGGGAGCGCCGGTCCACCGCCTCCAGCTGCGAGCCGCAGACCAGGAACACCCGGACCGGCACGCCCTGCACGGCGGAGCCCGTCGCCCCCTCCTGGGTCACGTTGCAGGGGACCCGGGACGGGGCCGCGCCCGCGTCGACCGGGACCGAGGTGGTCCTGATGCCGCAGCCGGTCGCCAGCGCGGTGAGCGCGACGAGTCCGGCCGTCAGGACCGTACGCCCGATGGTGCGGCGTCTCACGCTTCCTCCACCTCGCCCTGGCTGCTGCGGGTCTGCACCTCGCGGGTGATCCCCGACGCGTCGAGCGGCAGCCGCAGCACGAACACCGCGCCGTCCACCTTCCCGTCCTCGCCGACCGAGTTGGCCGCGGTGATCGAACCGCCGTGGATCAGCGCGTTCTCCATGGCGATCGACAGGCCGAGGCCGCTGCCCTCGGACCGCGGCCGGGACGCGCTCGCCTTGTAGAAGCGGTCGAAGACGTGCGGCAGCACCTCTTCGGGGATGCCGGGGCCGTGGTCGCGGACGGCGATGACCAGTTCGGTGTCCTCGGTGCGCACCGAGACCCGGACCGGCGAGCCGCCGTGCTTCAGCGCGTTCCCGATCAGGTTCGCCAGGATCACGTCGAGCCGGCGCGGGTCGAGCGGTGCGACGATGCCGCGCTCGGCGTCGAGGTCGACGGCGTCGAGCCAGGCGCGGGCGTCGATGCAGGCGGTGATCTGGTCGGCGATGTCCACCTCGTCGAGGACGAGACGTGCGGTGCCCGCGTCGAAGCGGGTGACCTCCATGAGGTTCTCGACCAGGTCGTTGAGGCGCCGGGTCTCGCTGACCACCAGGGCGACCGCCGGGGCGATCATCGGGTCGAGGGAGTCCTGCTCGTCCTCCAGGACCTCCGTGACGGCCGTGAGCGCGGTCAGCGGGGTCCGCAGCTCGTGCGACATGTCGGCGACGAACCGACGGGAGGACTCCTCCCGGGCGCTCATGTCCGCGACCTTCTTCTGGAGCGACTCGGCCGCCCCGTTGAACGTACGGGTGAGGTCGGCCAGTTCGTCGGCCCCGGTGACCCGCAGCCGGGTGTCGAGCTTGCCCTCGCCGAGCTGCCGGGCCGCCTCGCCGAGCCGGTGCACCGGGCGCAGCACGGTCGTCGCCGCGACCTGGGCGAGCAGCACGGAGCCGGCCACGGCGAGCGCCGTCGCGATGCCCAGCGACCAGGCGAGCGAGTTCAGGTCGGCCTTCTCGGCCGCCAGCGACTTGAACATGTAGCCGGCGGGCCCGCCGCCGTCGATCCGCGTCCCGCCGACCAGGTACGGCGTGCCGTTCCGCTCGGTGCGCTGCCAGAACAGGTGGTACGGGTACGGGTTGGCCTCCGTGACCGGGCGCTCCGTGTCGACGGCCTCGCGCAGCGCGCGCGGCACGTCGGCCAGGGTGAAGTCGTCGGGGTTCGAGGCGCCGACGATCGGCTTGCCCGCGGCCCTCTCGCCGAGCAGCAGCACCTGGTAGTTGGCGCTGCCGGTGGCCATCTGCTCGGCCGTCCGCCGCAGGTCGTCCTGGGTGGGCCGGAGCGGCAGCGTCGCCGCCCGGTTCTGCATCTCCTGCCGGAAGTCGTTGAGCGCGCCGTCCTGGGTGCGGGTCAGCACCGCCTCGCGGTTCAGCCAGTAGGCGATGCCGGAGGCGGAGACGGCCGCGGTGAGCGCGACCAGGGCGAAGACGACGACCAGACGCAGCCGCAGGCTGGAGAGACGCAGCCGTGTGACGATCCCCTTGCTCACGCAGGAACGTCCAGCCGGTAGCCGACCCCGCGCACGGTGCGGATGAGCGTCGGCGAGGACGGCACGTCCTCGACCTTGGCGCGCAGCCGCTGCACGCAGGCGTCGACGAGCCGCGAGTCGCCGAGGTAGTCGTGCTCCCACACCAGGCGGAGCAACTGCTGCCGGGAGAGCGCCTGTCCGGGCCGCCGGCTCAGCTCCAGGAGCAGCCGCAGCTCGGTCGGGGTGAGCTGGAGGTCCTCGCCGTTCTTTGTCACCGTCATCGCGGAGCGGTCGATGACCAGCGAGCCGTAGGTCGCCGAGTCGGTGGACTCCCGCTCCCCGCGCCGCAGTACGGCCCGGATGCGGGCGTCGAGGACGCGTCCCTGCACCGGCTTCACGACGTAGTCGTCGGCGCCGGACTCCAGGCCCACGACCACGTCGATGTCGTCGCTGCGCGCGGTCAGCAGGATGATCGGCAACTGGTCGGTGCGGCGGATGCGCCGGCAGACCTCGAAGCCGTCGATGCCGGGCAGCATGACGTCGAGCACGACCAGGTCCGGCCGCTGCTCGCGCAGCAGCTGGAGGCCGTCCTCACCGGTCGCGGCGGTGGCCACCCGGTGGCCCTGCCGGGACAGGGAGAGTTCGAGGGCCGTCCGGATGGCGTCGTCGTCCTCGATCAGCAGCAGAAAAGGCACGGTCGCCATTCTGTCCCATGGGGCCGTCCGAGTTCGACCGCTGGGAGGCGCGCTTCTGGCGGGGGCCCTGTGACACGTCTGTGACAGTCGGCGGACAACGCCATGAAGTCCGCTGGGCAAGCTTCTTGGCACACGGACCGAAACACACACTCCAACCGACGGGGGGCGCGAGATGAACGCACTGCACAGCACCACCTCAAGCGCAGTTGTCACGCGTCTCCACGACGTCGTACGGAGCACGGAGAAGTCCGGCGCTGTCACGAACGGGCGGGGGTGCGTTCGCAGCGTCGGGCGTCAGCGCAAGGCGCCGTACATGGTCGCCATCGCTGACGGGGGAGCGGCGTACGGGGAGGTCACGGGGGAGCGCAGTTGTTCGGAAGCCGAGTTCACGGCTTACGTCCAAGAGCGTCGTGCCTCCCTGTACGCCACCGCCTACCACCTGACCGGTGACCGGTTCGAGGCCGAGGACCTGCTCCAGAGCGCGCTGTTCTCCACGTACCGCGCCTGGGAGCGGATCAGCGACAAGGCCGCCGTCGGCGGGTACCTCCGCCGCACCATGACCAATCTGCACATCAGCGCCTGGCGCCGGCGCAAGCTGAACGAGTACCCGACCGAGGAGCTCCCGGAGACGGTGGGCGAGTCGGACGCGATGCGCGGCACGGAGCTGCGCGCGGTGCTGTGGCAGGCGCTGGCCCGGCTGCCCGAGCTCCAGCGGACGATGCTGGTGCTGCGGTACTACGAGGGCCGGACCGATCCGGAGATCGCGGAGATCCTGGACATCAGTGTCGGCACGGTGAAGTCGAGCATCTGGCGGTCGCTGCGGCGGCTGCGCGAGGACGAGGTGCTCAGCTTCGGCCGTGACGAGGAGGAGTCCTTCGGCGAGCTGGTGGCCTGAAGGCTGGGGGAAACCCGCGGGGGCTACGGGGGAGACGGAG
>NZ_RDBH01000141.1:318642-326145 GCF_008042145.1 Streptomyces sp. adm13(2018)
GGGGAACCGTACGGGGGTACGGGGATGACGACGCGGGGCGTACGGGCTGGGGGGCCCGTACGGCCCGCGTCGTGCTGTTCCGGGCCGTCAGCTCGCGGCGGGGGTGCGGTGGCGGCCCGCCGCCGCTGCCGCGAGGCGGCCGAGGGCCTCCGGCCTGGCGCACGGGTGGGCGCCCAGTTCCGTCTGGCGGGCGACGATGGACCGCTCCGCGCGCATCAGGCGCCAGCCGCGGCGCAGCAGGAACGGGACCGACTTGCGGCCCTCGCGCAGGTCGCGGGCGAGCCGGCGGCGGAAGGTCGTCGAGGGGCGGCCGCGCAGGCAGAGCGCGTCGGCGAGGACGTCGAGCTCACGGCAGCGGGCCACGATCTCGGCCGCGAAGATCCCCTCCGCCACGAACAGCGGGGTGCGGCCGATGTCCAGTCGCTCGCGGTCGATCCGGGAGCTGGTGGCGAGGTCGTACACGGGGACGTCGGTCCGGCCGGTGCGGCACAGTTCGACGATGGCGGCGACGGCGGTGTCCGCGTCCCAGGACGCGGGGGAGTCCCAGTCGATGTCCGCGCTCCCCGCGACGAGGGGGAGGGTCGGGTCGTCGGCCTCCTTGTAGAAGTCGTCGAGGCGCAGCACGGGGAGGCCGGCTGTGGCGGCGAGGGACGACTTGCCGGAGCCTGAGGGGCCCGCGAGCAGGACCACACGGGTCGGGATCGATGAGGAACTCACGGGACACCAGTGTGAAGCATTCCCCCGTGCAGGGGACCCCCGAGGAAGCCCGTTGGTATCGAGCATCACACCTCAACTACTGTCGGTGTGCGACCGATCACCCCGTGGAAAGCTCGGAAGGACCATCATGGCGCGTCACGCAGAACCCCGGAGCCCCCGCCGCAGCGCCCTGCTCGCGGCAGGCCTCGGCATCACGGCGGCGGGCGCGGCGGTGCTCGGCGCCGGTGCGTCGGCGCAGGCCGCGGCACCCGTTCCCCTGCCGGTCGACTCGCTGACCCGGACGGACGCGACCGCGGCCGGTGCGGGCGTACTGGCCGGCGTCACCCACGGGCTCGGGCCGCTGACCCGGCTGCAGCTCGACCCGCTGGCCAACACCGGGGTCGACCCGCTCGACAACGGGCTCGGGACCCAGATCGCCGACTTCAAGCCGGTCGGCACCCACCTGGTCACCGACCACATCACGAAGGGCGGGGCCGTGGCCGACCTGCCGGTGGCCGGTCCGCTGACGCAGGGGCTCCTCTCGTAACGGCGCCCGCCCGGGCCGCCGGGAGGCGCAGGGCATGACGACGGCCCCCGGGTGATCCCGGGGGCCGTCGTCATGCCGCTACGAGCCCGCTGGCACGGTGCTAGTACGAGGAGCCGCTCGCGCCCAGCGAACCCGTCGGGTGCCAGACCGTCTTCGTCTCCAGGAACGCCGTCATGCGGTCCGTGCCCGGGGACTCCGTGAAGTCCTCGGTCCGCGGGCGCAGGACGCGCTTCAGGTTGTCCGCCGCCGCGATCTCCAGCTCGCGCGCGAGGTCGCCCTCGGTCGCGCCCGTCAGGTCGATCGCGTTGACGTCCTGGTGGGCCGCCAGGTGCGGGCCCATCTCGGCGGCCTTGCCGGAGAGGATGTTGACCACGCCGCCGGGCAGGTCGGAGGTGGCGAGCACCTCGCCCAGCGAGAGAGCGGGGAGCGGCGACTTCTCCGAGGCGATGACGACCGCCGTGTTGCCCGTGGCGATCACCGGGGCGATCACCGAGACCAGGCCCAGGAAGGACGAGTCCTGGGGCGCCACGACCGTGACGACACCGGTCGGCTCGGGCGTGGAGAGGTTGAAGTACGGGCCGGCGACCGGGTTGGCGCCGCCCACGACCTGGGCGATCTTGTCGGTCCAGCCCGCGTACCAGACCCAGCGGTCGATCGCCGCGTCGACGACCGCCGCCGCCTTCGACTTCGACAGGCCCTCCGCGTCGGCGACCTCGCGGACGAACTGGTCCCGGCGGCCCTCCAGCATCTCGGCCACGCGGTAGAGGATCTGGCCGCGGTTGTACGCGGTCGCGCCCGCCCAGCCGCCGAACGCCTTGCGCGCGGCGACGACCGCGTCACGGGCGTCCTTGCGGGAGGAGAGCGGCGCGTTCGCCAGCCAGTTGCCCTTGGAGTCGCTCACCTCGTACACCCGGCCGCTCTCGGAGCGGGGGAACTTGCCCCCGACGTACAGCTTGTAGGTCTTGAAGACGCTCAGGCGCCCGGTGGCGGAGCCGCCCTTGTCGACACTGCGATCAGACATCGAGGTAGGCCTCCAGACCGTGACGGCCGCCCTCGCGGCCGAAGCCCGACTCCTTGTAACCGCCGAACGGCGAGGTCGGGTCGAACTTGTTGAACGTGTTGGCCCAGACGACACCGGCGCGGAGCTTGTTGGCCACCGCGAGGATGCGGGAGCCCTTCTCCGACCAGATGCCCGCCGACAGGCCGTACTGGCTGTTGTTGGCCTTCGCCACGGCCTCGTCGGGCGTACGGAAGGTCAGCACGGACAGGACCGGGCCGAAGATCTCGTCGCGGGCGACCGTGTGCGCCTGGGTGACGTTCGTGAAGAGCGTCGGGGCGAACCAGTAGCCGGCGTCCGGGAGGTCGCAGGCGGCGGTCCAGCGCTCGGCGCCCTCCGCCTCGCCCTGCTCCACCAGCGAGGTGATCCGCGCCAGCTGCTCCGAGGAGTTGATGGCGCCGATGTCGGTGTTCTTGTCCAGCGGGTCGCCGAGGCGGAGGGTGCTCAGGCGGCGCTTGAGGCTGTCGAGCAGCTCGTCCTGGATCGACTCCTGGACGAGGAGGCGCGAGCCCGCGCAGCAGACCTGGCCCTGGTTGAAGAAGATGCCGTTGACGATGCCCTCGACGGCCTGGTCGATCGGGGCGTCGTCGAAGACGATGTTGGCGCCCTTGCCGCCCAGCTCCAGGGTGACCTTCTTGTCCGTACCGGCGATCGACCGCGCGATGGCCTTGCCGACCGCGGTGGAACCGGTGAAGGCGACCTTGTTCACGTCGGGGTGCTCGACCAGCGCGGCGCCCGTGTCCCCGTAGCCGGGAAGGATGTTGACGACGCCCTTCGGCAGCCCGGCCTGGCGGCAGATGTCTGCGAAGAACAGGGCGGTCAGCGGGGTCGTCTCGGCCGGCTTGAGGACGACCGTGTTGCCGGTCGCGAGCGCCGGGGCGATCTTCCACGCCAGCATGAGCAGCGGGAAGTTCCACGGGATGACCTGGCCGGCCACGCCCAGCGGGCGCGGGTTGCGGCCGTAGCCGGCGTGGTCGAGCTTGTCGGCCCAGCCCGCGTAGTAGAAGAAGTGCGCGGCGACCAGCGGGAGGTCCGCGTCGCGCGTCTCCTTGATCGGCTTGCCGTTGTCCAGGGTCTCCAGGACGGCCAGCTCGCGGCTGCGCTCCTGGATGATCCGGGCGATGCGGAAGAGGTACTTGGCGCGCTCGGAGCCGGGCAGCGCCGACCACTTCTCGAAGGCCTTGCGGGCCGCCTTCACCGCGCGGTCCACGTCCTCGGCGCCCGCCTGGGCGATCTCGGAGAGGACCTCCTCGGTGGCGGGGGAGACGGTCTTGAAGACCTTGCCGTCGGCCGCCTCGACGAACTCGCCGTCGATGAACAGGCCGTAGCTGGGGGCGATGTCGACGACGGACCGGGACTCGGGCGCCGGTGCGTACTCGAATGCAGATGCCATGTTGATCAGTCCACCGTCACGTAATCGGGGCCGGAGTAGCGGCCGGTCGCCAGCTTCTGGCGCTGCATCAGCAGGTCGTTGAGCAGGCTGGAGGCGCCGAAGCGGAACCAGTGGTTGTCCAGCCAGTCCTCGCCCACGGTCTCGTTGACGAGAACCAGGAACTTGATCGCTTCCTTGGTGTTGCGGATGCCGCCGGCCGGCTTCACGCCGATCTGCACACCGGTCTGCGCGCGGAAGTCGCGCACGGCCTCCAGCATGAGCAGGGTGTTGGCCGGGGTGGCGTTGACCGCGACCTTGCCGGTCGAGGTCTTGATGAAGTCCGCGCCGGCCATCATGCCGAGCCAGGAGGCGCGGCGGATGTTGTCGTACGTGGACAGCTCGCCGGTCTCGAAGATCACCTTGAGGCGGGCGCGGTCGCCGCACTCCGCCTTGATCGCGGCGATCTGCTCGAAGACCTCCAGGTAGCGGCCGGCCAGGAAGGCGCCCCGGTCGATGACCATGTCGATCTCGTCGGCGCCCGCGGCGATGGCGTCCGCCGTGTCGGCCAGCTTCACGGGGAGCGCGGCCCGGCCGGCCGGGAAGGCGGTGGCGACCGAGGCGACCTTGACGTCCGAGCCCGCGAGGGTGGCCTTGGCGGTGGCCACCATGTCCGGATAGACACAGACGGCGGCGGTCGTCGGGGTCGTGCGGTCGGTCGGATCGGGGCGGACGGCCTTGGCGGCGAGCGCCCGGACCTTGCCCGGGGTGTCCGCGCCTTCGAGCGTCGTCAGGTCGATCATGGAGATGGCCAGGTCGATGGCGTACGCCTTGGACGTGGTCTTGATCGAGCGGGTGCCGAGGGACGCGGCGCGCGCCTCCAGGCCGACGGCGTCGACGCCGGGCAGCCCGTGGAGGAAACGGCGCAGCGCACCGTCGGACGCGGTCACGTCGGCGAATGCGGATGCTGCGGATGCAGTGGTGGGCATGGTCACCAGTCGAGCATATCTACGCGCGTAGCGACCTGTACAGGGGAGCGGCTCCGCAGAGCGCGAGGTCACAGCGGGCGGGCGGCGTGGTGGGGTGCCCCCGGTCGCGGACGCCGACCGGATCGGCTGGTACGGCAAGGGCGTCCGCGGCGGCGAACCGGCCGACGGCCACCGCGACGACGCATCATTCTCTACGCGGACCTCGTGGCCACGCGGGGCGCCTGAGCCCCCACCGGGCCCCTGAGGCACAATCGGCCCCATGACGACCCCCGAGCCGACCCCCGAGCCCAGCCACGAGCCGAGCCGCGAGTCGACCCCCGACCAGCCGTCCGCCGGGAAGAAGCCCGCGCCGCGGAAGGCCGCCGGGCAGAAGTCCGCCGGGCGGGAGTCCGCCGGGACCGAGTCCGCCGACCGCGTCTTCCGGTCGCCCCTCGGGATCGCGAGCGGGGTGTTCCTGCTGGTCCTCGCCGCCGTGTTCGCCGGCGACGTGCTGTTCCGCGGGGAGGGCCGCTCGCCCTGGATCGCGCTCGCGGGCCTCCTCCTCGCCGCGCCGCTGATCGTCGCCTTCACGATCCGGCCCGCCGTGTACGCCAACGACGACCGGCTCCGGATCCGCAACCCGTTCCGGTCGATCACGCTGCCCTGGGCGACGGTCGCCGACGTCCGCGCCGGCTACTCCAGCGAGGTCTTCACCCAGGACGGCGCCAAGTACCAGCTGTGGGCCGTTCCCGTCTCGCTGCGGCAGCGCAAGAGGGCGGCCCGCCGGGCCTCCCGCGCCTCCCAGGACGACCCGCACGGCCGTACCTCGGTCACCGCCGACGTACGGGACAGCGCCTCGCGCACCGCGCCCACCGACCAGACCGTCGCCGACCTCCGCGAGCTCGCCGAGCGCCGGGCCGGCGCCCCGGGCGCGCAGGGCGAGACCCGGGTGCGCTGGGCGTACGAGATCGTGGCCCCCGCGGCGGCCGGCCTGCTGCTCCTGGCGATCCTCCTCGCGACGGGCTGACCCTGCTCGCGAGGGACTGACTCCGCTCGCGACGGGCTGACCCCCGCGCGGGACGGCCGGGGGGCCGGTACGGGAACTCCGTACCGGCCCCCCGGCCGTGCTGTGTGCGTACCGGCCCCCCGGCCGTGGCGCGTACCGTCCCGGCCCCCCGGGTCGTCCCGCGCGGGTCGGATCAGAGTCCCGCCGCCGCCGACAGGTCCCGCTTGATCGCGACCAGGACCTCGTGGGCCGTCGCCCGCGCCGGGGTGAGGTCGTCCGCCGCGGCGACCGGGACCACGACCTCCAGGTAGCACTTGAGCTTGGGCTCCGTGCCGCTCGGGCGGACGATCACCCGGGCCTTGTACTCGCCCTCCAGGTGGTAGCGCAGCCCGTCCGTCGGGGGCAGCGACTCGGTGCCCTTCGTCAGGTCCTCCGCCGACACCACGGTCAGCCCGGCGAGCGAGACCGGCGGCCGCTCGCGCAGCGCCGCCATGGCGTTGGCGATGATGCCGAGGTCCTCGACCCGCACCGACAGCTGGTCCGTGGCGTGCAGTCCGTGCTCCACCGCCAGGTCGTCGAGCAGGTCGGTCAGCGTCCGGCCCTGCTCCTTGAGCACCGAGGCCAGCTCGGTGACGAGCAGCGCCGCCGTGATGCCGTCCTTGTCGCGGACGCCCTCGGGGTCGACGCAGTAGCCGAGCGCCTCCTCGTAGCCGTACCGCAGGCCCTCGACGCGGGCGATCCACTTGAAGCCGGTCAGCGTCTCCTCGTAGCCGACGCCCGCGGCCTCCGCGATCCGGCCCAGCAGCGAGGACGAGACGATCGACTCGGCGAAGACGCCGGTGGCGCCCTTGCGCACCAGGTGCGCGGCGAGCAGCGCGCCGACCTCGTCGCCGCGGAGCATGCGCCAGCCGCCCACCACGGTCGCGTCGGGCACGGCCACGGCGCAGCGGTCGGCGTCCGGGTCGTTGGCGATGACCAGGTCGGGGTCCACGGCGCGGGCCGCCTCGAAGGCGAGGTCCATGGCGCCCGGCTCCTCCGGGTTCGGGAAGGCGACCGTCGGGAACGCCGGGTCGGGCTCGGCCTGGGCGGCGACGAGCGCGGGCGGCGGGAAGCCGGCCCGTGCGAAGGCGGCCGTCAGGACGTCCTTGCCGACGCCGTGCATGGCCGTGTAGACGGTCCGCGCGGTGCGGGGGGAGCCGGTGGTGAGGACGGCGTCCGTGCGCTCCAGGTAGGCGTCGAGGACCTCGTCGCCGAGGGTCTCCCAGCCGCTCTCCGGGCGGGGCACGTCGTGCAGCGAGCGGACGGCGTCGATCTCGGCGGCGATCTCCGCGTCGGCGGGCGGCACGATCTGCGAGCCGTCGCCCAGGTAGACCTTGTAGCCGTTGTCGCGCGGCGGGTTGTGGCTCGCGGTCACCTCGACACCGGCGACGGCGCCCAGATGCCTTATGGCGTACGCGAGGACGGGCGTCGGCAGCGGGCGGGGGAGGAGCGCGGCGCGCAGGCCGGCGCCGGTCATCACGGCGGCGGTGTCGCGCGCGAAGTCGGCGGACTTGTAGCGGGCGTCGTAGCCGATCACGACGAGGCCGCCCTCCTGGCCCTTGGCCTTCAGGTAGGCGGCGAGGCCGGCGGCGGCGCGGATGACGACGGAGCGGTTCATCCGCATGGGTCCGGCGCCCAGCTCGCCGCGGAGCCCGGCGGTGCCGAACTGGAGGGTGCCGGCGAAGCGGGCGGCGAGCTCGTCGGTCGCGCCGCCGTCGAGCAGCGCGGCCAGCTCGTCACGGGTCTCCGGGTCGGGGTCCTCGGCGAGCCAGGCCTGGGCCCGGGTGAGGAGGTCGTCCTGCGTCACGGTGTGCCTTTCGG
>NZ_RDBH01000141.1:326245-343370 GCF_008042145.1 Streptomyces sp. adm13(2018)
GCCTCGAACGCCGGCGGGGCTGGATTTTCAGCCCATCCGGCGCTTGAGGACACGCCCGGAGGGCGTACGGGGYCCGGGGGCCTGCCCCCGGTTTCGGGAAGGGGCGGGGTGGGGCAGAAGCCCCGCGCAGCGGTTCCAGCCGGGACCGGCCCCCGGCGGCCGGAGGGCCGTTCCGGCGAGAACCGGCCCCCGGCCCCCGGGGGCCGCCGCAGCGCCCCGAAGCCCGGTCGGCCCCCAGGGGCCGGCCGGTGCGAGGGGCGCGACGAGAACTCAGATCCGGTCGAGGACCCGGGTGAGCAGCTCGCCCATCCGTGCCGCCGAGTCGCGGCCCGCCTGGAGGACCTCCTCGTGGTTCAGCGGCTCGCCCGAGAGCCCCGCCGCCAGGTTGGTGACCAGGGAGATGCCGAGGACCTCGGCGCCCGCCTCGCGGGCGGCGATGGCCTCCAGGACGGTGGACATGCCGACGAGGTCGCCGCCGAGCACGCGGACCATGTTGATCTCGGCCGGGGTCTCGTAGTGCGGGCCGGGGAACTGCACGTAGACGCCCTCTTCGAGGGTCTCGTCGACCTCCTTGCACAGCGCGCGCAGCCGCGGCGAGTACAGGTCGGTGAGGTCCACGAAGTTCGCGCCGACGATCGGGGAGGCGGCCGTCAGGTTGAGGTGGTCGCTGATGAGGACCGGCTGGCCGGGGCGCATGCCCTCGCGCAGGCCGCCGCAGCCGTTGGTCAGGATGATCGTCTTGCAGCCGGCGGCGACCGCGGTGCGGACGCCGTGGGCGACGGAGGCGACGCCGCGGCCCTCGTAGAAGTGGGTGCGGCCGAGGAAGACGAGCGCGCGCTTGGCGCCGATCTTGTACGAGCGGACCTTGCCGCCGTGGCCCTCGACGGCGGGCGGCGGGAAGCCGGGCAGGTCGGTCACCGGGAACTCGGCCTCGGGGGCGCCGAGGGCGTCGACGGCGGGCGCCCAGCCCGAGCCCATGACCAGGGCGACGTCGTGGTCCTCGACTCCGGTCAGCTCGCGAAGACGTGCGGCAGCGGCCTCGGCGGCCTCGTACGGGGTGGCAGTTGCGTTCACTGACTCTCTCGCCTCGGGGAGGGGGGTCCGAGGCTGGCCCCGGACGGATTTGATACGCGCAGAAGCGTATCCGGAGATTGCCTACGCGCGTAGATGACGATGCCGACGGACATGCGATCGTTGTCTTGTCGTTTCCGACGAACGACGCAGCGGAAGAGTCACCTCCCTGCCTCGGCGGTTCCCACACCCCCGGCCGGCTCCGCGCCGGCGTCAGCAGGGACGCTTGCGCAACTCCATCACGTAGTCGTGCGGGGCGCCCGCCGACTCGGCCGCGTCGGCCACCTCGCCCAGGTAGCGGGCGGACGGCAGCCCGCCCTCGTAGGCGTTCAGGACGTAGACCCAGGCCGGCTCCTCGCCGTCCAGGGTGTGCGCCCGGACCCGCATGCGGCGGTAGATGTCGAGCCCGACGCCCTCCCAGCGGTCCATGGACTCCTCGTCCATCGGCGCGATGTCGTACAGCGCCACGAAGACCTGGGAGCGCGGGGCCTCGACGATGGTGGCCAGCGCGCCGTCCCAGCCCATCTGCTCGCCGCCGAAGGTGAGCCGCCAGCCGGTGAGCCAGCCGGTGCCGCGCAGCGGGGAATGCGGTGCGCGGCGGCTCATGAGCCGCGCGTCGAGGTTGCCGGCGAAAGCGGCGTAGAGCGACATGGGACCGAGGGTACGGGAGGGGGCGGGGTGTCCGAAGAACCCCGAGGTGACGGCCGCGGGGCAGGCCGGGGGAGTACGCGCACCCCTTCGGAGGCCCCGGCGTGAGACCGCGCCGGGCGTGCGGGAGAATGGGGTACGCACTTGAAGCGTGCGGGACAATGGCGTACGCACTGCATCCCAGCGGGGGGACCCCCCGGCAGAACGAGAGCGCGAGGCGTAGATCCCAGTGACCCGGATCGTGATCATCGGCGGCGGACCCGGCGGATACGAGGCGGCCCTGGTGGGCGCCCAACTCGGCGCGGAGGTGACCGTCGTCGACTGCGACGGCCTCGGCGGCGCGTCCGTCCTGACCGACTGCGTCCCCTCCAAGACCCTGATCGCCACCGCCGAGGTGATGACCACCTTCGACTCCTCGTACGAGGAGCTGGGCATCATCGTCGCGGACGACACCCCGCACCTGGAGCAGGCCGCCCGGGTCGTGGGCGTGGACCTCGGCAAGGTCAACCGACGGGTGAAGCGCCTGGCGCTCGCCCAGTCGCACGACATCACCGCCTCCGTCACCCGGGCCGGCGCCCGGGTGCTGCGCGGCCGCGGCCGGCTCTCCGGCCGGCAGGCGATGGACGGCTCCCGCCAGGTGGTCGTCACGGCCGCGGACGGCTCGGAGGAGACGCTGACCGCGGACGCCGTGCTGATCGCGACCGGCGGCCACCCGCGCGAAGTGCCGGACGCCAAGCCGGACGGCGAGCGCATCCTGAACTGGACGCAGGTGTACGACCTGAAGGAGCTCCCGGAGGAGCTCATCGTGGTCGGCTCCGGCGTGACCGGCGCCGAGTTCGCCGGCGCCTACCAGGCCCTCGGCTCCCGGGTCACCCTGGTCTCCTCGCGCGACCGGGTGCTGCCCGGCGAGGACCCGGATGCCGCCGCCGTCCTGGAGGACGTGTTCCGCCGCCGCGGCATGAACGTCATGGCCCGCTCCCGCGCCGAGTCCGCCAAGCGGGTCGGCGACCGGGTCGAGGTCACCCTGGCGGACGGCCGGGTCATCTCCGGCACGCACTGCCTGATGGCGGTCGGCGCGATCCCGAACTCGGCCGGAATGGGTCTGGAGGAGGCGGGGGTCCGGCTGAAGGACTCCGGTCACATCTGGACCGACAAGGTCTCCCGCACGAGCGCCCCCGGCGTGTACGCGGCGGGCGACGTGACGGGTGTCTTCGCGCTCGCCTCGGTGGCCGCGATGCAGGGCCGCATCGCGATGTACCACTTCCTCGGCGACGCGGTGACCCCGCTCGACCTGAAGACGGTCTCGTCGAACGTCTTCACCGACCCGGAGATCGCCACCGTCGGCTACACGCAGGCGGACGTGGACGCGGGCAAGATCGACGCCAAGGTCGTCAAGCTGCCGCTGCTGCGCAACCCGCGCGCGAAGATGCAGGGCATCCGGGACGGCTTCGTCAAGATCTTCTGCCGCCCCGGCACCGGCATCGTGGTCGGCGGCTGTGTCGTCGCCCCGAAGGCGAGCGAACTGATCCATCCGATCTCGATCGCGGTCGACAACAATCTGACCGTCGAACAGATCGCAAATGCTTTCACGGTGTACCCCTCCCTGTCGGGTTCGATCGCGGAAGTGGCACGGCAGTTGCACACCCGGAAGACCTCGGGCGAGGTCTGACCCGCCTCCGGGCGGTCGCCCGGTTCGCGGCTCCCGCCTGCGGGAACGGTTCTCCGACTCGGACAACCCCCGGCAAGGCGGGACATAGTCCAGGTGTGCCGCAGATCAACGGCGGGGCCTCTCATACCACTTGGAGGCCCCGTCTGTGTGCATCTTCTGCAATTCGGCGCATAGTGCTGAAAAGTATCGGCCGGTCACGTTACTGTCAGTTCCGTGTTCGCTGCAGAACGTCGCCAGTTGATCCTCGAAATGGTGCGAGCCAATGGGGCCGTGTCGCTCCGCGAGCTCGCCCGCGTCGTCCAGACCTCGGAGGTGACCGTACGGAGAGACGTACGGGCGCTCGAGGCAGAAGGACTCCTCGACCGCCGCCACGGCGGTGCGGTGTTGCCGGGCGGATTCACGCGAGAATCCGGCTTCCCGCAGAAATCCCATCTCGCGACCGCGGAGAAGACGGCCATCGCCGACGTCGCCGCGAGCCTCGTCGAAGAAGGCGAGGCCATCGTCGTCGGCGCCGGGACGACCACGCAGGAGCTGGCCCGCCGGCTCGCCCGCGTGCCCGGTCTGACCGTGGTCACCAACTCCCTGCTGGTCGCCCAGGCCCTCGCGCACGCCAACCGGGTCGAGGTCGTCATGACCGGCGGCACCCTGCGCGGCTCCAACTACGCACTGGTGGGCAGCGGTGCCGAGCAGTCCCTCCAGGGGCTCCGGGTCTCCCGCGCCTTCCTCTCCGGGAGCGGGCTCACCGCCGAGCGCGGCCTCTCCACGTCCAACATGCTCTCCGCGAGCGTGGACCGGGCGCTGGTCCAGGCGGCGGCCGAGGTCGTGGTCCTCGCCGACCACACCAAGCTCGGCTCCGACACCATGTTCCAGACGGTGCCCACGGACGTCATCACCCGCCTGGTGACCGACGAACCGCCCGCCCACGACGACCGGGCCGCCACCGAGCTCCAGGCCCTGGCCGACCAGGGCGTGCAGATCGCCGTCGCCGGCACGGGCGCCGCGGGCGGCCCCGCAGGCGGTGACCAGCTCCCCCCGGGGGCCCGGCCCCGCCGTGACCTGCCGCTCCCGGTGCAGCGCGGCCGGATGGCGCCGGGCCAGTACCGCGGGCCGGGCGGAGGGATGACCGCCGAGACGCTGGAGCGCACGGCGCGGGTCGCGGACATGCGCCGCCGCTGAGCAGCCCGGGGGCCCTCCCCCAGGGGTCCCGCGCGCCGTCGCCGTGCCTTCCCGCCGGCCCGGCGGTCTCGGCTCAGCCCTTGATGCCCCGAAGCGTCAGCGCGAGCAGGCGATCCGCCAACTCCTTGTCCTCCGGGCACTGTTCCGCCGCCAGTGCGATCGCGTTGGTCAGCTGCATCAGGTCGCCGATCGACACGTCGGCGCGCACCTGGCCCGCGTCCCTGGCGCGTCCGAGCAGCCGCTCGCCCGCCGCGCGCAGCGGCTCGCTGCACTGGGTGAGCGCCGAACTCCGGTCGTACGAGGCGGACATCAGCGCGTGCGCGAGCCCCCGGTACTCCCCGGCGTGGGCGACCAGCGCCCGCAGCCAGTCCACGAGCGCCCGGCACGGCTCCTCGGCCTCGGCGAGTTCCGCCGAGCGGTGCAGGAGTTCCGCCAAGGCCTCCTGGAAGACCGCGCTGAGCAGTTGTGCCCGGGTGGGGAAGTGGCGGTAGAGGGTCCCGATGCCCACGCCCGCGCGGCGCGCGATCTCTTCGAGGGGCGCGTCGGCGCCCTGTCCGGCGAAGGTGGCGCGGGCTTCGATGAGCAGCCGCTCGTGGTTGCGTCGTGCGTCGGCTCGCATGGCTGGTGGATCGCCTCCCCTCGACGAAGGGCCCGCAGGCGGCTGCCTGCGGGCCCTTCGTACCGTACTCGGTGACCGTCGGCCGGTCTCCGGTCCCGCGTCAGTCCTTGATGTCGCAGATCGCCGCGCCGGAGGTGATCGACGCGCCGACCTCGGCGGTCAGGCCCTTGACGGTGCCGGAGCGGTGCGCGTTGAGCGGCTGCTCCATCTTCATGGCCTCCAGGACGACGATCAGGTCGCCCTCCTTGACCTCCTGGCCCTCCTCGACCGCGATCTTCACGATCGTGCCCTGCATGGGGGAGGCGAGGGTGTCGCCGGAGGCGGCCGGGCCGGACTTCTTGGCGGCGCGGCGCTTCGGCTTCGCCCCGGCGGCGAGGCCCGTGCGGGCCAGCGTCATGCCGAGCGAGGAGGGCAGCGAGACCTCCAGGCGCTTGCCGCCGACCTCGACCACGATCGTCTCGCGGCCGGACTCGTCCTCGTCGGCGTCGGCGCCGGCCGGGGCGAACGGCTTGATCTCGTTGACGAACTCGGTCTCGATCCACCGGGTGTGGACCTGGAACGGGTCGGCGGTGAAGGCGGGGTCGACGACGACGGCCTGGTGGAACGGGATGGCCGTGGCCATGCCCTCCACCTTGAACTCGGCGAGGGCCCGCGCGGCGCGCTGGAGGGCCTGCTCGCGGGTGGCGCCGGTGACGATCAGCTTGGCGAGGAGCGAGTCCCAGGCCGGGCCGATGACGCTGCCGGACTCCACGCCCGCGTCCAGACGGACGCCGGGACCGCTCGGCGCGTCGAACAGGGTGACGGTGCCGGGGGCGGGCAGGAAGCCGCGGCCCGGGTCCTCGCCGTTGATGCGGAACTCGAAGGAGTGACCCCTTATGGCCGGGTCGTCGTAGCCCAGCTCCTCGCCGTCGGCGATCCGGAACATCTCGCGGACCAGGTCGATGCCGGAGACCTCCTCGGTCACCGGGTGCTCGACCTGAAGGCGCGTGTTGACCTCCAGGAAGGAGATCGTGCCGTCCGCGGCGACCAGGAACTCGACGGTGCCGGCGCCGACGTAGCCGGCCTCCTTGAGGATCGCCTTCGACGCCGCGTACAGCTCCGCGTTCTGCGCGTCCGTCAGGAACGGCGCGGGGGCCTCCTCGACGAGCTTCTGGTGGCGGCGCTGGAGCGAGCAGTCACGGGTGGAGACGACGACCACGTTCCCGTGGGTGTCGGCGAGGCACTGGGTCTCGACGTGGCGGGGCCGGTCGAGGTAGCGCTCGACGAAGCACTCCCCCCGGCCGAAGGCCGCGACGGCCTCGCGCACGGCGGAGTCGTACAGCTCCGGGACCTCTTCGAGGGTCCGCGCCACCTTCAGACCGCGACCGCCACCGCCGAAGGCGGCCTTGATCGCGATCGGCAGCCCGTGCTCCTTGGCGAAGGCGACGACCTCGTCGCTGCCGGAGACCGGGTCGGGGGTGCCGGCGACGAGCGGGGCACCGGCGCGCTGTGCGATGTGACGCGCCGCCACCTTGTCGCCCAGGTCGCGGATGGCGTGCGGCGGCGGACCGATCCAGGTGAGACCGGCGTCGAGGACGGCCTGCGCGAACTCCGCGTTCTCGGAGAGGAAGCCGTAGCCGGGGTGGATCGCGTCCGCGCCCGAGTCCTTGGCCGCCTGCAACACCTTGGCGATGTCCAGGTAACTGGTCGCCGGGGTGTCACCGCCCAGAGCGAACGCCTCGTCGGCCGCCCGGACATGCAGGGCATCCCGGTCCGGCTCGGCGTACACGGCCACGCTGCCGATACCCGCGTCCCGGCACGCCCGGGCCACACGGACAGCGATTTCGCCACGGTTGGCGATGAGCACCTTGCGCACGATGGCTCCCTCCTTGAAACAAGCTGAGTTTAGGGACTGCCGACACGGCCTTTCGACCCGTCCCCAGTGGTGAGCTTGCCCACACGGAGCGTGACCTCGGGCTGCTCGGGTCGTGTATTCCCTTGTCGCACCACGGTACGCAGGGTTCCTTTACGGCACAGTAGCTCCGAGGTGTGGCGCAGGTCTCTGTTCGCGCGGCCAGTCGCCATTCGGGTTTCTTTGTCGAGTCCCTACGAATGGCCCAGTGATTCTTTGCCCTGGCGTTCGCGGTCGCCGGTCGTGCGCACACTCTTGTCCAGGGGTTTACCGGCCAGTAGCCTTCGCGCAGTCGATCGTACTGTCGGTAACAGTCGTATCCAGGGGGTGGCCGAGGTGGCCCGCAGACCGATAGCTCTCGTGACGGCGGCGGTGCTGTTCCTGGAGGCGCCCGGGATCGTCGCGATCAACGCCGTGATGGCGCGTTTCGTGAAGATCCAGACGATGTCCCTCGACGGCATGCACCCCGACGCGATGTACGCGGGCACCTGGGCGCTCGGCATCGCCTCCGGGATCGCCCTCGCGCTCTGCGGCCTCGTCGCCCTCGTCGCCGGTCTCCGCGACCGCCGCCCCGGACGCGTCGGCCGGGGGCTGCTGATCGGGTGCGCGGTCGTGCACGGGGTCCTCGGCGCGGTCACCGTCGGGCTGATCGGCTGGGACGCGTTCGCCTTCATGATGCTCGTCCTGGGGCTGATCGTGCTCACCCTCGTGGTGTACGGCAAGGCGGACGAGAAGGGCGCAGGGCCCCGCGAGGGGGCCCCGGTTCCGGCCTAGGGGTGGCCCCGCCCGCGGTGTCCGGGCGACGGGCCGTCAGGTCCAGAGGTCGGTGATCCGCACGTCCAGCTTCCCGAGCAGGGTGCGCAGCAGCGGCAGGGAGAGGCCGATGACGTTGCCGGGGTCGCCGTCGATGCCGTCGACGAAGGGGGCCGAGCGGCCGTCCAGGGTGAACGCCCCGGCCACGTGCAGCGGTTCGCCGCTGGCCACGTACGCGGCGATCTCGGCGTCGGTGGGCTCGCCGAAGCGGACCACGGTGGAGGCCGTCGCCGACTCGTAGCGCTTGGCGGTCGTGTCGTACACGCAGTGGCCGGTCTGGAGGATGCCGGCCCGGCCGCGCATGGCCTTCCAGCGTGCGGTGGCCTCCTCGGCGTCGGCCGGCTTGCCGAGGGCCTGGTCGTCGAGTTCCAGGACCGAGTCGCAGCCGATGACCAGGGCGCCGAACGCCTCGGGGCGCGCGGCGACATGGGCGGCCTTCATCTCCGCGAGGGTGAGGGCGAGCTCGGCCGGGGTCGGGGCGTGCACCTTGTCCTCGTCGACGCCGCTCACGATCACCTCGGGCGCGAGCCCGGCCTGCCGGAGCAGGTTGAGCCGGGCGGGGGAGGCGGAGGCGAGGACGACACGGCGCGGATCAGCAGTCATGGGGGCAGCGTAGTCAGTCGGGGGCTCAGCGTGCGCTGACCGCGAACATCGCCACCACCATCGCCAGGGCCAGCAGCACGCCCGCGCGGCGGAGCATCGCCTGCATGTCGCGCATGAACTTCGGCGGCTGGTTCTTCGGGTCGGACCACAGCATGCCTCCGATCCTGAGGGCGGGGCGGGCGTGCTGCTGGCCCTGGCGATGGTGGTGGCGGGCGGGGCGCCTGAGTACGGATACTCAGGCGCCCCGGTGCGGGAGGACTATTCGCGGACGAACGGAGGGCCGCCGGGTGACGGCGTCCTGGTGAACACGCCGTCCCGGGCCGCCGCGAGCGCCGCGGTGACGGCCCGCTCCGCGACCTCGGCCGTGATCTCCTCGCGGGTGACCGCGAAGCGGTAGTAGAGCGGTGCGGAGACGGCGCGGAGGAGTTCGGTCGGGTCGGCGTCCGCCGGGACCTCGCCGCGGGCCGCGCCCTTGGCGACGACGGGCGCCCACTCGCCGAGCCGGGTCCGGTAGAAGTCCGCGAGCGCGTGCGCGCAGTCCTCGTCGCAGGCGGCCGCGGCGATGACCGCGTGGAAGACGGCGCCCATCCGCGGGTCGGTGAGGGTGGCGCGGACGAGTTCGGCGTTGGCCCGCAGGTCGCCCGCGAGGCTGCCGGTGTCGGAGGCGGGCAGGGACTGTTCGGCCATGTCGTGCAGCAGGTCGGTGACCAGGCCGACGGGGGAGCCCCAGCGGCGGTAGACGGTGGTCTTGCCGACGCCCGCGCCGGCGGCGACGCGGTCCATGTTCAGGGCGTGGAAGCCGGTGTCGGCGAGGGCGTCCCGGGTGGCGTCGAGGACGGCCCTGCGGACCTTCGCGGTGCGGCCGCCGGGACGCAGGGTGCCGGGCGAGGCCGGCTGGCTCTCAGTCAAATGGGTCTCCTGTTCCATTAACGCCATCGACTCTGCTACGGTACGGGACATCTTAACGGAACCAGTCTCCCATTAAGGGGTCGATACGCATGGTTGCCCTGGATCACCCCCAGCCGGTCGAAGAGGTCGCACAGACCCGGGAGGAGCCCACCGCCGGGCCCACCGACGCGCGGATGACCGGCCGGATGCGGCTCGTCCTCGTCGTCCTCCTCCTCGCCCAGTTCATGCTCGCCGTCGACTTCTCGATCCTGAACGTCGCCCTGCCCGCCATCGGGCAGGGACTCGGCTTCAGCCTCGGCGGCCTCCAGTGGATCGCCACCGCCTTCGCCCTCGCGGCGGCCGGCTTCACCCTGCTCTTCGGGCGCGTCGCCGACATCGTCGGACGCCGCCGGCTCTTCCTCGGCGGCATGGCGCTCCTCGGCGTCTCCTCGCTCGTCGGCGGCCTCGCCACCGGCCCCGAGATGCTGATGGCCGCCCGCGTCGCCCAGGGCCTCGCCACCGCCGCCGTCACCCCCGCCGGACTCTCCCTGCTCACCGCCTCCTTCCCCGAGGGCCCGCWGCGGGCCCGCGCGCTCGGACTGAACGGCGCCCTCATGTCCGCCGGCTTCACCACCGGCGCGATCCTCGGCGGCGTCCTCACCGACCTGCTCTCCTGGCGCTGGGCCTTCCTCGTCAACGTCCCGGTGGCCCTCGCCGTCCTCCTCGTCGCCCCCGCCGTCCTCGCCGAGAGCCGCCCGGCCGTCCGCCCCCGCCTCGACGTGCCCGGCGCCGTCACCGTCACCGGCGGCCTGCTCGCCCTCGTCTACGGCCTGACCGTCAGCGGCGAGCACGGCTGGACCGACCCCGCCGCSCTCATCGCCCTCACCGTCGGCGCCGCGCTCCTGATCGCCTTCGTCCTCGTCGAGCGCCGGGCCGCCGCCCCCCTCGTCCCGCTCCACATCCTCAAGCGCCGCAGCGTCGTCTGGGGCAACCTCGCCGGGCTCGTCGCCTTCGTCACCGAGACCTCGCTGGTCTTCCTGATGACGCTCTA
Organism: Streptomyces sp. adm13(2018); assembly: GCF_008042145.1. Classification (GTDB taxonomy): domain Bacteria; phylum Actinomycetota; class Actinomycetes; order Streptomycetales; family Streptomycetaceae; genus Streptomyces. Next base: position 336,675 of record NZ_RDBH01000141.1, read on the forward strand.
CCTCCAGGACGTCCTCGACTTCTCCCCCCTCGCCGCCGGCCTCTCCTTCGGCGTCCTCGGCGCCGGCACCGTCCTCGGCGGCGTCTTCGCCTCCCGGTTCATCGGCCGCTTCGGCGCCCGCACGGCCCTCGTCGCCGGCGGACTCCTCCAGGCCGTCGCCACCCTCTCCCTCTACGGACTCGGCGAGAGCCAGGGCAGCCTCGGGCTGCTGCTCGCCGCGACCTTCGTGGGCGGCGTCGGCAACATGCTCGCGATCGTCGGCTTCATGGTCACCGCCACCTCCGGCATCCCGGACCACGAGCAGGGCACCGCGACCGGGCTCGCCACCATGACCCAGCAGATCGGCATCACGATGGGCACCCCGATCATGAGCGCCGTCGTGGTCACCTCGCCCGTGCTCCTCGACGGCATCGGCCTCGCCGTCCTCGTGAACGCGGGCATCGTCGCCGCCGGAGCCGTCCTGGCCGGCCTCTTCCTGCGCCGTACGTGACGGGTGGGGCACGCGAGAAGGGCCGGACCCCCACGGGGGAGTCCGGCCCTTCTCGCCGTCCAGGTCCGGCTACACCGGCCAGTACGACCGTGCCCAGGCCCGCGGGCCCGGCCGGTGGCGCACCGAGCGCGCGATCCGCGACGGGTCCGACCAGCCCTCGGGCACCGCCGGGCCGCCGCTCCCGGCGGACGCAGCCGCCGTCGCCGCGGCCCGCGCCTGAACCACCGCCAGTGCGGCGGCCAGCTCCTCCGGTGTCGGGTTTCCTCGTACGACCTTGATCATGTCGACTCCTTGCAGGGTCACGTCCGGGGAGACCTACAGCGGGATGTTGCCGTGCTTCTTCGGAGGCAGTGATTCCCGCTTCGTCCGCAGCTGACGCAGCCCTTTCACGATCTGCGGGCGCGTGTCCGACGGCATGACCACCCCGTCGATGTACCCGCGCTCGGCCGCCGTGTACGGGTTGAGCAGGGCGTCCTCGTACTCCTGGATCAGCCGCGCCCGCGTCGCCTCGGTCTCCTCGGCGTCCCCCGCCTCCGCGATCGTCCGCCGGTGCAGGATGTTCACCGCCCCCTGCGCGCCCATGACCGCGATCTGCGCCGTCGGCCACGCCAGGTTCAGGTCCGCCCCCAGGTGCTTGGAGCCCATCACGTCGTACGCGCCGCCGAACGCCTTCCGCGTGATCACCGTGATCAGCGGCACCGTGGCCTCCGCGTACGCGTAGATCAGCTTCGCGCCGCGACGGATGATGCCGCCGTACTCCTGGTCCACGCCCGGCAGGAAGCCCGGAACGTCCACGAACGTCAGCACCGGGATGTTGAAGGCGTCACAGGTGCGCACGAACCGCGCGGCCTTCTCGGACGCGTCGATGTCCAGGCAGCCCGCGAACTGCATCGGCTGGTTGGCGACCACCCCGACCGGGAAGCCCTCCACCCGGCCGAAACCGGTCAGGATGTTCGGCGCGAACAGCGCCTGCGTCTCCAGGAACTCGCCGTCGTCCAGTACGTGCTCGATGACCCGGTGCATGTCGTACGGCTGGTTCGCCGAGTCCGGGATCAGCACGTCCAGCTCGCGGTCCTCGTCCGACACCTCGGTGTCCGCGGCCTCCGGGAAGGCCGGCGCCTCGGAGAGGTTGTTCGACGGCAGGTAGGACAGCAGGGACTTCACGTACTCGATGGCGTCCTTCTCGTCCCCCGCCATGTGGTGCGCCACGCCCGACGTCGCGTTGTGCGTCCGCGCGCCGCCCAGCTCCTCGAAGCCCACGTCCTCACCGGTCACCGTCTTGATGACGTCCGGCCCCGTGATGAACATGTGCGAGGTCTGGTCCACCATCACCGTGAAGTCGGTGATCGCCGGCGAGTAGACCGCGCCGCCCGCGCACGGGCCCACGACCAGCGAGATCTGCGGGATCACCCCGGAGGCGTGGGTGTTGCGGCGGAAGATCTCGCCGTACATGCCGAGCGCGCTCACGCCCTCCTGGATGCGGGCGCCGCCGGAGTCGTTGATGCCGACGACCGGGCAGCCCGTCTTCAGCGCGAAGTCCATCACCTTGATGATCTTCTGGCCGTACGTCTCGCCGAGCGCGCCGCCGAAGACCGTGAAGTCCTGCGAGAAGACGGCCACCGGCCGCCCGTCGACCGTGCCGTAGCCGGTGACGACGCCGTCTCCGTACGGACGGTTCTTCTCCAGGCCGAAGTTGGTCGACCGGTGCCGGGCCAGCTCGTCCAGCTCGACGAAGGACCCCTCGTCGAGGAGGAGCGCGATCCGTTCGCGCGCGGTCAGCTTCCCCTTCGCGTGCTGCTTCTCCACCGCACGCTCCGAGCCGGCGTGAGTGGCCTCGTCGATACGGCGCTTGAGGTCCGCGATCTTGCCCGCGGTCGTGTGAATGTCGATCTCGTACTGCTCTGCCGGCTCGGACATCGGGATGCGGCTCCCTGCCTGGTCACGGGGGGTTCGTTGACTACGAATGGGCTACTGCTGCCCTACTGAGCCGTAGCGTATCCACGCCGATACGGTTCGGCACTGCGGTCTTTGCCACACCTACTCTGGCTTGCATGACGTCCTCCCAAGGCTCCGGCGGACCCTGGTCCGACCTCGACCGGCCCCCGCTGAACGCCCCCGCACTGCGCCGCGCCCTCGTCCTCCCCGACGGCCTGTGGACCTCCCTCGACGTGGTCACCGGCACCGGATCCACCAACAGCGACCTCGCCGCCCGTGCCGACGAGCTGCCCGAGGGAGCCGTCCTCGTCGCCGAGGAGCAGACCTCCGGACGCGGCCGCCTGGACCGCACCTGGACCGCGCCCGCCCGCTCCGGACTCTTCCTCTCCGTCCTGCTCAAGCCGCGGGTCCCGGTCCACCGCTGGGGCTGGCTCCCGCTGCTCACCGGCGTCGCCGCGGCGACCGGCCTCGCGAAGGCCGCCGGAGTCGACATGTCCCTCAAATGGCCCAACGACCTGCTGGTCTCCGTGGCGGGCGAGGAGCGCAAGGCCGGCGGCATCCTCGCCGAGCGCGCTGGCGCGGACGCCGTCGTCGTCGGCCTCGGCATCAACGTCACCCTCCGCGAGGACGAACTGCCCGTCCCCGCCGCCGGCTCCCTCCTCCTCGCCGGAGCCGTCTCCACCGACCGCGACACCCTCCTGCGGGCCGTCCTGCGCTCCCTCGGCGAGTGGTACGGCGACTGGACCCGGGCCGACGGGGACCCCGCCGCCTCCGGCCTCCAGGCCACCTACGCGGCCGGCTGCGCCACCCTCGGCCGACGCGTCAGGGCCGACCTCCCGGGCGAGCGGATGCTGGAGGGCGAGGCGGTCGCCCTGGACGGCGACGGCCGCCTGGTCGTCGCCACGGAGGGCGGCGGCACGGAGGCGGTCGGCGCGGGCGACATCGTCCACCTGCGGGCGACCGGCTGACGTGACGGACGGGGCCGGGCGCCCGGGCCCGGGCTCTGAGGCGAACGGCTGCGAGGGCCCGGCCCGCACCCCGGGGCGTACGGTCGTGGGGTGCGGGGCCGGGCGACACGCGCGGCGCACCCCCGGGGCGTACGCCCCCGGAGAGCCCGCGTACCGCGCCTCCCCGCACGATCCGTGACCGCGAAACAGGGGCGAAAGCCGTAAGCGCGTGAGCCAAGCCACACCTGCCGTATCGTGGACCGCGATCCAGGGCTACAGATCGGCAGGGCAAGTGGGCAGGGAACGGGCAGGAGGCGGCCGGTGACCGTCGACGACGAGAACGAGGGCCGAGCGCCCGAGCCCCCCGCGTACCCCACCCCCCATCACGAGGTCGACCACACGGCCGAGCCGAGCGACGATCCGCTCGCCATCCGCCTCGAACAGCTCATCCTCGGCGCGGACCGCCGCTACACCCCCTTCCAGGCCGCCCGCACCGCCGGCGTCTCCATGGAGCTCGCCTCCCGCTTCTGGCGCGCCATGGGCTTCGCCGACATCGGCCAGGCCAAGGCGCTCACCGAGGCCGACGTCCTCGCCCTGCGCCGCCTCGCCGGTCTCGTCGAGGCCGGGCTGCTCAGCGAGCCGATGGCCGTGCAGGTCGCCCGGTCCACCGGGCAGACCACCGCCCGGCTCGCCGAATGGCAGATCGACTCCTTCCTGGAGGGCCTCACCGAGCCGCCCGAGCCCGGCATGACCCGCACCGAGGTCACGTACCCCCTGGTCGAGCTGCTCCTGCCCGAGCTGGAGGAGTTCCTCATCTACGTGTGGCGGCGCCAGCTCGCCGCCGCGACCGGGCGGGTCCTCGTGCAGGCCGCCGACGACGAGGAGATGGTCGACCGGCGGCTCGCCGTCGGCTTCGCCGACCTCGTCGGCTTCACCCGGCTGACCCGCCGCCTGGAGGAGGAGGAGCTCGGCGAACTCGTCGAGGCCTTCGAGACCACCTGCGCCGACCTGGTCGCCGCACACGGCGGCCGGCTCATCAAGACCCTCGGCGACGAGGTGCTGTACGCGGCCGACGACGCCGGCACCGCCGCCGAGATCGCCCTGCGCCTCATCGAGACGCTCAGCCACGACGAGACGATGCCCGCCCTCCGCGTCGGCATCGCCTTCGGCACCGTGACGACCCGGATGGGCGATGTCTTCGGCACCACCGTGAACCTGGCGAGCCGCCTCACCTCGATAGCGCCGAAGGACGCCGTCCTCGTCGACGGCGCGCTCGCCGAGGAGCTGTCCAGGACCGGGGAGGCGCCCGTCTCGGAGACGGAGGCCGCCGAGGAGGCCGCCCTCGCCGAGAAGGAGGGCCGCCGGGCCGCCACGTACCGCTTCGCGCTCCAGCCGATGTGGCAGCGGCCCGTCCGCGGCCTGGGCGTCGTCGAACCCTGGCTCCTGACCCGCCGCCCCACCTAGGATCTCCGGTGAACGTCTGTTAACAGCCGTTAACAGGCCTTGACCGGGAGGGTGTGCGGCATGTCCGAGCAGCGCTTTGGTGAGTTCGTGGTGGTCAGGAAGGGCGGGGACGGACACGTCGCCGAGCTGGTCCTCGACCGGCCCAAGGCGATGAACGCCGTCTCCTCGGAGATGGCCCGCTCCCTCGGCGCCGCATGCGCGGCGCTCGCCGCCGACGCCTCCGTCCGCGTCACCGTGCTGACCTCGTCGAACGACCGGGCCTTCTGCGTCGGCGCCGACCTCAAGGAGCGCAACTCCTTCACCGACGCCGAACTGGTCCGCCAGCGGCCGACCGCCCGCGCCGCCTACACCGGCGTCCTGGAACTGCCCATGCCGACCGTCGCCGCCGTGCACGGCTTCGCCCTCGGCGGCGGCTTCGAACTGGCGCTCGCCTGCGACGTGATCGTGGCCGACGCGACCGCCGTGGTCGGCCTCCCCGAGGTCTCCGTGGGCGTCATCCCGGGCGGCGGCGGTACGCAGCTGCTCCCGCGCCGGGTGGGTGCGGCGCGCGCCGCCGAGCTGGTCTTCACGGCCCGCCGGGTGGAGGCCGCGGAGGCCCGTGAGCTGGGCCTGGTCGACCTCCTGGAGGAGGACGCGCGGACGGCGGCCCTGGAGCTGGCCGGCCGGATCGCGGCGAACTCGCCGGTCGGGCTGCGGGCCGCGAAGAAGGCCATGCGGCTGGGCCAGGGCCTGGACCTGCGGGCGGGTCTGGAGGTCGAGGACGCGGCGTGGCGTTCGGTGGCGTTCTCCGGGGACCGCGCGGAGGGTGTCGCGGCCTTCAACGAGAAGCGGAAGCCGAACTGGCCCGGGGAGTGATTCCCGCGGTTCCGTACCGTTTGTCACGCACGGTGACGCCCCGAGGGGAAAACGCCCCGAACCTCCCTAAGCTGGAGGGATGGGTGAGGACGGACGGCTGCGGGCCGTAGTGGCGCTGGCGCAGGGGATGGCGGCGGCGCACACTCCACGCGAGTTCTGGCGGGCGGCGGCGCTCGGGTCCTGCGAGGGGCTCGACGGAGCCTTCGCCGCCCTCTCCGTCTGGCAGCGGGACCACGGTCGGCTCAAGGTCCTGGTGAACGCCGGGGAGCGGGCCCCGGGCGAGGAGGAGTTCCCGGACTCGGAGACGTATCCGGTGCACCAGTTCCCCGAGATCACCGAGTTCCTGCACGAGCAGTGGGCGGGCGGCGGGTCTCCGTCCGCGTGGGTGGAGACCGCCGACGACCCGGTCCGGACCGGGCGGGTGGCGGGGCTGCGCCGGCGCGGGCGGGGAAGCTGCGTCGTGGCCCCGATCGTGCTGCACGGGCGCGCGTGGGGAGAGCTGTACGTGGCCCGGTCACCGCAGGAGAAACCTTTCACCCGGGCGGACGCCGACTTCGCCACGGTGCTGGCGGCGGTGGTGGCGGCGGGCATCGCCCAGGCGGAGCGCCTGGAGGAGGTACGGAAGCTGGCCTTCACCGACCCGCTGACGGGACTGGCCAACCGCCGGGCCGTCGACACCCGCCTGGACGAGGCGATCGAGCGCTACCGGGCGGACGGGTCCGTCGTCAGCCTGATGGTCTGCGACCTGAACGGCCTCAAGCGGGTCAACGACACGCACGGGCACGCGGTCGGCGACCGCCTCCTCGAACGCTTCGGCTCCGTCCTCTCCCGCTGCGGGGCGATGCTCCCCGGCGCGCTGGCCGCCCGCCTCGGCGGCGACGAGTTCTGCCTCCTCACGGTCGGCCCGACGGCGGACGAGGTGGTGGCGGTCGCCGAGGAGCTCTGCGTACGGGCGGCGGAGCTGGAACTGGGGGAGGGCGTGGCCTGCGGGGTGGCGTCCTCGGG
>NZ_RDBH01000141.1:343470-373076 GCF_008042145.1 Streptomyces sp. adm13(2018)
GGGTCCCAGTCTGCCGCCCGGCGCCGCCTCCCGTGCCGTCGGTGCCCCCGGGCGGCAGACTGGGACCCCGCCGGTGATCACCCGCCGGACAGCCCTGGTCCCTGCCGTCGGCGCTCGTGGTCCCGTAAGGGGTCGTCCCCCGTCGAGCCGGTGACCGTTCCCCTAGTGACAGGTTGGTCTTCAATCCGTAGGGTGCTGAATATGGATATGCAGACAGTCGTCGTCCTCGGCACGTCCGGCACGACCCCGCAGGACGTCATCGACGTCGCCCGCCACGGCGCCCGCGTCGAGCTGTCGCCCGAGGCCGTGGAGGCCCTGGCCGCCGCCCGCAACATCGTCGACGCCCTCGCCGCCAAGCCCGAGCCCGTCTACGGGGTCTCCACCGGCTTCGGTGCGCTCGCCACCCGGCACATCGGCCATGACCTCCGCGCCCAGCTCCAGCGCAACATCGTCCGCTCGCACGCCGCCGGCATGGGCCCGCGCGTCGAGCGCGAGGTCGTCCGCGCCCTGATGTTCCTGCGGCTCAAGACCGTCGCCTCCGGCCACACCGGCGTACGCCCCGAGGTCGCCCAGACCATGGCGGACGTCCTCAACGCCGGCATCACCCCGGTCGTGCACGAGTACGGCTCCCTCGGCTGCTCCGGCGACCTCGCGCCGCTCTCCCACTGCGCGCTCGCGCTCATGGGCGAAGGCGACGCCGAGGGCCCCGACGGCGAGCTGCGGCCCGCCGGCGAACTGCTCGCCGCCCACGGCATCACCCCCGTCGAGCTCAAGGAGAAGGAGGGCCTCGCCCTCCTCAACGGCACCGACGGCATGCTCGGCATGCTGGTCATGGCCCTCGCCGACCTCGACACCCTCTACAAGTCGGCCGACATCACCGCCGCGCTCTCCCTCGAAGCCCTCCTCGGCACCCAGAAGGTCCTCGAACCCGAGCTGCACGCCATCCGCCCGCACCCGGGCCAGGCCGCCTCCGCCGCCAACATGCTCGCCGTACTCAAGGGCTCCGAGCTCACCGGCCACTTCCAGAGCGGCGAGGCCCCCCGCGTCCAGGACGCCTACTCGGTGCGCTGCGCCCCCCAGGTCGCCGGCGCCGGCCGCGACACCATGGCCCACGCCCTGCTCGTCGCCGAGCGCGAGCTGGCCGCCGCCGTCGACAACCCGGTGGTCCTCCCCGACGGTCAGGTCCGCTCCAACGGCAACTTCCACGGCGCCCCCGTCGCGTACGTCCTCGACTTCCTCGCCATCGCCGCCGCCGACCTCGGCTCCATCGCCGAGCGCCGCACCGACCGGCTCCTCGACAAGAACCGCTCGCACGGCCTCCCGCCCTTCCTCGCCGACGACGCCGGCGTCGACTCGGGCCTGATGATCGCCCAGTACACCCAGGCCGCCCTGGTCAGCGAGATGAAGCGGCTCGCCGTCCCGGCCTCCGCCGACTCCATCCCGTCCTCCGCGATGCAGGAGGACCACGTCTCCATGGGCTGGTCCGCCGCCCGCAAGCTGCGCACCGCGATCGGCAACCTGAACCGGATCATCGCGGTCGAGCTGTACGCCGCCACCCGCGGCATCGAGCTCCGCCACGGGCTGTCCCCGGCCCCCGCCTCCGCCGCCGCCATCGAGGCCCTGCGCGCGGCCGGCGTCCAGGGCCCCGGCCCGGACCGGTTCCTCGCCCCCGACCTGGCGGCCGCCGACGACTTCGTCCGCGAGGGCCGCCTGGTCGCCGCGGTCGAGCCGGTCACCGGACCGCTCGCCTAGAGCCTCGTCGGCAGCACCCCGATCATGACGTGAGGGCCCGTTCCGGACTTCCCGGGGCGGGCCCTCACGTGCTGCGCCTGTCGTGCGTACGGTCAGGACGTCCGGTCGCGGCGGTGCATCGCCAGCGCCACGAATCCCGCCCCCACGCCGAGGAAGCCCGTACCGCCGAGCAGGTACGACGTGGTGTTCCGGTCGCCGGTCTCGGCGAGGTGCCCGCCGTCCACGGCGGGGCCGTCCCGGGTCACCCCGATCCGCATCCCGCCCCGCTCGTCGGTGGCGTTGGCGGACGGTACGAACCACAGGGCGCACAGCAGCATGCCCGCGGTGGTCGCGGTCAGCAGTGGTCGGCGGGCGGCGGACACGGAAATTTCGATCCCCCTTGCGGAAACCGCGAATTGGTCGGTGCGCCGATGCTAATGAACACAGCGGGTCGTGGGAAAGCCGGGAGCCCCCGTGCGCCTACGCTCCGACCCATGAGCACTTCTGACGCACCGCGCTATGTACGCCTTCGGGTCGATGTGGTCCTGGAGATCGACGGACCGGCCGAGTTGGCCGCCGCCGCCGAGGCCCGGATCGACGCCGACCCGTTCATGCCCGAGGAGGAGCGGGTCCCCGCCCGCGCCGCCGCGAACGAGGACAGCGCGGAGGCCCTCGCCCACCTCGTCGAGCCCTTCGACCTGATCCGCGACGTCCCCGGCATCGAGATGGTCCAGGCCTCCTGGAGCAGTGAGGAGATCGAGTACGACCCCGATGCGCTGGAGTGGGATCTCGACGAGGAAGATGGGCAGGAGGAAGACGACGACGACCGGTCGTAGACCGGTATCCGACCTGTTCGCGGGCCCCGGGACGGCGTCCCGGGGCCCGTGGTGCGCAAGCGGCACGAAGGGTGACGGGGGCCACTGGGGTTCCGGGAACCGGACGGGACCGGTGAGCGTGTCGATCAGTGGTCTTGCCCACAAACGCTCCGCTTCCGGAACCGGACGGGGTGTCATGGGCGTTCATACAAGAAGTTGGCAGGGAACCGGCGACGATGGAGAAGCGTGTGATGACGGACGGCAAGCGCCGCCGCAGGAGCCTGGCCGCCGCGGCCGCCGTGCTCAGCGGTGTGCTGGTGCTCTCGGCGTGCAGCGACGAGGACAAGGGCACCTCCGGCTCAGCGACGCCACAGTCACAGGCCCAGGTCGACGAGGCGGCCGCGCAGAAGACCTCCAAGGCGAAGATCACGATCTCGCCGAAGAACGGCGCGCAGAACGCCTCCATCAACAACGACGCCAAGGTCTCCGTAGCCGAGGGCAAGCTCACCGAGGTCGTCATGACCTCCGCCGAGGGCAAGGCCGTCGAGGGTGAGATAGCCGCCGACGGCCTGAGCTGGAAGCCGACCGGCCAGCTGGAGCGCTCCACGGTCTACAAGATCGCCGCGACCGCCACGGACGCGGAGGGCCTGGAGGCGCACGAGAACTCCTCGTTCACCACGGTCTCCAAGGCCAACAGCTTCATCGGCAACTTCACGCCCGAGGACGGCTCGACCGTCGGCGTCGGCATGCCGGTCTCGATCAACTTCAACAAGGCGATCACCGACAAGAAGGCCGTCCAGGGCGGCATCACCGTCACCTCCAGCACCGGCCAGGAGGTCGTGGGGCACTGGTTCGACGGCACCCGCCTCGACTTCCGCCCGGACGACTACTGGACCGAGGGCTCGACCGTCACCCTCAAGCTCGACCTCGACGGCGTCGAGGGCGCCGACGGCGTCTTCGGCGTCCAGCAGAAGACCGTCACCTTCAAGATCGGCCGCAACCAGGTCTCCACCGTCGACGTCGCGACCAAGACCATGACGGTCACCCAGGACGGCAAGACGATCAAGACCATCCCGATCTCCGCCGGCTCCCCGGACAACCCGACCTACAACGGTCAGATGGTGATCTCCGAGAAGTTCAAGGAGACCCGGATGAACGGCGCGACCGTCGGCTTCACCGACGACGACGGCAAGGGCGAGTACGACATCAAGGACGTGCCGCACGCCATGCGGCTGTCCACCTCTGGCACCTTCATCCACGGCAACTACTGGGGCCCGGACTCGATCTTCGGCTCGGCCAACACCAGCCACGGCTGCGTCGGCCTGAACGACGTCAAGGGCGCCGGCGACCCGAACCAGCAGGCCGCCTGGCTGTACGACCACTCGATCGTCGGCGACGTCGTGATCGTCAAGAACTCCAAGGACAAGACGATCTCCCCGAGCAACGGCCTCAACGGATGGAACATGAGCTGGGCGGACTGGAAGGCCGGCTCCGCGGCCTGATCCACCCCGGACGCACACGGGCGCTGACGGAAGGGCCCCCTCCTGGCGGAGGGGGCCCTTCCGTCACGTCACGAAGGCGTTCCTTCCGTCACGTCACGGAGCGGTCCTTCCCTCACGTCAGCGTGTCCGCCGGTTCGTCCACGCCCCACTGCGCGAGCAGCCGCAGCGCGTCCGCCGACGCCGAGCCCGGCTCCGCCTGGTACGTGATGAGGACCAGGTCCGGATCCCCGCCCGCCACCTGCATGCTCTCGTACGACAACGTCATCTCGCCCACCAGCGGATGCCGCAGCACCTTCGTCCCGTGCCCCTTGTCCGCGACGGTGTGCGCCGCCCACAGCGAGCGGAACGCCTCGCTGCGCACCGACAGCTCCCCGACCAGCGCCAGCAGCGCCGGATCCTCCGGGTAGCAGCCCGCGTACAACCGCAGCACGCTCACCACCTCGGTCGCCTTGCACTCCCAGTCCCGGTACAGATCGTGCGCGTTGGGCCCCAGGAACACCATCCGGGCCACATTGCGCTCCGCCGGGTCCATCGCCTCGAAGTCGCCCATCAGCGCCCGCGCCATCCGGTTCCAGGCCAGCACGTCCAGCCGCCGGCCCACCACGAACGCCGGGACGTCCACCATCGCGTCCAGCAGGTGCCGCAGCCCCGGCCGCACCTGCTGCGGGCGGGCGATCGCCGCCCGGTGCTGCTTCTTCTTCGCCGTCGGCTTGGCCAGGTGCTCCAGATGCGCCCGCTCCGTGTCGCTCAGCCGCAGCGCCCGCGCGATCGAGTCGAGGACCTCCAGGGACACATTGCGGCCGTTGCCCTGTTCGAGCCGGGTGTAGTACGCCACCGACACCCCGGCCAGCTGCGCCAGCTCCTCCCGGCGCAGCCCCGGCACCCGGCGATGCCGCCCGAACTCCGGCAGACCCACGTCCTCCGGCTTCAGCCGGGCCCGGCGCGAGCGCAGGAATTCGCTGAGTTCGGCACTGAGATCCATGCGTCCCGATTATCCCAGGTCGTGCGCCCCGACGGACCGCTGTGCCTGTCCCTGCCAGTGGTAGGAACGCTGGACGTAGGCAGAACAGGGGGCTGGGTGATGCCGCCGCCGGCGCGCAGGCTGGAGCCATGACCACGAACGTGACCACCGTCCCCGCGTACGCCGCACCCGCCGCCGACGCCCCGCTGGAGCGCACCACCGTGCCGCGCCGGCCGGTCGGCGAGCACGACGTCCTCATCGAGATCAAGTACGCCGGAATCTGCCACTCCGACATCCACCAGGCACGCAACGGCTGGGGCGAGGGCATCTTCCCGATGGTCCCCGGCCACGAGATCGCCGGCATCGTCACCGAGGTCGGCTCCGGGGTCAGCCGGTTCCAGGTCGGCGACCGGGTCGGCGTCGGCTGCTTCGTCGACTCCTGCCGCGAGTGCGCCTACTGCCGCCAGGGCCTGGAGCAGTACTGCGTCACCGGCGGCACCGGTACGTACAACGCCCTCGACAAGAACGGCGACCCCACCTACGGCGGCTACTCCAGCCACATCGTCGTCGACGAGAACTACACCCTGCGCATCCCCGAGGGCATCGACCTCGACGAGGCCGCGCCGCTGCTCTGCGCCGGCATCACGCTCTACTCGCCGCTCGCCCACTGGAAGGCCGGCCCTGGCAAGAAGGTCGCGATCGTCGGCCTCGGCGGTCTCGGCCACATGGGCGTCAAGATCGCCCACGCGCTCGGTGCCGAGGTGACCGTCCTCAGCCAGTCCCTCAAGAAGCAGGAGGACGGACTGAAGCTGGGCGCCGACCACTACTACGCCACCAGCGACCCCGCCACCTTCACCGAGCTGGCCGGCACCTTCGACCTGGTGATCTCCACGGTCTCCGCGCCGCTGGACTTCAACGCCTACCTGAGCCTGGTCAGGACCGACGGCGCGCTGGTGAACGTCGGCGCCCCCGAGGAGCCCGTCTCCGTCAACCTCTTCTCCCTCATCGGCGGCCGCAAGACCCTCGCGGGCTCCATGATCGGCAGCATCGGTGAGACGCAGGAGATGCTCGACTTCTGCGCCGAGCACGGCCTCGGGGCGGAGATCGAGGTGATCCGCGCCGAGCAGGTCAACGAGGCCTACGAGCGGGTGCTCGCGAGCGACGTCCGCTACCGCTTCGTGATCGACGCGTCGACGATCTGACGCCTGCGGGCGCGCGCCGGACGCGGGCCCTGTGTGCGGCCTGCGAACGGCGCCTGGACACGGGGGGCCGCGTACCGCGCGTGCAACTGGACGCCGGCGCCCGCGTACGGCGCCTGCACGGGACGGCTGAGCCTGCGCACGGGGCCTGCACAGGACGGCTGAGCCCGCGTGCGGCGCCTGCGCACGGGGCTTGCGTACGCCGCCCGCATCGGACGCCTCCGCCCGCGTACGGTGCCCTGCGCACGGGCCCGCGTGCGGCCGCCTGAGGCACCGCGCGCCGCGTCGCCGGGGCATGACCTCCGGGGTAATCGACCCCGTGGGCCATGCCCCGGCACTCTTGCGTCATGACCGCATACGCCATCGGAAACCTGCACCCGAAGCCCGTCCTCGACGAGGAGGTCTTCACCTACATGGAGCGCGTCCAGAGCACCCTGGACCCCTTCGGAGGCCGCTTCCTCGTGCACGGCGCACCCGCCCGCGAGGTCCGCGAGGGCGACTGGCCGGGCGCCCTCGTGGTCATCGGCTTCCCGTCCTACGACGACGCCCGCGCCTGGTACGACTCCGCCGCCTACCAGGCCCTCATACCGCTCCGCGCCCGCCACATGGCCGGCGACATCCTGCTGATCGAGGGCGTCGCCGACGGCTACGACCCGGCGGTGACGGCCGCGGCGCTGCGGGCCGCGTCAGGCCACCAGGCCTGAGCGGAGCTCCAGCCGCCGGCCGCCGAAGCCCGCCCGGAAGCGCTCGTCGTGGGAGACCGCGACCACCGCGCCCGGGAAGACGGCGAGGGCCGCCTCCAGGTCCTCCACCAGGGAGAGCGCCAGATGGTTGGTCGGCTCGTCCAGGACCAGCAGGTCGACCGGCCGGGTCACCAGCCGGGCCAGCTCCAGTCGGCGCTGCTGGCCCACCGAGAGCCGCGTCACCGGCACGGACAGGTCCTCCTCCCGGAAGAGCCCGAGGGCGAGCAGCTCCGCCGCGTGCTCCTCGGGCGGACCGGGGCGTCCGGCCGCGTACTCCGTGAGCAGCGGTTTCGGCGACGGCACGGCGGGCAGCTCCTGGCGCAGCCGGCCGACCCGGCCCGAACGGCCGACCGTCCCGCGGTCGGGACGCAGGTCCCCGGAGAGGACCCGGAGCAGGGTCGACTTGCCGGCGCCGTTGGGCCCGGAGACGAGCAGCCGGTCCCCGGGGGAGACCCGCAGCGCGTCGATCCGCAGGCGCTCGCCGACGGCGACGCCGACGAGCTCGACGAGCGGCCCGGCGGCCGGCGACCGCCCGGTGACCAGCGGCTCGTCGACCGGCGACCGACCGGTGACGAGCGGCCCGGCGGCGAGCGGCCCGTCGACCAGCGGCCCGCCGGCCGCGCCGGCGACGGAGCCTCCCTCGCCGCCAGTGCCCGCCGTCGTGATCCGGGCCGTGAACCGCAGAGGTTCCGGCGGGGCCGGGACCGGGGACCTCCGTAGCTGCTCCAGCCTGATTCGGGCCGCCCTGACCTGGCCCGACAGCTTGTTCTCGTGCGAGCGGCGGTGCTTGCCGAAGCCCTGCCCGGGGTCCTTCCCGGCCCCCGCGAGCCGCTGCCCTGCCGCCGCCACCAGCTCCTCGGTACGGGCCAGCTCCTCCCGCCACTCCTCGTGCTCCCGCACCCGGCGGCGACGGTCCGCGGCCTTCGCCGCGCGGTAGCCGGACCAGCCGTCGCCGTACCGGGTCACCGCGCGGGTGTCCCGGTCGACCTCCAGGATCGTGGTCGCCATGCCCTCCAGGAACGCCCGGTCGTGGGTGACCGCGACCACGGTGCCGCGGTGGGTGCGCAGCCGTTCCTCCAGCCAGCCGGCGGCCGCGCGGTCGAGGTGGTTGGTCGGTTCGTCGAGGAGCAGCAGCTCGGCGCCCGAGGCGAGGACGCAGGCGAGGGCGAGCCGTGACTGCTCGCCGCCGGAGAGCGTGCCGACGTGCCGCCCGTACGGCACGTGACCGAGGCCGAGGCCGTGCAGGGCGGCGTCCACCCGGGCGTCGGCCTGGTAGCCGCCGCGCTCCTCGTAGCGGGCGGCGAGTTCCCCGTAAGCGAGGAGTTCCGCGGGTGTCGCGGAGCCGAGCGTCTCCTCGGCGGCCCGCATCTCCCGTTCCATGGAACGGAGTTCGGCGAGGGCCGCGTCGACGGCGTGCCGCACGGTGTGCTCGGGCCCGAGGCCGAGGGTCTCGGCGAGCGTCTGGGCGAGACGGGCGACGCCGCCGGGGAAGCGGACGGTCACCTCGCCGGTGTCGGGCGCCTCGGCCCCGGCCAGGAGCCGGAGCAGGGTGGACTTGCCGGAGCCGTTCTCCCCGATGACGGCGGCCTTCTCGCCCGGTCGGACGGTGAGCGTGAGCTGGTCGAGGACGGAGCGGTCCCCGTAGGACTTGGAGACGTCTTTCAGGGTCAACTGGGCGCGGTCGCGCATGGGATCTTTCCCTGGGTGCTGGGGGGCGTTCGGGCCGCGAAGGGGACACCGGGACCACCACTGCCGCGCCCCGGGGGCGGCGGATCAGCGGGTCGGACCGTGTCCTCGGCCGGAATCAGAGAAAGAAGTACAAGGCACCCATGGCGGCGAGTGTAGCCACCGGGGTGCGGGACCGCCGCGCCTTTTCGCGACGGCGGATCCCGTCCCCGGACCGTCAGCCGTCGGTCTTCGCCACGCCGATCGGGCAGGAGACGCCCGTGCCGCCGATACCGCAGTAGCCCGCCGGATTCTTGTCCAGGTACTGCTGGTGATAGCCCTCCGCCGGGTAGAGCGGGCGGCCCTCCGCCGGGAGGATCTCCGTGGTGATCGTGCCGTAGCCCGAGCGCGTCAGGACCTGCTGGTAGGCCGCGCGGGAGGCCTCGGCGGCCGCCGCCTGGGCGGGGGAGTGGGGGTAGAGGGCCGAGCGGTACTGGGTGCCCACGTCGTTTCCCTGGCGGAAGCCCTGGGTCGGGTCGTGCGACTCCCAGAAGAGCTTCAGGAGGGACTCGTACGAGACCTTCGACGGGTCGAAGACGACCCGGACGGCCTCGGTGTGACCGGTCAGGCCCGAGCAGACCTCCTCGTAGGCCGGGTTCGGCGTGGAGCCGCCCTGGTAGCCGACGAGGGTCGTCCAGACGCCGTCGGTCTGCCAGAACTTCCGCTCGGCGCCCCAGAAGCAGCCGAGGGCGACGTCGGCGACCTCCAGGCCCTCCGGGTACGGGCCGAGGAGCGGGTTGCCMAGGACGGTGTGGCGCTCGGGAACGGCGAACTCCGGCTCGGGGCGGCCGCGCAGGGCCTGCTCGGGGGGGTCAGCGCGGCAGCGTCGCCGGGTTGCCGCCGTTCGCCTCGTACCCCGCCACCGCCAGGTTGCGGAAGACCGTGAACTCCGCCGCCGGGTCCCCGCTCAGCGTCCACGGCACCGAGCCCACGTGCCCGTCGACCTTCACCAGCTGGTGCATCGCCTCCGCCCAGCGCTCCCCGCGCACCAGGAACCAGACGAGCAGATGGCGTACGTGCGCCAGCATCGGGTCGTCGGGCCGGGCCGAGTGCACCGCGTACAGCGCGCCGTCCAGCGCCTTCGACACCACGGCCGTACGGAAGAAGTCCCGCACCAGCACCATGTCCGGCACGTGCTCGTACACCGCGAACAGCGGGAGCGCCGCCAGCAGCGAACCCCGCGGGGCGCGTGCCGCGGCCGTCGTCGCGAAGTGGTCGGCCTCCTCGCGCGAGCCGTGCCACTTCTCGCACCAGTAGTGCAGCGCCGCGAGATGGGCGCCCATGTGCTGCGGCGCCCGGTCGATGACCCGCGCCCACACCTGGTCGAACTCCTCGTGGCTGTAGCCCAGACCGCGGGCCACGGCCAGCTGCGTGATGTACGGGACGGGGTCGCCCGGGGCGAGCAGCGCCGCCTCCTCGGTGACCTTCCGCCCCTCCTCCAGGATGATCCGGAAGTCCTCGGTCCCGGCCGCCGAGGAGCGCCAGGCCTGCTGCACCAGGAACTCGCCGTGCACGGCCGCGCCGCCCGCGTCCTTCGGGGCCTCCGCCCGCCAGGTCCGCAGCCAGGCGCCGCCGACGCCCGGCCGCTCCTGGAGTTCGAGGGACGCGGCGCCCGCGAACGCCTGTACGCGCTGCCAGCGCACTTCGCCGTCCGCGTCGGTGGCGGCGAGCAGCCGCGACGCGGCCCGCCAGTCCTGGGTGGCCTGGACGACGTCCAGCACGTGCAGCAGCTCGTCGTCCGCGCCCGGAAGCCGCACGTCCTGGTCCTCCTGGCGCACGAATCCGTACGCCTCCGGGTCCGCCGCGTCCGGTGCGCCCGGCGCGACCTGGCGGATCCCGCCACCGCGGCGGCGCAGCAGGTAGGGGCCGAGGACGCCGAACAGCAGCCCCAGGGCGATCAGGAACCAGAGAATCTCCATGTGTCCATTGTCCAGGACGCAGGATGAGACGATCGCGGCACCGGGGGCCGCTCAGGACTACGCTCCTGACACATGAGCGACCAGCACTCTCACCAGAGCTTCGAGACCCGTGCGATCCACGCGGGCAACACCGCCGACCCGCTGACCGGCGCGGTCGTCCCGCCCATCTACCAGGTGTCCACCTACAAGCAGGACGGCGTGGGCGGGCTGCGCGGCGGTTACGAGTACAGCCGCAGCGCGAACCCCACCCGTACCGCGCTGGAGGAGAACCTGGCGGCCCTGGAGGGCGGCCGCCGCGGTCTCGCCTTCGCCTCGGGCCTGGCCGCCGAGGACTGCCTGCTGCGCGCGCTCCTCGCGCCCGGCGACCACGTGGTCATCCCGAACGACGCCTACGGCGGCACCTTCCGGCTCTTCGCCAAGGTCGTGCAGCGCTGGGGCGTCGACTTCTCCGTCGCGAACACCTCCGACGTCGAGGCGGTCCGCTCCGCCGTCAACGAGCGCACCAAGCTGATCTGGGTCGAGACCCCGTCCAACCCGCTGCTCGGCATCACCGACATCGAGGCGATCGCGGGCGTGGCCCGCCAGGCCGGCGTGAAGCTCGTCGTCGACAACACCTTCGCCTCGCCGTACCTCCAGCAGCCGCTGGCGCTCGGCGCGGACGTCGTCGTGCACTCCCTCACCAAGTACATGGGCGGCCACTCGGACGTCGTCGGCGGCGCGCTCGTGACGGCCGACGAGGCGCTCGGCGAGGAGCTCGCGTACCACCAGAACGCCATGGGCGCGGTCGCCGGCCCCTTCGACTCGTGGATCGTGCTGCGCGGCATCAAGACCCTCGCGGTCCGCATGGACCGGCACAGCGAGAACGCCGAGAAGATCGTCGAGATGCTGGTCCAGCACCCGAAGGTCTCCCAGGTCCTCTACCCGGGCCTGCCGGAGCACCCGGGCCACGAGGTCGCCGCCAAGCAGATGCGGTCCTTCGGCGGCATGATCTCGTTCCGTGTGGAGGGCGGCGAAGAGGCGGCCGTCGAGGTCTGCAACCGTGCGCAGCTCTTCACCCTCGGTGAGTCCCTCGGCGGCGTCGAGTCCCTCATCGAGCACCCGGGCCGGATGACCCACGCGAGCGTCGCGGGCTCCGCCCTGGAGGTACCGGCCGACCTCGTCCGCCTCTCGGTGGGCATCGAGAACGTCGACGACCTGCTTGCCGACCTGCGTCAGGCGCTGGGCTAGTCGCCGCGGGCCGGGCGGGCGCTCCCCTGGGAGGGGGCGTCCGCCCGGCCCGTCGTACAGCGGCCCACCGGCGCCCGGCCGTCGTGCAGCGGCCCCCCAGCGTCCCCGGGCGGCGGGTCAGGTGCCGGGCAGCGGGTCCTTCATCGAGGCCCGGATCTCCTCGCGCAGTTCGGGACTGTCCTGGTGCTCGTGGACGGTGACCACGTGCTGGACGGCGGCCCGTACGAGCTCCTCCTCCTCGCCCGCCATGTAGAGCGAGCAGCCGGAGACACTCGGGGTGTCCCGGCAGTCGGTTGCTTTCCTGGCCATGACGACCTCCTGACGGCCCTGCGGACAGGTCCCTCTTCCAGGCTAGGACCGTCGTCACAGCCCGTCGAACGGCGGCGTGGTCTCCACCGGGACCTCCCAGGGCTGGACCGTCGACGCCCACAGCACGAAGGCGAGCACCGCGAGCGCGAACAGCGTCCACGCGGCCCGGCGGGCCGCCCTGTTCCGCCGCAGCAGCCGGGCGCCGCGCTCCGCGGCCTCGGCGGCGAGGCCTCCCGGGACGGGTGGATGCGGGGTGTCGAGCAGCCGCCGTACCGCCGCCTCCTTGTCCTCGTGGCGGCTCACGGGCCGTCCTCGTGACGGCTCACGCGGCGGTCCTCCCGCCGGGCGTCCCCGCGCCGCCCCGGGCGGCGGCCCGCAGTGCGGCCACCGCGCGGGCGTGGACCGCCCGCACCCGGGTCTCCGGCAGTCCGAGCTGGGCCGCCACCTGCTCCTCGGCGACTCCCTCGTACAGCCGGAGGACGAGGACGAGCCGCTCCTGCGGGTGGAGCGCGGAGAGCACCCCGCCCCGGCCGCCGTGGTGCCGCCAGGCGGTGCGCGCGAACCGGGCGGCGAGCTCGCGCCGGGTCAGGTCGTACGGATCCTCGTCCCGCAGCCGGTCCCACACCGCGAAGGTGTGGGCGAGGGCGGCGGTCAGCAGCGCGCGGGCGTGCGGGTTGCGGGTGCGGGTCTCGGCGGTGAGCAGCGTCGCGGCGTGCAGCAGCCGGCCCGCCGCCCCGGCCACGAACGCGTCGAACTCCCGGGCGCGGTGGGCGCGTTCGGCACGGTGTCCGGCGCGCTGCTCTCGCACGTCCTCATCTGAGGACAGCCCGGGGGCGGGGTCAAGAGGTCTGCGCGGACTCGCTCGGCGTCCCGGCCGGGTCCCCGGGCTCCGCCGCGGGCGCCGCCGGCGCCGCGGACTCCGCGACCGGCCCGCCCGTGTGCGCCGACTGCCGTGCGGACAGGGCGGTGTTGAAGCGGGTGAGGAGGGTGCAGAAGGACTCCCGCTCGTCCGGCGTCCAGCCCTCGGTGACCTCCACCATCAGCTGGCGGCGCGAGGAACGGACCTCCTCCAGGCGGGCCAGACCGCGCGGGGACAGCTGGAGCACGACCGCCCGCCCGTCCTCCGGGTGCGAGGTCCGCTTCACCAGTCCGGTGTCGACGAGCGGGGCGACCTGCCGGGTGACCGTCGAGGAGTCGATGCCCATGCCCGCCGCCAGGGCCTTGACACCCATCGGGCCCTCCTGGTCCAGGCGGTTGAGGAGCAGATAGGCCGCGCGGTCCATCGAGTTGCGGAGCTGCCCGGTGCCACCGAGGCGGGTCTGCTCGGCCCGGCGGGCGAAGACGGCCACCTGGTGCTGGAGGGCATCGAGGAGACCGGGGTCGAACGCAGTCGTCATGTCCTGAGATGTGGGCATGGCTGGGGGTCTCTCTCGTGCGGGGGTGGTCGGTGTGGGGGACACAGTACGCGGCCCCGGGGAGGTCCGTACCGGGCCTGCGCAAACCCGCTCGGGGCCCTGGTGGCCGGGCGGCCACCAGGGCCGTGAGCTGCGAGACTTGCTGTCATGAGCTTCCGTACGCCAGACCCCTTGCACCGGCTGATGCTCGACGACGTACGGGGGGCGCAGAAGATGCTGTCCGGGGTGGCCCGGACGACCGCGATGGAGGGCAGCCGCCATCTGTCGTCGCTGGTGGGGGCGCCCGTACACCTCAAGTGCGAGAACCTGCAGCGGACCGGCTCCTTCAAACTGCGCGGGGCGTACGTGCGGATCGCCGGGCTGCGCCCGGAGCAGCGGGCGGCGGGCGTCGTCGCCGCCTCGGCGGGCAACCACGCGCAGGGTGTGGCGCTCGCCTCACGTCTGCTCGGGGTGCACGCGACCGTCTTCATGCCCGTCGGGGCGCCGCTGCCGAAGGTCGCCGCGACCCGGGAGTACGGCGCCGACGTCCGGCTGCACGGGCACGTCGTGGACGAGACGCTCGCGGCCGCGGAGCAGTACGCCCGGGAGACCGGGGCCGTGTTCATCCACCCCTTCGACCACCCCGACATCATCGTGGGGCAGGGCACGGTCGGCCTGGAGATCCTGGAGCAGTGCCCGGAGGTGCGGACCATCCTGGTGGGCGTCGGCGGTGGCGGTCTGGCCGCCGGCATCGGTCTCGCGGTGAAGTCGGTGCGCCCGGACGTGCGGGTGATCGGAGTGCAGGCCGAGGGGGCGGCCGCCTACCCGCCCTCGCTGGCCGCCGGACACCCCGTGGTGGTCGAGTCGCCGGTGACGATGGCGGACGGGATCAAGGTGGGACGGCCCGGCGACGTGCCGTTCGCACTGATCCAGGAGTACGTCGACGAGGTCCGCACGGTGTCCGAGGACGCCCTCTCCTCGGCGCTGCTGCTCTGCCTGGAGCGGGCCAAGCTGGTCGTCGAACCGGCCGGGGCCAGTCCCGTCGCGGCGCTGCTCAGCGACCCGACGTCGTTCCGCGGGCCGGTGGTGGCGGTGCTGTCCGGCGGCAACGTGGACCCGCTGCTGCTCCAGCGGATCCTGCGGCACGGCATGTCCGCCGGGGGCCGCTACCTGAGCCTGCGCCTGCGGGTCACGGACCGGCCGGGAGCCCTGGCGACCCTCCTCGCGGTGCTCACCGTCGCCGACGCGAACGTCCTGGACGTCAGCCACGTGCGCACCGATCCGCGGCTGGGCCTGACCGAGGCGGAGGTCGAGCTGCACCTGGAGACCAAGGGCCCCGAGCACTGCCGCGAGGTCGCGGACGCGCTGCGGGACGCGGGGTACACGGTCCTGGACTGAGGCGCACGCGGTCCTCCTGGAGGAGGCGTACGCGGTCCTGGACCGAGGCGTGCGCGGTCCTGGACCGAGGCGCACGCGGGCGCCCCCGGCGAAGGCCCGCCCACCCCATGATCATGTGCGCCACATCACATATTCACTGGGCGGGGCGGGTCCGGCGAACCTAGGATCGGTGGGAAACGACCGGATTCAACCTCCGTTTCTCCCTGGGAGCACCCACATGCCAGGAGCGATCTACGCCGAGGGCCTGGTGAAGACCTTCGGCGACGTACGAGCCCTGGACGGCGTCGACCTCGACGTCCCCGAGGGCACCGTCCTGGGACTGCTCGGCCCGAACGGCGCGGGGAAGACGACCGCCGTGCGCGTGCTGACCACCCTCCTCCAGCCCGACAGCGGCCGCGCCGTCGTGGCCGGCATCGACGTCCTCAAGGACCCCGACGAGGTGCGCCGCAGGATCGGGCTCTCCGGCCAGTTCGCCGCCGTCGACGAGTACCTGACCGGCCGGGAGAACCTCCAGATGGTCGGGCAGCTCTACCAGATGAAGGCGAAGGCCGCGAAGGTGCGGGCCGACGAGCTCCTGGAGCGCTTCAACCTCGCGGACGCCGCCGACCGCACCGCGAAGACGTACTCCGGCGGCATGCGCCGCCGGCTCGACCTCGCCGCCGCCCTCGTGGTGTCCCCGCCGGTCATGTTCATGGACGAGCCGACCACCGGCCTCGACCCGCGGAACCGGCAGAGCCTGTGGGAGGTCATCAAGGAGCTGGTGGCGGGCGGTACGACGCTGCTGCTCACCACCCAGTACCTGGAGGAGGCCGACCACCTCGCCCACGACATCTGCGTGGTCGACCACGGCAAGGTCATCGCSCGCGGCACCTCCGACCAGCTCAAGGCGCAGACGGGCGGCGAGCGGGTCGAGGTCGTCGTCCACACGGCGGGGATGATCGGCGACGCCCGGCAGGTCCTCGCCCGCCACGCCCTCGGGGACGGCGGCCGGGGCGTCGGGGACGGCGGCCGCGGCGAGGTGTCCGTCGAGGAGCACACCCGCAAGCTGACGGTCCCCGTCACCGGCGGCGCGAAGCTGCTCGCCGAGGTCATCCGCGAGCTGGACGCCGTGGGGGTCGAGATCGACGACATCGGACTGCGCCGCCCCACCCTGGACGACGTCTTCATCTCCCTCACCGGCCACGCGGCCGAGCGGGAGGCGGAAGGAAACGGAGATCCGGCCGGGACGTCCCGGCCGGGCGGCCGCGACGGCAAGCGCGTGAAGGAGACGGCCGAGTGAGCACCCTGAACGACTCCCTGGTCATCGCCCGCAGGAACCTGATCAGGATGTCCCGGATCCCGGAGATGATCCTGTTCGGTCTGATCCAGCCGGTGATGTTCGTGATCCTCTTCACGTACGTGTTCGGCGGCTCGATGAGCGTCGCCGGCAGCACCGACCCGGACGTCTACAAGAACTTCCTGATGGCCGGCATCTTCGCGCAGACCGTCACCTTCGCCACGGCCGGCGCGGGCGCCGGCATCGCCGACGACATGCACAAGGGCCTCATCGACCGGTTCCGCTCCTTGCCGATGGCCCGCGGGGCGGTCCTCACCGGCCGGACCCTGGCCGACCTCGTCCAGACCGCGCTGACGCTCGCCGTGCTCGCGGTCGTCGCCCTGATCATCGGCTGGCGCCCGGGCTACGCCGCGCCGACCAACGTCGGGAAGGTGATGGCCGGCTTCGCCCTGCTGCTCCTCCTCGGCTACGCCTTCACGTGGATCGGCGCCCTGATCGGCCTCTCGGTCCGCACCCCCGAGGCCGCCACCTCGGGCGGTCTGATCTGGCTCTTCCCGGTCACCTTCATCTCGAACGCCTTCGTGGACTCCAGCAACCTGCCCGGCTGGCTCCAGCCCGTCGCGGACTGGAACCCGTTCAGCGCGACCGTCCAGGCCTGCCGGAAGCTCTTCGGCGATCCCGGCCTGTCACCCTCCGACGCCTGGCCGATGCAGTACCCGGTGTGGGCCTCGCTCCTCTACTCCGTGCTGATCGTCGCGGTCTTCCGGACCCTGTCCGTCCGCAAGTACCGGCGCGCGAACGGCTGACGCCCCGGCCCTCCGCGCCGTACGGCAGGACGACCCGGCTCAGTGTCGCCGGGCCGGT
Organism: Streptomyces sp. adm13(2018); assembly: GCF_008042145.1. Classification (GTDB taxonomy): domain Bacteria; phylum Actinomycetota; class Actinomycetes; order Streptomycetales; family Streptomycetaceae; genus Streptomyces. The sequence continues at coordinate 360,534 of NZ_RDBH01000141.1, forward strand.
GTCGGCCGATCCGCTCGCGCCGCGCCGCCGCGCCGGACGGCCTGCGAGAGGCCGGACAGCGCGAAGGGCCGGACCCGAGGGGGTCCGGCCCTTCGCGGAACGTCTGGATCAGCCGGTGTACGGCTTCGCGCCGAGGATCTTCACCGTGGCCTTCTTGCCGTTCGGCAGCTCGTACTCGGCGTCGTCACCGGCCTTCTTGCCGTTGACGCCGACGCCGAGCGGCGACTGCGGCGAGTAGGTCTCGATGTCCCCGCTCGCGTACTCGCGGGAGGCGAGCAGGAAGGTCATCGTGTCGTTCTCGTCGCCGTCGAAGGCGATGGTGACGACCATGCCCGGCTCGACGACGCCGTCGTCCGCCGGAGCCTCGCCGACCTTGGCGTGCTCGAGGAGCTGGGTCAGCTGCCGGATGCGGAGCTCCTGCTTGCCCTGCTCCTCCTTGGCCGCGTGGTACCCGCCGTTCTCGCGCAGGTCCCCCTCTTCGCGGGCTGCGGCGATCTTGACGGTGATCTCCGTGCGCGCGGGACCAGACAGGTACTCAAGCTCGTCCTTGAGCTTGTTGTACGCCTCCTGGGTGAGCCAGGTGACGTTGTCGCTGGTCTGGGTCACAGGTGCTCCTCGTAGGTACTGGGAATACAAAGCATCGCCCTACACGGGAAAGCTCTGCTCTCCCGGGTGGGCGAAACCACGAGCCTAACAATGAGTGGCGAAAAGCGGGAGGACATAACCATCGGGATGGCGTCACCCCAGGTCACCGGGGTGACTCGCCGGGACTCGACACCCGGTCCCTACCCACTGCTACCGAGCCGTACACCCCATGAGCTCCGCGCTCGTCGCCTGCGCGGTCGTGCGCAGCGAGAAGACGCGGTCGACCCGCTCGGCGCGGTCGTCGATCCGGACGTCCTTGCGGGCCACCTCGGCCCCGTCCTCGGAGCGGGAGCGGAGGGTGCAGACGCCCTTGACGCCCTCGTCCTTGCGGACCTCCAGGTGCACCTGCACCTCGGTGGAACTCACCACGTCGAACTTGATCATCTCGGCACTGATCTTGCTGTCGACCACGTAGTACCAGCCGAACCAGCCCAGCAGTCCGAGGAAGAGAACGCCGAGCACCGCGCCCGTGATCCTGAGCCTGCGGTCGGCGGCCTCGTCCGCGGAGCGCCCGTAGCGCCCCTCGGGCAGCTGCTCTCGCACCGCGCTCATGATCGTTCCTCTCGATGTCGGGGGCTGCGGAATTTTCCCTCCCCCGATTCCGTCACTATAGAGACCACCCTCCGCGTCGAATCACTGAGGATCGAGTCTTGACTGAGCAGCTGCGACTGATGGCCGTTCACGCCCACCCCGACGACGAGTCGAGCAAGGGTGCGGCCACGATGGCCAAGTACGTGTCCGAGGGGGTGGACGTCATGGTCGTGACGTGCACGGGCGGCGAGCGCGGCTCGGTCCTGAACCCCCAGCTCCAGGGTGACGCCTACGTGGAGGCGAACATCCACGAGGTGCGCCGCAAGGAGATGGACGAGGCCCGCGAGATCCTCGGCGTCTCCCAGGAATGGCTCGGCTTCGTCGACTCGGGCCTGCCCGAGGGCGACCCGCTGCCGCCGCTCCCCGAGGGCTGCTTCGCCCTGGAGGACGTCGACACCGCGGCCGGCGCGCTGGTCCGCAAGATCCGCTCCTTCCGTCCGCAGGTCGTCACGACCTACGACGAGAACGGCGGCTACCCGCACCCCGACCACATCATGACCCACAAGATCACGATGGTGGCCTTCGAGGGCGCGGCCGACCCGGAGACCTACCCCGAGGCCGAGTTCGGCCCGGTGTGGCAGCCCCTGAAGCTCTACTACAACCAGGGCTTCAACCGCCCCCGCACGGTCGCCCTGCACGAGGCGCTCCTCGCCCGCGGCCTGGAGTCCCCGTACGGCGAGTGGCTGGAGCGCTGGAAGGACTTCGCGGGCAAGGAGCGGACGCTCACCACGTTCGTGCCCTGCTCCGACTTCTTCGAGATCCGCGACAAGGCCCTGATCGCCCACCGCACCCAGATCGACCCCGACGGCGGCTGGTTCCGGGTCCCGATGGACCTCCAGAAGGAGGTCTGGCCGACGGAGGAGTACGAGCTCAGCAAGGCGCTGGTGCCGACTTCCCTCCCCGAGGAAGATCTCTTCGCGGGCATCCGCGACAATGCCTGACATGAGCGCACACCTGGCACTGACCCAGCTTGTCCCCTTCGCCGCCGAAGAGCTGGACGAGAACAAGGTGACACCCGGCGTCCTCGGTTTCGTCGTCTTCGCGGTGCTGGCCCTGGCCGTCTGGCAGCTGATGAAGTCGATGAACCGCCACATGGGCAAGGTCGACTTCGAGGAGGCCCCCGACCCGGCGGCCACCCCCGAGGCCGCCGCCACCCCGGCCGGCAAGTAGCGACAGCGCCCCCGGGCCCGTACCGCAGAGGTACGGGGCCGGGGCGTCGCCGTGCGGCCCGTACTCGACGGTACGGGCCCGGGGGTGGGTACCTCCTCGGTACGGGCCCGGGGTGCCGCCGTCCACCGGCCGTTCTACCCCTGCGGCACCCCCAGGACCTCCCGCGCGTGCCGGTTCGGCACCATGCCCAGGTCCCAGGCCTGCCAGGGCGTCGACGGATGGACGCCCCGGCCGAGGACCACCCCGTACGCCTCGACGCAGTCGTCAAGGCGCGGGTCCCGCGCCGGATGCCGGTCACCGGCCAGCGCGGCGAGCTCCTCGCGGGCCGTGGCCGTCCCCGGCTCCGGGCTGCCCGCCACCGCGTGCGGCAGCAGGGTGCAGCGCAGGAAGCGGGCCCAGTCCGCGCCCCGCCGGTCGCCGTAGCCCTCGAACAACGCACGGGCCTCGTCGCACAGCGCCAGCGCCTGCGGCACCCGGGCGTTCCCGGCGTCGATGACCGCCAGTTCGAGCGAGGTCCACGCCTCCCCGTGCGGCACCCCGATGCGATGGAAGTCCGCCCGCGCGTCCACCAGCAGCTGCCGGGCGAAACCCGAGTTGCGCAGACCACCGGTCCGCGCCGCGAGCTGATCACGGGTGACCCGCCCCGAATGGTGCCGGGCACTGGCCAGCCCGTACACGTCCCGCATCCGCGAGAACATCGTCCGCGCCCGGCCCAGCTCGCGCACCGCGTCGTCCCGGTCGCCCCGCTCCTCCAGCGCGTGGGCCAGATGGAACAGCGTCCACGCCTCCCCCCGCGCGTCCTCCTGCTCCCGGTGCCGGGCCAGCGCCCCGCGCAGCTCCTCCACGGCCGGCTCGGCGTCCCCGGCGGCGAGCCGCGCCCGGGCCAGCTGGGTCAGCGCCCACGCCTCGCCGCGCCCGTCGTGGATCCGCCCGTAGCCCTCCAGCGCCTCCCGCAACGAGGCCTCCGCCCCCGGCACGTCGCCCCGCAGCAGCAGGACCTGGCCCCGCTGGAAGTGCGCCCACGCCTGGCCGTGCGGGGACTCGTGCTCCCGGTGCAGCGCCAGCGACCGATCGAGCAGCGCGGAGGCCTCCGCCAGGTTCCCCCGGTCCCGCTCCACCGCGGCGAGCGCGTGCAGCGTCCAGCCCCGGTCGGCGGCGAGCGCCTCCGGCTCCTGGAGAGCCAGCGCCTCCCGCAGCCGGGCCGCCGCCTCCGCGAGCCGGCCCTGGTGGTGCAGGGTGATGCCCAGCGAGCAGAGCGCGAGCGCCGCCCCCGGGTCCTGCCGGGCCTCCTGGTAGAGCGACACCACGGACGTCAGGGTCGTCCGCGCCTTGTCCAGCTCGCCGAGCTGCCGGGCCGCGATACCGGTCCGCCACTGCACCGAGCGGGACAACTGCCCCTGCCCGACGGCCTCGGCCAGCTCGTTGATCTCGCCGAGCCGGTACAGGTCGCCCCGCAGCAGGCAGTAGTCGCAGAGCGCGCCCAGCAGATCGAGCACCGTCTGCTGGTCGACGCCCTCCGTGTGCCGCAGGGCCGCCGTGATGAAGCTGGACTCCTCGTCGAGCCAGCTCAACGCCGCCTCCAGGGAGCCGAAGCCGTGCCCGTCGAACCGGTTCGCGCGGGTCGACATCTTGCCGTCGACCATCCGGATCACCGCGTCCGCCAGCTCCGCGTAGTTCCGGATCAACCGCTCCTGCGCCGCCGCGATCTCCGCCGCGTCCTCCTCCTCGACGAGCCGGAGCGCGGCGAACCCGCGCACCGCGTCGTGCAGCCGGTACCGCTCGCCGCGCACCGGGGCCAGCAGCCCCGCCCCCGCCAGCTCCCGCAGCAGCCGGGCGCCCTCGGCGCCGGTCCCGTCCAGCAGTGCGGCGGCCGCCGCACTGCTGGACGGGACCGGCGCCGAGGGCGCCCGGCTGCTGCGGGAGCTGGCGGGGGCGGGGGTCGGCACGCGCGGAGGGGGACGCACATGCGGGACAGCCATCGGGCCGAGGCGGAGCGGCGGTGGGAACGGACGGTGGAGCGGGAGCTGCGGAGCTCCGGGAGCCGGGCGGACGCGGAGACGCTGCTCGCCCGGGGCAGGGCCGCGCTGGACTCGATGGCGACGAGCGCGGGCCCGCCGAACGCCGGGCCGGCGGAGCCGTCCCCGGCGGCGCGTCCGCCGCCGTCCCCCTTCTCCACGGCCCGTACGTACGCCGCGTACTCCGCGCCCGCGCCCGCCGCCATCGAGTCCAGCGCGGCCCTGCCCCGGGCGAGCAGCGTCTCCGCGTCCGCCCGGCTCCCGGAGCTCCGCAGCTCCCGCTCCACCGTCCGTTCCCACCGCCGCTCCGCCTCGGCCCGATGGCTGTCCCGCATGTGCGTCCCCCTCCGCGCGTGCCGACCGTCCCGGTCCTGAGGCACTGTCAGGCCCCGGACCGTGCGCGTCCAGTGTGCTGTGCGGTGCGCGCGGGCGCGAGGGAGGAAGCCGGAGGAGGACTGAGGAGGACGGTGGAGGAAGGGAGGAGGCGAGGGGTCGGGAAGACCGACATGCCGAACATCTCCGGACCCCGTGGGGCGATAAATGGCCGGATGCCGCTCGGGCCGGGTCCCACGGACCTCGGCGTGCGACCCACCCCGCCGCCGCGACGGTCATCGGGACCTGCAACCGGCTCAGCGAGATCCGCACCCCGTACGGGCGGGACGGCGCGGACCAGATGACGGCGGTCATCACCCAGTGCCGGGCCCTCACGGCCCTGATCCCCGACCGGCGGCTCTCCGACGACCTCTTCCTGCGCGCCGTCAACTTCCAGGCCGGGCTGAGCTACGCGGTCTCCGGCGTCTCCAAGGCCTTCGGCAGCAGCTGGGTCCAGGGCGACGCCCTGCTCGAAGTCCTCCAGACCGAGGCCTACGGCCGGGGGCCCGCCGCGGAGATCCTCCGCGGGTACCCGCGACTCTGCCGGGCGCTGACCGTCGGAACCATCGTCTGGGAGACGTCCTTCCCGCTGATCTACCTCCTGCCGCGCGCCCAGGCCTCCCCCGCGCTCACGGCCGTCAAGGGCTTCCACGTCGGCGTGGCCGCCGCCATGGAACTGCCGCGCTTCGTCTGGGGGTTCTTCGGATCCCACGGAGCCGTCGGCTACGTCCTGGACACCCGCGGCGCACCCCGTACCTTCGAGAAGGCCGTACTCGGCATCGCCGGCGGTGCCGTCCTGACGAGCGCGCTCATCGCCCGCGAGAAGCGCCGGGTCGCCGAGCAGCGACGCCTCGGCCCCAAGGGCGCCGCGCGGCTCGCCGTCGCCGACGGCGACGTCGAGTACCGGGTCGACCGCCCCGCCGAGGGCACCCCCTCCCGTGCGGTGATCGTCCTGGAGTGCGGCCTCGGACAGTCCCTCGAATCGTGGGAGTGGGTCGCCGCCGGCCTGGCCCGGCACCACACGGTCGTCCGCTACCACCGCGCCGGCTACGGCCTCACGACCTCCCGCGCCGCCGACGGCGACCTCCTGGCCGCGGTGCTCGACGAGGTGGGCGCCGACGGACCGGTCGTCCTGGCCACCCACTCCATCGGCTCGCTGAGCGCCGCCTCCTACCTGGGCGACGGGCCCCTCGCCGGCCGCGTCGACCGGCTGATCGTGGTCGACGGCACCGACCCGGTCCTGCTGGACGAGGACCGGACGGACCGCCGGCGCCTCGGCCGCTTTCCCCGGGGGCCGGGCTGGTCGCCTGGGTGTCCTCTCACCGGCCGCTGGCCGGGCGGACCGTCCTCGCCCTGGGGTGCGGCACGGGCGTGTCCTCGCTCGCACTCGCCGAGGCCGGCGCGCGGGTCGTGGCCGTCGACGCCTCCCGGCCGTCCCTGGACGTGCTGGAGAAGAAGCGTCTCGACCACGACGTCGAGGCGGTGGAGGGCGACTTCCGCGACCTCCGTCTCGGCTCGACGTTCGACGTCGTCACGATGTCCCGCAACACCTTCTTCCTCGCCCAGGAGCAGGAGGAGAAGATCGAGCTGCTGCGCGGGGCCACCCGGCACCTGACGCCGGGCGGCGCGGTCTTCCTGGACTGCACCGACCCCGCCGAGTTCCAGCGCGCCGGCGGCGACGCCCAGTCGGTCACCTACCCGCTCGGCCGGGACCGGATGGTGACCATCACGCAGACCGCGGACCGCGCCGGCCAGCAGGTCCTGAGCATCTTCCTGGTGCAGGGCGCGTCGACCCTCACCGCGTTCCACGAGCAGGCCACCTGGGCTACGCTGGCCGAGATCCGGCTGATGGCACGGATCGCGGGTCTGGAGGTGACGGCCGTCGACGGGTCGTACGCGGGAGAGCCGTACACCGCGCGCTCCCGGGAGATGCTGGTCGTTCTGGAGCGTCAGTGACCGAGACACCGGCGATCGCCGCGCAGGACGCCACCGTCGTCCTGGACGGCACCACCCTCCTCGCGCCGACGACCTTCGAGGTGCTCCCCGGCGAGTTCTGGTGCCTCACCGGCAGCAACGGCTCCGGGAAGACGACCCTCCTGCGGGCCTTCCTCGGCAGCCGGCGGCTCACCGACGGCGCCGTCCTCGTCCGCGGCGAGACCGTCGACATGGCCAGGCCCCGGCACCGGCGCCTGATGGCCTCCCTCGTCGAACCGATCCCCGTCGCCCGGGACATGACCCTCCGCGAGCAGGTGACCCTGGTCGCCGCCTCCTGGTACGGCAACACCGCGGAGACCGCCGAACGCGCCGAGGAGACCATCGGCCGGCTGGGGCTCACCGCGCTGGGCACCCGCTTCCCCTCCCAGCTCTCCTCCGGCCAGCTCCAGCTCTTCAACCTCGCCCTCACCCTGGTCCGCCCCGCCGAGGTCATCCTCCTCGACGAACCCGAGCGGCACCTCGACACCGACCGCGTCGACCTCGTCGCCGACCTGCTCACCGAGCGCGCCGAGCAGGGCACGTCCTTCCTGGTCGCCACCCACGAGCCCGCCATGGTGAACGCCTGCGACGGCGTCATGGAGCTGGGATGACCACCGACAGCATCACCGCGGTCGAGGCCGACCCCCGGGACCGCGTCCACGCCGTACGGCACCGGTACGCCCACCGCGGCGACCGCGCCACGGTGCAGGACTGGGCGTACACCGTCTACCTCGGCGTCATCCTCGGCGCCGTCTACGTGGCGCCCGTCGTCTACCTGGTGCGCACCACCGAGGCCCTGGTCTCCCTGCCGACCGCCGAGGCGGCGACACCGGTGGCGTGCCTGGTCGCGGCTGCCGTGATCGGCGGCGCCCAGCTCACCGGCCGGTTCTGGGGACCGCTGGTCCTCAAGCCGTTCCTGCTGCACGTGTTCATGTCGACGGACCTGTCCCCGACGGACTACCTCGGCACCATCGCCCGCCGCCGACTCGCGTACGCGGGAATCGGCACGCTCCTGCTGCTCTGCACGGCGACCTTCCTCGCGACCGACCTGTACGACCGGCCCGGAAGCCCACTCCTGCCCCAGGGCCTCGCCGTCGCGGCCGGCATCGCCGCGGTCGCCCCCGCGGCATGGCTGTGGGGGCAGGTCCGGACGGTACGTGAGAACGCCCTGCTCGCCTCCGCCGTGGCCGCCGCGGCGACCGTCGTGGCCCTCCTCGGCCGGTCCGCGCTCCTGGGCGGGAGCGGCCCGTGGCTCCTCACCGTCGTCCTCGCGGCCGCGGCCGTCCTCCTCGGCCGCTCCGCCCTCCGCTCCGTTCGCACGGTCGACCTCACGCGGCTCGCCCGCGAGTCGGCGCGCGCCGCCGAGGCCCAGACCTTCGCCTGGACCGGCACGCTCCACCACGCGCTCGACCTCTACCGCCCGCAGCCCCGCGGACTCACCACCGCGCTGACCCGCCCGGACGGACGGCTCCGCGGCCACCTCGCGCAGGGCGCGGTCCGCGCCCTCCGCACCCGCGGCCGCGCACTCGCGGCCGCGGTCTTCCTGCCGGCCGGCGGCGCCCTCGTCACGCTCGGGGTCGCCGCCCCCGACGCCCGGACGGCGACCCTCTCCTGGACGGTCGGCGCGGTCGCCGTCTACCTGGGCTCCGGCTGGGTCGGCGAGGGCTGGCGCGGACTGCGCGACGAACTGACCCTGGCCCCCCTGCTCGGCGAGTGGTGGGGCGGCGTCCTCGCCCGCACCCTGGCCTGGCCGGTGGCCGCCGTGGTGGTCCCGGTGGGACTCGCGGCCACCGTCACCGTTCTCTCCCACGGGCCGTTCCAGGACATCGGCCCGGCGGAGCCCGCACTGCTCACGGCGGGCACGGTCGTCCTCGCACTGGGCGCCCGGCTCCTGCGCGAGATGAAGAGCAACCTGCCCGTGGAACTGCTGCTCCCCATCATCACGCCCCTGGGCGACCTGTCCGCGCTCCGCGTCTTCGTCTGGCAGTTCGACGGCCTCGTCGTCGTCCTGGCCGGCGTCCTCACCATGAACGCGATGCCGACCGCCCCCGCAGCAGCCCTCCTGGCAACGGCGGCGACGACCTGCTGCACCTGGGCAGCCCTACGCCGCACAGGCTGGCCCCTCCGCCCCCTGGCGTCCCGCCTCCGCAAGGCGTAGCGGGCCCCTCGGTCCACCGGGGGCAGGGCTCCCACGTGAGTCCGGGACGGCAGGGCAGGATGGACACCATGGCGAACCGACTGGCCCATGAGACCTCCCCGTACCTCCTGCAACACGCCGACAACCCGGTCGACTGGTGGCCGTGGTCCCCCGAGGCCTTCGAGGAGGCCCGCCGCCGCGACGTCCCCGTCCTGCTCAGCGTCGGGTACAGCTCCTGCCACTGGTGCCACGTGATGGCGCACGAGTCCTTCGAGGACGAGGCCACCGCCGACCTGGTCAACGCGAACTTCGTCGCCGTCAAGGTCGACCGTGAGGAGCGGCCCGACGTCGACGCCGTCTACATGGAGGCCGTCCAGGCCGCGACCGGTCAGGGCGGCTGGCCGATGACCGTCTTCCTCACCCCGGACGCGGCCCCCTTCTACTTCGGTACGTACTTCCCGCCCGAGCACCGCCACGGCATGCCCTCGTTCTCCGAGGTCCTGGAAGGGGTCAAGGGGGCCTGGGCCGACCGGCGGGACGAGGTCGGCGAGGTCGCGGAGCGCATCGTGAAGGATCTCGCGGGCCGCTCCCTCGCCTACGGGGGCGACGGTGTCCCCGGCGAGGAGGAGCTCGCCCAGGCCCTCCTCGGTCTCGTCCGCGAGTACGACGCGACCCACGGCGGCTTCGGCGGCGCCCCCAAGTTCCCGCCGTCCATGGCCCTGGAGTTCCTGCTCCGCCACCACGCCCGCACCGGCGCCGAGGGCGCCCTCCAGATGGCCGCCGACACCTGCGAGGCGATGGCCCGCGGCGGCATCTACGACCAGCTCGGCGGCGGCTTCGCCCGGTACGCCGTGGACCGCGGCTGGGTCGTGCCCCATTTCGAGAAGATGCTGTACGACAACGCCCTGTTGTGCCGGGTGTACGCCCACGTGTGGAAGGCCACCGGCAGCGACCTGGCCCGGCGGGTCGCCCTGGAGACCGCCGACTTCATGGTCCGCGAACTCCGCACCCCCGAAGGCGGCTTCGCCTCCGCGCTCGACGCCGACTCCGACGACGGCACCGGCAGGCACGTCGAGGGCGCCTACTACGTATGGACCCCGGCGCAGCTCACCGAGGTGCTCGGCGCGGAGGACGCCGCCCTCGCCGCCGCCCACTACGGCGTCACCGAGGACGGCACCTTCGAGCACGGCAGCTCCGTGCTCCAGCTCCCGCAGGAGGCCGGCCCGGTCGACGCCGACCGGATCGCCCCGATCGCCGCCCGGCTCCTCGCCGCCCGCGCGGAGCGCGCCCGCCCCGGCCGGGACGACAAGGTCGTCGCCGCCTGGAACGGCCTCGCGATCGCCGCCCTCGCCGAGACCGGCGCCCTCTTCGACCGCCCCGACCTCGTCGAACGCGCCACCGAGGCCGCCGACCTCCTCGTCCGCGTCCACATGGACGAGACCGCCCGCCTCACCCGTACCTCCAAGGACGGCCGGGCCGGCGGCAACGCCGGGGTCCTGGAGGACTACGCCGATGTCGCCGAGGGCTTCCTCGCCCTCGCCGCCGTCACCGGCGAAGGCGCCTGGCTCGACTTCGCCGGCTTCCTCCTGGACCTCGTCATCGACCGGTTCACGGCCGAGGGCGGCGCCCTCTACGACACCGCGCACGACGCCGAGACCCTGATCCGCCGCCCGCAGGACCCCACGGACAACGCCGCGCCCTCGGGATGGACCGCCGCCGCCGGAGCGCTGCTCTCCTACGCCGCGCACACCGGCTCGGAGGCCCACCGGGCCGCCGCGGAGGGCGCCCTCGGCGTCGTCAAGGCCCTCGGCCCGCGCGCGCCCCGCTTCATCGGCTGGGGCCTGGCCGTCTCCGAGGCCCTCCTCGACGGGCCCCGGGAGATCGCCGTGGTGGGCACCCCCGGGGACGAGGCCTTCGACGGGCTGCGGCGGGCGGCGCTGCTCGCGACCGCGCCCGGCGCGGTCCTCGCCGCCGGCGCCCCCGACAGCGGCGAGTTCCCGCTGCTGAGGGACCGTCCGCTGGTGGCCGGCGGGCCCGCCGCGTACGTGTGCCGGCACTTCACCTGTGACGCGCCGGTCACCGACCCGGAGGAGCTCCGCCGGAAGCTCTGAGCCCCCGGAACGGGAACGGCCCCGCGACCCCTCCGAGGAGGGGCGGCGGGGCCGCCGTGCCGAGCGTCGTCGCTCAGCTGTTGCCGGCGCCGTTGCCCGAGAGCACGGGGATGTCGCTGAGGATGTGCGACAGCGGCTCGTCACCCTTGGCCTGGGTGGAGTTCTCGGTGCACTGCTGGTTCTGCGGGGAGGACAGGACGTTGARGTCCTGGACCGCGATCGGSACGAGSCCGARSAGCGAACCGGCGTTGACCTTGGCCGGCAGACCSACGCACGGCTTGTTCAGGGAGCCCTGGACSAGCGCGAACTGSGGGCTCATGTTGCCGTYSGTSGCSGAGTTGCCGWACTCCTGGTGSGCGCCGTTGCCGCTGAGCGACGTGGTGCCYCCGTCGTRGSCGATGGCGAGCGCCTGTCCGGCACCCGCCGCCGTCGCGCCCAGCACCGACGCGGCCACAGCAGCCGTAGCCAACAGCTTCTTCATTGTTCAGGCCTTTCGGATCGTGGCTCGCTGAGTGCCGAGCCGTGCTGATCAACTGGTCAGCGGTGCGGAGGTTCCGCGAAGTCCACCGGACGGCCTACGGGCAGATGAGCGAAGCCCCCGAGGCCGGCCGGTACGCGGCGGCCGGCACCTTGCTCGCCGCGACCTCGTCGGCCGCCGGCAGCGACCGGTCCTCGCGCAGCCGCCGGAAGACCTCGGCCGCCCCCTTCTCGTCCCAGCCGACGGTGGACCCGACCCCCTCGACGACCGGGTTGAACCCGCGTACGGGCACGGTCGCGAACCGCGTGCGGTCCGCGGGCAGATCGCGCAGCCGGGCGGCGAGCTCCAGCAGCTCCGTGGCGGAGATCCCGCGTTCGGCCGCCCCCGTGCCCCGCAGGGTCGCCGCGAGCCGCCGCAGTCGGCCGGGATCGTTCAGGACTCCCTCGCGGAGCTGCTCCAGGGTGTTCACCACGAACTTCTGCTGCTTCCGGATGCGGCCGAAGTCCATCTCCCCGTCGGCCTTGCGCGACCGTACGTACTGGAGCGCCTCGCCGCCGCCGACCGGCCTGGTCCCGGGCTGGAGGTCGATCCCGGTGGCCGGGTCGACGAGGGCCTTCTCCGTACAGATGGGGACCCCGCCGTCGACGCGGTCCACGGTGTCCATGAAGCGGCGGAAGTCGATCTCCAGGTACCGGTGGACGGGCAGCCCCGTCGCCGCCTCGACGACCTCCACGGCGTACGCCGAACCGCCCTCCGCCCATGCCCCGTTGATCTTCGCCTGATGCGCCTGGTGCAGCTTCCCGGTGCGCCGGTCGCGGTGCGGGTCGGGGAAGGAGACGAGCGAGTCGCGCGGCAGGCTCACCACGTCGACCCGGTCGTTCCGGGCCGAGACGTGGACGAGCATCATCACGTCCGTGCAGTCGCACTCCTTCCCGCCCAGCCGGAAACGTTCCTTCTCCTGCGGGGTCACCCCCTTGCGGCTGTCGATGCCGACCACGAGGAGGTTGAGCCCCTTGCCGGGGGAGGGGAGCCCTTGCCGGGGGAGGGGAG
>NZ_RDBH01000141.1:373176-394837 GCF_008042145.1 Streptomyces sp. adm13(2018)
GGGGCACGGCGGCCGCGACCGGTGGTTCGGCCGGCTCGGCGCCTGTGCCCGTACCCGTACCCGTACCCGTGCGCGCCGCCGCGCCCCCGCCCGTCCCCGGCAGCACGACGGCCTCCGGGGGCCACGGGGAGTCCGTGGGGCCCGGAGGCGCGGTCGGCCAGGGGTCGGTCGGCGGGGCGCCGTGGGGCGGACCGCCCGGGGCCCGCGGGGTGTCCGTGGGCTCCGGTTCCCCGGCCCACGGGTCACGCACGCCGGACCTCCGCGAGGGCCCACCAGGCCGCGAGGCCCAGCACGACCGACATCAGCACCGTCGAGGGGCCGCCGATGTCCGCGTAGAAGAAGTCGATGAGCTGCCAGCCGATCAGGCCCGTCGCGACGAGCGCGCAGTCCGCGCCGAGGCGGCGCCGCCGGAGCGCGCCGACGAGCAGCGCCAGCCAGCTTCCCGCGAGCGCCAGCAGCCCGAACAGCCCCTGCTCGCTGAGGACGAGGAGGTACATGTTGTGCGGGGACAGCAGCGGCTGGCGCGCGAAGGCGGACCCCGCGCCGGCCGTGTCGCTGCCCGAGGACAGGGCGAGCGAGGCGTTCGAGTCGCGGTACTGCGGGAAGCCCTTGAGGCCGACGCCGGTGACCGGCTCCGCGGCCCACATCCGCCCGGCCGCCGCCCACATCGTGTACCGGTCGGTGACCGACTGGTCCGGCGCGGCCGCCACCTGCGAGATGCTCGCGACCCGCTCCTTCACCATCGACGACCCGATGCCGAGCCCGCCGACCATGACCACCCCGAGGGCGCCGGCCGCCAGCGCCACGCACGCGGCCCGCCGGGGGCCCGAGAGCAGCAGCTGGATCCCGCAGGCGAGCACGGTCGCGATCCACGCGCCCCGGCTGAACGACAGCACGAGCGGCACGAACAGCAGCCCGGCGCAGACCAGCGCCGCCGTCCGGGTCCGCCCGGGGCGGCTGCCGAGCGCGATCCCGGTCACCACGACCAGCCCGTACGACACCACCGTCGCCATGCCCATCACGTCGGTCGGCCCGAAGGTGCCGACCGCCCGGACGTCCTCACCCATGTACGAGGCGCCCGTGCCGGTCAGGTACTGGGCGACCCCGACCGCGCCCTGGACCAGTGCCAGCGCGATCAGCCCCCAGGCGACCACGGCGAAGTCCCGCCGGTCACGGATCATCAGCAGCACCGCGGCCGGGACGAGCACGAAGACCTGGACGTACCGGGCGACGCCCGGCAGGCTCGCCGCCGGGTCGTTCGAGGTGATCGCCGCGAGGCAGACGCCGAGCACCGGCAGGCCGAGGACGACCGCCGCCGTCCGGGTCAGCGGCCGGGCGCCGCCGCGCAGCACCCGGACCAGGCAGATCAGTACGAGCAGCCCGGAGGCCGCGTCGGCGACCGTCCCCGTCCCGCCGGTGCCGCCCTCCGCGCCACCCTCGCCCGGGACGAGCAGCAGGGCGATCACGGCGAGCACCGGGGAGAGGGTCCCGGCCCGGCGCGCCCAGTCCCGGACGTCGGCCGGGGCGAGCGCCGGCACCGTCACGGTGGCGGCCATCCTCAGCTCCCCGTGGGTCGGACGAGCCCGGCCGCCGTGCGCAGCAGGATGCAGACGTCCTGCCAGAGGGACCAGTGGTCGATGTAGTGGTTGTCGAAGCGGCAGCGGTCCTCGATCGAGGTGTCGCCGCGCAGCCCGTGCACCTGCGCCAGACCGGTCAGCCCCACCGGCATCCGGTGGCGGGCCGCGTACCCCACGTGGATCTTGCTGAACTGGGCCACGAAGAAGGGCCGTTCGGGCCGGGGGCCGACCAGGCTCATGTCGCCGCGCAGCACGTTCCACAGCTGCGGCAGCTCGTCGAGCGAGGTTTTCCGCAGGAAGCTCCCGGCCGCGCTCATCCGCCGGTCGCCCGCCACGTTCCAGCGGGTCGCCGACTCGGCGTCGTCGGAGGGGCGGAGCGTACGGAACTTGAGCAGCGTGAAGAGCCGGCCGTGCTGACCGACCCGCTCCTGCCGGAACAGCACCCCGGGGCCGTCCGCGAGCCGCACGGCCAGCGCGCAGAGCAGCAGCACCGGCAGCGCGAGCGCCAGCGCGGGCGCGGCGAGCACGATGTCGAGGGCGCGCTTGGCGGGCCGGCGGCGTTCCTCGGCCGGCGGGGCGACGCGCTGCCAGGCGTACCCCCACATGTGCGCGCCCATCGGGCCGTCCTGGTGCCGGCCACCGGCCCGCCAGGTCGTGCAGCCGTAGTGCTGGAAGAGCGTCACGAGCCCCGGGTCGTCGTCGAGGAACACCGCGTCGCGCACGGCGTTCTGGATGACGGCCCGGTGGATCTCCTCGGTCGTGGTGAGCACCGGGAGCCCGGCCTCGCCCGCCGACCGGGGCGCGCCGCCCTGCTCGGGCACGCCGACGATGCCGACCGGCCGCACCCCGTACTCGGGATGCTGGGCGGCGGAGGCGGCGAACCTGCGCGCGGCCGCCGCACCGCCGACGACCAGCGCCGAGCGGGGGTGGGCGCGGGCGACCCGGCGCCGCCGGGCGATCACCAGCGCGCGCACCACGGTCACGAGGCCGACGTGCGTGGCGTACGCGGCGAGGAGCCGCAGCGGCCCGATCGCCAGCGTCGGGGAGTACGCGGCCACCCCGGCCGCCGCCAGACACCAGGCGACGCCGGCGCGGGAGGCGAGCGCGGGCAGCTCGTCGAGGGCCCGGGTGTGCGGGGCCGGCCGGTGCAGCCCGGCCCGCCCGTCGAGGACGAGGACGAGCGCCACGACCGGCAGCAGCAGCCGCGGGTCGTGGTGGGCCGCGCTCAGGAACGCGGCCCCGGCGAGGACGGCCAGGCAGTCGACGACGACGAGCGGCAGCACGCCGGACCGCGGCCGCTCGGGGCGGTACGGGAGGACGGGCCGGCCGGTCGGGCGGCGGCGCTGGGCGAGGGAGGCGAGGCCGAAGGACTGGCTCGCCGTGGGCCAGGGGCCCGGCGTGGGAGGGACGCTGGTGCTTTCGGTGGTCACTGCGCAATCGGCTCTCTGTGCTCGGTGCCTCGCACTCCGGCCAGTTCGCGGTAGACGTCCGCGACGGCCGCGCCGGTGCGCCGGACATCGAATCTGCTGAGTACGTGCTCATGGGCCTCGCGGCCCAGGCGGTGCCGGAGCTCCGGCCTGCCGAGGAGGCGGCCGAGAGCGGTGGCGAGCGCGGCCGGGTCCTCGGGCGGGACCAGGCACTGCGGTTCATGGGCGGGCGGCAGGCTCTCGCGGGCCCCGTCGACGTCGCTGACGACGACCGGCCGGCCGGCCGCCATGGCCTCCAGGGGTGCCAGCGCCATGCCCTCCCAGCGGGACGGCAGGACGACCACGTCGGCGGCCCGGAACCAGGGGACGGTGTCGTCCACGGCCCCGGTGAACCGCACCGAGGGTCCGGCGGCCGCGCGCAGCCGCGCGCCGTCGGGTCCGTCGCCGACCAGGACGAGACGGGCCGTCGGCACCTCCGCCAGGACGGCGGGCCAGGCGGCGAGCAGGACGTCCTGCCCCTTCTGGCGGCAGAGCCGGCCCACGCAGACGACGGTCGGCGCGGGGTTGCCGGGCGGGCCGTCGGTCGCGAAGCGGTCCACGTCCACACCGTTGTGGACGACGGACCAGTCCGCGGCGACCCCGGCGGCCTCGCCGGTGCGCCGCTCCGCCTCGCTGACGCAGACGATCCGGTGGGCCCAGCGGGCGCCGAACCGCTCCCAGCGCCGGGCCAGCGCGGCCGTTGTCCCCTCGACGGCCTCGAAGGACCAGGCGTGCGGCTGGTACACCGTCGGAGTCCGGCCGCGCAGGGCGAGCCGGGCGCAGAGCCCGGCCTTCGCGCTGTGCGCGTGGACGAGTGCGGGGCGCACGGTACGGATCACCCGGGCGAGGTCCCGGGTCTCGGTGACGAGCCGGGGGCCGGGGTTCCGGCCGGCCCGCCAGGCGTGCACGTCGGCCCCCTCGGCGCGGACCGCCGCGGCGAGCGGGGTGTCCGGCGGACAGGCGACCGACACCCGCAGACCGGAGGCCAGTTGGGCGCGGGCCAGGTCGATGACGACACGGGCGACCCCGCCGTCACCGGGCTGGACCGCGTGCAGGACGGTGACGGACCCGGAGTCCGTGTGTGGAGGCAGCACGTCAACGCCGGACGTCGGCCTGGACGGAGAACGCACCGGGCCGTGTCGCGCACGACGGGGAGCACGACATGCTGCGACGTACAGCAGGAACCGCTGAATTCCGCATACAGGTTCTCCGCTTTGCTGAGAGAAGGGAGGGAAGACCCGTGAAGGCCGGGAGGGGGGAAGGTGTCGTCCGCACGAAATGGGTGAACGCGCGGCGGGCCCGGAAGCAACGTTCTGGAACGTTATAACCCCGGCGCGGGGCGATAGTACGCATTAGATGCCTGGAAACGCTAACTTCCGTATCTCCGTTGCCGGTTCCTCGTTGTGCGTGTTGCGCCATTCCACGGCCACTCCCTCCAATGGCTCTCCTATGGCCCAAAGATCGGTTGAACGTCACCCGTTCGGGAGAGCAACCGATGAAAAGCCGGGGCGTTGTTGAGGGAGTCGGACCGAACAGTCCGCGCAGTCCACGTTGAATTTCGATCGAGGAGCACCTCCCCATGTCCCGTATCGCCAAGGCCGTTGTCCTGACCGTCGGTGCCGCCGCCGCGGTCGCCGGTGCCGCCGGTGCCGCCTCCGCCGACGCCGGCGCCGAGGCCGCGGCCGTGAAGTCCCCCGGTGTCGGCTCCGGCAACGTCGTCCAGGTCCCGGTGCACATCCCGGTCAACCTCTGCGGCAACACGGTCAGCGTCATCGGCGCGCTGAACCCGACCTTCGGCAACACCTGCGTCAACGCCTGATCCGGCACGCCTGCTCGGTCCTCTCGAAGCCGGTGCGCCCGCCCCCGACGGGGTGGGCGCACCGGCTTTCTCCTTGTGGTCATGGGCTCGGTACTCGTTCGGCGGCACCGTCGTGCGCCGCCCGGTGCAACGGCGTACGCCCCTTCGGGGGGCGTGTTCGAGCACGGGATTCACCCGAACGGAGGTGTGGCGCTCCGTAGTTCTGCGGTTGCGGAGCGCTATACCCGCAGGCACGGTGAGAGGAGAAGTTGTCCGACGCATAAGGAAAAGGAACACATATGCGTCCCCTGGCCACGCGCCGCATCACCGTCCTGGCGGTATCCGCCGTCCTCTCCCTCGGCACGGCGGCTCCCGCCCTCGCCGCCGCACCCCACCCGTCCACCACGGCCGACCGCGCCGTCCACGGCCCCCTTCCTGTCGACACCGGTACCGACACCGCCTCGCCGGCCCGGGCCGAGGCGCTCGACGACCTCGACGACCTCGACGGAGTGCTCACCCCGGTGAGCGAACTCGTCGCGGCCGCGCTCACGGCGGGCGCGGCCCGGCCGTCCGCCGTGGACGTGGCGGCCCTCAAGGCCAAGGTCGCGGCATTCGTCGCGGAGGCCATGGCCGGCGTTCCGGCCCTGCCCGCGCTGCCGGTCCCCGCGTCTCCGCCGTCCGTACTGCCGGCTCCCGCGTCCCAGCTGCCCGCGCTGCCGGCCGTGCCGCCGCCGTCCGTCGGCTAGTCATCCGCAGGTCCCGTGCCGGCCCGGCGTCCCGCCCGGGCCGGCACCGGCGTGCGCTCCGGCGCGCGATCGGCAAATAGCACCGGTCCGCATCGATCGGGTGCAGTGTCGAGAAATCCTTCCTTCCGGAGTTTCCGTGCGGCAAGCCGTTCGTTACAGAAGCAGAACAATGCGCACGGATTCGTCCAAGAAGCGTGTGCAGTAAGTGACTTGAAAGTCCAGAGGAAGGATTCTCCCCATGAAGCCCACCAAGGTCGCCGCGGTTCTCGCCGGTTCGCTGATGGCCCTCGGCGCGGCCGCGCCCGCCATGGCCACGGAGGCGCTGACCCCCACCAGCCTGAACGGTGGTCTCGAGGCGATCGCCGCCAACGGGCTGAAGTCGGACGTCCTGAGCAGCACCACCGAGGGCTCCCCGGTCAAGACCGTCACCGACACCGCGACCCAGCTGAACGAGACCACCAAGGGCGCCCCGCTGCTGGGCGGTCTCCCGGTCCCCGGCGGTCTGCCGCTCGGCGGCTGACACCGGCCCTCTCCATCGGGTTGACAGCACATCAGGGGCCCCCTTTTCGAGGGCACTTGCGGCGCGATGAAGCGCCTTTCCCCACGGTCGGCTGATCGAATGATTTTCTGATCAGCTGCCGTGTGGCCCCGGTTGCGCGGGGTCCGCCGACCCATACCCTCTGGCCAGTCCCGCGCGAACGTCGGCGTGGATGAGGCCGGTCGGAGCGAGGGGGATCCTCGCCGGCCTCTCCCTTTCTCCAGAGGAAGAGCGGTATGCGGTCCATCATCAGCAGGAAAGTACTCACCGCGGCGGCAGCGACCGGCATCCTGTCGCTGAGTGGCGGATTCGCCCTGGCCGCGAACACCCACGCCGGTACCGGCGACGGTCCGGGCCCGGGCCACGCCGGTCATGCCCAGGCCCCGCTGCCCGCGGACGTCTGCGGAACGAGCATGGATCCCGGTGGGTTCGTGGCCGCGGCCGTCGGCGACCTCTGTGCTCAGGAGGAGGACCCCGGCGGCTACGGCGACGAGCCGGGTGAACCGACGAAGCCGCCSACGCACCCGCCGACCACCCCGCCCACGTACCCGCCGAAGCCCGACGAGTGCGAGAGCCCCGGGCCGGGGGCGGAGCCCAGCTGCGGGCCGACCAAGCCGCCCACCTCCCCGCCCGAGCTCCCCGACACGGGCAGTGAGACCGCGCTCATGGGCGCGGCCGCGATCAGCGCCGCGCTGATCGTCGGCGGCACCGTCGTGTACCTCCGTGGTGGGCGGATCGCCCGCCGCCACTGACGTCCGCGCACCCGCCCGGCGTCAACCCGAGGCCCTCGCCGTCACCGGTGAGGGCCTCGCCCGTTGCTGCACATGGGGGAGTTCCGGAGACGTTCCCCCGAAGACCTCGTTGTCAGAACATGACTCTGCGCTCTCACGCCGGCATGGGACTCCTCATGACCGCCCTCGCCTCCGCCGCCCTGGCCGCTCCGGCCGCGGCCGTCGAGGCACCGGTGATCGTCCCCCTCCAGGGACTCGACCCGGTGCTCCCGATGGACACCCCGACGGTGGCCACCGGCGTACCCGTCCCGATGCCGGGCGCCCCCACCGGCTTCCAGAAGGGCCTCGGCTCGCTGCCCGACCTGGCGCTGCCCAGCGTGCCGCTCACCGGCACCCTCCCCGAGACCGTGGTGGACGCCCCGCTGCCCGAGGTCGTCAAGGACAGCGAGCCCGGCCGGGCCCTCTTCGCCACCCCGCACTCGGAGCTGGCGGCGGCCACCCCGGGCGCTGTCGTGGGCAACCCGGTGGTCGCGCCGGCGGGCAACGGCCTCGCCGGCCTGCCCGACCTCGCCAAGCCGCGGGTCGGCCTGCTGCCCCCGATGGTGAGCGGGGCGCTCGACTCCCAGCTCGGCCTGGCGCCCGAGGCGCCCGGGGCGCACTGAGCCGAGGGCCACGGCGGACTTCCCCTTCGTTTCTCTGTGCGAGCGGCGGCCTCACGGGTGAAGACACGATTCTTCCCCGCCACCGGAAGGGCCTTCGTTCGTTGCACCAAGAGGCTTGTCGCATGGCCGCGGCCCGCGGGCCGAGCGCGTACCGCCGTATCCAGCGGCGGACGGTGCTCGGCCCGCGGCCATTTCCCGGTAACACCTCCTCCCTTTCGGCCCAACGGCCGTGACCCGGCCCGTGGTGCGACGTTGAACGGGAATGACGGCCGTGATTCCTGCGGTCGCTTTCGATCCAAGGAGTTCTTGATGTCTCGCATCGCGAAGGCTGCCGCTGTTCTCGCCGGCACGGGTGCCGTTGCCCTCAGCGGAGCCGGCCTGGCCGTCGCCGACTCGGGCGCCGAGGCCGTCGCCGCCCACTCGCCCGGTGTCGCCTCCGGCAACGTCGTCCAGGTCCCGGTCCACGTCCCGGTCAACCTCTGCGGCAACACCGTCAACGTCATCGGTCTGCTGAACCCGGCGTTCGGCAACACCTGCATCAACGCCGACGGCGGCGACAACGGTGACGGCGGCTACGGCGGCTGATCCCCCGCAACGACCGCGTCCCCCCGATCCGACCCGGATCGGGGGGACGCGCGCATGCGGGGCACGATCCGGCGGGCCCTCAGGCGTACCGGTAGATCCGGCTGTGGTCGAGCATCGACGCCGGCGTCACTCCCCAGGGCGCCATCGGCTCGTGCCGGGCGACGACCTTGCGGTACTGGGCGTCCCCGAGCGGCGGCGGTTCGGCGGGGAGGTACGCGGCCCCCGGGTTGCGCTGCTGCCAGCGCGACCAGACCAGGTCGACGAACGAGTGGTGCAGCCAGAACACCGGGTCGTTCACCGAGCCGCCGCCGAGCATCAGACCGCCGACCCAGCGGTGCACCCGGTTGTGGATGCGGAACCGCTCGTTGCCCCGGCCCGGCGCCCAGCCCTCCAGGCGGTTGCGGAAGCCGGCGGCGCTCGTGGAGTTCCACGGCGTCGCGTCGTACACCCGCTCCCGCATCACCTCGTCGAGCTGCGCCTGCGTCGGCAGCGCGATCGGGTCACGGGGGCGGCCGAAGTCCCTGGTCAGGAAACGTTCCTGGGTCATCGACTGGGTGATCGTCCAGCGTCCGGCGGAGTGCGCGAACGGGCCGGTCATGACCTGGAGGTCGGTCCGGCGGCCGTTGCCGCCCAGGAAGTCCTCGCCCCAGAGGGAGGACGCCGGACTGTTGTCGCGGGTCCAGTCCCAGTACGGGACCGAGACCGTCGGGTCGATCCGGCGCAGGGCCGTCTCGAACTCCAGCAGGAACCTGCGGTGCCAGGGCAGGAAGCTGGGCGTCATGTGCGCGACCCGGAGCCGGCCCTCCCCGTCGGCCGTGTAGTGGTCGATGTGGGTGCGGACGAAGCGGTCGTACGCCCCCGTCCGCTTGAGCTCCAGGACGGCGGCGACGAACTTCCGGCGCTCGGCGCCGGTCAGGTCGCGCTGGTTCTTACGCGTGTACACCACGCGGGCTCCCTCCCGTCGGGTCGGTGGGGACGCCGTGGGCGCCGGCGAGCGGGGAGAGCCGGGCGGTGCCCAGCTCGTCCACGGCCGCGCGGACCGCCGCCCGCGGTGTCGGGCAGGACTCGTAGTGGTCGATCGGGCTGACGTAACCGCCGTCGGCGCAGCGCATCAGATGCAGCGGCAGGCCGTCGACCAGGGCCACCGGCTCGCCCTCGGGGCCGGAGAAGCCCAGGATGCGACGGCCCCGGTACAACTCGTCGAAGGCGTGCGGGTCGCGCGTGTCCGCCGTGGGCGGACCGGAGGGCGGGCGGCTCGCGACGCGGCCGAGAGCGCCTCCCGTGAAGGCGGTGACGGCCAGCGCGAAGAGGGACCGCAGTGCGACGCGGCGGGGGACGATCATGGGTGATCTCCTCGGGTCGTGGGAGCCCTCTGGGCACAACGATGAAAACCCGGGTTCGTTGCGGCGGAAATGCCAGCGGCGTGAATGTCGGCCGTTCGAGTGAATTGGGCGCGGGGAAAGGGTGGTTGGAGCACTAGCATCCGATTCATGACCACTTCCAACGTCGTTTCCTCCGCGCGCAGCGCCTCTCCGCTGGGAACTCTCACGGTGATCCCGTGGTCCAGCGAGCCCTCCGCCGACGAGGCCGGTACGCCGTTCCTCATGGCGTACTCGCTCGGCGACGGCCGCGACGGGCCGGAGGCCGGTCAGCAGGCCATGCGGACCGCTCTGGAGGCCATGGGCCTCTCCGTCGGCGACCGGCTCTTCGATCTGGAGAAGGACGCCGGGATCACCGCCTCGCTGCTCGTCGAGGGCGGCTCGGCCGTCCTCAACCTGCCCTTCCTGAAGGTGCAGTGCCCGGTGCCCGAGGAGTGGCAGGAGGCCGCCCGCGAGCGCGGCCAGGTCTACCTGATCTGCTCCGTGCGGCCGTGGCCCGAGGCGGTCCCCGGTCAGCCGGTCGACGAGGCCGCGCTGCGGACCTTCGTCTCCGACGAGGAGATGCTCAAGGACAGCGCCCACGTCCTGATGCCCGTCCGGCGTCTGCAGGGCTGAGCGGGAAGGGGGTCGCGCCATGGCGACGGTGAACGTACGGGGCGGGGTGCCGGAGCAGCGGCAGGAGCGGGAGGAGTCCGCGCGGGGGGCCGCGGGGACGGTCGGCGCGAGCCGGGCCTTCGCCTGGATGCTGATGATCACCGGGGCGGCGGGAGTGCTGTCCGGCTGGGTGATCACGATCGACAAGTTCAAGCTGCTGGAGGACCCGGGCTTCCAGCCGGGCTGCAGCCTGAACCCGGTCGTGTCCTGCGGCAACATCATGAAGAGCGAGCAGGCGGGGGTCTTCGGCTTCCCCAACCCGATGCTCGGCCTCGTCACGTACGCCGTCGTCGTGGCCCTCGGCGCGGGACTCCTCGCCGGGGCCCGCTACCGGGGCTGGCTCTGGCTCGGTCTCAACGCCGGCATGCTCTTCGGCGTCGGCTTCTGCACCTGGCTGATGTACCAGTCGCTGTACGAGATCAACTCGCTCTGCCTGTGGTGCTGCCTGGCCTGGGTCGCCACCATCGTCATGTTCTGGTACGTCACCGCGCACAACGTGCGGCACGGGGTGATCCCCGCCCCGGCGGGCGTACGGACCTTCCTCGGCGAGTTCACCTTCGCCCTGCCCGTCCTGCACATCGGGATCATCGGGATGCTGATCCTGACCCGGTGGTGGGACTTCTGGACCAGCTGACGTGAACCGTCTCCTCCCCGGGCCGCGGGCCGCACTCGTCGTGCTGCTCGCGGCCGTTCTCGTGCTCCTGCTGCCGTACGACCGGATCGCCCCCGGCGACCGGCACACCGGGACCCGGGCGGCGCCCGAGCCGGATCGGGCGCCGCTGCCCGGGGTGCCGTCCGGCTTCTTCACCGGCTCCGACGAGGCGGGCGTCCGCAGGATCGCCCAGGCGGAGGCCTGGCTCGGCGGCGGGGCGCTGACGGTGGGGCACACCTATCTGCCGGGGGACCGCTGGTCCAACATCGAGGGCCACCCGGCCCTCTTCGAGCCCTGGGCGCGCTGGAAGGAGGCGCGGCCGGGGCGTCTCTTCGTGCTCAACGTGCCGATGATGGACCGGAGCGAGGCGGGGCTGCCGGACGCCGAGGTGGCGGCGGGGCTGCGGAGCGGCGCGTCCGGCGCGTTCGACGGGCACTTCCGGGCGCTGGGGGAGCGGCTGGTGGCGCACCGGCTCGGGGATGCGGTCCTGGTGCTCGGCTGGGAGATGAACGGCACGACGTACAGCCATCGCTGCGGGCCGGACCCGGAGGCCTGGAAGGCGTACTGGCGGCGGGTCGTCGAGGTGCTGCGCGGGGTGCCGGGGCAGCGGTTCCGCTTCGACTTCACGCCGAGCCGGGGGCGGGACGCGGTGGAGTGGCCGCGCTGCTATCCGGGGGACGACGTCGTCGACATCATCGGGATGGACGCGTACGACCAGCCCGCGGGGCTCTCCTTCGATGAGCAGGTCGCCGAGGAGTACGGGCTCGCCCACCACGTGCGGTTCGCGGCCGAGCACGGCAAGCCGGTCTCGTACCCGGAGTGGGGGCTCTTCCGGAACGGCGACAACCCGGCGTACGTGCGGGGGATGCTGGACTGGTTCGCCGCCCACCGGCCCGTCTACCAGACCGTCACCGACTACTGCCCGCACGGCGTCTGGGGGTGCGCCGACAACCCCGAGTCGGCGCGGGTGGTGCGCGGGGCGCTGGGCGGTCCGGCCGGTCCGTGAGGGGACCGGCGGGGCGCCGGGCGCGCCCCGGTCGTCCGGTCAGGCGTGCTGGTAGGCCACCAGCGAGATGCCGACGTAGTGGACGGTGAAGGCGGCCAGCGTCAGCGAGTGGAAGACCTCGTGGAAGCCGAAGTAGCGGGGCGAGGGGTTCGGGCGCTTGATGCCGTAGATGACGCCGCCCGCGCTGTAGAGCAGCCCCCCGACGATGACGAGGACGAGGACGGCGATGCCGCCCGCGCGCATGAAGTCGGGCAGGAAGAAGACCGCGGCCCAGCCCATCGCGATGTAGCAGGGGGTGTAGAGCCAGCGCGGGGCGCCGACCCAGAAGACCCGGAAGGCGATGCCGGCGAGGGCCGCCGCCCAGACCGCCCACATGAGGGGCCGGCCGGTGGAGTCGGGGAGCAGCAGCAGGGTGAGCGGGGTGTAGGTGCCCGCGATGATCAGGAAGATGTTGGCGTGGTCGAGGCGCCGGAGCACGGCCTCGCCGCGCGGGCCCCACTCGCCGCGGTGGTAGAGCGCGCTGATGCCGAAGAGCAGGCAGGCGGTCAGGACGTAGATCCCGCAGGCGATGCGGGCGCGGGGCGAGTCGGAGAGGGCGACCAGGACCAGGCCGGCCACGATCACGGTGGGGAACATGCCCGCGTGGAGCCACCCCCGGAGCCGGGGCTTCACCGGGAGCGACAGGGCCTGCGCGAGCGGATCCGGCTCGACCGGGGGCACTTCCGGCGTGGCTGCAGTCATGGAACGAATCGTACCTACGCCTCCGTAGGCCGCGAATACGAGTGGCGATGCTCACGTGGGCGGGCCCCTGGACATATGGGCGGATCCGTCGGATGATCAAATGAGTGCGGTCGGCACCGGATGAGCGGCTACGAAGCATCCGGGTCGCGGCCCCCACGGGGCACACCTCAACAAACCCCTCTACAAGGAGCAATCGTGGCGCGCGACAACGCGGCTCCCCAGACCCTTCCGACCCAGCACCAGGAGCTCGTCTCCTGGGTGAACGAGATCGCCGAGATCACCCAGCCGGACAGCATCGTCTGGTGCGACGGTTCCGAGGCCGAGTACGAGCGCCTGTGCGAGGAGCTCGTCGCCAAGGGGACCTTCACCAAGCTCGACCCGGTCAAGCGCCCGAACTCGTACTACGCCGCCTCCGACCCGACCGACGTCGCGCGCGTCGAGGACCGGACCTTCATCTGCTCCGAGAAGGAGGAGGACGCGGGCCCGACGAACCACTGGAAGGCCCCGGCCGAGATGAAGGAGCTCTTCGCGGGCTCCGAGGGCATCTTCCGCGGGTCGATGCGCGGCCGCACCATGTACGTCGTGCCCTTCTGCATGGGCCCGGTCGGCTCCCCGCTCTCCGCCATCGGCGTCGAGATCACCGACTCCGCGTACGTCGCCGTCTCCATGCGCACCATGACCCGCATGGGGCAGCCCGTCCTCGACGAACTCGGCACCGACGGCTTCTTCGTCAAGGCCGTCCACACCCTCGGCGCCCCGCTGGCGGAGGGACAGCAGGACGTGCCGTGGCCCTGCAACTCCACCAAGTACATCTCGCACTTCCCCGAGACCCGCGAGATCTGGTCGTACGGCTCCGGCTACGGCGGCAACGCCCTGCTCGGCAAGAAGTGCTACGCGCTCCGCATCGCCTCCGTCATGGCCCGCGACGAGGGCTGGCTCGCCGAGCACATGCTGATCCTCAAGCTGACCCCGCCGCAGGGCGAACCGAAGTACGTCGCCGCCGCGTTCCCGTCGGCCTGCGGCAAGACCAACCTGGCCATGCTGGAGCCCACGATCTCCGGCTGGACCGTCGAGACCATCGGTGACGACATCGCCTGGATGCGCTTCGGCGAGGACGGTCGCCTGTACGCGATCAACCCCGAGGCCGGCTTCTTCGGCGTCGCCCCCGGCACAGGCGAGCACACCAACGCCAACGCCATGAAGACCCTCTGGGGCAACTCCGTCTTCACCAACGTCGCCCTCACCGACGACAACGACGTGTGGTGGGAGGGGATGACCGAGACGGCCCCCGCGCACCTCACGGACTGGAAGGGCAACGACTGGACGCCGGAGTCCGAGACGCCGGCCGCCCACCCGAACGCCCGCTTCACCGTCCCGGCCGGCCAGTGCCCGACGATCGCCCCCGAGTGGGAGGACACCAAGGGCGTCCCGATCTCGGCGATCCTCTTCGGCGGCCGCCGCGCCTCCGCCGTCCCGCTGGTCACCGAGTCCTTCGACTGGAACCACGGCGTCTTCCTCGGCGCGAACGTCGCCTCCGAGAAGACCGCCGCCGCCGAGGGCAAGGTCGGCGAGCTGCGCCGCGACCCCTTCGCCATGCTGCCGTTCTGCGGCTACAACATGGGTGACTACATGGCCCACTGGGTCAAGGTCGGCGCCACCGCGGACGCGGCGAAGCTGCCGAAGATCTACTACGTGAACTGGTTCCGCAAGAACGACGCCGGGAAGTTCGTCTGGCCCGGCTTCGGCGAGAACAGCCGCGTCCTGAAGTGGATCGTCGAGCGCCTGGAGGGCCGCGCCGAGGGCGTCGAGACCCCGATCGGCGTCCTGCCGACCGTGGAGTCGCTCGACACCGAGGGCCTGGACCTGCCGGCCGAGGACCTGGAGTTCCTCCTCAAGGTCGACCGTGACGTGTGGCGCGAGGAGGCCGCCCTCGTCCCCGACCACCTCAACACCTTCGGCGACCACACGCCGAAGGAGCTGTGGGACCAGTACCACGCGCTGGTCGAGCGCCTGGGCTGATCCCGCACCGCAGACTCGTGGTGGGTTGCCCCGAGATACCGCCCTGACCAGTGGGGTCACGACGGCCCACCACGACGCAACCGGCCCCCGGAGCCCCCTCAGGCTCCGGGGGCCGGCGCATGCCCGGACGCGGTCGCCGCGGCTCGTCGGCGGGGCTCCTCGGCGGGGCGGGGAGGTGTGTGGCGCCCGGTCCGCGCGGTTCGTGCCACGCGGACCGGGGCCGTCAGGGGGTGCCGGCCGTGGCCAGGGCGGTCGCCCCGGCCAGCGCGGCGGTGTGCGCGTCCATGCGCTCGGCGGCGAGGATCGCGGCGGCCGTGTCGGCCCGTGAGGCGGCGACGACCAGGGCGCGGCCCGCGAGGGCGTGGGCCCGGCGGTGCAGGTCCGGCGCGGACGCGCCGCGGAGACCCGCGTGCCGCGCGGGCGGGGCGCCGCGCAGTCGCGCCACCTGCCGGGCGATCAGGTCGCCCGCCTCGGTGTCGCCGAGCTCGTCGGTGACGGCGAGCAGGGCGGAGAGGTGTCCGGCGAGCTGGATGTCCAGCTCCTCCTCGCGGGAGTGGTGCGGATACGCGTCCTGGGCGGCGTCGGCCATCCGGTGGACCGACTTGGCGCGGATCGGTTCGTACATGGGACGGCCTCCTGAGTGTCTGAGGGCCATCCTATCTTAGATTCAGTCTAAAGTTGAGGGAGGTCCGGGACGGGGTGGGCCGAACCCGGCCGGGCCGCGTCAGGGCTGGCTGTAGCCGTCCAGGAAACGGCCGATCCGGGTCACCGAGTCCGCCAGGTCCGCGGCCGCCGGCAGCGTGACGATCCGGAAGTGGTCGGGCTCGTGCCAGTTGAAGCCCGTCCCGTGCACCACCATGATCTTCTCCGCCCGCAGCAGGTCCAGGACCATCTGCCGGTCGTCCTTGATCTTGTACACGTTCGGGTCGAGGCGCGGGAACAGGTACAGCGCCCCCTTCGGCTTCACACACGTCACGCCCGGGATCTGGGTGAGGAGCTCGTACGCCGTGTCCCGCTGCTCAAGGAGACGGCCGCCCGGCAGGACGAGGTCCTCGATCGACTGCCTGCCCTGGAGCGCCGCGGCCACCGCGTGCTGGGCCGGCATGTTCGCGCAGAGGCGCATGTTCGCGAGGATCGTCAGACCCTCTATGTACGAGGTCGCGTGGTGCTTCGGACCGCAGACCGCCAGCCATCCCGAGCGGAAGCCGGCCACCCGGTAGTTCTTGCTCATCCCGTTGAACGTGAGGACGAGCAGGTCGGGGGCGAGGGCCGCGGTGGGGGTGTGGGTCGTCCCGTCGTACAGGATCTTGTCGTAGATCTCGTCCGAGCAGACCACCAGGTCGTGACGGCGGGCGATCTCCGTGAGCGAGCGGAGCATCTCGTCGTCGTAGACGGCGCCCGTCGGGTTGTTCGGGTTGATGATCACGATCGCCTTGGTGCGGTCGGTGATCTTCCGCTCGATGTCCGCGAGGTCCGGCATCCAGTCCGCCTGCTCGTCGCAGCGGTAGTGCACGGCCGTGCCGCCCGCGAGCGAGACGGACGCCGTCCACAGCGGATAGTCCGGGGCCGGCACGAGGACCTCGTCGCCGTCGTCGAGCAGCGCCTGCATCGACATCTGGATCAGCTCCGAGACGCCGTTGCCGAGGTAGATGTCCTCGACGGAGAGCGGGATGCCCTTGGTCTCGTAGTGGCTCATCACCGCGCGCCGGGCCGAGAGCAGCCCCTTCGCGTCGCCGTAGCCGTGCGCCTCGGAGAGGTTGCGGAGGACGTCCTCCAGGATGGCGGGCGGACACTCGAAACCGAACGCCGCCGGGTTCCCCGTGTTCAGCTTGAGGATGCGATGACCCGCGGCCTCAAGCCGCATCGCCTCTTCGAGCACCGGACCCCGGATTTCGTAACAGACGTTGGCGAGCTTCGTGGACTGGATCACCTGCATGACGAGAGCTTACGGCGGGGGCGCCCGGGACGCTTCGTGTTCTGGGACACGTCGGACAGGACCCGGGGACGACCGCGGCCGAATAGGGCTCCTCCGCCCGGCGGGATAGGTTGGCCCGTCATGTGGGATTTCCGTGCCTCCGGATGCCGCCGACTGGGTGCGGCCGGGTCGCTCGCCGTCACCCTGGGCGGGTGGGCCGCCGGAATGCTGCCCGTGCGCGGCGGCTGGGGCCTCTGGGAGCCGCGTGGCTCCGCGCTCACCCTGGCCGGCGCCCTCCTCGCGTACCTCGGGCTGACCCTGCTCGTCGCCGCCTGGTGGCGGTACGGCGTCCTCCTCGCCCGGGGCGAGGCCGACCGGGTGCGCACCACCCTCGTCTGGTGGGCGGCGCCCCTGCTGCTCGCCCCGCCGCTCTACAGCGCCGACGTCTACAGCTACGTCGCGCAGGGGGCCATGGTCCTCGAAGGGCACGACGTGTACGGCGGCGGGCCCGCCGTCCTCTCGCCCGGCGAACTCGGCTGGGACGCGGCCGCCAGCGTCGGCGGCCACTGGACCGACACCCCCGCGCCCTACGGGCCGGCGTTCCTCGTCCTCGCCCAGCTGGTCGTCAAGCTGACCGGCGGCGCGATCGTCCCCGCCGTGCTCGGGACGCGCCTGCTCGCGGTCGGCGCGCTCGCCCTGATCGTGTGGGCCGTACGGGGGCTGGGCGGCGGGCGCGGCGGACCCGACGGGGCCGTCTGGCTGGCCGCCCTCAACCCGCTGCTGCTCATCCACGTCGTCGGCGGCATGCACAACGACGGCCTGATGATCGGCCTCATGCTCGCGGGCGTGCTGCTCGCCGTGCGGGGCCGGTGGGTGCTCGGCTCCGTCCTCGTGGGGCTCGCGATGATGGTCAAGTCGCCGGCGGCTGTCGCGCTGCTGTTCATCGGGGTGATGGTCGCGCGGCGGGAGGGGCCGGGCGTCCGGGCGCTGGTGAAGGGACTCGTCCTGCCGGGGCTGGTGGCCGGGGCGGTGGCCGCGGGGGCGACCGTCCTCGCCGGGACCGGGTTCGGGTGGCTGCGGACCCAGAGCGTCGCCGGGACCATCCACACGGCGCTGTCCGTGAGCAGTGATCTCGGCCTGGGGCTCGGGCTGCTCCTCGGGGACGACCCCGACCCGGTCAAGGCGGCCGTGCAGAACCTCGGGCTGCTCGCCGCCGCGGTGCTCATCCTGGTGCTCGCGTGGCGGTCCTGGCGGGGCGTGCTCGATCCGGTGCTCGGGCTGGGGCTCGCGCTGGTCGCGCTGGTCGCGCTGTCGCCGATGGTGCAGCCCTGGTACCTGCTGTGGGGGACGGCGGCCGTCGCGGCGGCGGCCTGGCGGAGCCGGGCCGGGCAGGTCCTGGCGGTCCTCTCGGCGGCGCTGGTCTACGAGACGGCGCCGGACGGGCGCACACCCTGGTACGGATTCGTGGTGGCGGGCCTGGTGCTGCTGCCGGGGCTCCTGTGGGTGCGGCGGGATCCGTGGGGCGAACGGCCGGCGGCGCCCCGCCCGCACGCGCGGGCGGGGGACCCGGCCTAGCGTCCCCTGCGGACCGAGCGGCCCGGCAGGGCGTCCGTGCGGCGGCCGTCCTCCATCACGAAGGTGCCGCCGACGAGGACGTGCGGGATCCCGGTGGGCAGCGCCCGGGGGGCCTCGTACGTCGAGCCCGCCGCCACCGTGTCCGGGTCGAAGAGCACCAGGTCCGCCACGTTGCCCTCGCGGATTACCCCGCGGTCCCGCAGCCCGAGCCGGGCCGCCGGGCGGGAGGTCAGGTGCGCCACGCACTCCTCCAGGGAGAAGACGCCGAGGTCCCGGGCGTAACGCCCCAGGTACCGGGGGAATGTGCCGTACGCCCGCGGGTGCGGCTTCGTGCCCTGGAGGATGCCGTCCGAGCCGCCCGTGTGCACCCGGTGCCGCATGATCGTCCGGACGTTCTCCTCGTGGCCCACGTGCTGGAGGATCGTCGTGCCCAGCCGGTCCTCCAGGAGGAGCCGGCGAGCCGTCGCCCAGCCGTCCACCCGGCGCCCCACCCAGTCTCCGAGCGACCCCTCCGACACCCCCGAGATCTCGATGGTGTCCCAGTCCACCGGCACCCCGTGGCAGCCGTCCGAGCCGACGACCTCCAGGTGGTGGCGGATCCGCTCCGCCGTCGCGTCGTCCCGCAGCCGGGCGAGCACCGCCTCCGGGCCGCCCTCGCCGGCCCAGCTCGGCAGCACCGCCACCAGGGTCGTACAGCCGGGCGTGTACGGGTACGTGTCGAGGCTGATGTCCGCGCCCGCGTCCAGGGCCGCGTCCAGGAGGGCGAGCAGCTCGGGGGCCCGGCCCTCGTTCACGCCGAAGTTCATCGTGGCGTGGGCGAGGTGGAGGGCGCAGCCCGCCTCCCGGGTCAGCCGCACCATCTCCCCGTACGCCTCCAGGGCCCCGGCGCCGTAGGAGCGGTGGTGCGGGCAGTAGTAGCCGCCGTACCCGGCCACCACCCGGCACAGCTCGGTGAGCTCGGCGTCCTTCGCGTACATCCCCGGCGTGTACGTCAGGCCGGAGGACATGCCGACCGCGCCCTGCTCCATGCCCTCGGCGACCAGTCGGCGCATGTGGTCCAGCTCGGACTCCGTCGCCGGGCGGTCCTCCCAGCCGACCGCGTACATCCGGACCGTGCCCTGGGGGACCAGATACGCGGCGTTGACCGCGATGCCCCGGTCGAGCCGGTCCAGGTACTCACCGACCGTGCGCCAGTCGAAGTCGATGTCGTCGCCCGACCCGTTCCAGCCGGTGATCGCCCTGCGCACCTCGGCCAGCGTCCGGTCGTCGACCGGGGCGTACGACAGGCCGTCCTGGCCCAGCACCTCCAGCGTCACGCCCTGCGCCGCCTTGGCGCTGTGGTCCGGGTCGCGGAGCAGCGCGAGGTCGCTGTGGGCGTGCATGTCGATGAAGCCGGGGGAGAGGACCAGGCCCTCGGCGTCCACGACGCGGCGGGCGGTGGGGCGCTGGCAGCCGGCCGCCGCCCCCTCCTTCACGATCGCGGCGATCCGGCCGCCCTCGATCGCCACGTCGGCGCGGTACGAGGCGCCGCCGGTGCCGTCGACGACGTCCGCGTCGCGGAAGACGAGGTCCATGACGACTCCTCCTAGAAGAACGTGCGGATGTAGTCGACGACCGTGCCGTCCGCCTCGACCAGCGGGATCAGCTGCCACTTGTCGAAGATCGTGCACGGGTGGGACAGGCCCATGCCGAGCCAGTCGCCGACCTCCAGGTCGGCGCCCTCCCCGGTGGCCACCCAGGCGTGCTGGTCGGAGAGGCCGGTGACGGTCAGGCCGTCGGCGGGGCGGATCTCGCCGGTGCGGGCGTCGCGGACCACGTGCGCCTCGGGGAGGTGCAGGTCGTGGGCGGCGTCCCGCTTGCCGGCGTTGGTGAACGCCTGCTCGGGCGTCGGCCGGGAGACGACCTGCGACCAGAGGCGGAACGCCGGCTCCAGGGCGCCCTCCTCCGGGACCCGGTTGAAGGGGGTCCGCTCGCGGTACTGCCCGTCGTCGTGCGAGACGTACGCGCCGGAGCGCAGCAGCTTCAGGACGGGCAGGGAGAGCGCGGGCACCTCCGCGAAGACGTCCGCGACCGCGTCGAACCACTCGCTGCCGCCCGCGCTCACCACGATCTCGCCGACGGACGGGTCGAAGCGGCCCGCCTTGTCGAAGTCGGCCGCGAGCCCGACAAGCCGGTGCAGCCACTCCCTGACCCGGGTGCCGTCGGCCCCGGGCATCGTCCCCTCGTACCCGGCGACGCCCACCAGCCGCAGGGTGGCGGTGGCCGCGACCGCGTCGGCGACGGCCGCGCACTCCGCCTCGGTCCGCGCGCCCGTGCGCCCGGTCGCCCCGGCGGCCAGCTCGACGACGACGTCCAGCGGGCGGGTGGCGCCTGCGGCGCGCAGGGCCTGGTCCATCAGCTCGACGCCGCGCACGGAGTCGACGTAGCAGAGGAAGCGGAACTCCGGGTCGGCGTCCAGCTCTCCGGCGACCCAGCGCAGGGCGACCGGGTCGACGAGCTCGTTCGCGAGGAAGATCCGGGAGACGCCGTGCGCCCGGTAGACGCGCGCCTGGTGGGGCACGGCGGCGGTGATGCCCCAGGCGCCGTGCTCCAGCTGCCGGGCGAAGAGCTGCGGGGCCATGGAGGTCTTGCCGTGCGGGGCGAACGCGAGGCCGTGGCGCTCGGCGTACGTCTCCAGGAGGCGGAGGTTGTGCTCGACGGACTCGGCGGACAGGGCGAGGACCGGGGTGGTGAAGCCGCCGGTGAAGAGGTTGCGCCGCTGGGCGGCGAGCTCGCCGACGGTCAGGCCCTCGGCGTCCGGCGGCAGGGCCTTGAAGCGGTGGTCGACGCGCTCGTTCGCCAGGTCGGGCATGAGGCCTCCTCATCGAAGCGTTGCAGAAAGTGCGTTGCGGAGAATGCAACAGTCATTGCGTATGTCGCTCAATGCTGTCTAGCATCCGGGCCAAGGCCGGGTCAATGGACCCGCAGGACACGCAAGGGAGCGCCAGAGTGGCCGGAGAACCGCCCGTGGACGTCGTGTGCCTCGGCGAGTCCATGGTCACCTTCCTCCCCTCCCGGCCGGGCCGCCTCGCCGACGTCCCGGCCTTCGAGCGCGCGATCGGCGGCGCCGAGTCCAACGTCGCCTGCGCCCTCGCCGCCGCGGGCCACCGCACCCGCTGGGTCGGCCGGGTCGGCCGGGACGGCTTCGGCGACCACCTCGTCGAGACCATCGCCGCCCACGGCGTCGACGTCGGCGCCGTCGAACGCGACCCCCGACGGCCCACCGGCGTCTACTTCCGCACCGCCGCCGACCGCGCCACCGACGCCCACGAGGTCGTCTACTACCGCGCCGGCTCGGCCGCCTCCGCCATGTCCCCCGCGACCGTGCCCTACGAGACCGTCGCCGACGCCCGCGTCCTCCACCTCACCGGCATCACCGCCGCCCTCTCCGACGACTGCCTCGCCCTCATGCGCGTCCTCACGGCGAGGCGGCCCGGCCGGGAGGGGAGGAAGGTGACCATGGACTCGCCGAGGCACACGACGTCCACGGGCGGTTCTCCGGCCACTCTGGCGCTCCCTTGCGTGTCCTGCGGGTCCATTGACCCGGCCTTGGCCCGGATGCTAGACAGCATTGAGCG
>NZ_RDBH01000141.1:394937-399567 GCF_008042145.1 Streptomyces sp. adm13(2018)
GGCCGACCTCGTCTTCGTCGGCGCCGACGAGGCCGAACAGGCCTGGGGGCTCGGCGACCCCGCCGCGATCCGCGCCGCCCTCCCCGAACCCGCCGTCCTCGTCGTCAAGCACGGCGCCGACGGCGCCACCGTCCACGAACGCACCGGCACCGACGTCCACGCCGGCCCCGGCACCGACGTCCACACCGGCACCGACACCGTCGTGCACGTGCCCGCCCCCCGCGTCGACGTCGTCGCCGCCGTGGGCGCCGGAGACGCCTTCGCCGCCGGCTTCCTCTCCGCCACCCTCCGCGGACTCGACACCACCGCCCGCCTCCGGCACGGACACCTGCTGGCCGCCGCCGCCCTCACCGTGCCCGGCGACCTGGCCGCCCCGCCCCGCCGCGCCCACGCCGACCGCCTCGCCGCCCTCGCCCCGACCGCCTGGGGCACACTTCAGCTCGGCCCCGGCTGGACGGGGGACGACCAGGAGGGACGTACACCATGAGCCAGACCGTCGACCGGGCGCTCAGCATCCTGCCCCTGCTCGCGCAGGGTCCCGCCGACCTCGGACAGGTCGCCGACCGGCTCGGCGTCCACAAGTCCACCGCCCTCCGGCTGCTGCGCACCCTGCACGAGCACGGCCTCGTCTACCGCCAGCAGGACCAGCGGTACCGGCTCGGCGCCCGCCTCTTCGCCCTCGCGCAGGAGGCCGTCGAGAACCTCGACATCCGGGAGATCGCCCACCCCCACCTCGCCGCCCTCAACGAGCGGATCGGGCACACCGTCCACCTCGCCGTCCACGAGGAGGGCGAGGTCCTCTACATCGACAAGGTCGAGAGCCGCTACCCCGTCCGCATGTACTCGCGCATCGGCAAGCCCGTCGCGATCACCGTCGCGGCCGTCGCCAAACTGCTCCTCGCCGACCTGCCCGAAGCCGAGCGCCGCGCCCTCGCCGGCAAGCTCGAATACCCCCCGTACACGCCCCGTTCGACGCCGAACGCCGCCGCCTTCCTCAAGGAGCTGGCCACCGTGCGCGAACAGGGTTGGGCCACCGACCTCGGCGGCCACGAGGAGTCCATCAACTGCGTCGGCGCGCCCATCCGCGGCGCCGACGGCCGCGTCGTCGCCGCCATGTCCGTCTCGGCGCCCAACGTGGTGGTCACGGCCGAGGAACTCCTCTCCCTCCTCCCGCAGGTGCGCCGCACCGCGGACGCCATCAGCCGGGAGTACTCCGGCACCTCACCGAACAAGCCCAAGGACAGCGCATGACCGAGAAGACCGCCCTCACCCCCGCCACCCACACCGCGCCGCCCGCGAAGTTCTCGCACGGCGTCAAGAAGGGCAACATCCTCCAGGTCGCCGGCCAGGTCGGCTTCCTGCCGGCCGTCGAGGGCCAGGCCCCCACCGTCGCCGGCCCCACCCTGCGCGAGCAGACCCTCCAGACCTTCGCCAACGTCAAGGCGATCCTGGAGGAGGGCGGCGCGAGCTGGGACGACGTGATGATGATGCGCGTCTACCTCACGGACGTGGACCACTTCGCCGAGATGAACGAGATCTACAACCAGTACTTCGAGGAGCAGGGCCTCAAGGCCCCCGCCTCCGCCCGGACGACGGTCTACGTCGGCCTGCCCGCCGGCCTCCTCATCGAGATCGACGCCCTCGCCGTCCTCGGCTGAGCCGAGCGCCCGGCACCCCGGGGGTGGCCATGAACCCCGCCACGCCCCCGCACACCGGTGGACTGCTCCTGCTGATACCCGGCACCGCCGGGCTGCTGACCGTCGCCGCCCTCGGCATCGCCGTCCTGCTCCTGCTGATCATCAAGGTCCGGCTCCAGCCCTTCGTGGCCCTGCTCGCCGTCTCACTCGGCGTCGGCCTCGCCGCCGGCCTCTCCGTCACCGAACTCTTCGGCACCGTCCAGAAGTCCGCCGCCACCTCCGTCATCGAGAGCGGCATGGGCGGCATCCTCGGCCACGTCGCCATCATCATCGGCCTCGGCACCATGCTCGGCGCGATCCTGGAGGTCTCGGGCGGCGCGGAGGTGCTGAGCAGCCGGCTCCTCGGCCTCTTCGGCGAGAAGCGCGCCCCTCTCGCCATGGGCCTCACCGGCCTCATCTTCGGCATCCCGGTCTTCTTCGACGTCGGCATCTTCGTCCTCGCGCCGATCGTCTACGCCGCCGCCAAGCGCTCCGGCAAGTCGATCCTGCTCTACGCCATGCCGCTGCTCGCCGGCCTCTCCATGACCCACGCCTTCCTGCCGCCGCACCCCGGCCCGGTCGCCGCGGCCGGCCTGCTGCACGTCTCGCTCGGCTGGGTCCTCCTGATGGGCATCCTGGTCGGCGTCCCCGCCGTGCTCGCGGCGTGGGCGTACGCCGGCTGGATCGGGCGCCGGATCTTCGTCGCGGTCCCGCAGGACATGGCCGAGGCGGCCGAGGAGGCCCGGGCCAAGGTCGACGCCGAGCGGTCCGGCGGCACCGAGGCACCGGTGGCGCTCTCCACCGTGCTCCTCATCATCGGCACGCCGCTGGCCCTCATCCTTGCCGCGACCTTCTCCTCGATCGCCCTGGACGAGTCCACCCTCCGCTCCGTCATCGAGTTCTTCGGCAGCCCCTTCGTCGCGCTGACGATCGCGCTCCTCCTCGCCTACTGGCTGCTCGGCATCCGGCGCGGCTGGTCCCGCACCTCCCTGGAGCAGGTGTCCACCTCCTCCCTCAAGCCGGTCGGCAACATCCTGCTCGTGGTCGGCGCGGGCGGGGTCTTCGGCGCGGTCCTCAAGGTGAGCGGCGTCGCCCAAGCGCTCTCCGACACCTTCCACGACGTCGGCCTGCCGGTCCTCGTGCTCGCCTACCTCATCTCCCTGGTGCTGCGCGTCGCCCAGGGCTCGGCGACGGTCGCCATCGTCACCACGGCCGGCATCGTGCTGCCCCTGGTGGAGGGCGGCGACCACTCGCAGGCCTTCCTGGCCCTCGTCATCATGGCGATCTCGGCCGGTTCCATCTTCGCCTCGCACGTCAACGACGGCGGCTTCTGGATCGTCTCCACGTACTTCGGCATCACCGAGCGGGACACCCTCAAGTCCTGGACGGTGCTGGAGTCGGTGCTCTCGCTGGCCGGCTTCGCGGCGGCCGCGGTGCTCAGCCTGTTCGTCTGAGCGGCCGGAGCGGGACGCGGGGGAGCCCCGACGGCGTTCCGTCGGGGCTCCCCTGGTGCGTACGGGCGGTCAGGCCGCGCAGTACTGGGCCTGCTTGCCGATCGAGCGGTACATGCAGTCCGCGTTCTCCAGGAGCTGGAGGACGGCGTCGCGGTTGCGGCTGGTCTCGCGCTCGATGACCTCGTCGGGCGGGTAGAAGCCGCCGCCGCCGGACGAGGACGGGTACATCTCGAAGGTGTACGCGAAGATCCGCTGCGCGCCCCACAGGTAGTCGTCGATCGAGCCGTCCGTGATGTACAGGTCGCTGGACTGCTCGGGCGTGTAGCCGTTGCTGGCCGCCATCTTGCCGCCGACCGCCGCGAAGGCGTTCCGGTCGTCGAGGGTCATGCCCGGGGCGGTGTTGGCCGTGGTCCAGCCGAAGGGCCAGAGCACCAGCTCGCTGTACGTGTGGAAGTCGATGGCCGCGGTGATCTGCTGCTTGCCGCCGACGACCCGGGAGCGGACGAAGTCGGCGACGACCTTGACCTCGGGGGCGGACTCGGGGGCCGCGCCGCGGTACGTCTCGGAGCTCTTGGAGCTGGAGGAGCCCCCGCAGCAGCCCCACTTGTAGTTCCAGTTCCGGTTCATGTCGGTGCCGATGTACGAGGAGCCGGAGTTGGGCTGGCGGTTCTTGCGCCAGCTGCGGTAGGAGCCGCTCGCGATGTCGTACTCGCCGCCGTCCGGGTTGAGGTCCGGGATGATCCAGATCTCGCGGCCGTTCACGGCGTTGGTGATCCGGGAGTCGCTGCCGTACCCCGCGCCGAACTCGCGGAGGAGGTAGAGCGCCATCTCGACGGTGAGGTGCTCGCGGGCGTGCTGGTGGTGGGTGAAGAGGACCTCGGGCTCGGCCTCGTCGGTGCCGACGTTGTCGCTGATCTTGATGGCGACGATGTCCCGGCCCTGGTACGACTTCCCGATCACCTGCTTGCGCATGATCGAGGGGTTGGCCGCGAGCCGCTGGTCGATCTCCGCGTTCATCTCCGCGAAGTTGTGGTACTTCGCGTCGGCCGACGGGAAGTCGAGCGGAGCGGCCGCCGTGGTGCCCCCGGCGGACCGGTCCGGCGGGCCGGGGAGCGCGATCGGCCGGTAGCCGAGCGCCTTGAGGCGCGCGAGCTGCTCGGTGTTGGCGCTGACCACGACCGACCGGGCGTCGACCTCGTCGATCGAGACGCCGGTGGCGGTGAGCGCGCTGCGGGCGGCGGGGGTGGAGGGCCCGGCGACCTCGTACTGCCGGATCACCTCGTCGGCGCCGACGGCGAGGCGGGCGGCGGCCGACGAGGGGTCGGCCCCGGCGGATGTCGTGAGGGCGGAGAAGGGCGCCGCGAGGGCGAGCGCCACGAGGGCCGCGAGGGTGGGCCCGGGGACGTAGGCGGTGGCGAGCCAGGGCGCCTCGGCGTCGGGGTCGGCGTCGACGACCTGGGCGGTGTGGAAGCCGCCGACCCGGCGGGCGGCGGCGACCTC
>NZ_RDBH01000141.1:399667-402006 GCF_008042145.1 Streptomyces sp. adm13(2018)
GTCGTACGGGGACCGGGCCCAGTCCCCGTACGACCCGGCCCGGTCCCCGTACGACCCGGTCCGGTCGCCGTACGACGCGACCCGGCCGCCGCGGGCCGGGGCGCCCTCGACGCCCGTACCGCCGCAGGCCGCGGTGCCGTCGCCGTACGCCCTCACCCAGCCCGCCGCGGCCCCGCCGGGGTTCGGGCCGCCCGGTCACGGCCTCGGCTTTCCGCCGCCGCCCGCCGGGCCGCCGCAGCCCGTGCCGGACTTCGTCGCCGCCGACCGGGTCTGCGGGATCGTCGTGGACGGGTCCGGGGTCTGCCTCCAGCTCCTCGACGAGGAGGCGGAGTTCACCTGGTCCGAGATCGGCGCCGTACGGCACGAGCGGACCCGGCGCGGCCGGGGGCTGCGGATCTCCGTCGACCTCCACGACGGCACCAGCTACCTCTGCGAGATCGACGGGCGACGGGCGGCCCGGGTCGAGGAGTGGGCCGCCGGGCTCGACCGGGCCCTGGCGCGCTTCCTGCCCGCGTGAGCCCGCGCCGTTCGGCGCCGGGGAACGGGGGCGGCGCCGCCGGAGGACCGGCGGCGCCGCGATGGTGCGGGTGGTGCTGGGGGTTCCTCGTTACGGCAGGTTGTGGACGTGCGGGCCCACCGCGTTCGACCAGGCGTTGCCGGCCGTCGCGTCCCAGTTGGTCGACCAGGTCATGGCGCCGCGGAGGGTCGGCCAGGCCTGGGCCGGCTTGAAGGTGCCGCAGCCGGTGAGCTTCGTCAGGCAGTCGAGCGCGTTCTTCACGATCTGCGGGTCGACGTAGCCGCTGCCCGCGCCCCGGGTGGAGGCGGGGACGCCCAGGCCGACCTGCGACGGGGCGAGACCGCCCTGGATCTGGATGCAGGCGAGCGCGGTGAGGAAGTCCACCGAGCCCTGGCTGTAGACCTTGCCGTCGCAGCCGAGCATCGAACCGCTGTTGTAGTACTGCATGTTGACGACGGTGAGGATGTCCTTCACCGCGAGCGCGGTCTTGAAGTACTCCGTGCCCGTGCTCTGCATGTCGATCGTCTGCGGGGCCATCGTCAGGACCATCGACGAACCGGCCTTGGCGGACAGCTGGCGCAGCGCCTTGGTCAGGTACGTCGAGTTGATGCCGTGTTCGAGGTCGATGTCGACGCCGTTGAAGCCGTACTCCTGCATGAGGGCGTACGCGCTGTTCGCGAAGGCGGTCGCGGAGGCGTCACTGTTGATCGTGACGTTCCCCTTCTCGCCGCCGACCGAGATGATGACGGACTTGCCGGCGGCCTTCTTCGCGGCGACGTCCGCCTTGAAGTCGGCGACCGAGGCGTAGCCGACGGCCGGGTCGAGGTTGAAGACGATCTGGCCCGGCGTCGCCGTCGAGTCGGCGAACGAGACGGCGATGATGTCGTACTGCGACTGCACGTCCCGCAGCTTCTGGACCGTGGCGCCGTTGTTGAAGTTCTGCCAGTAGCCGGTCAGCGCGTGCTTGGGCACGGCCGGGCCGGGGCCCGGGTCGGTGACCTTCGCGGTCCTGGCCGAGACGGCGCCCGACTTCGCGGACTCACCCGCCGCGTTCGTCGCGGAGACCTGGAACTGGTACGCCGTGTCGGCCGACAGGCCGGTGATCGTGGCCGAAGTGCCGCTCACCGTCTGCGCGTTGCCGCCGTCCCGGTAGACCTTGTAGCCCGTGGCGCCGGAGACCGCGCCCCAGCTCAGGGCGACCGAGGAGGAGGTGACGGAGCCCGCGGCGAGACCGGCCGGGGTGGACGGGACCACCGGGTCCGGGTCCTGGCCGCCGCCCCCGTCGGGACCGAAGACGCTCACGTCGTCGACGGAGTACGGGGAGGTGCCGTACCAGCCGTGGGTGTAGATCTCGACCGAAGTGGTGCTCGCCCCGGTGGTGAACGTGGTGGTGAGCTGCTTCCAGGAGGGGCTGTCGGGCGTCCAGGTGGAGACGCTGCCGGAGCCGGTGCCGGTGTTGCTCGCACCGAGGTAGGCGTAGCCGCCCTGGACCCAGGCGCTCAGCGTGTAGGTCGAGTTGGGCTTCACGGCCACGGTCTGCACGCACTTGGCGTTGTCGAGGCCGGCCGGGGTCGCCCGGAGCGCGCCGGCGCCGGTGCGGGCCGGGGAGGAGACGGCTGCGC
Source organism: Streptomyces sp. adm13(2018) (assembly GCF_008042145.1). Taxonomy (GTDB): domain Bacteria; phylum Actinomycetota; class Actinomycetes; order Streptomycetales; family Streptomycetaceae; genus Streptomyces. The sequence continues at coordinate 401,807 of NZ_RDBH01000141.1, forward strand.
CGCTCCCGGCGGAACACGACCAGTTGGCGAGGCCGTTCTCGAAGCCGGCGTTCTTGGCGACGTTGACGTCGGCCGCCTGCGCGGTGCCGGCTCCGCCGACGAGGACGAGCCCGGAGCCGACGGCGAGCGCGAGGGCTCCGCCGAGCCAGCGGCGTCCGTGCGGGCGGGTGGTGGTGCGGTCCACGTGCATCCTCCGGAGG
>NZ_RDBH01000141.1:402106-410819 GCF_008042145.1 Streptomyces sp. adm13(2018)
GTCGAGGGTGGAGAGGGCGAAGGAGATCGGCACGGCCTCGTTGGCGCGCGCGGAGCCCTGGGACCTGTCCCTGATGGGGGTGAGCTTGCCGACGTCGAGGACGCGGGCGCCGGCGACGATCATGCGGGACTGGGAGGGCTCGTCCTTCTTGTCGCCGGCGAAGGTGGCGTAGATGTTGACGGTGGCGCCCGCGGTGATCTTGCCCGCCAGCGCCGCGGCGTCATCCTGCTGCTGCTGTCCGTCCTGTGCGCGATCGGCGCCTTCGCCGGTGTGCTCGCCGTCATCAGCGACGTGAACTCCAAGGTCGGCCCGGAGACCACCGCGTACCGGATCAAGGAGAACGTGGCCCCGTACACCCCCCTGAAGGCGAACCAGTTCGAGAAGATCTCCATGCCGGAGCGCTGGCTCTCGGAGACCGCCGTCACCGACCTCCGCCAGATCGAGGGCAGGATCGCCGTCACCCAGCTCAGGGCCGGCTCGCTCCTCCAGTCCGACATGATCGTCGAGCAGCCCGAACTCCAGCCCGGCCAGCAGGAGATCGCCATCATGATCGACGCCGCCACCGGCGTCGCGGGCAAGATCACCGCGGGCGCCACCGTCAACATCTACGCCACCTTCGCCGGCGACAAGAAGGACGAGCCCTCCCAGTCCCGCATGATCGTCGCCGGCGCCCGCGTCCTCGACGTCGGCAAGCTCACCCCCATCAGGGACAGGTCCCAGGGCTCCGCGCGCGCCAACGAGGCCGTGCCGATCTCCTTCGCCCTCTCCACCCTCGACGCCCAGCGCGTCGCGTACGCCGAGTCCTTCGCCGAGCACGTACGCCTCGCCCTGGTCGCCCCCTCCACCGGCGGTGCCCCCGCCGACCAGCGCGACCGCACCTACACGCTCGAAAAGGACAAGTGAGGCCGGTATGACCACCAGGATCCTGCCGGCCGTCGGCGACCCCGACGCGGCCCGGTCCGTCAGCACCCTCATCGGCCAGCTCCCCGACGCCGAGCCCGCCCTCCCCGTCACGGACTCCACCCAGCTCGTCGACACCCTCGCCCGGCTCGCCGCCGCCTCCCTCGACGAACTCCCCGAGGTCGTCCTCGTCCACGAGCGGATCGGACCCGTCCCCGCGCTCGAACTCGTCCGCGAGGTCGCCCTCCGCTTCCCCGCGGTCGGCGTCGTCCTCATCACCGCCGACGCGAGCCCCGTCCTCTTCTCCGCCGCCATGGACTCCGGCGCCCGGGGACTGGTCACCCTGCCCCTCGGCTACGAGGAACTCGCCAGCCGCGTCCAGGCCGCCGCCCAGTGGTCCGTCGGCGTCCGCCGCCACCTCGGCGCCGGAGCCGAGCAGATCACCGGCCCCGGCGGCACCGTCGTCACCGTCAGCGGCGCCAAGGGCGGGGTCGGCGCCACCGTCACCGCCGTCCACCTCGCCCTCGCGGCCCGCGCCTCCGGGCGCACCGTCGCCCTGGTCGACCTGGACCTCCAGAGCGGCGACATCGCCTCCTACCTCGACGTCCAGTTCCGGCGCTCCGTCGCCGACCTGGCCGCCATCAACGACATCTCCCCCCGGGTCCTCCAGGACGCCGTCTTCGTCCACGAGACCGGCCTCTCCCTGCTCCTCGCCCCCGCCGAGGGCGAGCGCGGCGAGGAGGTCACCGACCGCGCCGCCCGCCAGATCGTCAGTGCCCTCCGCGGCCGCCACGAGGTCGTCGTCGTCGACTGCGGTTCCCAGCTCAACAGCGCCAACGCCGCCGCGATCGAGATGGCCGACACCGCCGTCCTCGTGGCCACGCCCGACGTCGTCGCCGTCCGGGCGGCCAAGCGGACGGTACGCATGTGGGAACGGCTCCAGGTCCGCAAGGCCGAGGAGACCGTGACCCTGGTCAACCGCCACCACCGCTCCACCGAGATCCAGCCGCCCCTCGTCCAGAAGATCACCGGCACCCGGGTCGCGGGCGTCTCCGTCCCCGCCCACTTCAAGGAGCTCCAGGCGGTCGTCGACGCGGGCCGGCTCCACGAACTCGACGCCAAGTCGACGGTGAAACAGGCACTGTGGGCCCTAGCGGGCGAACTGGGCCTGGTCCAGGCACCGGCCGCGGCCGCCTCCGGGTCCGGACAGCCCGGCAAGCAGCTCGCCCGGGCGGGCGACCGCGGCTCGCTCGGCCTGCGGCGCCGCACCGGAGGACGCTGAACCATGCGCACCCACCGGGACGACAGGGGGCAGGTGGCGGTCGAGTTCCTCGGCATGGTGCCGCTGATCCTGCTCACCCTCGCCCTGCTCTGGCAGGTCGTCCTGGTCGGCTACACGTTCACGCTCGCGGGGAACGCGGCGGACGAAGCGGCCCGCGCGTGCGCCGTCGGGGACGACGGGGCGGCGGCCGCCCGCCGCCACATCGACGGCGCGTGGAGCGCCTCCGGCGGCGGCTGCGGCGACGTGAGCGGCGGCATGGTGCACGTCGAGGTCTCCGTCGAGGTCCCCGTCCTCGTCCCCGGCCTGGGCGGCTTCCTCCCGGTGAAGGGCAAGGCGGGGGCCGTGTACGAGGAGGACCTGGGGCGATGAGCGGGTGCGGGCGCGTCGACGCGTCGATGGCGGGGCGGAAGGGGCGGCGCGCGGGCCGCGGTGCCCGCCTGCGCTGGGCGCAGGGGGCGGCGCGCGGGCGGTGCGGCGGCCGGGCGGAAGGGTCTGCGCGACCGGGGGCAGGCCGCGCTCGAATACCTCGGGTTCCTGCCCATCCTGCTGATCGTCGGCCTCGCCGGACTCCAGCTCGGCATCGCCGCGTACGCCGCCCAGCAGGCGGGCACCGCGGCCCGCGCGGCCGCGCGGGCGGAGAGCAGCGACGAGGAGGACGGGCCCGACGCCCAGGCGGCCGCGACCGCCGCCGTGAGCGGCTGGGTCCGCCCCAGCGCCTCCGTGGGCGGCGCGGGCGGTGGGGAGGTCACCGTCACCGTCACCGTCACGATCCCCTCCGTCCTGCCCTTCGTGGGCGACTTCGGCGAAGTGAAGAAGACCGCCACCATGCCCCTGTCCGACGAGGAGGACGAGTGAGAAGGGACGACGAATCATGAGCCTGCGCGCCCGGATCAACGCCCCCGAGGACCACGGAGGCGGCGCGGCCGCCCGGGAGGACGGCCACCTGGTCGCCGCCTTCCGCGCGAAGCTCCTGGAGGAGATCGACCTCACGGAGATGTCCGCGCTCGCGGCCGCCGAGCGCCGCGCCCGCCTGGAGCGCGTCCTCGGCCACATCATCAGCCGCGAGGGCCCCGTGCTCTCCACCGCCGAGCGGTCCCAGCTGATCCGCCGCGTCGTCGACGAGGCCCTCGGTCTCGGCGTACTCGAACCGCTCCTCGAAGACGCCTCGATCACCGAGATCATGGTCAACGGCCCCGACCAGATCTTCATCGAGCGGGCCGGCCGCGTCGAACTGCTGCCGCTCCGCTTCGCCTCGCACGACCAGCTGATGCAGACCATCGAGCGGATCGTCTCGACCGTGAACCGCCGCGTGGACGAGTCGAACCCGATGGTCGACGCCCGGCTGCCGTCCGGCGAGCGCGTCAACGTCATCATCCCGCCGCTCTCGCTCACCGGCGCCACCCTCACCATCCGCCGCTTCCCCCGGGCGTACACGCTCCACGAGATGCTCGGCCTCGGCTCCCTCGACGAGCAGATGCTGCTCCTGCTGTCGGGACTGGTTCAGGCCAAGTTCAACCTGATCGTCTCGGGCGCCACCGGCACCGGGAAGACCACCCTCCTCAACGCCCTCTCCGGTCTCGTCCCCGACGGCGAGCGGATCATCACCATCGAGGACTCGGCCGAACTCCAGCTCCAGCAGTCCCACGTCATCCGCCTGGAGGCCCGCCCGCCGAACATCGAGGGCCGGGGCGCCGTCTCCATCCGCGACCTCGTCCGCAACTCCCTCCGCATGCGCCCCGACCGGATCATCGTCGGAGAGGTCCGCGGCGGCGAGACCCTCGACATGCTCCAGGCGATGTCCACCGGCCACGACGGCTCCCTCGCCACCGTCCACGCCAACTCGGCGGAGGACGCCCTGATGCGGCTCCAGACGCTGGCGTCGATGTCCGAGGTCAAAGTGCCGTTCGAGGCCCTGCGCGACCAGATCAACAGCGCCGTGGACGTCCTCGTCCAGCTCACCCGGCACCCCGACGGCACCCGCCGGATCACCGAGATCTCCGTCCTCGCCTCCCACGGGCGCGAGCGCTTCCTGCTCGCCACGGTGTGCCGCTTCCAGGCACAGCCGGTGGCCGCGGACGGCCGGGTGTACGGGCAGTTCACGTACCACCCGCTGCCGAGGCGGGTCGCGGAACGGCTCTATCTGGCGGGCCAGCCCATCCCGCAGGCCTTCGGCGTGGCCGTGACGGACGCCCACCTGACCACCCGCGAGGCGAAGTGACGATGACCGACCCCTTCTGGCTGACCACGGGCGTCACCCTGCTCGCCTGCGTCCTCGGCATCGTCGGCGTCCAGCTGTACGCGAGCGGGGCCCGCCGGCACGCGGCGCTCGTCGCCCGGCTCGACGAGTCCGGCGCCCCCGAGATCACCGGCCGCCGCAGACGCCGCTTCCAGGGCGTCGACCGGCGCGTCCGCCGGACGGCCCTCGGCCGGCGGCTGGAGCTGAGGATCGCGGCCACCGGCCTCGACATCACCCCCGGCGAGTTCACCGTGGCCCTCACCGCCACCGTGGCCGTCCTGTGGACCGTCGGCCAGGCCGCCCTGTCGCCCTTCTTCGGACCGATCTGCGGACTCCTGGGCATCTGGGTCGCCATGGGCTACCTCGGCTGGCAGCGGCAGAAACGCATCGAGAAGTTCATCAACCAGCTGCCGGAGCTCTCCCGCATCCTGGCCAACGCCACCCAGGCCGGACTCGCGCTCCGGATGGCCCTCAGCCTGGCCGCCGACGAGATGGAGGCACCGGCCGGGGACGAACTGGAGAAGGTCGCCCAGCAACTGGCCGTCGGCAGCTCGCTCGACGACGCCCTGGGCGAACTCGCCGAACGCCTCCCGTCCCGGGAGCTCGTCGTCCTCGTCACCACCCTCGTCCTCGCCAACCGGGCCGGCGGCACCGTCGTCTCCTCCCTGCGGAACCTCACCGAGACCCTGGAGGAGCGCAAGGAGACCCGGCGCGAGGTCCGCACCCAGCTCTCCCAGGTGAGCCTGACCGCGTACTCCGTGCCCGTCATCGGCGTCGGTTCGCTGCTGCTCATCGACAACATGCAGCCCGGGGCGCTGGACCGGATGACCGGTTCCGGCCTCGGCCAGTTCGCCGTCGTCGCCGCGTTCGCGCTGTACGTGGTGGGCTTCATCGCCATCCGCCGCTTCTCGAAGATCGACGTGTAGGGACGGGACCGCCACCGTGGAACTCCTCCTCGCCCTCCTCGCCGGCCTGGCCGTCGCCGGCGTCTTCTACGGCGTCCGCCTCTACCGCGCCGACGCAAAACTGCCCGATGACCTCCGCCTCGCCCTGGAGGTGGGCGCCACCCGCACCGGGGCCGTCGACTCGGCCGTCGACCGGCTGGGCATGCGCTGGTCGCCGGCGGTGCTCCGGCTCATGGGGCCCAAGCGCGTCGGTGCCGTCCGGCGCCGCATCGACCTGGCCGGGAACCCCGGCGGCCTGACGATCGACCGGTACGGGGCGCGGCGGGCCGTCTACGGCTTCCTCGGCGGGCTGGGCGGCCTGCTGATGCTCAGCAAGGGCTCCTTCCTGGTCGCCGTGCTGCTCTTCGCCTTCGGGGCGTTCTGGACGGAGGTCGGCATCTGGTCGGCGGTCCGCATCCGCAAGGACCAGATCGAACGCACCCTGCCGGACTTCCTGGACGTCCTGGCCGTCGTGGTCTCGGCGGGCCTGGGCTTCCGCCAGGCGCTGGAACGCGTCGCGGAGAAGTACGAGGGCCCGTGGTCCGACGAACTCCGCATCACACTCCGGCAGATGGACATGGGCGTCAGCCGCCGGCAGGCCTTCGACGAACTGCGCCGCCGGAACGACTCCGAGCAGGTCGCCCAGTTCGTGACGGCGCTGCAGCAGGGCGAGGAGCTGGGCGCGCCGATCGTGGAGACGCTGATACAGATCGCCAACGACATGCGGCGCACGGACGCGCAGAACGCGCGGAGGAAGGCGGCGAAGGCGGTTCCGAAGGCGACGATGGTCATCACGACGCTGATGGTCCCGGCGACGATGATCCTGCTGGGCGCGGGCCTCTTCCTGGGCACGGGAACGGACTTCGGGTCGGTGACGGGGGAGTGAGGCCGGGCCGGGAAGTCGGCCGCAGTGTGAGACAACCCCTTCGCTGCCGCAACGGAATGTGGAACAGTGGGGACGGAGTGTGAGGGGGGTGGAGATGGCGAACGTGAAGGCTCGTCGGGCCGGGGCGACTTGTGTGATCACGAAGGCGCCGGTCAGGGGCGAGGACGATCCGTCCGGCCGCGGCGGCCGAATCTTCGCCGAACTCCGCACCCGCACCGGTACCGAGGCCATAGCCTCATGGCTGGGCTCAAGGCCCACCCGATGACCAGGGCCCACAGAAGGGCCCACGGGCCCAGTGCGCAGACCGAGGGGTCGGCGTACCGTGGCTGTGCGCAGGCGTCTGAACGCGGAGGGGACCACGATGAACGACGCGATGCTGAAGGCCCTGACCAAGGCCATGCTCGAACTGACGACCCGAACGAACCGCGAGAACCGGGAGAACCGGGACCGGGACCGGGGCCGGGACCGCGGGCAGACGGCGGTCGAGTATCTGGGGATCATCGTGGTGGTGGTGGCGATTGTGGTGGCCATCACCGGCACGGATCTGGGGCAGTCGATCAAGACCGCGATCGCGGACAAGATTGCCGAGCTGACCGGCGGCTAGTGGGATGCGGGCGGGGCGACACAGGGCAGGCGTTCCCCGCGTACGTCGCGGCCGTGACGGGTCTGCTGTTCCTCGGCTTCGCCTACTTTCTGGTGGCTCAGGCTGCTGTCACCCGGAACGACGCCCAGACTGCCGCTGACGCGGCGGCTCTCGCCGCGGCTCAGGACGCGCGGGAACAGCTGCGTGCCGGCTGGTTGGACGTCATCCTTGATCCCTCACAGTGGGGCGCTTTCGTTCGCGGCCAGGAGTTCTTCTCTTCTCCGGCGTGCGCGTCAGCGGCCGACCTCGCTGTCAAGAACGGCGCAGCGATGTCCGATTGCCTGGACATCACGGCGGAGGGCAGTAGGGGCTTCAGCGTGACGGTGCGTACGACGGGAGCCGACGCCGAGCAAGCCACCGCGAGCGCCGATGCCGTGGTCGAGGCTCGTTGCACGTTCGAGGCTCCGGACCCGACGCCTCCGCCGACACCGACGGAACCCGCGGAGGGTGAGGAAGGCGATGACGGCGAGGAGGAGGAACCGGGGCCCATTACGGGTCTCAGCTGCCGCGGCGAGCCGTGGGTGATCGATCCCGTAGACCCTGAGCTCCCCGACATCGCGGATCTCTTCACTGTCCGACTGTCGGATTGACCTGCGACGAGTAGAGGAAGAGCGGTACATGAACGCGTGGTACGGAAAAGAGCTGCACAGAGCGACCGGTGTGGTCGCCGTCGTGGCCGCTGCTTTCCTTGTGGTCGGTTGCGGGGCTGACGAGTCTCCGAAGGCGGACAAGCCGGCCGTGACGACGTCTGCCCCTCAGAAGTCACCGGGTGGTGGACAGACGACACCTGCTGATGAGGAGCCCCCGGCCACCATTGCGACGCTCAAGGGGCGCAAAGGCCTGGAGCTCGTCATCAACTCGGTGGAGCGAGACGCAGGCGGCTTCCTCACCGTGAAGGGGCGGCTGGCCAACACCGGGGATTCCGGTACTGCTGTCCCCGCTCAGGTCAGTGGGGACGAGACGGAAGTCATCAAACACGGAACCTCGTTGGGGGGTGCCACTCTCATCGACTCCCTCGGAAAGAAGCGGTACTACGTCCTCCGGGACACAGACGGACGGCCGTTGACGACGTCCGGTCTGAGCACCATCTCAGCCGGCGATTCCGCCGAGGTCTTCATGCAGTTCCCCGCGCCCCCTGCCTCGACCACGGAGATCTCCTTCCAGCTCCCCACCTTCGAACCCGCCACCCTCAAACTCTCCTGAGGCGACGCCATGACGACGACATCCCGACGCCTCGCCGTGCTTCTGGTCGCCTCCGTCGCCCTGGGGCCCCTTCTCGTGCCCGTCGCGTACGCCGACGATCCGCCCGGGGCCGCCGCCAGTGCCTCGCCGCCGCCGGCCATCGACCCGAACGCCCCGGGGCTCATGCTTCCCGACGGTGCCACCCTCGCCGCCGCCAAGGTGCTCGACATCAAGCAGATCGTCGAGGACGAGGGCGGTGAGCAGCGCCGGCAGGACACCAACGTGGACGTGACGTTCGCGCTGCAGGCCGAAGTCCTGTTCCCCAAGAACAGCGCCAAGCTCGGCCCCGCCGCCAACGCCCGTATCGCCGCCATCGCCGCCGAGATCAACCGGCTCGGTTCCGGCCGCGTCCGCGTCTTCGGGTTCACCGACAACCTCGGCACGTACGCGCACGGCCTCAAGCTCTCGAAGGAGCGCGCCGTCGCCGTGCAGCAGGTGCTGGCGCGGAGCCTCGACCCGGGCACGACCTTCGACATCCGGGGCTACAGCGAGGACTACCCGATCGCCGACAACGCCTCCGAGGAGGGCCGGAAGAAGAACCGCCGCGTCGAGATCTCCTTCCCCCGCACCACCCCGCCCG
>NZ_RDBH01000141.1:410919-435469 GCF_008042145.1 Streptomyces sp. adm13(2018)
GCCCTGATCACCGCCGTCACTCGGTCGGGGCGGCGGAAGACCTCGCCCGCCGTGAACCGCAGCACCCGGCGCACCTCGCGGCAGGACTGCAGCGCGTTGAAGCGGGCCGCGTCCCGCTCGTGGGCCCGGCGGGTGCCGTGGAACGCGTAGCCCTCGACCTCCACGGCCACGCCCTCCGCGCGGAACAGGAAGTCGGGGCGCAGCGGCGGGCCCGAGGCCGGCCGCAGGACCGGCTGGGACTCGGGGAAGAGGCCCGCGTCCCCCATCCGCAGCCTCGCCACCGTCTCCGCCGGGGAGCCCGAGGACGGCTCGGCCAGCCGCAGCCAGCCGCGGGCGCGGGGCGKTCCGCGCCGTGGCGCCGCGAGTTCGGCGGTGAGCTCCTCGTACCGGACGAGCGCCTCGCGCCGGACCCCCTCGACCGCCCGGCGCGCGAGGGCCGAGTCGGCGACCACCACGGCCTCCTCCCGGCTGCCCGCCGCCCGTATCAGGTCGCCGACCGTCCGCGCCGGTGTCGTGGTCCGCAGGCCGCGCCGCAGTGACCGGTCCGCCGCGGTGAGGAACCTCGTACCGTGGACGCGCACCGGTGTCCCGCCGCCCACCCCCGGGCCGGCCGTCGAGCGACACGGCGCCCGGGCGGTGAACTCCAGTGGCTCCACGCCCACTCCCACGCCCACTCCTGCTCCCAGCCGCTCGATGCGGTGCAGCCGCGCCGCCGTCCCGTGGCTGCACACCCACTCCGGGCGCTGGAGCTGGAGCGCCGTCGCCCGCACCCGCCAGTCCACCTCCTTGCCCGGGGCCGCCCACGCGCCCCGGCAGATCCGCTGCCAGCCGTCCCGGCGCAGCAGGCCGGCCAGCCGCCCCGGCGGCCAGCCCGCCGCGAGCGCCCAGACCGTCAGGAGGACCCCGCCCCGCGCGAGGATCGCCAACTCGTACATACGCCCAACGATCCACGGAAGAGGGACACTTCGCACCCCCTGTGGAAAACCTGCCGAAAGCCGTCGTCAGGAAAGCGCAAAGGGGGCGGGACAAGCCCGCCGGGCAGGAGCATTCTGGACGGATGACGACGACGGGCGACACCCCGGGCGCGGCCCCGAGTCCGCAGACCGCGCGGAGACCGCTGAGCACACACCGCACCCAGACCGTGCAGAGCGCCCAGAGCGCGCAGTTGGTCAGCGATCTCGTCTCCCGGATCCCCGAGTTCCGGGACGTGTACGAGAACCACCTCTTCCATCAGGGCGGCGTGCAGCCGCACGTGTTCTTCTGGGACGTCGTCCAGGACACCGTCCGCTCCTTCCTCGGCGAGTCCCCGTGCGCGACCGACTGGCGCCACACCCTCGCCTTCCTGGAGGAGCAGAGCTGTCGCGGCGTCCTGGGCGTCGACGAGGTGATCGTCACCTCCTTCCTCGGCGACCTGCCCTCGCCGCACGAGCCGGGGCACGCCATCGTCCAGCAGCTCGGTCCGGTCATGGCCGCGAAGTTCGTCCGCATAAGGCCGCGGGGCTGAGCCCTCCGCACCGCCGGGATAATCGGACGCATGTCCCCGCAGTCCCCGCCCGCCCTCACCCGTCCCAGCCGCGCCGCCGGTCTCACCAGCCGCTTCCGCACCCTCGACCCCGCGGTCCTCGCCGTCGGCGGGTACGCCCTCACCCGCCTGGTCGGCCTCGTGGTCCTGGCGATCGCCTCCGCCGCCACCGGCGAGGACGGGCTGCACCGGCTCAAGGGCCGCTGGGACTCCGTCTGGTACGTGCGGATAGCCGAGAACGGCTACGGGTACCAGTCCACCCTGCCGAACGGGGACGTCCACCCCGACCTGGCGTTCTTCCCGCTCTTCCCGGCCCTGGAGCGCGGGCTCTCCGCCGTCCTCCCGCTGGACGCGGCCGGTGCCGGGCTGCTCGTCTCCTGGACCGCCGGGCTCGCCGCCGCCTGGGGCATCCACCGCTGCGGGGAGCACGCCTTCGGTCCCCGGACCGGCGTGCTGCTCGCCGTCCTCTGGGGCGTGTACCCGACCGCGTTCGTCCAGTCGATGGCGTACACGGAGACGCTGTTCACCGCCCTGGCCGCCTGGTCGCTCCTCGCGGTCCTGCGCGGGCGCTGGATCCTGGCCGGCGTCCTGTGCGCGGCCGCCGGGCTCACCCGTCCGACGGCCGTCGCGCTGATCGCCGCCCTCGGGGTGACCGCCCTCACGGCACTCGTACGGGACCGGCGGCTGCCCGCGCGGACGCTCCTCGGAGTCCTGATCGCGCCGCTCGGCTGGCTCGGGTACATCGCGTACGTCGGCGTCCGCCAGAACAGCGCCACCGCCTACTTCGAGGTCCAGGCCGCCTGGGGCAACTCCATCGACGGCGGGGTCGCCCTCGCCCGGTTCATCGCCGGTCTGCCCTGGCCCGCGGCCCTCGGCCTCTGCGCGGCACTGGCGCTGCTCGGCCGGCTGGTCGTCCTCTGCGTGCGGCAGCGACAGCCGCTGCCGCTGCTCGTCTACACGGTCGGGGTGGTGGGCGTCTCCCTGGTCGGCGCCGCGTACTTCGGCTCCCGGCCGCGACTGATGATGCCCGCGTTCGGACTGCTGCTCCCGCCCGCCGCGGCCCTCGCTCGGCTTCGGGTCAGGACCGCCGTCCCGGTGCTCGCCGGGCTCGCCCTCGCCTCCGCCGGGTACGGGGCCTTCACGCTCCTGGGGCCGGGCCCGCCGTGACGCCGCCGGCCGTCTCCACGCGCACGCGTACCCCCGGCCGCAGCCCCCAGCCGGCCATCGCGCCCGCCTCCGCCTCCAGGACGTGCCGACCGCGCGGCCGGATCATCCCGAGCCGTCCCGGCCGCATCGTGACGACGGACCGGACCGTGAACGAGCCGTCGAGATACGCCACGTCGATCGGGAACCGCATCCCGAAGGTGTGGACGCTGTTCGTCCGCACGATGAGCATCGCCCCCGCGATCCCGTCCCGTCCCAGCAGCCCCCGCCGCCGTGCCCGGTACGAGGCCGCCACCTCCAGCCCCACCGGCGCCCCGGAACCGACCGTCAGCGTCCCCGTGCCGTCCGCCCATTTCCCCATGCGCCAGACCGTAGCGGTCCACCGCCCCTAGGGTCGGTCCGTGTACGTCACGACGATCACCCTCGCCGCCCTCTGGGGCGCCGCCGTCGGGCTGCTCGTGCCGCGCGCCGCGTACCGGCTCTCCGTGGCACCCGAGGAGCCGTGGCGGGACCGCTGCCCCGCCGGGCACGCGCTCGCGGGGCCCGCGCGCGGCTGGCTCGGCGGGCCGGGACGGCAGGACTGCGCGACGCCCGGCGGGCCCTTCACCGCGCCCCTGCTGACCGCGCTGGCCTGCGCCGCGCTGGCCGCCGCCACCGGCGGCCCCCGGCCCGAGCTCGCGGTCTGGCTGCTCGGCGCGCCCTTCGCCGTCGTCCTCGCCAGCGTCGACGCGCGCGTGGGCCGGCTTCCCGACGTCCTCACCCTGCCGCTGGCGGCCGCCGTGCCGCTGCTCCTGGGGCTCGCCGCACTCCTCCCGTACGCCATGGGCTCCTGGATCCACAGCGTGCTCGGCGCGCTCGTCCTCGGCGGCGCCTACCGGCTGCTCCACGAGATCAACCGCGACGGTTTCGGGCTCGGCGACGCCAAGCTGGCGATGCCGCTGGGCGCGGCCCTCGGGTGGTACGGCTGGGACGTCCTGTTCTTCGGGGCCTTCGCCGGGTTCCTGCTGGGGTCGGTGTACGGGATCGGGCTCATGGTCCTGCGCCGCGCCGACCGCTCCGCGGCGATCCCGTTCGGGCCCTTCATGCTCGCGGGCGGGCTGCTGGGGCTCCTCCTCGGCGCGTTCACCGCGCTGCCCTGAGGGCCCGGTGGCCGCCCGGGGCCGCTCCGCGGCGGTCGTTACGTCAACGCGGCGCCCGGTCCGGGCGGTCCCTCGTGGGAGGGACGGAAGTCCGCCGCCGCGCCGGGGCGCAAACCCGCCACGAGGGCCAGAATCCCTTGTCCCGACTGGGATCCGGGGAATTCGCCGGGGTTCGTTCGGCGTTCGTGGCGCGCAAGACGACTAACGAAGGGTTATGGTGGAAACCCCCCCTCGGGCCGGTCCGTATCCCCCCCACGGACCGGCCCGTTTTTCTTGCCCCGGACACCGGCCGGGACCCGCGCCCGGACACCGGCAGGGCCCGCCCCGGATCCCCTCGGGGCCGTCCCGTCACCGGGGAGGCGTCAGCCCCGCCCGGCCCAGATGTTCGTGCCCTGGGTGTCCACGGCGAAGGAGTCGATCTCCACCAGCTCGTCGGCGGTCAGCGGCGCGGCCGCGAGGGCGGCCACGTTCTCCTCCAGCTGGGCGACGCTGGACGCGCCGATCAGCGCCGAGGTCATCCGCTCGTCGCGCAGCACCCACGACAGCGCCAGCTGCGCCAGCGACTGCCCGCGCCGGCCCGCGATCTCCGCGAGGCCGTGCAGCCGCCGCAGCACCTCGTCGGAGAGCAGGTTCGGGTCGAGGGACTTGCCCTGGGTGGCCCGCGAGCCCTCCGGGATGCCCTTCAGGTACTTGTCGGTGAGCAGCCCCTGCGCCAGCGGCACGAAGGAGATGCAGCCCATCCCGGCCGTCTCCAGGGTGTCGAGGAGGCCGTCCTCCTCGGTCCACCGGTTGATCATGGAGTACGAGGGCTGGTGGATGAGCGGACGGACGCCCATCTCGTTGAGGATCCGCGCGGCCTCGGCGGTCTGCTCGCTGTTGTAGGAGGAGACCCCCACGTAGAGCGCCTTGCCCTGCTGGACGGCGGAGGCCAGGGCCCCCATCGTCTCCTCCAGCGGGGTGTGCGGGTCGAAGCGGTGCGAGTAGAAGATGTCGACGTGGTCGAGGCCCATCCGGTTCAGGGAGGCGTCGAGCGAGGACAGCAGGTACTTGCGGGAGCCCCACTCGCCGTACGGGCCGGGGTGCATCTCGTACCCGGCCTTGGTGGAGATGATCAGCTCGTCGCGGTAGGGCGCGAAGTCCTGGGCGAAGAGCTTGCCGAAGTTCAGCTCGGCGGAGCCGGGCGGCGGCCCGTAGTTGTTCGCCAGGTCGAAGTGGGTGACGCCGAGGTCGAAGGCCCGGCGCAGGATCGCGCGCTGGGTGTCGAGGGCGCGGTCGTCGCCGAAGTTGTGCCAGAGGCCGAGGGAGATGGCGGGGAGCTTGAGACCGCTGCGGCCCGAACGGCGGTACTCCATGGAGTCGTAGCGGTCCGCTGCGGCGCGGTACAGGGGGGAATCAGTCACGTATCTCTGCTTATCACGGACTTGTGACCGTCCCGGGCTGGGAGCCTGTCGCCCGTGCGCAGTAGTGTGGCGGCTTGCGGACCGCCGCGGTACGGCGGGCCTGCCGCTGCATGGAGAGGTAAAGAACAGTGAACCTGCGCGACCTGGTGTACGGGCTCTACGCACGCCGGGTGGAAGGCCGCCTCGACCATGACCAGGTGCCCAAGCACATCGGGGTCATCCTCGACGGGAACCGCCGCTGGGCCAAGGCCTCCGGCGGGACGCCCGAGCAGGGCCACAAGGCCGGCGCGGACAAGATCCAGGAGCTGCTCGGCTGGTGCGCCGAGACGGACGTCGAGGTCGTCACGCTCTGGATGCTCTCCACGGACAACCTGAACCGGCCCGAGGAGCAGCTCGTCCCGCTGCTCGGCATCATCGAGAACGCCGTGCGCGCGCTGGCCGCCGACGGCCGCTGGCGCGTCCACCACGTCGGCACGATGGACCTGCTGCCCGCCCGTACCCAGTCGGTGCTCAAGGAGGCCGAGCAGTCCACCCACGACAACACGGGGATACTCGTGAACGTGGCCGTGGGCTACGGCGGCCGGCAGGAGATCGCGGACGCGGTCCGCTCGCTGCTCCTGGAGCACGCGGAGCGCGGCACGAGCTTCGAGGAGCTCGCCGAGATCGTCGACGTCGAGCACATCTCGGAGCACCTCTACACCCGCGGCCAGCCCGACCCGGACCTGGTGATCCGCACCAGCGGCGAGCAGCGGCTGTCCGGGTTCATGCTGTGGCAGAGCGCCCATTCGGAGTACTACTTCTGCGAGGTCCACTGGCCGGCCTTCCGCAAGGTCGACTTCCTGCGGGCGTTGCGCGACTACGCCGCGCGGCACCGGCGCTACGGGACCTGATCCCCGGATCCGGACGGGCCCGGCGGGGCCCGTGGACCCGGTCGGAACCGATCACCTCGTGTTCACGAACACGTCGTCATGTGCCCTGGCATGGCGGAGCCCGTTCGAGGGCATATCCCTGGTGAAGTGAGCGGCACGGAGACCGCCACCCGGGAGGCCCCTTGCACCAGGACGACCGTGCGGGACACGTACGGGAGAAGCGGAGGGCCGTGGTTCGGCCCGTGCACGGCGGCCCGAACCCGGTCCCAATCCGCAGCGACACCGGTTCCGTCGCACCCCGACCTCACAGGGGTCTTCCAAGGGGGTCTGTCCATCCGTGGTGACCAGCACGAAGCGCCGCCTTTCCGACCGGCGCACCTATGTTCTCGACACCAGCGTCCTGCTGGCCGACCCCAACGCCATGTCGCGCTTCGAGGAGCACGAGGTCGTGCTCCCGATCGTCGTGGTGACGGAGCTTGAGGCCAAGCGGCACCATCCCGAGCTCGGCTACTTCGCCCGGCAGGCCCTGCGCCTCCTGGACGACTTCCGGATCCGGTACGGACGCCTCGACGCCCCGCTCCCCGTGGGAGACCTGGGCGGCACCCTGCGTGTCGAACTCAACCATTCCGACCCCGGCATCCTGCCCGCCGGCTACAGGTTGGGGGACAACGACTCACGGATCCTCGCGGTCGCGCGCAACCTCCAGGCGGAGGGGTACGACGTCACGGTCGTCTCCAAGGACCTGCCGCTGCGCATCAAGGCCTCCTCGGTCGGACTCCTCGCCGAGGAGTACCGGGCCGAGCTGGCCATCACGGACGCCAACGGCTGGACCGGGATGTCCGAGCTGGCGCTCTCCGGCGAGCAGGTCGACCTGCTCTACGACCAGGAGTCGCTGTACGTGCCGGAGGCCGCGGAGCTTCCGGTCCACACCGGGCTGGTTCTCCAGTCCGAGCGGGGCAAGGCGCTCGGCCGGGTCACCGCCGAGGGGAACGTGCGGCTGGTCCGCGGCGACCGGGAGGCCTTCGGGCTCCGCGGCCGCAGCGCCGAGCAGCGGATCGCGCTGGACCTCCTCCTCGACCCGGACGTCGGCATCCTCTCCATGGGCGGACGGGCCGGCACCGGAAAGTCCGCGCTCGCGCTCTGCGCGGGCCTGGAGGCGGTCCTGGAGCGCCGTCAGCACCAGAAGGTGATGGTCTTCCGTCCGCTGTACGCGGTCGGCGGCCAGGAGCTCGGCTACCTGCCGGGCAGCGAGGCGGAGAAGATGAGCCCCTGGGCTCAGGCCGTCTTCGACACGCTGTCCTCGGTCGCGAGCCGTGAGGTGGTGGAGGAGGTCCTCGGCCGCGGAATGCTGGAGGTCCTGCCGCTCACCCACATCCGCGGCCGTTCGCTCCACGACGCGTTCGTCATCGTGGACGAGGCCCAGTCCCTGGAGCGGAACGTCCTGTTGACCGTTCTGTCCCGGATCGGGGCGAATTCGCGGGTCGTTCTGACCCATGACGTCGCCCAGCGCGACAACCTCAGGGTCGGCCGGTACGACGGAGTCGTCGCCGTGGTCGAGAAACTGAAGGGGCATCCGCTCTTCGCCCACGTCACCCTCACCCGCTCCGAGCGCTCCCAGATCGCGGCGCTCGTCACGGAGATGCTGGAGGACGGTCAGATCTGACCCGATTCGTATGGGTCCGTACCCGTACGGAAGTTGGCGCCGCCCGGCAGAGCGCAGGAGCTTAGCCGGGCGGCGCCCCCATGTCCGCCCAATCCTCGAAAACACCTGCCGCCACCCAGGTGTGAGCTTTCACACGCAACGCAGAATTGCCTTGCGGTGTCGCCGTCCGGCAGAGTCTTGCTTCCGTCAGGCCCCGCATACGGCACCCGTGCACCTTCAGGCGCACCAGCACCACATAACTCCACAGTCGTTCGCCGTATGCCGCCCACAGCACCACGGGCCCGTGTCTTCTGTGACCGTGTACGTCGAAGACCAGCGCCAGGGGCACGATTTCGGCCGCGTGGTCACCTGTGCGGGCGTGCTGGAAGGAAACCGTGTGAGCCGGATCTCGGTCCGGGGATTCGCGGTGGCTTCGGCCACTGCGGTCACCACCGTCGGCGCCGTCATGGGCGTTGCGTCGGGTAACGCCGCTCAGTCCTCGGACGACAACTTCGAGGCCACCGCGGCCGACACCACGCTGCTCGCGGACATCCCCGTGGGCGAACAGGCCCAGGTACAGGTCTCGTCCCTCTCGGAGCAGGCCGACGTCCAGGCCGCCGCTGCCGACTCCCTCGCCAAGAAGTCCGCGGAGGAGACGGCCCGTCTCCGCGCCGCCAAGGACGCCGAGGCGAAGAAGGAGGCGGCCGACAAGGTCGCCGCCGAGGAGAAGGCCGCGAAGGAGCGCAAGGAGGCCGAGGAGCGCGCCAACCGGTCCGCCGTCCGCGACGCCGCGTCCTTCAGCGCGCAGGGCTCGTACTCCGTGTCCGAGGTCAAGGCGATCGCCCGCCAGATGATCCCGGCCGGGCAGTTCCAGTGCTTCAGCAACATCGTGGACCACGAGTCCACCTGGAACTACAAGGCCACCAACCCGGGTTCGGGCGCCTACGGTCTCGTCCAGGCACTCCCGGGCAACAAGATGGCCAGCGCGGGCGCCGACTGGCAGACCAACCCGGCCACCCAGATCAAGTGGGGCCTGAACTACATGAACAGCCGCTACGGCAGCCCCTGCGGCGCCTGGTCGTTCTGGCAGTCCCACCGCTGGTACTAGAACGGCGCGCTCAACGTCCGGGAGCCCCCCACCGTCCTACGGTGGGGGGCTCCCGCGTGTAGTTTCACAACTCCACGGATTCCCGGGGGAACGGTGGGGAACGAGTGGAGAAAAGCGAGCGGGGGGAAGAGGAAGCGATGTCGAGAGTGCCAGGGTGGCTGGGACGGCTGGGCGCGAGCCTGAGCCGCATGGGTGAACGCCTCGACGAGCGGCGGGCCGAGGCGGAACGCGACGATCCGCTGGACCCGTCGTACGAGGAACCGCAGCCGCGGCGAAAAGCCGTCGGGGCCTCCGCGGGCGGCACCCGCACCGGGACCGCGGACCCGGACACCGATCCGGACACCGCCGCGCCCCTCTCGGACCCGGGCGCCCCGGCCTCCGTGCCCGCACCCCCCTCGTACCCCGACGTCGCCGCCCGGCCCGACCCCGTCGCCTCGATCCCGTGGGGCATGCGGGTCGCCGCCGAGGCCAGCTGGCGCCTGCTCGTCTTCGCCGGGACCGTCTGGGTGCTGATGAAGGTGATCAGCTCCGTCCAGCTGGTCGTCCTCGCCTTCGTCGCCGCGCTGCTCATCACCGCCCTGCTCCAGCCCACCGTGGCCATGCTGCGCAGACGGGGGCTGCCCCGCGGGCTCGCGACCGCCGTGACCGCCGTCTCCGGCTTCGTGGTGATGGGCCTGGTCGGCTGGTTCGTGGTGTGGCAGGTGATGGACAACATCGACAACCTGACCGGCCAGGTCACGGACGGCATCGACGAGCTCAAGCGCTGGGCGCTGGACAGCCCGTTCCACGTGACCGAGCGCCAGATCAACGAGATCGCGAAGAACCTCAGCGACACCATCGGCGCCAACGCCGAGCAGATCACCTCCGTGGGACTCCAGGGCGTCGCCGTCTTCGTCGAGGCGATGACCGGCATCCTGCTCGCCATGTTCTCGACGCTCTTCCTGCTGTACGACGGGCGGAAGGTCTGGGAGTGGACGCTCAAGCTGGTGCCCGCCCAGGCCCGGCCCGGCGTCGCCGGCGCGGGGCCGCGCGCCTGGCGCACCCTCACCGCCTATGTGCGCGGCACGGTGCTGGTCGCCCTCATCGACGCGGTCTTCATCGGTCTCGGGCTCTGGTTCCTCGAAGTGCCGATGGCCGTGCCGCTGGCCGTCTTCATCTTCCTCTTCGCGTTCATCCCGCTGGTCGGCGCGGTCGTCTCCGGCGCCCTCGCCGTCGTCGTCGCCCTGGTCACCAACGGCCCGTTCACCGCGCTCATGGTGCTCGTCGTCGTCCTCGCCGTGCAGCAGATCGAGGGCCACGTCCTCCAGCCCTTCATCCTCGGGCGTGCGGTGCGGGTCCACCCGCTGGCCGTCGTCCTCGCGGTCGCGGCCGGCGGCCTGACCGCCGGCATCGGCGGCGCCGTGGCCGCGGTCCCGCTGGTCGCCGTCGTCAACACGGTGGTCGGCTACCTCCGCGCGTACAGCAGGGAGCAGGCCCTCCGTAGCGCCCCGGAGCCCCGTGGGGCGACCGCCCACGAGGTGGCGCCGACCCCGGCCCCCGGGACGCTCGCGAACAAGGCCGCGGACAAGGCGGAGAAGGCCGCGGACGAGGCCGCGGACCAGGGGGAGCAGCGTCCGTGATCTCGGAGCCCGAACTCGACGGGGACCTGTCGTACGAGAGCTCCGAGGTGCTGACGGAGGAGAAGCCCCGGCGCGCGCCGGGCCCCCGCCGTCCGTGGCTGTGGGCGGTCGGCGGCGCGGTGCTGGCCTCGGCGGTGTGGGGCGGGGTCCTCTACGCCTCCGCGCAGCGCGAGGAGCCGGGTCCGGACCTCGGCGGGTACCTGCCCGCGGCGGGCGAGATGGAACTCTGCAAGCGCGCGGAGCTCAAGGCGCTGGGCACGATCCTGGGCAAGCGGTCCGTGGACGGCTACGGACCGCTGATGGACGACCCGGCGGTCAGCGAGGGCACCTGCTCGGCCGGCTTCGGCCCGGAGAACGCCGGTCAGACCGTCGAGGTGACGTACACCCTGCACAAGGTGATCGACCCCGGGCACGAGTTCGAGGCCAGGGCCCGGCAGGCCGGTGCCCTGCGGAGGATCGACGGGATCGGCGAGCAGGCCTGGTTCGACGACTCGAGCGGGCAGGGCGGGACGCTCCGGGTCCTCGACGGCCAGGCCGAGATCACGTTGCAGCTGTTCTGGCAGGTTCCCCACGACGAGAACGGGAATCCGGTCCGCGGCGCCGTCGAGGAGCCCGACCTGTCCGGGATCGACGTCCCGATGTCCCAGGACGCGCTCGCCCTCATGGCCCGGCTCAAGAAGCACTCCGCGCAGGACGTGACCGCGCCGGGGGCATGATCCCCCGGACACGGCGAAAGGGCCCCGGGGCACGCAGCCCCGGGGCCCTTCTCCGTACCGTGACGCCCTATTCGGCGGAGGCGAGGACCGCTTCCGCGTCAAGGGTGACGCCGACCGCCTGGATCACCGCGGCGATCTTGACGGCCTCCTGGATCGTGGCGCGGTCGACACCGGCCTGGCGCAGGACCTGCTCGTGCGAGTCGAGGCACTGGCCGCAGCCGTTGATCGCGGACACCGCCAGCGACCACAGCTCGAAGTCGACCTTCTCGACGCCCGGGTTGCCGATGACGTTCATCCGCAGACCGGCGCGCATCGTCCCGTACTCGGGGTCCGACAGCAGGTGCCGGGTCCGGTAGAAGACGTTGTTCATCGCCATGATCGCGGCGGCGGACTTGGCCGCCTGGTACGCCTCGGGCTTCAGGTTGGCCTGGGCCTCGGGCTCCAGCTCCCTGAGGACCTTCGGCGAGCGCGAGGCGATCGCGCAGGCGAGGACGGTGCCCCAGAGCTGCTGCTGGGGCAGCTCGCTGTTGCCGATGACCGAACCGAGGTTCAGCTTCAGGTCCTTGGCGAAGTCCGGTATAGCGGACTTCAGTTCGTCGAGAGCCATGTCAGATCACTCGCCCGACAGGAGCGCGGCGGCGTCGAGGGTGCCCTCGCCCTTGTTCCAGTTGCAGGGGCACAGCTCGTCGGTCTGCAGGGCGTCGAGGACCCGCAGGACCTCCTTGGGGTTACGGCCGACGGAGCCGGCGGTCACCATGGTGAACTGGATCTCGTTGTTCGGGTCGACGATGAAGACGGCGCGCTGCGCGAAGCCGTCCGAGCCGCGGACGCCGCAGTCGCTCATGAGCTCGTGCTTCGAGTCGGCCAGCATCGGGAAGGGCAGGTCACGCAGGTCGGCGTGGTCCTTGCGCCAGGCGTGGTGGACGAACTCGGAGTCGCCGGAGACGCCGAGGATCTGGGCGTCGCGGTCCGCGAACTCGTCGTTCAGCTTGCCGAACGCGGCGATCTCGGTGGGGCAGACGAAGGTGAAGTCCTTCGGCCAGAAGAACACCACGCGCCACTTGCCCTCGTAGGCCTTGTGGTCGATCTGCTCGAACTCCTTGCCGCTCTCCAGCGACACGCAGGCGGTCAGGTCGTAGGTGGGGAACTTGTCACCGACAGTGAGCACGCGCTCTCCTTGCGAACGGGAAGGGTCCCTTTTGAGGTCTTCCGTGGGGGTTGGACGGCTCACAGCATGGCACGGAGTGCATTGATCAGTGAAATAGCTAGAGTGGGTCGTGTTGATCGAAGGTGGTTATCAGTGATCCCGGCACGACGTGTGAAACAACCCAGCCTGTCCCAGCTCAGAGCCTTCGCGGCGGTGGCCGAGCACCTGCACTTCCGCGACGCGGCCGCCGCCATCGGGATGAGCCAGCCCGCCCTCTCGGGCGCGGTTTCGGCACTCGAAGAGGCACTCGGTGTCCAGCTCCTCGAGCGTACGACGCGGAAGGTGCTGCTCTCGCCGGCGGGGGAGCGGCTCGCCGTCCGCGCCCGGGGGGTCCTCGACGCGGTGTCGGAGCTGATGGAGGAGGCGGAGGCGGCCCAGGCCCCGTTCACCGGGGTGCTGCGGCTCGGGGTGATCCCGACGGTCGCCCCCTACCTGCTGCCGACGGTGCTGCGGCTGGTCCACCGCCGCTACCCGGACCTCGACCTCCAGGTCCACGAGGAGCAGACCTCCTCCCTGCTGGAGGGGCTGGCGGCCGGACGGCTCGACCTGCTGCTGCTCGCCGTACCCCTCGGCGTCCCCGGGGTCACCGAACTGCCGCTCTTCGACGAGGACTTCGTCCTGGTCACCCCGCAGGGCCACCCGCTGGCCGGCCGGGACGACATCCCGCGCGAGGCCCTCAGGGAACTGCGCCTGCTGCTCCTCGACGAGGGGCACTGCCTGCGCGACCAGGCGCTCGACATCTGCCGCGAGGCCGGGCGCGCGGACGGCGCCGAGGTCACCACCACCGCGGCGGGGCTCTCCACCCTGGTGCAGCTGGTGGCCGGGGGGCTGGGGGTGACCCTGCTTCCGCGCACCGCGGTCACGGTCGAGACCGCCCGCAACAACGCCCTGTGGACCGGGCTCTTCACCGAACCGGCGCCCGCCCGGCGGATCGCCCTCGCGATGCGGACGGGCGCGGCCCGGCACGCCGAGTTCGAGGAACTCGCGGCGGAACTGCGGGGCGCGATGCGCGGACTGCCGGTACGGGTGCTGGACGGCGGGTCCTGAGGGCCGGTACGGGGAGGGCGGTCGACGGCGGGTCCTGAGGGCCGGTACGGGGAGGGCGGCGGCTCTTTGAAACCCCCGGGCGCGGCGGGCGGCGGCTCCTGAGACCCCCCGGTGTCAGGAACCGCCGCCCTTCTCGTACATCCGCCCGGAGGGTTACTCCGTGCGCAGCCCGTCCGCCCGCATCAGGCGCCACAGGAAGGGCATGCTCAGCAGCGTCACGGCCGCGATCAGGCCGAGACCGATCCCGACGACGGGCAGGAAGACCCACCAGTCCTGGACCCGCTGACCGCCCATCGCCAGCAGGACGACCCCCAGGCCGGTCCCGCCCACGACGGACAGGATCAGGCCGACGGTGATCGGCACCGCCGTCTGCCAGAGCACCGACCAGCTCAGGGTCGAGCGCCGGGTGCCGAAGGCGACCAGCGAGGAGAGCAGCCGCCTGCGGTCCCTGAGCTGCTCCAGGGTCGCGACCAGCAGGGAGGCCGCCACCAGCAGCATCGTCAGGGTGGAGCCGACCAGGATGCCGGTGCGGACGCTGCCGAACGCGGCGTCCCGCTCGGTCTCCGCGAGGGTGCGGACCCAGGACGTCGGGTCGATCTTCTCCGCCGTGTTCCGCACGTGGTCGGCGGCGTCGGGCACGGCGGGATCGAGCCGGACCATGGTCTGGGCGTCGGGAGCGTCGAGCCGGGCGGCGTCGATCGCCGACGGGGTGGCGAGGACCCCGTACTGGTGCATCCCCGTCGGGTCGGGGCGGGAGTCCACGACCCGCGCCGTGGCGGGGATGCGCCACTGCGGCGGCGGGCCGCCCTCGGCGCGCTGCGGCGCGCTCGGGTGAGGGTCACGCAGCGCGACCAGGGCGCCGGGCCGTACCGCCCTGGTGACGAAGGAGTCGGGCGGGGAGCCCTGGGCGCCGTGCGCCAGGAGGACGAACACGTCCCCGTCCTTGCAGGAGGGCAGCCTGGCGAACTCGGCGAGGGAGGCGCAGTCGCCGACCCTGAGCGAGCTCATCGGGGTGTACTCCTCGCCCTTGCCGAGGGGGCCGGACCGCCACACGTGCGACTCGACGATGCCCACGACGTCCCGGACGCCCTCGGTCCGCTCGAACCGGGCGATCGTCTCCCGTGCCGCGCCGGCCGACCCGGCGTCGACCCCGACGACGATCGCCGCGCGGGACACGTCCTGGCCCGTGCCCTGGGTGAAGTCGTTCTCCATCGCCTGGAAGAGCATCTGGAGCGCGATCGCCCCCGTGGCCGCGACGACGATGCCGCTGACGGCGCGGGCCGCCGTGCCGCTGCTCAGCTGGAGCCGCCGGACGGCCAGCTGCCAGGCCACCGGGCCCGCGTGCAGCCGCTTCACCCCGGCCTCCACGAGCCACGGGAGCAGCGTCGTCAGGCCGATCAGGGCGAGGGTGGTGCCGGCCGCCACACCCACGGTGTCGATGCTCGCCTCGGTCACCTGCACCTCGCCCCGGAGCGGGACGAGGAGGGCCGCGCCCGCCGCGAGGAGCAGCAGGCGCCACCAGAGGCGCCGGCGGCGGGGGGTGGAGGTCCGGACCACCCCGAGCGGCTCGACGATCACCCCGCGCATGGCGAAGAGGGTGACCACCACGGAGGAGACCGGGACGGCGACGAGGGCGAGCGCGGCGAGCGCGGGCATCGGCACGACGTCGCCGGGATAGGCGTTGACGTCCCAGATGGTGAACGCCCCGGCGAACCGGCGGGCCACCGCGAACAGTCCGAGGCCCACGAGGAGCCCGAGCAGCGAGCCCGCGAGGGACTCGCCGGCCGCGATCCGCCGGATCATGGCGGTGTCGGCGCCGACCAGACGGAGCGCCGCGAGGCGCCGGTCGCGCTGCTCCCCGCCGAAGCGGACGGCGGTGGCGATGAAGACCAGCACCGGCAGCAGCAGGACGACGCAGGCGACGACGACGAGCAGGATCAGGAACGCGTTCATCGGCTCCTCGGGCACCGACCAGCCGTAGCGGACGCCGCGCCCGTCGAAGTTGTCGGTGGTGAGGAAGCCGACGTGGGCGACGTACCGCAGCTCGGCGGGGCCGATGAGGCCGGCCGGCCCGATGGTCCCGCCGATCCGGTAGGGGAGGCGTTCCCTGAGGAGGGCGCCCTCGGGGGAGTCGAGCAGCTCGCGGAGCGCGGGGGAGACCAGCATCTCGCCGCGCGCGGGGAACGCCGCCGCGCCCGGTGGGACCGGCGGGCGGTCGCCCTCCGGTCGCAGCAGCAGGCCGCTGACGATGTCGTCGCGGTAGACCGTGGTCCTGCCGAGGTGGAGGAAGGAGTCGGGGCGCGGCGCGTCCACCGTTCCGCTGCCGTCGACGGCGCGGACGGACTCGCGGACCTCCCGCTGGAAGAGCATGTTCGGCAGGGAGGCGGCGAGCAGCAGCAGGGCCACGCCGAAGCCGACCCCGGTCGCGGTCAGCAGGGTGCGCAGGCGGCCCGAGCGGCCTCCGGCGACCGAGAACCGCGCGCCGAGCGCCAGGTCGCGGAGCCGGGTGCGGAGCGTCATGCCGCCCACTCCGCGTCGCGCACGGCACCGTCGCGTACGACGATCTCGCGGTCCGAGTAGGCGGCGACGCGGGCCTCGTGGGTGACGAGGACGACGGCGGCGCCGGTGTCCCGGGAGGCGTCGGTGAGGAGCCGCATGACCCGCTCGCCGTTGAGGGAGTCGAGGGCGCCGGTCGGCTCGTCCGCGAAGATCACCCGCGGGGCGGTGACGAGCGCGCGGGCGACGGCGACGCGCTGGCCCTGGCCGCCGGATATCTCGCCGGGGCGCTTGTGCGCGGTGTCGTCGACCTCCAGGCGGGCCAGCCACTCGGTGGCCCGTGCCTCGGCGGACCTGCGCTTCTCGCCGTTGAGGCGGAGGGGGAGGGCCACGTTCTCCACGCAGGTCAGCTCGGGGACGAGCTGGCCGAACTGGAAGACGAAGCCGAAGTCGGTGCGGCGCAGGGAGCTGCGGGCCGTGTCGGACAGGGCGGTCAGCTCGCGTCCGTCGTAGGTGATGGTGCCCGCGTCGGGGCGCACGATCCCGGCGAGGCAGTGCAGCAGGGTCGACTTGCCGGAGCCCGAGGGCCCCATGACGGCCACGACCTCGCCGGCCCGGAGCGCGAAGGAGGCGCCGGCCAGTGCCGTGGTGGGGCCGTACGCCTTGTCGAGGCCGGTGGCCGTGAGGAGCGGGGTGGAGCTCATCGGCGGACCTCCTCGGCGAGCCGGTCGAGGCGGGCGGCGGTCAGCTCCAGCCAGCGCAGGTCCGCCTCCAGGTGGAAGAGGGCGTGGTCGCAGATGAGCTGGTCGGCGAGGTCGCCGTCCCGCTTGCGCCGGGTCAGCTCGCGCATCAGGCGCAGGTGCTCGGCGCGCTGGGTGTCGAGGAGCCCGGCGGCGCCGCGGCCGGTGAGCAGGGCCAGGACGACCTTGGTGTAGAGCGTCGACTGGAGGTACGGCTCGGGCTTCTCGGGGGTGGCCAGCCACTGGGCGACATCGGTGATGCCCGCCTCGGTGATGGCGTACCGCTTCCGCTCCGGGCCGCCGCCCGCCTCGATGCCGTCGACGACGACGAGGCCGTTCTTCAGGAGCCGGGACATGGTCGAGTAGACCTGGCCGTAGTGCAGCGGCCGGTCGTGGCCGAACTTCTCGTCGAAGGCGCGCTTGAGGTCGTAACCGTGGCGCGGGCCGGACTCCAGGAGTCCCAGGAGGGTGTGACCGATGGACATGGGCGTCACTGTACACGGGGTGTATACCCTCGATGTATAGCTGCCCGTCACATGCCGGAAAGACCCCGCCACAAAGCGGAACCATCCCCTCACGCAACCATCGGCCCCGTCCGAGCGTCGGTTCCTCTGGGCATGGGTGCTGATTCTCACGTCCGGAAAAGGCGTGATCGGTTGTCCTTTGTCTGCATCGTCGGTGTTAGCTGGCTAGCTGACCCGATCCGGCGCGGGGACACGGGCCGAGGCACGCCGGGACACACGACGAGCGGAGCGACACGACACATGGGCGGACCGGACAAGAGCAAGGCGAAGAAACGCGGCCTGCGCCGCCTCTTCACCTGGAAGAAGCTCCTGGGCACCTTCTTCGTGCTCTGCCTGCTCGTCATGGGCGCCCTGTACGTCGTCTACCTCATGGTCCCGGTGCCGACGGCCAACGCCGAGGCGACGATGCAGAGCAACATCTACAAGTACTCCAACGGCAAGGTCCTCGCCCGCACCGGCCGGATCAACCGCGAGATCGTCGGCCTCGACCGGATCCCCGCACAGGTCCAGAAGGCCTTCGTCGCCGCGGAGAACAAGACCTTCTACAAGGACAACGGCGTCGACATCAAGGGCACCACGCGCGCCGCCTGGTCCACCGTCACCGGCAAGGGCAAGCAGGGTGGTTCCACCATCACCCAGCAGTACGTCAAGAACTTCTACCTGAGCCAGGACCAGACCGCGACGCGCAAGCTCAAGGAGATGGTCATCGCCATCAAGGTCGACCGGCAGTCGACCAAGAGCGAGATCCTCGCCGGGTACATGAACACCAGCTACTACGGCCGCAGCGCCTACGGCATACAGGCGGCGGCCCGCTCGTACTACGGCGTCGACGCCACCCGCCTCACCACCGCCCAGGGCGCCTACCTCGCCTCCCTGCTCCAGGCGCCCAACCAGTACGACTGGACCTCCGCCAGCAGCACCGGCCGCAAGCTCGTCGAGGAGCGCTGGAACTACGTCCTCGACAACATGGTCGGCGAGGGCTGGCTCTCCCCGTCCGAGCGGGCCGGCATGAAGTTCCCCGTCCCGCAGAAGCCCAGGCCGCTCCCCGGCATGGAGGGCCAGACCGGCTACATCGTCGAGGCCGCCAACCAGGAGCTGATGCGCCAGGGCGTCAGCGAGGAGGACATCAAGGCCGGCGGCTGGACCATCACCCTCTCCATCGACGAGAAGCGGCAGAAGGCCCTCGTCAAGGCCGTCGACCGGCAGCTGGAGGCCAAGCTCGACCGCAAGGGCGACAAGAAGGACGCCACCGTCCAGGCGGGCGCCACCTCCGTCGACCCCAGGACCGGCGACGTCGTCGCCCTGTACGGCGGCGTCGGCGCCACCGAGCACTGGACGTCCAACGCGACCCGCCGCGACTACCAGCCCGCCTCCACCTTCAAGCCGATCGTCCTCGCCTCCGCCCTCGACAACCGCTCCGTCACCCAGGACGGACGCGAGATCGCCCTCGGCACGGTCTACGACGGCACCAGCAAGCGCCCGGTCGTCGGCAGCGACATCCCCTTCGCCCCGGAGAACGAGGACAACCGGAGCTACGGCCCCGTCACCGTCCAGAGGGGCACCAACAGCTCGATCAACTCCGTCTTCGCGCAGATGATCGTCGACGTCGGCGCCGGCCGCACCAAGGAGACCGCCCTCGCCCTCGGCATGAAGGACGGCGCGGACTTCGGCGCGACCCCCGCCATGTCCCTCGGCACCATGGGCGCCTCCACGATGGATATGGCCGGTGTCTACGCCACCCTCGACAACCACGGCAAGAAGGTCACCCCGACCCTCGTGAAGGCCGCCGCGCACCGGGACCGCACGCTCTCCCCCGCCAAGGGCATCGGCGGGCAGGTCATCAGCCGCAAGGCCGCCGACACCGTCACCAAGGCCATGACGGGCGTCGTCCAGAACGGCTCCGGCTTCCGTGCCGCCGGCGACTACGAGGCCGCCGGCAAGACCGGCACCTCCGAGAACAACCGTTCCGCCTGGTTCGTCGGCTACACCCCCGAACTCGTCACCGCCGTCGGACTCTTCGGCGAGGACGCCAAGGGCAACCAGGTCACCCTCACCAACACCATCAACCAGGGCCGCGCCAACGGCGGCCGCACGCCGGCCCAGATCTGGGGCGACTACACCGAGCGCGCCCTCAACGGCGGCTCCGACGCCTCCTTCGACCTGGAGACCGAGGGCGCGGGCGACATCGGCCCGGACCCGACGCCCACCGGCAGCACCGAGCCCACCGAGAAGCCGACCGAGGAGCCCACGGAGGAGCCGACGACGCGGTCCCCGGACCCGACGCCCCCGCCGACCTCCACGGCCACCACGCCGGCCGAGCCGACGCGCGACCCGGCCACGACGCCGCCGGAGCCCACGACGGCCCCGCCGGTCACCGACGAGCCGTCCCCGCCGCCGTCCATCGAACCGCCCGACCCGGGCGCCAGCGAGGACACCGACGGCCCGCGGCGATAGCGCGCCGGGGCACGCACGACACGGAAGGGCCGGACCCCCGAGGGGGCCCGGCCCTTCCGCATGTTGTCAGGGGCTACGAACGGCCCGACGCCGCTACGAGTGGCTCGGCGTGGCCAGTTCGAACCAGACGACCTTGCCGCCCGAGAGCCGGGTCGCCCCCCACCGCCGCGCCAGCCGGTTCACCAGGAACAGGCCGCGCCCGCCCTCGTCGGTGTCCCGCGCCCGCCGCTGCCTCGGCAGCTGCGGCGAGTCGTCGCCGACCTCGCAGCGCAGCACGTCCGTCCGCAGCAGCCGCAGCGTCACCGGCCGCTCCGCGTACCGCACGGCGTTGGTCACCACCTCGCTGATCAGCAGTTCGACCGAGTCCGTCAGCTCCTCCAGGTCCCAGCGCGCGAGCGCCCGCCGGGCGAGCCGCCGGGCCCGCCCCGGAGCCGCGTCCTCCGGATCCAGGAACCAGTACGCCACGTCGCTCGGCGCGATCCCGTCGAACCGCGCCGCCAGCAGCGCGATGTCGTCGTCCCGGTCGCCGGGCCCCAGCATGTCCAGGACGTCGTCGCAGAGCGCCTCCAGCGGCGGCGAGTGGTCCGGCCCGGTCAGCTGCGCCGTCGCCGCGAGGCGCTCCCGCAGCTGCTCGATGCCGGTCCACACGTCCCGCAGCCGGGACTCGACCAGACCGTCCGTGTACAGCAGCAGCGTGGCACCGGCCGGAGCGTCCAGCTCGACCGCCTCGAAGTCCACCCCGCCCACCCCGATCGGGGCGCCCGGAGGCACCCGCAGCACCTCGGCACGGCCGCCCAGATGCAGCAGTATCGGCGGCGGATGGCCCGCGTTCGCCACGGTGATCCGGTGCGAGACCGGGTCGTACACCGCGTACATGCAGGTAGCCATCCGGTTCTCGCCCAGCCGCTGCGCCTGCTCGTCCAGATGGTGCAGGACCTCCTGCGGCGGCAGGTCGAGCCCCGCCAGGGTCTGCGCGGTCGTCCGCAGCTGGCCCATGATCGCCGCCGAGGTCATCGAATGGCCCATGACGTCGCCGACGACCAGCGCCACCCGGCTGCCGGGCAGCGGGATCGCGTCGTACCAGTCGCCGCCCACCCGCGCCGTCTCGGCCGCCGGCAGATAGCGCGAGGCGAGCTTGACGCCGGTCGGCTGCGGCAGCGAGTCCGGCAGCATCGTCCGCTGGAGCTCGTCCGCGATGTACGCCTCACGCCCGTACAGGACGGCCTTGTCGATGCCGAGCGCCGTGTGCGTGGCCAACTGCGCCGCGACGAGCAGGTCGTTCGGCTCGAAACCGGCCCGCTCCGGCCGCCGCAGGAACACGGCGGCGCCGATCACCCGGCGCCGCCCGCGCAGCGGCGCGAGCACCGCCCGCAGCCCGCCGGGCAGCGGATGGTCCGGGCCGAGCAGCTCGGTCAGCGCGGTCTTGGCGGCCGCGGAGTCGCCGAACACCGGCCGCACCCCGCGCAGCACCTCGGCCAGCGCCCCACCGGACCGCACCTCGCAGAGTTCGGCCGCGGGGGTCGGATCCGGATCGGGTACGAGCACGAGCTCCTCGCCCTCCAGATCGCTTAACCGCAGCCGGTCCGTCCGGCGCAGCCGCAGCACGAACGGCGCCACCGGCCGCTCGTCGCCCACCGGCAGCGGGTCGCGGAGGTACACCAGGATCTCGTCGGAGAAGGTCGGCACGGTCGCCCGGCACAGGCCGAGCACGATCTCGTCCAGGTCGATGCCGCGCGCGATCCGCCGGGTCGCCGCCCCGACGAACCGGAGCTTCTCGCCCTCGCGCCGCGCGACGGTGTCCCCGCCGCGGCCGCCGCCCGGGAGCTGCGCCGACACGGCGAGGGCCATCGTCCCGGCACCGCCGGGCAGGGCGGCCGGCGGAGGCGCGGGCGCGTCCGCGACGGGGCCGGCGGCGGCCGGGACCACCGGCCCGCCGGGCTGTGCGGGCACGTCGGAGGGCAGGCCGGCGGCCGCCTCCTGGCGAGGGCGAGCGCGTTCCTGCGGCCGGGCAGCCAGGGGCTGCCGGCCTTCGTGGGAGGTGGGATGCTCCGTCACGCGTGGGGTTCCGTCCGTCCGGGCCGGTGGTGCGATGCACTCGCTCTTCTCGCCGATGCCGCGCCTTCGACGGGGCTAAACCCCTTGTGCGCGACGGATCTGCGGGCTTCGCGAGCGGCGGCACCAGCGGGGGTCGGAACACCCGGGCAGACGTCCGGCACTGCTCTCCCCCTCGTGGATGACTTCTGGTCAGGTCCTGCGCTGCGTTCGGTCGTTGGTGTGCCGCTCGGGCGGTCTGACGTGCCGTCCGCTCCGCCTCTGCCGTGCGGAGGACGATCCTACGTTTGAACCCCGGGGGCGCATCAAGGGTCTCACGGTGCCGTGTGCGCCGGAGTGCGGTCCCAGTCGGCCGGCAGCTCCGGCACGCGCCATCCCGGATCCGGCCGCCAGTCCTCCCAGCCGTCCGAGAACGGCGCCCCCCACGCCCTGATGCGGTCCACCGCCCGCCGCCCGGCCTCGCGCACCAGGGCGGCCTGCTCAGGGCCCATCAGCCCGGAGCGCTGCGCCTGCGCGAACTCGTCCTCGTCCCGCCACAGCCAGCTGCGGTCGGGGTAGACGGAGATGTCGAGGAAGTGGTCCTCGGAGTCGAAGCCGCCGGACCACCGGACCCGGGGCTCCTCCAAGTTCACGTACCAGCTGCGGAAGCGCCAGCCGCGCTCCCAGAACAGCCACACCGACCAGGGCTCGCCGGGTCTCGCCAGCATCAGGACGCCGCTGCCGGACCACCGCGCGCGCTCCGTGGTGCGCGGCGCGGTGTAGCGGGTGGCGAGCGGCTCCTCGTGGACGGGCGTGCCGTCGGCGAGGACCGGGCGGACGCACTCGGTGCCGGGGGCCATCCAGACCGCGAGGAGATCGGGCGTGTCCTGCACGACCGTCACCGGCCGGCAGATGTGCACCTCTCCGGTGCCGTTGCCGCGGTAGCGCCAGAGGATGTGCTCCCCCGGCGCCCAATGCTGGGAGCCGACCGATCCTGTCATGCGCAGATCTTAGGGGCGCGCTCCCACGCCCGCAGCGGCCTGGATCACGGATGAGTCACCGGTTTACGCGGGACACGCGCGCGGGACCCTCACGGGCGGGTCATCCGCAGCACGTCCAGGGCCTCGTCCAGCTGCTCCACGGTCAGGTCGCCGCGCTCCACGTACCCGGAGTCCAGCACCACCTCGCGGATGGTCCTCCGCTCGGCCAGCGACCTCTTCGCGACCTTGGCGGCCTCCTCGTACCCGATGTACTTGTTCAGCGGGGTGACCACGGACGGCGAGGACTCGGCGTACTCGCGGGCCCGCTCGGCGTTGGCCGTGATCCCGTCGACCGTGCGGTCGGCGAGCAGCCGGGACGCGTTGGCGAGGAGCCGGACGGACTCCAGGAGGTTCTTGGCCATCACCGGGAGCATCACGTTGAGCTCGAAGTTCCCGGCCGCGCCCGCCACCGCCACCGTGGTGTCGTTTCCGGTCACCTGCGCGGCGACCATCAGGACCGCCTCGGGGATCACCGGGTTGACCTTGCCCGGCATGATCGACGAGCCCGGCTGGAGGTCCGGGAGGTTGATCTCGGCGAGGCCGGTGCGGGGGCCGCTGGCCATCCAGCGCAGATCGTTGGAGATCTTGGTGAGGGAGACCGCGATCGTCCGGAGCTGCCCGGACGTCTCCACCAGGGCGTCCCGGGCGCCCTGCGCCTCGAAGTGGTCGCGGGCCTCGGTCAGCGGCAGGCCGGTCGTGCGGGCGACCTCCGCGATGACGGCCGCGGAGAACCCGGCCGGCGTGTTGATGCCGGTGCCCACCGCCGTACCGCCCAGCGGGAGTTCGGCGAGCCGGGGGAGCGCCGACCGCAGCCGCTCGACACCGTACGTGACCTGCGCCGCGTAGCCGCCGAACTCCTGGCCGAGGGTGACCGGGGTGGCGTCCATGAGGTGCGTACGGCCGGACTTCACCACCGACGCGAATTCGGCCGATTTTCGCCCGAGGGAGGCGGCCAGGTGCTCCAGGGCCGGGATCAGGTCGCGGGTGACCGCGCCGGTGGCCGCGATGTGGATGGAGGACGGGAAGACGTCGTTGGAGGACTGCGAGGCGTTCACGTGGTCGTTGGGGTGCACCTCGCGGCCCTCGGGCAGCCGCTCGCTCGCCAGCGTGGCGATCACCTCGTTGGTGTTCATGTTGGACGAGGTGCCGGAGCCGGTCTGGAAGACGTCCACCGGGAAGTGCTCGTCCCAGCGTCCCTCGGCGACCTCGGCGGCCGCGGAGGCGATCGCCTCGGCGCGGTCCCCGTCGATCACGCCGAGCTCGGCGTTGACCCGGGCGGCGGCGGCCTTGATCAGGGCGAGGGCCTCGATGTGGGCGCGCTCCAGGCGCTGCCCGGAGACCGGGAAGTTCTCCACGGCCCGCTGGGTCTGGGCCCGCCACTTGGCGTGCGCGGGCACCCGCACCTCGCCCATCGAGTCGTGTTCGATCCGGTGGCCGCCGGCCTGGTCTGTGTCGTTCATGTTCCTCAACCTCCTATAAAAGATGAGCACTTGTCTTGTTCGATGTATTCCCATCGGGGGTACCGGCCAGTAAAAACCGTGGGTAACCCCACTTCCAGGAGGCGCAATGACGCGCACCAGGTACAGACTCCGGTGGCCCATGGCCGTCGTCACCGCGGCCGCCGCCGCGCTCGGCACGATGACCGCCGCCGCCCCCGCCGGAGCGGCCCCGAGGTCGCCGAGGGACGCTGGGACGAGCACTTCCCGGTGGACGTCTTCCAGACCGGCTCCGGCACCTCGTCCAACATGAACACCAACGAGGTGATCGCCACGCTGGCGAGCGAGCGGCTGCCCGAGGGCCGCGAGGTGCACCCCAACGACCACGTGAACGCC
>NZ_RDBH01000141.1:435569-445064 GCF_008042145.1 Streptomyces sp. adm13(2018)
CCCTCGAAGCCATCAGGGCCGCCGAGGCGACCAGGATCTACGGCAGCCCCGAGGAGCGCCCTCCCGCCCAGCGCAGGACCGGCCTGATCTCGCTCGGCGACAGCGAGATCTCCGGCGAGGGCGTCGGCACCTACGAGTCCCCGACCAACGGTCCCACCAACTGGTGTCACCGCTCGCCCGAGGCCGCCATCCACCGCACCGGAATCCCCGCGGACCTCACGTTCAACGTGTCCTGCTCCGGC
Source organism: Streptomyces sp. adm13(2018) (assembly GCF_008042145.1). Taxonomy (GTDB): domain Bacteria; phylum Actinomycetota; class Actinomycetes; order Streptomycetales; family Streptomycetaceae; genus Streptomyces. The sequence goes on from NZ_RDBH01000141.1 coordinate 435,812, forward strand.
GCGTACACCGGCAACATCCGGATCGGCGGCGCGAAGCAGTACGCCGACGAACTCGTCCAGAGCGACAACCTGGCCGTCAAGGCGCGCAACACCCGGATCAAGATGATCACGCTCGTCGCCGGCGCCAACGACGACCTGCAGTTCGGGCCCGTCATGACCGACTGCGTCCAGCGCTACCTCCTCCTCCAGGGCGCCTGCGAGCCCACGTACGCGAGCGGCTGGCAGGCCCGCGTCGACGCGCTGGTCCCCAAGGTCGAGCAGACCGTCCGTGACCTCAGGACGGTGATGCGCGACGCGGGGTACGGCGACGGCGACTACAAGCTCGTCCTCATGGGCTACCCCAGCCCCATCGGCCCCGACTTCCGCGACAACCCGAACTTCCCCGGCAAGCTGATCTGCGGCGGACTCGGCTACGACTCCGACACCGTCTGGGGCCGCAACACCGCCGTCCCCGCCTTCGAGCGCGGGATGCGCGCGGCGGCCGCCTCCACCGGAGCCGTCTACCTCGACAACTCGCGGCTCTTCCACGGCCACGAGGTCTGCATGGAGGATCCCTGGGCCCGCGGCCTCTACATCGACCTCTCCAAGCCCGGGACCCCGGACGAGAACTCCGTACGCCAGTCCTTCCACCCCAACGCGCGCGGCCACGCCGCCTTCGCCTCCTGCCTCACCCAGATCTACAACTCCAACCTGCGTGAAGGAAGCTGTGCGGACGTCAACTCCTCGGGCACCCCGACGCTCTTCCCGCTCGCCTGGGACGACGCGTACAAGCCGCTGAGGAACGGGGCGACGGGCAACTGCCTCGACGTCGACGCGGCCACCTCCTCCAACGGCACCGCCGTCCTCGGCTGGGACTGCCACGGCGGCCGCAACCAGGGCTGGTGGTACGACTCCGCCCGCCGCACCGTCCACACCGCACTCACCCAGGACCGCTGCCTGGACGTTCCGTCCGGCTACCAGGCGGGCAGGGCGCTCGTCCTGTGGAACTGCCACGGCGGCGCCAACCAGCGGTTCGTACGCGACGGCGCCACGATCCGCCCGGCCGAGGCGACCGCCCTCTGCCTCACCCAGAGCGCGGCGAAGCAGCCGATCAGGCTCCAGAACTGCGACGGCTCGGCGAACCAGAAGTTCGCGTAGCGGGCGTACGCCGGCCGGGACCGCGGGCCCGGCCGGCGGTGCGCGCGATCAGCGGGTCCTGAGCGTGGTCCTGGCCAGCTCGTAGGCCGGGACCATCGCCCGGTGCTCCCCGGTGTCGAGCCCCCCGAGGTGCACGATCACCGTCCCCTTCGGCGTCGCGACGGCGAAGGCACGCTCCTCCTTCGACTCCTCCGCCCCCGCGTCGCGGACGGCGTACGTCACCTCGGTGACGGGGCCCGCGCCGGACCGGCTCTCCCGGTAGGCGACCGCGGAGGTGTTCCCTTCCGCCGCCACGAACCCTTCGAGGGCGGCCCTGGCCGACCCCTTTCCGGCCGTCCACACCCGGAGGAACCCCACATGGCCGGCCGGCTTGGCGTCCACCTCGCAGCGCACGGTGGCCGGCCCCTGCCGGGTGAGCGCCGCGAACTCCGGGTCCTCGGGGTCCTCGACCGCCTTCGGCGCCCACCGCTCCGCCAGCGCGAAGGAGACGGGCAGCGCGCAGCCGGAGCCCGCACCGCCGACGGTCCGGCGCGCGGCGGCCGCAGGCGTCTTCGTGGCGGGCGCGGCGGTGGGGCGCGGACCCGGGACGATCTCGGGCATCGGCTCCACGTCGGCACACCCGGCGAGCAACAGCCCCGCCACCAGGCTCGCGACGGCCGCGGCCGGGGTCCGTACGGCAGGTCTCATGCGCGTCAGGGTAGCGGCGGGCCGGCCGCCGCCGGCCGCCGGGCGTCTCCGCCCGACGGACCGGCACCGGCCGGATCAGGAGAGCTTGCCGCCGTAGTCCGGCAGCTTGAAGGTGCGCTCGGCGTGGCCGCCGACCAGGTCGGTGGTGTTGTTGCCGATGTTCGCGATGATCGTGTAGCCCTTGGCCTCGATCTTCGCGCGCTGCGCCGTCTTGTACGCGCCGACCTCGGCGAACAGGTCGGGGATCGAGCGCACGTACAGCCCGTCGACCGGGAAGCCGGCCTGCTTCAGGTTCCAGTCGGTGAGGGAGTGGATGATCCCCGGCCGGGCGGTGACGAAGAAGACGTCGACGCCGCGGTCGTGGGCCGCGCGGACGAGGGCCCGCACCTCGGGGATGGCCGGGGTCGGCAGCTCCCAGAAGGGGTGGAAGTCCGTCTCCAGCGAGCTGTTGTCGATGTCGAGGACGATCGCCTGCCGCTCCTCGTCGGCGTCCTCGGAGCGCGCCTCGACGTACGGACGGGCCTGCGCCACGACGGCCGCCACGTCACGGCGCCAGGTCGTGTAGTCGACGTCCTTGAGGGCCGCGGCCGACGTGCTGTGGCCGTCCGGGTCGGAGGCGGAGGCGGCGGGCGCGGGACCGACGACGAGAAGGGCGGTCAGAGCGAGCGTGGCGGTGGTTCCGGCGGCGGCGCGCCTGCGGACGGGCGTGAGCGGCATGGGGGGCTCCTTGATCGGCCGGCTCAGGACTTTGGCATGCTCGCGCCCAATACTGGACAGTAGGCAACGAGATGGCTACCGGTCGGTAGCGACTTTCTGAGCGAACGAAGAAGCGGCGGAAGCCCTTCCGCGCGGCGGGTCGGGCGGAGGCCCCCGAGCGGCGGGGTACGCGGAACCGGGCGGAGGTCCCTCCGCGCGGCGGACTTCGCGGAGCCGGGGTAACGACGAAGCCCCCGGTCCGAGGGGACCGGGGGGCGCAGGCGCGTCATGTGCCAATCGTCGTGACGGGGGCCGGAGCCCCGCGTACCGGCCGATCAGCCCAGACCGGGACCCCGTACCGGGATGTGGGTGAACGTCGGCTCGGGGGCCGGGTTCTGGAAGAAGTCGTTGCCCTTGTCGTCCACCACGATGAACGCCGGGAAGTCCTCGACCTCGATCTTCCAGACCGCTTCCATGCCGAGCTCCTCGTACTCGACGACCTCCACCTTCTTGATGCAGTCCTGCGCGAGCCGCGCCGCCGGGCCGCCGATCGAGCCGAGGTAGAAGCCGCCGTGGCTGCCGCAGGCGTTCGTGACCTGCTGCGAGCGGTTGCCCTTGGCCAGCATCACCTTCGAGCCGCCCGCCGCCTGGAACTGCTCCACGTACGAGTCCATCCGGCCGGCCGTCGTCGGGCCGAAGGAGCCGGAGGCGTAGCCCTCGGGGGTCTTCGCCGGGCCCGCGTAGTAGACCGGGTGGTCCTTCAGGTACTGCGGCATCTCCTCGCCCGCGTCCAGCCGCTCCTTGATCTTGGCGTGCGCGATGTCGCGCGCCACGACCAGCGGGCCGTTGAGCGAGAGGCGGGTCTTCACCGGGTACTTGGTCAGCTCGGCGAGGATGTCGTCCATCGGCTGGTTCAGATCGATGGTGACGACGTCGCTCTCCTCGGAGAGGCCCGCGGCGGAGCCGCTGTTCAGCTCCGTGTCGGTGGTCTCCGGCAGGAAGCGCGCCGGGTCGGTCTCCAGCTGCTCCAGGAAGACGCCCTCGGCGGTGATCTTCGCGACGGCCTGGCGGTCGGCCGAGCAGGACACGGCGATCGCGACGGGCAGCGAGGCGCCGTGGCGGGGGAGGCGGACGACGCGCACGTCGTGGCAGAAGTACTTGCCGCCGAACTGCGCGCCGATGCCGATCTTCTGCGTGAGCTCGAAGACCTTCTCCTCCAGCTCCTTGTCACGGAAGCCGTGCCCGGTGACGGCGTCGCCCTCGGCGGGCAGCTCGTCCAGGTAGTGCGCGGAGGCGTACTTCGCGGTCTTCAGCGCGAACTCGGCGGAGGTGCCGCCGACGACGATCGCCAGGTGGTACGGCGGGCAGGCGGCCGTGCCGAGCGAGCGGATCTTCTCCTCCAGGAACTTCATCATGGAGGCCTCGTTGAGGACCGCCTTCGTCTCCTGGTAGAGGAAGGACTTGTTGGCGGAGCCGCCGCCCTTGGCCATGAAGAGGAACTTGTACGCGCCGCCGTCGGTCGCGTACAGCTCGATCTGCGCGGGCAGGTTCGAGCCGGTGTTCTTCTCCTCCCACATGGTGACCGGGGCCATCTGCGAGTACCGCAGGTTCAGCTTGGTGTACGCGTCGTAGATGCCCTTGGACAGGGCCTCCTCGTCGCGGCCCGGGGTCAGCACGTTCTGCCCGCGCTTGCCCATCACGATCGCGGTGCCCGTGTCCTGGCACATGGGCAGGACGCCGGCGGCGGCGATGTTCGCGTTCTTGAGGAGGTCGAGCGCGACGAACTTGTCGTTCGACGAGGCCTCGGGGTCGTCGATGATCCGGCGCAGCTGGGCCAGGTGGGCCGGGCGCAGGAAGTGCTGGATGTCGTGGATCGCCTCGGCGGCCAGCGTGCGCAGCGCCTCCGGCTCGACCTTGAGGAACGTACGGCCGTCGGCCTCGAAGGTGGAGACACCTTCGGAGGTCACCAGGCGGTAGGGCGTGGTGTCCTCTCCCAGGGGGAGCAGATCGGAGTACGCAAACTCTGGCATGGGGGCCATTCCTCACTCGGCAAGACGGCGCACCGCCTCCGTTGGCGAGTGCGTCCTCCAGCGTAGAACGCGGCTACCGGCCCGGTCCTGTGAGGTAAGGCTCACTTGCCGGGGGCACCCTGCCGGAGTGGCGCGCCGGTGCCGCTCCGGCAGGGTGCCCCCGGCAAGTGAGCCTTACCTCACAGGACCCACGTTGCCGAAGATCGACGTGGCGTTGATCGTGGTCAGCCGCTGCGCGAAGATCGCCTCGGTCAGGTCGATCTCGATGTTCCCGAAGAGCGCGAACGCGTTCGTCCGGCGGCTCACCCGCCACCGCCCCTTGCGGGTGGTGCTGGAGAAGATCGCGACGAGGTTCGCCGGGGGGCCGTCGACGTCCTCCGGTCCGTACGCGTAGTCCGGGGCGGGCGGTCCGCAGGGCCAACCGGCCCCCCGCGCCGTCGGGTTCACGCCCTTCGTCCACAGGTCGCGGCCCCGCCCTCTGGTCGCGATCTATCGCGTTTCGCTAGGCTGGCGGCGTGGACCTCGAAAAGAAGCCCGAACCCGAAAAGCAGCCGGAGCCGCAGCGGCAGGCCGCACCCGCCGAGCCCGCCCCCGCGGAGCCCGCCTTCGCCGACCCGCGGGGCTCGCTGCGGGCCTCGGACGCGGACCGGGACCGGATCGCGGACATCCTCCGGGACGCCCTGGCCGAGGGGCGGATCGACGCCGAGGAGCACTCGGACCGGATCGACTCGGTGTACCGGGCGAAGACCGTCGGTGAGCTGGAGCCGATCGTCCGCGACCTGCCGGGCGCCCGGACCCGACAGGAGCCCGCCCCGGACTACGCGTACGGACCGGAGGACGTCGACGGCCCCCCGGCGAACCTCGTCGCGATCTTCTCCAGCACCACCCGCAAGGGGCGGTGGCGGGTGAGCCGCCGGACGAACGCGTTCGCGCTCTTCGGGAACATCGAGATCGACCTGACCGAGGCGATCTTCGCGCAGCGGCTGACCACGATCAACGCCACGTCGATCTTCGGCAACGTGGAGGTGCGGGTCCCGGAGAACATCAGCCTGCGGGGCAACGGCAGCGGGATCTTCGGCAACTTCGAGGTCGTGACCCTGGAGGGCGTCGACCCGCACGCCCCGGTCGTCGTCATCAACGGCTACTCGGTCTTCGGGAACGTCGAGGCCAGGCCCAAGCGCGGAAAGTGGATCACCGACCTCCAGGACAGGATGCGCAAGCACCTCGGCCACTGACGCGGACGGGTGCCGGGCGCATGCCGGAAGGACGTCGGACGGGCGTCGGACGGGCGCCGGACGGGCCCGTCACCGGGGGGTGACCGGAATTCGCCCTCGGGTATCCGCAGAGCGGAACGGCGGGGCACGCAGTGCATAGGCGCGCGCACAGCGGGTAGGGCTGGGGCATCGCCGCTCGCTCGCGAAGCCGTCGTCAGGAGTAGACCGTGCTGCAACTGCCGCATCAGCCCCTCCAGGTCGCCGCCGTGCCCCCCCAGCGCGTCCCTGCACGGGAGGACGAGGCCGGTCCATGGCACGCGGAGGCGGTGTGCCGCCGGGACGAGGCCGGGCTGTTCTTCGCCCCCTCCAAGGAGCCGACCGCCGCGCGGCTCGCCCGGGAGGCGGCGGCCAAGCGGGTCTGCGGCCGCTGCCCCGTGATGGTCCAGTGCCGCGAGCACGCACTGCTCCAGCCCGAGCCGTACGGGGTGTGGGGCGGGCTCACGGCGGCCGAGCGCCGCGTCGCCCTGGCCCGCCGCCGGCGGCGCGAGGTGGAACTCCGCAAGGCGGCCGCGACCGACCGCGTGGCCCAGGCCGGCTGACGGCCGAGGGCGACCAGTACAGCGGGCGCGGCCAGTACGACAGCCAGGACAGTCAGGACAGCGAGGCGGGCTGACGGCCGAGAAGACAGCCGGTACGACCAGCACAGCCGGGCCGGCGGCTGACGGCCGAGGACGCGACCAGCACCACCGTCACCACCAGCATGAGCAGCACGAGCAGCACCACCGGCGCAGTCAGGCCGGCCGACCGCCGCGTACGGCCTCCGCGCCCGACGGGAGCGCGGGTCCACCCGCAGGTCCGCACCGCCGTCGTTCCGAACGAGAAGGGGCGCCCCCACCGCACATGGGGGCGCCCCTCTTCGTGTCGGCCCCGGACCGCGGCCGCGGTCCCGGGTCGCGGCTACTTCGCCCGGTCGAAGTCGATCTTGCTGTAGGCGCGCAGCTTCGAGAGCCGGTGCGTGGAGTCGATCTGGCGGATCGTGCCGGACTTCGAGCGCATGACGAGCGACTGCGTGGTCGCGGTCTCGGCGCGGTAGCGCACCCCGCGGAGCAGCTCGCCGTCGGTGATGCCGGTCGCGACGAAGAAGACGTTGTCGCCGCCGACCAGGTCGTTCGTGGAGAGCACCCGGTCGAGGTCGTGGCCCGCGTCGAGCGCCTTCTGGCGCTCCGCGTCGTCCTTCGGCCACAGCTTGCCCTGGATGACACCGCCGAGGCACTTGATGGCGCAGGCGGAGATGATGCCCTCGGGGGTGCCGCCGATGCCCATGAGCATGTCGACGCCGGTGCCCTCGCGGACGGCCATGATCGAACCGGCGACGTCGCCGTCCGAGATGAACTTGATGCGGGCGCCGGTCTCGCGGATCTCCTTGACGATGCCCTCGTGGCGGGGGCGGTCCAGGATCATGACCGTGATGTCCTCGGGCGAGGAGTTCTTCGCCTTGGCGACCCGGCGGATGTTGACCGAGACGGGGGCGTTGATGTCGACGAAGTCGGCGGCCTCGGGGCCGGTGACCAGCTTGTCCATGTAGAAGACCGCGGACGGGTCGAACATGGCGCCGCGGTCGGCGGCAGCGAGGACGGCGATCGCGTTCGGCATGCCCTTGGCGTTCAGGGTGGTGCCGTCGATCGGGTCGACGGCGATGTCGACCTCGGCGCCGGTGCCGTCGCCGACCCGCTCGCCGTTGAAGAGCATGGGCGCCTCGTCCTTCTCGCCCTCGCCGATGACGACCACGCCGTTCATCGAGACGGTGGAGATCAGGGTGCGCATGGCGTTGACCGCCGCGCCGTCCGCGCCGATCTTGTCGCCGCGGCCGACCCAGCGGCCGGCGGCCATGGCGGCGGCCTCGGTGACGCGGACCAGCTCAAGGGCGAGGTTGCGGTCGGGAGCCTCGGGGGAGACCACGAGCTCGGGCGGCAGATTCTGCTGCTCGGTCATCGGAACGCACCTTTCTGTACGGCGACGGCCGGTTAAGGGAGGGTGCTGCGACTCTATCGGTACGTCGACAAAATGAGCAGAGGGGTCCACGTATGAGCACGGACCCCGGATGCGACCATGGTGCGGTGGCAGGTATGCGAGGCAGGCAGACGGTACGCGGGATGTTCCAGTCCCTCGGGGTGATCTTGGTCGCCGCGGGAGTGATGTATCTCTTCATTCCGCATGATGAGAGCGCCGAACCGGTCAAGGCGAAGGACTACCGGGTCGAGCTCCTGACGGCTCAGCGGGCGGCACCGTATCCGGTGCTCGCCCCCGAGGGCCTCGGTAAGGGCTGGAAGGCGACGGTCGTCTCGTACAAGCGCGAGAACTCCAACGCCTGGCAGCTCGGTTTCCTCTCGCCGGACACCCAGTACGTGGCGATCCACCAGTCGACGGCGGCGCCGAAGACCTTCGTGCCGGACGTCACCCAGCGGGCGAAGGACACCGGGAGGACCGAGACGGTGGCGGGCCAGGTGTGGCAGCGCTGGGAGGGCCCGAAGTACGACGCGCTGGTGCGTGTGGACGGCGGGGCGACGACGGTGGTGACCGGTACGGCGTCGTTCGAGCGCCTCTCGGAGATGGCGGCGTCGCTGCAGGCGAAGAAGGTCTGAGCGGTAGCGGTCCGGTCCGGGCGCGTCCGCGCCGGGGAGAACGTGAGGAAGGCCCCGCACTCGTGGAGTGCGGGGCCTTCCTCACGTTCGACCTTCGGGGTCAGACGGTGGTGATGACCTCGTCGAAGGAGAGGCGCGGGGAGCGCGGGAACCAGGCGTCCTCGCCGGGCTTGCCGATGTTGACGACCATCAGCGGGGTGTGGTCGTCGTCCAGGAACTCCTTCTGGACGCCGGCGAAGTCCAGGCCGGTCATCGGGCCGGCGGCCAGGCCGGCGGCGCGGACGCCCACGATGAAGTACGCGGCCTGGAGGGCGGCGTTCAGGATGGCGGACTGCTCGCGGACCGGGCGCTCGGCGAAGAACATGTCCTTGGCCTGCGGGAAGTGCGGGAGCAGGGCCGGGAGGTCCTCGTGGAACTCGTTGTCGGCCGAGAGGATCGCGACGAGCGGAGCCGTGGCGGTCTTGGGGCGGTTGCCCTCCGCCATGTGCTTGACCAGGCGCTCGCGGGCCTCGGGGGAGCGGACCAGCGTGATGCGCAGCGGGGTCTGGTTGAAGGCGGTCGGGCCGTACTTCACCAGGTCGTAGATCGCCTGGACCTGCTCGTCGGTCACCGGCTCGTCGGTGAACGTGTTGGCGGTGCGGGCCTCGCGGAAAAGGAGATCCTGAGCGGCGGCGTCGAGAACGAGAGACATGCTGCGTACCTTCCGGACTGCAAGGGGGCTCGCTCGTAGGGGAATCAAGCGATGTCCTCGACAGTACGCCGAAGATTGGTGAAAGTTCAACCAATCCATCCGGATAGTGATCCGCTTCACTCGCAGTCTACGCCGGGGGCGGGGTGGGCCGCGGTG
>NZ_RDBH01000141.1:445164-454129 GCF_008042145.1 Streptomyces sp. adm13(2018)
CTCACCGCCCCGCCGGCGTCCGAGCCGCCCCCTGGACCGCCAGCACCACCAACCCCACTCCCAGCCACACCACACCCACCACCTGCGCCTCCACCGAGGCCTCCACGATGACCGCGATCAGGATCGCCGCGCCGACCACGGGCAGCACGACGTGCTTCAGCCAGTGCGGCGGCCCCTCCGCCCGCCGTACCGCGAACCAGCCCACCACGCTCGCGTGCAGCAGGACGAAGGCCGTCAGCGCGCCCACGTCGACCACCGACACCAGGTGGTCGAGACCGTCGTCCCGGCGCGCCGCCCACACCGCCGCGACCATCGTCACCGCCGCCGACACCAGCAGCGCCACCCGCGGCACGCCCCCGTCCGTCCGGGCGAGCAGATGCGGCAGGCGCCGGTCGCGGCCCATCGCGAAGAGGAGCCGGCCGCCCGCCGCCTGCCCCGCGAGCGCGGCGAACGCCGCGCCGATCGCCTTCGACACGGCCACGAGGTCGTGCAGCCAGTCGCCCACCCCGCTCTCGACGGCGTCGTAGAAGGCCGACCCCTGCTTCCCCGGATCGGCGGCGAGCTCGGCCGAGGAGACCGGTTCGAGCAGCGCCACCAGCCAGGTCTGCGCGATGAACAGGAAACCCGCGAGCGCCAGGCAGAACATCAGCGCCCGCGCCACCTTCGCCGAACCGCCGGTGACCTCCTCGGCGAAGGAGGCGATCGCGTCGAAGCCCAGGTAGGACAGGACGGCCACGGACACCGCGCCGAGGACGGCGGCCAGTGAGAACGACAGGTCGCCGGTCAGCGGCGACCACCAGTCCCGCCGCGCCCCGTCCTCCGCGAGCGCCACGGCCGCGGAGACGACGAAGACGAGCAGGACGACGATCTCCATCGCCAGCACGGCGAAGCCGACCCGCGCCGCCGCCCGTACGCCCCAGAGGTTGAGCAGCGTCGTGAGGACGACGGCGATCCCGGTCCACACCCACCGGTCGACCTCCGGGACCAGCGCCTCCATCGCGATGCCCGCGAAGAGATAGGCGACCGCCGGGATCAGCAGGTAGTCGAGCATCGCCATCCAGCCGGCGATGAACCCCGGCCCCTCGCCGAGGCCCTTGCGCGCGTACGTGAAGACCGAACCCGCCTGCGGCGCGACCCGGACCATCTGCGCGTAGCTGAAGGCCGTGAACGCCATGGCGACCGTGGCCACGACGTACACCAGCGCGACCGCGCCGCCGGACTTCGCGTCCAGCGTGCCGAAGACGCCGACGGGCGCCATGGGGGCGATGAAGAGCAGCCCGTAGACGACGAGATCCCGGAATCCGAGGTTCCGTCGAAGTCCCGTGTGTTCCGCGTCTTCCCCGCGCGCCGCCACCTGCGATTCCTCGGCCATGGCGACAGTTTCGGCCACGGCACCGATCAAACCGCTCACCGACGCGGCCTTACGATGGGACGCATGACTGCAACGCCCGCGTCGACGCCCGATCCCGCCTCCGCGACGAACCGCCCGAAGCGTGTCCTGCTCGCCGCTCCCCGCGGCTACTGCGCGGGCGTGGACCGTGCCGTGATCGCGGTGGAGAAGGCCCTGGAGCAGTACGGGGCCCCGATCTACGTCCGGCACGAGATCGTCCACAACAAGTACGTCGTCCAGACCCTGGAGCGGAAGGGCGCCATCTTCGTCGACCAGGCGACCGAGGTGCCGCCGGGCAACATCGTGATGTTCTCCGCGCACGGCGTCGCCCCGACCGTCCACGAGGAGGCCCGCCAGGGCCGGCTCGCGACCATCGACGCCACCTGCCCGCTGGTCACCAAGGTCCACAAGGAAGCCGTCCGCTTCGCCAACGAGGACTTCGACATCCTCCTCATCGGCCACGAGGGCCACGAGGAGGTCATCGGCACCTCCGGCGAGGCCCCCGAGCACATCCAGCTGGTCGACGGCCCCGGCGACGTCGCCAAGATCGAGGTCCGCGACCCGTCCCGCGTCGTCTGGCTCTCCCAGACCACGCTCTCGGTCGACGAGACGATGGAGACGGTCGACGCGCTGAAGGAGAAGTTCCCGCAGCTGATCTCCCCGCCGTCCGACGACATCTGCTACGCCACGCAGAACCGCCAGATCGCGATCAAGGAGCTGGCCGGCCAGGCCGAGCTGGTGATCGTCGTCGGCTCGAAGAACTCCTCGAACTCGATCCGCATGGTCGAGGTCGCCAAGCAGGCCGGCGTCCCCGCCGCCTACCTGGTCGACTTCGCCAGCGAGATCGACGAGGCCTGGCTGGAGGGCGTGACCAGCGTCGGCCTCTCCTCCGGCGCCTCCGTTCCGGACGTCCTCGTGCAGGAGGTCCTGGAGTGGCTCTCCGAGCGCGGCTACGCGGACGTGGAGATCGTCAAGACGGCCGACGAGTCGCTCACGTTCTCGCTGCCGAAGGAACTCCGCAACAAGGACCTGCGGGCCGTGGCCGAGAAGCTCGGCACGGCCGAGCCCGCTCCGTCCGCGAAGGAGTAGCCCGCTCCGTCCGCGAAGGAGCAGCCGGCTCCCTCGGCCGGGGAGAGCCCGCTCCCTCCGCCGAGGAGCAGCCCTCTTCCTCCGTCGAGGAGTAACCCGGCACCGCAGCCCTTACCGTGGGTTCCATGAACGTCTTCGGAGTGGACATCGGCGGTTCGGGCATCAAGGGCGCCCCCGTGGACCTGGAACGGGGCGCGCTCACCGAGGAGCGCCACAAGGTACTGACCCCGCATCCCGCCACACCCGACGGTGTGGCGGGATGCGTCGCGGAGGTCGTGGAGCACTTCGGCTGGACGGGACCGGTGGGGGTGACCTTCCCGGGAGTGGTCACGGGTTCGACCATCCGCACGGCGGCGAACGTCGACAAGTCGTGGATCGACGTGGACGCGGGCACCCTGCTGAGCGAGCGCCTCGGCGGCCTTCCGGTGACGGTCCTGAACGACGCCGACGCGGCGGGCGTCGCCGAGATGACCTTCGGCGCCGGCCGGGGCCGCAAGGGCACCGTGATCATGCTGACCCTGGGCACGGGCATCGGCTCGGCCCTCTTCGTCGACGGCCGCCTGGTGCCGAACACCGAGCTTGGCCACCTGGAACTCAAGGGCCACGACGCGGAGACCAGGGCGTCGACGAAGGCCAAGGAGGACGAGGACCTCAGCTGGGAGCACTGGGCGAAGCGCGTACGGAAGTACCTCGCGCACGTGGAGATGCTGTTCTCGCCGGAGCTCTTCATCATCGGCGGCGGGGTGAGCCGCAAGGCGGACAAGTTCCTGCCGTTGATCGAGGACATCCGGGCGGAGATCGTCCCGGCGGAACTCCAGAACAACGCGGGGATCGTAGGGGCGGGAATGGCGGCGGGGACGGCGTAGCGGAACGGCCGACGACGGGTGGGGACGTCCCCGGAGCGGGACGCGGGAGTACGGGGCTCCCCGTACGCCGGCGGGCCGGGGAGTCCCGTACGCCCGCGGGCACTCCCGCACTCATCGCCCCGCATACGTTCCGGTCGGGGGCGGGCCGGTGTCCTAGCCGACGGGGCGGCGGCGGGGTGTCCGGCCCGAGCCGGGGCCGCGTCCGCCGGTCCCGGGCGCCTCGCCGGGCCCCGCGGGGGACCCGGGGGCTCCGGCGGACGGGCCCGCCGAGGAGCCCGAGGACCGGACGACGGGCTGCCGGCGGCGCCCCATCTCCCGTACCTTCCGCACGCTGGCGATCAGTCCGGCGACGAGGGTGCCGCCGTAGAGCCAGCCGGCGTGCACGGCGAGGGCGGTGACGACGGCCATCGCCTGGCCGCCGAGGCCGCCGGTGCCGCCCGCGATGGGAATGACGCCGACGGCGAAGGCGATGGGGACGCAGATGGGGGCGGTGACCAGGTCGGCGGCCCGGACCCAGAGCGCGGTCAGGGCGCTGACCGGCAGGAACAGCAGCCCGTAGACGACGGGGGAGCCGTCGAGGAGCAGCCGGTCGAGGAAGCCGAGCGTCAGCATGACGGCGGAGGCGAAGAGCCCGGCGCCGAGGCCGGTCAGCCGAGGCTGGGGCAGGCGTCGCAGGGCGAGGACCACGGGCGGTACGGGCCGGCCCGAGGGCGCCGCGGCAGCGGCGCCGGGCGCCCCGGCGCGCTGGACGCGGGGAGTGCCGGGGCCCCGCCGGATCCGGCCGGTGACGCGGTACACGGCCGCGCCCTCCACGAACGCGGCGGGAGGCGCGGTGGGCGGGGCGGCCGGCGGCGTGACGGGGGTTTGCGGCCGTCGGCGGCCTTGCGGCTGACTTGTCCTGTGCTGCTCCACTCCACCAACGTAGGTCGGGAAGGGGCGGGAACCGGGTCCGGGACACGCCCTTTGGGTGACCTTGCCCCCGAGAACGACCGAAGGTCGGCGTCACTGGCCGGTTCGGCCCGCCCGTAAACTGGGGGATCGGCCCACCATCCACACTTCAGGAAGTCGCCACCGTGTCGCTCACGATCGGAATCGTCGGTCTGCCGAATGTCGGCAAGTCGACCCTGTTCAACGCCCTGACCAAGAACGACGTGCTGGCGGCCAACTACCCGTTCGCCACGATCGAGCCCAACGTCGGCGTCGTCGGTGTCCCCGACGCCCGGCTGACCAAGCTGGCGGAGATCTTCTCCTCGCAGCGGATCCTCCCGGCGACGGTCGACTTCGTCGACATCGCGGGCATCGTCCGCGGCGCGAGCGAGGGCGAGGGCCTGGGCAACAAGTTCCTGGCGAACATCCGCGAGTCGGACGCGATCTGCCAGGTCATCCGCGCCTTCAAGGACGAGAACGTCGTGCACGTCGACGGCAAGGTCTCGCCGAAGGACGACATCGAGACGATCAACACGGAGCTGATCCTCGCGGACCTCCAGACGATCGAGAAGGTCCTGCCGCGCCTCCAGAAGGAGATGCGGATCAAGAAGGACATCGCGCCGAAGGTCGCGGCGGTCGAGGCCGCGCAGGCGATCCTGGAGAAGGGCGACACGCTCTTCTCCCAGGGCATCGTGCAGGGCTCGGAGAAGGCGGAGCTCCTCCACGACCTCCACCTCCTCACCACCAAGCCGTTCCTCTACGTCTTCAACGTGGACGAGGACGAGCTGACGGACGACGCCTTCAAGGCGGAGCAGAGCGCCCTGGTCGCCCCGGCCGAGGCGATCTTCCTGAACGCGAAGCTGGAGCAGGACCTGGCGGAGCTGGACGAGGAGGACGCCATGGAGCTCCTCCAGTCGGTCGGCGCCGAGGAGCCGGGCCTGGCGACCCTCGCCCGCGTCGGCTTCGCGACCCTGGGCCTCCAGACCTACCTGACGGCCGGCCCGAAGGAATCCCGCGCCTGGACGATCAAGCAGGGCGCGACGGCCCCGGAGGCGGCCGGTGTCATCCACACCGACTTCCAGAAGGGCTTCATCAAGGCCGAGGTCATCTCCTTCGCCGACCTGGTCGAAACCGGCTCGGTAGCCGACGCCCGCGCGAAGGGCAAGGCCCGCATGGAGGGCAAGGAGTACGTCATGCAGGACGGCGACGTGGTGGAGTTCCGCTTCAACGTCTGAGCGGACGAAGCACTGCCACGTCATTGACGCGGTACCTGCAGTTCAGAAGGGGTCGGACTCTGTCGAGTCCGACCCCTTCGTCGTCACCGTGCTGGATCGGTGCTGGATGCGGGCGCCGAGAACCGGTGGGCTGTTCGGGACCCTCCCTGTCGCACGGCCGATCAGCACCGCCGCCCGTAGGCCATCACCCTGTGCGGATTCGGACGACGAGGGCGGGATCGGGGATCTCCGCGTCGCGGGTGGCCCTCCCGCCCTCGTATCCTCGACTGCTGGGAAATCGGGGGACGTGTCGCGGAGGTGTACTGGTGGAGTTCCGGCTGCTCGGCTCCGTCGCGCTGGTGACGGAGGACGGGGACGTAGCCCTGGGGCCCGCCAAACGGTCCAGCCTGCTCGCGATGCTCCTGCTGCGACCCAACACCGCGGTGAACGTCGGCCGGCTGATCGACGCGCTCTGGGAGGAGGAGCCACCCACCCACGCCAAGACCGTCCTCCAGGGGCACGTCTCGCGGCTGCGGGCCCTGCTCGCCGAGCACGGCGCCGAGACGTACGGCGTCGAACTCGCCACGCAGGGATCGGCGTACGTCCTGCGGATGCCGGAGTCGCTGGTCGACGCGCA
This sequence comes from Streptomyces sp. adm13(2018), assembly GCF_008042145.1. Lineage (GTDB taxonomy): Bacteria > Actinomycetota > Actinomycetes > Streptomycetales > Streptomycetaceae > Streptomyces. The sequence continues at coordinate 451,288 of NZ_RDBH01000141.1, forward strand.
CCGCTTCGAGGAACTCGTCGCGCTCGCCGGGGTCCAGCGCCGGCCCGCCGACACCGTGCGGATGCTGCGCGAGGCACTGTCGTACTGGCAGGGGCCCGCGCTCACCGGCACCGTGCACAGCCGCCCGCTGGAGGCCGCCGCCGGGGAACTCGAAGAGCTGCGGCTGGCCTCCGTGGAGGCGCTGGCGGAGGCGTACGGGGAACTCGGCGAGCACGCCAGGGCCGCCGCCGTGCTGCGCACCGAGGCCGTCGCGCACCCGCTGCGCGAGTCCCTCGCCGCCGCGCTGATGCTGGCCCTGGGCCGCTCCGGCCGGCAGTCGGACGCGATCGACTGGTACCACCGCACCCGGCGGCTGCTCGCCGAGGAACTGGGCGTCGACCCCGGCGAGACGCTCAGCGAGGCGTACACCACCCTGCTCCGCTCGGCCGCGCCCGTGACCGCGCCGAGGCCCGTCGCACCCGCCGCCGCCCCGACGCCGGAGGGACTGCCGCGCGCGCCGCGCGGGTTCACCGGCCGCGGCGCCGAACTCGCCGCCCTCGACCGCGCGGTACGGGGCGGCGACGGGCCCGTCTGCCTGGTCACCGGACCCGCCGGCGTCGGCAAGACCGCCTTCGCGGTGCACTGGGCGTACGAGCGCCGGGCCGACTTCCCCGACGGACGGATCTTCGCCGACCTGCGCGGCTTCAGCGACACCCCGGCCCCCGAGACCGCCGCCGTCCTGCGGGAGTTCCTGCTCGCGCTCGGCGTGCAGCCGCAGCGGATCCCGGAGGCCGTCGAGGCCCGCGGCGCCCTCTTCCGCTCCCTGACCGCCGGCCGGCGGCTGCTCGTCCTCCTCGACAACGCCCGGTCCTCGGAGCAGGTCAGACCGCTGCTGCCGGGCGGCGACCACTGCACCACCCTGGTCACCAGCCGCGACCGGCTCGGCGGCCTCATCGCCTCCGACGCGGCCCGGCCCGTCCCCCTCGGCCACCTCCCTCCGGCCGACTCCGCCGCGCTGCTCGCCACCGTCCTCGGCGAGACGCGGGTCGCCGCCGAACCCGCCGCCGCCGCACGGCTCGCCGGACTCTGCGACGGCCTCCCGCTCGCCCTGCGGGTCACCGCGGCCCGGCTCGCCGAGCGCCCCCGGTGGACCCTCGACGAGATGGTCGGCGAACTCGCCGACGAGCAGGGCCGGCTGACGCTCCTCGACGTCGAGGACCGGGGCGTCTCCGCCGCGCTGCGCCTGACCGTGCAGCAGCTGCCCGAGTCCGCGGCCCGGCTGTTCCGGGCGACGGGCCTCCACACCGGCTCCGACCTGGACCGGTTCGCGGCCGGCGCGCTCGTCGGCACGTCCCCGGGCCAGGCCGCCGCGGACCTGGACCGGCTCACTGCCGCCCATCTGCTGACCGAGTCCGTGCCCGGCCGCTGGACGCCGCACGACCTGGTCCGGCTCTACGCCCGCCACGTCTCCGCGGACGCCGACCCCGAGGGCCTGCGCCGCCTCCTCGACCACTACCTCTACACGGGGCTCGCCGCCGACGCCGCCGCCGAGCCCGGCTCCCAGCCCTGTTACTCGCTGCCCGCCGACGCCCGCCGGCCCGCCGCGACCCGCGAGTTCGAGGACCGTACGGCGGCCCTCGACTGGTACGTGGCCGAGCGCGCCGCCCTGGAGGGCGCCGTGACCTCCGCCGCCGCCCTCGGCCTCCACGACCGGGCCTGGCGGCTCGCCCTGGTGCAGTGGCCGCTGATGCTCATGCGGATCGGGGACGGCTGGACGCCCCTCCTGGAGGCCGGCCTCGCGTCGGCGGAGCACGTGGGCGACTTCGACGCCCAGTCGCGGACCAGGGCGCTGCTCGGCTGGATCCTGCACGCGGAGGGGCGCGACGCCGAGGCGCTCGTCCACCTGGAGAAGGCGCCCGGGCTCGCCGCCCGCGCCGGTGACGCGATCAGTGAGGCCATCGCGTACGTCAACCACGCGGCCGTCCTGGACGCGACGGGGGAGCACGACCGGGCCGGGCTGCTGATGGTGCACGCCGTCTCCCTGGCCGACCGCACCCGCCATCCGTCCACCCAGGTGCTCACCCTCCACCACCTGGCGGGCCACTGCATGAAGGCCGGCGACTACGAGGCGGCCCTCGCGCACACCCTGCGCGCCGGGGAACTCGTCGCCCCCGACGCGGTGGTCGTCCGGGCCCAGCTGCAGATCGCGAAGGGTGAGGCGCTGGCCGCCGTCGGCCGCCTCGACGAAGCCGCCGACCAGCTGGAACGCGCGATCGCGGCATCCGAAGCGGCCGGTTTCGCCGAGGGTTCGGCGCGTGCGGCGGCGGGCCTCTCGCGCCTGTCAGCGGATCGTTAGCGGCACGCAAGCGAGACGGCAGCGCGGGGCCGGAAGCTGGATACAGCACCGGGTGCTCCGCGTACAGGGAGTACCGACTCCGCGAACAGGGAGTACCCGGAGCCCCCGCCGGGGCGCTCGTCCCGGCGTACCGCACCGATCGACCGCTTCACGGGGGAGAACCGCCATGCGCACCCACCACAAGACCACCGTCCTGGCCGCCGCCGCCATCGCCACCCTCTCGCTCGGCCTGACGGCCTGCGGCGGCGGCACGGACACCGGCGCGAAGGACGCGGGCAGCGCGAGCTCCGCGCAGACGGCGGGCGCCGCCGGGCAGGGGACGGGCGAGGCCGGGCAGGGGGCGGTGGAGGCCGAGGGCGGCGGCGGAGGTCACGGCGCCCTCCAGGGCGGCGCGCTCGGCCACGTACCAGTCGAGGGCCGCCGTACGGTCCTCGAACTCGCGGGTCGCGGCGGGCCGGCGGGCGTCGGCGGGCAGCGAGTAACAGGGCTGGGAGCCGGGCTCGGCGG
>NZ_RDBH01000141.1:454229-493011 GCF_008042145.1 Streptomyces sp. adm13(2018)
CCCCCGGCGCAGCTACGCCAAACTGGCCGCCGACGAGAGCCGCGAGGACTACTCGCTGCGCTACGCCCCGCACTCGTTCCGGCGCTGGTCGCCCGGGACCGTGGCGGGCACCGCGCTCGGCGGCATCGCCTACCTCGCCGACTTCGCGATCGGCGCCTCGATCGTCTTCACCTACGGCTTCGGCAGCGGACTCGCCTCGATCCTCACCGCCGCCACGCTCATCTTCCTCACCGGCATCCCCATCGCCCGGGCCTGCGCCACCTATGGCCTGGACATGGACCTCATCACCCGCGGGGCCGGCTTCGGCTACTTCGGTTCGACGCTCACCTCGCTGATCTACGCCTCCTTCACCTTCATCTTCTTCGCCCTCGAAGGCTCGATCATGGCCCAGGCCATGCACCAGGCCGTCGGCCTCCCGGTCGAGATCGGCTACCTGATCACCACCCTCATCGTCATCCCGATCGTCTTCCGGGGCATGGGCGCCCTGGCCAAGGTGCAGGCCTGGACCCAGCCGGTCTGGATCATCGGCATGGTGCTGCCCTTCGTCGTCCTGGCCTTCGAGGCCCCCGACGCCTGGGGCGCCTTCGCCTCCTTCGGGGGCACGGAGGGAGCGGGCGCGGGCTTCTCCTGGATCGGCTTCGGCCTCGGCACGGGCGTCGCGCTCTCCCTGATCGCCCAGATCGGCGAACAGGCCGACTACCTGCGCTTCATGCCGGCCAGGACGGAGGCCACCAAGCGCCGCTGGAACCTCGCCGTGCTCGCCGCCGGCCCCGGCTGGGTCGTCATCGGCGCGGCCAAACAGCTCGGCGGCGCCTTCCTCGCGTTCGTCGCCCTGGAGGCCGTCGGCAAGACCCACGCCCTGGAGCCGATCGCCCCTCAGATCGAGGCGCTCAAGCCCTGGCTGGGGACCTTCGCCCTGCCCGCCGCCGCGCTCTTCGTGATCGTCTCCCAGGTCAAGATCAACGTCACCAACGCCTACAGCGGCTCGCTGTCCTGGTCGAACTTCTTCTCCCGCGTCACCCACCGGCACCCGGGCCGCGTCTGGTACATCTTCCTCAACCTCGCCATCGCCCTGACGCTGATGGAGATGAACATGTTCGCGGCCCTGAACAAGCTGCTCGGGTTCTACTCCAACGTCGGCATCGCGTGGATCACCGCCGTCGCCGCCGACCTCGTCATCAACAAGCGAGCCGGCTGGAGCCCCCCGTACATCGAGTTCAAGCGCGCCTATCTGTACGCCGTGAACCCGGCCGGCTTCGGTGCCATGGTCATCGCCTCCACCGTCTCCATCCTCGCCTTCTTCGGCGTCTTCGGTACCTACGCCCAGGCCTTCTCCACCTTCATCGCCGCCGGTCTCGCCCTCGCCCTCTGCCCCCTGATCGCCTGGGCGACCGGGGGCCGCTACTACCTGGCCCGCCCCAACACCGTGAACGGCCCGGCCGCCGGGACCGTCGACGAGCGCGCCACCCACACCTGCGCGGAGTGCGAGACCGCCTACGAACTCCCCGACATCGCCGACTGCCCGGTGCGCTCCGGCCCGGTCTGCTCCCTCTGCTGCTCGCTCGACGCCACGTGCGGCGACGCCTGCCGCAAGAGTCCCGAGGCCGCCGGCCCGGTCCTCATGCCCGTGCCGACCGTGCCGACCGTGCCGGCCGTGTCCGGAGCCGCCCCTGGAGCGTGACTTCGGCCTCCCTCCGTCGGTTCCCGGCCGATCCGTATCTCTTTGTGCAATCCCGTATCCGCTGTGTGAAGGTCAGGCGTAAGCTCCGGCATATGCGGATCGGGGTTTCACCGAGATCCTCAACGGCGCCCGGACCGGCGGAGGGAGAAGCCTGATGACCGAGAGCGGCCCTGTCCTCGCCTGGCTCGTCATTCGGCAGGACGACAACGGCAACCGCTACCGGGTGGGGCGGTACGCCACCGAGGACGAAGCACGGAAGATCGCGGACAGTCTCGACGACCGCGGCCACAAGCAGCTCTACTGGGTCGAGCGCATCGGCAGCCCCGCGCTCTGAGCCCGGCGGGCACCGGCGGGGCCCGGCTACGCTCGCGCCCATGACCGAACGCACCACCGACCCCGCCACGCCCCGCGAACCCGACGTGGTCGTCGTCGCCGGCGCCCTGTACCACCGGGGGCGGCTGCTCGCGGCCCGCCGCAGCGCACCCGTCGAGCTCGCCGGCCGCTGGGAACTGCCCGGCGGCAAGCTCGAACCCGGCGAGAGCCATGAGCAGGCCCTCGTCCGCGAACTGCGCGAGGAGCTCGGAGTCGAGATCGAGCCGGGCGAGCGACTCCCCGGAGAGTGGCCGCTCAAACCCGGATACGTCCTCCGCGTCTGGACCGCCCGGCTGCTGGCGGGCGAACCCCGCCCGCTGGAGGACCACGACGCCCTGCGCTGGCTCACCCGCGACGAGCTGGACTCCGTCGACTGGCTCGACCAGGACCGCCCCGCCGTCGCCGAGGCCGCCCGGAGACTCCCGGCGGCGCCCGCACCCGGAGCACGGGACTGAACTTTCTACGCCGTTCGTGCCACCGTGCGCCCGCTGCTGCGCCCAGCGCGATATCACGCCCCATATTACGGGTATGTCCTGAATAACCCGTTGAATGAGGACGTGGGCCTTCCTGCTGACGCATGGCTGGGGAAGTGATCGGGTGTGATCGACACCGACGGCGACCGCGCCGAGTGGAACTTCCCTGCGGAGGCGAACGCCGTGCGCACGGCACGCCACGCCGTCCGCGAGACGCTGCGGTCCTGGGACCTCGACGCCGCCGTCTGCGACCTCACCGTCCTGCTGGTCAGCGAGCTGGTGACCAACTCCCTGCGGTACGCGTCCGGCCCGATCGGCGTACGGCTCGTCCGCCCCCGGCCCGACGGCACCGACCCCGCCCACCGGCCCGCGCTGCTGGTGGAGGTCTCCGATCCGCTTCCGGATCCCCCCACCGCGCGCGCCCCGGGACCCGAGGACGAAGGAGGCCGCGGACTCGGACTGGTGGCCTGCTCCGCCCGCCGCTGGGGCACCCGTAAGGGAAGGACCGGCAAAACCGTATGGTTCGAGCTGGCTCTCCCTGGTGAGTAAACAGGGAGGGACAACGATCACCGGTACTCGGCGCGAGGCGAACGAGACCACCCTGTGATCGTGAACGTCGTACCGCCGGAGCCCGCCGTATTGAATACTGCGGGAATGGCCGGTCCGGTGCGGTGAGCTGGAGGGGACGGTCGCGTGAGCGAGATACCTGAGAAGGCGAGTGGCGGCGTGGTGTGGCAGAGCAGCCCGCCCGGCTCCATCTATGACTACATCCGGGTGGCGTCCTTCTCCATCGGGCCCGACGGACTCGTCGAGCAGTGGAGCCGACGCGCCGTGGACCTCTTCGGGGTGACCGCCGAGGAGGCCATGGGCAAGGACCCCGTCGAGGCCTTCCTGCCCGCCGACCAGCGCGAGCGCGGTCACCGGAGGGTCCGCGAGATCCTCGACGGCAAGGAGTGGACAGGCCTCGTCCCCTTCCGGATCCCCGGCGACGACCGACCCCACGGCATCGCCGAGATGTACGTCATGCCCAGCGAGACCCCCACCGGGGAACGGGCCGCGCTCTGCATCGTCGTCGACGTCCGCGCCCTCCGCCGCATCGAGACGGACCTCGCCGCCTCCCAGGCGATATTCGGCCAATCGCCCTTCGGCTTCCTCCTCTTCGGCACCGACCTCACCGTGAAGCGGGCCAACCGGCGCTTCGCCACCGTCTTCGGCGGCTCCGCGGACGACCACCGCGGCCGCACGGTCCACGACTACCTCAACCTGCCCGAGGCCGACCGGATGACCGCGGCCCTCCGTACCGTCCTGGAGACCGGCGAGTCCGTCACCGACTTCGAGATCGTCGGCGCCGCGCCCGGCTCCCGGGACCGGCGCCACTGGTCCATCAACCTCTACCGCGTCCACAGCGGATCCGGCCGGCCGATCGGCGTCGCCGGCCTCGGCATCGACGTCACCCGCCGCCACAGCGCCGCCAGGGAAGCCGCCAGCGCCCGCCGCAACCTCGCCCTCCTCAACGAGGCCGGCGCCCGCATCGGCAACTCCCTCGACCTGGAGGCCACCGCCCGCGAGCTCCTCGACGTCGCCGTCCCCGGCTTCTGCGACCTCGCCTCCGTCGACCTCTACCAGGGCCTGCTCACCGGCGACGAGGCACCGCCCGGCCGCTGGGGCAACTCCCACGACGTCGGCTACGGCGGCAGCGCCGAACTCCGCAGGGTCGCCTTCGCCAGCGCCGTCTCCGACACCCCGCTGAGGGCCGACGAGCGCCACGGCCCCGACGGCGGCTGTCGCGGCACCGAGCCCATCCAGGTCGGCGCCGTCCACCGCTTCCCCTTCAACTCCCCGTGCGCCGGAGCCCTGCGCACCGGCCGCCTCCGCACCGTGTCCGGCGCCGACGGCGAGCTCGTCCAGAGCACCCTGGTGGTCCCGATGGTCGCCCACGACACCGTCGTCGGACTCGTCCAGTTCTCCCGGACCAAGGGCAGCGAGTCCTTCGGAGAGCGCGACCGCGCCCTCGCCGTCGAACTCGCCGCCCGCGCCGCCGTCTGCATCGACAACGCCCGCCTCTACCGTCGCGAGCACGAACGGGCCCTGATCCTCCAGCGCAGCCTGCTCCCGCCCGGCGACCCCGAGGCGGCCGGCCTCGACATCGCCTGCCGCTACCTCCCCGGCACCGCCGCCACCGAGGTCGGCGGCGACTGGTTCGACGTCATCGAACTCCCCGGCCACCGCACCGCCCTCGTCATCGGGGACGTCATGGGCCGCGGACTGCGCGCCGCCGTCGCCATGGGCGAACTGCGCACCGCCGTCCGCACCCTCGCCCAGCTCGACCTGGAACCGGCCGAGGTCCTCTCCCACCTCGACGAGATCGCCCGCGGCCTCGGGGCCCCCATCGGCGCCCAGCAGTCCCGCGGCCACAAGTCCCGCGGCCCCGAGCTGTCCGAGGTGTACCTCGCGACCTGCGTCTACGCCGTCTACGACCCGGTCACCCGCCGCTGCACCTTCGCCAACGCCGGACACCTCCCGCCGGTCCTCGTCGAACCCGGCGAGGAGGCCCTGCTGCTCGACGTACCCCCCGGGATGCCGCTCGGGGTCGGCGGCGAACCCTTCGAGGAGGTCGAGGTCGAACTCCCGGAAGGCGCACTCCTCGCCCTCTACACCGACGGTCTCGTCGAATCCCGCGACCATCCCCTCGACGAGGGCCTGACCGCCTTCCGACGCGCCCTCACCGACCCCGCCCGCCCGCTGGAGGACGTCTGCGACCGCGTCCTGACCAGCCTGGAGACCGGCCACGGCGAGGACGACATCGCCCTGCTCATGGCCAGGATCCAGGGCCTGCCCAGTGAGGCCGTCGGCGACTGGCGGCTCCCCAGGGAACCCCGCTCCGTCGGCCGGGCCCGCGAACTCGCCCGCACCCAGCTGAAGGCCTGGGACCTCGAACCGCTCGTCGACACCGTCGAACTCCTCGTCAGCGAGCTCGTCACCAACGCGCTGCGCTACGGCGAGGGGGAGATCCGGCTCCGGCTGCTCCTCGACCGCAGCCTCGTCTGCGAGGTCTGGGACGCCGGCCTGGTGCAGCCCCGGCGGCGGCGCGCCAAGGACACCGACGAGGGCGGCCGTGGCCTCCAGCTGGTCGGACTGCTCAGCTCCTCCTGGGGCTCGCGCCGCACCCCGCGCGGCAAGACCGTCTGGTTCGAACTCCCCCTGCCGGACGGCGAGGGCGCGGCGGAGCCCACCGTGGAGCAGCTCCTCAGCATGTTCTGACACGCGCCGTGCCCACCCGGCCGCCCGGCCGAGCAGGCGCCCGGCCGCGACGGCGCGGCCGAGGACGACCGCGTGGGCGACGGCGAGTGCGCGGGCGAAGACGACCGCGCGGGCGACGGCGAGTGCGCCGGCCCGGCGCCGGGTCAGTCCTTGAGTGCCGCCAGCCGGGCCTCGATCTCGGCGCTGTCGCCCAGCGCGTCCAGCTGCTCGAACTGGGCGTCCAGGGAGGACGCCGCCAGCTCCTGCTTGCCCATGGCCCGCGCCTCCTCCCGGCGCACCTTGTCCTCGAACCGGCTCAGCTCGCTGGTCGGGTCCAGCACGTCGATGTTCTTCACGGCGTCCATCATCGTGTTCTGCGCCTGGGCCGACCTGGCGCGGGCCACCAGCTCGTCGCGCTTGGCCTGCAACTCGCCCAGCTTGACCTTCATCTGGTCGAGGCCCGTCCTGAGCTTCGCGACCACCTCGGTCTGCGCGGCGATCGTCGGCTCAGCCGTCCGCGCCTCCTTCTCCGACTGGAGCTGGCGGCCGAGCGCCACCTTCGCCAGGTTGTCGAAGCGGTCCGCCTCCGCCGTCCGCCCGCCGCCGCGCAGCTCGTCGCCCTTGCGGCTGGCCGCCAGCGCCTTTCCGCCCCACTCCTGCGCCGCCGCCACGTCCTCCTGGTGGTCCTGCTCCATCAGCCGCAGGTTCCCGATCGTCGCGGCCACCGCCTCCTCCGCCTCCGCGATGTTGTTCGCGTAGTCGCGGATCAGCTGGTCCAGCATCTTCTGCGGATCCTCGGCCTGGTCCAGCAGCGCGTTGATGTTGGCCTTCGCCAGCTGGGTGACCCGGCCGAGGATGGTCTGCTTGCTCATGGCTCTCCTCCTTGAGAGGGACAGAAAGGGGGAGGGGACGCGTCGCGCCGCCCTCAGAAACGGCCTCCGCCGCCCAGCCGGCCACGCGTGCCGCCGCCGCCGAAGCTGCCGGGCCCGCCGCCGAGCACGAACCAGCGCCCCCGTCGCCACATACTCCTCAGCCGTCCACTCACCCGAGCCCCCCGTGTGCCGTCGTGTCGGTCGTCCCACCGCTCTCTCACCGTAGCGGCGGCTACCGACAGTGACGCAGGCCTGTGGAGAATGGTTTCCGCCGACCCTCGGGGACACCCACCGTCCGGTCGCGGACGGGCATATGCGGACATAACCTCCCCCTTGTGACGCGAACAGCCACCCGAACCCTTCTCGCGGTACTGGTGGCGGCGTGGTGGCTCCTCGTGCCCGCCGTTCACGGTGCCCGCGGGCACCGTGAACGGCGGGCACGAGGAGCCACCACGCCGCCACCAGTACCGCGAGAAGGGTTCGGGTGGCTGTTCGCGTCACAAGGGGGAGGTTATGTCCGCATATGCCCGTCCGCGACCGGACGGTGGGTGTCCCCGAGGGTCGGCGGAAACCATTCTCCACAGGCCTGCGTCACTGTCGGTAGCCGCCGCTACGGTGAGAGAGCGGTGGGACGACCGACACGACGGCACACGGGGGGCTCGGGTGAGTGGACGGCTGAGGAGTATGTGGCGACGGGGGCGCTGGTTCGTGCTCGGCCTCGTCCTGGTCCTCGTGGTGCCCCCGCTGTTCGGCGCGCTCGCCCTGCGCGTCAACTACGCGGGAGACCTCAGGGCCGACGCGAAGACCCGGGACAAGGACGCCGTCTGGCTCGGCCACGCCTGGGTCGACGGCCGGAAGAAGGACGCCGACCTCGCCGCGTTCGCCGCCCGCGTCAAGGACACGGGCATACGCGACCTGTACGTCCACGCCGGGCCCCTGGAGCAACCGGGCCACGTCCCGGGCCGCCGTCGTGACGTCCGCCCGGCAGATCCTGGACGTCGGCTTCGACGGGGTCCACTTCGACCTGGAGCCGCTGCTGTCCGACGACGCGGACTACCTCTCCCTGCTCGACGACCTCGGGGAGGTCACCCGGCCGCGGAAGGCGCAGCTGTCCATAGCCGCCCACCAGATCGACCCGCTCCCCGGCCTGCACTCGGCCAACAGCCTGTTCACCGGCAGGGAGAAGTGGTGGTCGCAGAAGTTCTTCGGCCAGGTCGCCCGCCGCGTCGACCAGATCGCCGTCATGTCGTACGACACGTGGATGCCGCTGGAGAGCCTGTACGGCGGGTACGTCGCCCAGCAGACCAGCCTGGCCCTCGAAGTGACGCCCGAGTCGACCGACCTCCTGATGGGGCTCCCCTTCTTCCACGAGGACGACCTCGGTCACCACGAGAACGCGGAGACCGTCGAGGCCGCCGTCCGGGGCGTCCGGCTCGGCCTCGGACGCACCGACCCGGACCGCGCGCGCTTCGGCGTCGCGCTCTACGTCGACTTCGCCGCGGAGGAGGGCGACTGGGCGGCCTACCGCGCGGGCTGGCACTGAGGCCGGGCGCGGGCCGGGGGCGACCCCTGCCGCCCGTACGGGATGAGCGACCCCACCCACCCCGTACCGAGGGTGACCGCGCCCGTCCCGCGCGGGGAGCGACCGCGCCCGTCCCGCGCCGGGAGCGACCGCGCCCACCCCGTACCGGAGGCGCCGCCACCGCTGCCTGACCGGGTCGCCGATCCGTCTGCCGCTCGCGTACGGGATTCCCCTGCCCGGCGCGCGGCTCCCCGCGCCGTTGGGCCGCACGAGTGGGGTTCTCCAGCCGTGTCGTCGTGTCGCCATGGCCGGATCCTTTCTGTCCTTTTCAGTGGATGAGCAATAGGTGTGATCATCTCCAAATGGAATGAATCTGGACGAAGGGGTACAAGTCATGTCCCAGATCGGCGCCCCTCGCGGGAGGACATGCTCCAGGAGCCCCCGCTCCCGCACGCTCCGCTCCGTCGCCACACTCACCAGTGCCGCCCTCGCCGTCACCGTCCTCGCCGGATGCTCGTCCGACGAGGCGGACGAGAGCCGGGCCGCGGTCCAGGACAACGCGCCCGCCGCCCGCGAGCGGGTGGCCGACGGAGGAACCCTGCGCTGGGCCGTCGACGCGCTCCCCACCACCCTGAACTCCTTCCAGGCCGACGCCGACGGCGCCACCTCCCGGATCGCCGGGGCCGTGCTCCCCTCGCTCTACACGATCGACGAGCGGGGCCGGCCGCAGCGCAACCCCGACTTCCTGGAGTCCGCGCAGGTCGTCGAGACCGAGCCCAAGCAGGTCGTCCTCTACAAGCTCAACCAGCAGGCGGTGTGGAGCGACGGACGCGAGATCGGGGCGCCCGACTTCGTGGCCCAGTGGCGCGCGCTGAGCGGCCGCGACACCGCGTACTGGACCGCGCGGAACTCCGGCTACGAGCGGATCGAGAAGATCGAGCGGGGCAAGAACGACCTGGAGGTGCGGGTCACCTTCGCCAAGCCCTACGCCGACTGGCAGTCCCTGTTCACCCCGCTGTACCCGAAGCAGGTCATGGGCTCCCCGGCCTCCTTCAACGACGGGGCCCGCACCACCCTCAAGGCCACTGCAGGACCGTTCCTGCTGAAGGCGGTCGACCGCAAGAGCGGTGATGTGACCCTCGCCCGCAACCCGCGCTGGTGGGGCCAGCCCGCCAAGCTCGACAGCATCGTCCTCAAGGCGGTCGCCCGCGCGGACCGCGCGGACGCCCTCGCCAAGGGAACCCTCGATCTGGCCGAGATCGACCGGTCCACCGCCGAGCGCATCTCGCTCGCCCTCCGCGACGCCCGGGCCGGCCGCAACGGAGCCCAGGCGGCCCTCGCGCACGGCCCCGGCTCCTCGATCACCCCCTCCAAGGCCCTGAAGTCCTGGGCGCTGGCCCACGGCTCCGACGAGGAGAAGGCGGAGGAGGTCCGGGCCGCCCGCGAGCAGAACCAGCAGGCCATCGCCGCGTACGCGACCGCCCAGGACATCCTGGCGAAGTACGTGGTCCGCAAGTCCCTGGAGCCCGCCTACACCCAGCTCTCGCTGAACGGCGAGTCCGGGCCGCTCGCCGACGAGCGGGTACGGCGGGCGGTGGCCCGCGCGATCAACCGCCAGGAACTGGCCGAATCCGTACTCAAGCCGCTCGGCCTCCCGGCGGACCCGCCCGGCAGCCACCTGGCCCTCGCGGGTCAGGCCGCGTACGCGGACAGCAGCGACGCCCTCGGCAGCCAGAACACCGACGAGGCGCGGGCCCTCCTCGCCGACGCGGGCTGGGTCCCCGGCGGCGCGGCCCGGAAGCCCGCGGACGGCACCAAGGCGGGCAGCGAGGCGGAGAAGGACGAGAAGAAGGACGCCGGGGAGAAGGCGGGGGAGGAGGGCGCCAAGGAGCAGGAGGAGGGGGCAGGAAACGCGGAGAAGGAAGAGAAGGCGGAGAAGAAGGACAGCGCCGGCTCCACCGACGCCAAGAAGCCGACCTCCAGCAGCGCCGCCACCGCCTCCGACACCTCCGCCTCCGACACCGCCTCCGACGAAGGCCTCTACATCGTCGGCGACGACAAGCCGGGCGAGCGTCGGGCCGCCCCCGCCGTCGGCGGCCCCGAGAGCGGTACCCGCATCCTCGCCCCGGCCCCCGCGGCGGCCGTCCAGAGCGCCGCGCTCCTCGCCCGCGCCGAGGCACTCGACACGGGGGCCGGCGCCCAGGCCGCCCAGGCCGCCCAGGCCATCACCCGTACGGACAAGGGAGTGGCCGGGGCCTACGCTCCGCGCGGCACCGCCGCCCCGGTGAGCGCCGCCGACGCGGCCAAGACCCTCGGCAAGGACGGCAAGGCCCTCAGCCTCCGCTTCGTCCTGCCGTCCGGCCCCGGCTCCGAGTCCCTGCGAGCGGTCGGTGACCGGATCGTCCGGATGCTCGACGCGGTCGGCATCCGCACCGAGGTCACCAAGGTGTCCGACGACAGCTTCTTCAAGGACCACATCGCCTCGGGCGACTACGATCTGGCCCTCTACTCCTGGCCCGCCACCGCCTTCCCGGCGACCGACGCCCGGCCGATCTTCGCCAAGCCCGAGCCCGCCTCGGACGGCTCCCTCCTGGTCGAGCAGAACTACTCGCGGGTCGGCACCGACCGCATCGACCAGCTCTTCGACCAGGCCGCGGCGACCCTCGACGAGGAGGAGGCCCGGGAGCTGGTGCGCCAGGCCGACGCCCGGATCTGGGCGGCCGCCGGCTCCATCCCCCTCTACCAGCGCCCGCAGCTCGTCGCCGCCAAGGCCGATCTGGCGAACGCCGGAGCCTGGGGCCTGGCCGGACCGCGCTACCAGGACATCGGCTTCAAGAAGCGCGAAACCTCCAAGGGTGCCTTGCGAAACACCCCCTGAAAACCCCGAAAGCCCTGAAAGCGCAGGTCACAACCTCAGAACCAGCTCAATTTCCTTGCCCGCCGGTGATCCCGGCGGGCAGGATCGCGTCGGCCCCTTGACCCGGTCGCACGACCTCCCCACACCCTTGCACCCGCTCGATACCACCTCTCGGATCTTGGCCGGGGAAGCCCCTTGCGCGGCAGCCCCGTACCATGGACATAGCCGTGGCGCGTCCGCCCGGTGGGCGTACGAGGAACTGACGCCGCATCCCACGATCCGAGAGAAGCGCAAGCACCCATGCCCACGCGCCACGACATCCGTAACGTCGCCATCGTCGCCCACGTCGACCACGGCAAGACGACCATCGTCGACGCCATGCTCAAGCAGGCCGGTGCCTTCGCCGCCCACCAGCAGCTCGACGACCGCATGATGGACTCGAACGACCTGGAGCGTGAGAAGGGCATCACGATCCTCGCCAAGAACACGGCGGTGAAGTATCACCCCAAGGACGGCGGGGCCCCGATCACGATCAACATCATCGACACCCCCGGCCACGCCGACTTCGGTGGCGAGGTCGAGCGCGGTCTCTCGATGGTGGACGCGGTCGTCCTGCTCGTGGACGCCTCCGAGGGTCCGCTCCCGCAGACCCGCTTCGTGCTGCGCAAGGCGCTCCAGCAGCGCAAGCCGGTCATCCTCTGCATCAACAAGACGGACCGCCCGGACTCCCGGATCGACGAGGTCGTCAACGAGACCTACGACCTCTTCCTCGACCTGGACGCGGACGAGGACCAGATCGAGTTCCCCATCGTCTACGCCTGCGGCCGTGACGGCGTCGCCTCGCTGACCAAGCCGGAGAACGGCACCGTCCCCGCGGACAGCGACAACCTGGAGCCGTTCTTCAGCGCCATCCTGGAGCACGTCCCGGCCCCGGTGTACGACGAGGAGGCCCCGCTCCAGGCCCACGTCACCAACCTGGACGCCGACAACTTCCTCGGCCGCATCGCGCTGCTCCGCGTCGAGCAGGGCGAGCTGCGCAAGGGCCAGACGGTCGCGTGGATCAAGCGGGACGGCACCATCTCCAACGTCCGCATCACCGAGCTGATGATGACCGAGGCGCTCACCCGCAAGCCCGCCGAGGTCGCCGGCCCCGGTGACATCTGCGCCGTCGCCGGTATCCCCGACATCATGATCGGCGAGACGCTGGCCGACCCGGAGAACCCGATCGCGCTGCCGCTGATCACGGTCGACCAGCCGGCCATCTCCATGACCATCGGCACCAACACCTCGCCGCTCGTCGGCCGCGGTGGCACGGGCAAGGGCGCGGACGCCAAGTCCGCCGTCAAGCAGCGCAAGGTCACCGCCCGTCAGGTCAAGGACCGTCTGGACCGCGAGCTGATCGGTAACGTCTCGCTCCGCGTCCTCGACACCGAGCGCCCGGACGCCTGGGAGGTCCAGGGCCGCGGTGAGCTCGCGCTCGCCATCCTGGTCGAGCAGATGCGCCGCGAGGGCTTCGAGCTCACCATCGGCAAGCCGCAGGTCGTCACCAAGGAGGTCGACGGCAAGACGCACGAGCCCGTCGAGCGCCTCACGGTCGACGTCCCCGAGGAGCACATGGGCGCGGTCACGCAGCTCATGGGCGTCCGCAAGGGCCGCATGGACAACATGTCGAACCACGGCTCCGGCTGGGTCCGCATGGAGTTCGTCGTTCCGTCCCGTGGCCTCATCGGCTTCCGTACGGAGTTCCTCACCAACACCCGCGGCACGGGCATCGCCCACTCGATCCACGAGGGCCACGAGCCGTGGTTCGGCACGCTGACGACCCGTAACAACGGCTCGCTGGTGGCCGACCGCGCCGGTGCCGTCACCGCGTTCGCGATGACCAACCTCCAGGAGCGCGGCGTCCTGTTCACCGACCCCGGCACCGAGGTGTACGAGGGCATGATCGTCGGCGAGAACTCCCGCTCCGACGACATGGACGTGAACATCACCAAGGAGAAGAAGCTCACCAACATGCGCTCCTCCTCGGCCGACTCCTTCGAGGCGATCGTCCCGCCGCGCAAGCTGTCGCTGGAGCAGTCGCTGGAGTTCTGCCGCGACGACGAGTGCGTCGAGGTCACCCCGGAGGCCGTGCGCATCCGCAAGGTCATCCTCGACCAGAACGCGCGTGGCCGCGCCTCCTCGCGCGCCAAGAACGGCTGAGCCCGGACGCGAGAGGGGCCGCGGTGCGTCGCACGGCCGCGGTGCCGATACGGCTGAACTGGCCGGAATCAGTACGGTCGAGCCGGCCGAAGATCGGCTGAGTCAGGCCGCATGCGGCCGATGACAGTGGGGTAGATCACGTTCCTGTGATCTACCCCGCTTTCGGTTCTACGGGACCTCCGCAACGGAGCCCGGACCCTCCCGGGGGAGTGGAGGAGTCCGGGCTTTTCGTCAACTTCCGTCAACTTCATTTCGACGGACCGGTGTCCGCATATCGGCCATCGCTCTCCGGTACGTGTGTTAACGGTCCGTTTCGGGGGTGTCTGTCTGTGCTCAGTTTGTCCGGATTTCGGTATCCGGGCATGGGGTGATGTTGTCAAAACGAGACCACTTAAGTGTGGTTTACAGCCCGGACGTACTTAATAGTTGGCTCCATTGAGCTCGGGTCAATGGGTCACGCACTGTGGGGAGTGCCGACTCACGAGCACACTCGGGGCACTTGAGTGCAATGCCGTCAGGGGTGTCGGCAGAACTCGGAGTGCCCCTCTTGTAGTGACAAAAGTGGACTCATGAGGAGGAACCCATGCGCGGTGCCAAGAGCGCCAAGTGGGTAACGGGCGCGATCATCGTTGCCCTTGCTGCGACCGCCTGTGGCGGGGGTAAGAGCGACAGCGGCGACGCCAAGGGCGCTGTTGACCCGAACGGAATCTTCTCCGTCGAGCTGGGCGAGCCTGAGAAGCCCCTGCTCACCGGTGACACGATGGAGTCCAACGGCTCCGCCGTGATGGCCGGCCTGTTCTCGACCCTGGTCGACTACAAGGCCGACGGCTCCCTGGAGATGATCAACGCCGAGTCCGTCACCACGACCGACTCGAAGACGTGGACCGTCAAGCTCAAGCCGGGCTGGACCTTCCACGACGGCACCCCGGTGACCTCCAAGTCCTACGTGGACGCGTGGAACTGGAACGCCAGCCTGAAGAACGCCCAGGGCCTCTCGTCCTGGTTCGCGGACATCAAGGGCTACGACAAGGTCCACCCGGACGCCGAGGGCGCCAAGCAGACCGCCGACAAGCTCGAGGGTCTGTCGGTCGTCGACGAGACCACCTTCAAGATCGAGCTCTCGAAGGCCGTCCCGTACTTCGGTCACAAGCTCGCCTACATCGTCTTCGCCCCGCTGCCCGAGTCCTTCTACAAGGACCCGGCCGCCGGCGGCCAGAAGCCGGTCGGCAACGGTCCCTACAAGTTCAAGAGCTGGGACCACAAGAAGAAGATCGAGATCACTCGGTACGACGACTACAAGGGCCCGAACAAGGCGAAGAACGGCGGTGTGGTCTTCAAGAACTACACCACCCTCGAGGCCGCGTACGAGGACCTGAAGTCCGGCAACGTCGACGTCCTGCGTCAGATCGCGCCGAAGGACCTCCCGGTCTACCGCCAGGACCTCGGCGACCGCGCCGTGGACCAGCCGTACTCCGCGATCCAGACCATCGCCGTCGCCTTCTACGCCGACCAGTGGAAGAAGCCGAAGCAGATCGACCCGCGCGTCGTCCAGGGTCTGTCCATGGCGATCGACCGTGCCACCATCACCAAGACGGTGCTGCAGGGTACGCGTGAGCCCGCGACCGGCTGGGTCGCCAAGGGTGTCCTGGGCTTCCAGGAGGACGGTGGCGCCGGCGTCACCAAGTTCGACCCGGCGAAGGCCAAGGAGCTCATCAAGGCCGGCGGCGGCGTCCCCGGCAACAAGATCTCCATCCAGTTCAACGCCGACGGTGGCCACAAGGAGTGGGTGGACGCTGTCTGCAACTCCATCCAGCAGGCCACCGACGTCCAGTGCGTCGGCGACAGCAAGCCGGACTTCCAGGCCGACCTGACGGCCCGTAAGACCAAGCAGGTCAAGTCCCTGTACCGCTCCGGCTGGGTGCTCGACTACCCGGTGAACGCCAACTTCATCTCCGACCTGTTCCGCACGGGTGCGGCGGGCAACCAGGGCGACTTCTCCAACAAGGAGCTGGACGCCGAGATCGCCAAGGCCGACTCCGCGGCGACGCTGGACGACTCGGTGAAGCAGTTCCAGGCCATCGAGAAGGAACTGAAGAACTACATGCCGTCCATCCCGCTCTGGTACTACAAGGTCAACGCGGGCTACTCCGAGAAGGTTTCGGGCGTGGCTTACGGTCAGGACGGCGACCCGATCCTGACCGGCGTCGAGGTCACGAAGTAATCACCCAAGCGTAGTCCGCACGCCGTCGCGGGACTGACGGATCGTCAGTCCCGCCTCGGTGCCTTATGCAGTGGCTGGGGGGCCCTTCCGCGACACAGTTCTGCCCGTCATCGGGGCAGGATGTCGTGGGAGGGCCCCCGGCTGCCGCCGTCACATCTCAACGGAGGCATGATGGGGCGCTATGTCGCACGACGACTGCTCCAGATGATCCCGGTCTTTTTCGGGACAACCCTGCTGATCTTCCTCATGGTCTACAGCCTGCCCGGCGACCCCGTGGCCGGACTGTTCGGTGACAAGGGCGCGTCCCCGGCCACCATCGCCGAGATCAGACACAAGCTCGGCCTCGATCAGCACATCCTGAAGCAGTACTGGGACTACATCAGCGGGATCATCTTCCACCTCGACTTCGGGACGCAGATCCGCAACGACCGTCCCGTCACCGAAGTGCTGGGTGACGCGTTCCCCGTCACGCTGCAGCTCGCGGCACTCGCCTTCGCCGTCGAGCTGGTCTTCGGCATCGGCCTCGGCGTCATCGCCGGCCTCCGTGCCGGCCGCATGGCCGACAACGCCATCCTGATCTTCACCCTGCTGATCATCTCGATCCCGGTCTTCGTGCTCGGCTTCATCATCAAGATGGTGTTCGCCTTCGAGCTCGGCTGGATCGAACCAAACGTCAGCAACGACCAGTTGGTCTCCGAGATGATCGCCCCGGCCATCGTCCTCGGCGGTCTCTCCCTCGCCTATGTGGCGCGCCTCACCCGTACGTCGATGGCGGAGAACCTCCGCGCCGACTACATGCGCACCGCCGTCGCCAAGGGTCTGCCGCGGAGCCGCGTCATCGGCGTCCACCTCATGCGCAACTCGATGATCCCGGTCGTCACCTTCCTCGGCACCGACATCGGCGCCCTCATGGGCGGTGCGGTCGTCACCGAAGGCATCTTCAACATCAAGGGTGTCGGTGGTCTGATCTACGAGTCGATCAGCCGCCGCGAGGGAACCACCCTCGTCGGCCTCGTCACGATCCTGGTGGTCATCTACCTCATCACCAGCCTGCTCATCGACCTGCTGTACGCGGTCCTGGACCCGAGGATCCGGTATGCCTGACGTGACCAAGACCGCGACCGCTCCCACGGCTGCCGTCGACACCCCCTCGGCGAACGTCTCCGCGGTCAAGGCGGAGAAGGCGCGCAGCCTCTGGGGCGACGCCTGGCGCGACCTGCGCCGCAACCCGTATTTCCTCGTGTCGTCGGTGCTGATCTTCTTCCTGCTGCTGATCTCCGCCTTCCCGGGCATGTTCACCAGCGCCTCGCCGACCACCGGTGACCTCGTCAAGCACTACGTCGGCAAGCCGGAGCTCGGCGACATCGGCTCAGCGGGCTGGCTCGGCTACGACATCCAGGGCCGCTCCGTCTACGCCCGACTGATCTACGGCACGCGCGCCTCGATCATCGTCGGCGTCGCCGTGACCGCGATCGTCACCGTCCTCGGCGGCATCGTGGGCATGATCGCCGGCTACTTCGGCGGCTGGGTCGACGCGGTCCTGTCCCGCCTGACCGACATCTTCTTCGGCATCCCGTTCCTGCTCGGCGCCATGGTCGTCCTCCAGGCGTTCGTCGAGCGGACCGTCTGGGTCGTCGTCTTCGCCCTCGCCTTCCTCGGCTGGACGCAGATGGCCCGCGTCATGCGCGGCGCCGTGATCACGGTCAAGCACGCCGACTACGTCCACGCGGCGAAGGCCCTCGGCGCCGGCACGACCCGGATCCTCTTCCGGCACATCCTGCCGAACTCCATGGCCCCCGTGATCGTCGTCGCGACCATCGCGCTCGGCGGCTACATCTCGGCCGAGGCCACCCTGTCCTACCTGGGCCTGGGTCTCGCCTCCCCGACCGTCTCGTGGGGTGTCGACATCTCCGCGGGCGTTCAGGCGATCCGTACGTCGCAGCACATCCTGCTGTACCCGTCGATCATGCTGAGCCTCACCGTTCTGGCGTTCATCATGCTCGGCGAAGCCGTCCGCAACGCCCTCGACCCCAAGCTGCGCTGAGGAGGGCGTAAAAGATGAGCATCATCGACAAGACCGCGTCCGTCCCGGCGCCCCGCGACGGCGCCGACCACAACGGTCCGCTGCTCGAAGTCCGCGACCTGCACGTCGAGTTCCACACCCGTGACGGTGTGGCCAAGGCGGTCAACGGAGTCAACTACTCGGTGAACGCCGGCGAGACCCTCGCCGTCCTCGGCGAGTCCGGCTCCGGCAAGTCCGTCACCGCGCAGGCCATCATGGGCATCCTCGACATGCCGCCCGGCAGGATCCCGCAGGGCGAGATCCTGTTCCGCGGCCAGGACATGCTGAAGATGGCCGAAGAGGACCGCCGGAAGATCCGCGGCCGGAAGATCGCGATGATCTTCCAGGACGCGCTGTCCTCCCTCAACCCGGTCCTCACCGTCGGCTACCAGCTCGGCGAGATGTTCCGGGTGCACCAGGGCCTCTCCAAGAAGGCCGCCACGCTCAAGGCCGTCGAGCTGATGGACAAGGTCAAGATCCCCGCCGCCAAGGCGCGGGTCGCCGACTACCCCCACCAGTTCTCCGGCGGTATGCGCCAGCGCATCATGATCGCCATGGCGCTCGCCCTGGAGCCGGACCTGATCATCGCCGACGAGCCCACCACGGCTCTCGACGTGACCGTCCAGGCCCAGGTCATGGACCTCCTCGCGGAGCTCCAGCAGGAATACAACATGGGCCTGATCCTGATCACCCACGACCTCGGCGTCGTCGCCGACGTCGCGGACAAGATCGCCGTGATGTACGCCGGCCGGATCGTCGAGCAGGCGCCGGTGCACGAGCTCTACAAGCGCCCGGCCCACCCCTACACCAAGGGTCTGCTGGAGTCGATCCCGCGCCTGGACCAGAAGGGCCAGGAGCTCTACGCGATCAAGGGCCTCCCGCCCAACCTGCTCCGGGTGCCCACCGGCTGCGCCTTCAACCCGCGCTGCCCCCTGGCCGACGACATCTGCCGCACGGAGATCCCGGCGCTGGTGCCCGTCACCGAGCAGAACGGTGCGGACCTCCCGGGCCGTACGAGCGCCTGCCACTTCTGGAAGGAGACGATCCATGGCTGACCTCAGCAAGAACGAAGAGGCCGTGGCCGCCGCCATCGAGGCCCCGGTGGGCCGTGGCGAGCCGATTCTCCAGGTGCGCAACCTGAAGAAGCACTTCCCGCTGACGCAGGGCATCCTCTTCAAGAAGCAGGTCGGCGCGGTCAAGGCCGTGGACGGGGTCTCCTTCGACCTCTACCAGGGCGAGACCCTCGGCATCGTGGGCGAGTCCGGCTGTGGCAAGTCCACGGTCGCCAAGCTCCTGATGAACCTGGAGCAGGCCACCGCCGGCGAGGTCTTCTACAAGGGCCAGGACATCACCCGGCTGGGCGGCCGCGCGCTGAAGGCCGTGCGCCGCAACATCCAGATGGTGTTCCAGGACCCGTACACCTCGCTGAACCCGCGCATGACGGTCGGCGACATCATCGGCGAGCCCTTCGACATCCACCCCGAGGTGGCCCCGAAGGGCGACCGGCGCCGCAAGGTGCAGGAGCTGCTCGACGTCGTCGGTCTGAACCCGGAGTACATCAACCGGTACCCGCACCAGTTCTCCGGCGGTCAGCGCCAGCGCATCGGCATCGCCCGCGGCCTCGCGCTCAACCCGGAGATCATCATCTGCGACGAGCCGGTCTCGGCCCTGGACGTCTCCGTCCAGGCGCAGGTCATCAACCTGATGGGGAAGCTCCAGGACGAGTTCAACCTGTCCTACCTCTTCATCGCGCACGACCTGTCGATCGTCCGGCACATCTCGGACCGCGTCGGCGTCATGTACCTCGGCAAGATGGCCGAGATCGGTACGGACGAGCAGATCTACGAGCACCCGACGCACCCGTACACCCAGGCGCTGCTCTCCGCGGTGCCGGTGCCGGACCCGGAGGCCCGCGCGCACCGCGAGCGGATCATCCTGACCGGTGACGTCCCCTCGCCGGCCAACCCGCCGTCGGGCTGCAGCTTCCGCACCCGCTGCTGGAAGGCGCAGGAGAAGTGCGCGCAGGAGACGCCGCTGCTGGCGATCCCGCAGCGCTTCGCCGGCCAGGACACCCCGGCCGCCCACTTCTCGGCGTGCCACTTCGCCGAGGAGAAGCAGGTCGTGCCGGTGCACTGACGCACCGAGCGGCAGACACGACGAAGGGCGCCCCGGTCCGTACCCACGGACCGGGGCGCCCTTCGTCGTGTCCCGCGTGTCCCTCCGCACCACCGCGCCCCCGTCCGGCCTCCGCGTATCCCTCCCGAGCACCCCGGCACCGTCCGGCGGCCGTAAAAGTGCACCCCCGTCAAGAACAGGTGATATTGGGGCATAAGTCATACTGAGGACATTCGGGAGGCACTCCATGCGCGGAGCCACGCACGCCAAGTGGGCCGCTCTGGCCACCGCAGTCGCCCTGGCGGCGACCGCCTGCGGCGGCGGCGACAGCGGCGGTGGCGGAGGGGCCGACGGCATCGTGAGCTCCTCGTGGGGCGACCCGCAGAACCCGCTGGAGCCCGCCAACACCAACGAGGTCCAGGGCGGCAAGGTCCTCTCCATGATCTTCCGCGGGCTCAAGCAGTACGACCCGAAGACCGGCGAGGCCAAGGACATGCTCGCCGAGAAGATCGAGACGACCGACTCGACCAACTTCACCATCACGGTGAAGGACGGCTGGACCTTCTCCAACGGCGAGAAGGTCACCGCGAAGTCCTTCGTCGACGCCTGGAACTACGGCGCGAACCTGAAGAACAACCAGAAGAACGCCTACTTCTTCGGCCAGATCGAGGGCTACGACCAGGTCCACCCGGAGAAGGGCGAACCGACCGCCGAGACGATGTCCGGCCTCAAGGTCACCGGCCCGCAGACCTTCACGGTCAAGCTCACCCAGAAGTTCTCCACCTGGCCCATCACCCTGGGCTACGCGGCCTTCTCCCCGCTCCCGCAGACCTTCTACACGGACCACTCGGCCTGGCTGTCGAAGCCGGTGGGCAACGGCCCGTACACCGTCGACTCGTACTCCAAGGGCTCCCAGATGGCCCTCAAGCGCTGGGACGCCTACCCGGGCGCCGACAAGGCCCAGAACGGCGGCATCAACCTCAAGGTGTACACCGACAACAACACGGCCTACACCGACCTGACGGCCGGCAACCTCGACCTCGTCGACGACGTGCCCGCCTCCCAGCTCAAGAACGTCGAGGCCGACCTCGGCGACCGGTACATCAACGTCCCCGCCGGCATCATCCAGACCCTGTCGTTCCCGTTCTACGACCCGGCCTGGAACAAGCCCGGACAGGAGAAGCTCCGGCAGGGCCTCTCCATGGCGATCGACCGGAACCAGATCACCGAGACCATCTTCCAGAAGACCCGGACCCCCGCCGTCGACTGGACCTCCCCGGTCCTCGGCGAGGACGGCGGCTTCAAGGACGTCTGCGGCGACTTCTGCAAGTACGACGCCGACCAGGCGAAGAAGCTGGTCGCCGAGGGCGGCGGCATCCCCGGCGGCACCATGAAGATCTCGTACAACGCCGACACCGGCTCCCACAAGGAATGGGTCGACGCGGTCTGCAACTCCATCAACCGCGCCCTCGGCAACAACAAGGCCTGCGTCGGCAACCCGGTCGGCACCTTCGCCGACTTCCGCAACCAGGTCACCCAGTCGAAGATGGACGGTCCCTTCCGGGCCGGCTGGCAGATGGACTACCCGCTCATCCAGAACTTCCTCCAGCCGCTGTACTACACCAATGCCTCGTCCAACGACGGCAAGTACACCGACCCGCAGTTCGACAAGCTGGTCAACGAGGCGAACGCCGAGGCCGACACCGCGAAGGCCATCGGCCTCTTCCAGCAGGCCGAGGAGGTCCTCCGCGACGACATGGGGGCCATCCCGCTCTGGTACCAGAACGGCAGCGCCGGCTACTCGGAGCGGGTGAGCAACGTCACGCTGAACCCGTTCAGCGTCCCGGTCTACGACCAGATCAAGGTCAACTGACGCCGTAGCAGGTGCCGGCTGATGACCCGGCGGCGGGGCAGGCCCTTGGCGACGGCGGTGCGGACGTAGTCGGCGCGCTTGTTCTCACCCCCCTTCCCGGAGCCAACCCCCGGAGCCCCCCATGGGTCGATATGTGATCCGGCGGCTGCTGCAGATGATCCCGGTCTTCTTCGGCGCCACGCTGTTGATCTTCCTGATGGTGAACGTGATGGGCGACCCCATCGCCGGACTGTGCGGCGACCGCCAGTGCGACCCGGCGACCGCCGCCCAGCTGGAGAAGGAGTTCGGCCTCGACAAGCCCGTCTGGCAGCAATACCTCACCTACATGGGCAACGTCTTCACCGGAGACTTCGGCACCGCCTTCAACGGCCAGCCCGTCACCGAACTGATGGCCAGCGCCTTCCCCGTCACCATCCGGCTCACCATCGTCGCGATCGTCTTCGAGATCGTCATCGGCATCAGCCTCGGCGTCGTCACCGGCCTCAAGCGGGGCCGCCCCGTCGACACCACCGTCCTGCTGCTGACCCTGGTCGTCCTCTCGGTCCCGACCTTCGTCACCGGCCTCCTCGTGCAGCTGCTCCTCGGCGTCAAGTGGGGCTGGATCAAACCGGCCGTCTCACCCGAGGCCACCTTCTCCGAACTGATCGTGCCGGGCCTGGTCCTCGCCTCGGTCTCGCTGGCGTACGTCACCCGGCTCACCCGGACCTCGATCGCCGAGAACAAGCGCGCCGACTACGTCCGCACCGCCGTCGCCAAGGGCCTGCCCCGCCGCCGGGTCATCAGCCGGCACCTGCTGCGCAACAGCCTCATCCCCGTCGTGACGTTCATCGGCGCCGACGTCGGCGCCCTCATGGGCGGAGCCATCGTCACCGAACGGATCTTCAACATCCACGGCGTCGGCTACCAGCTCTACCAGGGCATCGTCCGCCAGAACACCCAGACCGTGGTGGGCTTCGTGACCATCCTCGTCCTGGTGTTCCTGCTGGCCAACCTCCTGGTCGACCTCCTGTACGCCGTCCTTGACCCGAGGATTCGCTATGCCTGAGCAGCCCGAGCCGCTGGAGTCGTACGAAGAGGGCCGAGCCATCGCACCCACCGGCGCCGGCGGCGCGTCCGACCTCGCGACGGCCGAGGGGGAGACCCTGGAGGCGACGCCCGGCGGCCCCCTCGGCACCGGTGCCGACAAGAAGCCCCGCTCCCTGTGGTCCGACGCCTGGCGCGACCTGCGCCGCAACCCCATCTTCATCGTCTCCTCGCTGGTGATCCTCTTCCTGGTCGTCATCTCCATCTGGCCCCAGCTGATCGCCTCCGGAGACCCGCTCGACTGCGACCTCTCCAAGGCCCAGGAGGGCTCCCAGCCCGGCCACCCCTTCGGCTTCAACGGACAGGGCTGCGACGTCTACATCCGCACGGTCTACGGCGCCCGCACCTCCGTGACCGTCGGCGTCCTCGCCACCCTCGGCGTCGCCGTCCTCGGCAGCATCCTCGGCGGCCTCGCCGGTTTCTTCGGCGGCGCCTGGGACGGCGTCCTCTCCCGGATCACCGACGTCTTCTTCGCCATCCCCGTCGTCCTCGGCGGTCTGGTGCTGCTCTCCGTGGTGACCAGCTCCACCGTCTGGCCCGTCATCGGCTTCATGGTCCTGCTCGGCTGGCCGCAGCTCTCCCGCATCGCCCGCGGCTCCGTCATCACCGCCAAACAGAACGACTACGTGCAGGCCGCCCGGGCCCTCGGCGCGTCCAACTCCCGCATGATGCTCCGCCACATCACGCCCAACGCCATCGCCCCGGTGATCGTCGTCGCCACCATCGCCCTCGGCACGTACATCGCCCTGGAGGCGACCCTGTCCTACCTCGGCGTCGGTCTGAAGCCGCCGACCGTGTCCTGGGGCATCGACATCTCCTCGGCCTCCCAGTACATCCGCAACGCGCCCCACATGCTGCTCTGGCCGGCCGGCGCACTCGCCATCACCGTGCTCGCCTTCATCATGCTCGGCGACGCCGTCCGCGACGCCCTCGACCCGAAGCTGAGGTAGCGACCCATGCTGCTCGAAGTGCGCGACCTCCACGTGGAGTTCCACACCCGCGACGGGGTGGCCAAGGCCGTCAACGGCGTCGACTACTCCGTCGACGCGGGGGAGACCCTCGCCGTCCTCGGCGAGTCCGGCTCCGGCAAGTCCGTCACGGCCCAGGCCGTCATGGGCATCCTCGACGTCCCCCCGGGCCGGATCAGCCGGGGCGAGATCCTCTTCCAGGGCCAGGACCTGCTGAAGCTCAAGGAGGACGAGCGGCGGAAGATCCGCGGCGCCAAGATGGCGATGGTCTTCCAGGACGCGCTGTCCTCCCTCAACCCCGTCCTCAGCGTCGGCGACCAGCTCGGCGAGATGTTCCAGGTCCACCAGGGCATGTCCCGGAAGGACTCCCTGGCCAAGGCCGTCGAACTGATGGACCGGGTCCGCATCCCCGCCGCCAAGGAACGGGTCGGCCAGTACCCCCACCAGTTCTCCGGCGGCATGCGCCAGCGCATCATGATCGCGATGGCGCTCGCCCTCGAACCCGAGCTGATCATCGCCGACGAGCCCACCACGGCCCTCGACGTCACCGTCCAGGCCCAGGTCATGGACCTCCTCGCCGAACTCCAGCGCGAACTCAACATGGGGCTGATCCTCATCACCCACGACCTCGGCGTCGTCGCCGACGTCGCCGACAAGATCGCCGTCATGTACGCCGGCCGGATCGTCGAACAGGCCCCCGTCCACGAGATCTACAAGGCGCCCGCCCACCCCTACACCCGCGGCCTGCTCGACTCCATCCCCCGGCTGGACCAGAAGGGCCAGGAGCTCTACGCGATCAAGGGCCTCCCGCCGAACCTCCTCGCCATCCCGCCCGGCTGCGCCTTCAACCCCCGCTGCCCGATGGCGCAGGACGTCTGCCGCACCGACGTGCCCCCGCTCTACGACG
The DNA here is from genome assembly GCF_008042145.1 of Streptomyces sp. adm13(2018). Lineage (GTDB taxonomy): Bacteria > Actinomycetota > Actinomycetes > Streptomycetales > Streptomycetaceae > Streptomyces. Next base: position 478,678 of record NZ_RDBH01000141.1, read on the forward strand.
TGACCGAGTCCCCGGTACCGCGCACCAGCGCCTGCCACTTCTGGAAGGAGTGCCTCCATGGCTGAGGCGATTCTCGAAGTCCGGGACCTCCACAAGCACTACCCGCTCACCCGGGGCATCGTCTTCAAGAAGCAGGTCGGCTCGGTCAAGGCCGTCGACGGAGTCGACTTCGACCTCCGCGCCGGCGAGACCCTCGGCATCGTCGGCGAGTCCGGCTGCGGCAAGTCGACCGTCGCGAAGATGCTCGTCAACCTGGAGCGGCCGACCTCCGGCTCGATCCGCTACAAGGGCGAGGACATCAGCAGGCTCTCTCCGCGCGCGCTCAAGGCCGTCCGCCGCAACATCCAGATGGTGTTCCAGGACCCGTACACCTCGCTCAACCCCCGCATGACCGTCGGCGACATCATCGGCGAGCCGTACGAGATCCACCCCGAGGTCGCGCCCAAGGGCGACCGGCGCCGCAAGGTCCAGGACCTCCTGGACGTCGTCGGACTCAACCCCGAGTACATCAACCGCTACCCGCACCAGTTCTCCGGCGGCCAGCGCCAGCGCATCGGCATCGCCCGCGGCCTCGCCCTCCAGCCCGAGATCATCGTCGCCGACGAACCGGTCTCCGCCCTCGACGTCTCCGTCCAGGCCCAGGTCATCAACCTGATGGGGAACCTCCAGTCGGAGTTCTCCCTGTCGTACGTCTTCATCGCCCACGACCTCTCGATCGTGCGGCACATCTCCGACCGGGTCGGCGTCATGTACCTCGGCCGGATCGTCGAGATCGGCACCGACGCCCAGATCTACGACCACCCCACCCACCCCTACACCCAGGCGCTGCTCTCCGCCGTCCCCGTCCCCGACCCCGAGGCCCGCGCCCACCGCGAACGCATCATCCTCACCGGCGACGTGCCCTCCCCGGCGAACATCCCCTCCGGCTGCCGCTTCCGCACCCGCTGCTGGAAGGCCCAGGAGCGCTGCGCCCTCGAAGTCCCGCTGCTCGCCGTCCCGGCCGTCTTCCGCCTCACGGACAGCCCGGCGAAGCACGACTCGGCCTGCCACTTCGCGGAGGAGAAGCACGTCGTCCCCTCGGAGACCGCGCGCCCCGACGCACCACCGGCGTTCGGCGACACGCCCCCCGCCGCACCGCGGGACCCGGGTGACGACCCGTTCAGGAAGCCCGAAGCGCCTTAACGCGACGGCAACTCGGCGGAATCGGATCCGATATACGAACACGCCAGGCTGTCCAGCGTACGGCCGTGCGGGTGCCGTGAGCCGGGCCGGGGCACGCCATGTCGCCCCGGCCCGGACCCGTGCGTTCCCCCCGTCCCGCGGGTTTCGCGGAACCGCTTGTTTCGGTTGGTGGCGACCGTGAGTATCGGGACCGTGACTGTGACACGACCGGCACGTCTCGCGGGCGCCGCGCTCTGCGCCGTGCTCGCCCTCATCTGCGCCGGGTGGATTCTCAAGGACCTCGCCGCGCTCGGCTCGCCCGTCGACCTCGCCTGGCACTGGGCCGGTGACCAGCACCTGCCGGTCCGCGGCCGGCCCGCCACCTCCCTGGTCGACGCCGTCCTGCTCGTCGCCTCCGCGGCGGCCGCGGTCGCCGGCCTCCGGTCCCGGCACGCGGCCTCCGCGTTCGCCGCCACCGGCACCGTCACGCTCGCCCTGCGGCTCCCCGGGCTCTGGGAGCCCGACAGCGGGGCCCTCCTCACCGCCCTGGTCGAACTCGCCCTGGCCGCCGCCCTGGTCGTCACCGCCGCCGTCGGCCGCCGCCCCGGCGCCGCCCCGCACGAGCCGCTCCCCGGCCGTCCGCGGCCCGGCCCCGCCGCCGCCGCCGGGGCCCTCCTCGCGACCGGCGCGGTCGTCCTGGCCCTGTGGGAGCTGTACTGGGCCGGCGAACTCCCCCTGGAGGCCACCGTCGACCGCTTCACCGGCGGCCGCTCGATCATGAAGTCGGCCCTGGCGCCCCCGCCGGCCTGGCTGTCGCTGACCCTCGTCGCCCTGTACGGGACCGGCGCCGTCTCCGTCCTCTTACGGGCCCGCCACAGCCGGGCCACCGGGCTGCTGGCCGGGGCCTTCCTGGCGGCCGGCGGACTCGCCGCCGTGGCAAGGACCACCCGCTACGAGATGATCGGCCACTTCGCGGACCTCCCGGCCTACGGCCGGCTGACCGTCCTCACCGCCCTCTTCGGACTCCTCGGCGGCCTCGCGGTCCTCGCCCTCCTCGCCGGGCGCGGCGCACCCCCCGGCGCCCCCGGCGAGGAGGGCGAGGACCGCGAGGCCGCCGAGGAGTCCGAAGAGGGCGGTGAGGACCACCCGCCGCCGCCCGGCTGGTGACTCAGCCCCGCCGCGAGCCAAGCGCGCCCAGGGACCGCTTCAGGAAGTCCACCTGGAGCAGCAGCAGGTTCTCCGCGACCTGCTCCTGCGGGGTCATGTGGGTGACCCCGGACAGCGGCAGCACCTCGTGCGGCCGGCCCGCCGCGAGCAGGGCCGAGGAGAGCCGCAGCGCGTGCGCGACGACCACGTTGTCGTCCGCGAGACCGTGCACGATCATCATCGGCCGGGCGGGCTCCTCCGGCGCGGAGAGCCCGTCGTCGGTGAGCAGCGACTCCGCCGCGTACACCCCGGGATCGTCCTGCGGGGTGCCGAGGTACCGCTCGGTGTAGTGCGTGTCGTACAGCCGCCAGTCCGTCACCGGCGCCCCCACCACCGCCGCGTGGAACACGTCGGGGCGCCGGAGCACCGCCCGGGCGGCCAGATAGCCGCCGTACGACCAGCCCCGGATCGCCACCCGCCCGAGGTCGAGCGGGAAGCGCCCCGCGAGGCCCCGGAGCGCGTCCACCTGGTCGTCGAGGGTCGGCCCGAGGTCCCGGGCGATCGCCTTCTCCCAGGCGGGGGAGCGGCCCGGGGTGCCCCGGCCGTCCGCGACGACCACCGCGAAGCCCTGGTCGGCGAACCACTGGGACGTCAGGTGCGCGTTGTGCGCGGCGAGCACCCGCGGCCCGTGCGGACCGCCGTACGGGTCCATCAGGACCGGCAGCGGCCCGTCCCCCTCCTCGTATCCCGTCGGCAGCAGCACCGCGCACGGGATCCGCCGCTCGCCGGCCTCGGTGAGCCGCACGCGCGCGCGGAGCACCGGATCCTGGGCGTACGAGGCCACCACCGCGACCTGCTCACCGTCCCGGAGCACCCGTGCCACGCCGCCCGGCTCGTCCGGCCGCGCCGACACCAGGACGGTCACCGCCCCCGAGCGCGCCGCGCCGTGCACCCCGGCGCCCTCGGACAGCCGCTGCGCGCCCCGGCCGCTCACCCGGTACACATGGATCTCACCGGTCTCCGGGAGCGCCGCCCCCTCGCCCGCCGACGCCGACACCAGCACGTCCTCCGCACCGACGTCGAGCACGGCCCGGACGTGCAGCGTCGCGTCGGTCAGCACCCGGTCGCCCACGGCCAGGGACCGCGCCCCGGTCTCGTCCGTGAGCCGCACCAGCCCTCCGTCCGGGGCCCATGCCGGCACCCCCGGCAGGAGGTCCAGCCACACCGGGTCCCGCTCCTCCCGGACGGCCGAGGTCTCCCCGGACTCCGGGTCCACCGCGAGGAACACCTGCTCCCGCTGGTCCCGCGTCTGGACGAGCAGCAGCGGCGCCCCGCCTCCCGACCAGTGCACGCGCGCGAGGTACGGGTACCGCGCGCGGTCCCACACCACCTCCGTGCGGGACCCGTCGAGGTCCGTGAGGAACAGCCGGACGTCGGCGTTGGCCGTACCCGCCGCCGGGTACGCCACCGGCTGCGGCTCCCGGCCCGGACGCGCCGGGTCCGCGATCCACCAGCGCCGCACCGCCCGGTCGTCGACGCGGGCCACGAGCAGCCGGTCCGAGGCCGGGGACCACCAGAAGCCCCGGTCCCGGCCCATCTCCTCGGAGGCGATGAATTCGGCCAATCCGTAGGTGACCTCGGGCCCTTCGGGTACGGCGACCCCGCGGTCGCCCGTACCGTCCGCCCCCACGACCCGCAGCGCCCCCTCCGCCACGTACGCGACCCGGCGGCCGTCCGGCGAGGGCCGGGGGTCGATCACCGGCCCCGGGACCGGCAGCTCCCGGGCCGTGCCCGCCCGCAGCTCCGCCGCGAACAGCCGCCCCGAGAGGGCGAAGGCCGCCAACTCCACGGCCCCGTCCACCGCGTACGCCACCACGCCGGCCGAGCCCTCCCGGCTCCGTTCCCGGCGCGCCCGCTCCTGGGCCGACAACTCCTCCTCGCCGCCCGCCAGGAGGACCTCCGGGTCGGCCGCCACCCGCTCCGCGGCCGCGCCGCCGTCGCGGGGAAGGTCGAGGACCCAGAGCCGGTGCGTACGGTCCACGCCGGACGCGGCCCGGAGGAAGACGACGCGCTCCCCGTCCGGGGAGACCGAGAAGGCACGCGGGACCCCCAGGGTGAACCGCTGGGTGCGGGCGTGATGACGAGGGAAGGAGAGCGCGGCGGTGGGTGGGGCCGGCTGCTGTCGAGACGAGGTCATGCGGCTGAAACTAGCGCTGTGCGCCCCCCTCGTGCCTCCGTCCGCCGATCGATGCGGCGGCACGGATAGTTATGATCCGTAGCGCTAGGTGGGTATGCATCCGACGGGCCTGCTCCCCTGGCACATGCTGATCGACCGAACCACTCGAATATCCGACTGAAGAAGTGTGGAGGTGAACCGCCGTGGCACTCTCGATCTCCGTGGTGGTGCTGCTGGCGATCGTCGTCTTCCTTCTGATCCGGAAGTCCGGGTTGAAGGCGGGACACGCGGCGATCTGCGCGCTCCTGGGCTTCTACCTGGCCAGCTCGTCCATCGCCCCCTCCATCAGCACCCTCACCACCAACGTGGCGAACATGGTCGGCAACCTCAAGTTCTGACGGTGCCCCCGGGCGCCGCATCCGGCGGGTGCCGACCTCGTAGGGTGGGGACATGTCCGATCTCCCCGCCCGCCGTCTGCTGCTGGTGCACGCGCACCCGGACGACGAGTCGATCAACAACGGCGCCACCATGGCCAGGTACGCGGCCGAGGGCGCCCTCGTCACCCTGGTCACCTGCACGCTGGGGGAGGAGGGCGAGGTCATCCCGCCCGAGCTCGCCCACCTGGCCCCCGACCGGGAGGACCGGCTCGGCCCGTACCGGGTCGGTGAACTCGCCGCCGCGATGACCGCGCTCGGCGTCACCGACCACCGGTTCCTCGGCGGCCCCGGGCGGTTCCGCGACTCCGGGATGATGGGCGCCGAACAGAACGAGCGCGCCAACGCCTTCTGGAACACCGACGTCGACACGGCGGCCCCCGCCCTCGTCGAGGTGATCCGGGAGACCCGTCCGCAGGTCCTCGTCACCTACGACCCCGACGGCGGCTACGGCCACCCGGACCACATCCAGGCCCACCGGGTCGCCATGCGCGCCGCGGACCTCGCCGCCGACCCCGCCTACCGCCCCGACCTGGGACCGGCCCACACGATCGCCAAGATCTACTGGAACCGGGTCCCCAGGCCGGTCGTGGAGGCCGGCTTCGCCCGGCTCCGCGCCGAGGGCTCCGTCTTCCCGGCCGTCGCCGCCGTCGACGACGTCCCCGGCGTCGTCGACGAGGAGCGGATCACCGCCGAGATCGACGCGGGCCCGGAGCACATCGCCCGCAAGAGCGCGGCGATGGCCGCGCACGCCACCCAAGTCGCGGTCGACGGCCCGTTCTTCGCCCTCTCGAACGACCTCGGCCAGCCGATCCTCACCACCGAGTACTACGAGTTGGTCCGCGGCCTCCCCGGCGCCCCCGAGGGCACCCGCGAGACGGACCTCTTCGCCGGAGTGACCTCATGAGCCCCAGCGCCCCCAGGAACCCCACGCCGTCCGCGAAGCGCGCCTCCGGCGGGCCCGTCGCGCCCCGTACGCCCACCCTCTCCCGCAACGCCCGATTCGCCTGGTACGCGGGCCTCGTGGTCCTCGGCCTGCTCGTCGGCACCGCGGGCTCCCTCGTCCAAGCCGCCTGGCTCCCCCTCGGCCTGATCCTCGCCCTCCTCGCGACGGCCGGCCTCTTCTACGGGGGACTGCGGGCCACCGAGACCCAGGTCGGCGTGGTCGCGGGCGGGGTCGGCTGGCTCCTCGCCGTCATCCTCCTCAGCCTCGGACGCCCGGAGGGTGACGGGGCGTTCGCCGGTGGCGTCGGCGAGCTGCTCTACCTCTTCGGGGGCATGGCGATCGCTGTGATGTGCACCACGCTGGTCCGGTTGCCCCGACCGATCCCGTGAACAGGACGAGTTGAGTCCGCGGACGCCCTGACTTCGGCCGGATTGACCGTCGTCAGCCACCCACGGGTCAGCTATGAGAGGGCGGCGCCCAGTATGGTGGTGCGCGCCGCCGAACCGCCCGGGTCATACGAGCATCAGCAAGAGCGGGCGGTGGAGCCAACCGGGAGATCCTGCTTTGAGTCGTGAAACTGGTCGAGAGACTGACAGTTCGTCCTCCGGCGCCCAGGGGCGCGGTGGAGCCGCGTACCCCTCGGGTACACCGCCGTACGGATCCCGCCAGTATCCGTCGCTCCACCCCACGCAGGACGCGCCGGAGGAGAGTGCCGCCGCGCCCGCGCCCGAGGAGCCCAAGACCGAGACGACGCTGACGACCCGGATCCGGATCAACATCCCGGGTTCGCGTCCGATCCCGCCCGTCGTGGTCCGCACGCCGGTCGAGTCGTCCGCGGCCTCCCCGGCCGCCGCGCCGGAGCCCGCTCCCGCGCCGGAGCCCGAGCCGGAGCCGACGGCGGCCCCCGAGCCGCCGCGGGCCGAGGAGGCGCCGAAGGCGAAGGAGACGAGCGACTGGTTCGCGCCGCGCAAGGCGGCGCCCCCCGGCCCGGCCCCCGAGCCCGCGCATGTACCAGGGCACGCCGCCGGGCGGCACCCCGGTCCACGACGGCACCCCCGCCGGCGGCACGCCCCGGTACGACGGGACCCCCGCCGGGGGCTCCCCGGTGTACGACGGAACCACGGGCGGCGCGCACCCGGGCGCCGGGAACCCGCTCTACAACGGCACGCCCGCCGGCGGCACCCCGATGTACCAGGGCACCCCGCCCGGCGGCACGCCCGCGTACCGCGGCCCCGACGCCCCGACCGGCCCCACGACCGGCCCGGTCACCGGCACCGCGGACCTGAGCGGCCGCCCGGCCGGCCGACCCGGACCTGCGGGCCCCGGCCAGGGCGCGGCCTCGCCGTTCCCCGGCGGCGGCGCCCCCGGCGGCGCTCCCCGGATGTCCGACGACACCGCGATCCTCACCCCGCAGGCGCCCGCGCCGACCGGCCCCGGCAGGGGCGGTCCCGGCGGACCGGCAGGACCGTCCGGGGGCGGGGGCGGCCACGTCTCCGGCGACACCCTCACCAGCGGCATCCCGGTCGTCCCGCCGAAGGCGGCCCGCCCGAACCTCACGCCCCGCATCGAGGAGCGGACGGCCCCGGCCCCCGCGCCGCGACCGGCTCCCGCGCCCGACCGCGCCGCCCCGGCGAAGAAGGGCCGCTCCAAGCTGGTCCTCGCCGCCGTCGGCGTCTTCGGCCTCGCCGGCCTCGCCTACGGCGCCGGGCTGCTCCTCAACCACTCCGACGTCCCGAAGGGCACCACGGTCCTCGGCGTGGACATCGGCGGCGGTACGAAGGAGGAGGCCGTCAACAAGCTGGACGCGGCCCTCGGCAAGCGCGCCGGAGCGCCCATCCGGCTCGGCATCGACGGCAAGAAGGTGGCGCTCGCCCCGGACCGGGCGGGCCTGGCCCTGGACAGCGTGGAGACCGTCCGCGCCGCCGCGGGCAGCGACTACAACCCCGTCTCGGTCATCGGCTCCCTCTTCGGCGGCGAGCGCGTGGCCAAGCCGGTCTTCCCGGTCGACGAGGAGAAGCTCGCCGTCACCCTCACCGACCTCGCGGGCGCGTCGGGGTCGGCGACCGAGGGCACGATCCTGTTCGCCCCGAACAAGGTGACGCCCGTCGAGGGCAAGCCCGGCAAGGGCCTCGACGTCCAGCGCTCGATGATCTCCGTCCGGGACGCCTTCCGCGCCCAGGTGGAGACCGGGATGGGCAAGGTGGTCGAGCTGCCGGTCACCGCGCGCCAGCCGAGCGTCGGCAAGGCGGAACTGGACCGGGCGATGAAGGAGTTCGCGACGCCCGCCATGTCCGACCGCATCACCGTCCGGGCGGGCGGCAAGGAGATCCAGTTCGGCCCGGCGCGCTCGCTGCCGCAGATCATCTCCATGAAGGCCAGCGAGGGCCGCCTGGTTCCGGTCTACGACACCAAGGCGATCGAACGGCTCCTCGACGGCGCCTTCAAGGGCGTCATGATCACCGCGGCCGACGGCACCAAGCGGGAGGTCTCGGCCGACGACGTGGCGTCCGTGATGGGCGAGGCGCTGCTCGGCAAGACCAAGGACGAGCGCACCAAGACGATCGACCTGAACCCCAAGGGCTGACGGCCCCGATCGCCTTCGCCCCGAGCCCCCGGCCCGAGAACCTCGGCCGGGGGCTCGGCGCGTGTCAGTAGTGGGCCACGAGCACGGCGGACAGGGTGAGCGCGCCGGGCAGCGCCTGGGCGAAGAGGATCCGCCGGTTGGCCGTGGCGGCGCCGTACAGGCCGGCGACGACCACACAACAGAGGAAGAAGACCCGGACGGGGAAGGCGACCGGGTCGTCCGCGACGAGACCCCAGACGAGGCCGGCCGCCAGGAAGCCGTTGTAGAGCCCCTGGTTCGCGGCCATGGCGGCGGTGGTGCGTGCCGTCTTCGCGTCGAACCCGGAGAAGCGACGGCCGATGTCCTTCTCCCACAGGAACATCTCCATCACCAGGATGTAGGCGTGCAGCAGGGCGACGAGGGCGACGAGGATGTCTGCGGTCAGCGGCATGGCCGCATTCTGCCGCCGGGCAGGCGGAGGCCGGTGGGAGGCGCGCACCGGCGCGCCCGAGGCGCTTCGCGGGAATGAACGGCAAATTCCGGATCTGAAACTGAAAAGCAGAAAGTAGTCTCAAAAGCTCGACGGAGCGACCCCGGGACCGGGAAACTGTCAGCAACAGGCCTGCGCACAGGCCTCGTTGGACATAGTCCGCATCAGAACCGGGGGAGAACATGGCAGGAAACACACGTCGTCGGGCTGCGCGCGCGGCGGGCCTGGGGGTCGCCTCGGCGCTCGTCTTCGGCATGACGACGGGCACCTCGTTCGCTATCGAGAACCCGCCCACGGTCACCATCAGCGTGAACTTCGGGGTGGTCGCGACCACGCACCCGGACACCGTGGGCTGCAACGGCTACCAGGTGACCGGAGCGGGGACCGCGGGCGGGGCGCCGGTCAACGGCGCGGTCTGGGCGCAGCAGGAGACGGCCTGTACCGCGACCGTCCCCGGCAGGTACGACATCAAGGGGACGGCGACGCTCACCGAGAGCGACGGCGACAAGCTCTACATCAGCTACGAGCTGTCCGCGCCGCTGACCTCGGACACCATGGTGTACCCGTCGGGCACGTTCAAGATCCTCAAGGGCGAGGGCAACTTCGAGGACTCGACCGGCGGCGGGCAGATGAGCGCGAAGGTCAACCTGCTCGACCACGACCACGCGAGCGCCACGCTGACGGGGTACATCCGCAAGTACTGGCAGGTCTGATCCACCCCGCCGCACCGCCCACCGGGGACGCCCGCCGGGGACGCCCGGCGGGCGGTGCGGCACCCTTCGGCCGCCGGAAATCCCGTCGCCGTACGGCCGCTTCGGCCGTTATGATCATCGCAAGGGCGGGGTCGTAGCACAGAGGTAGTGCGCCGCGATGACATCTCGGAGGACGCCGGTTCGAATCCGGTCGCCCCGCCCCCTCCACACGTCACGGGCCCCGGTGCGAACGCACCGGGGCCCGTTCCTTCGGGCGCCGTCCTCAGTGCACCCTCGGCGCGGACGGCCTAGTTCAGCCGCGCCCGTGCCGCCTGGGCCCGGCGCCGGACCGTCGTCGCCGACTCCGGGTCGACCGCGTCCATGACCTGTGCGTACGCCTCCATCTCCGCCGCCCCGGTCAGGAAGTCCCCGCGCTGGACCAGCAGCTCGGCGCGCTCGTAGCGGAGCCTCGCCGGGTGCGAGGGGAGCAGCAGGGAGAGTTCCACCGCCCACAGGGCCACGTCGGAGCGTTCCGGGCGGGGCGCCGCCCACGCGCGGATGTTGTTGAGCACCCGCAGCACGATCGCCCCGGGCTCGGCGGGCCGGAGCATGGAGCGGTCGAGGGCCTCGCCGGTCGCGCTCGTCACCAGCAGCTCCGCGTCCGGGCCCGTCATCGCGCGGCCGCCGGCGAAGGGGTCGGCGAGGTTCAGGTCGGCGGGGTCCCCGAAGCCCACGACGAAGTGGCCGGGCAGCCCCAGTCCGTAGACCGGGGCACCGGCCCGGCGGGCGACCTCCATCCAGACGACGGAGAGCAGGATCGGCAGGCCCCGGCGGCGCCTGAGCACCTCGTGGAGGAGGGAGGACTCCAGGCGCTGGTAGTCGGCGGGCACGCCCTCGAAGCCCTCGCGGCCGCCGAGGAGGCCGGCCAGGGCGGTGGCCCAGTCGCCGACGATCCGGGTCGCGTACGGGACGAGCCCGGCGAGGCGGTCGAGCTCGATCTCGGCCTCGGTCAGGACGTGCCGGGTGACGGTGGGGTCGGCCACCGCGCCGATCAGCAGACAGAGCCGGGCGAGGTCGGGCCGTTCCGACCGCGCCTCCTCCGCGAACTCGCGCCGCCAGTCGGGCGGGTCCGGGCTCTCGCCGGCGTCCCCGCCGGCCGCTCCGTCCCGGCCCGGCGGCCCGCCCTGCCGGGGCGGTTCGTCCTCCGGTCTCGCCGGTCCCTCCGGTGTGTCCGGTCCGTCCGGACCGTCCGCCGGTCCGTCCGGTGGTGGTACGTCCTCCGTCACGCCTCCGCCCATCGGTAGTGGTGGTAGTGGTGGTGCGGCGCGAAGCCCATGCCGTCGTACAGCGCCCGCGCGCCGTCGTTGTCCGCCTCCACCTGGAGCCAGGCCGCCGACGCGCCCTCGTCGAGGGCCTGCCGGGCGAGCGCCGTCATGACGGAGGTCGCCAGGCCCCGGCGCCGCTGCTCCGGGTCCACCTCGACGGCCATGAAGCCGGCCCAGCGGCCGTCGGCCACGCACCGCCCGATCGCCGCCGGTACCCCTCCCGTGCCCGCCACGGACGCGAACCACACACTCGGCCCGGACTCCAGCACCGGCCGTACCGCCGGGCCCGGCTCGCCGAAGCGCTGGTAGCGGCGGAGCCACGACTCGTCGACGGTGCGGGAGAGGCGCACGGCGGAGACGTCGGCGTCCAGGTCGCCGATCGGGGCCAGGGCCGCGATCCGCACCTCGGCGGAGACCTCACGGCGCCACCCGTGTCCTTCGAGCTCCGCGCAGAGCAGCTCCTGGGTGCCCTCGGCGCCGGTGGAGGCCTGGACGATCGGGGGGAGCCCCCGGGACGCGTACCACGCGCGCACGTGCGCGAGGGCATCGGCGGTCGGCAGCCCCGGATCACCGAGCGGGAGCACCGAGTTGGCCCGCCGGGTGAACCCGCCGGCGGCCCGCAGGGTCCAGTCGCCGAGCGCCTCGGTCTCGACCGGCTGCCACGCGCGCGCGGTGGCCCGGGCCAGCTCCGGGAAGGTGGCGGAGGGACCGCGGCGGCGCGCCGGAGCGGCCGGCACGACCTTCCCGGCGGCCAGGGCGGATCCCGCGATCCGGACGCTCGCGCCGTCCTTTCGTGTGATCAGCAGCACACCGTTGTCCCATGATGTGAGAACTCCGACCGCGTCGGTGAACTTCGGCCCCGTCGCCGCCGAGTCCGTCACGAACCGAACGGAGACACGTTTTCCCACGTCAGCGCTGGTAATTCGGACCTCAAGGCGTCCTCCGCCGGTGAATTCCACAGCTTCTCCGCCCCTCCTGTTCGGATCGCCCCCAAGAACGGAGATACTAGGTGCGGGCATCGACGACGCCGCGCTCCCGCGCAGACCAGCCCTATCGAGGAGGAACGACAGCGTGACCTACGTCATCGCGCAGCCTTGTGTCGACGTGAAGGACAAGGCGTGCATCGAGGAGTGCCCCGTCGACTGCATCTACGAGGGCAAGCGGTCCTTGTACATCCACCCGGACGAATGCGTCGACTGCGGGGCCTGTGAGCCGGTCTGCCCGGTCGAGGCGATCTTCTACGAGGACGACACCCCGGAGGAGTGGAAGGACTACTACAAGGCGAACGTCGAGTTCTTCGACGAGCTCGGTTCGCCCGGTGGTGCCTCCAAGCTCGGCGAGATCGAGCGCGACCACCCCTTCATCGCCGCCCTGCCCCCGCAGAACGGCTGATCGACCGCACCACGATCGCGGCCGGACCCGTCCGGCCGCATCCGGTCCCGTACGGCGTCGGCCGCCGTGCGGGACCGTGGCGTTTCCCCGACGCCGACCCGCGCACGCACAGGAAGTGAGAGCCAACCGTGAGCGCAGTCTCCTCGCGCCTGCCCGTCTTTCCCTGGGACAAGCTGGAGCCGTACAAGAAGACGGCCGTGGCCCACCCCGACGGCATCGTGGACCTCTCGGTCGGCACGCCCGTCGACCCGGTCCCCGCGCTGATCCGGCAGGCCCTGGTCGCGGCGGCGGACTCGCCGGGCTATCCCACGGTGTGGGGGACGACGGAGCTGCGCGACGCGCTGACCGGCTGGTGCGAGCGGCGGCTCGGCGCGGTGGACTTCGTCCACGAGAACGTGCTGCCGGTGGTCGGCTCCAAGGAGCTGGTGGCCTGGCTGCCGACCCAGCTGGGCCTCGGGGCGGGCGACCGGGTGGCGTACCCCCGGCTCGCCTACCCGACGTACGAGGTCGGCGCGCGGCTCTGCGGCGCGACGCCCGTCGTCTACGACGACCCGACGGAGCTCGACCCGGCCGGGCTCAGGCTGCTCTGGCTCAACTCCCCGTCCAACCCGACCGGCAGGGTCCTCGCCAAGGACGAGCTGACCCGGATCGTCGCCTGGGCGCGCGAGCACGGTGTCCTCGTCTTCTCCGACGAGTGCTACCTGGAGCTGGGCTGGGAGGCCGACCCGGTCTCCGTGCTGCACCCCGACGTCTGCGGCGGCTCGTACGAGGGCATCGTCGCCGTGCACTCGCTGTCCAAGCGCTCCAACCTGGCCGGCTACCGCGCCGCGTTCGTCGCGGGCGACCCGGCGGTGCTCGGTGAGCTGCTCCGGATCCGTAAGCACGGCGGCATGATGACCGCGGCGCCGGTGCAGGCGGCGACGGTCGCGGCGCTCGGCGACGACACGCACGTGGCCGAGCAGCGCGAGCGGTACGCGGCCCGCCGCGAGGCCCTGCGGGCCGCTCTGGAAGCGCACGGCTTCCGGATCGAGCACAGCGAGGCGAGCCTGTACCTGTGGGCGACCCGGGACGAGCCCTGCTGGGACACCGTGGCCTACCTGGCGGAGAAGGGCGTGCTCGTGGCGCCGGGCGACTTCTACGGCGAGGCGGGGGAGCGGTTCGTGCGGGTCGCGTTCACGGCGACGGACGAGCGGGTCGCGGCGGCGGTCAAGCGGCTCGGCTGACGGCCGGGACCAGGCCGTACGGGGAAGGGCCCGGGGAGCAGCTGCTCCCCGGGCCCTTCCCCGTGTGCGCCGCACGGCCCACGCGTGCGCGTGCCGTGCGGCGGTGGTGCGTGCGGTGCCCGTCGGGTCAGCCGCCGATCGGCAGGCCACCGAGCGTCTGACCGGTGGGCAGGCCGCCGAGGCCGCCGCCCAGGGCGCCGCCGGTCGGGCCCTCGGCGCTCTCGGTGGCGGCGCCGGCGGTCTTGCCGACCACCTCGCCCGCGCTGCCGGCGGTCTCGCCGGCGACCTGCTGGGCGGCCGGGGTGGCGGTCTTGCCCGCCGCGCCGACGGTCTTGCCGGCCGCGGGGACGGCCGTGCCGACGGCCTCGCTGCCGGCGGAGCCGACGACCCCGGTGGCGGTCTGCGAGGCGCTGTCGACGGCGGTGCCCGCACCGGCGGCGTCCAGGGCGGTGACGCCGCCGAGCGCGCCGGTCGGCGCGAGGCTGTGGTCCAGGGCGCTCGCGGAGCCGGCCGCACCGACCACGGGGGCTGCTCCGGCCGCGATGAGGAGGGCGGCGCGGGCGATCCGACGGGTCAGGGGGAGGGACATGGTGCTCCTTCGACGAGGTGCGAGGTGGTGTTCGGACGCAGTGACAACCGGCCCTGGGGCGGGAGAGGTTGCGGAGGCCCAAGGTAAAGAATTGGCAATGCGTCGTATTGTCGGGCGGGGAGGAAAACGGACGAAGGTGTCATTGCGGGGACGTCTGGCGAACCGTCACTTCCCTTACGGTGCACGGTGATTGAGGG
>NZ_RDBH01000141.1:493111-527041 GCF_008042145.1 Streptomyces sp. adm13(2018)
CTTCCCTTACGGTGCACGGTGATTGAGGGGTCGGGGCGCGGGGTGGGAAACCGGGCGCGGAAAGGTCGCGAATTCCCCGGGACGCGCGTCGGCGGCATGCCACGGGCGAGTGAATCGCCGCACGGGTGATCGGCCACGAAGAGGCCGCGGTTCGGCTGCCGCCCGGTCCTGGACCGCCGCCCGCCCGGGCACGGAGAGCCGCGGGCGGTCAGGGGGGCGAGTGGGGCGGCTACGGAGTGAGTCGGGCCGCCATGGGGCGAGTCGGGCGACTGCGGGGCGAGCCGAGGCGCCGAGCGAGCCGGACGGCTGCGGAGTGGGCCGCGCCGCTACGGAGCGAGTCGGGCCGCTACGGAGCGATCCCGGTCGCTACTGGGCCAGTCGTACGCGGACCGACTCCGCGCCCGCGGCCGGTGCGCCCGAGGTCTCGGCCGGCTTCGGGGCGCCCGAGAGTTTCGCCCAGCCCCCGCGTGCCTCACCCGCGCGCCACACCCGGCCCCCGTACGCGACCTCGGTGATGCGCAGCGTCTCCGCCCGCGCCACCGCCCACTGCGCCAGCTCCCAGCCGCGCCGGCCGTCCGAGGCGGCGTCCCGGAACCCGGCCGCCGGCCCGACCGGCACCACGAGCACCGGCGGCTCGGCCGCCGACCGGCCCGCGCTCGGGCCGCCCGTCACGGACGTCGGGGCCGCCTTCTCGCCGAAGGCCCGGACCAGCTCCGCGCGCACCTTCTCGGGATCGCCCGGCCGGCCCTCGGCCTCGCTCGCCGTACAGACGAGCGCGGCCGGGGAACGGCCCGTCAGCGCGGCCGCGAGGAGGGTGGCGTCCGGCTCGTGCTTGGCGTACGCCTGCGGGAAGCCGCTCTTCTGCACCTTCTGCGCCGCCACCGTCAGCGGCAGCCGCGAGTACCCCGGGACCTTCTCCAGGCCGTCGTAGAACTTCCCCGACGCGTACACCGGGTCCATGATCTGTGCCGGCGTCCCCCAGCCCATCGAGGGCCGCTGCTGGAAGAGGCCGAGCGAGTCCCGGTCGCCGTGCTCGATGTTCCGCAGCGCCGACTCCTGGAGCGCCGTCGCGAGGGCGATGGTCACCGCCCGCTCCGGCAGGCCCCGGCTGGTGCCCACGGCGGAGATCATGGCGGCGTTCGACGCCTGCTCCGGAGTGAACTCGTACCGGTTGTCCCCCGTGCCCACACTGCACCGGGGCGTGCCGGTACTCCCCGTCAGCTGGTGGAAGGCCACGTACGAGGCGAGGCCGAGGAGCGCGGCGAGGGCGGCCGCGGAACGGGCGAGGCGACCGCGACGGCGGGGGCGGATGGGCTCGGACACGGGGCCCACCGTACTGGAGGCCGCGTTAGGGTCGGCACATGGCTGACATCACTCCGCTCGACGCGCCCCTCGACCTGTCCCGCGACGGGGCCCAGCTCACCGCCGACCTGGTCGACTTCCGCTCCGTCAGCGGGACCGAGCAGCCGCTCGCGGACGCCATCGAGCAGGCCCTGCGCGGTCTGCCGCACCTCACCGTCGACCGGTACGGGAACAACGTCGTGGCCCGCACCCGCCTCGGCCGCGGCGAGCGGGTCGTCCTCGCCGGTCACATCGACACCGTGCCGATCGCCGACAACGTGCCCTCGCGCCTCGACGAGAACGGCGTCCTGTGGGGCTGCGGCACCTCCGACATGAAGTCCGGGGTCGCCGTCCAGCTGCGGATCGCCGCCACCGTCCCCGAGCCCAACCGCGACCTCACGTTCGTCTTCTACGACAACGAGGAGGTCGCCGCCGACCTCAACGGCCTCGGCAAGATCGCCGCCGCGCACCCCGACTGGCTGGAGGGCGACTTCGCCGTCCTCCTGGAGCCCTCCGACGCCCAGGTCGAGGGCGGCTGCCAGGGCACCCTGCGCGTGATCCTGCACACCGCCGGCGAGCGGGCCCACTCCGCGCGCTCCTGGATGGGCTCCAACGCCATCCACACCGCCGCCCCGATCCTCGCCCGCCTCGCCGCGTACGAGCCGCGCAAGCCGGTCATCGACGGCCTGGAGTACCACGAGGGCCTCAACGCCGTGGCGATCCAGGGCGGCGTCGCCACCAACGTCATCCCCGACGCCTGCACGGTCACGGTCAACTACCGCTACGCCCCCGACCGCTCCCCGGCCGAGGCCCTGGCGTACGTCCGCGCGTTCTTCGCCGACTGCGACATCGCCGAGTTCGAGGTCGACGACGAGAGCCCCGGCGCCCTGCCCGGTCTCTCCCACCCGGCGGCGGAGGCCTTCATGAAGGCCGTCGGCGGCAGCGCCCAGCCCAAGTTCGGCTGGACCGACGTCTCCCGGTTCAGCGCCCTCGGAGTGCCCGCGGTCAACTACGGACCGGGCGATCCGATCTACGCGCACAAGCGGGACGAGCACGTGCCCGTCGACCGCATCCACCACTGCGAGGCACGGCTCCGCGACTGGCTGACCGCCTGAACCTCCGGACTTCCCACGTCCCGACTTCCGTAATTTCGCGTTTCGTCACCTCTGTGGTCCTACTCTGACCGGACCAGAAGATCGTTGGATCGACGGAGGGAGCAGGCCATGGGTATCCCCGAGGGGGAGACGAAGCCGGAGGAGCAGCGGCTCGGGCCGGTGCTCAGGCGCAGGGACCAGGTCCAGCCGGGCACCACGGACCAGCGGCTGCTCGACACCGAGGGCGACTCGGAATGGGTGCACACCGACCCCTGGCGCGTCATGCGCATCCAGTCCGAGTTCGTCGAGGGCTTCGGCGCCCTCGCCGAACTGCCGAGCGCGATCAGCGTCTTCGGCTCGGCCCGTACGAAGCCGGACTCGCCGGAGTACGCGGCGGGCGTCCGCCTCGGCAGGGCGCTCGTGGAGGCCGGCTTCGCGGTCATCACGGGCGGCGGCCCCGGCGCCATGGAGGCGGCCAACAAGGGGGCCCGGGAGGCGAAGGGCGTCTCGGTGGGCCTGGGCATCGAGCTGCCCTTCGAGCAGGGGCTCAACGCGCACGTCGACATCGGCGTGAACTTCCGCTACTTCTTCGTCCGCAAGACGATGTTCGTGAAGTACGCGCAGGGGTTCGTCGTCCTGCCCGGCGGCCTCGGCACCCTCGACGAGCTCTTCGAGGCGCTGACCCTGGTCCAGACCCGCAAGGTCACCCGCTTCCCGATCGTCCTGTTCGGCACGGAGTACTGGAAGGGCCTCGTGGACTGGCTCCGCGACTCGGTCGTCGCGGGCGGCAAGGCCTCGGAGCGGGACCTGCTGCTCTTCCACGTCACGGACGACGTGGACGAGGCGGTGGCGCTGGTGACCAAGGAGACGGGCAAGTAGCGGTCCGCGGGGCGGGAGCGACGGCCTCCGTCACCACCCCGCCCCGCGCGGACCGGTTCCTACGCCAGTCCGCGGCGGGCCACGGCCGGTGCCCGGTGCCCGGCGATGGACGCCACCATGTCGAGCACCTGCCGGGTCTCCGCGACCTCGTGCACGCGGTACACCCGGGCCCCCAGCCAGGCGGACACGGCGGTGGTCGCCAGGGTCCCGAGGACCCGCTCCTTCACCGGCCGGTCGAGGGTCTCGCCCACGAAGTCCTTGTTGGAGAGGGAGACGAGCACCGGCCACCCGGTCTCCGCCATCTCCCCGAGCCGCCGGGTCGCCTCCAGGCTGTGCCGGGTGTTCTTCCCGAAGTCGTGGCCCGGGTCGATCATGATCCCGTCCCGCCGCACCCCGAGCGAGACCGCCCGCTCCGCCAGGCCCACCGTCACGCGCAGGATGTCGGCCATGACGTCCTCGTACGCGACGCGGTGCGGCCGCGTCCGCGGCTCCGCGCCGCCCGCGTGCGTGCAGACGAGCCCCGCGCCGTACTTCGCGGCGACCGCGGCGAGCTCCGGGTCGACCCCGCCCCACGCGTCGTTCAGGACGTCCGCGCCGGCCTCGCAGACCGCCGCGCCGACGTCCGCCCGCCAGGTGTCCACGCTGATGACGACCTCGGGATGACGCCTGCGGACCTCCGCGACGAAACCGACCGTGCGGCGCGCCTCCTCCTCGGCCGTGACCTCCTCGCCGGGGCCCGCCTTCACCCCGCCGATGTCGATGATCGCGGCCCCCTCGGCCACGGCCTGCTCGACGCGGGCGAGCGCCGGCTCGTCCCGGAAGGTGGCGCCCTGGTCGTAGAAGGAGTCCGGGGTCCGGTTCACGATCGCCATGATCACCGGCTCGTGCGGCCCGAACTCACGCCGTCCCAAGCGCAGCATCCCTTTTGTCCTCCCTCGCGGCCCGTCGCCCGCCTCGTCTGCGACCCTAGCCGTCGGTGGCGCATGGCACGATCGGCACGGGACGTTTTCCACTCCGGGGAGAGGCACGCAGGTGTTCTGGTTTCTGCTCATCACGATGGTCGTGGTCGTGGCCGCGGTGACCCTGGCCGTGGTCGGCGGCGGCGACAGCGAGGTGCTGCCCGACGTGGCGCCCGAGGAGCWCGTCGACCCCCTCCCGACGGCCCGCCCGGTCGACCGCGCGGACGTCGAGGCGCTCCGTCTCCCCGTCGCGGTCCGCGGCTACCGGATGGCCGACGTGGACGACGTGCTRGTCCGCCTCGGCGCCGAGCTGGCCGAGCGGGACGCCCGGATCTCCGAGCTGGAGGAGGCGCTCGCGGGAGCGGCCGCCGCCGGCGACGCCGAGGACGGCCGGGCGTGACGGCCGGCGGGCCGGTGCCCGGCCCGGACGGACGGCTGCGCTGCCCCTGGGGCCTGTCGACCGAGGACTACGTGGCGTACCACGACGAGGAGTGGGGCCGCCCGGTCCACGGCGACGACGCGCTGTTCGAGCGGCTCTGCCTGGAGGCCTTCCAGTCGGGCCTCTCGTGGATCACGATCCTGCGCCGCCGCGAGGGCTTCCGGGCGGCGTTCGCCGGATTCCGGATCGCCGAGGTGGCCGGCTTCGGCGAGGCGGACCGCGAGCGGCTCCTGCTGGACGAGGGCATCATCCGGAACCGGGCCAAGATCGACGCGACCCTCGCCAACGCGCGCCTGCTGGCCGACTGGGCGCCGGGCGCGCTGGACGAGCTGATCTGGTCGCACGCCCCCGACCCGGGGACCCGCCCCGCCCCGCGGGTGTTCGGGGACGTCCCGGCGGTGACCGACGAGTCCACGGCCCTGTCGAAGGCCCTCAAGAAGCGCGGCCTCCGCTTCATCGGGCCGACCACGGCCTACGCCCTGATGCAGGCCTGCGGCCTGGTGGACGACCATCTGGAGGGCTGCCTGGCCCGGGGCGGCCGCTGAGGCCGGGCCGCCCCCGACGGGCGGCGGGCGGATCCCGTGGACCCGCCCCTCACCCGCACGAACGGGATTCCGGTCCCGTCACCGGCCCAGGTACGTCGGCTTCTCCTTGGCGATGAAGGCGCGGACCGCGATCGTGTGGTCCTCGGAGGCGCCCGCGAGGCTCTGGAGCTCCTCCTCCTTGTCCAGCGCCTCGGACAGGGAGTGGTCGGCGCCGTAGGCGAGGGACTCCTTCAGGGCCGCGTACGCCACCGTCGGACCCTCGGCCAGCCTGCGGGCGATCTTCTCCGCCTCGGCGGCGAGTTCGGCCGCCGGGACCAGCCGGTTCACGATGCCCAGCTCGTACGCCTCCTGCGCGGTGATCGAGCGCGGGAAGAGCAGCAGGTCGGCGGCGCGGCTCGGGCCGATCAGCCGGGGGAGCGTCCAGGACATGCCCGAGTCGGCGGTCAGGGCGACCCCCGCGAAGGACGTGTTGAAGGAGGCGGTGTCGGCCACCACCCGGTAGTCCGCCGCGAGCGCGAAGCCGAAGCCGGCCCCGGCCGCGACCCCGTTCACGGCCGCCACGACCGGCTTCCGCATCCCCGCGAGGGCCCGGGTGATCGGGTTGTAGTGGTCGCGGACCGTCGTCATGGTCTCGCGGGTGCCGTTCTCGTGGTCCGCCGTCAGCAGGCCCACGTGCTCCTTGAGGTCCTGGCCCACGCAGAACGCGCGCTCGCCCGCCGCGGTGAGCAGCACCGCCCGGACGGCGGGGTCCGCCGCGGCCGTCTCGGCGGCGTCCCGGAGGGCCACTTTCGCCGCCACGTTCATCGCGTTCATGGCCTCGGGCCGGTTGAGCGTGATGGTGGCGAGCCCGTCGCGCACCTCGTACAGCACCGTGTCGGCCATGGGGTTCCCTTCGCCTCTTCGCGTGGTTGACCTGCACAGCATGGCGGACATCACCCGCCCCGCCCATGTGAGCTGCGTCAAAGAACCAGGGGCCGAGCCGGGTCCGGGCCGACGCCGAGCGGCGAAGTATCGCAGGCCGATCGCCGAAATGTGGGGTTATGAGAGAGCGCGTTGCGCAAGCGATGCCATTCGATGTTGGTCATCGGGTCCTGCCATGCGGGATAATGACCTGGAAGCAATGTGTTCGAAGCCGGTGACGCGTGCTCCAGGTCATGGAGCTGCCCGGCTGACAAAGAGCTGGTTTCAGGAAGGGGAACAAGCATGGCGGCCATGAAGCCGCGGACGGGTGACGGCCCGCTCGAGGTGACCAAGGAGGGGCGGGGCATCGTCATGCGCGTTCCGCTCGAAGGCGGCGGTCGGCTGGTCGTCGAGCTGACCCCCGACGAGGCCGAGGCACTGGGCGACGCCCTGAAGAAGGTCGTCGGCTGACCCCTTCCCTCGCATCCTGACCACTGCCCCGGCACGGCCTGCCCGCGCCGGGGCAGTGGTGTGTCCGGAGCCGGCACAGGGAGGGACCGCGGCGGTACGGGGGAGGGGACGGGTTCAGCCGCGGCGGACCGCGCACAGCAGGCCGTCGCCCACCGGCAGCAGGGAGGGGATGAGCTCCTGGCTCTCCCGCACCGTGCGCAGCAGCTCGCGGATCCGCTGGACCTCGGCCGGCTGGGCCCCCGAGTCGACCGTGCGGCCGTCCGCGAAGACGCCCTCGAAGCAGACGAGCCCACCAGGTCGCAGCAGGCGCAACGATTCAGCGAGGTAGTCCAGGTACTCCAGCCGGTCGCCGTCGCAGAACACGAGGTCGTACCCGCCGTCCGCCAGACGCGGCAGGACGTCCAGGGCCCGGCCGGGGATGAATCGGGCCCGGTTCCCCGCGAAGCCCGCCGCACGGAACGCCGTCTTGGCGAGCTGCTGCCGCTCCGGCTGGAGGTCCACCGTCGTCAGGACGCCGTCCGGCCGCATCCCGAGCAGCAGGTAGATGCCCGACACGCCGGTGCCCGTGCCGATCTCCGCCACCGCCTTCGCGTCCGCCGTGGCGGCGAGCAGGCGGAGCGCCCCACCGGTGCCCGGGGACACCGAGGGCAGCCCTGCCTCCCGGGCCCGCTCCCGGGCCCAGCGCAGAGCCTCGTCCTCGGCGACGAAGGCGTCGGCGAACGACCAGCTCGTCTGCCGGTTGGCGGTAATGGCCCTCTCCTGTCCCCGTAGTTGACGCAACGGTGACTGTATCCGCTGTCAGCGGGAACCCGCAGATGGGACCGGGCGTTCACCAGGGGAAGGACGCGGAGGGGGAAGCCGGGGGACCCGGCTCCAAATTCGCGTAAAGATTCTTATCCGGAGCTAACGGGCGAGGTGGCTATGGTAGGGGCTCCACTGGACACCACCAGAGCCGACAGGGGAGGTGCGGCTGCGCCTGGGGATCGGGGAGGAGTGCTTCGGCGTCTTCTCAGGTCGGCGGGTGAGCCGAAATCCGTGACCGACACCGCTGACCGAATCCGCACCGCCGACTCCGCTCCCACCACCGCGACCTTCGCATCGGATGCGGAATCGCAGGCGTGGACTCCGCCCACCTGGGAGGAGATCGTCAGCACGCACAGCGGCCGCGTGTACCGCCTCGCCTACCGCCTGACCGGCAACCAGCACGACGCCGAGGACCTGACCCAGGAGGTCTTCGTCCGCGTCTTCCGCTCGCTGTCGACGTACACGCCGGGCACCTTCGAGGGCTGGCTCCACCGCATCACCACCAACCTCTTCCTCGACATGGTGCGCCGCAAGCAGCGCATCCGCTTCGACGCGCTCGCCGACGACGCCGCCGAGCGGCTGCCCAGCCGCGAGCCCTCCCCGCAGCAGGTGTTCAACGACACCCACTTCGACGCCGACGTGCAGCAGGCCCTCGACACCCTCGCGCCCGAGTTCCGCGCCGCGGTCGTCCTCTGCGACATCGAAGGACTGTCGTACGAGGAGATCGCCGCGACCCTCGGCGTGAAGCTCGGCACCGTCCGCAGCCGCATCCACCGCGGCCGCTCCCACCTGCGCAAGGCCCTCAAGCACCGCTCGCCCGAGGCTCGGGCGGAGGAGCGTGCCCTGGCCTCCGTCGGATGGGAGGCGGGCACAGCGTGAGCGGCACACTTCCCTCCTCACCCACCCCCGCGGAACACCACCTCGGGGACCGGCTGGCCGCGCTCGTCGACGGCGAACTCGGCCACGACTCCCGCGAGCGGGTCCTCGCCCACCTCGCGACCTGCGCCCGCTGCAAGTCGGAGGCCGACGCGCAGCGCACCCTCAAGAGCGTCTGGGGTCGTACTGCCCCCAGGCCGCGCCGCCGTGCGCGGGGTGCGGCGGCGCGGGCGGTACGTGGCCCTGCGGCGGCGGTACGGGCGAGGGATGGCGCTGTACGGGCGGCGCGGGCGCCCAGGGCCCGGGCCCGCCGTAGGGCGGCGTCCGGTACTCGTCGGGCGCGTGCTGGGGCGCCSGCGCCGCCCGTACAGCGCCATCCCTCGCCCGTACCGCCGCCGCAGGGCCACGTACCGCCCGCGCCGCCGCACCCCGCGCACGGCGGCGCGGCCTGGGGGCAGTACGACCCCTGGGCGGCCGGCGGTGCCGGGCTCCCGCCGCTGCCCCCGAGGAAGTCCCGCAAGGGGCTCGCGCTGGCCGGCGCCCTCGCCCTCGCGCTCGTCACCGGAGTCATCGGCGGCGGCATCGGCGCGTACGTCGAGCGGAACGGCGGGATCACCACCGTCGAACTCCCGCAGGCGGACGGCGGCGACACCGACCGCGCCCCGGACAGCGTGGCCGGGATCGCGGCCAGCGCCCTGCCCGGCGTGGTCACCCTGCATGTGAAGGGCGGCGGTTCCTCCGGCACCGGCACCGGCTTCGTGCTCGACACCAAGGGCCACATCCTCACCAACAACCACGTCGTGGACGGCGCCGAGTCCTCCCGGGACATCTCGGTGACCTTCTCCAGCGGCGAGACCGCCCGCGCCCGGGTCGTCGGCAAGGACACCGGCTACGACCTCGCCGTCGTCCAGGTCACCGGGGTCTCCGGCCTCAAGCCGCTGCCCCTGGGGAACTCCGACAACGTCCGCGTCGGCGACCCCGTCGTGGCCATCGGGGCCCCCTTCGACCTCTCCAACACGGTCACCTCCGGCATCATCAGCGCCAAGGAGCGCCCGATCACCGCCGGCGGCGAGAAGGGCGACGGCAGCGACATCAGCTACGTCGACGCCCTGCAGACCGACGCCCCCATCAACCCCGGCAACTCGGGCGGCCCCCTCCTGGACTCCAAGGGCCGGGTCATCGGCATCAACAGCGCCATCCGCGCCGCCGGCGGCTCGGGCGACGGGGAGGGCGAGGTCGCCTCCCAGCCGGGCTCCATCGGCCTCGGCTTCGCCATACCGATCAACCAGGGCAAGCGGGTCGCCGAGGAGCTCATCAACACGGGCAAGGCGACCCACCCGGTCATCGGCGTGAGCCTGGACATGCAGTTCAACGGCGACGGCGCCCGCGTCGGCGAGAAGGGCAAGGACGGCTCCGCCTCCGTCACGCCCGGCGGACCGGCGGCGACCGCGGGGCTCCGCCCCGGTGACGTCATCACCAAGGTCGACGGCCAGCGCGTGCACAACGGCGAGGAGCTGATCGTGAAGATCCGCGCCCACCGTCCCGGCGACCGGCTGGAGCTCACGCTGACCCGCGGGGGCAAAGAGCTGACAAAGACGTTGACGCTCGGCTCGTCCCAGGGCACCTGAGCGCCATGTGGCGGACACCGGGAGGTACCCGTCCGGCAGTTTGGGCGGGTACCGTGGACCGGGCCCTTGACCGGCATGAAGGAGCTACCAGGTGTTCAGCGACATAGGCGCACTCGAGCTGGTGACGCTCGTCGTCCTCGCCGTGCTCGTCTTCGGGCCGGACAAGCTCCCGAAGGTCATCCAGGACGTCTCGCGCTTCATCAAGAAGATCCGGGACTTCTCGGACAGCGCGAAGGAGGACATCCGGAGCGAGCTGGGGCCGGACTTCAAGGACTTCGAGTTCGAGGACCTCAACCCGAAGACGTTCCTCCGCAAGCAGATGGAGCAGAACGAGGACCTCCAGGGGTTCAAGGAGCTGCGCGGCAGCTTCGACCTCAAGAAGGAGATGAACGACGTCGCCGACGCGGTCCACGGCCGTGAGCCGCAGACCTCGGCCGTCAACGGCTCGGCCGCGGCCGGCGCCGTGACCTCCGCGAACGGCACCCCGGACCTGCTCAAGAAGCAGGACAAGCCGGGCACCGACGAGCGTCCTCCGTACGACTCCGACGCGACCTGACGACGGGCTGTCACCGACTCGACGCGTCCTGGTGGCTATCCTCCCTCTGTTGACGGAACGAGGAGGCGGCCGAGATGGAGACCACGAGTCGGGTGGAGGGCGTGCCCCTGGCCCGGCGGACCGCCGAGGGGTACCTGAGCGCACCCTTCCCCTGGTACGGCCTCGACGAGGCGTTCACCGGGCCGCGCTGGCTGATGCAGGTGGGGACGGCGGCGGACGGCAGCGTGCAGCACGGGTCGACCGGGCACGGGGAGACGCCGTCGATAAAGACGGACGTGAGCGGGGCGGAGAAGGAGCGGTTCGCCGTCGTCGTGACGGTGGCCGCGAGCCCGGTCCGGCGGACCGGTGACGGCACGGGCGTCCTCGACGCCACCACCGTGTCGTCGGCGGCCTGGCTGGCCGGTTCGGGGCTGCTGGTGCACACCTGGCCCCCGTCGCTGGACCACGCGACGCGGGACAACTGGCTGGACCAGCAGACCGAGACGGCCTTCGAGCTGGCCGACGACCTCGACGGAGCGGAGTGGACGACGCTCTCGCTGCCGGTGGACGGGGTGCCGGTGCCCTTCCACTACCGCGAGTCGGAGTTCGGCTGGGTCCTCGCCGGATCCGCGGGCGAGGTGCACATCGGCGCCTACGGGCGCGGGATGAGCGCGTACGGGCTGGGCTTCGCCCAGATCAAGGACCTCGACGCGTACGCCTGACGGCACGCCGAAGGGCCGCCCTCCCGGAGGAGGGCGGCCCTTCGGCACGTCTCAGAACTTGTTGCGGGGCGTGATGCCCAGGCTCATGCCCGAGAGGCCGCGCTGACGGCCGCCGAGCTTGCCGGCGATCGCGCGGAGCGCCGCGCCGGCCGGCGAGTCCGGGTCGGACAGGACCACGGGCCTGCCCTCGTCGCCGCCCTCGCGGAGCCGTACGTCGATCGGGATCGAGCCGAGGACCGGGACCGTCGTCCCCGTGGTCTGCGTCAGACCGTCGGCGACCCGCTGGCCGCCGCCCGTGCCGAACACGTCGACCATCTCGTCGCAGTGCGGACACGGCAGGCCCGCCATGTTCTCGACCACGCCGACGATCTTCTGGTGGGTCTGGACGGCGATGGAGCCGGCCCGCTCGGCGACCTCGGCCGCCGCCTGCTGCGGGGTGGTGACGACCAGGATCTCCGCGTTCGGGACCAGCTGCGCGACCGAGATCGCGATGTCGCCGGTGCCCGGGGGCAGGTCGAGCAGGAGGACGTCCAGATCGCCCCAGTACACGTCCGCGAGGAACTGCTGGAGCGCGCGGTGCAGCATCGGACCGCGCCACACCACCGGCGCGTTGCCCGGGGTGAACATGCCGATGGAGATGACCTTCACGCCGTTCGCCGACGGCGGCATGATCATGTTCTCGACCTGGGTCGGACGGCCGTCCGCGCCCAGCATGCGCGGCACGCTGTGGCCGTAGATGTCGGCGTCGACCACGCCGACCTTGAGCCCGTCGGCGGCCATCGCCGCGGCCAGGTTCACGGTCACGGAGGACTTGCCGACGCCGCCCTTGCCGGAGGCGACCGCGTACACCCGGGTCAGCGAGCCGGGCTTCGCGAACGGCACCTCGCGCTCGGCGCCCGTGCCGCGCAGCGCCGCGGCCAGCTCCTTGCGCTGCTCGTCGCTCATCACGTCCAGCGCGACGTCGACCGCGGTGACGCCCTCGACACCGGCGACGGCGTCGGTCACCCGCTGGGTGATGGTCTCGCGCATCGGGCAGCCGGAGACGGTCAGGTAGACCGTGACGGCGACCTTGCCGTCCGGTTCGATCTCCACCGACTTGACCATGCCGAGCTCAGTGATCGGTTTGTTGATCTCGGGGTCGTTCACCGTCGCCAGTGCTTCGAGCACCGCGTCTTCCATAGCCATACCGACGATGGTACGGCGCCGACCACCGGCCCATGAAAGGCCTGTCAACGGTCGGGTACGTCACGTCCCCGGGTGTCCGCCGGAGGGAATAGATCCCGGCGCTCCTCCAGCTCCCTGACCAGGTCCTGGAGTTCCGAGCGGATCCAGTCGCGGGTCGCGACCTCGCCGAGGCCCATCCGGAGCGCCGCGATCTCCCGGGTGAGGTACTCGGTGTCCGCGATCGAGCGCTCGTTCTGCTTCCGGTCCTGCTCCAGGTTGACCCGGTCGCGGTCGTCCTGCCGGTTCTGGGCGAGCAGGATCAGCGGCGCCGCGTACGAGGCCTGGAGGGACAGCGCCAGCGTCAGGAAGATGAAGGGGTACTCGTCGAACTTGAGCGAGCCCGGCGCGAAGATGTTCCAGACCACCCAGACGATGATCGTCAGGGTCATCCAGACGAGGAAGCGCCCGGTCCCCAGGAAGCGGGCGATCCGCTCCGAGAGCCGCCCGAACGCCTCGGGGTCGTACTCCGGCAGCAGTCGGGCCCGCCGCTCGCGCGGCAGGTCGAGCCGGATGCGGGGACCCGGCCGGTCCCGCTCCCGGTCCCGCTCGCGGTCCTGTGTGCGCTCAGCCGCCATGCCCGGCACCCTCCTGGTGGAACTCGGTCTCGCGCCAGTCGTCCGGCAGCAGATGGTCGAGCACGTCGTCGACGGTGACCGCCCCGAGCAGCGACCCGCTCTCGTCGACCACGGGCGCCGCGACCATGTTGTACGCGGCGAGGTAGCTGGTGACGGCGGGCAGCGGGGTGTCCGGGCCGAGCGGCGGCAGATCGCTGTCCACGATCGAGCTGACCAGGGTGAACGGCGGATCGCGCAGCAGCCGCTGGAAGTGCACCGTGCCCAGGTACTTACCGGTCGGCGTCTCGTCCGGCGGCCGGCACACGTACACCTGGGCGGCGAGCGCCGGCGACAGGTCCTGCTGCCGCACCCGGGCCAGCGCGTCCGCGACCGTGGCGTCCGGCCGCAGCACGATCGGCTCGGTCGTCATCAGGCCGCCGGCGGTGCGCTCCTCGTACGCCAGGAGGCGGCGCACGTCGGCGGCGTCGTCGGGCCGCATCAGGGTCAGCAGCCGCTCCTTGTCCTCCTCCGGCAGCTCGGACAGCAGGTCGGCCGCGTCGTCCGGGTCCATCGCCTCCAGGACGTCGGCCGCCCGCTCCTCCTTCAGCTTGCCGAGGATCTCGATCTGGTCGTCCTCCGGCAGCTCCTCCAGGACGTCGGCCAGCCGGTCGTCGTCCAGGGCGGCGGCGACCTCGACGCGCCGCTTGGGCGGCAGGTGGTGCAGCGCGTTGGCGAGGTCGGCGGGGCGCAGCTTCTCGAAGGTGGCGACCAGGTTCTCGGCGCCCTGCCCGTGCTCCTCCAGGGAGAAGCCGGTGACGCCCGACCACTCGACGGTCAGCGTCTCGCCCCGGCGGCTCAGCACCCCGCTCTTGCCCTTGCGGACGAAGACCTTGTCGATCTCCCAGTCGCGGCGGGCGGGCAGCTGCTGGATGGCGACGTCGAGGACGGTGACCTCCTCGCCCTCCTGCCCGCCGGGCCCCACGAGCCGGACGCGCCGGTCGAGGAGTTCGCCGAGGACGAGGCGCTCGGTGGGGCGCGCCTCGAAGCGGCGCATGTTGACCACACCGGTGGTGATGACCTGGCCGGACTCCACGCCCGTGATCCGGGTCATCGGGACGAACACCCGGCGCCGGCTGAGCACCTCCACGACCATGCCGAGCAGCCGCGGCGGCCGGCGGCCGACGCGCAGCATCGCGACCAGGTCGCTGACCCGGCCGACCTGGTCGCCGACGGGGTCGAAGACCGGGACCCCGGCGAGATGGGAGACGAAGATCCTGGGGGCGCCTGCCGCCATGCCACGCGCCTCCTCGGTGCCGTACGAATCGAGTCATTGCAGAGCTTTGCCGCGTTCAGGCTAGCCCGTGCCGTTCCACACCGCCCCGGCAGCACCTCCGTACGGCTGCTGCGGGGCCCGCCGCCCGGCCCGGGTACGCTGCGGTCTGCCGTCCCCACCGGCACGCCGGCCGTCCGACCGGCGACAACCGGCAGCACAGAGGGCCGCCGCCCCGGGTCTCCCCGCAGGGCCGCGGTCCGTGTCCCCCCCCCCACGACATGAGAGGCAGCGCCGATGGCAGTTCGTGCCGCGTCGTCGCGTATCCACCGGGCCGTCGTGCCGCTCGCGCTCTGCGCCGGGCTGACCGTGGGGCTCACGGCCTGCGCCGCCGATCCGGACGAGGGGACCAACGGGGTCGGGAAGCTGTCGGCGGCCGAGATCGAGGGGAAGGCACGGGCCGCCGCGGACGGCGCCGCCGCGGTGCGGCTCTCCGGCACCCTGGTCAGCAAGGGCGACACCTTCAAGCTCAACATGCGCCTGCGGCAGGACGGCGCCACCGGCTCGGTGACGACGAAGAACAGCACCTTCGAGCTGCTGCGGGTCGGCGAGGCGCTCTATCTGAAGGCGGACGCGGACTTCTGGTCGCACGGCGCGGAGGGCGGCGGCGAGCCCAGCGAGGCGGACGCCGAGGCCGCCGACAAGCTCGACGACAAGTACGTGAAGGTGCCGCAGGGCGACCCGGCGTACAAGCAGCTGCGCGGGTTCACCGACATGGACCTGCTGCTCACCGGGCTGACCGGGCTGCACGGCGAGAAGGTCAAGGGCGACCGGGACCAGATCGGCGGGGTCCGGACGATCAAGGTCAAGGGCGGCGCGGACGGCGAGGGCGGCACCCTCGACGTGGCCCTGCAGGGGGACCCGTACCCGCTGCAGTTCGCGCGGGGCGGGGGAGCGGGCCTCGTCGTGCTCTCCGAATGGAACAAGGACTTCCCGCTGTCCGAGCCGTCGCAGGAGGAGATCCTCGACTACGGCAAGCAGCTGCCGAGCACCTGACCCTGGGGCGCTCCCGGGCGGCCGCGGCGGCGGGCTGGTCAGCGGTGTCCGCGGCGCTTCTTGAGCAGCAGCCGGGGGAGCCCGGCGGGCACCGCGTCGCGGGTCGTGGCGGCCGAGGGCAGCGGCACGGCCGCCAGGGAGCCGTCCGGCAGCTGCGTGGTCGAGGAGCGGGGGTCGAGCCGCAGGACGCGGCACTCGCGCCCCCAGCGGTCCGTCATGGCCTCGCCGTCGGGCGCGTTGAGCCGCTTGCCCTTCAGCTCGGCGACCGCCGCGCCCCACTCCTCGGTGCCGTGCGCGATCTCCCGTACGGCGGCCGTCCAGGCGACCAGCCGGCCGCCCTTGTCCTTGCTGCGGACCGTGACCTCGGCCGTCCCGCCGTCCACCAGTCCGGGCAGCGGCTGCTCGCCGGGGCCGTCGCCGACGACGAACGCGGCGCCGTCGGACCAGACGTGCCAGAGCGCGCGGGCCGGGCCGGTGCCGCGGACCCACACCAGGCCGGACTTCTTCGTGGCCTCCTCGACGAGGGCGGACCCGAGCAGCTCTTCAGTCATGGCCCGAAGCCTAGGGGATGCCCCGGCGACACCCTAGAGCCAGCCGTTGCGCTTGAGCGTGCGGTGGATGGTGAGGCAGATCGCGACGATGCCGGTCAGCACCATCGGGTAGCCGTACCTCCAGTGCAGCTCGGGCATGTGGTCGAAGTTCATGCCGTACACGCCGCAGACCGCCGTGGGGACGGCGACGATCGCCGCCCACGAGGTGATCTTGCGCATGTCCTCGTTCTGCGCGACGGTCGCCTGCGCCAGGTTGGCCTGGAGGATCGAGTTCAGCAGTTCGTCGAAGCCGACGACCTGCTCCTGGACGCGGGCGAGGTGGTCGGCGACGTCCCGGAAGTACTTCTGGATGTCGGGGTCGACCAGCCGCATCGGCCGCTCCGAGAGCAGCTGCATCGGCCGGAGCAGCGGGGTGACGGCCCGCTTGAACTCCAGTACCTCGCGCTTCAGTTGGTAGATCCGGCCGGTGTCCGTACCGCGCGTCGAGCCCTTCGCGGCCGGCGAGAAGACGTCGATCTCCAGCTGGTCGATGTCGAGTTCGACCGCGTCGGCGACCGCGATGTAGCCGTCGACGACGTGGTCGGAGAGGGCGTGCAGCACCGCCGAGGGCCCTTTGGCGAGGAGTTCGGGCTCGCCCTGGAGCCGGTGCCGCAGGTTGCGCAGGGAGCCCTGGCCGCCGTGCCGGACGGTGATGACGAAGTCGGGACCGGTGAAGCACATCACCTCGCCGGTCTCGACGACCTCGCTGGTGGCGGTGAGTTCGGTGTGCTCGACGTAGTGGATCGTCTTGAAGACGGTGAAGAGGGTGTCGTCGTAGCGCTCCAGCTTGGGCCGCTGGTGGGCGTGGACGGCGTCCTCGACGGCGAGCGGGTGCAGCCCGAACTCGGCCGCGATTCCCGCGAATTCGGCCTCGGTCG
The DNA here is from genome assembly GCF_008042145.1 of Streptomyces sp. adm13(2018). Lineage (GTDB taxonomy): Bacteria > Actinomycetota > Actinomycetes > Streptomycetales > Streptomycetaceae > Streptomyces. Next base: position 509,877 of record NZ_RDBH01000141.1, read on the forward strand.
GCTCGTGCAGGCCGATCCAGGCGAAGCCGCCCTTCTCCCGCACCCGGCTCATGGCGCCGCGCGGGGTGAGGCACTCGCGGTCGTCGACCCGGCGTCCGTCGCGGTAGACGGCGCAGTCGACCACGGCGCTGGAGGCCGTGTGGTCGCGGGTGGGGTCGTACGAGGTGTACGTGGTGGGGGTCTTGCGCAGGGGGTGCCGCAGGCTCGGACGGACGGCGGCGCGCAGGTCACGGATCATCGACATGGGCATGCTCCTTCACGGAGAAGCCGTCGGCGAGCGTGGAACTGCCCGGAATGGGGACGTGGAGCTACGTCGTCCACAAAGCGGGCGGCACCGAGGGATCGCGGTGACGGCGTTCGCTACAGACAGGCAAAGGCGAGATGCTCTTCCGTCGTGCGAGATGCCGGAGAGGGCGGACCCCGTGGGCGACACGGGCCGGAGATCACCGGAAGTGCGTACGCACCGGGCTCGGGTGCGGGGCGGAAGAGCGGCTGGTACTGCCCGATCGACTTCGGTCCATCGCAGCCCCACCTCCTCCGGCCGGTCCCTCGTGAGGGATGACGTGTGACGAGTAGTCGGGAGTTCGGGACTCCCGACCAGCGGCCAAGACTATCAGCCGACTGAGGGTCAATCCTGTCCTTTGCCCGTTCCATACGCGCTTTATGCTCAGGACATGGGAGAAGTTCTTGCTCTGGTCGAGGCCCGGTTGCGGACGGCGCTCGGGGAGCCTGACGCGCGGGCCGCGGTGACGTTCCTCGGCACGGACCGGATCGAGGTGCTCCGCTTCGTCGAGGGCGACCTCGTGCGGTACGCGACCCTCGGCATGTCCGCACAGCCGATGGCCGATCCGACCGCCGCGCTCGCCGACCCCGTGAAGGGTCCGCGCGCCGAGCTCGTCCTGACCGTACGGGCCGGTCTCGCCGACACCGACAAGGTGCTGCGCCCGCTCGCGGTCCTCGCCGCGACCCCGCAGGTCGAGGGCGTCGTCGTGGCCGCGGGCGCCTCGCTCGACGTCGGCGACCCGCTCTGGCCGGGCGCCGCCTTCAGCTCGGTCCTGGTGGCCGGGTCGGGGGGCCTCGTCGAGGATCTGGAGCTGGACGAGCCGATGGACCCGGTGCGCTTCCTGCCGCTGCTGCCGATGACCGCCAACGAGGCGGCGTGGAAGCGGGTCCACGGGGCCCAGGCGCTGGAGGAGCGCTGGCTGGCGCAGGGCACGGACCTGCGCGATCCGCTGCGCGGGTCCGTCCGGCTCGACTGAGGGCGGGCGACGGCGCGGGTCTTCCCGCGGTCCGTCCGGGGTGCCGGACGGGACGGGTTTCCCCGGGCCGGCTCCGCGCGTTCGCGGTCCGTCCGGGGACTCCGCCCACCGGCGCGCGCTCACGCCCGGCGGGCGACGGCCCTGCTGGCGACGAGATTGGCGATCACCACGTAGACCACCGCGGGGATGCCGTAGTCGAGCAGCACCTGGAGGGTCTGGTTGGCGACGTCGAACAGTCCGATCGACCAGCCCGCGAGCCAGTCCGCGGCGCTGTGGAACCAGCCCACGACGGTGTTCGCCCGGTTGGCGTCGAGCAGGTCCAGGGCGATCCACACGACCAGGATGCCGGCGAGGACGTGGGCCACGGTTCTTATGACGGAGTCGATGCCTCTCATGGCTCCCGTGTTGCCCGGGCCGTGCACCCCAAACCGGCCACCGCGGGTCCACCCCGTGCGGCGGCCGGCCTCCGGCGCGCTCAGCCGGCGAGGACCTCGGCACCCTCCGGCGCGACGCGCTCGGGGGCGGGCTCCACGGCAGCGGGAACGAGGGAGCCGCGGCGGACCCGGACGACCAGGGCGCCGAGCGCCGCGGCCACACCGGCCACCACGAACGGCATGTGGACATTGCTCCACTCCTCGATCTTCGGAGCGAAGAACGGGGCCGCCGCCGCGGCGAACCAGCGGACGAAGTTGTAGCCGGCGCTGGCCACCGGGCGCGGCGCGTCCGAGACGCCCAGGGCGAGTTCGGTGAAGACGGTGTTGTTGACGCCGATGAACACGCCCGACAGGACCGTGCAGACGACCGCGGTCGTGTGGCTGCCGTAGCCGAGCACCACCACGTCGGCCGCGAGGAGCACGAGCGAGCCGCCGAGCACCGTGAGCGAACCGAAGCGCCGCTGGAGCCGGGGGGCCACCAGCACCGAGGAGACGGCGAGCAGCACGCCCCAGGCGAAGAACACCGCGCCGGACCGGTACGGGGACATGTCCAGGACGAACGGGGTGAAGGCGAGCACCGTGAAGAACGCGTAGTTGTAGAAGAACGCGGCGGCCGCGGCCGAGGCGAGTCCGCCGTGGCTCAGGGCCCGGATCGGGTCGAGCAGTGAGGTCTTGCGGGCCGGCTTCGGCTGGTCCTTGAGGAAGACCGCGATGCAGAGGAAGCCGACCGCCATCAGCGCGGCCGTGCCGAAGAAGGGGTAGCGCCAGCTCGCGTCGCCGAGCACGGCGCCGACCAGCGGCCCGCAGGCCATGCCGAGGCCGAGCGCCGACTCGTAGAGCAGGATCGCGGCCGCGCTGCCGCCGGCCGCGGCGCCGACGATCACGGCGAGCGAGGTCGAGACGAAGAGGGCGTTGCCGAGTCCCCAGCCGGCCCGGAAGCCGACGAGTTGGCCGACGGAGTCCGAGGTGCCGGCGAGGGCCGCGAAGACGACGACCAGCGCGAGTCCGGCCAGCAGGGTCCGGCGGCCGCCGATCCGGCTGGAGACGAAGCCGGTCACCAGCATCGCGACGGCGGTGATGAGGAAGTACGAGGTGAAGAGCAGCGACACCTGGCTGGGTGTCGCGTCCAGGCCCCGGGCGATCGACGGCAGGATCGGATCGACCAGGCCGATGCCCATGAAGGCGACGACGGACGCGCCGGCCGTGGCCCAGACCGCCGGGGGCTGGCGCAGGATGCCGCCTCCGCCGAAGCCTTCCTCTGCTCTCTCCATGGGTCCGCTCCTCCGCGTCGAGATGATTGCGATGTACACAGAATAAGTTAGACAAGCTAATGAATGCAAGTTACATCTATATGGTCGGGTGGTGCGGGGTGAACGCCACGGGCCGGACGGGTGATCGTCGGTGATCGTCCTTGACGCGGGGCTCCGGTGGTAGGACCGTTGAGCCCTATGAGGGGCGAACCCAGTTGTCCGAAGTGCGGTGGCCGGGTCAGGGCGCCCGGACTCTTCGCCGACTCCTGGCAGTGTGACGTGCACGGCTCGGTGCACCCGCTCCAGCCCGTGATCCCGCCCAGCGTCGAGGCCCTCGGTGTCGTGGTGCACCGGTCCCACGTCCCGGTCTGGATGCCGTGGCCCCTGCCCGTCGGCTGGCTCTTCACCGGAGTCGCGTACGCGGGCGACGACCGCAGCGGCGGACGCGCCACCGCCGTCGCCTGCTCGGGACCCGGCCCCCTGGGCGGCATCGGCGAACTGCTGCTGGTCGCCGAGGAGCTCGGCGTCGGCCTCGGCGCGCGGTACGCCGGCATCGACGGCCCCGACCCCGGGGCGGGCATGGCCATCGACAAGCCCCCGCAGACCAAGGTCCTCGCCGCCGGACGCCCGACGGCGCTCTGGCACGTCAGCGGCGCCCCGGAGGACCGCGCGGTGTTCGCGGGGGAGGCGCGCGGCCTCTGGCTGTGGGCGATCGTCTGGCCCGAGCAGTCGGGCCTCCTGATGTACGACGAACTGGTCCTGACGGACCTGCGGGACGCCGGCGCGGAGGTCGAACTCCTGCCGTGCGGGGCGCTGACGCCGCGACTGCTGGGCTGAGGGCGGGGCTTGGTCCGGGGGCCGGTGCGGGCGTCTCCGGCCGTCTCCGGCCGTACGCGCCTGGCCGCCGGCGCGGTCGTCTCCGGGCGTCTGGGCTGAGGCCCGTCCCCGCCCCCCGGCCCGGCCGCCGATGCGCGTGTCTCCGGGCGTCTCCGGCCGTCTCCGGCCGTCTCCGGCCGTCTCCTGTCGTACGGGCGTGTTCGATTCGCCCGTTATGCTGGAGCGTCCCTCGTCCGTGCCGAAGCCCTGGAGTACCGCGTCGTGCGCATCGACCTGCACACCCACTCCACGGCCTCCGACGGCACCGACTCCCCGGCCGAGCTCGTCCGCAACGCGGCCGCCGCCGGACTCGACGTCGTCGCGCTGACCGACCACGACACCACCCGGGGCCACGCGGAGGCGATCGCGGCGCTGCCCGAGGGGCTGACCCTCGTCACCGGCGCCGAGCTCTCCTGCCGGATCGACGGCATCGGCCTGCACCTGCTCGCGTACCTCTTCGACCCCGAGGAGCCCGCCCTCCTCGCCGAGCGCGAACTCGTCCGCGACGACCGGGTCCCGCGCGCGCGGGCCATGGTCGGCAAGCTCCAGGACCTCGGCGTCCCCATCACCTGGGAGCAGGTCGCCCGGATCGCCGGCGACGGCTCCGTGGGCCGTCCGCACGTGGCCGAGGCGCTCGTCGAGCTCGGGGTCGTCCGGGACGTGTCCGGCGCGTTCACGCCCGAGTGGCTCGCCGACGGCGCCCGGGCGTACGTCGGGAAGCACGAGCTCGACCCGATCGACGCCATCCGCCTGGTCAAGGCGGCCGGCGGCGTCACCGTCTTCGCGCACCCGCTCGCCGTCAAGCGCGGGCAGGTGCTGCCCGAGGCCTCGATAGCCCGGCTCGCCGAGGCCGGACTCGACGGCATCGAGGTCGACCACATGGACCACGACGAGGCGACGCGGGCGCGGCTGCGCGGGCTCGCGAAGGAGCTGGGTCTGCTGGCCACCGGCTCCAGCGACTACCACGGCAGCCGCAAGACCTGCCGCCTCGGCGAATACACGACCGACCCCGAGATCTACGGCGAGATCACCCGCCGTGCCGCGGGAGCCTTCCCCGTCCCCGGCGCGGGGGGACCCGCCGCCTAGGGCCCGTCGGGCCCGGAGCGCGGCAACCTACGGCCGGTCCGGCCCGGGATGGTCTGGCTCGGAGCCTTCCGGTCCGGGGCTCGTCCGGCCCAGGGGCGTACGGCCCAAGGCGCGTACGACCGGGGCCCGGTCATGGCCGGGGCTGGTCCGGTCCGGGGCTTATCGGGCCTGGGGCTCGTCCGGCCCAGGTTCCGCAAGGCCCGGCGTCCGTCAGGCCCGAGGTCGTACGCCCCCGCGTAGCCGGCTCGCTGCGGCCGCCGGTCTCCGGGCTCCACCGAGTCCGGGTCCCTCCGGGGGGCCCGTTCCCCCGGCCGGCCGCGAGGTCCGCCCGGTGCGGGCCGCGTCCGCCCGGCGCTCCGCTTCTTCCTGGTCCGCCCCCTGTCGGCTCCGTGCCGTCACGAGGGGCGGCGTTCCTCCTGCCCCGCCCTCGGAATCCCACATTCCGCGGGCCGGGCCACACCCCACCGTTCGCATCTCCCGCAAGGCACCCCACCGTGTTCGACGTCGCCGTCTTCGGCTCGCTGTTCCTGACCCTCTTCGTGATCATGGATCCCCCCGGGATCACCCCGATCTTCCTGGCCCTCACCTCCGGCCGCGCCGCCAAGGTCCAGCGCCGGATGGCCTGGCAGGCCGTCGCCGTGGCCTTCGGGGTCATCGGCGTCTTCGGTCTGCTCGGCCAGCAGATCCTGGACTACCTGCACGTCTCGGTCCCCGCGCTGATGATCGCGGGCGGCCTCCTGCTGCTGCTCATCGCGCTCGACCTGCTCACCGGCAAGACCGACGAGCCCAAGCAGACCAAGGACGTCAACGTCGCCCTGGTCCCGCTCGGCATGCCGCTGCTCGCCGGCCCCGGCGCCATCGTCTCGGTCATCCTCGCCGTCCAGAACGCCGACGGCGCGGCCGCGCAGGTCTCCGTCTGGGCCGCCATCGTCGCCATGCACGTCGTGCTCTGGCTGACCATGCGCTACTCGCTGGTGATCATCCGGGTCATCAAGGACGGCGGCGTCGTCCTCGTCACCCGGCTCGCCGGCATGATGCTCTCCGCCATCGCGGTGCAGCAGATCATCAACGGCGTGACCCAGGTGATCCAGAACGCCTGACGCGCCCGGAGGCGCCCCCGGCCCGTCGGCCGAGCGCGCCCGGACACCACTGCGCCCCCGTACGGATTCCGCTGCTGCGAAGTCCATGCGGGGGCGCGGTGCGTTGAGGCGGACCCGACCTGTTACGAGGCCGAGGTCTCGGCGGGGCGGATCCAGATGCGCTGGCCGATCGAGGCGGCCTGCTGCACGATCCGGTTGACGGAGGCGGCGTCCACGACGGTCCGGTCGACGGGCGTGCCGTCGATGTCGTCGAGTCGCAGGATTTCGAAGCGCACGGGCTTCTCCCTTCGTCTGAGTTGATCCTCCTGATGGAGAACTGCGTTACGTATGGGTCCAACGACATGCATCCTGCAAACATTCCTTACGCTAAGGAAAATTTTCGGATGTCTAACTACTGGCGGGTAGGAGGGTGTGGCGGCCGGACCCCGAGCGGCGGAGAATGAGCCGCGTATGAACGACGCAGACACCACTCGGGTGACCGAGACCGACGCCCGCCTGAGCGCCCTCGACGCGCGCCTGGAGCGCACCAACGAGCTCCTCCAGCGGATGCTGGCCGAGGTCGCCAAGACCCCTTCCACCCACGCCATCTTCGTCGACGCAGGTTACGTCCATGCTGCGGCCGGGTTGCTGGTGACGGGAACCGAGGACCGGCGCTCCTTCGACCTCGACGCGGAGGGCCTCATCGACGCCTTCATCGACAAGGCCCGCACGATCTTCGCCGACAGCAGACTGCTCCGCGTCTACTGGTACGACGGTGCCAGACGCCGTATCCACACCCCCGAGCAGCAGGCCATCGCCGAGCTTCCCGACGTCAAGGTGCGCCTCGGCAACCTCAACGCCAACAACCAGCAGAAGGGCGTCGACTCCCTCATCCGCACCGACCTGGAGTCGCTCGCCCGCCACCGCGCCATCAGCGACGCCGCGCTCGTCGGCGGCGACGAGGACCTCGTCTCGGCCGTCGAGGCGGCCCAGGGCTACGGCGCCCGCGTCCACCTCTGGGGCATCGAGGCCGCCGAGGGCCGCAACCAGGCGGAGGCGCTCCTCTGGGAGGTCGACAGCCAGCGCACCTTCGAGCTCGACTTCTGCCGCCCGTACGTCACCCGCCGCCCCGTCACGACGTACGAGAACGAGGGCGAGCCGCCGCCGTCCCGCGAGGAGGTGCGGTTCGTCGGCGCCCAGATCGCCGCGACCTGGCTCGGCGAGCGCGGCCGGGACCGGCTCGCCGAGCTGCTGCCGGGCGCGCCCTATCTGCCGGGCCCCGTCGACCAGGACCTGCTCGTCGAGGCGGAACGGCTGCTCAGCCGCTCCCTGCGCGGCCACGCGGGGCTCCGGCGCTCCCTGCGGGACGGCTTCTGGCAGCACCTCAAGGCGCAGTTCTGAGCGCGCCCGCCGGCAGCCGGGGGGCCGGGATCAGCGGGCGGAGGCGACGCCGGCGGGGGCCGCCGCCCGCTCCCAGAAGCCGGTGAGGCGGTCCGTCAGCTCCCGCGGGTGCGACACGTTGGGGGAGTGGCCGGCGCCCGCCACGACCGTGTGGTGCGCGCCCGTGCGGGCGGCCGCCGCCGCGAGCTCCGCCGTCGGCCAGACCATCTCGTCCGCCCCGTACGCGATGTGCAGCGGCATGCGCAGCGCGGCCAGCTCCGCCGCGCCGTCCTGACGGCTGAGCAGCAGCTTGCCCGCGCCCGTCAGTTGTGCGATCCGGGTCCGCATCCAGCGCCGCCGCAGGAAACCCGCGAGCTCCGGCGCGTCGTCGGTGTCCGGCTCCTCGCCCCGGCTGTCCAGCCAGCACATCGCCTGCCACACCCGCTCCTTCGACAGGAACGCGAGGGCGACGCGCAGCGCGCGCACCCGGATCCGCTGCGGCCGGGCGACCCGGCCGGGGCCCGAGGAGAGCAGGGTGAGCGAACGGAAGGCGGCCGGGGCGAGCGAGGCGGCCGCGCGGGCCACCAGACCGCCGAACGAGTGGCCGAGCAGATGGACCGGGCCGTCGCCGAGCGCGGAGGCCTGCGCGACCGCGTCGAGGGCCAGCGCCCGGCGGCGGTAGCCGGCCCGGCCGCGGGGACCCGGGGACTGGTACTGGCCGCGCCCGTCCACGGCCACGGCCCGGTAACCGGCCTCGCTCAGCGGACCGAGCAGCGCGAGGAAGTCCTCCTTGCTGCCGGTGTACCCGGGCAGCAGCAGCACGGTCCCGCGCCGCTCGCCCCGGGGCCCGGAGTCGAGCACGGCGAAGTCCCCGCGCGCGGTCACGAGGTGGCGGACACGGGTACCGGAAGGCAGAACGAGGGACCGGGGCTTGCTCATGTCTGGACTGTAACCGCGCCTACGGGACCCGGCCCGGGGGGCCTGGCCGGGACGGGGGTGCGCCACCGGAGCACCGGGGCCCAGCACCCGGGACGGGGCGGGCGCGCGGGACCGGACGACCCAGGCCTGACCCCCGGGACCGTACGGCAGCGGCCTGGTCCCCGGGACCGTACGCCCGAGGCCCGAGGCTTGAGACCGTACGGCCGAGGCCCGGCCCCCGATAGGGGGCCGGGCCTCGGCCGTGAAGGGCGGGTGCGATCAGCCTTCCGGCTGAGCCGCCGCCGCCTTCTTCGTGGTGCGTCGGCGCGGGGCCTTCGGGGCCTCCTCGGTGGCCTCGGCCACCGGTGCCGCGGCGGCCTTCTTCGTCGTACGGCGACGGGGCGTCTTCGGCTCCGACGCGTCGGGCGCCTCGGCCGCGACGGCCTTCTTGGTGGTGCGTCGGCGCGGGGCCTTGGGGGCCTCCTCGACGACCGGGACCTCGGCGGCCTCGGAGACCGGCTCCGCGGCGGCCTTCTTCGTCGTACGGCGTCGCGTGGCCTTCTTCGGCTCCGCGACCGGTTCCTCGGCCACCACGGCGGCCGGGGCGGTCTCGATGACGACCGGGGCCGTGACGATCACGGTCTCGGCCGCGGTCGACGAGGCCGGCGAACCGGCGGCCTTGCGGACCACCCGGCGCCGGACCGGCGCCTTCGGCTCCTCGACGACCGGCGCGGGCGCCGCCTCGACGACGGGCTCGACGACCGGGGCGGCGGTCACCGGCGAACCGGCGGCCTTCCGCACCACCCGACGGCGGCGCGGCGCGGGCACCTCGGCCGTCACCACGGCGGCCTCGGCGACGGGTGCGGCGGGCTCGGCCACCACGACCGCGACCGGCTCGGCCACCACGGGAGCGGCGACCACGGCCGCGACGGGCTCCGCCACGGCCTTCCGGGCGGTGCGGCGGCGCGGGGCCTTCTTCGGCTCCTCGGCGACCGGGGCCTCGACGACCACGGCGGCGACGGGCGCCTCCACGGTCCGCGCGGCACGCAGGGCGGCCGCGGCCGTCTCGACCGTCTGGAACGACACGGTGTCCTCGACCGGGCGGACCCGGGGCCGGCGACGGCGCGGGGCCGGGGCCGACTCCTGGACCGCGGCGGCGGGCGCGGTCTCCGGACGGGCGGCGGCACGGCCGCGACGGCGCGGGGCCTTCGGCTCGGCCGGGGCCTCGACGACGGGGGCCTCGGCCACCGGCGCCGGAGCGGCCGGCTCGACCACGGTCCGGGCGGCCGGAGCCGACGGCGCGGTCTGCGCCTGGGCCTGCGGCTCGGAGCCGGGGGCACCGACGCGGGTGCGGCGGCGGCGACGCGGGGTGCGCGGGCCGGCCTCGGCCTTCGCCTCGTCCGTCACCGGCGCGGCCTCGACGGCCGGGGTCTCGACGGCCGGGGCCACGGCGTCGCCGGCCTCGCCGCCACGGGTGCGCCGACGCTGACGCGGGGTCCGCGTCCGCTCCGGGCGCTCCTCGGTCCGCTCGGACCTGTCGTTCTTCGGGCCGCGCGCACGGCGTCCGCCGGGCTCGCCCAGGTCCTCCAGCTCCTCCGCGCCCAGACCCGCACGGGTCCGCTCGGCGCGGGGCAGGATGCCCTTGGTGCCCGCCGGGATGTCCAGCTCCTCGTAGAGGTGCGGGGACGAGGAGTACGTCTCCACCGGGTCGTGGAAGTTCAGTTCGAGGGCCTTGTTGATGAGCTGCCAGCGCGGGATGTCGTCCCAGTCGACCAGCGTCACGGCCGTGCCCTTGTTGCCCGCGCGGCCGGTGCGGCCCACGCGGTGCAGGAAGGTCTTCTCGTCCTCGGGGGACTGGTAGTTGATGACGTGCGTGACGCCCTCGACGTCGATGCCGCGGGCGGCGACGTCGGTGCAGACGAGCACGTCGACCTTGCCGTTGCGGAAGGCGCGCAGCGCCTGCTCGCGGGCGCCCTGGCCGAGGTCGCCGTGGACGGCGCCGGAGGCGAAGCCGCGCCGCTCCAGCTGCTCGGCGATGTCGGCCGCCGTGCGCTTGGTGCGGCAGAAGATCATCGCGAGCCCGCGGCCGTTGGCCTGCAGGATGCGGGAGACCATCTCCGGCTTGTCCATGTTGTGCGCGCGGTAGACGTGCTGCTTGATGTTGGCGACGGTCACGCCCTCGCCGTCGGGCGAGGTGGCGCGGATGTGCGTCGGCTGCGACATGTAGCGGCGGGCCAGGCCGATGACCGCGCCCGGCATGGTCGCCGAGAACAGCATGGTCTGGCGCTTCGCCGGAAGCATGTTGATGATCTTCTCGACGTCGGGCAGGAAGCCCAGGTCGAGCATCTCGTCGGCCTCGTCCAGGACGAGGACCTTGACGTGGGACAGGTCGAGCTTCCTCTGGCCGGCCAGGTCGAGCAGGCGGCCGGGGGTGCCGACGATGACGTCGACGCCCTTCTTCAGGGCCTCGACCTGGGGCTCGTACGCCCGGCCGCCGTAGATCGCGAGTACGCGGACGTTCCGCACCTTGCCGGCGGTCAGCAGGTCGTTGGTGACCTGCTGGCACAGCTCGCGGGTGGGGACGACGACGAGCGCCTGCGGGGCGTCGGTCAGCTGCTCGGGCTTCGCCCGGCCGGCCTCGACGTCCAGCGGGACGGTGACGCGCTCCAGGATGGGGAGGCCGAAACCGAGGGTCTTGCCCGTGCCGGTCTTGGCCTGGCCGATGACGTCGGTGCCGGTGAGGGCGACCGGAAGGGTCATCTCCTGGATGGGGAAGGGGTTGACGATGCCGACCGCCTCAAGGGCTTCGGCCGTCTCGGGAAGGATTCCGAGGTCTCGGAAAGTCGTAGTCAGGGTGCTGCCTCTTCTGTGGACGCGGGACGAGGCGAACGAAGGGGGTCGTACCGTGCCGGGAACTGTGCCGGCGCGATCCTGGGGATCGCTGCCGGGTGGCACGGGACCACTGCCGTCGCTCGAGCGTCGTACCGCTGAGGTGACCCCTCCGCGGGTCCGCCGGAAGGGCTGTCGGGCCGGAGCCGATCGGGCCACCGACCGGGCATCCTCATTCATGAGTCGGCCCACCGCATACGTCCGAACGTGCGAAAGCATGTCCGCATACTCGGCGGGCGCCTTATCACTGTACCCCGGATTCGCGCATGTGTGTTGGGAGAAATGACGATGAGGGCACGGTCACACTGACTGGCCGGCGCCTTACCCGGGGGTCCGAGCGGGCTATTGTGCGCTCCATGGAGACGCCTGACAACGCCACACCGACCGGGATCGCCGCCAAGGACTGGGCGACGGCTTCCACCGAGCCGCAGTACCGCGCCGCCGTGATCGACCTCCTCGGCGCCCTCGCCTACGGGGAGCTCGCGGCCTTCGAACGGCTCGCCGAGGACGCCAAGCTGGCGCCGACCTTCGCGGACAAGGCGGAGCTGGCGAAGATGGCCTCCGCCGAGTTCCACCACTTCGAGCGGCTGCGCGACCGGCTCGCCGCCGTCGACGCCGAGCCCACCGAGGCCATGGAGCCCTTCGCCAAGGCGCTCGACGACTTCCACCGCCAGACCGCGCCGTCGGACTGGCTGGAGGGCCTGGTCAAGGCGTACGTCGGCGACTCGATCGCCAGTGACTTCTACCGCGAGGTCGCGGCCCGTCTCGACTCCGACACCCGCGGGCTCGTCGTCTCCGTGCTCGACGACACCGGTCACGGCAACTTCGCCGTGGAGAAGGTCCGCGCCGCGATCGACGCCGACCCGCGCGTCGGCGGCCGGCTCGCGCTCTGGGCGCGCCGCCTGATGGGCGAGGCGCTCTCCCAGGCGCAGCGGGTGGTCGCCGAGCGCGACGCGCTGTCGACCATGCTCGTCGGGGGTGTCGCGGACGGGTTCGACCTGGCGGAGGTCGGCCGGATGTTCTCCCGGATCACCGAGGCCCACACCAAGCGCATGGCCGCGCTCGGTCTGGCCGCCTGAGCCCTACCCGTACGGACGCGCTCCCGTACGCCGGCGCGGAGCCGTGCGTACGGCCGGGCTCACGGCCGCGTGTGCGGTCGGGCTCACGGGGGAGGGGTGTGCGGCGCTGTTCACGCCGCCGCTGATCGCCGCAGCCGGCGCGAGGCCGGGCGGATGAGCAGGGAGAGCAGCACCGCCGCCACCGCCACCGCACCGATGAGGGTGGCGAGGAAGTGACCGGGGCCGAGGGCCCCGTGTGTGACGAGCGCGCCGAAGACGGCGCCCAGCGTGCCGGTGGCGAGGACCCTCGCCCGGACGGGGAGGCGGTCGGGCAGCCGGTGCACGGCGGCCCAGGCCAGGGCGAAGCCGAGGAGGGCGGAGCCGAGGGCTTCCAGGAGCACAGTCAATCACCTCGCGGGGGGCTGCGGGGCGGGTGTTGCGGTCGTACGCGTACCTACCCAAGTGCCTCGGAACGCAATCATCCCGTACCCCCTGACGTGGTCATACGGACACATCGGGGCGGGGCGCGACGGCGGCCGGGCCCGCCCGGCGAAGGCCGGGCGAGAGGCCCGGTCGACCGAACGGCGAGGGCCCCGCGGACCGAACAGCGAAGGGCCCGGTGGACCGAAGTCCACCGGGCCCTTCCCGTCACATCTCGGGCTCAGAGAGCGCCGAAGCCCACGCGACGCACGGCGGGCTCGCCGAGCTCCACGTACGCGATCTTCTCGGCCGGCACGAGGATCTTGCGGCCCTTCTCGTCCGAGAGGCTGAGCAGCTGCGCCTTGCCGGCCAGAGCGTCGGCCACGGCGCGCTCGACCTCCTCGGCGGACTGCCCGCTCTCCAGAACGATCTCCCGGGGTGCGTGCTGCACGCCGATCTTGACCTCCACGGCTATGTCCCTCCGAACGGTCAGCGTTGCGCGGACTACCGCGCCGTACGCTGCACACATTAGCCCGGTGAGGGGACGGGTACGGCTCAGTGGCCGCACGCCAGGAGCGAACAGGCCCCGGGAACGCTCAGTGACCCTCGGCGCTCAGCTGGCCGTCCACCGGGTGCAGCGGGAAGCCGGCGATGCCCCGCCAGGCCAGCGAGGTCAGCAGTCCCACCGCCTTGTCGCGCGGGATCGCGGACCCGCTCGACAGCCAGTAGCGGGCGACGACCTGCGAGACGCCGCCGAGGCCCACGGCGAGCAGCATCGACTCGTCCTTGGAGAGACCGGTGTCCTCGGCGATGACGTCCGAGATCGCCTCGGCGCACTGGAGGCTGACCCGGTCCACCCGCTCGCGCACGGCGGGCTCGTTGGTCAGGTCGGACTCGAAGACGAGCCGGAAGGCGCCGCCCTCGTCCTCGACGTACGCGAAGTAGGCGTCCATCGTGGCCGCGACGCGGAGCTTGTTGTCGGTGGTGGAGGCGAGGGCCGTGCGCACCGCCAGGAGCAGGGACTCGCAGTGCTGGTCGAGCAGGGCGAGGTAGAGCTCCAGCTTCCCGGGGAAGTGCTGGTAGAGGACCGGCTTGCTGACGCCCGCGCGCTCGGCGATGTCGTCCATCGCGGCCGAGTGGTACCCCTGGGCGACGAAGACCTCCTGGGCGGCTCCGAGGAGCTGGTTCCGTCGGGCACGTCGCGGCAGGCGCGTGCCCCGAGGGCGTGCTGCCTCTGTCTGCTCGATGGCGCTCACGCGGCCTCCCAAGAATCGATCCGTGCACGCTGTAGCGCGCGTCGCCATCGTACTTTTGGGTAACCCGGCTGTGCGCGGTGCGGACGCAGAATTTCACGGACCGGACGTCCGGGTCGACAGTCGATTCAAGATTAAACCGAACAAACCGGCGGGAGTCGTCCGCTCAGCGGTAGTCGTCCTCGTCCACGGCGACGACCCGCGCCTGCTCGGACGCGTCGGCCTCGTTCGCCGAATCGCGCTCCACACGGGTGAGCGGCTCGTCCTCGCGCTGCTGCAGTTCCGTGTGCTGCTCGGCCGCGTCGGCCTCCGGGGTCTCCTCGTCCAGCGCGACGTCCCCGTCCTCGGCCTCCTTGGCCTTCTCGGCCTTCTCGGCTTCCTCGGCGAACGTGTCCGGATCGGTCGGATCGACAGTCATGCGGTTCCCTCCGGCACGGGGGTCGCGGTCCTCTCCGATGGCCCTCTCTTCGAGCCTAGGAGCAGTCGCGCCTCGCCGCACACGCACCTGTGACGGCACCCACACGCCTCCGCGCGTGATCGTCTCGTAATATTGCCGCCATGTCGTCGACCGAGCTGCCGGAAACCCGGACCGCCGCCGCGCCCTCCCCGCCGCGCCCCGAGCGCGCCGTACGGGTCGCCGACGGCGAGGAGCTCCGCTCCGTCTCGCTGCCCGGACTCACCCTCACCGTACGGGCCCGGCCCGGCGCCGAACCCGGCCTGCCGCCCGCGCTGTACGTCCACGGCCTCGGCGGTTCCTCGCAGAACTGGTCCACGCTGATGCCACTGCTCGCGGACATCGTGGACGGCGAGGCGGTCGACCTGCCCGGCTTCGGCGTCTCGCCGCCGCCCGACGACGGCAACTACTCGGTGACCGGGCACGCCCGGGCCGTCATCCGGCTGCTGGACTCCCGGAGGCGCGGACCGGTCCATCTCTTCGGCAACTCGCTGGGCGGCGCCGTCGCCACCCGCGTCGCCGCGGCCCGGCCCGACCTGGTCCGCACCCTCACCCTCGTCTCGCCGGCGCTGCCGGAGCTGCGCGCCCAGCGCACGGCCTGGCCCACGGCGCTGCTCGCGGTGCCCGGCGTCGCCTCGGCGTTCGCGCGGCTCACGAGGAACTGGACGCCCGAGCAGCGCGTCCGCGGTGTCCTCTCCCTCTGTTACGGGGATCCCGGCCGGGTCACCGACGAGGGTCTGCGGCACGCGGTGGAGGAGATGGAACGGCGCCTGGAACTCCCCTACTTCTGGGAGGTCATGGCCCGCTCCTCGCGCGGGATCGTCGACGCCTACACGCTCGGCGGCCAGCACGGCCTGTGGCGTCAGGCCGAACGGGTTCTCGCGCCGACGCTCCTCGTCTACGGTGGGCGCGACCAGCTCGTCTCGTACCGGATGGCCCGCAAGGCGGCCGCGGCGTTCCGCGGCTCCCGTCTGCTGACCCTTCCCGAGGCGGGGCACGTGGCGATGATGGAGTACCCCGAGACGGTCGCGCAGGCCGCCCGGGACCTGATCGCCGATCACGGCGGGAGCTGATCCGGGGCGTGGGACGACACAGTCGCAAGGGCGCCGCGCCCTCGGTGGCCGACACCGGGCAGCAACCGGTGGTCGCCCGGGTCGGGACCCCGGGCCCGCAGGCCGCCCGCCCGTCGCAGAGCGGCGGCGGACGCCGCCGCAGGCCCGCCGGCCAGGACCCGGCGGGGACGCCGGCGCACGGCACCCCGGTCTACGGCACCCCCGTGTACGGAACTCCCGCGCACGGCAGTGGGATCCACGACACGGGGTCGCACGCGGCCCTCGGCACCCCCGCGCACGGCGTCCCCGTCTACGGGGGCTCCGTCCGGGGCGGGCACCCGCAGCACGAGGAGGGATCCGCCGCCCGGCCGTACGCGCCGCGGAACGGCGCCCCCCGCACCGCCGAACCCGAAGAGGACGCCCCCCGGGCGCCGATCGTCCCGGGCCCCCGCCACGAGACCGGGACCGAGGCCGACGAGCAGAGCGGCCGGGGCGGCCTCGGCCGCACCCTCACCGGTGTCGCGGCCGCCGCCGTCGCCACCGTCCTCGCCGTCGTCGTCACCGGACAGGTCGCCCAGAAGGACGAGGCGCCGGGCACCGCCCACGCCGCCGAGCAGCCCGGCGAGCGGCCCTCGGAGGACTCCGCGTCCCGCTCCGACCAGCGGGCCGTCCCGTCGAACGCGCCCTCCGTGGCCGCCAAGCCGCCCACGTACGAGCAGCTCCTCGCCCTCCAGTTCCCGATCGACCCCAAGCTCAAGGGCAACGGCCGGTTCAAGGCCGTGCCCGGCTTCCAGAAGGCCCCCGGCAAGGGGAAGCTGGTCCGCTACCGGATCGACGTCGAGGAGGGGCTCGCTCTCGACCAGAACCTCTTCGCCACGACGGTCTTCAAGACCCTGAACGACCGCCGCAGTTGGGCCGGCAAGGGCGAGATGACCTTCGAGCGCGTCTCCAGCGGGGAGTCGCAGTTCGTCATCACGCTCGCCAGTCCCGGCACCACCGGCGTCTGGTGCGCCAAGTCCGAGCTCGACACCCTGGCCCAGAACGTGTCCTGCGACTCGGCCCAGACCGACCGGGTCATGATCAACGCGTTCCGCTGGGCGCAGGGTTCGGAGACCTTCGGCCCCAAGGCGATGGTCGCGTACCGCCAGATGCTCATCAATCACGAGGTCGGGCACCGGCTCGGGCACGGCCATGTGAACTGCGGCACCGAGGGCGCCCTCGCCCCCGTGATGCAGCAGCAGACGAAGTCGCTGGACATCGGCGGAATCAAGTGCCGACCGAACCCCTGGGTCTACCCCGGAAGTTGAGGCGGACCCCCACCCTCGGTGATCACATGACGAGACGCCCGTCTCAAGAACGATCGCCGTGCGGGATGCCGGGACGTGGCCGCCGCCTGACCCTCCGTGACCGTTCTGCAGCTTAGCGCGACAGAACGCTACCGGGAGGGGAAAGTTACGTGCATTCACCCCTTCCGGTGGTGCGACGGACAACCGTCCGCCGCACCCCCGGTGTCTCCGCTTACGTTCTTCCCGCTGCCAGTCACCGGACCAACGGTGGCCGCCGTCAAGGGAGATCGGGGGGAGACGCGTGCGGATCGGACTGCTCACGGAGGGTGGCTACCCGTACGCCACCGGTGAGCCCGGACTCTGGTGCGAGCGGCTCGTACGCGGACTCGGACAGCACCAGTTCGACCTCTACGCCCTCGGCGCGGCCGGCCCTCCCCGGCCGCGCCGAGGGCGTAGAGGTCGAACTGGTGC
>NZ_RDBH01000141.1:527141-539668 GCF_008042145.1 Streptomyces sp. adm13(2018)
CCGCTGAGGGTCGGCGAGCGGAAGCTCACCGAGGGACTCGCGCTCACCGGCGTCGGACTCGCCACCACCCAAGGCCCCGTCCGCCTCGCCGTCGGCGTCACCGGAGCCCTGCTGCTCACCGCCGCGCTCCTCCTCGCCGTCCGGCGCGGACCCCTCCGCGCCCCCGCCGGCGGCGGCGTGCCCGCAGCCGGACTCTGGACCGGATGGCTCGCGGCCTACGCGGTCTGCGGCGACGGACTCCTCACCCAGGTGCTCAGCGGCGGCCCCGACGGCCCCTGGGACCTGGCCCCCGGACCCCTCCTCGCGCTCGCCCTCGCCGTCGCGCCCGCCGCCTGGTCCGCCCGGCTCTTCGCCGACCGGGCCCGCCGCCGGATCGGCGACAGCCGGGGCCTCGCCGACTTCGCCGCCGGCGTCCGCCCGCTGCTTCTCGGCACCGTCGCCCTCCCGCTCCTCGCCCTCGCCCTCCTCCTCGCGGTCACCGGGTTCAGCCCCGGCGCCCTCGCCCTCGGCGCGCTCCTGCTGCTCGCCCGCCTCCTCACCGTCCACGGCTTCCCCGAGACGGCCTCGGCCGCCCTCGCCGCCGCCAGTGCCGCCGAGGCGCTCGCCCTCACGAGCGTCCTCGCCGCCCGCGTCCCCGTCCCCGGCTTCGACGCGCTCGCCGCCCCCGTGCGCGCCGCCGTCGACACCTGGGGCCCCGGGGTCGTCCCCACCCTCGTCTGCGGCGCCGCCGCGCTCGGCCTGCTGGCCCACGCGACCGGCTCCCTCTCCCGGGCCTCGGCCCACGCCACCCCGTGAGACCCCCTTTCGCACCCGCGGAGCCGACGCCTCGGGCGCGACCCGTCACCCCTCTCATCACCCCGCAAGGAGACCGAAGACCATGACCCCGCAAGCCCAAGCAACGGCCGGTCGGCACGAAGGGGCCGCACGATGAGGGTGCTACTGCTCGGAGCCAACGGCTTCATCGGCCGCTTCGTCGCCGACCGGCTCCTCGCCGACCCGGCGGTCCACCTCACCGCGCTCGGCCGGGGCGACGACGCCGACGTCCGCTTCGACCTGGCCTCCGGCAGCCCGGGCGCGCTGACCCGGTTCCTCGACGCCGTCCACCCCGGGGTCGTCGTCAACTGCGCCGGAGCCACCCGGGGCGGGGCCCGCGACCTCACCCGGCACAACACCGTCGCCGTCGCCACCGTCTGCGAGGCCCTGCGCCGCAGCGGCTGCGGCGCCCGCCTCGTCCAGGTCGGCTGCGCCTCGGAGTACGGGCCCAGCCAGCCGGGCTCCTCCACCGCCGAGGACGCCGTACCCCGCCCCGGCGGCCCGTACGGCGTGTCGAAGCTCGCCGCGACCGAACTCGTCCTGGGCTCCGGCCTCGACGCCGTCGTCCTCCGCGTCTTCTCGCCGGTCGGCCCCGGCACCCCGGCCGGCTCCCCGCTCGGCCGGCTCGCCGAGGCCATGCGCCGGGCCATGCAGGCCGGCGACGGCGAGCTCAAGCTCAGCGGTCTCGGCGTACAGCGGGACTTCGTCGACGTCCGGGACGTGGCGCGGGCCGTGCACGCCGCCTCGCTCTCCGCCGCCCAGGGCGTCGTCAACATCGGCACCGGCCGCGCGGTCCGCCTCCGGGACGCCGCCGCCGTCCTCGCCAGGGTCGCCGGCTTCGCCGGCAACCTGCACGAGCTGGACGCCCCGCACGGCATGCCGCAGCGCCCGATGATCGGCGCCCCCCGCACCGAGGGGACCATCGCCGACCAGCTGGCCTCCACCCCCTACCCGTACCCCGACGGCTGCGGCCCCTGGCAGCAGGCCGACGTCCGGACCGCCCGCGACCGGCTCGGCTGGCGGCCCCGGATCAACCTGGAGGAGTCGCTCGCCGACATCTGGATGGAGGCGGCGTGTCGCATCTGACCGCGACCACCGGGGCCGTGAAGGAGGCCCTCGGGGTGGGCGTGCCCGGGTACGCCCACCCGCTCCTCGCCCCGGTCGAGTGGGGCGAACTGACCCGCCCGGGCACCCCGGTGCACTGGGCGGTGCTCAACGTCGCGGACGGTCCGGGCAGCCGCCCGGACCCGCACTGCCTGGAGGCGGCGGGCCGGCTCCGCAACGCCGGCGTCAGGGTCCTCGGACACCTCGACGCCGCCCACGGCTCCCGCCCGTTCGGCGAACTGGTCTCGGACGCGCACCGCTTCGTCGACTGGTACAAGGTCGACGGCTACTACCTGGACCGCTGCCCGGCGGACCGCGCGGACCTGGCAGGCGTGCGCCGGGTCACCGCGAGCCTGGAGGCGATCCTCGGCGGCGAGGCCCACCTCGTCCTCGGCCTCGGCACCCACCCCCACCCCGGCTACGCCGAGGCCGCCGACCAGCTCGTGACCTTCTCGGGCGGCTGGGCGGACTACCGCTGGTCGCAGGTGGCCGAGTGGACCGCCGAGTACACGGAGTCGAAGTTCGTCCACCTGGTGCACGGCGTACCCCGCACCCACCTGGAGGAGGCCCTGCGGATCGCCCGCTGGCAGGGGGCCGGGACGATCTTCTTCACCGACCGCCCGGGGGGTCCAGGACAAAGTGCGCCATTCCACTCGCTGCCCGGCTACTGGGACGAAATCGTCTCGCGGATCGGACCGGGTGTCTCGGAATGAGAAGAGGCGTGGCAGTGTTACGGGGAGAACAACCGTACTGACATACCGACAACCGGAGTCCCCGTGTCGCTGCCACCCCTGGTCGAGCCGGCTGCCGAGCTCACCGTAGACGAGGTCCGCAGGTACTCCCGCCACCTGATCATCCCGGACGTCGGGATGGACGGGCAGAAGCGGCTGAAGAACGCCAAGGTGCTGTGCGTCGGCGCCGGCGGGCTCGGCTCGCCGGCGCTGATGTACCTGGCCGCCGCCGGCGTGGGCACGCTCGGCATCGTGGAGTTCGACGAGGTCGACGAGTCGAACCTCCAGCGCCAGATCATCCACAGCCAGGCCGACATCGGTCGCTCCAAGGCCGCGTCGGCGCGTGACAGCGTGCTCGGCATCAACCCGTACGTGAACGTGATCCTCCACGAAGAGCGGCTCGAGGCCGAGAACGTGATGGACATCTTCAGCCAGTACGACCTGATCGTCGACGGCACCGACAACTTCGCCACCCGCTACCTGGTGAACGACGCCTGCGTGCTGCTGAACAAGCCGTACGTCTGGGGTTCGATCTACCGCTTCGACGGCCAGGCGTCGGTGTTCTGGTCCGAGTACGGCCCCTGCTACCGCTGCCTCTACCCGGAGCCCCCGCCGCCGGGCATGGTCCCGTCCTGCGCCGAGGGCGGCGTCCTGGGCGTGCTGTGCGCGTCCATCGGCTCCATCCAGGTCACCGAGGCCATCAAGGTCCTCGCGGGCGTGGGCGACCCGCTGGTCGGCCGCCTGATGATCTACGACGCCCTGGAGATGCAGTACCGCCAGGTGAAGGTCCGCAAGGACCCCGGCTGCGCGGTCTGCGGCGAGAACCCGACCGTCACCGAGCTCATCGACTACGAGGCCTTCTGCGGCGTCGTGTCGGAGGAGGCCCAGGAGGCGGCCCTCGGCTCGACGATCACTCCGAAGCAGCTCAAGGAGTGGATCGACGAGGGTGAGAACATCGACATCATCGACGTCCGCGAGCCGAACGAGTACGAGATCGTCTCGATCCCGGGCGCGCGCCTGATCCCGAAGAACGAGTTCCTGATGGGCACCGCCCTCCAGGACCTCCCCCAGGACAAGCGGATCGTCCTGCACTGCAAGACGGGTGTCCGCAGTGCGGAGGTCCTCGCGGTGCTGAAGTCCGCGGGCTTCTCCGACGCCGTGCACGTCGGCGGCGGCGTGATCGGCTGGGTCCACCAGATCGAGCCCGAGAAGCCGGTCTACTAGCCGGTTCGAGGAAGGGCCCGGATCCCCACGGGGGATCCGGGCCCTTCCCGCGTCCGGGTCACGCCGTGCCGCGCACCGTCCCGCCGGAGCAGGTCGTGCCGTACGCGGGGACCTTCCCGTCCAGCAGGTACCCGTCGATCGTCGAGGTCGCGCACGCCGACGTGCCGTACGCGCCGTGCCCCTCGCCCTCGTTGGTGACGAGGACGCCGACGCCCTCGCCGAGTTCCTTCGCCATCTTCTCCGCGCCCTCGTAGGGGGTCGCCGGGTCGCCCGTCGTGCCGACGACGAGGACCGGGGCGGAGCCCGGGGCACCGGCCTCCGGGGTCGCCCGCTCGCCCTTCACCGGCCACTCGGCGCACCAGCCGGCCGTGTCCCAGGCGAGGAACGCGCCGAACACCGGTGAGAGGCGCCGGAATTCGGGGAGCAGGGCCTTCGCCTCCGCCGCCGTCGGCCGGGAGCTGGAGTCGGCGCAGGAGATCGCCCGCTGCGCGTGCGACTGGGTGGCGTAGTGGCCGTCCGCGTCCCGGTCGTTGTAGTAGTCGGCGAGTTCGAGCAGGGCGCCGCCGCGGCCCTTCTCGGCGTCCGCGAGGGCCGACGTCAGGAGGGGCCAGTTGGCCTGCCCGTAGAGCGTCACCGCGATGCCGGTGAGCGCGAGTCCCTCGGTGAGCTTCCGCTCGCCGACCCTCAGCGGCGCGCGGTCGAGCTTCCGCAGCAGCCGGGCGATCCGCTGGGTCCCGTCCTCGGGGTCCTGGCCGGTGCTCTTCAGGTAGTTGCCCAGGGCCCGCTGGAAGCCGATCGTCTGGTGGCGGGCGTGCCCCACGCTGTCGGCGGTCGGGTCGACGACCGCGTCGAGGACGAGCCGGCCCACGTTCCGCGGGAAGAGGTGCGCGTACGTGCCGCCGAGCTGCGTGCCGTACGAGATGCCGAAGTAGTGCAGCTTCCGGTCCCCGAGGACCCGCCGGACCAGGTCGAGGTCGCGGGCCGTCGCGGTGGTCGTGGTGTGCGGGACGACGGTGCCGGAGCGGCGGGCGCAGCCGGCGCCGAAGGCGGCGTTGTCCGCGAGGAACGCGGCCTCCTCCGCGGCTGAGTCCGGGGTGAGGTCGACGGAGGCCTCGGCGGCGGCCTGCTCGGCGTCGGTGCGGCAGACCACGCCGGAGCTGCGGCCGACCCCGCGCGGGTCGAAGCCCACCAGGTCGTAGCGCGTGGCGAGCTTCGCGTAGTCCTTCTCCAGCCGCGGCAGGAGGTCGACGCCGGAGGCGCCGGGGCCGCCGAAGTTGAAGAGCAGCGAGCCGATGCGCTGGTCCGCCCGGTCGGCCTTCCGGCGGATCAGGGCGATCGGGAGCGTGGGGCCCTCGGGCTTCGCGTGGTCGAGCGGCACCTTCACGGTGGCGCAGCGCCACTGCCCGCCGGGCTTCTCCCCGCCGGCGGGAGCCGGGCAGGACGTCCAGTCCGGGCGCTGGCCGGTGAGGGAGGCGGGGAGCGGGGGAACGGCGGCGGTGGCGGAGGGCGTCGGGCCGGTCGCCGACGGCTCGTCGTCGGACGCGGTGGGCCTGGCGTCCGGCGCGGTGGGCCGCACGGTCGGCCCGCCGCCCGTGCAGCCCGCGACCAGCAGCCCGGTGACGGCCAGCGCCGCCACCCGTATGCGTATGGACATGTGTTCCCCCCAGGAGCCCGACAAGGCGGCCATCCTAGGGGGTGCCCCGCCGGGCGGCCGGGCCCGGCCGGGGCGCCGAACTCCCCGGCCGGGGAGCCCCGGCGCTACTTGCAGACGGTGCCGGAGGCGGGGACCTTGCCGTCCAGGAGGTAGCCGTCGACCGCCTTCTTCACGCACGCGTTGCCGCTGTTGTAGGCGCCGTGGCCCTCGCCCTCGTACGTCAGCTCGACCCCGACGCCGTCGCCGAGCGCCTTCACCATCGAGCGGGCGCCCTCGTAGGGGGTGGCCGGGTCGCCGGTGTTGCCGACGACCAGGATCGGGGCCGCTCCCGGGGCCGAGACGTCCGGGTGCTCCCAGCTCCCGGGGACCGGCCACTGCGAGCAGCTGGAGAGCCCCCAGCCCATGAAGTCGCCGAAGACGGGGGAGGCCTCGCGGAACTGGCCGAGCCGCTCCTTCGCCTGGCCGAGGGTGTAGCGCTGCTTGAAGTCGACGCAGTTGATGGCGGCGTTGGCGGCCTGGATGTTGCTGTACGAGCCGTTCTGGCCGCGCCCGTTCATCGAGTCGGACAGGGTGAGGAGCA
Source organism: Streptomyces sp. adm13(2018) (assembly GCF_008042145.1). Classification (GTDB taxonomy): domain Bacteria; phylum Actinomycetota; class Actinomycetes; order Streptomycetales; family Streptomycetaceae; genus Streptomyces. The sequence continues at coordinate 533,248 of NZ_RDBH01000141.1, forward strand.
GCGCCCCGTCGCCGCCCTCGGCGTCCGAGAGGCCCTGCTCCAGATAGGTCCAGAACTCCTTGGAGTAAAGGGCCTGCGCGATGCCGTTGGTGGCCTGCGTCTGGGTCAGCTTGCGGTCGCCGATGCCCGCGATCGGCTCCTTGTCGAGGGAGGCGAGGAGGTCCGTCACGAAGGTCTCGATCTCGGCGACGGTGGAGCCGGGCAGGGTGCACTCCTCGCCGCGGTCCACGCAGTCCCGGGCGAAGTTGTCCAGGGCGAGCTGGAAGCCCCTCGCCTGGCCGAGCGCGCCCTCCTCGACGCCCGCCTCCGGGTCGACGACGGCGTCGAAGAGGGCCCGCCCGACGTTCTTCGGGAAGAGGTGGGCGTACACGCCGCCGAGTTCGGTGCCGTACGAGATGCCGAAGTAGTGGAGCTTGTCGTCGCCGAGGACCTGGCGCATCAGGTCCATGTCCCGGGCTGCGTTCTCGGTGCCGACGTGGGGCAGGGCGGGCCCCGCGTCCCGCTCGCAGCCGGCCGCGTACTTCTTCTGCGCGTCGGAGAGCGTCCGCTCCTCGGCCTCGTCGTCGGGCGTGAAGTCGAGGGCGTAGTAGGCGTCCAGCTCCTTGTCGGTGAGGCATTCCACCGGGTCGCTGCGGCCCACTCCGCGCGGGTCGAAGGAGACGAGGTCGTAGCGTCCGCGCAGGGCCTCGTAGTCGTTGGCGAAGCCGGGCAGCGCGGTGACGCCGGAGCCGCCCGGCCCGCCGAAGTTGAAGACGAGCGATCCGATCCGCCGCTCCTGGTCGCGGGCCCGGGCCCGGATCAGCGCGAGCTCGATGGTCTCGCCCTCCGGCACCGACCAGTCCAGCGGGGTCTGGAGGAAGGAGCACTCCCAGACGGCGCCGCCGGGCAGCGGGGAGGGGGCCGGTCCGCCGCCCTCGGCCGCGGACGGCGCCGTCTGGGAGTGCTCCTTCCTCCAGACCCCGCTGGACTGGTCGGTGCCGGAGGGCGAGACCATCGAGCTCGCGCTGATCCGGGCCCGGGCCCGCGACCAGGAGCGGCGGATCGGATCGCTCGTCTTCAACTTCGGCGGGCCGGGCGGCTCCGGCGTCACCGCGCTGCCCGGCTTCGCCAACGACTACGAGGCCCTGCGCGGACGCTACGACCTCGTCTCCTTCGACCCGCGCGGAGTGTGCTCGGCCGGGGGCCGGGCCGTGGGACCCGGCGCGGCCCAGGGGGTGTCGTGCCGATCGGGCCGGGCTAGGCCGTCTCTTCCGGATCCTGCCTGACCCGCGCCGCCCGGCACCGCACCTCGCCGCGTTGTCGAGGTACCCGGGTACGTCCCGTACCCGGGTACCTCTCCGCCTTGCGATGCACGGCACCGGGCGACGCGGGCTCGACCGGCAAGATCCGAAAGAGACGGCCTAGTCGGCAGGACCCTCTAGAGCGCCTCGCGCTTCGTCAGCCAGTTGAAGCAGAGCCAGCCCGGGAGGACCGGGATCCACAGGGTCAGCATGCGGTAGAGCAGCACGGCCGGGGTCGCGACCTCGGCGGGCAGGCCGACCGCCACCAGACCCAGGGTGAGCGCGGTCTCGACGGCTCCGACGCCGCCCGGGGTCGGCGCGGCCGACCCGAGGGCGTTGCCCGCGAGGAAGACGACGGCCACGCTCGCGTAGCTGATCGACACGCCTTCGTGGTCGAAGGCCTGGATCGAGGCGTGCAGGCACAGCACGAAGGTGAGGGTGAGCAGCAGCATCCCGCCGATGCCGGTGACCAGCTTCATCGGCCGCTGGAGCACGTCCAGCATGCGCGGCACCACACCGGCGAACAGCGAGCGCAGCCGCGTCGAGACGAACTTCCGCATGAACGGGATCGCCGTCACGACGAGCACGAGCACCGCGACCGTGAGGAGGCCGGCGATGACCGTCCTCGACGGGGTGAAGGACTGCGAGCGTTCCGTTCCCGTGAGGTAGCCGAAGGCGAGCAGGAGCAGGATGTGCGCCCCGAGCCCGAAGAGCTGGGAGGCGCCGACGCTCGCGACCGCGAGTCCCGGGCGCACGCCCGCGCGCTGGAGGAAGCGGGTGTTCAGGGCGACGCCGCCGACCGCCGCCGGGGCGACGATCTTCACGAACGAGCCGGCGACCTGGGCCACCACCGTCCGCCAGAACCCGACCCGCTCCGGCACGAAGCCGAGCAGGCTCATCGCCGCCGCCACATAGCTGAAGGCGGAGAACAGCACCGCGGCCGCGACCCAGCGCCAGTCCGCCTCGCTGACCGTCGACAGCGGCGTCCGGGAGATCTGCGAGAGCAGGAAGTACGCGGCGACCGCGCCCGCGATCAGACTGACCAGGGTCCGCGGCTTGATCCGCTCCAGACGGACCGGCTCCGCCGGCGCCAGCGGGCGGATGAGCAGCACCTGCTGCCGGATCTGGGCGAGCAGATCCTCCTCGCGGGCCTCGTCGAGCGCCGTGTCCAGGGCCCGCTTCTCGGCCTTCTTGTCCGCCTTCTTCTCGGCCTTGGTCTCGGCTCGCGCGGACGTCGGGCCGGCGGCCGCCTCCGCGGCCTCCGCCTTCGCCAGCTCACGCTCGTGCTTGGCCGCCTCCGAGGCGGCGAGCACGGCCTCGCGCTCGCGTGCCGACCGCTCCCGGGCCTGTCTCCGCAGCGTCGCGCGCGTGGAGCGGCTCAGCGCGATCGGCTGGAGCAGCGGCAGACAGTCGGCGACGGCGTCCGGGCCGAGCACCTCGACCGCCGCGGCGACCACGCGCTCGGCACCGACCCGCAGGCCGAGCGTGGTGAGCAGTTGGGCGATGTCCATCCGCAGGATCAGGTCGCCGGCCGCGATCTCGCCGCCGCGGAGGTCGGTGAGGATCACCCTGCCGGAACGATCCACCAGAATCGCGTCGCCCGTGAGCCGGCGGTGCGCGATCCGGCGCGACTGGAGGGCCCGTACCTGCCGCCAGGCGCTGCGGACCAGGTCGTCGGTGATGTCGTCGTCGTCGAGCGAGTCGAGGCTGCGGCCGCCCGTGTGCTCGTAGACGAGCATCACGGCGTCCGGGCCGAGCTCGGAGGTGGCGATCAGTTTCGGCGCGTTGGCCCCGGCGGCGATCGCCGCGTACGCGAGCAGCGCCTCCTGCTCCAGGGCCTGGCGCAGCGAGACAATCGACCGGCGGGTGGTGATCGTCCGCAGGGTGATCCGGCGCCACGCGCGGTAGAAGAAGCCGTGGGCCTGCTGTTCGCGGTCGACGACGGTGACGTCGAGCGGCGGCCCGTCCTCCAGGGTCACGATGTACCGGCGGCCCCGGTCCCCGCTGTCCGAGGAGTCGGGCACGCCCTCGGCGCGCAGCGCCGTGACCGGGCGGAAGCCGACGCGTCTCAGGCCGGCGAGGAGGGTCTGGCCGGTGGGCCGGACGTTCGGCGAGCCGACCGCGTAGAGCGTGCCGTACGCGACCGTCCAGCCGATCAGGACGGTGAGGATGATCGAGAGGGCGGTGGTGTAGCCGGCCACCAGCATGGTGAACGCGTCGAGCAGCAGCACCACCCAGAGCGACACCCGCCAGCGCGGCCTGCGCGCCATGCCGACGGCGGTCATGTAGGCGATCACCGGCGCCAGGTAGTTGTGCACCGGGTCGGTGAGGCCGCCGCCGGAGGCCGGCTGGGTCAGCGCGTCCTGGATGGTCCCGGGCGCGGCCTGGGCGACCCAGAGGTCGGTGGCGAGGGTGAGGCCGTGCGCGAGGACGGCGGCGAGGACGCCGTCCGCGATGCGCAGCCCGTCCCGTTTGATCAGGCGCTCGATGGCGAAGGCGACGGGGACGAGCAGGACGGCGATGGAGGAGACCAGGCCGGCGATCTTGACGAAGACGTCGGGGGCGCCGACGGCACCCTTGTTGATGTCCTCCTCGAGGCCCGAGGTCGTCGCGTGGGCGAACGCGGCGACGGCGATCACGAGGCCGATGGCGAGCACACCCGCGAGCAGCCGCATCAGGTCCGAGGGTCGGTGCACGCGTGCGGCGAGCAGCGGCTCGTCGCCGGAGACCCGCTCGGGCACGTCGGCCTGGCCCCCCTCGGGGGGCTGGGTGTCCGGGGCCATCACCATGTCCGTCTCTGCATGCGCGTCGGGTCGTTCTCGGTCTCGCTGCTGTTCGTCTGTTTGTTCTTGTACTTGTCGCTCTTGATCTCGTATCACCAGTCACCGCCCGGACGATGGTGGCACGAAGAGCCGCCGCGCGGAGGCATCAGGGCCATGTCGGTGGGGTGAGGCAGGATGGGGCGGATGAGCAAGGAGGTACTCGTGGGGGAGCCCGGAGAACTGCCCGCGTACGCGGAACGGGTGCTCGACGTCGCCGACGGCATCCCGCCCGGCCGGGTGATGACCTACGGCGACGTCGCCGAATGGCTGGGGGAGGGCGGGCCCCGCCAGGTCGGCCGGGTCATGGCACTGTACGGCGGGACGGCCCCCTGGTGGCGGGTGGTCCGCGCGGACGGGACGCTGCTTCCCGGGCACGAGCTGAGGGCCCTCGACCACTACCGCGAGGAGGGCACACCGCTGCGCGAGCGGGGCCCGGCGGCCGAGGGGCACCTGCCGAGGATCGACATGCGGCGGGCGCGCTGGGACGGAACTCACACCTGAGGGCGCCGACCGGGGACGCACGCGCGGGACGGCGTGCGCGGCGGGCCGGACCGCCGGGAAGGCACCGTGCACGGCGGGCCGGACAGGGCGGACGGCACCGAGGGCGGCGGCCCGGAGCGGACGGAAGCGGTACGGAACGGGACGCGGAGTACGGCTCGGCGGCGGGCCGTTTCGCGTAACGTCGACGTTCGCGTCCCCCGGGACGGCGCCGGAGCGACGAGCCCGGCGGCCGGCCGCGGCGGACCGCCGCCTCACCCGCACCACCACTCCCACCAGGACCGGCGACCCACGTGAGCACCTCCTCGACCACCCGGCGCACGGCGCCGAACCAGGGACAGCCGTACCCGGGTCCGGGACGGCAGCGGAACCCGGGCGCGTACCGACTGGTGCGTACCACGCCGGCCCCGATGGACTCCCCTCAGCTGGACGCAACCCAGCGCGAAGTGGTTGACCACGCCGGCGGACCTCTTCTCGTCCTCGCCGGACCCGGCACCGGCAAGACCACGACCCTGGTCGAGTCCGTCGCCACCCGCATGGAGAACGGCGCCGACCCCGAGCGGATCCTCGTCCTCACCTTCAGCCGCAAGGCCGCCGTCGAACTCCGCGACCGCATGGCCGCCCGGCTCGGCGGCCGCCGGCCGCCGCAGGCCACCACCTTCCACTCCTACTGCTACGCCCTGATCCGCGCCCACCAGGACGCCGACCTGTTCGCCGAACCGCTGCGGCTGCTCTCCGGACCGGAGCAGGACCTCGCCGTACGGGAGCTGCTCGCCGGCCACATCGACCTGGGGAAGCAGGGGCTCGGCAGCATCCGCTGGCCCGACGAGCTGCGCGCCTGCCTCACCACCCGCGGCTTCGCCGACGAGGTGCGCGCCGTCCTCGCCCGCTCCCGCGAGCTGGGCCTCGGACCCGACGCCCTCGCGCACTTCGCCGAGCGGGTCGGCCGGCCCGACTGGAAGGCCGCGGCGGGCTTCCTCGCCGAGTACCTCGACGTCCTCGACCTCCAGGGCGTCCTCGACTACACGGAGCTCGTCCACCGGGCCGTCCTCCTCGCCGAGGAGATCAGCCTGCCCGCGTACGACGCGATCTACGTCGACGAGTACCAGGACACCGACCCGGCCCAGGTCCGGCTGCTGCGGGCGCTCGCCGGCGGCGGCCGCACGGTCGTCGCCTTCGGCGACCCCGACCAGTCCATCTACGCCTTCCGCGGCGCCGACGTGAACGGCATCCTCGACTTCCCCGCCTCCTTCGGCGGCGCCGACGTCCGGGTGCTGCGCACCGCGCGCCGCTCCGGCGAACGGCTGCTCGCGGCCACCCGGCTGCTCGCCCAGCGGATGCCGATGCCCCGGCTCCCCGCCGACAAGGTCCGCGCCCACCGGGACCTCACGGCGGCGCGGGCCGGGGGCGGCGCCGAGGCGTACACCTACCCGACGGCCTCGGCGGAGGCCGAGAACATCGCGGACCTGCTGCGCCGGGCCCACCTGGAGGACGGCGTCCCCTGGCAGCACATGGCCGTCCTCACCCGCGCCGCGGCCCACCTCCCGTCCCTGCGCCGCGCGCTCACCTCGGCGGGCGTCCCGGTGGAGACGGACGCGGCCGACACCCCCCTGAGACACGAACCGGCGGTGTCCTGGTACTCGTCGACGTAGATCGCGTCGTACGCGGGCAGGCTGATCTCCTCGGCGAGGAGGACGGCCCGGTGGACGAGCTCCGTGTAGTCGAGGACGCCCTGGAGGTCGAGGACGTCGAGGTACTCGGCGAGGAAGCCCGCCGCGGCCTTCCAGTCGGGCCGGCCGACCCGCTCGGCGAAGTGCGCGA
>NZ_RDBH01000141.1:539768-542901 GCF_008042145.1 Streptomyces sp. adm13(2018)
CCGAGCCCGCGGAGCCCGGGACCGTAACCGGCGCCGAGCCCGGCGAGCCCGGTACGGCTGCCGAAGCCGAGCCGGTCGAGCCCGGTACGGCTGCCGAGCCCGCGGAGCCCGGGACCGTAACCGGCGCCGAGACCGCGGAGCCCGGTACGGCCACCAGCGCCGTCCCTGCCGAGCCCGGTACGGCCGCCGGGGCCGGTACGGCTACCGAGACCGAACCCGCCGAGCCCGGTACGGCCACCGGCGCCGAGCCCGGTACGGCCACCGGCATCGAGCCCGGTGCGGTCGGGGGCTCCGTGTCCGCCGGGTGGCTCGGCGTCGAGGTCGCGCTCGAACTGCTCGCCTCCCCGCTCGCCGGCGTCGACCCCGCCGACCTGCGCCGGCTCGGGCGCGCCCTGCGCGACGAGGCGCGGGCCGCGGGCGACAAGGTCCCGCCGCCGTCCGACGTCCTGCTCGCCCTCGCGCTCGCCGAGCCCGAGCGCCTCGCCGCCCACGACCCCGCGTACGCGCGCGGGGCGAAGCGGCTCGGCGACCTGCTCCGCGACACCCGCGCCCTCCTCGCCGGCGGCGGCACCGCCGAGGAGGCCCTCTGGGTGCTCTGGAACGGCACCCCCTGGCCCGGCCGGCTGGAGCGCGCCGCGCTCCGCGGCGGCCCCGCCGGACGCAACGCCGACCGGGACCTCGACGCCGTCTGCGCCCTCTTCGAGACCGCCGCCCGCGCCGAGGAGCGCGTCGGCGGCCGCGGCGTCCGCAACTTCCTCGAAGAACTCGACGCGCAGGACATCGCCGCCGACACCCTCACCCGCCGCCACACCCGCCCCGACGCGGTCCGCCTCATGACCGCCCACCGTTCCAAGGGCCTGGAATGGAGCCTCGTGGTCGTCGCCGGGGTCCAGGAGGGCCTCTGGCCCGACCTGCGCCGCCGCGGCTCCCTCCTGGAGGCCGACCGCATCGGCCGCGACGGCCTCGCCGAGCCCCTCACCCCCGGCGCCCTCCTCGCCGAGGAGCGCCGCCTCTTCTACGTGGCCGCCACGCGCGCGCGTGACCGGCTCGTCGTCACCGCGGTGAAGGCCGCCGCTGAGGACGGCGACCAGCCCTCCCGCTTCCTCGCCGAACTCGGCGAGGAGCCGAGGGACGTGCCCGGCCGCCCGCGCCGCCCCCTCGCCGTCTCCGCCCTGGTCGCCGAGCTGCGCGCCACCACCGTCGACCCGGCTGCCGCGCCCGCGCTCCGCGCCGCCGCCGCCGACCGCCTCGCCGAGCTCGCCGCGCTGACCGACGACGACGGCCAGCCGCTGGTCCCCGCCGCCCACCCGGACCGCTGGTGGGGACTGTTCGAGCCGACCCGCAGCCCGGAGCCGCTGCGCGACCGCGACCGGCCCGTGGCCCTCTCGCCCAGCTCCCTGGACAACCTCGTGAGCACCTGCTCCCTCCAGTGGTTCCTGGGCCGCGAGGTCAAGGCCGCGGCACCCGCCACCGCGGCCCAGGGGTTCGGCAACGTCGTCCACGTCCTCGCCGACGAGGTCGCCTCGGGCCGTACCCCCGCCGACCTCGACGTCCTCATGGCCCGGCTGGACTCGGTGTGGGACGCCCTCGCCTTCGACGCCCCCTGGAAGTCGGCCCAGGAGAAGCGGAACGCGCGCGCGGCGCTCGAACGCTTCCTGAGCTGGCACGTCATGGACCGGGGCGGCCGCACCCCGGCCGCCTCGGAGCACGACTTCGACGTGACCCTGGAGGCGGGCGCGTACGAGGTCCGCATCCGCGGTTCCATGGACCGGGTCGAGACCGACGAGCACGGCCGCGCGTACGTCGTCGACTTCAAGACCGGCAAGTCCGCCCCCACCCGCGACGAGGTGGCCCACCACCCGCAGCTGGCCGTCTACCAGCTCGCGGTCCGGGAGGGCGCCCTCGACGAGGTCCTCGACGGGCGGCGGCCGGAGCCGGGCGGGGCCGAACTCGTCCAGCTGCGGCAGGGCGCCCCGCAGAAGGAGGGCGGCGACGCCGCCCCCAAGGTGCAGGCCCAGGAACCGCTCGCCGGGGAGTGGGTCGGCGAGCTGCTCGCGCACGCCGCCGGCCGGGTCCTCGACGAGCGTTTCACCCCCACCACCGGCCAGCACTGCGCGAACTGCTCGTTCCGCGCCTCGTGCAGCGCCCAGCCGGAGGGCCGCCAGGTCGTCGACTGACGGCGGGCCCGGCGCGGGGTCGCGGGCGCACGCGCGCGGGGAGACCCTGGGGGACAGGGCTCGGGACAACCGCGAGGAGGCCCCCATGGCGTCCCACCGAAAGCGCCGCGCCGCGGCCGTCGTCTGCGCCGCCGCCGTCGCCGCGGGCCCCGTCCCGGTCGCCGCCGCAGGCCCTGTGCACGGTGCCGTCGCCGCGGGCCCTGTGCCCGCTGCTGCCGCCGTTCCGGCCGCCGCGAGCGGCCCCGCGGCCGTACCCGCCCCGCTGTCGGCGCCGACGCCCGATCCGTTCGCCGGCCTCGGCGCGGACGAGATCGCCGACCGGGCGGTCACCGCGACCCGCTCGGCCACCTCGCTCCGGATGACCGGCCGGGTCGTCACCGAGGGGCAGCCCCTCGACATCGACTTCGCCGTGAACGACCGCGGCGAGTGCACCGGCGCGATGAGGATCCAGGGCGGCGCCGCCGAACTCCGCAGGATCGACCGGATCACCTACATCAAGGGCGACGAGGCCTTCTGGCGGGTCTCCATGGCCTCGCAGGGCATGCCCGACGCCCAGATCGACGCCACGGTCGAGCTGGTCAAGGGCCGCTGGCTGAAGATCGCCCCCGGTCAGGCCGGCAGCGCCGACCTCAGCGGCGTCTGCGACCTGAAGGCGCTCCTCGCCGACCTCGACCAGGACCAGGAGGAGCGCCGCGGGCTGACCAGGGGACCCGACTCCGAGGTCGACGGCACCCCCGTGGCGAACCTCGTCAAGAAGCGGCCCGGCGGCGAGACCACCACCGTGTCCGTCGCGCGGGAGGGCAGGCCGTACATCCTGCGGATGGTCAGGGCGGGCGGCGGGCAACCCGGTGCCGTCCGGTTCTCCGACTACGGCAAGCCCGTCCGCGTCGTCGTCCCGCCCGCCGCGGAGACGGTGGACCTCTCGAAACTGGAGCCGGGCACCCCCGCGTGAGGAG
>NZ_RDBH01000141.1:543001-559104 GCF_008042145.1 Streptomyces sp. adm13(2018)
CTGTCGGTCCACCGCGTTAGCCTCTTTGGGGTGACCGCACGCATCACCGACCCCGAGCAGCTCAAGGAGCTCCTCGGCATCCCCTTCACCCCGGAGCAGACGGCCTGCATCACCGCGCCGCTCGCCCCGCAGGTCGTCGTGGCCGGAGCCGGCTCCGGCAAGACCACGGTGATGGCCGCCCGCGTCGTCTGGCTGGTCGGCACCGGCCAGGTCGCCCCCGAGCAGGTGCTCGGTCTCACGTTCACCAACAAGGCGGCCGGCGAGCTCGCCGAGCGCGTCCGCACCGCCCTCGTCCGCGCCGGAGTCACCGACCCCGACGTCATCGACCCCGACGACCCCCCGGGCGAGCCCCGCATCTCCACGTACCACGCCTTCGCCGGGCAGCTCCTCACCGACCACGGCCTCCGCATCGGCCTCGAACCCACCTCCCGGCTGCTCGCCGACGCCACCCGCTACCAGCTCGCCGCCCGCGTGCTGCGCGAGGCCCCCGGCCCGTACCCCTCGCTGACCCGGTCCTTCCCGACCCTCGTCACCGACCTGCTCGCCCTCGACGCCGAGCTCGCCGAGCACCTCGTACCGCCGGAAGGACTCCTCGCGTACGACTCCGCGCTGCTCACCGCCCTCGCCGAGGTGCGGCTCAGCAACGCCGAACTGCGGAAGATCCCCGAGGCCGCCACCGCCCGCCGTGAACTCCTCGACCTCGTCGTCCGCTACCGCGCCGCCAAACGCTCCCGCGACCTGCTCGACTTCGGCGACCAGATCGCCCGCTCCGCCGAACTGGCCACCACCCGGCCCGAGGTCGGCGCGATCCTCCGCGACGAGTTCCGGGTCGTCCTCCTCGACGAGTACCAGGACACCTCCGTCGCCCAGCGACTGCTGCTCTCCGGCCTCTTCGGCCAGGGCACCGGGCCGCACCCCACCGGGCACGCCGTGACCGCCGTCGGCGACCCCTGCCAGGCCATCTACGGCTGGCGCGGCGCCTCCGTCGCCAACCTGGACGACTTCCCCGAGCACTTCCCGCACGCCGACGGCAGCCCCGCCGACCGGTACGCGCTCTCCGAGAACCGGCGCAGCGGCGGCCGCCTCCTCGACCTGGCCAACGGACTCGCCGCCCCGCTCCGCGCCATGCACGCGGGCGTGGAGGCGCTGCGCCCCGCGCCCGGCGCCGAGGCCGACGGCACCGTCCGCATCGCCCTCCTCCCCACCCACGCCGAGGAGATCGACTGGCTCGCCGACTCCCTCGCCCACCTCGTCCGCACCGGCCGGGAGCCCGGCGAGATCGCCGTCCTGTGCCGCACCGCCACCGACTTCCCCACCATCCACGCGGCCCTCGTCGCCCGGGACGTGCCCGTCGAGGTCGTCGGCCTCTCCGGCCTCCTCCACCTCCCCGAGATCGCCGACCTGGTCGCCGTCTGCGAGGTCCTCCAGGACCCCGGGGCCAACGCCGCTCTGGTCCGCCTCCTCACCGGCCCCCGCTGGCGCATCGGCCCCCGCGACCTCGCCCTCCTCGGCCGGCGCGCCCGCCACCTCGTCCACCGCGGCGACGACCCCGACCCCGAGCAGCGGCTCGCCGCGGCCGTCGAGGGCGTCGACCCGGCCGAGGTCGTCTCCCTCGCCGACGCGCTCGACACCTTCCTCGACTCCGGCGGCGCGGCCGACGACGGCCTCGCCTTCTCCGCCGACGCCCGGGTCCGCTTCGCCCGGCTCGCCGCCGAGCTGCGCGCCCTGCGCGGCTCCCTCGCCGACCCCCTCATGGACGTCCTGCACCGGGTGCTCTCCGCGACCGGCCTCGAAGTCGAACTCAGCGCCTCCCCGCACGCGCTGGCGGCCCGCCGCCGCGAGACCCTCGGCCACTTCCTCGACATCGCCGCCGGCTTCGCCTCCCTGGACGGCGAGGCCAGCCTGCTCGCCTTCCTCGGCTTCCTCCGCACGGCCGTCCAGTTCGAGAAGGGCCTCGACAACGCGCTGCCCGGCGGCGAGAACACCGTCAAGGTCCTCACCGCCCACAAGTCCAAGGGCCTCGAATGGGACGTCGTCGCCGTCCCCGGCCTGGTCACCGGACAGTTCCCCAGTGCCCGCGCCCGCGAGTCGTGGACCTCCCAGCCGCAGGTGCTGCCGCACGCCCTGCGCGGCGACGCGGCCACCCTGCCGGCCGTCGACACCTGGAACGCGAAGGCCCTCAGCGCCTTCAAGAACGAGATGCGGGACCACCAGCACACCGAGGAACTCCGCCTCGGCTACGTCACCTTCACCCGCCCCCGCAGCCTCCTCCTCGGCTCCGCCCACTGGTGGGGCCCCTCCCAGAAGAAGCCGCGGGGCCCCTCGGACTTCCTCCAGGCCCTGTACGACCACTGCGCCGCCGGCCACGGGGACATCGAGGAGTGGGCCGAGGAACCGGAGAAGGACGCGCGGAACCCGACGCTGACCGAGGACGAGGGCGACCGCGCCTGGCCGCTGCCGCTGGACGCCGACGCGCTGCGCCGCCGCAGGGACGCGGCCGAGGCCGTCACGACCCGCCTGGCGGCCCTCGCCCCCCGGGACGACGCCCCGCCCACTGCGGCGCCGGCCGGCGCCCGGGACCCGCGCCCGGAGGACCTCTGGCCGGACGAGGACGAACCCGTCTGGGACGAGGACGAGGAGGCCCTCCCCGAGGACACCCACGCGGACGCGGTCCCCGCACCCCGGGAGCCCGAGGCTGCGGAACCGCCGGAGCCCGAGTCCGGCACGGAACCGCACGGCGGACTCACCCCCGAGGACGCGCGCGCCGTCGCCTCCTGGGACCGCGACCTCACCGCCCTCACCGCCGAACTCCGCCGCGCCCGCGCGACCACCCGCGACGTGGTGCTCCCCGCGTACCTCTCCGCCTCCCAGGTCCTCCGCCTCGCCGCCGACCCCGACGGGTTCGCACAGGAGCTGGCCCGCCCCATGCCGAAGGCCCCGCAGCCGGCGGCCCGCCGGGGCACCCGGTTCCACGCCTGGGTGGAGTCCCGCTTCGAGGAGCTGCCGCTGCCGTTCCTCGGCCCCGAGGACCTGCCCGGCGGGGAGGACTTCGCGGGCGAGCCCGAGATCCTCGACGAACACGACCTCGACGAGCTGAAGGAGGCCTTCGCCCGGACCGCGTACGCCACTCGCACCCCGTACCGCGTCGAGGTCCCCGTGCACCTCTCGCTCGGCGGCCGGGTCGTCCGGGGCCGCATCGACGCCGTCTACCGGGACCCAGAGACCGGCGCGTACGAGATCGTCGACTGGAAGACGAGCCGGGTGCGCAGCGCGGACCCGCTCCAGCTCGCCCTCTACCGGCTCGCCTGGGCCGAACAGCACGGCCTCGCGCCCGAGGAGGTGGCCGCCGCCTTCGTGTACGTACGGACGGGCGAGGTCGCCCGCCCCGCCCGGCTGCCCGGCCGCGCCGAGCTGGAGGCCCTGCTGCTGGGGGAGCCGGCGGCGGCGGAGAGCGGCGAGCCGCCGCGGGGCTCCGGCCATGCCCTCCTGCCGGGCGGGGCACCCCCGGGCGCCGGATAGGCTCGGGGGCATGAGCGAGACCCCGGACAGCGCCGTCCACGCCGTACGCGCGTACATCGAGCAGCACCGTGCCGCCTTCCTCGACGACCTCGGTGAGTGGCTGCGCATCCCCTCCGTGTCGGCGCGGCCGGACCGGTCCGGGGACGTCCGGCGCAGCGCCGAGTGGCTCGCCGCCAAGCTCCGCGAGACCGGCTTCACCACGGTCGAGGTCTGGGAGACGGCCGGCGCTCCCGCCGTCTTCGCCGAGTGGCCCTCCGGCGACCCGGACGCGCCGACGGTCCTCGTCTACGGCCACCACGACGTGCAGCCCGCCGACCGCGAGGACGGCTGGCACACGGACCCGTTCGAGCCGACCGTGGTCGACGGCCGGCTGTACGCCCGCGGGGCCGCCGACGACAAGGGCCAGGTGTTCTTCCACACCCTGGGCGTGCGCGCGCACCTCGCCGCCACCGGCCGCACCGCGCCCGCCGTCAATCTCAAGCTGATCGTCGAGGGCGAGGAGGAGTCCGGCTCCCCACACTTCCGCGCCCTGGTCGAGGAGCACGCCGAGCGCCTGGCCGCCGACGCCGTGATCGTCTCCGACACGGGCATGTGGTCCGAGACCACGCCCACCGTCTGCACCGGCATGCGGGGCGTCGCCGACTGCGAGATCGAGCTGTACGGCCCCGACCAGGACATCCACTCCGGCTCCTTCGGCGGCGCCGTGCCCAACCCGGCCACCGTCGCCGGCCGGATCGTCGCCGCCCTCCACGACGCCGACGAGCGCGTGGCGATCCCCGGCTTCTACGAGGGGGTGACCGAACTCACCGACGCCGAGCGCGCCCTCGTCGCCGAGCTGCCCTTCGACGAGGCCGCCTGGCTGCGTACCGCGAAGTCGCACGGCACCCTCGGCGAAGCGGGCTTCTCCACCCTGGAGCGGGTCTGGGCCCGCCCCACCGCCGAGGTCAACGGCATCGGCGGCGGCTACCAGGGCCCCGGCGGCAAGACGATCGTCCCCGCCTCGGCGCAGCTCAAGCTGTCGTTCCGGCTGGTCGCGGGCCAGGACCCGGACAAGATCGAGCTCGCCGTCCGGGACTGGCTCGCCGGCCTCGTCCCCGCTGGCATCCGGTACGAGATCGTCTTCGGCGCCCCGACCCGCCCCTGCCTCACCCCGCTCGACCACCCGGCCCTCACGGCGGTCGCCGGGGCCATGAGCCGGGCCTTCGACGGCGCCAAGGTCCGCTACACCCGCGAGGGCGGCTCGGGACCGGCCGCCGACCTCCAGGACGTCCTGGAGGCACCCGTCCTGTTCCTCGGCGTCTCCGTCCCGTCCGACGGCTGGCACGCCCCGAACGAGAAGATCGAGATCGATCTCCTCATGAAGGGCGTCGAGACCACCGCGTACCTGTGGGGCGACCTGTCCGCCCCGGCCGCCGAGCGCTGAACCCACACACCGATCCGGGGGAGTTGGAAGCACCTGTGAGCACCTTGAACAACGCGTCGGCGGACCGCCCGATCTCGCTGACCGCCCCGAGCGGGATCGACCGCGCCGCGCACCACCGTCTCGACGAGGCATGGCTCGCGGCGGCCTGGAGCCACCCCACCACCCGGGTCTTCGTGGTCTCCGGCGGGCAGGTGCTGATCGACGACACCCCCGACGGACGCACGGAGCTCGTCATGACCCCGGCCTTCGAGGCCCCGGTCACCGAGACCCACCGCTACTTCCTGGGCACCGACGCCGACGGCGTCTCCTACTTCGCCCTCCAGAAGGACTCCCTGCCCGGCCGGATGGACCAGTCGGCGCGCCCCGCCGGCCTCCGCGAGGCCGGACTGCTGCTGTCGGACCGGGACGCGGCCCTGATGGTGCACGCGGTGGCCCTGGAGAACTGGCAGCGCCTGCACCGTTTCTGCTCGCGCTGCGGCGAACGCACGGTCATCGCGGCCGCCGGGCACATCCGCCGCTGCCAGGCCTGCGGCGCCGAGCACTACCCGCGGACCGACCCCGCGGTGATCATGCTGGTCACGGACGACGAGGACCGGGCGCTGCTCGGCCGCCAGGTCCACTGGCCCGAGGGCCGCTTCTCGACCCTCGCCGGCTTCGTCGAGCCCGGTGAGTCCATCGAGGCGTCGGTGGCCCGTGAGGTCTTCGAGGAGGCGGGGGTCACGGTGGGCGAGGTCGAGTACGTCGCCAGCCAGCCCTGGCCGTTCCCGTCCAGCCTGATGCTGGGCTTCTTCGCCCGCGCGACCTCCTCGGAGATCACCGTGGACGGCGAGGAGATACACGAGGCCCGCTGGTTCTCCCGCGACGACCTGGCCGCGGCCTTCGAGTCGGGCGAGGTCGTCCCGCCGTACGGGATCTCGATCGCCTCCCGGCTGATCGAGCGCTGGTACGGCAAGCCGCTGCCCAAGCCGGGCGACGTGGTCTGAGACGGTCCCGCACCCGGGGACGTCCCCGCCCGGTCGGGCGAGGGCGTCCACGCGGTGTTCACCGGCGCAGCAGGTGCCGCCGGAGGCTCCGGCCGAGCGGCTGCTCGACGAGACGGTGGACCAGGTACGACAGCACGAGCATCCCGAGCAGTACGGCGGTGAGCAGCACCCACGGGGAGACCTCCGTCCCGAAGCGCGCGAAGAGCTCCCAGCCGATGACCTCGTGCAGCAGGTACAGGGGATAGGTCAGCGCCCCGGCCACCGGCAGCCACCGCCAGCGGATGCCGGAGAGCCTGCCGGTCGCGACGAGCGCCATCAGCCCGAAGAAGGCGGCGAGCACGACGAGCACCGGCCACGTCGGCCGGTCGCCGAGGAAGGTGAGCTCCTCGGACCGTTCGACGGAGGGCGCGAGCGAGGCGCAGTAGCAGATCCCGACGACGCCGAAGAGCATCAGGTTCGGGCGGAACCGGTACATCAGGTAGAAGGCCATGCCCGCGATGAAGAACCAGCTGTACCCGGGCATGAGCAGCAGCTTCAGGGGACCGGGATCGGCGGGGGAGACCAGGACGCTCGCCGCTCCCCACACGCAGCAGAACAGCAGCACCCGGCGGTAGGTCAGGCCCCACCAGGCGAGCACCGTGAAGAGCAGGTAGAAGCGGAGCTCGGCGAAGAGGGTCCAGTAGACCGGGTCGACGGAGCCGGCGCCCAGCGGCTCCTGGAGCATCGTCAGATTGGTGAGGATGTCGTTCCAGGGCAGGTGGTCCCGTCCGCCGGGGATCACCGCGACGGTGACGGACGTGGCGACGACGGCGAACCAGTACGCCGGGTAGAGACGCGTCACACGGGAGACGAAGAACTCCTTCACCGGCCTGCCCCAGCCGCTCATGCAGATGACGAAGCCGCTGATGAGGAAGAAGAACTCCACGCCGAGGTAGCCGTACGAGGCCACGGAGCGGGTGCCGGGGAAGAGCTGCTCGACCGGCGCGGGCCAGCCCTCCCCGAAGGCGAGGTAGTGGTAGCCGACCACCATGAGGGCGGCGACGAGACGCAGGCCGTCGAGGACGTGGAGACGTCCGCGGCCTCGGCCCGCGGCGTTCGGCCCGGGGCCCGGCACACGGCCCAGGGTCACGGAGACGGGCGCGGTGAGCGGGGCGGGGGCTGGGGCTGTCTGGTTGAGCAAGAGGTATCCCACCTGGATATGCAGTCGCAAATCTCGGTCGGAACGAGAGCATAGGTGTGCTGGCTGAGGCCTTACAAAGACCGATAGGCGTGTGACGCTCTTCACGGCGGAAGGGTGTTCCTGGGGTTCGCGCAGGCGAAATCCAGCTCGCACGCTACCTCCCGACCGGCCCGCGACGCCTCCGCTGCGCGGCCACTCCTCGCAGTCTCCCCAGAGGCGTTTCGCGATCTTCACCCGAACTCCCCGCGGCCTCCCCGCCGCCCCGGCCGCGCTGCCCCGTGCGTACGGACCCCGCACGCACGGAACCCCCGGCCGGTCGTGTCACCGGTCGGGGGTTCCGTCTGTGCGCGCGGGGCCGGGTGGCTCAGACGCTGAGCGCCTGCTTCACCTGGGCGAGGCTCGGGTTCGTCAGGGTCGAACCGTCCGGGAAGAGAACGGTGGGGACCGTCTGGTTTCCGCCATTCGCCTTCTCGACGAACGCAGCCGAGTCGGGGTCCTGCTCGATGTTGATCTCGGTGTACGCGATGCCCTCGCGCTCCATCTGGCTCTTCAGCCGACGGCAGTAGCCGCACCACGTGGTGCTGTACATCGTCACAGTGCCCTGCATGGCGAGGCGCTCCTCTTGGTTCGCTGACGGGTGCCGAAGGCAAGAACGTACGTCCCGGTCCGGCCATTCCCGGAATTCGTATGACCGCGTCCACCGCCTGTGGACAAGCCTCCGCGGCGACTCCGGCGGACCTGGCAGCATTGGGGGGTGACAGCAGCAACGCACTCCACTCTCTTCCCACAGGTCCCGGAGACGGCCGACGCGGTGCTCGACGGGCTCGACCCGGAGCAGCGCGAGGTCGCCCTGGCCCTGACCGGCCCGGTGTGCGTGCTGGCGGGTGCCGGCACGGGCAAGACGCGGGCGATCACCCACCGCATCGCCTACGGGGTGCGCTCGGGCCGACTCCAGCCCGCCAGCGTGCTCGCCGTCACCTTCACCAACCGCGCCGCGGGAGAGATGCGCGGCCGGCTGCGGCAGCTCGGCGCGGGCGGCGTCCAGGCCCGCACCTTCCACTCCGCGGCCCTCCGGCAGCTCCAGTTCTTCTGGCCGAAAGCAGTCGGTGGCGAGCTCCCCCGGCTCCTGGAGCGGAAGATCCAGCTGGTCGCCGACGCCGCCGCCCGCTGCCGGATCCGGCTCGACCGGAACGAGCTGCGGGACGTCACCGGCGAGATCGAGTGGGCCAAGGTCACGCAGACCGTCCCCGCCGACTACCCGGCCGTCGTCGCCAAGGCCCACCGGGACGCCCCCCGCGACCCGGCGGAGATCAGCCAGATCTACGCGATGTACGAGCAGCTGAAGCGCGACCGCTCGGTGATCGACTTCGAGGACGTGCTGCTGCTCACCGTCGGCATCCTCCAGGACCGGCACGACATCGCCGACCAGATCCGCAGCCAGTACCAGCACTTCGTGGTGGACGAGTACCAGGACGTCTCCCCGCTCCAGCAGCGGCTGCTCGACCTGTGGCTCGGCGACCGGGACAACCTGTGCGTCGTCGGCGACGCGAGCCAGACCATCTACTCCTTCACCGGCGCCACCCCCGACCACCTGCTGAACTTCCGCACCCGCCACCCGGGCGCCACGGTCGTCAAGCTGGTCCGCGACTACCGCTCGACCCCCCAGGTGGTCCACCTCGCCAACGGACTGCTCAGCCAGGCCCGCGGCCGGGCCGCCGACCACCGCCTGGAGCTGGTCTCCCAGCGCGACCCCGGACCCGACCCCGGCTACACGGAGTACGCGGACGAGCCGACCGAGGCCGAGGGCACCGCCCGCCGCATCAGGGACCTCATCGCCGCCGGCGTCCCGGCCGGCGAGATCGCCGTCCTCTACCGGATCAACGCCCAGTCCGAGGTGTACGAGCAGGCCCTGGCCGACGCCGGGGTGCCCTACCAGCTGCGCGGGGCCGAGCGCTTCTTCGAGCGCCAGGAGGTACGGGAGGCGGGCGTCGCCCTGCGCGGCGCGGCCCGCGCCGGGGGCAACGACTCCCTGCTCGACGACGCCGAGGACCTGCCCGCCCAGGTCCGGGCCGTCCTCTCGACCAAGGGCTGGAACCCCCAGCCGCCCGCCGGCTCCGGCGCCGTCCGGGACCGCTGGGAGTCCCTCGCCGCCCTCGTCCGGCTCGCCGAGGACTTCTCCCGGGCCAAGTCCGGTGCCACCCTCTCCGACCTGGTCGCCGAACTCGACGAGCGGGCCGCGGCGCAGCACGCCCCGACCGTGCAGGGCGTCACCCTCGCCTCCCTGCACTCCGCCAAGGGCCTCGAATGGGACGCCGTGTTCCTGGTCGGCCTCACCGAGGGCATGATGCCCATCACCTACGCCAAGACGGACGAGCAGATCGAGGAGGAGCGGCGCCTGCTGTACGTCGGCGTCACCCGCGCGCGGCTGCACCTCTCGCTCTCCTGGGCGCTCTCCCGCTCCCCGGGCGGCCGGGCCTCCCGACGGCCCAGCCGCTTCCTCAAGGGCCTCCGCCCCGGCTCGGGCTCCCTCGGCACCGTCGCCTCCGGCACGTCCGGCGGGTTCGAGCGCGCCGCCGCCGCCGGACGGCGCAAGCCGCGCGGCCCCGTCCTCTGCCGGGTCTGCGGGACGACCCTCACCGAGGCGGGCGCCATGAAACTGATGCGCTGCGAGGACTGCCCCTCCGACATGGACGAGGGGCTGTACGAGCGGCTCCGCGACTGGCGCGCCGAGCAGGCCCGGGAACTCGGCCAGCCGGCCTACTGCGTCTTCACCGACAAGACGCTCATGGCCATCGCCGAACGGGTCCCCGGCAGCGGCGGGGAGCTCTCCTCGATCTCCGGCGTCGGCGCCCGCAAGCTGGACCGCTTCGGCCCCGATGTCCTGGCCATCTGCGCAGGTGAGGACCGAGGGGCGGGCCTCGACGAGGACTGAGGAAAACTCGTCGGAAAAATAGTTTGCGCCTGCCCCGTCAAGCCCCATAGGTTCTTAACCACGGAAACAGCGGCTTCTGAGAAGCCCTGTCTCTGTGCTGTACTTGTCCAAATAAACATGAGGGTCCGGCTCGCACCCGAGCCCTCCGAGACGCCGAGAGGAGGCGATTCCACGTGATCAGCAACGTCATTCAGACCAGCACCGCCGGCTTCACCAGCCGCGCCGGCTTCGTCAGCACCGCCAAAATGACCGATCGCTCCGTCGTCTCCGCCTGCTCGCTCGGCCTCTCCGGTTCGGCGTTCATTGGCACCGGTCTGCCCGTCTCCGGCCTTGCCGGCGCCGGTCTGCGCCCTGCCGTGGAGCTCCGCAATGAGCGACCGACCAAGGCACTGGAAGCAGAAGCAGCAGGCAAGGCCAAGGCCTATGACTTTGCGGCGACCGGTGCCGGAACCCAGCAGCAGACGACGACGCACGACCACCTGATGTGGGCCTTCCGTGGGCTCGAACCCTGGAGTGATCCAGTCTGATCCATGATCAGACCGGCGCCTTCAGGGCCGCGGAACCCCACCCGGGATCCGCGGCCCTTTTGTTTGTCCCCGAACGGGGACGACGACACGAGGACGCCTCGGGACAGACGCACCCCGGTACCAGCAGAAACCCCGGTCAACAGGCCGGAACGACCAGACGAGGAAAGACACCACCGTGCAACTCGAAGCGCACGCCCCGTCCGTACCGCCTTCCGAAACGATCACCCAGCCCGGCCGCCCCACGGAGGACCCCGCTTTGACCCCCCTCAGCACGCTCACCGCGCTCGACGACGCCATCGAGAACCTCGGCGTCCCCGTCCCCTGTCGCGCCTACGACCCCGAGGTCTTCTTCGCCGAGTCCCCGGCCGACGTCGAGTACGCGAAGTCCCTCTGCCGGACCTGCCCCCTCGTGGCCGCCTGCCTCGCCGGCGCCCAGGACCGGCGCGAGCCGTGGGGCGTCTGGGGCGGCGAGCTCTTCGTCCAGGGCGTGGTCGTCGCCCGCAAGCGGCCCCGTGGCCGTCCGCGCAAGAACCCGGTCGCGGCATGAGCGCCACCGGAACCATCGACCGCCCCCTCACGCACGATCCCCAGAAGCAGGCCCCGATGACCTCTTCCACCAGCGAGCCCGCCGGCTCCGCGACCCCAGTCTTCTTCCCCTCCGCCGCGCCCACCGCGCGTCAGAACAGGACCCGTGAAATGCAACTCGCCCCAGAAGCCCTGGCCCGTGCCCATATGCACGAGCGACACCGCGAGGCCGACGCGGAACGCCAGGCCGTGCGCCTGGTCGCCGCCCGACGCATGCAGCGCCGCGCCGAGCGCGTCTCGCTGCGCGCCCGCCGCGCGCTGGCCATGGCCGTCATGCACTGACGACCCGCGCCGACGACAGCCTCGCGCTGACCCACCCGCGCCCCCAAGGGCGCTCCCCGCGGGGGCCGGTCCGAACGGACCGGCCCCCGCGGTGCGTTGCCCGGACCACGGGGGCCGCACCCGGTTATCGTGACCAGGATGAACGACGCCCGTCCCCCCGAGGGGCCCCTGGTCTGCGACCGCTGCGGCAAGACGGCCGACACCCTGCCGCTGACCTGGACCTGTTCGGTGGAGAACGGCCGGCGGTGCTACTCCTGCGAGGACTGCGCCCGCGCCAACATCCGCGCGATCGAAGGCCGCCTCGACTCCTCCTGGTGGTGAACCCGCCCGGCGCCGGACCCGTCAGTCATCGGCCGCCGCCGCCGTGAAGCCCGGCAGCCACTCCTCCAGCTCGTCCCGCAGCCGCACCGTCGCGTTCAACTGACACAGCACCCCGATGGTGCTCAGCGTCACCCGGTGTATCAGCAGGTACGCGGGCGGCAGATTGAGCTGTTTGCCCAACTGGTGGGCCGGTGAACGCGGGTCCGCGATGCGGGCCGCCTGGGTGCGCATCCAGCCGCGGGTGAAGAGGAACGACTCCGCCTCGGCCGGCTCGATGATCGGCAGCAGGTACTCCAGGACCGCGTCGGGGTCGAGCACCACGCTCTCTCGCACGAAGCCGTCCCCCCGGAGCAACTCGTACACGGCCTCGGCGTCCCCTTCGAGCGTCATCCGCAGACAGGTCCCGATCGTCTCCGGAAGCCCGCCCGGCAACCGGTCGACCGTGCCGAAGTCGAGCACCCCGAGCCGCCAGCCCTCCGGCCCCCCGTCCTCGCCGTCACCCGGAAGCAGCCGGAAGTTCCCCGGGTGCGGATCGGCGTGCAGCAGCCCGGTGCGCGCCGGGCCCGAGAAGAGGAAGCGGGCCAGCAACTGCCCCGCCCGGTCCCGCTGCTCCTGCGTGCCGTCCGCGATCACCTCGGCGAGCGGGATGCCGTCCATCCACTCGGTCACCAGGACCTGGTCGCCCCGGTGGACCACCGCCGGCACCCGTACGTCGGGATCGTCCGCGAACTCCTCGGCGTGCTTCTGCTGGGCCGCCGCCTCCAGGCCGTAGTCCAGCTCCTCCGACACCCGGTCCCGCATCTCGGCGATCAGCGGCTTGATGTCCATGCCCGGAATCAGCGGGCCGAGCAGCCGGGCGAAGCGACTGAGCTGCGTCAGGTCGGAGAGCAGCGCCTCCCCGGCGCCCGGGTACTGCACCTTCACCGCGACCTCGCGCCCGTCGTGCCACACCGCCCGGTGCACCTGCCCGATCGAGGCGGCCGCCGCGGGCTTGTCCTCGAACTCCAGGAACAGCTCCCGCCACTCCGCGCCCAGCCGCTCCTCCAGGACGGTGTGCACCGTCCGCGTCGGCATGGGCGGAGCCGCGTCCTGCAGCCTGGTCAGCGCCGCCCGGTAGGGCCCGGCCACCTCCTCGGGGAGGGCCGACTCGAAGACCGAGAGCGCCTGCCCGAACTTCATGGCCCCGCCCTTGAGCTCACCGAGGACCTTGAACAGCTGCTCGGCCGTGCGCTGCTGGAGCTCGCGGGCGACGATCTCCGCCGATCTCCCGCCGATCCGCTTGCCCAGGCCCCAGGTGGCCCGGCCCGCGAAGCCCAGCGGCAACGCGGCCAACTTGGCGGTCCGGGTGACCGCCTTCCGAGGAAGATCAGACATGCGCGCCCCTCCAAAGCCCAGACTGGCGTACCGCGCAGGGCGGTCGGCCCTGCCGTGCCGCGCAGGGCCGTTACCCCGCCATTGTGTCCTGCGCGTCTCCGGCTGCCGAGGCTCGCTCCCCCTCTCCGTCCCCCGCCGCCCCGCACGGGCAGGCCGGATGCGGTCTCAGCCGCTCCGCACGCCACTCCGTCAACGGCAGCGACGCCTCCCAGCGGGTGCCCGTGCTCGCCGGGAGATCCCCGTCGAGGAAGGCCAGGGCATGGGCGGCGGCCAGCCCCGCCACCGCCGTCGCGAGCCCCAGGTCGCAGGCGGGCAGCGGATGCGGGGCGCCGGAGCGCCACTGGACCAGCAGCCGCGGCCAGTCCGGCTCACGGTCCGTGCGCTCCTCCTGGAGACAGCGCGCGCACGCCGTGCCGCCCGGCAGGACCAGCGGCCCGACGACCCCCGTCGCCTCGACGACCCCCGCGTACAGATGAGGGGTCCCCGTGGTGACCCATCGCTGCGCCGGGAGCGGATCGGGGGCGTACGCGCCGAGACCGTCCCGCGGTGTCACCACGACGAGTGACAGCCCGAGCCCGCCCGAGCCCTCACCCGGTCCGCTCCCGGCGCAGCGATGGGTCACCACGGGGACCCCTCATCTGTACGCGGGGGTCGTCGAGGCGACGGGGGTCGTCGGGCCGCTGGTCCTGCCGGGCGGCACGGCGTGCGCGCGCTGTCTCCAGGAGGAGCGCACGGACCGTGAGCCGGACTGGCCGCGGCTGCTGGTCCAGTGGCGCTCCGGCGCACCCTGCTCGGGCTGCTCGACGGGACCCGCGCTGCCCGCCGGGCCGCCAGGGTCCGTACCGCCCGGTCCGGCTCGGGGTGGACGACGGAGAGCGAGGCGAGGTCGGCGCGGAGCGGGTCGAGGGCGCAGTCCTCCGGCCCGGCCGCCGGCCCGGCCCGCCCCGGCCGCCCCGCCGAGGCGTCGGCGAGCAGCCCCGCCGACCGGAGCCGTCCGAGCAGCCCGTCGAGGCGCCCCTGCGGCAGACCGAGCCGGCCCGCCTCGGCGCGCAGCAGCTCGGTGCCGCGGGTCCCGTCGAGCAGCCCGAGCAGGGTGCCCGTCTCCTGGTCGACCGGATCGAGCACCACCGCGTGCGCGGGGGTCACCCCGAACTGCACACGGCGCAGACTCCGCCAGGCACGCCGCAGCGCCGGCTTCACCATCGGATGCATTTCCCCCGCCCCGCATTCATGATCGACACGTTCGGATCGGCACCGCGCGATCGGCGCACCGCATGATCGGCACTTCATGATCGACAGTTCGTGATCCGCGACGGCCTTTCGCCGTCGCGCTCCGAGAATGCCCCGCCGCCCGGACGGCCGCCGAAAGTTGTCCACAGGCGGCGCGATTAGTCATTCGAATCCCGCGGCTCGTGAGCGGATCGTTGCCGAAACCACTCCGGAGGTGGGACTTCCCGCGCTGACAGCGGGTAACGTCGGGGCCGTGCCCGCCGACTCCCAGCGCAGCGTGACCGACCCCCCGCACCGCGGTGCGGGGACGAGCGCGGTCGAGGTCCGCAGAAGTGCGCGGCGGCGGAGGACCGTCTCGGCGTACCGGGAGGGCGACCGGACCATCGTCCTGATCCCGGCCCGGATGTCCGAGGCCGAGGAGCGCCGCTGGGTCGGTGTGATGCTCGACAAGCTCGCCGCCCAGGAGCGCCGCGGCGTCCTCGGCGACGCCGAGCTGACCGAGCGGGCCCTGCGGCTGTCCGAGCAGTACTTCGGCGGACGGGCCCGCCCCGGCTCCGTGCGCTGGGTCACCAACCAGAACACCCGCTGGGGCTCCTGCACCCCCGCCGAGGGCAGCATCCGCCTCTCCCACCGGCTCCAGGGCATGCCCGAGTACGTGGTGGACTACGTCCTCCTGCACGAGCTGGCCCATCTGCTCGTCCCCGGGCACGGCCCCGACTTCTGGCGGCTCCTGGAGGCGTATCCGCGCACCGAGCGGGCGCGCGGCTATCTGGAGGGCGTGGTCGCCGCCGAGCGGCTGCCGCACTCTCCCCCCGCTCGCGAGGAGTGATCTCGCGGGCACCCGTGGGTGAGCGGGTTTCCCGATTCCGTACCGAAAACGACCTGGCCTGTCTCAATGTCGCAGTCAGCGGTTAGCCTGGCGCGAGCAAATCGCCATTCGGGATGGGGGACGGTCGTTACGCATGGCCAGGGAATTCCAACGCGGCCACAAGGCCAAGATCAGTGATCTCACCGCGGGTACCGACCTGTACGTCGGTGTCCAGATCGCGGCGCCCGGACTGACTTTCGACATCAGCTGCTTCGGGCTCGACGCGGACGAGCGGCTCTCCGACGACCGCTACTTCGTCTTCTTCAACCAGCCGAAGACGCCGGAGGAGTCCGTCCAGCTGCTCGGGGCGCAGTCGGGCGACACCGAGTCGTTCCGGGTCACCCTCGACCGCATCCCCGCGAACATCCACAAACTCTCGTTCACCGCGACCATCGACGGCGCCGGCCAGATGTCCCAGGTCGGCCCCGGCCACCTGCGGATCGTCGCGGGCGGCGAGGAGGTCGCCCGGTACGCCTTCACCGGCGCCGAGTTCACCACCGAGCGCGCCGTGATGCTCGGCGACTTCTACCTCAAGGACGTCTGGCGGTTCGCCGCGGTCGGCCAGGGCTTCGACGGCGGCCTCGACGCGCTCCTGCGCAACTTCGGCGGCGAGGTCGCCGAGGACGAGCCCGCCGCCCCGCAGCAGGCCGCTCCCGGCTTCGCCCCGCCGCCGCAGGCGACGGCGCCGCCCGCCTTCGGAGCGCCCGCGGCCCCCGCCGCGGTCGGCCAGGGCTTCGACGGCGGCCTCGACGCGCTCCTGCGCAACTTCGGCGGCGAGGTCGCCGAGGACGAGCCCGCCGCCCCGCAGCAGGCCGCTCCCGGCTTCGCCCCGCCGCCGCAGGCGACGGCGCCGCCCGCCTTCGGAGCGCCCGCGGCCCC
>NZ_RDBH01000141.1:559204-575793 GCF_008042145.1 Streptomyces sp. adm13(2018)
GCCAGGGCCAGCCGCCGCAGACCCCGCCCTACGGGCAGGCCGCCCCCGCCCCGTACGGCCAGCAGCCCCACGGTCAGCAGGCCGGCGTCCCGCAGGGCGCCCCGGCCACCGGAGCGGGCCTCGCCGCCGCGCTCGCGCCGTACAAGGAGACGCCCACCGGCGCCCGCTGGACCCCGCAGAACCAGCAGCTCATGCGGGTCGACCTGGCCATGGGCGCCACGCCCGTGCTCGCCCGCCAGGGCTCCATGGTCATGTACCAGGGCAAGGTCGACTTCTCCCACAAGGGCGCCGGCTTCACCGGCCGGATCGTCGGGAACGCCACCGGCCAGGAGATGCAGCTGATGCGCTGCACCGGCCGCGGCCAGGTCTTCCTCGCCGAGGAGGGCGCCCACCTGCACCCGATCGAGCTCCAGGGCGACGGCATCTGCGTCTCCGCGGAGAACGTCCTCGCGTTCGACGAGACCCTGCAGTACGAGGTGCGGCGCATCGAGGGCCACGGCATCCCCGGCGGCGCCCTGTTCACCATGCAGTTCCAGGGCACCGGCACCGTCGTCGTGAAGACCCACGGCGTGCCCGTCGTCCTGCCCGTCACGCCGACCACCTTCGCCGACTGCCAGGCCGTCGTCGCCTGGTCGTCCGCGTCCCAGGTCATCCTCTCCAGCCAGGTGCGGCTCCGCCGCAACGCCTACCCCGGCCACAGCGGAGAGACCGTGAACCTCCAGTTCCGGGGCGCCCCCGGCAACTTCATCGTCGTCCAGCCCTACGAGGTCTGAGGGAGCCCGAAGTCATGAACCAGCAACTCGCGGGCTACGCCCCGACCCCCGTCGCGGCCCGGATGGAGAACCACGGCCGCACCATGCTCAAGGTGGCCATGGCCACCGGCCAGGACCTCTACGCCCGGACCGGCTCGATGGTCTCCTACGAGGGCTTCATCACCTACGAGCCCAACCCGCCCGCCGTCCGCCAGGTCGCCCAGCAGTGGGCCACCGGCGAGGGCGCGCCGATCATGAAGTGCTCCGGCGACGGACTGCTCTACCTCGCCGACTACGGCGCGGACGTCGTCGTGATCAACCTCCAGAACGACTCGCTCTCGGTCAACGGCACCAACCTGCTCGCCTTCGACGCGCACCTCCAGTGGGGCGTCGAGCGGGTCAAGGGGCTCGCGAAGTTCGCCGGCCAGGGCCTCTTCAACGTCGAGATCGCCGGCACCGGCTGGGTCGCCCTGACCTCGCGCGGCACGCCGA
Organism: Streptomyces sp. adm13(2018); assembly: GCF_008042145.1. Lineage (GTDB taxonomy): Bacteria > Actinomycetota > Actinomycetes > Streptomycetales > Streptomycetaceae > Streptomyces. The sequence goes on from NZ_RDBH01000141.1 coordinate 560,449, forward strand.
TCGTCGTCGACTGCGGCCGCGGCGACGACGAGACGTACGTCGACCCCGACGCGCTCGTCGCCTGGTCTCCGTCGCTCAAGGTCAAGGGCAAGCGCAGCTTCAAGGCCTCCTCCCTCATCGGGCGGGGCAGCGGCGAGGCCTTCCAGATGGCCTTCTCGGGCCAGGGCATCGTCGTCGTACAACCGAGCGAGGACAGCACCGACCGCCTGCGGGTCCGGGGCTGAGGGGGAGCGAGAACACACCATGCAGAGCCCGCTTTTCAACCACGCCGAACAGCAGAGCCAGGAGCGGTACGTCATCCAGAACCCGCAGCTCCTGCGGGTCACCCTCACCGGGCAGGACGACATCCTGGCCCGCAAGGGCGCCATGGTCGCGTACCAGGGACTCGTCGACTTCGACGGCGAGTACAAGACCCCCGGCCAGCGCCGGGCCCAGGCCCGCACCGGTGAGGGCCTCGACCTCATGCGCTGCTCCGGCCAGGGCACGGTCTACTTCGCCAACCTCGCCCAGTACGTGCACATCGTGGACGTCGAGCAGGAGGGCCTGACCGTCGACAGCGCCTACGTCCTGGCTCTCGACTCGACCCTCCACACCGAGGTCATCGCCGTCGACAGCCAGTACGGCGTCTCCGGCACCGGCAAGTACCAGCTCAACATCTCCGGCCGCGGCCGGGTCGCCCTGATGACCTCGGGGCAGCCGCTGATGATGCACGTCACCCCCGAGAAGTACGTCAGCGTCGACGCGGACGCCATCGTGGCCTGGTCCACCGGGCTCCGCGTCCAGATGCAGGCGCAGACGCACAACTCGAACGTCCGCAGCCGCCGCGGCAACACCGGCGAGGGCTGGGAGCTCAGCTTCCTCGGCCAGGGCTTCGCACTCGTCCAGCCCAGCGAGGTCATGCCCCCGCAGAACGCGGCCATCGGCCAGGGCATCGCCGCGCAGTTCGGCGCCGGACAGCACGGAGCCCACGCCCAGAACCAGAACAACGCCTGGAGCTAGGCACGCACACGGCAGAGGGGGCGGCCGCCGACCGGCGACCGCCCCCTCTGCCGTGTCACGTCCCCTGGAGGCGCGCCCGCGTGCTCTCCACGAGGCGGACCACCGACGCGTCCGCCACGCCCGCCACCTCCTCGTACGCGAACCAGCGCAGGTCCAGCGACTCCTCGCTGATCTGCTCCACCGCGCCGGCCGGGGCCAGCGCCGCGTACTGCACGTCCAGGTGCCAGTGACAGGGCGCCGGGATCGCATGCCGGTCGAGCCGCACCGGACCGCCCGGCAGCAGGGTGAGACCCGAGGCGATGCCGGACTCCTCCGCCGCCTCGCGCAGCGCGGCCTCCTCCAGCGTCGCGTCGCCCTCCTCGCAGTGACCGCCCATCTGCAGCCACATGCCCAGCTTCTTGTGCAGCGTCAGCAGCACCCGCCCGCGCCCGGGATCGACCACCAGCGCACTGGCGGTCAGGTGCCCGGCCCCGCAGGGCTTGTACATGCCGTCCGGATGCGCGCCCAGATGCTCCAGGTAGAGGTCGCGCAGCTCCGGCTCGCCCTCGTACCCCTTCAGGACGAGGACCGCTTCGTCGTACAGGCTCACTTCTCGGCGTCCCCGTCCTCGGTGCCGTCGCCCTTGGCGGCCTCGCCGAGCATTTTGTCGAGCTCGGAGAAGTCGAGGTGCTCGCGGTGCACGAAGCCGTCCGGGTCGTCCAGGTCGGTCGCCGTCGGCAGCATGTCCGGGTGTTCCCACAGGCCGTCACGGCCGTCGACCCCGCGCGCGTCCGTCAGCGACGCCCACAGGCGCGCCGCGTCCCGCAGCCGCCGCGGCCGCAGCTCCAGACCGATCAGGGTGGCGAAGGTCTGCTCGGCGGGACCACCCGAGGCCCGGCGCCGGCGCAGCGTCTCGCGCAGCGCGTCCGCCGAAGTGAGGCGCGACTTCGCGGCCTCGTGGACCACCGCGTCCACCCAGCCCTCGACGAGCGCCAGGGCCGTCTCCAGACGGGCCAGGGCGGCCTTCTGCGCCGGGGTGTCCTCCGGCTGGAACATGCCCTGCTGGAGGGCCTCCTGAAGCTGCTCCGGATGCGTCGGGTCGAGCTGGCCCACCGCCTCCTCCAGCTTCGAGGTGTCGACCTTGATCCCCCGCGCGTACCCCTCGACCGCGCCGAACAGGTGCGCGCGCAGCCACGGCACGTGGGCGAAGAGCCGCTGGTGGGCGGCCTCGCGCAGGGCCAGGTAGAGCCGCACCTCGTCGGAGGGCACACCCAGGTCCTTGCCGAAGGCCTCCACGTTCAGCGGGAGCAGCGCGGCCCGGCCCGCGGGCCCGAGCGGCAGGCCGACGTCGGTCGAGCCGACGACCTCGCCCGCGAGCGCGCCGACGGCCTGCCCGATCTGCTGGCCGAACATGGCGCCGCCCATCGAGCGCATCATGCCGATCAGCGGGCCGGCCATGGCCTGCATCTCCTCCGGCAGGACGTCGCCCATCGCCGTGCCGACCCGCTCGGCGACCGGGTCCACCAGCTGCTGCCAGGCCGGCAGCGTCGCCTCGACCCACTCCGCGCGGCTCCACGCCACGGCCGTGCTCGCCCCCGAGGGCAGCGAGGTCACGCCGTCCAGCCACAGGTCGGCCAGACGCACGGCCTCCTCGACCGCGGACCGCTCCGCCGGGCCCACGCTGGAGTCCTTGGTGCCGTCGGCGGTGCCCTGGGCCACCACCTGGCGCGCGATCTGCTTGGCCATGTCCCAGTTCACGGGACCGCCCTCGTAGCTCAGCATCTGGCCGAGCTGCTGGAAGGCCGCGCCCAGGTCGTTGGGGTTCAGCGAGCCGAACATCGCCGCGAACGGATTGTCGGCTCCGCCTTGACCGCCCAGMCCGCCCGGCCCGCCCATGCCGGGCAGCCCGCCGAAGCCGAACGGGTTCGCCCCGAAGGGGTTGCCGCCCTGGCCGCCGGACCCCTGGCCACCTCCGGCGGGGTCCTTCTTCTTGCCCTCGTCGCCGTTCTCCGGCTCCTCCGGCGGAAGGCCGAATCCGAATGGGGTGTCACTCACAGGTTTCCTCGGCTCGTAGGGCCGCCGGCCTCCTGCCGACGGCGACTGCCCGACCAGGGCCTGTCCAGACAGGCCCCGCACACCACCAGCGTAGACATCCGGGCCGGAAATGGGCTCGGTGCTCCGCCGGACCGTGCCCTGCGGCAGGATGGACGCCACCTGGTCCGTACGCGTCATGCGTGTACGTACTGAAGACAACCGCTGGAGACGCCCGGTGAGTTCCCCAGATCCACAGGTTCGCGGAGCGCGAAACCCCTCAACCCGGTCCGCCGGGCGCGGCCCCGTCGTCGCGGTCACCGGCGCCGCCTCCGGCGTCGGCGACCTGCTGACCAGGCGCCTCGCCGGGTCCGACGAGGTCAAGAAGATCGTCGCCATCGACGAGCGCCGCGGCGAGGTCGCCGAGGCCGAGTGGCACATCCTCGACGTGCGCGACCCGGCCATCGCCGAGAAGCTGCGCGGCGCGGACGTCGTCGTGCACCTCGCCGTCGACCTCGACCTGGAGACCGACCCCGCCGCACGGACGGCCTACAACGTCCGGGGCACCCAGACCGTGCTGACCGCCGCGGCCGCCGCGGGGGTCCACCGGGTGGTGCTGTGCACCTCCGCCATGGTCTACGGGGCCCTGCCCGACAACGACATCCCGCTCTCCGAGGACGCCGAGCTCCGGGCGACCGCCGAGGCCACCGGCGTCGGCGACATGCTGGAGATCGAGCGCCTCGGCCGCCGCGCCCCCCGCGCGCACCCCGGCCTCAACGTCACCGTGGTCCGCCCCGCCGTCCTCGTCGGCGGTACGGACACGGCCCTGACCCGCTACTTCGAGTCGCCCCGGCTCCTCGTCGTCGCGGGCTCCCGGCCCACCTGGCAGTTCTGCCACGTGGACGACCTGGTCAGCGCCCTGGAGTACGCGGCCCTCGAAAAGGTCGAGGGCGAGTTCGCGGTCGGCTGCGACGGCTGGCTCGAACAGGAGGAGGTCGAGGAGCTCTCCGGGATCCGGCGCATGGAGCTGCCCTCCGCCGTCGCCCTCGGCGCCGCGGCCCGGCTCCACCGGATCGGGCTCACCCCGTCCCCGGCCGGCGACCTCGCGTACACGATGCACCCGTGGGTGGTCAGCGTCGGACGCCTGCACGACGCCGGCTGGCGGCCGAAGTGGACCAACGAGGAGGTCCTCGCGGCGCTCCTGGAGGAGGTCGAGGGCCGCCACACGGTCGCCGGCCGCCGGCTGGGCCGCAAGGACGCCACGGCGGCGGGCGCGGCCGGTGCGACGGTGGCCCTGCTGGGCACGGCGGCGCTGGTCCGGCAGATGCGGAAGCGGCGGGGGATCTGACCGGGGCGCACGGCGGCCTGTAGGACCCTCCTACGGGCGCCGCCGACGACCGGTCGAATCCGCTATTCCGGGATCACGCGCGCGTACGGCACGATGGACGCATGGCACCGACGTCTGACCACCCCGGCGAGCAGGCCGCCGCCGACCCGATCAAGCTCCTCGCGGTCCGGGACACCCCGCTCTCCCTCGACGAGGTCTTCCGGGCGGTCGGGGACGACGCCTCCGGCGGCACCACGCTCTTCGTGGGCACCGTGCGCAACCACGACGGCGGCGCCGACGTCGACCGTCTGGGCTACTCCAGCCATCCGACCGCCGAGGCCGAGATGCGCCGGGTCGCCGAGAAGGTCGTCGCCGACTACCCGGTGCGCGCGCTGGCCGCCGTCCACCGGGTGGGGGACCTGGGCGTGGGCGACATCGCGGTCGTCGTGGCCGTCTCCTGCCCGCACCGCGGCGAGGCCTTCGAGGCCTGCCGCAAGCTCATCGACGACCTCAAGCACGAGGTCCCCATCTGGAAGCACCAGACCTTCTCGGACGGCACCGAGGAGTGGGTCGGAGCCTGCTGAGGCCTTCCGGAAAGCAAGGCGACGCGCCGACGGCGCGTAGCCGAACGCCCGATTTGCGTAACCGCCCCCCACGCGCGAGCGTTGACCCCACAGATGACAGAGTCTGCTGATCAACTCACTGGGGATGGGAGGTCGGGATGGCAGCGCTGGCCTGGTTGCTGATTCCGCTTTTCGCAGTCGTCGGCGCGGCGATATGGGGAAGCTGGGCTTCGAGGAACAAGACGATAGGTGACGTGGCCGAACTCGCCGGCTACGCCCGCTTCCGGGACGCGATGGAACGCGCCCACGCCACGACCCCCGAACCCGTGATGGAACGCGCCCGCGCCACGGCCCCCGACCCCGTACGCCCCGAGCGCGAACCGGCCGCCGCCGCCGGTGGTGCCGCCGCCTCGCCGACGAGCTGACGCCGGGCCTCCTCGTACGGACCGCCCCAGGGGTGCACCCACAGGCGAGTCCCGTACTGTCGTTCCATGCCACGCCGCACCGCGACGATGCTCGCCTCCACCCTGGTCCTGATCTGCCTGCTGATCGCGGGCGTCCTGATCCCGGTGCCGTACGCGGAGATGAGCCCCGGCCCCACGGTCAACACCCTCGGCGAGGCCAGGGGAGAGCCCGTGCTCCACATCGCGGGACGCAAGACCTACCCGACCGACGGTCACCTCAACATGACGACGGTCCGGGTCACCAGCGCGGACTACAAGATGAACGCCGTCGAGGCCGTCTACGGCTGGCTGGCCCACGACAACGTGGTCGTGCCGCACGACACGCTCTACCCGGACGGCAAGACCGAGGAGCAGTCGACCCAGGAGAACGCCGAGGAGTTCAGCCAGTCCCAGGAGAGCGCCAAGGTGGCCGCCCTCAAGGAGCTGGGCATCCCGGTCGTCTCCCGGGTCGTGGTCGGCAGCGTCATCAAGGGCTCGCCCTCGGAGGGCAAGCTGCACGCCGGTGACGTGATCAAGGCCGTCGACGGGGTGGCGATCACCGCGCAGGCCGACGTGGCCAAGCAGGTCGTCAAGCGGAAGCCCGGCCAGGACGTCACGTTCACGATCGTCCCCGCCAAGGAGGCGGCCGCCGCCGAGAAGGCCCGCAAGGAGCCGACCGTCACTCAGAAGGTGGTCATCACGACCACCACCTCGGAGGAGGGCGACCGGGCCGTCGTCGGCATCCAGGCCGGCACCGATCACGTCTTCCCGTTCACCATCGACATCAACCTGGCCGACGTCGGCGGCCCCAGCGCCGGGCTGATGTTCGCGCTCGGCATCGTCGACAAGCTCACCCCGGAGAGCCTCACCGGCGGCCGCTTCATCGCCGGCACGGGCACCATCGACGACGACGGCAAGGTCGGTCCGATCGGCGGCATCGAGATGAAGCTGGTCGGCGCGCGGAACGCGGGGGCACAGTACTTCCTCACCCCGGCCGACAACTGCGAGACGGCCGCGAGGGACATCCCGGACGGCCTCACCCTCGTCAGGGTGGACACCATCGAGGACGCCACCAAGTCCCTGGAGAAGCTCCGCGCGGGCGACACGACGTCCCTGCCCAGCTGCGCCAAGAGCTAGGCGGTACGGAGAAGGGGAAGGGGCGCCCGGTCGTGGACCGGGCGCCCCTTCCCCTTCGTCGTACGGGGGTCAGCTCTCGAAGGTGGCCGTCAGCGCCTCGGCGAGGCCCGGCACCAGGTCGGGGCCGGTCAGGACCTCGGTGGCGGTGTCCTTCTCGCGCAGCCGGATGGCCGCCTCGCGGGCCCCGCCGCGGAGCACGGCCACGGTCATCCGGACCTCCTGGCGGTCCGGGTGGGCGGCCACCCACTTGGCGAGCTGCTTCTCGTTCAGGCCCTGCGGGACCTGTGCCTCGGCCGACGGCGGCAGCATGAGCCGCTCCACCGTCATGGCGCAGCCGGCCACGCCCGCCGGCCAGGCGATCGTGCCGAGGAACTCGTCGAGGGGCTTCCCGCGCGGCAGCTTCTCCTGCTCGATCGGGGTGTAGGCGGTGGCGTCGTCGCCCAGGCCCAGCTGGGAGGCGAGCCTGGGCTCCTTGGCACGCAGCCGTGCGGTGTCGACCAGGGCGAAGAGACGGGCCGGCTGGTCCCAGCCGAGGCCCGCCGCGTACTCGTCGATCTCGAGCACCGCGCGGGTGAGGGGGCTCGCGGCCATCGCCGGGCCGGAGGGGGAAACGTTGGACATGACCAATATCCTGCCTCCTCTTCCCCTGAATACGGGAACTAGGTAAAGCCTCAGTAAGTTGCACCAGTGGGCTCTACGATCGCTGGGCCTGCTTTCAGACGCATCAACATCGAGGGGCGCACGTTGGCTTTCCAGATGCCGGACCGCGGCGGCAGCCCGTCCGGGCCGAGGATGAGAGTCGGCCGGCCGTCCCGGCGGGCCCGAACCCTGCTCATGACACTCGGGGTCCTGGCCGTGCTGGCCATGGCGTTCGTGATGTTCGCCGGGTTCTGGACGGACTGGCTCTGGTACCGCTCGGTCAAGTACTCGTCCGTGTTCACCACCACGCTGTGGACGAAGATCGGCCTCTTCGCCGTCTTCGGCCTCCTGATGGGGCTCGCCGTCGGCCTGAACATCTGGCTGGCGCACCGGCTCCGGCCGCCGCTCAGCGCGATGTCGCTGGAGCAGCAGAGCCTCGACCGGTACCGGATGGGCCTCGCGCCGTTCAAGAAGTGGGTGCTGCTCGCGGTCACCGCCCTGGTGGCCCTGATCGCCGGCGCCTCCGCCTCGGGCCAGTGGCGCACCTGGCTGATGTGGGTCAACGGCGTGAAGTTCGGCGAGAAGGACCCGCAGTTCGGTCTCGACGTGGCGTTCTACGCGTTCGACCTGCCCTGGTACCGCTTCCTCCTCGCCTTCGGCTTCGCCGCCGTCGTCCTGTCGCTGATCGCCGCCGCGCTCACGCACTACCTGTACGGCGGGCTGCGGATCACCAGCCCCGGCGCGCGGGCCACCGCCGCGGCCACCGGCCACCTCTCGGTGCTGCTCGGCGTCTTCGTGGCGCTCAAGGCCGTGGCGTACTGGCTCGACCGGTACGGCCTGGCCGTGAAGTCCAGCGACTTCAAGGCCACCGGCAACTGGACGGGTCTGCGGTACGTCGACGCCAACGCCTACCTGCCGGCGAAGACCATCCTGTTCTGCATCGCCGCGATCTGCGCCGTGCTGTTCTTCGCGACGCTCTGGCGCCGCACCTGGCAGCTGCCGGTGATCGGCTTCGGTCTGATGGTGCTCTCCGCGGTCCTGATCGGCGGCCTGTACCCGGCCATCGTGCAGAAGTTCCAGGTCCAGCCGAACGAGCAGGCCAAGGAAGCGGCGTACATCAAGAAGAACATCGACGCGACCCGCAAGGCGTACGCGATCGACGAGACGAAGCTCGAGAACTACTCGGGCAAGTCGACGGTGAAGGCCAAGGACCAGCTGCGCACCGACGCCGACTCGGCCGCCAGCTACCGCGTCCTCGACCCGAACATCGTGTCGCCGACGTTCCAGCAGCTGGAGCAGAAGCGGAAGTACTACCAGTTCCCGACCACCCTGGACGTCGACCGCTACGCGGGCAAGGACACGGTCGTCGGTCTCCGCGAGCTCAACATCAAGGGCATCCCGAAGCGGAACTGGATCAACGACCACTTCACCTACACCCACGGCTTCGGCGCGATCATGGCGTCGGGTACCCAGACGGACGCCAACGGTTCGCCGGTCTTCACCGAGGCCGGACTGCCCACCAAGGGCATGCTCGGCAGCTACCAGCAGCGGATCTACTACGGCGAGAAGACCGACCAGTACTCGATCGTGGGCGGCCCGCAGAAGGAGCTGGACTACGAGGAGAACGGCGAGAAGACCACCAGCTACGACGGAAAGAGCGGGGTCAACCTCTCCAGCACGTTCAACCGCGCGGCCTACGCCGTCGCGTTCAGCGAGCCGCAGATCCTCTACTCGGGGGCCATCGGCGAGGGCTCGCGGATCCTCTACAACCGCACGCCCAAGGAGCGCGTCGAGGCCGTCGCGCCCTGGCTGACCATCGACGGCGACGCCTACCCGGCGGTCGTCGACGGCCGGATCCAGTGGGTCATCGACGCGTACACGACGACGAACGGCTACCCGTACGCCTCGCGCACCACGCTCGGCGACACCACGGCCGACTCGCTGACCGTCGGCAACCAGCAGCGCGCCGTCGTCGCCCAGCAGAACCAGGTCAACTACATCCGGAACTCGGTGAAGGCCACCGTCGACGCCTACGACGGCACGGTGAACCTCTACCAGTGGGACACCCAGGACCCGGTCCTGAAGACCTGGATGAAGGCGTTCCCGGGCACGGTCAAGGCCAAGTCCGAGATCGGCGGCGACCTGATGCAGCACCTGCGGTACCCGCAGGACATGTTCAAGGTCCAGCGCGAGCTGCTGACCCGCTACCACGTCACCGACCCCGCGCAGTTCTACAGCGGCTCGGACGCCTGGCAGGTGCCGGACGACCCGACCAACAAGGACGGCAACGCGGTCCCGCCGTACTACCTGAGCATGAAGATGCCCGGGGACAAGGCCCAGCGCTTCTCGCTGACGACGACGTTCACGCCGAACGGGCGGCCCAACCTGGGCGCCTTCATGGCGGTCGACGCCGACGCCACCAGCAAGGAGTACGGCCGGCTGAGACTGCTGCGGGTCACCGAGGACGTGCCCGGCCCGGCGCAGGTGCAGAGCAAGCTCAACGGTCTGCCGTCCGTCGCCACCTTCGTCCGGGACCTGAAGGGCGCCGACTCGGACATCCAGTACGGCAACCTGCTGACCGTCCCGCTCGACGGCGGATTCCTGTACGTGGAACCGGTGTACGCCCAGGGACGCAACGCGCTGTACCCGCTCCTCAAGAAGGTCGCGGTGTCCTACGTGGACGCCGACCAGCCGGACGGTGACACGACCAAGGACACCACGGTGTTCGAGGACAACCTCACCACCGCGCTGAACGCGGTCTTCGGGGTGGACGCGCCCACCACGCCCCCGCCCACCTCGCCGACGACCCCGCCGGGCACCGGCAACCCGCCGCCGGTCTCCAACGACGCCGCGCTCAAGCAGGCGATCTCCGACGCCCAGAAGGCCTACGACGCGGGCGAGGCCGCCCTGGCGAAGGGCGACTGGACGGCCTACGGCAAGGCCCAGGAGGACCTCCAGGCGGCGCTCGACCGCGCCGCCTCGGCGGGGGCCAAGCTCAAGGCGCCGGGATCAAGCGGCTGACCTGAGGTTTTCCATCCCGCGTCCGTGATACCGTGGTTTCACCGACGCGGGGTGGAGCAGCTCGGTAGCTCGCTGGGCTCATAACCCAGAGGTCGCAGGTTCAAATCCTGTCCCCGCTACTCAGAGGACGAGGGCCCGGATCCATAAGGATCCGGGCCCTCGTCGTGTGTCGGCGTGCACGAGGGGCCTGAAGAGCGGTAGGGAAGGGGCGAGTTGGCGTGAGTCGTGTTTGACTTGTCTCTCTGTGGGCATGTCGACAAAACGCTGAGTGACCTCACTGGCTGCGGTATACCAGGTGTGCTCGGGTTGCGGGTGGTGCGACGATGGTATTTATGGGGGACAGGGCAACTCTGTTGGAGACAGGGCGGTTTGTGCAGCGGCATGCCAGGAACGCCGCGGACGAGATCATCGAGGCAGTAGGGGCCGTCGATGCGGCCGTCGACACCGCCGCCGAGACCGATGCCGAGAACGAGACCGAGACCGAGGCCCGTCACCGGCGCGCCGCCGAGCGCGGCGACCTCGCCTCGATGAGCGCCCTCGGCGCCCTCCTGCTGCGCCGCGGCGACCTCGACGCCGCCGAGCCCTTCCTCCGCGGCGCCACCGCGGAGGGCGACCGCGCCGCCGCGAACAACCTCGGTGTCCTGCTGCACCAGCGCGGCTACGCCGACGAGGCCGCCGGCTGGTGGCGCGTCGCCGCCGTCGCCGGCTCCGCGCCCGCCGCCCACGCCCTCGGCCGCCACCACCGCGAGCGCGGTGACGAACCGGCCGCCGAGTACTGGCTCCGTCAGGCCGCCGAGCAGGGCCACGCCCTCGGCGCGTACGCCCTCGCCGACCTCCTGGAGCACCGCAGCGACGTCGGCGCCGAGCGCTGGCTCCGTGCCGCCGCCGAGCAGGGCCACCGCGAGGCCGCCTACCGCCTCGCCCTCGCCCTGGAGCGGCGCGCCACCGAGACCACCCGGGGCCCGCACGACACCGGCACCCGGCTCCGCGTCCCCGGCACCGGCGCGCTCGTGCCCACCGGCGCGCCCGCCGTCGCACTCACCGGCGGGCCCGGACCGGCGGTCGGCGAGGCCGCCGGCGAGCCCTCCGAGGCCGAGCAGTGGTTCCGGCAGGCCGCCGCGCGCGGCCACCGGCGGGCCGCCCTCCACCTCGGCGCGATCCTGGAGCACCGCGGCGAGCTCAAGGAGGCCGGCCGCTGGTACCTCAGCTCCGCCAAGGAGGGCGAGGCCAAGGCCGCCTGCGCCCTCGGCTTCCTGCTCCGCGACGCGGGCGACGAGGAGAGCGCCGCCGTGTGGTGGCTGCGGGCCGCCCAGGACGGCGACGGCAACGCCGCCAACGCCCTCGGGGCGCTGCACGCGGCCCGGGGCGAGCAGCAGACCGCCGAGCGCTGGTACCGCGCGGCCATGGACGCCGGCGACGTGAACGGCGCCTACAACCTCGGGCTGCTCTGCGCCGCCCAGGACCGCATCCCGCAGGCCGAGCAGTGGTACCGCCGCGCTGCCTACGCGGGCCACCGCGAGGCCGCCAACGCGCTCGCCGTGCTCCTCCTCCAGGCCGGCGACGCCAACGGCGCCGAGCCGTGGTTCTCCAAGGCGGCCGAGGCCGGCAGCGTCGACGCCGCCTTCAACCTCGGCATCCTCCACGCGGGCCGCGACGACGACCGTACGGCCCTCGTCTGGTACGAGCGGGCCGCGGCCGCCGGGCACACCGAGGCCGCCCTCCAGGTCGGCATCGCCGCCCTCCGCGACGGCGACGAGCGCACCGCCGAGCGGCACCTGCGCTGCGCGGCCGGCGGCGGCAGCGCCGAGGCCGCCTTCCGGCTCGCCTCGGTGCTCGACGCCCGCCGCCCCGACCCGGGCCCGGCCGTCCTCGGCGCGCCCCGGGAGGAGAAGAGCGAGTGCGAGGAGTGGTACGAGCGGGCGGCCCAGCAGGGCCACCGGCGCGCCCAGGTGCGGGTGGGCATGCTCGCCGCCGGGCGCGGCGACCTGGCCGAGGCCGACCGCTGGTACCGCGAGGCGGCCGAGGCAGGCAGCCGCAACGGCGCCTTCAACCTCGGGCTGCTCCTCGCCCGCGAGGGCAGCGAGCGCGAGGCGTCCCTCTGGTGGACCCGGGCCGCCCGGGCCGGCCACGGCCGCGCCGCCCTCCGGCTCGCCCTGCTGGCGGCGCGCCGCGGCGAGCTGACCGAGGGGCGCCGCTGGTGTGCCCGCGCGGTGGAGCTGGGTCCGGCCGAGGTCGCGGAGCGGGCCGCCCGGCTGAGCGAGGCGCTCCACCAGGAGCTGACCGCGTGATGGTGTCGCCGTTCAATCGATTTGCACCGGCCGCGCGGCGTCCCGTAGAGTCGGGTCTACCGACGCGGGGTGGAGCAGCTCGGTAGCTCGCTGGGCTCATAACCCAGAGGTCGCAGGTTCAAATCCTGTCCCCGCTACTCAGTAGCAGCGAAGGCCCGGATCCGGTCACTGGATCCGGGCCTTCGTCGTGTGCGCGGGGCGGCCGGTGGCATGGCGAAAGGCCCCCGCCGTGGCGGGGGCCTGTTCGTCAGGTCGGCGTCCTCAGGCGGAGGTCGCGCAGCTCGGGCAGATGCCCCGGTACGTGACCTCGACGTTCGAGATCGTGAAGCCGAAGCGCTCGGTGTCGGGAAGGTCCGCCAGCGGGTCGCCCGCCGGGTGGACGTCCCGGATCGCCCCGCAGCGGCCGCAGACCAGGTGCTGGTGCGGTCGGTGGGCGTTGGGGTCGTAGCGCTTGGCCCGTCCGTCGGTCGCGACTTCGAGCACCTCGCCGAGGGTGACCATCTCGCCCAGCGTGTTGTAGACGGTCGCGCGCGAGATCTCGGGAAGCCGCGTCACGGCGCGGGCGTGGACCTCGTCGGCGGTCAGGTGCACGTGATCCCCGTCGAGGACCTCGGCCACGACGCGTCGCTGTGCGGTCATCCGCCAGCCGCGTCCGCGCAGTCGTTCCAACAGGTCGCTCATGGGGGCCAGGGTAACAGTCGCCGCTTCGGACTCCCGAATCCGTGTGATTCTGGATCTTCACTTGACTTGGACTATGTCCATTATAGGATCGTGTACGAATGCTTCGGCGGGCGGGTCGACGCCGTGATCCAGGCCCTGCGCGGCCGAGGGCGCCCGCCGGAAGAGGGAACGGGCCGGAATCCGTACGGATTCCGGCCCGCTCCCGTGTCACCCCGCGACGCTGTGCAGTGGGGTCCAGCAGCGGATGATGTCCCGGACCGAGACGATGCCGACGGGGCCGTGCCCGTCGAGCACCACGAGGTGGCGGAACCCGCCGTGCGTCATGGCCTCCGCCGCCTCCTCCAGGGTCCAGGTGGGGGCGGCGAAGACGACCTCGTGGGTGGTGTGGGAGTCGGCGGTCTCGGTGTCGGGGTCCTGGTCGCGGGCCAGCGACTTGAGGATGTCCCGTTCGGTGAGGATGCCGAGTCCGGCGTCCCCGTCCAGGACCACGGCCGCGCCGACGCGGCGGGCCGCCATCAGCCGGGCGGCCTGTCGAAGGGTGTGGGCGGGGCCGATGGTGAGGACCACGGCGCTCATGGCGTCACGGACGAGCATGGGCTGAGCCACCTCCTTGGTGAGACGGTCCCGCCTTCAACGAGAACCGATTCACAAGTTCACAAGCGGGGGGACTCCCAGAGTGGCACCGGGGGAGGGGCTCGACAAGGGGGCGCGCGAGGCGCCCCCGGGGAGTGCCGAGGGCGCTCGAACGCCGAGATGCAGGAGGGGGCAGAGGGTCAGGAGGGTCCGGCCGGGTGCTCAGTCCTCCGCGGCCTCCTGGTTGAGGTAGCTCAGCAGCTCACCGTGGAGCAGCCCGTTCGACGCGGCCGCGTTCCCGCTGTGCGGACCGTGCCGGCCGTCCAGGCCCGTGTACGTACCCCCCGCCTCCTGCACCACGACCGCCACCGCGGCCATGTCCCACAGCGACAGCTCCGGCTCCGCGCAGATGTCCACCGAGCCCTCGGCGACCATCATGTACGGCCAGAAGTCGCCGTACGCCCGGGTCCGCCAGCAGGCGCGCGCCAGGTCCAGGAAACCGTCGAGGCGCCCCTGTTCCTCCCAGCCGTCCAGCGAGGAGTACGCGAAGGAGGCGTCCGCCAGGGAGGCGACCTTCGATACCCCGATCCGGGTCGCCGAGGCGAGACTGCGCCCGGTGTACGCCCCCAGGCCCTTCGCCGCCCACCAGCGCCGGCCGAGCGCCGGGGCCGACACCACGCCCACCACCGGCTGGAAACCGGTGTCCCCGGCCTCCATCAGCGCGATCAGGGTCGCCCAAACGGGTACGCCGCGCACGTAGTTCTTCGTACCGTCGATCGGGTCGATCACCCAGCGGCGCGGGCCCGAGCCCTCCACCCCGAACTCCTCGCCCAGGATCGCGTCACGCGGCCTGGCCCGCTGGAGCTGCCCCCGGATCAGCTCCTCGGCGGCCTTGTCGGCCTCGCTCACCGGGGTCATGTCCGGCTTCGTCTCGACCTTGAGGTCGAGCGCCTGGAAGCGGTCCATGGTGGCCGCGTCGGCGGCATCCGCGAGGACGTGGGCGAGACGCAGATCATCGTGGTAATCGGCCATGGTCGGCACTCTATCCCCGGGTGATCCCTCCGCGGCGAACCGTCCACGGGTGGCCCCTTGACAGTGCCCGGACGCCTGTCGACGCTGAGCACGAAAACGATTCCCCGGTCCGGGAGGCGCCGATGCCGACTGCCCGCGAGGCCCTGCTCGACGCCGCGCTCGCCGCGCTCGCGCACCGGCCCTGGTCCACGGTGCGCATGGCGGACCTGGCCGTGGTCGCCCGGGTCTCCCGGCAGACCCTCTACAACGAGTTCGGCAGCAAGGAGGGCCTCGCCCGCGCCCTGGTGTGCCGGGAGGCCGACAGCTATCTGCAGGGGGTCCGGCGGCTGCTCGCCGCTCCCGCCCCGCCCGAACGGAACCTGGTCGCCGTCGCCGAGTGGATCGTCACCCGGGCCGCCGTCCGCCCCGTGCTGCGGTCCCTGCTCACCGGCGCCTGGGACGAGCGGCTGCCCGCGCCCCGGCCCGCCCGGCYCGGCGCACTGACCGTCCGCCCCCGCCTGTCCGAGGGTGGGGACCGCGGGCGCCACGACATGGCTGAGGGCCAGCCGGACGGCGAGCTCGCAGCCCGCCGCCCACCGCTCCCCCGCGCAGGCCGCGGTCGCCGCCATCAGCTCGCCGGGCGCGGGCGGGCC
>NZ_RDBH01000141.1:575893-598622 GCF_008042145.1 Streptomyces sp. adm13(2018)
CCGCCCAGCGCCGCGCCGACGAGGGCCCGCCCGCGCCCGGCGAGCTGATGGCGGCGACCGCGGCCTGCGCGGGGGAGCGGTGGGCGGCGGGCTGCGAGCTCGCCGTCCGGCTGGCCCTCAGCCATGTCGTGGCGCCCGCGGTCCCCACCCTCGGACAGGCGGGGGCGGACGGTCAGTGCGCCGAGCCGGACAGCTGGAGTCCGATCACCCCGGCGATGACCAGGCTGATCGAGATGATCTTGAGTGTGGAGACCACGTCGCCGAGGAAGATCATCCCGTAGATCGCGGTCCCCGCCGCCCCGATCCCGGTCCACACCGCGTACGCGGGACCGACGTCAAGCTTCCGCAGGGCGAGCGTGAGGAGGCCGAAGCTGCCCAGCGCGAAGGCGGCGAACGCGACCGTCGGCCACAGCCTGGTGAACCCGTGGGAGAGCTTCAGGCAGACCGCGAACCCCGTCTCCAGAAAGCCCGCCACCACCACCAGCAGCCACGCCATCGTCAGTGCCTCCCACGCCGTCGGTGACTGCTTCGTCGCACTTGGTGCGATTATGCCCTTACCGATCGTGGTCGTCCGTCAACGCGTACGGCGCGGCCGCCCGCAAACACGGGCCCGCCGGGGCTCAGTCGCCCTCGCGCCGCTCCCGGGTCGCCAGCAGCCGGCGCAGCGACACCAGCCGCGCCGGATCGGCGTGCCCCTCCGCCACCCACGCGTCGAGCGCGCAGTCCTGCTCGTCGTGGCTGCACGCGCGCGGACAGTTCTCCGTACCCGGTACGAGATCGGGGAAGGCGAGGATCACCCGGGACGGGTCGACGTGGTGCAGACCGAAGGAGCGGACGCCCGGGGTGTCGATGACCCAGCCGCCCTCCTTGTCGTTGAGCGGCAGCGCGAGCGCCGACGTGGTGGTGTGCCGGCCGCGGCCCGTGACCGCGTTGACGACGCCGGTGGTCCGCCGCCGCTCCGGCGGCACCAGGGCGTTGACCAGGGTCGTCTTGCCGACGCCGGAGTGCCCGACGAACGCCGTGGTCCGCCCCTTGAGGTGCTCGTGGACCCGCTCGGCCGCCACCCCGTCGACGAACTCGTCGCGGGTGGTCACCACGTACGGCACCCCCAGCGCGCCGTACATCTCCAGGAG
Source organism: Streptomyces sp. adm13(2018) (assembly GCF_008042145.1). Lineage (GTDB taxonomy): Bacteria > Actinomycetota > Actinomycetes > Streptomycetales > Streptomycetaceae > Streptomyces. Next base: position 577,027 of record NZ_RDBH01000141.1, read on the forward strand.
CGCGTCCGGCGGCGCCAGGTCCGACTTGGTGAGCACCAGCAGCGGGGTGAGACCGCCGTCGTACGCGGCGACCAGGCAGCGGTCGATCAGCCGCGGGCGCGGCTCGGGGTCGGCGAGGGCGGTGACGATCGCCAGCTGGTCGGCGTTGGCGACCACCACCCGCTCGTACGGGTCGTCGTCGTCGGCCGTACGGCGGAGCACCGAGCTGCGCTCCCCGATCCGCACGATCCGGGCCAGCGTGTCCTTCTCGCCGGACAGGTCACCGACGAGCGACACGCGGTCGCCGACCACGGCCGCCTTGCGGCCCAGCTCGCGCGCCTTCATCGCGGTCACCGCCCGGTCGTCGACCAGGACCGTCAGCCGGCCGCGGTCGACGGTGAGGACCATGCCCTCGACGGCGTCCTCGTGCTTCGGGCGGATCGTGGTGCGGGGACGGGTGCCCTTGCGGTTGGGCCGCTGGCGGATGTCGTCCTCGTCGGTGTGCTTGCCGTAACGCCGCATGGTTCAGGCCCCGAGCATTTCGGTCCACATCCCGGGGAAGTCCGGCAAGGTCTTCGCCGTCGTGGCCACGTCCTCGATCTCCACGCCCTCGACCGCCAGGCCGATGATCGCGCCCGCCGTCGCCATGCGGTGGTCGTGGTACGTGTGGAAGACGCCGCCGTGCAGCGGCCGCGGCCGGATGTGGAGGCCGTCCTCGGTCTCGGTCACGTCGCCGCCCAGCTCGTTGATCTCCTTGGTGAGCGCCGCGAGCCGGTCCGTCTCGTGCAGCCGGAGGTGGGCGACACCGCGCAGGGTCGACGGGGAGTCCGCGAGGGCCGCGACCGCCGCGATGCCGGGGGTCAGCTCGCCGACCTCGCCGAGGTCGACGTCGATGCCGTGGATCCGGCCCGTGCCGGTGAACGTCAGACCGGCCCCGGTCAGCTCGCAGGAGCCACCCATCTCGGTGAAGATCGTCCGCAGCGCGTCACCGGGCTGGGTGGTCCTCGCCGGCCAGTCCCGCACCGTCACCCGGCCACCGGTGATCAGGGCCGCCGCCAGGAACGGCTGGGCGTTCGACAGATCGGGCTCGACCACCAGGTCCCGGCCGCGCAGCGCGGAGGGCGCCACCCGCCACACGTTCGGGGCACCGCCGTGCTCCGGCTCGTCGACCTGCGCGCCGACCGCCCGCAGCATGTCCACGGTCATCCGGATGTGCGGCAGCGAGGGCAGCCGCGCTCCCACGTGCCGTACCTCCACGCCCTGGTTGAAGCGGGGCGCGGACAGCAGCAGGGCGCTCACGAACTGGGAGGACGAGGAGGCGTCGATCTCGACCGTGCCGCCGTCCAGACCGCCGGCGCCGTGCACCGTCATGGGGAGCGCGCCGCGTCCCTCGTCGTCGACGCGGGCGCCGAGCGCGCGCAGCGCGTCGATCACGCCGTGCAGCGGCCGCTCGTGGGAGCGGGGGTCGCCGTCGAAGCGCACCGGGCCGTCGGCGAGCGCCGCGACCGGGGGCAGGAAGCGCATGACCGTGCCGGCGTTGCCGACGTCCACGGTCGCGGGCCCGCGCAGCGGGGAGGGGATGATCCGCCAGGCCTCGCCGGAGCCGTCGGGACCCACGCCCTCCTCGATCCGCACCCCCAGGGTGCGGAGGGCCTCGGCCATCAGGAGGGTGTCGCGGGAGCGCAGCGGGCGGCGCAGCCAGCCGGGCTCGGACGCCAGCGCGGCGAGGACCAGGGCGCGGTTGGTGACCGACTTCGATCCGGGCACGGTGACGGTCGCGTCGACGGCGCCGCGGGCGTACGGAGCGGGCCAGAGGTCGGTGGGCGGGTCGGTGTGCGCGGGGGTGGCTGCGGTCATGGACTCACTGTACGGGGGAGTCAGAAGCGCAGGAGCCAGCGCCCGCCGCCGATCAGGGCCGAGATCGCGACGGCGTGGAAGAAGATCAGCCACACGCCGGCGGGCACATGGGTGAGCCGCGCGAGCTGGTCCGCGTCCGAGTCGGGCGTCCCGCCGTAACGCCGCTTGAGCTGGAGTTCGAAGGCCGGGCGGACACCGCCGAGCAGCAGGAACCACACCACCGCGTACGCGAACGCCGACTGGACCTCGGGAGAGGTCAGCCAGGAGACCAGGAGGAAGACGGCGCCGGTGACGACGACGGTGAGGATCCCGTAGGCGTTGCGGACCATCACGAGCAGCGCGAGCAGCAGGGCCGTCGCCACCCACAGCAGCAGGGTCACCCGGTGGGTGCCTAGCAGGGCGGCGCCGCCGAGGCCGAGCAGCGGGGCCGCGGGGTAGCCGGCGGCCAGGGTGAGGACCACCCCGAGGCCGGTCGGCCGGCCCCGGCTCACGGTCAGCCCGCTGGTGTCCGAGTGCAGCCGGATCGCTTCGAGCCGCCGGCCGGTGGCGAGCGCGACGAGGCCGTGGCCGCCCTCGTGGGCGATGGTGATCGCGTTGCGGGCGAGCAGCCACACGCGGCGGGGCACGGTGACGGCGAGGGCGGCGACGCCGGTGGCGATCACCAGCCACTCGGGCGGCGCGGCCTGCGCGCCGAAGAGGTCGAGGTCCATCTTTCGGGCCGCTCCTCGGGGGCTCGGGGATCGTGGCAGTGTGGCACGTATGTGCGGACGGTATGCAGCGAGTCGGCGGCCCGAGGACCTCGTCGAAGTCTTCGGTATCGAGAAGTGGGAGCCGGAGGAGGCTCTGGCACCGGACTGGAACGTGGCCCCGACCAAGGAGGTCTGGGCCGTGCTGGAGCGTCCTCTGAAAGACGCCGGATCCCGGCGTCCGGTTCGCCAGCTCCGCGCACTGAGGTGGGGCCTGGTGCCGTCCTGGTCGAAGAGCCCCGAGGGCGCCGCCCGGATGATCAACGCACGGGCCGAGACCCTGGACGAGAAGCCCTCCTTCAAACGGGCCTTCGCGGCCCGCCGGTGCATCCTGCCCGCCGACGGCTACTACGAGTGGGTCACCGGCGCGGACGAACGGGAGCTGGAGGTCGAGGGGAAGCGGAAGAGGGCCCGCAAGCAGCCGTACTTCGTGACCCCGGCGGACGGCTCGGTCTTCGCGATGGCGGGCCTGTACGAGTTCTGGCGGGACCCGACCCTCCCCGACGGCGCCCCCTCGGCCTGGTGGGTCACCTGCTCGGTGATCACCACCGAGGCGGAGCCCGGACCGCTGGGCGTCGCCCCGGCCGACGGCCCCCGCTCGCTCGCCGACATCCACCCCCGGATGCCGCTGATGCTCACCGAGGACCGCTGGGACGCCTGGCTCGACCCGGCGACCACCCGGCCCGAGGAACTGCGCGGGCTGCTCGCCGCCCCGCCGGAGGGCCTCATGCGGGCCTATCCGGTGGCGACCGCCGTCAGCAACGTCCGTAACAACGGGGCCGAGTTGCTGACGGAGCTGGACGGCCCGGAGGTCGGCACGCTGTTCTGACCGGGGGCACGAGGCTCCGGGGCCGCCCGTCGGCGCCGCGCGGACCGCGGGCGGGGGCCGGACGCGGACCTCCGGCGGAGGCAGGATGGGGGCGTGACCGACGTGACGCACCACGAGACCGTCCCCACCGACGCCGGAGACGCCCGCATCGCCTGGCACGAGGCGCCCGCCCCCCGGGCCGTCCTCGCCCTCGGCCACGGCGCCGGCGGCGGCATCGAGGCCCGCGACCTCCAGGCCCTGGCCGCCGCGCTGCCCGGACGGGGCGTGACCGTCGCTCTCGTCGAACAGCCCTGGCGGGTCGCGGGCAAGAAGCTCGCCCCCGCCCCCAAGACCCTCGACACCGGCTGGCGCGGACTCTGGCCGGCCCTCGCCCGGCCCGGCCTCCCCGTGATCGCGGGCGGCCGCAGCGCCGGCGCCCGGGTCGCCTGCCGCACCGGCCGGGAGCTGGGCGCGCTCGCGGTCCTCGCCCTGAGCTTCCCCCTGCACCCGCCGGGCAGGCCGGAGCGGTCCCGGGCGGACGAGCTCCTCGGCAGCGGCCTGCCGACCCTCGTCGTCCAGGGCGGCAACGACCCGTTCGGACGACCCGACGAGTTCCCGGAAGGCCCGTACCGCCTCGCCGAGATCCCCCACGCCGACCACGCCTTCGCCCTGCCCAAGCGGGCGCCGCTCGGCCAGGACGAGGCCCTGGAACTCCTCGTCGACGGCGTCGCCGACTGGATCGGCTCCCTCGCCTGACGGACCGGGAATGCCGAGCGGGGGAGCACTGTTGTTCCGGGCGTCGGTGTGAGAGCAAGGAAGAGGGAGTCCGTCGCATGGGTTCGACCATCTGCCCGGAGCGCGCGCAGGCCGCTGACCTCGACTGGACAGTGCTGCCCGCCCCCAAGGGAGCCCGGATTCGGGCGGCGGGCGGAGTGGTTCCTCGTCTATCCTCCGAAACGAGCGGGTCCGCCCCCGGGCTCGCCGCCGCGCTGGAGGAGGTGGGTCCGGTCACTGGGACCGACACAGGGACCGACGACGGCCCCGAGGAGACGACCGAGGAGCGCAACGCGCGCTTCGAGCGGGACGCCCTCGGCTTCCTCGACCAGATGTACTCGGCCGCGCTGCGCATGACGCGCAACCCCGCGGACGCGGAGGACCTGGTGCAGGAGACCTACGCCAAGGCGTACGGATCCTTCCACCAGTTCCGCGAGGGTACGAACCTCAAGGCCTGGCTGTACCGCATCCTCACCAACACCTTCATCAACTCGTACCGGAAGAAGCAGCGCGAACCCCAGCGCAGCGCCGCCGAGGAGATCGAGGACTGGCAGCTCGCCCGCGCCGAGTCGCACATGTCGACCGGTCTGCGCTCCGCCGAGTCGCAGGCACTCGACCACCTCCCGGACTCCGACGTGAAGGAAGCGCTCCAGGCGATTCCCGAGGAGTTCCGCATCGCCGTCTATCTCGCGGATGTCGAGGGCTTTGCGTACAAGGAGATCGCGGACATCATGGGGACACCCATCGGTACGGTGATGTCACGACTGCACCGGGGCCGCCGCCAGCTGCGCGGCATGCTCGAGGACTACGCTCGCGACCGCGGGCTGGTACCCGCGGGCGCCGGAGAGTCGTCGAACGATCTGAAAGGCTCGGGCTCATGAGCTGCGGAGAGCCGCACGAGACGGATTGCTCGGAAGTCCTGGACCATCTGTACGAGTTCCTCGACAACGAGATGCCCGACAGTGACTGCACCAAGTTCGAGGTGCACTTCGAGGAGTGCTCCCCCTGCCTGGAGAAGTACGGCCTGGAGCAGGCCGTGAAGAAGCTCGTCAAGCGCTGCTGCGGCAGCGACGACGTCCCCACCGACCTGCGGTCCAAGGTCATGGGCCGGATCGACCTGATCCGCTCCGGGCACCCGGTGCCCGAGCAGGAGATCGTGCCGACGCCCCAGGCGAGCCAGGCGACCCAGGAGTAGACCTCCCCGCGCGAGCGGGACACGGAGGCCGTCGCGACACGATCGCGGCGGCCTCCCTCGTATATCAGCTTGTATCACCCGATGGTGCGAATCCGCGTCGGCCCGCCGCCCCCGGCCGCCCGACTCGCTAGCGTGACCCGCGTGATGGGCGTCAAGGTCATTCCGCGCGCGGCCCGCGCGTACATCGGCTGCGCCGTACTGGGCGCCGGCGCGGCCGCGCTGCCCGCCCTGCTCCCCGGCGCGGCCACCCCCTGGAGCACGGTCGCGCTCCTCGCCGGCCTGTACGCGCTCTGCGAACTGCCCGCCCGCTGCCGCCTCCTCGGCCGCGCCACCGGCGGCTCCGTCCCCGTCGGCACCGGCTACCTCGGCGCCACCCACGCCGCGGCGACCTGGTGTCCTCGGCCGCGCACCCGACCCGGCCGAGGACACCAGGTCCAGGGAGCGCGCATGAGACCCGGCACCCCCACCGTCGGAGCCGTCCGCGGAGCGGCCCTCCTGCTGAGCCTCGCCGGATTCGCCTCCACCCTCTGGTACGGCGTCGACGAACCCGGCAACGCCCTCGCCTTCGGCACCCTCATCGCCCTCGGCGAACTCACCCGCTGGGGCACCGCGCCCGCCGCCGGAGCCCTCCCCGCCCGCGAGACCCCCGGCAGCGGCGAACCCGCCCCGCTCGCCGCAGCCGGGGCCCTCGCCTACGCCCTGCTCGGCGCCAGCGCCGGCACCGCCACCAGCCACGGCGTCCTCCAGACCGTCGCCGTCGTCGTCGCCGCGGGCCTCGCCGGGATCGTCCCCCACCTCGCCCGGGGCCGGGAGCCCGGCCTCGACCACCTCGCCCGCCGCATCCTCACCGTCGGCTTCGCCGCGCTCTGCTTCCAGCCCCTCTACAACTCCGGAACCCTCGTCCGCCACCTCGGCGAAGGCCCCGCCTACGCCCTCTTCCTCGTCCTGCTGCTCGGCCTGACCGCCCTCTGCGACGCCGTCCTCGCCGCCCTCCTGCTCCGCGCCCGCACCGGATTCCCGTACGGCCCCCTCCTCCGCGACGAACTGCGCGCCCTCCGCGGCATCGGCTCCGCCGTCGGCGCCACCGGCACCGTCATGGCGCTCGGCGTCGCCGCCGCCGGGCTCTGGGCCCTGCCCGTGCTCGCCGTGCCCCTGCTGCTCACCCAGGTCTCCTTCCGGCGGTACGGCGCCGTCCGCACCGTCAACCGGCAGACCATCGCCTCCCTCGCCCGCGCCACCGAGATCGCCGGCTGCACCCCGCCCGGGCACGCCCACCGGGTCGCCGCCCTCAGCGCCGCCGTCGGACGCGAGCTCGGGCTCTCCGGGACCGAGCTGGCCGTCCTGGAGCACGCGGCGCTCATGCACGACATCGGCCAGCTCTCCCTCGTCGACCCCGTCCCCGGCGGCGCCACCGCCCTGCTGCCCGCCGAGGAGCAGCGCCGGATCGCCGTGCTGGGCGGCGAGGTCGTCCGCAGGACCGGGGTCCCCGAGGCCGTCGCCGTGGTCGTGGAGCGGCAGGCCGACCCGTACCGGGAGCAGCCGCTGCCCGCCCGGATCGTCCGGACCGTGAACGCCTACGACGACCTCGCGGGAGGCGACGGGGCGGGCGCCGCCCTCGACGCCCTGGAGCGGCTCCGGCTCGGCATCGCCCGCGACCACCACCCGGACGTCGTCGAATGCCTGGCCAGGGTCCTGGCGCGAGGCGGAGCGACTGGGGTGACCTCCGTCGCTACGGGGTAACCCATGGGTAATGAGCGCGCGTCCGACCGGGCATGGTTGGATGCGAACAAGAGGGTGAAGCGACCGGCAGGCGGGAATCGTGAAGATCTTCGGGAAGGTACGGCATCGGCCCTCCGCCTCATGGCGGCAGGCCACGGACCGCGCGTTCACGCTGATCGGCGACGGCCGGTACGAGGACGCGGGCGCACTTCTGACACGCGCGGCGGACCTGGAGCCCTGGCTCTCGGAGTCCTGGTTCAACCTGGCGCTGCTGCACAAGTTCCGGCACGACTGGGAGCAGGCACGGGCCGCCGGGCTCCGCGCCGTCGCGCTGCTCGACAAGGAGAGCGGCGCCCCCGACTGGTGGAACGTGGGCATCGCCGCGACCGCGCTCCAGGACTGGCCGCTGGCCCGCCGGGCCTGGCAGGCCTACGGACTCAAGGTGCCGGGCGCCGCCGCGGGCACCGGCGAGCCCGCCGGCATGGAGCTGGGCAGCGCCGCCGTCCGGCTCTCGCCCGAGGGCGAGGCCGAGGTCGTGTGGGGCCGCCGGCTCGACCCGGCCCGCATCGAGGTCCTCTCCATCCCGCTGCCGTCCTCCGGGCGCCGCTGGGGCGAGGTGGTCCTCCACGACGGCGTGCCGAACGGCGAGCGCACCACCACGGCCGGCCCCTCCTACCCGGTCTTCGACGAGATCGAACTGTGGGCGCCGTCCCCCGTACCCACCTGGGTGGTCCTCCTGGAGGCCGCCACCGAGGACGACCGGGACGCCCTGGAGCAGCTGGCCGCGGAGGCGGGCTTCGCCGCCGAGGACTGGTCGTCCTCCGTGCGGCTGCTCTGCCGCGCCTGCTCCGAGTCGACCATGCCGAGCGCCGAGGGCGAGGGCGAGCACTCCGACCCCCACGACCACAGCGAGCCCGGCCACCCCGGGCCGCTCGGCCACCGCTCGCCCGGCGAGCTGTGGGTCCCCGAGCGGGAGTGCGGCATCGCGGCCCCGCCGGGCCTGGTGCGCGGGCTCCTCGACGGCTGGGTGGCGGACAGCCCCGACAGCCGTGAGTGGCGGGATCTCGAAGAGGTCTGCTGAGCCGGGTGCCGCGGTGGGCCCGTAGGCTGTCCTCCGACGGAATCGGGTTTTCAGGAAGGCGCGGCCGGACATGGCGCAGCAGGAGACGGACGAGCAGACGCAGATCAACGACGGCTTCGTCGTGGACACGGAGGACTGCGAGGAGCGCGAGCTCGCCCACCGTGAGCGCGGAACGGCCCGCCCGATCACGGTGGTCGGCAACCCGGTGCTCCACAAGGAGTGCAAGGACGTCACCGAGTTCGACGACTCGCTCGCGGCGCTCATCGACGACATGTTCGCCAGCCAGAAGGCCGCCGAGGGCGTGGGCCTGGCCGCGAACCAGATCGGTGTGGACCTCAAGGTCTTCGTGTACGACTGCCCGGACGACGAGGGCGCCCGCCACACCGGCGTCGTGATCAACCCGGTCCTCCAGGAGCTCCCCGCCGAGGCGCGCGTCCTCGACGAGTCCAACGAGGGCTGCCTGTCGGTGCCGACCGCCTACGCCGAACTGGCCCGCCCGGACTACGCGGAGGTCCACGGCCAGGACGCCCAGGGCAACCCGATCAAGGTGCGCGGCACGGGCTACTTCGCCCGCTGCCTCCAGCACGAGACGGACCACCTGTACGGCTACCTGTACATCGACCGCCTCTCGAAGCGCGACCGCAAGGACGCCCTCCGCCAGATGGAAGAGGGCACCCCGCGGTACGAGACGGTCCCGAACGCCTGATCGCGGCTGGACATACGAGAGGGGCCCCGCACTCGGTCGAGTGCGGGGCCCCTTTTGTCGCGCCTGGTCCTAGAAGTCCTCGTCCAGGTCCACCGAGCCCTCGACCGCCACCTGGTAGGCGGACGGGCGGCGTTCGAAGAAGTTGGTGAGTTCCTGGACGCCCTGGAGCTCCATGAAGGAGAAGGGGTTCTCGGAGCCGTACACCGGGGCGAAGCCGAGGCGCTGGAGGCGCTGGTCGGCCACGCACTGGAGGTACTCGCGCATCGACTCGGTGTTCATGCCGGGCAGGCCGTCGCCGCACAGGTCGCGGCCGAACTGGAGCTCCGCCTCGACGGCCTCCCTCAGCATGTCCGTGACCTGCTGCTGGAGCGCGTCGTCGAAGAGTTCGGGCTCCTCCTTGCGGACGGTGTCCACGACCTCGAAGGCGAAGTTCATGTGCATGGTCTCGTCGCGGAAGACCCAGTTGGTGCCGGTCGCCAGGCCGTGGAGGAGGCCTCGGGAGCGGAACCAGTAGACGTACGCGAAGGCGCCGTAGAAGAACAGGCCCTCGATGCACGCGGCGAAGCAGATCAGGTTGAGGAGGAAGCGGCGGCGGTCGGCGGCCGTTTCCAGGCGGTCGATCTTCTCGACCGAGTCCATCCACTTGAAGCAGAACTGCGCCTTCTCGCGGATGGAGGGGATCTCCTCGACCGCGTCGAACGCGGCGGCACGGTCGTCCGGGTCGGGCAGGTAGGTGTCGAGCAGCGTCAGATAGAACTGGACGTGCACGGCCTCCTCGAACAGCTGGCGCGACAGGTAGAGGCGCGCCTCCGGGGAGTTGATGTGCTTGTAGAGCGTCAGCACCAGGTTGTTGGAGACGATCGAGTCGCCCGTCGCGAAGAACGCGACCAGTCGGCCGATCATGTGCTGCTCGGCCGGCGTCAGCTTCGCGAGGTCGGCGACGTCCGAGTGGAGGTCGACCTCCTCCACGGTCCAGGTGTTCTTGATCGCGTCCCGGTAGCGCTCGTAGAAGTCCGGGTAGCGCATGGGGCGGAGGGTCAGCTCGAAGCCCGGGTCGAGCAGGTTCTTGTTCTCGGAGCTCATTACTGGCAGGCCTCGCAGGACTCGGGGTTCTCAAGAGAGCAGGCGAGGGCGTCCGCGTCGGGAGTCGCCTGCTGGACGGGGATGGTGGCGGCGGCGGGCGTCGCGGCCTGCGCGGCGCGGGCGATCCGGGTCGCCGGGCGGGAGCGCAGGTAGTACGTCGTCTTCAGCCCCTGCTTCCAGGCGTACGCGTACATCGACGACAGCTTGCCGATGGTCGGCGTCTCCAGGAACAGGTTCAGCGACTGCGACTGGTCCAGGAACGGGGTCCGGTCGGCGGCCATGTCGATGAGGCCGCGCTGCGGGATCTCCCAGGCCGTGCGGTACAGCTCGCGCACCTCGGCCGGGACCCAGGTGAAGCCGGCCACCGAGCCGTTGGAGTCGCGCAGCGCCTCGCGGGTCTGCGCGTCCCACACGCCGAGCTTCTTCAGCTCGTCGACCAGGTACGAGTTGACCTGGAGGAACTCGCCGGACAGCGTCTCGCGCTTGAAGAGGTTGGAGACCTGCGGCTCGATGCACTCGTAGACGCCGGCGATCGAGGCGATCGTCGCGGTCGGCGCGATGGCGAGGAGCAGGCTGTTGCGCATGCCGGTGACGGCGATCCGCTCGCGCAGCGCGGCCCAGCGCTCGGGCCAGTTGAGCTCCACGTCGTAGTGGTCCGGGTGCAGGACACCGCGGGCGGTGCGGGTCTGCTCCCAGGCGGGGACGGGCCCGTTGCGCTCGGCGAGGTCGGCGGAGGCCTCGTACGCGGCGAGCATGATGCGCTCGGCGATCCGGGTGGACAGCGCGCGCGCCTCGGCCGAGTCGAACGGCAGCTTCAGCTGGAAGAAGACGTCCTGGAGGCCCATCGCGCCCAGGCCCACCGGCCGCCAGCGGGCGTTGGAGCGGCCCGCCTGCTCGGTCGGGTAGAAGTTGATGTCGACGACCCGGTCGAGGAAGGTGACGGCCGTCCGGACGGTGGCGTCGAGGCGCTCCCAGTCGATGTCCCCGCCGGTCACGAAGGACCCCAGGTTGACCGAGCCGAGGTTGCAGACGGCCGTCTCGCCGTCGTTGGTGACCTCGATGATCTCGGTGCAGAGGTTCGAGGAGTGGACGACCGTGCCGGGCTCGGCCGTCTGGTTGGCGGTCCGGTTGGAGGCGTCCTTGAAGGTCATCCAGCCGTTGCCGGTCTGGGCCAGGGTCCGCATCATCCGGCCGTACAGGTCGCGGGCCGGCATGGTCTTGCGGGCCAGGCCGGCGGCCTCGGCCTTGCGGTAGGCGGCGTCGAACTCCTCGCCCCACAGGTCGACCAGCTCGGGCACGTCCGCCGGGGAGAACAGCGACCACTCGCCGTCGGCGTTGACCCGGCGCATGAACCCGTCCGGGATCCAGTGCGCCAGGTTCAGGTTGTGCGTACGGCGCTGGTCCTCGCCGGTGTTGTCGCGGAGCTCCAGGAACTCCTCGATGTCGGCGTGCCAGGTCTCCAGGTAGACGGCGGCGGCGCCCTTGCGGCGGCCGCCCTGGTTCACCGCGGCGACGGAGGCGTCGAGGGTCTTCAGGAACGGCACGATGCCGTTGGAGTGCCCGTTGGTGCCGCGGATCAGCGAACCGCGGGCCCGGATGCGGGAGTAGGAGAGGCCGATGCCGCCCGCGTGCTTCGAGAGGCGCGCGACCTGGTGGTAGCGGTCGTAGATGGAGTCCAGCTCGTCCTGGGGGGAGTCCAGGAGGTAGCAGGAGGACATCTGCGGGTGGCGGGTGCCGGAGTTGAAGAGCGTGGGGGAGGACGGCAGGTAGTCGAGCCGGCTCATCAGGCCGTAGAGCGCGGAGACCTCGTCGAGCGCGCGGACGCTGTCGTCCTCGGCGAGGCCGCAGGCCACGCGGAGCATGAAGTGCTGCGGGGTCTCGATCACCTTGCGGGTGATCGGGTGGCGCAGCAGGTAGCGCGAGTACAGGGTGCGCAGGCCGAAGTAGCCGAAGCGGTCGTCGCCGGCCGGGTCGATGGTGGCGTCGAGCCGGTCCGCGTGGAGCGCGGCGAACTCGGCGGTGCGGTCGGCGATCAGGCCTTCGTGGTGGCCGACGGCGACGGAGGCGGAGAAGGAGTACGAGCCCTGGCTCGCGGCCTCGTCGGCGATGGTGATCGTCAGGAGCCGGGCGGCGAGCCGGGAGTAGGCCGGGTCCTCGGCGATCAGACCGGCGGCCGCCTCGGTGGCCAGCTCGCGCAGTTCCGCCTCGTCCGCGGCGGCGCTGCGGCCGCGGAGCGCGGCGGCGGCGACCCTGCCGGGGTCGGTGTCGGGGAGGTCGGCGGTGAGGTCGGTCAGGGTCCGCAGCAGCACGGTCCCGGGGCCGTCGCTCTCGACCGCGGAAGCCTCGGCGGAAGCCGGATCGGCGGGCGCGATGGTCACGTGGGGGCTCTCCCTCGCTCGGCTCGGGGCCGCGGCGGGGGGAGGAGGGCACGCGAGGGTCCGGACGCCGGACGCGCTGTGTCCACCGGCCCACTCCGCGAGGCCCGGAAGTCATCGGCACCCGGAACGGACGGACCGGGTGCGCTGGCGGCAGGTCCTCGGACTCACCTCGTCCGAACACGTCGTATCCGTACGAAGTACACCGTTGCGGGACAGTTCCGGATTCGCGCCGGATTCCCCTGCGTCGACAGCGAGCACGAGCATACATGTGGGGGGCTCCGGTTGCGGAACCCCCCACATGTTGTGTCGCGCCGGGGAGTCAGAACTCCAGGGCGTAGGTGCGCAGAGAGTGATCGGGGATCGGTTCCCAGTCCCGGTGGGGCGTGCGGACGAAGCCCAGGCGCTCGTAGATCCGGTGTGCGGAGACCATCGTGGCGTCCGTGGAGAGCACGATGCGGCGGCACCCGGGGAGGGCCTGCGCCCGCTCCACGCAGGCCCGTACGAGGGCCTCTCCGACGCCCCGGCCGCGGGCCTCCCGGGAGACCACGAGCATCCTGAACTCGGCCTCGCCGTCGACGGCGATGTCCGCCCACGGGGTGTTGCCGGTGGCGAAGGTCACTCCGCCGAGCAGTCGCTCGTCGGCGTCCTCGGCGAGGAGCACCTCGCTCTCGCGGGCGCGCCGGGCCGTGTCCCGGAGCACGTGCAGATACGAGTCCTCCGCCCCGTACTTCAGCAGCCCGTCGCCGAGATAGGTCCCCGCGGTGAGCTCGCCGAGCGCCTCGTAGTCCTCGGGCCGTACCGCCCGGATCGTGAAGTCCATGGGGGCAGTGTGCCTCCGGCGGGCCGTCCGGCGTCAGGGCGGGGCACGGGGTGAGACGGGACGGGCCGTCCCGCCTCCGGGGAGGCGGGACGGCCCGTGGGTACGGATGCGGCCGGGTCAGTGGGTCTCGGCGCCGACCTTGGGGAGCTTCGGGTCGACCCCGCGGTCGCCCGCGTCGGCCGTGTAGTCCTCCGGGGAGGTCTCGTCGATGCCCTCGGGGGCCTTCACGGCCTTGAGGACGAAGGTGAGGACGACCGTGACGAGGACGTTGAGGACGAAGGCGGTGAGGCCGATGTAGCCGATCTCGCCGATGCCCGGGATCTCGGCCGAGGAGCCGCCGAAGTGCTTCTGGGTCGGGCTGGCCACCCCGTACGCGGCGACCGTGCCGTAGACCATGCCGACGGCCCAGCCGGCGAGCAGCGCCCAGCGGTGGAACCAGCGGGTGAAGAGGCCGCCGACGAGGGCCGGGAAGGTCTGGAGGATCCAGATGCCGCCGAGCAGCTGGAAGTTGATCGCGACCGTCTTGTCCATGGTGAGGACGAAGGCGAGCGCGCCGACCTTCACGAGGAGCGAGACCAGCTTGGAGACCTTGGTCTCCTGGGCCGGGGTCGCGTCCGGTTTGATGAAGTCCTTGTAGATGTTGCGGGTGAAGAGGTTGGCCGCGGCGATCGACATGATCGCCGCCGGGACGAGCGCGCCGATGCCGATCGCGGCGAACGCGACGCCCGCGAACCAGTCGGGGAACATCGTCTCGAAGAGCTGCGGGATGGCGAGCTGGCCGTTCTTCACCTGGATGCCGGCGGCGATCGCCATGAAGCCGAGCAGCGCGAGCAGGCCCAGCATCAGCGAGTACAGCGGGAGGATCGTGGTGTTGCGGCGGATGACCTCGCGGCTCCGGGACGACAGGGTCGCCGTGATGGAGTGCGGGTACATGAAGAGCGCGAGCGCCGAGCCGAGCGCCAGCGTCGCGTACGTCCACTGCCCGGCCTCGCCCGGGACGAGCGCGCCGCGCGGCTTGCCGGTCGCCGGGTTGGCCTGCGCGTACGCCTCGCCCGCCTTGGCGAAGATCTCGTCGAAGCCGCCCAGCTTGATGGGGATGTAGATGATCGCCACCGCGATGACGATGTAGATCAGGGTGTCCTTGACGAAGGCGATGAGCGCCGGGGCGCGCAGGCCCGAGGAGTAGGTGTACGCCGCGAGGACGCCGAAGGCGATGAGCAGCGGCAGGTCCTTGATGAACCAGTGGGTGTTCTCGCCGCCGCCGACGCCCATCACGTCCAGGACGGCCTGGATGCCGACGAGCTGGAGCGCGATGTACGGCATGGTGGCGAGGATGCCGGTGACCGCCACCGCGAGGGAGAGGCCCTTGGAGTCCCAGCGGCCGCGGACGAAGTCCGAGGTGGTGACGTAGCCGTGCTTGTGCGAGACCGACCAGAGGCGCGGCAGGAAGGTGAAGATCAGCGGGTAGACCAGGATCGTGTACGGCACGGCGAAGAAGCCGGCCGCGCCCGCCGCGTAGATGGCCGCCGGGACGGCGACGAAGGTGTACGCGGTGTAGAGGTCGCCGCCGAGCAGGAACCAGGTCACCCAGGTGCCGAACGACCGGCCGCCCAGGCCCCATTCGTCGAGGCTGTGCTCGTTCTCGGCCTTGCGCCAGCGCGAGGCCAGGAAGCCCATGACCGTGACGGCCAGGAAGAAGAAGATGAAGACGGCGAGTGCGACGCCGTTCACGCCGTCCTTCATCGCGCGTCACCTCCCTTGCGGCCGCGCTGGTCCAGCTGCCAGAGCTTGTACGCCACCATGGTGAGCGCGGTGGAGATCAGCACCCAGAGCATCTGGTACCAGTAGAAGAACGGGATGCCCGCGAGGAGCGGTTCGGTCTTCGCGTACGAGCTCACCCAGAGCATCGCCACGAACGGCGCGAACAGACAGAGCGCGATCACCACCCGCAGGGGCGTGATGGTGGGTTGTTTCCGTTGTGTCGCTTCTGACATGGCGATTCCGGTCCCCTCACTGATCACCTCGGTAATGCTGGGGAAATCTAGGGGACGGTTTCGGTCTACGGAACCCCTGTCCGCATAACGGATGGGACTCCGTCAGCTGTGCGCGTGGGAGCGGTCCCCCGGCGCGGCGCTCAGAGCCAGCCCTCCTTGGCGGCCCGCACTCCCGCCTCGAACCGGCTGCGCGCGCCGAGCCGGTTCATCAGCTCGGAGCTCATCCGCCGTACGGTCCGCAGGGACACCCCGAGCCGCCGGGCGGCGATGTCGTCGGTGCAGCCGATCCCGAGCAGCATGAGCAACTCCCGTTCCTGCGGCGAGAGGTCGTGCGCGTCGCGGCGCGGGCTCTCGCCGAACGGCGTGCCCGCGTCCCAGAGACGGTCGAAGAGCACCACGAGCGCGTGCACCAGGCCGGGGCTGCGGACCTCCAGGGCGCCCGCCCGCCCGTCCTCGGGATCCACCGGGACCAGCGCGGCCTCCCGGTCGACGATCACCATGAGCATCGGCACCACGGGCACCGTCCGCGCCTCGCCGCCGAGATCGCAGTACCAGCGCACGTACTCGACGGTCGGCGGGTCGTTGCGGAAGCTCTCCTGGTAGATCGAGCGGATCCGCACCCCGCGTTCCAGGGCGAGTTGGTCGAGGGGCTGGCTCGCGTCCATGGTGTCGGGGAGCTGCGCCCCGCCGGGGAGCAGGGAGAGGCACTCGGTCCTGGCGTTCGCGGCGAGGTCCTCCAGGCGCTCCCGGACGTTGTCGAGGCCGGTGATGCGGTCCACCAGGTCGTGCCGCACGCCCGGTTCGGCGTGGTCGGCGTACGAGGCGAGGATGCCGGCGACGGCCCGGCCGGCCCGCTCGACCTGGCGCTTCCGCTTGCTCAGCTCGGCCTCGGCGCGGGAGAGCAGGAAGGAGAAGCCGACGTCCGGGTTGAAGGGTTCGACCTCGCCGGAGGAGTCGTCCATCAGGACCAGCTTGAGGTCCGCGAGGCAGGCGAGCGCCTCGCGGACCTCGGACTCGGGGAGGCCCAGGTGGGCCGCCATCTCCGGCACGTCGAACTCGGGTCGCTCCAGGAGCAAGCGGTAGACGGCCTCCGTCGACTCCTTTATGCCGAGCGCCTCCAGCATCCCCTGTCTCCCCCTCGTCACGTTCCGTACCGCGCTCGCGCCGCATGCGTGATCGCGGTCGTCGATGCTATGGCGAGAACCCGTCTAGGTCTAGACCAATTGGGGTGAACTCCGGAATGCGCTGGGGCCTGCCGTCACACTCCCGTCGTCGCCCGGGGGGCGGCCCCGCGGCGAGAGCGCGTGCAGGGCGTCGTGGGGCAGACGGGAGTGTGACGACAGGCCCTGGGGGCCGGGAGCGCCGACCGGGCGCGGCGATGTCCGGCCAGCGCGTCGAACACCGTCGCCATCGCGAACCCCGACACCAGCAGCGCCAGTTCGACCTGTGGACCGATCCCGACCGCGAGCACCGCGAGCGCGCCCGCGCCCGCCGCCGCGAGCCCCGCCCAGGAGGGACCGCCCGCCGCCGACGCCACCGTGCGGTCGAGCGACACGCAGAACGCGAACACCCCGACGACCAGCGGGACCCAGCCGGTGACCGCCCCGGTGCCGGCCGGGCCCCACTGCCACAGCACGGTCAGCGCGCCCGCCGGGGCGAGGGCGGCCAGTACGGCGCGGAGCACCGCGCCGGCCGCCGCACCCGTGCCCGGGAGGCCGGCCGGCGCGGAGAGGAGGAGCAGGACGGCCAGGGCGGCGAGGGCGGCCGCCGGGACCGCGAAGGGCAGCAGACCGTAGACCCCGTCCACCAGATCGCGGTCGACCACGCCGGAGCCGCCGACCCGGGCCGGGCCGTCAGCCACGCCCGAGCCGTCGGCCGGGGCCGCGCCCGCCGCGAACGCCGACCGCACCGCCGCCACCGTCGCCGCGCCCGCCGCCGTCATCGGCTCCTCCTCCGGTACGACCACCACCACGGCCGTACCGTCGCGCCGCCACTCGCCGCCGCGCGGCGCCGCCGCGAGCAGCACCCCCGGCACCCGGGCCGCCCGCGCGGCGGCGGCCTCCGGGTCGGCGCCCCCGGGGAGCAGGACCTCCAGGGGGTTGAGGACCCCCGACGGCACCCCGGCCGACGTCAGCCGGTCCAGGCCGTCGCGGGCCGGGCCGCTCGCCACCAGCGCTTGTGCCTCCGGATTGCCCACCCGCAGCTGCGTGGCCGTGCCCGCGGCGAGCACGAGGAGGACCAGACCGGCCAGCGCGGGCACCGGACCGGACCGCCACCCGGCCCGCCCCGGCGCCGCCCCTTCCGTCGGCTCCCGCCGCTGTGTCGGCCGCGGCCGCGTCGCCACCGAGCGGAGCACCGGCACCAGGGTCAGGGCCGCCGCCGTGCCCACCGCCCACACCGCGAGCCCCGCGACCCCGACCGAGCGCAGGAACGGCGCCGGGAAGAGGGCCAGGACCGCGCAGGCCGCCGCCCCCGCCGCAGCGGCCACCACCGCCGACCGCTCGCCCGGGCCCGGCGGCTGGGCCCACCGGTGCACGGCGAGCACCAGGGCCGTCACCGGCACCAGGTAGACCACGACGAAACTGATCTCGGTGAACCCGGCCACCGCCTCCACCAGGACCAGCGCCCCCACCGAGGTCACCCCGGCGAGCAGCAGCGGCGCCAGGACTCCCACCGCCGAGCGGAACACCAGCACCAGCAGCACCAGCAGCCCCAGCGCGCACGCCGCCTTCACCGCCAGGGCCATCGCCCCCGGCCCCGCCACCGCGCTGTCGTGCTGGAGCGGAAGCACCCCGGTCACCTCGACCCGGGCCTCCGGCAGCGCCGACCGGAGATCCGCGCGCAGGGACACGGCCGCCTCCTCGACGGCCGTGAGCCCCGCGAGGTCCGGCTCACCGGCGCCCGGGTAGACCAGCGCGTACACCGTGCGGCCGTCCCCGCCCAGGAAGCCCTCGTCGTCCGTGCCCGCGTACGAGACCGTCCGCGCGCCCGGGCCCGCCGCGCGCCGGACGGCGTCCGCGAACCGCCCCGCCGTGCCCGGCGCGCGCACGTCGGCGCCGGCCGGCCAGCTCGCGACCGCGACCAGCGGGGCGACGGCGGCCCCGTTCCCGTACCGCTCCTGGACCGCCTGGTTCGCGCGGTGCCCCGGCCCGCCCGAGGCCGTGAACGACTGGTCGAGCCGGCCGAGGCCCAGCACCGCCACGGCGCCGCCGAGCAGCAGCACGAGCAGCCAGGTCACGCCCACGGCCGTCCGGTGCCGGAGCGCGCGTTCCCGTGTCCGTACGCCCAGGTCAGTCGACATCGTCGAGCCGCTTCCTCAGCTCGTCGTCCAGACGCAGGCCCACCGCGCCGAGCGTCTCGTCCAGCTGGGCCGTCGAACTCGCCCCGATCACCGGGAGCACGGGCAGCTCTCCGCCCAGCGCCCAGGCCAGCACCACCTGGTTGGCGGTCACTCCCAGCTCCGCCGCGACCTCCGCGAGCACCTTCAGACGCCGCTCCGAACCCTCGTGCCGGTACTGCTCCGGCACCTCCTTGCCGGCGTCGGTGTACGCCCCGGTCAGCTGGGTCGTGTACGCGGTGAACGTCAGCTCCGGACGCGTCCCCAGATAGTCGAGCAGTTCCTCGGAGGCGTGCGGGTTCACCCCGAACTCCGCGCCCGGGCGCGGCCGCAGATAGGTGTACCGCTGCTGCACGGCCGCGTAGTCCGGCACCCCGGCGGCGACCGCCGCGCCGCGCGACTCCTCGATGCGCCAGGCCGCGAAGTTGGAGCAGCCGGCCCGGCCGATCTTCCCCGTGTCCTCCAGCTCGCCGAAGGCGGCCATGGTCTCGGCGACCGGTGTCCGCCGGTCGTCGATGTGCGCGTAGTAGAGGTCGATCCGGTCCGTGCCCAGGTTCCGCAGGCTCTCCTCCACCTGGCGGCGCAGCACCGGGGCCGACAGACCCTCCGCGCACTCGGGCCAGGCCGAGCCGGGCGGGTCGGGCAGCGCGCCGACCTTGGTGGCCAGCACCATCTCGTCCCGGACGCCCCGGCTGCGCAGCCAGCGGCCGATCAGCAGCTCGCTCTCGGCGCCGGTCGCGCCGGGCTCCCAGAACGCGTAGGTGTTGGCGGTGTCGATGAAGGTGCCGCCGGCCTCGTGGAAGCGGTCGAGGACGGCGAAGGCGGCGGCCTCGTCGATCCGGGTGCCGAACGGCAGGGTGCCCAGGCACAGGGTGCTCACACGGGGGCCTCCGGGGCCGCCCAGGTGGGTGTACTCCATGGTCTCTTCCCTCTTTCTCATCGGTGGGGCCTTCTCATGGGTGGGGGGTGCTCACAGGCGGGGGGTGGTGACGGTCAGTTCCTGGACCAGGTGGTCCGAGAGGCCCTCCGCGGCGCGGAAGCGGTACGCGCCGACGCGCGCGCCGCCGCCTGTGAACGCCCAGTCGATCCGCCACAGCCGCAGTCGCGCGCGGGCGTTCCAGCTGGCCGGGAGGAGCGAACGGCAGGCGCCGATCGCGTCGCGCAGCGAGCGCGGCATCCGCCGGATGTCGCCGATGGCGGCGCTCGTGTTGAAGTCGCCGGTCACCAGGACCGGGTGGGGGTTGTCCCGCAGGTCGGCGACGAGCGCCGCGTACTCCCGGTCGCGGGCGGCGGCCCGGCGCCGCATGTCCCGCAGGAACGCCGGGCGCAGCGGGTTCATCACGGTCAGCTGGACGGGGATGTGGACGTTGTACGTGGAGAGGACGCCGTCCCCGACCCGCAGGTCCACCCGGAGCGAGCAGGCGCCGACCGGGACCGGCGGCCCGGCGGGCGGGAACCGGGACAGCGTCACGGAGTTGTTGTCCACGGAGAGGTGGTGCCCCGGGAACGCGGCCCGGATCCGCTCCTCGTCGTCGATGTCCCAGACCTCGCCGCCCTCGAAGCCGTTGAGGTACTCCTGCAGCACGTAGACGTCGGCCGCGAGGGAGCGCAGGAAGGCGTAGAAGCGCTCGGGGTCGCCGCCCTGGTTCCAGTGCTGGGTGTTCCAGGAGACCAGCCGCAGTCCCTCCGCCGTCGCCGGCCGGCGCCCGAGAGCGCGCAGGTTGATCCCGTTCTGCGTCCAGCCCGCGAGCAGGCAGCCCGCGGCGAGTGCCCCGGCCGTCCGGCCGCCGGTCGCCGCGGCGGCCGCGAGCAGGGCGAGCGGGACGGCGGCGAAGGTGAGCGGGGGCAGCAGGGAGACCGCGAGCCAGGGCCACCAGCGGCCGTTCAGCGCCAGGTGCAGGGCGAGGAAGACAGCCCAGACCAGGGCGCAGGACAGCAGCACGTCGGTCACCCGTTCTCCGGCAGGGACACCCACAGGTCCTGCACGGCGTGGTCGGACAGTTTCTCGGGCTCGTTGAACTCGTACCGCTCGGCCTTCGCCCCGTTCCCGGTGAACGCCCAGTCGGTCCGCCAGAAGGGCTTCCAGCCGCCCTCCTCCCAGCTCGTGGGGTACGGGTCGGTGCTCACGTCCGCCGCGTCGTCGAGGCGGTCCCGGAGCGGGTCGAGGTCGGACATCGCGGCGGTCGCGTTGAAGTCGCCGGCCAGCACCACCGGGTTGCGGTTGGCGGCCACGTCGGCCTCCAGGCCCGCGTACTGGGCCCGGCGCGGGGCGAACCGTTCCCGCATGTGACGGTAGAAGGCGGCGGACAGCAGCCCGGCCGGCATGCTGTTCCACACCGGCATGTGCACGTTGTAGAACGACACGGTCCGGCCCTTCACCCGCACGTCCGTCCGCAGCACCTTGTTCTCCCGGTATTCCGTCTGCCAGTCCGCGCCCGGCGGCAGGTCGCCGGCCGGGCCGACGGCCGGCTGCCGCACGATCGGGAAGCGGGAGAGCGTCACCAGTTCGCCGCGGACCGCGATCTCGTAGCCGGGGAACTCCCGGCGCAGCCGCGGAAGGTCGTCGATCGGCAGCTTCCCCTTCCGGTCGTCGGTCACGTGCTGGTACTCGTGCAGCAGGTAGACATCGGCGTCCTTCGCCTTCAGGAAGGCGTAGAAGTGGTCCTGGGTGCCGAGGAGCTGGTTCCACGAGTTGGTGTTCCAGGCGAAGACCCGTACGGAGTCCGGCCCGGTCCTCGGCTCCGACCGCCACAGGGCCGCCGGGTCGAGGCCCGACTGCCCGAAACCCACGAGCAGGGCGAGCGCGGCCGCCGCCAGGCTCCGCCACCGGGCGGCGCCGCGGGCGAGCGGGGCGAGCACGGCGAGCAGCAGCGGGACCAGGGCGAAGGCGGCCGGCGGGACGATGCCCACCAGGTGCCCGAGCCAGACCCGGCCGTCCGCCGCCCACTCGACGAGGAGGAGGGCGAGCCAGCCGAGGGCCGCGCCGAGGACGAGCCGGTTCAGGCGCCGCCGGGCCGGGGCGACCCGTGCGGCCGCGGCCGGGGCCTGCGCCGGGGCCCCGGTCGGCGTGAGCGTGTCAGCCACGGGAGGCCCCCGAGACCACCCCGGCCCCCGAAGCC
>NZ_RDBH01000141.1:598722-612296 GCF_008042145.1 Streptomyces sp. adm13(2018)
GTAGATGGAGATCAGCCCCAGGAGAAGCCGTTGTCGCTCTCGTCCGTCTGCGTGGCCGTGACCGTGGTCGCCTGTACGTCGCCGGCGCTGACGGTCGAGGTGTCGGCGGGGGCCGGCTCGGCGGCGAGGACGAGGGTCAGCGCGGCCGCGGCGGGGACGAGCAGGGCGAGGACGGGACGGACCTGAATGCGGGCGAACATGGCGAAACGGGCGCTGCTGGGCATGGCGGGACTGCCTTCCTGGCGGTGCGGGCGAGGGATGTCGGGGCGGGGTCTCCGGGTGTCGCTCCCGGGGTTTCTCCGGGGTGTCGTTCCCGGGTTTCTCCGGGCGGCTCCGACAGGTCCAAGACTGGCCCGCCAGGGGTGCCCTGTCATCGGAGACCGGCTGGCGCCAAGTGCGTGGCCGCTAGGAGCCAGGCCTTTCGCGCGCCCGCCGCGCGCCGCTGACCAGGGGCTTTCCGGGAGGCGTCACGTTGCTGCCAGGCGGAAGGTGCCGGACGGTCGTCATCTCGCCGTACGGACACCCCTGCGGGACCGGCCGCGCGCCCCCCGGGTACGCCGCTCCGGCCCCGCCGGAAGCCCCGCCGGACGTGGTGGAAACGCCGGACGTGGTGGAGACGCCGGACGTGGTGGAAACGCCGGACGTGGTGGAAACGCCGGACGTGGTGGAAACGCCGGACGGCCGCACCCCCGGTGGGGTGCGGCCGTCCGGCTCTGTCGTGGATCCCCCGCGGGGGCGGGCTCAGCCGTTGGGGCGCTGGAGGCGCGCCACGAACTTGTAGCGGTCGCCGCGGTAGACCGACCGTACCCACTCGACCGGCTCGCCGTCGGCGTCCAGCGAGTGCCGGGAGAGCATCAGCATCGGCAGGCCCACGTCCGTACCGAGCAGTCCGGCCTCGCGCGGGGTGGCGAGGGAGGTCTCGATGGTCTCCTCGGCCTCGGCGAGGTGCACGTCGTACACCTCGGCGAGGGCGGTGTACAACGAGGTGTACTTCACCAGCGAGCGGCGCAGCGCGGGGAAGCGCTTCGCGGAGAGATGGGTGGTCTCGATCGCCATCGGTTCGCCGCTCGCGAGGCGCAGGCGCTCGATGCGGAGCACCCGTCCGCCGGCCGAGATGTCGAGCAGTCCGGCGAGCGTGTCGTCGGCGGTGACGTAGCCGATGTCCAGGAGCTGCGAGGTGGGCTCCAGGCCCTGGGCGCGCATGTCCTCGGTGTACGAGGTCAGTTGCAGCGCCTGGGAGACCTTGGGCTTGGCCACGAAGGTGCCCTTGCCCTGGATGCGCTCCAGGCGCCCCTCGACGACCAGCTCCTGCAGGGCCTGGCGCACGGTGGTGCGCGAGGTGTCGAACTCGGCGGCGAGCGTGCGCTCCGGGGGGACCGGTGTGCCGGGCGGCAGGGTCTCCGTCATGTCGAGCAAATGCCGCTTGAGTCGGTAGTACTTGGGCACGCGCGCGGTACGCGTGGGCGTACTGCCCTCCGGCTCCGTGCTGCCCGCGTCCGTGGCCATGGCCTGCCTTCCCGACTCCTGTGCTGCTGCCGTCACCGGCTCCTCCGTCTGTCGCGGCTCACATGGTGGCACGGACCGGTCACGGGTCGTCGCCCTCCCTCAGGTGTCGGTCCGATAACGGACGCGACTGCCCTTCTTATACACCCTTGACACCCCTAAAGGTCTAGGCCAAGCTCCGGGTACTGGTCTAAACCATTAAAGACCAGGTCCCAGCCCCACGAGCACTACCCGACGTATGTCTTCGCGCGGTGGGCAGGGGTTGCAGGCATCCCTGAGGAGGGTGGCGTGAAGCGCAAGCTCATCGCGGCGATCGGCGTCGCAGGCATGATGGTCTCTATCGCTGCGTGTGGTTCCGACAGTGACAACGGCAAGGACGGCGCCAAGGCGTCGGCCGGGGGCGACAAGACTCTGACCGTCTGGGTCATGGACGGTTCCGCGCCGGACGCGTGGATGACCGAGGTGAATAAGGCCTTCGAGGCCAAGCACCCGGGCGTCAAGGTCAAGGTCGAGAAGCAGATCTGGAACGGCATCCAGGAGAAGGTCACCACCGCCCTCTCCGAGGACACCCCGCCGGACGTCCTGGAGCTCGGCAACACCCAGACCGCGGGCTACGCCGTGACCGGCGGCCTCGCCGACCTCTCCGGCGACAAGGCCACCCTGGGCTACGACGCCTGGAACAAGGGCATGGTCGCCTCCAACGAGCTGGACGGCAAGCTCTACTCCGCCCCGTGGTACGCCGCCAACCGCGTCGTCGTCTACGACAAGGCCGCCTTCAAGAAGGCCGGTGTCACCCCGCCCAAGACCCGCGCCGAGTGGATCGACGGCCTGAAGAAGCTCAAGGCGTCCGACCCGAAGTCGCAGGCGATCTACCTGCCGGGCCAGTCCTGGTACGTCCTCGCCGGCCTCATCTGGGACGAGGGCAGCGACCTCGCGGTCAAGGACGGCGACAAGTGGAAGGGCAACCTGTCCTCCCCCGAGGCCGTCAACGCCATGAACTTCTACAAGGAGCTGGCGTCCTACTCCACCGCTCCGAAGGACAAGGACGAGGCGACCCCGCAGCAGTCCACCGACATCGTCCCCAAGGGCGGCGTGTCGTCCTGGATCGGTCTCGGCTGGGAGGCCGGCGGCGCGATCGACGCCATGAAGAAGGCCGGCAAGACCGCCGACTTCGGCTACTTCCCGATCCCGGGCAAGACGGCCGACAAGCCCGGCTCCGTCTTCCTCGGCGGCTCGAACCTCGCCATCGCCGAGCGGTCCAAGAACAAGGACCTCGCGAAGGAGTGGCTGGCGCTCGCCGCCGGCAAGGACTTCATGACGAAGTACGCCACCGCCACCGAGGGCGCGCTGCTGCCGAACACCGACGCCGCGCAGTTCAAGCCGGCCGCCGGCTCCTTCGCCGAGGCCATGGCCGCCTCCTCCGCCTCCGGCAAGGTCACCCCGGTGACCCCGGGCTGGGCGAACGTCGAGACCGCCCCCAACCCGATCAAGGACTTCATGACGAAGGTCCTGAAGGGCGAGGACGCCAAGACCGCCGGTGAGGCCGCTGACAAGGTCATCAACGAGCGCATCAACCAGCAGTAGTCAGCAGCACCAGAAACACCCGAAACACCAGCAGTAATCCGTAGCCCGGTGGTGCGGCCGGTCCCGCACCGGCCGCACCATCGGCGCTTCACGAGTGATCAGCGGCCCGCTCCCCCGGGCCGCGCCCCGGTGGGCGCGGGAGCCCCAGAACCGCGAGGAATAAGACCATGACCGTGGACTCCCAGGGGACGGCGACCGCCGATCCTCAGGACGCGCCCGGGAGGGCGGCAGGGAAGTCTCAGACTCCGCCACCCCCTTCGGGCCCGAAGGAAGTCCTTAAGCCTTCGCGCGGCAGACGTTCCCTGCCCAGCGGCTGGCTGCCGTACCTGCTCGTCGCGCCGGCCCTGCTGTCCATGGCGGTGCTGCTGCTCTACCCGCTGGTCCGCAATGTGATCCTCTCCTTCCAGGAGCTCAACCGGAAGGAGTTCATCACCCGGGAGACCGTCTGGACCGGCTTCGACAACTACACGGCCCTGCTGAGCGACCCGGACTTCTGGACCGTCGTCGTCCGAAGCGTCGTCTTCACCGCCGTCAACGTCGCCCTCATCATGGCGATCGGCACGGGCATAGGCCTGCTGCTCAACCGCCTCGGCAAGAAGATGCGCCTGGTCCTCTCGCTCGCCCTGATGTTCGCCTGGGCCATGCCGATCGTCGCCTCCGTCACGGTCTTCCGCTGGCTCTTCGACGAGCAGTTCGGCGTCGTGAACTGGCTGATGCGCACGCTGGGCTTCGACGGCTACGACCAGCACAACTGGTTCGAGACCGGGTTCTCCACCCTGGTCATCATCATGATCCTGCTGGTCTGGGGCTCCATCCCGTTCGTCGCCCTCAACATGTACGCCGCCCTGACCACCATCGGGTCCGAGCTGTACGAGGCCGCGAAGATGGACGGCGCGAGCGGCTGGCGCACCTTCTGGGCCGTGGTCTTCCCGAACCTCAAGTCCTTCTTCATGATCACGACCTTCCTGGAGATCATCTGGATCTTCAAGGCGTTCGCCCAGGTCTACGCCATGAACCAGGGCGGCCCCGACCGCGGCTCCGAGACGCTGCCGGTCTTCGCCTACATCGAGGGCGTCGGCCAGTTCCACTACGGTGTCGCCGCCGCCATCTCCATCCTGACGATCGTGATGCTCATCGCGGTCATGTCCTTCTACTTCCGCCTGATCCTGAAGCAGGAGGAGGAGCTGTGAGCGCCACCACCGAGACTCCGCAGAAGCTGCGCACCAGGAGGCCGCTCACGGTCGGCTCGGTCGCCAAGAACCTCACCGCCCTCGTGCTCGCGGTCGTGTTCGTCTTCCCCGTGTACTGGATGTTCTCGTCCTCGCTGAAGCCGCAGCACGAGATCATGACGAAGGACCCCGTCTTCGTCTTCACCCCGACGCTGGACAACTACGCGACCGCCACCGGCGTCGACCTGTTCTGGACGTACGTCACCAACAGCCTCATGGTCACCGTCGGCGCCGTGGTACTCGCCCTGCTCGTCGCGCTGGCCGCGAGCTTCGCGATCGCCCGCATGCGGTTCAAGGGCCGCAAGGGCATCGTCCTCATCGTGATGATGGCGCAGATGGCCCCCTGGGAGGTCATGGTCATCGCGATGTACATGATCTCCCGCGAGAACGACCTGCTGAACAGCATCCCGATGCTGACGCTCATCTACTTCGTCATGGTCCTCCCCTTCACGATCTGGACCCTGCGCGGCTTCATCGCCGCCGTCCCGGTCGAGCTGGAGGAGGCCGCGCAGATCGACGGCTGCACCCGGGGCCAGGCGTTCCGCAAGGTGATCTTCCCGCTGCTCGCCCCCGGCCTGATGTCGACCTCGCTCTTCGGCTTCATCACCGCCTGGAACGAGTTCGCCATGATCCTCATGCTGAACAAGGACAAGGAGTCGCAGACCCTGACGCTCTGGCTCACCCAGTTCCAGACCGCGTTCGGCAGCGACTGGGGCGCCACCATGGCCGCCTCGACGCTCTTCGCACTGCCCGTGCTCGTCGTGTTCCTCTTCCTCCAGCGCAAGGCCGTCGGCGGCATGACCGCCGGCGCGGTGAAGGGATAAGAGCTCCCCATGACCACACTCCTCCACGGCACGGACACCCTGACCCGTGACGCGCTCACGGTGCTCCAGCCCGGGTTCGTCGGCACCACCGCGCCCGACTGGCTGCTCCGCCGCATCGGCGAGGGCCTGTCGTCCGTCGGCCTCTTCGGCCGGAACATCGTCAGCCCCGAGCAGCTCACCGCCCTCACCGCGCAGCTGCGGGCCGAGCGGGACGACGTCCTCGTCGCCATCGACGAGGAGGGCGGCGACGTCACCCGCCTCGAGGTCAAGCAGGGCTCCTCGTTCCCCGGCAACTACGCCCTGGGCAGCGTCGACGACGTCGAGCTGACCAGGGCCGTGGCCCGCGAACTCGGCCGCCGGCTCGCGGCCTGCGGAGTCGACCTCAACTGGGCCCCGTCCGCCGACGTCAACTCCAACGCCGAGAACCCGGTCATCGGCGTCCGGTCCTTCGGGCCGGACCCCGACCTGGTCGCCCGGCACACCGTGGCGTACGTCGACGGCCTCCAGGGCGTCGGCGTCGCGGCCTGCACCAAGCACTTCCCCGGACACGGCGACACGAACGTGGACTCCCACGACGCGCTGCCCCGGATCGATGTGGACCTCGCCACACTGCACGCCCGTGAGCTGGTGCCTTTCCGCGCGGCCGTCGCCGCCGGTACCAAAGCCGTCATGAGCGCGCATATCCTTCTCTCCGCGCTCGACCCCCACCGCCCGGCCACCCTGAGCCCGCAGATCCTCACCGGTCTGCTGCGCCAGGAACTGGGCTTCGAGGGCCTGATCGTCACCGACGGCATGGAGATGCAGGCCGTCGCGGCGACGTACGGCATCGAGCGCGGATCGGTCCTCGCCATCGCCGCGGGCGCCGACGCGATCTGCGTCGGCGGCGGGCTGTGCGACGAGGACACCGTGCTGCAGCTGCGCGACGCGCTGGTGAACGCGGTACGGACCGGTGAACTGCCCGAGGAACGGCTGGCCGACGCCGCGGCGCGGGTACGCGCCCTGGCGACCTGGACCCAGGCGCACCGGGCCAGGGGGGCTGGATCGGTGTCGGGCGCGGCAGTGCAGGAGGGGACCGCGCCCGGCGCCGACATCGGACTCGTCGCCGCCCGCCGGGCCCTGAAGGTGACCCGGGGGGAGCGGCCGTACACCCCCCTGGACAGCGCGCCCTACGTCGCCTCTTTCACTCCCGTCGCGAACTTCGCGGTCGGCGACGAGACCCCCTGGGGCATCGCCGCCGAGCTGGAGCGGCTGCTCCCCGGCACGGAGACCGGCTCCTACGCCGACTCCTCGGTGGACGCCCTCCTCGCCGCGGCGGGGGAGCGCCGGATCGTGGCGGTCGTCCGCGACCTCCACCGGCACGTCTGGATGACCGAGGCCCTCGACGCCCTGGTCGCGGCCCGCCCGGACACCGTCGTGGTCGAGATGGGCCTCAACGAGGCGGAGCCCCGCGGGGCCCTGCACATCGCCACGCACGGCGCCGCCCGCGTCTGCGGCCGCGCGGCCGCAGAGGCCGTGGTCGGCACCGGAGCCTGACGGACCCGCGCGAAGGGGCCCGGCACCTGKCCAGGTGCCGGGCCCCTTCGCCGTGCCCGGCCGTGACCGCGGGTACCGGGTGGATCAGATGCCCTGCCAGGAGGGCTTGTTCGCGAAGGTGTGGCGGAAGTAGTCCGCGAGCTTCAGCTTGGAGGCCGCGGCCTCGTCCACCACGACCGTGGCGTGCGGGTGCAGCTGGAGCGCGGAGGCCGGCACGAGCGCCGCCACCGGGCCCTCCACGGTCTGCGCCACGGCCTCGGCCTTGCCCTCGCCGGTGGCGAGGAGCACCAGGTGACGGGCCTCCAGGATGGTGCCGATGCCCTGGGTGATGACGTGGTGCGGCACCTGCTCGATGTCGTCGTCGAAGAAGCGGGCGTTGTCCACGCGGGTCTGCTCGGTGAGCGTCTTGATCCGGGTGCGGGAGGCGAGCGAGGAGCACGGCTCGTTGAAGCCGATGTGCCCGTCGGTGCCGATGCCGAGGATCTGCAGGTCCACGCCGCCGGCCTCGGCGAGCGCCGTGTCGTACGCCTCGCAGGCGGCCAGGACGTCCTCGGCGGAGCCGTCGGGCCCCATGAAGGCCTCCTGGGAGAGCCCGAGCGGCTCGACGACCTGGCGGAGCACGGTGGAGCGGTACGACTCGGGGTGGCCCGAGGGCAGCCCCACGTACTCGTCCAGCTGGGCGATCCGGGCCCGCGAGGCGTCCACGGAACCGGCCTCGACCTGGGCGATCAGGGCGTCGTAGATGGGCAGCGGAGTCGAGCCGGTGGCCACGCCGAGCAGCGCGTCGGGCTTGCGGCGCAGGAGGTCGGCGATGCCGCCCGCGATGAGCTCGCCGCCTGCCTTGGCGTCCTTGACGATGACAACTTCCACGCTGGGCCTGCCGATCTGGTGAGGGCTGCTGGTGAGGAGCCATGTGGTATAGACCAATCAAAGCCAAATCTAGCAGAGGAGGGGCGCTCCCCTCATGCTGTTCCGCCTCCCGGACGCCCCCACCGCCTCCATCGTCGGCCGCCCGTGTCCCACCAGCCACTCGAACCCCTCGGACCCCGGAGATCAGGCGAGGGAGGGCGGAGGGGGCGATCGGCCCCGGAAAGACCCGCGGGCCGCGGCGCCCGGCGGGACCCTCAGCCCGCCCGGCACCGCAGCCCGGAGTGTGCTCCGGCCGGGGGTGTGCGGTCCCTCGGCCGTGTGGGAGGTCTCGACGCAGTCAGGGCAGAGAGCGCCGGGTACCTCGTTCCATCCTCCTGTGCGGGGAGGATGGAGGTCTATCGCATTCATTGTGGACTAGACCATTCTCGTCTGTCCATCCACAGGAACGCGGTCCTTCCTGGCCCATCCTCCAGTACGGAGCGCCGGAGATCCAGGTTCACCGCCCCTTTATTCCGCGGGTACGCTCGCACCGTGCCCTCCATGAACGACCTCGTGCGCCAGCACACCGCCCTGAGCGACTCCGACCTCGAGTGGCTCCACCTGCTGGTGTCCGAGTGGCAGCTGCTCTCCGATCTCTCCTTCGCGGACCTCGTCCTCTGGGTGCCGACGCTCGACGGCACCCGGTACGTCTCCGTCGCGCAGATGCGGCCGAACACCGGCCCCACCTCGTACCAGGACGACATGGTCGGACACCTGGTGCCACGCGGCCGCCGCCCGCTGCTCGACGCCGCCCTCGACGAGGGCAGGATCGTGCGCGAGGGCGACCCGGAGTGGCGCGAGGAGGTCCCCGTACGGGTCGAGTCCATCCCCGTCCGCCGCGAGGGCCGGGTCCTCGGCGTCATCGCGCGCAACACCAACCTGCTGACCGTCCGCACCCCCTCCCGGCTGGAGCTCACCTACCTCCAGTCGGCCTCCGACCTCGCCCAGATGATCGCGGCCGGGACGTTCCCCTTTCCCGGCGAGCAGGTCGACATGGACTCCTCGCCCCGCGCCGGCGACGGACTCGTCCGCCTCGACGCCGAAGGCATCGTCCAGTACGCCTCGCCCAACGCCCTCTCCGCGTACCACCGGCTCGGCCTCGCCGCCGACCTGGTCGGCCAGCACCTCGGCCAGATCACCGCCGAACTCGCCCCCTCCCGCGGCGCGGTCGACGAGGCCCTGGTCACGCTGGCCTCCGGCTACGCGCCGCGCGAGTTCGAGGTCGAGGGGAACGGCGGCGTCATCCAGCTCCGGGCCATCCCGCTCAAGCCCAAGGGCACCCGGATCGGTTCGCTCGTCCTGCTCCGGGACGTCACCGAACTGCGTCGCCGCGAGCGCGAGTTGATCACCAAGGACGCCACCATCCGGGAGATCCACCACCGGGTGAAGAACAACCTCCAGACGGTGGCCGCCCTGTTGCGCCTCCAGGCCCGCCGGATGGACTCCGACCGGGGCCGCGAGGCCCTCAACGAGGCGGTGCGACGGGTCGGTTCGATCGCCATCGTCCACGAGACGCTGTCCCAGAACCTGGACGAGCGGGTGGAGTTCGACGAGATCGCCGACCGCGTGATCGCCATGGTCGCCGAGATCTCCCCGGGCCGGGTGACCTGCCGGCGCAACGGCCGCTTCGGCATCCTCGACGCCGAGGTCGCGACCCCGCTGTCGATGGTCCTGACCGAAGTCCTCCAGAACGCCCTGGAGCACGCGTTTGCCCCGGGCGACGAGGGCGCCGTCGAGGTCACCGCCGTGCGCGGCGAGCCCAGGCCCGACGCCCGGCTGCTCATCACGGTCAAGGACGACGGCCGGGGCCTGCCCGAGGGGTTCGACCCGCAGCGGGCCGGCAACCTCGGCCTGCAGATCGTACGAACCCTGGTCGAGGGGGAGTTGGGCGGATCCTTCGACATGCTGCCGGGCGCCGAGCGCGGTACGAAGGTGGTCCTCGACATTCCGGTGCAGCCGCAGAAGTAGCGGCGGCGAAAGGGGGGTTCCGCCCAGAACCCCCACCCCCGATCCCCATCGCGGACAGCAGCGAGCCCCGGACCGATAAAGCCGGTCCGGGGCTCGAATGCTGTGGGTTACTGCTGCGCGCTGCGGCTCAAGGGCGGTGAATGCATACGCGATGTATGCGCCGCTCGCCTCAGGCTGTCGGTGGGCGTCAGGCGCTGGCGTTACGCGCCCGGTTGCGAGCGGCACGGCGCTTCATCGCGCGGCGCTCGTCCTCGCTGAGGCCACCCCAGACGCCGGAGTCCTGGCCGGACTCGAGCGCCCACTGCAGGCACTGCTCCATGACGGGGCAGCGGCGGCAGACGGCCTTGGCTTCCTCGATCTGCAGCAGCGCAGGACCGGTGTTGCCGATGGGGAAGAACAGCTCGGGGTCTTCCTCACGACAAACGGCGTTGTGACGCCAGTCCATGGCTGCTACCTCTCTAGGGTGTTACAAGCTGGTTGCTTGTGAATGTGAACGCTTTCACGAATCCCCCCGCAAGGGAAGGGCCGACTGCCAGATGAACTGGTGTGGTCCTAAGACTGAGGAGGGGTTCTGGCTCTCAGTGGAGGCCGGTGTTGCGGGCCGTCCCGATCGCCAAGAAGAGACTCCCAAACCCCGGCAACGGATACAACCCCTTCCGGAAAGTTTTTTTTGATTCCTCGGTGTCGGCTAGGTCACAGCCGTACTTCTAAGGGGTGGATGCGCGCCTAAACGTTCGAGTGAAAGGACTTTGGGCCCTTCCACTCACACAATCACACGCAGTGCACGGCGTACGCCTGTGAACGTCACGCTCGTACGCAGTCCCAGGTGGTCTCCGTCCATCTGCAGAGGGAGGGGGACCTTCGAATGCAAGGTGAAGTCGGTCAGGTCGTGCAGAGTCGTCGCGTGCTTGCCGCGAGGTCCTCGTTCCGGGGTCGAGGTGAGCAGCTGGGTGGCGTACCGGGCCACCGCCGGAGTGGACAGACGGCGCAGTCCGAGGACGTCCAGCGCGGTTTCGAAGGAGGCCTCCGGGGACGCGTACACCGGGCGATTGCCCAGGTAGGTCCAGGGGGAGGTGTTGCAGATTATGGAGAGGACGAGGTCCTCGACCGGCTCGGCGCCGGGGCGCTCCAGGGTGATCGTGCCGTGCCGGCGGTGGGGTTCCTCCAGGAACTGGCGCACCACCTGGCGGAGGTAGAGGGCGTGGGTGGATCTCTTTCCGCGCTCCCGCTGCTGTTCGACCCGGCCGATGACGCTCGCGTCGAATCCCAGACCGGCACAGAAGGTGAACCAGCGGGACGGGACGGATTCGTCCTCCGTGTCCGGGGTACCCGAGGCGAGACCGAGGCTCACCGTGCGTGCCCGCCGCTCACGCAGCGCGTCGAGCAGCGCGCCGGTCGCCTCCACGGCGTCGTTCGGCAGTCCGAGGGCGCGGGCGAACACGTTCGTCGATCCGCCGGGGACGACCGCGAGCCCGGGCAGCCGGTCGGGGTCGGGTCCGCCGTGCAGCAGTCCGTTGACGACCTCGTTCACCGTGCCGTCGCCGCCCAGGGCCACGACCAGGTCGATCGTTCCGGAGTCCGCGGCCCGGCGGCCGAGGTCCCGCGCGTGCCCGCGGTACTCGGTGGTGACCGCCTCCAGCTTCATCTCGCTCGCGAGCGCGTGGATGAGCACGTCACGGGTGCGGGCACTGGTGGTGGTGGCTGCCGGGTTGACCACGAGAAGTGCGCGCATGAGCGCCAGGGTACCTACCCGGCGGTACCTGGTCCCAGTCCAGCCCGCTCCGCGGACACCTCCGGCGGTGCGGGGCCCAGGGGGACACCCGTACCCGCCCGGGACCCGCCGCCGTAGCCTCCCCGGCCCCGGCGGCTCGCTCCCGACCGGCTTCGGCCGGGGCGGCGGGCCCCCGCTACCCTGCCCTGTATGAGCAGTCCCGCTGAGAGCAGCACGGAGCAGACCCCCCGCCCCGCCCGACTCGCCGCCGCGGCGGCCGTCGCCGGGGTCGAGGCCCTCGGCCTGTTCGCGGGGGGCGTCTACATGCTGGTGCACGCGCTGACCGGGAGCTCCGGGGACCTCACCGGCGCGGCGACGGGCGCCGTGACGCTCGTCGCACTCGGGCTGATCCCGCTCGCCGCCGCCCGGGGGCTGTGGATGTGCCGCTCATGGAGCCGCGGCCCGGCCGTGATCACCCAGATCCTGGCCCTGCCGGTCGCCTGGCAGATGCTCCAGGCGAACAGCGCGCTGATCCCGGCCGGCATCGTCCTCGGCGTACTGGCCGTCACCGGGCTCGTCCTCCTGGTGAACCCGGCCACGACCGAGGCGCTCGGCATCCGGCGCCCCGTCCGGGAGAGCTGACCCGGCCGAACGCCGCGGGAGCACCCGGGCCGGGTGTCCCGCCGTCGGTGTCACTCCTCCACGAGGAGCTTCTCCCGCAGCTGCGCGAGGGTCCGCGCGAGCAGCCGGGAGACGTGCATCTGCGAGATGCCGACCTCCTGCGCGATCTGCGACTGGGTCATGTTCCCGAAGAACCGGAGCAGCAGGATCCGCTTCTCCCGGGGCGGCAGGTCCTCCAGCAGCGGCTTGAGGGACTCCCGGTACTCGACCCCCTCCAGGGCCTCGTCCTCCGCGCCGAGGGTGTCCGCGACCGCGGGCGACTCGTCGTCCGTGTCCGGGACGTCCAGGGAGAGCGTCGAGTAGGCGTTCGCCGACTCCAGTCCCTCCAGGACCTCCTCCTCGGAGATCCCGAGCCGCTCGGCCAGCTCGTGCACCGTCGGCGAGCGGCCGTGCTGCTGGGAGAGTTCCGCCGTCGCCGTGGTCAGCGAGAGCCGCAGCTCCTGAAGCCGGCGCGGCACCCGGACCGCCCAGCCCTTGTCGCGGAAGTGACGCTTGATCTCGCCGACGACCGTCGGGGTCGCGTAC
Organism: Streptomyces sp. adm13(2018); assembly: GCF_008042145.1. Lineage (GTDB taxonomy): Bacteria > Actinomycetota > Actinomycetes > Streptomycetales > Streptomycetaceae > Streptomyces. The sequence goes on from NZ_RDBH01000141.1 coordinate 611,190, forward strand.
GTCGAGAACTCGACGCCGCGCTCCGGGTCGAACCGGTCCACCGACTTGATCAGACCGATGGTCGCGACCTGCGTCAGGTCGTCCAGCGGCTCGCCACGGTTGCGGAAGCGCCGGGCCAGGTGCTCGACCAGCGGCAGGTGCATCCGTACCAGCTGGTTCCGCAGCTCGGCCTTCTCCGGGGAGCCCTCCGGCAGCTCACGGAGCGTGACGAAGAGCGCTCGGGCGCCGTTCCGGTCGTGCGGGGCGGGGACGGCGGGCACGTCGTCGGACTCGTCCCCGTCCTCCGGCTCGTCCTTCTCCGCGGGCGCCCCGGCACCGGCGGTCTCCGCGGATGCCCCGGCACCCGCGGAGGTCCCTGCCCCCGCGGCCTCCGTGGACGTACCGGTCCCGGCGGCCGAGGCCGCCGCGGTCCCGTCCGCCCCGGCGGAGCCCTCCGCGCGCCCGGAGCCCCCGGGGGTCCCGGCGGCCTCGGCCGCGCCCGGTGTCCCGGCAACCTCGGGGTGCTGCTCGTGCTCGCTCATCTGGTCCGCCTGCTCCGTAGCGACCTCATACGGCCGTGCCTGCTGCTCAGGGATGCCGGCCGTCGCGTCCCCGCGCCTCACGCCGGGCCTGGCCCCGCGCCGCGCTGTTTGTACAGGCTGATCGAGACCGTGCGGTCGTCGGCCACCGACGACTCCACCTTCCCGGCCAGTGCCGACAGCACCGTCCAGGCGAAGGTGTCCCGCTCGGGCGCCCGGCCGTCGGTGGTCGGGGCGGAGACGGTCACGTCGAGGGAGTCGTCGACCAGCCGGAACACACAGCTGAGGACGGATCCCGGCACGGCCTGCTGGAGCAGGATGGCGCAGGCCTCGTCGACCGCGATCCGCAAGTCCTCGATCTCGTCGAGGGTGAAGTCCAAGCGCGCCGCGAGGCCGGCCGTGGCCGTACGCAGCACGGACAGATAGGCACCCGCAGCGGGCAGCCGGACTTCCACGAAGTCCTGGGTCCCGGGCTCGCCTGCGATCTGGGACACCCTCACCTCCAAGGTGGCACAAGCTCATTCGGGGCTCGGGGGGAGAGGCCCCCGAACCGGGCGGTACGCAGGGGGCTGCGCGGTCCGCCGTGACG
>NZ_RDBH01000141.1:612396-631850 GCF_008042145.1 Streptomyces sp. adm13(2018)
CCCAACCGCGGGGCGGGCGAACCGTCGAACGGCCGAATCGCCGTACGGCCGAATCGCCGTACGGCCGGACGACCAGCCCGACCGGGGACTCGGACGACCGGACCGGCCGACCAGCCCGATCAGGCAGCCCGGACCGGCCGGACCGGCCGGCCCGATCGGGGACTCAGACGATCGACCCGTCCACGAAGCACCAGCGCCAGTCCTCGCCCGGCTCGAAGGTCCGCATCACCGGGTGGCCCGTCGCGGAGAAGTGCCGCGTCGCGTGCTGCCCGGCCGAGGAGTCGCAGCAGCCGACGTGCCCGCAGGTCAGACAGAGCCGCAGCTGGACCGGGTGCGTACCGTCCGCCAGGCACTCCGGGCAGGTGTCGGCCAGCGGCGCCGGTTCGGGGCGCGGCATTTCGGCAACGTGCGGGCACTCGCTCATGATGGCCAGGTTACGTTGCGGGACGAGACGGGGACGGGCATGGACGCTCTACAGCTGGTGGCACTCGTGGCGGCGAGCGCGGCGGTCGCGGGGCTCGCCCGCCGCACCCCGGTGCCCGCGCCCCTCCTCCTGGTCGCGGTCGGTCTCGCCGCCGCCTACGTGCCCGGCGTGCCGGACTACACCCTCGACCCGCACATCGTGCTGCCGCTGATCCTCCCCCCGCTCCTCTACACGGCGGCCGTCGACTCCTCGTACCTCGACCTGCGCGCCAACATCCGGCCCGTCGCGCTGCTCTCCGTCGGGTACGTCCTCTTCGCGACCGTGGCCGTGGGCTGGCTCGCGTACGTCCTCGTGCCCGATCTGCCGCTCACCGCCGCCCTGGTGCTCGGCGCAGTGGTCGCCCCGCCGGACGCGGTCGCGGCCACCGCCATCGCCCGCAAGCTGGGCCTGCCGAACCGGATCACGACGATCCTCCAGGGCGAGTCCCTGGTGAACGACGCCACCGCCATCACCGCCTACAAGGTCGCCCTCGCGGCGGCGGTCGGCGAGGGGCTGAGCTGGGCCGGCGGGCTCGGGGAGTTCGCGCTCGCCGCCCTCGGCGGCATCGGCGTCGGTCTGCTCCTCATGGTCCCCATCCACTGGCTGCGCCGGGGCCTCGGGGACTCCCTCCTGCAGAACACCCTCTCCCTCCTCATCCCGTTCGTCGCCTACGCGGCGGCCGAGGAGGTGCACGCCTCCGGTGTCCTCGCCGTCGTCGTGGTCGGTCTCTTCCTCGGCCACCGCGCCTGGCAGGTCGACTTCGCGACCCGCCTCCAGGAGGAGGCCGTCTGGAAGATGGTCGCCTTCGTCCTGGAGTCGGCCGTCTTCGCCCTCATCGGCCTCCAGCTGCCGTACGTCGTCCGGGAACTCGGGCCGTACGGGATGGGGGAGGCGACCTGGTACGCGGTCGGGGTCTTCGTCGCCGTGGTGGTGGTCCGGTTCGTCTGGGTCTATCCGGCGACCTTCCTGCCCCGGCTGTCCGCCCGCGTCCGGGAACGCGAACCGGGGGTGGACTGGCGGGCGCCGCTCGTCGTCGGCTGGGCCGGGATGCGCGGCGTGGTCTCGCTCGCCATCGCCTTCTCCATCCCCGTGGCCACCGACGGCGTCGAGTTCCCCGCCCGCAACCTCGTCCTCTTCCTCACCTTCACCACCGTCATCGGCACCCTGGTCGTCCAGGGCCTCACCCTGCCGCCGCTCATCCGCCTCCTGAAGCTCCCCGGGAAGGACCGGTACGCCGAGACGCTGGCCGAGGCGCAGGCCCAGAGCGAGGCCTCGCAGGCCGCGGAGGCGCGTCTCGACGCCCTTCTCGCCGACGAGCGGAACGCCCTGCCGCAGCCCCTCGCCGACCGGCTCCGCACGGTCCTGGAACGGCGGCGCAACGCGGTCTGGGAACGGCTCGGCGCCGTGAACGAGGTCACCGGGGAGACCGCGGACGACACCTACCGACGGCTCTCGCGCGAGATGATCGACGCCGAGCGCGAGGTCTTCGTACAGCTGCGCGACGCCCGGCGGATCGACGACGAGATGATGCGGACGCTGCTCCGCAGGCTCGACCTGGAGGAGGCGGCCGCCTACCGCGAGGAGGCCGCGGACTGAGCCCCGGCGACCCGCTCCGGCGGGTCGGGGGCGCCCGTGACGACCGCCACGAGCCGGCTGCCCGCCGGGAACGCGCCCTCCTCCGCGAGGGTCGTGAGGCCGAGCAGCATTTTGGCCACATACAGTCGCTCGATGGCGAGTTCATGCCGCGCCTCGAAGTCGCGTGCGAAGACGTCCAGGGCCGGGGGCACGCGCGCGTAGCCGCCGCAGTGGAAGCGCTCGTCCAGCGCCCAGTCGCCGCGCGGACCGCCGAACGCCGCCTCCTGGAGGGCGCGCACCTCCCCGCCCAGGAAGCCGCCCCTGAGCACGGGAACGCCCAGCGTCCGGGCCCCGGGGCCGAGACCGGCCGCGAGACCCGCCAGGGTGCCCCCGGTGCCGCAGGCCACGGCGACCACGTCGGCCGCCCCGGCGAGCTCCCGGCCGAGCTCCACGCACCCCTGGACGGCCAGGGCGTTGCTGCCGCCCTCCGGGACCACGTACGCGCCCGCGGGGGCCCGCTCCAGGAGCGTCGCGCGCGTGGCCGGGTCGTTCTTCGCGCGGTACGTGGCCCGGTCGACGAACACGAGCCGCATCCCGTCCGCCGCGCACCGCGCCAGCGAGGGGTTGAGCGGCCGCCCGGCCAGCTCGTCGCCGCGCACGATCCCGACCGTGGGGAAGCCCAGCAGCCGGCCGGCGGCCGCCACCGCGCGCAGGTGGTTGGAGTAGGCACCGCCGAAGGTGAGCACGGGCCGGCCGTCCGCCGCCGCCAGGTTGAGCGCGAGCTTGCGCCACTTGTTGCCCGGCAGGTCGGGGTGGATGAGGTCCTCGCGCTTGAGCGCGAGCGTGAGGCCGCGCCGGGTGAAGCGCTCGTCCTCCACCGGCTCCAGGGGCGAGGGGAGCCGGGGCCGCAGGCGGGAGAGGTCGAACGCGTTCACCGGGCCATTGTCCGCGCCCCGGGCCCTCGTCCGCTGCCCGGGCCTCGGGCCTCGGGCCTCGGGCCTCGGCCCCGCGCCCCATGCCCCATGCCCCGGTGCGCGCGGCCTGGCCGTCAGCGCAGGATGTCGGCCACCCGCTCGCGCATCGAGGCCATCGTGAAGCCGCGCGGGTCCACCTTGCCCGGCTGCCACTCCAGGTGCCCGATGACCGAGCGCTGGTTCCAGCCGTGCACCCGGCACACCGCGGCCGCCGCCTTCGCGATGGCGTCCAGCTGGACCTTCGGCCACGGGTCCACGCCGTCGCCGAGGTTCTCGCACTCGAAGCCGTAGAAGTACCGGTTGCCGTCCGTGGTGGCCTCGTCGTCGCGTGGCAGGCCCTGCTCGGCGATGACCGCCCGGAGCACCTCGTCGTCGCCCAGGCCCGCGTGGTTGGCCCGGCCGTAGCCGACGAGGTGGACAGTGCCGTCCTTGGCGATCACGCCGTGGCAGAGCGGTCCCGGCAGGCCCTCGTAGCCGTTCCGGCAGACCCGGACGGTGTTGGCGGTCCCGCGGGTCACGGTGTGGTGGATCATCACGCCGTGGACGGGGCCCCACGGGCCCTTGTGGTTGCGGTTGTGGGTGGACCAGGCGCCGACCTGGACGACCTTGAGGCCCGCGTCGCGCAGCGCGTCGAGGAATCTGCTCGCGGACATGGGTGAGGACATGACCGACTCCCTTCGGAGGACGGGTGGGGGCTTCCGGAGTACCGGAGTTGGGGGTTCCGGAGACGCCGGAGTACCGGAGTACCGGAGTCCGCGACTCCCCCGCCATCCGTTCGGACCGTGTGCGAGCCGATCCGGACAGTAGCCCGCGGGGCGGGTGGGGCTCCGCTGTTCGGATGGAAATCACGTGACATGCCCCGAAGATCGTCGAACAGTCCCACTCGATTGTGTAATGGCGCGGGCACGCTCCGTGCTGAAAGGCTTCGACTCGTCACTCAGTCATACGAGAGGGAGTTCCATGTCCGTTGGTTCGGTTGGTGACGAGGTCCGCGTCGCGGAGCAGCAGACGCCGCAGCAGAGTCTCGGCACCGCTGCCGCGCGGAACCTCGCCACGACCACCAAGTCGGCGCCGCAGATGCAGGAGATCACCTCACGGTGGCTGCTGCGGGCGCTGCCCTGGGTCCAGGTGCAGGGCGGTACGTACCGGGTGAACCGGAGGCTCAGCTACTCCGTGGGCGACGGGCGGGTCACCTTCGTCCAGACCGGGGAGCGCGTCGCGGTCATCCCCGCCGAACTCGGCGAACTCCCCGCCCTGCGCGGCTACGAGGACGAGGAGGCCCTGGCCGAGCTCGCGTCCCGCTGCCGCCAGCGGGAGTACGCGGCGGGCGAGGTCGTCGCCGTCGCCGGCGAGCCGACCGACCGGGTCCACCTCCTCGCGCACGGCAGGATCGAGCAGATCGGCGAGGGCCCGTACGGCGACGAGGCGGTCCTCGGGGTCCTCGCCGACGGCGCCTACTTCGGCGACCGCGCCCTCGTCGACGCGGACGCCACCTGGGAGTGGTCCGCCCGCGCCGCCACCGCCTGCACGGTCCTGGAGCTGACCCGGGACGACGTGCGGAACCTCGCGGAGCGGGCCGGCTCGCTCGCCGCCCACCTCGCCGAGGTGGCCGCCCTGCCCGACCAGCGGACCAACAAGTACGGCGAGGCCGCGATCGACCTCTCCGCCGGCCACGTCGGCGAGGCCGTCGTCCCCCACACCTACGTCGACTACGACGCCTCGCCCCGCGAGTACGAGCTGAGCGTCGCCCAGACCGTGCTGAAGGTGCACAGCCGCGTCGCCGACCTCTACAACCAGCCGATGAACCAGACCGAGCAGCAGCTGCGGCTGACGGTCGAGGCGCTCCGCGAGCGCCAGGAGCACGAGCTGGTCAACAACAGGGAGTTCGGCCTCCTCGCCAACTGCGACTACGAGCAGCGCCTCCAGCCCCACGACGGCGCCCCCAGCCCCGACGACATGGACGAGCTGCTCTCCCGCCGCCGGGGATCCAAGCTCTTCCTCGCCCACCCGCGCGCCATCGCCGCCTTCGGCCGCGAGCTCAACAAGCGCGGTCTGGTGCCCGAGACCATCGACATCAACGGCAACCGCATCCCGACCTGGCGCGGCGTGCCGATCTACCCGTGCAACAAGATCCCGGTCTCGGACGCCCGGACCACCTCGATCATCTGCATGCGCACCGGCGAGGCCGATCAGGGCGTGATCGGTCTGCACCAGACCGGCATCCCGGACGAGATCGAGCCGAGCCTGTCCGTCCGCTTCATGGGCATCGACGAGCAGGCGATCATCTCCTACCTCGTCACCGCCTACTACTCGGCGGCCGTCCTCGTCCCGGACGCGCTCGGCATCCTGGAGAACGTCGAGGTCAGCCGCTGGCGCTGAGCCGGCGGAGCCCGGGGGCGGGCACCGAACCGTCCCGCCCCCGGACGCTCCCGGCCCGTCGCCGCGCAGCATCGCCACGAAGGATACGAAGGAAGTGACCTTGACCATTGCCGGCGGGGACGCCGTCACCGACGGTCAGGGAGCCGTGCGGCTCCTGGACCGGACGCGGACGGTCGTCCATCCCCAACTGCGCTCGACCGTCGAGACCCTGCCGGGCTCGATGCGGCGGGTCGCGATGTACCACTTCGGCTGGGAGCACGCGGACGGCACCCCGGCCACCGAGCAGCCGGGCAAGGCGATCCGCCCCGCCTTGGTCCTCGCCGCTGCCCGTGCGCTCGGCGCCGACGAGGGCCGGGCGGTGAGGGCCGCGGTGGCGGTGGAGCTCGCGCACAACTTCACCCTGCTCCACGACGACATCGTCGACGAGGACGTGACCCGGCGGCACCGCCCCACCGCCTGGACGGTCTTCGGCATCCCGGACGCGCTGATCGCCGGTGACGCGATGAGCGCGCTGGCCCTGCGGATGCTCGCGGAGGATCCGCACCCCGCCTCGGCGGCCGCGTCCGCCCGGCTCGCCGCCTGCATCATCGAGCTCTGCGCGGGGCAGCAGGCGGACTGCGCCTTCGAGCAGCGGGAACCGCGCGCGGTCTCCCTCGACGAGTGCCTGGCCATGGCCACCGCGAAGACCGGCGCGCTGCTCGGCGCCTCCTGCGCCATCGGCGCGCTCTACGCGGGCGCGGGGGAGGAGGAGGTCGCGGCGATGGACGCGTTCGGCCGGGAGGCCGGCCTCGCATTCCAGCTGATCGACGACCTCATCGGCATCTGGGGCGACCCGGACCGGACGGGCAAGCCCGCCGGGGCCGATCTGGTCGCCCACAAGAAGTCGCTGCCGGTGGTGGCGGCGCTCGCGTCGGGGACGGCGGCGGGCGACGAGCTGGCCGAGCTGTACGCCCGCCCGGTCCTGGACGCCGGGGCGGTGCGGGCGGCGGCGGACGCGGTCGAGCGGGCCGGCGGGCGCGACTGGGCGCAGGACCAGGCGGCCGAGCGGATGGGTCGCGCTGTGGAGCACCTGGCCCGGGCCGTCCCGGACCTGGCGGCGGCGGGGGACATGCTGGCGCTCGCGGAGTTCGTGACGCGGCGCACGCGCTGAGGCCCGGGAGGGGGAAGGGGTACGGGCCGGGTCACATGTCGGGGACGACGCGGGTGACCACGGTCTCGATCAGGTCGTCCAGGTCCCGTTCGCCGTGCAGGCCGGGGACCGTGAAGTGGTCGAACAGCAGCCCCGTGAGGGCGAAGTAGAGCAGCCGGACCGTGTCCGCGTCCCCCGGCATCCCCGAGTCCAGGTGGAGCCGGATGTTGAAGTCCAGATCGGTCCTGAGCACCTTCGTGAGCTGGGTCCGCAGCTCGGGTCGGCGCACGGCTTCCAGGCGCAGCTCGAAGAGGCCGAGGTAGCAGGTGCGTTCGGCGGCGAGCCGCTCGGCCATGCGGCGCATCAGCTCGACGACCAGGGCGCGGCTCGGCGCCGGCCGCAGGGACTCGTCGATGACGCCGGGCTCGGGGGTCAGCCGTTCGAAGATGCGGTCGGCGACCTGGGAGAGCACCTGGTCCCGGTCCCTGAAGTAGTTGGACGAGGTGCCCGTGGGGACTCCCGCCCGGGCGTCGACCGCGCGGAAGGTCAGCCCGCGGGCGCCCTCGTCCGCCAGCACCTGGATGGCGGCGTCGAGCAGCGCCGTGCGTCGTTCGGGGTTCCTCGCCATGCCGGACGCTCCTCCTTCTTCGCGCTCCCTCGTCAAAGAGGCTTGCGCAACCACTACAGGTGAAGCACTATAGCCGTCGTGGTTGCGATCGCAGCCGCGCCCTGACCCGAAGAGGACCGGTTTGCGCAAGCTCACGTACTTCGTCGCCTGCACCATCGACGGCTTCATCGGCGACCCCAAGGGGGACGCCACCTCCATGTACGCGTTCGTGGACGCCGAGTTCCTGGAATTCCTGACCGCCGAGTACCCCGAGACCATCTCGGCGCAGGGCCGCGAGGCCCTCGGGATCGACCGCGAGAATCAGCGGTTCGACACCGTCCTCCAGGGACTGGGGTCGTACCGGCTCGCCCTGGACATCGGCCTCACCAGCCCGTACGGCCACCTGCGGGAGCTCGTCGCCACCCGCTCGCTGGCCGAGTCGCCCGACGCGAACGTCGAGCTGATCGCCGACGACCTCGTCGGCCGGGTCCGCGAGCTCAAGGCCGAGGACGGCCCCCTGGACATCTGGCTCTGCGGCGGCTCCACGATCGCCGGCGCACTCATCGACGAGATTGACGAGCTGGTCATCAAGACCTACCCGCAGGTGTACGGCTCCGGCATGCCGATGTTCGGCGCCGACTTCGAGCCCCGCGACTTCGAGCTGAAGGACCTGCGCGTCTTCGGCAACGGAGCCTTCGTCCGTACGTACGCAAGGAAGCGCTGACCGGCGACGGGCGCGCCCGGGCGAGCCGTCCTCCCCGGGCTCCATGGGTGCCGAGGCGCCGCACACGGCGCCGCCCCGGCGGCGCGGATGCCGCGAGCGCGTACCTGACCGGCAAGACCGGCAACAGCGACAAGATCGGGAGAAGCCGGACCACGGGGTGACCGGACGCGCGCCGGAGCCACTCGTGGGGCTACAGTCCGCGCATGTCATCGGAGTCGACGGAAGTCTGGACCGGCTGGTACCGGGACCGCAGCGGCGCGGAAGCGATCGTCATCACGGCCGACGGGCGGCACGTCGCCACCCGGATCAGGGGGATCGAGTACACGGGCGAGGGCTTCGCCGCGCTCACCGCGACCGCGGAGGGCGGGCAGGCCCTCACCGCCTGCGTCCTGGAATGGGACCTGCCGCTCCCCGTCGTCACCGACGGGGTCGCCCAACAGGCCACGCTCAGCTGCCTGCTGACGCTCGGTGAGCGGGGCGACCTCTGCCTGACCCTGCACTACGGCGGCGCCGCCTTCGAGGCCTGCGTCGCCGGGGGCGACTTCGACGGGGCGCTGGAGCGGGTCAGGCGCCAGCTGCCGCCCGGCTCCGACTTCGGACGCCGACTGCTCCAGCCGGCCTGAGTCCGCCCGCACCGCGGCGAGAACGAGGACGGCGGCGCCCCGGGGAGGGGGCGCCGCCGCTGTCTCGTACTCCGCGAGGTCAGTTCTTGAACGCGGAGGCGAGGCCGTAGCGCCACAACTGGTCCACACGGGACCGCTCCTGGGCGTTCGGCTGGGCGTTCTGGCAGGACGTGCCGGGGCCGCCGCCCGACATCAGCTCGCTGCACGGACCGCTGTAGTGGTCCGGCAGCCCGAGGACGTGCCCCGTCTCGTGGGCGGTCACGCGGGTCGAGTTGTACTGCTGGTTCTGCCGGTAGTCGAGGAAGATGTAGCCGCCGCCGTGGCCGTCGGTGCTCGCGTACGAGCCGCGGGAGTCGTTGCCCTCGTAGTAGCGGAAGTCCGGGTTGCTGCCCTCGACGAGCCGGACGTTCGCCACCGAGCTGTTCCATATCTGGGCCGAGCGGGAGATCTGGGTGCGGAAGCTCGGCGCGTTGGAGGCGCTGTAGACCACGGTGACGGCGGCCGCGCCGGGAGCGGCGGCCCGCTTCTTCGCCACCGACTTCACGACGGCGTCGAAGAAGGCCTGGTTGGCCTTCGCCTCCGCGGCCGAACCGGCGTACGCGACGGCGGCGCCACCGGCGGTGGGGACGCCGGTGGGGGCACTCGCGGCCACGGCCGGAGCCGCGCCGAGCGAGGCGGCGAGGCCGAGGCCGAGTGCGGTGGCCAGGGCAGAGGTGAGGACCTTGGGGTGACGCATGGGGGGCTCCTCCTGTAGGGGATGGAGAGAGTCTCGGGGGWGCCGGGGCGTGTGGGGATGATGCCAACCGGCGATAACATCACCGCATCACCCGGTCGAAACACCCCCAACTACCTTGCAATCAAAGGCGATTGAAGGGTTCCGGGTGTCTGGTGCGAGCCAGGGACCCGCCCTACCCTCGGGGCATGGAGCTGGAGGTGAGACACCTACGCGCGCTCTGCGCCATCGCGGACACGGGCAGCCTGCACAAGGCGGCCCGCCAACTGGGCATGACTCAACCGTCGTTGACCACCCAGCTGCGCCGCATCGAGAACTCCCTGGGCGCCGAGCTCTTCTCCCGCGGCCGCACCGGCTGCCGGCCCACCCCGCTCGGCCGCTCCCTGCTCAGCCGGGCCCGCCCGCTCGTCGCCGACATGGCCGCGCTCGTCACCGAGGCCCGGGCCGCGGCCGCCCGCACCGGCGGTCCCGGGCTCCGCGTCGGCTCCACCGCGAGCCGGGCGCTCCCGGGCTGGCTGCGCCGGCTCCGCCAGCGGCTGCCCGGCACCGACATCGGGCTGCGGATGGACGTCTCCGCGAACGCCCTGCTCCGCGGCGTCGCCGCCGGACAGCTCGACGTGGCCTTCGTGCACGAGGTGGAGGGCTGCCCGTTACGGGTCCCCCAGGGCATCGAGGAACGCGTCCTGCTCGCCCGCGAACCGCAGTTCGTCTCCCTCGCCCGTGACCACCCGGCCGCCGCCCTGCCCGTCGTCGACCTCGCCGACCTCGCCGACGACCACTGGATGGTCGACCCGACCGTGGACGGCGAATGGGACGGCCTCCGCCGGGTCCTGCACGCCGCCGGCATCGACCCGCCGCTGCTGCACGGCGACTACCACACGGCCGCCTCCCTCATCGCCCTCGGCGAGGCCGTCGCCCCCTGCCAGCCGACCTCGGTCCCGCGCGAGGACATGGCCGTACGCCCGCTGCGCGGCGACCCGCTGGCCGTCCGGCTGCTGCTCTACGCCCGCCCCGGGGCGCCCCTCGACACGCTGTACGCCGAACTCGCGGCGGCCTACCGGGAGGTGGCGCTGCGGGCGGCCCCGTACCGCGAGTGGCTGCGCCGCCAGGGGACGGCCGCCACCCTGCCGCTGGCGCCGTGCATGATGACGGCATGAGCGAACACCCCGCACCGGCCCTGGTCCGGCACGCCCGCCCCGAGGACCTGCCGCGGGTTGTGGCACTCATCGCCGAGCACGCGGCGTACGAGAAGGCGGAACCCCCGGCCCCCGGCCTGGAGGACCGCCTCGCCGCCCTCCTCTTCGGCCCCGCACCGACCCGCCTGCGCTGCCTGGTCGCGCTCCTCCCCGACGGCACCCTCGCGGGCTACGCGAGCTGCGCCCCCGAGGTCTCCACCTGGGACGGCACGGAGTACCTCCACATGGACTGCCTCTACCTCACGGCCTCCAGTCGCGGCCACGGCCTGGGCCCCCTCCTGATGACCGCGGTCCGCACCGAGGCGGCGAGCCTCGGCCTGACGGAGATCCAGTGGCAGACCCCGAGCTGGAACGAGGGAGCGATCCGCTTCTACGACCGACTGGGCGCGACGGCGAAGGAGAAACTCCGCTACAGCCTCCGGACGGAGGGGTAGCGACGGGCCGGCCCCTTCCCCGCGTCCTACTCCGCCACGTCCTGCGGGTACCAGCGCAGCTCGAGGGTGTTCCCGTCCGGGCCCCTGACGTAGACCGACCGCGCGGAACCACGGGCACCCCAGCGGGGGACCGGCCCCCCTCGATGACGTGGCAGGTCCTGGAGCCGACGACCTCCTGCCAGTCCAGGGGCCCACGACGCGGCATGACGCACACGCGAAGGGGCACGACCGCCAGGCGGTCGTGCCCCTTCGTACGGGAACGAGAAGGTCAGGCCTTCTTCGTCTCCCAGAAGATGCGGTCGATCTCGGCGATGAGCTCCAGCGCCTTCTCGCCCGTCTTCGGGTCCGTCGACGCCTTGGCGGCCGAGAGGGCCTTCAGGGTGTCGTTGACCAGCTGGTTGAGCTCGGGGTACTTCTCGAAGTGCGGGGCCTTGAAGTAGTCGCTCCAGAGCACCGACACGTGGTGCTTGGCGAGCTCCGCGCGCTGCTCCTTGATGACCGTGGCGCGGGCGCGGAAGTGCGCGTCCTCGTTCGCCTGGTACTTCTCCTGGACAGCCTTGACCGACTCGGCCTCGATGCGGGCCTGGGCCGGGTCGTACACGCCGCACGGGAGGTCGCAGTGGGCGCTGACCTTCACCTTGGGGGCAAACAGGCGGGAGAGCATTGTGCCGTCCTTCCTCGTGATCGTCTTCTCAGGTGGGACATTACTCGGTGAGAAGGGCGATTTCGCGGGCGCCCCCTGGGGCTTAGGTCAAAAGTCCAGGGTCACCATGGGACTCGTGTACGAGTGAACGAGCGGATGTGCGGGTGGAGGCGCGGGTGGACCGGCGGGCGGAGCGAGGGGTGCCGATGAGGGAACCGGGGCGCGAGGGGACGGCGGAGGCCGGGCCTCCGTTCGGGCTCGCCGAGGTGACGGGGGTGTCGATGGTGCCCACGCTGCTCCACGGGGACCAGCTGCTCGTGCACTACGGCGGCCGCCTGCGGCCGGGGTGCGTGGCCGTGGTGCGCCATCCGCTCCAGCAGGATCTGCTCATCGTGAAGCGGCTGGTCGAGCGACGGGACGGGGGCTGGTGGGTGCTCGGCGACAATCCGGACGCCGAGGGGGACAGCCGGGTCTTCGGCGCCGTGCCGCCCGAGCTGGTGCTCGGGCGGGTGCGGGCGCGCTACCGGCCGCCGACCCCGGGGCGTCAGCGTTCGCCGGGGGCGACGCTCTCGTGGCTGTTCTCGGCGCTGAGGCCGGTGTGGCCCGTCCGGTCGGCCTCCAGGCGCTTGCGGGCCCGGTAGGCGGCCACGTTGGCGCGGGTCGCGCAGCGGTCCGAGCAGTAGCGGCGGGAGCGGTTGGTGGAGGTGTCCAGGTAGGCGTTGCGGCAGGGCGGCGCCTGGCAGAGGCCGAGCCGGTCGGCGCCGAACTCGGTCAGGTGGAAGGCCAGCCCCATCGCGCAGATCGCCGCGTACCCCGTGGTCGCGTTCGAGGAGTGGTCGGCGAGGTGCATGTGCCACCGGGGGCGGCCGTTCTCGTCGAGGATGTCGTGGCCGGAGATCTGCGGGCTGACCGGGAACTCCAGGAGCAGCGAGTTCAGGAGGTCGACGGCGCCCGTGTGGTCGCCCTCGTCGGCCAGGGTGAAGACGGCCCGCAGCCGGGTCCGTACCGCGCGGAAGCGGGGCAGGTCCGCCTCCGTGACCCGCCGGGCCATCTGGGAGGCCTCGCCGAAGAGCTCCCGGAGCACCTCGACGGAGGTGAGGGAGTCCTTGCCGCGAGACGGCTCCTCGGTGTTGACCAGACGTACGGCGAAATCCGAGTAATGGGCCAGTTCCACTTGTAGTCCTTACTGCGGCGGGCTAGTGTCTCGGTCGGAAGGGGTAATAACTGTCTACCCTTAGAGGGTATTACAAAGAGGGGCAGGGGCGGCGATGACCGGAACCGACTGGGCGGCCTGGCAGCAGAGCTGGGACCGTCAGCAGGAGTGGTACATGCCCGATCGCGAGGAGCGCTTCCGGGTGATGCTCGACATGGTCGAGGCCTTGGTGGGGCCGAAGCCCCGCGTCCTCGACCTCGCGTGCGGTACGGGAAGTATCACGGATCGGCTCCTCAAGAGGTTCCCGGAGGCGACGAGTACCGGGGTGGATCTCGACCCGGCCCTCCTCGCGATCGCCGAGGGCCACTTCGCCGGCGACGCCCGCGTCACCTTCGTGACCGCCGACCTCAAGGACCCCGACTGGGCCGCCGGGCTGCCCCACGACTCGTACGACGCCGTCCTCACCGCGACCGCGCTCCACTGGCTGCACAGCGAGCCCCTGACGGCCCTCTACGGGCAGCTCGCCGGCCTCGTCCGGGACGACGGCGTCTTCATGAACGCCGACCACATGATCGACACGACCACCCCGCGGATCAACGCCGCCGAGCGCGCCCGGCGCCACGCGGTCATGGACCGCGCGAAGGCCGACGGCGCCCTGGACTGGGCCGAGTGGTGGGCCCTCGCCGCGAAGGACCCCGCCCTCGCCGAGCCGACCGCGCGCCGCTTCGAGATCTACGGCGAGCACGCCGACGGCGACATGCCCTCCCCGCGCTGGCACGCCGACACCCTGGTCGCCGCCGGGTTCGGCGAGGCCAGGGCCGTCTGGGCGTCGCCCTCCGACACCCTGCTGCTCGCCGTGAAGTAGGGAAGCAGCCCGCACGCACGCGCGGAGGGGCGGTACGGGTCCTCCCGTACCGCCCCTCCGCGGGTCACCGGCTCCTACAGCACCTTCGACAGGAACGCCTTCGTCCGGTCGTGCTGCGGGTTGCCCAGGACGTCGCGCGGGTTGCCCGCCTCGACGACCACGCCGCCGTCCATGAAGACGAGGGAGTCGCCGACCTCGCGGGCGAAGCCCATCTCGTGCGTGACGACGATCATCGTCATGCCCGACTCGGCCAGGTCCCGCATGACGTCGAGGACGTCACCCACGAGCTCCGGGTCGAGTGCCGAGGTGGGCTCGTCGAAGAGCATCAGCTTCGGCTCCATCGCCAGCGCGCGGGCGATGGCGACACGCTGCTGCTGGCCGCCGGAGAGCTGCGAGGGATAGTTCCCCATCTTGTCCCGCAGGCCCACGCGGTCGAGCAGGCGCTCGGCACGCTCGCGTGCCACCGCCTTCGACTCGCCCTTCACCTGGATCGGGGCCTCCATGACATTGGCCAGGGCCGTCATGTGGGGGAAGAGGTTGAAGCGCTGGAAGACCATGCCGATGTCCCGGCGCTGGACCGCGACCTCGCTGTCCTTCAGCTCGTACAGCCTGCCGTTCTTCTCCTTGTAGCCGACCAGCCGGCCGTCCACCGAGAGCCGGCCGCCGTCGACCCGCTCCAGGTGGTTGATGCACCGCAGGAAGGTCGACTTGCCGGAGCCGGAGGGGCCGACCAGGCAGAAGACCTCTCCGTTCCGGACCTCCAGGTCGATGCCCCGGAGGATGTGGGCCGCGCCGTAGGACTTGTGGACGCCTTCGGCCTTGACCATGGGCTCGCCGGTCATCCGGACACCGCCGATCGCTTGAAGGTGGTCAGGTTCGCGCGGATCCGCTGCCAGGGGGTGGGCGGCAGGCTACGCGTCGAACCGCGGGCGAAACGGCGCTCCAGGTAGTACTGGCCGACGCTGAACACACTGGTCAGCGCGAGGTACCAGATGGAGGCGACGAAGAGCATCTCCATCACGGCGCCGGCCGTGCTTCCGATGTTCGACGAGGCCCGCAGGAGTTCTGTGTACTGCACGGCCGAGACCAGGGACGAGGTCTTCAACATGTTGATGAACTCGTTGCCCGTCGGCGGCACGATGACCCGCATGGCCTGCGGCAGCACGACCCGGCCCATGGTCTTGGTCTGGGACATGCCGAGCGCGTGCGCGGCCTCGGTCTGGCCCTCGTCGACGGACTGGATGCCCGCCCGGACGATCTCCGCCATGTAGGCGCCCTCGTTGAGGCCGAGACCCAGCAGCGCGACCATGAACGGCGTCATGACGTCGACGGTCTCGTTCTTGTAGATCGGCCCGAGGTTGATGTACTCGAAGATCAGCGAGAGGTTGAACCAGACCAGCAGCTGCACGTACACCGGGGTGCCGCGGAAGAACCAGATGTAGAGCCAGGCGACGGCTCCGGTCACGGGGTTCCTGGACAGCCGCATCACCGCGAAGAGGACGCCGAGGACGAGGCCCAGGGCCATCGAGGCGATGCTGATGATGACCGTGTTCGCCAGGCCGTCGAGGATCGACGGGTCGAACAGCTTGTCCCACACCGTGTCCCAGATGATGTTGCCCTGGGAGAAGGCGTAGACGAGCCATCCGAGCAGGACGACGACCACGACGGCGCTGACCCAGCGCCCGTAGTGCCGTACGGGGATGGCCTTGATCGCCTCGTACGGGGAACCCGAGGCGCCGGGCCCGGCCGGAGCGGCGGCCGGGTCCTTGGAGATCTTGTCAGTCATGACGACTGCCCTTCAGTGGAGCGGGGAGGTCACTTGCCGGTGATGACGGGAGGGGTCACTGACCGGCGTTGACGGTGGCCGCCTTGACGGCGCTGTCCGAGACGTCCCACTTCTTCAGGGCATCGGCGTAGGTGCCGTCCTTGATGATCGCGTCGAGCGCTTCCTTGATGGCGTCGCGCAGCTGCGTGTTGTCCTTCGAGACGCCGATGCCGAAGAGGCCGACGTCGCTCTGGTTGCCGACGACCTCGAAGTCGTTGCCGCCGCCCGAGGTCTTCGCGATGTACGCGGCCACCGGGTAGTCGTTGAGGTCGGCCACGGCGCCGCCGGCCTTGACGCGGGTCTGCGCCTCGGCGTCGGTGTCGAACGCCTGGATCGTCAGCTTCTTGTCGCCGCACTTCGTGGCCTGGGCCTTGAAGGTGTCCTCGTAGATCGTGCCGCGCTGGACGGCCACGGTCTTGCCGCAGAGGTCGTCGAGCGAGTTGACGCCCTGCGGGTTGCCCTTCTTGACCAGGAGGGAGACACCGGAGCTGAAGTAGTCGACGAAGTCGATGCCCTTGCCGATCTTCTTCCCGTTGTCGTCCAGGCCCTCCTGGCGCTTCTTGTTGTCCGTCATCGAGGACATGATCACGTCCTGGCGACCGGTGTAGATCGAGGTGATCAGACCGTCGAAGGTGCCCGAGGTGAACTGGAACTCGACGCCGAGCTGCTTGCCCAGGGCCGCGGCGATGTCGGGGTCGACACCGACGATCTTGCCGCCCTCGGTGAACTCCATCGGGGCGTACGAGGCGTCGGTGCCGACCTTGATGACACCGGCCTTCTGGATGTCGGCGGGCAGCTTGGAGAAGAGCGGGGCGGCGTTGGCGGAGCCGCCGTCCTTCGTCGGGGTGGTGGAGGAGCCGCCCTCGGTCTGGTCGCCACAGGCGGTCAGCAGCACGGAGCCGACGACCGCGGCAGCGGCGACCGCGGCAAGACGGGAGGTGCGGGTCTTGGCGGTCGTACAGCGCGTGGAGCGTGCGGTCATGATCGGGTTCCTCCGGCGTGTGAGGGAGCTGCCAGGTGGGTCACGTACACGTCTTCGAGTGTCGTGACCTCGTGTGATTACGGCATCTTGCCATTCGGACCGCCTCAAACCGACGGCCATGGATGTCAAAATCGGATAACGGGTGACCCCCGAATGCCAACAGGCCGGTACATCAGGGCCGGATCTTCTGCTGGATCCCTTCCACGCCGCCGAAGAATTTCCTGTTGATCTCGCCATTCGGACGACGCGAAGGCCGCCAATCGGGTGCTTGAAGCACCTATATGGACATCGCGTGACGTGTCGTCCTCCGTGCGTGTCCGGCTGCACTCGGTATGAGTCGCGTCACCGAGCGGTTATGGACTCGTCTGCGGTGCCGTCCGTCCGGTAAGAAGGATCCTTACACCCCTCATCCGGGGCTCAGGGCGCGTTGTGCGGCGCGCCCGCGCGGCTGCCAGACACGGCGGCCGCGGGACCCGCCCACCGCTCCACACCAGGAGCGGCCAACCCTCAATTGCAGCAGACTTAAGGGGTCAACCCAATGGCAGCGGAGATCGTCAATCCTCGCAGTGACAGTGGTACGGAAGGAGCTCCGGACGAGCCCTTCGATCCTGTCTTCGCCCTCCACCGGGGCGGCAAGATGGCCATCCAGGCCACCGTCCCCGTCCGCAACAAGGACGACCTGTCCCTCGCGTACACGCCCGGCGTCGCCAAGGTGTGCACCGCGATCGCCGAGAAGCCCGAGCTGGTCAACGACTACACCTGGAAGTCCCAGGTCGTCGCGGTCGTGACCGACGGCACCGCGGTGCTCGGCCTCGGTGACATCGGCCCGGAGGCCTCCCTCCCGGTCATGGAGGGGAAGGCCATCCTCTTCAAGCAGTTCGGCGGCGTGGACGCGGTCCCGATCGCCCTCGCCACCACCGACACCGACGAGATCGTCGAGACCGTCGTCCGGCTCGCCCCGTCCTTCGGCGGCGTGAACCTGGAGGACATCTCGGCGCCGCGGTGCTTCGAGATCGAGCGCAAGCTGCAGGAACGCCTCGACATTCCGGTCTTCCACGACGACCAGCACGGC
Source organism: Streptomyces sp. adm13(2018) (assembly GCF_008042145.1). Classification (GTDB taxonomy): domain Bacteria; phylum Actinomycetota; class Actinomycetes; order Streptomycetales; family Streptomycetaceae; genus Streptomyces. The sequence goes on from NZ_RDBH01000141.1 coordinate 629,774, forward strand.
ACCGCCATCGTCACCCTCGCGGCCCTGCGCAACGCGGCGATGCTGAGCGGCCGGAGCCTCGGTGAGCTGCGCGGTGTCATCTCCGGCGCCGGCGCGGCCGGTGTGGCCATCGCCAAGTTCCTCCTGGAGGCCGGTCTCGGCGACGTCGCCGTCGCCGACCGCAAGGGCATCGTCAGCCGCGACCGCGACGACCTCACGGACGTCAAGCGCGAGCTCGCCGAGCTCACCAACAAGGCGGGCCTCAGCGGCACCCTGGAGAGCGCGCTGGCCGGCGCGGACGTCTTCATCGGCGTCTCCGGCGGCACGGTCCCCGAGGAGGCCGTCGCCTCCATGGCCCCGAACGCCTTCGTGTTCGCCATGGCCAACCCGAACCCCGAGGTCCACCCCGACGTCGCGCACAAGTACGCGGCCGTCGTGGCGACCGGCCGTTCGGACTACCCGAACCAGATCAACAACGTCCTCGCGTTCCCCGGCATCTTCGCCGGCGCGCTCCAGGTCCGGGCCTCCCGGATCACAGAGGGTATGAAGATCGCCGCGGCCAACGCCATCGCGGACGTCGTCGGCGACCAGCTCGCCGCCGACTACGTGATCCCGTCGCCGTTCGACGAGCGGGTCGCCCCGGCCGTCGCGGCCGCGGTCGCCGCCACCGCCCGCGCGGAGGGCGTCGCGCGCCGCTGACGCGGCGCCACCCCGTGAGGGCCCCGTCCTGGTTCCAGGGCGGGGCTCTTTCGTACGAGGAGGCCGGGCGCGGTCGCGGTCGATTCGGGCAGCGTAGGCAGCGAACATGGCCCCGACCCTAGGCGGCCGCGGGCCGTCCGGCAGGTTCCGGGGCGGTCGGGGGAGGGACATGCGTCACATGGGCGTGTGGTTCCGCGCCCGGCCCGCGGCCGCCTAGGGTCGGGGCCATGTTCGCTGCCTACGCTGCCCGAATCGACCGCGACCAGCCCCTGAACGGCCTCGAATTGGGCGAACGCCCCGAGCCCGAGGTGCGGCCCGGGTGGACCACCGTCACCGTCAAGGCCGCCTCGCTCAACCACCACGACCTGTGGTCGCTGCGCGGGGTCGGGCTGCCCGAGGAGAAGCTGCCGATGATCCTCGGCTGCGACGCCGCCGGGATCGACGAGGACGGCAACGAGGTCGTCCTGCACTCCGTCATCGGCCAGAGCGGCCACGGCGTCGGCCCGGACGAGCCCCGGTCCATCCTCACCGAGCGCTACCAGGGCACCTTCGCCGAGCGGGTGACCGTACCCCGCTGGAACGTGCTGCCCAAGCCCAGGGAGCTCTCCTTCGAGGAGGCCGCCTGCCTGCCGACCGCCTGGCTGACCGCGTACCGCATGCTCTTCACCAACGCCGGTGTACGGCCCGGGGACTCGGTGCTCGTACAGGGTGCGGGCGGCGGTGTCGCCACCGCGGCGATCGCCCTCGGCAAGGCCGCCGGCCTGCGGGTCTTCGCGACCAGCCGGGACGAGGAGAAGCGCGAGCGGGCCGTCGAGCTCGGCGCCGTCGAGGCCTTCGAGCCGGGCGCGCGGCTGCCGCAGCGGGTGGACGCGGTCATCGAGACCGTCGGCGCCGCGACCTGGTCCCACTCGGTCAAGTCGCTGCGGCCCGGCGGCACGCTCGTCATCTCGGGCGCCACCAGCGGCGATCGGCCGGCGCACGCCGAGCTGACCCGGATCTTCTTCCTCGAACTCAAGGTGGTCGGCTCCACCATGGGCTCCAAGGACGAGCTGGAGGACCTGCTGTCCTTCTGCGCGGCCACGGGCGTCCGGCCGGTCGTCGACGAGGTGCTGCCGCTGGACCGGGCGCGCGAGGGCTTCGAGCGGATCGCCGCCGGCGACCTCTTCGGGAAGATCGTCCTGACGACCTCGTGACGACCCCTTGATGACCCGTCAGTGGGCCTGATGGTATGTCCGGCACGTGAAACGTGAACAACGCTCACTTCCTCGTGCCGGAGGTCCACCGTGTCGCGAACCACCCCCGCCTGGCGCACCGCCCTCGCCGGCGTCGCCCTCGCCACCGCGCTGATCACCCCCGCGGTCCCCGCCGCCGCGGCCCCCGGGGCGGCGGGGACCGCGGG
>NZ_RDBH01000141.1:631950-634414 GCF_008042145.1 Streptomyces sp. adm13(2018)
GAGGACGGGGATCGCACCCCCGCCGCCCGGCCGGGGACCGGCGGGGGTGCGATCCCCGTCCTCACCGACGAGCGCGGACGCGCCCTCACACTGCGCGGCTGGAACGTCGAGGACAAGGCGAACCGGGGTGACGCCGCCCTCTCCGCGATCACCGAGCGGCACTTCCGCGACCTGCGGGCCAAGGGCTTCAACTTCGCCCGGCTGCTCGTCTTCTGGGACGACCTGGAACCCCGGCCCGGCCGGTACAGCCAGACCTACCTCCGGAAGATCGAACGGGTCCTGGACTGGGCGGCGAAGTACGACGTCAACGTGCTCCTCGACGCCCACCAGGACGTCTTCGGCCCCGCCTTCGGCCATCGCGGCGTGCCCGCCTGGGCGACCAGGACCGACGGACTGCCCTTCACGCCCCGCCCGGACGACTGGTTCTCCGAGTACTTCGAGCCCGCCGTCCAGCGGGCCTTCACCCATCTCTACGAGGACGAGGACCTGCGGCGCGCCCAGGCCCGGATGTGGCGGGTGCTCGCCGACCGCTTCGAGGACCATCCCGCTGTCATCGGCTACGACCTGATCAACGAACCGATGGGCGAACTCCGGGAGGGCGAGGACCTGCCGACGGCCGCCCGGCGCATCGAGCGGGACCAGCTCACCCCGCTGTACAACCGGCTCGCGGACGCGATCCGCTCGGTCGACCCGTCCACCTGGATCTTCGTCGAGCCGACCCCGATCGTGGGCGAGGGTGTGCCCACCGGGCTTGGCAGGATCGACGACCCGAAGGTCGTCTACGCCCCGCACTTCTACAACACGGCCATGGAGGCCGGCGCGGACTACGACCCCGGCGCCCGCTGGATCGAGACCTACGAGCAGGCCGTCACCCGGTACCCGGAGGAGTACCGGGTCCCGGTGGTGGTGGGCGAGTGGGGTCCGCTCAACAACTCCCTGCCGCACATGAACCGCTTCTACCGCGAGGCCATGGCCTCCCTCGGCCGCTACGGCTCCGGCTGGGCGGGGTACGTGTGGTGCTACGGCGGCGGCTACTGCGCTGTGGACGGTGCCGGGACCTTCCGTACCAACAAGGAGCTGACCGCCGAGCCGTACGCGGAGGCGGTCGCGGGCACGGTCCGGTCCGCCGGCTACGACGCGGGGGCCGGGGTCTACCGCCTGTCGTACGAGGCCGCGGACCGCCGCGGCTCGCGGCTCACCGAGCTGTCCCTGCCGCCCGGCGCGTGGCGGGTGTCGGCCAGGGGCGGCGCGCTGGTCCTCCGTACGTCCCCCGGCCGGGCCCTGATCCTCGCGGCCCCGGGCCACCGCGTGACGGTCACGGCCACGCGGGGCTGAACTCCGGGGGAGCGGCCGGGGCGTCCCCGGGGTTCAGCCCCGGCCGGTCCCCGTGTCACGCCTCCCGGTGGGAGCGCAGGAGGCCCGTGATCCGGGTCGCCGCCGCCGACAGCTGGGCGCGGGTCTCGGCGAGCTGTTCCTGGCCCACCCCGTGGTCGCGGGCCGCGTCACGGATCTCGTCGCGGAAGCGGTCGAGGAGCCGGTCGAGGTCGCGGGCCGGGTCGCCCGAGCCCTCCGTGTCCCGTGCCCACTCCGGCGCCTCGGTGGCCGGCGCCGCCGCGAACGGGGGCTCCTGGCCGGCGGCCTTGGGGTGGGTCGTGCCGGTCACGAGGTCGCCGAGCTGGGCCGTGATGCCCGAGAGGCCCTCCCAGACCCCCTTGGGCCAGTCGCCGCGCGAGAAGCGGTCCTGGACCTCCTCCTGCACCTGCTGCGCGATCCGCTGGAACTCCTTCGCCTGGTGACGGGCGGACTTGGCCTCGGCGCGGGCCTGGCGGGCCTGCTCCTTCCACTCCTGTCCGACCCGGCGCAGCTCCTCCTTGGCCTCGGAGAACGAGGAGGGGTCCGCGGTGCGGGTCCGGCCCGCCGCGGCGCGCATCTCGCTGCGCACCCGGCCGGCCGCCCCGCGCACGTCGTCGCGGATCTCCGCCGCGAGCTCCGACACCGACTCGCGGATCTCCCGCTCCAGGTCGTCCAGTTCGGCGTCCCGGTCGGCCAGCTCGGCGCGGCCGGCGTCGGTGATCGAGTAGACCTTGCGGCCGCCCTCGCTGGCGTGCGTGACGAGGCCCTCGGCCTCCAGCTTGGCCAGGCGCGGGTAGACCGTGCCCGCCGAGGGCGCGTACAGCCCCTGGAAGCGCTCCTCCAGGAGGCGGATCACCTCGTAACCGTGGCGGGGCGCCTCGTCGAGCAGTTTCAGCAGGTAGAGGCGGAGGCGGCCGTGCGCGAAGACGGGCGGCATGTCAGAGCACCTTTCCGGTCGCGGTCCCACCAGAGGGCGACGACGGGCCAGCCGGCCGCCGAGACGGCGAGGGCGGTGGCCCAGCCGGTGACGACCTGTTCGACGGATTCGCCGCCGTGCAGCCAGGGCTTCCCCTCCGGTACGAGCACGCTCCACTCGTCGCCCGCGGGGGCG
>NZ_RDBH01000141.1:634514-651028 GCF_008042145.1 Streptomyces sp. adm13(2018)
CCGACGAAGCTGGCCCCTGCCGACCCCGTGAGCCGCCTGCGGGTCCGCATCGTCAACGGCGCGATGGACCCGGAGACGGTGGTCGCCTTGAGGGTGCCGCGGCCCGCGCCGAGGGTGCCGGTGACGGACTTGGTGCCCCACTGCCCGGCCACCCGGAGGTCCTCGAACGCGTTCGACACGGAGCCCGTCGTCGTGTTCGCCTCGACGCGGGCGTCGGCCGGGTGGGGGAGCCGGATGGCGACCTCGCCGGAGAGACTGGAGAGCCGGATGTCGGCGGGCGGACCGTCGAGCTCGGCCGGGTCGAGGTCGACGACCATGTCGCCGCTGACGGTCTCGGCCCGCACGGAGGCGCCCGCGCCCTCGATCACCGTCACGTCCCCGGTCACGGAGTTGATCCGGAGCGAGCCCGTGACCGACTGGGCCTCCAGGCTTCCGGAGACGCTCTCGGCGCGGACCGGGCCGGAGAGCCGCAGGAGGGTGGTGTCGCCGGAGACCCCACGCACCTCCGTGCGTCCCGTGATCCCGGTGACGACCGCCTCGGCGCCGACCGCGGTCACCTCGACGTCGACGCCCGCGGGGACGGCGACGGAGACGACCGCCCGGCGCTTGAACTCCTTGCGGTCGAGCCACTTGAGGGCGCTCTTCCACTGGAGGTCCTCGTAGCCCACGGTCAGGGTGGAGCCGTCCTGGGACACCAGCAGCGGCGGGCCCTCGACCTCGGAGACCTCCACGCGGGCGGAGCCCTCGTCCGTCCCCACCACGTTCACCGCGCCGTTGACGATGCGGACCCGCAGGCGGCTCACGGGGTCGGCAGGGGCCAGCTTCGTCGGCTCGGTGACGGACCACTCTGTCATGGTGCTGACCTCCCGTTCGGCAACGCAACATATCGTGTTTCCCGCTAGACACGATATATCGCGGTGAAGGGAAGTCAACCCTGACTCTCCCCTGACAGGGAGGGGGTTAATTGCCTACGAACACGGACAAATTGGCCTAGCGTAGGGCACATGAACGCGACATCCGGACCGAGCCCCGTCGGGGCGCTGCTCCTCTGCCGTGCCGATCCCCCGACGGTCCGGCCCCCCGCCCAGCTGCTCCGCGAGCACCTGCTGCTCGCCCCCGCGGGCGACGAGTGGAGCGTGCTCGTACCGGAGGGGAAGCCCTGGCTGCACGGCGGCGAATCCGTCGAACAGGTCGTCACCGGCTGGGCCACCGCCCTCGCCGTCTCGGCGGCCGGCTGGCCCGTCGTCGCCCTCTGGTGGGACCGCGACCGGGCCGGCCTGACGCTCGCCGCCGGCTTCCGCCGTACGGTCGGCTACACCTGGCTCGCGGACGGCACGCCTGTCGGGGAGGACGAGGCCATGCGCACGTTCGCCGCCCGGCTCTCGCTCGACCCCGTCCTGGACGTCCAGGCCCTGGAGCCGCTCACCGGGCCCGACCCGGACGCCGACGCCCACGCCCGGCTCCTCGGCGTCGTCGCCGTCCTCGGCCGCGCCGGGCTCGCCCTGCCGACCGGGCTGCTGCCCGGCGAGAACGCCGACCGGCTCCGCTCCGTCGCCCTGGCCCAGGGCGCCGAGCAGCTCGAATGGTCGGGCTGGCGGGACGCCGTGCGCGCCGAACTCGACGTGGTGGAGGAAGGCCCCCTCGGCCCATACCTGCGCGGCCCACGGGCGCGCGTACTGGGCGGGGCGCAGCTGGCGGCGGGGGTGCCGCTGCTGCTCTGGGGGCTCGGCCGGCGCAGCGGCGGCTGGACCGCGGCCGGTGCGCTGCTCGTCGTCCACGGGGCGCTCGGCCTGGCCTACGACCGACTGCGGGAGGGGTGACCACGCGCGCGCGTGGTCACCCCTCCCGCCGGACGTCCGCCGGTCCCGTGCTTCCTACTCGTCGTCGTCCTCGTCGTCGTCGAGGCGGGCCAGCCAGGTCGCGAGGCGCTCTACCGGCACCTCGAAGTCGGGGTTGAGATCGACGAACGTCCGCAGCTGCTCGGCGAGCCACTCGAAGGTGACCTCCTCCTCGCCGCGCCGCTTCTCCAGTTCCTCGATGCCACGGTCGGTGAAGTACATGCGATCAGGATAGGCCGAAGCCCCCACGTCCCCTGTCGCCCGCCAGGGTCTCCGACTAGCCTTCCTCATCATCGTTTCGGGGAGCGGGGGCGCTGTGACGCAGGGGATCGCGCGTGTTCGGCTGGACGACGGCACGCCCGTCTGGGCCCGGGTCAGTGACGTGCAGGAACTCGGCGGGGGCGGCGGCTTCCAGGACACCGGCGTCAAAGACCGGGTGGTCTCGATGGCCGGCGGGCTCACGGACGTGGTGCGCGGGGTGGTCGGCTCGCTGCGGGCCGGACTCGACCCGCAGGGGCCGGTGGAGGTCGCCGTCAGCTTCGGCATCGAGCTTTCGGCGCAGTCCGGCAAGGTGATCGGCGTCCTCGCGGACGGCTCGGGCAAGGCCTCGGTGAACGTCTCCCTGACCTGGACCGAACCGGGCCGCGCCGCCGAACCGTGCCGCGCCGCCGAACCGTGCCGCGCCGCCGAACCGTGCCGCGCCGCCGAACCGACCCCCGAGGCCTTCGCCTCCTGGACCCGGCTCCACACCGGCCACGGCGGCAACGCCGTCCGCGGCTGGGCGGCCTGGCTCGCCCCCGAGGCCGTGGCCCCGCGCCCGCCCGGCGCCGCCCGCGGCACCCGGAGCGACGACGAACTCCTCCGCGCCTTCCGGGCCGCGGCCTCACCCGGCGCGCTCCGGCTCGCCGTCCACCTCGCGGCGGCCCCGCTGACCCTGCCCGTGATGCAGCTCGTGCAGCGCGCCATGCTCCCCGACACCGGCCCCATGGAACTGGCCGAGGTCCTGCTCAGCGGAGTGCTGCGCCGCCTGCCCGGGCCCACCCCGTACCCCTGCTTCAGCTATCCGCCGGGCATCCAGCGGCACTTCCTCGGCTCGCTGGACCCGAGCGCCGCCGCCCTCGTCCTCAAGCACTGCTCGGCCTACGTGGAGCGCCACTTCGGCCAGGGCATGCGCAACTTCCCGGCGCTCGCCGCCGCGCGCCTCGCGGGCGCCGACACCGACGCCCACGCCGACGGCGGGAGCGGAGCCGGCCCCGGGCCCCGGCTCGGCCCCGGCCGGACCACCGACCTCCCGGCCGAGACCGCCGACACCGCCCTGGCAGCCAGGACCGCCGAGGCCGACGCGACCGACGAGCCCCTGGGGCCCGACAGCCCGGAGACCGAGCTGTTCGCCCGCATCCCCGCGCGCGTGCTCCGCTTCTACCACCCCGACCTGGTCACCCCGGACCCGCTCATCGAGGCCCGCCGGCTGCTCGCGCAGGGCCGCGCCCAGTCCGACCCGGCCCTGCTCGCCGGGGCGCACGAGCGCGCCGAGGCGGCGCTCCCCGCCGAGCCCGTCGAGGCCCGGATCGTCCTCGCCCGCGCCCTGTACGCCGAGGCCGGCACCGCCGCCGCCCGCCGCGCCGGCCGCCGCCCCGAACTCCTCGGCAGGGCCGCCGACACACTCGTACGGGCCGGGGAACTCGCCCGCACCGGCAGCGAGGCCTGGGCCGAGGCCCGGCTCGAACTGGCCGTCGTCCACCACGCGCTGTGGCGGGACGGCGACGGGGCCGAGCACCTCGACGCGGCCCTCGGCGCCCTCGCCGAGGACACCGACCACTGGCCGGAGTCCGCCCGACCCACCCTCCACCTGCGGCGCGGCCGGCTGCTCCTCGCGCGGGGTGACGGCGCCGGGGCGGCCGCCGAACTCACCGCCGCCCTCGCCCTCCACGAGAGCGCCGCCGCACTCCTCGACCTCGCGGACGCCCTCCACCTCGCCGACGCCGACCCGGACCGCATCGCCCCCGTGCTCGACCGCGCCGCACCCCTCCTCGGCGACGCCCGCGCCCTCCGGCTCCGCCTCACCACCGCACGCGCCCGGCTGTACGACGCCCAGGGCGACGGCGCCGCCGCCGACGCGGCGTACGAGGAGGCCACGCTGCTCGCCCCCGCCGACAGCGAACAACGCGGCCCGCTCCTCCTCACCTGGGGCGACTCGCTCCTGCGCCGGGCCGCGACGGACACGGGCACGGCGCCGGTGGACCGCGCGGAGGGGGTCCTGCGGGAGGCGCTCACCTGCCTGCCCGCCGGCGCGGCCACCCGCGAGCGGGCCCAGATCCTCATCGGCAGCGTCCTCGCGCTGCGTTTCGACCGCGCGGGCTTCCTGCCGGACCTGTACGAGAGCCGTCACCTGCTCGACGAGGCCGCCCGCACCGCCCGCGACCCGGAGACCCGGGCCGAGGTCTGGCTCCACCTGGGCTGGGTCCAGCTCCAGCTGAGCGAGGTGGCGCGCGAAGGCCAGCTCGTCGGCGCCCTCACCGCCTTCCAGCGCGCCGCCGAGGGCATCCGCGCCGCCGTCGGCGACCGCCCCGGCACGATCACCCTGGCGCGGGCGCTCCATGCCCAGGGAGCCGTGCTGTACCTGATGGACCGGCCCGGCCAGGCCGCCACGCTCCTGGCGGAGGCCGCCGAGCAGTGGCGGCGGCTGGACGGCGCACTGGTGGCCGTGGACTGGGCGGACGTGGAGCGGACCCGTGCCCTGCTCGCCGAGGTCGGCGCCGTCCCCCGCCCCCGGCCCGACCGGTTCGGCCGCGAGGAGCGGCGCAGGATCATGCCGCCCTGGCGGGCATGGCGGGCGGGAGACGCGGAACGGCCGGATCGCGGGGGCGCGCATGGGCGCAGTTGAGTCGAACGGGTTTCCGTCTCAGAGGCCACGGGAAGAACCGCTCCGCCGCTACGACCGTGGGGGGCAAAGGCCGGTGAGGGGGAGCCGAGGGTGTTGGAACACACGAAGCGGGTCGCAGGCGTCGACCGGGCCGAAGGGCGTCCCCGGCGGCTTCCCGACCTCACCGGAGTGGACCTGCGGACACTGCGCCTCATGGACGATCCCGAGCTGGTGGCGGCCGTCGAGCGGGTGCTCTGGAATCCGCGGGAGCTGGGGGAGTCCTGGTACGAGGACAGCGGTGAGGGGTCCGACCGCCGCTGAACTCCGCCGGAGCGCAGGTCATCGGGTTTCGGCCAGATGCGCGTCCGCCGCCGGCCCCCGGGGGCGGGGGTGACCGCCCCCCTGTCCCGGACCGCCTTCCACCAGCTGGCCCGGGTCGGCGCGGCCCCGTCCGCGCTCGCCGTGCTGCGGTCCGCGCTGCACGCCCGGCGGCTCCTGCTCCTCAAGGCGTTCCTGGTCCGGGTGCACCGGCACCGTGACACCGTCGAGCCGGACGCGCGTGCCGGGTTCGAGCGCTCCTGGGACCTCCTGGAACAGGTCGAGCGGCGCCACCCCGCCGTGGTCCGCGACGTCCTCGACTACCCGACGACGGGTGCCTGGCTCGCCGCCGCGCTCACCGCGCCGGCCGGGCCCGGCCTCGACCGGCTGCTCGGGCACCTGGAGAGCCTCGCGGCGACCGCCGCGCTGCGCGCCGGCGGTTCGCTCGACCTGACCGTCGGCACCCCGGACGGCCTGCTCTCCCTGCCCGGTCTCGGCCGGCTGCGGGTGGCCGCCCCACGGGTGAGGATCAGCGCGGACGACCGGTCGATCCGGTTCCACCCGGACGGCGCCCGCCGGGCCCTGCCGGTGGTCCTCGCCCTCGTCGACCGGCAGCGCGGAGTCCTCGCCGGCCACGGGCCCGGCTGGTCCGAGGTCCGCTCCCTGCCCGGTGGCGCCGTGCGGCTGGACGATGTCGATCCGTACCGTGTGCCGGAGGGCGCGCAGGTGGTGGTCGCCGCCGACCGCGCGGACACCGACCACGGCGCCTGGTCCGCCTGCTGGCGGGCCGCGCAGACACTCCTCGGCCGTACGGACCCCGGCCGGGCCGCCGAGGTCGCCGAGGACGTCCGCGCCGTCGTTCCGGTCGTCCCCCGGGGGCCCCGGCACCTCGGCGCCACCCTGAGCGCCGCCCCCGGAGCCGTACTGACCTCACTGCCCGAGCAGGGGGAGGGCATGGCCCAGACGCTCGTGCACGAACTGCACCACAGCAAGCTGGCCACGATCCACGACATCGTGCCGCTGTACGGCCCCGGCCGCGAGGCCGTGCACCGGGTCGGCTGGCGCCCCGACCCCCGGCCCGTCGACGGCGTGCTGCACGGCGCCTACGCGCATCTGGCGCTGGCCGACCTGTGGCGGCGCGCGGCCACCGCCGACGGGGTGCGCCGGGCCTGGCGGTCGGAGGTGGGTCACCAGTTCGGCGACATCCACGATCAGGTGGGCCAAGCGCTCGGAATCCTGCTTGAATCCGATGAACTGACCGCAGAGGGGCGCGAGTTCACGCGTCAGATGCGACTTCACCACGCGAGCCTCGGCGCGACCACCTTCGCCGGTGGGTAACACTGTGATCACTGCATATGACACTGCGTTGCGCGGGCGCGGGACGGGAGACACGACAGATGGCGGAACAGCGGTCGGGCGGTGCGGACCAGGGCGCCAGGAACGCGCCTGAGCACGTCCTCGTGGTCTTCCCCGGATACCACCGCCCCTGGGCGAACTGGATCTACCAGCGGCTCGACTCCCACGGCGTGCGGGCCAGCCTGCAACGCTGGGACCCGCCGCGCGAGGCCCCCCTGGAGGACTCGCTCGGCGACCTGCTGCTCGCCCGCGGCCAGGTCCTCCTCGTCCTGGACGACTGGTTCTTCCAGCTCGGCCCCCGCGCGGCCGGCGAGTGGAACGACGTCCTGCGCGGCTTCGTCGCCGCCAACGCCGAACGGTTCACCTCGGTCAACCTCACCAACCGGACACTGCTCCCGGCCACCGCCGTCCTCGAACCCGTCAGCCTGTGGGGCGTGGGCGAGGAGGAGGCCGAGGCCCGGCTGCTCAGCCGGCTCGGGATCGAACCCCGCCGCTCCGCCGCCCGCCGGCTCTCCGCCGGGGCACTCGTCCGCTTCCCGGACACCCCGCCCGAGATCTGGGGCGAGGTCCCGCGCCGCAACCCCCGCTTCACCGGCCGCGACGACCTGCTCACCGAGCTCCAGGAAAGGCTGATGGACGCCGAGCGCGGCAGCGCCGCCTGCACCCTCCTCGGCATGTCCGGCATCGGCAAGACCCAGCTGGCCGCCGAGTACGCCCACCGCTTCAGCTCCGACTACGACATCGTCTGGTGGGTCAGCTCCGACGACCGCAACGTCCAGCGCGACCGCTTCGGTGAACTCGCCGTCCAGCTCGGCCTCGCCACCGGCAACGAGCCCGGCGAACGCATCCGCGCCGTCCGCGAGGCCCTCCGCCGGGGCGACCCGCACCCCCGCTGGCTCCTCGTCTTCGACGGCTGGGACGACACCGGCGGCGCCGACGTCATCCTGCCCCAGGGACCCGGGCACGTCCTCGTCACCTCCCGCAACCGCGGCTGGGGCGACCACACCGAGATCGTCGAGGTCCCCGGCTTCGACCGCGCCGAGTCCACCGGCTATCTGATGCGCCGGGCCCCGCACGTCACCGCGATCGAGGCCGACGAGGTCGCCGCCGAGTTCGGCGACGTACCCCTGCCTCTCGCCCAGGCCGCCGCATGGCTCGGCGAGTCCCGCATGGAGGTCTCCGAGTACCTGCGGATGGTCCGCGACGGCAGCATCTCCGACGTGGACGAGCCGACCGGCCCGTACGGCATGCCCAACGCCTCCCTCACCTCCTGGTCGATACTGATCAACCGGCTGCGGCTCGCCCAGCCCCAGGCCATCGACGTACTCAGCCTGTGCGCCTCCTTCGCCCCGGGCCGCATCCCGCTCGGCATCGTCCGGGCCTACCCGCAGGCCGACCTCCCCGAGGACCTGCGCTGGATGGTCACCGACCTCGGCGCCTGGTCCCGCGCCCTCGACACCCTGGTCAACTACTCCGTCCTGAGCCGCGAGTCACGTGGACCGGTCGGCGGCGGCGAGATGGGACCGCACCAGGAGTCCGTGCACATGCACCGGCTCGTCCACAACATCGTCGCCCGGCTGACCGACGGCGAACACCGCACGGCGCACCGCAAGGCCGTCCGCACCCTGCTCGCCGAGGCCGACCCGGGCAACCCCACGGACAGCCGCAACTGGCCCCGGTACGCCGAACTGCTCCCGCACCTGGAGCCGTCCGGAGCCCTGGCCAGCCGCAACCCGCGCGTCCAGACCACCGTCCTCAACTGTCTGCGCTACTGCCTCCGCAGCGCCGAGTTCCGGGCCGGCATCCGGCTCGCGGAGAAGATCCGCGACCAGTGGTCCACCGCACTGGACCCGGTCAGCGACGAGATGCTGGAACTCACCTCGCTGGAATGCGAGACCCTGCGCAAGTTCGGACGCTTCCGTGAGGCGTACCAGCTGGATCTCCTCGTGCGCGCCCGCCTCGACGAGGCACCGGCGCCCAACCCGCTCGGTTCCCTCCGCTCGGCCGTCTCCATCGCCAGCGACCTCCGCTTCCTCGGCCAGTACCAGGAGTCGGAGCGGGTCCAGCGGGACGCCCTCGCCGAGGCACGGACCCTGCTGGGGGAGAACGAGCCCCTCACCCTCGGCGCCGGCAACAACCTGGGCATCGTGCTGCGCAACCTCGGCCGCTACCAGGAGGCGTACGACCAGGACGTAGACTCCCTCGCCCGCTCCGAGAGCACCCTCGGCGCCCTGCACTCGCAGACCCTCATCACCAGCAACAACGTCGCCCAGGACCTGCGCCTGCTCGGCCACTACCGCGAGGCCCTGGCCCGCCAGGAGGCCAACGTCCGCGTACAGGTGAGGATCCTGGGCGCCCAGCACCTCCAGACCCTGTACGCCAGGGCGCAACTCGCGCTGTGCCGCCGCCGGGAGGGCAGCTTCCAGCAGGACCTCGGCGCCACCATGGCGAGCGTGCTCGACCAGATGGAGCAGGTGCACGGCCGGGGCCACTACCTCACGCTCTCCTCCATCAACAACTACGCCAACTACCTCCGTGAACACGGCGACCTCGACCTCGCCCGCCGGCTCATCCACGAGGCCGAGGCCGGCTACCGCGCCCTCCTCGGTCCCGCCCACCCCGTCGCCACCGGCGTCCTCGCCAACACCGCCCTCGTCCTCCAGGCGTCCGGCGACCGCACGGACGCCCTCGCCATCCTGGAGTCCGCCCTGGCCGGCCTGACCGCCTCCCTCGGATCCGACCACCCCTGGGTCCTCGGCTGCGCGCTCAACGCCGGAGCCGCCCGCAACTTCAACGGCCGGGTGCACGACGCGGCCGAACTCAGCCGGGACACCCTCCGCAGGGCCCGCCACACCCTCGGCAACGAGCACCCCCTCACCCTGTCCAGCCAGGTGGCGCTCGCCACCGACCTGCGCGGCCTCAGGGAGAACGAGGAGGCGGGCAAGCTGGAGGAGGACGCGCTGCTCACCCTCACCCGCACCCTGGGCGCCCAGCACCCGCACACCCTGTCGGCACGGCAGCGGAACCGGCCCTACTGGGACTTCGAGGCCAACCTCGGCTAGACCGCCGGAGCGAACGCCGGAGGCCCGGCACCCCCTCGGGGATGCCGGGCCTCCGTACGTACCGTACGAGAACGACGGATCAGGCGTCGAAGACCTCGTTGACCAGCTGCTGCTGCTCCGCCTGGTGGCGCTTGGCCGAGCCGACCGCCGGGGACGAGGAGTGCGGACGCGAGATCCTGCGCAGCCGCTCGCCCGCCGGGATGTCCGCGCCGACCGCCAGGTCCAGGTGGTCGATCAGGTTGAGCGCGATGAACGGCCACGCACCCTGGTTCGCCGGCTCCTCCTGCGCCCAGATGTACTTCGCGGCGTTCGGGTACTTGGCGATCTCGGCCTGGAGCTCGGCACCCGGCAGCGGGTACAGGCGCTCCACACGGATGATCGCGGTCTCCGTGTCGCCACGCTTCTGACGCTCGGCCTCCAGGTCGTAGTAGACCTTGCCGGCGCAGAAGACGACCTTGCGGACGTCGGCCGGGTTCGCCGTCGTGTCGCCGATCACCGGGCGGAAGCCGCCGGTGGTGAACTCCTCCGCCTTGGACGCCGCGGCCTTCAGACGCAGCATCGACTTCGGGGTGAAGACGATGAGCGGCTTGTGGTGCGGGTTGTGGACCTGCCAGCGCAGGAGGTGGAAGTAGTTCGACGGCAGCGTCGGCATGGCGACCGTCATGTTGTCCTGGGCGCACATCTGGAGGAAGCGCTCCGGGCGCGCGGACGAGTGGTCCGGGCCCTGGCCCTCGTAGCCGTGCGGCAGGAGCAGCGTGACGCCGGAGGTCTGGCCCCACTTCTGCTCGGCCGAGGAGATGAACTCGTCGACGACGGTCTGCGCGCCGTTGACGAAGTCACCGAACTGGGCCTCCCAGACGACCAGGGCGTCCGGGCGCTCCAGGGAGTAGCCGTACTCGAAGCCCATCGCCGCGTACTCGCTGAGCAGCGAGTCGTAGACGTTGTAGTGGGCCTGCTCCTCGGTCAGGTAGAGCAGCGGGGTGAAGTCCTCGCCGGTCTCCTGGTCGACCAGGACCGCGTGGCGCTGGCCGAAGGTGCCGCGGCGGGAGTCCTGGCCGGACAGCCGGACCGGGGTGCCCTCCATGAGCAGCGAGCCGATGGCGAGGGTCTCGCCCATGCCCCAGTCGATCGTGCCGTCCTCGACGGAGGCGGCGCGGCGCTGCATCTGCGGCATCAGACGCGGGTGGACCGTGATCCGCTCCGGGATGCTGACCTGCGACTCGGCGATCCGCTTCACGACCTCGGCGGAGACCGCGGTGGTGACGCCGACCGGGAAGGTGGCCTTGGCGTCCGGCACGACGGCCGACGCCGGGGCGTTGGTGGCCTCGCGGACCTCCGCGAACACCTTCTCCAGCTGGCCCTGGAAGTCCTGGAGCGCCTGCTCCGCCTCTTCCAGGGTGATGTCGCCGCGACCGATCAGCGACTCGGTGTACAGCTTGCGCACCGAGCGCTTCTTGTCGATCAGGTTGTACATCTGCGGGTTGGTGAACTGCGGGTTGTCGCCCTCGTTGTGACCGCGGCGGCGGTAGCAGATGAGGTCGATCACGACGTCCTTGTTGAACGTCTGGCGGAACTCGAAGGCGAGCCGCGCGACGCGGACCACGGCCTCCGGGTCGTCGCCGTTCACGTGGAAGATCGGCGCCTCGATCATGCGGGCCACGTCGGTCGCGTACATCGAGGAGCGCGAGGACTCCGGGGCGGCGGTGAAGCCGACCTGGTTGTTGATGACGATGTGGACCGTGCCGCCGGTGCGGTAGCCGCGCAGCTGCGACATGTTCAGCGTCTCGGCGACGACGCCCTGGCCGGCGAAGGCCGCGTCGCCGTGCAGGGCGACGGGCAGGACGGTGAAGTCCGTGCCGCCCTTGTTGATGACGTCCTGCTTGGCGCGGACGATGCCTTCCAGGACCGGGTCGACCGCCTCCAGGTGCGAGGGGTTGGCCGCGAGGGAGACCTTGATCTCCTCGCCGTCCAGGCCGACGAAGGTGCCCTCGGCGCCCAGGTGGTACTTGACGTCGCCGGAGCCGTGCATCGACTTCGGGTCGAGGTTGCCCTCGAACTCGCGGAAGATCTGCGCGTAGGACTTGCCGACGATGTTCGCCAGGACGTTCAGCCGGCCGCGGTGGGCCATGCCGATGACGACCTCGTCGAGGCGCGACTCGGCGGCCGAGTCGATGACCGCGTCGAGCAGCGGGATGACGGACTCGCCGCCCTCCAGGGAGAAGCGCTTCTGGCCGACGTACTTCGTCTGCAGGAAGGTCTCGAAGGCCTCCGCCGCGTTCAGCCGGCGCAGGATCCGCAGCTGCTCCTCGCGCTCCACGCGGGAGTGCGGGCGCTCGACGCGGTCCTGGATCCACTTGCGCTGCTTCGGGTCCTGGATGTGCATGAACTCGACGCCGGTGGTGCGGCAGTACGAGTCGCGGAGCACGCCGAGGATGTCGCGGAGCTTCATCATCGACTTGCCGGCGAAGCCGCCGACCGCGAACTCCCGCTCCAGGTCCCACAGGGTGAGGCCGTGCTCGGTGATGTCCAGGTCGGGGTGCTTGCGCTGCTTGTACTCCAGCGGGTCGGTGTCGGCCATGACGTGGCCGCGGACCCGGTAGGAGTGGATGAGCTCGAAGACGCGCGCGGCCTTGGTGACGTCGTCGTCGTGCGAGGCGTCGATGTCCTTGAGCCAGCGGACCGGCTCGTAGGGGATCCGCAGGGCCTTGAAGATGTCGTCGTAGAAGCCCTGCTCGCCGAGGAGGAAGTTGGCGACGACGCGCAGGAACTCGCCGGAGGCGGCGCCCTGGATGACGCGGTGGTCGTACGTCGAGGTCAGGGTCATGACCTTGGAGATGCCCAGCTTGTTCAGGGTGTCCTGGGAGGTGCCCTGGAACTCGGCCGGGTAGTCCATCGAGCCGACGCCCATGATGACGGACTGACCGGGCATCAGACGCGGCACGGAGTGGACGGTGCCGAGGCCGCCGGGGTTGGTCAGGGAGACCGTGACGCCGGTGAAGTCGTCCATCGACAGCTTGCCCACGCGGGCCCGCTTCACGATGTCCTCGTACGCCTGCCAGAACTCGAAGAAGTTGAGCGTCTCGGCCTTCTTGATGCCCGCGACGACGAGCTGGCGGTCGCCGTTGGGCTTCACCAGGTCGATCGCGAGACCGAAGTTCACGTGCTCCGGCTTGACCAGGGTCGGCTTGCCGTCCTTCTCCGCGAAGGAGTGGTTCATCGACGGCATGGCCTTGATCGCCTGCACCATCGCGTAGCCGATGAGGTGCGTGAAGGAGATCTTCCCGCCCCGGGCGCGCTTCAGGTGGTTGTTGATCACGATCCGGTTGTCGAAGAGCAGCTTCACCGGGACGGCGCGGACGGACGTGGCCGTCGGCACCTCGAGCGAGGCGTTCATGTTCTTCGCGACCGCGGCGGCGGGACCGCGCAGCGTGATCAGCTCGGGGCCGGCCGGGGCCTCGGCCGCGGGCGTGGCGGCGGCGGGCGCGGCCTTCGTCGCGGCGGGCGCGGCGGCCGGCTTCGCGGCCGGGGCAGCGGCGGGCTTCGCGGGCGCCGGGGCGGCCGCGGGCGCCGGGGCGGCGGCCGGAGCGGGCGCGGGGGCCGGAACGGCCGCGGGAGCGGCAGGCGCGGCCTGTGCGGGGCCCGCCTGCGGCGCCGCGGGGGCGCTCGGAGTGGTGGTGGCCGGGGCGGTCGGGGTCTCCGACGCTCCCGGCTTGTAGTCGGCGAAGAAGTCCCACCAGGCACGATCGACCGAATTCGGGTCCTGGAGGTACTGCTGGTAGATCTCGTCGACGAGCCACTCGTTGGCACCGAAGGCGGCTGCGGGGCTCACGCCACGCCCGTCTTGGTCGGCCGGGGAGCTCGGGGTACTGGGGGACTGAGACGACACGGCGGCAACCGCCCTCTTCCGCTTCGCAAGGTGATGGACAGCGGAAATAAAGGCTACGCCTGTCCGGCCGAGAGGTGCAGGCGGGGAGCGCCAACGTCGCGCAAGTCACACTTGACGGCGTGTTTCGGGGCCGTGAATGGCGGGAAACAAGCGGGGTTCCGGATGCGTGAGGGTACGGGAAAGCCCGGGCGCGGCCCGTTTCGACCGCACCCTTGACCGCGTCCCGCTCACGTGCGCGGAGGTCTCCCGCACGGACAGGCCGACAGACCGGCTTCGCCGCAGGACCCGGCTCTTCCGCTTCGAACCCTACGTCAATCTCTCGGCCGAGGGCTGCCCGGAAGAGTGACTCTGATCCGGCAGCCGCGTGATGATTCGGCCACCCCGATCCCGCCGCCGTGCAGATCCACCGCCCAGCGGGCGATCGCGAGCCCGAGCCCCGTGCCGCCGTCGCTCTTGGGGCCCTGCCGGTGCGGAGCCGTGCCCCGGTTGAACCGCTCGAACACCCGGTGCCGCTCCGCCTCCGGGATACCGGGACCCTCGTCCTCGACCTCCAGCTCCAGCGAGTCCGGGTGGGGGCCGCGCCGGGCCCGGACCGTGACGCGGCCGTGCGGCGGCGAGTGCTTCACCGCGTTGTCGATCAGGTTGGCCATCACCTGGTGCAGCCGCTCGGCGTCGGCGTGCGCCACCAGCTCCGGCGGAGACACGTCCAGGTGCAGATGCACGTCCGTGCGGTTGTGGAGACCCGAGGTGGAGGAGAGGCCGCGCTGCGAGGCGGCCAGGTTCGCTTCGCGCAGAACTCCCGAGAGATACGGCCAGACCTCGAAACGGCTCGCCCGGAGCGCCACGACACCGTTGTCAAGGCGTGACAGGTCCAACAGCGTCTCCACCAGCCGGCCCAGCCGCTCGGTCTGCTTCAGCGCCGACCGCATCGTCTCCGGATCCGCCTCGGACACCCCGTCCACGACGTTCTCCAGTACGGCCCTGAGCGCGGCGATCGGGGTCCGCAGCTCGTGCGACACGTTCGCGACCAGCTCCTTGCGGTGCCGGTCCACCGCCTCCAGGTCGTCCGCCATCCGGTTGATCGTCGACGCCAGGTCGCCCAGTTCGTCGCGCCGGTCCGCACCCCGCACCCGCCGGGTGAAGTCCCCGCGCGAGATCGTCCCGGCCACCGTGGTCATCTCGTCCAGCGGCGCCGTCAGGGA
Source organism: Streptomyces sp. adm13(2018) (assembly GCF_008042145.1). GTDB lineage: Bacteria > Actinomycetota > Actinomycetes > Streptomycetales > Streptomycetaceae > Streptomyces. Next base: position 649,040 of record NZ_RDBH01000141.1, read on the forward strand.
CTGCGCCACGAACTGGGTGATCAACAGGGTCGCGATCATCGCGAAGATCGTGATGTAGCGGAACTCGGTGGACGTGCGGATCGCCACGAGCGCCAGCCCGGAGGTCAGCAGCACCGCCCCGACGACCAGCGTGCCCAGCTTGGTCTTGATCGAGATCGCGATCCGGCGCGGCCGGCCGGCCGCGCCGGATCGCGATCTCGATCAAGACCAAGCTGGGCACGCTGGTCGTCGGGGCGGTGCTGACCGAGTTCGACCTGCTGGTCTGCCTGGCGAGCACGCCGCGGGCGGTCCTCTCCCGCGAGCAGCTGCTCGCGGGAGAGGACCGCCCGCGGCGTGCTCGCCAGGCAGACCAGCAGGTCGAACTCGGTCGGGGTCAGGTGCACGTCCTCGGACCGCACCCGGACCCGGCGCTGCGCGTGGTCGATCTCCAGTTCGCCGAGGCGCAGGATGCCGCTGCGCGGGGTCACCGCCGCCAGCGCGGCCCGCTCCACCCGGCGCAGCAGCACGTGCACCCGGGCGGCCAGCTCCCGCATCGAGAACGGCTTCGTCATGTAGTCGTCCGCGCCCACGCCGAGGCCGACCAGCATGTCCGTCTCGTCGTCGCGGGCCGTCAGCATGAGGACCGGGACGGGGCGGGTGGCCTGGACCCGGCGGCACACCTCCAGCCCGTCGAACCCCGGCAGCATCACGTCGAGGACCATCAGGTCCGGCTGCCAGGCCTCCGCCGCGTCGACGGCGGCGGGGCCGTCCGTCGCCGTCTGGACGAGGAAGCCCTCCGCGCGGAGCCGGGCGGCGATCGCCTCGACGATCGTGGTGTCGTCCTCGACCACGAGCACCCGGCGCTGGGCCCCCGGAGTGGCCGCCGCACCGTGGTGAGTGGTGTGTGTCTGCTCCATTGCCCCGCCTCGCGTCGCCGATGTCGGCTCAGCAGCCTAGAGGTACCGGCGGCGTCCCGGCTATCCAGGACTTACTCGGGACGGATGCCGAGGTGGACCGCGTCGGGGACGCCCCGGGCAACCGGGATCTCTTCCGTCCGTACCCCGCTGAATCCGGCATTCCGCAAGGACCCTTCGAAATCGACGGAGGGCCGGGCGGACCACACGGCGAGCACTCCGCCGGGGTTCAGGCGGGCCGCGCAGGCCGCCAACCCCTCAGCTCCGTAAAGGGATTCGTTGTCCTCGGTGACCGTCCAGTCCGGCCCGTTGTCGATGTCCAGACAGAGCGCGTCATAGGTGTCGGAGGAGGTGCGGAGATGTGCCACGAGGTCCGTGTGCAGGATCACGGTCCGGGAATCGGCCAGCGCCGCCCCGGAGATCGCGGCGAGCGGGCCGTGCCGGTGCCAGTCGATGACCGCCTCCTCCCGCTCGACTGCGGTGATCCGGCCCCAGCGGGGGTCGGCCGCCGCGTGGGCCAGCGAGAAGCCGACGCCCAGGCCGCCGACGAGCACGGACGCCCCGGTACGGCGCCGCTCCGGGAGCGCGGCCTGCGCCGCGTCGACCAGCAGCCGCTCGGAGCGCCCGTCGGAGGTGTCCATCAGGAAGGTCCCGTTGGCGATGATCTCGAAGTGCTCGCCGCGCCGGCGGAGCACGACCTCCCCGTACGGTCCGTCTCGGCGGTCGAGGGTGACGGTTCCTGACATGAATCGGTCGCTCCGCTCTCGGCTCGGCAGTGGGCCCCGGCCATCCTCGCGGGAAGGGGGCGGAGCGGACAAACCCGTTTCCCGCAGGGGTGGTTCGGCTCGGACGGATGTGCGGTCGTGACGCCCGGGGGCCCCGCGCCGACACCCGTCGGGAGTTCGTCAGGTCCGAGGCGAACCACCCCTGCGGGAAACGGGTTTGTCCGCTCCGCCCCCTTCCCGCGAGGATGGCCGGGGCCCACTGCCGAGCCGAGAGCGGAGCGACCGATTCATGTCAGGAACCGTCACCCTCGACCGCCGAGACGGACCGTACGGGGAGGTCGTGCTCCGCCGGCGCGGCGAGCACTTCGAGA
>NZ_RDBH01000141.1:651128-664817 GCF_008042145.1 Streptomyces sp. adm13(2018)
CGCCCGGGAGCGTGGCCCGGGCGCCCGTCCGGGCCGGAGCCGCGCCGATCGACGCCAGCAGGTCGGCGCGTACGGCCGCGAGCACGGGACCGGCCGTGCCGGCCCGCACGGCGGCCGAGACACGGCCCGCGCAGTCCGCGCAGGACTCGACGTGCTTCTCCAGCGACCAGGCGTCGGTCTCGGGCGCGGACCCGTCGGCGTACCGGCGCGCGAGGTCGTCCGTGACGTGCCAGGAAGCCTCTCTGCTCCCGGGGTCGTCCGTGGGGCGGCGCTGTGTCGTCATGCGGTGCCTCCCAGGGCGTGGGGGCCGCCGGGGTGGGCCGCTCCGAGTGCGGCGCGCAGTTCGCGGCGGGCGCGCAGGGCGCGGGTCTTGACCGTGCCCTCGGGTATGCCGAGGAGCCGGGCGGTCTCCCGGGTCGTCAGACCGTCGACGACGGTGGCCCGCAGGACCTCGGCGAGTTCGGGGGAGATCCGGTCGAGGGCCGCGCCGACCTCCCCGTACTCCAGCCCGGCGAGCACCCGGTCCTCGGCGGAGGAGGCGGCGGCGGGCGGTTCCGGGGGCACGGCGGCGTGCCGGGCGGCCTCCGTCACCACGCGTTCGGCGCGGGCCCGGGCCCGCTGCGCGTCGACCAGGCGGCGGGCCGCGATCACCCAGAGCCAGCCGCCGGCCTCGCCCCCACCCCGGTGGCCGCCGGCCGAGCGCCAGACCGTGACGAAGGTGTCCTGGAGGACCTCCCGCACGGTCTCCTCGTCGGGGCAGCGCCGGGCGAGGCGCGCGTGCAGCCAGCCGGCGTGCCGGTCGTAGAGCACGGCGAGCGCCTCGGAGTCCCCCCGGGCGACCGCGCGCAGCAGCGCCGTGTCGTCGTCCTCGTCGCCCCCTGCGGGGCCTCCCCCTGAGGGGCGCAACAGTCTCACGCCCTCTCTATCGCGCGCGTGCCCCGGTCCGGTTCACGCGCGCGTGCGCCGGTCCGGGTCCTCAGGGCCCCGATCCCGGGGGCGGCGCGCCCGCCCGGCTCAGGGCCGCGTCGGAGGGCCGCCCTCCGGGAGGGCGGCGAAGACCCGCCGGAGCGCCGCCGGGCGCTCGCCCGCGCCGTCCTCCCAGACGACGAGGCGGTGCCGGTACGTCACGTAGTACTGGAAGCCGTCGGGGACCGGTCGGCCCGTCGGGCGCTCCGGGACCCGGGCGTAGGCGGGGTCCGTCAGGGCGGCCCGCAGTGCGGCGGCCTGGGCGGGGGTCTGCCGGCCGGTCCGGGGCTGCTCGGTGCCGGAGCGGATGCTCCAGGAGCCGTCGTGCTGGACGACCAGCTTGTTGCGGACCCCGGCGAGGCCGCCGTTGACCACGACCTCGACGAGGGCCCCGGCCGGCTGCGGATCGGCGGTGGAGGGCGTGATGGCCGGGGGCAGCGTGACGCGCGGAGGCGTACCGGCCGGGGAGGTGGTGGCCGAGGGCCGCGTGGCGCTCGGCTCGGGCCGTCCGCTCTCCCCGGTGGGCGACGGGGCCGGCGTGCTCGTCGCCGGGGACGACCCGTCCGCCTCGGGCGGGTCCGCGGGCCCGCAGCCGCTCGTACCGCCGACCAGGGCCCCGATCAGGATCAGGGTCCCGCACCACGTTCCCCGTACGCCTCTCGTCATGTACCGAGCATGCCAAGTTCCGGGCGTCCCGCGCAGCCGTACGGCCGGGTTCGCGACCGCCGGATCAGCCGGGCCCGCCGCCGTCCCGGACGATGCCGGTGATCGGCCCCCGGTAGTGCCAGTCGAGGGAGTCGTACAGCGCGAGGCCGTCGGTGGTCGCGGCGAGCACCCCGGTCCGGGCGCCGGCCTGGGCGGCGGCGGCCTCCAGGGTGCGCATGACGTTGGCGCCGAGGCCGCGCCTCCGGTGCGCGGGGTCGGTCTCGATCTGGTCGGCGACGGCCGTGGACCCCGTCGGGGCGATCCGGCCGCTCGCGGCGAGGGTGCCGTCGGGCGCGAGGACGCGGACCCGGACGACCCCGTCCCGGACCTCGGTGGTCCGCGCGTACCCCTCGGGCGGGGCCGGGCGGGCGCCGGGGTCCAGCGGCTTGACCATCATGAATCCCGGGTCGTCGGGGACGGTCCACCCCTCGGGGATCCACGCGCGCGCGTCCTCGGGCGCCGCCATGACCTTGAGCCAGCTGTACGGGGCGGTGAGGCGGGCGCAGAGCGCGCCGACGGTGGCCGCGTCGGGGGTGGGCAGCACGTGCCGCACGACGTGCCGGGGCAGTCCCACCTCGATCCGGTGGCCCCAGGGCTCGGGGACGGCGGCCGGGGTCCCCCGCGAGACGGTCCAGCCCGCCACCCAGGCCGATGTAAGAGCTGCAATATCCATGCAGCTATTACATCGGCTGGTCGTCGGCGTGCGCGTGTCTTGTGAGATTGATCTCTGGATTCAGAAGGGGCTGCGACCTCGGGAACGCAAAGTGATTCGACCTGCGAGGAGGGCACTCTGTGCAGACTTACCCTGCGTTTTCCTTGTCCATGGGGATCGCCACATGGGTCACGTTCAGTTGCTGACGTCCTGCTTGATCTGCACCAGCGCCTCGTCCCACACGTCCCCTCCATCCGCCCAGGTCCACAGCCATTGGCGCAGAGACGGTGCTGCGTAGCACAGGCCATCGTGAGGGTTCTCGCCCCAGTCTGGCTCCCAGCCGTCGGCGTCCCAGAGGAGCACTGGGTTGTCTATCGCTATAAGGGAGACGTGCCACTCCATGGTGCAGCCGCCACCCGTCAGGAAGAACCACGACGCCGGTGGCCCCCATCCTGGCCGCTGGTCGTGGACGGTGGTTGCGCAGTGCCAGTCCTGGACGTGCCAGTGCGGAATGCTGCGCGGTATCAGTGATGCGAGCCCGCCCTCCGGCCCGAATCCTCCGTCACCGATCTCGGTGTACATGCGCCGAAGCAACTCGGGCAGCCGATACCCGAGCTTCCGTTCCGCATGCTCGACCTCGGCGAACGTGACAGGCGGGAAGGGTTTGTCGGGGGGGCTTCCGCGGGAGGGGATCGCGCCTCCGGTCCCCCATGCGAGTGCGTGCAGTTTCTCCAGAAGCCCGTCGTCGTCCGCAGCAGTGCGGTGGGTGGCATCGGTCACGAGCCGGAACTGTAGTGGGGAAGGGCTGTTGCTTCCCGCCGACGAAAGGTCACTCTGCAAAGCCAACGATCACGCGAAGAGTAGAGCTGCGAAACGAAGAGACCAGCGTCACAGGACAGCGCGAGAGTGATCGCTCAGAGCGAACGGACGTCCGGGAACATCCATGGGCTCAGCTGCATTGAGTCCACATAGCTCAACTTGACTGCCGAAGGGGAGATCATGGCTTCTGACTCCAAGCCGTCCGTGCCGCTCACTCTGCCCGTGCTGCCGCTCGACGACGAGGTCGTGCTGCCCGGCATGGTGGTGCCGCTCGACCTGTCCGACACCGAGGTGCGCGCCGCCGTGGAGGCCGCCCAGGCCGCCGCCCGGCCCGGCGCGGGCAAGCCGCGGGTGCTGCTCGTGCCCCGCGTCGACGGGACCTACGCCGGGACCGGCGTCCTGGGCACCGTCGAGCAGGTCGGACGGCTCTCCGACGGCGACCCCGGCGCCCTGATCCGCGGCATCGGCCGGGTGCGCATCGGCGCCGGGACGACCGGGCCCGGCGCGGCCCTCTGGGTCGAGGGCGGCACGGTCGAGGAGACCCTGCCCGACCCGCTGCCCGGCCAGGTCACCGACCTCGTCAAGGAGTACAAGGCGCTCGCCACCGCCTGGCTCAAGAAGCGCGGCGCCTGGCAGGTCGTCGACCGCGTCCAGCAGATCGACGGCGTCGGCGCCCTCGCCGACAACTCCGGGTACTCGCCCTTCCTCACCGTCGAGCAGAAGGTCGCGCTCCTGGAGACCGCCGACCCGGTCGCCCGCCTCAGGCTCGCCACCGCCCAGCTCCGCGAGCACCTCGCCGAGCAGGACGTCGCCGAGACCATCGCCAAGGACGTCCAGGAGGGCGTCGACAAGCAGCAGCGCGAGTTCCTGCTCCGCCGCCAGCTCGAAGCGGTCCGCAAGGAACTGCGCGACCTCAACGGCGAGGCGGAGGCGGACGAGTCCGACGACTACCGCGCCCGCGTGGAGGCCGCCGACCTGCCCGAGAAGGTCCGCGAGGCCGCCCTCAAGGAGGTCGAGAAGCTGGAGCGGTCCAGCGACCAGTCCCCCGAGGGCTCCTGGATCCGCACCTGGCTGGACACCGTCCTCGAACTGCCCTGGAACGAGCGCTCCGAGGACCGCTACGACATCCGCGGCGCCCGCGCCGTCCTCGACGCCGAGCACTTCGGCCTCGACGACGTGAAGGAGCGCATCACCGAGTACCTGGCCGTCCGCAAGCGCCGCGCCGAGCGCGGCCTGGGCGTCGTCGGCGGCCGCCGCGGCGGAGCCGTCCTCGCCCTCGTCGGACCGCCCGGCGTCGGCAAGACCTCCCTCGGCGAGTCCGTCGCGCACGCGATGGGACGCAAGTTCGTCCGCGTCGCCCTCGGCGGCGTGCGGGACGAGGCGGAGATCCGCGGCCACCGGCGCACGTACGTGGGCGCCCTGCCCGGTCGGATCGTCCGGGCCGTCAAGGAGGCCGGGTCCATGAACCCGGTGGTCCTGCTCGACGAGATCGACAAGGTCGGCTCCGACTTCCGCGGCGACCCCGCGGCGGCCCTCCTCGAAGTCCTCGACCCGGCGCAGAACCACACCTTCCGCGACCACTACCTGGAGGTCGAACTCGACCTCTCCGACGTCGTCTTCCTGGCGACGGCCAACGTCCTCGAAGCCATTCCCGAGGCCCTCCTCGACCGCATGGAGCTGGTCAGGCTCGACGGCTACACCGAGGACGAGAAGGTCGTCATCGCCCGCGACCACCTGCTGCCCCGGCAGCTGGAGCGCGCGGGCCTGGAGCCCGGCGAGGTCGTCCTGGAGGACGCGAGCCTGCGCAGGCTGGCCGGCGAGTACACCCGCGAGGCCGGCGTCCGCACCCTGGAGCGGGCCGTCTCCCGGCTGCTCCGGAAGGTCGCGGCCGAGCACGAACTGGGCGACCGCGAGCTGCCGTTCACCATCGGACCCGACGACCTGCGCGCACTCATCGGGCGGCCGCACCACGTCCCCGAGTCCGCCCAGGACCCGGCGGACCGCCGCACGGCCGTGCCGGGCGTGGCCACCGGCCTCGCCGTGACCGGCGCGGGCGGCGACGTCCTCTTCGTCGAGGCGTCCCTGGCCGACCCGGAGACCGGCGCCGCCGGGCTGACCCTCACCGGCCAACTGGGCGACGTCATGAAGGAGTCGGCGCAGATCGCGCTCTCCTTCCTCCGCTCGCACGGCGCCGAACTGGAACTGCCCGTCACCGGTCTGAAGGACCGGGGCGTGCACATCCACTTCCCCGCGGGCGCGGTCCCCAAGGACGGCCCGAGCGCGGGCGTCACCATGACGACCGCCCTCGCCTCCCTGCTGAGCGGACGCCAGGTCCGCACGGACGTGGCCATGACCGGTGAGGTCTCCCTCACCGGCCGGGTCCTCCCGATCGGCGGCGTGAAGCAGAAGCTCCTCGCCGCGCACCGGGCGGGCATCACCACGGTCGTGATCCCCAAGCGGAACGAGGCCGACCTGGACGACGTCCCGGCCGAGATCCTGGAGAAGCTGGAGGTCCACCCGGTGACGGACGTCCGCCAGGTCCTGGAGATCGCGCTGGCCCCGGCCTCGGTGCCGGTGGCCGCGGCCGCGGCGTGACCCCCTCGCGATGAGGGGCCGGAGCGGGGTGTCCCACGAGGGGCGCCCCGCTCCGCCGTGCGGCGCACGTGCGCGCGTGGGCAGGTAATTCGTCACCCGGATGTCAGCCGGGGGTGTCATGCTCGTACGCATGAACGAAGACGCCTTCTGGGCCCTCATCGACGAGTTGAGCCGACGCACCGGTGACCTGGAGGAGCGGACGGAGTGGCTGCGTGCGGAGTTGCTCCGGCGTCCGGCCGACGAGAGCGTGGACTTCCAGGTGCGTCTCGACGACGCGCTCGAGGTGGCCGGCACGCGCGCGCTGTGGCGCGCGGCGAACCTGATCGAGGGCGGCGCCTGCACCGACGACGGATTCCACTACTTCACCCTCTGGCTGGTCGGGCAGGGGCGGAAGGTCTACGACTCGGTCGTCGCCGACCCGGACGCGCTGGCCGACGTGCCGGGCGTACGGGCACTGGTGGGCCGGCACCGGGACCGGTGGGACGACGACGAGTGGCCGGAGTGGGAGTGGCTCGACTACGTCGCGCAGGACGCGTTCGACGAGCTCACCGGCCAGGAGGACGACCGCGGCGAGGAGTTCGACGACGCCGTCGACGAGCGTGCCGAGGACCTCGCGGACGAGCTCTCGGGGGACTTCGGGGAGGAGTGGGAAGAGGACGGCGAGCCCCGGGGGTCTCGTCCGGAGGGAGTGGCGATGCCCCGCCTCACCGCCCTCTTCCCCCTCGTCATGTCCGGCTCCTAGGGCTCCGGGTTCCAAGCCGCCTGGGTCCTGGGGCGCCTGCTCCCGGCGCTCGGGACGGAGCGCGGGAGCCGGGGAGCCGGACGGTCGGGGCGCGGCCCCGAGGGGGCCGCGGTGCTCGGGCCGGGCGCGTACTCCCGGCCCGAACGAGGACCGCCGCTACGAGGCCGAGGTCTTCCGTCGGCGGCCCAGGAGGAGGCTGCCCGCGCCGAAGACGGCGAGGGCGCCCGCGGCCGCGAGGGCGGTGGGCAGCGGCGAGGACGGGGTCGCGGCCGACTCGGCGGAGAGCGCCGGGGCCTGCTCGTCCCCGCCGTGGCCCGCGTGGCTCACGGTGGACAGCGACGCCCCGGCCGCGATCTTCGCCTCGCTCGGGGCCTGTGCCTTCGCGGCGGCCGGCTGCGCGGCCGCACCGCCGAAGGTGACGTCCGAGCAGCTGTAGAAGGCCTCGGGGCTGTCGTTGCGCTGCCACACCTTGTAGACGATGTGCCGGCCGGTGCGGGCGGGGAGGTTGCCCGTGAAGTTGTAGTAGCCGTCGGTCGCGGTGCGCGTGGTGTTGTAGACGGCGACGGGGGTCGCGTCCAGGTCCGACCACTTCAGCGGCTGCGTCGGGTCGAAGCCCTGCTTGGTGATGTAGACGGTCATGGTGCCGGAGTGGGCGGCCGTCGCCCGGACCTTGAAGGCGAAGCTGCCCGCCGCGACCSCCGTCGCCGGCCAGTCGGTGCGCGCCCAGTCGAGCGCCCGGTACTTCGCGCGGTTCGCCGAGCAGAGCTTGCCGTCCGGGATGAGGGCCTGGTGCTGACCCGCGGCGTTGGCGATGTTGACCTCGTTCCAGTCGTAGAGCGGCTGGGTGCCGGAGTCGGCGACGAGGTCCTTGCACACCTGCGACTTGGGGGTCTCGGGGCCCTCCGCGTAACAGGCCGCGATGCGGCTCACGGGGTTGAAGACGGCTCCGTGGGCGCTGGCGGTCGTCGGGGTGAGCGTGACGAGTGCGGCGGCGGCGGACAGGGCGGCGACGCCGGCTGCGGAGCGGCGGGAGGACGGCATGCGGGGGCTCTCTCTCGTGCGTGGGGGAGGACGGATGAGCAACGCGCGCTGAACACACGGAAGTTGAATCCCGGGCGATCGCCGTAGAGCCTCGCATTGGTCCATACCAATAGGCAAGGGGGAGGGCCGGAAAAGCCGGAGCGGCCCCCGGGGCGCCGCGCACCCGGGGACCGCCGCCGTACGGGACGGCCTCAGCCGTTGGCGAGCGCCTGCACCCGCGAGAGGTCGCCGTTGAAGTGGTTGTGGTCGCCGACCGTCGGGCCGGAGGAGGTGTACTGCCACATCGTGTAGTACTGCCAGCCTGCCGGGAGTTCGCCCACCGCCGAGGCGTACCGCGCGACCCACAGCGGGTTGGCCGAGGCGAAGGCGGCGGAGTTGCCGGTGCACTGCGTCCACCAGCTGGTCGCGGTGTAGATGACGGGGTCCCGGCCGGTCCTGGCCTTGTAGCGGTTCACGAAGTCGCGGATCCAGGACACCATCCCGGCCTGGGTCTTGCCGTAGCAGGTCGCGCCGTACGGGTTCCACTCGATGTCGAGCACGCCCGGCAGCGTCCGGCCGTCCCTCGACCAGCCCCCGCCGTTGGCGACGAAGTAGTCGGCCTGGGCCGCGCCCGACGCCGTGTCCGGGGTGGCGAAGTGGTACGAGCCCCGGATCATGCCGACGTTGTACGAGCCGGTGTACTGCTGGGTGAAGGAGGTGTTCTTGTAGTAGGTGCCCTCCGTCGCCTTGACGTAGGCCCACCTGACGCCGCTGTTCCACAGGGTGGACCAGGCGACGTTGCCCTGGTGGCTGGAGACGTCCACGCCCTCGGTCTGGGCGGCCCGGGCCGGGGTGCCGCCGGGGGCGGTGCCGCGTCCGTCGTGCGCGAGGACGCCCATGCCCATGCTGGCGGAGCCGCGCGGGGGCACCCCGGCGGCGGCCGGGTCCTGGGCGGCCCCGGCGGAGACGGCGAGGGGGGCGAGGAGGGCCAGGGCCGCGAGCGCGGCGCCGGCGAGGGTCGTTCCGGATCTGTGCACACGCATTGCGTGCCTCCGAAAGGATCGGTGGGGGGAGCGGGGTCGGCGGTCCTGGACGCCCGTCCGCGCCATGGTGTGGACATGTCAGAGCGGATGTCGTGGACGACGCTACGCACGTAGACCCGGCCCGTGGAAGAGGGCCCGGACACCGCCGTTGGTCTACGCCTGCGAAATACTGGAAGAGCTGCGGCGATGGCCTCGGCCGGAAGAAACTTTCAGCGGCTGGAAAGCCGGCGGCAGGTCACCGGAGGACGCGTGAGAGGTGCTGACGTGCACGGAAGCGGTACGGAAGGCGAAGGTGCGACGCCGCCGCCCGCCGACGGGGCGGTGCCGGTGCCGCCGGGCGGGGTGTCTCCGGCGTCCGGCGGGGTGCTTCCGGGGTCGTCCGGCGGCGGCGCGGTTCCGGGGGCGCCCGGCGGGGCGCTTCCCGAGTCGCCCGGTGGGGTCGACCGGGAGTTCCTCGCGCTCGAACGCGAACTCGCGGTCTTCCTGCGCCGCGCCCGCGCCCAGTCCGGCGAGATGGCCCGCGAGGTCCACCCCGAGCTGGAGCCCGCCGCCTACGGCCTGTTCGTACGCCTCGACGACGCCGGCCCCCAGCGGGCCACCGAGCTCGCCGGCTACTTCGGGGTCGGCAAGGCCACCATGAGCCGCCAGCTCCGGGCCCTSGAAGACCTCGGRCTCGTCGCCCGCGACCCCGACCCCGCCGACGGCCGCGCCTCGCTGGTCCGGCTCACCGAGGAGGGCCGGGACCGCTTCCGGAGCGTCCGGGACGCGCGGCGCGAGCGGTACGTCCGCAAGCTCGCCGACTGGGACCGTGCCGAGGTCGCCGAACTCGCCCGCCTCCTGAACCACTTCAACGTACGGGCCGAGGGCTGAACACGGCCCGCCACCCCCCGCCAGGGCGGTGTGGACGCGGAGGCCCTGCGCCGCCGCCTCGGCGGCTTCCACCAGGGGGCCAAGGCCGGGCGCCGTGATGTCGAGGCGGAGATGGAGACGGCACGGATAGCCGACGAAGGGCCCGCACGTACAGAGGAGAAGACGGGGGACACAGTCGAGGAGGCACGCAGTTGACTGCGACGGGAACGTACGGACTGAGCACGGAAGCCCGCAACCTGCAATGGCTGCTGGGGAATCTGGTGGAGGAGGTGCCCGGGGTCCACTCGGTCACCGTGGTGTCCTCCGACGGCCTGATGCTGCTGTCGTCCGACCCGGCCACCCAGCAAGGCACGACGGCCGCCGCCGAAGCCGGCCGTCCGCACGGGCCGCGCGGCTCCAGCGCCGACCTGGCCACCATCGTCTCCGGCATCGGGAGCCTGACCATCGGCGCCGCGCGCCTGATGGACGGCGGCGGAGTCAAGCAGACCATGGTGGCGATGGAGGAGGGCAGCGTCTTCGTCATGTCGATCAGCGACGGCTCGCTGCTCGGGGTGCACGCCGCACCCGACTGCGACATGAGCGTGGTGGCGTACCACATGGCGCTCTTCGTGGGCCGCGCCGGTCACGTACTCACCCCCGAAGTCCGCAGTGAGCTGCGCAAATCGATGGAGAGCACCCAGTGACGTCCGCGTCCTCGGCCTACCCGCTGCACCACGTCCACCGGCTGCCCGTACGCGGGGACGGACGCCGCCCCGCGCGCGTGCGTCCGTACTCGCTGACCGGTGGGCGGACCCGCTTCGGCCACGTCCTGCTCGTCGAGACCTTCGTGGCCGCGCTCGAAGCGCCCGCCGTGCGCAAGCTCCTGACGGACGGCGGGCCGGGCGCGCGGGGCCTGATGCCCGAGATGCGGGCCATCGTCGAGATCTGCCGCCGCATGCGGACGGTCGCGGAGATCTCGGCACTTCTGAAGATGCCGTTGGGGGTCGTCCGGGTGCTTCTCAGCGACCTGGCCGACCAGGGAAAGATCCGTGTGTACGGGACCGGTCACGGCACCGGACAGCCCGACCGCGCGCTCCTCGAAAGGGTGCTGAGTGGACTCCGTCGTCTCTGACGCCTCCGCCGTCTCCGATGCCGACACCGGATCGCCGGTGACGGGCATCCCCGCGCAGCCCCAGGCCCCCGCGGCCAACCTGTTCCAGCGAGATACGACCGGGTCGGCCGCGTCGACCGGGCCCGCCGGGTCCGGAGCGGACACGGCCGTGCCGGACGCCGAGGACGGCGCGCAGGACTGGCAGCTGGACCACACCCGCGCCCCGATAGCGACGAAGATCGTCGTCGCGGGCGGCTTCGGGGTCGGCAAGACGACCTTCGTCCGCGCGGTTTCGGAGATCACCCCGCTCCAGACCGAGGCGCTGATGACCCGGGCGAGCGAGGAGACCGACGACCTCACCGCCACCCCGGACAAGCTCACCACCACGGTGGCGATGGACTTCGGCCGGATCACCCTCGACAACGACCTGGTGCTGTACGTCTTCGGTACGCCGGGACAGCAGCGCTTCTGGTTCATGTGGGACGACCTGGTGCGCGGGGCGATCGGCGCGATCGTGCTGGCGGACACGCGACGGCTCACGGACTGCTTCCCGGCCCTCGACTACTTCGAGAGCTGCGGGCTGCCGTACATCGTGGCCGTCAACCACTTCGAGGGCACCGAGTTGTTCGCGGCGGACGACGTCCGGGAGGCGCTGACCGTGCCCGCGGACGTCCCCGTGGTGATCATGGACGCGCGCAAGCGGTACAGCGTCGTCGAGAGCCTGCTCGCGATGGTCGCGCACGCGCTCGAGAACACCCCGGAATAGCCGGAACAGATCCCCCAGCTCTCCCCGTCACGCCAGGAGCACCACCCATGCGGAAGATACTCATAGTCGGCGCCGGCCAGTCCGGTCTGCAGCTCGCCCTCGGACTCCAGTCGTCGGGGTACGAGGTCACCCTCATGTCGAACCGGACGGCGGACGAGATCCGGGCCGGCCGCGTCATGTCCACCCAGTGCATGTTCCACACCGCGCTCCAGCACGAGCGGGACCTCGGCCTCGACTTCTGGGAGTCGCAGGCGCCCCGCATCGAGGGCCTCGGCGTCTCGGTCGCCGCGCCCGACTCGTCCCGGGCGATCGACTGGGTCGGCAGGCTCGACGGGTTCGCGCAGTCCGTCGACCAGCGGGTGAAGATGGCCGGCTGGATGGAGACCTTCGCCCAGCGCGGCGGCCAGCTGGTGATACACGGCGCGGCAGTCGGCGACCTGGACTACTTCTCGCGCAGCTACGACCTGGTGCTCGTCGCCGCGGGCAAGGGCGAGCTGGTCTCGATGTTCGGCCGGGACGAGACGCGTTCGCCGTACAGCGAGCCGCAGCGCGCGCTGGCCGTCGCGTACGTCCACGGCCTGGGCCCGCGCCCGGAGCACCCGGACTTCGACGCGGTCCGCTGCAACGTGGTGCCGGGCGTGGGCGAGCTGTTCGTCATGCCGACCCTGACCACCGGCGGCCGCGCGGACATCCTCTTCTGGGAGGGCGTCCCCGGCGGCCCGGTCGACGCCTTCAAGGGCGTCAAGGACCCGGCCGAGCACCTGTCGCTCACGCTGGAGCTGATGGAGCGGTTCACGCCCTGGGAGTACGCGCGGGCGACCCGGGTCGAACTCACCGACGCGGGCGGCACCCTCGCCGGCCGGTACGCCCCGACCGTCCGCAACCCGATCGGCCGCCTCCCCGGCGGCGGTCTGGTCCTCGGCGTGGCGGACGTGGTCGTGGCCAACGACCCGATCACCGGCCAGGGTTCGAACTCGGCGTCCAAGTGCGCGGCGGCCTACCTGGCGGCCATCGTCGAGCAGGGCGACAAGCCCTTCGACGAGGAGTGGATGAGGTCGACGTTCGACCGCTACTGGCGGACGGCCCAGCACGTCACCAAGTGGACGAACGCCATGCTGGCACCCCCGCCGGAGCACGTCCTGAACCTCCTGGGCGCAGCAGGCCAACTCCAGCCGGTCGCCGACCGCTTCGCGAACGGCTTCAACGACCCGTCGGACTTCGAGAACTTCTTCTTCGACCCGGAGAAGACGAACGCGTACCTGGCGTCGGTCTCCGGAGCCTGACGGGGCCGCACGGCCCGCGCGGGGAGCAGGGGGCGGACCGGAGACGGTCCGCCCCCGCGGTGCGTCGGGCCGTGGGTGCGGGTGGTCAGTCGGGGTTGTAGCCCTCGTCCGTTCCGTCCTTCGCCCCGGTCGGCAGTGGCGGGGGTGCGTACGAGGGCAGGGGCTCTCCGTCCGGGTCCGGGCGGACCGCGCCGAGCAGCGGGTTCGCCGCGATCGGGGAGACCTTCACCTTGCCGCCGGGCCTCGGCGCCTGCACCACGAGGCCCTCGCCCAGATAGACCGCCACATGCGTGGCGCCGGGGAAGTACACCACCAGGTCCCCGGGACGCAGTTCGTCCAGGGACACCCGGGGCAGCGTCGCCCACTGCTCCTGGCTGGTCCGCGGCACCGTCCGGCCCGCCGCCGCCCACGCCTGCTGGGTCAGCCCCGAGCAGTCGTACGCCTCCGGGCCCTCCGCCCCCCACTCGTACGGCTTACCGATCTGCTCCACCGCGAACCGCAGCGCCTCCGCGCCCGCCCCCGACGGAGTACGCCGGCCCGCAAGCGCACCCGAGTCGAGCAGCTCCCGCTGCGCCCCCGCCGTCTGGACCCGCTCCAGCTCCGTGAGCCGCGCCAGTTGCTCGGGGGAGAGCGCGGCGAGCAGCCTCTCGACCTCCGCCAGCCTCACCCGTACCTCGTCGCGCCGGGTCCGCTGCGCGGCGGCGAGGGTCTGCTGCCGGTCGAGGGCCCTCCGGGACGCGGACGCCAGGCCGCCGGCCTCCCGTTCCGCCTTCTCCAGCCGCGCCACGGCCGCGACCCGGTCACGGGAGGCCCGCGCCATCAGGTGACCCTGGTCGAAGGCCGACCTCGAGTCCGGCGCGAACAGCAGCCGCACATACGACGAGAACTCCGACCTGCCCTGGTACTGGTCCCGGGCGATCCGCCCGGCCGCGGCGCGCCCCTCCGCCAGCGCGGTACGGGCCGCGGTGAGCCGGGCGGTCACCTTCCGGGTATCGGCGGTCTGGAGCTTGAGCGCCTCCTCGGCGGCGTTGAACCGCTCGGTCGCCTCCTCGGCCTGCTGGTAGAGCGTCCGCATCCGGCCGAGCAGGGCGGTGACGGAGTCGCCACCGGGGGGAGGGAGTGCGGCGGCGTCGTCGGT
>NZ_RDBH01000141.1:664917-674293 GCF_008042145.1 Streptomyces sp. adm13(2018)
GGCGTCGTCGGTGGCGTCGTCGGTGTCGGGGGAAGGGGTGGGCTGGGCCGATGCGTCCGATGCGTCCGATGCGTCCGATGCGTCCGATGCGGCCGGGGCGGCCGGGGCCTGCCCTTCGGGAGTTGCCCCGGGCAGCACGTCCGGGGCGGCGCCCGCGTCCGTATCCGGCCCCGCATCCGGGTCCACCGGTTCCACCGGTTCCGCCGCCGGGTCCGCCCAGGCGATCGGCAGGTCCGTCGGTGGGGTCGGCGCGGTCGCTCCCGCCGGGGGGACGCCCGTGAGGGCGGTCGCAGCGGCCAGCGCCGCCGTGCAGACCGTGCGCAGCAGCCTTCGTGACACGTCACCACCTCCACGGGGATGATGACGTGTCACTTCATCCGATTACCGTACGAACCGGGGCGCGTCCGGGGGCCTCACCCCTTCGGCCCAGCGGTGTCCGGCTTCGACCACGGCCACCTCAGCTCGCGCCGCTCGCGGCCCTCGGGGGCGTACGCGTAGACCCAGCCGCGCTGGAGTCCGAGCCGCTTCGTGTAGCCCGCGGGCTCGCGCCGATAGGTGACGAGGGTCGGGGGGTTCCCGTGGTGGGCCGGGACCGGGATCTCGTACCACTTCGGCGGGTGACCGGTCGGGCCGAGCAGGATCGGCAGGACCCGGCCGTCGAGGGGGCCGCCACGGAAGGGGGTGTTCTCGCTTCTCACCCCTCCAGTGTCCCCTCCGGCCCCCGTTCCGGCTCAGAGCAGGTGCGCCGCCTCGCCCACCACCGGGATCACCCGGCGGGCCAGCCGGGCCACGGGCCCCTCGGGCGTCTCCTGGGCGAGCAGGCGGGTGACCACCCCCGCCGTCTCCTCGTCGCTCGCCGTGCTCGCGGCGAGGAGGGCCACGAGGTGGTCCACGAGCCACTCCCGCAGTTCGACGGCCGGCGGCCGCTTGTCCTCGTCGAGCCAGATGAGGGACGCGGCCTCCACGGCCGCGATCCACGTGCGGACCAGCATGCGGAGGCGGGGGCCCGGCCGCTCCACTCCGAGGTGGATGAGGATCTGCTCGGCGGCGGCCCGGCGGACCTCGTCGACGATCGCCGTGGTGCGGGAGGTCTCGGCGACGCTGCCGCCGCGCAGGAGGGCGCTGAAACCGGCGTCGTGCTCGTCCACGAAGGCCAGATAGCGGTCGAGCACGCGGCCGAGGCGCTCCGTGGGGGGTCCGACGGCGGGTTCGGCGAAGCAGTGACTGAGGGCGTGGGCGGAGGAACGGAGGGCGGCCTCGTACAGCTGCTGCTTGCCGCCGGGGAAGTAGCGGTAGACGAGGGGCCGCGAGACGCCGGCCGCCTCGGCCACGTCGTCGAGGGAGACGTCCTCCGGGGTGCGGTGGGCGAAGAGCTCCTGCGCGGCGTCGAGGAGCTGGCCGCGGCGTGCCTCGACGCTGAGCCTGCGGTACGCGGGGGTGGCGGCGGCAGTCATGCTGGGCAGCGTAGCCGGGTGCTCCGGCGCTGATCTTGGGGTGCGCTCCGGTGCCACCTGGCGGGTGCGTGCCGAGGCCGCCCTCGGTCGCGCCCCGGTGCCACCTGGCGGGTGCGCTCCGGTGCCACCCTCGGTCGCGCCCCGACGCCATCCGCCGGGTGCGCGTCGGCGGGCGGGCGGACGGTTCGCCGCCCCCCGAGACGTACCCCCGCTCTCAGGCCAGCAGCCCCGAAGCCTTCCACAGCCGCCTGCCAGGGCCCCGGAGCACCCCGATGTCGTCCATGAAGTCCGTCAGGCGGCGCGCGCCGGACTGCATGACCTCGCGCCGGTGGCCGCTCGCCCGCACCTGCGCGACCGCCTCGCGCCGGTCCAGGCCGACCGCCTCGTACACCCGCGGGTTCACGAAGCACGTCGAGAAGACCCGTGCCGCCTCGCCGCAGCTGAGCCGGGTGAACTCCTGCTCCCAGCGCGGCGCGGTCACCATCTGGCGCCGCAGCTCCTCGCGGGCGTACCGCACGTGCCGCGCCTCCTCGACCACGTGGATGCGGGTCACCCCGCGCACCAGCGTCTGCACCCGCTCGTCCGGGAAGGTCAGCCGCTGCATCCAGTCGAGGATCTCCTCGCCGAGCAGCGTCGAGGCGAACGAGCCCGGGGTGGTCGAGACGGTCTTCAGCACGCGCGCGAGGTTGTGGTAGAGCCGCGGCACCGGGTACGCCGGGGTCCCGCCCCGCTCGATCATCCGCGCGAACATCATCGAGTGCCGGCACTCGTCCGCTATCTCGGTCAGCGCGTACCGGACGTGATGGCTGGTCAGGGACTTGTCGTAGATGTGCCGGACGAGCAGCTGCATCAGGATGATCTCGAACCACACCCCGAGGGACGCGAGCGACGCCGCCTCGTGGCGCGAGAGCGCGATCCGCTGCTCCTCGGACATCCGGTGCCACAGCGGTGTGTCGTACAGGGAGAGCAGCTCGGGCGGCCAGAACCACTTGCCGTCCTCGAACGGCGCGTCCCAGTCGAGCTCGACGTCCGGGTCGTAGGAGTGCTTCCGGGAGGACTCCAGGAGGCGCTCGGCGACCTGCTCGCGGTCGCGCAGCGGCCCCAGGGCGTCCCGGAGCAGGCTGAAGTCCGGCTCCGCGGACTCGGTGAAGGGGGTCATGGGTCCGAACCTCGCTGTGCTCGTCGCGACGGCGTGACGTATCACCGGTGGGCAGCTCTTATCAGACTGCCCGTCAGTAATGGCGTCAATCCCCTGTGCGCGACTTGTTGACGATCCGTCTAGCACCGTGTGAGCCTGGGCCGCAGGACTCGCACCACGGGAAGGCCCGACCCCCAAGGAGGCGTCAGTGTCGACGCGCGACCTCTACACCACGGCCCCGTCCGGCCCGAGCTGGCAGGTCCCCGCCACCGGCGCCGCCCGCTTCAACTGGGAATACGACATGGCGGACGCCGGCCGCGACCGCCTCCTCGCCCTCTACCAGAAGGGCAAGGACAAGCAGTGGGACGGCGCCACCCGGATCGACTGGGACCTGGAGGTCGACCCGTACGACCCCCTCGGCACGCCCGACGAGGTCCTCACCCTCCACGGCACCCGCCACTGGGCGAAGATGACCGAGAAGGACAAGGGCGACCTGCGCCGGCACTACTCCTCCTGGCAGTTCAGCCAGTTCCTGCACGGCGAGCAGGGCGCCATGATCTGCGCCGCCCGGATCGTCGAGTCCGTGCCCGACCTGGACGCCAAGTTCTACTCGGCCACCCAGACCATGGACGAGGCGCGGCACGCCGAGATCTACGGCCGCTTCCTCCACGAGAAGATCGGCATGCTCTACCCGATCAACGACAACCTTCAGAGCCTCCTCGGCGACACCCTGCGCGACTCCCGCTGGGACATGCCCTACCTCGGCATGCAGGTGCTGATCGAGGGCCTCGCCCTCGCCGCCTTCGGCATGATCCGCGACACCACCGACAAGCCGCTGCCGAAGCAGATCCTCGCGTACGTGATGCAGGACGAGGCCCGGCACGTCGCGTTCGGCCGGATGGCGCTGCGCGACTACTACAAGCAGCTGTCCGACGGCGAACTCCGCGAGCGCGAGGAGTTCGTCATCGAGGGCTGCTACCTGATGCGCGACCGGCTGCGCGGCGTCGAGGTCCTGGACAACTTCGGCATCCCGCGCAAGGAGGCGGAGGAGCTGACCGAGCAGAGCGAGTTCCTGCACCTCTTCCGCAAGCTGCTCTTCAGCCGGATCGTGCCCTGCGTCAAGGACATCGGACTCTGGGGCGAGCGCCTCCAGAAGGCCTACCTGGACATGGGCGTCTTCGACCTCGGCGACTCCAACCTCGACCTCCTCATGACCCAGGACGAGGAGATCGCGGAACGACTCGACGCGGAGCGCTTCGCCCAGGAGGAGCAGGCCCGGGTCGCGGAGGTCGCGGACGCGATCGCGGCGGGCACGGCGGAGGAGTAGCGGGCAGGGCCGGGGAGTGGTGGGGGGAGGGGCCCGGCCGGTGGGCCGCCTCCCGTACCGGAGACACGCGTTGTCGTACGCCTGACGTAGCGTGACCGCCATGAGCATGCCGCCACCGCCGAGCCAGCCGCCGTCCCCGCAGCCGTACGGCGGCCCCGTACCGCCC
Organism: Streptomyces sp. adm13(2018); assembly: GCF_008042145.1. Classification (GTDB taxonomy): domain Bacteria; phylum Actinomycetota; class Actinomycetes; order Streptomycetales; family Streptomycetaceae; genus Streptomyces. Next base: position 669,003 of record NZ_RDBH01000141.1, read on the forward strand.
CCGCAGCAGCCCGGTTCGTTCGGCGCGCCGCAGGGCTTTCCCCCGCAGGGCCATCCCCCGTACGGCGTTCCGCCGCAGTACGGCCCGGGGCCCGGCCCCGGTGGCTGGGGGCCCCCGCCGATGGGACCCCCGCCGAGGAAGAAGCTGTCGTCCGGCGCGATCGTCGCCATCGTCGTCGGCTCGCTGGTCGTGGTCGCGGGCCTCGGCTACGGCGTCAAGGCCGGGTACGACGGCGTCATGGGCGGCTTCCCCGAGGCGACCCACAAGCTGGTCGTCCCCAAGACCCTCCTGGCCGGCGAGTACACCCTGGCCGCCGACCTGTCCGACACCCAGGGCAAGGAGATCGAGGACACTCCCGACTTCACGGTGAAGGACGCCACGGCGGCGGTCGGGCAGTACGACGGCGAGGACGACTCGGTGCTCGTCCTCTCCGGGCTCTACGGGCGCATCAAGAACGGGACCTCCACGCGGAGTTCCATCCTCAAGGGCGCCGCCACGCAGAAGAACACCACGCTCGCCGTGAAGCCCAGGGACTTCACCCCCGCCGGGTACGGGGTCACCGTCAGGTGCCAGGTCACCACCACGAGGGAGGGGCTCGGCAGGACGAACCTCCCCATGTGCGCCTGGGGCGACGACAGCACCGCGGCCGCCGTCGCCCTCGTCACCCCGGAGTCGGCCTCCGGCGACCCGAAGGACATCGACCTGGAGGACATCGCCGAGAAGACGGCCAGGATCCGCGYGGAGGTCCCGTTCTTGATGCGCCCGTAGAGCCCGGAGAGGACGAGCACCGAGTCGTCCTCGCCGTCGTACTGCCCGACCGCCGCCGTGGCGTCCTTCACCGTGAAGTCGGGAGTGGCAGAGACGGGCCGGGCGGCGGCCCCGCGTCTCACCTCCGCGCCTCGCCTCCCCTCCGGGCCCCGCGCCTCACCCCCGCGCCTCCGCCTCCAGCCGCAGCGCCTCCTCCATCACGGCCTTCGCGATCGGCGCCGCGCTGCCGCCCCCGCTGATGTCCGTGCGGGACGCCTCCGCGTCCTCGACGACCACCGCCACCGCGACCGCCGGCTGGGCCGCGTCCTCCGCCTGCGCCCAGGCGATGAACCAGGCGTACGGGGTCCCGGTGTTGCCGAAGCCGTGCTGCGCGGTGCCCGTCTTGCCGCCGACCCGCGCGCCGGGGATCGCCGCGTTCGTCCCCGTCCCCTCCGTCACCGCCTTCACCATCAGCCGCTGGAGCTGCATCGCCGTCGCGGGGTTCATCGCCTGCCGGTAGCTGTGCCGGCCCGTGCGGTCGACCGTGGTCCCGCCGGAGGTCGTCGTCCGGTCGACGAGGTACGGCCGGGCGATCTCCCCGTTGTTGGCGACGGCCGACGCCACCAGCGCCATCTGCAGCGGCGTCGCCGTCGTGTCGAACTGCCCGATCGACGACAGCGCGAGCTGGTCCGGGCTCATCTCCCGGTCGAAGTTGGACTTCGCCACCCAGGACGGCACCCGCAGCCCCGTGTCGTTGAAGCCGAACCCCTCCACGGAGTCGACCATCCCCTCCAGTCCCACCTTCACGCCGAGCCCCGCCATCACCGTGTTGCACGACCACTGGATCGCGTAGGCGAGGGACGCGTCGGCGCAGCCCTCCGCCTCGTTCGGCAGCACCTGCCGGGTGCCGGGCAGCACGAACGGGTCCGGGGTGTCCGTCGGGGCGTCCACGTCCCGCACCAGGCCCGCGTCGAGCGCCGCGGCGGCCGTCACGATCTTGAACGTGGAGCCCGGCGGGTACGTCTGCCGCAGCGCCCGGTTCAGCATCGGCTGGCTCGGCGAGGTGGTGAGCCGCCGCCAGGCCTCCTTGGCCCCCGCCCCCGTACCGGAGAGGACGCCGGGGTCGTACGAGGGGGAGCTGACCAGCGCCAGGATGCGGCCGCTGTGCGGCTCGACGGCGACGACCGCGCCCCGCTTCCCGGCGAGCCCCCGGAAGGCCGCTTCCTGGAGTGGGGCGCGGATCGTCGTCACCACGTCGCCGCCGGGCTGCCGCCCCCGGGTGAGGTCGTTCCAGAGGGGCAGCGGCGCCAGCACCGGGTCGGTGCCGGACAGGAGGGCGTCCTCGGCGTGCTCGACGAGGGTCGTGCCGTACGTCTGCGAGGCGTAGCCGGTGAGCGGCGCGTACAACGGGCCCTGGCGGTACGTCCGTTCCCAGCGCAGCTGCTGCCCGCTGTCCCGGGAGCCGGTGACCGGCCTCCCGTCGACGACGATCTCGCCGCGCGGCTGCGCGTAGCGGTTGATCGCGATCCGGCGGTTGGCCGGGTCGTCGTCGAGCGACTCGGCCTCGAAGACCATCACGCGCGCGGAGTTGACGAGGAGCGCCACGAGAAGGAGCAGGCAGAGCGCGGCGGCCCGCCGGGCGTACCGGATCACACGGCCCCCTCGGGAGCGCGGAGCCCCGCGCGACGAACGCCGTCCCGGCCGTACGGTCGGTTCACGCGGCGCCCTCCCTCACCGGGGCGAGCGTCCCCGTGTCGGCGTCGTCCGGCTGCGGCGCCCGTGCCGAGTCGCTGACCCGGATCAGGAGCGCCACGATCACCCAGTTGGTGACCACCGACGAACCTCCCTGCGCCAGGAACGGCATCGCCATGCCGGTCAGCGGGATCAGCCCCATCACCCCGCCCGCGATGACGAACACCTGGAGCGCCACGATCGAGGCGAGCCCGATCGCGAGGAGCCGCCCGAAGGGGTCCCGCAGCGAGAGGCCGGCGCGGTAGCCGCGGGCGACCAGCAGCGCGTACAGCAGGAAGAGCGCGGTCAGACCGACGAGTCCCAGCTCCTCGCCGGCGGTCGCCAGGATGAAGTCGGACTTGGTGGCGAAGCCGATGAGCACGGAATGGCCGAGGCCGAGCCCCGAGCCGAGCATCCCGCCCGCCGCGAACGAGAACAGCGACTGGGCGAGCTGCCCGGGGCCGTCCCCCGCGCGGATCGAGGCGAAGGGGTCGAGCCAGTCCTGCACCCGGCTGTGCACATGCGGTTCGAGCGAGCCGACGAGGAAGGCCCCGGCCGCGGCGAGGACGAGCCCGACGGCGATCCAGCCGGTCCGGCCGGTCGCCACGTACAGCATGATCACGAAGAGGCCGAAGAAGAGCAGCGAGGTGCCGAGGTCGCGTTCGAGGACGAGCACGCCGACGCTCAGCAGCCAGATCGCCACGATCGGGCCGAGCACCCGCCCGGTCGGGAACTGGAACTTCCAGATCCGGCGGCCCGTGTACGCGAGCGCGTTGTGGTTGGCGGCGAGGTACGCGGCGAAGAAGACCGCCAGCAGGATCTTGGCGAACTCGCCGGGCTGGAAGGAGAGGCCGCCGAGCCGGATCCAGATCTTGGCGCCGTTCACCGCGGGGAAGAAGATCGGCAGGATCATCAGGGCGAGCGCGGCGGCCACCGACACGTAGGCGTACCCCTGGAGCGTGCGGTGGTCGCGGAGCAGCAGGACGACCACGATGAAGAGCGCGACACCGAGCGTGGACCAGATCAGCTGCGTCGCCGCCGCCTGGTCCTTCGGCGTCTCCAGGTCGAGCCGGTAGATCAGCACCAGGCCCAGGCCGTTGAGCAGGACCGCGATCGGCAGGAGCAGCGGATCGGCGTACGGGGCGCGGAACCGGACCGCGAGATGGGCGACGAGCGCGAGCAGGCCGAGCCCGGTCCCGTAGCGGACGGCGTCCGGCGGTACGGCCCCGCTGCGGGCGAGGCCGACCTCGGCGTACCCGAAGACGCAGATGAGGACGGCGCAGACGAGGAGGGAGAGTTCCACGCCACGGCGCTTCGGTGTGCGTACCCCTGGAGGGGGAGCGTCCGTGCGCGGTGCGGTCATGGCCGCAACGTAGCAAGCGGTATGCCCTATGTCCCTTTTGTGTGACGGTGTGCCGTCTGCGGTGTGCGGTGTGGCGTGCGCCGTCCGTCGCGTGGCGTCCGCCGGGTGCCGTGCGGCGAGGCGCTCCGTGTCAGTCCTCCGCCGGCGGCTCCGCCAGGCTCACGTACTCGGGCAGCCGCAGCCGCGCCTCGGCGCCCCCGCCCCCGCCGCCCCCACCGTCGTCGGCCGCGGCGAAGACGAGCTCGGCGCCGATCACCTCCGCCTGGCCCACCGCGATCGTCAGCCCGAGACCGTGGCCCTTGCCCCCGCTCTCCGTACGGAACCGCTGCGGCCCCGACTCAAGGAGGTACGCCGGATAGCCGGGCCCGTGGTCCCGTACGGACACCACCGGGCCGTCCACCGTCAGCACCACCGGCGGGGCCCCGTGCTTGTGGGCGTTGGCGATCAGATTGCCCAGCACCCGTTCCAGCCGCCGCCGGTCCGTCTCCACGGTCGCGTCCCGGACCACCCGGACCTCGGTCGCGGTGCCCGAGGCGCGCACCACCCGCTCGGCGAGCGGGCCGAGTTCGTGCACGGCGAGGTCCACCGTCTCGTTGCGGGCGTCGAGCCGCGAGATCTCCAGGAGGTCCTCGGTCAGCCCGCGCATCGCCCGCACCCGGTCCCGTACGAGCTCCGAGGGCCGCCCCTCCGGCAGCAGCTCGGCCGCCGCCGACAGCCCGGTCAGCGGGGTGCGCAGCTCGTGCGCCACGTCCGCGGTGAACCGCTGCTCGCTCTGCAGCTTGCTCTGGAGCGAGGACGCCATCGTGTCGAGCGCGCCCGACACCGTGGCCACCTCGTCCTGCGGGCGCGAGGAGTCCTGCGTACGGGGGTCGTCGACGCGCGCGTCGAGGTCGCCCGCGCTGATCCGGCGGGCCACCTGGGCGGTGAGGTGCAGCCGTCGGGTGACCCGGGTGACGGCGAATGCGCCGACGAGCAGCGTCGCCCCGATCGCGAGGACGGAGGAGCCGAGGATCGAGCGGTCGAGGGCGTCGATCGTCTCGGCGCTCTGGGTGTAGTCGACGCGGACGGCCAGGGCGCGGCCGTCCGCCGGACCCGCCGCCCACATCGTCGGCCGGCCCCGGTCGTCGGCGACCAGCGTGCCGCGCTCGCCCTGCACGGCCAGGGCGCGGAGGGAGGCGGGAAGCCCGGGCGGGTCGACCCCGGCGAAGCGGGGGAGCGGCTCGCCGGCCTCGTAGAGCCGGGTGACGTCGGTGAGCCGGGCGAGCGCCTTCTCCCGGGAGTCGGTCACCGTCCGACCGGTCACCGAGACGTGCACGAGGATGCCGAGGAGTGCGGCCAGGGCGCAGCACATCACCGCGATGAAGACGGCGGCCTTCCAGGTGAGGGTCGCGGTCCAGGCGGGCAGCCGGGGCGCCCTCACGGGCTCGGCTCGGCGGGCGGGGCCACGTCG
>NZ_RDBH01000141.1:674393-683820 GCF_008042145.1 Streptomyces sp. adm13(2018)
CGCCAGCGGCTCCCCGGACGCGGCCCGCCCCGCCGACACCGGTCGAGCCGCCACCCCCGCGGCCACCGACGTCTCCGGCGCAACCGAACCCGTCGACGGCTTCATCGTCGGCTACAAGTCCCAGGCGGCCGAAGCGAAGTCGAACGAGGCGGCCGTGAAGGACGCCAGGGCCAAGGCCGGCAAGGCCGGCGAGCCGGTCTCCTTCGAGCGCCGCCTGGGCACGGGCGCCGCCCTGGTCGAACTGCCCGAGGCCGACGAGGTCCAGGACGCGCAGAAGGTCGCGGCGGCCTTCCTGGCCGACCCCGACGTGGCCTACGTCGTCCCCGACCGCCGGGTGTACGCCACCGCGGTCGACCCCGCCGAGTACAAGGCCCAGTGGGACCTGTACGAGACCACGGCCGGCATGAACGTTCCCTCGGCCTGGAAGCAGGCCACCGGCAAGGGCGTCACCGTCGCGGTCATCGACACCGGCATCACCAAGCACAGCGAGCTGAGCTCCAAGGTGCTGCCCGGCTACGACTTCATCTCCCACACCTGGACGGCCAACGACGGCGGCGGCCGCGACAGCGACCCCTCAGACCCCGGTGACTGGCTGAAGGCCGGGGAGTGCGGCAAGGACAAGAACGGCGACCCCGTCCCCGCCCGCGCCACCGACAGCGGCTGGCACGGCACCCACGTCGCCGGCACCGTCGCCGCCGCGGCCAACGGGTCCGGAACGGTCGGCGTGGCCCACGAGGCGAACATCCTGCCCGTCCGCGTCCTGGGCCGGTGCGGCGGCACGACCTCCGACATCATCGACGCCATCACCTGGGCCTCGGGCGGAACCGTGACCGACGTCCCCGCCAACAAGAACCCCGCCGCCGTCATCAACATGAGCCTGGGCGGCAAGTTCACCTGCGACCAGGCCTACAACGCCGCCCTCAAGGGCGCCAGGGACCGGGGCACCACCGTCGTCGTGTCCGCCGGCAACGACAACACCGACGCCGCCGCCTTCAGCCCGGCCGGCTGCGCCAACGTCATCACCGTCGCCGCCTCCGACCGCGAGGGCAACCGCGCCGCCTACTCCAACTACGGCAAGGTCGTCGACGTCACCGCCCCCGGCGGCGAGAACAACGTGCGCGACGCCGACGGCATCTGGTCCACCCTCAACACGGGAACCACCACCCCCGACAAGGAGAAGTACGCCTCCTACCAGGGCACCAGCATGGCCGCACCGCACATCGCGGGCCTGGCCGCGCTGCTGAAGCAGAAGGACTCCTCCCTCACCCCCGCCCAGATCGAGCAGACCATCAAGGAGAACACCCGCGCCCTGCCCGGCACCTGCTCCGGCGGCTGCGGCGCCGGCCTCTCCGACGCGGACAAGACCCTGACCGCCGTCACCGGCGGCTGACCCGGTCTCCGTACTGACCGGCCCCCCTTGATACCGAGCAGCCTCGGCGGCCCCCACCGCCGGGGCTGTTCGCTGTCCCGCTTCCTTCTGCAATGCCGGTGCCCCTGTGCCTGCGAGAACCGACACCCGCGACATTCGACCGACAGAATCCCCGGCGGGAAAGCGGCGATTCGATTCCTTCTCCGTTCTCACCTCGTGCCGGTCGTTTAAGCCGTATCCGTATCGAGGGCTTCCGGATGGAATCGGCTATGGCCCGCCCGTAGAGTCGAAAAGCAAGATCCGCGTGTGAAGACCCGCGCGGCAGCGGGCATTGCGCCGCCCGGGAGGACGTGGAAAGCCCGTTCGCCGACGGAAAGCGGCCGGCCACCACCGAGTCCCCGGCAGAGGAAGAAGGCAATCGAATGAGGCGCAGAAGCTTAGGTATCGCGGTGGGCGCCTGCGCGGTACTGGCGGCCTGCAGTTATCCGTTCCTGCCACTCGCGACAGCGGTGAAAGAGCCCGTCGTCATCGGAACGGCGAACAGCCTCACCCACCTCGACCCCGCCGGAGGCTACGACGCCGGGTCCTGGGCGCTGTACAGCAACATCTACCAGAGCCTGCTCACCTTCGACCCGGGCGCGAGTGTGCCTCGGCCCGACGCGGCCGAGACGTGCGGGTTCACCACGTCCCTGACCACGTACCGGTGCACGGTGCGCGCCGGCCTCACGTTCTCCAACGGACATCCGCTCACCGCCGCGGCCGTGAAGCACTCGTTCGACCGCATCCGTACCATCCGGGATCCGCTCGGCCCGTCGCCCCTGTTCGCGAACCTCCGCTCCGTGGAGGCCAGCGGCTCCACCGTGACCTTCCACCTCGCCGCGGCGGACGCCACCTGGCCCTCCAAGATCGCCACCTCGGCGGGTTCCATCGTCGATCCGGCCGAGTTCCCCGCCTCCAGCCTCCGGACACAGCAGACCTTCCCGGGATCAGGCCCCTATGTCGTCTCCTCGTACACGAAGGACGTCCGCATAGACCTCGCTCCGAACAGCAGGTACAAGGGGGCCGCTGCCAGGAAGGGCAACCCGATCGAGATCCACTACTACGCGACGTCCCAGGACGTGGAGAAGGCGTGGAAAGCGGGAAAGCTCGACGTGGCCTCCTCCGGATTCCCCGCCACGACGCTGGCGGTTCTCGAGAACGGCAAGGACCCGGGCGTACGCCTCTCCGTCGGGGAGAGCACGGTGGCCCGCTATCTCGTCCTGAACACGGGCCCGGTGCGCCGGCCGCTGGGGAACGTCGAGGTCCGCAGGGCGTTCGCCGCGCTCATCGACCGGGGACGTCTGGCGAGTGCGGTGTTCAAGGACACCGTGTCACCGCTGTACTCACTCGTCCCGCGAGGCGTCACAGGGCACAGTACCGATTTCTACGACCTCTACCCCGAATCGGATCCGCGGTGGGCGAAGCAGCGCCTGCGTGACGCCGGTGTCTCCACTCCCGTGCGCATCAGACTGGGGCACCAGGTCGGCAGCGCCGCCGACGAGGCGCGCGCGTTGAAGGCGCAACTGGAGAGGATGGGCCTGTTCCGGGTCGAGCTGGTCGAGGAGGCCGACTGGGTGAGGTACCAGGAACGGCAGAAGAGCGGCGAGTTCGACGCCTACGTCCTCCAGTGGAGCCCCGATTTCCCCGACCCGGACACCTTCGTCCAACCCCTGGTGGGAAGCGGCAACGGCCTCCACAACGGCTACACGTCGGCCGAGATCGACAGGGCGATCAAGACGACGCAGGGATTCACCGACCGCGCCGAGAGCGTCGCGCGGTTCCAGGCGATCCAGCGACTGGTGGCGAGGGACGTACCCCTGGTGCCGCTCTGGCAGAAGAAGAGTTACGTGGTGACGCGTCCCACGATCAGTGGAAGCCAGTACCTCGTCGCGGACAACAGCGGTGTCTGGCGCCTGTGGGAACTGGGCCGGTAGCTCGTCGGTCGAGTCCGGCCCGCCTCTCGGCGGGCCGGAGAAGGACTCGGGGTGTTCAGTCCGTCCACCGCCACTCGATGCCGTAGACGCCCGGTGTGCACTTCATGGGCAGCAGGTGGGTCGTGGAGAAGTCGTCGAGGGCCGCGAGCTGCCGGCTCTGGGGCTCGGTGTCGATCCGCCTGCCGTAGTAGTGCCAGCACTTCGACGGGACCGCCGAGGGGTGGAAGCGCAGGTGGAGCAGATAGGACTGCAGGGGCGTGGTGACGCGGCGTTCGTAGCGGTGGGAGACGCCCGTGGTGGCGGTGGAGCGGAGCGCGTACTCGATCACCGCGGTCTCGTTCCTGACCAGTCGGCGGCCGAGGGGGATCTCGGCGATCACGCAGCTCAGTTCCGGTCGTACGCGGACGCTCGGCGGCGGGCCGTGCGGGACGGTGAGGTCGATCGTGCCCGTGTCGGCCCTCGTCGAGTCCAGGGTGTGGACGACCGTCAGGTGCCGCGCGTCGTCGTGGACCGCCCTGACCGCGACGGTGACGCGGATCTCGTCGACGAAGCGGTGTGCGTTCACCAGGACGGTCTCGTGGACGACCAGGCGCCTCAGGCCTGCGTTGAAGTGGGCGAAGCCATCGCCGAGAGCCTGTTCCATGGCGGAGTTCTCGCCGTAGACGCCGCGGATGGCGGCCAGGTCGTGCGGCGGGACCCAGCCGCGCGGCCGGCGCCTCAGCAACGACCGCAAGGTGCCGCTCGCGAGGCCGAGGAAGGGCTCCAGGACGTCGATGGCCCGCAGGGACTGGGGTTTCTCCGGCAGGCTGCGGCCGCTCTGCCAGTAGCTGAGGGTGGCGATGCTGAGAGTGATCCCGTGCGACTGAAGATGATCGCGCACGTGCTCCAGGGGCAGGCCGCGCCGTCGCAGCGCTTCTTTGAACGTCACCGCGAACATCGTGTCCGGGTCGTTGGTGTGGGGGGCGTTCGGCATGGCGTCATCCAGCGGGTGGAGAGTCTTCGGAGGAGAGCCGGGGGCTCGCGGCCGTGCGGGAAGGGTCCTGTCGAGGAAGCAGCCGGGGGCCGCTCGCCTTGTTCCGCGAGCGACCCCCGGCCGATCCTGCTGTGGACGTGCTCAGTTGGTGTTGAGCGTCAGACCGTAGTAGTTGAGGGCGTCGTCGAGCGGCTGGAAGTACGAGCTGCCGCGGGAGTTGACGCCGCCGGTGCACTGCTGGTCGGTCGGACCGCCGGAGGTCATGCCCTGGGCGAGGTTGCCGGAGATGTACGCGCCGCCGCTGTCACCGCCCTCGACGCAGACCGTGGAGGAGGCCAGGCCGCTGACGACCGTGTCGGGGCCGCCGTTGCGGTCGATGTAGGTGACGGTGTTGTTGTACGAACCGACCGTGCCGCAGGTCCAGCCGGTGGTGGCGCCGGACTTGCAGAGTGCGGCGCCGGAGGAGGCGCGGCTGACGCCCTTGACGGCGACCGTGCCGGTGCTGCCCTGCCCCCAGGTGCCGACGGCGGTGACGATCGAATGGCCGGAGTTGACGGTCAGGATGCCCATGTCGACGCTGCGGGTGCCGAGCGCGTAGCGGGTCTTGTACCCCTGGGCGAAGGCCGTTCCGTCGTAACGCAGGGTGTTGGTGACGCAGTGCCCGGCGGTCACCAGGTACTGCCGGCCGGAGCTGTCGCGGGCGCCGTAGCCGACGGAACAGTAGTTGCTGCTGTTGTTGAACGTCATCTTGCTGCCGGGGTAGATCGCGGCCTTGGGCTCCAGCTTCTCCTGGCCCCGCACGATCTGGACGGCGGCGCCGTGCCGGGCGGCCTTGGCGAGGAACGCCTTGGCGGCGGCGCCCCGGTCGTCGGCGACCTTGACGGTCACCTTGTCGGAGGCCAGGTCCACGGACCAGGCGACGACGCCGGAGGGGACCTTCTTGGCGGCGAGGGCGTCCAGCTGGGCCTTGATCCGGTCGAGCGAGGCCTGGCCGCGGGCGGGCACCCGGGCGGCGAGGCCGGCCTTCTCGATCCTGGTCGCCTCGGCCTGGTCGTCGGCGTTGACGGTCAGGGTGCCGGAGGCGTCGAAGAAGGCGCCGTCGCCGGCTATCCCGCTCTTCGCGAGACGGGCGAGCGTGGCCTGCTGGGTGTCCTGCCGGTCCAGACGGTCGACCGCGGCCTCCTCGCTCACACCGAGCGAAGCGGCCAGCGCCCGGACCATCTCGGGCTGGTAGCGGGGGGTGGACGCCGTGTCCTGCGCCTGGGCCGTGAACTGGGTCCCCAGAACCGCCGAGGCCGAGAGCGCGATGCCCACCGCGGCCAGGCGGTACTTACGAGAGTTGCGCACGTGGATTCCTTCCGGATGACAGCCAGGAACCCGATGGGGGGTTTATCGCCGGAACGCGCCAACAATGCCCCGGCGAAGGGTGGTTCCTGCCTGACGGAGAGTCACCGACTCGCCGCGATCCGAACTATTGCCCAACATTCAGAAGGATTTCAAGATGCGTGCCGCGAGAATCTTTTTCAACAGGATTCCCGGCATTCCTGTTGAACTGAGGGCGACCTGACCGGGCGTCAACTGAAGAGGTGTGAGGAGGTGCCAGGTGATACCGGAGGAAGGCTTGCAGCACCCCAGGGCTCACCGAAGGAAAAAGCAGCAACGAAATACGGAGGGGCAACGGTGTCCGGCTGTGAAGTCAACGGAAACGCCTGAATTCGGCCCCTCCCCTTCCAGGGCGCACTCGACAGCCTCGGACGACTCGTCCGCTTCGCCCACGGCAGGGAGGCTGCGCGGATCATGCCGAAGCGTGCTGCCTGGCCGGAACCATAGAAGCTCCGCGTCCGCCGTTGCATCGGGAGGACGAATTCACGGATACGCAGAAAACCCGGCGCGCGCCGAGGCCCCGTGGACGCCGGCGGCCGAACGGCCCGCATCCGCAGGCGGAGGACCCCTCCCGACGCGGGAGCGGGCGCGGGCCGATGCCCGTACCGCGCCGACTTTCGGGTGCCCGCAGAGCGGGCGCCGAGGCCCAGGCTGCCGGTGATGCGGCCGCGTGCCTGTCCCGGGACGGGCGGCCCTCCCTTCGCACCGGCCCCGGCAGGAGCGGACTCCTGGCCGCTCGACAGGCTGGACCCCCGCGCGCCACCTCCCGGGCTGCCCCCGTACGGCGGCCCGGGTACGTATAGGTGATTCGCAGGCTCCGGATATTCAGGGATCGGGCCGCTTCATACGCTGATGCGGTCCGTTGAGCGACCGTCCAGGTGTGAGGCCGAGCAGCCGGAAGGGATACGACCCGCTGCCTGGATCCGCCCAAGTCCACGCCGTCGGAGCGGTGAAGGCACAGAACCGAGGAGACGGTGCCATGACCAAGGTCTACTTCCAGGTCAATGTCCCCATAAAGAACTCCGTGCGGCCCGAGCAGTGCGGACTGCACGTCCTCACCGGGCCGGCCGAGACCTGGTCGGACGCCCTCCGCATCGCGCGCGAGACCTGCGACACGGCGGCCGCCGCGCAGGAAGCGGGCTTCCCGATCCCCCGCCGACGCCCGGACGGCTGGGGAGCCCGCGGCCTGCGCCCCGGCTGGGTGCTCGACTGGAAGGCCGCGACGGTGGACGCCTGGCAAGGCGACAGAACGCTCCGAACCACCACGCCCCCTCCGTCCTGGCGCAGCGAATTCATCCGGTAGAAGGAGCACAGGAACTCCGCCCACGCGCCCCTTCTGAAGGGCCCGGTGCCGTAATCCGTAGAAGGCATTGCAGTCCCAGCTCTGTATTGCTTATTGCTGAACCCGGCATGGCTGTCCGGATTGCCGGTCAGCCGGTCACGCAGAACCTGCTGCGGGAGTACGAGCGATCGAGCGAGCGGGAGTGTCAGTGCGACCGCCTACGCTGCGCTTCCGTTGGGACGGTTCGAATGGGGAGGGGACAAGGGTGGGCGGTAACGCGTGGACGCGGACGGGCCCGTACCAGCCTGATCTGGCGGCTGCATTCCGGCAGGCCCAGGACGAGAGCCTTGCAGAGGACGACCACGGGTTCGAAGGGCGATCCATCGAGGAGCTGTGGCGCGATCCGGCCTGGCACGAGTACATCTTCACCGGCGGTACGTGCACCGTGCTGGACTTCCCCCGCATGGTCGACGCCACGGATCGGAGTGATGGTCCGCTCATGCGGCCGCTGACCGACAGCGAAGTGCGCGCGTTCTCCCCCGGCGGCCAACCCACCTACGAGGAGTGGGAAGAGGCTCTTGAAACGGAGCGGTTGGAGTTCCCCGACCGTGCCCAGGGGAACTGCACGGTGCTCTATCGTGACGGCCGGCCGGACCTGATCGGCTACTGGGGAGTGACCGCCGACTGAGCCCGACCACACCGCTTCGACGTGAGGCCCCGGGACCCGTCCCGGGGCCTCACGTCGTTTCCGGGCTCCCACCTGGGGAGATGCCCCAGGACCCAGGCCGCGACCCTGCCACATGGCGGCTCATCCCGGCCCACACCTGCACATACGACAAGACCCCGTTCTCAGCGTTTCCGCTGATCACGGGGTCTGTGTGGCACTTCCTGCGAAGTGCCCCCGGCAGGATTCGAACCTGCGCACACGGCTCCGGAGGCCGTTGCTCTATCCCCTGAGCTACGGGGGCGTCCGCCGCGTTCGGCGGCGACGGGTAGAACCCTACCAGCTCCGCGGGAGTGGCTGTGAACAGGTATTTCCGGGGTGTCACCAGGGGCGGGGTCCCCCGCACGGGTCAGAAGTGGGCAAAACCCGGACGCGGCCGTTGGGGGCCGCCTACTCTCGTTGGTGTGTCAGGCGCGTCCGGCCGGGTGCTCGTTGTCGACGACAACAAGGTGATCCGGCAGTTGATCAGGGTCAATCTCGAACTCGAGGGGTTCGAGGTCGTGACCGCGGCCGATGGTGCCGAGTGTCTGGATGTCGTACATCAGGTCTGTCCTGATGTCGTCACCCTGGACGTCGTCATGCCCCGCTTGGACGGCATCAAGACCGCCGAGCGGCTCCGCGCCGATCCCCGGACCAGACACCTCCCCGTCGCGATCATCAGCGCCTGCGGCGAGGGCGAGGTCTCCGGCGGGGTCGCCTCGGGTGTCGACGCCTTCCTCGCCAAGCCCTTCGAGCCCTCCGAGCTCATCCGCGTCGTCCGGCAGCTCATGCACCGCGAGCGACGCGAGCGGCCCGACGGGGCCGGCACCGACGGCGGTGAGGATCCGGCCGCAGTCGACGACTGCCAGAATCCCCGCCGTGCAGGAACGACCCCTCACTCGAACTGATCCCCACGCTTGCTCCGATCCCTCGCACTTCCCTGCCCGCGCGGCGGGACTCGCCCTCCGAGTGACCGCATCGCGAAACCGGTTCGCGTTCCGACCCCCCTCCTCCCCTACGCTTGTCCCGTGACCCCCGCGGACCTCTCCCTCACCGTGCTGCACGCCGTGCGCCGTGCGGTCGACGACGGTGCGCTCCGGGTCGACGTCCCCCCCGTCGTCAAGGTCGAGCGGGCCCGGCCCGGCGGTGTCGGCGACTACGCCAGCAACGTGGCCCTCGCCCTCGCCCGGTCCGCCGGGCGCAGCGCCCTCGACATCGCCGGGATCCTCGAAGAACGCCTCCGTGGGACCCCCGGGCTGCGCGAGGTCGCCGTCACCGGGCCCGGCTTCCTGAACTTCACCCTCCGGTCCGACGCCGGCGGCGAGCTCGTGCGGGCCATCCGCGAGGCAGGGGAGTCGTACGGCAGCGGCACCGCCCTCGCAGGCGTCACCGTCCGCTTCGCCGACCTGACGGAGTCGCGCGCCCTGATCGTCACCGAGACCGTCGTCCGTCTCCTCCGGAGCCAGGGCGCCGACGTCGCCGTGCACGACCAGCAGATCCGCCAGGCCCCCCAGCAGATCCACCCGCTCCACGAGCAGACCCACCAGACCCCCGAGCGGATCCACGTCCACCCCGGCCCCTACGAGCCCGACCTCCTCGGCCCCGACGCCGCCGGCGTCGGACCGGAGGGTGAAGTTCAGGAAGCCGGGCCCGGTGACGGCGACCTCGCGCAGCCCGGGGGTCCCACGGAGGCGTTCTTCGAGGATCCCGGCGATGTCGAGGGCGCTGCGCCCGGCGGACCGGG
>NZ_RDBH01000141.1:683920-739030 GCF_008042145.1 Streptomyces sp. adm13(2018)
CCCACCCCGCAGGTCCTCGCCACGCCGACGTCCTTCCCGAGGGCCACTACACCGCGCCCCCCGCCGACCTCAACGTCCTCGACCCCAAGGTGTGGTCGCGGACCGTCGAGCGCGACGAGCGCGGTGTCGCCACCGTCGGCGGGCGGAGCGTGACCGACCTCGCCGAGGAGTTCGGGACCCCCGCCTACTTCCTCGACGAGGCCGACTTCCGTGCCCGCTGCCGCGCCTGGGCCGAGGCCTTCGGCCCGGACGCCGACGTCTTCTACGCCGGCAAGGCCTTCCTCTCCCGGGCGATCGTGCGGTGGCTCACGGAGGAGGGACTGAACCTCGACGTGTGCTCCGGGGGCGAGCTCACCACCGCCCTGTCCGCCGGGATGCCTGCCGAGCGCATCGCCTTCCACGGCAACAACAAGAGCGAGCACGAGATCCGCACGGCCGTCGAGGCAGGCGTCGGGCGGATCGTGCTCGACTCCTTCCCCGAGATCGTGCGCGTCGCGCACATCGCGCAGTCCCTCGGCCGCCGCCAACCCGTGCAGATCCGCGTCACCGTCGGCGTCGAGGCCCACACCCACGAGTTCATCGCCACCGCGCACGAGGACCAGAAGTTCGGCATCGCGCTCGCCGGCGGCCAGGCCGCCGAGGCCGTCCGCCGGGCGCTGAGGCTGGACGGGCTCGAGCTCATCGGCATCCACTCGCACATCGGCTCGCAGATCTTCGACATGGCCGGCTTCGAGGTCTCCGCGCGGCGCGTCGTCCAGCTGCTCGCCGAGGTGCGCGACGAGCACGGCGTCGAGCTGCCCGAGATCGACCTCGGCGGCGGCCTCGGCATCGCGTACACCTCCGAGGACGACCCGCGCGAGCCGCACGAGATCGCCAAGGCGCTCAACGAGATCGTGACGCGCGAGTGCGAGGCCGCCGGGCTCCGTACCCCCCGGATCTCCGTCGAGCCCGGCCGCGCCATCGTCGGCCCCACCGCCTTCACCCTGTACGAGGTCGGCACCGTCAAGCCGCTCGACGGGCTGCGGACGTACGTCAGCGTCGACGGCGGCATGTCCGACAACATCCGCACCGCGCTGTACGACGCCGAGTACAGCGTCAACCTCGTCTCGCGGACCAGCGACGCCGCGCCGATGCTCTCCCGGGTCGTCGGCAAGCACTGCGAGAGCGGCGACATCGTCGTACGGGACGCCTTCCTGCCCTCGGACCTGGCACCCGGCGACCTCATCGCCGTGCCGGCCACCGGCGCGTACTGCCGCTCCATGGCCAGCAACTACAACCACGCGCTCCGGCCGCCCGTCGTCGCCGTCCGGGACGGCGAGGCGCGGGTCATCGTGCGCCGCGAGACGGAGGAAGATCTCCTGCGTCTCGACGTCGGGTGATGAAATAGTCGAGTGATGAAATAGATGTCTCACGATCCGGACGAGGGGCTGAAACCCCCGTCCGGTGAGTGAGACTGGATCCACCGTTGAGAACCGCAGAGACTCGAACGTAGAGATACGAAGTAGGACGGGAAAGAGGTCGGATGATGCGTACGCGTCCGCTGAAGGTGGCGCTGCTGGGCTGTGGAGTGGTCGGCTCAGAGGTGGCGCGCATCATGACGACGCACGCCGACGACCTCGCCGCGCGCATCGGCGCCCCGGTCGAGCTCGCCGGCGTGGCGGTCCGCCGCGCGGACAAGGTCCGCGAGGGCATCGCCCCGGAGCTGATCACCACCGACGCCACCGCCCTCGTCAAACGCGGGGACATCGACGTGATCGTCGAGGTCATCGGCGGGGTCGAGCCGGCCCGCACCCTCATCACCACCGCGTTCGAGCACGGCGCCTCCGTCGTCTCGGCGAACAAGGCGCTGCTCGCCCAGGACGGCGCGAGTCTCTACGCCGCCGCCCAGGAGCACGGCCAGGACCTCTACTACGAGGCCGCCGTCGCCGGCGCCATCCCGCTGATCCGCCCGCTGCGCGAGTCCCTCGCCGGCGACAAGATCAACCGGGTGATGGGCATCGTCAACGGCACGACGAACTTCATCCTCGACAAGATGGACACCTCCGGGGCCGGCTACTCCGAGGCGCTCGACGAGGCCACCGCCCTCGGGTACGCCGAGGCCGACCCCACCGCCGACGTCGAGGGCTTCGACGCCGCCGCCAAGGCCGCCATCCTCGCCGGGATCGCCTTCCACACCCGGGTCCGCCTCGACGACGTCTACCGCGAGGGCATGACCGAGGTCACCGCGGCCGACTTCGCCTCCGCCAAGCAGATGGGCTGCACCATCAAGCTGCTCGCCATCTGCGAGCGCGCCGCCGACGGCGAGTCCGTCACCGCGCGCGTGCACCCGGCGATGATCCCGCTCAGCCACCCGCTGGCGTCCGTCCGCGAGGCGTACAACGCGGTCTTCGTGGAGGCCGACGCCGCCGGACGGCTCATGTTCTACGGCCCCGGGGCGGGCGGCTCGCCGACCGCCTCCGCCGTACTCGGCGACGTCGTCGCCGTCTGCCGCAACCGTCTCAACGAGGCGACGGGCCCCGGCGAGTCCGCGTACACCCAGCTGCCCGTGAGCTCCATGGGCGAGGTCGTGACGCGGTACCACATCAGTCTCGACGTGGCCGACAAGCCGGGCGTGCTCGCCCAGGTCGCGACGGTCTTCGCCGAGCACGGCGTATCCATCGATACGGTGCGCCAGAAGGGCAAGGACGGCGAGGCCTCCCTCGTCGTCGTCACCCACCGCGCGCCCGACGCCGCCCTCTCCGGGACCGTCGAGGCGCTGCGCAAGCTCGACACCGTGCGCGGTGTCGCCAGCATCATGCGTGTTGAAGGGGAGTAAAGGACCCATGACCCACAAGGGCACCCACCAGTGGCGCGGCATCATCGAGGAGTACCGGGACCGCCTTCCGGTCACGGACACGACGCCGGTCGTCACGCTCCGTGAGGGCGGCACGCCGCTCGTACCCGCTCAGGTCCTCTCCGAGCGCACGGGCTGCGAGGTGCACCTCAAGGTCGAGGGCGCCAACCCCACCGGCTCCTTCAAGGACCGGGGCATGACCATGGCCATCACCCGGGCCAAGGAGGAGGGCGCGCAGGCCGTCATCTGCGCCTCCACCGGCAACACCTCCGCCTCGGCCGCGGCCTACGCGGTGCGCGCCGGCATGGTCTCGGCCGTCCTCGTGCCGCAGGGCAAGATCGCCCTCGGCAAGATGGGCCAGGCCCTCGTGCACGGCGCGAAGATCCTCCAGGTCGACGGCAACTTCGACGACTGCCTGACCCTGGCCCGCAGCCTCTCCGAGAACTACCCGGTGGCGCTGGTCAATTCGGTCAACCCGGTCCGCATCGAGGGCCAGAAGACCGCCGCCTTCGAGATCGTGGACATGCTGGGCGACGCGCCCGACATCCACGTCCTGCCCGTGGGCAACGCCGGCAACATCACGGCGTACTGGAAGGGGTACCGCGAGTACGCCGAGGACGGCCTCGCGACGCACCGCCCGCGCATGTGGGGCTTCCAGGCCTCCGGATCCGCCCCGCTGGTCCGCGGCGAGGTCGTCAAGGACCCGTCGACGATCGCCACCGCGATCCGCATCGGCAACCCGGCCTCGTGGGACTACGCGCTCGCCGCGCGCGACGAGTCGGGCGGCTTCATCGACGAGGTGACGGACCGTGAGATCCTGCGCGCCTACCGGCTGTTGGCCGCGCAGGAGGGCGTCTTCGTCGAGCCGGCCTCGGCCGCTTCGGTCGCCGGTCTGCTGAAGGCCGCCGAGCAGGGCAAGGTCGACCCCGGGCAGCGGATCGTCTGCACGGTGACCGGAAACGGCCTCAAGGACCCCGACTGGGCCGTCGCCGGCGCGCCGCAGCCGGTCACCGTCCCGGTCGACGCGGTCGCCGCGGCCGAGCGCCTCGGTCTGGCCTGATCCTCACCCCTCCGCGCAGGGAAACGTGCTGGTCGAAACCCGATCAGGAACGTACATAGGCGCACAGGTTGGCTCGCGACACGCATCGTGCGCCTCCTGTGCGCCCTATGTCGCGGCAGAACCTTCCTTCGATAGGCTGTACCGAACCCGCCCCGACGCATATGCGCGGTGTGGTTGCCGTCGTCGCCTCCGTGGCTGAAACGGCCCCCGGGTTCCCGGCACTTCTCTTGAGAACACCCGCCGAAACGCCCTGCCGAAGCACCCCCGCACCACCCTTCGCAACACCTTCTGAAACACCCGCTGTTCCAGAACAACCCGTTGTCGCAATCAAGGAGAGTCATCGAGCGATGGCCGGTCCAGCGTTCCGCGCCGCCGCCGTACGGGTGCGCGTCCCCGCCACCAGCGCCAATCTCGGTCCGGGCTTCGACGCCTTCGGCCTGTCGCTGGGGCTCTACGACGACGTGGTCGTCCGTGTCGCCGACTCCGGGCTGCACGTCGACATCGCGGGCGAGGGCGCCGAGACGCTCCCGCGCGACGAGAGCCACCTCCTCGTACGCTCCCTGCGCACCGCCTTCGACCTGCTCGGCGGACAGCCGCGCGGCCTGGAGGTCGTCTGCGCCAACCGCATCCCGCACGGCCGCGGCCTCGGCTCCTCCTCCGCCGCCATCTGCGCCGGCATCGTCGCCGCCCGCGCCGTGACGATAGGCGGGGACGCCCGGCTCGACGAGGCCGCCCTGCTGGAGCTGGCCACCGAGATCGAGGGTCACCCCGACAACGTCGCCGCCTGTCTCCTCGGCGGATTCACGCTCGCGTGGACCGAGTCCGGTGCCGCGCGGGCCATCAGGATGGATCCCTCGGATTCCATCGTTCCGGTGGTTTTCGTCCCCGGTAAGGCGGTCCTGACCGAGACCGCCCGCGGACTCCTGCCGCGCACCGTCCCGCACGTGGACGCCGCAGCCAACGCCGGACGCGCCGCCCTCCTCGTCGAGGCCCTGACCCGCCGCCCCGAGCTGCTGCTCGCGGCCACCGAGGACCGGCTGCACCAGGAGTACCGGGCTCCCGCGATGCCCGACAGCATCGCCCTCGTGAACCGGCTGCGGGCGGACGGCGTCCCCGCGGTCATCTCCGGCGCGGGCCCCACGGTCCTCGCGCTGGCCGAACACGGGACGGCCGACAAGGTCGCCCGCCTGGCGGGCGAGGGCTGGGCCGCGAACCGGCTCGACCTCGACGCCTCCGGAGCGAGCGTCCTTCCGCTGGCGCCCTAGGCGCACGGCGGCCGGACGCCGGGCAGCGTCCGGACAGGAGATTGCCGGTGAGGGAGAGGGGGAATGTTTGTCGGAGCCGGTAGTGTTAACCTCAAGTCAGCACCCGGCGCCTTTGTGGCGCGGTGCTGAGTGTCCCCATCAGGGACCACCGATTCTTCCGGGAGCCTCCCCAACTGCCTGAGCAGCCTGCCTGAGCAGTTTCGAGCACGCTCCGGAACCGGCACGACACCCCTCGCTCTTCAGCAGTGAGGGCCGAGCAGGGGGCGCTCGGGCCGGACCCCAGCACGTTTCTCTCCGCCGTACCCGGCGGGACCACCGCCCCGGTCACGGTCCACCCACATGGGACCGCTGCCGGACAGCACAACCGGTCGCCGAGCCAGATGGCCGACGTCCGCTCCAGGGAAGGACCCTTCGTGAGCGACACCACCGATCTGATGGGCGTGACTGCCGACAGCAGTGTCGACGCCGCCGCGCCCGCCGCAGGTGCTGCCACCGGCGGCACCGCACGGCGCCGCCGCTCCGGCACCGGCCTCGAGGGCATGGTCCTGGCCGAGCTGCAGCAGGTCGCGTCCGGCCTCGGCATCAGGGGCACCGCGCGGATGCGCAAGAGCCAGCTGATCGAGGTCATCAAGGAGGCGCAGGCCGGTGGAGGTTCCGCCGCCCCCGCCAAGACCGCCGACGCCGCCGAGACCAAGCCGAAGCGCCGCACCACCGCCAAGGCCCGTACGGGTGAGACCGCTGCCGAGGGCGCCGAGCCCAAGGTCGACAAGGCCGAGAAGGCCGTCGCCCAGCAGCAGATCGACATCCCGGGCCAGCCGGCCTCCGACGACCAGCCCGCGGGCGAGCGTCGTCGTCGCCGTGCCACCGCCCCCGCCGGCTCTCCGGAGGGCGAGACCAAGGCCGAGGCCGCGCAGGCGGTCAGGACCGAGACCCGTACCGAGGCCAAGGCCGACGCGGGCACCGACACCAAGGCCGAGGCCGCCGGCGACGGCGCCGAGGGCCGTGGCCGCCGTGACCGCGGCGAGCGCGGGGAGCGCGGCGACCGCCGTGAGCGCCGTGACCGTCAGCGCGACCGCGGCAAGGGCGACGAGCAGCAGGGCGGCGGCCAGGGCGGCCAGCGCCAGCGCCAGGGCGGCCAGGGTCAGCAGACCCAGGGCCAGCAGCAGGGCGGCGGCCAGCAGGCCGGTCCGCAGGACGACTACGACGACGCCGACGGCGGTCGCCGGGGTCGCCGCGGCCGCTACCGCGACCGCCGTGGACGCCGTGGCCGTGACGACTTCCAGGCCGGCGAGCCGCAGGTCGCGGACGACGACGTCCTGATCCCCGTCGCGGGCATCCTCGACATCCTCGACAACTACGCGTTCATCCGGACCTCGGGCTACCTGCCCGGTCCGAACGACGTGTACGTCTCCCTCGCCCAGGTCCGCAAGAACGGCCTGCGCAAGGGCGACCACGTCACCGGCGCCGTGCGGCAGCCGAAGGAGGGCGAGCGCCGCGAGAAGTTCAACGCGCTGGTCCGCCTGGACTCGGCGAACGGCATGGCCGCCGACTCCGGCCGAGGCCGTCCCGAGTTCAACAAGCTGACCCCGCTCTACCCGCAGGACCGGCTCCGCCTGGAGACCGACCCGGGCGTGCTGACCACGCGGATCATCGACCTCGTGTCGCCGATCGGCAAGGGCCAGCGCGGTCTGATCGTGGCCCCGCCGAAGACCGGCAAGACCATGATCATGCAGGCGATCGCCAACGCGATCACGCACAACAACCCCGAGTGCCACCTGATGGTCGTCCTGGTCGACGAGCGTCCGGAAGAGGTCACCGACATGCAGCGGTCGGTCAAGGGCGAGGTCATCTCCTCGACCTTCGACCGTCCGGCCGAGGACCACACCACCGTCGCCGAGCTGGCCATCGAGCGCGCCAAGCGCCTCGTGGAGCTGGGTCACGACGTGGTCGTGCTGCTCGACTCGATCACCCGTCTGGGCCGCGCGTACAACCTCGCGGCGCCGGCCTCCGGCCGCATCCTGTCCGGTGGTGTCGACTCGACCGCGCTCTACCCGCCGAAGCGCTTCTTCGGTGCGGCGCGCAACATCGAGGACGGCGGCTCGCTGACCATCCTGGCCACCGCGCTGGTCGACACCGGTTCGCGCATGGACGAGGTGATCTTCGAGGAGTTCAAGGGCACCGGCAACATGGAGCTCAAGCTCGACCGGAAGCTCGCCGACAAGCGCATCTTCCCGGCCGTCGACGTCGACGCCTCGGGTACGCGTAAGGAAGAGATCCTGCTCGGCAGCGACGAGCTCGCCGTCACCTGGAAGCTGCGTCGTGTGCTGCACGCGCTCGACCAGCAGCAGGCGATCGAGCTGCTGCTCGACAAGATGAAGCAGACGAAGTCGAACGGCGAGTTCCTGCTCCAGATCCAGAAGACCACGCCGGGCGGCAAGAACGACGACTGAGGCGACTGAGGTGTGACCTGCATCACACTTCGGCCCGACGGTCCGATCGGGGCCTCGGCCTCGTAATCCGGTCGTGACCTGCGTGAACCACTGCGCCCACCGTGCCCCGCACGGTGGGCGCAGTGCTGTGCTGCCCCCGCGCACCCCCAAACCTCACAGGCCCGTATGCAACCCTTTTGGGCGCTTCACCGTCACACGTGGTGAACCTAGGGCCCGAGGGATGGCGATGAGCGAGCAGAACAAGAGCGGCCGAATACCCGGCGCCGGGAACGGCCGCCGCCGCAAGGAGCGCGCGAAGCGCAGCCGCAGGGCGGCCGTGCTGGTCTCCGGCGCCCTCGCCGTCCTCGTGCTCGGCGGCACGGGCCTCGGCTACGTCTACGTCAAGCTCGACGGCAACCTCGAGACCGTCGACATCAACGCCCAGCTGGGCACCGACCGCCCCGACGACGTCGACAACGGCTCCCTGGACATCCTCGTCCTCGGCTCCGACTCCCGCTCCGGCGACAACGGCGCCTACGGCAAGGACGAGGGCGGCGCCCGCTCCGACACCGCGATGGTCGTCCACGTCTACGAGGGCCACAAGAGGGCGAGCGTCGTCTCCGTCCCCCGCGACACCCTCGTCGACCGCCCGAAGTGCACCGACGCGCAGGGCGCCACCGTCGCCGGCGAGCGGCGCGCCATGTTCAACACGGCGTACGAGGTCGGCGGGCCCGCCTGCGCCGTCAAGACCGTCGAGTCGATGTCCGGCATCCGCATGGACCACTACATCGAGGTCGACTTCACCGGCTTCAAGAAGCTCATCGACAAGCTCGGCGGGGTGGAGATCACCACCACCGCGCCCATCAGGGACGGCAAGAGCCACCTCGACCTCGCGCCCGGCACCCACACCCTCGACGGCGAGCAGTCCCTCGGCCTGGTGCGGACCCGCAAGAGCGTCGGCGACGGCAGCGACCTCGGCCGCATCCAGCTCCAGCAGGCCTTCATGAAGGCCTTCATGAACCAGGTCAAGGACGTCGGCGTCCTCAGCAACCCGAAGAAGCTCCTCGACCTCGCCGACGCCGCCACCAAGGCCATCACGCCCGACTCCGAGCTCGACTCGGTCCAGGAGCTGATGGGCTTCGCCAAGGGCCTCTCCGGCATCGGCGCCCAGAACGTCCACATGGTCACGCTGCCCGTCGAGTACGACCCCCGCGACCCCAACCGCGTCGTGCCCCTGGAGGCCCAGTCGCGGCAGGTCTGGACGGCCCTGAGGAAGGACCTGCCGATCCCGGCCTCGGCGACGAAGGACGCCGCCACCGGCCAGGCCGACGGCATCGTGAAGTAGCCCGCCGACCGGCCCCCGGGAGCGTCGTCGCGCAGCCCGCCGACCGTCCCCGGGGCCAGCGTCGAGCAGCCCGCCGGCCCCCGCGCGGGGCGCCAGGAATACTTTCCCCCTCACCCCGGTTTGGGGAGATGCGGCCAGTCCTGGCAGACTGGTACGTCGGCCCCGGTTCACGCCTGCCGCGACCTGCGGAAGCGACCCGGAGCCCTCCCGAAACTAGGAGACACCTTGAAGCGCGAGATCCACCCCGAGTACGTCGAGACCCAGGTCAGCTGCACCTGTGGCGCGTCGTTCACCACCCGGAGCACCCTGACCGAAGGCACCATCCGTGCCGAGGTCTGCTCCGAGTGCCACCCGTTCTACACGGGCAAGCAGAAGATCCTCGACACCGGCGGCCGCGTCGCCCGCTTCGAGGCCCGCTTCGGCAAGGCCGGCTCCGCCAAGTAGCGAGCCCCTGCGCCGGTCCACGGTCGCCCCGCGCGGGCGGCCGGGACCGGCGCTTTGCCGTCCCCGTAGCAACTGACGAAACACCCAGGAGCCCCCGATGTTCGAGGCGGTCGAGGAACTGGTCGGCGAGCACGCCGGCCTCGAGACGAAGCTCGCAGACCCTTCGGTCCACGCCGACCAGGCGAACGCGCGCAAGCTGAACAAGCGCTACGCCGAGCTGACCCCGATCGTCGCCGCCTACCGGTCCTGGAAGCAGACCGGTGACGACATCGAGACCGCCCGCGAGCTGGCCCAGGACGACCCGGACTTCGCCGCCGAGGTCAAGCAGCTGGAGAAGGACCGGGAGGAGCTCACCGAGAGGCTCCGCCTGCTCCTCGTCCCGCGCGACCCGAGCGACGACAAGGACGTCATCCTGGAGATCAAGGCGGGCGCCGGCGGCGACGAGTCCGCCCTCTTCGCCGGCGACCTGCTCCGCATGTACCTCCGGTACGCCGAGCGCGTCGGCTGGAAGACCGAGATCATCGACGCCACCGAGTCCGAGCTGGGCGGCTACAAGGACGTCCAGGTCGCCGTGAAGACCAAGGGCGGCAACGGCGCCACCGAGCCCGGCCAGGGCGTCTGGGCGCGCCTGAAGTACGAGGGCGGGGTGCACCGCGTGCAGCGCGTGCCCGCCACCGAGTCGGCCGGCCGCATCCACACCTCCGCCGCCGGCGTGCTTGTCACGCCCGAGGCCGAGGACGTCGAGGTCGAGGTCCTCGCCAACGACCTGCGCATCGACGTCTACCGCTCGTCGGGCCCCGGCGGCCAGTCGGTCAACACCACCGACTCCGCCGTCCGCATCACGCACCTGCCGACCGGCATCGTCGCCTCCTGCCAGAACGAGAAGAGCCAGCTCCAGAACAAGGAGCAGGCCATGCGCATCCTGCGCTCCCGGCTCCTCGCGGCCGCCCAGGAGAAGGCCGAGGCCGAGGCCGCCGACGCCCGCCGCAGCCAGGTCCGCACCGTGGACCGGTCCGAGAAGATCCGTACGTACAACTTCCCGGAGAACCGGATCTCGGACCACCGCGTCGGCTTCAAGGCGTACAACCTCGACCAGGTGCTCGACGGCGACCTGGACCCGATGATCCAGGCCTGCGTCGACGCCGACTCGGCCGCCAAGCTCGCCGCGGCGTAAGTGGCGCCCGTTCCGTAAGCCCCACCCCGCACCACGGAGGACCAGCGTGCAGTCACTTTCTGGGGGGCGACCCCCAGGCCCCCGCAGTCTGCTGCTTGCCGAGGTGGCCCAGGCCACCCAGCGGCTGGCCGACGCCGGCGTTCCCTCACCGCGTTTCGACGCGGAGGAGCTCGCCGCGTTCGTGCACGGCGTCAAGCGGGGGGAGCTGCACAACGTCAAGGACGCGGACTTCGACGCCCGCTACTGGGAGACGGTCGCCCGCCGCGAGGCCCGCGAACCGCTCCAGCACATCACCGGGCGGGCCTTCTTCCGGTACCTGGAGCTCCAGGTCGGGCCGGGCGTCTTCGTGCCCCGCCCGGAGACCGAGTCGGTCGTCGGCTGGGCCATAGACGCCGTCCGCGCGATGGACGTCGTCGAGCCGCTCATCGTCGACCTCTGCAGCGGCTCCGGAGCCATCGCCCTCGCGATGGCCCAGGAGGTGCCACGCTCGCGCGTGCACGCGGTCGAGCTCTCCGACGACGCCCTCGTCTGGACCCGGAAGAACGCCGAGGGCTCCCGCGTCACCGTCCACCAGGGCGACGCGCTCCGCGCGCTCCCCGAGCTGGACGGCCAGGTCGACCTGGTCATCTCGAACCCGCCGTACATCCCGCTCACCGAGTGGGAGTACGTGGCGCCCGAGGCCCGCGACCACGACCCGGAGATGGCCCTCTTCTCCGGCGAGGACGGTCTCGACACCATCCGCGGCATCGAGCGCACCGCCCACCGGCTGCTCCGTCCCGGCGGCCTCGTCGTCATCGAGCACGCGGACACCCAGGGCGGGCAGGTGCCGTGGATCTTCAACGAGGAGGCCGGCTGGGCGGACGCCGCCGACCACCCGGACCTGAACAACCGGCCGCGCTTCGCGACCGCCCGCAAGGCAATGCCATGACCGCCATGACCGCGAAGACGAACCACGTGTACGAGGAGGCCGGGAACTGATGGCACGGCGATACGACTGCAACGAGGCGACCGACCGCGTGACCGGTCTGCGCGAGGCCGCGTCCGCCGTCCGCCGCGGCGAGCTGGTCGTGCTGCCCACCGACACCGTGTACGGGATCGGGGCGGACGCCTTCGGCAGCGAGGCCGTGGCGGACCTGCTCGCCGCCAAGGGCCGGGGCCGCACCATGCCCACGCCCGTGCTCATCGGCTCCCCGAACACCCTCCACGGCCTGGTCACGGACTTCTCCGAGCAGGCGTGGGAACTCGTCGACGCGTTCTGGCCCGGCGCCCTCACCCTGGTCGCCCGGCACCAGCCGTCCCTCCAGTGGGACCTCGGCGACACCCGCGGCACCGTCGCCATCCGCATGCCGCTGCACCCGGTCGCCATCGAGCTCCTCACCGAGGTCGGCCCGATGGCCGTCTCCTCGGCGAACCTCACCGGGCACCCGTCCCCCGAGGACTGCGACGCGGCCCAGCAGATGCTCGGCGACTCCGTCTCCGTCTACCTCGACGGCGGCCCCACGCCCGGCATCGTCCCCTCGTCCATCGTCGACGTCACGGGGAAGGTCCCGGTACTGCTCCGCGAGGGCGCGCTCTCGCCGGAGGAGCTCCGGAAGGTCGTACCCGACCTCGAGGTGGCGAATTGACCGCCCCTGAGGGGCGTGGCATAGCGGGGTTCGACGACAGCACCTCCTTCCGCATCCTCCACGTCAGCACCGGCAACGTGTGCCGCTCGCCCATCACCGAGCGGCTGACCCGCCATGCCCTGAGTGACCGCCTCGGCGATCCCCTGGGCGGCGGCCTGATCGTGGAGAGCGCGGGCACGTGGGGCCACGAGGGCGCCCCGATGGAGGCCAACGCGGAACTCGTCCTCGCCGACTTCGGCGCGGACTACAGCGGCTTCGTCGGCCGCGAACTCCTCGACGAGCACGTCATCCGCGCCGACCTGGTCCTGACCGCGACCCGCGACCACCGCGCCCAGGTCATCTCGATGGGCCACTCGGCGGGGCTGCGCACCTTCACCCTGAAGGAGTTCACCCGGCTGGTCCGGGCGATCGACCCGGCGACGCTCCCGGACGCCCACGACGAGGGCATGGTGGAACGCGCGCGTGCGCTGGTCCGCGCGGCGGCGGCTCTCCGCGGGTGGCTCCTGGCCCCCTCGGTGGACGCCGACGAGGTCAACGACCCGTACGGCGCCCCGATCACCTTCTTCCGCTCGATCGGCGACGAGATCAACCAGGCCCTGGACCCGGTGGTGACGGCTCTGACGGGCGTGCGGGCGCGCGACTGACGGCAGGCTGACGCCGGGGCTCTGTTCGCCGGGCGGGTGGGGGCCCGGCTGCCTACATTGGTGCTGACATCCCTTCACGCCCGGAGTCAGCCATGCCGGTCACCGCTCCCCCCGAAGAGGCTCTCGACGTCCTGCGCCGGCAGGACCCGGAGGTCGCCGACGTGCTGCTCGGCGAGGCGCGGCGGCAGGCCGACAGTCTGCAGCTGATCGCCGCCGAGAACTTCACCTCGCCCGCCGTCCTCGCCGCCCTCGGTTCGCCGCTCGCCAACAAGTACGCCGAGGGATACCCCGGGGCCCGTCACCACGGCGGCTGCGCGTACGCCGACGCCGCCGAGCGGATCGCCGTGGAACGGGCCACCGCGCTCTTCGGGGCCGAGCACGCGAACGTCCAGGCGCATTCGGGCTCCTCGGCCGTCCTGGCGGCGTACGCGGCCCTTCTCAGGCCCGGTGACACGGTCCTGGCCATGGGCCTCGGGCACGGCGGGCACCTCACCCACGGTTCGCCCGCCAACTTCTCCGGCCGCTGGTTCGACTTCGTCCCGTACGGGGTCGACGCCGAGACCGGGCTCGTCGACTACGAGCAGGTCGCCGCCCTCGCCCGCCACCACCGCCCCAAGGCGATCGTCTGCGGCTCGATCTCGTATCCCCGGCACCTCGACTACGCCCTCTTCCGCGAGATCGCCGACGAGGTCGGCGCCTACCTGATCGCCGACGCCGCCCACCCCATCGGCCTGGTCGCCGGGGGAGCGGCGCCCAACCCCGTCCCGTACGCCGACGTCGTCTGCGCGACCACCCACAAGGTGCTCCGCGGGCCGCGCGGCGGCATGGTCCTCTGCGGCGAGGAGCTGGCGGAGCGGATCGACCGGGCCGTCTTCCCGTTCACCCAGGGCGGGGCCCAGATGCACACCATCGCGGCGAAGGCGGTGGCCTTCGGGGAGGCGTCCACGCCGGCCTTCACCGGCTACGCCCACCAGGTGGTCGAGCACGCGCGCGTGCTCGCGGCCGCGCTCGCCGCCGAGGGCTTCGCGCTGACCACCGGCGGCACCGACACCCATCTCATCACCGCCGACCCCGCGCCCCTCGGCGTCGACGGCCGCACCGCCCGCGCCCGGCTCGCCGCCGCCGGCATGGTCCTGGACACCTGCGCCCTGCCCTACGGCGAGGGGCGGGGGATCCGGCTCGGCACCGCGGCGGTCACCACCCAGGGGATGGGCGCACCGGAGATGGCGCGGATCGCGGCGCTGTTCACCTCGGCGCTGCGGGACGACCCCGCGGAGACGGCCCGGGTACGCGCCGAGGTGCGGGCGCTGACCGGCGGGTTTCCCCCGTATGGCGGCTGAGGAACGGTCCGGGGAAGTCGCCGTGCAACCGTTCGGGCCCCCGGGGTGTCTCCAAGCACATGGACGGCACGGCTAGGGTGTGGGGCTGAGATGGCCAGCGAAACCTGTGGGGCAGCCCGTGCGTGATTACCTGCTGACGCTCTGTGTCACGGCCGCGGTGACCTATCTGCTCACCGGTCCGGTGCGGAAGTTCGCCATCGCGACCGGGGCGATGCCGGAGATCCGTGCCCGAGACGTACACCGAGAACCGACTCCGCGGCTCGGTGGCATCGCCATGTTCTTCGGGCTCTGCGCGGGACTCCTCGTCGCCGACCACCTGCAGAACCTGAACAGCGTCTTCGAGCTCTCCAACGAGCCGCGCGCGCTGCTCTCCGGTGCCGCCCTGATCTGGCTGATCGGCGTCCTGGACGATAAGTTCGAACTGGACGCGCTGATCAAGCTGGGCGCGCAGATGATCTCGGCGGGCGTCATGGTGGCGCAGGGTCTGACGATCCTGTGGCTGCCGATCCCGGGTGTCGGGGTCGTCTCGCTGACCCCGTGGCAGGGCACGCTCCTGACCGTGGCCCTGGTCGTCCTCACCATCAACGCGGTCAACTTCGTGGACGGCCTGGACGGTCTCGCGGCCGGCATGGTCTGCATCGCCGCCGCCGCCTTCTTCCTGTACGCGTACCGCCTCTGGTACGGCTACACGATCGAGGCCGCCGCCCCGGCGACGCTCTTCACCGTCATCCTCATGGGCATGTGCCTGGGCTTCCTGCCGCACAACATGCACCCCGCGCGGATCTTCATGGGCGACTCGGGCTCGATGCTGATCGGCCTGATCCTGGCCGCGTCGGCGATCTCGATCACCGGCCAGGTCGACCCGGACGCGCTGAAGATCTTCGAGGGCTCGACCCGTGAGGCCACGCACGCCGCCCTGCCGGTCTTCATCCCGCTGCTGCTGCCGCTGACGATCATCGCGATCCCGATGGCGGACCTGGTCCTGGCGATCGTGCGCCGTACGTGGAAGGGCCAGTCGCCGTTCGCGGCGGACCGCGGACACCTGCACCACCGGCTCCTGGAGATCGGCCACTCGCACAGCCGAGCGGTCCTGATCATGTACTTCTGGTCGGCGCTGATCGCCTTCGGGACGCTGGCGTACTCGGTCCACTCGGCGTCGATGTGGATCGTCCTCTGCGTCGTCGCGCTCAGCGCGATCGGCCTCGTGCTGCTCCTGCTGCCGCGCTTCACCCCGCGTGCGCCCCGCTGGGCCGAGTCGGTCGTACCGCCCCGCTACCGCCGCCGCAAGCGGGTTCCCGTCGTGGAGGCCGCTCCGGCGCCGGCGCGGGTCGAGGAGGAGCGCGTTCCGGTGCCCGCGGGAATCAACGGGTCCACCGCCATCGGCAACCGCGGCCGCTTCACCGACAGGCGTAAGGCCGGAACGCCGAGTTGACGAAAGCCGCATTCGCGGCCATTAGCAGACAACGCGCCGTGGTGTCGCGCACACACGCGCAGGGTCACTCTCATGTGTGACTGTTGGCACACCTTATGGGTAAAGACCTATTCAAATAGTTTGTGATACGGTTCACGAGACCCGGCGACAGTGCCGAAAGACCGTAGTGCGACGGTCATTTGGCCCCGAGACCCACCTCGGACCGGGCTTACGCTCGTCCTTGACGACACCATCGCCCCCTTCAGCAAGCGGAGACACCGCCATGCCGTCCAACGACGCACGCATCCTTCTGCACACCGTCATCCCCACCGCTGCCGTCGGCGCGATCGCCACGGTCATCAGCGCTGTGGTCGCCGGTGGCAAGGGCGCGCTCGGCGCCGTCGTCGGCACCCTGGTCGTGCTTCTCTTCATGGGGATCGGGCAGGTCGTCCTGCAGCGGACGGCGAAGTCGCTCCCGCATCTGTTCCAGGCCATGGGGCTCATGCTCTACACGGCCCAGTTGCTGGTGCTCTTCATCTTCCTGGCTCTGCTCAAGGACACCACCCTGTTCAACTTCAAGGCCTTCGCCTTCACGCTGCTCGCGGCGACCGTGGTGTGGGTCGCCGCACAGGCGCGTGCCTACATGAAGGCCAAGATCACGTACATCGACCCCGGAAACACGGGGTCGAAGTCGTGAAGGGTAGGGCCGGGATAAAGCCGCGTTCGGCTTCCTGCTATCGTCCGGTGCCAACTGCGGCACTGCGGGCGCGGGCATCCGAGACGCCTGTCCCAGCGCGAGGCTCGATGCCTGACCGCCGCCCCCCAATCCGTAAGACCAGTCCAGTGCCGACCCGCGGCTGCGTGCCGCGCCGACACAACGAGGTTGCCGTACCTATGCGCCACGCTGAAGGAGCCCGCGGTGAGTGCTGACCAGACGCTTGCCTTCGACCCGGATTGCCACATCTTCAGTGGATGTGGCTTCCCGGCGCCGGGCCTGCACACGTTCATGTACGAGCCCATCGCCACGGTGGGGGGCATCGAGTTCACCAAGCCGATGCTGCTCGCCATCCTCGGCTCCATCGTGGTCGTCGGGTTCTTCTGGGCCGCCTTCAACAAGCCCAAGCTGATCCCCGGCAAGATGCAGATGGTCGGCGAGGCCGGTTACGACTTCGTGCGCCGCGGCATCGTCTACGAGATCATCGGCAAGAAGGACGGCGAGAAGTACGTCCCCTTCATGGTGTCGCTGTTCTTCTTCGTCTGGATCATGAACCTCTGGTCGATCGTTCCGCTCGCCCAGTTCCCGGTCACCTCGCTGATCGCCTTCCCGGCCGGTCTCGCGCTGATCGTCTACGTCATGTGGATCTCGCTGACGTTCAAGAAGCACGGCTTCGTCGGTGGCTGGAAGAACATCGTCGGCTACGACAAGTCGCTCGGCGCGATCCTTCCGATGGTCGTCGTCCTCGAGTTCTTCTCGAACCTGCTGATCCGGCCCTTCACGCACGCGGTGCGACTGTTCGCGAACATGTTCGCCGGTCACCTGCTGATCGTGATGTTCTCGCTGGCCACCTGGTACCTCATGAACGGCCTGGGCTTCGTCTACGCCGGCGCCTCGTTCGTGATGGTCCTCGTGATGACCGCCTTCGAGCTCTTCATCCAGGCCGTCCAGGCGTACGTCTTCGTCCTCCTGGCCTGCAGCTACATCCAGGGCGCGCTCTCCGAGCACCACTGAGCCGATCCGTCCCGGATCGTGGCTTCACCCCCAATCCAACAGTCGTCCGGTGGCCAACCCCCACCGGGTCATTGAAAGAGAAGGAAGTAACGGCATGTCCGCTGCTCTCGAACTGGTCAACCTCGCCGCCCCCGGTGACTCCGCCAAGACCACCCTCGTCGGCAACGTCGCGTCCATCGGCTACGGCCTCGCCGCGATCGGCCCCGGCGTCGGCGTCGGCATCATCTTCGGTAACGGTACGCAGGCGCTCGCCCGTCAGCCCGAGGCCGCCGGTCTCATCCGTACCAACCAGATCATGGGTTTCGCCTTCTGTGAGGCGCTCGCCCTCATCGGCATCGTCATGGGCTTCGTCTACCAGTAAGCCGGACCGACTGCCCGATTCTTTATACGGAAGGCACTGATGTGAACGCTCTGCTTCTTGCGGCGGCGGAGGAGCCCCAGCCTCCTCTGATCCCGCATCTCGACGAGCTCGTCATCGGCCTGATCGCCTTCGTCATCGTCTTCGGCTTCCTCGCCAAGAAGCTCCTCCCGAACATCAACAAGGTTCTGGAGCAGCGCCGCGAGGCCATCGAGGGTGGCATCGAGAAGGCCGAGTCGGCCCAGATCGAGGCTCAGAGTGTGCTGGAGCAGTACAAGGCCCAGCTCGCCGAGGCCCGCCACGAGGCCGCGCGTCTCCGCCAGGAGGCGACGGAGCAGGGCACCGCGATCATCCAGGAGATGAAGGCGGAAGGCCAGCGCCAGCGCGAGGAGATCATCGCGGCCGGCCACACGCAGATCGAGGCCGACCGCAAGGCCGCCTCCGCTTCGCTGCGGCAGGACGTGGGCAAGCTCGCCACCGACCTGGCGGGCAAGCTGGTCGGCGAGTCCCTCGAGGACACCGCCCGCCAGAGCCGGACGATCGACCGCTTCCTCGACGAGCTCGAGGAGAAGGCGGAGGCCGTCCGATGAACGGAGCGAGCCGTGAGGCACTGGCCGCCGGCCGTGAGTCCCTCGACGCGCTGACCGACAACACGTCGGTCGACGCGACGAAGCTCGCGGACGAGCTGGCCGCAGTCACCACGCTGCTCGACCGCGAGGTGTCGCTGCGCCGGGTCCTGACCGACCCCGCGCAGTCGGGTGAGGCCAAGGCCGAGCTCGCGCAGCGACTCCTGAGCGGTCAGGTGGGCGGCGAGACCGTCGACCTGGTGTCCGGCATGGTGCGTTCCCGCTGGTCGCGTTCGCGTGACCTGGTCGACGCGGCCGAGGAGCTGGCGAACACCGCCGACCTCACCGCGGCGCAGAAGGCGGGCGCCCTCGACGGTGTCGAGGACGAGCTGTTCCGCTTCGGCCGGATCGTGTCCTCCAGCCACGAGCTCCGCTCGGCGCTGACGGACAAGTCCGCCACGGCCACCGCCAAGGGCGAGCTGCTCCGCAGCCTGCTCGGCGGCAAGGCCAACGCCACCACCGAGCGTCTGGTCGTCCGTCTGGTGACCCAGCCCCGGGGACGTAGCCTGGAAGCGGGACTCGAGTCCCTCTCCAAGCTCGCCGCGGCGCGCCGGAACCGGATGGTCGCCGTCGTCACCTCGGCGGTGCCGCTGTCGGACCAGCAGAAGCAGCGCCTCGGAGCCGTACTCGCCAAGCTGTACGGCCGCGAGATGCACCTGAACCTGGACGTGGACCCCGCGGTCCTCGGCGGGATCACGGTGCAGGTCGGCGACGAGGTCATCAACGGCTCGATCGCGGAGCGCCTCGACGAGGCGACCCGTCGACTGGCCGGCTGACGACCGGCACCAGCAGCACAAGGCATCACAGCTACACAGCATCACCAGCGGCCCGGTTGGGCCGTGCAGAGATTGCAGAAGATTCCTGGGGGTCGGCCCCCAGACCCCTTAAGAAACTTCGGGCCCAACAAGGAGAGCAGGGAACCCAGATGGCGGAGCTCACGATCCGGCCGGAGGAGATCCGGGACGCACTGGAGAACTTCGTCCAGTCGTACCAGCCGGACGCGGCCTCGCGCGAGGAGGTCGGCACGGTCAGCCTGGCCGGTGACGGTATCGCGAAGGTCGAGGGTCTTCCCTCGGCCATGGCGAACGAGCTGCTGAAGTTCGAGGACGGGACCCTCGGTCTCGCGCTGAACCTCGAAGAGCGCGAGATCGGTGCGATCGTCCTCGGCGAGTTCAGCGGCATCGAGGAGGGGCAGTCGGTGCAGCGCACCGGCGAGGTCCTCTCCGTCGGCGTCGGTGAGGGATACCTGGGTCGCGTCGTCGACCCGCTCGGCAACCCGATCGACGGTCTCGGCGAGATCGCGACCGAGGGCCGCCGCGCCCTCGAGCTGCAGGCCCCGGGCGTGATGGCCCGTAAGTCGGTGCACGAGCCGATGGAGACCGGCTACAAGGCCGTCGACGCCATGACGCCGGTCGGCCGTGGTCAGCGTCAGCTGATCATCGGTGACCGTCAGACCGGCAAGACCGCTCTGTGTGTCGACACGATCATCAACCAGCGCGACAACTGGCGCTCGGGCGACGTGAACAAGCAGGTCCGCTGCATCTACGTCGCCGTCGGCCAGAAGGGTTCGACCATCGCGTCCGTGCGCGGCGCCCTGGAAGAGGCCGGTGCGCTCGAGTACACGACGATCGTCGCCGCCCCGGCGTCCGACCCGGCCGGCTTCAAGTACCTGGCGCCGTACACCGGCTCCGCCATCGGCCAGCACTGGATGTACCAGGGCAAGCACGTCCTGATCGTCTTCGACGACCTGTCGAAGCAGGCCGACGCCTACCGCGCCGTGTCGCTGCTGCTGCGCCGCCCGCCGGGCCGTGAGGCCTACCCGGGTGACGTCTTCTACCTGCACTCGCGTCTCCTGGAGCGCTGCGCGAAGCTCTCGGACGAGCTGGGTGCCGGTTCGATGACCGGTCTTCCGATCGTCGAGACCAAGGCGAACGACGTGTCGGCGTTCATCCCGACCAACGTCATCTCCATCACCGACGGCCAGTGCTTCCTGGAGTCCGACCTGTTCAACGCCGGCCAGCGTCCGGCTCTGAACGTCGGTATCTCGGTCTCGCGTGTCGGTGGCTCCGCCCAGCACAAGGCGATGAAGCAGATCTCCGGTCGCCTCCGCGTGGACCTGGCCCAGTTCCGTGAGCTGGAGGCGTTCGCCGCCTTCGGTTCCGACCTGGACGCCGCGTCCAAGGCGCAGCTGGAGCGTGGACAGCGCATGGTCGAGCTGCTCAAGCAGGCTCAGTACCAGCCGATGCCCACCGAGAACCAGGTCGTCTCCGTCTGGGCCGGCACCACCGGCAAGATGGACGACGTCCCGGTCGTCGACATCCGCCGCTTCGAGGCCGAGCTCCTGGCGTACCTGCGTCAGAACCACTCGGGCCTCATGACCTCCATCCGTGAGGGCGGCAAGATGTCCGACGACACCCTGACGGCCGTGGGCGACGCCATCGCGGAGTTCAAGAAGCAGTTCGAGACCTCTGACGGCAAGCTGCTGGGCGAGGACGCTCCTGCCGCCGTCAACGTCTCGAAGTGACGACGGAAGGGACCTGACTCATGGGAGCGCAGCTCCGGGTCTACAAGCGTCGCATCAAATCCGTCACCGCGACGAAGAAGATCACCAAGGCGATGGAGATGATCGCCGCCTCGCGTGTCGTCAAGGCGCAGCGCAAGGTGCAGGCGTCGACTCCGTACGCGACCGAGCTGACGCGCGCGGTCACGGCGGTGGCCACGGGTGCGAACGACAAGCACCCGCTGACCACCGAGGCGGAGAACCCGATCCGTGCCGCGGTCCTGCTCCTCTCGAGCGACCGCGGTCTGGCCGGTGCCTTCAACTCCAACGCCATCAAGGCCGCGGAGAGGCTGACGGCGAAGCTGGAGGGCGAGGGCCGCGAGGTCACGATCTACGTGGTCGGCCGTCGTGGCATCGCGCATTACAACTTCCGTGAGCGGAAGCTGGCCGGCTCGTGGACCGGGTTCACGGACCAGCCGTCGTACGGCGACGCCAAGACGATCGCGGCTCGGCTGATCGAGGCGATCGAGCAGGACACGGCGGAGGGTGGTGTGGACGAACTCCACATCGTCTACACCGAGTTCGTCTCGATGATGACGCAGACGGCGGTCGAGGCCCGGCTGCTGCCCCTCAGCCTCGACGAGGTGGCGAAGGAGGCGGGCGACAAGGACACCCTTCGTCCGCTGTACGACTTCGAGCCGTCGGCGGAGGACGTCCTCGACGCCCTGCTGCCCCGGTACGTCGAGAGCCGGATCTACAACGCGCTGCTGCAGTCGGCTGCTTCCAAGCACGCCGCCACGCGACGCGCGATGAAGTCGGCGACCGACAACGCGGGAGACTTGATCAACAACCTCTCCCGACTTGCCAACGCGGCCCGCCAGGCCGAAATCACCCAGGAAATCAGCGAGATCGTCGGTGGCACCGCAGCCCTGGCCGACGCGACCGCGGGGAGTGACAAGTAATGACGACCACTGTTGAGACGGCCGCCGCCACGGGCCGCGTCGCCCGGGTCATCGGCCCGGTCGTCGACGTGGAGTTCCCCGTCGACGCGATGCCGGAGATCTACAACGCGCTGAACGTCGAGGTTCCGGACCCGGCCGTCGAGGGCGGGACGAAGACCCTGACCCTCGAGGTCGCCCAGCACCTCGGTGACGGCGTCGTCCGCACCATCTCGATGCAGCCCACCGACGGCCTGGTCCGCCAGGCCCCGGTGACCGACACCGGTACGGGCATCACGGTGCCCGTCGGTGACGTCACCAAGGGCCGCGTGTTCAACACGCTGGGTCAGGTGCTGAACGCGGACGAGTCCACCGTTGCCGACGCGCCGCGCTGGACCATCCACCGCAAGGCCCCGGCCTTCGACCAGCTCGAGTCCAAGACCGAGATGTTCGAGACCGGCCTGAAGGTCGTCGACCTTCTCACCCCGTACGTCAAGGGTGGAAAGATCGGTCTGTTCGGTGGTGCCGGTGTCGGCAAGACCGTTCTGATCCAGGAAATGATCGTCCGTGTGGCCAAGCTGCACGACGGTGTGTCGGTCTTCGCGGGCGTCGGCGAGCGCACCCGTGAGGGCAACGACCTCATGGTGGAGATGGAGGAGGCCGGCGTTCTGGACAAGACCGCCCTGGTCTTCGGCCAGATGGACGAGCCCCCGGGCACCCGTCTCCGCGTGGCCCTCGCCGGTCTGACCATGGCGGAGTACTTCCGCGATGTGCAGAAGCAGGACGTGCTGTTCTTCATCGACAACATCTTCCGCTTCACCCAGGCCGGTTCCGAGGTGTCGACCCTGCTCGGCCGTATGCCCTCCGCGGTGGGCTACCAGCCGAACCTGGCCGACGAGATGGGTCTCCTCCAGGAGCGCATCACCTCGACCCGTGGTCACTCGATCACCTCCATGCAGGCGATCTACGTCCCCGCCGACGACCTCACGGACCCGGCGCCGGCGACCACCTTCGCCCACCTCGACGCGACGACGGTTCTCTCCCGTCCGATCTCCGAGAAGGGCATCTACCCGGCCGTGGACCCGCTGGACTCCACGTCCCGGATCCTGGACCCGCGCTACATCGCGCAGGAGCACTACGACGCCGCCACGCGCGTCAAGGGGATCCTGCAGAAGTACAAGGACCTCCAGGACATCATCGCGATCCTCGGTATCGACGAGCTGAGCGAGGAGGACAAGCTCGTTGTCCACCGCGCCCGCCGTGTCGAGCGCTTCCTGTCCCAGAACACCCACGCGGCGAAGCAGTTCACCGGTGTGGACGGTTCGGACGTTCCGCTCGACGAGTCGATCGCCGCGTTCAACGCGATCTGCGACGGTGAGTACGACCACTTCCCCGAGCAGGCGTTCTTCATGTGCGGTGGCCTCGAGGACCTCAAGGCCAACGCCAAGGAGCTCGGCGTCTCCTGAGCCCCGTGCTCTCCCGAGGGGGGCGGGATTCCGGTCCCGCCCCCCTCACCACGCCCCTTAGAATTGACCCCAACACCCGGCACGACCGCCGGGTGGTGACCCGAGGAGCCACCCTTGGCTGCTGAGCTGCACGTCGAGCTGGTCGCCGCGGACCGGAGTGTCTGGTCCGGCGAGGCCACCCTGGTCATCGCGCGTACCACCTCCGGCGACATCGGCGTCATGCCCGGCCACCAGCCGCTGCTCGGTGTGCTGGAGTCGGGCCCGGTGACCATCCGTACCAGTGAGGGCGCGACCGTCGTCGCCGCCGTCCACGGTGGATTCATCTCGTTCGCCGACGACAAGCTGTCGCTGCTCGCGGAGGTCTGCGAGCTGGCGGACGAGATCGACGCCCAGCGCGCCGAGCGCGCGCTGGAGCGTGCGAAGTCGGATTCCGACGCGGCCGCCGAGCGGCGCGCCGACGTCCGGCTGCGCGCGGTAGCGGTCCGCTGACGGTCCGCGCAGAGTAGTGCCCTCAGCCGCGGCACGGTCTGGAACCCTCCAGACCGTGCCGCGGCTGAGGCGATGCAGATGCAGGTCGTATTCGGTTCTGCCGGCGGTGTCGGCTACGGGACGCAGCGAGGAGGTCGGTGAAGATGTTCCTCGCTCTGCTCGTGTGCGGCCTGGTCGTCGCACTGGTGGTGATCGGACTCTTCGTCTTCGGCTTGCGCCGAAGGCTGATCCAGCGTGCCGGCGGCACCTTCGACTGTTCGCTGCACTGGAACGTCCCGGACGATCCGGATCCGAGCGGCAAGGGCTGGACCTACGGTGTGGCCCGCTACAGCGGTGACGAGATCGCCTGGTTCCGGGTCTTCTCGTACGCGCCCCGCCCGCGCCGTGTCCTGGAGCGCTCGTCCATCGTGGCCCTGGAGCGCCGGACGCCGGAGGGCGAGGAGGAGCTCGCGCTGCTCTCCGACATGGTGATCCAGCCCTGTATGTACGAGGGCGTCCGGCTGGAGCTCGCGATGAGCGAGGACGCCCGGACGGGTTTCATGGCCTGGCTGGAGGCGGCGCCTCCCGGGCAACGGGTGAATGTGGCTTGAGTTCCTTGCCCGTTGGCTGGGGGTCCCCCCGGACGAAGTCTGGGGGAGGGTGAACGGCGAGGAAGCGGGGGTCGGCGTGCTGCGCCGGCCCCCGCTTCTTCATGACCCCGTGGGGGGTTAGTTCAGACCGGTGTTGATGGCACCGACGAGTTCGCCGTTGCTGGTGTCACCGCTGAACTCCCAGAAGAACGCTCCGCCGAGGCCCTGGTTCTTGGCCCAGCTCATCTTCGAGTTCACGGTGGCGGGGGTGTCGTAGCTCCACCAGTTGCTGCCGCACTTGGCGTACGCCGTGCCCGCGATGGTGCCGGTGGCCGGGCAGGTGTTCTTGAGGACCTTGTAGTCCTCGATGCCCGGCTCGTAGGTGCCGGGGGCGGGGCCGGTCGCCGTGCCGCCGGGGGCGGCCTGGGTGACGCCGGTCCAGCCGCGTCCGTAGAAGCCGATGCCGAGCAGCAGCTTGTTGGCGGGGACGCCCTTCGCCTTGAACTTGGCGATCGCCTCGGCGGAGTTGAAGCCCTGCTGCGGGATGCCGGCGTACGCGGTCAGCGGGGAGTGCGGGGCCGTCGGACCCTGCGCCGCCCAGCCGCCGAAGAAGTCGTACGTCATGACGTTGAACCAGTTCATGTACGGCGCGGCGCCCGCGTAGTCGGCTGCGTCGATCTTGCCGCCGGTGGAGGCGTCGGCCGTGACGGCCGCGGTCACCAGGTAGTTGGCGCCGAACTTGGCCCGCATGGCCTGCATCATGTTCTTGAAGGAGGCGGCGCCGCTGGTGTCACAGGAGAGACCACAGGCGTTCGGGTACTCCCAGTCCAGGTCGATGCCGTCGAAGACGTCGGCCCAGCGCGGGTCCTCGACCAGGTCGTAGCAGGACTGCGCGAAGGCCGCCGGGTTCTGGACGGCCTGGCCGAAGCCGCCCGACCAGGTCCAGCCGCCGAAGGACCAGAGGATCTTGATGTTCGGGTAGGCCTTCTTCAGCTTGCGCAGCTGGTTGAAGTTGCCGCGCAGCGGCTGGTCCCAGGTGTCGGCGACGCCGTCGACGGACTGGTCGGCGGTGTAGGCCTTGTCGTAGTCGGCGTAGGAGTCACCGATGGTGCACTTGCCGCCCTGGACG
This sequence comes from Streptomyces sp. adm13(2018), assembly GCF_008042145.1. GTDB lineage: Bacteria > Actinomycetota > Actinomycetes > Streptomycetales > Streptomycetaceae > Streptomyces. The sequence continues at coordinate 709,295 of NZ_RDBH01000141.1, forward strand.
TTGCCGAAGGCGTAGTTGATGTGGGTGATCTTGGACGCGGAGCCCGAGGTCACGATGTTCTTCACGTGGTAGTTGCGGCCGTAGACGCCCCAGTTGGTGAAGTAGCCCATCTTCACCGCGTTGGGGTTCGGCTGGCCGCCGCCGCCACCGGTGGTGCGGACCGGGGTCTCGCCTGAGGCGGGGCCCGTCTGGTCGACGGTGTCACGGGCGACGACCGTGTAGCTGTAGTCGGTGCCCGCGGTCAGGCCCGTGTTGGTGTACGTGAGGCCGGTGACGGTGGCGACCGTCGCGCCGTCCCGCTTGACGTCGTAGTTCTTGACGCCCTTGTCGTCGGTGGCCGCGGTCCAGGTGAGCTTCACCGAGGTGTCGGTGATGTCGGAGGCCACGGGGGTGCCGGGGGCCGAGGGGGCGTTGTCGCCGGGCTGGCTGGTGCCGTCGCAGGCGGCGCCGTTGATCTTGCAGCCGCTGGGGGCGCCGGGGCCCGCGCCGTTGTAGCCGAAGGAGACCGAGGCGCCGGGGGCGAGGGTCCCGTTCCAGCCGACGTTCTTGGCGGTCCAGTGGTTGCCGGAGCTGGTGACGGTGGCGTCCCAGGCGGAGGTGACGGACGTACCGGTGGGGTAGTCCCACTCGACGGTCCAGGAGCTGATGGTGGTGGTGCCGGTGTTCTTGACGGTCCAGTTGGCACCGAATCCGGTGCCCCAGTCCTGGGTCTTGGTGTACGTGGCGGTGGCCGAGGTGGCCGCTTCCGCGGGGGTTGCGAGGCCGACCATGGCGGCCAGGGGCAGGATCAGGGCGGTCAGGCCGGCGGCGGCCCGGTGTCTGAACCCTGTTCTGCGCGTCGGTGCTTGAGTGCTCAACGGTGCTCCTCAAGTTGCGGACGGAGGTGGGGGTGGTCCGGTGGTCCGTGAAGATGCGCGCGCCCCGCGAGCGTAGAAAGGTCTGGACCAACCGTCAAGAGGTCCAGACCAACGTCGGTGAGCTCCGTCAGACCCCCAACTCCTGTGCCAGCACGGCCGCTTGGACCCTGCTCCGCAGCGCCAGCTTCCCCAGCACCTTGCTGACGTGCGTCTTCACCGTCGCCTCCGCCATGTCGAGCCGTACCGCGATCTCCGCGTTCGACAGCCCCTGCCCCAGCGTCGACAGCACCTCCCGCTCCCGGGGCGTCAGGACGTCGAGCACCGACGGGTCCGTCCCCGACGGCTCCCGGACCGGACGGCCCGTCGCCGCGAACTCCGCGATCAGCCGCCGGGTCACCGCCGGGGCGATCAGCCCCTCGCCGCGCGCCACCGTCCGCACCGCCTCGATCAGCTCCCGCGCCTCCGCGTTCTTCAGCAGGAAGCCCGACGCCCCCGCCCGCAGCGCCCCGAAGACATAGGCGTCGAGATCGAAGGTCGTGAGGACCAGCACGTCGGCGAGCCCCTCCGACACGACGATCCCGGTCGCCGTCACCCCGTCCATCCGCGGCATCTGCACGTCCATCAGGACCAGGTCGGGGCGGAGCGCCCGGGCGAGCTCCACCGCCCGCTCGCCGTCCGCCGCCTCGCCGACGACCTCGATGTCCGGCGCGCTGCCCAGGATGAGCACCAGGCCCGCCCGTACCGCGGACTGGTCCTCGGCGACCACCACCCGCACTGTCATGCCCGCTCCTCGTCGCTCTCGTCCACGGGCAGCTCCGCCCGCACCCGCCACAGTCTCCGCCCGCCGTCGTCCGTCGCCGGACCCGCCTCGAAGACCCCGCCGAGCAGCGCCACCCGCTCCCGCATCCCCACCAGACCAGCCCCGGAGCCCGGCGCCGTCGGGCCGGGGCGCTCCCCGTACGGGCTGGTCACCTCGACCGTGAGGGCCCTCGGGCCCCGGCCGAGCAGCACCAGGACCTCGCCCGGCGCCGCGTGCTTCAGCGCGTTGGTCAGGGACTCCTGCACGATCCGGTACGCGGCCAGCTCCACCGGTGCCGGAAGTCCCGCCGTGCTCTCCCGGGTGTCCCGCAGGGCGAGGTCGAGACCGCTCGGCCGGGCGTTGGCCTGTGCCTGGTCGACCAGCGCGTCCAGACCGGCGAGGGTGGGGGCGGCGGCCGGTTCCGTGTCGCCGTCGCCGTCCCGGAGGAGGCCGATGAGCCGCCGCATCTCCGCGAGGCCCTCGACACTGTTCTCCCGGATCACGGTGAGCGCCTGCCGGGTGGTGGCCGGCTCGTCGATCGAGAGCGCGGCGGTGGAGTGGATCGCGATCGCCGACAGGTGGTTCGCGACCATGTCGTGCAGTTCGCGGGCCATCCGGGCCCGCTCGGCCACCACGGCCTGGGTGCGGTCCATCTCGGCGAGCAGCGCGGTCTGTTCGGCCCGCAGCCAGGCCGCCTCGGCCGCCTCCCGGTGGTTGCGCACGACGGCGCCGGTCATCGCGGGCAGGAAGGAGATCATGCCGGTGAGGACCCCGACGAGCAGCGCGATCGCGTTCTGCCACCAGACGAGGAAGCCGACGGTGACCGCCACCGTGACCAGGCCGGTCGTGTAGGGGACCCGGCGGGCGGTGGCGGGAGTGCCGTAGACGACGGCCGCGTAGACCACGTCCGTGAACATCAGGATCGTGAGCAGGTTCCCGTTGGTGAACTGGTCGCCGACGACCGCGACCGTGCCGACGACGATCGCCGTCTGCGGCATCGTCCGGCGCACGGTCTCCGCCGCGGCCATCGCCGCGAGCGGGACCAGCGCCGCCCACCGCTGGTCGAGGATGCGGTCACCCGCCGTGTAGAGCCCGAAGGACCACAGGAGCAGTCCGCAGGAGAACCCGAGGAGGCCCATGAGCAGGTCGAAGCGGTGCGGGCGGGGGAGTGTCACGTCCTCATCCAACACGGCCGGGCGTCCCCCGACCTCCTCGTCCGGGCTGATCCGTCCTCCGTCGAAGGATGTAGACGCGGTTCGTCATCGGCGACGACGATCCGGGCCGGACCGCGGGAGACGCTGAGGGGGTACCGAAAGGGGAACCGTCGTGATCGTCACGCTGATCGTCGTCTGCGAGGTCGGCTTCTGGGTGCTGCTGGCCGCCGGCCTCGCCGCCCGCTACCTCCTGAAGATGCCCCGGACGGGGATCGCCCTGCTGCTCTGCGAGCCGCTCCTGGAGGTCCTGCTCCTGGTCGTCACCGCGATCGACCTCAAGAACGGGGCCGACCCCAGCTGGAAGCACGGCCTCGCCGCCCTCTACATCGGGTACACCGTCGGCCACGGCCACCGCACCGTGAAGTGGCTCGACGGCCACGCCGCCCACCGCTTCGGCGGCGCACCGCCGCCCCCGAAGCCCCCGCGGTACGGGATGGCCCGGGCCCGCCACGAGGGCAGGGTCTGGCTCGGTTCGGTGGTCGCGGCGGCCGTCGCCTCGGGCCTGCTGTTCCTGGCCGCCCTGTACGTCGGCGAGGACGGGAACACCGACGGCCTCTACGGCTGGATGTTCGTCGCCTGGCGGGCGGCCGGCATCCACGGCCTGATCGCGCTCACCTACGCGATCTGGCCGAAGAAGGCCCCCGAGAAGGCCCCCGAGAAGGCCCCCGAAGAGAGCTCAGCGGTCCCCGCCCGGGACCCAGAGCACGTCCCCGACCTCCTTGTTCGCCGTACGGGCAAGGATGAAGAGCAGGTCTGACAGCCGGTTCAGGTAGGTGGCGGTGAGGGCGTTCATCGTCTCGCCGTGCACCTCCAGGGCCGCCCAGGTGGAGCGCTCCGCCCGCCGGACCACCGTGCACGCCTGGTGCAGCAGGGCCGCCCCGGGCGTGCCGCCCGGCAGGATGAAGGAGCGCAGCTTCTCGAGCGACTCCAGGAAGTGGTCGCAGTCACCCTCCAGCTTGTCCACGTACGACTGCTCGACGCGCAGCGGCGGGTACTCGGGGGTCTCCACCACCGGCGTGCAGAGGTCCGCGCCCACGTCGAACAGGTCGTTCTGCACCCGGACGAGGACCTTCACGACCTCCTCGTCGAGCTGCCCCAGGGCGATGGCCGTGCCGATGGCGGCGTTGGCCTCGTTGGCGTCGGCGTAGGCCGAGATCCGCAGATCCGTCTTGGCGGTCCTGCTCATGTCGCCGAGGGCCGTGGTGCCCTGGTCGCCGGTACGGGTGTAGATGCGCGTCAGATTGACCATGGGTCCAGCCTAGTTACGCACCGGCCCTCCGGAACGTCCGTGTGCCGACCGTCACGGCGAGCGCCGTCAGGGCGAGGGCGGCGAGCCCCCCCCGTACAGCAGCGTCGGCGTCGTGCAGTGGCCGCGCGACGGCTCGTGGCCTCGGGGTGCGCGCCGGCCCGGCGGTGCACGCGACCGCATACCCCCGCGGGTACGCCACGGCCGTACGGGTGGCCGAACGGGGTGCTGCGAGTGTGACGTCCGTCAAACAGGGCGTGACGCGCATTACTTCACGGTCACATGGCGGCTCCCGACCGCTAATCTCCGCCGAGGAGCCAGAAGTGAACAGGCGTTAAAGGGGTGGAAGATCGTGGCCAGGAAGCTCGCCGTCATCGGGGCCGGACTCATGGGATCCGGCATCGCGCAGGTCTCGGCACAGGCGGGCTGGGACGTCGTCCTGCGTGACGTCACCGACGCCGCGCTCACCCGGGGCACCGACGGCATCAAGGCGTCGTACGACCGGTTCGTCGCGAAGGGCGGGCTGGCCGCCGCCGACGCCGAGGCCGCGCTCGGCCGGATCACCGCCACCACCGAGCTGGAGGCCGTCGCCGACGCCGACATCGTCGTCGAGGCCGTCTTCGAGAACCTCGACGTCAAGCACGAGATCTTCCGCGCGCTCGACAAGGTCGCCAAGGACGGCGCCGTCCTCGCCTCCAACACCTCCGCGATCCCGATCACCAAGATCGCCGCGGTGACCGCCCGGCCCGAGGCCGTCGTCGGCACCCACTTCTTCTCCCCGGTCCCGATGATGCAGCTCTGCGAGCTCGTCCGCGGCTACAAGACCAGCGACGAGACCCTCGCCACCGCGCGGGAGTTCGCCGAGTCGGTCGGCAAGACCTGCATCGTCGTGAACCGCGACGTCGCCGGCTTCGTCACCACCCGGCTCATCACCGCCCTCGTCGTCGAGGCCGCCAAGCTCCAGGAGTCCGGCGTCGCCACGGCCGAGGACATCGACATCGCCTGCAAGCTCGGCTTCGGCCACGCCATGGGCCCGCTCGCCACCGCCGACCTCACCGGCATCGACATCCTGGTGAACGCGGCCACCAACATCTACACCGAGTCCCAGGACGAGAAGTTCGCGGCGCCGGAACTGATGCGCCGGATGGTGGACGCGGGTGACATCGGCCGCAAGAGCGGGCAGGGCTTCTACAAGTACTGAGCACGGCCTGCGGCCCCGCCTCACCCCGTGGGGTGAATTTCGGTATCGGTTCGCTGACAAGGCGCAACGTATCTGCCGGTGCGGCAGTCAGTTGTTGCGAAGACGGAGCACTCTCGGGGAGCGCATATGCACATCAGGGGCGACCAAGTCGAGCTGGTCGTCGGGGGCCGCCTCGACGTCCGCAGCGCGGCGGACGCCCGTACGGTCCTGCACTCGGCCGTCGACGACGGCGTCGGCGACCTGGTGCTCGACCTGACCGGTCTCGACTCCTGGGACGCCACCGGACTCGGCGTCATCATGGGCGCCCACCGGCGCGCGGGCCGCTGCGGCCGACGGCTCGTCCTGCGCGGGGTCCCGCCCCAGATGCAGCGGCTGCTCGTCGCCACCAAGCTGCACCGCATCCTCGCCATCGAGGGCGGTCTCGCGCTGGAGTCGCTGCCCCGGGTGTGACCACCCGGAGCGGAGGGCTCCGGCGCGAAGCCGCCGCGGGGCGTCCCGCCGGTGACACCCGTGTGAAGCAGCCGTGCGAACCCGGCGTCACGCGCAATCCTCACAAGACCGTGACGACTGGGTCTCGTGGGCACCCCACCTGTTCCCGAGCGCCTGACCACGGTCTAGGGTTCGGTCGCCTGCACATTGACGGACCCACCCGGCGGGCACCGGACACCGCTTCTTGGGGGCTTGGACCATGGACCCGATCAACCGCGGGCGAGGAGGACGGCGGTGGCGCGGTGCTCGGCCTCCGTCTCGGGGGTGCTCCCGTGGCCGGCGACGAGGACGGACAGGGCGGCGAGCAGGGCGTCGGACTCGGCGGCCGCCCGCTCGGGGGTGACGGAGGGGTGCGCGGCCCACCAGGCGTAGTGCTGGGCGACGGTGTGGGCGCGCTCGGCATGCTGCCCGGCCTGTGGCCCTCGGCGGTGTGGCGGACCAGGGCGGTGGTGGTGGCGGCGATGGCGCCGCGTCCGCAGACGTCGCCGAGCAGGAAGCCCCACCGGCCGTCCTCGAGGGGGAAGACGTCGTAGAAGTCGCCGCCGATGTCGAGGCCCTCGCCGGCGGGGTGGTAGTAGGTGGCCACCTCGGCGCCGGGGACCTGCGGCAGGTCGGCCAGTAGGAGGCCGGCTTGCAGGTCGCGGGCCAGGGCGGCGCGGTGGGTGTACTGGCGGGCATTGCGGGTGGCGAGCGCGGCGCGGGAGGCGAGTTCTTCGGCCAGGGCGACGGTGTGGCCGTCGAAGGTGTGCTCGCCGGCGGACAGGAGGGTCATGGTGCCGATGACGCTGTCGCGGTCGGTCAGGGGGACGCACACGTAGCCGGTGATGCCCAGGTCGTGCCAGGGGCCCGGGCCGGTGGGGGTGCGGCGGGCGATCTCGCTGGTCCCGGAGGCGAGGACGCGGGCGACGGCGTCGTCCTCGGCGTCGTAGACGGGGATGTGGGAGGCGAGCAGGTCGCGCTCTTCTTCGGTGGGTGCGGCGGTGGCGACGCGCCGTACCCGGCCGTTCTCGACGACGTCGATGGCGCACAGGGGTGCCAGGCGCGGGACGCAGGAGGTGGCCAGGCGCTGGAAGGTGTGGGTGGCGTCCAGATCGGAGGAGAGGGTGGTGCTGGCGTTGAGGAGGAAGGCGAGGTCGTCGCGGGCGGCCTTCTCGCGGGCCTCCGCTGCCTGCTGGGCCTGCTGGGCCTGGTGGCGTTCGATGGCGAGGGCGGCGGTGCCCGCGAAGACCCGGGCGAGTGCGAGGTCGGCGTCCTGGGGGGCCCGCGGGACGCGGTGGTACATCGCGAAGGTGCCGAGCAGTGAGCCGTCGCGGGCCAGAATCGGGGTGGACCAGCAGGCGGCCACGCCGGCCTTGTCGGCCAGGTCGCGGAAGTCGTCCCAGAAGGGGTCGGTGGCGATGTCGGTGACGATCACCGGCGTCCGGCGGTGGGCGGCGGTACCGCAGGAGCCGACGCCCTCGCCGGTGGCGATGCCGTCGATGGCCTGGTTGTAGAAGGCGGGCAGGCTCGGGGCGGCACCGTGGTGCAGGTGCTGGCCGTCGGCGTCGGCGAGGAGCACGGAGACCATGATCTCCTCGGGTGCCAGCTCCTCGATCGCGCGGGCCATGCCGTCCAGGACGTCGGGCAGCGGGGCCTGGCGGGCGATCTGCTCCAGCAGCGCCCGGTGCTCGGCTGTCAGTCGCTGGGCCTGCTTGATCTGGGTGGTCTCCACCCCGATGACGCGCACGCCCATGACATTGCCGCCCGCGTCCAGGCGGGGCTCGTAGGTGAAGTCGAAGAACGCCTCCCGCGCCGTCGGACCCACGCCCAGCACCACCCGGGCCTCCCGCCCGGTGTAGAGCGCGCCGGTGCGGTAGACCCGGTCGAGCAGACCGATGAAGCCCTGCTCGACGAGTTCCGGCATCAGGCGCCCCAGGGGCAGGCCGGTGCGGGTGCGCTCGGCACCGCCGATGGCGGTGAAGAATGCCTCGTTCGCGTTCTCCAGCATGTGCGCCGGCCCGGCCAGCGAGGCGAACACGGCCGTCGAGTGCCCGAACAGCGCTCGCACGTCGTGGTCGGCTCCGGTGGCGGCAGCGGCGCGCGCATCTGCCGTCCCGGCAGGCGGGGAGACATGCTGCCCCGGTACGCGCGTCATGCTGTCTGCCTCTCCTTGGGCTGTGCCGGACCGTTCAGGTCGGCATCCACGATGGCGCCGTGGTCAGTGTCCACTGCCAAGGCTTGTTCGACGTCGGCGTATACGGCGAAGACCTGGTCAAGGCCCGTCAGGGAGAACAGGCGGACCACGGTGCTGGGCACCGCCGCAAGACGCAGAGCTCGCTCCTGCGTGGCCAGGTCCTGCCAGAGCCGCACCAGCACACCTATGCCGGAGGAGTCGCAGAACGTCAGGCGGCTGCAGTCCGCGACCACAGCCCCCGCCCCCCGCCCCCTGGCCAGCTCCTTGTCGCCGGCTTCCTGGAGCTGGACCATGCTGTCGAAGTCGAGCTCCCCGCGCAGCGCGAACACCGCGCACCGCACCCTGTGGGTGACTTGTACCGAGAACACCTGCGGCTTCCTCCGCCCGAAGCTTTCACCGACAACGACCTCATGGTAGAGAACCACGCCTGCAGCCTCACACATCGCACTCGGTTCGGGCCGGGACGGCCACCGGTCTGGGAGGTGAGCAGGCCCTTGCTGTTTCACGGCCGCCACCCCGGAGCTCCTCACTTGCCGGCACCATGCCTTTTCCCGCTACGTCACGCCTGAGCGGGCCTGCGGCCTTGGGGGATCAGGAGATTTCCGCCGTGCAGGTTTCGGACCTCGGGATCGCGAGCAGGCGGTGGTCACGACCAACCCGGTACTACACGAGGAGGTCCCCATGTCGGGCACCGAGAAGACCAAGGCGCAGGCCGAGCAGGCCAAGGGCAAGGCCAAGGAGATGACGGGCCGCGCACTCGGCAACGAGCGGATGACCGCCGAGGGCCACTCCGACCAGGCCAAGGGCAACGCCCGCCAGGCCAAGGAAGACGTCAAGGACACCTTCCGCCACCACTGACCACACCCCCCGCCGTCGGCCACGGCCCGCGGCTCGGATGGACCCCGACCCCCTTCCCCCAGGGTCGGGGTCCATCCGCGTTCCCGGTCGCGGCCCGCGCGGTACGCGGCCCGCCGGCGCAGACCCGCGGTACCCGCGTGGACCCGGGCGGGCGGGACCACGGTCGGCGAGAGACGTCGAGTAGTCCTTCAGGCCGCGGAGAAGGCACCGGGAGGTTGCAGGTCGCCGCTGTGGGTGGTGTCGAGTTGTGCCAGGAGTCCTGCGAGGCCGGCTGCCAGGGCGTGGCGCTGGTTCGGGGGCATCTGGCTGATGGCCTGATGGAGCACCGAGTCGCGCTCGTCGCGGATGCGTTGCAGGTGTTCCTTGCCGGTGGGGGTGAGCCGCAGGAGGATCTCACGGCCGTTGTCGGGGCAGGGCAGCCGTTCGAGGAAGCCGATGGCCTGCAGCCTGTCGCACATGCGGGTGACGGTGGGGGCGGCTGAGGCGAGGCGCCGGCATGCGGTGCGCATGCGTATGCCGCCCTCGTGGTCGATGACGTACATCAGGCGCAGCTGGGATGTGGAGCTGGGTGCTGTGTCGTGGCTGGTGGCGTGCCTGGCGCGCTCCCACATGACGTCGAGGAGCTCGGTGATGGTGCTGGCCGAGTGAGTGGTGTGGTGGAGGGTCGCGTTGGGGGCTGCGTCTGGCGTGGTCACTGTTTCCCCGTCGGTGTGTAGAGGTGCCCGGTGGACGGCCGTGCTGTGGCTCAGGTACTGCCGTCTTGGCCGGTGGAGGGAGCCGCGTGAGCGCCGTCGTCGGGCCCCGTGGTCCGCGCGGGGCTGACGGGCTGTGCGGCCGTGAGGTAGTCGAACGTTCCGGTGACGTGGAGGATGCGGTCCAGTGTCGCCGGTCTGTCCTCCATGTGCAGTCGCACGCCCGCCGCGGTGGTGCGCCGGTGGATCATGAGCAGGGCGGACAGGCCCATGGAGTCGATGGCGCCGAGGTGCGCGCAGTGCAGATGCAGGTCGGCGAGGCTGGGCCGGGCTGCGAGCTGGGCGGTCGCCTCCTCCACGAGGAGGCCGGCGCTGTCGTGGTCGAGGTCTCCGTGGATCTCTATGCGGATGCTGTCCGGGGAGTCGACCGTGGTCAGGTGCAGGTGCTGTTCGGGGTGAGTGGTCATGCGGGGGTCCTGGCGGTGGTGAGGGTTCGGCTTGCGGCCTTGAGCATGCGGGTGGCCCGGGGAAAGTCCTTGAGTTCACGGGCCATGAGGTCCAGGGCCGGCGGCAGGCCGGCGGCGGGGACTCCTCGTGCGTTCAGGATCTGCGCGGTCCAGGTGATGAACGAGGTGAACAGGTCCTCGTCGTCGAGGTAGAGAGCGGTGGCGAGGAACTCGACGATGTGCGCGAGGTCTTCCGCGGTGCGCTCGCGCTGGGCGTGATCGTAGGCGCGCATCGGGGGGAAGGCTTCTTCCAGGGCGGTGAAGACCGCTTGCACGAGCGCGGTGTCGCTCCGGGCGACCAGGGTGTACTCCTGGTCCTCCAGGTGTGGCAGGTCGTCGAACTGCTGATGGTCGGGCGTCGGCCGAGGCATCCGGCGTGTGCTGAGGAGGTCGGCGGCGCCTCGGGCGTGGGGGGCCCAGGCGTCCGCGCCCAGCAGCGCGGCATAGCGGCCCTCGGGTCCGAAGGCGGCACCGCCGGCGATGACGGGTACGCCGATGGCCTGGCAGGCGGTGATCGCCGCGTGCGCGGTCGGCAGACGGGTCGCGATGGAGCTGGAGAGCGCGACGGCGTCGGCGCGGGTGCTGTGGAGGTGGGCGATCAGGTGCGGGGTCGGCACCTGGGCGCCGAGGTAGTCGACCTGCCAGCCGCGCAGTTTGAGTACCTCGGAGAGCAGGCGGGCGGGCAGGGCGTGCCATTCTCCGTCCACGCATGCCACGGTGATCCTGCCGCAGGTCACAGGTGTGCGGGCGGCGGGATGGGCGGCGACCGCGGCGACGGCACGCTCGTTGATGGCGGTCGCCGCGTGCTCCTGGGCGACGCTCATCCGGTTGGCCGCCCATTCCTCTCCGACGCGCCCCTGGACCACGGCGATCACATCGAGCAGGACGTTCTCCGCATCCGTGCCCTCGTCGAGTACGCGCAGCACCAGCTCGGTGGCCGTGTGTTCGTCCATGTCCGAGACGGCCTGCCACAGCTGATTCGCGAGTTGCTCCATCTGTCCGGCGGGAGGAACGCGCGGCGGGGTGCTGGTGCTGGTGCTGGTGCTGGTGCTGGTGCTCACGGGGTGTACCTGCCCCGGGTGTGTCCGTCCACTGCGCTCAGGTGGTGGGTGCGGGGAGCGGAGATCACGACGACGGCCATGTCGTCGTGCGAACGGTTGCCCAGCCACTGGGCGGCCAGCATCTGTACGTGCTCCGCGATTCCCTCGGCGGGCATGCCGGCGCACTGGGAGAGCGCGCGTCTGAGCCGCGCGTCGCCGAACAGGGCATTGCCCATCGGCCCTCCCCGGGCTTCGGTGATGCCGTCGGTGTAGAGGACGCACGATTCACCGGGGGCGAGGGAGACGGCAGCGGTGGTGGCCGAGACGGTGGGGATGGCTCCGATCAGGGTGCCGTGGGTGTCGGCTTCCTCCACGGTTCCGTCGGCCCGGACGATCAGCGGGTTGGGGTGGCCACCGCTCGTGAGCCTGAGGTCCACCATGCTCCCGCGCCGTACGGCGGAGGCCAGGATCATCGTGGCGAACCGGGTGTGGTGGGAGCTCAGCAGTGCGGTGTTCAGCAGGCTGAGCATCCGCTGGTGGTCATCGGCCATGGGCAGCAGAGCGTGCAGGGTGTTGCGGATCTTGCCGGTCAGGACGGCGGCCTCCAGCCCCTTGCCGCAGACGTCTCCGATGGAGACCAGGGAGGCCTCGCCCTCGACGGCCGCGGGATGGACGTCGTAGAAGTCGCCGCCGATGCGCTCGTGGTCCGCGGAGGGCCGGTAGCGGCCGGCGTAGTCGACCCCGGAGATGTGGTGCAGCACCGGGGGCATCAGTTCCCGCATCAGCACGTCGGTGATCGCGGTCTGCTCCGCGTACAGGCGGGCGGCGGACATCGCGGCCCCGGCGCGGGCGGCGAACAGCCGCGCGAACACCTCCTCCTCGGCACTGAACGCCGTGCTCTCCGACTTGCGCAGCAGGATGAGCGCGCCCGCCGGGACACCGTGCCCGGGCAGCGGAGTGATCACTATCGAGCCGACCGGTCCGAATCCCTCGGGCAGCATCCACGCGGGGGCCGCGGCCGGGTCGATCCACCGTGAGGGCACCGGCGGGAACCCGCGCAGCGCCTCGCCCAGTCCCGGCACGGCGGTGGGGTCCACCGTCACGGTCGACAGGGCGGGAGCACCGCCGCGCAGGCAGGTGACCACCGGCAGTCGCTGACCACGAGCCGGTGCGACGGCCAGCGCCGCATCGGCGAGGTTCTCAGCCGCCATCTGCGCGGTCACGTCCATACAGCGCCCGAGGTTGAGCGAGGACAGCAGGGCGGTCGACGCCTCCGCGAGGAATGCGCTTCGCTCCCGCTCCAGGTGGAGAGCTTCTCGGGCGAGCCGGCGGTCGGTGTCGTCCACCAGCCACCAGACCACCGATCCGTCGCCCCGAACGCTGGGATGCGCCTCGAAGATCCGCTCCCCGATCGTTCCGCTCAGCGCCTCCGCCTCTAAGGGGGCCGCATGCGGTCCGGGGACACTGAGGGCGGAGTGCGCTTCGCGGAGCCAGTCCGGAACCGTGTCCGCCAGCAGGGCCCCCGGTGTCGCGGCGGGCAGAAGAAGGTGTGCGGCGGCGTTGCACCGCACGACAGCACCGTGGACGTCAGCGACGAGAACGGGGTAGGGGGCCGGGCCCCAGGAGGGTTCCTGCGCGGGGACCTGGTCGGCATGGGCTTGGGTGGAGACCAAATGTTGAGGACCCGCTGGGCGAGTCCCTCACCTCATCGACTAGACAGTTGCTTGCAGGCAACGATCCTCCCCGGCACCCCTATCTGGCAACCCGCCCCCGTCTGCGATCAGACCATGGGAGGGGTTGGTCACAGGGCTCTCACAAAAGCTCCTCATACTCTGCGCCTCGGTCCGCAGACACGGAGGGGGTGGTGCCGTGCCAGTCCAGGCACATCACCAGCGAGTCGTCTGTCGCCGGACCGGAGCCCCGGTGCCCCAGCAGTTCCTGCAGCATCGCCCGGGGAACCTGCGCGGCGGGGAGGAGACGCGTGTTGCTGATCGACGCCGCCAGGGCACGCAGGCTGTACTTCTCCCCGCTCGGGGACAGGGCGTCGTAGATACCGTCACTGATGAACAGCAGTCGGTCTCCGGGCTCGATCTGGAAGCTCTGCGAGACGTAGACGGTGTCCTCGACCATTCCCAGAGGCATCTGGGCCTCCAGAGCGATCGTCTCCACGACTCCTCCGCGTACCCGCCACACCTTCGGGGAGCCGGCGTCGATGATCTCCACGTGCCCGGTCGGGAGGTGGAACCGGAACAGCAGTGTGGACAGATACTGACGCCCCCCGTACTGCCCGTAGACCGCCTGATCCGCCAGGGCGGCCTGATCGCAGAGGCTCAGTCCGGCCCGGCGCGCGTTGCGGAGCGCGTTGATCGCGAGATTCGTCAGCAGCGCCGCGGCGATGCCCTCACCCATGCCGTTGCTCACGGTCACGAAGAGGTTCTCGGCGGAGGCGGACCAGTCGAAGGAGTCGCCGAAGATGGCATAGGCCGGCTCAAGCTGGGCACCGAGGCTGTACTCGGGACGAGAGCATGAACGCCCCGGCAGCAGCTGCCACTGCATCTCGGCGGCCAGAGTCAGCCGGTCGGCTCGACGCGCCTGCAGGAAGAGATCCGTATCACGCTCCGCGACCACCACTTCGTGCGCCAGGGCATCCGCACACTGCTGGAGGTCCTCAAGCACCTCAGGGGCGGGGCGCTCGCCCTCTGGAGCAGGCAGCACGACGCTGAGCACGCCGAGCCGGTCTCCCCGCACGCTGACCGGTACGTGCACGGTGATCGCGGACTGCGACGCGTCGTACACGATGTGCACGTCCTGTGCGCCGAATGCCCGGCCCGGAGCGCTTCCGTGCACCGACACCGGCTCGCGCGTGTGCGGCAGTACGCCCACCGGCTGCAACCTCGTCAGGGCGTAGTCGACCAACAACAGGTCGACCGCCCGGGCTCCGTGGCGGCGCTCGATGGCGGAACGGATCACGTCGAAGATCTCATGGGGGGCGGCCTCCCGCAGCGACCGCTCCACCACATCAGGTCTGTCCAAGGCTACTGAAACCCTCTTCTTCATTGGAGAACGATGTAAACCGCCACATTAGATCTGAACCCGCATCGGAGAACATCGGTGCAGCGGTTCACGCAAAGCCGGTGACAGTGACCTTTACCACGGACGGAGGGCCCGTCGACACGGCTCGACGGAAGACCCCGGAGCGCCGACCGGTCCGTCCGCCGAGCGTGACGGCGAGCCGACCCCTGACCTGCTCGGTCTCCCCCTCACCATCCCGATCCCGGCCTGACACCCCCTGAGGCTCCCGCCGCCGTCCGGAGAGCGCAGCTGCGAGAACGGCGGGGGCCTCCTCGTCGGCCGGTCCCGGGCCGGGCATTCCGTTTCGGCCACCGCCACTGCCGAACAGGTCAGGGGGTGGGATGGAGCCAGCCGCGGATCGTGGCCTGGACGCCCGCCTGGAAGCGGGTTTCGGCCCCCAGTTCGTCGAGCATGCGGCTTATCCGCCGGCGCGCGGTGTGCACGTGCACGCCGAGGCGCCGTGCGATGGACTCGTCCTTCAGTCCGGCGGCGAGGAGCCCCAGGAGCTCGCGTTGGTCGGCGGTCAACGGGCTCCCCACGCCGCCGACCGGTGTGGCGCGTCGCCACAGTGCGTCGAAGAGCGGCAGGGCGGCCCTGTGCGAGAGGGACTTCCCCAGCACATGTGCCACCCCGGTGGGTCCGTCCGTGTTCGTCGCGGACAGGAGGCTTCTGGACCGGTCGACGACGACAAGGCCCGTCGGCAGCCCCACGCCCACACGTGTCTCCAGGCCCGGCCCGGTGAGCCCGATCAGGGCCTTCGCCCGATCCGGGAAGTCGGCCCTCCTGCGGTCCAGGAGGACCCGTACGGCGATTCCACGTGCCAGCAATGCGCGGATACGGCCGCAGCCCACGCCGAACGGCTCCGGTTCGCCGTCCCGTGCGTGCTGCATCGGGTTCTGCCGATCCACGATGAACACCTCCGTCCCGGCGTCCTCCAACAACGTGTCCAGTCGGGCCGCAACGACGTGGGTGTCGCCGAGTATCTCGATGTCTCTGTGGAGTTCGCGGCGTAATGGTTCGGGTGGAAGTCGGTCGACCAGGCGCTCGGCGTAGGAGCCCAGCGACTTGAGGTCGGCGAACTCCTGATGCAGAAGTTCCTGGCGGCGCCGGATCAGGGTGCGCAGTGCGGCGGCCGGGCCGGCTGCCGACCGGCTGTCGTCCCGCGTACGGCTCGGGGTCAGGTCGTACGGGTCGGTATCGATCATGCTGAGCAGTTTGACCCGCTCACAGAACCCTCACAAGTATGCGTGGCCACTTCCGAGGGGGGTCGAGCTCTGGTGCTGGAGGGGCCCCCGGCGCTTGCATATCGGCGACACACAGCGACTCCACAGGCACTCATGGTTGAGGAGATCCCTTGCCCAAGCTCAACTCGCCCTCGTCCGCTGCCGAGACAGCGTCGAGGCGGATATGGCGGAAACACCTTCGCTCCGCCGGTTCGATCGCGGTTCTGCTGGCCACTGCAACGACCTTGCAGGCCTCACCCGCGTGGGCGGTCGACCCCGACGTCGGCCCCGTGAACGCCCAGCCCGGCCAGGACACCGCCACGCCGGTGCTGATCGAGGGCATTCGTGAGCCCGTCGACGCCAAGGCCGCTCCTGCCGACGCGGCCCGGCAGCACCTCGCCGCGAACAAGAGCCGGTACAAGATCCCCCGGGCGGGCAGCGACCTCGTGCCCCTGGCGACGATCGCCGGTTCCACGGGCTCGACGGTCCGGCTGCAGCAGAAACACCGCGGGATCGACGTGCTGGGCGGCCAGTACGTGGTCCGTATGGAGGAACAGGACGGCGGAAGGGTGGTGACCGGCACCTCCGGGCACTACTTCACCGCCCTCGCCACCGACGTCACCCCCCGCATCGGGCAGGAGCTCGCTGTGCGGCGCGCCGTGGCATCGACGGCCCGCCGGCTGAGCGACGCCCTCGCCATCGGCCAGGCCCCCCGCGCCGAAGGCAGCGCCGACGAGGCCAAGGGGCTGAGCAGGGAGACCAAGGGGCTGAGCGGGGAGGCGAAGGGACTCGTCGTCCTTCCCCAGGGCACCGGGGTGCTGGCTTACCGCGTGACCGTGCGCGGCAGTGCGCCCGGTACCGGGGCTCCTGTCGTGGAGGAGGTGTACGTCGACGCGCGCTCGGGCTATCCGGCCCTTCAGTACAGCGCGCTGAAGACGATGGCCGCGCCCGGAACCCTGACTCCCGGTGACGCGCCCGAGGGGGAGGTGGCGGACGCGCCGCCCACCCCTCCCAAGGACCTGGTCCCGGAGACCGGGTCGGGAACCCGGCTGAACGGCGCGGCCACCTCTCTGGACGTGGCGTACGACGCCTCCAGCGGCGGCTATCTCCTGGCGGACGCGGCGCGGATGCGCGGCACCACCAAGGGTCTGCTGGCCACCTGGGACGCGCGTGACAGGTCGGTGTCGGAGGCCTCCGGCAGGTGGCCCTCCGGCCTGAGGATGTTCTCCTCCCCGACGACCGCGTTCGGCCCCGGCGCGACGGACTCGGGTGCGGTGGACGCCCACTGGAACGCGGGCCAGGTCTACGACTACTTCAAGAAGAACCACGGGCGTGACGGCCTGGACGGCAGGGGCTCGACCGTCAACTCCCTCGTGGGCGTGACGTATGACGGCATGCCCTACGTCAACGCCTTCTGGGACGGCACCAAGATGGTGTACGGCGGCGGGGACTCGGAGTTCAAGCCGCTGTCGGCCGATACCGACGTCGTCGGGCACGAGATGACTCACGGGGTCGTCGAGCACACCGCGAACCTGGTCTACGCGGGTCAGTCCGGCGCCCTGAACGAGGCCATCGCCGACTACTTCGGCAACGCCATCGATGTCACGGCGAGCGGGACGCCGATGAGCGATCCGGCGGCAGGCCTGATCGGTGAGAACCTGTGCCGTACGAAGGCGGCCTCCGACTGCGCCCTTCGCGACCTCAACGACGGGGCGACGACCTCGAAGAACTTCCTGGGCGTCTCCTTCGCCACCGACAACGGCGGCGTGCACCTGAACTCGACGATCCTCTCCGGCGCGCTGTGGGACATGCGCGAGGACCTCGGCGGCGCGCTGGCCGACAGGATCGTCTACAAGGCCCTGACCGAGTACATGACTCCGGTCGACGGCTTCACCGAGGCGCGCAACGCGGTGCTCGCGGCGGCCCGGGCGATCGGCGTGACGTCCGCCCAGCAGAACACGGTCAAGCGGTCGTTCAACGCCCACGGCATCGTCCCGGGCTGGGAGCAGGCCCTGGGCGTGGACACGGACACGCTCTTCGGCAGGCTCAACACCACCGACTCCGGCGTGGGCGCCGGCGGTGGCTGGTGGACGGCGTCCAAGTCGAACGACGACGGGTCCGAGCCCTATTCCGTCTACGCCGGCCGTCTGGACGGCAAGGGCGGTACCAAGGTGATCAGCCCCAACGACGGCAGGTACCACACGGCGCCGGCCACGGACGGCAGGACGGTCGTCTGGACGGCCTACGGTCCCACCTCGGTCGACCTCCTCTCCCGTCCCGTCGCGGGTGGGCCGGTCAAGACCCTGTACAGCTCGTACACGGGTGTGGCGGGCCTGCGCGTCGAGAAGAGCGTCGTCGTGTTCGAGGAGTACGACATATTCGGCGGTCGGCACGTCGGCTACCAGCGCCCTTCCGACCCGGCCCCCGTCTTCACGGACGGACAGAAGTGGGACACCCTCACCGCCCTGCCCTCCATCAGTGACAACAGGATCGCCTACGCGAAGCTGTACCCGCAGGGCGGCTCCTACCGGCTCGGAGTGGAGGTCGTCGACCTCGCCACCGGCAAGGCCGTCATGACCCAGCAGCTGGACGAGCCGGTGAGCCTCGGCCAGACCGGCATCAACGGCTCGAAGGTCTTCTGGCTGGCCGACACCGACGACAGCGACGACGGTCGACTGACCATCATGAGCTCCGCACTGGACGGCACCGATGCGCATGCCATCAGCGACGAGCACAAGCCCGGCGCGCTCATCGCCTCCGACCTCACGGTCTCGCAGGACGCGGTGACCGTCGTCGGCGAGACGCCCGACACCCGGTACCGCAACGAGTCACTGCCCAAGCTGTGGCAGCTGCCCACCGACGGCGTCCGCATGGAGCGCGTCTCCTGCAACCGCGGTGAGCAGAGCTATCCGGCAGCAGGCGCGGGACGCCAGGTCGTCTGGCTCGACGCCACCACCGGCTCGACGGACCTGGTTGTCCGCAACCGGCCCGCCGGGGCCTGCTGACCCGGCACACGACTGGACGGGGCCGGCGGCATCTGCCGCCGGCCTCTGTCGTATGAACCGACTTCTCGCTGGCGTACGAGGGCCGCCGGTGCTCGCGGTGCCGGGTACGGACGCGGTGTTCCCGGCCGCGGTCACCGAGTCCGTACGGGATGCGTCGGTGGCCAGGTCTCCGTAGACGCGGTTCGACCGTCCGGACGCACGAAGGGTGCGGGGTGCGCGTTCCGGTCGGTGAGCCAGGCACGGGTGTCGCGTTCGGACAGCGTGAACGCGCTCGTCGTACGGCCCGAGGAGGCCGAAGACGTGGTACTGCCCGGGGGAGCCGGTATCCGGCTGCTCGCCGACGCCGCCGAGACCGGCGGAGCGATCGGGGCCGATCGGCTGAGGCTGGCCGCCGGGTCCGATGGGGCAGGCCCCACCACCACACCCGGTCGACCGAGGTGTTCCACGTCGTGGCCGGGGCTGCCTGGTTCCGGTTGTTCGGGGCGGACGGCGCAGGCGGCGAGCGCGGCCCCGGTCGCGAGCGGGTGGAGACCGTGGGCGCCGGGGGCCTCGTGGTGGTCACGCCCGGCACCGTCCACGCCTCTGGCCATGATGTGGCCGGCCGGGTCCATGAAGTACACGCCTCGACCGCCGTCGTTGTGATTGATCGCGCCGGGCTGCTTCCGGTGAGGGTCGGCGTAGTGCTCGATACCGCGCTGTGTGATCTGTGCGTACGCCGCGTCGAACTCCTCCTCGGAGACGAGGAACGCGTAGTGCTGCGGGGTGATGCTGTCCGCGGGGATGGTGGCGAAGTCCAGCGTGACACCGTTGCTCAGGGCAACCGCGACGAACGGCCCCCACTCGGCGGTGATCTCGAGGTTGAGCAGGTTCGTGAAGAACTCCGCGGACTCTCGGTTGTCCCGGGCGTGGACGATCGTGTGGTTCAACTCGACTGACAAGGAATGCCTCCGGAGGCATGTCCCGACACCTCCATGCCTCACCCAGCCGGTGACCGACACGCGATGTCGCCGTCAATCGTAGTCGCTGGCGCAGCTTTCAGAGAGCATCGGGCACCGACCCTCACGCAGGCCCTTCGCACCAGTCCACTCGAAGAGGCGATGACTTGAGGCAGTGCGGGGTGTGGAGGCTGGGGCCCAACCGATGGAATTCTTAGCGCGGTTGGCTTCCTCGCCGTAAGGTCTGCTGCCGAGGGGATGCCCTCACTCGGCGGGGGACGGGGGAAGCATGGAGATCTACGCCCACTGGCTTGACGGTGAGCACCTGAGCGTGTCCGGGTGGGGTCCGCAGGACACGTCCTTGGCCGTCATGCTGAAGATCCAGGCCCTGTTAGGGCACACGGTGGTCCTGAGCGACGTACAGCTCATCGACAGCCATGCGGTGCAGGCCCTGTTCGAGACGGAGGACTTCCGGTCCTTCGTGCGCGGGTGCCCCTCGTTCCTGCGCTGCACCACCGCCGCCCCGGCCGACAGCGACCCCTTCGCCCTGGTCACCACCGGCCTGCACCGCGCTCTGGAGCCCGGCTGGCTCTCGTCTTCGTTCGAGACCGCAGAACCCCTGGTCAGGCTGTCCGAGGCGGTACTGGAGCGCGGGGAGGCGAATCCCGGGCCACTGTTCGCGCGGGGCACCGCGCTGGGCGCACGGTACGCGGAGGGCGGGGCCATCCGGCGCAGGCTGGAGGCCGTGGCCTGGACCCTTCACCACTTCTCCCGCGAGCCGGGAGTGCCGCTGGGCACGAGCGCCGTGACGCGCCCCTCCTCGTACCACGACGTGCTGGAGGAGGTGGCGGCACTGCCCGGGCTCCCCGGCCACGACTACGCCCCGGTGGAGCGCACCCTCGCCTTTGTCGACGCGCACGTGGATCCGGCGGACCGGCACCGCAGGTCCATGCTCCTCGCCCGGCTCGACGCGTCGGAGCCGCCGCACCGGACGGCGATCTGGAACACCGCGACACAGGCTTGGAACGCGGCGGTGCAACGCACTTTGGGAACCGACGGCGCGTCCCCCCGTTCGCTCCCGGAAGCGGCCGACATCGGGCTGTACCTCGGGCACCCCACAGACGCACTCTTCGAGCCTGCCGGCCCTGGAGCCACCGGCCCGGCGGAGCACAACATGGCCCCGGGCCATCTCGCGGCGGTCGCCGAACTGGGCTGGCAGGACATCGCGAAGATCCATCAGGACGAGGTCGTGACGCGTCGGCGCGATGCCTTCCAAGCAGCGCTGCGCGCCGGGGACGCGTCGGCCGCCGACGACGCCCTGCCCGCCCTCCTCCGCGCGATCCGGCGAAAGCTGCCGGCCTCCGCGGAGCGGCCCGGGCGTCTGGCCTGGGCCGCGGCGGAGACCGGCCTCGGACTCGCCGGCGCCGGGCTCGCCCTCGGCACCGGCGAAACCCTCGGCCTCCTGGGACCCGCGCTGGCGTTCGGCCTGGCCGCGGAGCGACTTCTTCGAGGCGGACGCAACCGGTCGCACATCGTCACCACACTGATGACAGCCGGGGGAAGAGGAACCTGGACGCGACACGGCCGAACCTGATCGGACACCGGCCTCCGGGGCCATATGTGTACTGCTCCGGATGCGGGGCAGGCGGAGGCCGAGCACGTGGGACTGCTCACGGGCCCGCGGCACTCCCCCGCCGCAGGGTCCGACCGGGTGACGACCGGCCCGCGCTCGTGGTGTCGCGCGGGCCGGTCACCCGGCACTCGAACCGGCCGCCTGAGGCCATACCGTCAGTGGTTCACATCGGCCGCCAGAGTCGAGCCCGAACCATGGTGGCGCAGGAGAAGGCCGGTCGCGAGCCCGCCGGCGACCGTGGCAGCGACCATGACGGCCATGACGGTCGAGTAGGCGCCGTCGAAGGCATGGGAGGCGACCGCGACCAGAGCGGGGTTGCTGTCACCTGCCAGGGCGAGTGCCTGCGGCGGGGTTCAGTGTGATCGGGCGCGGTGGAGGTCGCGCAGCAGGGCGATCTCGGCTCCTTGGTGCAGCCGGCCCTCCGCGGTCCGCGCGCCGGATACCGCTTTCCACTTCCGTGGCGTGGGGTGACGATCTCGCGGAAGGCCGAGGTCAGCTTTCATCCACGGCGTCCTGGCACGGCGTCAGGAGAGGACCGCGCCACTCGTCGCAGCCGACTGCGCCGGCAGGACGACGAGGAAACAGTCCGACTCCAGGTCCATGACCACCGTGGCCGGTATGCCCTCGCGCTGCCGGGCAGCGGCGTACTCCTCGGCGGGCCAGGCGCCGCGGGGTGCTCCGGCCGGGAAGGACTCCAGAATCCTCGTCTGCATGACGTTCTCCCGCTTCCTCGTGAAGCTCTCGTCTTCACCTTCGCGTGCCCCGAGAAAGGCGCCGCACACCCGTGGGTCCATGACTCACGAGTCGTCTCGCTGCGGCTGTGTTCGTCCTCCTCGCAGCGGCGATGTGGTGGCCTCACTGGATCACCGCATCCTTGACCGCCGCCGAAGGTGCCGCCTGCTCGCGGCCAGTGAACGTGGCCCCGTCCCTGGATCGCCGCCTCGCCATCAGGGTTTCGGGAGCTGTCGCACTTCCCCGGCCCCCAGTCCTTTCGCCGCATTGCCGTTCAAGTAAAGGCGACTTGACGAAGAAGCCTTCGCCGAGCACGGGGCCCGGCAACCGCGTCTAGGGTCGGTGAGTTCATCGTCAACGGGGAAGGTGCTCACCTCTGTGAGACCGATGTGTGCGTGCGCGGCTGATGCGACCGCAGTCGGCTTGTCCGGCGACGGCGGCTCAAGGAGTGACGTCATGGCTCATTCCCACCGAGATGCGGCTGGCGGGGCGTGCAGGAGGACGTCTGCTACGCCGCTGCACAACCCTCTGGACATCACACCGTCTTAGTCAGGACTCGCTCCTTCCCCGCCCTGGTGGTGAACGTGCGGAGCCTTCCATACGAACAGGCACTTCCATGATCCATGCCGTCTTTCGCGACCACCTGCTCTTCCTCGCGCTCGCCATCACCGTGACTCTTGCCGCAGGTGTGCTCGCGTACGGGGTGGCTGCGCGGAACGTCGATCGGCAGCCCGCCGTGCTCTACGGGCTGTGGGCTTCTTCGACGGTCGGTCCCGTCCTGCTGACCACGTGGGGTGGCAGCGGGATCGCCACGCTCCAGTGCACGATCAATCCTGCCTACGTCCAAGCGTTCGCCACGACGCAGGGTCAGCTCAATGTCGCACTGTTCGTTCCATTCGGGCTGCTCGCTGTCCTGGCCACCAGGAGAATCCTCCTCAGCGCCGCGCTGGGGGCTCTCTTCACGGCCGCCGTGGAGACCGCGCAGGCCACCCTTCCCCTCGTCTCCCGCCTTTGCGACACTGACGATCTCGTGACGAACGCGGTGGGCGCCCTCATAGGCGTCGGCATCGGAGCTGCCGTATGCCGAGCGGCCCGTCACGGATCTCCGCTCTCATCGCGCGCGGTCAAGCGTTCGGTGTTCGGCGGGGCAGTGATCTCGCTGGTCATCGCCGCGACGTGGGTCACCGTCATCGAGCCTGTTCGCGCTGTGTTTCCCATGCCTGTTCCGCCCGCAAGCCCTGAGCAGGTCCGGGCCCTCCGAGCTGAGCTTGAGAGGGCCTTCGGGGAGACCTACACCATCGAGACCGCGACCTTCTTCAACAACGTGGACGGATCCAGCACCGTCAGTGCAGTGCTGCCGGGCGGCACTGCCGAGATGACATGGCCTGACCGAGAGAAGTTCACCGTCCACTTCTCGCCCACCAATCCTGGCGAGGGCGAGGGAACCTACGCCTACCGGATTCCCGGGACAAGCCGTCCCGTGCGGACGTCTGGTCAGGCACAGCAGGTCGCCACCCGATTCGCCGAAAGCTACGCGCCCTGGGCATTGCGTGACTCCGAGGCAGGGGTCCGGCAAGCGCGCTCCACCGTCGAGGATTCCGGTTGGATCGTCGAGTGGCGCCGACAGCGGAACGACATTCTGATGCCCATGCGCTTCGGCCTCCTGATCGAGCCTTCCGGCCGGATCGGTGCTCTCCTCGCCCGAGACGTCGACGACCCCAAGCTGCCTCCCGTTGCCGTCACCGAGAACACCGCGTGGAATGCGTTCGCAACTCATCACCAGGTCAGGCCTGCGAAGGGAGAGCGCAGAACCGCAGTGCTCCTGGCGGAGCGCCAGGAGAGCGCGTGGCGCGTGTACTGGCGCCTGACAGCCGCCTACGACGACACGCTGCTCTCGGCCACGGTGGATGCCGCCAGCGGCATCGTGGCGGAATCGTCAGCAAGCCAGGCATCGGAGGGACTCCCGTCGATGGACGAGATGGAAGGCTTCTGAGAGCGACCACGCCTTGGGGGCGGCTCCACGGCGCCGCTCCCAGCCGTGATCGGTTGAGTTCGCGTTCACCGACGTCACCGTAGCTGCCGATGTCGGCGGTTTCGCGTGCTGCGACGAGCCGTGTCAGCGGTAGCGGATGTGCAGGTGGTTGTCGTGATTCGGGTACTGCGTGGTCAGTCCCTCGGCGATGAGCGTCGGATCGTTGAAGTAGATCAGCTGGACGTGACCGGGGGCCGCCGCGCGGACCGCCTGTACGAGCTGACGGGTCGCCGCCCGGTCGTAGGTGCCGGACTGCCAGGTGATCCGGCCGGCGGTGCACTGGGCGGAGTCGGTGCGGACCGGCCAGATGTCGATGTCGAGCCCGACCTCGTGGCTCGCGTGGCCCGGGATGTCTCCGCCGTGCTCGAAGCCGGCGTCACCCACCGGCACCCTGCCCTGGCCGGTTGCGGCGAACGAGGATGCGGCGGACTCCAGTTGCGCGACGGAGGCGGCGGTGGCCCAGTTCGCGGAGGCGTTGCCGTCCGGGTTCTGGTCACACAACGTGGTGGAGAAGTTGATCAGTTCGTAGTGCCAGACGAGGTTGCGCCAGGTGTCGGGCCCGACGACCCCGTCCGCGGCGAGGCCCGCGTGGCTCTGGAAGCTCTTCACCGCGGTCGCGGTGGCGGTCCCGAAGTTGCCGTCGACGGTGAGTCCTGCGGCGCGCTTGGCGTTGAGGAGGTACTGCACGGCCTTCACGGCGGACCCGTTGTCGCCCTGGCGTACGGTGACGACGAGCCGTCCCCAGGTGCTTGGGCCGACGACGCCGTCCGCCGTGAGGCCCTTGGCGCTCTGGAACGACGTGACGGCGGACGCCGTGCCGGAGCCGAAGACCCCGTCGGCGGCCGCGGTGTGGCCGTGCGCGGCCAGCAGGTACTGGACGGCCACGACGTCACTGCCGCGGTTGCCCGAGCTCTGGACGTGGTAGGAGGCGCCGGCGAACGCCTGGGCAGGCGGCCCGGCCTGGAGGAGCAGGGCCATGGTCATGGCGAGGAACAGGGCGATCCGGGAGCCCTGCTTTCTCGGACCGGACGATCGGAGCATGAGGCGATCCCTCTCGTGACGGGACGGACGACGGGGGCTGGTGACGAGGCTGGTGGGCATCTCTTCTCACGGCACCGGCCGGGCGAAGCTCAGCCCGTGACGCCGCTCCAGCTCACGGATGCGCGGGAGCAGCGACCGTTCCAGGGCGAGCATCTCTCCTCGGTGCGAGATCTGGAAGGCCGTTCGACGGCTGGTGCGCAACGGCTCCCGTACGGCTTCCACCGGAGCCATGCACGTGGCGTAGGCCGCCCCGAGGCCCCGGTCGGCGCGGGCCGCCTCCTCGGCGTCCTCGGTGCGCTGGACGGTGCGGTCTACCAGGGCGAAGAAGCCGTCCTCGTCGTCGACGTCGATGCCGTACCGCTCGAGACAGCCGGGCAGGGCCCGCAGTGCGTCGCGGGCCCGCGGATCGTCTCGAACGGCGGCCACCTCGGGCCACCACAGTGACTGGAGCGGGGCGTAGAGGTCCTTGAAGGCCTTGATGGCGGCGTGTGCCTCCGCCACGCAGCGCTGTTGCGCGGCCGGGTCCTTCCGGCCCTTCGGGCCGGGGCGTTCCGCGTCGGTCGTGGCCGGCACGCTCCGGGTGAGACCGTGCCGTCCGATGAACCCCAGATCGGGGAGGTCGGACCAGCCGATGTACGCCGGGGGCGGAGCCTCCGGAGGGTTCACCCCCTCCCCCTCCACGCACTCGGTGAGCCGGGCATGGCCCACCATCTGGGCGAAGCCGTCCAGGCCCTGGGTCAATCTGGTGTCGACCCCGGTGGCGGGCAGCACCATGGCGGTGATGTCCCGCGGCAGGCCCTTCTGCACCGAGGGTGGCCGCACGACCCCCGACGGCGTGGGCAGGGACTGCGGCGAACGGCCGGACGCGGCGCCACCGCACGCCGACAGTACGGCCGACGCGAGGACGGCGCCCGTGATCGCGACGGTGATCGGCTTCTTCCTTCTCCTCTTCTTCACGGCGCCTCGCATCTCCTCCGTTGTGGCGGCACGTCGTGGGGCCACCGGGCGGGTGGCCCCACGACGTGCCGTCGACGTGCGGCCGGTCGGTCAGTGCGTGATCTGCACGCTGTCGCCGCCGTCCAGGAGGCTGGAGACGCTGAACTGCGTACCGGCGGCGATGTCCGTGACGAGCCAGTAGGTGGAGTCGCTGACGCTGTGGCTGCCGTCGTACGCCTGGACGTACCGCTTGGAGCCGGTCACCCAGCCGCTGGACTTCTTGTAGCGGCCGGCGTAGTGGTCGTACGTGCGGCTGGTGCTGTTGTACGAGTAGGTCAGGTTGAGGTCACCGCAGCTGCTGGAGGCCTTGGTGCGGATCGTGCCCTGTGCCTCGTACCCGCCCGTGGTGATGCTGGAGACCACGCACGCCTGGGCCGAGGCGGTCGCGGCGGGCGCGAGGGCCACACACGTGGCGGCGACACCGGCCAGTGCGAGGGCGCCCGCGGTCATCGTGTTCGTGCGTATGCGACGCATGCCGTAACTCCTTCTTCTGGAGGGATCGTTCATGGTCGACCGTGCATCGGACGGTGCCGCTGTCGGTCGAGACAGATCCTGGCGGCGTCCGGGGCGGATGCACCTGTCCCACGGGGCAGTCGGGACACTCACGGGACGAGCGGCGCGCAAGGGACGGGTCGTGACGCGCCGTCAGGGACGCAGCGAGACGTCGTGGGACGCCTGCCGCCCGTCGGGGAGGCGCGGACGGCGCTCCCGGTCACCGGGCCGGAGGATTCACCGACCGAGAGCCATGAGGAGTCGGGCGGCCCGAGGTCGGGAGGACACGCGTCCCGGGACGACGCGGAGACGCGCCGGGACGAGGCGACGAGTCGGGACTGCGGGCTCGGCGTGGCAAGGGGGTGGTCCGTACGGGACCCGGCGGGGCAGGGGTGAACCTCCTACGGCTGCGGATCAGCTTGTTCGGGGTCGCACTCCCGCTCCGCGGCCTTGGGGATCACCCCGCAGATGGAGATCGTCGCCAGCGGGTACTCAGCCACCGAGAGCATCCGCGTGTAGGTGTCGCGGTCCACCCGGATCGTCGCCTCCTCCGTACGGCTGCCCTTGTCGGTGATGATCACGCCGTCGCCGACCGCCCCGTTCTCCAGCCGGCCCCAGACCGCTTTGCAGGCGGCGCTGTGACGGAGCTGGATCCGGAGACCGCGCAGGTACAGCAGTCTGACCGTCTTCGCGTCCCACTGGCAGTTCATGGTCTGGGGCTCGCGCCCGAGGCAGCTCTCGCCGGAGCACCCGGGTACGGGATGATCAGGCGCGGGGCTCTGGGTGCGCCCGGTCGCGCTCTGCGCGGTCAGGCCCGAATCCCGTTTGCCCTGCGTCGGTCTGCCCGCTTCCCCCCTCGGACCGCCCGCCGGGCTGATCACCGCGAACACGGCGATGACGACCAAGGCGCCGAGCACGGCACCGATCGCCATGTGGACGACGGGCTTCGCACGTCCCACCACTGAGCCCGGCCACGATTTCGCCGGGGTGTCACCCGACCGGGGAGCACGCGTTCCGGTGGATCGGGATCCGCTCCGCGCGTCCACTCCCTGGCGGAGGGCGGCGTCCCCGTCGGGGAGTACGTCATCTTCGTGGTGCCGGGGTGCGGGGGCGCCGACATGCTCGTGGGTTCCGACTCGCTCGTGGGTTCCGGCCTTTTCGTGGTCCTCGGATCTGTCGCGGGCTTCGACCCCTTCGCGGGTTTCAACGCCTTCGCGATGTTCGGCCGGCGCACCAGCGCTTCGGCTTCTGCGCATGAGCTCCTCGGCCTGCTCCCAGAGCCGTAACAGCTCAGCGGGATCCTCGCCCACGACCTCCGCCAGCTGCTGGATCGCAGCGCGGCTCGGCCATTGCTTCCYGTTGAGGAAGCGCTCCCAGGACGAGCGGCTGTAGTGCGTCCTGTCGGCCAGTCGGCCGTAGCTGAGACCGAACTCCTCCTTGATGCGACGCATCCCGAGCAGAACCCGATCACGGGCGAGACGGAGTTCGGCGTCCTGCCCCTCCCCGTCCCCTGCCTGTTTCACGACCGCGGCCATCCGAAGCCCCTCCCCCGCCATGAACTCCCGTACATAACAGGGGAGTTCATCGACTTCCCGCTATCTGCCGGGCAGGACTTTGCCACACCCGCGGAGCCCTATCACAGGGGGCGCACGGAYGCGCGCATCCTTCGAGAGTGACGTGCGCCACATGCGGTGGATCGTGCGGGATACGGGGGATCGTGCGGGATCCCGTCTGGAGTCGCCCCACGCGGCGGAGGACGGGACTGGCGATGGCCGGGGTTGTGGCCCCTGCCTGGGGCGAGTGGCTGAACTGGCGCTGGTCCTGGGCCCTCGTGGGGCGTGGTGAAGGCGCATCCGTGGCCGTGGTGGTGCCGGGGCACCGGAACCCCCTACTTGCGGCGTCGGCGCCCCGATCTCGCGGCGAAGCCGGTACGTGCGGATGACTACCGCCCTGGTGAATGGCAGCTCGTCAAAACCTTGTTGGCCCTGTACGGGCTTCGGACGCTCCGCGTGCCCGCGGCCGACGAACGGACGGCGTCCACGGAGCGCGGCCCGTCCGCCCGGTGATCGGGGCGGACGGGCCGCGTGGTCGTGTCGGTGGTCGTGCCGGGTGTTACTTCAGGCCGTTGCTGATCGCGTTCACGAGTTCGCCGTCGACGGTGTCGCCGTTGAACTCCCAGAAGAACGCGCCACCCAGGCCCTGGCTCTTCGCCCAGGCCATCTTGGTGCCGACGGTCGCGGGGGTGTCGTAGCTCCACCAGTCGGTGCCGCAGTGGGCGTACGCCGTGCCCCCGATCGTGCCGGTGGCCGGGCAGGTGGTCTTCAGGACCTTGTAGTACTGGTTGCCCGGCTCGACGCCGGCCGCCGGGCCGGTCGCGGTGCCGCCGGGGGCGGACTGGGTGACGCCGGTCCAGCCGCGGCCGTAGAAGCCGATGCCGAGCAGCAGCTTGGAGGCGGGGACGCCCTTGGCCTTCAGCTTGGCGATCGCGTCGGCGGAGTTGAAGCCCTGCGCGGGGATGCCGGGGTAGGAGGTCAGCGGCGAGTGCGGGGCCGTCGGACCCTGCGCGGCCCAGGTGCCGAAGTAGTCGTACGTCATCACGTCGTACCAGTTGATGTACTGCGCGGCGCCGCCGTAGTCGGCCGCGTCGAGCCGGCCGCCGTTGGAGCCGTCGGCGGTGATGGCCGCGGTGAGCAGGTTGTTCGGGCCGAACGCGGCGCGCATGGCCTGCATCATGTTCTTGATCGAGGCCGGGCTGCTGGTGTCACAGGTCAGACCGCAGGAGTTGGGGTACTCCCAGTCCAGGTCGATGCCGTCGAAGACGTCGGCCCAGCGCGGGTCCTCGACCAGGTCGTAGCAGGACTGCGCGAAGGCGGTGGGGTTCTGGACGGCCTGGCCGAAGCCGCCGGACCAGGTCCAGCCGCCGAAGGACCACAGGATCTTGATGTTCGGGTTCTGGGCCTTGAGCTTGCGCAGCTGGTTGAAGTGGCCCTTCAGCGGCTGGTCCCAGGTGTCGGCGACGCCGTCGACGGACTGGGCCGCGGTGTAGGCCTTCTGGTAGTCCTCGTAGGGGTCGCCGATCGTGCACTTGCCGTTCTGCACGTTGCCGAAGGCGTAGTTGATGTGCGTGATCTTCGAGGCGGAGCCCGAGGTCACCAGGTTCTTCACCGTGTAGGAGCCCCAGTTGGTGAAGTAGCCCAGGTTGATCTTGCCGCCACCGCCGGGGTTCTCGCCTCCGCCGCCGCCGGTGGTGCGGACGGGCGTGGTGGCGGAGGCCGGGCCGGTCTGGTCGGCGGTGTCGCGGGCGACCACGGCGTAGCCGTAGTCGGTGCCGGCGCTCAGGCCCGTGTCGGTGTACGTGAGGCCGGTGACGGTCGCGACGGTGGTGCCGTTGCGCTTGACGTCGTAGTTCTTGACGCCCTTGTCGTCCGTGGCCGCGGTCCAGGACAGTTTCACCGAGGTGTCGGTGAGGGCGCTCGCGGTGGGCGCGCCCGGGGCGGAGG
>NZ_RDBH01000141.1:739130-743284 GCF_008042145.1 Streptomyces sp. adm13(2018)
CCCACCACCCCGCCGTCGACCACCGCTCCGACGCCCACGGAGACGGGCACGCAGGAGAACAGCCCCAGCATCTCCGCCTCCTCGTCCCTCGGCGGCCCGTCCGCCCCCGGTGCCGGCGACAGCTCGGACACGCCCGCCTGAGGGGAGAACCGGAGTACGGGGAAGGCCCCGGGCGCGTCCACCGCACCCGGGGCCTTCCCCGTACCGCCCGCCGTTCTCAGAACAGCCGCAGTTTGTCGTCCTCGATGCCCCGCATCGCGTTGTAGTCCAGGACCACACAGCCGATCCCGCGGTCCGTCGCCAGGACCCGGGCCTGCGGCTTGATCTCCTGCGCCGCGAAGACGCCCCGGACCGGCGCGAGGTGCGGATCGCGGTTGAGCAGCTCCAGGTAGCGGGTCAGCTGCTCGACGCCGTCGATCTCACCGCGCCGCTTGATCTCGACCGCGACCGTCGCTCCGTCGGAGTCCCGGCAGAGGATGTCCACCGGGCCGATCGCGGTCGGGTACTCGCGGCGGATCAGGGAGTACCCCTCGCCGAGGATCTCGATGCGGTCGGCGAGCAGCTCCTGGAGGTGCGCCTCGACGCCGTCCTTGATGAGTCCCGGGTCCACGCCGAGCTCGTGCGAGGAGTCGTGGAGGATCTCCTCCATCGTGATGATCAGTTTCTCGCCCGCTTTGTTGATCACGGTCCACACGCCCGTCTCGTCGCCCGCGCCCTCCTTGAGCGTGCAGGGCGGGGACATCCAGTTGAGCGGTTTGTACGCCCGGTCGTCCGCGTGGATGGAGACGCTGCCGTCTGCCTTGACGAGGATCAGACGGGGCGCGGAGGGCAGGTGGGCCGTGAGCCGGCCCGCGTAGTCCACGGAGCAACGGGCGATGACGAGACGCATGGTCGGCAACGCTACAAGACGGGCCCTCTTCCGCGCGATTCGGGCATCGCCCCGGCCTCCCGCGGGCATGATCCTGAGCCGAACACCCGTCGGTTATCAGCCGGTTGTCCTCCCCATCTCCTGGTGCGTGCAGGACTGCGCGCTTACCGTGGAAGCTGGAGGTCGTCGTCCGTGCACGCTGCGTGGCGGGCGGCCGGGCCTTCGCCCTGCCCGCAAGACCCCGTACGCGGGGTCGCGAGAGGAGAACCCATGTCGCTCGACGTCTCACCGGCACTGTTGGAACAGGCCGAGCGAGGCGAGGTCGACGAAGCCGACTTCGTCGACTGCGTCCGGACCTCCCTGCCCTACGCATGGGAGATGATCAGTTCTCTGGTGGCCCAGCTGAAGGTCGACGGCGGAGAGTTCGCCGACAACCAGACGCCGCCGCCGAATGAGCAGGCACGTGGTCAGCTGCTGCGCGCGCTCGCGAGCGACGCCATTCGTGGTGCGCTGCAGCGGCATTTCGGGGTGCGTCTCGCCTTCCAGAACTGCCACCGGGTGGCGGTGTTCCCGCAGGACCCGTCGGTGGACGAGCGGCTCGCCCGCTTCACGTCCGTACGGGGGCAGCTGCTGAACCAGTCGCCGGAACTGCGCGACTGCTGAGCCCCGGTGCTGTCGCTCCGCATCGCGGGAGACGCGGCCGATGCGCGCCGACGCGCATCACCGCGCGGAGGTGCCGGAGCGGCAGCACAGCCCCGAACGGCGGTGCGCCGCCCGCACGGAGGGCCCGCCCCGCAGCCAAGGCCTGCCCCGCATCCAAGGCCCGCTCCGCCGGCGATCACACGTCCGTGCGCGGGGTCAGACGAGCAGCGGCAGGACCTCCGCGCCGAGCCGCCGTACGTTCTCCTCGGTCGCCGCGAGATCGCCCGTGCCCTCGGCGAGCAGGGCGTGACGGGTGATGCCCGTGCGCTCCGCCGTCGCCGCGAGCCGGTCCGCCGCCCGTCGGGGGGTGCCCACCGGGTGCAGCCCGCACAGCAGCTCGGCGTACGCCACGGGGTCCCGCATCGCCCGCCGCCGGCCGTCGACGGTCACATGCGCGTCGAGCCCCTGCTTCAGCCAGCCCGGCATCGCCTTCACCAGCGCCTCGGCCGCGTCCGCCCCCCGGTCCGCGAGCTGGGCCACCCCCGCCGAGACGTGCTGCGCCCCGATCCGGGCGATCTCGTCCGGGTCCCGGCCGGCCTCCCGCGCGCAGCGCCGCCAGGCCGCGACCATCTCCGCCTTCTCCTCGTCGCCGCAGTGCATGCCGAGCAGCATCGGCAGCCCGCGCTCGGCGGCCAGCCGCACGCTCCTCGGGGACGTGCAGGCGACGACGACCTCGGGCGCCGGGTCCCCGCCGATCAGCTCGTCGGCGCGGGGCACCACCGGCACCTCGCGGAAGGCGAATCGTTCTCCCTCGGCACCGACCCGGGGCTCCGAGAGCCAGCGCAGCAGCAGGTCGAGCGCCTCGGGGAAGCCCTCCTCGTACGCGGTGAGGCCCGCGCCGAAGACCTCCAGGTCCACCCAGGGACCGCCCCGGCCCACCCCCAGGGTGAACCTGCCGCCCGAGGTGAGGTGCAGCAGCGCCGCCTGCTCGCCCAGGGCGACCGGGTGCACGTTCGGCAGGACGCTCACCGCCGTGCCCACCCGCAGCCTTCGGGTGCGGCCCAGGAGCAGGGCGGCCAGCGTCACGGCCGAGGGACAGACCCCGTACGGCACGAAGTGGTGCTCGGCGAGCCAGACCGCGTCGAGGCCCGCCTCCTCGGCCACCTCGGCGGTCCGCACCGCCCGGTGCAGGGCCTCGCCCTGCCCCTGGCCCGGGAACTGCGCTGCCAGAACGAACGTACCCACGCGCATCGCCTTGTGCCTCCTCTGCGGCCGACGCGTAACTCGCCTCGCACTGGCACCAACGTCTGACACGTGCCAAAGGCAACGGCCGTTCATGAAGTTCTTGCGATTTTCGGCTAAGCCGCCGCGGACGGGGCCCGGGGCACCGTGTCGCGGCCCGTAGGCTGGAGGGAACGGTCCGTGTTCCCAGACCCCCGTGAGGTGTGCCCGTGTCCCCGCGCCACAACCGCTCCCGAGGCGGCGAGAAGCCCGAGTCGCAGCCGGGCGACCACGGCCACCGGTACGGCGGCGCCCAGCGCACCGAGACCTGGCAGGGCGAGGAGTGGTACGTCCGCCTGGTCGCCGGGGCGAGCGCGCCCGGCAAGCGCTACCGCTGCCCCGGCTGCGACCAGGAGATCCCGGCCGGCGCCCCGCACGTGGTCGCCTGGCCCGAGTGGGGCGGCGTGGACGACCGCCGCCACTGGCACAAGGCCTGCTGGAACGCGAAGGACCGCCGCACCAGCAGGGTGCAGCGGTCCAGGAACGCGCCGAAGTACTGAGCCCGGAGCCGGCCCTACACGTCTACACGTCCCGGCTGTTCAGCAGGGCGTAGGCGCCGGCCAGCGCGACCCCCGCGACCCCGGCCATGATCAGCAGCGGCTCCCAGCCCGACGGACCGGCGTCGCCGAACGGCGGCTGCGCCGCGTACAGCGCGATCATCTGCGAGGGGATCGCGTACGTGAAGAGCCACTCCTGCACCGACTTCAGCGCCGCGGAGAACATGAACAGGGCCGCCACCAGCGGCAGCAGCAGCAGACCGATCATCACCGTGATCGCGCCGGCCGAGTGGCGGATGAGCGTGCCGAGCGCCAGCGAGAGCAGCCCCAGCAGGGCCAGGTAGGCGCCCGCGCCGACCGTCGCCCGCAGCCAGTCCGACGCCGACGGCGCGGCCGCCGAGTCCACCAGGGCGACCTGCCCGAGTCCCACCAGCGCGGCGACCACCGTCGTCACCGTGAAGACCAGCAGGAAGAAGACGATGGCCTTCGCCGTCAGCACCCGGGCCCGGCTCGGGCAGGCCGTCAGGGTCGTACGGATCATGCCGGTGCCGTACTCGGAGGCGATGGTCAGCACCCCGAGCGTGATCACGCAGATCGAGGCCGGCAGCATCCCGAAGAAGCCGAAGCCGAGCGCGGACTCGTCGCCCATCGGCGCCTCGGAACTCGCCGCGATCGCCGCCACGCCCAGACCGATGGTCAGCATCAGCAGGACCATGACCCCGAGCGTCCACAGCGTCGAGCGCACCGAGCGGATCTTCGTCCACTCGGAGGCCAGCGCGTCACCGAGGTGCGCCCTGCGGACCGGGATCGGGGAGACGTAGGAGTGCGGCGCCGGAGCGTGGTGCGGGGCGGGGGCGGTCATCGGG
>NZ_RDBH01000141.1:743384-762343 GCF_008042145.1 Streptomyces sp. adm13(2018)
TCCTTGGTGGTGTCGCTCGGCTGGGGGGCGGGCGGCTGCGGAGGAGCCGGAGGGGCGTACGGAGCCGGCCCGGCCGGCCGGCCCGGCGCCCCCGCGTACGGGTTCTGCCCGGGCGGCGGCGGGGCGTACCAGCCCTGCTGCGGCACGTCCTGCACCACCGGCTGCGGCGGCACGCCGTACCCCTGCTGCCCGGGCTGCTGCGGCGGCTGGAGGTGCGCGAGCCGGTCGTCCGTCGAGCGGTAGTCCACGGCGCCCTGCGTCAGGCGCATGTACGCCTCCTCCAGGGAGGCCTGGTGCGGGGACAGCTCCCAGAGCCGGACGTCCGCGCCGTGCGCGAGGTCGCTGATCCGCGGCAGCGGCAGCCCCGTCACCCGCAGCGCGCCGTCCGGCTCCGACAGCACCTGGCCGCCGGCCTCCATGAGGGCCGCCGTCAGCTTCTCCCGCTGACCCGGCTCCGTCACGGGGGTCCGCACCCGGGCGAAGTCGGCGGAGTTCGCCGAGATGAAGTCCTTGACGCTCATGTCCGAGAGCAGCTGCCCCCGGCCGATCACGATCAGATGGTCGGCGGTGAGCGCCATCTCGCTCATGAGGTGGCTGGAGACGAAGACCGTCCGCCCCTCGGCGGCGAGCTTCTTCATCAGGTTCCGGACCCAGAGGATGCCCTCCGGGTCCAGGCCGTTCACCGGCTCGTCGAAGAGCAGCACCTGCGGGTCGCCCAGCAGCGCCGCGGCGATGCCCAGCCGCTGGCCCATGCCGAGCGAGAAGCCCTTGGAGCGCCGCTTGGCCACGTCCTGGAGGCCGACGACCCCGAGGACCTCGTCCACGCGCTGCGCCGGGATGCCGGCGAGCTGCGCGAGCGACAGCAGGTGGCTGCGCGCGCTCCGCCCGCCGTGCACGGCCTTCGCGTCGAGGAGCGCGCCGACCTGGCGGGGCGCGTTCGGCAGCTGCCGGAAGGGGTGGCCGCCGATCGTGACGTGCCCGGCGGACGGCTGGTCGAGCCCCAGGATCATCCGCATCGTGGTCGACTTGCCCGACCCGTTCGGTCCCAGGAAGCCGGTGACGACACCGGGCCTCACCTGGAAGGAAAGGTTGTACACGGCCGTCTTGGCGCCGTAGCGCTTCGTCAGGCCGACTGCCTCGATCATTCTCCAGCCCCATCGCCAGGTCGGTCGCACCATGGTCGGGGCGTGGCGGCCGTCGGCCGGAGCCCCCCGTATGAGCTAGGAGCTTATCCAGCCGTTGACGGTTCCGGCGAAGCGGAGAAGGCCTCCGGGCCCACTCCGGGGGGAACCTCGGGGTTTTCCCGCAGGGGTCCCGACGCGATCCCGCGGGAACGGCGGAGGGGCCCCGGCAGGATCCCGCCGGAACGGCGGAGGGGCCCCGGCAGGATCCCGCGGGAACGGCGGAGGGGCCCCGGCACGATCCCGCGGGACCGGTGCCGGGGCCCCTCGATGGTCCCGCGGGGTCAGGCGTCCCGCTTCTTCAGCACCAGATAGCCGCCGGCCAGCGCCGCCACCACCCAGATGACCATGATCCCGAGCCCGGCCCACGGACCGTACGGAGCCTCCTCCGTGTTCATGGCGTCCGGGACGACCTGCATGATCTTCGAACCGGCCTGGTCGGGGAAGTAGCGGGCCACCTCCTTGGCCTTCGGCACGGCCGCCAGGATCTGCGAGACCAGGAAGAAGAACGGCATCAGGATGCCGAGCGACAGCATCGACGAGCGCAGCATCGCCGCCACACCCATGGAGAACAGCGCGATCAGGCCCATGTAGAGCCCGCCGCCGATCACCGCCCGCAGCACGTTGTCGTCGCCGATCGAGGCACTGTGCTCGCCGAGCAGCGCCTGCCCGAGGAAGAAGGCCAGAAAGCTCGTCGCGAGGCCCACCACGAAGGCCAGCCCGCCGGCCACCGCGATCTTCGAGAAGAGGAAGGTCGCGCGCTGGGGCACGGCCGCCAGCGAGGTGCGGATCATCCCCGAGGAGTACTCGGTCCCCACCACCAGGACACCGAAGACGACCATCGCCAGCTGCCCCAGGGTCATCCCGAAGAAGCTCACCAGGGTCGGGTCGAAGGTGGCCCGCTCGACCTCGCTGAGGTCGTCGAAGGTGGAGTTGAAGACGGCGGACAGCGCCGCGCCGATCGCCACCGTGACGATCAGGGCGCTCGCCAGGGTCCAGACGGTCGAGGACACCGTCCGGATCTTCGTCCACTCGGACTGCAGGACCGCGGATACCGCTGCCATCGTTCAGGCTCCCTGGGAGGTCGTGCCCCACTGGGGGCCGGGCGCCGGGGCGCCACCGTGTACATCGGTGCCGTGCGCGTGGTACTCCACCGCACCGGCGGTCATCTGCATGAAGGCCTCTTCGAGCGAGGCGCGCTGGGAGCTCAGCTCGTGCAGCACGAGCCCGTTCTCGGCGGCGAGCTCGCCCAGCTTCTCGGTGGTAGCCCCGTCCACCTCCAGGCTGCCGCTGCCCGCCTCCACCGCGACGAAACCGTTGGCGTGCAGCACGTCCCGGAGCCGCTCCTGCTGCGGGGAACGCAGCCGCACATAACTCCGGGAATTCTCCTGGATGAAATCCGCCATCGACGTGTCGGCCAGCAGCTTTCCCTGACCGATCACGATGAGGTGATCGGCTGTCAGGGCCATTTCACTCATGAGATGGCTGGAAACGAAGATCGTCCGGCCTTCGGCCGCCAGCGCCTTCATCAGATTGCGGATCCAGTGAATTCCCTCGGGGTCCAGACCATTGACGGGTTCGTCGAACATCAGGATCTCGGGATCGCCGAGCAGCGCCGACGCGATGCCGAGGCGCTGCCCCATACCGAGGGAGAAACCCTTGGACTTCTTCTTCGCGACCGGCGTCAGACCCACCAGGTCCAGCACCTCGCTCACCCGGCGCTCCGGGATGCGGTTCGACTGGGCGAGGCACAGCAGGTTGTTGTAGGCGGAGCGGCCGCCGTTCATGGCCTTGGCGTCGAGCAGCGCGCCGATGTACTTCAGCGGCTCCGCCAGCTCCCGGTAGTGCTTGCCGTCGATCCGGACCGTCCCGCTCGTCGGGTTGTCCAGGTCCAGCATCATCCTCATCGTCGTCGACTTGCCCGCCCCGTTGGGCCCGAGGAAGCCCGTGATCACCCCAGGACGCACCTGGAAGGAGAGGTGGTCGACCGCGGTCTTCGCCCCGTATCGCTTGGTCAGGCCCTCAAGCTCGATCATGAGAACCAACCTACGGGCGCGCAAAACCCCCCGCCACCGGAATGACAGGGGGTCCTGGGGAACGCTACGAACTCGTTACCGGTTGTCCGTCAGGTCGACGGCGCTCACCCGGACGGCCGTACGGGGGGCGGCCGTACGCGGCGGGCGCGTCAGCGGGACTGCTGGGCCGGGACACCGGCCGGACGCTCGTCGTCGATCGGGGAGCCGGCCGCCGCCACCGCGGCACCGGTCAGCGTCGCCAGCATCTCGCGGACGTTGGTCAGCTGGGCGTTGATCGAGTCCCGGCGGTTCGTCAGCGCCGCGAGCTCGCGCTCCGACTCCGAACGGATCCGGTCGGCCTTGGCGTTCGCGTCGGCCACGATGTCCTCGGCCTGGCGCTGCGCGGTCTCCACCGTCTGGCGGGCCCGGCGCTCCGCGTCCGTACGCAGCTTCTCGGCCTCCAGGCGGAGCTGCTCGGCGCGGTGCTCGATCTCGGCGAGGCGCTTCTCGGCCTTGGCCTGACGCGAGGCCAGGTCGCGCTCCGACTGCTCGCGGCGCTTGGCCAGGTTCGTCTCGAAGTCCGCGGCGGCCTGCGCGGCCTTGGCGCGGGTCTCCTCGAAGAGGGCGTCCGCCTCCTCGCGCTTCGACTGCGCGTCCTTCTGCGCCTCGGCGCGGAGCGTGTTGGCCTCGCCCTGCGCCTTCTCGACGATCCGGACGCCCTCGTCCTCGGCCTTCGACTTGCGCTCGGCCGAGAAGGACTCCGCGTCGTTGCGCACCTGCTGGGCGGCCGACTCGGCCAGCTCGCGGTGCTGCTCGGCGGCGCGACGGGCCTCCTCACGCAGGTCCTTCGCCTCCTCCTCGGCGAGCCGGAGGATCTTCTCGACCCGGGCGCCGAGCCCCGCGTACGACGGCTCGGCGTCGGTGACCTGGGCCTGGGCGTTCTGCGTCTCGAGGTGGAGTTCCTCGATGCGCTTCTCCAGGGAGGTGATGCGGGACAGCGCGCTGTCGCGGTCGGACACGAGCTTGGTAATGCGGTCGTCCACCTGACCGCGGTCGTAACCGCGCCGCACGAGCTCGAAGCCGAAGGGGGAGGATGTGTCGCTCATGGGTTTCCTGTCGAATGAGACCGGTGAGGTGTTAGAGGGAATCCTAGGGGCCGAAGCGGCGTGTCATCGAGCGTATGCCCGTTTGCTCTGGAGAATGTCCAGCCTTTTGAGTGGCTAGCCGTCCTGGGACTTGCCACTCGAACGAGTGGAACCCGCCGAGGCGCCCGCCTTGACACCCGCGGATCCGGAGGACTTCGCACCGGCGGCGGGGGTCTCGAAAGACTCCAACGCCTCCAGCACGTCCTGGACACGGGAGATCTCGGCATTGATGTCCTTGCGGCGCCGCACGAGCACCTCCAGTTCCCGCTGGCCCTCCTCGACGGTCTGCTCGGCCTCGGCCCGCGCCTCCGCCAGCACCCGCTCCGCCTCGGCCTTGATGCCCTCGGCCTCCGCGACGAGCGAGGCCTTCTTCTGCTCGGCCTCCTTCAGGAGCCCCTCGGCCCTGCGGACGGCGGCGATCCGGACCTTGCTCGCCTCGGAACTCGCCTCGGACACCAGCTCCTTGGCCTTCTCCTCGGCCTCGGCGCGCTGCTCGGTGGCGGCCTTCATCAGGTTGTCGACCCGCTCGCCCGCCGTCTTCATCTGCTCGGCGCTCTCGCGGCGCGCCCGCTCGTGCAGTTCCTCGATCTCGCCCTCGATCCGGCCCCGCAGCTCCTCGGCCCGCTCCCTTATGGCCGTCGCGTCGCCACGGGCCCCGACGAGCAGCTCGTCCGCGTCCGTACGGGCCTTCTCCACCAGGGAGTTGCCCTCGACGGTCGCCTCGGAGACGATCCGCTCGGCCTCCTTGCGGGCCGCGCCGACCATCAGGTCGGCCTGCGCCTCGGCCTCGGTGGTGGCGCGCAGCGCCTCCTCCTGCGCCTTGCCGATGAGCTGGTCGGCCTGCTCGGCCGCGTCGGAACGCTTCCGCGCGCCGGCCTCCCGCGCCTCGTCGAGGGTCCGGTCGGCCTCCGCGCGGGCCTCCGAGCGCATCTGCTCGGCGGCGGCCGCCGCCTCGGCCCCGAGCCGCTCGGACTCGGCGCGGATCCGCTCGGCCTCCTGCTGGGCGGAGCCCACGGTCGTCTCGGCCGCGGCGCGTGCCTCCGCCGTGACGGAATCGGCCAGTTCGGCGGCCTCGCGGGTGAGCCGCTCGGCCTCCGCGATCGCCTCGGCGGTGAGCCGCTCGGCCTCGGCGGCCGTCTCGCGGGTGAGGCGCTCGGCCTCCGAGGTGGCCTCCCCGATGAGGGCGTCGGCCTGCTCGGCGGCGTCGGCGCGGCGCTTGTCGGCGGCCCTGCGGGCCTCGTCGAGGACCTGCTCGCCGTCGGCCAGGGCCGCGTTCCGCAGGGCCTGCGCGTGTGCCTCCCCGTCGATCTTGACCTGCTCTGCCTCGGTACGGAGGCGTCGGGCGTCCTGCTCGGCGGTCTCCATGAGCTCGACCGCCTCGGCGGTGAGCCGCTCGGCCTCGGCGGCCGTCTCGCGGGTGAGGCGCTCGGCCTCCGAGGTGGCCTCCCCGATGAGGGCGTCGGCCTGCTCGGCGGCGTCGGCCCGGCGCTTGTCCGCCGCCTGACGGGCCTCGTCGAGGACCCGCTCGCCGTCGGCGACCGCGGCCGCCCGCAGCGCCTCCGCGTGCGCCTCCCCGTCGGCCTTGACCTGCTCTGCCTCGGTGCGCAGGCGTCGGGCGTCCTGCTCGGCGGTCTCCATGAGCTCGACCGCCTCGGCGGTGAGCCGCTCGGCCTCCGCGGACGTTTCCCGGGTGAGGCGCTCGGCCTCCGAAGTGGCCTCCGCGATCAGGGCGTCGGCCTGCTCGGCGGCGTCACCGCGGCGCTTGTCCGCCGCCTGACGGGCCTCGTCCAGGACCTGCTCCGCCTCGGCGGCGATCCGCTCCGCCTCCGTACGGGCCTCGCCGACGACCGACTCGGCGCGCTCGGCGGCCTCCGAACGGATCCGGTTCGCGTCGTCGCGGGCGTCGGCGCGGGTGCGGGCCGCGTCCTGCTCGGACGCGGCGAGCGCGTCCGTCGCCTCGGTGCGTACCCGCTGCGCGTACTCGGCGGTGTCCGTCCGCAGCTTCTCCGACTCGGCGATCGCCTCGGAGACCGTCCGCTCGGCCAGCGCCTTGGCGGCGTCCGTCTCCTCCTGCGCACGCGTCCGGACGCGGGCGGCGTCCTCGGCGGCCCGCTCCCGCTCCTCGTAGGCGTCGGCGCGGACCCGGTCCGCCTCCTCCTGCGCCTCGGAACGCGTCCGCTCGGCCGCGTGCTCGGCGGCGCTGCGCAGCCCCGCGATCTCCTCCTCGGCCTGCTCGCGCAGACCGGCCACCGAGTCCCGTACCTCCTGGGCGGTCTGCTCGGCCGTGGTGAGCATCTCGGTCGCCCGCGCCTCGGCCTCGTCGACCAGCCGCTGCGCCTCGACCTGCGCGTCCTCCACGCGCTTGCGGGCGGCGGCGAGGAGTTCCTCGGACTGCTCGCGGGCGTGCTCGCGCTCCCGGCCGGCCTCGGAACGGGCCGATTCGAGGGTCTCCTCGGCCTCCCGGCGCCGCCGGACGGCCTCGTCCTGGGCGGCGGTCAGCGCCTCGGCGGCCTCGGCGGCCACCCGCTCGGCGGCGGCCGCGGCCTCGGCGCGGACCCGGTCGGCGGTCTCCTGGGCCTCCGACCGCAGCCGCTCGGCCTCCTCGGACGCCTCGGTGCGCAGCCGGCCGGCCGCGGTCTCCGCCTCGGTCCGGGTGGCGGAGGCGTCGGACGCGGCCTCGGCCCGCAGCCGCTCGGCCTCCTGCTCGGCCTGCTCCTGGAGCGTACGGATGCGCTCGGCGGCCTCGGTGCGCTGCCGCTCCGTCTCCTCGGCGGCCTCGCGCCGGATCAGCTCGCCCTCGGCGCGCGCGTCGGTGAGCTCCTGCCCGGCCGCCGCGACCTTCGCCTCGGCGTCGGTGTGCAGCCGGGTCAGCTCCTCGGCGGCCTCCGCGCGGCGGGCCTCGGCGGCCCGCTCGGCGTCCGCGCGCAGTCCGGCCGCGGCCTCCTCGGCCGCCGTCCGGACCGACTCGGCCTGCTCCTCGGCCTCGGCGCGCAGCCGCTCGGCCTCGGCGCGGGTGCGCTCCAGGGTTTCCTCAGCCTGCGTCCGGAGCGTCTGGGCCCGCTCCACGGCCTCCGACTTGACCCGCTCGCTCTCGGCCCCGGCCTTCGTCCGCAACTCGTCGGCGTCGGTACGGGCCTTGGTGAGGAGCTCCTCGGCGCTGCTGGCCGCCTCCTCGATCTGCTGGACGGCCTCGCGGCGCGCCTCGCCGCGGATCCGCTCGCCCTCCGCGATGGCCTCGGCGCGCAGCTGCTCGGCCTCGCCGCGCAGCCGGCGGGCCTCCTCCTGCAGCTCGACCGTCTTGGCGCGGTACTCCTTGGTGTCGTCCTTCGCCGACCCGAGCAGCTCGTCGGCCTGCTCCTCCGCCTGGGAGCGCAGCCGGTCGATCTCGGCCTCGGTCTCGCGGCGGATCCGCTCGGCCTCCTCGGAGGCCTTGCGGGTGGTCTCGCGGGCGTCGTCGGACGCCTTGGTGAGGATCTCCTCGGCGTTGCGGGCGGCCTTGGCCATCGCCGCGGCGGAGTCCTCGGCGGCGACTGTACGGGCGTTCTCGGAGGCCTCGGAGACGAGCTTCTCCGCCTCGGCGGTCGCCTCGCGCAGCTTCTCCGCGGCCTCGGCCTTGAGCGCCTCGGCGTCCTTGGTGGCCTCGCCGACGAGCCGGGCGATCTCGGCCTTCGCGGTGCGGGTGCGCTGCTCGTTGACCGACTCGGCGGTGGAGAGCTGCTTGGCGGCGGTGTCCTTGGCCTCGGCGAGCGCCTTCTCGGCCTCGGCGCGGGCGGCGCGCAGCCGCTCCTCGGCCTCCTGCATGCGCTGTTCGGCGGCGCGGGAGAGCTCGGTGGCCTGGCGGCGGGCCTGGTCGGTCTCGGCGGCGGTGCTGGAGCGGAGCTGCTCGGCGTGGCTGGTGGCCTCCTGCGCCTGGCTGGAGGCGGCGCCGAGGAGGCGCTCGGCGTCCTTGCGGGCGCGCAGCAGAATCGCTTCGGCCTCGGCGCGGGCGGCCTCGGCCTCGGAGCCGACGCGGCGGCTGGTCTCCTCGGCGAGCCGGGTGGCCTCGGCGCGGGCGGTGGCCAGCGACTGCTCGGCCTCGGCGCGGGACTCCTCCATCAGGCGGCGGGCCTGGGCCTCGGTGCGGGCGCGGAGCTGTTCGGCCCAGGCGACGTTCTCGTTGACGTGCGCCTCGACGGTCTGCCGGCGCTCGCTGAGTTCCTGGTCGAGCTGCTGGCGCCGCTGGACCGCCTCGTTGTGCAGTTCGGCCTGGAGCCGGGACTGGTGCTCGGCGTGCTCCTGGAGGATGCGCTGCGTCTGCGCGCGGGCGTCGCGGAGCTCGCGCTCGGCGTCCTGGCGGAGCTGCTCGGCCTGCGCCTGGGCGTTCCGCAGCAGCTGCTCGGCCTGGTAGCCGATGTCCGCGCTGTCGTAGGCGGGCCGGGACGCGATGGTGCGGCGCGCCTCGTGGAGCTTGGCGCGCAAGACCTCGACCTGGTATCCGAGATCCTCGGCGTGCTGAACGGCCTTCTCGCGCTCGGTCTTCAGCCGGTCCATCTCGGCTTCGAACCGGGCGAGATGGTCGTCTTCAGCTCGGTGGCTCTCCTGGCGTTCGTAGCCCCGCACTGCGCGGTCCATCCTTCCCCGAGCTCTTCGAGCAGGGGAGACCCCAACCCTGGTCGCAACTCCGACGAGTCCTCCCTCACGGCTGAGGACGGACCCCCGGGGAATCGTGGCAGATCGGACGACCCCGACATCCCGACTACGGTGCCGCAGGAAACGGCCCCGACCGGCCCCGGCCCGGAGCCGCCCACTCTACCGGGCCAGGAATCCGGAGGTCAGTGCTCCGCTGAGGAGTGGTCAGCCGACGGCTGTGCCGAGGTGACCAGTTCCGTGAGGACGCCGTGGCAGTCCTTGGGGTGCAGGAAGGTGATCCGGGAGCCCATCGAGCCGATCCGCGGCTGGTCGTAGAGGACCCGGACGCCCTTGGAGCGGATGTCCTCGGCGTCGCCGTCGACGTCCGCCGTGCCGAAGGCGATGTGGTGCACGCCCTCGCCGTTCTTCGCCAGCCACTTGCCCACGGCAGAGTCCTCACGGGTGGGCTCCAGGAGCTGGAGGTAGGAGGCCCCGCCGTCCGAGGTGTCGTTGATCTTGAGCATGGCCTCGCGGACGCCCTGCTCCTCGTTGACCTCGGAGTGGAAGACCTCGAAACCGTACGTGGCACGGTAGAACTCGACGGTCTTGTCCAGGTCGAAACAGGCGATCCCGATGTGGTCGATTCGCGTCAGCATGCCTCCAGTGCAGCGCCGCGGAGGTGGTTACGCAACGTGCGCGCCGTCACACCGACCGGCCGATGACCGGGCGGTCCGCCGCTCAGTACATTGGCGGTAAACCCTCGTTCACTTCTCTTCCCTAGGGGCCGTGCCTCATGTCTGGAACGACCGGTACCACCTCAGTGATCGTCGCGGGCGCCCGTACGCCCATGGGTCGCCTGCTCGGCTCGCTCTCGTCCTTCTCGGGCGCGGACCTCGGCGGTTTCGCGATCAAGGCCGCCCTCGACCGTGCCGGCATCGGCGGCGACCAGGTGCAGTACGTGAT
This sequence comes from Streptomyces sp. adm13(2018), assembly GCF_008042145.1. Taxonomy (GTDB): domain Bacteria; phylum Actinomycetota; class Actinomycetes; order Streptomycetales; family Streptomycetaceae; genus Streptomyces. The sequence continues at coordinate 753,297 of NZ_RDBH01000141.1, forward strand.
CATGGGCCAGGTGCTCCAGGCGGGTGCCGGGCAGATCCCCGCCCGCCAGGCCGCGGTCAAGGCCGGTATCCCCATGAACGTCCCGGCGCTCACCGTCAACAAGGTGTGTCTCTCGGGTCTCGACGCCATCGCGCTCGCCGACCAGCTGATCCGCGCGGGCGAGTTCGACGTGGTCGTGGCCGGCGGCCAGGAGTCGATGTCCAACGCCCCGCACCTGCTGCCGAAGTCCCGCGAGGGCTTCAAGTACGGCGCCGTCGAGATGCTCGACGCCATGGCGTACGACGGTCTGACCGACGCCTTCGAGAACATCGCGATGGGCGAGTCCACGGAGAAGCACAACACCCGTCTGGGCATCCGTCGCGCCGAGCAGGACGAGGTCGCCGCCCTGTCGCACCAGCGTGCCGCCGCCGCCCAGAAGAACGGCGTCTTCGAGGCCGAGATCACCCCGGTCGAGATCCCGCAGCGCAGGGGCGAGCCGGTCGTCTTCTCCAAGGACGAGGGCATCCGCGCGGAGACCACCGCCGAGTCCCTCGGCAAGCTCCGCCCGGCCTTCGCCAAGGACGGCACCATCACGGCCGGCTCCTCCTCGCAGATCTCCGACGGCGCCGCCGCCGTCGTCGTGATGAGCAAGGCCAAGGCCGAGGAGCTGGGCCTGGAGTGGATCGCCGAGATCGGCGCCCACGGCAACGTGGCGGGCCCGGACAACTCGCTCCAGTCGCAGCCGTCCAACGCCATCCTGCACGCGCTGAAGAAGGAGGGCCTGTCCGTCGGCGACCTCGACCTGATCGAGATCAACGAGGCCTTCGCCGCGGTGGCCGTCCAGTCAATGAAGGACCTCGGCGTTACCCCCGAGAAGGTGAACGTCAACGGTGGCGCCATCGCCCTCGGTCACCCCATCGGCATGTCCGGCGCCCGCGTGGTGCTGCACCTGGCGCTGGAGCTCAAGCGGCGCGGCGGCGGCGTCGGCGCGGCGGCCCTGTGCGGCGGCGGCGGTCAGGGCGACGCGCTGATCGTCCGCGTCGCCGGCAAGTAAGTCACCTCGGCAAGGTCAGGCAAGGAGCTCAGCACATGGTGGACGTCCCCGCTCTGGTCACCCAGGCACGGGAGGGCAGGCCGCGGGCCGTGGCCCGGCTGATCTCGCTCGTGGAGGGGGCGTCCCCGCAGCTGCGCGAGGTCATGGCGGCGCTCGCACCGCTCACCGGAGGGGCGTACGTGGTGGGCCTGACCGGCTCGCCCGGCGTCGGCAAGTCCACGTCGACCTCCGCGCTGGTCTCCGCCTACCGGCGGGCGGGCAAGCGGGTCGGCGTCCTGGCCGTCGACCCGTCCTCGCCCTTCAGCGGCGGGGCGCTGCTCGGCGACCGGATCCGGATGGCGGACCACGCCTCCGACCCGGGCGTCTACATCCGCTCCATGGCCACCCGCGGTCACCTGGGCGGACTGGCCTGGTCGGCCCCGCAGGCGATCCGTGTCCTGGACGCGGCCGGCTGCGAGGTGATCCTGGTGGAGACCGTGGGGGTCGGGCAGTCGGAGGTCGAGATCGCCTCCCAGGCGGACACCTCCGTCGTCCTCCTCGCGCCGGGCATGGGCGACGGGATCCAGGCCGCCAAGGCGGGCATCCTGGAGATCGGCGACGTGTACGTGGTGAACAAGGCGGACCGGGACGGCGCGGACGCCACCGCCCGGGAGCTCAACCACATGCTGGGGCTCGGCGAGGCGCGCGGGCCCGGCGACTGGCGGCCGCCGATCGTGAAGACGGTCGCGGCGCGCGGCGAGGGCATCGACGAGGTCGTGGAGGCCCTGGAGAAGCACCGGGCGTGGATGGAGGAGCACGGGGTCCTGGCGGAGCGCCGCCGGGTCCGTGCCGCGCGCGAGGTCGAGACCATCGCGGTCACGGCCCTGCGGGAGCGGATCGGCGACCTGCACGGCGACCGGCGCCTGGACGCGCTCGCGGAGCGGATCGTGGCGGGCGACCTCGACCCGTACGCGGCCTCGGACGAGCTGGTCGCGAGCCTGACGGGCAACTGAGCGGGGGTGCGGCCCCGCGGGTACGGAGAAGGGCCTCACCGGAACGACCGGTGAGGCCCTTCTCCGTCGGGTCCGTCGGTCCCTCGGGTCCGTCGGCTCCGCAGGGTCCGGCGGGACCCCCGGGGCTGTCAGCTCCGTCGGCTCCGTCGGCTCCGTCGGGCTACGGCTTGCCGCGGCGGCCGCGCAGCTGGTCGGCGACCGGCTTGAGGGACTCGCGCAGGTCGCCGAGGGCGTCCGGGCCGATCTGGTCGATGAAGTGCTTGCGCACCGACTCGACGTGGTGCGGGGCGACCTTGTGCATGGTCGCCATGCCCGTGTCGGTCAGCACCGCGTACAGCCCGCGCCGGTCCGACTCGCAGTTCTCGCGCCGGACGAGTCCGGCGTTCTCCATGCGGGTGATCTGGTGCGAGAGCCGGCTCTTCGACTGGAGCGTGGCCGCGGCCAGGTCGCTCATGCGCAGGCGCCGTTCCGCCGACTCCGAGAGGTTCACGAGGATCTCGTAGTCGTTCATCGTCAGGCCGAAGGGCTGGAGGTCCCGCTCCAGCTGGTACGTCAGCATTCTGTTGACGTCCAGGAATGTGCGCCACGCACACTGCTCGGCGTCGGTGAGCCACGGAGTGGCGGTCTCGGTCTCCATGTATGGATTCTACCTAAGAAGTTGAATACTTGACGAAGTCTGGGAGCGTGCGTTCGAGGACGTCACACTCCGCAGACTACCGCTCACAGCCCGAAGCGACGCTGGAGGTCACCGAGCTGGCCGGGAAGGCGCGGTACCGAGCCTTGCACGGACTGGCCTGAACCGGGCGATCCGTGACCTCCCGGCACCCCCGCCTGAGCCGGCGGGCCGCCGATCTCGCGCTCCGCCATCAGGATCTCCGTCGACTGGAGCAGGACCGTCCCCGCTCCCACGAACTCGAACTGGTGCTCCTCGCCCGAGGTGCCCCCGAGGCCCGTCAGCGCGCGCACGCCCCCCATCACGCCCGTCATGTAGCCGTGGTCGTAGTGGTGGCAGGGGGAGGGGCAGTCCGCCCAGCCGACCAGCGCCTGCGGGTCCACCCGCATCGGCGGCTCCATGAAGACCACCGGGCCGTTCGACGCGGCCACGAACTTGCCGGTGCCGATCAGCGTCACGAAGCCCGGCACGATCGACTGCTTCAGCGCGAGGGTCGGCTGGTAGGCCAGCAGGTTGCCCGAGCGGATCGTCAGGTTGCCCTCGTCCAGGTCGAACGAGTTCACGTCGAAGGCACGGTCCGCCAGCAGCATCTTGCCGCTGCCCTCCGCGACCACCCAGTCGCTCGCGTGCAGCGGCGAGTGGAACGACGTCCGGACCAGACGGTCCAGCCGCCCGTGCCCGATGCCGTTGAACTCGATCCGCCCGTAGTAGGCGATCATCTTGCCCTTCTGCAGGAACCACTGGGAGCCCTTGAGCTCCACGCAGAAGGTGTACGGGTTCACGTTGTCGTCCGACGGCAGGGTCGCCGGGTCGTGGATCACGGGACCGGTCACAGCTTCTCCTCCGAGGCCTGCACGTACACCGCGCCGCTGCCGCTCAGCTCCAGCTGGAACGCCTCGCCCGAGCCGCGGCCCACCATGTCGCGCCAGCCGAGCGCGGTGGACAGCTTGTTCCGCACGTCGCCGTGGTGGGCCACGTACGCCTGCGGGTCCACGTGGACCGGGCGGCCCGGGGTGATCGGCAGCTCGATCACGCCGCCGTGCGCCATCACGGCCACCGCGCCGTGCCCCTTCAGGGTGGTGGTGAAGAGGCCCTGGCCGGTCACCTGGCCGCGGACCATGCCCATGACCCCGCCCTGCGAGCCCATGAACATCGTGCCCTGCTCCAGGGTGCCGTCGAAGGCCAGCAGCCGGTCGGCCTCCACGTACAGGGTGTCCCCGGTCAGCCCGATCACCTGGATGTGGTGACCGCCGTGCCCGAACATCACCGTGCCGTTGCCCTCGACGGTCATCAGCGGCGTCGCCTCACCGGCCACGCGGCGGCCGATCATCGACATCACCCCGCCCTGGCCGCCGGCCGTGTTCGGCGTGAAAGTGACGTCGCCGCGGTACGCGAGCATCGCGCCACGCTGGCTGAACATCCGCTGCCCGGGGACGACGGTCGCCTCGATCATCTTCGAGTTGATCTCACGGAACGGCACTAGACGTCCCCTCCGACCGTGTTGCGCTCGCTCGGCTGGACGTACACGAGGCCGTCCCCCTCGAACCGGATCTGGAAGGCCTCGCCACCGCCCTCACCCATGAAGGTGCGGAACGTCACACCCGACTGGAAGTGCTGCTGGAGGTTGCCCTGGTGGGCGATGTACGCGCCGGGGTCGACCTGGAGCGGGTACTGCGGGGTCACCCGCAGCACCACCGCCGGGCCGTCGGACATGATCGCGGCCTGCCCCGTCCCCTCGACGGTCGTGGTGAACAGGCCGTTGCCGGTCGCTCCGCCCCGCAGACCCGTGAAGGTCGTGCCGGTGCGCAGCCCCGCGTCGGTGCAGAGCAGATTGCTCGCCTCGACCCAGAGCTTGTCGCCGTGCAGCGTGACGAGGTTGATCTCGGAGGCCCGGTCGGCGAACCAGCAGGTCCCCTGGCCGCGCACCTCCATCACCTCCATCTGCTCACCCGTGAGCCGGCGGGTGACCATGCCGCGCAGGCCCTCACCGCCGCCACTCATCTTCTTGAACGCCATCTGGCCGTCGTAGGCGACCATCGAGCCGTTCTTCGCCTTGACGGCGTCGCCGGTCATGGAGACCGCGAGCACCTTGCTGCCTTGGAGTCGGAACGTTGCCACCCGCTGAAGGTACTGGGGACCCGGATAAAGAGACAGCAAAGTCGGCATGCACAATGGACGGGCCCTTGTGCATCCGTTCACAAGATCGAACGAAGGTGACCCCCTCCGTGGACATCAAGACCGCTTCCTCCCTCCACCGGCTCCGGCTCGTCTCCGCGCCGGAGGCCGTCTCGTTCCTGCTCCTGCTCGTCTGCTCGGTACTGAAGCGGACGACGGACTTCAACGCGGTGCCGGTCATGGGTGCGATCCACGGCCTGCTGTTCGTCCTCTACGTGCTGTTCTGGCTCGACGCCTGGAACCGCACCAAGTGGAGCTTCGGGACCGCCGCCCTCTACTTCGTTCTTTCCGTGCTGCCCTTCGGCGGCTTCTACGCCGAGCGGAAGCTCAAGGCCGAGGCCCAGGCCGCGGTCGCCGCCTCCCGCGCCCGCGCCGCGCAGGCCCAGGGCGCCGAGCAGGCCCAGGGTGCGGTGAAGGCATGATCGTCGCGTTCTCCGTCACCCCGCTGGGCGTGGGGGAGGAGGTCGGCGCGTACGTCGCCGACGCCGTCCGGGTGGTCCGCGAGTCCGGCCTCCCCCACCGCACCGACGCCATGTTCACCTCCGTCGAGGGCGAGGACTGGGACCAGGTCATGGACGTCGTGAAGCGTGCGGTCGCCGCCGTGGAGGCGCGGGCGCCGCGCGTCTCGGTCGTCATGAAGGTCGACATCCGCCCCGGTGTCACGGACGGCCTGCACAGCAAGGTCGCCACGGTGGAGCGGTACCTGGAAGAGAGCTGAGGCCCCCGGGCCCTGCCCCGCTCCTGCGGCGTGAAGCCCCCGGTCCCCCTGCGGGACCGGGGGCTTCGTCATGCCGGGGAGCAGTCTTGAGCGACTGCTCAAAATCGGCTACCTTCAACCGCGGGCAGTTTTGAGCACTCGCTCAAAGCGCCGTGGACGGGAGGGCACCCCATGGGCCTCTACATCGAGACCAGGGTCCGCGCGGACCTGGAGACGCTCTGGGAACGCACCCAGGACCCCGACCGCCACCAGCGGTGGGACCTGCGGTTCACCGAGATCGCGTACCTCCCGGGCGCCGAGGACCGGCCCCGGACCTTCCGGTACGCGACGCGCGTCCTGCCCTTCCTGGTCGTCGCCGGCACCGGTGTCTCCGCGGGGGAGCGCCACCGGGCCGGCGGCGACCGGGTCTCCGCGCTCCGTTTCTCCTCGCCGCACCCGCTCTCCCTGATCGCCGAGGGCAGCGGCTACTGGCGGTACGTCCCCACCCCGGACGGCGTCCGCTTCCTCACCGGCTACGACTACCGGCCCCGCTGGGGCCGCCCCGGCCGCCTCGCCGACCGGCTCGTGTTCCGCCCCCTCATGGGATGGGCCACCGCCTGGTCCTTCGACCGGCTGCGCCTCTGGTGCGAGCGGGGCGTCACCCCGGAGCGCTCCCGGAACCACTGGCTGCTCGAACTCCTCGCCCGGGCAATCCTCGTGGCCGCGCCGCTCGGCCTCCTCCCGCCGGCCGCCGCCCCGCTCGCCGTCCTCGGGCTCGTCCTCCCCCTGCTCGTCCTCGCCGTCCTCGTACCGCCCTCGCCGTGGACGCKCGCGGCCCGGCGCTGCCTGCGCACCCCGCCCGCCCGCACCCGGGAGCCCCGTCTCCTCGCCACCCTGGAGCAGCCGTGACCGCGCCCGCCCCCGCGCCCTCGATCTTCCGCACGGCCATGGGGGACGCCGCCTTCGCGCGGCTGCACCCCGAGCTCCAGCGGCGCTTCTCCGTCGGCCTCGCGAGCGGGGAGCTGTGCGTCGGACGCGGCGTCATGGACCGGATCTGGCACGGCCGGGCCCTCGTGAAGCCCTTCCTCGCGCTCGGCGGGCTGCGGAACATCCTGCTGCCCCGCACCGGCCGCGACGTGCCCTTCGTCATCGAGAACGTGCCGTACGCCGACTCCCACGGACGCGAGACCGTCACCTTCGTCCGCACCTTCGCCCTCCCCGGCGGACCCCGGCGCTTCGACGCCACCATGATCCACAGCCCCGACCGCGACTGCGTCCTCGACTACCTCGGCACCCACCAGCACCTCGCCAGCGACCTCCACCTGTCCGCCGAGCCGGACGGCTCGCTCCTCATCCGCTCCGGCGAGCACCGCTTCCGCGAGGGCCCGGTCGACGTGCGGGTGCCGGAACTGATCGGCGGCCGGGCCGAGGTGCGGGAGTCCTTCGACGAGCGCACCGGCCGCTTCCGCATCCGGGTACGGGTGGACAACCGGTACGTCGGCCCCCTCTTCGGCTACGAGGGGTCGTTCGCCGCCACGTACGCGGACGTACGCTCCCGGGGGGTGCGCGCGGGGCTGCGCCCGGTGCGCGAGGAGGTACGGGCATGAGCGGGGACGTACGGCAGCGGAAGGCGGGGGAGCCCCGGGGGCAGGACGCGCGCAGCCTGGAGACCCGGGAGAAGCTGCTGGCCGGGGCCCTGCGGACGCTCGTCGAACAGGGCATCACCAAAACCTCCGCCCGTGCCATCGCGGCCACCGCGGGCGTGAACCAGGCCCTCGTCTTCTACCACTTCGGCTCCGTCGACGAGCTGCTCGCCGAGGCCTGCCGGTACGGCGCCGAGCAGCGCGTCGCCCGGCACCGCGAACGGCTCGCCGCCATCGGCAGCCTCACCGAGCTGCTCGCCTTCGGACGGGCCCTGCACGAGGAGGAGCGGGCCGCCGGTCACGTCGCCTTCCTCGGGCAGCTGCTCGCCGGCGCGCAGGCGCATCCGCGGCTGGCGCCCGCCACGACCGCCGGGCTCGACCTGTGGATCACCGAGATCGAGCGGGTGCTCGTCCGGGTGCTGGCCGGGACCCCGTTCGCCGGGCTCACCGACCCCGCCGCGCTCGCCCGCGCGGTCGGCGCCTCCTTCGTCGGCCTCGAACTGTACGAGGGCGTCGACCCGGAGGGCGCCGAGGCGGCCTTCACGGCCCTGGAGCAGCTCGGCGCCCTGATGGCCGCCGTGGAGGAGCTGAACCCCGTGGCCCGCAAGGCCGTCACGTACACCCTCCGCCGGCAGTCCGGCCGCACGCGCCCCTGAGGCCCTGTCAGGCCTCGCGCGACCGACCCCGCCCGGGACACGCGGGTCAGTCCGTGCCGGGCTGCGACACCGCGATCCCCAGCGGGGTCCGCTCGTACAGCACCTGGTGGCCGTACCGCCGCGAGGTCAGCAGCCCCGCGTCCCGCAGCACCGCGAGGTGCGCGGAGACGGTGGACGGCGCCCGGCCCAGCAGGTGCGAGAGCGCCGTCGTCCCCATCGGCTCGGCCAGGGCGCACAGCACGTCCGCCCGCACCGGGCCGAGGAGCCGCCCGAGGGCCTCCGGGGTGCGGTCGCCCGCCCCGGACCACAGACCGCCGATCCCGCGCGCCGGGTAGACCACTGTCGGCTGCCACGGCGGATCGAAACCGCTCACCACGTCCGGCCAGGTGAACACCGACGGCATCAGGACGAGCCCCTGCCCCTCCAGCGGCCTGATGTGCTCACCGTGGTACGCGACCCGCAGCGTGGCGGTCCCCGCGTCCCACGTGAAGGCCGGGTGCAGCTCGTCCAGGAGCCGTTCGAGCCCGCCCTCGGCGAGCCGCCGCGAGTGGTAGGCCACGTCCGCCTCAAGCAGGGCCCGCAACCGGGGCCAGTCCGGAGCGACCAGCGCCTCCCACGCGGCCCTGAGCAGCTCGGCGAGCCGCAGCACCGCCCCGGCGGGATCCGCGAGGAGCCGCCGCCCCTCGGGCGTCTCCGCGGCCCTCGGGGTGTCCGCGAGCGCCCGCTCGAAGTCGGTCAGGACCAGCGCCGGATCGGTCTCCCGCACCGCGGCGATCTCGTCCTCGAAGGCGGCGGCGGGGCCCAGCGGCGGCGGGTAGAGGAAGTCCGGACTGTGCCCGTGCAGGGGCATCAGCAGATGCAGCGGCCCGAGGTCGAGCTCCCGCGCGGCGGACGCGATCCGCCGCATCCACGGCAGGTGGTAGCCCTGCTTGCCGGGGCGGGCCAGGACCCGTACGGCGGAGTGCGTCTCCCATAGGGGGGAGATCGCGAACCGGATCCGCAGCGGATCGGCCTCCCCGAAGCGCAGGTGGTACGGCACGGGGCCCTCCGGGCGGAAGATTCGTCTGGGCCCGAAAGTCTAGGGCGGACGGCTCGCCCGAAGGCACGCTGCCGGCCATGCCCCCGCACGACGACGCCACGCCCGCGCCCACCACGGCGACCGCGCGCGCCTCCGCCCC
>NZ_RDBH01000141.1:762443-774810 GCF_008042145.1 Streptomyces sp. adm13(2018)
CCACCTACCGGGCCGTCTTCCAGGTGCGGGAGTTCCGGGTCGTCTTCGTCGCGCATCTGTTCTCGCTGCTCGGTGTCGTCGTCAGCGAGCTCGCCCTCACCGTGCTCGTCTACGACCTCACCCGCTCCCCGCTGCTCTCCTCCCTCACCTTCGCCCTCGGCTTCCTCCCCTACCTCGTCGGCGGCACCCTGCTCGCCGGGTTCACCGACCGGTTCCCGCCCCGCCGGATCCTGGTGGTCTGCGACCTCTTCTGCGCGGGCGCCGTCGCGCTCATGGTCGTCCCCGCCACCCCCGTCGCCGCCCTGCTCGTGCTGCGCTGCGCCATCGCCGTCGTCTCGCCCGTCTTCAACGGCACCCGGATGGCGACCCTCGCCGACATCCTCGGCGAGGGCGACCTCTTCGTCCTGGGCCGCTCCCTGCTCCGGATCGTGTCCCAGAGCGCCCTGCTGACCGGCTACGCCGTCGGCGGCGTCCTGCTCACCGTCCTCCCGCCGCGCGGCGCCCTCGCCGTCACCGCCACCACCTTCCTCGTCTCCGCGCTGCTCCTCCGGTTCGGCACGGTCCGCCGCCCGGCCCGCGCCGCCGCGTCCGGGGCGGCCGGGAGCGGCCTCTCCGGCACCTGGGCCGTCCTGCGGAACCGCCGGGTCCGCGCCCTGATGCTGATGTTCTGGGCACCGCCGCTCTTCGCGGTCGTCCCGGAGGCGCTCGCCGCGCCCTACGCCGACCGGATCGGCGTCTCCACCGCGGCCCTCGGCCTCCTCATGTGCGCCCTGCCCGTCGGCACCATCGCGGGCGAACTGTTCGCCGGGTCCTTCCTGTCCGCCGCGACCCGCTCCCGGATCGTGCTGCCGCTCGCCGTGACCGGCGTCCTGCCCTACCTGCTGTACGCGCCCGAGCCCGGCGTGCCCCTCGCGGCCGCCGCGCTCTTCCTGGCGGGCGCCACCGGGGCGTACACCCTCGGCCTGGACGCCTGGTTCGTCGCCGCCGTCCCGGAGGAGCAGCGGGGGAGGGCGATGACCCTGATGACGGCGGGCATGATGACCGTCCAGGGCGTCGGAATGGCGGGCGCCGGCCTCGCCGCCGAGTTCGTCCCGGTGCACGCGGTGGTCGCCGGCACGGGGGTCCTCGGCACCCTCTGCCTCCTCGCCGCCGCCGCGGAGCTGCGGGCGACCGGGGGAGACGGGACCGGCGCGGACGGTCGGCGACCGAAAGGCGAGACAGGGCTGACCGGCATGTGACCAGTCGGTAAGGTCGACGCGTGCCGAAGCCGCTCAGTCTCCCCTTCGACCCCATCGCCCGCGCCGACGAACTCTGGCAGAAGCGCTGGGGCCCGGTCCCCTCGATGGCCGCGATCACCTCGATCATGCGTGCCCACCAGATCCTCCTCGCGGAGGTCGACGCCGTCGTCAAGCCGTACGGGCTGACCTTCGCGCGCTACGAGGCCCTGGTGCTGCTCACCTTCTCCAAGGCGGGCGAGCTGCCGATGTCCAAGATCGGCGAGCGGCTGATGGTCCACCCGACGTCCGTGACGAACACGGTGGACCGGCTCGTGAAGTCGGGTCTGGTCGACAAGCGCCCCAACCCCAACGACGGCCGCGGAACGCTCGCCTCCATCACCGAGAAGGGCCGCGAGGTGGTCGAGGCCGCCACCGGCGACCTGATGGAGATGGACTTCGGGCTCGGCGCGTACGACGCCGAGGAGTGCGCCGAGATCTTCGCGATGCTGCGCCCGCTGCGGGTCGCGGCGGACGACTTCGACGAGAGCTGACGCGCCCGGCCGCGGGGGCCGGTCGGCCCGCCGACCGCGCCCCGGGGTCGGGGTCCGGCGGGACCGGACGCCCGGGGTCCGCGAGACCGGACCCGCGCGAAGATCGCCCGGAACGTGCCGTTACGCTCGACGGCATGAAATCCAGCGTGCTGACCCGTTACCGCGTCATGGCGTACATCACCGCCGTCATGCTGCTCGTGCTGTGCACCTGCATGGTCTTCAAGTACGGGTTCGACATGGGCGAGGACGTGACCTTCGCGGTCTCCCAGGCCCACGGCGTCCTCTACATCATCTACCTCGTCTTCGCCTTCGACCTGGGTTCCAAGGCCCGCTGGCCGTTCGGGAAGCTGCTCTGGGTGCTGGTCTCGGGCACCATCCCCTTCGCCGCCTTCTTCGTCGAGCGCAGGGTCGTCGCCGAGACCCTGCCGCTGATCGACGGCGCCAGGCCGGAGCCGGTCAAGGTCTGACCGCCACGGACCCCCGCACTGATGTGCGGGGGTTTCCCATCGACATTTACTAGGACGTCCTAGTAAATTCGAAGCATGGACGCTGACGCCATCGAGGAAGGCCGCCGTCGCTGGCAGGCCCGTTACGACAAGGCCCGCAAGCGGGACGCCGACTTCACCACGCTCTCCGGCGACGCCGTCGAGCCGGTCTACGGGCCCCGGCCCGGCGACACCTACGAGGGGTTCGAGCGCATCGGCTGGCCCGGCGAGTACCCCTACACCCGGGGACTCCACGCCACCGGCTACCGCGGCCGGACGTGGACCATCCGCCAGTTCGCCGGCTTCGGCAACGCCGAGCAGACCAACGAGCGCTACAAGATGATCCTGGCCGCCGGCGGCGGCGGCCTCTCCGTCGCCTTCGACATGCCCACCCTCATGGGCCGCGACTCCGACGACCCCCGCGCCCTCGGCGAGGTCGGCCACTGCGGTGTCGCCATCGACTCCGCCGCCGACATGGAGGTCCTCTTCAAGGACATCCCGCTCGGCGACGTCACCACCTCGATGACGATCTCCGGGCCCGCCGTGCCCGTCTTCTGCATGTACCTCGTCGCCGCCGAGCGCCAGGGCGTCGACCCGGCCGTGCTCAACGGCACCCTCCAGACGGACATCTTCAAGGAGTACATCGCGCAGAAGGAGTGGCTCTTCGAGCCCGAGCCCCATCTGCGCCTCATCGGCGACCTGATGGAGCACTGCGCGCGGGGCATCCCCGCGTACAAGCCGCTCTCCGTCTCCGGCTACCACATCCGCGAGGCCGGGGCGACGGCCGCGCAGGAGCTCGCGTACACCCTCGCCGACGGCTTCGGCTACGTCGAACTCGGCCTCAGCCGCGGCCTCGACGTCGACGTCTTCGCCCCCGGTCTCTCCTTCTTCTTCGACGCCCACCTCGACTTCTTCGAGGAGATCGCCAAGTTCCGCGCCGCCCGCCGGATCTGGGCGCGCTGGATGAAGGAGGTGTACGGCGCCCAGACCGACAAGGCCCAGTGGCTCCGCTTCCACACCCAGACCGCCGGTGTCTCCCTCACCGCCCAGCAGCCGTACAACAACGTCGTCCGGACCGCCGTGGAGGCCCTCTCCGCCGTCCTCGGCGGCACCAACTCCCTCCACACCAACGCCCTCGACGAGACCCTCGCGCTCCCCAGCGAGCAGGCCGCCGAGATCGCCCTGCGCACCCAGCAGGTCCTCATGGAGGAGACCGGCGTCGCCAACGTCGCCGACCCGCTGGGCGGCTCCTGGTACGTCGAGCAGCTCACCGACCGCATCGAGGCCGACGCCGAGAAGATCTTCGACCAGATCAGGGAGCGCGGCCGCCGGGCGCACCCCGACGGCCGGCACCCCATCGGGCCGATGACCTCCGGCATCCTGCGCGGCATCGAGGACGGCTGGTTCACCGGCGAGATCGCCGAGTCCGCCTTCCAGTACCAGAGGTCCCTGGAGAAGGGCGACAAGCGCGTCGTCGGCGTCAACGTCCACCACGGCTCCGTCACCGGCGACCTGGAGATCCTCCGCGTCAGCCACGAGGTCGAATGGGAGCAGGTCCGGGTCCTCGGCGAGCGCAAGGAGCGCCGCGACGACGCCAAGGTCCGCGCCTCCCTCGACGCGATGCTGGCGGCGGCCCGGGACGGCTCGAACATGATCGCCCCGATGCTGGACGCCGTCCGCGCCGAGGCCACCCTCGGGGAGATCTGCAACGCCCTGCGGGACGAGTGGGGCGTCTACACGGAGCCCCCGGGCTTCTGACCGTCCGGCGCGACGCGCCCACCCCAAGTGTTCGGGGCGGTACGGGAACTTCCGTACCGCCCCTGACGCGTGGAGCCCTCAGCCCGCGGCCGCCGCCGCTCCCAGGCCGCCCACCAGGAGCGCCGAGAGCCGGGCCACCCACGGGCCGTCGACCGGCTCCGCGCTCACCAGCGCGCGATGCACGACCGCGCCCGCGATCACGTCGAAGATCAGGTCGTCGGTGGCGTCCACCGCCACCGGGTCCCGGTCCGCCGGGAGTTCGCCGCGCCGCTGCGCCCGCATCCGGCCCTCCAGCACGAGCCGCTTCTGCCGGTCCACGATCGAGGCCCGTATCCGCTCGCGCAGCGGCGCGTCACGGGTCGACTCGGCCACCACCGCCATCAGGGCCGTCTTGGTCTCGGGGCGTTCGAGCAGGGCCGCGAACTGGAGGACGACGTTCTCGATGTCCGCCTGGAGGGAACCCAGGTCGGGCAGTTCGAGTTCGTCGAAGAGGACGGCGACGGCGTCGACCACGAGCTCGTTCTTGTTGGCCCAGCGCCGGTACAGGGTCGTCTTGGCGACGCCGGCCCGTCCCGCCACGTCCCCCATGGTGAGCTTGGACCAGCCCAGCTCGACCAGCGCCTCCCGGGTCGCCTCCAGGATGGCCGCGTCGGCCTCGGTGGAGCGGGGGCGCCCGGTACGGGTGATGCGGTCGGTGCGGGGGCACCGGGACGGCGTGGACGACATGGAGGTCGACCATACCCGCCGGTAGGTTCGGCGCCAGAGGGCCGGCGTGTGAGGCAGTTCACCGTACGGATCCGTCCCGCGCCCTCCCCGCGGCTCGCCCCGGGGAGTTACGCTACGACCTGTAGCGAAAGGCATTGAGCGGCCTGAGCGACAACCACGCACCGGGTGGGGACCCGGTGCAAGCGGACACCGGATGGGGATCCGGTGCGAAGCGAAGACGAAGAACCGTGTCGCCCCACGTCTCGCACACCGGCGGGAGACGTGCGGACGGCACGGTTCAGCCATGGCTTACCGGTAACGCGCGCGGAGGGGGGAGGATGTACGTATGCAGCCCCGAAACATGTCCATGAGCGGCGTCGTCGACCTCGCCGCGGTGAAGGCGGCCGGAGAGGCCAAGGCGAAGGCGGAGCAGACGCGCGCCGCCGCCGCCCGGCAGGGTGGCCCCGCCGCCGTGCCCCCGTCCGCCCTGGTGATCGACGTCGACGAGGCGGGCTTCGAGCGCGATGTGCTCCAGCGTTCCGCCGAGGTCCCGGTCGTCCTCGACTTCTGGGCCGAGTGGTGCGAGCCCTGCAAGCAGCTGGGCCCGCTCCTGGAGCGGCTCGCCGTCGAGTACGACGGCCGCTTCCTGCTCGCGAAGATCGACGTCGACGCCAACCAGATGCTGATGCAGCAGTTCGGCATCCAGGGAATTCCGGCCGTTTTCGCGGTGGTCGCCGGTCAGGCGCTGCCGCTCTTCCAGGGCGCCGTGCCCGAGGCCCAGATCCGCGAGACCCTCGACCAGCTGATCCAGATCGGCGAGGAGCGCTTCGGTCTGACCGGCATCGCCGTGGACGCGGACGGCGCGGGCCCCGACGGCGGAGCGGCCGAGGCCGGTCAGCCGGCCGGCCCGTACGACGCGCTTCTGGAGGCGGCCATGGCCGCCCTCGACGCGGGTGATCTGGCCGGTGCCGTGCAGGCGTACCAGACCGTGCTCGCCGACGACCCGGCCCACCCGGAGGCCAAGCTCGGTCTCGCCCAGGCCGAACTCCTCGCCCGTGTGCAGGACCTCGACCCGGTCGCGGTGCGCAAGGCCGCCGCCGACGGTCCGGCCGACGTGTCCGCGCAGATCGCCGCCGCCGACCTCGATCTGGTGGGCGGTCACGTACAGGACGCCTTCGGTCGCCTCGTCGAGACCGTGCGCCGCACGGCCGGCGAGGACCGGAACGCCGCGCGCCTGCGACTTCTGGAGCTCTTCGAGGTGATCGGCGCCGACGACCCGCGGGTCACGGCGGCCCGGCAGGCCCTGGCGCGGGTGCTCTTCTAGCCCCGTCCCGTGCGCCCGATCGTCCGACGATTTGGCAGCAGAGTGACAAAAGGCGGCCGCGCTTTACCAAAACTTGGTAATCGCGGCCGCTGTTACTTGCAGTAAATCGAACCTGCTGTTCTGTCCGTATTTTTCCGGCAATCTGCCGACATTCCCTGCGACGCGAACGCACCCTCCGTGCCCGATCGGTCCCGTCCCGCCATGGCGTGGTTATCCACCCGTTACTAGCCAGTAACGAACCCCCTTGTGCGGGGGCCCGGAATGGACCACGATCGGCGACGCTCGGTCCGAACCGCACCACCCCGGCAACCACCCGGGACGCGGCGAGGGTCCCCACCGGGTGGATCGGTGTTCCGGCACCGGTCGTGGACAGGGGGGTTCCCGCTCTCACCGAACGGGGCCTGTCCAATCAGGTCGCGCGCCAAGGCGCGGCCCATGGTTGTCGCTCGGGGGTGATCGCCGGTGATTCGGACGCGCAACGCGCCGCCTGATGCCTCGGCGCTCTCCTTCCCGAGGACGTAGCTCTTCTCCCATCCCAGGACGGGCCCCGGGCCCTTCCGGAGATGTACGTCCGAGAAGGAGGAATTCTCATGAAGTCCCAGGTTCGTGGCGGGACCAGATGGAAGCGGTTCGCCGTCGTCATGGTCCCGAGTGTGGCCGCGACGGCCGCGATCGGTGTCGGCCTGGCCCAGGGCGCGCTCGCCGCGTCCTTCAGCATCTCCGGCCAGGAATTCAAGGTTAAGGCGAACAGCCTCGTCGGTACGGACTTCGTCCAGTACGGCAGCGTCGACGCCGGCAAGGACCTCGAGGGCAAGGACTTCGCCGCCCCGGTGGCGGTGTCCGGCTTCTCCGAGGCCTGGATCACCAACATGTGCCAGTCGGTCGTGACGCCGAAGGTGCCGTTCATCGGTGACGTCACCCTCCGCCTGGAGGCCGGCACCGACGCGGTGAAGACCGGTGACGCCAAGGACAAGGTCTACGCGAAGGACATCTACCTCGATGTCTCCGAGCTCAAGGCCGACGCCGTGTTCACCAACATCGACATCGGCGTCGCGGCCGGCCAGCTGAACGCGGGCCCCGACGGCAAGCCGGTCGCGGGCAAGCCGGGCATCCAGCCCAACACCAAGGCCAACCCGTACGGCTTCGGCCAGCGCGCCGAGCAGGCGACGCTGAACGGCGTGGAGCAGAAGGCGTGGGCCACCACGGCCGGCACCTTCAAGCTCCCCGACCTTCACCTGTCCCTGCACCGGGGCACCTCGAAGGAGTGCTACTAGGACTGACCGGTCCGTGAGGACCGGGTCGTCCTGAGGGTGGGGCCGCCCCGCGCGGTCCCACCCGGGTACCCCCTTCCCTTCAACTTCTCAGCAACACCGCTTCCAGGGAGCTGTTCCATGAGCGCCGAGATCCCCGCCTCCCGCGAAGTCCCCAAGAAGGAGAACCGGTTCAAGGTCTGGCGGCAGACCAGGCCCTTCTGGGCGGGACTGTTCACCATGATCGGCGGCGTACCGATCGCCTACCTTCCGTACGGGGACATGCGGCTCGGCAATGTCACCCTCGCCATGCAGACGACCGCCGGAGCCGGCGCGCTGATCATCGGCGTCCTGCTCATCACGCTCGGTCTGACGATGTGGTTCCAGCCCATCGTCCGGGTGTTCGCGGGCGTCGCGACGATCGTCCTGGCGCTCGTCTCCATTCCGGTCTCGAACTTCGGTGGCCTGGTCATCGGCTATCTGTTCGCGGTCATCGGCGGCGGCATGTCCGCCGCGTGGGCGCCCGCCCCGCCGGTCGAGGAGACCGACGAGGAGGCGGCCGGCGCAGAGCACGACGGCAGGCCGGAGGCCGCCGCGGAGGCCGGCCCCGCCCTCGACCCCGAGACCGAGGCCATGGTTGCGGCCGTGTTCCCGGAGCAGCGCGAGGGCCGGCAGCCGCTGACCGACACGACGATCGACGCCAAGGGCGGGAGGAACAGTGCGGGGTGACGAGACCCAGTCTGCGCTCGCGAAGGAGGGCCCGCGGCACGCGGCCCCGCGCAAGTCGCTGCTGAACAGGATCCAGGGCCCCGCGGGCAAGGCGATGGCGCTCGCCGCCATGCCGACCGCGGTGTTCGTGGGCATGGGCCTCACGCCCAAGCTCGCCCTCGCCGACGAGAAGGACATCCCCTTCGCCCCCGGCCCCTGCGTGACGCGCTCGGACGAGCCCGTGCAGGAGGAGACGGCGAAGCCTGAGGAGACGGCCAAGCCGAAGCCGTCCGCCACCCCCACCGCGACGCCCTCGGCGACCGCGACCACCGCACCCACCGCCACCGCGGCCCCCACCGCCACCGGAAGCCCGACGCCGACCGCGACGGAGACCCGGCAGGCGACCACGGAGCAGACGGGCGACCGGGCGAAGGCCACCGCCGCACCGACCGCGACGCCGACGGCCACGCCCACACCGACCAAGTCCAAGAACCCGCTCGACCCGCTGGGCCTCGGCGACGCCCTCAAGGACCTGTTCGACGGTCCGGACCCCAAGCCGACGGAGACGCCCACCACGGCGGCCCCGACGACCCAGGCGCCCACCCCGAGCGCCTCCACGACGCCTCCCGCGGACAAGCCGGAGACCGCCGACGAGCCGGCCGCGACCACCGCGCCGAAGCCGGCCGACTCCCCGAAGCCGGCCGACGACCCGGCGGAGAAGACGAAGCGGCAGATCGAGAAGGCCGCGGAGAAGGCCGGGGCCAAGGTCGAGGAACTGCCGGAGAAGGCCAAGGGCCTCGACGCCAAGAAGGACGAGGACATACCCGACGGCGCCAAGCCGCACATCCCGTGCGCCGTCCCGGACCCCGAGGCGCTGGCGGCGGCCGAACTGGAGCCCGGCATCCCGCTGCTCCCGGACGAGCCGTGGCGGCTGGACAGCACGAAGCTCACCCTGCTCGGCCTCGAGTACCACGGCATCGTCGAGGTCAAGACCGGCAGCGGCAAGATCAAGAAGGCGCTGAAGTTCACCGCGTCCACGGTCAAGATCAAGGACCTGCACCAGACGACGGTCCACTCCGAGGGCCGGTCGGCCCACGTCCGGTCCACCCCGGGCAAGGAGTCGACCATCACCGAGGGCAAGGTGACCATGTACACGGAGTCCCTGAAGGGCAACCTCTTCGGGATCTTCCCGGTCACCTTCAGCCCGGCGACCCCGCCCCCGCTGGACGTCCCGCTCGCCATCTTCACCGACGTGACGGTGATGCAGGCCGGCCAGTTCGGCGGCACCCTCCGAGTCCCGGGCCTCCGCAACACGATCGAGGCGAGCTGATCCCGTACGACCCACCGGCCGTACGACGAAGCCCCCGTCCGCACCGAGCGGACGGGGGCTTCGTCGTGGCGTCAGGCGCGCTCGCCGCCGCCCAGGTGGTGGACGCGGACCATGTTCGTCGTGCCGGGGACGCCGGGGGGCGAGCCGGCGGTGATGATCATGGTGTCGCCCGCGCCGTAGCGCTGGAGCTTCAGGAGCTCGGCGTCGACCAGGTCGACCATCGCGTCCGTGTTGTCCACGTGCGGGACGACGAAGGACTCGACGCCCCAGCTCAGGGTGAGCTGGTTGCGGGTGTTCTCGTCCGTCGTGAAGGCGAGGATCGGCTGCTGCACGCGGTAGCGCGAGAGGCGGCGGGCCGTGTCGCCGGACTGGGTGAAGGCGACCAGGGCCTTGCCGCCGAGGAAGTCGGCGATCTCGCAGGCCGCGCGGGCGACGGAACCGCCCTGGGTGCGCGGCTTCTTGCCCGGGACCAGGGGCTGGAGGCCCTTGGAGAGCAGCTCCTCCTCGGCCGCGGTGACGATCTTCGACATCGTCTTCACGGTCTCGATCGGGTACGCGCCGACCGAGGACTCGGCCGACAGCATGACCGCGTCCGCACCGTCCAGGATCGCGTTGGCGACGTCGCTCGCCTCGGCGCGGGTCGGCCGGGAGTTGGTGATCATCGACTCCATCATCTGGGTCGCGACGATGACCGGCTTGGCGTTGCGGCGGCACATCTCCACGAGGCGCTTCTGCACCATCGGGACCTTCTCGAGCGGGTACTCGACGGCGAGGTCGCCACGGGCCACCATGACCGCGTCGAAGGCCGCGACGACGGCCTCCATGTTCTCGACGGCCTGCGGCTTCTCCACCTTGGCGATGACGGGGACCCGGCGGCCCTCCTCGTCCATCACCTTGTGGACGTCCTTGACGTCGTCGGCGTCGCGGACGAAGGAGAGGGCGACCATGTCGCAGCCCATGCGGAGCGCGAAGCGGAGGTCGTCGACGTCCTTCTCCGACAGGGCCGGGACGTTGACGGCCGCGCCGGGCAGGTTGATGCCCTTGTGGTCGGAGATGACACCGCCCTCGACGACGATCGTCTTGACCCGGGGACCGTCGACCTCGACGACCCGCAGCTCGACGTTGCCGTCGTTGATCAGGACCTGGTCGCCCTTGGAGACGTCTCCGGGCAGGCCCTTGTAGGTGGTGCCGCAGATGGACTTGTCGCCGGGGACGTCCTCGGTGGTGATGGTGAACTCGTCACCGCGCACCAGCTCGACGGGGCCCTCGGCGAAGGTCTCCAGCCGGATCTTGGGGCCCTGGAGGTCGGCGAGCACACCGACGGCGCGACCGGTGTCCGCGGCGACCTGCCGGACGCGGTCGTACCGCTCCTGGTGCTCGGCCTGGGAACCGTGGCTGAAGTTGAATCGGGCCACGTTCATGCCGGCCTCGATGAGAGCCTTCAGCTGCTCATAGGAGTCGACGGCGGGGCCCAGCGTGCAGACGATTTTGGAACGGCGCATGAGGCGGATCCTATCGGTTTGTTTCACTGCGGAATATTCCGGCTGGCGGAAAGTACAAATGGGCGCGGGGTCGCTCAGGCGTTCACTTGTCCGACCGATTTCCGGCCGTCGCCGACCGATTTTCGACCGCGTTCCCGGCCGTGTTCCCTACGTCGTCCCCGCCCATTCCCCTCGATGCCGCTCCGCCCACGAGCGCGAAGGTCTGACGGGCGATCTCCAGCTCCTCGTCCGTCGGCACCACCGCGACCGCCACGCGCGCGTAGTCCGGCGAGATCAGCCGCGCCTCGTCCGACCGCACCGCGTTGAGGTCCGCGTCCACCGCGAGCCCCAGCTCCTCCAGGCCCGCGATCGCGGCCTCCCGCACCGGGGCCGCGTTCTCCCCGACCCCGGCCGTGAACGCCACCGCGTCCACCCGGCCGAGCACCGCGTAGTACGCCCCGATGTACTTCTTCAGCCGGTGGATGTAGACGTCGAAGGCGAGCGCCGCCCTCTCGTCGCCCTCGTCCACTCGGCGGCGGATCTCCCGCATGTCGTTGTCGCCGCAGAGCCCCACCAGACCGGACTTCTTGTTCAGCAGCGTGTCGATCTCGTCGGCCGACATGCCCGCCACCCGCTTGAGGTGGAAGGTGACCGCCGGGTCGATGTCGCCCGAGCGGGTGCCCATCACCAGGCCCTCCAGCGGCGTCAGGCCCATCGACGTGTCCACGCACCGGCCGCCCCGCACCGCGGAGGCGGACGCCCCGTTGCCCAGGTGCAGCACGATCACGTTCACCTCCGCCGGCTCCTTGCCGAGCAGCCTCGCCGTCTCCCGCGACACGTACGCGTGGGAGGTGCCGTGGAACCCGTACCGCCGGATCCGGTGCGCGTCCGCCGTCTCGACGTCGATCGCGTACCGCGCCGCCGACTCCGGCATCGTCGTGTGGAACGCCGTGTCGAAGACCGCGACCTGCGGCAGGTCGGGCCGGAGCGCCGTCGCCGTCCGGATCCCGGTCAGGTTCGCCGGGTTGTGCAGCGGCGCCACCGGCACGAGCCGCTCGATCTCCGCCAGCACCTCGTCGTCGATGACCGTCGGCTCGGTGAACCGCAGCCCGCCGTGCACCACCCGGTGGCCGATCGCCGCCAGCTCGGGGGAGTCGAGCCCGAGCCCGTCCGCGGCCAGCTCCGCGGCGACCGCCTTCAGCGCGGCCGCGTGGTCGGCGATCGGGCCGTTCTGCTCGCGCTTCTCCCCGCCGCCGCCCTGGAGTGGGGTGTGCACAAGACGCGAGGTCTCCTCGCCGATCCGCTCGACGAGCCCCTGGGCGAGCCGGCCTCCGTCGCGCATGTCGAGCAGCTGGTACTTCACCGACGACGAACCGGAGTTGAGGACGAGCACCCGGGTGGGACCGGAAGCGGACGTGGGCGAGGGGGCGGGAGGCGACGAAGCTGGTCCGCGGAGCGCGTCCGGAGCTGCGGATCGAGGGGCCCATCCAGTACGACGCCGCCGTCGAGCCCTCGGTCGCGGCGACGAAGCTGCCGGACTCGGAGGTGGCGGGGCAGG
>NZ_RDBH01000141.1:774910-786003 GCF_008042145.1 Streptomyces sp. adm13(2018)
GGAGAGGGGTGGGCGGTCATGCGGGGAACTCCTGACCCTGGACGGGGACCTGGGACTGGATCGCCGTGATGGCGACCGTGTTGACGATGTCGCTGACCAGCGCGCCGCGCGAGAGGTCGTTCACCGGCTTGCGCAGACCCTGCAGCACGGGGCCGACGGCCACGGCACCGGCCGAACGCTGCACGGCCTTGTAGGTGTTGTTGCCGGTGTTGAGGTCGGGGAAGATCAGCACGGTCGCCTGCCCCGCCACCTCCGAGTCCGGCAGCTTCGTCGCCGCGACCGAGGGCTCGACGGCGGCGTCGTACTGGATGGGCCCCTCGATCCGCAGCTCCGGACGCGCTCCGCGGACCAGCTTCGTCGCCTCCCGCACCTTGTCCACGTCCGCGCCGGAGCCCGAGGTGCCGGTCGAGTACGAGAGCATCGCGATCCGCGGCTCGACACCGAAACGGGCCGCGGTGGCCGCCGACTGGACGGCGATGTCCGCGAGCTGCTCGGCGTTCGGATCCGGGTTGACCGCGCAGTCGCCGTACACGAGGACCTTGTCGGCGAGGCACATGAAGAACACCGAGGAGACGATCGAGGCGTCCGGCTTCGTCTTGATGATCTCGAACGCGGGCCGGATCGTCGCCGCCGTGGAGTGCACCGACCCCGACACCATGCCGTCGGCCAGACCCTCCTGGACCATCAGCGTGCCGAAGTAGTTCACGTCGGACACCACGTCGTACGCCAGCTCCACCGTGACGCCCTTGTGCGCCCGCAGCGCCGCGTACTTCTCCGCGAACGAGTCCCGCAGCTCCGAGGTCGCCGGGTCGATCAGCTGCGTGTCACCGAGCGCGATGCCCAGGTCGGCGGCCTTCTTGCGGACGACCTCGACGTCACCGAGCAGGGTCAGGTCGCACACGTCGCGGCGCAGCAGCACGTCCGCGGCGCGCAGCACCCGCTCCTCGGTGCCCTCCGGGAGCACCACCCGGCGCCGGTCGGCGCGCGCCTGCTCGATGAGCTCGTGCTCGAACATCATCGGGGTGACCCGGCCGCTGCGCGCCACCGAGACCCGCTTGAGCAGGTCGGCCGTGTCCACGTGCCGCTCGAACAGGCCGAGGGCCGTCTCCGCCTTGCGCGGCGTGGCCGCGTTCAGCTTGCCCTCCAGGGCGAAGAGTTCGGTGGCGGTCGGGAAGCTGTTGCCCGGCACGGAGATGACCGGAGTGCCCGGCGCCAGCCGGGCCGCCAGGGTCAGGATCTCGTCGCTCGGCCGCTCGTTCAGGGTCAGCAGCACCCCGGCGATCGGCGGGGTGCCCGCCGAGTGCGCGGCCAGCGCCCCGACGACCAGGTCGGCCCGGTCCCCGGGGGTGACGACCAGGCAGCCCGGCGTCAGCGCGTTGAGGAAGTTCGGCAGCATCGCGCCGCCGAAGACGAAGTCCAGCGCGTCGCGCGCGAGACCCGCTTCGTCGCCGAGGACGACGGAGGCGCCCAGCGCGTGCGTGATCTGCGCGACCGTCGGCGCGGCCAGCGCCGGCTCGTCCGGCAGGACGTAGCAGGGCACCGGCAGCCGGGCGGCGAGGCGCTCGGCGATGACCTCCCGGTCCTCGGCCGCCACCCGGTTGACGATCATGGCGAGCACGTCGCAGCCGAGACCGTCGTACGCCCGGAAGGCGTTGCGCGCCTCGGACCGTACGGACTCCGCCGACTGGCCCTTGCCGCCGACCACGGGTATGACCGAGGCGCCGAACTCGTTCGCGAGCCGGGCGTTGAGCGCCAGCTCGTCGGGGAGCTGGGTGGCGGCGAAGTCGGTGCCGAGGACGAGGACGACCTCGTACTCCCGGGCCACCGCGTGGAAGCGGTCGACCAGCTGCGACACCAGCTCGTCGGTGCCCCGCTCGGCCTGGAGCGCGGAGGCCTCGTGGTAGTCCATGCCGTAGACCGTCGAGGCGTCCTGCGAGAGCCGGTAGCGGGTGCGCAGGAGGTCGAAGAGCCGGTCGGGACCGTCGTGCACCAGCGGCCGGAACACCCCCACCCGGTCCACCTGTCGGGTGAGGAGCTCCATGACTCCCAGCTCGACGACCTGGCGGCCGTCACCGCGGTCGATCCCGGTCACGTACACGCTGCGCGTCACGCCGTGGTCTCCTGTCCAGTCCTGCGGAAAACGGGACTCACGGAGCCGGGGCGAGCGCTGCCCTCACGGCACGCTCGCGGCCCGTACGCCGGTCGACGCCGTCGAACCTCGCGTCCACCGGCGGTGCTCAGAAAGCCCCGATAGGGCGGCATTACCCCCTTGACAATACCCCCGCCGATGGTTAGGCCGCCCGCCGGACGAAGGGCCCCGCAACCCGGGACGAAAGGCCTCCCGCGTCCGCTCCGGAGCGGACGCGCGGCGCGTCCGTGAACGCACCCCTCGCGCCGAACGTGTGAGAATCGCTGTGGCTCACCAAGGAACGCGACCGAGCAGGAGACACAGCACGATGCGCATCGGAGTTCTCACCGCAGGCGGCGACTGCCCCGGCCTGAACGCAGTGATCCGGTCGGTCGTGCACCGGGCGCTGACCGGCCACAACGACGAGGTCATCGGCTTCGAGGACGGGTTCAAGGGCCTCCTCGACGGCCACTTCCGGCCCCTCGACCTCAACGCCGTCAGCGGCATCCTGGCCCGCGGCGGCACCATCCTCGGCTCCGCCCGCCTGGAGCGGAACCGGCTGGCCGAGGCCGCCGCGTCCGCCCCCGACCTGGCCCGCGAGCACGGCATCGACGTCCTCATCCCGATCGGCGGCGAGGGCACCCTGACCGCCGCCCGGATGCTCTCCGACGCGGGCATGCCCGTCGTCGGCGTCCCCAAGACCATCGACAACGACATCTCGTCCACGGACCGCACCTTCGGCTTCGACACCGCCGTCGGCGTCGCCACCGAGGCGATGGACCGGCTCAAGACCACCGCCGAGTCCCACCAGCGCGTGATGGTCGTCGAGGTGATGGGCCGCCACGCCGGCTGGATCGCCCTGGAGTCCGGCATGGCCGGCGGCGCGCACGGCATCTGCCTCCCCGAGCGGCCCTTCCAGGTCGACGACCTGGTCAAGATGGTCGAGGAGCGCTTCGCCCGCGGCAAGAAGTTCGCCGTCATCTGCGTCGCCGAGGGCGCGCACCCGGTCGAGGGCTCAATGGCGTACCAGAAGGGCGAGATCGACCAGTTCGGCCACGAGCGCTTCCAGGGCATCGGCAACCAGCTCGCCGTCGAGCTGGAGCGGCGCCTCGGCAAGGAGGCCCGCCCGGTCATCCTCGGCCACGTCCAGCGCGGCGGCACGCCGACCGCGTACGACCGGGTGCTCGCGACCCGCTTCGGCTGGCACGCGGTGGAGGCCGCGCACCGAGGCGAGTTCGGCCGCATGACGGCGCTGCGCGGCACGGGCGTCGAGATGGTCCCCCTGGCGGAGGCGGTCACCCGCCTGAAGACGGTCCCGGAGGACCGGATCCGCGAGGCGGAGTCGGTGTTCTAGGCGGAGTGGGATCGGCTGGGCGGCCGGCGGGGGACTGCCCCGGTGGTCGTCGCCTGCACCGGCCCGCCGGTCCCCGGCCGATCGGCCCGCCGGTCCCGGCCGAACGGCCCGCCGGCCCCGGCCGAACGGCCCGCCGGCCCCGGCCGAACGGCCCGCCGGCCCCGGCCGATCGGCCCGCCGCGCGGGACCTCCGGCCCGAACCGTCCCGGACTCCCGCCGGGGCCCGCGTACACCCGAGTGGCCCCGACCGCACCCCCGTGACGGTCGGGGCCACTCCGCTGTGCGCGGTGTCACCCCCGGAATTGCCGGGATCCACTCTTGAGCCCGGGCGCGGGATCAACAAGGCTTGGGGCTTGTCCCGGACATGTCCCAACCCGTGTCCGGGGGAGCCCGGCGGAGGCCGGCAGGGGCGTGGCGGAGTCCGGCGGCGCGCGCCGGAGGGGGAGAGGCACGGATGGCAGCGGGGCGGCACACCCCTGACCCGCGGGAGGCGCGCACCCCCGCCGAGTTCCTCGCGGCCCTCCAGGCCCTCAAGGAACGGTCGGGGCTGACCTACCGCGAGCTCTCGTCGAGGGCGGAGGCACGCGGGGACGTCCTGCCCCGGTCGACGGTGGCGAACATGCTGACCCGCGCGACCCTGCCCCGCGAGGAACTGCTGGCGGCCTTCGTCCGCGCCTGCGGGGCGACGCCGGACGAGCTCACGGAGTGGCGGAGGGCCCGGACGGAGCTGGCGGGCCGGGGGACGGACGACGCGGCCGGAGACGTACCCGACGGCGGGGACGGCGGGTCAGTGTGGACCCCCGGCGCAAAGGGCCGCGGGTCCGGGCAGGTCCCCGAGGCGGTCGGGGACGTACCCGACACCGGGGAGTGCGGGCCCGGGAAGGTCCCCGAGGCGGTCGGGGACGTACCCGACACCGGGGAGTGCGGGCCCGGGAAGGTCTCCGAGGCGGTCGGGGACGTACCCGACACCGGGGAGTGCGGGCCCGGGCAGGCCCCCGAGGCGGCCGGGGACGTACCCGACACCGAGCGCCGCGACTTCGTGCGGGCCTCCGACACCGGTGGCCATAGGCCCGTGCATACCCCCGAGGCCGCCGACAGCATCCCCGACCGACCGGAACCGGTCGGGCCGCCGCCCTCCTGGCCCGGTGGCGAGGACGCCCTCCGGCCGCCGGGAGACGCGTCCGGCGCCCCGGCCCGCATAGGGCGCGCGCTCGTCGCCGCCGTCGCCGTGACCGGACTCGTGCTGGCCGGGTTCAGCGTCCTCGCCCTGCTCCGCGGCGGCGGCACCGGCCACGCGGGATCGCCGCCCCGCACCTCCACCGCGGCGCTCCCCGCCGCCGTCGCGCCCGTCGCCGGAGACGTACGCATCCGGGTGGCCGGTACCGGCTTCTGCCTCGGCGAGCGGCGCGGCACCCGATCCGGACAGGTCCACCAAGTGCCGTGCGCGGGAACGGACTTCCCCCGCTACTCCCTCGCGCCGGCGGGCGCAGGCCGGTGGCGGATCGTCTCCGACCACCCGGACTTCGGCCCCGGCTGCTCGGGGATACCCTCCGGCGGCCGGATATCCGACGCCGCGTACGAGGACTCCGAGTGCGGGGACCCCAGCCGGGTCGAGTCCTTCGCCCTGGAGGCGTATGCCCCCGCCGGCGGCGCCGTGCGCGGTTACCGGATCGTCCCGGTGGGCTCGGCGACCCCCGGCGCCTGCGTCACCGTGGTCGGCGACCGCGCGGCGGCCTGGGCGAAGCTGATCCAGGCGCCCTGCACCCCGGACGCGGCCGGCCAGCTCTTCTCCTTCGAGCGCCGGAACTGAGCACCGCAGGACCGCCCACCGGCCGCCGGGTGCCTGGCTCACGAACCACGAACCGCCCTGCGACGCCCCTCAGGGTCGCTCGACCAGCCGCGCCCTCAGCGCCGTCACCACCTCCCGGTCGAGGCCGACATGGCCCGTGACGTACGCGTCCACCGAGCCGTAGCGGGCGCGCAGGTCCGTCAGGAACAGGCGGATGACGTCGGCGGGTGCTCGGCCGTAGGACGGCCAGTGGAGTTCGCGGTCCGGGTGGGCGGCGTGCCAGTCGGCGATCAGGCGTTCCGTGGCCAGCTCGGTCAGGGCGAAGTCCGCCAGGACCTCCTCGTCCGGGACGCCCAGGAGGGCGAGGACGACGGCGGCGAGCAGGCCCGTGCGGTCCTTTCCCGACGCGCAGTGGAAGACGAGCGGGCCATCGGCGGTGGCGATCACCTCCAGGGCCGTACGGAGTTCCCCCGCGCCGTCCTCGGCCACCTCGGCGAACCGGTCGGCCAGGTAGCGCCAGGGGTCGAGGTCCGGGTCGATCTCCGCCTGGTCGTAGGGGCGGTGCTCGATGGAGAGGTTGTGCCAGGAGACCCCCTCCGTCTCCGGCAGCCGGCCCTTGGCGGCGATCTCCCACGGATAGCGCAGGTCGATCACCGTCACCACGCCGAGCGCCCGGAAGCGCTCCAGATCGGCGGGATCCGCGTCCGCCAGCTTCGCGAGGGAGTCGGAGCGGTAGAGAGCGCCCCACCGCACGGTTCCGCCGTCGGCGGTCCGATAGCCGCCCAGATCACGGAAGTTGTGGAGTCGCTCGAAGGGTATGTGTCGTCTCACCGCGTCAATGTACGGGCCGGGCGGTGGGATTCGGGGCGCCTCGTTCGCACCCGACCCGCCGGGCTCGCCGCCAGGCGCCCCACGCCCCGAAGGCCGCGGATGCGTGTCACATACAATCTCGGCTGCGGTCCGCGCCGGGCCGCAGGGGAGGGAATTCTTTCGTGGCCCATTCGGACCTCATCGACCTGACCGGCCCCTGGGGCCGCATCCTCAGCGGTACGCCGCTGAACCACGAGACCCATACGCGGGCGGGCCAGTCCATGGCCGTCGACCCGGTCACGCACGAGCTCTTCGTGGTGCAGGTGCGGGGCGTGCCCACCGACGGGGACCTGTGCGTCTACCGCATGGACCGCAGGACCGGGCGCCCGATCGACACCATGCACCTCACCGGTTTCGGTCACGGGAACCAGATCGGTGCGCAGCACCTCAACGGCACCACCCACCTCTGGACGGACGCCGGGCCGCTCCTGGGCGACTACGGCACCCGGGTGGCCCGGGTCCCCTACCGCCCCGGGCAGACGCTCACCCCGTCCTCGCCCGGCGTCACGACGCCCTTCCGTCCCACCCCGGACGCCGAGCAGTCGTCGCCGAACGTCGACCCCGTGTACCACCGCCTCACGGTCCGTTACATCACCGGCGCCGCGGGCAAGGAGCGGGTCTTCTTCCGCCAGTACCCCATCGACCCGGTCACCGGTGACGTCACCTGGACCGCGACGAGGACCATCGAACTGCCCCTGGGCGGGTTCTTCGTGAACCACAAGACGCCCACCCCGCAGGGGTTCGCCTCGCTCGGCGAGTACCTCTACGGCATGTGCATCGAGCCGATGGGCGACGAGGCGCGGCTGCTGTTCGGCTTCAGCGGCAGCCTCACCACTCCGCGCGAGGCGACGATCTGCTTCCTCTCGACGGACGCGCCGGTCCAGGGCGTGAAGCTCCTGACGGACTGGACCGCGCTCACCGGCGTCTCCGGGGCGACCCCGCAGACGGGCGTGATGAGCCCGCGCGGGCGCCTGGTGTCCCTGGCCGGGACCACCTTCCTCCAGCTGCGCGGCGGCTTCGACTGCGACATCACCGCCGAGGGCCCGTTCGCCCAGCTCCCGCCGACGCTGACCCCCAGCCGTACGGTCAGGGCCGAAGTCACCCGCAACAACCAGGGCGGCCGCTGTGTCTGCCGGGTGGAGGTCGACTCCCGCGGACGGCTCTCCGTGTTCGGCCCGACCGCCGACAACCGCATCACCTGGATCGGTCTCGATAACTTCTCGGCGGCCTGGCGCTGACGGACCGTCTCCGCGCCCGTACCCCCGTCGCCTTCCCCACGTTCCCGGAGGATCCCTCATGCCCCGCATCAGCACCAGCCGCCGCAGCCTGCTCACCGCGGCATGTGCATCGAGCCGATGGGCG
The DNA here is from genome assembly GCF_008042145.1 of Streptomyces sp. adm13(2018). GTDB lineage: Bacteria > Actinomycetota > Actinomycetes > Streptomycetales > Streptomycetaceae > Streptomyces. The sequence goes on from NZ_RDBH01000141.1 coordinate 782,414, forward strand.
ACGAGGCGCGGCTGCTGTTCGGCTTCAGCGGCAGCCTCACCACTCCGCGCGAGGCGACGATCTGCTTCCTCTCGACGGACGCGCCGGTCCAGGGCGTGAAGCTCCTGACGGACTGGACCGCGCTCACCGGCGTCTCCGGGGCGACCCCGCAGACGGGCGTGATGAGCCCGCGCGGGCGCCTGGTGTCCCTGGCCGGGACCACCTTCCTCCAGCTGCGCGGCGGCTTCGACTGCGACATCACCGCCGAGGGCCCGTTCGCCCAGCTCCCGCCGACCGGCGCCTCGAGGGCGCCGTCGCCGGGGGCGGCGTGCCCGTACGGGCGGCGGCTCGTGCCGTCCCGCGGCGGGACCGGGACCGGAGCCGGCACCGGCGTCGGCCCCGCCGCCGGCAGGGGCAGTCGTACCGTGAACTTCGCCCCGCCCCCCTCCGCGTCCGCCACGTCCAGCGTGCCCGTCGCGCGTGACACCGCCTGGCCCACCAGCGCCAGCCCGAGGCCCCGGCCCGGGCCCCGGGTCGTCCAGCCCCGGCCGAGGACCGCGTCGCGGTCGGCCGGGCGGACGCCGGGCCCGGTGTCGGCGACCCGGAGGAGCAGCTCGCCGTCCCCCGCGCGCGCCGCGACCGTGACCGTCACCCGCGCCTGGGGGCTGCCGCCCGCGGCCTCCACCGCGTTGTCGATGAGGTTGCCGAGGATCGTCACCAGGTCCCGGGACGGCAGGGCCGCCGGCACCAGGCCGTCGTCGATCCGGCTGTCCTCGGTGAGGACCAGTTCCACGCCCCGCTCGTTCGCCTGCGCCGCCTTGCCCAGCAACAGGGCCGCCAGCACCGGCTCGCCCACCGCGTCCACGACCCGGTCGGTGAGCGCCTGGGCCAGTTCCAGTTCGGCCGTCGCGAACTCCACCGCCTCCTGGACCCGGCCCAGTTCGATGAGGGACACCACCGTGTGCAGCCGGTTCGCCGCCTCGTGCGCCTGCGAGCGGAGCGCCTCCGTGAACCCCCGCTCCGAGTCCAACTCCCCCGAGAGCGACTGAAGTTCGGTGCGGTCCCGGAGGGTGGCGACCGTACCGCGCCGCTCTCCTCCCACCACCGGCCGGGTGTTCACCACCAGCACCCGGTCCGCCGTCAGGTGGGTCTCGTCGACCCGCGGCTCCGAGGACAGCAGCGCCCCGGTGAGCGACGCGGGGAGGCCGAGCTCGGCGGCCGGACGGCCCACGACCCCGTCGTCCAGACCGAGCAGTTCCCGCGCCCCGTCGTTGATGAGCGCGATCCGCCGCCGTCCGTCGAGCATCACGAGCCCTTCGCGAACCGCGTGCAGCGCGGCCTCGTGATAGTCGTGCATCCGGCTCAGCTCCGTCGCGTTCATGCCGTGCGTGTGGCGCCGCAGCCGCGCGTTCACCACGTACGTCCCCGCCCCGCCGAGCGCGAGCGCCGCGCCCGCCATCCCCAGCAGCGCGGCGACCTGCTCCCGTACCTGCTCGCTGATCCTGTCGATGGTGATGCCGGCGCTGACCAGCGCGACGACCCGACCGCCGCTGTCGAAGACGGGTGCCACCGTCCGCACGGAGGGGCCGAGCACCCCCAGGTGGGTCTCGGAGTACGGCCGGCCCGCCGCCGCCTCCTCGATGTGACCGAGGTACGTCCGGCCGATCTGCTCCGGCTCGGGGTGGGTCCACCGGGTGCCGTCCGGCGCCATGATCACCACGAAGGCCACGTCCGCGTGGCGGCGCAGGGCCTCGGCGTACGGCTGGAGCACCGCCGTGGGGTCGGCCGACCGGGCGGCGGCGACCACGGAGGGTGAGTCCGCGACGGCCGCGGCGGTCGCGGTGGACTGGCGCCGCGCGGTCTCCTCGGCCTGCGCCCGGTCCGTGACGTACGCGAAGACCGCGCACCCGGCCACGACGACGGCCACGAGCACGACCTGCATCGCGAAGAGCTGGCCGGCCAGGCTGCGGGGACGGGGGAGGGGGAGACGCATGCGGGTAAGTGTGCACGTGGGACGGTGCGCCGACGCCCCGCGTTCCCGAATCGTGCCCTGCCCGAGCCGCCCGCACCCCCTCCGTACCTTTCGGTCGTGAACGAAACGTACGCAACCGTGACCCCGGTCACAGGCTGATGGATGCTCTCGGAGTCCACCGGGGCGTGGACACCCATCAGCACGAGGAGGACCCCGTGGCCGCACGACGGGACCGTACGCACTATCTGTATCTGGCTGTGATCGGCGCCGTGGTGCTCGGCATCGCGGTCGGGTTCCTGGCGCCCGGCGTCGCCGTCGAGCTGAAGCCGCTGGGCACCGGCTTCGTGAACCTGATCAAGATGATGATCTCGCCGATCATCTTCTGCACGATCGTGCTCGGCGTCGGGTCGGTCCGGAAGGCCGCGAAGGTCGGCGCCGTCGGAGGTCTCGCACTCGGCTACTTCCTCCTCATGTCGACCGTCGCGCTCGGGATCGGCCTCGTCGTCGGCAACCTCCTGGAGCCCGGCTCCGGGCTGCACCTCACCAAGGAGCTGGCCGAGGCGGGCGCCAAGCAGGCCGAGGGCGCGAGCGAGTCCACGCCGGACTTCCTGCTCGGGATCATCCCCACCACCATCGTCTCCGCCTTCACCGAGGGCGAGGTGCTCCAGACCCTCCTCGTCGCCCTGCTGGCCGGCTTCGCGCTCCAGGCCATGGGGGCGGCCGGCGAACCGGTTCTGCGCGGGATCGGGCACATCCAGCGGCTCGTCTTCCGCATCCTCGGCATGATCATGTGGGCCGCGCCGGTCGGCGCGTTCGGCGCGATCGCCGCCGTGGTCGGCGCGACCGGCGTCGACGCGCTCAAGTCCCTCGCCGTCATCATGATCGGCTTCTACCTGACCTGCGCGATCTTCGTGTTCGTGGTCCTGGGGACTCTGCTCAGGGTGGTCGCCGGGCTCAACATCTGGAGCCTCCTCAGGTACCTGGGCCGCGAGTTCCTGCTGATCCTCTCCACCTCCTCGTCCGAGTCCGCGCTGCCGCGGCTCATCGCCAAGATGGAGCACCTGGGGGTCAGCAAGCCGGTCGTCGGCATCACCGTGCCGACCGGCTACTCCTTCAACCTCGACGGCACCGCGATCTACCTCACGATGGCCTCGCTCTTCGTCGCCGAGGCGATGGGCGACCCGCTCTCCGTGGGCGAGCAGATCTCCCTCCTCGTCTTCATGGTCATCGCCTCGAAGGGGGCGGCGGGCGTCACCGGCGCCGGTCTCGCCACCCTCGCGGGCGGCCTCCAGTCGCACCGGCCCGACCTGGTCGACGGGGTCGGCCTGATCGTCGGCATCGACCGCTTCATGAGCGAGGCGCGCGCCCTGACCAACTTCGCGGGCAACGCGGTCGCCACGGTCCTCGTCGGCACCTGGACGAAGGAGATCGACAAGGAGCGGGTCGCGGAGGTGCTCGCGGGGCGGGTGCCGTTCGACGAGAAGACGCTGGTGGACGACCACGCGCCGACCGCTGACGGCACGCCGGTGCCGGACCAGCGCGCCGAGGAGGGCGAGGAGAAGGCCCGCGCGGGCGTCTGAGCCTCCGGGGGCGGGGGCGGGCCGCCCGTAGGCCTGGCCAGGCCGGGTCAGGTCAGGCC
>NZ_RDBH01000141.1:786103-805537 GCF_008042145.1 Streptomyces sp. adm13(2018)
GCCCCCCACAGTCAGGTCCCGGGCCTTGAGCCGGATCCGGGGCCGGAGGGAAGGGCGCCCTCCCAACCGGGGGCGCCCTCCTGCAACACCGCCCCGGACGCCGAGACGTCCCGTGCCGACTCCGGTCGGCTCGCGCCCGGGATCGGCAGGACCGTGTCCGAGCGGCCGAGCAGCCAGGCCGGCGCCACCCGCTGCGGACTGACCCCGCGCGCCCGCGCCACCCGGTGGAGCGCCCCGAACTCCGGGTCCTCCTCCTGGGCCGAGGCGCACGAGCCGTTCGTCCTCCCCGGGCGCGCCGCCCGGCGGGTGGTAGGAGTCGGCGGTGTCGAGCAGGGTCACGCCCGCGTCGAGCGCGGCGTGCACGGTGGCCACGGCCCGCCTCTCGTGCGGCCGGCCCTCGACGGAGAGCGGCATGGTGCCGAGCCCGACGGCCCCCACCCGTACGTCCCCCAGCATCCGGAAGCGGTTCACCGCGCCCCGCCGACCGTCTCGGCCACCGCGTCCGCGAGCCAGGAGGAGGAGTGGGAGAAGGCGTAACCGAGGCCGACCGGAGGGGAGTTGTCCACGGCGTACGAGCGGGCGAACGAGAACGGCGAGATCTCGCTCCTCGTCACCTCCCGGAAGCCGCTCCTGCCGCCGGACCCCGCCGACCGAGACCTGCCCTGACCGCGGGCCCGGCCACCCGGGACCGGCCCTGACCACAGCCCCCGGCCACCCGGGACCGGCCCAGGCGGCACCGGCTCTTGCCTTGACGTCGGCGTCAAGGCGTACGTTCGGCGCATGCGCATCGGAGAGCTCGCCGAGCGGGCCGGCACGACCACACGGACTCTTCGCTACTACGAGTCCCGTGGCCTGCTGGCCGCCCGGCGCACGGAGAACGGCCACCGCACCTACGACGAGGGCGACCTGCGCCTCCTCCGGCAGATCAGAACCCTGCAGGACTTCGGGTTCGAGCTGGAGGAGACGCGGCCGTTCGTCGACTGCCTGCGCGCCGGGCACCCGGCGGGGGACTCCTGTCCCGCGTCGATCGCCGTCTACCGGCGGAAGGTCGCCGAGCTGGACGGGCTGATCGACCAGCTGCGGGCGGTGCGGGCCGAGGTGGGCGCCCAGCTGCTGCGGGCCGAGGCGGAGCTGCCGCACGGCCCGGAACCCCGGTGCGAGCTCGATGCGGAACGGTACGGGGACGCCGCGACGACGGCGACGACGGCGACGACGGAGGGACGACAGGCATGACGACAGGCATGACGGCACACACGGGAGAGGTGGCCGAGGTCACCGACGCCGATTTCGGTACGGAGGTGCTGGCCGCCGAGCGGCCGGTCCTGGTGAAGTTCACCGCGGAGTGGTGCGGGCCGTGCCGGCAGCTCACCCCGGTGCTGGCCGCCCTCGCGGCGGAGGAGGCGCAGCGACTCCGGATCGTCGAGATCGACGTCGACCGGAACCCGGGGACCACGACGGCGTACGGGGTCCTCGCGACCCCCACCCTCATGGTCTTCCGGGCGGGCGAGCCGGTGAAGGCGATCGTCGGCGCCCGCCCGAAGCGCCGCCTCCTCCAGGACCTGGAGGACGCCCTGGGGTAGGACGGAACGGCCGCCTTCCGGCAGGGCATACGGAAATACCCCGACTAGAATTGACAGTCGGGGTATTTCATCGCGTATATTAATGGATTCTGCGCCCGAAATCAGTACGGGCGCAGAGAAGTTCAATAAACGCACTGTATCGCGCCGGGAGTCGAATTGTCAACCGAGGAATTTCGGAACGAACAGCAATTCATCACCGATCTGTACGCCCGCCTCGACGACCTGAGGGACCAGGCCGAGGCCGCCGTCGAGCGCGCCCTGCGCACCCCGGGCGTCGGCGGCAACCAGGGCCGGCTCGAACGGGACGTCCTGGTCGCCGAGCAGTCCGGGCTGCTCGCCGCGCTCAACGCGGGGGAGAGCGGGCTCTGCTTCGGCCGCCTCGTCTTCCAGGACGGGCGCGACCACCACATCGGCCGGCTCGGCATCCGCGAGGACGACGCGCACCGCACCCCGCTGGTCGTCGACTGGCGCGCCGAGGTCGCCCGGCCCTTCTACCTCGCCACCGGGTACGAGCCGATGGGGCTCTCCCGCCGACGGCACATCAGCACCCTCGGCCGCACGGTCACGGCCCTCCACGACGAGGTGCTCGACCTCGCCGACGCCACCCGCACCGGACACGAGAGCCGGGACGCCGACGAGGTCCTGCTCGCCTCGCTCGACGCCGCCCGCACCGGCCGGATGCACGACATCGTGCAGACCATCCAGGCCGAGCAGGACGCCATCATCCGGTCCCCGCACCGCGGGGTCCTGGTCGTCGAGGGCGGCCCAGGCACCGGCAAGACGGCGGTCGCCCTGCACCGCGCCGCCTACCTGCTCTACGCGCACCGCGAGCAGCTCGCCAAGCGGGCCGTCCTCATCGTCGGCCCCAACCCCGCCTTCCTCGGCTACATCGGCAACGTGCTGCCGTCGCTCGGGGAGACCGGCGTCCTCCTCGCCACCCCCGCCGAACTCTTCCCCGGCGTCCGGGCCACCGGCACCGACACGCCCCGGGCCGCCGCCGTCAAGGGCTCGGCCGCCATGGCCGAGGCGCTCGCCGCCGCGGTCCGCGACCGCCAGCAGGTCCCCGGGCGCGGCGAACCGCTGATCGTCCCGCACGAGGACGGCGACCTGGTCATCGACTGGGACATGGCCCTGGAGGCCCGCCACAAGGCCCGCGAGACGGCCCTCCCGCACAACCTCGCCCGCCCCTACTTCGTCTTCCGGATCCTCGACGCGCTCGCCGAGCAGCTCGCCGACCGGATCGGCGCCGACCCGTACGGCGGCCCCAACTTCCTCGGCCCGGACGACATCGCCCTGCTCGCCAAGGGCATCGCGGGGAACCCCGACGTGTACGCGGCGATCGACACCCTCTGGCCGGCGCTCACCCCGCGGGACTTCCTCGCCGACTACCTGGCCGAACCCACCCACCTCGCCGACGCGGACGACCTCCGCGCGATCCGGCGCGACGGCGGCGCCTGGACGCCCGCCGACGTGCCGCTGCTCGACGAGGCCGCCGAACTCCTCGGCGAGGACGACTCGGCGGCCCGGGCCGCCCAGGAGGCCGAACGGCAGAAGCAGATCCAGTACGCGCAGGGCGTCCTCGACGTCTCCTTCGCCTCCCGCACCTACGAGTTCGAGGACAAGGAGGAGCACGACAAGGACGCCTCCGAGGTCCTCTCCGCCCACGACATCATCGACGCCGAGCGGTTCGCCGAGCGCCACGAGGAGGCCGACCACCGCACGGCCGCCGAACGCGCCGCCGCCGACCGCACCTGGGCCTTCGGGCACATCATCGTCGACGAGGCCCAGGAGCTCTCCGCGATGGCCTGGCGGCTCCTCATGCGCCGCAGCCCCAGCCGCTCGATGACGCTGGTCGGCGACCCCGCCCAGACCGGCGACCCGGCCGGCGTCGGCGCCTGGGAGCGGATCCTCAGCCCGTACGTGCAGGACCGCTGGGAACTGGTCCGCCTCGGCGTCAACTACCGCACGCCCGCCGAGATCATGGCCGTCGCGGCAGCGGTGCGACGGGCCGACGACCCGGACTTCGAGCCGCCGAGCTCGGTGCGGTCCACCGGGGTGGAACCCTGGGACCGCACCGTGGACGACCCGGTGAAGGAGGCCGCCGACGCGGTCGCGACCGAGCTGCGCGAGGAGGGACGGATCGCCGTGATCGCCCCGCCGGAGCTGCACCCCGGCCTGATCGCCGCGCTGCCGGACGCCGCGTACGGCCGGGCGCCCGACCTCACCCGGCCGGTCGTGCTCCTCGACCCCCGGCAGGCGAAGGGCCTGGAGTTCGACACGGTGCTGGTGGTCGACCCGGAGGGCGTCGTGGCCGGGGCCGCGCACGGGACGAACGACCTGTACGTGGCGCTCACCCGGGCGACCCAGCGGCTCGGGATCATCCGGTCCGCAGCTCGCAGGTGAAGAGCCGCGCGCCGTCCTGGTAGCCGGTGATCTCGAACGCCCCGGCCGTGTCCGCGGCCCCCTCGCCGGCCGCGGGCACCGCCCGGAGCAGACAGGGACCGCCGTGGAACTCGGCGTACCGGTCGAAGGCGATCCGCAGGGCGACCGGCAGGCACGGACGCGGCCACACGGCCGCCGAGACGGCCTGCCGGCCCGCCTCCAGGAAGAGCATCCCCGGTATGTGGTCGTTGGGCCGCTGGAACAGGGTGGGATGGTCGGTGTCGACGACCAGCTCCCACACCCCCTCCCGGCCGGTGGGGGCGAGGAGGACGTCGTCGACCCTCGACCGCCCGGCGAGCGGCGCCGGGGCGCGGCGGGTCCACGGGTCGGGGCGCACGACCCCGGCCTCCAGGTGTCCGCCGCGCAGCCTGCGGTAGGCGGCGCCGCCGGCGAAGCGGGCCCGGGAGCCGCCCGTCGCCACCACGTCCGCCCCCCGCCGGACGGTCCAGTCCACCAGCATGTCGGTCAACTGGCCACCACGTACCACGAGTTCGGCGAACCGGACCTCGATGTCCGGATCGCCGCCCCTGATGTCGAGCCCGGCCGGATCGCAGCTCAGCGAGATCTCGCTGAGCAGGATGTGCCGGTTCAGCGGAAGCCCGTGGACCGAGTGCAGCAGCGCCATCGTGGCCTGCCGCAGGGTCTCGACGACCATGAGCGGGTCGTGACACCGCTCGCCGCCCCGGCGGAGCGGGGTGAAGAACGGGTGGTCGGTGGGCCAGTTGGCCCGTACGGCGAAGCGCTCCTTCCCGTCGAGCGGTCGCCACTCGACGGGAAAGGTGTCCTCGCCGCGCACCCGGTGGCAGAGCTGCGGCGACAGGCGCCGCTCGATGGTGTCCTGCGTCATGTGCCCGCCCGTCTGGACCTGTCGGCCTGATCTGGAGAGCGAACATAGCCGAACGGCGGGCGATTTGCCCGAACGCGTGAACGATCAACTGAATGAGCGTCACTTATCGGACAGGTGGCGCTCTTTACCGCCTTGCCGGCTCCGGGCCGCGCCCTCCGGCCGTCACGCGGGCCGCAGCCAGACCGTCGCCAGCGGCGGCAGCGTCATCCGGATGCTGGCCGTGCGCCCGTGGTGCGGAACCGATTCGGCCTTCACCGGATCGCGCCCCACCACGTCCCCGCCGCCGTACCGCCCGGCGTCCGTGTTCAGCACCTCCGACCAGGCCACCACCGCGTCCGGCACCCCGAGCCGGTAGTCGTGCCGGACGACCGGCGAGAAGTTCGAGACCGCGAGCAGCGGCGAGCCGAACGCGTCGAGACGCAGGAACGCGAAGACGTTGTCCTCGGCCGCGTCGCCGACCACCCACTGGAAGCCGTCCGACGCCGTGTCCCGCTCCCACAGTGAGGGCGTGTCCCGGTAGACCGTGTTCAGATCCCGGACCAGGTCCTGGACGCCCCGGTGGTCCGGCTCCGCCCCGTACGCCGGATCCAGCAGCCACCAGTCGGGCCCGTGCTCCGCCGACCACTCCGCCCCCTGCGCGAACTCCTGACCCATGTACAGGAGTTGCTTGCCGGGGTGGGCCCACATGAAGCCCAGGTACGCACGGTGGGTGGCGCGCTGCTGCCACCAGTCGCCCGGCATCTTCGACACCAGCGACCGCTTGCCGTGCACCACCTCGTCGTGCGAGATCGGCAGGATGTAGTTCTCGCTGTACGCGTACACCATCGAGAACGTCATCTCGTGGTGGTGGTACTTCCGGTGCACCGGCTCCTTCTGCACGTACTCCAGCGAGTCGTGCATCCAGCCCATGTTCCACTTCATACCGAAGCCCAGACCGCCGAAGCCGCCCGGCCCCACCTGGTCCGTCTCCCGGGTCACCCCGTCCCAGGCGGTCGACTCCTCCGCGAACGTCACGATCCCCGGGCAGCGCCGGTACACCGTCGCGTTCATCTCCTGGAGGAACGCCACCGCGTCCAGGTTCTCCCGGCCGCCGTACTCGTTCGGCAGCCACTCGCCGTGCTCCCGCGAGTAGTCCAGGTAGAGCATCGACGCCACCGCGTCCACCCGCAGCCCGTCGATGTGGAACTCCTGGCACCAGTACACGGCGTTCGCCACCAGGAAGTTCCGCACCTCCTTGCGGCCGTAGTCGAACTCCAGCGTCCCCCAGTCGGGGTGGTGCGAGCGGCGCGGGTCCTCGTGCTCGTACAGCGGCCTGCCGTCGAACTCCGCGAGCGCCCAGTCGTCCTTCGGGAAGTGCGCCGGGACCCAGTCCATCAGGACCCCGATCCCCGCCGCGTGCAGCGCGTCCACCAGGAACCTGAAGTCGTCGGGCGTGCCCATCCGGGCCGTCGGCGCGTAGAAACCGGTGACCTGGTAGCCCCAGGAACCGCCGAAGGGATGCTCCGTGACCGGCATCAGCTCCACGTGGGTGAACCCCATGTCCCGGACGTACGCGGGCAGCTGCTCGGCCAGCTGCCGGTAGTCCAGCCCCGGCCGCCAGGACGCCAGATGCACCTCGTACACCGAGATCGGCGACTCGTGCGGCGGCCGGGTCCCCCGCCGGGCCATCCACTCCGCGTCGCCCCAGCTGTAGTGCGAGGCGGTCACGATCGACGCGGTGTTCGGCGGGCACTCGGTGCGGCGGGCCATCGGGTCCGCCCGGACCGTGTGCGTCCCGTCCGGCCGCGTGATGTCGAACTTGTACAGCGCGCCCTCGCCGATCCCGGGCACGAACAGCTCCCACACACCGGTCGCACCCAGCGAACGCATCGGCAGCGCCGTGCCGTCCCAGTGCGTGAAGTCCCCCGTGACGCGGACGCCGCGGGCGTTCGGCGCCCAGACGGCGAAGCGGGTGCCGGCGACCCCGTCGTGGGTCATCGGGTGGGCCCCCAGAGCCGTCCACAGCTCCTCGTGCCGGCCCTCGCCGATCAGATGCAGGTCGAGCTCGCCGAGGGAGGGCAGGAAGCGGTACGGGTCGTGGACCGCGAGCTCGTCCTGACCCTCTTCGTACCGGACGCGCAGCTCGTACGCGGGAACCTTGCGGAGCAGCGGCAGCAGCGCGGAGAAGAGCCCGTCGCCCTCGCTCCGGAGCGGGATCCGGCGGCCCTTCGCCAGGACCGTCACCTCCTTCGCCCACGGGCGGAGCACCCGGACCACCACGCCGCCCCGGACCGGGTGCGCGCCGAGCACGCCGTGCGGGTCGTGATGCTCTCCGGCGAGCAGCCGGGACCGGTCGCCCGGATCGAGCGGTGGCGCCGGCCGGGGCGCCGGGGGCGCGGCTGCCTTGCCTGCCTTGCCGGTCGTGCTGCTACTGCGSGCCGTCTTCGCGGCGGCGAGCGGCACGGCGGGCGCGGGGGTGGTCCAGCGCATCCACGGCGACCTGCACCTCGGGCAGACCCTGCGCGGGTCCGACGGCGGCTGGGCCGTCATCGACTTCGAGGGCGAGCCGGCGAAGTCGCTCGACGAACGGCGCAGCCCGCAGCACCCGGTGCGGGACGTGGCCGGCATGCTCCGCTCCTTCGACTACGCGGCCCGGACACACCGGCCGTGGAACGCGGACTGGGCGGCGGGGAGCCGGGCGGCGTACTGCGCGGGCTACGCGGAGGCGGCGCCGCCTCCGCGTAGCCCGCGCAGTACGCCGCCCGGCTCCCCGCCGCCCAGTCCGCGTTCCACGGCCGGTGTGTCCGGGCCGCGTAGTCGAAGGAGCGGAGCATGCCGGCCACGTCCCGCACCGGGTGCTGCGGGCTGCGCCGTTCGTCGAGCGACTTCGCCGGCTCGCCCTCGAAGTCGATGACGGCCCAGCCGCCGTCGGACCCGCGCAGGGTCTGCCCGAGGTGCAGGTCGCCGTGGATGCGCTGGACCACCCCCGCGCCCGCCGTGCCGCTCGCCGCCGCGAAGACGGCGCGCAGCCCGGGGACGAACGGCAGCAGCGCCGGCACGGCCTGTGCCGCCGTGTGCAGCCGGCGGTCCATGGCGGCCACCAGCCGCTCGGTCTCGTCGCGGCCGAGCCGCCGCGTGGGCAGCGCCTCCGCGAGCGCCAGGTGGACCTCGGCCGTGGCCCGGCCGAGCGCCCGCGCCTCCGCGGCGAAGTCCCGTCCGTCGGCGAGCGCGTCGAGCGCGAGCCGCCAGCCGTCGCGGGAGTCCCGGAGGTACGGCTGGAGGACGCCCAGCGTCGCCGCGCCCGACTCGAACCAGGCGACCGGTTCCGGGACCCTGGCGCACCCGGCGCCCGCGAGGGCGAGGGGGAGCTCCAGATCGGGGTTGGCCCCCGGACTGACCCGGCGGAAGATCTTGAGGATGAACGAATCTCCGTAGACGAGCGAGGAGTTGGACTGCTCGGCGTCCAGCACCCGGGGGGCGAGGGCGGCCGGCAGCTCCGTGGTGGCGTGGAAGCGCAGCGGGCCGGTCCGGCCCGGGCTGCGCAGCCGCTCGTAGAGGAGGCCGGCGAGCCGCGGGTCGCGCAGCCCTTCGTACACGGCGCGTCCGGCGAGCGGCCCCTGCCGGATCCGCCCGATCAGGGCGGGGGCGAGGCGGGGGGGCAGCTGGGTCCGTACGCCCAGGAGCAGTTGGTAGCAGTCGGCGGGCGTTCCGGCCGGCCGGCCGGGTTGTTCCACCCGTACGAGCAGATGGAGAAGGCCGGGTCCCGCGCCGTCCAGGGGCAGCAGCTCGGTGGCCGCGTCCAGCGTGAATCCGGTGACCCGTCGGCCCTTGCCCGCGAACCAGCGCTGCCGGGGCAGCCATTCGTGGAGCAGGGGCGCGAGGGACGGAAGGAGGGCGTCCGGGGCCCGGGTGGTGGATGCGGTCTCCGGCATGGCATCGCGTCCTTTCCCCGGGGCGCGCAGAGAACTGTCGTATGCGTTCAAATGCGCAGAGTGTCCCGGATGGCGGCTGGGGCTGTCCGGATGTGCGGGACGTGTCGGAGGGGGAAGATCCGTATGGGCCCGGCAAGAAGGCCCGGATGGACCTGAATCGTGCGGTGAAACGTGTGTGGGTCACAGTGCCCAGGGCGGGACGGGAGGAAACCGTCCCACCTCGGACGAATCAGAACCGACCGGCGGTCAGCCCTTCTTGAGACGGAACCAGTAGAAGCCGTGTCCCGCAAGGGTGAGGAGGTAGGGAAGCTGGCCGATGGCCGGGAACGTCACCCCGCCGATCAGCTCGACGGGCTGGGCTCCGGCGAAGCGCCGGAGATCGAGTTCGGTCGGCTGCGCGAACCGCGAGAAGTTGTTCACGCAGAGGACCAGATCGTCGCCGTCCTCCCGGAGAAAGGCCAGTACCGCCGGGTTGGACGCCGGGAGTTCGGTGTACGTGCCCGTCCCGAACGCCCTGTTCTGCTTGCGGATCTCGATCATCCGCTTCGTCCAGTGCAGCAGTGAGGACGGCGAGGTCATCCCCGACTCGACGTTGGTGACCTGGTAGCCGTGGACCGGGTCCATGATGGCCGGAAGATACAGCCGTCCCGGGTCGCAGGAGGAGAAGCCGGCGTTCCGGTCGGGGGTCCACTGCATCGGCGTGCGGACGCCGTCGCGGTCGCCCAGCCAGATGTTGTCGCCCATGCCGATCTCGTCGCCGTAGTACAGCACCGGGGAGCCCGGCAGCGAGAAGAGCAGCGCGGTGAACAGCTCCATCTGGTTGCGGTCGTTGTCGAGCAGCGGGGCGAGGCGGCGGCGGATGCCGATGTTGGCCCGCATCCGCGGATCCTTGGCGTACTCCGCGTACATGTAGTCGCGTTCCTCGTCCGTGACCATCTCGAGCGTGAGCTCGTCGTGGTTGCGGAGGAAGATGCCCCACTGGCAGCCGGAGGGGATCGCCGGGGTCTTCGCCAGGATCTCCGAGACCGGGTAGCGGGACTCGCGGCGCACGGCCATGAAGATCCGCGGCATCACCGGGAAGTGGAACGCCATGTGGCACTCGTCGCCGCCGGAGCCGAAGTCCCCGAAGTAGTCGACGACGTCCTCGGGCCACTGGTTGGCCTCGGCCAGCAGCACCGTGTCCGGGTAGTGCTCGTCGATCTCCTTGCGGACCCGCTTCAGGAAGGAGTGGGTCGCGGGGAGGTTCTCGCAGTTGGTGCCCTCCTGCTGGTACAGGTACGGCACCGCGTCGAGCCGGAAGCCGTCGATGCCCAGGTCGAGCCAGAACTTCAGGGCGGACAGGATCTCCTTCTGCACCGCCGGGTTCTCGTAGTTGAGGTCCGGCTGGTGTGAGAAGAACCGGTGCCAGTAGTACTGCTTGCGGATCGGGTCGAAGGTCCAGTTCGAGGACTCGGTGTCGACGAAGATGATCCGGGCGTCGGCGTACTGCTTGTCGTCGTCGGCCCAGACGTAGTAGTCGCCGTACGGCCCCTCGGGGTCGCGCCGCGACTCCTGGAACCACTCGTGCTGGTCGCTCGTGTGGTTCATGACGAAGTCGATGACCACGCGCATCCCGCGCTGGTGGGCCGCGTCGACGAACTCCACGAAGTCGGCCAGGTCGCCGAACTCCGGCAGCACCGACGTGTAGTCGGCGACGTCGTAGCCGCCGTCGCGCAGCGGGGACTTGAAGAACGGCGGCAGCCAGAGGCAGTCCACGCCCAGCCACTGGAGGTAATCCAGCTTGGACGTGATGCCCTTCAGATCGCCGACTCCGTCGCCGTTGCTGTCCTGGAAGGAGCGGACGAGGACCTCGTAGAACACCGCCCGCTTGAACCAGTCGGGATCGCGGTCCTTGGCGGGGGTGTCCTCGAAGGTGTCGGGGACGGGCTCGTTGACAGTCATGAGACGGGTGACCCTCCGGTCTGCGGGGACGGTCGCAGGACGAGGACGTGCGCGGGCGTGACGCCCGGTTCCAGGCGCACGTAGCTGGCCCTGCCCCAGTGATAGGTCTCGCCGGTGAGCTCGTCGCGCACCGGCACGGTCTCGTGCCAGTCGAGGCCGAGTTCCGGCATGTCCAACGAGAGCGTCGCCTCCTGGGTGTGGTGCGGGTCGAGGTTGACGACCACCAGAACGATGTTCGAACCCGAACGCTTGCTGTACGCGATCACCTGCGGGTTGTCGGCGTCGTGGAACGTGATGTTCCGCAGGCGCCGCAGCGCCGGGTGACGGCGCCTGATCCGGTTCAGCGTGGTGATCAGCGGAGTGATCGTTCTTCCGGCCCGCTCCGCCGACTCCCAGTCACGCGGCCTCAGTTGGTACTTCTCCGAATCGAGGTACTCCTCGCTCCCGTCCCGCACCGCGGTGCCCTCGCACAGCTCGTACCCGGCGTACATGCCCCAGGACGGCGACAGCGTCGCCGCGAGCACCGCGCGGGCCTCGAAGGCCGGCCGGCCCCCCTTCTGGAGGTAGCCGGGCAGGATGTCCGGGGTGTTCACGAAGAAGTTCGGCCGCATCTGCGCCGCCGTCTCGCCCGAGAGCTCCGTCAGGTACTCCGTGAGCTCCTCCTTGGTGTTCCGCCAGGTGAAGTACGTGTACGACTGCTGGAAGCCGATCGCGCCGAGGGTCCGCATCATCGCCGGCCGGGTGAAGGCCTCCGCCAGGAAGATCACGTCCGGGTCGGCGGCGTTGATCTCGCCGATCACCCGCTCCCAGAACACCACCGGCTTGGTGTGCGGGTTGTCGACACGGAAGATCCGCACCCCGTGGTCCATCCAGAGCCGCAGGATCCGCACCGTCTCCGCGACGATCGCGTCCATGGTGTCGGCGGCCCCGTCGAACGCGATCGGGTAGATGTCCTGGTACTTCTTCGGCGGGTTCTCCGCGTACGCGATCGAGCCGTCCGGACGGTGGTGGAACCACTCCGGGTGCTTCTCCACCCACGGGTGGTCGGGGGAGCACTGGAGCGCGAAGTCCAGCGCGATCTCCAGCCGCAGCTCCCTGGCCCGCGCCACGAAGGCGTCGAAGTCCTCGAAGGTCCCCAGGTCCGGGTGGAGCGCGTCGTGGCCGCCCTCCGGCGAGCCGATCGCCCACGGCACGCCGACGTCGTGCGGCGCGGCGGAGAGGGAGTTGTTGGGGCCCTTGCGGTGGGTCTCGCCGATCGGGTGCACCGGCGGCAGGTAGACCACGTCGAAGCCCATGGCGGCCACCGCCGGGAGCCGCTCGGCGGCCGTGCGGAAGGTGCCCGGGACCGTACGGCCCTTGACCGTCCGCACGCCCTCCGAGCGCGGGAAGAACTCGTACCAGGAGCCGTACAGGGCGCGCTCACGCTCCACCCGGAGGGGCAACGCGGGGGAAGCGGACAGCAGTTCGCGCAGCGGGTGGCGGTCGAGTGACTCGACGACCCGGGGGCTCAGGGCCGCCGCGAGACGGGCGGCGGCCGGCCGGGACGCGTCGCGCAGCGCGTCCGCGGCGGCGAGCACCGCCTCCCGGGCTCCGCCCTTCTTCGGCACCCCCTTCGCGGCCCGCTCGTGCAGCTCGGCGCCCTCGGCGAGGACGACCTCGGAGTCGATCCCGGCCGGGATCTTGATCTTCGCGACGTGGCGCCAGGTGGCCACCGGATCGCTCCACGCCTCGACGGTGTACGTCCACAGGCCTTCGGCGTCCGGGGTGACCTCGGCACCCCACCGGTCGGTGCCCGGCGCCAGCTCGCGCATCGGCGTCCAGGGACCGGGGCGGCCCGACGGACCGCGCAGCACGACATTGGCGGCGACGGCGTCGTGGCCCTCGCGGAAGACGGTCGCCGTCACCTCGAAGGACTCTCCGGCCACCGCCTTCGCGGGGCGCCGGCCGCAGTCGACCAGAGGGCGTACGTCCAGCACGGGAATGCGTCCCATGAGCGGATTCACAGCATCACCTGACGGGTTACGGGGGTGCGGGTGGTGGTTGTGCGCTCTTTCTAGCTCCGTCGACGGCCGACGGGTTGCGGGCATGGCCGCTCCTGTCCGCGTTCACTCGGATGGCGGGTTCACAGGGATGAAGAGGGGGCATGGAGAGACGGGTTCGAGGGGGTACCGCAAAAGCCTTCCACGGTCTTCGGTCGGGCAATCCAGGCGCTTTGTTAACTACTAGGACGTAGCCGAGGCGGCAACCCCGGACACCGGACAGGGAAAGATCCGCGCCGTTCTCCGCCGCCCTCCCGCCCCCGGCACGGAAACGGCCCCGTCCCGGACGGGACGGGGCCGTTTCGCCCAGGACGTGATCAGTGCCGCGGAGACGTGTCCGACGACCACACCTGCCAGGGCTGACGGGCCACCCACTCCTCCACCGGAGCCGGTTCGAGACCCAGGACCTCCGTGGACACGCCGTCGTCGTCGGCCATCAGCAGCGGATCGGCCCCGCTCGCCATGAAGTGGTAGATCCCGGCGACTCCGGCCGCCGTCCGCGGGCCCAGCAATCCGGCCAGACCCCGCTCGAAAGCGGCCGGATCCAGCTCCTCGTACCGCACCGCCCGGCCGAGCCCCCGGCCGAACGCCTCGGCGAGCTCCCCGCCCGTCAGCGACCGCGCGCCGCCGATGTCGAACGTCCGGCCCTCCAGGTCCTCCCGGGTGAGCGCCGCCAGCGCCGCCTCCGCCAGCCCCCGGTGCGACAGCCACGCCGTCCGCGCCGAGGCCGGCAGCGGATAGGCCAGCACCCCGTCGTCGACCAGGGACGGCCCGTTCCACGGCGAGAACAGGTTGTCCAGGTACACCGGCGGCCGGATCACCACCAGCGGCACCCCGCTGTCCCGCAGCACCCGCTCCGCCAGCCTCCGCGTCTCGAAGGCGGCCACGTCTGTCGGCCCCAGCGGGATCCGGGTGTTGGAGTTGAACACCAGCCGCTCCGTCCCCGCGTCCAGGGCCGCCTCCGCCACGTTCCGCGCGTACGCCTCCACCAGGTCGCCCTCGTACACCAGCGGCATCGTCATGAACGCGTGCGTCGTGCCCTCGAACAGCTGTCGCACGTCCGCCGGCCGGCCCAGATCGCCGGAGAGGAAGAAGGCCCCCGGCAGCGGCGGCCGGTCGGCCGGTGCCCGCCGCGTCAGCGTCCGCACCCCGTGCTGCCGCTCCGCCAGCAGACGCGCCACCGCACCCCCCTGGAACCCCGTCGCCCCCACGACCGCCACCCGCATCGGATTCTCACTGGACATGTGTTCTGAGGCCCTTCGATAGACTTTCCCGGCTGTCGTGTCGGCGTCGTTCCAGGCTCGCCGCCACGGCTTCGGCCGTTCAATTAACAAACCGGGGCGGAAGTTGAAGGATCGTCCATGGCAATCGTGGGAACCGACCGTCACGCACAGCAGCCCGACCGGGACCAGCAGGACGACCTGCTGAGCGAACTGCTCACACCACTCCGGCTCACCGGGGTCTTCGACAGCCGCTGGCACGTCCGTGCCCCCTGGGCCATCGAGGGCGACGCCGAACACAGCTGCGCCGTCCTCCACTACGTCGTCGAGGGCGGCTGCTGGATCACCACCGAGGACGAGGCCCCCGTCGAGCTCCACGCCGGAGACCTCGTCGTCTTCCCGACCGGCACCGCACACCGCCTCTCCGACCGGCCCGAGCGCCAGGGCCTCCCGCTCAAGGCCGTCCTGCCCGAGCGGCAGCCCGGCACCTCCGGCGAGATCGTCATCGAGGGCAGCGGCCCCGCGAGCCGCCTGCTCTGCGCCGGACTGCACTACGACGCCAGCGCCGCCACCGGCCTCTACACCTCGCTGCCCTGGGCCCTCGTCCTCGACGCCCCCCAGGTCGACCGCGAGCCGCTGCTCCGCGACACCCTGCGGCTGCTGGCCGCCCCCGACCGGCCCGTCGGCCCCGGCGACCGGCTCATCACCCTCCGGGCCTTCGAGATGGCGCTCGTCCTGGCCCTCCGGCCACTGCTCCGCGAACTCGCCGGCAACCCGGCCTCGCTGCCGCTGCTGCGGCACCCCGGGATCAGCCGCGCCGTCGTCATGATGGCCACCCGCTTCGCCGACCCGTGGACCATCGACTCCCTCGCCCGCGAGGTCGGCATGTCCCGCTCCGCGTTCACCGCCTCCTTCCGCGACCTGGTCGGCGAGTCACCGGCCCGCTACCTCGCCGCCCGCCGGATGCACGAGGCCGGCCGGCTCCTCAGCGAGACCAGCGTCCCCCAGTCGGCGGTGCCCGCCCGTGTCGGCTACCAGAGCGCCGTCGGCTTCCACCTGGCCTTCCGCAAGTGGTTCGGAGTGACCCCGGGGGAGTACCGGGCGGGAGCCGACCGGGCCGCCTGACGGCACCGCCCGGCCCTCCCGAAGGACCCCCGGGGGCACCGCGGCCGTCCTCAAGGAGCCCGCCGGCGGACGGCCACGGCGCCCCGGCGCCCCCGACCTGACATCTTCGGGACTCCCTGGCCGGTTCATAAGGACCCCTGGCCGGACGCTCATTGTCCGGACGGGTCCCCCCGGACAGGCTCGGGACCGGCAATGCCGTGACACCCGAGGAGAGGCGACACATCCGTGACGAGGTCCGGACAGGAGTATCTGGAGGGACTGCGCGACGGGCGCGAGGTCTGGCTCGACGGGGAACGGGTCGCGGACGTCACCGCCCACCCGGCCTTCCGGTCCACCGCCGCCTCCTTCGCCGGCCTCTACGACCTCGCCGACGACCCCGCCCACCACCCCGTCCTCGTCCGGGACGGGGTGCGCCGCGCCTCCTCCGTACCCCGCTCCTACGAGGACCTCGTCGCCCGCCGCCGCGCCTTCCGCACCACGGCCCGCGCCAGCTTCGGCTTCCTCGGCCGCACCCCCGACTACATGGCCGCCGGAGCGGCCGGGTTCGCCGCCGCGCCCGCCGTCTTCACCGGCGAGACCTTCGACGGCGCGGAGCACGCCCTCGCCCTCCACCGCCGGATCGCCGAGGACGACCTGCACTGCGCGTTCACCCTCGGCAACCCGGCCCCCGGCCACGGCGGCGAGGACCTCGCCCTGCGGATCGTGGCCGAACGGGACGGCGGGATCGTCGTCCGCGGCGCCAAGACCGTCGGCACCGGCGCCGTCTTCGCCGACGAGATCCTCGTCGGCACCATCGAACCGCTCGCCCCCGACGACACCGAGCACGCCGTCACCTTCGCCGTACGCGCCGACACCCCCGGCCTCACACTGATCTCCCGCACCTCCTACGAGGAACGCGCCCGGACCGTCTACGACCACCCGCTGTCCTCCCGGTACGACGAGAACGACGCGATGCTGGTCTGCGACGACGTCTTCGTCCCCTGGGAACGGGTCCTCACCCACCGCGACCCGGCCACCACCGGCGCGATCTGGTGGCAGACGCCCGCCTACCTCAACTTCGTCCACCAGTCCGCGACCCGCTTCTGGACCAAGCTGGAGTTCCTCACCGGACTCGCGATCCTCATCACCCGCTCGAACGGCACCGACGAACTGCCGCCCGTCACCCAGGCCGTCGGCCGGCTCCTCGGCGCGGTCGCCCAGGCCAAGGCCTTCGTGCTCGCCGCCGAGGCCTCGTACGAGGAGGTCGACGGCGGCCGCGGCGGCGTCCGCCCCGGCCAGGACATCTCCTACGCCCAGCGGATCATGGCCGGCGAGCTCTACCCGCGCGCCGTCCAGGACATCCGGCTCCTCGCGGGCGGCGCCCTCGTCCAGCTCCCCGCCAGCGGACACGACCTCCTGCACCCCGAACTCGGGCCCCTCGTCCGCCGCTACTTCGGCACCCGCGACCACCCCGCCGAGGACCGCGTCAAACTCCTCAAACTGGCCTGGGACGCCCTCGGTTCCGAGTTCGCCGGACGCCACGAGCAGTACGAGCGCCTCTACCACGGCGCCCCGCACGTCTACCTGACCATGCAGACCCGGGCCGGCGCCGCGGAGGACTGCGAGGAGCTCGCCCAGGCCTGCCTCGACGGCTACGGCCTCGGGACCACCCGGTGACGACGGCACCGGCACCACGGCGCGGGGCACTCGCCCTGCTCGCCGCCACCCAGCTCCTGCTCATCATGGACACCGCGATCGTCAACGTCGCCCTGCCCTCCGTCGGCGACGACCTCGCCGCCGGCTCCGCCGGACTCTCCTGGGTGGCCAACGCCTACCTCATCACCTTCGGCGGACTGCTCCTCCTCGGCGGCCGGGTCGCCGACCTCCTCGGCCACCGGCGGGTGTTCCTCGGCGGCCTCGGCCTGCTCGCCGCCGCCTCCGCCGCCGGCGGCCTGGCCCCCGGCACCGACGCCCTCGTCGCCGCCCGCGCCGCCCAGGGCGTCGGCGCCGCGCTCGCCGCGGCCGCCGCCTTCGCCCTGCTGCTCCTGCTCCACCCCGACGGACCGGCCCGGCACCGGGCGCTCGGCACCTTCGCCGCGATGGGAGGACTCGGCGGCGTCCTCGGCACCGTCCTCGGCGGCGTCGTCACCGACCTCCTCGGCTGGCGCGCCACCTTCTGGCTCAACGTCCTGCTCGCCGCCGTCCTCGCCGCCCTCGCCCTCCGCGTCCTGGACCGCCGCACCCGGCCCGCCGGTCCGGGCGGCTTCGACCTCGCCGGGGCGCTCACCGCCACCGCCGGCCTCGGACTCGTCGCCTACGCGCTGGTCGGCGCGGCCGAGGCCGGCTGGCTCTCCGCCCACACCCTCGGCGCCGGAGGAGCCGGCCTCGCCCTGCTGCTCGCCTTCACCGCCGTCGAACGGCGGGCTGCCGCGCCCCTCGTCCCGCCGGCCGTGCTGCACCGGCCCGCGCTCCGGCTGTCCAACACCCTCGCCGCCCTCGCCCAGACCACCCTGTTCCCGATGTTCTTCCTGGTCAGCCTCTACCTCCAGGACGTACTCGGACAGTCGCCCCTCGGCGGCGGCCTCGGCCTGCTGCCGCTCTCGCTCGTCGTCGTCGCCGTCGCCCCGCAGACCGGCCGGATCATCTTCCGCATCGGCCTGCACCGGACCATGACCCTGGGCTTCGTCCTGCTCTGCGGCGGGACCCTGTGGCTGGCCCTGGCCCTCACCCCCGACGGCGGCTTCGCGGACACGGTCCTCGCCCCCAGCCTCGTCCTGGGCGTCGCCCTGCCGCTCGTCATGGTCACCACCAACGTGGCCGCCACGGCCGACGCCACCACCGAGGAGACCGGACTCGCCTCCGGACTCGTCAACACCAGCCAGCAGTTCGGCTCCGTCCTCGGCCTCGCCGTCCTGGTCGCCGTCGCCACCGGCCGTACGGAGGCCGTCGACGCGACCCGGGCCGCCGCCGAGACGGCCGGGCACCGCGCCGCCCTGCTCACCGGCGCCGCCTTCGCCGCCGCGGCCGCCCTCGCCTCCCTGCGCCTCCACCCGCCCCGATCGCCCCGACCGCCCAGACCGGACCCGACCCCACCGGCCGGAAGACGGGCCACCGACCGCCGCTGACCGCCCGCACCGAACCACTGCCCCCCGACCACCGGCGGGTGAGCCGTTCCTCTCCGGCGAACCGAGCCCCGAACAGGAGGAACCCCGTGCAGCTGGGCGACCCGCGCCACCACACCGAGGACATCCGCACCGCCGACCCGCTGGGCGCCGACGGACTCCTCGCCGCCGTCCCCGCCATGAACGCCGACGCCGACGTCGCCGCCCTCACCGTCGCCCTCCGCGCCCTCGTGCCGGACCCCGAACGGGCCGCCCAGTGGAGCGTCGGCCACGCCCTCGCCGCCATGCGCGACCTCGGCATCCTTCTCGGCTCGCTCAAACGGCACGGCGTCCAGCCCCTCGCCGCCGTCCCCGAGGCCCTGCCCGTCCTCGAACTCCTCGGCCGCCGCACCGACATGATCCCCCGGGACACCGTCCACCACTACACCACCTGGAACCCGCCCGGCCCCCGCCGCCGCACCTACACCGGCCACCCGACGGAGGCCCGCCTCCAGGACGCCGTACGGATGGTCTTCCCCGGCCTCGTCGCCGCCCTCGACGACTGCGGCCGGGTCGCCCGACTCGAACCGTACGACCCCGGCTTCGCCACCGCCCTCGACCGGGTGGCCCGCCACGTACGGGCCATGGTCGACGCCATCGACCTCACGGTGGCCCAGGTCCCCCCGGAGTTCTTCGCGACCGTCCTGCGCCCCTACTACGAGGAGGTCGAGATCGACGGCCGCGACTACCTCGGACCGGCCGCCGCACAGGTCCCGCTCTGGCTGGTCGACCTGACGCTCTGGCAGTGCGACCGCTCCGACCCCGCCTACCAGGCCTTCCTCACCGAGTCCGTGCCCTACGCGCTGCCCGCCTGGCGCGCCTTCCACGCCCGGCACCGCGGCGGGGTGTCGGCGGTCAGCAAGCTCTCCGCCGCCGTCAGCTGGGAGGGCGCCGACCGGCTGCCGCCCTCCCTGACCGCCTCGGCCGAGGCACTCGGCCGGGTCCTGCGCCTCCTGAAGACCTTCCGCGCCCGGCACCTCGGCATCGCCCGCAAGGCCTACCACGAGGAGACCCGGCTGTACGAGGAGGGCAGCGGCGGGGCCCCCGTCGCGCTGCTGCGCTCCATCCTGGACCTGACCAGGGAGAACGAGACCATGGTGCGCCGCGCGACCGTGCGGCGCAGTCCCGCAGGGGCCCCCGTCGGGCCGTCGGCCGCGTAGCGGCGCCGAAGGAGCAGTCGTCATGTCCC
>NZ_RDBH01000141.1:805637-818600 GCF_008042145.1 Streptomyces sp. adm13(2018)
GCCGAGGACCTCGACACCTATCTGCACGCCCCCCGGTGGTACCAGCGGGCGGTCGGCGCGACGCCCGCCGCACCCGCCGCCCTCGCCTACTTCTCGCCCGAGTTCGGCGTCACCGCCGCCCTGCCCCAGTACTCCGGCGGCCTCGGCATCCTCGCCGGCGACCACCTCAAGTCCGCCAGCGACCTCGGCGTCCCGCTCATCGGCGTCGGCCTGCTCTACCGGCACGGCTACTTCCGCCAGTCCCTCGGCCGGGACGGCTGGCAGCAGGAGCAGTACCCCGTCCTCGACCCCGGCGAGCTGCCGGTCACCCTCCTCCGCGAGCCCGACGGCAGCCCCGCCCGGATCACCCTCGCCCTGCCCGGCGGCCGCAGCCTGCACGCCCACCTCTGGATCGCCCGCGTCGGCCGCGTCCCCCTCCTCATGCTCGACTCCGACGTCGAGGAGAACGCCCCCGGCGAGCGGAGCGTCACCGACCGGCTGTACGGCGGCGCCGGCGAGCACCGGCTCCTCCAGGAGATGCTGCTCGGCATCGGCGGCGTCCGCGCCGTCCGCACCTACACCCGGCTCACCGGCACCCCCGACCCCGAGGTCTTCCACACCAACGAGGGCCACGCCGGCTTCCTCGGCCTCGAACGCATCCGCGAACTCCAGGGCGAGGGACTCGACTTCGACAGCGCCCTGGAGACCGTGCGCGCCGGGACCGTGTTCACCACCCACACCCCCGTCCCGGCCGGCATCGACCGCTTCGACCGGGCGCTGGTCGCCCGCCACCTCGGCGAGGACGGCGAGCTCCCCGGCGTCGACACCGGCAAGGTCCTCGCCCTCGGCGACGAGACCCCGCTGGGCGGCGAGCCCGGGGTCTTCAACATGGCGGCCATGGGCCTGCGCCTCGCCCAGCGCGCCAACGGCGTCTCCACCCTCCACGGGGCCGTCAGCCGGGCCATGTTCGCCGGACTCTGGCCGGGGTTCGACGCCGAGGAGGTCCCGATCACCTCCGTCACCAACGGCGTGCACGCCCCCACCTGGGTCGCCCCCGAGGTCGGCCGGCTCGGCCCCGACCCCGCCGACCGCGAGCTGTGGGACCTCCGCCGCACCCTGCGCGAACGGCTCGTGACCGACGTACGGGAGCGGCTGCGGGCCTCCTGGCGGCAGCGCGGAGCGGCAGCCGCCGAACTCGGCTGGACGGACTCCGTCCTCGACCCCGACGTCCTCACCATCGGCTTCGCCCGCCGGGTCCCCTCGTACAAGCGGCTCACCCTCATGCTGCGGGACAAGGACCGGCTGCGGGCGCTGCTGCTGCACCCCGAGCGGCCCGTGCAGCTCGTCGTCGCCGGCAAGGCGCACCCCGCCGACGACGGCGGCAAGCGGCTCGTGCAGGAACTCGTCCGGTTCGCCGACGACCCCCGGGTCCGGCACCGGATCGTGTTCCTGCCCGACTACGGCATGGCGATGGCCCGAGGCCTCTACCCCGGCTGCGACGTCTGGCTCAACAATCCCCTGCGCCCCCTGGAGGCCTGCGGCACCAGCGGCATGAAGGCCGCGCTCAACGGCTGCCTCAACCTCTCCGTCCTCGACGGCTGGTGGGACGAGTGGTACGAGCCCGACTTCGGCTGGGCCATCCCCACCGCCGACGGGGCCGCCGCCGCGGACGAGGAGCGACGCGACGACCTGGAGGCCGCCGCCCTCTACGAGCTGATCGAACGCCGGGTCGCGCCCCGCTTCTACGACCGGGGTCCCGACGGCGTCCCGGCCGGCTGGACGGCGATGGTCCGCCGCACCCTCACCGACCTCGGCCCGAAGGTGCTCGCCGACCGGATGGTCCGCGAGTACGTGGAGCGGCTGTACGTGCCCGCGGCCGCCGCGCACCGGGCGCTCACCCCGGAGCGGGCGCGGGAGCTCGCGGCCTGGAAGGCGCGGGTCAGGGAGGCCTGGCCCAAGGTGGCCGTCGACCGCGTCGAGGTCGGCGACGACCTCGCGGACGACCTCGCCGACGCCGAGCTCGGCGCGACCCCGGTCGTCCGGGTCCGGGTCGCCCTCGGCGCGCTCGCCCCCGACGACGTCGAGGTGCAGGCCGTCACGGGCCGGGTCGACGCCGACGACACCCTCGCCGACCTCCGCGCCGTCCCGCTGAAGCCGGCGGGCGGCCCGGACCTGGAGGGCAGGCAGCCGTACGCGGGCACCCTGGCGCTCGACCGCACCGGCTCCTTCGGCTGCACGGTCCGGGTCCGCCCCTCCCACCCGCTTCTCGCCCACCCGGCGGAACTCGGCCTGGCGGCCCTGCCGGAGGAGACGACGGGCGAGGGGGCCGGCGTGCTGCTCCGGTAGCGCCCCCGAGCGGGGGAGTCCGGCCCGGCCGGACCGGATTCCCCCCGCGGCACGGTCTAGGGCACCTCGGCCTTGTCGGCGAGGTGCCCGTCGACGAAGCACAGCCGGTACACCGGCACGGCGGCCAGCATCGTCGAGCGGTAGTACCGGCACTCGTCCATCCCGGGCGGCTCCGGCGGAGCCGCCCGCGGCCGGCCGTCCAGCGGATGCTCGGGCCAGTCGTCGATCAGGGCGTCGAGCCGCGCGGGGGTCTGGCCGAGCCGGATCCGCGCGTAGTCGTCCGGCTCCAGATACGACTGCGCCTGCGTCCACGCGGCGACCCCCAGCATCAGCGCGCCCAGCGCGGCGAGCAGGGCCAGCGGGATCCAGATCGCCCGCGCCAGACCCTTGCGGACCTCGCGGCGCGCCAGGTCCAGCTCCCTGGCCGAGGTGGGGGCGGCGGGCAGCGGCGCGGGGGCCCGGCGCGGCAGCACCGCCGTCAGGGCGAAGCCGCCGTCCTCGGTGACGCGGTGGCCGAGAGTGCCGCCGACGAGCCGGACCCGCTCGCCGAGCGCGACGAGACCTGTCCCGCCGGAGCGGGCGCCGAGCGGGGGCGCGCCCGTGCCGGGGCCGCTGACCACCTCGACCCGTACCGTCGCGGCCTCGTCGTCCTGCGGGGTGACGGTCAGGGCGACCGCCGCGCCGGGCGCGTGCTTGGCCGCGTTGGTGAGGCCCTCCTGGACGACCCGGTGCAGGGCGAGCCCCGACATCCCCGGCAGCGTGGGCACGGGCGTCGCGGCGAGGGTGACCGTGAGCCCCGACGCGCGGGCGCGGGCCGCGAGTTCCTCGACCGTCTCGCCGGCCGGGCTGGTCGGCGCGGTGTCGTCCTCCTCGCGCAGGACGCCGATGATGTCCCGCAGCCGGGCCGTCGCGTCGGCCGCCGCCCGGCGCAGCTCGCCCGCCGCCCGCTGCTGCTCGGGGCCCAGGTCGGGGGAGACCTCCAGGGCGCCCGCGCGGATGGCGATGAGGGCCAGGTCGTGGCCGAGCGAGTCGTGCATGTCGCCCGCTATCCGGGACCGCTCCCGCAGCCGCTCGCGGTCGGCGACGGCCGCGTGCTCCCGTTCCATCCGGTCCGCGAGCTGCCAGCCGCTGCGCACCAGGCGGTCGTACTGGCGCACGTACCGGCCGATCAGCCAGGGCGCGACGACGGCGAGGGCGAGGGCGAGCAGCAGGGTGAACCACTGGCCGAGCGAGGTGCGGGTGATCCAGGTGAGGGCCAGGCCGGTGGCCGCGACCGCGCCGAACAGCCAGAGCGCGGCCCGGGTGTGCTCCTGGCGGCGGCCCGCGAGGTAGCCGAAGGCGACCAGGGCCAGGCTGTACGAGGGGGTGAAGAGTTCCAGGCTGGCCGGCAGGCTCGCCGCCACCGTAGCCGCGAGCGACACCAGCGGCCACCTCCGGCTGACCGCGACGCAGCCCGCGAGGACCACCACGCCCACCGTCACCCGGGTCCAGCTGCCGCCGTCGTTCGGGTCCGACTTCAGCAGGACCGGCACACAGAGCAGCAGCCAGAGGAGGAGGTCGAAGAGGCGCTCGCGGGCCGGCTCGCGGGCCGGCTCACGCATCACCGGTCACCAGGCCCGCCTCGTACGCGAGGACCGCGAGCTGGACCCGGTTGCGCAGGCCGAGCCGGGCGAGGACGGCGCTCACATGGGCCTTGACCGTGCCCTCGACGACGTACATGCGGTCGGCGATCTCCTGGTTGGAGAGTCCGGCGCCGAGCAGGGCGACGACCTCCCGCTCGCGGCCGGTGAGGCGGTCGAGGCGGGCACGGGCCGCGGCCGCGCGGGTGAGGCGCTCGCCGCCGAGGGTGTCGATGACCCGGCGGGCGACGGTGGGGGAGAGGGCGGCGCCGCCGCCGGCCACGGCCCTGACCCCGGCGATCAGCTCGCGCGGGTCCCCGGACTTGAGCAGGAAGCCGCTGACCCCGCCGCCGAGGGCGCGGGCGATGTACGCGTCCTCGGAGAAGGTGGTGAGCATGACGACGGCGGTGCCGGGGACGGCCCCGCGCAGTTCTTCGGCCGCGCCGAGCCCGTCGAGGCGGGGCATCCGGATGTCCAGGAGGGCGACGTCGGGGCGGTGTTCGCGGGCGAGCTCGACGGCCTCGTGGCCGTCGCCGGCCTCGGCGACCACCTCGATCCCGGGGTCGGTGGCGAGGATGGCCCGCACCCCGGCCCTGATCATCGTCTCGTCGTCGGCCAGCAGCACCCTGATCATGGGTCCCAGGGTACGGAGGGGGCCGCGGGGGCCCGGACGCACGGACGCCCGGAGGGAAGGATCCCTCCGGGCGTCCGGCACTTGTGACTCGGGTTCACTCACTCACCCGTCTGCCCTCGCGGGGCCTACGGGAAGGTGAGCTTGAAGCTGTTGATGTAGCCGGTGTCCACCGAGGCCTTGTCCTGGACGCGGAGCTTCCAGGCGCCGTTGGCGACCTCGGAGGAGGCGTTCACGGTGAAGGTCTGGACGATGTTGTCGGCGCTGCCGCCGGAGCGGTTGGAGAGGCTGTAGGCCGATCCGTCCGGGGCGACGAGGTCGACGACGAGGTCGCCGCGGTAGGTGTGGACGATGTTGACGTCGACCTTGAGGGCGGAGGGGGCGTTGCCCGTGATGCCCGTGACGTTGACCGTGGAGGTCACCGCGGCGCCGTTGTCCGGGATGGACACGTCGGCCGTGTTCTCGAAGACCTTGCCGGGCTGCGGCTCGCCGCCGCCGGGCCGGGTGCCGACGTTGATGGCCGCCCAGGCGTGCTGGACCGCGAGGGTCTCGGGGGCGTTGGCGCCGTACAGCTCGGTGGCGACCGCGACGGTGCCGGTGCGGGCCGCGGCGTAGTTGGTGTTCGAGCTGAACTTGGTGGTGAGCGCCTTGAACCAGATCAGCGAGGCCTTGTCGCGGCCGATGCCGGTGACGGGCAGGCCGTCGGAGGTGGGCGAGTCGTAGTTCACGCCGTTGACGGTCTTGGCGCCGCTGCCCTCGGAGAGCAGGTAGTACCAGTGGTTCGCCGGGCCCGAGGAGTAGTGGACGTCGATGCCCCCGAGGCCGGAGTACCACGCGTCCTTGGACGAGCCGTCCTTGCTCGGCTTGTCCATGTAGCGGAGCGGGGTGCCGTTGCCGCGGATGTCGATCTTCTCGCCGACCAGGTAGTCGCCCGGGTCGTTGGCGTTGTTGGCGTAGAACTCGACGGCCGCCGCGAAGATGTCCGAGGTGGCCTCGTTGAGGCCGCCGGACTCGCCGCTGTAGACCAGGCCGGCCGTGTTCGAGGTGACGCCGTGCGTCATCTCGTGGGCCGCCACGTCGATGGAGGTCAGGGGCTTGGTGTTGCCCGCGCCGTCGCCGTACGTCATGCAGAAGCAGGAGTCCGACCAGAAGGCGTTGACGTAGGCGTTGCCGTAGTGGACCCGGGAGTACGCGCCGACGCCGTCACCGCGGATGCCGGTGCGGCCGTGCACGTTCTTGTAGTAGTCCCAGGTGAGCGCGGCGCCGTAGTGCGCGTCGGCGCCGGCCGTCTCCTTGTTGGAGGGCGTGCCGTTGCCCCACACGTCGGTGCTGTTGGTGAACAGCGTGCCGGTGCCGGACGTACCCCCGTTGAGGTTGTACGTCTTGTGGTTGCCGCGGCCGGTGTCGGTCAGCGTGTACGAGGGCGCGGTGCCGAGGGTCACCTGGCCGCTGTACTGCGTGTTGCCGGTGCCGGTCTCGATGGCCTGCCACTCGAAGAGCTTCGCGCCGGTCTTCGCGTCCGTCACGACGTGCAGCTCGTTCGGGGTGCCGTCGTGCTGGAGGCCGCCGACGACGGTCTCGTACGCGAGGACGGGGCTGCCGTTGGCCGCCCAGACGACCTTGCGCGGGGCGCGGTCGGCCTTGGCCCGGTCGGAGCCGTCCGCCTTGGCGAGGCCGACGGCCTGCTTCTCGGCGGCGGCCGGGGCCAGCGTGGCGGAGGTGGGGATGTTCTTGAGCTCCGCGCGGGTCGACTTGGTGACCCCGGTGGTCTTCCCGGCCTTGGTCTCGGCGACGATCAGGTCGCCGCCCAGGACGGGCAGTCCGGCGTAGGTGCGCTCGTAGCGCGTGTGGGTCGTGCCGTCGCGGTCCTGCACGACGTCGCGGACGACCAGCTTCTCCTGGGCGCCGAGGCCGAGTTCCTTGGCCTGGGCGGCCTTGCCGGCGTCGGCCGCCTTGATGAGCGCGGTGCGCTCGGCGGGGGTGAGGTCGGCCGGGAGCTTGCCGGGGTTCGCCGACGTGCCCTGCTGGGCCTTCGGGGCGATGCTCCAGGGGGCGTCGGCCGCGGTGGCGGCACCCGTCTGGACGCTCACGGCGAGCATGGCGGCGGCAGCGATCAGAGCGCCGGTCGCGGTGGCGCGACGGCTGGGCGTGGATCTCACGCAGACTCCTTCTTGCGAGGGGGGTACCGGCGGGCTGGGGTGGCCCATCCGGGCGGAGCAAGCAGAGCTGTGGAGCACGTTCACTTGGCGCGGACTCGTTCGGGTGAAGCGCTGAACTGTGGTGCGAAGAGCCGGGGAGAGAGTGACAGGAATGACGAGGACCTGTCAGGAGTGCGTCGACAAGTTGGCCGGAAATCGTTCGATGCACGTAAGGCCGTGTTCGTTAAGCGGACGTTTCGTCGATCAAGGCCGCAATGCCGTCCAATGTTCGCCCGAGCCCGAATTCGAAGAGCGTCCGCAGATCGAGACCGAACCCGTCGCCACTCGCCACGGAGGCCAGCTCCGGGTACGAGCCAGCCGATTGGATCGCGTCGAAGCGTGGCTCGTTCTGTTCCATCCACTCGCTGTCGGAGATGCCTGAATCCTGTCGGGCCTGCTCCTCCAGATCGTCCGCCATCGACAACCCCTGCACGTACGCGAAGATCGCCAGATGCGTGTGCAACTTCTGCTCCGAAGTGAGCGGGGTATGCCTCAGCGCCCGCAACATCCACTCCGTGTACGCCATCGCGTGCGGCGTCGCCACGGGCCGCGTGTACGAAGCCATCGCGTGCGCCAGCCACGGATGCCGGGCGTACACCTCGCGCAGCCAGCGCGCACCCTGCTCCAGCGCCGTCCGCCAGTGCGCCGGCGCCGGGCCGAGCGGAACCTCGCCGCAGGCCGCGTCCGTCATCAGCCGGACCAGCTCCGGCTTCCCCGGAACGTGCCGGTACAGGCCCATCGTCGACACCCCCAGCAAGGTCGCCACCCTGCGCATCGTCAGCGCGTGCAGCCCTTCCGCGTCCGCCAGCCGCAGAGCCGCGGCGACGATCTCCGCACGGGTGAGGGGAGCCGCCGGCCCGCCCCCGCCCCGGTGGACCCGAGTCCCCGTCCCCGTACCGCCGCGGACCCGGGAGCCGGAGGCCGTTCCGGAGCCGGCGCTCCCCGAGCCGCTCCCGCCGGGGCCCACCCGGACCCCGCCGCCGGACCCGGCCCCGCCCGCGCCGACCGCCGCGCGTGGACCGCCCTCGGCGTCCTCATGCTGCCGCTGCTCCTCGTCTCCATGGACGTCTCCGTCCTCTACTTCGCCCTCCCCGCCATCAGCGCCGACCTCCGGCCCGGCGCCACCGAACAGCTCTGGATCCTCGACATCTACGGCTTCGTCCTCGCCGGACTCCTCATCACCATGGGCGCGCTCGGCGACCGTGTCGGGCGCCGCAAGGTCCTCCTCGGCGGCACCGCACTGTTCGGCCTCGCCTCCGCCGCCGCGGCCTACGCGCACACCCCCGGCGCCCTGATCGGCGCCCGCGCCCTGCTCGGCGTGGGCGGAGCCTGCCTCATGCCCGCCACGCTCGCCCTGATCCGGGTGCTCTTCACCGACCCCGCCCAGCGCGCCAAGGCCGTCACCCTGTGGACCTCCGTGATGGCGAGCGGCATCGCCCTCGGCCCCGTCGTCAGCGGCGCGCTCGTCGAGCACTTCTGGTGGGGGTCCGTCTTCCTCGTCAACCTGCCCGCCATGGCCCTGCTGCTCGTCCTCGGCCCCCTGCTGCTGCCCGAGTCCAAGGGGACCGCCACCGGACGGTTCGACGTCCTCAGCGCGGCCCTCTCGCTCGGCGCGCTGCTGCCGCTCGTCCACGGCGTCAAGGAACTTGCCAAGGACGGCTGGGCCCCCCTCCCGGCGGCCGGGGTGACCGTCGGCCTGCTCGTCGGGCTCCTCTTCCTGCGTCGGCAGGCGCGGCTCGCCCACCCCATGGTCGACCTCGCGCTGCTGCGGAACCGGGCCTACGGCGGGTCCGTCCTCGCCAACCTCCTCGCGATGGCGGCGACGGTGGGCTTCGCCGTCTTCCTCACCCAGTACCTCCAGTCCGTCCTGGGCCAGAGCCCGTTCGAGGCGGCGCTCTGGAGCCTCGTACCGACCGTGGGCGTGCTGGCCGCCGCGCCCGCCGCCGCGGCGCTCGCCCGGACGGTCGACCGGGCGTACGTCATGGCCGGCGGGTTCCTGCTGGCCGCCGCCGGTTTCGCCTCGCTGGCCGGCATCGACCGCGGCACGCCCCTGTGGGCCGTCATCGTGGGCAGCGCCGTCTACGCCGGCGGGCTCGTCTCCGCGATGACCCTTGCCAACGAACTCGCCCTCGGCGCCGCCCCGCCCGAGCGCGCCGGGTCGGCCGCCGCCGTGCTGGAATCGGGAGCCGAACTCGGCGGGGCGCTCGGCATGGGCCTCCTGGGCACCCTGGGGGCGGCGGTCTACACCGGCGCGCTGCCCGCCTCCGTCCCCGCCGCGGCGCGCGAGACCCTGGGCGGCGCGCTGACGGCGGGTCCTGCGGTGCTCGACGCCGCGCGGACCGCGTTCGTGGAGGCGATGGGGGCGGTGGCGGTGGGGGCGGCCGGGCTGATGGCGGCGTCGGCCGTGCTGTCGCTCGTGCTGCTGCGGCGGGTGCGGGGCTGACACCCGTGGGTGGTGCCGTGGGGGMCGTTCCGGGGGCCGCATTCGGGACTCATGATTTACGGCGCATCGGGAGCAGTCTCCCTGAACGCTCTGTTCACGCCACAAATCACGTTCTACGTCCCGAACGCGSCCCCCCGGAACGTCCCCCACTGCCTAGCCCACCAGACTCTCCCGCCAGGCATGGTGCAGCCCCGCGTAATGGCCCTCGCCCGTCACCAGGTCCGACGGCGCCCCGTCCTCCACGATCCGGCCCGCCTCCATCACCAGGACCCGGTCCGCGACCTCGACCGTGGACAGGCGGTGGGCGATGACCACCGCTGTGCGGCCCGCGAGGACCGTGTCCATGGCCCGTTGCACCGCCCGTTCGCCCGGGACGTCCAGCGAGCTGGTGGCCTCGTCCAGGATGAGGACCGCCGGGTCCGCCAGCAGGGCCCGCGCGAAGGCGACCAGCTGGCGCTGGCCCGCCGAGATCCGCCCGCCCCGCTTGCGTACGTCCGTGTCGTAGCCGTCCGGCAGGCCCTCGATGAAGTCGTGGGCGCCGATCGCGCGGGCCGCGTCCTCGATCTGCTCGCGGGTCGCGTCCGGGCGGCCGATCGCGATGTTCTCGGCGACCGTGCCCGAGAAGAGGAACGCCTCCTGGGTGACCATGACGACGCCCCGGCGCAGCTCCGGGGTGCTCAGGTCACGGAGGTCCACGCCGTCGAGCCGTACCGCGCCGTCCGTGGGGTCGTAGAAGCGGGCGAGGAGTTTCGCCAGGGTGGACTTGCCCGCTCCCGTGGCCCCCACCACCGCCACCGTCTGGCCGGCCGGGATCGTCAGGTCGAAGGCGGGCAGCACCTCGCCGCCCGTGCGGTAGGCGAAGCGGACGCCGTCGAAGACCACCTCGCGGCCGGGCGTGCCGGTGCGGGCGGGCAGGGGGCGGGGCGCCGCGGCCTCCGGCACTCCCGGCTCCTGCGCCAACAGGCCGGCGATCTTGGTGAGGGACGCGGCAGCCGACTCGTACGAGTTGAGGAACATGCCGAGCCGGTCGATCGGGTCGTACAGCCGTCGCATGTACAGGACCGCCGCCGCCAGGACGCCCAGTTCCAGGGAGCCCGACGCCACCCGGTAGGCGCCCCAGAGGCACATCCCGGCTACCGCCGTGTTGGCCACCAGTCGTGACCCCACGACGTAGCGGGCCATCTCCAGGAGCGCGTCGCCGTTGCTGCGCTCGTGCCGGTGGTTGAGCGCCGCGAACTCGGCGTTGTTCACCCGCTCCCGGCGGAACGCCCGGACCGGACGGATGCCGTTCATCGTCTCCGCGAACTTCACGATGACGCCCGCGATGGCCGTCGACCGCTCGGCGTACACCGCTCCGGCCCGGCGCCGGTAGACGCGCACCAGCACCATCAGGGGGACGAAGGACGCCACCGCGACCGCCCCGATGCCCGGGTCGAGCCAGAGCAGGATCACCGAGATCGAGACGAAGGAGAGGACGACGCCGATCAGTTCCTGCAGCCCCTCCGAGAGGAGCTCCCGGAGGGACTCGACGTCGGTGGTCGAGCGGGAGATCAGCCGGCCCGAGGTGTACCGCTCGTGGAAGTCGACGCTGAGGACCTGCGCGTGCCGGAAGATCCGGCCGCGCAGGTCGAGCAGCACGTCCTGGTTGATACGGGCCGCGCCGCGGACGAAGACGTACTGGAGGAGCCCGGAGAGCGCCGCGCAGAGCAGGTAGCCGAGGGCCACCGCGAGGACGGGGCCGTGGTCGCCGGCGCGGAAGGCCGGGACGCCCCGGTCGATGGCGTACGCGACGAGGAGGGGGCCCGCCTGGACCGCGGCCTCCTTGACGAGGAGCACGAGGGCCGCGACCGCGACCCGCGCGCGGTGGGACCCGAGCAGCGAACGGAGCAGGGCGCCCGTCGCCCCGGGGGGTGCCGGGAGGTCGTCGCGGTCGAAGGGGTCGCTGGTCTGCTGCTCGGTCATCGGTTCCCGCCCTCGCCTTCGCCGGACATCAGCCAGGCGTACTCCTCGCTGCTGCGCAGCAGTTCGTGATGGGTACCCACGGCCGTGATCCGGCCCCGGGACAGCAGCGCCACCCGGTCGGCGAGCAGCACCGTCGACGGGCGGTGCGCCACGACCAGCGCCGTGGTGTCCCGGAGGACCTCCCGGAGGGCCGCCTCCACCCGTGCCTCCGTGTGGACGTCGAGCGCGGACAGGGGGTCGTCGAGGACCAGGAAGCGGGGGCGTCCGACGACGGCCCTCGCCAGGGCGAGCCGCTGGCGCTGGCCGCCGGACAGGCTCAGGCCCTGCTCGCCGACCTGGGTCGCGGCGCCCTCGGGCAGCCGCCCGACGAAGCCCTCCGCCTGTGCCACGTCGAGGGCGCGGCGCAGTTCCGGTTCGCCCGCCGCGCCGTCCGTGCCCATCAGGACGTTCTCCCCGACGGTCGCGGAGAACAGGGTGGGCTCCTCGAACGCCATGGAGACCAGGGACCGCAGCCGCTCCCGCTCCATCAGGGCGATGTCCTCGCCGTCCAGGAGGATGCGGCCGCCGGACGCCTCGTGCAGCCGCGGTACGAGGGCGGTCAGCGTGGTCTTGCCGGAGCCCGTGCCGCCGACGAGGGCCAGCGTCTCGCCGGGGCGGATGTGCAGGTCGACGCCGTCGAGGACGGGCGGCGCGTCGGCCGGCGCGTCCGGGTAGCGGAACGACACGCCCTCGAAGCGCACCCCGCCGGGCCCGCCGGCCGCCGCCGGACCGGCGGCGGGCGTCTCGGGCTCCTCCTCCGCGTCCATCACCTCGAAGTACCGTTCCGTCGCGGTCGCCGCCTCCTGGCTCATCGCCAGCAGGAAGCCGATCGACTCGACCGGCCAGCGCAGCGCGAGCGCCGTCGACAGGAACGCGACGAGGGTGCCCGCCGACAGGTTCCCGTCCGCCACCTGGACCGTGCCGAGGACGAGGGCCGCCCCGATGGCCAGTTCCGGTACGAAGGTGATGACCGCCCAGATCATCGCGAGCAGCCGGGCCTTGATCAGCTCCGTGCCGCGCAGCCGGCCGGAGAGCTCCCGGAAGGCGGTGGCCTGGCTGCGGTGGCGGCCGAAGCCCTTGATGATCCGGATGCCGAGGACGCTCTCCTCGACCACCGTCGTCAGGTCGCCGACCTGGTCCTGGGCGTGCCGCGCGACCACCCCGTACCGGCCCTCGAAGATCGAGCAGACGATGACGAGGGGGATGACGGGGGTGAGGAGGACGAGCCCGAGCGACCAGTCCTGGGCGAGCAGCAGGACGTATCCTGCGATGATCGTCACGCCGTTGACCAGGAGGAACGTCAGCGGGAAGGCCAGGAACATCCGGACCAGCATCAGGTCGGTCGTGCCGCGGGAGAGGAGCTGGCCGGAGGCCCACCGGTCGTGGAAGGCGATCGGGAGCCGCTGGAGCCGGCCGTACAGGTCGGCCCGCATCCGGGCCTCCACCCCCGACAGCGGACGGGCCACCAGCCACCGCCGGTACCCGAAGAGGACGGCCTCGGCGATGCCGAGGAGCAGGAGGTAGAGCGCCCCCAGCCACACGCCGCCCGGGTCCCGGTCCGCGACCGGCCCGTCGACCAGCCACTTCAGGACGAGCGGGATGACGAGCGACAGACAGGACGCGACGATCGCGACGAACGCGGCCGTGAACAGCCGCCCCCGCACGGGCCGCACGTACGGCCAGAGGCGCAGCAGGGTCCGCACGGCGGAGCGCTCGCCGGGGGCGTCGGCGGAGTCGGGGGTGGGG
>NZ_RDBH01000141.1:818700-850384 GCF_008042145.1 Streptomyces sp. adm13(2018)
CTCGGGCATCAGGTCCGACTTTACGGTTCACCACTGACACGTCTCATCCCGTTTTCCGGTCGACCGACAGCACGGATCGGTCGGCCGGACGGCATCGCCGGCCGACCGGGAGCACTGCCCGGCCGGCCGGTACCCCTTACGTCCGCACCCGCAGCAGCACCACCGATCTGGCCCCGACCTCGATCGTCGCGCCGCCCGCGTGTTCCGTGCCCGGTGGGGCCGACTGGTCCTCGCGGGCCGTGTCGACGACCAGTTCGTACGTCTCCGCCCACGGCGGGCCCGGGAGGCGGAACTCCAGCGGGCGGTGGCCCGCGTGCAGGACGGCGAGGAAGCTGTCGTCGGTGATCTGCTCGCCGCGCTCGTCCCGGCCCGGTATGTCGCGGCCCGACAGGTAGAGGCCGAGCGTGGCCGTGGGCGCGTACCAGTCGGGTTCCGTCATCTCCGTCCCCGCCGCGGTGAACCAGGCGAGGTCCCGCAGCCCGTCCGAGCCCTGGGGGCGCCCGGAGAAGAACGCGCGGCGGCGCAGTACCGGGTGGTCGTGGCGGAGGGCGAGCAGCCGGCGGGTCAGGGCGAGGAGCTGGGCCCGGCCGGGGGCGTCCGGCAGGGTCCAGTCGACCCAGCCGATGGGGTTGTCCTGGCAGTAGGCGTTGTTGTTGCCGCCCTGGGTGCGGCCCATCTCGTCGCCGGCGACGAGCATCGGGACCCCGGTGGAGAGGAGCAGGGTGGTGAGGAGGTTGCGCTGCTGGCGCAGGCGCAGGCCGTTGACGCCGGGGTCGTCGGTCTCGCCCTCCACGCCGCAGTTCCAGGAGCGGTTGTCGTTCGTGCCGTCGCGGTTGCCCTCGCCGTTGGCCTCGTTGTGCTTGCGCTCGTAGGTGACGAGGTCCCGCAGGGTGTAGCCGTCGTGGGCGGTGACGAAGTTGACGGAGGCGTACGGTCTGCGCCCGCCCCAGGCGTACAGGTCGCTGGAGCCGGAGAGCCGGTAGCCGAGGTCCCGGACGTCGGGCAGCGCCCCGCGCCAGAAGTCCCGTACGGCGTCCCGGTAGCGGTCGTTCCACTCGGTCCAGAGCGGCGGGAAGGCGCCGACCTGATAGCCGCCGTTGCCCACGTCCCAGGGCTCGGCGATCAGCTTGACCCGGCGGAGTACGGGGTCCTGGGCGATGACCGCGAGGAACGGGGACAGCATGTCGACGTCGTGCATCGAGCGGGCGAGGGCGGCCGCCAGGTCGAAGCGGAACCCGTCGACGCCCATCTCCGTGACCCAGTAGCGGAGGCTGTCGGTGATGAGGCGCAGCACCTGCGGCTGGACGACGTGCAGGGTGTTGCCGCAGCCGGTGTAGTCGGCGTAGCGGCGGGCGTCGGACTGGAGCCGGTAGTAGCCGCGGTTGTCGATGCCCTTCAGGGAGAGCGTCGGGCCCAGTTCGCCGGCCTCCGCCGTGTGGTTGTAGACGACGTCGAGGATGACCTCGATGCCGGCCGCGTGCAGGGCCCGCACCATCCGTTTGAACTCGCCGACCTGCTGTCCGGTCGTGCCGGAGGAGGAGTAGTCGGCGTGCGGGGCGAAGTAGCCGATGGAGTTGTAGCCCCAGTGGTTGCGCAGGCCGCGGCGGAGGAGATGGTCCTCGTGCGCGAACTGGTGCACGGGGAGCAGTTCGACCGCGGTCACCCCGAGCCGGACCAGGTGCTCGATCGCCGCCGGGTGCGCCAGCCCCGCGTACGTGCCCCGGAGGTGCTCGGGGATGCCCGGGTGGAGCCGGGTGAAGCCCTTCACGTGCAGCTCGTAGATGACCGAGTCCTGCCAGGGCGTCTTGGGTCTGCGGTCGTCGGACCAGTCGTCGTCGTCCTGCACGACGACTCCCTTGGGGACGTGCGGCGCCGAATCCCGCTCGTCGCGGACGGTGTCGGCCACGTGCTGCTGCGGCCAGTCCCTGACGTGCCCGTAGACCTCGGGGGGCAGCGCGAAGTCGCCGTCCACGGCCCGCGCGTACGGGTCGAGGAGTAGTTTCGCCGGGTTCCAGCGGGCCCCGGTCCAGGGGTCCCAGCGGCCGTGGACCCGGTAGCCGTACCGCTGCCCGGCCCCGATGCCCGGTACGAAGCCGTGCCAGATCTCGTGGGTCAGCTCTGTCAGCGGCAGCCGGAGTTCCGTGCCGTCCGGGGCGAAGAGGCACAGTTCGACCGCCTCCGCGCCGCCCGCCCACAGGGCGAAGTTCGTGCCGGCCACCCCGTCGGGGCCGACCCGGCAGCGGGCCCCGAGCGGTGTGGGCGCGCCCGGCCACACCGGCGGCCCGGCCCGCTCCGGAGCATGCTCCTGTACCGCCTCCTGCTCGGCTGCGCTCGTCACCGTCCCGGCCTCCAGCGGCTCGTCGGGCCCGCACGCAGGGGAGCGGCGGCGTCCCGGCCGTCGCTCCCGCGTATGGTTCTCCCCCCTGTTCTGCCCGGCAGGTGCGGCTCCCAACATGACCCGCACGGACGTTTCCCCTGGAGGGTGGCTGTCGTTGGGCCGAGCGTGACATTCGTATGCAGGCGGGCGAGGTACGCCCTCGTGGTGGCGGGACTGTTGGCGGGCCTCGTGGGCTGTACCGGGCCGGACGGCGGAGGCGGGATCGACTTCGGCCTGCCGGGCAAGGCGCGGGCCCCCGGGGACGTGATCCGGGTGAGCCCGGAGGACGGCAGCCGGGGGGTGCCGGCCGAGGGCCCGGTCGAGGTGAAGGTGGCCAGCGGGCGGCTCGAACGGGTGACCGTCGTCCAGGTGGAGGACGGTCTGCGGACCCGGGTCGACGGGGAGGTGTCCGCCGACGGACTGCGCTGGCGGCCCCGGCCGGACTCCCGGCTCGCGCTGGCCGCGAAGTACAGCGTGGACGCCGTCGCGCTCGACGCGCACGGCCGCCGCTCGGCCCGGCACACCACGTTCACCACCGCGGTGCCCGAGAGCCGGTTCATCGGCTACTTCAAGCCGGAGAACCGTTCCACGGTCGGCACCGGCATGATCGTCTCCTTCGGCTTCAACATGCCGATCGAGAACCGGGCGGCGGTCGAGCGGGCCGTCCGCGTCACCTCGGACCCGCCGGTGGAGGTCGTCGGGCACTGGTTCGGCAAGGAGCGGCTGGACTTCCGCCCTGCCACGTACTGGCGGCCGGGCACCCGGGTCACCGTCGAACTCGCCCTGCGGGACGTCGAGGGGGCGCCCGGCGTCTACGGCATCCAGCGCAAGACGGTCGGCTTCACCGTCGGCCGCTCGCAGGTGTCCGTGGTCGACGCGGCCGCCCACACCATGGAGGTCAGGCGGGACGGCGAGGTCCTCGCGACCGTGCCGATCACCGCGGGGGCGCCGAAGACGACCACGTACAACGGGAAGATGGTCGTCACCGAGCTGTACGACGTGACCCGGATGAACGGGGCCACGGTCGGCTTCGGCGGCGAGTACGACATCAAGGACGTGCCGCACGCGATCCGGCTGACCGACTCGGGCACCTTCCTGCACGGCAACTACTGGGCCGATCCGAGCACCTTCGGCTCCGCGAACGTCAGCCACGGCTGCGTAGGCCTCCGGGACGACAAGGGCGGCAGCGCCGACTCCCCGGCGGGCTGGTTCTTCGAGCGGACCCTGATCGGAGACGTGGTCGAGGTGGTCAACTCCCGCGACCGGAAGGTGGCCGCCGACAACGGCCTCGGGGGCTGGAACATGGAGTGGAAGGAGTGGAGGTCCGGCTCCGCGCTGAGCTGACGCGCACGCCCCCCTCGCACCCTCCGGCGCCTCCGGCCCCTTCCGTCGTCTTAGCAGGTCGATCGGGACGGAACGGTGACATTCACGAGGATCTTTCGTGTCCTGCGGTGTGATTATCTAGCGCCGTGTGCGCGAGCGGATGCGCACCGGGGGTGGGGCCGGGCGGTGCCGGGCCGTGCGAGGGGAGAACACCACAGTGAACGGGCAGCCGATATCGGGGGCATCGGTCGGAGCGACCGGGCGGCGCGGCCGGCGCGGGGGCGTCAGGCTGCAGGCCCTGGCGGCGGGGGCGCTGCTCCTGGTGCTCACGGCCTGCGGCGGCGGCGAGACGGCGAACGGCGGTGCGGGGGGCCAGGGCCCGGCCGCGCAGGGCGGCGGCAAGCAGGACAACGCGGCCTCGCAGGCGGTCGTGACGATCCTTCCGAAGGACGGCGCCGACGCCGTCGCCACCAGCGGCGTCCTCAAGGTCAGCGCGGCGCAGGGCAAGCTGACCACGGTCACGGTCGCCGACTCCAAGGGCACCGCGGTCGAGGGCAGGATCGCGGCGGACGGCTCCAGCTGGACGCCGACCGCGCACCTGGCCGCGGCCACGCAGTACAAGGTCCACGCGATCGCGAAGGACGCCGACGGCCGGGAGTCGGCGAAGGACACCACCTTCACCACCCTCGTCCCGAAGAACACCTTCATCGGCCAGTACACGCCGGAGGACGGTTCGACCGTCGGCGTCGGCATGCCGGTCTCCATCAACTTCACCCGGGGCATCACCGACCCGGAGGCCGTCGAGGAGGCCATCAAGGTGACGGCCGTGCCGTCCGTGCCGATCGAGGGCCACTGGTTCGGCAACGACCGCCTCGACTTCCGCCCCGAGAACTACTGGGCCGCGGGCACCAAGGTGACCGTGCACCTCAACCTGGACGGAGTCGAGGGCCGCCCGGGCGTCTACGGCAAGCAGAAGAAGACGATCAGCTTCACCATCGGCCGCCGCCAGGTCTCCACCGTCGACGCGAGCGCCAAGACGATGAAGGTCGAGCGCGACGGCAAGATCATCAAGACGATCCCGATCACCGCGGGCGCGCCGTCCACGACCACGTACAACGGTCAGATGGTCATCAGCGAGAAGTACAAGGTGACCCGGATGAACGGGGCCACGGTCGGCTTCGGCGGCGAGTACGACATCAAGGACGTGCCGCACGCGATGCGCCTGTCCACCTCCGGCACCTTCGTGCACGGCAACTACTGGGCCGGAGCGGGCACGTTCGGCTCCTCCAACGTCAGCCACGGCTGCGTCGGCCTCCAGGACGCGCGGGGCGCGGGCGACAGCTCGATGCCGGCCGCCTGGTTCTACGACCGCTCGATCATCGGCGACGTGGTCGTCGTGAAGAACTCGAAGGACAAGGAGATCCAGCCGGAGAACGGTCTCAACGGCTGGAACATGGACTGGTCGGAGTGGATCAAGTAGTCCACCCCTTCGTCCGTCCGGGAGGGCCCGGTGCTGTGAGCAACAGCACCGGGCCCTCCCGCGTTAACGGACACTAACCTTCCTCCCATGACTGTGAACCTCGAAGTCGCCGAAGGTGTCGGCACGATCCGCCTCGACCGCCCCCCGATGAACGCCCTGGACGTCGCCACCCAGGACCGGCTGCGCGAGCTCGCCCAGGAGGCGACCGACCGCGACGACGTGCGGGCCGTGATCATCTACGGCGGCGAGAAGGTGTTCGCGGCCGGCGCGGACATCAAGGAGATGCAGGTCATGGACCACGTGGCCATGGTCAAGCGCTCCCGCGCGCTCCAGGACTCCTTCACCGCCGTCGCCCGCATCCCCAAGCCGGTCGTCGCGGCCGTCACCGGCTACGCCCTCGGGGGCGGCTGCGAGCTCGCGCTCTGCGCCGACTTCCGGATCGCCGCCGACAACGCCAAGCTCGGCCAGCCGGAGATCCTGCTCGGACTGATCCCCGGCGCCGGCGGCACGCAGCGGCTGGCCCGGCTCGTCGGCCCCTCCAAGGCCAAGGACCTCATCTTCACCGGCCGGATGGTCAAGGCCGAGGAGGCCCTGGCGCTCGGCCTGGTCGACCGCGTCGTCCCCGCCGCCGAGGTGTACGAGCAGGCGCACGCCTGGGCCGCCAGGCTGGCGCAGGGCCCGGCCGTCGCGCTGCGGGCCGCGAAGGAGGCGATCGACCAGGGTCTGGAGGCCGACATCGACACGGGTCTCGCCATCGAGCGCACCTGGTTCGCGGGCCTGTTCGCGACCGCGGACCGCG
The DNA here is from genome assembly GCF_008042145.1 of Streptomyces sp. adm13(2018). Classification (GTDB taxonomy): domain Bacteria; phylum Actinomycetota; class Actinomycetes; order Streptomycetales; family Streptomycetaceae; genus Streptomyces. The sequence continues at coordinate 824,680 of NZ_RDBH01000141.1, forward strand.
AGAGCGGGATGCGCAGCTTCGTCGAGGAGGGTCCGGGGAAGGCGAAGTTCGCCTGAGGTGACAGACCATCATCCGTGGGGGGCCGATTCCGCCGGAACGGCCCCCGCGGCGTGCTCCGTGCGGCCATGATGGGGGCATGGCGGGCCTGGAGGGTAGGGAACAACCGTGGCAGCGCACTGGCGCCGCCGCACCGCGGTGGTCACCGGCCGCGGAGGACGAACAGGCCGCCGACGCAGTGGAGTTGTACGGCAACCCGGCCGAGGGTGATGTCCGGCTGCCGTCCCTGCCCGAGTCCGCGTGGGTGGCCCGGAGGCTCACCCAGCACGTCGTGCTGCGGCAGTGGGCGCTCGGTCCGCAGATCGCCGAGCACGCGGTGCTCCTGGTGTCGGAACTCGTCGGCAACGCTGTCCGGCACACCGGTGCGCGGGCCTTCGTGCTGCGTCTGCAGCGGCGGCGCGGCTGGATCCGGGTCGAGGTGCGCGACCCCTCGCGCGGGCTGCCCTGTCTGATGCCGGTGCACGAACTCGACACGAGCGGCCGGGGGCTCTTCCTGGTCGACAAGCTCTCGGACCGGTGGGGCGTGGACCTGGCGCCCCGCGGCAAGACGACCTGGTTCGAGATGCGGGTCGCCGACCGCCCCTGAGCGGCGCGCGGCGCCCTCCCGGAACGCACGTGAGCCCCCGTGCGCCGTGGTGGGGCGCCTGGGGGCTCTCGTGTGATGCGCCGTGGACGGGGGGGTGTATCCACGGCCGCTCTGTCGACCTGGCCCGGGTCAATGGGGGTCGTTCCCTCGACTATGGCAGACGGGCGGCCCTCCCGCCAAAAGTCCCTAGCGGGGCAATACGGGCTATAAGTGGACACTTTAATAGTGAATCGTTGGTGACCTGCGGCACCCGCCTTGCAAACAATGAATGACTATGCGGTTCATTGGGTGTTCCTTGGGGTCGTCCGCATGCTGGACGCCCGGCGAGGGCCCGCAAACGTCCTGAATTGGCGTAATCGTTACGAAACGGGTGATACCGCTCTTAAATGGTCGCGTGAAGCCGATCGACCGCCGCGGAGCCCTCCGCGCGGGCGCGACCGCCGCCCTCGCGGGAGCCCTCGCCACCGCCTGCGGCACGGGCCCCGCCGCCCACGGCGCCGGCGACCGCATGGACCGCCTGGCACCTCCACCTCGGCACGACGGCCCGGTCGGCACACGACCGGGTCGTCACCGATGTCATCGGCCCCACGATCCGCGAACTCGCCCCCGGCACCCCCTGGTTCTTCATCCGCTACTGGCAGTCCGGTCCGCACCTCCGGCTCCGCGTGGGCGACCTCGACGAGGCCGCACGCACCCGCGTGGCGGCCGCGCTCGCCGCACGGCTGGCCGTCGCCGGCGCCCCCGCGCCGGGCGAGGAGCCGCTCGACCCCGCCGCCTACCGCAGCGGGGCCGAGCGGCTCGCCGCGGCCGGCGAGACCGGCGAGAACACCTCGGTGAAGGCCCTGCTGCCGCCCGGCGTCCACCCGGCCGTCTACGAGCCGGAGTTCGACCGTTACGGCGGCCGGGCCCTGATGCCCGCCGCCGAGTCCCTCTTCACCCTGTCCAGCACCCTCGTCCTCGCCGCCCTGCCCAAGGTCCGCGACGAGCGGCAGCGGGCCCTGCTCGCCCTGCGCGGCACCGTCGCCGTCGCCGCCGCCCTCGGGGACCCGGCGGAACGCGCGTACTACTACGCCCACGGCCTCGGTGCCTGGCGCGCCTGGGCCGCCGAGGCGGGCCACCCGGCCGAACTCCTCGACACGATCACCCGCGTCGAGGGGACGGCCGCCCTCGACCCGGACGCCCACGGCCCCTTCGCCGGCTGGCACGCCCGGGTCGCCGCCCACGCGGACGAGATCCGCGCGCAGTCGCCGACCCACCCGGGCATGGTCCTCTTCTCGCACGCGCACATGCTCCACAACCGGCTCGGCCTGAGCCTCCTGGAGGAGCTGCGCACTTACGCCGTCCTCGCCCGCGCCTTCCCCCTGCCGGCGGGCGCCACCCGGGGCGCCCCCGCCCCGCGGACCGGCTGACCGCAGACCCCCCACGGGGACACCCGAAAGGCCCGACCGGTCGCCGGTCGGGCCTTTTCGTGGTGCTCGGGCGCCTACTCGGGGCGCGGGTCCCAGCGGAAGCTGCGGACGGCGATCAGGGCGCCGATGACACCCCAGGCGGCGAGGACCGCGAGGTCGCCCCACTGGTAGCCGGCGTCCTGGGTGAAGAGCGCCAGCATGGCGTCGTTGAACGGCTTCACGGGCAGCAGCCCCGCGATGGTGTTCAGCAGCTCGGCGTGGATCGGGAAGTAGCTGCCCGAGATGAAGACCAGCGGGAACTGGATGAACTGCACGACGGCCGGGGCCGCCTCCGAGTTCTTGATCAGCGAGGCCACGCCGACGCCGAGCGCGCAGAAGCTGGCCGCGCCGAGGACGAGCGTCAGCAGGACCGCGCCCCAGTGGGTGGGCAGGTCCACGCCGTAGAGCGCGCCGATGCCGAAGACGAGCGCGACGTCGACGATGCTCACGACCACGCAGTGCACGAGCAGACCGGCGAAGTAGACCCAGGCCGGCAGCGGCGTGGCGTGCAGCCGCTTCAGCACCCCGGTCTGCCGGCGCATCGCGAGCACGATGGCCAACTGGCCGTAGCAGGCACCGAGTACGGACACGGCGGCGATCACCGGCGTGTAGTACTGCATGCCGGTCAGACCGAAGAAGAAGTCCTCCCCCTCGCTGCCGCTGAACACGGCCCCGAAGATGCCGATGATCACGATCGGCAGGACGAAGGTGAAGACCATCGACTGCGGGTTGCGCCAGAACGACAGCTGCTCGTAACGGATCTGATGACCCAGCAGGGCCAGCGGGTTCCGTGCGCGCGGGTCGTCCGCGCGGGCCGCCGAGGCCGCCGGGGCGGTCGTCTCGGTGCTCGGGGGGATCAGGGTGGTCATGAGCGGCTCCGTCCGGGTCGGCGGCCTCGTCCCGCGGGCGCCCTGCGCTCCCGCGCGGACGACGGCGAGGAGGCTTCCTGCTGTACGTACTCGCTGGTCAGGCTCAGGTAGACGTCCTCAAGGGTGGGCTGCTCGACGGTCAGCCGTTCGAGCGGCGCGCCCCGGTCGAGCGCCCAGCCGGTCAGCCGGTGCAGCGCGGCCGTCGGCTCGGTCGTCTCGGCCGTCACCAGGCCGTCCTCCACGTCGTTCACCGGCAGGGGAACGTCGGCGAGCGCGACGCCGGCCGGCAGCGCGAACCGGATCCGGGTCCGGGCGATGTCGCGGCCGCCCAGGGTGGCCGGGGTGCCCGAGGCGACGATCCGGCCCTCGGCGATGACCACGACCGAATCGGCCAGCGCCTGCGCCTCGTCCATGTAGTGGGTGGTGAGGACGATGGTGGTGCCGTCGTCGCGGAGGTTGCGTACGACGTCCCAGGCGCCGCGGCGGGCGTTGGGGTCGAAGCCCGTCGTCGGCTCGTCGAGGAAGAGCAGCTTCGGCCGGCCGACGACGCCGAGCGCCAGGTCGAGCCGGCGCTTCTGGCCGCCCGACAGGTCCTTGACCTTGGCGCCCTTCTTCTCCTCCAGGCCGACGAGGTCGAGGAGTTCGTCGACGTCCCGCGGGTCCGGGTAGTAGCCCGCGTTGCGGGCCAGCGTCTCCCGCACCGACAGATAGGGCTCCACGGCGATGTCCTGGAGTACGAGGCCGACCTGGCCGCGCAGCCAGTGGCCGTCGGCCTTGACGCCGGGGTCGCGGCCGAGCACCTCGACCCGCCCGCCGTCGCGCTCCCGGAAGCCCTCCAGGATCTCCAGGGTGGTGGTCTTGCCCGCGCCGTTCGGCCCGAGCAGGGCGAAGATCTCGCCCTCGGCGACGCTGAAGTCGACGCCGCGCACGGCCTCGTGGTCGCCGTACCGCTTCTGCAGGCCTTCCACGGCCACCGCGGCGGTCACCGCGGTCCCTCGGCTCGTGTCACTGTGTGCCTCCCGGTGTGGTGGTGGGACGTCGTGGGGTCGTCGCCCGCAGACGGACTCCGGGGCGCCGCCTCGACGTTAGGCGCGGGCCGGGGGCCCGGCCGGGCGCCGGAGGGGCGGCGGTGACGGACGTCATGGAAGCCGCGACAGTTGTCAGAGGGGGGCGTGACCCGCGTTGCCGGGGGCCGGTGGGCGACCCATGCTCGGGGTGCGGCGGACGGCCGGGCTGCGGGAGACCGCGGCCGGTGGCGCCGACGGTGCCGACACAGCAGCGACACGGAAGGCGGTCTCAAAGGTGCGGTTCGGGGATCTGGACGAGTGGGGAGCGGAGGAGCGGCCGCACGTCTCGGTGGTCGGTGCCGGCATCGGCGGACTGACGCTGGCCGGCGCGCTCTCCTCCATGGGTGTTCCGTACACGGTGTACGAGCAGACGCGACGGCTCGCGGAGGTGGGGGCGGGAGTCCAGCTCTCGCCCAACGCGGTCCGGCCGCTGCTGCGGCTCGGCCTCGGCCCGGCCCTGCGCGAGCGGGCGGTGGCGATCGAGGCCATGGAGGTACGGGGGTGGAGCGGGCGGCCGATCGCCCGGACGCCCCTGGGCGCGGAGTGCGAGCGGATGTTCGGAGCCCCGTACTACACGGTGCACCGGGCGCATCTGCACGACGCGCTCCTGACCCTCGTCGACGAGGGCAGCCTCAAGCTGGGCGAGCGCCTCAGCGGGGCGCGGGAGACGGACGGGGCGGACGGCGGCGTACGGCTGGCCTTCGAGGACGGCACCGTCCGCGGGGCGGAACTGGTCGTGGGCGCCGACGGCATCCACTCCACCGTCCGCGAGGCGTTCCGGCGCGACGAGCCCGAGTTCTCGGGGCTCGGCATCTACCGGGGCCTGGTGCCCGTGGACCGGCTGCCGGACGAGGCCCGCGCGCCTCTGGTGCGCCTCTGGCTCGGCCCGGGCGGGCACTTCGTGTGCTACCCGGTCGCGGCGGGGGAGTACCTGAGCTTCGCGGCGACGGTGCCGATGGCGCAGTCCCCGGGCGAGTCCTGGTCGGTGCCGGGCGATCCGGAGGCGCTGCGCCGGGTCTTCGGCGGCTGGACCGGTCTGGTCGCGGACGTCGTGGGCGCCGTGGAGTCGACGCTCCAGTGGGCGCTGCACGACCGGCCGCCGCTGGACGTGTGGTCCTCGCGCCGCCTGACCCTGCTCGGCGACGCGGCCCATCCGATGCTGCCGTTCATGGCGCAGGGCGCGAACCAGGCGATCGAGGACGCGATGGACCTGGCGGCCTGCCTGGCCGACCCGGCGTCCTCGACGACCGCGGCCCGGCTCGACCGCTACCAGTCGCTCCGGATTCCCCGTACGGCGGAGATCCAGCGCGGTTCGCGGGGCAACGCGGGCATCCTGCACCTGCCGGACGGTCCGGCCCAGCGCCGCCGGGACGCCCGCATGGCGGTCCACGCGTCCCTCCGGGACCGGGCGATGCTGTACGCGCACGAGACGGGCAGGAGCGTGGTGCCGACCCCGGCGTGATCGGGTAATTGGTCTGGACCTATTGTGCGGCCCTGCCCGCGACGGTACGTTCGACCCGGCTGCGCAGCCGGCACGTACCGCACCGCAACGCTCCACATCGCATCGTCACGCACTCCGCCGGGGCATCCCGGCGTTTTCAGGAGGACATGCCATGTACCGTCGCATCGCCGCCGCACTCGCCACCGCGGCCACGGCCGGAGCCCTCGCGCTCGGCACCGCGGGCACCGCCGAGGCCGCCGGGCCCGGCTTCTACGCCCGCAGCCACCACTCCTCGTACGCCGAATGCCAGGCGGCGGGGGTCGCGGGCCGCCCGCTCTGGGGCGCGCTCTTCCTCTGCGAGCCCTTCGCCCCGTCGCGCCCGGACGTCTACGTCCTCTGGGTGCGCTACTGACCCGGTCCCCGGCCCGGGCGGCGGCGGCCGCCCGGCCCGGGGACCGTCAAACGGCCTGCGGGCCGCCCGAGGAATCGGTTCAGCACTCGATGATGTTCACCGCGAGCCCGCCGCGCGCGGTCTCCTTGTACTTCACGGACATGTCCGCGCCCGTCTCCTTCATGGTCTTGATGACCTTGTCGAGGGAGACCAGGTGGCTGCCGTCGCCGCGCATCGACATCTTGGCCGCCGTGACGGCCTTGACCGCCGCCATGCCGTTGCGCTCGATGCACGGGATCTGCACCAGGCCGCCGACCGGGTCGCAGGTCAGGCCCAGGTTGTGCTCCATGCCGATCTCGGCCGCGTTCTCCACCTGCTCCGGCGAGCCGCCGAGGACCTCGGCGAGCGCGCCCGCCGCCATCGAGCAGGCCGAGCCGACCTCGCCCTGGCAGCCGACCTCGGCGCCGGAGATCGACGCGTTCTCCTTGAAGAGCATGCCGACCGCGCCCGCCGCCAGCATGAACCGGACGATGCCGTCGTCATCCGCGCCCGGCACGAAGTTCGTGTAGTAGTGCAGGACGGCGGGGATGATGCCGGCCGCGCCGTTCGTCGGGGCGGTGACCACCCGGCCGCCCGCCGCGTTCTCCTCGTTCACGGCCATCGCGTAGAGCGTGATCCACTCCATGGCGTGCAGCTTCGGGTCGCCCTCGGAGCGCAGCTTGCGCGCCAGGTTCGCGGCGCGCCGGCGGACCTTGAGACCGCCGGGCAGGATGCCCTCCCGGGACATGCCGCGCGAGACGCAGGACTGCATGACCCGCCAGATCTCCAGCAGGCCCTCGCGGATCTCGTCCTCGGTGCGCCAGGCCTTCTCGTTCTCCAGCATCAGCGCGGAGATCGACAGACCGGTCTCCTTCGCGAGGCGGAGCAGCTCGTCGCCGGTGCGGAAGGGGTACTTCAGGACGGTGTCGTCCGGGACGATCGGGTTCTCGCCGGCCACCGCGTCCTCGTCCACGACGAAGCCGCCGCCGACCGAGTAGTACGTCTTCTCCAGTACCGGGGCGCCCTCCGCGTCGTACGCGAAGATCGTCATCCCGTTGGCGTGGTACGGCAGCGCCTTGCGCCGGTGCAGTATCAGGTCGGCGTCGAAGTCGAAGGGGATCTCGTGCGCTCCGAGCAGGTTGATCCGGCCGCTCGACTTGATCCGCTCGACCTCGTCGTCGGCCGTCTCCACGTTCACCGTGCGCGGCGAGCTGCCCTCCAGGCCCAGCAGGACGGCCTTCGGGGTGCCGTGGCCGTGGCCGGTCGCGCCGAGGGAGCCGTACAGCTCCGCCCGGACGTGCGCGGTGTGGGCCAGCAGGCCCTCGTTCTTCAGGCGGCGGGCGAACATCCGGGCGGCTCGCATCGGGCCCACCGTGTGGGAGCTCGACGGACCGATGCCGATCGAGAACAGGTCGAAGACCGAGATGGCCACGAAGGACTCCTTGTGGGGGGCTAGACGCCGTTGTCTGCCGGGGTGGAGCAGAGAAGCGCATTCGGGGGGCATGGCGTGGGGCACCGCGCTCACGGTCCAGTGTGCGCGGTGCCCCGGAGGTTCGTACGAACAAAAGCGTACGAAATTACTTCAGGCCGGGGTACAGCGGGTGCTTGTCGGCGAGCGCCGTCACCCGGGCCTTGAGGGACTCGGCGTCGAAGCCGGGCTTCAGGGTCTCCGCGATGATGTCGGCGACCTCGGTGAAGTCCTCGGCCTGGAAACCGCGGGTGGCGAGCGCCGGCGTACCGATGCGGAGACCCGAGGTGACCATCGGCGGGCGCGGGTCGTTCGGAACGGCGTTCCGGTTGACCGTGATGCCCACCTCGTGGAGGCGGTCCTCGGCCTGCTGGCCGTCCAGCTCGCTGTCGCGCAGGTCGACGAGGAGCAGGTGGACGTCGGTGCCGCCGGACAGGACGGAGACGCCGTGGGCGGTGACGTCGTCCTGGACCAGGCGCTCGGCGATGATGCGGGCGCCGTCCAGGGTGCGCTGCTGGCGCTCCTTGAACTCCTCCGAGGCCGCGACCTTGAAGGAGACGGCCTTGGCCGCGATCACGTGCTCCAGCGGGCCGCCCTGGAAACCGGGGAAGACCGAGGAGTTCAGCTTCTTCGCGAACTCCTTCTTCGCGAGGATGATGCCGCCGCGGGGGCCGCCGAGCGTCTTGTGCGTGGTGGAGGTCACCACGTCCGCGTGCTCGACCGGGTTCGGGTGCAGACCGGCCGCGACCAGACCCGCGAAGTGGGCCATGTCGACCCACAGGTAGGCCTCGACCTCGTCGGCGATCCGGCGGAACTCCGCGAAGTCCAGCTGACGCGGGTAGGCGGACCAGCCCGCGATGATCACCTTGGGGCGGTGCTCCTTGGCGAGGCGCTCGACCTCGGCCATGTCGACCAGACCGGCCTCGTCCACGTGGTACGCGACCACGTCGAACTGCTTGCCCGAGAAGTTCAGGCGCATGCCGTGGGTCAGGTGGCCGCCGTGCGCCAGGTCCAGACCCAGGATCGTGTCGCCGGGCTGGGCGATCGCGAAGAGGGCGGCCTGGTTCGCGGAGGCACCGGAGTGCGGCTGGACGTTGGCGTACTCGGCGCCGAACAGGTCCTTGATCCGGTCGATCGCGATCTGCTCGGCCACGTCGACGTGCTCGCAGCCGCCGTAGTAACGGCGGCCCGGGTAGCCCTCGGCGTACTTGTTGGTGAGGACGGAGCCCTGCGCCTCCATGACGGCGACCGGAGCGAAGTTCTCCGACGCGATCATCTCGAGGGTGGACTGCTGACGGCGGAGCTCGGCGTCGACGGCGGCGGCGACGTCCGGGTCCAGCTCGTGGAGGGGAGTGTTCAGAAGCGACATGAATCGATCCCTAGGGGTGTCGGATTAGCCGGCGGTGAACGCGGCGTACTCGTCGGCGGTGAGCAGGTCCTCCGGCTCGCCCGTGAGCCGTACCTTGAACAGCCAGCCACCCTCGAACGGAGCGGTGTTCACGAGGGACGGGTCGTCCACCACGTCCTGGTTGGCATCGACGATCTCGCCCGTCACCGGGGCGTACAGGTCGCTGACCGACTTGGTGGACTCCAGCTCGCCGCAGGACTCGCCCGCGGTGATCGTGGAGCCGACCTCCGGGAGCTGGGCGTAGACGACGTCACCGAGCGCGTTGGCCGCGAACTCCGTGATGCCGACGGTCGCGACACCGTCCTCGGCGGCCGACAGCCACTCGTGCTCCTTGGTGTAGCGCAGCTGCTGGGGGTTGCTCATGGCCTGATTCTCCTGGATCGGGGGAGTGCTGATGAACGGGGGTCTTGCGGGATGAGACGCGAAGTGAGACGGATACGTCACTTCTGGCGCTTGTAGAACGGCAGTGCCACGACCTCGTACGGCTCGTGGGTGCCCCGGATGTCCACACCTACACCCTGGGTACCGGGCGCGGCGTGCGCCGCGTCCACGTACGCCATGGCGATCGGCTTTCCGAGCGTCGGCGAGGGGGCGCCCGAGGTGACCTCGCCGATCACCACGCCGTCCTTGACCACGGAGAAGCCGGCCCGCGGGACCCGGCGGCCCTCGGCGACCAGACCGACCAGCTTGCGCGGCGGGGCGGTCTCGGCGCGCTCGGCGGCCTTCTCCAGCGCCTCACGGCCGACGAAGCGGCCCTCGTTGGTCGTCTTCTCGAACTTCACGACCCGGCCCAGGCCCGCGTCGAAGGGGGTCAGCGCGGTGGTCAGCTCGTGACCGTACAGCGGCATGCCCGCCTCCAGGCGGAGCGTGTCGCGGCAGGACAGGCCGCAGGGGATCAGCCCGACCGGCGCGCCCGCCTCGGTCAGCGCCGTCCAGACCCGCTCGGCGTGCTCGGGCTTCAGGAACAGCTCGAAGCCGTCCTCGCCGGTGTAGCCGGTGCGGGCGATGAGGGCCGGGACGCCCGCGACGGTGCCGGGGAGCCCCGCGTAGTACTTCAGACCGTCCAGGTCGGCGTCGGTGAGCTGCTTGAGGATGCCGGGGGACTCCGGGCCCTGCACCGCGATCAGGGCGTACGCGTCACGGTCGTCCCGCACCTCGGCGTCGAAGCCCCCGCGATCCGCGGCCCGGGCCACCAGCGCGTCCAGGACGATCTGCGCGTTGGAGGCGTTGGCGACGACCATGTACTCCGTGTCCTGGAGCCGGTACACGATCAGGTCGTCGAGGATGCCGCCGTCCTCCTGGCAGATCATCGTGTAGCGGGCGCGGCCGACGCCCACCGTGGAGATGTTGCCGACCAGGGCGTGGTCGAGGAGCTCCACGGCCTGCGGGCCGGTGACCGTGATCTCACCCATGTGGGAGAGGTCGAACAGGCCCGCCTTCGTGCGGACGGCGACGTGCTCGTCCCGCTCGCTGCCGTACCGGAGCGGCATGTCCCAGCCCGCGAAGTCGGTCATGGTCGCGCCCAGCGAGCGGTGCAGGGCGTCGAGGGCGGTCAGACGGGGGGCAGTGCTCATGGGTGGCTCCCGGGTCCCAAGGGCGTGATCGGTGACGAAACACATGACGGGCGAGGACGTCCTCCCCATCTGTCATGGAACCTGAGAGGTTCACCGAGAGCATCTCGTCGCCGGGAGACCGGTACCGAGAGATCGGTTTGCACCTTGGGTGGGGACACGGCAGGGTGTCCCGCTTTTCAGATCTGCCTCATCCACGCGGTACGGGGCCTGAGAGATTCAAGGGAGGGTCTTGCTCCTTCGGCGTCCGGACACACCTGGCGTCCGGAACTCTCCCGCGCGGATTCGAGCGGCCGGTATGCGATTGTGTGGCGACTGTGCGCGCCTGGCGCGCACATCATTGCACGCGAGGTCGGCGGGGCACATCGCTTGTGTCCCATTACCGCTTCTTTACACTTTGTGGGCAAGGGTCTTCCCGGGCCCGGCAGGGGGAGAAGCGATGAGGTACGAGCACACCGGCGCCTACGCCCGAAGTACCGGCCTACCGTCCCAGCGGGCCCGCGCGCGCACCCCCGGCCGCGGGCGGCTCCTGCGCGACCTGCGCGAGCGCGGCGGCCGCGGCCCCCGCGCCCTCACCTTCGCCCCCGGCGACCTGGTGGTCGTCTCCGGGCTGCCCGGCAGCGGCAAGTCCACCCTCATGCGGCGCGCCGCCGACGGCACCGGCATCGACTCGCAGGACACCCGGGAGCGCTGGGAGGCCCGGATGCCCCGCCTCCTGCCGTACGCCGTCTACCGCCCGCTGGTCCGCATCGCGCACTACGCGGGCCTGCGCCGCGCCCTGCGCTCCGGCGCCGGGGTGGTCGTGCACGACTGCGGCACCCAGTCCTGGGTGCGGGGCTGGCTCGTCCGGGAGGCCCGGCGCCGCGGCCGCGCCCTGCACCTGGTCCTCCTCGACGTGGACCCGGACACCGCCCGCGAGGGCCAGCGCGCCCGCGGCCGCGGCGTCTCCGCGTACGCCTTCGCCCGGCACCGGCGGGCCGTCGCCCGGCTCGTCGCCGCCGCGGAGGCCGGCCGGCTGCCGCACGGCTGCGCCTCCGCGACCCTGCTCGACCGGGACGCGGCGGACCTCCTGCGGACGATCGGCTTCCGCCCGGCGGACTGAGCCGCCCCGGCCCGGGGACGGCGGCATCCGGCCGGCCGCCCCCGGGGCCGTCCGCTGTGACGTACGCCCCTGCCCCGGAGGGTCCGTACCGCTTCTTTTGGCCACGGCGGCGGCGGGGCGGCGTTAGGGTGCTGCCGGGGCGGCCGGTACGGCAGGCCGTGCGAGAAGGGGAAACGCGACCGTGGACGTGACGTGGCCGGGCAACGAGCTGGAAGAGGTCCTTGCCGCCTCACTCGGCAACCCCGCGGCGGGCGCCCGCCTGGTCGAGGTCCTCGGCCGCAGCCCGGTCTGGGTGCCCCTGCCCAACGGCGGCGGACCCGACAGCCCCAACCTGGACCTCGCCACCATGGAGATCGACGGCGCGGCCTACGTCCCCGTCTTCAGCTCCGAGGAGCAGTTCCTCGCCTGCGTCGGCGGCCACATGTCCTTCACCGTCGCCCCGGCCCGTGACTTCGCCCGCGGCCTGCCCCCGCAGCTCGGCATCGCCGTGAACCCGGGCGGCGTCGTCGGCGTCCCGCTGCCCCCGCCGGCCGTCGCCGAACTCTGCCGCGTCGGCCGCACGCCGCTCGACGGGCCCGCCACCGGCGGCCGCGTCCGGCTCTTCGAGCCCGACTGGCAGGACGACCCCGTCGACTTCCTCGCCGCCGCCTCCGCCGAGTTCGACGCCACCGGCGTCGTCACCACCGCCCGCCGGGCGCTCGCCAGCGTCGAGGGCACCGAACCCGCCCTCTTCGTCGGCGTCCAGCTCGTGGCCTGGGACGGCGTCGACCGCAACGCCCCCCTGGACGCCCTCGGCCGCGCCCTCGGCCGCGTCGAATGCGCCTGGCCGGTCAACCTCATCCTGCTCGACATGGCACAGGACCCGGTCGGCGACTGGATGCTGGAGCACGTGCGCCCCTTCTACCAGCGCGCCGCCGTGTGACGGACGGCCTGTTTAAGCTGAACTTCTCGACAGCAGGCACAGACGTCGGCACAGCGGCGGCGACGAAAGAGGGGCAGGACCCAGGGTGAGCGCGTCAGGCACCGCGGCGACCGGACAGGTCGAGCACATGCTGCGCCAGGTGGCACCCGGACGCTACGACGCGTACGAGCAGCTGCTGCACGCCCTCGCCGACGGCGAGCTGTGGATGCTGCTCTGGCACGGCTCGCCCGGCTCGTCCGACGCCCAGTACGGGAACATGGAGGTCGACGGCTTCGGCTACGCGCCCTGCGTCACCTCCGCACAGGAACTGGCCGCCTCCGGCTGGCACCGCGCCCACGAGCTGGTCACCGGCCGGGAGATCGCCCGCGCCCTCTACCCCGACCGCTGGGGCGTGTGGCTCAATCCGCACGCCCCCGGCGGCGGCGTCGGCATCCCCTGGGCCGACCTCCGCCGGATCGCCACCGGCCTCGACCGGATGCCCGCCGGGCCGCTCCGGGTCACCGAGCCCACCCTGGAGATCCCGCAGTTCTACGCCCTCCTCACGCAGAACGCGCACCGCACCCCCGCCGTCCGGGCGCTGCGCCGCGGCTGGGTGCAGCCCGCGCTCGGCTCCCCGTACCTTGCCATCGGCCTCGACCTGTACGACACCTCGCCGGCCGCCGTCGACACGGTCCGGGCGATGATGCGCCAGTCCATCGGAGCCGTACCCGACGGGCTGCCCGTCTCCACGGTCGCCCTCGGCGACGGCTACGACCCGGTGGCCCTCTGGCTGCGCGCCAACGGCCGCCCGTTCTACGACCGCGAGGCGCACGCCGGGCGCGGCGCGGCGCCCGCTCCGGGGTACGGCTACCCGCCGCCGGCGCCGTCCGGATACTGAGACGGGCCCTTCCTCCCCTCCTTCCCCACCAGCCTCCGGAGTCCGCTCCGGAGGCTTTCGTTCGCCCCAATTCAGGAGCGCGAACGCACAGTTGAGCGGACATGTCCGATTGGGGGGAAGAGGCCCCGAGATGGTCCGCTCAGACGCCCCCGACGTCCGGATAACGGAAGTCGCAGCACCGCATCACGTTTGAGCAAACATTCCTCGTCAGGGCTGGCGGGTGATCACAAGGCCATTGAAGACTCCCCGGAACACCGGGCGTTCAGCTCCTTTCGAGCAGGTCGCCCGGCAGGTTGTTCCACCGAGCCGCCACCCGCGGCGGGCAAGGGCCGGCTACCGGCGGCCGAGAGGGGTCCTCACCACGATGACGGCACCACTGCACGAGAAGAGTGCGGGCGGGGCGACCGCCACCGTCGATGGCGCGCCCGACGCCCCCGGCGCCCCCGAGGCCGCCGCCCCCGGCAAGACGATCGAGGGCCGCTCGCCCTGGCAGATCGCCTGGACCCGGCTCAAGCGCGACAAACTGGCCCTCGCGGGCGCCTTCGTCGTCATCTTCCTCATCCTCGTCGCGCTCTTCGCACCGGTCATCGTCGGCCTCCTGGGCCACCCGCCCGACGAGTTCCACGAGGACCAGATCGACCCCCTGTTCGGCACCCCGATCGGCTCCTGGGGCGGCGTCAGCTCCGACTTCCTCTTCGGAGTCGAGCCCGTCAACGGCCGCGACGTCTTCAGCCGCATCGTCTACGGCGCCCGGATCTCGCTGCTCGTCGCCTTCCTCGCGGCGGTCTTCGCCGTCGTCCTCGGCACGGTCCTCGGCATCATCGCCGGCTACTTCGGCGGCTGGGTCGACGCGGCCCTCAGCCGGGTCATGGACGTGATGCTCGCCTTCCCGCAGCTGCTCTTCACGATCGCCCTCGTCTCCGTCCTGCCGAACCAGCTCCTCGGCCTCGACGGCTCCGGCGTCCGCATCGCCGCCCTCGTGCTCGTCATCGGCTTCTTCGGCTGGCCGTACGTCGGCCGCATCGTCCGCGGCCAGACCCTCTCGCTGCGCAACCGCGAGTACGTCGAGGCCGCCCAGAGCCTCGGCGCCGGCCGCCTCTACATCCTCCGCCGCGAGCTGCTGCCGAACCTGATCGCCCCGATCACGGTCTACGCGACCCTCATGATCCCCACCAACATCCTGACCGAGGCGGCGCTCAGCTTCCTCGGCGCGGGTGTCAAGCCGCCCACGGCCTCCTGGGGACAGATGCTGTCGACGGCCATCACCACCTACGAGTCGGACCCGCTGTTCATGGTGATCCCCGGCTTCGCGATCTTCATCACCGTCCTGGCGTTCAACCTCTTCGGCGACGGCGTGCGTGACGCGCTCGACCCGAAGGGCTCCCGCTGACCGTTCGCCGACGACCCGCACGACCGCCCCTGCCGCTGGCGACAGGAGGCCCATCCCCCATCGGCGGACCGCCGTACGGCCGCCACTATCCCGGAGGTTGCTGGACCCATGCTGAAGAGTTCTCAGCGCAGAATCGCCGCGGGCGCGCTGCTCGCGGCGGCCACCATGGTCGTCACCACCGCGTGCGGTGGCGGTAACGGCGGCGACAGCGGCGACAAGGGCAAGGGCGGTGCGCCCGGCTTCGACGCCGGTGTGAACAAGGTCGCCAACGCCTCCGACAAGAAGGGCGGCGAGCTGAAGTTCATCGGCTCGCAGGAGGCCGACTCGTGGGACCCGCAGCGCGGCTACTACGGCTTCGTGTGGGACTTCGCGCGCTACTACACCCGCCAGCTGGTCACCTTCAAGGCCGAGCCGGGCGCCGCCTCCACCGAGCTCGTCCCGGACCTCGCCACCGACGCCGGCAAGGTCTCGGCCGACGGCCTCACCTACACCTTCACGCTGAAGGACGGGGTGACCTGGGAGGACGGCAAGCCGATCACCTCCAAGGACATCAAGTACGGCATCGAGCGCATCTGGGCCCAGGACGTCATCTCCGGCGGCCCGATCTACCTCCAGCAGGTCCTCGACCCCAAGGGCGAGTACAAGGGTCCCTACAAGGACACCTCCGCGGACAAGCTCGGCCTGAAGGCCATCGAGACCCCGGACGACAAGACCATCGTCTTCAAGCTGCCGGTCGCCAACGGCGACTTCCTGCAGATGCTGGCCATGCCGGCCGCCTCCCCGGTCCGCCAGGACAAGGACACCAAGGCCAAGTACGGCCTGAAGCCCTTCTCCTCCGGCCCGTACAAGTGGGACTCGTACACCCCGAACAAGTCCATCAAGCTCGTCCGCAACGACAAGTGGGACGCCAAGACGGACACCGTCCGCAAGGCCCTGCCGGACAAGGTCAGCGTCACGTTCACCACGAACGCCGACGACATGGACAACCGCCTCGTCGAGGGCGAGTACGACCTCGACATCAACGCCACGGGCGTCGGCGCCTCCGCCCGCCAGAAGGTGCTCCAGCAGCACAAGGGCAACGTCGACAACCCGCAGACGGGCTTCATCCGCTACGCGGTCTTCCCGCAGACGGTGATCCCCAACATCGAGTGCCGCAAGGCCATCATCTACGCGGCCGACTCCAAGTCCCTCCAGACCGCCCGCGGCGGCCCGCAGGCCGGTGGCGACATCGCCACCAACATGCTTCCGCCGGCGATCAAGGGTGCCGACCCGAAGGCCGACCCGTACGGCAAGCTCGGCGGCGCCCCGGACGTGGCCAAGGCCAAGGACGCGCTCAAGAAGTGCGGCAAGCCGAACGGCTTCAAGACCACGATCGCGGTCCGCAACAACAAGAAGATCGAGATCGCGACCGCCGAGTCCCTCCAGCAGTCGCTGAAGGCCGTCGGCATCGAGGCGGAGATCGACCAGTTCGACGGCGCCCAGACGTCCGGCATCATCGGTTCGCCGAAGGTCGTCAAGGACAAGGGCTACGGCATCATCATCATGGGCTGGGGCGCCGACTTCCCGTCCGGCCAGGGCTTCCTCCAGCCGCTGGTCGACGGCCGGTTCATCCTCCAGAGCGGTAACAACAACTTCTCGGAGCTGAACGACAAGGCCGTCAACGGCCTCTTCGACCAGGCGCTGAAGGAGACCGACCCGGTCAAGGCCGGCGAGCTCTACAAGCAGATCAACACGAAGGTGTCGGAGGCCGCGGTCTACCTGCCCTTCACCCACGAGAAGAACATCATCTGGCGCAGCTCCCGGCTGACCAACGTCTACACGGCGGACGCCTACAACGGCCGCTACGACTACGCGTCGCTCGGCGTCGTCAAGTAATCCGACCCGTTCCACCGGCGCACCACCCGCCGCCAGGTCCGAAGGGCAGGTGATGGCCGAGGGCGGCGGCCGGGGGACCCGATCGGGTCCCCCGGCCGCCGACCGGCCGACCGCATGCTTGCATACATAGTCCGGCGACTCTTCGCGGTCGTCGTGATGCTGCTCGTCGTCACACTCGTGACGCTCAGCATCTTCTTCCTCATACCCAAGCTGACCGGCAGCGACCCTGCCGCGATGTTCGTCGGCAAGCAGGCGGATCCGGCATCCATCGAGGCCGTCCGGCAGAAGCTGGGCCTGGACGAGCCGATCCTGGTGCAGTTCTGGCACTTCGTCTCCGGCATCTTCGTCGGCCGCGACTACACCGGTGGTGGCGACACCATCCACTGCGCGGCGCCCTGCTTCGGCTACTCGTTCCGCACCGAGCAGGACGTGTCGTCGATGCTGGTCGACGCCTTCCCCGTCACCCTCTCCATGGTCATCGGCGCCGCCGTGCTGTGGTTGATCCTGGGTGTCTCCACCGGCGTCGTCTCCGCGCTCAAGCGGGGCACGATCATCGACCGCGCCGCCATGATCACCGCGCTGGCCGGCGTCTCGCTCCCCATCTTCTTCACCGCCATGCTGGCGATGCTGATCTTCCGTACCCAACTGGGCTGGCTCAACGCCTCGTACACGCCGATCACCGAGTCCTTCGGCGGCTGGTTCGGCGGCCTGCTGCTGCCCTGGGTGACCCTCGCCTTCCTGTACGCGGCGATGTACGCGCGGCTCACCCGCGCCACCATGCTGGAGGTCCTCGGCGAGGACTACATCCGCACCGCGCGGGCCAAGGGCCTCCCGGAGTCCGTCGTGCTCGGCAAGCACGCCATGCGCTCCACCATGACCCCCATCCTGACCATCTTCGGCATGGACCTCGGCGCCCTCGTCGGCGGCGCGATCCTGACCGAGACCGCGTTCAGCCTCCACGGCCTCGGCGGACTCGCCATCAAGGGCGTCAGCGAGCGCGACCTGCCGCTGATCCTGGCCGTCACGCTGATCACCGCGGCCTGCGTCGTCCTCGCCAACCTCGTCGTGGACCTGCTGTACGCGGTGATCGACCCCCGAGTGAGGCTCGCATGACGGACAAGCTGACGAAGACCGGCGCGGCGGTGGGAGAACCCGTCGCCACCGGGTCCGCACCCTCCGACGCCTTCCTCGACGTCCGCGACCTGAAGATCCACTTCCCGACCGACGACGGTCTGGTCAAGTCGGTCGACGGTCTCAGCTTCCAGCTGGAGAAGGGCAAGACCCTCGGCATCGTGGGCGAGTCCGGCTCCGGCAAGTCGGTCACCTCGCTCGGCATCATGGGCCTCCACACCGTCGGCCAGTACGGCCGGCAGAAGGCCCGCATCTCCGGCGAGATCTGGCTCGACGGACGCGAGCTGCTCTCGGCCGACCCGGACGAGGTCCGCAGGATGCGCGGCCGCGACATGGCGATGATCTTCCAGGACCCGCTGTCCGCGATGCACCCGTACTACACCGTCGGCAACCAGATCGTGGAGGCGTACCGCGTCCACCACGACGTCGACAAGAAGACGGCGCGCAGGCGGGCCGTCGAACTCCTCGACCGGGTCGGCATCCCCGAGCCCGCCAAGCGGTTCGACAACTACCCGCACGAGTTCTCCGGCGGCATGCGCCAGCGCGCGATGATCGCCATGGCGCTCGTCAACAACCCGGCCCTGCTCATCGCCGACGAGCCGACCACCGCGCTCGACGTGACCGTGCAGGCCCAGATCCTGGACCTGATGCGGGACCTCCAGAAGGAGTTCGGCTCCGCGGTCGTCATCATCACCCACGACCTCGGCGTCGTCGCCGAACTCGCCGACGACATCCTCGTGATGTACGGCGGGCGCTGCGTCGAGCGCGGACCGGCCGAGTCCGTCTTCTACGAGCCGCAGCACCCCTACACCTGGGGCCTGCTCGGCTCGATGCCGAGGATCGACCGCGACCAGACCGACCGGCTCATCCCGGTGAAGGGCAACCCGCCCAGCCTCATCAACATCCCGGACGGCTGCGCCTTCAACCCCCGCTGCCCGTACGCGGACGTCCCCAAGGGCGGCATCACGCGCACCCTGCGACCGGAGCTGGCGCCGGCCGGGGACCGCCACTTCTCGGCCTGCCACATGCCGCAGGAGGAGCGGACCCGTATCTGGACCGAAGAGATTGCGCCGAAACTGTGAGCGAGACCATGGAACCCCTCCTCAAGGTCACCGGCCTGAAGAAGCACTTCCCCATCAAGAAGGGGCTTCTCCAGCGGCAGACCGGCGCGGTCAAGGCGGTCGACGGGATCGACTTCGAGGTCCTGCCCGGTGAGACGCTCGGCGTCGTCGGCGAGTCCGGCTGCGGCAAGTCCACGATGGGCCGTCTGATCACCCGGCTGCTCGAACCGACCGGCGGCACGGTCGAGTTCCAGGGCAAGGACATCTCGCACCTCGGCGTCTCGGGCATGCGCCCGTTCCGCCGGGACATCCAGATGATCTTCCAGGATCCGTACGGCTCGCTGAACCCGCGCCACACGGTCGGCACGATCGTCTCGGCCCCCTTCAAGCTCCAGGGCGTCGAGCCCGAGGGCGGCGTGAAGAAGGAGGTCCAGCGGCTGCTCGGGCTGGTCGGCCTCAACCCGGAGCACTACAACCGCTACCCGCACGAGTTCTCCGGCGGCCAGCGCCAGCGCATCGGCATCGCCCGCGCGCTGGCCCTGAAGCCGAAGCTCGTGGTGGCGGACGAGCCGGTCTCGGCCCTGGACGTCTCCATCCAGGCGCAGGTGGTCAACCTCCTGGACGACCTCCAGAAGGAACTCGGCCTCACGTACGTGATCATCGCGCACGACCTGTCGGTCATCCGGCACGTGTCGGACCGCATCGCGGTGATGTACCTCGGCAAGATCGTGGAACTCGCGGACCGCAAGTCCCTCTACGAGAACCCGATGCACCCGTACACCCGCGCCCTCATGTCGGCGGTCCCGATCCCGGACCCCCGCCGCCGGGGCGCGAAGAGCGACCGCATCCTCCTGACCGGCGACGTCCCGTCCCCGATCGCCCCGCCGCCGGGCTGCCGCTTCAACACCCGCTGCTGGAAGGCGACGGACGTCTGCCGCACGCAGGAACCGCCGCTGGTCGAACTCCGCCCGGGCCAACGGGTGGCCTGCCACCACCCGGAGAACACGGAGGCACTGACGATCCCGGGGGCGAGGGAGTCGGTGGAGATCACGAAGCCGAAGCCTCGGGAGGAGTCGGCGGGGTTCCCCGAGGCGGCGGGGCCGGAGAAGCCGGCCGGGTCGGCCGGGTCGGCCGAGGCGGCGGGGCCGGAGAAGCCGACGGGGTCGGCCGAGTCGGCTGGGTCGGAGAAGCCGGCGCTGTCCGCCGACGCGGRCGAGGCGAAGGCGGCGGCTCCGGCCGAGACGCCGGAGCCCGCGACCGAGGGCGACGCGCCGAAGGCGTGACGCGGGGGAGGCCCCCGGTGCCGAAGGGCACCGGGGGCCTCCGCAGGTGGTCCTCACCGCGCGGGGGCCCGTCACGAGCCCGGACCCGCCCGCAGGGCCCCCGCGCGGTGAGGACAAGGCCCCCGGGACTACCGGGACAATGGCCCGGTGCTCCACGACCTGTTCACCCCCTCCGTCCAACACGCCCTCGACCTCGTCGGCATCTTCGTGTTCGCCATCTCCGGCGCCCTCCTCGCCGTCCGCAAGAACTTCGACGTCTTCGGCATCGCCGTCCTCGCCGAGGTCACCGCCCTCGGCGGCGGCCTCTTCCGCGACCTGATCATCGGCGCCGTACCGCCCGCCGCGTTCACCGATCTCGGCTACTTCCTCATGCCCCTGATCGCCGCGGTCCTCGTCTTCTTCCTCCACCCCGAGGTCGAGCGCACCCAGAACGCCGTGAACGTCTTCGACGCCGCCGGCCTCGGCCTGTTCTGCGTGACCGGTACGACGAAGGCGTACGACTACGGCCTGGGCCTCACCTCCTCCGCGGCGCTCGGCCTCGCGACGGCCGTCGGCGGCGGTGTGCTGCGCGACGTGCTCGCCAACGAGGTGCCGTCGCTGCTGCGCTGGGACCGGGACCTGTACGCCGTCCCCGCGATCGTCGGCGCCGCCATGGTCGCGCTCTGCATCCGCTTCGACCTGCTCAACGCCTGGACCAGCGGCGCCGCCGTGCTGACCGCCTTCCTGCTCCGCCTGCTCGCGCTGCGCTACCACTGGCGCGCGCCCCGGGCCTGGAACCGCCGCTCCTCCACACGGGAGGAACTGGAAAAAGCTACCGCTCAGTAGCTACCTGGGGTACGGTCGGAAGCATGAGCACGAGCATCGAGACCCCCGCCACGGCGAGCGGGCGCGACGGCGGGCACGGGCGCGCGGACGAGCGCACGTACGAGTTCGACCGGGACACCGCCGTCGTCCTCCGGGAGCCCGGCGTCTACGACGCCGACCTGTCCGCGGGCTGGACCATCATCCACGCGGTCAACGGCGGCTACCTCCTCGCTCTGCTCGGCCGCGCCCTCGGCGACCACCTGCCGCACCCCGACCCGTTCACGATCTCGGCGCACTACCTCACGCCGTCCGTGCCGGGGCCCGCGGTGATCAGGACGGAGACCGTCCGCACCGGCCGTACGCTCTCCACCGGCCAGGCCTCCCTCTTCCAGTACGCCGAGGACGGCACCGAGGTCGAGCGCATCCGCGTCCTCGCCTCCTACGGCGACCTGGACACCCTCTCCGACGAGGTCCGCACCTCCGCGGAACCGCCCGCGATGGCGGCCATCGAGAACTGCTTCGGCGCCGCCGACGGACCGACCCCGGCCATCCCCGGCTCCTCGGCGATCGCCGACCGGCTCGACCTGCGCCTCGACCCCGCCTGCGTCGGCTGGGCGATCGGCGCGCCCTCCGGGAAGGGCGAGATGCGGGCCTGGTTCGGCCTCGCGGACGGCCGCGAGCCCGACGCCCTGTCGCTGCTCCTCACGGTCGACGCGCTGCCGCCGACCTCCTTCGAGCTGGGGCTGAAGGGCTGGACCCCGACCGTCGAGCTCACCACCCACATCCGCTCCCGCCCCGCCCCGGGCCCGCTGCGGGTCTCCATCACCACCCGCAACCTCGCCGGAGGATTCCTGGAGGAGGACGCGGAGGTCTGGGACAGCGCCGACCGCCTGGTCGCGCAGTCCCGTCAGCTGGCCCGCGCCCCGCGCGCCTGACCCGGTTCCGGCCCCGACCCCGGGCCGGAGCACGACAGGGGCCGTACGCCCGGGGCCCGCACACCCCGGAGCGCGTACGGCCCGGAGCCGGCGAAGCCGGTCCCGGACGCGACCGACCGGCCGCGTCCGGGCCCCCGGCACGGCGGCCGCCCCGGCTACGTCCGCCCCCGACACGGCAGCCGCCCCGGCCGGTCGAGGCCCCGCCGGGAACCGCGCCCGGCGGCGTAAACCGGCCACCCGCCAGGGCAGCGGGCACGGGCTCGTAGAATCGACCCACCATGGCTTACCTCGACCACGCCGCGACCACGCCCATGCTGCCCGAGGCGATCGAGGCGATGACCGCCCAGCTCGCCGTCACGGGCAACGCCTCCTCCCTGCACGCCGCCGGACGGCGGGCCCGGCGGACCGTCGAGGAGGGGCGCGAGACCCTCGCCGCCGCGCTCGGCGCGCGGCCGAGCGAGGTCGTCTTCACCTCCGGCGGCACCGAGGCCGACAACCTCGCCGTGAAGGGCCTCTACTGGTCCCGCCGCGATGCCGACCCCCGCCGGACCCGCGTCCTGGCCAGCCCGGTCGAGCACCACGCCGTGCTCGACGCCGTCGACTGGCTCGCCGCCCACGAGGGCGCCGACGTCGAGTACCTGCCGGTCGACCGGTACGGCCGGGTGCACCCGGAGGCCCTGCGCGAGGCGATCGCCCGCGATCCCGACTCGGTGGCGCTCGCCACCGTCATGTGGGCCAACAACGAGATCGGCACCGTCATGCCGGTCCGCGAACTGGCCGACGTCGCGGCCGAGTTCGGCGTCCCGCTGCACGCCGACGCCGTCCAGGCCGTCGGCCAGACCGAGGTCGACTTCGCCGCGTCCGGACTCGCCGCCATGACCGTCTCCGGCCACAAGATCGGCGGGCCGTACGGCATCGGCGCCCTGCTCCTGGGGCGCGAGCACACCCCCGTACCCGTGCTGCACGGCGGCGGCCAGGAGCGGCACGTCCGCTCCGGCACCCTCGACGTGCCGGCCGTCGCCGCCTTCGCGGTCGCCGCCCGGCTCGCCACCCAGCGGCGCGAGGAGTTCGCCCGGGAGATCGGCGCGCTCCGCGACGAACTGGTCGCCGAGGTCAGGGCGCGAGTCCCCGAGGTGATCCTCGGCGGCGACCCCGTCGAGCGGCTTCCCGCCAACGCGCACTTCACCTTCCCCGGCTGCGAGGGCGACTCGCTGCTCCTGCTGCTCGACGCGGCCGGGATCGCCTGCTCCACCGGCTCCGCCTGCACCGCGGGCATCGCCCAGCCGAGCCACGTCCTCCTCGCCACCGGCACCGACCCGGACCTGGCCCGCGGCACCCTGCGCTTCTCCTTCGGCCACACGTCCACGAAGGAGGACGTGGCGGCGGTGGCGGACGCGATCGCCCCGGCGGTGGAACGCGCGAGGTCGGCGGGCCTGAGCTGACGGGGGACGGGCCCCGAGGCCCGCGGACCCGGGCCGCGCAGCCCGGAAGCGCCCCTCTCAGACGCGCGCCTTGGACGCCTCCCGCACCAGCCTCAGATACCGGTCCCAGTCCCAGTGCGGGCCGGGGTCGGTGTGGTCGGTGCCCTCGACCTCGACGTGCCCGATGATGTGCTCCCGGTCCACCGGGATGCCGTGCCGGGCGCATATGTCCGCCGTCAGCCGCGCCGACCCCGCGTACATCGACGCAGTGAAGTCCTGCGGGCGGTCGACGAAGCCCTCGTGCTCGATGCCGATGCTGCGCTCGTTCATGTCCCGGTTCCCGGCGTGGAACGCGACGTCCAGCTCCCTGATCATCTGCGCCACGTGCCCGTCCTTGCGGACCACGTAGTGCGCGGCGGCCCCGTGCCCGGGGTCCTTGAAGACCTTCAGGGCGGTCGCGTAGCTGCCCTGGACGACATGGATCACGATCCGGTCGATCCGGTAGTCGTCGGGTCGGTCGGCCCGCCGCCAGTTCGCCCGCGACGCCGAGGTCCACTCGGCCGCCCGGTGGTCGAGCTCGCCCTCGACCCGCTTCCGCTCCATCCCCGGCAGCCGCCACCAGGCGCGCGCCAGCTCGTCCCGCGCCAGCACCGCCGTCCCGAGGACGGCGGCCCCGCCGCCCAGCAGCACCGCGCGCCGCCCCACCCGTCTGCCGGGACCGGAGTCCCTGCCCGTACCGCCGGACCCGCCCGCATCACTCGCCTTGCTCCCCATGTCCCCGAGAACGCTTACTACCGCGACCGTGGTTCCCGGTGCCCCGTACCCTGGTAGGGCTATGACTGAGACTCCGCCCCCGCACCCCCGCACCCGCCCGCTCCGGGTCCTCGCCGCCATGTCCGGCGGAGTSGACTCCGCCGTCGCCGCGGCCCGCGCCGCCGAGGCCGGCCACGACGTCACCGGCGTGCACCTCGCCCTCTCCGCGAACCCGCAGTCCTTCCGTACGGGAGCCCGCGGCTGCTGCACGATCGAGGACTCCCGCGACGCACGCAGGGCGGCCGACGTCATCGGAATCCCGTTCTACGTGTGGGATCTCGCCGAACGCTTCCGCGAGGACGTCGTGGACGACTTCGTCGCGGAGTACCAGGCCGGCCGCACCCCCAACCCGTGCCTGCGCTGCAACGAGAAGATCAAGTTCGCCGCGCTGCTCGACAAGGCGCTCGCCCTCGGCTTCGACGCCGTCTGCACCGGTCACTACGCGACGGTCGTCCTCAACGAGGACGGCACCCGCGAGCTGCACCGCGCCTCGGACATGGCGAAGGACCAGTCGTACGTGCTCGGCGTGCTCGACGAGAAGCAGCTGGCGCACGCGATGTTCCCGCTGGGCGACACCCTCACCACCAAGGACGAGATCCGGGCGGAGGCGGAGCGGCGCGGGCTGGCCGTGGCGAAGAAGCCCGACAGCCACGACATCTGCTTCATCGCCGACGGCGACACCCAGGGCTTCCTCGCCTCCCGTCTGGGGAAGGCGGAGGGCGACATCGTCGACGAGTCCGGCACGAGGGTCGGCAGCCACGAGGGCGCGTACGGCTTCACCATCGGCCAGCGCAAGGGCCTGCGGATCGGCCACCCGGCGGCGGACGGCAAGCCGCGCTACGTCCTGGACATCTCGCCGGTGAACAACACGGTCACGGTGGGCCCGGTCGAGGCCCTGGACGTCACGGCCCTGACGGCGATCAAGCCCCGCTGGTGCGGCACCGCGCCGGAGGGCGAGGGCCGCTACACGGCCCAGCTCCGCGCCCACGGCGGCGAGACGGCGGTGACGGCCTCCCTGACGGACGGCGAACTGACGGTCGCCTTCGACGAGCCGGTCCGCGGGGTGGCCCCGGGACAGGCGATCGTCCTGTACGACGGCACGCGCGTGGTCGGCTCGGCCACGATCGCGACGACGACCCGCCGCCCGACGGAAGCACCGACGGCCCCGGCGACGGCGAAGGCCTGAGCCGCCTCCACCCCGACGAAGCCCGCAGCCGACGGAGCCCGCCGCCGCCCCGGCGAAGGCCTAAGCCGCCTCCGCCGGTTCCCGGCGCTCCCCGAGGAACTCCTCCAGGACCGGGGCCAGTACGTGCGGGGCCACGTCGTGCGTCTGGCCCGTCAGGGTGCGGTGGCGGGCCCGGGGAAGGGCTCCCGTCACCGCGCGGGCCGCCTGCCGGGTGCCCGCCGGGCTCACGCCCCCGTCGACCACCAGCACGCGCGCGTGGACCCGGGAGAGGAGCCCCTCCGGGAGCGCCCCGTCGGCCGTTCCCTCGCCGAGGACCGCCATGTCGTACGCGAGGGTGTGCGCCAGCTCCGCCGCCCCGGGCCGCAGCCGCGCGGGCACCGTCGACTCCGCCAGGAACACGGCGAGCGCCTCGGCCGGCCGGCCCCCGTCGAGCAGCTCCGTCACCCGCCGCCGCAGCTCGGCCGCCGCCGTCGAGTACGGCGGCTCGAACACCGACACCGCCCCGGCCGGCAGACCGGCGGCCACCGCGGCGAGGACCAGCGCACCCCCGGTGCCCGTCC
>NZ_RDBH01000141.1:850484-867498 GCF_008042145.1 Streptomyces sp. adm13(2018)
ACCGCGTACGGGCCGCCTTCCCCGCTGCCGCCGCGCCCCCGCCGGTCGTACGCCACGACCGAGAAGCGCCGGGCCAGTAGCCCGCCCAGCGGCCGCTCGCCCTCCGCCGTCCCCAGCGCCCCGCTCACCAGGACCAGCGGCGGCCCCTCCCCGTACCGCTCGTACGCGATCGGCGTACCGTCCCGCGACACGACCCGTCCCCGGACCCCGGCCGGCGGGGCGCTCACCTCGTCCATGTCGTTCATGGCAGGGGAGACCGCGGCCGCCGCCCGAACTCATCGCCCCGCGGCGGGATTTCCCCGAGGAATTCTTAAGCCCCTGGTCAGGGCCTACGGTGGGGCCATGAACATCTGCGTCTTCCTCTCCGCGGCCGACCTCGACGAGCGCTACACGACCCCCGCCCGCGACTTCGCGCGCCTCCTCGGCAAGGCCGGCCACACCCTGGTCTGGGGCGGCTCCGACACCGGTCTGATGAAGGTCGTCGCCGACGGCGTCCAGGAGGCCGGCGGCCGGCTCGTCGGCGTCTCCGTCGACTTCCTCGCCCACAAGGCCCGCCCGGACGCCGACGAGATGGTCGTCACCCGCGACCTCGCCGAGCGCAAGGCGCTGCTCCTCGCCAAGTCCGACGCGATCGTCGTCCTGGTCGGCGGCACCGGCACCCTCGACGAGGCCACCGAGATCCTGGAGCTGAAGAAGCACGGCAAGCACCGCAAGCCGGTCGTCGTCCTGAACACCGCGGGCTTCTACGACGGACTCAAGCTCCAGTTCCGCCGGATGGAGGAGGAGGGCTTCCTGCCGATCCCCCTCGCCGACCTCGCCCTCTTCGCCGACGACGCCCCCACGGCCCTCGCCCACCTGGAGGAGAACATCGCCGCCCGCTGATGCGAGCATGGTGACCATGGCTACACATGTGATCACCGGAGCCGGTTCCGGCATCGGCGCGGCCGTCGCGCGCCGCCTCCACGCGCGCGGGGACGACCTCGTGCTCCACGCCCGCGACGCGGGACGCGCCAAGGAACTCGCCGCGCAGTTCCCCGGCGCCCGGACGCTCGTCGGGGACCTGGCCGACCCGGACCGCCTCTCCTGGGCGTTCTCGCACCAGACCATGCCGGAGCGGGTGGACACCCTGCTGCACATCGCCGGCGTCGTCGACCTCGGGCCCGTCGGGGACCTCACCCCCAAGACCTGGCACCACCAGCTCGACGTCAACCTCGTCGCCCCGGCCGAACTGACCCGCCACCTCCTGCCCCAGCTCCGGGTCTCCCAGGGCCACGTCGTCTTCGTCAACTCGGGCGCCGGCCTCGCCGCGCACGCCGAATGGGGCGCGTACGCCGCCTCCAAGCACGGCCTCAAGGCCCTCGCCGACGCCCTGCGCCACGAGGAGCACGCCAACGGCGTGCGGGTGACCTCCGTCTACCCGGGCCGCACCGCGAGCCCCATGCAGGCCAAGGTCCACGCCCAGGAGGGCAAGGACTACGACCCGTCCCGGTGGATCGACCCCGAGTCGGTCGCGACGGCCATCCTCACCGCCGTCGACCTCCCGCGCGACGCGGAGATCAACGACCTCACCGTTCGTCCGGGACGCTAGACATGGGCGAGACGCAGACCGAGGACGACCGCCCGCTCTGGGGACCCGCCACCGGCGTCGGCTCCATGCCGGGCGGCGACGCCCGGGAGACCGCCAAGACCGTCACGGGGTCCTTCGAGGACTTCCCGTTCCTCCCGGAGCTTCCCGCCCGCGGTCCCGGCGCCGACATGATCGGCCGGACCATCGGGATGCTCGTCGACCTCTACGCGCACGTGGAGCCCAGCGGCTGGCGGATCAGCGACCGCCCCGGCCGCGACACCCGGCGCGCCCGCTCCTGGATGGGCGAGGACCTGGACGCCCTGGAGGAGTTCACCCAGGGGTACGAGGGGCCGCTCAAGGTGCAGGCGGTGGGCCCCTGGACGCTCGCCGCGGCCCTGGAGCTGCGCGGCGGCGAGGCCGCCGTCGGCGACGCCGGCGCCTGCCGCGACCTCGTCGGCTCGCTCGCCGAGGGCCTCCACACGCACCTGGCGGACCTGCGCAAGCGGATCCCGGGCGCCCGGATCGTCCTCCAGCTCGACGAACCCTCCCTCACGGCCGTCCTGCGCGGCCACGTCCGCACCGCCAGCGGCTACCGCACCCACCGGGCCGTCGACCGGCAGGTCGTGGAGAGCGCGC
Source organism: Streptomyces sp. adm13(2018) (assembly GCF_008042145.1). Taxonomy (GTDB): domain Bacteria; phylum Actinomycetota; class Actinomycetes; order Streptomycetales; family Streptomycetaceae; genus Streptomyces. The sequence goes on from NZ_RDBH01000141.1 coordinate 852,688, forward strand.
TGCGCGAGGTCGTCGCCGTCCACGACGGGCCGGTGATCGTCCACTCCTGCGCCCCCGACGTGCCGTTCGCGCTCCTGCGGCGGGCCGGCGCGGCGGGCGTCTCGTTCGACTTCTCCCTGCTCACCGAGCGTGACGAGGAGACCATCGGAGAGGCCGTGGAGGCCGGCACCCGACTCTTCGCCGGTGTGGTGGCGTCCACCGACGGCCCATTGTCGGACCCGGGCGGTAGCGTCATGGGTGTCAGGACGCTGTGGCGCAGGCTGGGGCTGAATCCGGGGACTCTCGCGGAGTCCGTGGTCGTCACGCCCACGTGCGGGCTCGCGGGCGCTTCGCCCGCCTACGCCCGTGCGGCGCTCGCCCACTGCGTCAGGGCGGCGAGATCGCTCGCGGACAACCCAGAGTGACCGGGTTTCGAGGCACGGGAGGACGGACGAAGGTGGCAGTCGAACAGGGGGCCCTGCCCGCCGAGGCACGGGAGAAGCACGCCGACCTGGCCGAACAGGTCGAGGAGCACCGCTTCCGGTACTACGTGAAGGACCAGCCGGTCATCAGCGACGGCGACTTCGACCGCCTCCTGCGCGCCCTGGAGGCGCTGGAGGAGGAGTACCCGGAGCTGCGCACCCCGGACTCGCCGACGCAGAAGGTCGCGGGGCAGTACGAGACCGAGTTCACCTCCGTCGAGCACCGCGAGCGGATGCTCTCCCTGGACAACGCCTTCGACGACGCCGAACTGGCCGCCTGGGGCGAGCGGATCGCGCGGGACGTCGGCGCCCCCGGCTACCACTACCTGTGCGAGCTGAAGGTCGACGGCCTCGCGGTCAACCTGACGTACGAGCACGGCCGGCTCACCCGGGCCGCCACCCGCGGCGACGGCCGCACCGGCGAGGACATCACGCCCAACGTCCGGACGATCGCCGACATCCCGGAGCGGCTGCACGGGGACCGCATCCCGGCCCTCGTGGAGATCCGCGGCGAGGTCTACTTCCCGATGGAGGCCTTCCAGGGGCTCAACGCCCGGCTGGTGGAGGCCGGGGACAAGCCCTTCGCCAACCCGCGGAACGCGGCGGCGGGTTCACTGCGCCAGAAGGACCCGAAGGTCACCGCCTCCCGCCCGCTCCACATGGTGGTGCACGGCATCGGCGCCCGCGAGGGCTTCGACATCGACTGCCTCTCCCACGCCTACGAGCTGCTGCGCGAGTGGGGCCTGCCCACCGCCCGGCACAACAAGGTGGTCGACTCGCTCGACGCCGTACGGGAGTTCATCGCCTACTTCGGCGAGAACCGCCACTCCGTCGAGCACGAGATCGACGGGGTCGTCGTCAAGCTCGACGAGATCCCCCTCCAGGGCAGGCTCGGCTCCACCGCGCGCGCCCCGCGCTGGGCGATCGCCTGGAAGTACGCGCCGGAGGAGGTCAACACCAAGCTGATCGACATCAAGGTCGGCGTCGGCCGCACCGGACGCGTCACGCCGTACGCGCAGGTCGAGCCGGTGACCGTGGCCGGCTCGGAGGTCGAGTTCGCCACCCTCCACAACCAGGAGGTGGTGAAGGCCAAGGGCGTGCTGATCGGCGACACCGTGGTGCTGCGCAAGGCCGGCGACGTGATCCCCGAGATCCTCGGGCCGGTCGCCGACCTGCGGGACGGCAGCGAGCGGGAGTTCGTGATGCCCGTCGAGTGCCCCGAGTGCGGGACGCCGCTGAAGGCGATGAAGGAGGGCGACATCGACCTCCGCTGCCCGAACGCCCGGACCTGCCCGGCCCAGCTGCGCGAGCGCCTCTTCTTCCTCGCCGGCCGCCAGTGCCTGGACATCGAGAGCTTCGGCGCGGTCGCCGCGGCGGCGCTCACCCGCCCGCTGGAGCCCGCCGAGCCGCCGCTCGCGGACGAGGGCGACCTCTTCGACCTGACGATCGAGCAGCTGCTGCCGATCAAGGCGTACGTCCTCGACCAGGACAGCGGACTGCCCAAGCGGGACCCGAAGACCGGCGAGGAGAAGATCGTCACGGTCTTCGCCAACCAGAAGGGCGAGCCGAAGAAGAACGCCCTGGCGATGCTGGAGAACATCGCGGCGGCGAAGACCCGCCCGCTGGCCCGCTTCCTCAACGGGCTCTCGATCCGGCACGTGGGGCCGGTCGCGGCCGAGGCGCTGGCCCGCGAGTTCCGCTCCCTGGAGCGGATCGAGCAGGCGAGCGAGGAGGAGCTGGCCGCCGTCGACGGGGTCGGCGGGATCATCGCGGCCGCGGTGAAGCAGTGGTTCGCCGAGGAGTGGCACCGCGAGATCGTGCGCAAGTGGCGCGCCGCCGGGGTCGCGCTGGAGGACGAGGGCGCGGGGGAGGAGGTCGGCCCGCGTCCGCTGGAGGGCCTCACGGTCGTGGTGACCGGGACGCTGGAGAAGTTCACCAGGGATGGCGCAAAAGAGTCCCTCCAGGGCCTCGGTGCGAAGGTGACCGGTTCCGTTTCGAAGAAGACCGCCTTCGTCGTCGTGGGCGAAAACCCTGGTTCGAAGTACGACAAGGCCATGCAGCTGAAGGTTCCGGTTCTGGACGAGGACGGCTTCGGCATCCTGCTCGAACAAGGGCCCGAGGCCGCTCGGGAGGCCGCCGTCCCGGTCGCCGAGTAACCGCCCGCGGCCCGCTCCCGGCCCGCCCGAGGACCGTGCGACGGTCACCCGTTCGGCGCATACCAGATCGTTACGGGTGGCCAGGTCGCATTCGGGCAAGACAGGGAGAGCGCTGCCCCTCGGCGGCCTCGGCGGCCTAATGTGGTGACCGTGCGCCCGGTCCTGCACGACCGCGCGAGGGTTCTGCCGGTCGCGGCGCCAGGACGACGGCCCCGTGGCACGACGTCCGACCGCCCGACGGCGGCCGGACCGCGGACGGCCGGACGACGGACAGCCGCCTGACCGCGGCCCATCGCACACCGACGGCACCGCCGCCTGTGAGAGGGACGGGAATGGAACCGACCGAGAGCGCCGCCCCGGTCCCACGGCCGCACGGCCGTACGGGGTCCCCGGGCTTCACCTCCCGGCTGCCCGCCGCCGTGGTGGGCATCGCCGCCGTCGTGCTCGTCGTCGGCCTCCAACAGGGCCTGAGCGCCGGCAGCGGCCTCTTCCCCGGCGGAGTCACCGGCTGGTCCCTCGCGCTCCTCACCGGCCTCATCGTCGGCCATCTGGTCGCCCTCGGCCGCGACCGCTGGTGGGGCGGCACCGGTTCGGGCGCCGCCCTCACCCTCGCCGTCCTCCTGCTCTACGGCTGGGTGCCCGCCGGACTCGTCTCGATGACCGTGGTCACCCTGGTCGGCGCCGCCCGCCGGCACCGCTGGCGACAGGGCCTGCTGCACGGCGCCGCCGACGTCCTCGGAGTCGCCGCCGCCGCCCTCGTCCTCGCCCTCTTCGGCGACGTCCCCACCGTCGAGCGGCCCTGGCAGCCCCTCGACTGGACGATCGGCGACCTCCCGGAAGTCGTCCTCGCCGCCGCCACCTACCTCGTGGTGACCCGGCTCCTCCTGTGGTACACGCTGGCCCCGCAGACCCGCGGACTGCCCACCGTCGCCCGCACCGCGCTCCTGCGGCAGGGCCTCGTCGCCGTGGCCCTGCTCGGCATCGCCCCGCTGATCTGCGTCGTCGCCGCCACCCGCCCGGTCCTGCTGCCCCTCTTCGCCGTCCCCCTCATCGCCCTCGACTCCACCCTGTGGATCGCCCGCGCCCGCGCCGAGGAGCAGCTCCGCGACCCGCTCACCGGACTCCCCAACCGCCAGTGGCTGCTCGAACGGGCCTGGACCGCCCTGGAGGAGGCCGAAGGCGAAGGAGCCCGCGCCGCCCTCGTACTGATCGACCTCGACCGCTTCCGATCGGTCAACGACACCCTCGGACACCTCGCGGGCGACCGGCTGCTCCTCCAGATCGCCGACCGGCTCCGCCGCGCCCTGCCCCGCGGCGCCGAGGCCGCCCGGCTCGGCGGCGACGAGTTCGCCGTCCTGCTGCCCACCGCCGACTCCACCACCAGCGCCCAGCGGGTCGCCCGCCACCTCGTCGCCGAACTCTCCTCCCCGCTCGACCTCGACGGACTCACCCTCGTCCTGGAGGCCAGCGCGGGCGTCGCCGTCTTCCCCGACCACGCCCTCGACGCCGAAGGCCTGCTGCGCCGCGCCGACGTCGCCATGTACCAGGCCAAGCGGGACCGCACCGGCGTCGAGGTCTACGAGTCCAAGCGCGACTCCAACACCCCCGACCGCCTCGGCCTCCTCGGCGACCTGCGCCGCGCGCTCGACGCCGGCGAGGTCGAACTCCACTACCAGCCCAAGGTCCGCTTCGACGGCCAGGTCGCCGGACTCGAAGCCCTCGTCCGCTGGGTCCACCCCGAGCGCGGCAAGGTCCCCCCGGACGAGTTCATCGCCATCGCCGAGTCCTCCGGCCTCATGCCCCATCTCACCGAGTACGTCCTGGAGACCGCCCTCGCCCAGGTCGCCCGCTGGCGCGCCCAGGGACTCGACGTCCCGGTCGCCGTCAACGTCTCGCCCCGCGACGTCCACACCCCCGGCTTCGCCGGCGCCGTCGCCGCCCGCCTCGCCCGCCACGGAGTCCCGGCCGGCGCCCTCCAGCTGGAGATAACGGAGCACGTCCTCCTGGAGGACCCCCAGCGGGCCGCCGACACGCTCAACGGCCTCACCGGCCACGGCGTCAAGATGTCCCTCGACGACTTCGGCACCGGCTACTCCTCCCTCGTCCACCTCCGTCGGCTGCCCGTCAGCGAACTGAAGATCGACCGCTCCTTCGTCGCCCGGCTCGCCGTCGACACCGAGGACGCCGAGATCGTCCGCTGCACCGTCGACCTCGCCCACTCCCTCGGCCTCCTCGTCGTCGCCGAGGGCGTCGAGGACGACGAGACCTGGGAACGCCTGCGCGACCTGGGCTGCGACGCCGTCCAGGGCTGGCTGGTCGCCGCGGCGATGCCGCCCGGCGAGGCCACCGCCTGGCTGCTCGCCCGCGGCGAGCACGGCTGGCGCCGCCCCGCCGACATCGCCGCCGAACTCGCCGTGGACCACCCCTCCGGACAGGTCGTCCCGTAGGCCGCGTCGGCCCGGGGCACCGCCCCGGGCAAACCGTTTCACGGGCAGCGGCACCGGCCCCATAGGATGGGCCCACACCATCAAGCTCACCCCGTGAGGATCCGCATGCCTGGCATCACGCGCGAGGAGGTCGCCCACCTCGCACGGCTGGCGCGTCTGGAGCTGAAGGGCGAAGAACTCGATCACTTCGCCGGCCAGCTCGACGACATCATCGGCGCGGTCGCCCGCGTCTCCGAGGTCGCCGACCAAGACGTACCGCCGACCTCCCACCCGCTGCCGCTGACCAATGTCATGCGCGCGGACGAGGTCCGTCCGTCGCTCACCCCCGAGCAGGCGCTCTCCGGCGCCCCGGCCCAGGAGCAGCAGCGTTTCAAGGTGCCGCAGATCCTGGGGGAGGACTAACCGTCATGACGGACAACATCATCAAGCTCACCGCGGCCGAGATCGCCGGGAAGATCGCCGCCGGCGAACTGACCGCCGTCGAGGTCACCGAGGCCCACCTCGCCCGCATCGAGGCCGTCGACGAGAAGGTCCACGCCTTCCTGCACGTCGACCGTGAGGGCGCGCTCGCCCAGGCCCGCGCCGTGGACGAGAAGCGCGCCCGCGGCGAGAAGCTCGGCCCGCTCGCCGGTGTGCCGCTCGCGCTCAAGGACATCTTCACCACCGTCGGCATGCCGACCACCGTGGGCTCGAAGATCCTGGAGGGCTGGATCCCGCCGTACGACGCGACCCTGGTCAAGAACCTGAAGGCCGCCGACGTCGTCATCCTCGGCAAGACCAACATGGACGAGTTCGCCATGGGGTCCTCCACCGAGAACAGCGCCTACGGCCCGACCGGCAACCCCTGGGACCTCACCCGGATCCCCGGCGGCTCCGGCGGCGGCTCGTCCGCCGCCCTCGCCGCGTACGAGGCCCCCCTCGCCATCGGCACGGACACCGGCGGTTCGATCCGCCAGCCCGCCGCCGTCACCGGCACCGTCGGCGTCAAGCCGACCTACGGCGGGGTCTCCCGCTACGGCATGGTGGCCTTCTCGTCCTCCCTCGACCAGGGTGGCCCCTGCGCCCGTACGGTCCTGGACGCGGCTCTCCTGCACGAGGCGATCGCCGGGCACGACCCGCTCGACTCGACCTCCATCGACGCCCCGGTCCCGCAGGTCGTCGAGGCCGCGCGCAACGGCTCGGTCGCCGGCATGCGCGTCGGCGTCGTCAAGCAGTTCCGCGGCGAGGGCTACCAGGCCGGCGTCGTGCAGCGCTTCGACGAGTCCGTCGAGCTGCTCAAGGAGCTGGGCGCCGAGATCGTCGAGCTGGACTGCCCGACGTTCGACCTCGCCCTTTCGGCGTACTACCTGATCGCGCCGTCGGAGTGCTCCTCCAACCTGGCCCGCTTCGACGCCATGCGCTACGGCCTCCGGGTCGGCGACGACGGCACCCGTTCGGCCGAGGACGTCACCGCCCTCACCCGTGAGGCCGGCTTCGGCGACGAGGTCAAGCGCCGCATCATCCTCGGTACGTACGCGCTCAGCTCCGGCTACTACGACGCGTACTACGGCTCGGCCCAGAAGGTCCGGACCCTCATCACCCGCGAGTTCGAGAAGGCCTTCGAGGAGGTGGACGTCATCGTCTCCCCGACGACCCCCACCACCGCCTTCCCGATCGGCGAGCGCGCCGACGACCCGATGGCGATGTACCTCGCGGACCTGTGCACCATCCCGACCAACCTGGCCGGCAACGCCGCCATGTCGCTGCCCTGCGGCCTGGCGCCCGAGGACGGTCTGCCGGTCGGTCTGCAGATCATCGCTCCCGCCATGAAGGACGACCGGCTGTACAAGGTCGGAGCCGCCGTCGAGGCCGCCTTCGTGGAAAAGTGGGGGCATCCGCTGCTCGAGGAGGCTCCGTCGCTGTGAGTGCCATGGCAAAGAAGGCCAAGAACTTCAAGAAGTCCAAGACCGGTCTGTACGTCTCGCTGGCCACCACCGCCTTCGGCGCGGTCAGCGTCGCCAAGCAGGCCAAGCTGGCCCGCAACGACAACGACGTCCTGCGGCTGCTCGACGCCGCGGTGTCCGCCGCCGCGATCGCGACCGGCCTGGCGATCCTCTACCGGGAGCTGAAGCGCCTGGGCGACGACGACGTCCTGCTGGGCTGAGAGGGAAAGTCTCACCGTGACTGTCACTGAACTGCTGTCGTACGAAGCGGCGCTCGCCGAGTACGACCCCGTCATGGGCCTGGAGGTCCATGTCGAGCTCGGCACCAAGACGAAGATGTTCTGCGGCTGCTCGACCGAGCTGGGCGCCGAGCCCAACTCGCAGACCTGCCCGACCTGCCTCGGTCTGCCCGGCTCGCTGCCCGTCGTGAACGCGATCGGCGTCGAGTCGGCCATCAAGATCGGCCTCGCGCTGCACTGCGAGATCGCCGAGTGGTGCCGCTTCGCCCGGAAGAACTACTTCTACCCGGACATGCCGAAGAACTTCCAGACCTCCCAGTACGACGAGCCGATCGCCTTCAACGGCTACCTGGACGTCCAGCTGGAGGACGGCGAGGTCTTCCGCGTGGAGATCGAGCGCGCCCACATGGAGGAGGACACCGGCAAGTCCACCCACATCGGTGGCGCGACCGGCCGCATCCACGGCGCCTCGCACTCGCTGCTCGACTACAACCGGGCCGGCATCCCGCTCATCGAGATCGTCACCAAGCCGATCGAGGGCGCGGGCGAGCGGGCCCCCGAGGTCGCCAAGGCCTACGTCGCCGAGCTGCGCGAGCTGATCCGTGCGCTCGACGTGTCCGAGGCGCGGATGGACAAGGGCCAGATGCGCTGCGACGTGAACCTGTCGCTGCGCCCGCACGGCCGCGAGAAGTTCGGCACCCGCTCGGAGACGAAGAACGTCAACTCGCTCCGTTCGGTGGAGCGCGCGGCCCGCTTCGAGATCCAGCGCCACGCCGCGGTGCTGTCCTCCGGCGGCACGATCGTGCAGGAGACCCGTCACTTCCACGAGGACGACGGCTCCACCACCTCCGGCCGCATCAAGGACAACGCCGAGGACTACCGGTACTTCCCGGAGCCCGACCTCGTCCCCGTCGCCCCGGCCCGCGCCTGGGTGGAGGAGCTGCGGGGCACGCTGCCCGAGCTGCCCCGGGTGCGCCGCAACCGGCTGCGCGAGGAATGGGGCGTGTCCGAGCTGGACATGCAGTCCATCCTCAACGCCGGCGCGGTCGACGCGATCGTCGCCACGATCGAGGCGGGTGCGGACGCGGCCTCGGCCCGCAAGTGGTGGATGGGCGAGCTCGCCCGCAGCTCCAACGAGCAGGGCGTGTCGCTGGAGGAGCTGGCGATCACCCCGGCGGACGTGGCCCGGGTCTCCGCCCTGGTCGCCGCCGGCGACCTGAACGACAAGCTGGCCCGCCAGGTCATCGAGGGCGTCCTCGCCGGCGAGGGCACCCCGGACGAGGTCGTCGAGAAGCGCGGCCTGAAGGTCGTGTCCGACGACGGCGCGCTGGGCACGGCGGTCGACGAGGCCATCGCGGGCAACGCGGCCATCGCGGACAAGATCCGCGGCGGCAAGGTCGCCGCGGTCGGCGCCCTGGTCGGCGCGGTCATGAAGGCCACCCGCGGCCAGGCGGACGCGGCCCGCGTGAAGGACCTGATCCTGGAGAAGCTGGGCGTCAGCGAGGGCTGATCCCGTTCTCGTACGGGGTCCCGGACGAGTTCCCCTACGGGTTCTCGTACGGGTTCTCGTACGGATCTGTGCACGGCCCCGCACCGGAGTCCCGGTGCGGGGCCGTTCCGCGTTCCCCTGCGGCCTCGGACGGCGCCCCGTCGCTTGGACTCCCGTCACGGCCTCTTGGACGTTCACCACCGCGCCCCCACGGGGTCTTCCGCGCGTCACCCGGTCTCACTACCGTCCCCGGCGTAGCACCCAATGGCTCGAAGGCGAACCATTGGCCGTCGACTGGAGGTCGGTCTTGTCCCCCGAGAAGTCCCGGATGTCCCGCAGAAGGCTCCTCGCCCTGGGCGGAGGTGCGCTCGGTGCCGCCGCGGCGGGCTCGCTGCTCCCGCCCTCGCTCCAGGAGGCGATCGCCGCGGGACCGCCGCAGGGTGGTCTGTCGGCCGTGCGGCACGTGGTGATCCTCATGCAGGAGAACCGTTCCTTCGACCACTACTTCGGCACCCTGCGCGGCGTCCGCGGCTTCTCCGACCGCAACGCCGTCGAACTGCCCTCCGGCCGGCCCGTGTTCGAGCAGCCCGCCGCCCTCGGCCGGACCGTGCTGCCCTTCCCGATCCGCGGCGCCGCCGAGACGCAGCGGAAGGACCTCCAGTACATCGGGGACCTCGACCACTCCTGGGGCGGCGGCGCCAAGGCCTGGCGCGACGGCTGGATGGACGGCTGGGTCTCGGCCAAGACCGCCGCGACCATGGCGTACTACGACCGGCGGGACATCCCGCTGCACTACGAGCTCGCCGACACCTTCACCGTCTGCGACGCCTACCACTCGTCCATCCACACCTCGACGAGCCCCAACCGCAACCACCTCTGGTCCGGCTGGACCGGCTTCGAGGCCGACGGCAGCCGGGCCGTCACCAACGCCGCGTACGCCGAGGGCACCCACCCCGGCTACGGCTGGTCCACCTACGCCGAACGGCTGGAGGCCGCCGGGCGCAGCTGGAAGACGTACACCGAGTGGGAGAACTTCACCGACAACAACATCGAGTTCTTCACCACCTTCAAGAAGATCGCCCGCAAGGCGCTCGCCAGGACCGGCGGGCACACCTTCATGGAGTCCTTCTACGCCGCCGTCCGCGACACCGGGGACACCGCCGAGCGTGCCCGTCTCCTCGGGCTCCTGGAGGAGGGCGTGGCGGGCCTCACCGCGGCCGAGCGCTCCCTCTTCGAGCGCGGACTGCGCCGGGTCGAGAGCGGCACCCTCGCCGACGCCTTCCGCGCCGACGTCGCCGCGGGCACCCTCCCCGAGGTCTCCTACCTCGTGCCGTCCGCGATCGACTCCGAGCACCCGGGCTCCTCGTCGCCGATCGCCTCCGCGTCCCTCGTCTACAAGGTGCTCGACGCGCTCGGCGCGCACCCGGACGTCTGGCGCCACACCGTCGTCCTGATCAACTACGACGAGAACGACGGCTTCTTCGACCACGTCCCGCCGCCCGTCCCGCCGGCCGGGAACACGGACGAGCGCTGGAAGGGGCAGCCCACCGGTCTCGGCATCCGCGTCCCGCTGCTCGTCGTCTCGCCCTGGTCGGTCGGCGGCTACGTCTGCTCCGAGACCTTCGACCACACCTCGGTGATCCGCTTCCTGGAGAAGCTGACCGGCGTCCGGGAGCCGAACATCACCCCCTGGCGGCGGACCGTCACCGGCGACCTCACCTCCGCCTTCGACTTCCGGCGCGGGCACCGGCAGCCCGACATCGAGCAGCCGGGCCCGGTCCCGCCCTTCAGCGGCCGCTGGCGTCCGCAGCCCCCGGCCGAGCAGCGGATGCCCGTGCAGGAGCCCGGCGTCCGCCGCGCCCGCCCGCTGCCGTACCAGCCGGACGCCGCCGCCACCTCCGTGCCCGGTTCCGTGCGGGTGGCGCTCAGCAACACGGGCAGGGCCAGTGCCCACTTCGCGCTCTACCCGTACGCGGGGGAGTTCGCCGTCCCGCAGCACCAGGACGTCCGGGGTGCGGGGGAGTGGACCGTGCCCGTCCCGGGCGAGCGCTACCGCTTCACGATCACCGGCCCCAACGGCTTCCGCCGTGAGTTCGAGGGGCCGGCGGCCGGGGGCGCCGAGTTGGCCTCCCGGATCGACCACCACGACCGCGACCTGCACCTCACGGTCCGCAACACGGGTCCGGCGCCCGTCTCCTTCACGGTGCGGCCGCTCGGGTACGGGGACGAGGACGACCTGGCGGACTGGACCCGCACGGTCACGGTACGGCCCGGGAAGACCCGTACCGTCGTGCACTCGGCCGCTGACGCGCACGGCTGGTACGACGTCGAGGTCACCGCACCGGGCGGGTTCCGCCGACGGCTCATGGGCCACATCGAGAACGGCCGCCCCAGCGTCTCCGGCTGAGCGCCCGCGGCGAGCGGGCTGCCCGGAGGGTCGGGACCGAGGTCCGGGACCTCCGGCCCGACCCTTCGGGCAGCCCTGTGAGCATCGACACGAAACGGACAAACGATCTCGTCCGGCTGCGAGAGTGTGCTCACACAGGTGAAGCGTTCTTTCTCGGGCTGTTCCCGCTGAAGATCCTCGAACCACCCAGGGAGCACCCCCTTTGGCAGCCATCGCACGGTGGTGCGTCACGCACCGCCTCGTCGCCGTCCTGCTGTGGCTCGCCGCCCTCCTCGGGGTGGGCACCGCGGCCGTCGTCGCCGGCAGCGCGTACTCCAACGACTACGAGGTCCCCGGCACCGAGTCCGGCCGCGCCACCGCGCTCCTGGAACGCGGCTTCCACGGTCTGGGCGGGGACAGCGACACCATCGTCTGGCACACGGACCGGGGCAGCGTCCGGGCCGACGCCGTCGAGCGGCGCATGACCGCGGTGCTCGACGAGGTCGCCGGACTCCCCGGCATCGCCGCCGTGACCTCCCCCTACGGCGACATCCCGGGGCAGGTCAGCGAGGACGGGCACACCGCGTACGCCACCGTCGTCTTCCGCGAGCAGGCCGACGACATACCCGAGGCGCAGGCCCAGGCCCTCGTCGACACCGCGAAGGCCGCCGAGCGTGACGGCCTCTCGGTCGAACTCGGCGGCAGCGCCGTCGCCCTCACCGAGGCCCCCGGCGGTCACATCGCCGAGGTCGTCGGCGTCGCCGTCGCGGCCGTCGTCCTCTTCCTCGCCTTCGGCTCCCTGGCCGCCTCCGCACTCCCCATCGCGACCGCGCTCGTCAGCGTCGGCATCGCCTACTCCGGGATCGTGCTCCTCGGCCATCTGATGACCGTCGCCGACTTCGCGCCCATGCTCGGCATGCTCGTCGGCCTCGGCGTCGGCATCGACTACGCGCTGTTCATCGTCACCCGGCACCGCAGAGGACTGAAACGCGGGCTCTCCGTCGCCGAGGCCGCCGAGACCGCCGTCGCCACCACCGGCCGCGCCGTCGTCTTCGCCGGCGCCACCGTCTGCATCGCCCTGCTCGGCATGCTGATCCTGCGGCTCAGCTTCCTCAACGGCGTCGCCCTCGCCGCCTCCCTCACCGTCGTCCTCACGGTCGCGGCCTCCGTCACCCTGCTGCCGGCGCTGCTCTCCCTCATCGGCATGCGGGCCCTGTCCCGGCGCGAACGCCGGACCCTCGCCGAGCACGGACCGCAGCCCGAGCTGCCCACCGGCTTCGCCGCCCGCTGGTCCGCCTTCGTCGAGCGCCACCCCAAGCTCCTGGGGCTCGTCGCCGCCGTCGTCATGGGCGTCCTCGCCCTGCCCACCCTCTCGCTCCACCTGGGCACCTCCGACCAGGGCAACGGCCCGGCCACCGCGACCACCCGGCAGGCGTACGACCTGATCGCCGACGGCTTCGGACCCGGGGTGAACGGCCCGCTCACCCTGGTCGCCGGGCTCGACGGCGCCGACGACCGGCTCGCCCTCGACCAGCTCCCGGCCGCCCTCTCCGCCACCAAGGGCGTCGCGTCCGTCTCCCCGGTGGTCTACAACAGCTCGGGCGACACCGCCGTCCTCACCGTCGTCCCCGACTCCGCGCCCCAGTCCAAGGCCACCAGCGAACTCGTCGACCGGCTCCGCACCGACGTCCTCCCGACCGCCGAGAACGGCACCTCGCTCGACGTCCACGTAGGCGGCGTCACCGCCTCGTACGACGACTTCGCCGAGATCATCATCGGCAAGCTGCCGCTCTTCGTGGGGGTCGTCATCGCCCTCGGGTGCCTGCTGCTCCTGGTGGCCTTCCGCTCCCTCGGCATCCCCCTCAAGGCCGCGGTCATGAACGTCGCCGCCGTGGCCGGCGCCTTCGGCGTCGTCGTGGCGGTCTTCCAGTGGGGCTGGGGCAGCGAACTCCTCGGCCTCGGCAGCGCAGGACCGATCGAGCCCTTCCTCCCGGTGATCATGGTCTCGGTCCTCTTCGGGCTGTCCATGGACTACCAGGTGTTCCTGGTCAGCCGGATGTACGAGGAGTGGCTGGAGACCGGCGACAACCGGCGGGCGGTGCGGGTCGGCCTCGCCGAGACCAGCCGCGTCATCAACTCCGCCGCCGTGATCATGATCGCGGTCTTCCTCGCCTTCGTCCTCTCCGGCGACCGGGTCATCGCGATGTTCGGCATCGCGCTCGCGGCGGCCGTCGCCCTCGACGCCTTCGTCCTGCGGACCCTGCTGGTCCCCGCCCTCATGCACCTGCTCGGCGGGGCGAACTGGTGGTTGCCGAAGTGGCTCGACCGGCTGCTGCCCCGGATCAGCATCGAGACCCCGGAGTCCCGCGAGGCCGCCGACGCGCGTGGGACGATACCGGCTCAGCGCGTGACGGCCGCGGCCGCGACCCCGGCACCGGCCGCCGAGGAGAGGAACGACGATGTTCGCGATATCGCTGGGTGACGACGGCGCCGAACTGAGGCCCCTGGAGCCTTCGCAGGCCGAGGAGTTCCTCGCCCACATGGACCGCGGACGGGAGTTCATCGGCGAGCACATCGTCCTCCCCGACGTCGTCACGGACAGCGCCTCCGCCCGCTCCTTCCTCCACGCGTACGCCGAGAAGGCCGCGCACGACACCGGACGCATCTACGGCATCTGGACCGGGGGCACACTCGTCGGCGGCGTCCTCTTCCGGACCTTCGACGCGACCCACGGCACCGCCGAGGCCGGCTGCTGGCTGGAGCCCTCCGCCGCCGGGAAGGGCCTGGTCACCCGCGCCTGCCGGGTCATCATCGACTGGGCCGTCGAGGAGCGCGGCATCCACCGCGTCGAATGGCACGCCTCCGCGAAGAACGGGCCGAGCATCGCCGTCGCCCGCCGCCTCGGCATGACCCGCGAGGGCGTGCTGCGGGAGAACTACCCGCACCGCGGCGTCCGCGCCGACACCGAGGTCTGGGCCGTCCTCGCCCCCGAGTGGCGCGCCGCCAGGACCTCCTGACCCGCCGTCCTCATACGGTTCTCATACGAGGCGCCTAGCGTGCCGCGCATGGACACCAAGACGACGACAGAGAAGACCGGCGAGACCACCGGGGCCGGCACCGCCGAGACGACCGCGCCCGCCGAGGAGACGGCCGCGGTCCCGCTCGACAAGCGGTCCGCCGGGCCCGCCGCGACCGCCGCGCCCGAGGACGACATCGCCCCCGAGGACGGCGACGCGGACGACGACCTGTCCGCCGAGACCACCGCCCCGGCCTCCGCCGGCATCGGCGGCACCGCCGCGGCCGTCGTCTCCGCCGCCCTCGGCGCCGTCGCGCTCACCGGCACCTGGACCGGCAAGGTCGTCTCCGAGCGCGAGACCCTCCTCGGGCAGATCAAGACCTCCGGATCCGGCACCCCCACCCAGCAGATCTCCGAGATCTACGGCGACGCCTGGCACAGCACCGCCCTGGTCAACGGCGTCTTCGCGCTGATCGCCCTGCTCGTCGCCGTCCTCGTGCTCGTCCTCCCCGGGCGCCCCGCCTGGGTCCGCTCGGTCGCCGTCGCCGGCGCCGTCCTCGGGGGCGATGTCGTCCTCGGGCGCGGCGGTCGCGGCGGGCCCGGCGGACCGCTTGTCGAGCGGGACCGCGGCCGTCTCCTCGGCGGGCGCGGTCGTCTCGGCGGTGCCGGCCCCGGTGGTCTCGCCGGTCTTCTCT
>NZ_RDBH01000141.1:867598-899339 GCF_008042145.1 Streptomyces sp. adm13(2018)
CGCCTAAGGACCCCCCTGCCCCGCACATGCGGCACACGCCCGATGTGGCCGCACCCCCTGGGACACGACAGTGGAGGCATCGCAGGAAGCGATGCCGACACCGCGAAGAACCAGGGAGCACCCCATGTTCGAGTACGAACTCCACCGCATGAACCACGCCCGGCTCGTCCGCGAGGCCGCCGCTCAGCGGCTCAGCCACGAGGCCGCCGAGACGGCCGGCTCCGCCCGCGGGCCGCGCCGCCTCGGCCGCCGCGGCGGCAGCCGAGCCGCCGCCGCGGAGGGGCGGGTGGAAGACGGCGCACGCGGCCGCTTCGTCCGGGCCGCGTGACCCCCGTACGGGCGAGGCCATGGACGGCTGTGCGATGCTCGGCGCCGTGGAGACCAGGTCAGTCAGTCCCGTGTTCGTCGGCCGCGCCGGCGAACTCACCGCCCTCACCGAGGCGCTCTCCCGCGCGACCGCGGGAGAGCCCCAGGCCCTGCTCATCGGGGGCGAGGCGGGAGTCGGCAAGACCCGGCTCATCGAGGAGTTCCTCGACACGGCCTGCGCCCGGGGCGCCGTCGTCGCGCTCGGCGGCTGCGTCGAACTCGGCGCCGACGGACTGCCCTTCGCCCCCTTCGCCACCGCACTCCGCTCACTGCGCCGGCGCCTCCCCGAGGAACTCGCCGCCGCCGCCGACGGCCAGCAGGCGGAACTCGCCCGGCTCCTGCCCGAACTGGGCGACCCCGGCAGCCACGAGTCCCCCGGCGAGGACTCCACCGCCCGCCTCTTCGAACTGACCGTACGGCTCCTGGAACGGCTCGCCGCCGACCGCACCATCGTGCTCGTCCTGGAGGACCTGCACTGGGCCGACGCCTCCACCCGGCACCTCCTCACCTATCTGCTCCGCACCCTGCGCCGCGGCCGCATCGTGGTCGTCGCCAGCTACCGCGCCGACGACATCCATCGCCGCCACCCGCTCCGCCCCCTCCTCGCCGAACTCGACCGGCTCCGCACCATCCGCCGCATCGAACTCGCCCGCTTCACCCGCACCGAGGTCCACCGCCAGCTCACCGGCATCCTCGCCGCCGAGCCCGACCCCGCCCTCGTCGAGGAGGTCTTCGAACGCTCCGACGGCAACGCCTTCTTCGTCGAGGAGCTCGTCGTCTCCCACGAGGCCGGCTGCGCCGTCGGCCAGCTCAGCGACTCCCTGCGCGACCTCCTGCTCGTCCGGGTCGAGACGCTCCCCGAGGACGCCCAGCGGGTCGCCCGGATCGTCGCCGAGGGCGGCTCCACCGTCGAGTACGGACTCCTCGCCGCCGTCGCCCGGCTCACCGAGGACGACCTCATCGAGGCCCTGCGGGCCGCCGTCGGCGCCAACCTCCTGCTCGCCGTCCCCGACGGCGACGGCTACCGCTTCCGCCACTCCCTGGTCCGCGAGGCCGTCAGCGACGACCTGCTCCCCGGCGAACGCTCCCGCCTCAACCGGCGCTACGCCGAGGCCCTGGAGGCCGACCCCGGCCTGGTCCGGGCCGACGAGCGCGCCAACCGCCTGGCCACGTACTGGTACCACGCGCACGACCCCGCCAAGGCCCTGCCCGCCGTCCTCGGCGCCTCCGTCGCCACCCGCAAGCGCCATGCCTACGCCGAGCAGCTCCGCCTCCTCGAACGGGCCATGGAACTCTGGGAGGACGCCCCCGCCGAGATCCGCGGCTCGCTCCGGCCGATGGACTACGCCGAGGCCTACCCGGCCTGCGGCTGCGACCCCGAGACCGCCGCCCTCAGCTACCTCGACCTGCTCGCCGAGGCCGCCGTCGCCGCCCGGCTCAGCGGCGACCGCGAACGCGCCCTGAAGATCTGCCGGACCGCGCTCCGCGTCCTCGACGACGCCGAGCCGGGCGATCCCCTGCGCGCCGCCTGGTTCTGGACCGAACGGGCCCGCCTCCAGTCCAACCTCGGCCGCGGGGACGGCTGGGAGGAGATCGCCCGCGCCCAGGAACTCGTCAAGGGCCTCCCGCCGTCCGCCGTGCACGCCGTGGTCCTCGTCGGCGCCGCCGGCTGGGGCATGCTCCGCAACCCCGGACCCGACGCCCTCATCGCCGCCGAACGCGCCGTCGAGTACGCCCGGCTCGTCAACGCCGAGTCGATCGAACTCAACGCCCGGCTCACCCTCGGCACCCTCATGACCGCCGCCGGCGACGTCGAGGCCGGTCTCGCCGAGATGCACGCGGTACGGGAACGCACCGCGGCCCTCGGCCAGTTCACCGAGACCGCCCGCGCCCACATCAACATCGCCTCCGCCCTCGAATCCCTCGGCCGCTCGGCCGAGGCCGTCGAACTGGCCGACACCGGCATCCGCGT
This sequence comes from Streptomyces sp. adm13(2018), assembly GCF_008042145.1. Lineage (GTDB taxonomy): Bacteria > Actinomycetota > Actinomycetes > Streptomycetales > Streptomycetaceae > Streptomyces. The sequence continues at coordinate 869,937 of NZ_RDBH01000141.1, forward strand.
CGCCCGCTCCTACGGACTCGTCGACAGCGTCGGCTGGGTCGAGTCCAACCGTGCCGAGTCCCTCTTCTCCCTGGGCGGCTGGGACGAGGCCGGCGAGACCGCCACCCGGCTGGTCCGCTCGGCCACCAGCAGCAAGCCCCGCGGCTCCGCCTCCCTCCGCCTCGCCCAGCTCGCCGTCGCCCGCGGCGAACTCGACGCGGCCCGCGGCCACCTCTGCGACGCCCGCGCCGCCTACGGCTGCGACACGATCCCGCAGTACGTCCTGCCGATGGCCCAGGTCGAGATCGCCGTCGCGGCGGCCGAGGGACGCGTCGAGGACGTCCGGGCCCGGCTGGCCGCCGCCGTGGCGGCGGGCTTCCCGCCCAGCACCCACCGCTACGGCTGGCCCCTCGTCCTCACCGCCGTCACGGCCGAGGCCGACAGCAGGGGTCTGCCCGCCGCCGACGAGGGCCGCGCCGAGGCGCTCGCCGTCGTCCGCCGCTGCGTCCGCGCCCTGGCCACCCCGGCTCCCGTCTGGGAGGCGTACTCCCGGCAGGTCTCCGAGGAGATCGCCCGTGCCGAGGGCCGCGAGACGGCGGCCCGCTGGGCCGAGGTCGTCGCCGCCTTCGAGCCGCTCGCCCGCCCGCACCAGCTGGCCCGCGCCCGCCACCGTCTCGCCGACGCGCTGCTCGTCGAGGGCGGCCGCCGCGAGGAGGCCACGGCCCTGCTCCGGGAGGCCCACGCGACCGCGGTCCGCCTCGGCGCCCGCCCGCTCCGCGAGGACGTGGAACTCCTCGCGGCCCGCGCCCGTCTCTCCCTCGCCGAGGAGAAGCGGGCCCCGGCCCCCGCGGAGCCGGGGGACGGCACCTTCGGCCTGACCCCCCGGGAGCAGGACGTCCTGCGTCTCGTCGCGGCCGGCCGCACCAACCGCCAGATCGCCGAGGAACTCTTCATCTCGCCCAAGACGGCGAGCGTGCACGTCTCCCACATCCTGGCCAAGCTCGGCGTCTCCGGCCGGGGCGAGGCCGCCGCCTTGGCCCACCGTCTCCACCTCCTCACCACGCCCCTCTGACGTCCTCCGTCCACCACCGGCCGCGGCCGGTCGCCGGCGCCCCTCAGCTCACCTCCAGCCGCAGGATCCTGTCGTCGCCGGGACCGGGGGTGCCCCGGCCGTCGGTCTCGTTCGTCACCAGCCAGAGCCGCCCGCCACCCCCGGCGAGGACCGTGCGCAGGCGGCCGTACTCCTCGGTGAGGAACGCCTGGGGCTCGCCCGCGCGCTCCGCCCCGGAGAGCGGGATCCGCCACAGCCGCTGCCCCCTGAGCCCGGCCATCCAGATCGCTCCCCGCGCGTACGCGATCCCGCTCGGGGAGGCCTCCGAGGTCGGCCACTGGGCCACCGGGTCCACGAACCCGGCCTTGCCCGCCTGCCCCTCGGCCTCCGGCCAGCCGTAGTTCTTCCCGGGCTCGACCAGGTTCAGCTCGTCCCAGGTGTTCTGCCCGAACTCGGCCGCCCACAGCCGGCCCGCGTCGTCCCAGGCGATCCCCTGCACGTTGCGGTGTCCGTACGAATAGACCACCGAGCCGGGGACGGGGTTCCCGGGGGCGGGCTCGCCCTCCGGCGTCATCCGCAGGATCTTCCCGCCGAGCGACTCCCGGTCCTGGGCCAGACCGGTCCGCCCGGTCTCGCCGGTCCCCGCGTACAGCATCCGGTCCGGCCCGAACGCGATCCGCCCGCCGTTGTGCACGGCACCCTTCGGGATGCCGGTCAGCACCGGCTCGGGCGCGCCGAGGCGGTCGCCGTCCCCGCCGCCGTACCGCATACGCACGATGCGGTTGTCGGACGCGGCGGTCAGATACGCGTACACCCAGTCGTCCCGCACGGCCAGGCCCAGCAGGCCGCCCTCGCCGTCCGGTACCACCCCGGGCACCTCGCCGAGCGAGGTCTTCGCCCCGGTCCGCCCGTCGACCCGGGTGATCGTCCGCTCGTCCCGCGAGGAGACCAGCAGATCACCGTCCGGCAGCTCCGCGAGCCCCCAGGGCGACCTGAGCCCCTCGGTGAGCGTGCCCGTCACCGCCACCCGCCCGCCCGCGCTCGCGGGCGGACCGGACGTCGCCGGTGCGGACGCCGAGGCCGATGTCGAGGCCGACGCCGACGTCGGCGGAGCCGACCCCGGCCGATCCTCCGTACTCCCCGGGGAGCAGCCCGCCACCAGGACCAGCACGGCGGCGCCCCACAGGGCCTTCACCACTACAGGACGGCTCATGGCACGGTCCCCTTCGACGAGTCGAGCGGAATCCCTTCCACCCTTGATACACCGCTCGACGCGATCAGGTTCCCGATGCGACGGCGCGATCCGCGCCGAGGTCAGTCCCAGGACCCCCGGGCCGCCGGAAGCGCCGCGATCTCCGCCAGGTCGGCCTCCGTCAGCCGCAGCCCGGCCGCCCGGGCGTTCTCCACGGCCCAGGACTCCCGCTTCGTGCCCGGCACCGGCACGACGTGCCGCCCCCGGCCCAGCACCCAGGCGAGCGCCACCTGCGCCGGGGTGACCTCCGGGCCGTGCCGCGCGGCCACCCGCCGCAGTCCCGCCACCAGGGGCTGGTTCGCCGCCATCATCTCCGCCGTGAACCGCGGATGCCGGGCCCGCGGGTCGTCCGGTTCGAAGCCGCCGCCCGGGGTCAGCGTCCCGGTCAGGAAGCCGTTCCCCAGCGGCATCGCGGCCAGGAAGCCGACCCCGCGCGCCACGCACCACGGCAGCAGCCGCGTCAGTGCCTCCTGCGACCACACCGACAGCTCCGCCTGCACCGCCGCCACCGGGAACACCTGCTGGATCCGCTCCAGTTGGTGGATCGTTCCCTCGTACCCGTCGCGGCTGAGCCCGGTCGCACGCCGGCGGGCCGAGCGGCTGCCGACGGCGCAGAGCCCGAGCGCCCGCACCTTGCCGGCCGAGACCAGCTCGGCCATCGCGCCCCAGGTCTCCTCGACCGGCACCTCGGGGTCCGCGCGATGCAGTTGATACAGGTCGATCACATCGGTCTGGAGGCGCCGCAGCGAGGCGTCGCAGGCCCGACGGACGTACCCCGGCCTGCCGTTGGCGACCACGTGCCGAAGCTCGCCGCCGTCGCCGACGAGCAGTCCGCACTTCGTCGAGACGAAGGCCTCCGCCCGTCGCTCCTTCAACACCCGCCCCACCAAAAGCTCGTTGGTGAACGGGCCGTACATGTCGGCGGTGTCGAGCAGGCTCACCCCGGCGTCCAGTGCCGCGTGCACGGTCCGCAGCGAGCGGTCCCCCCGCTGTTCCGAACGGCTGTACGCCCAGTTCATCGGCATGCACCCCAGGCCGATCGCACCCACGTCGAGCGCCGCCGCCCCGATAGTCCTGCGCTCCACCTGCCGGTACCCCTCCCTGTGCCGTCCCCCAAAGTAACCAATGGCGCACGGGATTCTTCGCATAGCCTCCCGGTCATGAGATGCGAGAACACCACCGCTGACGTGTGGCTTCCGATTCCCGCGGACGAGATCGACGATCTCCCCGAGCCGGGCGCGTCGGGCCTGAACTACCGCTTCTGGGACGGCGGACCGGACTTCCCGGCCGACCCGGCGCGCTGCGCCTTCTACGTCGTGCCGTACATGAAGGGCTCCGAGATCGCCGTACGGCCGATGGCCGCGATGACCTCGCTGCGGGTCGTGCAGACCCTGTCCGCGGGCATCGACCACGTCACCCCGGGCCTCGACGCGCTGCCCGCGGGCGTCGCCGTCTGCAACGCCAAGGGCGTCCACGAGGCCAGCACCGCCGAACTCACGCTCGCCCTGATCCTGGCCTCGCTGCGCGGCATCCCCGGCTTCGTGCGCGGCCAGGACGCCGAGCAGTGGCGGGCCGGCTTCTACCCGGCCCTGGCCGACAAGTCGGTCCTGATCGTCGGGTACGGATCGATCGGCGCCGCCATCGAGGACCGGCTCGCGCCCTTCGAGTGCGCGCGGGTGGCGCGCGTCGCACGCTCCGCACGCACCACAGCGGGCGGCGAGATCCACGCCCTGACGGAGCTGCCGGCGCTCCTCCCCGAGGCCGACGTCGTCGTGCTCTCCACCCCGCTCACGCCCGCGACCAGGCATCTCGTCGACGCCGGGTTCCTCGGCCGGATGAAGGACGGGGCGCTCCTGGTGAACGTGGCCCGCGGGCCCGTCGTCGACACCGCGGCCCTGCTCAAGGAGGTCGAGAGCGGCAGGATCACCGCGGCACTCGATGTCACCGACCCGGAACCGCTGCCGGCCGGGCATCCCCTGTGGCACGCTCCCGGTGTCCTGATCAGCCCGCACGTCGGAGGTTCCACCTCGGCCTTCATGCCGCGGGCGAAGCGACTCGTCGCGGCGCAGCTGCGGAGGTTCGCGGCGGGCGAGCAGCCGGTCAACACGCTGCTCACCACCGGCTGAACGGCCGCGCTGGGCCGCCCGGGTGGCGCCCGCCTCCGACACGCCTCACCTGCCGGACTCCCGGTAGTCACGGAGAGTACTGCGACCCTGTCCCTGAGTGACCGTCCTGGTGTATCGTCCCGGAGCGGGGGGACTGCGTCGAGTACGGGCTGACGCTGGGGAGCGAAGTGACGGGTCATCAGATTCCGAGGGGGGCGACGGGTGAAGCACGGCCGAAGGTCCGGCGATCCGACGCGGCGACGCCGCCGGCGGCGGGCCTTCCGGACCTCGCAGCCGGCCTCGCGTGTGCGGTGCCGGACCAGGCCGCGCCGCACCGTGAGCCCCGAGCGCCCGAGCCGCAGGACACCGACACCGGTCCGGCGGCCCTCGCGCACGCCGGGCCGGGAGCCGGAGCGCGGACCGGACCGGACCGCCCGGCCGGGCCCGGCGGGTCGCCATCGGCCGCGGGGGCCGGCGTCCCCGCGGCCGATGGCGACTCCACGCCGCCCGGCGCCCCCGGTGCCGCCGGCGAGGTCAGGGCCCCCGGTGCCGCCGGCGGCGTCGGCGCGACCGGTGCCGTCGGTGTCCCCCGAGCAGCCGGCGCCGTCGGGGCCGCCGCGCTGGAGCCGGCCGTCGTGCGGCGGGCCGTCGCCCCTGTGGTCAGGGCGCCGGGCGCCCCGCCGGAGCGGGCCGTCCCGGTCGTACGGGACCCCGCAGGCCCCCACGACTGCGACGGGCACGCTCCCGGTGGCGCCGACGAGCCGCCGGCGCGGCCGCACGACGCGGCCGGGTGCGGCGGCCCGGCTCCGGAGGGACCGGTGAGCGCCCCCGGGGCGGTCCTCGACCGGCGACCCGCCGGCACCGGCGCCGAGCCCGGCCAGCCGGACCCCGACCGCCCCCGTCTCGGATCGCTCTTCGCCCAGATCGGGCTCGTGCTGATCTGCGCGGGCTACACGACCGGCGCCTCGCTCGGCTGGGGATCGCCCGGGCTCGCCCTCTTCATGGGCGACTTCGGACTCAGCGCCGCCGCCCTCACCGCCGCGGTCTCCTGCTTCCTCTACGGGCGCACGCACCGGGGCAGCGCCCGCCCCGCCTGGCTGCTCTTCGCGTTCTCCTCGTTCATGGCCTCCGTGGGCAATGCCGTCTGGGGGTGGTACGAGGTCGTGCTCCGCACGGAGGTGCCGGACTCCTCCGTCGCCGACCTCTGCTTCTTACTCTTCGCCCCGCCGGCCATCGTCGGCCTCCTCGTCCTCGCCAAGAAACCCGTCACCCGGGCCGGCTGGGTCTGCCTCGCGCTCGACGCCTGGCTCATCGGGGGCTCGCTCCTCACGCTGTCCTGGAGCCTCGCCCTCGCCCGCACCGCCCACTTCCAGAACGAGCCGGTGTCCCAGGCGGCACTGTCCCTCGCGTATCCGCTGCTCGACATCGTCCTCGTGAGCATGGTCCTGGTCCTGCACTTCCGGCGCTCCCAGGCGAACCGGTCGGCGACCAACACCGCCATCGCGGCCCTCGCCCTGACGGTGCTGTGCGACGCGCTGTTCACCTCGCCGCTGCTGCGCGAGAACTACGCCTCGGGGCAGCTGCTCGACGCCGGCTGGTTCGCCGGCTCCCTGCTGCTCGCCTACGCGCCCTGGGGGGTGCGCCGCCTCCCGGACACCGCCGTCACCGTGCGCGGGCAGCGGCTGCACAGCCGCCCGGTCGCCGGCTCGCTCGCCGCGCTCACGCCGTACCTCGCCGCCGCGGTCTGCACCCTCGGCATCCTGTACAACGTCGTGGAGGGGCGCCGGGTCGACCGGGTCGTCGTCCTCACCGGCTGCACGGTGGTCCTCGCCCTCGTCGTACGGCAGGGCATCATGCTCCTCGACAACATCGCCCTGACCCAGGAACTGGCGCAGAAGGAGAACCACTTCAGGTCGCTCGTGCAGGGCTCCAGCGACGTCATCATGATCGCCGCGCCGAACGGGATCCTCCGCTACGTCAGCCCCGCGGCCACCGGGGTGTACGGACGGGACGCCGAGGAGCTGGTCGGCTCCGAGCTCGCCTCGCTCATCCACCCCGAGGACCTCGGCGCCGTCGTGCACGAGGTGCGGCGCTTCCTCGCCGCCTCACCCGCCAAGGAGCCCACCACCCGCATCGAGTGCCGCTTCCGGTCCGGCCGGGGCGACTGGCTGAACGTCGAGTCCACGGTCAACCGGCACCAGGGCGGACTGATCTTCAACAGCCGGGACGTCACCGAACGCGTCCGGCTCCAGGCCCAGTTGCAGCACAACGCCGAGCACGACCCGCTCACCGACCTGCCCAACCGGGCGCTGTTCACCCGGCGGGTCCGGCAGGCCCTCGGCGGCCGCCGCGCCTCCGACGTGGGCACCGCCGTGCTCTTCATCGACCTCGACGGCTTCAAGGGCGTCAACGACCGCCTCGGCCACCAGGCCGGCGACGACCTCCTCGTCCAGGCCGCCCGCCGCCTCCACGACTCCGTCCGGGCCGGCGACACGGCCGCCCGGCTCGGCGGCGACGAGTTCGCCGCCCTCATCCTCGGCGACGGCGGCCACGACCCGGCGGCCCGCCGGCAGCAGGTCCAGGAGATCGCCGACCGGCTCCGCCTCACCCTCTCCCGCCCCTACCGCGTCGACGGGGGCACCGAGGCGCGGGTCGCCGCCTCCATCGGCGTGGCCTTCGCCGAGCCCGGCATCGACGCCGGCGCCCTCCTGCGCAACGCCGACCTGGCCATGTACCGCGCCAAGGCGGCGGGCAAGGACCGCGTCGAGCTCTACGCCCCCCAGATGCAGGCCGAGGTGGTCCGCCGGACCGAGCTCGCCGCCCGGCTGCGGACCGCCCTGCACGACGGCGAGTTCGCCCTGCTCCACCAGCCCGTCGTCGACCTCTCCACCGGCCGGATCGCCGCCGTCAGCGCCCAGGCGCGCTGGCGCTCGGCCCAGGGCATCCTCTTCACCCCCGCCCAGTACCTCCGGGTCACCGACGACGGCGAGCGCACCGCCGAGCTCGGCCGCTGGCTGCTGGAGGAGGCCGTGGAGCAGGCCGCCGAGCGGGCCGGAATCGGCCACCGCGTCCCCGTCTCCATCCGGATCTCCGCCCGCCGCCTCATGGACCGCTCCCTGCCGCTCGGCTCGGTCGAGGGCCTGCTCACCCGGCACGGACTGGCGTCCGGCTCGCTGATCGTCGAACTCGCCGACAGCGACCCCCGGATCCCGCTCGACGACCTGGAGCAGCGCCTGATCGCCCTGCGCCGCCTCGGGGTGCGGATCGCGCTCGACGGATTCGGCAGCGGACATGTGGCGATCAACGCCCTCCGCCGGCTCCCCGTCGACATACTGAAACTGGACCGCGGCCTCGTCGAGGGCGTCGTGGAGTCGCCCCGCCTCCGCAAGATCACCCGCGGCGTGCTCCGCATCGCCGACGAGCTCGGCATCCGGACCGTCGCCGAGGGCGTCGACGTACCGGAGCAGGTCGTCGCCCTGCGCGCGATGGGCTGCAGCCACGCCCAGGGCATGGCCTTCTCGGGCCCGCTCGACGAGTACCGGCTGCGCAGGGCGCTGGTGCGGGACGAGTACCCGCTGCCCGGAGCGGTCCCCGTACGGGCCGGAAACCGTCCCCCGTTCCGCTCAAATAATGAGACGCCCGTCCCACCCACTTGACAGTGGCGAGGGCTGAGAGGGAGGGTCATTGCCATGCGCACCCGAATTCTCGTACTTGGAAAGCGCGTCGGCTGAAGCAGGGCCCCGGTAGGCCCCGCTTGAAACGCACCCGACGCGCTCCCCTCGCTTGCCTCACGGCACGAGGGGTTTTTTGTTGCACTGGCTCACCCCCAAGCCGTCCCAAACCCTCGTAAAACCCTCTGCTTCGAGAAGAGATGCTGATGACCGACCAGGCCACCGGGCACCATCCGCAGCCGCGGCCCCGTAGCGGCGCTCAGGCCACCCCCGCCGTCGAGCACGTCACGGGCGCGCAGTCCCTCATCCGCTCTCTCGAAGAGGTGGGCGCGGACACCATCTTCGGTCTCCCCGGTGGCTGCATCCTCCCGGCCTACGACCCGCTGATGGACTCGAAGAAGGTCCGCCACATCCTGGTCCGCCACGAGCAGGGCGCGGGCCACGCGGCCACCGGCTACGCCCAGGCCACCGGCAAGGTCGGCGTCTGCATGGCGACCTCGGGACCGGGCGCGACCAACCTGGTCACCCCGATCGCCGACGCGCACATGGACTCGGTGCCGCTGGTCGCGATCACCGGCCAGGTCGCCTCGAAGGCGATCGGCACGGACGCCTTCCAGGAGGCGGACATCTGCGGCATCACGATGCCGATCACCAAGCACAACTTCCTGGTCACCAGGGCCGAGGACATCCCGAAGACGATCGCCGAGGCCTTCCACATCGCCTCCACCGGCCGCCCCGGCCCGGTCCTGGTCGACATCGCCAAGGACGCCCTCCAGGCGAAGACCACCTTCAGCTGGCCGCCGCAGACCGACCTGCCCGGCTACCGCCCGGTCACCAAGCCGCACGCCAAGCAGATCCGGGAGGCCGCCAAGCTGATCAGCGCGGCCAAGCGCCCCGTGCTGTACGTCGGCGGCGGCGTCATCAAGGCCGGCGCCACCGCCGAGCTGAAGATCCTCGCCGAGCTGACCGGCGCCCCGGTCACCACCACCCTGATGGCGCTCGGCGCCTTCCCCGACAGCCACCCGCTGCACGTCGGCATGCCCGGCATGCACGGCGCCGTCACCGCCGTCACCGCGCTGCAGAAGGCCGACCTGATCGTCGCCCTCGGCGCCCGCTTCGACGACCGCGTCACCGGCAAGCTCGACAGCTTCGCCCCGTACGCCAAGATCGTCCACGCGGACATCGACCCGGCCGAGATCGGCAAGAACCGTACCGCCGACGTCCCGATCGTCGGTGACGCCCGCGAGGTCATCGCCGACCTGGTCCAGGCCGTCCAGGCGGAGCACAGCGACGGCAACAAGGGCGACTACACCGCCTGGTGGAGCGACCTGAACCGCTGGCGCGAGACCTACCCGCTCGGCTACGACATGCCGGACGACGGCAGCCTCTCCCCGCAGCAGGTCATCCAGCGCATCGGCGAGCTCACCCCCGACGACACGATCTTCGCCGCGGGCGTCGGCCAGCACCAGATGTGGGCCGCCCACTTCATCGAGTACCAGCGCCCGGCCACCTGGCTGAACTCGGGCGGCCTGGGCACGATGGGGTACGCGGTGCCCGCCGCGATGGGAGCCAAGGCCGGCATGCCCGACCGCCCGGTCTGGGCGATCGACGGCGACGGCTGCTTCCAGATGACCAACCAGGAACTCACCACCTGCGCCCTGAACAACATCCCGATCAAGGTCGCCATCATCAACAACGGCGCCCTCGGGATGGTCCGCCAGTGGCAGACCCTCTTCTACAACCAGCGCTACTCGAACACCGTCCTGCACTCCGGTCCGGACGACGTCCAGGCGAACAAGGGCACCCGCGTCCCCGACTTCGTCAAGCTGTCCGAGGCCATGGGCTGTGTCGCCCTGCGCTGTGAGGACCCGGCCGACCTGGACAAGGTCATCGCCGAGGCCAACGCGATCAACGACCGTCCCGTCGTCATCGACTTCATCGTCCACGAGGACGCCCAGGTCTGGCCGATGGTCGCCGCCGGCACCTCGAACGACGAGGTCATGGCCGCCCGGGGCGTCCGCCCCGACTTCGGCGACGGCGAAGACGACTGAAGCGCGGAACGAAGCAGAGCGAACAGGAAGAGACCCAGACCATGTCCACCAAGCACACGCTCTCCGTTCTCGTCGAGAACACGCCCGGCATCCTCGCCCGGATCGCCGCCCTGTTCTCGCGCCGCGGCTTCAACATCGACTCCCTCGCCGTCGGCGTCACCGAGCACCCCGACATCTCCCGCATCACCATCGTGGTCAGTGTCGAGGACCTGCCCCTGGAGCAGGTGACCAAGCAGCTCAACAAGCTGGTCAACGTCCTGAAGATCGTCGAACTCGAGCCCAGCGCTGCGATCCAGCGCGAGCTCGTCCTGGTGAAGGTCCGCGCCGACAACGAGACCCGCTCCCAGATCGTCGAGATCGTGCAGCTGTTCCGCGCCAAGACCGTGGACGTCTCGCCCGAGGCGGTCACCATCGAGGCCACCGGATCGAGTGACAAGCTCGAGGCCATGCTGAAGATGCTGGAGCAGTTCGGCATCAAGGAGCTGGTGCAGTCCGGCACGATCGCCATAGGGCGTGGTTCCCGGTCCATCACGGACCGGTCCCTCCGGGCCCTCGACCGCAGCGCCTGAGGTCCGACGCCGCAGAGTCGTCGGAGGTCGACCGGCGGTCCACCCGCCGGTCCGACTGACGAGACCCGAAAACCTTCCTCCCGCTCCCCGCCGTACGGTGGGACGCAACACCAGCACTTCAAGGAGATACCCAGTGGCCGAGCTGTTCTACGACGACGACGCCGACCTGTCCATCATCCAGGGCCGCAAGGTCGCGGTGATCGGATACGGCAGCCAGGGCCACGCCCACGCGCTGTCGCTCCGTGACTCCGGTGTCGACGTCCGCGTCGGTCTGCAGGAGGGGTCGAAGTCCAAGGCCAAGGCCGAGGAGCAGGGCCTGCGCGTGGTTTCCGTCGCCGAGGCGGCCGCCGAGGCCGACCTCATCATGATCCTGACCCCGGACCCGATCCAGGCCCAGGTCTACGAGGAGTCCATCAAGGACAACCTGAAGGAGGGCGACGCGCTCTTCTTCGGCCACGGCCTGAACGTCCGCTACGGCTTCATCAAGGTGCCCGAGGGCATCGACGTCGCCCTGGTCGCCCCGAAGGGCCCGGGTCACCTGGTCCGCCGTCAGTACGAGGAGGGCCGCGGCGTCCCGTGCATCGCGGCCGTCGAGCAGGACGCGACCGGCAACGCCTTCGCGCTGGCGCTCTCGTACGCCAAGGGCATCGGCGGCACCCGCGCCGGCGTCATCAAGACGACCTTCACCGAGGAGACCGAGACCGACCTCTTCGGCGAGCAGGCCGTCCTCTGCGGTGGCACCGCGGCGCTGGTCAAGGCGGGCTTCGAGACCCTGACCGAGGCCGGCTACCAGCCGGAGATCGCCTACTTCGAGTGCCTGCACGAGCTGAAGCTCATCGTCGACCTCATGTACGAGGGCGGCCTGGAGAAGATGCGCTGGTCGGTCTCCGAGACCGCCGAGTGGGGCGACTACGTCACCGGCCCGCGGATCATCACCGACGCCACCAAGGCCGAGATGAAGAAGGTCCTCGCGGAGATCCAGGACGGCACCTTCGCCAAGGAGTGGATGGCCGAGTACCACGGCGGCCTGAAGAAGTACAACGAGTACAAGTCCCAGGACGAGAACCACCTCCTGGAGACCACCGGCAAGGAGCTGCGGAAGCTCATGAGCTGGGTGAACGACGAGAAGGCGTAAGCCTTCCCGGGCTGGGGGTCCCCCCACGCCCCCCGGGGCGTGGGGGAGGGTCGGACAGCTGTCCGACCCCTGTCCGCATCGTTGGACACGCCGTCCAACCACGGACGGGTGATCCTTCCAACGAGGCGCATGAACGGCGCCCCCGCACCACTACACTGCTCAACAACATTCGCGTTCAGGCCCACAGCGTCGTGCGCTTTCACGCGGCAAGCCCCCTCCACCGCCTGCGGCCGTCGGGACGGCCGTCCGCACTGGATCTGTGAGGACTCACGTGAGCTCGAAACCCGTCGTACTCATCGCTGAAGAGCTGTCGCCCGCCACCGTCGACGCCCTGGGCCCGGACTTCGAGATCCGGCACTGCAACGGCGCGGACCGCGCCGAACTGCTGCCCGCCATCGCCGACGTGGACGCCATCCTGGTCCGTTCCGCGACCAAGGTCGACGCCGAGGCCCTCGCCGTCGCGAAGAAGCTGCGCGTCGTCGCCCGCGCCGGTGTCGGTCTGGACAACGTCGACGTCTCCGCCGCCACCAAGGCCGGCGTGATGGTCGTCAACGCCCCGACGTCGAACATCGTCACCGCCGCCGAGCTGGCCTGCGGTCTGCTGGTCGCCACCGCGCGCAACATCCCGCAGGCCAACACCGCGCTGAAGAACGGCGAGTGGAAGCGCTCCAAGTACACGGGCGTCGAGCTGAGCGAGAAGACCCTCGGTGTCGTCGGCCTCGGCCGCATCGGCGTCCTGGTCGCCCAGCGCATGTCGGCCTTCGGCATGAAGATCGTCGCGTACGACCCCTACGTGCAGCCCGCCCGCGCCGCCCAGATGGGGGTGAAGCTGCTGGCCCTGGACGAGCTCCTGGAGGTCGCCGACTTCATCACCGTCCACCTGCCGAAGACGCCCGAGACCCTCGGTCTCATCGGCGACGAGGCGCTGCACAAGGTCAAGCCCTCCGTCCGGATCGTCAACGCCGCGCGCGGCGGGATCGTCGACGAGGCCGCGCTGTACTCGGCGCTCAAGGAGGGCCGCGTCGCCGGCGCCGGCCTCGACGTGTACGCGAAGGAGCCCTGCACGGACTCCCCGCTGTTCGAGCTCGACCAGGTCGTCTGCACCCCGCACCTCGGCGCGTCCACGGACGAGGCCCAGGAGAAGGCCGGCATCGCCGTCGCCCGCTCGGTGCGCCTGGCGCTCGCCGGTGAGCTCGTGCCGGACGCGGTCAACGTCCAGGGCGGTGTCATCGCCGAGGACGTCAAGCCCGGGCTGCCGCTCGCCGAGAAGCTCGGCCGCATCTTCACCGCCCTCGCGGGCGAGGTCGCGGCCCGCCTCGACGTCGAGGTGTACGGCGAGATCACCCAGCACGACGTGAAGGTGCTCGAACTCTCCGCGCTCAAGGGCGTGTTCGAGGACGTGGTCGACGAGACCGTGTCGTACGTGAACGCCCCGCTGTTCGCGCAGGAGCGCGGTGTCGAGGTGCGCCTGACGACCAGCTCCGAGTCGCCCGACCACCGCAACGTGGTCACCGTCCGCGGCACCCTCTCCAACGGCGAGGAGGTCTCGGTCTCCGGCACCCTCGCCGGCCCCAAGCACCTGCAGAAGATCGTCGCGGTCGGCGAGTACGACGTGGACCTGGCGCTCGCCGACCACATGGTCGTCCTGCGCTACGAGGACCGTCCGGGTGTCGTCGGCACCGTCGGCCGGATCCTCGGCCAGGCCGGTCTGAACATCGCGGGCATGCAGGTGGCGCGCGCCGAGGAGGGCGGCGAGGCGCTCGTCGTCCTGACCGTGGACGACACCGTCCCGGCCACGGTGCTCACGGAGATCTCGGCCGAGATCGGCGCGGCCTCGGCCCGCTCGGTCAACCTGATCTGAGGCTCCACCCCGCACGACCCGGTACCCGGCCGATAGACGCTCGTCTTACACAGGTGTCTATCGGCCGGGTACAGTGCTGTCATGGGACACAAGGAAGACCTGCTCGAAGGCGCCAAGCGCTGCCTCCTGGAGAAGGGGTACGGGCGGACCACGGCCCGTGACATCGTCGCCGCCTCCGGCACCAACCTGGCCTCCATCGGCTACCACTACGGCTCCAAGGACGCCCTGCTCCAGCAGGCCTTCCTCGCGGTCACCGAGGAGTGGGGCGAGGCGGTCGGGCCCGGGGGCGGCGAGGAGAAGCGGGAGCTGCCGGCCGACCCGTACCGGCGCTTCCACGCCGTCTGGGAGCAGGTCATCGCCGCGGCCGGGGCCAGCCGCCCCCTCTGGAGGCTCCAGACCGAGGTCGTCACCCGGCTCGACGACGACGAGAAGCTCCGCGAGGCCATCAAGGAGCCCCAGCGGGAGGGCCGGCTCGGCATGGCCGAGGGGATGCTCGGCATCGACCCGGAGGCGGAGCCGGAGAAGGCCCGGGTGGCCGGACTCCTCTGCCAGGCCCTCGCCACCGGGGTCATGATCCAGTGGATGGTGGACCCGGAGTCGGCGCCGACCGCCGACGACCTCACCGAGGGACTCAAGGTCCTGATGGGGGAGTGACGGGCCGGGCTCAGCGCCACGGGATGTGGCGCCAGGGGCTGCCCTCGTGCGCCGTCAGGGTGCGGTGGGCGGCCACGTTGCCCTCGTGGAAGCAGCCGTACTCCTCCCCGTCGAACCGCAGCACCCTCCCCAGCGCGTACCCCGCCGAGTACTCCTCCCAGGACGCGTACGCCGACCGGGCCAGCGCCCCCGCGTGGACGATCGCCTGCTCGGCCTCCGGGGGCGCGCAGAAGCGGGCCGACAGGCCCCAGCGCGCCAGGTTCACCGCCCGCCCGTAGTCGTAGGCGACCGTCCGGCGGACCCTGCCGTCCGGTGCGAGCAGTCCCTCCGCGCGGAACCGGGCCTCGTAGCGCACGATCCGGCGCACCAGCTCCTCGATGCCCCGCACCGCCGCCGGGCCCGCGCCCAGGTCCTGGGCGTGCCCCGCTGCCGTCTCGCGCCACGCGTCGGGCGTGGGCACCGCACCGCGCGCGTGCCGCAGCTCCTCACGGACCCGGAGGGCGAAGTCCGGCTCCGGCGGGCTGTTGCGCCCGTCGAGGAGCGCGTCGAGCTCCTTCCGCCAGCCCTCGCGCCCGGTCACGCCCCAGGCCTCGCGGAGCGAGTCGAGTTCCTGGGTGTATCCGCTGTAGACCGAGCCGACGTCGTTCCACGGCACGCCGTTGCGGAAGGCCAGATGGGCGCCGCACGCCAGGCCGAAGGCCAGCGGCCCGTGGAGAGGGCCGTGGCGCAGGGCCGCGAACCGGTCGCCCGCCGCCCGCTCCCGCTCGCTGTACGCGCGCAGCCATCCCGCGCGGTGCTCGGGCGTGGTGGGCAGCAGCAGCTCCGCGGGGGTGCCGTGGTCGACGGCGAGGAGCAACCGCGGGTCGCGCCAGGGGAACTCGGCGACCCACCGGAGGGTCACCGCGTGGAACACCAGGTCCGGATGCCAGGGCGGGAGCATCCCGCGCGTGAGGATCTCCCGGACGAGAAGGCCCTTCGCCGTCTGCCGGGGCGGCCAGTGGACGTCGTCCGGGGCGGCGTCCACCGCGGCCCGGGGTGCGGCGATGAACAGCTCGGCGTCGGCGAGGGCCCGGATCTGGCCCGGGAAGTCGCCGCGGAGGGACGCTTCCTGGAGCCGCTGCTCGGTCTCGGACGGCGGGATCCAGGAGGCGGCCCGCAGTGCGGGCGTGCGGCGGGAGCTCATGACCACGGGATGTTCCGGTAGGGGCTGGAAGGGTCCTGGGTGAGGGCGCGATGGAGGGCGAGGGACTCCCGGTACATGGGCTCGGGATCCCCCTCGTCGAAGTGGATCAGCCGGGCGAGCAGATAGCCGAGCGAGAACTCCTCCCAGGAGCGGTACGCCCGCCGCGCGGGTTCGAGGACCCTCAGGACGGACTCCTCGGCCTCCCCCGGGTCGCAGTAGCGCGCGCCCAAAGCGAGGCGTACGACGTTCACGGCCCGGCCGTGGTCGAAGGCGGCGAGGGTGTCGACCCGGCCGTCCGGCGGCAGGAGGCCGTCGGCGCGGAACCGTTCCTCGTAGTGGGTGATCCGCCGCAGGAACTCCGCGGCCTCGGCCCGGTCCTCGCCGTGGCCGTCGTCCCGCTCGAACGCGGCGGCGACCGCCGCGGCCCACTCCTCGCCGGACGGGGTGGTGCCCAGCCGGGTGGTGAGGGTGCGCCGGATGCCCAGGACGGACTCGGGGATCCGGCCGACCAGCCGGGTGGCGATCAGGATCCGCAGTTTCTCCCGGAAGTCCGCCCGGTGGTGGACGGCCCAGGGGCGGCGCAGCCGGGAGACGTCGGTGGGGTAGTCCTCGTACTGGGCGCCGAGGCCGTTCCACACCAGGCCGTTGAGGACGGCGAGGTGCGCGCCGAGCGCGAGCGCGTGCGCGACCGGGCCGTGCAGGGGGCCGCCGGCGTGGGTGAGCAGGCGGACCCGGGGCGGGCCGCCGCCCCGGTCGCTCGCCTCCCGCCAGGCGCGCCGGTCCCCGGACCGGGCCGGGAGGGCCGCCTCGCACGGGGTGTCGGGGTTGACCGCGAGCCACCACCGGTCGTTCGGCCAGGCGGCGGCGAGCCTGCCGAGGGTGGTCTGCTGGAACACCCAGTCCGGGTGCCACGGCGGCAGCATGCCCTCGGTCAGCACCGGGACGACGGTGCGCCGGGCGGATCTGTCGCGCCGGGAGAGAAGGGGAGGGACGTGGTCGGGGACGTCGGCCTGCGCCCGCGCCTGGAGGACGTAGAGGCGGGTCCGTCCGAGGACGTCCAGGACCGCGGCCCGGTCGTCGCGTTCCCCCGCCTCGTACAGCAGTCGCTCGGTGTGCGTCGGCGGTGCCCAGTTCCCCGTGGTCATGGGGGAGATCCTATAAACCGACCAAGCAGGGACGGTGGGGCGGCTGTTCGGCCCTGGCGGGCGGTTGCGGGGACCCGGCCGCCCTCAGAGCCGGGCCGACTTGAGGGACATGTGGAGCAGCAGGCGGTCCTCGCCGTCGTCCAGGTCCAGGCCGGTGAGCTGCTCGACCCGGGACAGCCGGTAGTAGAGGGTCTGCCGGTGGATGCCCAGCGCGGCCGCCGTGCGTCCCGCCTGGCCCGCGTTGTCGAGGAACACCTCGGCGGTGCGGGCCAGGCGGGACGCACGGCGGCCGCGCTGGGCATCCACCGGCAGACCCTCTACTACCGGCTGTCCCGGGTCGAGCAGCTCACCGGCCTGGACCTGGACGACGGCGAGGACCGCCTGCTGCGTTCCGTTCCACACACCGGGGGAGTTCGCCGGCGGCTGCTCCGCGAGGATCTGGCGGGCGTACGCCACGTTGAAGCGCCAGAAGTCGACGAGCTCGCACGGGGTGTCGATCTCGGCCTGCTGGGCGGTCTTCGACTGGCCGAGCATCGTGGACGCGGCCAGCGTCTCGCGCCACGGGCCGGCGAGCAGCTCGGCGGCGCGCAGGATGATCGCGGCACGGTCGTCGAAGGACATCGCGCGCCAGGCCGGGGCCGCGGCGAACTCGCGCGAGAGGTCGGCGTCCGCGCGCTCCTCGTCGGCGAGCAGGTCGCCGATGCGGGTGGCCACCTCCATGGCGGCCTCCAGCCGGGCGGGCGGGGGGCCGGGCTCGGCGTCGAGCAGCCAGACGTATCCCAGGACGACACCCCGATGGCGTACCGGCAGGCAGATGCGGTCCCGGAACACCCCGGCGTCCGGGGCGGCCGGGATGCGGACCGGGCCGGTCGCCCGGGTGATGCCGAAGCCCTCGAACCAGGCGCGGACCGCCGGGGTCGACTTCCGGGTCAGGATCGACCGGGTCCGGACGGGGTCCATCGCGCTGTCGTCGTCGCTGTCGTGGGCGCCGAAGGCGATCAGACCGAAATCGCGGTTCTCCAGCGTCGCGGGTGCGCCCAGGAGCGCGGAGATCTCGTCCACCAGTTCTTGGTAATCGCCCTTCACAGCGCCATTCTCGCACCCTCTCAGACATATGTATGAGATGCGGCCCACGGATGCGTGACAGCTGTAGATGGCGGACGATCGGAGCGGTCCCTAGGTTTCACGGTGGTTCTTCGTGCTGTTCCCGGATTCTTCGCAAAGACCGGGTACGGCCCCCTTCGTCACCCTGTCCTTCTGGAGGTCCCCGTGCTGGGTCCCGTGATCCTCGCCGCGTCGCGCAGCGACAAGATGCGCCGTTTCGTGTCGGCCGCCCCCGGGACCAAGCAGGTCGTCGCCCGCTTCATCGCCGGTCAGACGGTCGAGGACGTCGTCCCGATCGTCCAGGAGCTGAGCGACCGCGGCCTGGAGGTCACCCTCGACGTCGTCGGTGAGGACATCACCACCGTCGAGCAGTCGCACGCCGCCCGTGACGCGTACCTGGAGCTCATCGGGCGTCTGAAGGAGCTGGGTCTCGGCGAGCGCGCCGAGATGTCCGTCAAGCTCTCGATGTTCGGCCAGTCGCTGGAGAACGGCCACGAGCTGGCCCTCGCGAACGTCCGCCCGGTCGTCGCGGCCGCCGCCGAGATCGGCACCACGGTCACGCTGGACGCCGAGGACCACACGACCCTCGACTCGATGTTCGCGATCCACGAGGAGCTGCGGAAGGACCACCCGCAGACCGGCTGCGTCATCCAGGCCTACCTCTTCCGCACCGAGGACGACGCCCGCCGCCTCGCCGCGAACGGCTCCCGCGTCCGGATCGTGAAGGGCGCCTACAAGGAGCCCGCCTCCGTCGCCATCCAGGACAAGCCCGGCATCGACAAGGCGTACGTCCGGATCATGAAGATCCTGATGGACGGCGAGGGCTACCCGATGATCGGCTCCCACGACCCGCGCCTGATCTCCATCGGCCAGGAGCTCGCCCGCCGCGCCGGGCGCAAGCTGGACGAGTACGAGTTCCAGATGCTGTACGGCATCCGCAGCGAGGAGCAGCACCGCCTCGCGGCCGAGGGCCACCGGATGCGTGTCTACACCGCGTACGGCACCGACTGGTACGGCTACTTCATGCGGCGCCTCGCGGAGAAGCCGGCCAACCTCCTCTTCTTCGTCCGCTCCATCCTCACCAAGGGCTGAGCCCCCCACCCCTCACAAGGAGTTACGCGACTCATGGACGCTGTCACCCAGGTCCCCGCTCCGGTCAACGAGCCGGTGCACAGCTACGCCCCCGGTTCCCCCGAGCGCGCCCGGCTGGAGGTCAAGCTCAAGGAGCTGGCCGAGAACCCGCGCGAGCTGCCGATGACCATCGGCGGCGAGAAGCGCCTCGGCGGCGGCGAGGAGTTCAAGGTCGTCCAGCCGCACAACCACCAGGCCGTCATCGGCACCTTCCGCGGCGCCACCGCGCAGGACGCCCAGGACGCGATCGACGCGGCCCTGGCCGCGGCCCCGGCCTGGCGCGCGATGTCCTTCGACGACCGTGCCGCGATCATCCTGCGCGCCGCCGAGCTGCTCGCCGGCCCGTGGCGCGAGACGCTGGCCGCGTCCACGATGCTCGGCCAGTCGAAGACCGCCCAGCAGGCCGAGATCGACACCCCGTGCGAGCTCGTCGACTTCTGGCGCTTCAACGTGGCGTACGCCCGCCAGATCCTCGCGGAGCAGCCGCCGGCGAACTCCCCCGGTGTGTGGAACCGTCTGGACCACCGCCCGCTGGAGGGCTTCGTCTACGCGATCACGCCGTTCAACTTCACGGCCATCGCGGGCAACCTGCCCACCGCCCCCGCCCTCATGGGCAACGTGGTGGTCTGGAAGCCGTCCCCGACGCAGACCCACTCCGCCGTGCTCCTCATGGAGCTCCTGGAGGAGGCCGGCCTGCCGAAGGGCGTCATCAACCTGGTGACCGGCGACGGCATCGCCGTCTCCGAGGTGGCCCTGAACCACCGCGACCTGGCCGGCATCCACTTCACCGGCTCGACCAGGACCTTCCAGCACCTGTGGAAGACGGTCGGCACCAACATCGAGAAGTACCGCTCGTACCCGCGGATCGTCGGCGAGACCGGCGGCAAGGACTTCGTCGTCGCGCACCCCAGCGCCGACCGCGCCATCCTCAAGACCGCGCTGACCCGCGGCTCCTTCGAGTTCCAGGGCCAGAAGTGCTCCGCGTCCTCGCGTGCGTACGTCCCCGCGTCGATCTGGAACGACGGCTTCAAGGAGGAGTTCGCGGCCGAGGTCGACGGCATCACCATGGGTGACGTCACCGACCTGTCGAACTTCATCGGCGCCGTCATCGACGAGCGCTCGTTCGCCAAGAACAAGGCCGCGATCGACCGCGCCGCGGCCGACCCGACCTGCACGATCATCGCCGGCGGCACGTACGACGACTCGGTGGGCTACTTCGTCCGCCCGACCGTCATCGCGTGCACCGACCCGGAGAACGAGGTCTTCAAGGCCGAGTACTTCGGTCCGATCCTGGCGATCCACGTGTACGACGACAGCGCCGCCGACGGGTACGACGCGATGCTGACCCAGATGGAGTCGGTCTCGGACTACGCCCTCACCGGCTCGGTCATCTCCGGCGACCGCGCGGCCACCGCGTACACGATGGAGAAGCTCCGCTTCGCCGCGGGCAACTTCTACATCAACGACAAGTCGACCGGCGCCGTCGTCGGCCAGCAGCCCTTCGGCGGCGGCCGCGCGTCGGGCACCAACGACAAGGCGGGCGCCCCGCAGAACCTGATGCGCTGGACGCTGACCCGCGCCATCAAGGAGACCCTGGTCCCGCCGACCGAGTACGACTACCCCCACATGGGCTGACCCCCCGGCCTCCCCGGAGGCCGGGGGGTCAGCCCATGTG
Organism: Streptomyces sp. adm13(2018); assembly: GCF_008042145.1. Taxonomy (GTDB): domain Bacteria; phylum Actinomycetota; class Actinomycetes; order Streptomycetales; family Streptomycetaceae; genus Streptomyces. The sequence continues at coordinate 890,503 of NZ_RDBH01000141.1, forward strand.
GGGGTAGTCGTACTCGGTCGGCGGGACCAGGGTCTCCTTGATGGGGCGGTTCTCATTCGGGGGGCTTAGGCTGCTGGGAGGGGGATCGGCGAGGAGGTGCGACATGCCCGGTTCGACGACACTCGGCCCTGGGCACGGGGTCGACGCGGTCGAGCATCTCGACGCGTTGCGGATGATGTCCCTGGTGAAGCGGCTCCACGGGCTGCTCACCGCGTCGGGGTCCGACCGGATCACGGACGCGCAGGCCGCCGCCCTCAGTGGGGGCGAGGCCTCCTCCCGGGAGGAGCTCGCCGGGTGGCTGGAGCGGGTCGGCCGCGATCTGGAGCGGGCTACGGCCTGAGGTCGGCGCGCCGCGCGAGGAAGTCCCCGATCAGTTCCGCGATCGCCGGCGCGTGGGTCTCCAGGGCGAAGTGGCCCGTGGGCAGCAGGTGGATCTCGGCGTCCGGCAGGTCCCGGCGGAAGGCCTCGGCCCCGGCCGGGACGAAGATCTCGTCGCCCTCGCCCCAGACCGCCAGCAGCGGGACCCGGCTGGTGCGGAGGTACTCCTGGAAGGCCGGGTACAGCGCGACGTTGGAGCCGTAGTCGGCGATCAGACCGAGCTGGATGTCGTCCTGCCCCTCGCGGGCCATCAGCGCGGCGTCGTGGTGCCAGGCGTCCGGGCTCAGCAGGTCCCGGTACGCGGCCGGCACCCCCGTCTCGTACTGCCACCGGATGCCGTCGGGGGAGCGGAGGGCGCGCACCGGCGCCTCCGTCTCCGGGGTGCGCTCCTCGATCAGGGCGAAGACCGGCGCCCAGGCCTCGGCGCCGAGGCCCTCCTCGTACGCGTTGCCGTTCTGCGTGACGATCGCCGTGATCCGCTCCGGGTGGGCCAGGGCGAGGCGCAGGCCGATGGGGGAGCCGTAGTCCTGGACGTAGAGCGCGAACCGCTCCAGCCCCAGGGCCTCGGTGAACTCCGAAGTGAGCTCGGCCAGTTCGGCGAAGGTGTACGAGAAGTCGGCCGCGTCGGGCGCCGCGCTGCGGCCGAAGCCCAGGTGGTCGGGGGCGATCAGACGGTAGCGGTCGGCGAGCAGCGGGATCAGGTCGCGGAACATGTGCGAGCTGGTCGGGAAGCCGTGCAGCAGGAGGAGGACGGGCGCGTCGGCCGGACCGGCCTCCCGGTAGGCGATCTCGTGGCCCCGGACCGTGGCCGTGCAGTGGTGGACGGACAGGACGGCGTTCGTCATCTCTAACCCCTTGTGTGCGTGACAGTGGTTATGGGTCGACTCAAGCAGGCCTCAACTAACCTGTCAATGTCGCTTTAAGGGTTAGAGAGGGGCGGGGGAGGGTGTGGGAGCCTGTTCGCATGACCGTGAGGACCGCGCCCACCCACGAACTCGGGGCCGACCGGCTCCGCTCCGTACGCGCGTTGCTCGACGACGCCTTCGGTGAGGACTTCTCCGACGACGACTGGGACCACTGCCTCGGCGGGGTCCACGCCTGGATCGAGGACGCGCACGGCATCGCCGCCCACGGCGCCGTCGTCCTGCGCCGGGCCCGCCACCGCGGGCGCTCCCACCGCGTCGGCTACGTCGAGGGCGTCGCCGTCCGGGCCGACCTCCGGCGGCGGGGACTCGGCGGCGCCGTCATGGCCGCACTGGAGCGGGTCATCGACGGGACGCACGCCTTCGGGGCCCTTGGTGCCTCGGACGACGGAGCCGGGCTCTACCGGGCGCGCGGCTGGCAGGTCTGGGAGGGGCGCATCGAGGCCATGAGCCCCGAGGGGATCGTCCGGCTCCCCGAGGAGGAGGGGTGCGTCCTGCTGCGCCCGGCCGCCGGCCTGGGGCTGCCCGATCCGGCCGCCGCGCTCGTCTTCGACTGGCGCGACGGCGACGTGATGTGAGGAGGAGTCAGGAGCCCTTCGGGCGCTCCTGCTCCACCCGCCCCCTGGCCGTCTCCAGGTGCGAGGTGAACAGGGCGGAGAACATCGAGGCGAGGGCGATGGTGATCGCCAGCCCGCCCGTGCCGAGCGTCCCGATGAAGCACGCCGCCGTCGCGGCCCCCACCACGACCACCCACACCGCGAGTGCCGCCTTGCCGCGGCGGCTCAGGAACAGCCACCGGTGCGGGGTGGCCGGCCGGGTGTCCAGGGCGCCGGCGGGGCCGGCCGTCGCCGCGCGCGGCCGCTTGAAGTAGCCGTACACCAGCCACTCCCCGCACGGCTCCCAGCCCTCCGGCTCCAGCTCGGCCAGGACCCTGGCGCGCCGCCCGGCCCCGATGACCTCCCGGCGGTACTCCCAGCGCAGGGTCGCCGTCGCCGGGCGGCGGCAGACGAACCGGCCGAGGGCGTCCAGCGACTCCACCTCCCAGCCCTGGTCGCCGTGGACGGCGAGCATCCGGCGGTCGTTGAAGAGATCCGCCGTCCAGGTCCAGCTCTCCGCCCGGCCGTCCGGTTCACCCGGCAGCGGCGCGAGCCCGCCGAGCCGGGCGGCGAACGCGGCGGCCGGGCCGAACTCCTCCTCCGGGTGCGCCCCGGTGCCGGAGAGGTGCCCGCGCAGGTCCTCGACGGTGGCGTCGATCTGCTCCGGCGGCACCCCCGCGGTGCGCAGCGCGTCGGCGRGCTCGGTGAAGTAGCGGTCGGATGCGGTCGTCATGCGGTGGTTCCCCCTGGGTGGAGCGTGGTCTCGACGGCGCGGTGGAAGCGCAGCCAGTCGCGGCTCTCGGCGGCGAGGTGCTCGCGCCCCCGCGCGGTGAGCCGGTAGTAGCGGCGCCCCGGGCCGCGCTCCGCGGCGCGGAACTCGGCCTCCACCAGACCCGCTTCCTCCAGGCGGTTCAGTACGGGATAGAGCGTCCCGCCCTTGATCTCGCCGAGCCCTGCCTCGGCGAGGGCCTTGGCGATCTCGTACCCGTAGCTCTCGCCGTCGGTCAGGCGGGAGAGGACGAGCAGGTCGAGGACTCCCTTGAGCCAGCTGGATCTGCGGTCTGCGGCCATGGGGTGTATTGCAGCACCAGCTAGGTAGGAATGCAAACTAGATAGTGGAGCCGAGGGTGGTGGGGTCGCTGCCCATCGGGGCGAGGTCGGTGTGGGTCGGTGGGGCTTGCGGGACCGGCGGGGCCTGTGGGTCGGCGGCGCCTTGGCCGGCGGGTCCCACCTGGCCCTCATCCGCGAGCTGCGGGCCATCGCGGGCTGACGCGCCGTGGTGTCCCGTCTCAGATAGTAGGAAGTCCGAGTAATTGTGGAGACAGATGAGGGGACCTGCCCTAGCTTTGTAGAAGCCGAACGTCTCGCTTCATCAGCGAATGGCGGTCGAGAGCGCGACGCCCTGTGCAGGCAACCCCTGCGGCGGCGCTCCCCGCCCCTGCCGGCACCTTCGATCACCACTGATCTCCGCACGCCGGATCACCACTGATCTCAAGGAGTCGATCCCCCATGGCAACTCAGACCGCCCGCCGCGTCCGCCACTCCGCCAACCGTCCCAGCGACGAGGCCCGGCAGAACGCCGCCGCCGCCCTCCAGCGCGCCCTCGACCGCCGTGACAACGGCGGCTCCACCGGCCACTGACACCCCGTCACCCGAATGGCGCTTCGTCCACATGATGGACGAGACGTGTCAGACGATGGGACGAAGAGTAGGGTGCCGACATGTCTCACAGCATCAATCTCGCAGTCATTCCCGGCGACGGCATCGGCCAGGAGGTCGTGGCCCAGGGCCTCAAGATCCTCGCGGCCGTCCTTCCCCAGGACGTGAAGCTGGAGACCGAGGAGTACGACTTCGGCGCGAAGCGCTACCACGCCACCGGTGAGACCCTCACCGACGCCGACCTCGACTCGCTCAAGAAGCACGACGCCATCCTGCTCGGCGCCATCGGCGACCCGTCGGTGCCGTCCGGGGTCCTTGAGCGCGGCTTCCTCCTGAAGCTCCGCTTCGCCTTCGACCACCACGTGAACCTGCGTCCCTCGAAGCTGCTCCCCGGCGTCGCGACCCCGCTCGCCGGGCAGCCCGAGATCGACTTCGTCGTGGTCCGCGAGGGCACCGAAGGCCCGTACACCGGCAACGGCGGCACGATCCGCAAGGGCACCCCGCACGAGGTCGCCACCGAGGTCTCGGTCAACACCGCCTTCGGTGTCGAGCGGGTCGTCCGCGACGCCTTCGCCCGCGCCCAGGCCCGCCCGCGCAAGAAGCTCACGCTGGTCCACAAGAACAACGTGCTGACCTTCGCCGGCCACCTCTGGACGGACACGTTCCACAAGGTCGCGGCCGAGTTCCCCGACGTCACCACCGACTACCTGCACGTCGACGCCGCGACGATCTTCCTCGTCACCGACCCGGCCCGCTTCGACGTGATCGTCACCGACAACCTCTTCGGCGACATCATCACCGACCTCGCCGCGGCCGTCTCCGGCGGCATCGGCGTCGCCGCCTCGGGCAACATCAACCCGAGCGGCGCGTTCCCGTCCATGTTCGAGCCGGTCCACGGCTCCGCGCCGGACATCGCGGGTCAGGGCAAGGCCGACCCCACGGCCACCGTCCTCTCCGTCGCGCTCCTGCTGCGCCACCTCGGCTACGAGACCGAGGCCGTCCGGGTCGAGGAGGCCGTCGCGGCCGACCTCACCGAGCGGGGCGACTCCGTCCGCACGACGGACGAGATCGGCGACGCGCTCGCCGCGCGAGTAGCGAGCTGACCCGCGCCGACTGACTCTCCACAGCAGCCGCCGGGTCGCCTCAAGCGCCCGGCGGCTGTACCTGTGCGGCCGCAGGGTGCAACCATCGAACCCTGGACCGTGTTCACCCGTTTCACGCACCGGTCCCCACGAGCGATAATCGAACGTGGGGCCGCGGCATGCGGGCATGCTCGGACGTCCACGTACCGCGGACGTCAGCCGCAGACAGAGGCGTGAGCGCGGTCCGACACACACAACCGGTGAAGGACACGCACTCATGACGACGCCCACCATCGAGCTCAAGCCCTCCTCCAGCCCGCTGTCCGACGCGGAGCGCGAGGCGATCCTGGCCAACCCCGGGTTCGGCCGCCACTTCACCGACCACATGGTCACCATCCGGTGGACCGAGGGACGCGGCTGGCACGACGGGCAGCTCGTGCCGTACGGCCCGCTGCACCTGGACCCGGCGACCAGCGTCCTCCACTACGCGCAGGAGATCTTCGAGGGCCTGAAGGCCTACCGCCACCCCGACGGCTCCGTCGCCACCTTCCGCCCCGACGCCAACGGCCGCCGCTTCCAGTACTCCGCGCGCCGCCTCGGCATGCCGGAGCTTCCGGTCGAGACCTTCATCGAGGCCTGCGACGTCCTGGTCCGCCAGGACCGGGCGTGGGTGCCCGCGCACGGCGGCGAGGAGTCCCTCTACCTGCGTCCGTTCATGATCGCGACCGAGGTCGGCCTCGGTGTCCGCCCGGCCAACGAGTACCTGTTCGTGGTCATCGCCTCCCCGGCCGGCGCGTACTTCCCGGCGGGCGTCAAGCCGGTCGCCATCTGGGCCTCCGAGGACCGGGTCCGCGCCGTCCCCGGCGGCGTCGGCGACGCCAAGACCGGCGGCAACTACGCCGCCTCCCTGCTCGCCCAGGCCGAGGCCGCCGAGAGGGGCTGCATCCAGGTCGCCTACCTCGACGCGGTCGAGCACAAGTGGGTCGAGGAGCTCGGCGGCATGAACCTGTACTTCGTGTACGGGAACAAGATCGTCACCCCGACCCTCACCGGCTCGCTGCTCGCGGGCATCACCCGCGACTCGCTCCTCAAGGTCGCCGAGGACCTCGGCTACGAGTCGGAGGAGTCCCGGATCTCCATCGACCAGTGGCAGACCGACAGCGAGAACGGCACCCTGACCGAGGTCTTCGCCTGCGGCACCGCGGCCGTGATCACCCCGGTCGGCACGGTGAAGTCCGCCCGGGGCGAGTGGCAGCAGTCGGACGGCGAGCCCGGCGAGGTCACGATGAGGCTCCGTGAGGCGCTCCTCGCCGTCCAGACCGGCCGGGCCGAGGACGTCCACGGCTGGATGCACCAGCTGGGCTAGTAGGTACCCCGCCCGCCGGATGCACCAGCTGGGCCGGTGTCTACTCCACCCGCGCCAGGGCTTCCGGGGCCGTCACGGTCCCGGGGGCCCTGTTCGGCGTCAGGACCGCGTACAGGGTCCCGCCCACCAGACCCGACAGCACGAAGCTGCAGTCGATCCCGCCGGTCAGTGCGAGCAGCGGCCCCTCGTACATCGGCGTCGACACCGCGGCGAGGCCGGCCGCCGCGCCGATCGCCCAGGAGGCGGTGGCGCGCGGGTGCCAGCCCGCCGAGAACCAGTAGATCCCGCCGCGCGAGCGCCGGTTGTAGACCTGGAGGGCCTCCGGGTCGTACGCGCCCCGGCAGCGCACGTGGCCGATCAGGGTGATCACCGCCCAGGGCGTGCCGATCGCCGTGAGCAGCAGCACGAACGAGGTCATCGCCGACTGCGCGTCCGAGGCGAAGTGGCCGAGGAAGACGAAGGCCGTCGCGACCGCCGCGACCACGAGCGTGGCGCGCGCCCGGGTGGCCCGGGGCAGGATGGCGTCCAGGTCGAGGCCCATCGAGTACAGCATCAGCCCGGCGTTGCCGACGGAGCCGGCGGTGGCCGCGAGCAGCAGCGGGACGAGGTACCAGACGGGCGAGGCGGCGACCAGCGGCCCGGCGTAGTCGAGTCCGCCGCGGGCGGCGAGCGCCGTGAACGTGCCGAAGAGCTGGGGGACCAGGAGCCCGACGAGCAGACCGAGACAGGTGGCCCGCCAGACGGACCGGGAGCTGTGCCGCTCGGGGGAGACGTACCGGGTGTAGTCGCCGAGCAGGGTGATGAACGCGACCGGTCCGCTGAGGCCCGCCGCCACCGCCGAGAGCAGCCAGGTCGGCCAGAACGAGCCGAGCAGGTACGGGGTGTCCGGCACCGCGGCCGCCGTGAAGTCGCCGGCGTACGCCAGGACCCCGAGGGCGAGGAGCACGGTCATCACGACGGAGAGCGCCTTGCTCAGCTTGAGCAGCAGCCGGTAGCCGAACACCGCGGCGACCGCGGTGCCGGCGGCCAGCAGCGCGTAGACGGCGGCGTGCGCGGCGCCGCCGGTCGGCAGGCCGACCAGCCGGGCGAGCGTCCCCACCATCACGTCGCCGCCGATCCAGAGGGTCAGCGCCGTGTATCCGAGGGAGAGCAGCAGACCGACCACCGAGCCGACCAGCCGTCCCCGTACGCCGAAGAAGGCGCCGGAGGAGGTGGAGAGGTTGGTGGCGGTACGGAGCGACACGAGGGCCAGCGGGGCGGTGACGGCCACGCCGACGAGGGTGCCGGTGACGACGGAGGTCACCGAGGCCCAGAGCCCGAGCCCGAAGGAGACCGGCAGCCAGCCGAAGACGATCACCCCCAGGCAGAGGTTGGACCCGAGCAGGATCGCGACGAGATCCCGGGGCCCGCTGGTGCGTTCGACCTCGGGGACGGTGTCGACTCCGCGCTGTTCTATGGGCATGGGGTCTCCTGGGGGACGGGAGCGGCGGGGCATGTTTAGAGCGACGCTCAATGTGACCCGAGCCAGCCGGTGGAGTCAATGCTTGGAGGAAAGCGGCTGAACATTTAGAGTGTCGCTCAAAAGGACGGTGCGGGGTCGGCCGTGGTCGGACGGCCCTACGCGTCCCGCCCGGTCGGACGGCCCGCCGCTCCCGTCCCCCAGGAGACCCCATGCCCATAGAACAGCGCGGAGTCGACACCGTCCCCGAGGTCGAACGCACCAGCGGGCCCCGGGATCTCGTCGCGATCCTGCTCGGGTCCAACCTCTGCCTGGGGGTGATCGTCTTCGGCTGGCTGCCGAGTGGATGCCGCACGAGCGCACCTGGATGGCCTGGCCCAGCCCCAACCCCACCTTCACCAACGCCGAGGAGCTGGCCGAGGCCCGTACCGCCTGGGCGTCCGTGGCCCGTGCCGTACGCCGCTTCGAGCCGGTCACGCTGGTGGTGGCGCCCGGCGACGCCGAGTCGGCCCGCGCCCTCGTGGGCGAGGACGTCGAGCTGGTCGAGCGGGACCTCGACGACGCCTGGATGCGCGACATCGGCCCGACCTTCGTCACCGACGGCGCCGGACTGGCCGCCGTGGACTGGGTGTTCAACGGCTGGGGCGCCCAGGACTGGGCCCGCTGGGAGCACGACTCGAAGATCGCGCGGCACGTCGCGGACGCGGCGGGCGTCCCGGTCCTCTCCTCGTCCCTGGTGAACGAGGGCGGCGCCCTGCACGTCGACGGCGAGGGCACCGTCCTGCTGACCGACACCGTCCAGCTCGGCTCCGGCCGCAACCCCGGATGGACGCGCGAGCAGGTCGAGGGCGAGATCCACGCCAGACTCGGCACGACGAAGGCGATCTGGCTCCCGCACGGCCTCAGCGGCGACTACGGCCTCTACGGCACCCAGGGCCACGTCGACATCGTCGCCGCCTTCGCGCGCCCCGGCACGGTCCTCGTCCACAGCCAGCAGGACCCGGCCCACCCCGACTACGAGCGCTCCCGGATGTACGTGAACATCCTGCGCGGCCAGACCGACGCGCAGGGCCGCCCCCTGGAGGTCGTCGAGATCCCGGCCCCGACCGTCCTGAAGGACGAGGAGGGCGACTGGGTCGACTACTCGTACATCAACCACTACCTGTGCAACGGCGGCGTGGTCCTCTGCGCCTTCGACGACCCGCACGACGAGCTGGCCGCCGAGATCTTCCGCCGCCTCTTCCCGGAGCGCGAGGTCGTCCTGGTCGACGCCCGCACGATCTTCGCAGGTGGGGGCGGCATCCACTGCATCACCCAGCAGCAGCCGAAGGTCTGAGGCCGGGAGGGGATGAGGTAGAACGTACGAGTGACCCG
>NZ_RDBH01000141.1:899439-907081 GCF_008042145.1 Streptomyces sp. adm13(2018)
CGCCGGCGCAACCAGGCCGCCCCGCCGCGCGAGGAACTGCTCGCCGCCGCCATGGGCACCATCGCCGAGCGCGGGCTCGACGGGCTCACCATGGCGGGGCTCGGCCGGCAGGTCGGAATGAGCAGCGGGCACCTGCTCTACTACTTCCGCACCAAGGACGAACTGCTGCTCCAGACCCTGGAGTGGAGCGAGGGTCGCCTCGGCGCGGAGCGGAGCGCGCTGCTCTCCCGGCCCGGGACCGCCCGCGAGCGGCTCGACGGGTACGTCGACGTGTACGTGCCCGACGGCCCGCGCGATCCGCACTGGATCCTCTGGCTGGAGGTCTGGAACCGGTCCCAGAACGCCGACGCCGACGCCCGGATCCGGCAGGCCGCCATCGAGGGCGCCTGGCACCGCGACCTGGTCGCGATCCTCGCCGAGGGCGTCTCGCGCGGCGAGTTCCGGCCGGTCGACCCGGACCGCTTCGCCACCCGCACGAGGGCCCTCCTGGACGGCTTCAGCGTGCACGTCGCCGTGGGCGTACCCGGCACCGGACGCGAGCAAGTCCTGTCGCACGTACGGGAGTTCATCGAGCAGGATCTGCTGCCCCGACCGTAGCCGCGGGCCGGCCCGCAGGCCCCCGGCGCCGGTCGCCCCGGCGGCCCGCGACCGCAACGCACGCAAGTACACGGGATCGTTGCCCGCTGCACCCTTGTTGCCCCGGCGTCACCTCCGGCACGGTTCCGGTCCATGGGACGAGAGCACTGGAAGAAGATCTGGGTCGGCTCCGCCGGCAACATGGTCGAGTGGTTCGACTGGTTCGTGTACGCCAGCTTCGCCACCTACTTCGCGGGGGCGTTCTTCCCCGAGGGGAACGACACGGCCAAACTCATGAACACCGCCGGCATCTTCGCCGTCGGCTTCTTCATGCGGCCCGTCGGCGGCTGGCTCCTCGGCCGGGTCGGCGACCGCAAGGGCCGCAAGGCGGCCCTCACCCTCACCGTCACCCTGATGTCCGCCTCCGCGCTCCTCATCGCGGTCGCGCCCACCTACTCCGTCGCCGGGTACGGCGGCGCCGCCGTGCTCCTGGTCGCCCGCCTCCTCCAGGGCCTCTCCGTCGGCGGCGAGTACGCCGCCAGCGCCACCTACCTCACCGAGGCCTCGGCCCCCGAGCACCGCGGCTTCGCCTCCAGCTTCCAGTACGTGTCGATGACCGCCGGCCAGATCCTCGGCCTCGGCCTGCTGCTCGTCCTCCAGCACACCCTCTCCACCGAGGCCCTGCACGGCTGGGGCTGGCGCATCCCCTTCGTCATCGGCGCCCTCGGCGCGGCCGTCGTCTTCTACCTGCGCCGCACCATGCTGGAGACGGAGGTGTACGAGACCAGCGCCGACGACGGGGTCGCGAGTGACCAGAAGGGCACCCTCACGGCGCTCTGGGCGCACCGGCGCGAGGCCTTCCTCGTCGTCGCGCTCACCATGGGCGGGACCGTGGCGTACTACACGTACACCACCTACCTCACCAAGTACCTCTCCAACTCCGCCGGCCTCCCCAAGCAGACCGCCACCCTGGTCTCCTTCTGCGCCCTCATCGTCTTCGCCGGCCTCCAGCCGCTGGCCGGGGCCCTCTCCGACCGGATCGGCCGCCGCCCCCTGCTCATCACCTTCGCGGTGGGCTCCACCCTCCTCACCGTCCCGATCCTCACGATGCTGAAGCACGCGGGCTCCTTCTGGCCGGCCCTCGGGCTGTCGCTGCTCGCCCTCGTCGTCGTCACCGGCTACACCTCGATCAACGCCTGCGTGAAGGCCGAGCTCTTCCCCACCGGCATCCGCGCCCTCGGCGTCGCCCTGCCGTACGCCGTCGCCAACGCCCTCTTCGGCGGAACGGCCGAGTACGTGGCCCTCTGGTTCAAGGACGCGGGCGTCGAGTCGGGCTTCTACTGGTACGTGGCGGGCTGCGCGGCCGTCTCCCTGATCGTCTACCTCACGATGCGGGAGACCCGGGACATCGACCTGGGCCGGGTCGGCGCGGACGGCGGCGACGCCCGGCCCGGCCGGAAGCCGGACCGACTGCCCGTATCGTGAGATCCCCGTCCCGCCGGGACGGCACCTGTGTCAGACTTCCGGCGTGCTCGCTACCACGATGATTATCGGCAGCGGCGCGCCGGTCCGCAGTGGCCACTGAATCGCGGCACGACCCCCGCGGCAGTGGACACCGTGCCCCAGACCCGCGCGCAGACCTCTCGCACCCGCGAGGGGTTTTTTCGTTTTCCGGCCCCATCCACGCCGGAGACCGACGCCGCGCGAGAATGGGGGCAAGTGGATCCATACCTTCCGGAGCCACATCCGACAGGAGCCATCACAGCCATGACCACGGAGAACGCCGAGAGCCCGGGCCTCGACGACAGCTTCCATGTCTTCGACACGACGCTGCGCGACGGGGCGCAGCGTGAAGGCATCAACCTCACCGTCGCGGACAAGCTGACCATCGCACGGCACCTCGACGAGTTCGGCGTGGGCTTCATCGAGGGCGGCTGGCCCGGGGCCAACCCGCGCGACACGGAGTTCTTCGCCCGCGCCCGCCAGGAGATCGCCTTCCAGCACGCGCAGCTCGTCGCCTTCGGCGCCACGCGCAGACCGGGCGGCGACGCGGCCGCGGACCCGCAGGTCAGGGCGCTCCTCGAATCCGGCGCCCCGGTCGTCACGCTGGTCGCCAAGTCGCACGACCGGCACGTCGAGCTCGCCCTGCGCACCACCCTCGACGAGAACCTGGAGATGGTCCGCGACACCGTCTCCCACCTGGTCTCCGAGGGCCGCCGCGTCTTCGTCGACTGCGAGCACTTCTTCGACGGCTACAAGGCCAACCCCGACTACGCCAAGGCCGTCGTCCGCGCCGCCCACGAGGCCGGCGCCGACGTCGTCATCCTCTGCGACACCAACGGCGGCATGCTCCCCGCCCAGATCCAGGCCGTCGTGGCCACGGTCCTCGCCGACACCGGCGCCCGCCTCGGCATCCACGCCCAGGACGACACCGGCTGCGCCGTCGCCAACACCCTGGCCGCCGTCGACGCCGGCGCCACCCACGTCCAGTGCACCGCCAACGGCTACGGCGAGCGGGTCGGCAACGCCAACCTCTTCCCCGTCGTCGCCGCCCTGGAGCTCAAGTACGGCAAGCAGGTGCTGCCCGACGGCGCCCTCGCCGAGATGACCCGGATCTCGCACGCCATCGCCGAGGTCGTCAACCTCACCCCCTCCACCCACCAGCCGTACGTCGGCGTCTCCGCCTTCGCGCACAAGGCCGGGCTCCACGCCTCCGCGATCAAGGTCGACCCCGACCTCTACCAGCACATCGACCCCGAGCTGGTCGGCAACACCATGCGGATGCTGGTCTCCGACATGGCCGGCCGGGCCTCCATCGAGCTCAAGGGCAAGGAACTCGGCGTCGACCTGGGCGACGACCGCGCGCTCGTGGCCCGGGTCGTCGAGCGGGTCAAGGAGCGCGAGCTCCAGGGCTACACGTACGAGGCCGCCGACGCCTCCTTCGAGCTGCTGCTCCGCGAGGAGGCCGAGGGCCGGGCCCGCCGCTACTTCCGCACCGAGTCCTGGCGCGCGATCGTCGAGGACCGCCCCGACGGCACCCACGCCAACGAGGCCACCGTGAAGCTCTGGGCCAAGGGCGAGCGGATCGTCGCCACCGCCGAGGGCAACGGCCCGGTCAACGCCCTCGACCGCGCGATGCGGCTCGCCCTGGAGCGGATCTACCCGCAGCTCGCCAAGTTCGAGCTGGTCGACTACAAGGTCCGCATCCTCGAAGGCCGCCACGGCACCGAGTCCACCACCCGCGTCCTGATCACCACCAGCGACGGCAACGGCGAGTGGTCGACCGTCGGCGTCGGCGAGAACGTCATCGCCGCCTCCTGGCAGGCCCTGGAGGACGCCTTCACGTACGGCGTGCTGCGGGCCGGGATCGACCCCGCCGAGTAACCCGGCCGGCCCCCGCCGGGGAGCCCTCCGGCCGACCTGCCGACCACCCCGCCGAGCAGCCCTCCCGCTGCCCGAAGCGCCGCTCCATGTCTAGTTTGTCGCGCTTCGGGTAGCGTCGAACCATGAGGACCAGGGCACTCTCCGTACTGTCGGCCCTCGGCGGGCTGATACTGCTGATGCTCCTGGGTCTGGCCCCCTCCGCGGGCGCCAGGGCCACGGGCATCCCCGACGCGGCCGCCGCCCTGAGACAGGGCCCGGTGTACGTCGACCCCGGCGCCGCCGACCAGCTGTCGCCGTCCCAGGCGGACGCCCTCGCCCGGAAGATCAAGGACGCGGACAAGCCGCTGTTCGTGGCGGTCCTGCCCGCGAACGCCCAGTTCCCGCCGAAGGACCTCCTCGCGAACCTGCGCACCCAGACCGGCGTCACCGGCCTGTACGCGGTCCGCCTCGGCGACCGCTTCGACGCGGGCGCCGACCGCGCCGTGATGTCCGATCAGGCCGTACGGAACCTGGTCACCTCCGTCCGCCGTCCGGGCGTCGACGCGGCCACCGAACTGAACAACTTCGTCGACCAGGCCCTGCCCACCCTGCGCGGCTCCGCCCCGGCAGGCTGGGGCGCCGTCGGCACCGACACGGGCGTCCCCGTCGCCGGCCTCGTGACCCTGGGCGCCGTGGTCGTCGCGGGCGGCGCCGGCGCCTACGCGGTCGTCCGCCGCAAGCGGCTCCGCAGGGAGGCGGAGGAGCGTGCCGCACTCGACAAGCTGCGGGTCGTCGTCGACGAGGACATCACCGCCTTCGGCGAGGAACTCGAACGCCTCGACTTCCACCCCGGCGAGAAGGGCGCCGACGACGCCATGCGCGGCGACTACGAACGCTCCCTCGACTCGTACGACAAGGCGAAGTCCCTGATGGCCTCCGCCGGCCGGCCCCACGACGTCCGCGCCGTCACCGAGGCCCTGGACGACGGCCGCCACGCGCTCGCCGTCCTCGCCGCCCGCCGTGAGTCACGGCCGCTCCCCGAGCGCCGCGCCCCCTGCTTCTTCGACCCGCGGCACGGCCCCTCCACCGAGGACCGCACCTGGAGCCCGGCGGGCGGAACGGCCCGCCAGGTCCCGGTCTGCGCGGCCGACGCGTCCCGCCTCGACGACGGCCGCGACCCGATGGCCCGCACGGTGGACGCGGACGGCGTCCGCCGCCCGTACTGGGAGGCGGGCCCGGCCTACGGCCCCTGGGCCGGCAGCGCCGCCGCCGTCCGCGTCGACGACGTCCGGATCGTCGCCAACGCCCCCGCCACGACAAGCTCTTCACGCTCGGCGACCACGCCGTGGCCACCACCGAGCGGGCGCCGCTGACCGAGGCTGTGAAACGGGTCGCGGTCGTCGCCGAGGGCGACAGCCCGGTCCAGCTCACCTTCACCCCCAGATCGATCCACCTCCAGGCGGGCTACGAGGACGACATCGCGTCCCAGCACCTCCCGTTCTAGGGGAGCGGGGCCCGGCAGACCTCAGGCCGGAGGCTTCACCGACATCAGGAGGTGGCGGTGGGTCGCCTGCGGGCCGTCGGTGATGAGGGCTCGTTGGCCCGGGCCCAGGAGGTGGAAGTGGACCTCCGGGGTGTCCAGGGTGGTCAGGGCGTCCAGGAGGTAGCCGGGGTTGAAGGCGACCGTGAGGGTGTCGGGGCCCGTGAGGGTGGCCGGGAGGTGCTGGGACGCGATGTCGTCCTCGTAGCCCGCCTGGAGGTGGATCGATCTGGGGGTGAAGGTGAGCTGGACCGGGCTGTCGCCCTCGGCGACGACCGCGACCCGTTTCACAGCCTCGGTCAGCGGCGCCCGCTCGGTGGTGGCCACGGCGTGGTCGCCGAGCGTGAAGAGCTTGTCGTGGCGGGGGAGGCGGCCGTCCAGCAGGCGGGTCGTGGTGCGCAGACCGCCGTTCTCGAAGCCGATCGAGCCGCCGTCCAGGGCGAGCACGGCCTGGCCCGTGTGCGCCAGGGAGCGGGCGATCTCGGTGAGGCGGCGGGCCGSGACGACCACGTCGGCCGCTTCGGAGGACTCGGCCCCGGGCTTCCACTCCAGGGTGCGGACGGCGTAGCGGTAGCGGTCGGTGGCGGCGAGCGTCATGGTCGTGCCGTCCAGGGCGAGGCGGATCCCGGTGAGGACCGGCAGCGCGTCGTCGCGGCCCGCCGCCACGGCCACCTGTCCGACCGCCGTGGCGAACGCGTCCCCGTCCACCAGTCCGCGGACCTCGGGCAGCGCGGGCGGCGCCGGGTAGTCCTCCAGCGGCAGCAGGGAGAGTCCGAAACGGGCGTCGCCCGAGGTCACCGAGAGGCGGGCGCCCTCGACGGCGAGCTCCGTGCGGCCCCGGGGAAGCACCTTGCAGACGTCGAGCAGCCGCCGGCCCAGTACCAGGGCGCGGCCCTCGACGTCCGTGTCGGCCTCGACCTCGATCCGGGCCGAGGCCTCGTGGTCGAGGCCGGAGACGCGCAGCCGGCCGTCCGCCGCCTCCAGGAGGAGGCCGCCGAGGACGGGCAGGGGGGAGCGGGACGGCAGGACGCGCGCGGCCCAGGCCACGGCTTCGGTCAACACGCCGCTGTCGATACGGAATTCCATGCCGCCGACGCTAGACGCCGCCACTGACAACGCCGAGCGCCCGCCGTCCGCTGTCGCGGAGGGCGGGCGCGCTCGTGGTGCGTCGGGCCTTGCGGTGGTGCCGCGGATCAGGCGGCGTTCTTGATCGCGGAGATGTCGAAGTTCAGCTTGACCTTGTCGCTGACCATCACGCCGCCGGTCTCCAGCGCCGCGTTCCAGGTCAGGCCCCAGTCGGAGCGCAGGATCTCGGCGGAGCCCTCGAAGCCGACGCGCTCGTTGCCGTACACGTCCGTCGCGGAGCCGTTGAACTCCAGGTCGATCGCGAGCGGCTTCGTGACGTCCTTGATGGTCAGGTCGCCGGTGATCCGGTACCTGTCGCCGCCCAGCTGCCGGGCCTCGACGGAGCGGAAGGTCATCAGCGGGAACTGCTCGGCGTCGAAGAAGTCGCCGCTGCGCAGGTGGCCGTCGCGGTCGCCGATGCCCGTGTCGATCGAGGCGATCCTGACGTCGATCGAGGCGGTGGAGGCGCCCGGGTTCGCGCCGTCCAGCTTCAGGACGCCCTCGTGCTCGGCGAAGGTGCCGCGGACGTTGGTGACCATGGCGTGGCGGACGGTGAAGCCGATGCTGCTGTGGGCCGGGTCGATGGTGTAGTCGCCGGTCAGGGCGGCGAGGGCCGGGTCGACGGGGAGGGTGGCGACGGCGGCGGCGGACTCGTTGCTCTTGCGGTTGAAGAGACCCATGACTGACAGCTCCTTGATCGGGACGTGTGCTGACCGGTTCTTGTTGAACCTTCAACGAGAACGACTGTAGACCTCTTCCGTTCAACTTTCAACATCTCTGGGGCGGGTCGGTCGCTTGGACTAACCGCAGGGGGTTCTTGGACTGGAGGGCTCCGCGCGGCGCGATCTCGTTGACGGTGCCGCCGGGGCGAGGGCCAACTAGTGCGCATGTCCCTCCCCCCTTCGCGAAGAATCCGTGCGGCCTGCGCCCTCGCCGTCGCTTCCTCCGCCGTGTTCGCCCTGGCTGGACCCGCCCTGGCCGAACCCGCCGCGGCCGACGGTGCCGCGGCCGGCGAAGCGACCTCCGCCACCCCGGCCA
>NZ_RDBH01000141.1:907181-966734 GCF_008042145.1 Streptomyces sp. adm13(2018)
CCCGTCATCGCCTCGCGCCGGCTCGCCGTGGCCGTCGCCGAGGACTTCCCCCGGGTCCTCTCGTACACCGACCGCGCGAGCGGCGCCCGGCTGCTCGGCAGCACGGCCCCCGTCACGAAGATCGTCCTCAACGGGACCGCCCGGGACGTCCGGGTCAAGGCCGCCCCCGTCCTGACCGCCTCCTCCGCCGCGTACACCCTCGTCCTCCCCGAGCTGCCCGGCGTCGAGATCGACGCGCGGCTCGGCGTCGACGGGCGGACCACCACGTTCCGGGTGACCGCCGTCCGCGACACCGAGGCCTTCCGCGTCGGCACGCTCGACATACCGGGCCACGACCTGGTCTCCGTGGGCTCCTCCGACCCCGGCGCCGCGACCGCGTTCACCCGGCTCGACCCGGACTCCACCAGGACCGCCGACGTCTTCGCCCGGGTCACCGACGCGACGGCCGCCGAGCCCGCCCCGGTCGGCGCGAGCTACGCGATCGTCAGCGCCGGCCGGCTCGCCGCCGCCGTCGAGTCCAACTCCAGCTTCGACAAGCCCTCCGGCGCGTCCGCCCGCGACGGCGCCCGCTTCTGGCACCAGGCCCGCACACAGGCCACCGGCACCGGCACCGAGACCCGGGTCGGCGTCTGGTCCGGCCAGTGGACCTACCGCGGCGAGGGCGCCCCCCAGCCCGCGAGCGGCGACGGACTGCCCTGGGCCAAGGTCGTCGTCACCCCCGACGCCAACGGCGACGGCACCACCGACTGGCAGGACGGCGCCGTCGCCTTCCGCACGATCGGGATCAGGGCCCCGGGCAGCGAGGACACCCCCGACCGGGTCGTCGCCCACATCCCGTTCAACTTCGCCTCACAGGCCACCCACCCCTTCCTGCGCACCCTCGACGACGTCAAGCGGATCTCGCTCTCCACCGACGGACTCGGCCAGTTCGCACTGCTCAAGGGATACGGCTCCGAGGGCCACGACTCCGCCCACCCGGACTACGGCGGCAACTACAACAAGCGGGCCGGCGGCCTCGCCGACCTCAACACCCTCCTCAAGGAAGGCCGGAAGTGGGGCGCAGACTTCGGCGTCCACGTCAACGCCACCGAGGCCTACCCCGAGGCCAGGAACTTCAGCGAGACCCTGGTCGACAAGACCAAGCCCGGCTGGAACTGGCTCAACCAGAGCTACTACATCGACCAGCGCCGCGACATCAACAGCGGCGACCTCGCCCGCCGCTTCCAGCAGCTCCGCGACGAGACCGACCGCAACCTCTCCACCCTCTACATCGACGTCTACTACACCCACGGGTGGATCGCCGACGAGACGGCCAGGGCCGTCCGGCGGCAGGGCTGGAACATCGCCACCGAGTGGTCCGACAAGTTCGAGCGGGCCTCCCTCTGGTCCCACTGGGCCAACGACCTCGACTACGGCGGCGCCACCAACAAGGGCCTCAACTCGCAGATCGTCCGCTTCATCCGCAACGGCGAGAAGGACGTCTGGAACGACCACCCGGTCCTCGGCCAGACCGCCCTCGTCGACTTCGAGGGCTGGACCGGCGAGACCGACTGGAACGACTTCACCGCCAACGTCTGGCAGCGGAACCTGCCCGCCAAGTACCTCCAGCACGAGCGGATCACCCGCTGGAACGGCGACGACCTCACCTTCACCGGCGGTGTCCGCGGCACCGTCGAGAACGGCGTCCGCACCTTCTACGAGCACGGCCGCAAGGTCCTCGACGGCGAGCGGTACCTGCTGCCCTGGGACGACGGAAAGAAGCTCTACCACTACAACAGGACCGGCGGCACGACCAGTTGGGCCGTCCCCGCCGGAGCCCGCTCGTACTCCGTGTACCGGCTCACCGACAACGGGCGGGTGAAGACCGCCACCGTACGGCCCGTCGACGGGCGGATCACCCTCGACGCCGCCGCCGGACAGCCCTACGTCCTGTACCCCGACCGCGCCCCCGAGCAGCGCGCCCCGAAGTGGGGCCAGGGCACCCCCGTCGCGGACCCCGGCTTCAACGACGCCGCGCTCACCGCCTGGACCAGGACCGGCACCGTCGCCCGGGACACCGACGCGCAGGGCCGCAACAGCGCCAGGCTCACCGGCGCCGGCGCCGCCTCGGTCGGCCAGCGGATCACCGGCCTCACCCCGGGCCGCCGGTACACCGCCTCGGCCCTCATCGAGGTACAGCCCGGGGCCACCCGGCCCACCACCCTCTCCGTCGCCGGGCGGACCGTCACCGTCGCACGCTCCGCGCTCCAGGACCGGGTCGCCGCCTCCGACTGGAACGGCACCCGCCTCCAGCGCGCCAAGGTCACCTTCACCGCGCCCCGCGGCGCCACCACCCTGCGGATCGAGGCCGCGGCCGGCAGCGCCGCCGCCGTCCGCGTCGACGACGTCCGGATCGTCGCCAACGCCCCCGCCACCAAGGCCGGGACCGTGGTGTACGAGGACTTCGAGGCCGTCGACCAGGGCTGGGGCCCCTTCCTCAAGGGCGACGCGGGCGGCACCACCGACCCGCGCACCCACATCGCCCAGCTGCACGCCCCCTACACCCGGGCGGGCTGGAACGGGAAGCTGATCGACGACGTCATCGGCGGCGCCGAGTCCCTCAAGTCCCACGACGAGAACAGCGGACTGGTCTACCGGACCGCCCCCTGGACCGTCCCGATGAAGGACGGCCACCGCTACCGCGTCGCCTACGCCTACCGGTCCAGCCACGCGGGCGCGTACGAGTGGATCACCGGCTACGACCGTGCGGACGGCACCCAGGTCGAGACCCGCCGCACCCCGATCGGGCAGCAGCGGACCGACGGACACTTCGCCGAGACCGTCACCGCCGGCTGCGGCGACACCTGGACCGGCCTGCGCAAGCGCGCCGACGCACCGGACGGCGCCGACTTCGTCCTCGACGACTTCACCGTCACCGACCTCGGACCGGCCGCCGAGCCCGCCGCCTGCGGCACGCTCACCCTCACCGCCCCCGAGACCCTGCTCCCCGGCCGCCCGAACGAGGTCACGGCGACCTTCGGCAACGACGAGGCGACCGAGGTCTCCGGTGCCCAGGCCGAGCTGGTCCTGCCGGCCGGCTGGACCGCCGAACCGGCCGCCCCCGTCGCCCTCGGCACGGTCGCGCCGGGCGGCCGGGCCACCGCCACCTGGCAGGTGACGCCCCCGGTGGACGTCGCCCACCGGCCGTACACCCTGGACGCCTCCCTCGCCTACACCGTCGGGGGAGGGGCGCGGAAGCTCACCACCGCGGCCACCGTCCGCACGCTGCCCCCGCCGCCCACCGCCGACACCTGGGCCAGCGACCTCGACTGGACCTCGGCGACCAACGGCTGGGGCCCGGTGGAGCGCGACCTCTCCAACGGCGAGACCGGCACCGGCGACGGCTCCCCGCTGCGCATCGGGGGAGTGACGTACGCCAAGGGCCTCGGCAGCCACGCGCCCGCGAAGGTCCGCTACTACCTGGGCGGCCGCTGCACCTCCCTCACCGCCGAGGTCGGGGTGGACGACGTCCAGACCGCGCGCGGCAGCGTCCGGTTCACCGTCCTCGCCGACGGGGCCGAGCGGGTGACGTCGCCGGTCCTCCGGGCCGCCGACCCGGCCTGGCCGCTCACCGCCGACGTCACCGGCGCCGACTACGTCGAGCTGGTGGCCGACGACGGCGGGGACGGCAACGGCAACGACCACGCGGACTGGGGCGCCGCCCGCTTCCACTGCGGAGCCTGACCGCCCGAGACCACCCACGGCAGCGCCGGGCCCGCACCCCCCACGGGGGGTGCGGGCCCTTCCGCGCGCGTGGACTACGTTGGGGCCCGGAACCGGCCCGACGACTCCCGGCCCGCCGGGGTCCATGTCGAACCCCTACAAACACGAGGGGTACCTGGCTGTTGACTCGTGCCGAACGGTTCCTCGTTCTGTCCAGCCTCACCAGGATTCGACACGCGAGACTGTACGGAGTCGACGGCGGGGTTTTCTTGTCCGACTTCGTAGGGTCGGTACATGACCGTTGTGGACCAGATCCCGAGCGAGCCCGTCGACGCCCGTGGCCGAGTGGCCGAGCTGCACGTCCTGCGCGAGCAGGCTCTCAGCGGCCCGAGCGAGCGCGCGACCGAGGCCCAGCACGCCAAGGGCAAGCTGACGGCGCGCGAGCGCATCGAGCTGCTGCTCGACCCTGGTTCCTTCAACGAGGTCGAGCAGCTCCGCCGGCACCGTGCCCAGGGCTTCGGCCTGGAGGCGAAGAAGCCGTACACCGACGGTGTCATCACCGGCTGGGGCACGGTCGAGGGCCGTACGGTCTTCGTCTACGCGCACGACTTCCGGATCTTCGGCGGCGCGCTGGGCGAGGCCCACGCGACGAAGATCCACAAGATCATGGACATGGCCATCGCGGCCGGCGCCCCGCTGGTCTCCCTGAACGACGGCGCGGGCGCCCGCATCCAGGAGGGCGTCTCGGCGCTCGCCGGCTACGGCGGCATCTTCCAGCGCAACACCCGCGCGAGCGGCGTCATCCCACAGATCTCGGTGATGCTCGGCCCGTGCGCCGGCGGCGCGGCCTACAGCCCGGCGCTGACGGACTTCGTCTTCATGGTCCGCGAGACCTCGCAGATGTTCATCACCGGACCGGACGTCGTCAAGGCGGTCACCGGCGAGGAGATCACCCAGAACGGCCTCGGCGGCGCCGACGTCCACGCGGGTGTCTCCGGCGTCTCCCACTTCGCGTACGACGACGAGGAGACCTGCATCGCGGAGGTCCGCTACCTCCTGTCGATGCTCCCGCAGAACAACCGCGAGAACCCGCCGACCGTCGCCTCCGAGGACCCGGCGGACCGCCGCTCCGACGTCCTCCTCGACCTGGTCCCGGCCGACGGCAACCGCCCGTACGACATGCACAAGGTCATCGAGGAGCTCGTCGACGACGGCGACTACCTGGAGGTCCACGAGCGCTGGGCCCGCAACATCATCTGCGCGCTGGCCCGTCTCGACGGCCAGGTCGTCGGCATCGTGGCCAACCAGCCGCAGACGCTGGCCGGCGTCCTCGACATCGAGGCCTCCGAGAAGGCCGCCCGCTTCGTGCAGATGTGCGACGCCTTCAACATCCCGATCATCACCCTTCTGGACGTCCCCGGCTTCCTCCCGGGCGTCGACCAGGAGCACGGTGGAATCATCAGGCACGGCGCGAAGCTGCTGTACGCGTACTGCAACGCGACCGTGCCCCGGATCTCCCTGATCCTGCGCAAGGCCTACGGCGGCGCCTACATCGTCATGGACTCCCAGTCGATCGGCGCCGACCTGACGTACGCCTGGCCCACCAACGAAATCGCGGTCATGGGCGCCGAGGGCGCCGCCAACGTGATCTTCCGCAAGCAGATCGCGGACGCCGAGGACCCCGAGGCCATGCGGGCCCGCATGGTCAAGGAGTACAAGGCCGAACTGATGCACCCGTACTACGCGGCGGAGCGCGGCCTGGTCGACGACGTCATCGACCCCGCCGACACCCGCCAGGTGCTCATCAGGTCCCTCGCGATGCTCCGCACCAAGCACGCCGACCTGCCGTCCCGCAAGCACGGCAACCCGCCTCAGTAAGAGGAGTCATCCACGTGACCACGCCTGCCAACCTTCTCCGTGTAGAGAAGGGCCACGCCGACCCCGAGGAGCTGGCCGCCATCACGGCGGTGCTGCTCGCCCGTGCCGCCGCCCGGTCCGACGAGGACACCGCCGCGGGCCACCGCGGCCGCACCACGGCCGGCTGGCGCCGCCTGGAGCGCGAGCACGGCTTCCGCGCGCCGCACAGCTGGCGCTGAGCGTCCGAGAGAGGGCCTGAACCCGGTCACACCGGGTTCAGGCCCTCTTTCGCGCTCCCGGGGCGCTCACGCGCCGTTCCCGGGCCCTGACGCGCCGTACAGGGCACCCGGGAGCCGGTACGCCGGCCCGGGGCGCCCCGAACCCGCCGACGAGGGGTCCCGGACACGCCGAAGGCCGCGTCCCCCGAGGGGAGCGCGGCCTTCGCGGTGCGGGGCGCCGGGGGACAGCTACCGCAGCCGGGCCATGAGGGCGTGCTCCACCAGGGTGATGAGCGCGCTCTTGGCGTCGGCGCGGTGCCGGGCGTCCGTGGTGATGATGGGGGTGTCCGGGCCGATCTGGAGGGCCTCGCGGACCTCCTCCGGCTGGTACGGCTGGGCGCCGTCGAAGCCGTTGAGGGCGATGACGAACGGCAGGCCGCTGTTCTCGAAGTAGTCGACGGCCGGGAAGCAGTCGGCGAGCCGGCGGGTGTCGACGAGGACGACGGCGCCGATGGCGCCGCGGACCAGGTCGTCCCACATGAACCAGAAGCGGTCCTGGCCCGGCGTACCGAAGAGGTACAGGATCAGGTCCTGGTCCAGGGTGATGCGGCCGAAGTCCATGGCGACGGTCGTCGTCTTCTTGTCGCCGGTGTGCGTGAGGTCGTCGATGCCCGCGGACGCAGACGTCATGACGGCTTCGGTACGCAGCGGATTGATCTCAGAGACGGCGCCGACGAACGTGGTCTTGCCCACGCCGAAGCCACCCGCCACCACGATCTTCGCGCTGGTGGTTGAACGGGCCGCGCCGCCGCTAGAGCTTGCGAAGTCCACTGAGCACCCTTTCGAGCAGTGTCACGTCTGGCTGACCGCCGGCGGCCTCGTCGCCGCCCGGCTGGTGAATGGCGACGAGCCCGGCCTCTGCCAGGTCGGCCACGAGGATTCGGGCGACGCCGAGGGGGATGGAGAGAAGGGCCGAGATCTCGGCGACCGACTTGATCTCGAAGCACAGCCGGCAGATCCGCTGGTGCTCGGGCAACTGCCCCTGCAACCGGGACGGATCGGCCGTCGTGCTGACCAGCGCCTCGATGGCGAGCTGGTAGCGCGGCCGGGTCCGGCCGCCGGTCATCGCGTACGGACGCACCAGCGGGTTGTGCGAGCCGCCCGCACTGCTGGAGCCGGCGGCCGACGAAGCGCGGGAGGAGCCCTGCGCACCCGCGGGCTGGGCGTGAGGCTGCCGATAGGGCTGCGACGCACCCTGTCTGCTCGGGGTGGAGGGAAAGTTGAATCGGTTGTGCGCGGTCTCGCCGAGCGGCGCCTGGTGCGCGTCATAACCGTTGTACGGGCTTGAGCCCGGTGGTGTTCCCACGTCTCCTCCTCCGACTGCCTCGCGGTCCATGTCCCTTGGAACCGCGCCACCGCACCTTACGGGGCGGTGGCGCGAAACGCACTGTCTGTCTGTTAGTTGAGAAGACTTCCCTGAAGCTCCGCCCGGAGGTCGGGGGTCAGGACGGTGCCCGCGCGATCCACGAGAAGGGCCATCTCGTAGCCCACGAGACCGATGTCCGCCTCGGGGTGCGAGAGCACGGCCAGCGAGGAGCCGTCCGAGATCGACATGATGAAGAGGAAGCCCCGCTCCATCTCCACGACGGTCTGGTTGACCGCCCCGCCCTCGAAGATCCGGGACGCGCCCGCGGTCAGCGAGGTCAGTCCGGAGGCGACGGCCGCCAGCTGGTCGGCGCGGTCGCGGGGGAATCCCTCGGACATCGCCAGCAGGAGTCCGTCGGCGGAGACCACCACCGTGTGGGACACCCCGGGGGTGTTGTCCACGAAGTTGGTGATCAACCAGTTCAGATTCTGCGCCGCCTGGCTCATGCTCACACTAACGCTCCTGGTTGTAGGTACTGCCCGGGCCGAGGCCCGATCCGTTCGTGTCCGTTCCCGCGCTGCGTCCCTGCTGGACCCCGCGGCGCAGGTTGCTCAACCTGCCCCGGACGTCCTCGGGTGCGCGGGAGACCTGGGGGCCGCCCTGCGGGGTCTGCTCGGCCGTGCCCTCGACCAGGTTGGCCTTCGGGACCCGGCGGGGAAGCCCGGACGAGGTGACCCCGCCCGCCTTCGGGTCCTTGAGCTTCCCGGCCCGCTGCCAGCGCTCGTCGTTGGTCGAGCGCCAGTCGTCGGTGGGGTCGGCTTCGTTCTGCTGCTGCTCCTGCGCCGGCTGCGCGGGCTTGGCCTGCTGCGGTGCCTGCTGCTGCGGCGCCCGCTGGGTCGGCGAGGCGACGCTGCCGCGGCGCGGCAGTCCGGCGTCGGTCAGTGCGTGGCCGGCGTCCGGGGCGGCACTCTGAGTCGGACCCGGACGGTCGAAGCCTACGCGCTCGGGGGCCTGTTCGGGAGCGCTCGGGGCAGATTCCGATTCCGCTCCGAACGGCTGCTGGTAGCCGCCCTGGTAAGCGCTCTGATCCTGCCAGTCTCCCTGGTGGGACTGGGTGTCGAACGCATTGCCGTACTGCTGGTGTTCGGTTCCCGGGGTCTCGTACGAGGCTTCCGCATAGCCCTGCTGCGGGTACGCCTCGTAGCCCTGCTGCGGGTAGCCGTAGCCGTCCTGCTGCTGCGGGAACCCGGCCGCGTACTCCTGGCCGTACTCCTGCGACTGCTGGGGCTGCTGCGCCTGCTGCTGTCCGTACTCCTGCGCCGGGGCGAACGGGTCGGCCGGGTACTCCTGACCCTGCTGACCGTACTCCTGGCCCTGGCCGTACTGGCCGCCCTGCGGCTGGGCCTGCTGCCCGAACTCCTCCGACGGCTGCGCCTCGTCGCGGAAGAGCGGCCGGTCGCCACCCTGCGCCTGGGCCTCCAGGGCGGCGCGCCGCCCCTCGCGCTTCAGCGAGCGGTCGACCGGGTCGAGCGGGCGCTCCTCCTCGGCCGGCTGCTCGTAGCGCGAGTCGTCGAAGCCGAGGTCGGCGGCGGTCAGCATCGGCTGCTGCTGCGGCGGGGCGCTCTCGAAGGCGCTCTGCTGCTGTTGCTGCTGCTGCGGAATGATCTGCGAGACGGTGAAGTCGTCCTGGAGCGGCTGCTCGCCACCGCCACCGTGCGTGATCGCGTCCGGCAGCATGACCAGCGAGGTCGTCCCGGCCTGCTCGCCCGAGGGGCGGAGCTGGACCCGGATGCCGTGCCGGTCGGCGAGCCGGCCGACCACGAAGAGGCCCATGCGCTGCGAGACGGCCGCGTCCACGGTCGGCGGGTTGGCCAGCTTGTGGTTGATGTCCGCGAAGTCCTCGGCGGTGAGGCCGATGCCCTTGTCGTGGATCTCGACCATCACGCGGCCGTCGGGGAGACGGGTCGCGGTCACGCGGACCTTGGTCTGCGGGGAGGAGAACGTGGTGGCGTTCTCCAGGAGCTCGGCGAGCAGGTGCACGAGGTCGGTCACGGCCTGGCCGTGGATCTCGGCCTCCGGCACGCCCGCCAGCTCGATGCGCTCGTACTGCTCCACCTCGGAGGAGGCGGCGCGCATCACGTCGACCAGCGGGACCGGCTGGTCCCAGCGGCGGCCGGGCTCCTCGCCGGCGAGGACGAGGAGGTTCTCGCCGTTGCGGCGCATACGGGTCGCCAGGTGGTCCAGACGGAAGAGGTTCTCCAGCTGGTCCGGGTCGGCCTCGTTGTTCTCCAGGTCGGTGATCAGGGTCAGCTGGCCCTCGATCAGCGACTGGTTGCGGCGCGAGAGGTTGGTGAAGATCGCGTTGACGTTGCCCCGGAGCATGGCCTGCTCGGCGGCGAGCCGGACGGCCTCGCGGTGGACCTGGTCGAAGGCGCGGGCGACCTCGCCGATCTCGTCCTGCGTGTCGATGGGGATCGGCTCGACACGGGTGTCGACCCGGCCGGGCTCGGTGCGCGAGAGCTGGTCGACCAGCATCGGCAGGCGCTGCTCGGCGATGCCGAAGGCGGCGGTCCGCAGCTGCTGCATGGCGCGGCTCATCTGGCGGGCCATCATCCCGGCGAGGATGAAGGCGGCGAGCAGCGCGATGACGACGATGCCGCCGTTGACCCAGGCGTCCGTCTTGGCCTCGTCGGAGATCTTGGCGGCCTCGTCCACGGCCTTGTCGACCAGGGTCTTCTCGACCTCGGAGTAGCCCTCGAACTTGGCGGTGGCGATGGCGATCCAGGACTCGGCCGTGATGCCCTTCGCCTTGAGCGAGGCGAGGCCCTCGGGGTCCTTGGCGGTGCCGATCGCGGTGGCGGCGCCCGAGTAGACGGAGCCGTCCTTGCCCTTGGGCAGGTCCAGGCCGGCGGCCTGCATCTGCTTGGCGCCCGCGGCGGCCTTGCCCGCCATGACCTTCTTCAGCATCTCGACGTCCTCGGGCATACCACCGGAGGAGAACTCGCCGAGGGCGATCTGCTCCAGGTAGTTGTACGAGTTGAACGCCACGGACTGCTGGGCGAAGACCGACTCGGTACGGCTGGGCCGGACCAGGAGCTGGGTGCCGATGGAGCGCTGGAGGGACTCGGCGCCCTTGGCCAGCTGGATGGCGTAGACGCTGCGGCCGTAGGCCGTGACGTTGCCGGTGCCGAGGCCGAGCTCGTTGGAGAACTCGGTGAGGTAGTGCTGGACGCCGGTGTACTGGAGCTGCGTGTTCACCGGGTCGAGGGAGCGGGTGTACGCGGCCTTGCGCAGCGCCTCCAGCTTCGGCTCCTCCTCGCGGAAGAGGTTCAGCCGGCGCTCCAGGCCCTGGCCCGAGGGCAGATCCTTGGCGGCCTCGTCGAACTTCACCTTGGCGGCGTCGGTCGCGGCGTACGCCCTGGTGACCTCGTCGCTCTTGCGGTCCTCGGCGGTCTTGGCCGCGAGCAGCGGGGCCGCGGTGAGGTCGCGCTCGTTGAGGAGGGCGGTGCTGTACTCCGAGGCGGCGCGCACGATGAGCGCCGTCTTCTCGGCGTCCTGCGCCTCCTGCCAGGTGTCGATCGCCCCCTTGACCTGGAAGCCGCCCATGACGAGGCCGACCAGCACGGGTATGCAGAGGATCGCGTTCAGCCTGGTGGGCACCCGCCAGTTGCGGGGCGAGAGCTTGCTGGAGCTGCCCGGGGCAGGGGCCACGGCGGGCTGCGTCACGGGCACGTCCGCGGGCGACATCGCCGTGCGCGACGGCGGGGTGAAGTTGCCCCGTGTCTCCTGCTCCGCGGAGCTTTCCTTGCTGCGCCTCACTCGACCAACAACCTCTCGGCGTCGGCACCTACGTTGTGCCGGTGTTTCGTTCAGGGCCGTACTACTCGGGAGTTCATGAATTGCAGCACGTGAAGGGTGTCGGTTCCAAACAGTGGGACGCGGACGGTTTCACGGGCGTGTGCGTCGTATAAAACGGGCATAAAGAGCGAGCCCCGCCAAAAGACGGGGCTCAGGTGAGCGCAGCGACACCGATCGGATGCATCGGGTGTCCGGGGCGCCCCAATTCTCTGTCGAAACGTTATGAACACGCGGGCGGTCGTGTCGAACGACACAGACCGCCCCCGGGCGCGCTGGCACAGGACGACCGTCCAGGGCCTCCGCCTACTTCAGCCGGGCCATGAGGGCGTGCTCGACCAGGGTGATGAGCGCGCTCTTGGCGTCGGCGCGGTGGCGGGCGTCCGTGGTGATGATGGGGGTGCCGGGGCCGATCTGGAGGGCCTCGCGGACCTCCTCCGGCTGGTACGGCTGGCTGCCGTCGAAGCCGTTGAGGGCGATGACGAACGGCAGGCCGCTGTTCTCGAAGTAGTCGACGGCCGGGAAGCAGTCGGCGAGCCGGCGGGTGTCGACGAGGACGACGGCGCCGATGGCGCCGCGGACCAGGTCGTCCCACATGAACCAGAAGCGGTCCTGACCGGGCGTACCGAAGAGGTACAGGATCAGGTCCTGGTCCAGGGTGATGCGGCCGAAGTCCATGGCGACGGTCGTCGTCGTCTTGCCACCGGTGTGCGTGAGGTCGTCGATGCCCGCGGACGCGGACGTCATCACGGCCTCGGTGCGCAGCGGGTTGATCTCAGAGACGGCGCCGACGAACGTGGTCTTGCCCACGCCGAAGCCACCCGCCACCACGATCTTCGCGCTGGTGGTCGACCGAGCAGCACCGCCGCTAGAGCTTGCGAAGTCCACTGAGCACCCTTTCGAGCAGAGTCACGTCCGGCGTGCCGCCGGTCTCTCCGTTGCCCGGCTGGTGGATCGCCACCATGCCGGCCTCCGCCAGGTCGGCGACGAGGATGCGGGCGACGCCGAGCGGCATCGACAGCAGCGCCGACACCTCGGCCACCGACTTGACCTCACGGCACAGGTGGCAGATGCGCTGGTGTTCCGGGAGGAGCGTGGCGAGGTGCGCCGGGTCGGCCGTGGTGCTGACCAGCGCCTCGATGGCGAGCTGGTAGCGCGGCCGGGTCCGGCCGCCGGTCATCGCGTACGGACGCACCAGCGGCTGGTCGCCCTCGTGCCCGTACTCGTCGACTGAGGAGCCGTACGGATCGTGAGAGGCGGGGGGCGGGGTCATGAATCCTCCGGGCGTGACAGCAAGCCTTCTGCCGTCTGACGTCTGATGGGGCCGGTGGGGGGCCGGGTGGGGCGGCCGGACGGATAACGGTGCCAGGGCGGTACGGAGGGGCGTACCGCCCTGTCGTTCGGTCGTGCGGTGAGGTCGTGTCCGGGGGGCGGACCGGTCAGTGGAGCAGGCTTCCCTGGAGCTCCGCGCGGAGATCCGGGGTGAGGACACTGCCGGCCCGGTCGACCAGCAGCGTCATCTCGTAGCCCACGAGGCCGATGTCGCACTCGGGGTGTGCGAGCACGGCCAGCGAGGAACCGTCGGAGACCGACATGAGGAAGAGGAAGCCTCGCTCCATCTCCACCACGGTCTGCGCGACGGGGCCCCCCTCGAAGATCCGGGACGCGCCCGCGGTCAGCGAGGTCAGTCCGGACGCGACCGCCGCCAGCTGGTCGGCGCGGTCACGGGGGAATCCTTCGGACATGGCAAGCAGGAGTCCGTCGGCGGAGACCACCACCGTGTGGGACACCCCGGGGGTGTTGTCCACGAAGTTGGTGATCAACCAGTTCAGATTCTGCGCCGCCTGGCTCATCGCGTTCAACTAACGCTCCTGCTGATGGTTCGGACCGAGGTGGATGCTACCCGTGGTCGAGTTGCCCGCCTGCCGGCCCTGCTGGATGCCGCGGCGCAGATTGGTCAGCCGGCCGCGGACGTCGTCGGGTGCACGCGAGACCTGGGGGCCGGCCGTGTGGGCCTGCTCCTGTGCGGTCCCGGGTACGAGGTTGGCCTTCGGCACGCGCCGGGGGAGGCCGGAGGTGGTGACGCCGCCGGCCGCGGGCTTGCGGACCCGCTCGGCCTGGCGCACCAGCTCGTCGTTGGGCGAGGTCCGCCAGGCGGCCCCGCCGTTCTGGTCACCGGCCGGACGCTGTGCCGGAGCGGAGGGCTGCTGCGGCGCGGCCGGGGCCTGCGCCTGCTGCTGCTGGGCCTGCTGCTGTGCCTGAGCCTGCTGCTGGGCCTGCTCCTGCTGGAACCAGTTGGTCTCCAGCGTGTCGTACAGCGGCGTACGGCCGTCACCGGTACCCGCCGGCGGCAGGGCCTCCGGACGGCGCGGCTGCTGGAGCTGCGGCTGGCCCTGGGGCTGCCGGCCCTGCGGCTGGACCGGCTCCGGGCGCGGGGCGCCGAAGTCGCCGCCGGTCCGCTGGCGCGGCGCGGGCGCCTGGCCGGCCTGGGGTGCCTGCTGCTGTGCCTGCGGGACGTACGGCTGCCGGCCGAACTGCTGCTGCTGGCCGCCCTGGTAGCCCTGCTGCTGGGGGGCCTGCTGCGGGGTCTGCTGGGGGCCGCCGAAGTCGGGCCGGGCGAACTGGCCGGTGGAGCCGGGGCCCTGCGGCGCGCCGAAGTCGGGGCGCGGGAACTGCGCGGTGGACGCCGGGTCCTGCGCGCCGCCCTGGTACGCCTGCGGCTGCTGTTGCGGCACCTGCTGCTGCGGGGCCTGGGGGCGGCCCTGCTGCTGCGGCGCGCCGAAGTCGGGACGCGGGAACTGGCCGGTGGAACCGGGGCCCTGGGGAGCCGGGAACGAACCGGTCGTCTCCGGGTCCTCGTGACCGCGCGGCGCGTCGAGCGGGCTCATCTCCTGCTGCGGGCGGCGGACCGGCTGCTGGGCCTGGTCGTTGCCCCAGCTCGCCGCCTGCGGCCGCTGCTGCTGGGGGGTGCCCCCCGGCAGTTCGGCGCGCGGGAACTCGTATCCGCCGGTCGGCTGGCCGCCCTGGGCGGGGCCCTGTGCCTGCGGAGCGCCGGGTCCGGCCTGCGGGCCGGAGCGGCTGCCCCAGACGTCCGTACGGGACGGGATGGCGCTCGCGGCGCCGCCGATGAGACCACCGCCGCCGGGGCCCGGACGGAGCGGGTCGCCGCCCTGCGGGGCCTGCGGGCCCTGCGGGTTCTGGGGGACCTGCGGCAGCTGACCGGTCCGGTCGAGCGAGGCGTTCTGCGGCTGCGGGGACTGCGGGGCGCCCTGCGGGCCGCCGCCGAGCGGGGCACCGTCGCGGGCGGGCAGCGCGGGGCGGGGACCGCCCGTACCGACCTGGCCGCGCGGCGCACCGGTGCCGAGCCGGCCGGCCGCCGAGGACGGCGGACCGCCCTGGCCCGGGCGTCCGCCGGGGCCGCCGGCCGCGCCGGGACCGGCGGGAAGCCGACCGCCGGGGGCGGTGGCGCCGGGCGGCATCGCGCCCTGGCCGCCGGCACCCTGCTTGGGCATCGGCTTCTTGCCGCCCTGGGCGACGTCGACCGGCAGCATGACGAGCGCGGTGGTGCCGCCCGAGTCCGAGGGGCGCAGCTGGATGCGGATGCCGTGTCGCAGGGACAGGCGGCCGACCACGAAGAGGCCCATGCGGCGGGAGACGGAGACGTCCACGGTGGGCGGCGAGGCGAGCCGCTCGTTGATCGCGGCGAGGTCCTCGGGGGAGAGGCCGATGCCGGTGTCGTGGATCTCGACGAGGACGCGGCCGTCGGGCAGCGCGTGGCCGGTGACCCGGACCTTGGTCTGCGGCGAGGAGAACGAGGTGGCGTTCTCCAGCAGCTCGGCGAGGAGGTGGACGAGGTCGTTGACGACCCGGCCGGCGACCTCGGTCGCGGGGACCGAGGCGAGTTCGATGCGCTCGTACTGCTCCACCTCGGAGGCGGCGGCACGGAGGACGTCGACCAGCGGGACCGGGCGGGTCCAGCGACGGCCCGGCTCCTCACCGGCGAGGACGAGGAGGTTCTCACCGTTACGGCGCATACGCGTCGCGAGGTGGTCGAGCTTGAAGAGCGAGGACAGCTGGTCCGGGTCGGCCTCGCGCGACTCCAGCTCGGAGATGAGCGAGAGCTGTCGCTGGATGAGGCCCTGGGAACGGCGCGAGAGGTTGGTGAACATCGCGTTGACGTTGCCCCGGAGGAGGGCCTGCTCGGCGGCGAGTCGGACGGCCTCGCGGTGCACGTCGTCGAAGGCCGCGGCCACCTGGCCGATCTCGTCCCGGGAGTGCACACCGACGGACTCGACGGAGGTGTCGACGTCCTGCGGGTCGGACTCGGAGAGCTGCTTGACGAGCTCGGGCAGGCGTTCCTGGGCGACCTTGGTCGCGGTGTCCTGGAGTCGGCGCAGCGAGCGGATCATGGACCGGGCCACGACGAAGGCGCCGATGAGGGAGACGCCGAGGACGAGGAGGATCAGCGCACCGTTGACGATGGCGTCCCGCTGCGACTCCTGGCGGAGTTCACGGGCCAGGCTCTCCATGTCGCCGAGCAGACCGCGCTCGATGCGGTTCATGGTGGCGATCTTGGTGCCGTACTCGTCGGTGAAGTTGAGGTGGCCGCGCGGGGTGGTGGACCGCTCCATGGCGCCGTCCATGTTGAGGACGCGCTCGGCGTACTTCTCGGCGGCGGTGATCGAGGGGTTGCCGCTGTTCAGGGAGGCGAGCCGCTCGGTGGCGTCGCCGCCGGTCGACTCGTAGATCGCCTGGAAGGACTGGAGTTCACGGCCCTCGGAGTTGAGCGCGGCCTCGGCGTAGAGGCGGTCACCCTGCTGGATCTTGCCCTTGGTCCGGTCGCTCGGCGGCAGCGCGGAGGCGATGATCGCCTGCTGGATGGAGGCGTACTCCTTGGCGGACGAGAACGCGGCGAGCGCGCGGGTCCGCTTGATCATCTCGGGGTTGCTGGTCGCCTGGGCCATGTCCTGGGACAGGCTGAGCAGGGAGCGGATGAGACGGCTGTACGCCTCGACCGTCACCGAGTGGGAGACGCCTTCCTCGTACGCGTTGCTCCGGATCGTGTGCAGACCGCTGACCTGCGAGGCGATCTGGTTGACGTTCTGCCGGATGCTGCGCAGCGCCTCGTCGCCCTCGGTGGCCGGGATGGCCTCCGTGGCCTGGAGGAATGCCTTGTACTCGAGGTCCGTCTTCCGGCGCGGGTTGGCGACCTGGTAGTCGCTGACCGGGCGGGCGTTGGAGAGGGGCCCCGCGGAGAGGTCCCGCTCGGACTGGAGGGCCTGCGCGAGGTCGGTGGCCTCGCGGGTCAGCTTGGTGAGCAGCTGCATGTGGTCGAGCTGCTCCATGTCCTGGAGCGACTCGCTGATGCGGATGCCGCCCAGGGTGGTCGCGGCGACCACGGGGAGGGTGAGGAGCGCGACCAGGCGCGTGGAGATGCGCCAGTTGCGCAGGGCTATTCGAGGTCCGACCTCGTTCTCGGCCCGGGCCTTGGGGGGTGTGTCGGTCGGCTCGGCGGAGCCGGCCGCGGCGCTCGTGCGCCTGCCGCCGTCACCGGCGTCGCCGGACGGGCCCTGACCCTGGTTCGGGGTGTGCGGGGCCGAGGGACCGCGGTCGGTCCCGGCACGCGGTTCCTGCTCCGCCGGAGCATCCGCTCGGCCCTGACGGGCCTGGGGAGACCCCGAGCCATCCCTCTTGAAACGTCCCTGCACTAGCGTCGCAACCTCTGGACCAGGCGTCCTTCCGGATGAACGGAGAGGACGGTGTCGGTGTCAATCGGGGTGCGTGGAGGGCACCCCAGGTGGTCGTCGGTGACCGGCGCAGTTCCCCCTTCTCCGCCCCTGGGCCGGCGCTGCGTTGCGCCCCCTGCGTGCCGGTTTGAATCCCGCGGCGGTGCGTGGAATTCCAGCACAGTGGCGGACCTCCAACAAGGGCCGCGTGTCGCGCCGGGCGGGTCATGACAACCTGTGCGCACGGCGTCACCCGATGTAGAAGATGATCACGGAGGATTCGGACTATTCCTCCCCAATGGCCGCGCGTACCTGTGTGTCCCAGTCGCCATGATCAGGAGCGGAATGCTGCATTCAGTGGCGTAATGTCCCTTTCCGTGGCGACAGGCGACGGTCCGTAATGCCCGGATTATGTCATCGTTGGTGAGCAAACTCACACGATGATCGATGTCTTAGCCATGCATTCGAAGGGAATCGCATGTTTAGCCTGACGCTTTACACCCCTTCGCGCCCGAACGCGGCGCCCGTTTCGGAACAAGGTCAGATCACCGCGATGAAGACGACGCAGACGACGACGCCCGGCAGCACGGCCAACCCCCGCCGTTCCACCCTCGTCCACCTCTCGGACGCCGCAGAGCTCGGCCGGGTCGCCCTCCCCGAGTACGCGGCCGAACTGCCGGCGAAGACGGCCAACCCGCGCCGCACCGTCCTCATGCAGCCCCCGGCGCCCTACCAGCCGCAGCCGTACGCCGCCGCGACCCGCTGACGCCACTCCCGGGCCCGCCCGCGTCATCCTTGTCACGGCGCCGGTGACATCGCCGGTCGGCCGCCCCGCGCCGCGTTAGCCTGGAGCGTCAGACTCCAGCCAGCACCAAGTGAGGGGCGACAGCACTCGTGCGCATCGCCAGATTCTCCATCGACGGCAATGTGGCCTTCGGCGCCGTCGAGGGCGAGGACCCCGCCGAGTCCGCCTCGTCCGGCGGCCTCGTCCTCGACATCATCAAGGGCATCCCGTACACCGACTTCGAGCTCAGCGGCACCAAGGTCCCGCTGAGCAAGGTACGGCTCCTGCCGCCCGTGCTCCCCAACAAGGTCGTGGCCATCGGCCGCAACTACGCGGAGCACGCCGCCGAACTCGGCAACGAGGTCCCCGACGTCCCCGTCGCCTTCTTCAAGCCCACCACCTCGGTGATCGGCCCCGGCGACGCCATCGAGTACCCCTCCTTCTCCAGCGAGCTGCACCACGAGGCCGAACTGGCCGTGGTCATCGGCCGCATGTGCCGCGAGGTGCCCCGCGAGCGCGTGAAGGACGTCGTCTTCGGCTTCACCTGCGCCAACGACGTCACCGCCCGCGACGCCCAGCGCCGCGAGAAGCAGTGGGCCCGCGCCAAGGGCTTCGACACCTCCTGCCCGCTGGGCCCCTGGGTGGAGACCGGCCTGAGCCTCGCGCAGGCCGGCGACCTGACCGTCCAGGCCACGGTCAACGGCGAACAGCGCCAGCTGGGTCGGACGAGCGACATGATCCGCTCCATCGAGGACCTGGTCGTCCACATCACCGAGGCCATGACGCTGCTCCCCGGAGACGTCATCCTCACCGGCACCCCCGCCGGGGTCGGCCCCCTCAACGTCGGCGACGAGGTCGCCGTCACCATCGAAGGCATCGGCACTCTCACCAATAAGGTGATCAAGCGTGGCTAACGCGATCCGCGTCCGTTTCTGTCCCTCGCCGACCGGCAACCCCCACGTGGGTCTGGTCCGCACCGCTCTCTTCAACTGGGCCTTCGCCCGGCACAACGAGGGCACCATGGTCTTCCGCATCGAGGACACCGACGCCGCCCGCGACTCCGAGGAGTCGTACGAGCAGCTGCTCGACTCCCTGAAGTGGCTCGGCCTCGACTGGGACGAGGGCCCGGAGGTCGGCGGCCCGCACGCGCCGTACCGCCAGTCGCAGCGGATGGACCTCTACAAGGACGTCGCCGACAAGCTGCTCGCCGGCGGGTACGCGTACCCCTGCTACTGCACCACCGAGGAGCTCGACGAGCGCCGCGCCGCCGCCCGCGCCGCCGGCCGCCCCTCCGGCTACGACGGCCACTGCCGTGACCTCACCGAGGAGCAGAAGGCGGCGTACGAGGCCGAGGGCCGCGCGTCGATCGTCCGCTTCCGGATGCCCGACGAGCCCATCACCTTCACCGACCTGGTCCGCGGCGAGCTCACCTTCACCCCGGAGAACGTGCCGGACTACGGCATCCTCCGGGCCAACGGCGCCCCGCTGTACACCCTGGTCAACCCGGTCGACGACGCCCTGATGGAGATCACCCACGTCCTGCGCGGTGAGGACCTGCTCTCCTCCACCCCCCGCCAGGTCGCCCTCTACAAGGCCCTGATCGAGCTGGGCGTCGCCAAGGAGATCCCCTCCTTCGGCCACCTGCCGTACGTCATGGGCGAGGGCAACAAGAAGCTCTCGAAGCGCGACCCGGAGGCCTCCCTCAACCTCTACCGCGAGCGCGGCTTCCTCCCCGAGGGCCTGCTGAACTACCTGTCGCTCCTCGGTTGGTCCTTCTCGGCCGACCAGGACATCTTCACCATCCCCGAGATGGTGGCGGCGTTCGACATCGCCGACGTGAACGCCAACCCGGCGCGCTTCGACCTCAAGAAGGCCGAGTCGATCAACGCCGACCACATCCGCATGCTGGACGTGAAGGCGTTCGCCGAGGCCTGCGAGCCCTGGCTGCGGGCCCCCTTCGCCAACTGGGCCGCCGAGGACTTCGACCGGACCGCCTGGGAGGCCATCGCGCCGCACGCCCAGACCCGCGTCACCGTCCTCTCGGACATCACGGCCAACGTGGACTTCCTCTTCCTGCCGGAGCCGGTCTTCGACCAGCCCTCGTGGGACAAGGCGATGAAGGGCGAGCCCGCGGCCCTCCTCACCACCGCCCGGGAGAAGCTGGACGGCGCCGACTGGAGCGACCCCGAGTCCCTCAAGAACGCCGTGCTGGCCGCCGGTGAGGCCCACGGCCTGAAGCTCGGCAAGGCCCAGGCCCCGGTCCGCGTCGCCGTCACCGGCCGCACGGTCGGCCTGCCCCTCTTCGAGTCCCTGGAGATCCTGGGCAGGGAGAAGACCCTGGCCCGCATCGACGCGGCCCTGGCGAAGCTCGCCGCCTGACCCCTGCCGCGCGGTACGGTCGGTCCATGACCATCCGCGCGGTGCTGTGGGACGTCGACGACACCATCTTCGACTACGCCCGTGCCGACCACACCGGCATGAGCGCGCACCTGACGGCCGAGGGCCTGGTGGACGGATACGCCTCCGTCGACCAGGCCCTCGGTCGTTGGCGGGAGCTGACCACGCTCCACTGGCGCCGCTTCGAGGCCGGCGGGGTCGACTTCCAGGAGCAGCGGCGCGACCGCGTCCGGGACTTCCTGGCGCTGCCGGGGCTGACCGCGGCGGAGGCCGACGGCTGGTTCGAGCGGTACGTCTCCCACTACGAGGCGGCCTGGGAACTCTTCCCCGACGCGCTGCCCGTCCTGGACCTGCTGGCCGATGACTATCGTCACGGGATCCTGTCCAACTCCAGCCTGCACAACCAGGAC
Source organism: Streptomyces sp. adm13(2018) (assembly GCF_008042145.1). Classification (GTDB taxonomy): domain Bacteria; phylum Actinomycetota; class Actinomycetes; order Streptomycetales; family Streptomycetaceae; genus Streptomyces. Next base: position 927,497 of record NZ_RDBH01000141.1, read on the forward strand.
CGGAAGCTGCGGGTCCTCGGCGTACGGGACCGCTTCGAGACCGTCCTCTGCGCGGCCGAGCTCGGGGTGGCCAAGCCGGCCCCGGAGGCCTTCCTCGCCGCCTGCACCGCCCTTGACCTGCACCCGAGCGAGGTGGCGTACGTGGGGGACCAGCCCGACATCGACGCCAGGGGAGCCGTGGAGGCGGGTCTGCGGGGCATCTGGCTGGACCGGGCGGACACCGGCGGCCGCCCCGAACTGAAGCGGATCACGAGCCTCCGCGAGCTTCCGGCCCTGCTCGGGGGCCCAACCCGTTTTGGAGCACCGTCCACCTTCGGGTAATGTTCTTCCTGCGCCGAGGGGAACAAGCCGAAAGGCAAGAACCCGGAAAGCGCAAGCCGAGCAAGATCCTCCCTGGTGGGGACATTGCCCCGGTGGCCTATGGTGTAATTGGCAGCACGACGGTTTCTGGTTCCGTTAGTCTTGGTTCGAGTCCAGGTAGGCCAGCTCGCAGAGCTTTATCTGCAACCTGTGGATGGCATCCACGAAGCCCCCGTTGTGTAGCGGCCTAGCACGCCGCCCTCTCAAGGCGGTAGCGCCGGTTCGAATCCGGTCGGGGGTACTGATCCATCCTGTAGGTCACTTGGGTAGCTCCCGGTCGATCTACGGTGACATCACCCGGTTCCGGCCGGGTGGGATCGCTAGGGCCCCCGTTGTGTAGCGGCCTAGCACGCCGCCCTCTCAAGGCGGTAGCGCCGGTTCGAATCCGGTCGGGGGTACGGTGTAACCACCATGGCCTATGGTGTAATTGGCAACACTACGGTTTCTGGTACCGTCATTCTTGGTTCGAGTCCAGGTAGGCCAGCTCGCAGAGTTTTATCTGCACCCGCGGATCCGATCCGCTAGGGCCCCCGTTGTGTAGCGGCCTAGCACGCCGCCCTCTCAAGGCGGTAGCGCCGGTTCGAATCCGGTCGGGGGTACAGACAGAGGAAGCCCTTCCCTTCGGGGGAGGGCTTCCTCGCTTTTTGCCCGCCGTACCCACAACTCCGGCCCACCGCTGCGGCGTTGAAGCGGTGGGCCGGGACGAACGGGATACGGCGGGAGGTCAGCCGGTGCGGCGGAGCGCCTCGGAGAGACGGGCCGCGGCGTCGATGACCGCCTGGGCGTGCATACGGCCCGGGTGGCGCGTCAGGCGCTCGATCGGGCCGGAGACCGACACGGCGGCCACCACGCGGTTCGACGGGCCGCGGACGGGCGCGGAGACGGACGCGACGCCCGGCTCCCGCTCGCCGATCGACTGGGCCCAGCCGCGGCGCCGTACGCCCGAGAGGGCCGTCGCCGTGAAGCGGGCGCCCTGGAGGCCGCGGTGGAGCCGCTCGGGCTCCTCCCAGGCCATCAGGATCTGCGCCGAGGAGCCCGCCTTCATCGTCAGCGTCGAGCCGACCGGGACGGTGTCCCGCAGGCCCGAGAGCCGCTCGGCCGCCGCCACGCAGATGCGCATGTCGCCCTGCCGGCGGTAGAGCTGGGCGCTCTCGCCGGTGACGTCGCGCAGATGCGTCAGCACCGGGCCCGCGGTCGCGAGCAGCCGGTCCTCGCCGGCCGCGGCGGCGAGCTCCGACAGGCGCGGTCCGAGGATGAACCGGCCCTGCATGTCACGCGCCACCATCCGGTGGTGTTCCAGTGCCACGGCCAGTCGATGGGCCGTGGGTCGTGCGAGTCCCGTCGCCGCGACCAGTCCTGCGAGGGTGGCCGGACCGGACTCCAGGGCGCTCAGGACAAGGGCTGCCTTGTCGAGAACGCCTACGCCGCTAGAGTTGTCCATGCAACGATATTCGCGTCTCACTCTGTGAAACGCAAGTTCAATTTCCAGCGGAACTTGTCACTCTGGTGAGGCGGCCGCACAACGGCCCGCGAAACGGGTCTCTAGTTGTGCCGGCGTAGACGTCGGCCGGAGGGAAAGCGATGGGTAGGACACTCGCGGAGAAGGTCTGGGACGACCACGTCGTCCGGCGCGCCGAGGGCGAGCCCGACCTCCTCTTCATCGATCTGCACCTGCTGCACGAGGTGACCAGCCCCCAGGCCTTCGACGGTCTGCGCCAGAACGGCCGGCAGGTGCGGCGCCTCGACCTCACCATCGCCACCGAGGACCACAACACCCCGACCCTCGACATCGACAAGCCGATCGCCGACCCCGTCTCCCGCGCGCAGCTGGAGACCCTCCGGAAGAACTGTGCCGAGTTCGGCGTCCGGCTGCACCCGCTGGGCGACGTCGAGCAGGGCGTCGTCCACGTGGTGGGACCGCAGCTCGGCCTGACCCAGCCGGGCACCACCGTCGTCTGCGGCGACTCGCACACCTCCACGCACGGCGCCTTCGGCGCGCTGGCGTTCGGCATCGGCACCAGCCAGGTCGAGCACGTGCTCGCCACCCAGACGCTGCCGCTGGCCCGCCCCCGGACCATGGCCATCACGGTCGACGGCGAGCTGCCCGAGGACGTCACCGCCAAGGACCTGATCCTGGCGATCATCGCCCGGATCGGCACGGGTGGCGGCCAGGGCTACATCCTGGAGTACCGCGGCTCCGCCATCGAGAAGCTCTCGATGGAGGCCCGGATGACCATCTGCAACATGTCGATCGAGGCCGGCGCCCGCGCGGGCATGATCGCCCCGGACGAGACCACCTTCGCGTATCTGAAGGGCCGCGCCCACGCCCCCGAGGGCGAGGACTGGGACGCCGCCGTCGCGTACTGGGAGACCCTGCGGTCCGACGAGGACGCGGTCTTCGACGCCGAGGTCGTCATCGACGCCGCCTCCCTGGCGCCGTTCGTCACCTGGGGAACCAACCCGGGCCAGGGCGCGCCGCTTTCGGCGAACGTCCCCGACCCGGCTTCGTACGAAGACGCCTCGGAGCGCCTGGCCGCGGAAAAGGCCCTGGAGTACATGGGGTTGACCGCCGGACAGCCGCTGCGCGACATCCGGGTCGACACCGTCTTCGTAGGCTCCTGCACCAACGGCCGCATCGAGGACCTGCGCAACGCCGCCGCCCTGCTGGACGGCCGCAAGGTCGCCGACGGCGTCCGCATGCTGGTCGTCCCCGGCTCGGTGCGGGTGGCCCTGCAGGCCGTCGAGGAGGGCCTGGACAAGGTCTTCAAGGAGTCCGGCGCCGAATGGCGGCACGCGGGCTGCTCGATGTGCCTGGGCATGAACCCCGACCAACTGGCTCCCGGTGAGCGCTCCGCGTCCACCTCGAACCGCAACTTCGAGGGCCGGCAGGGCAAGGGCGGCCGGACCCACCTGGTCTCGCCCCAGGTCGCCGCCGCCACCGCCGTCCTGGGCCATCTGGCCTCCCCGGCCGATCTGTCCGACGTCGCCACCACCGCGGGGGTCTGAGGAACCATGGAAGCTTTCACCACGCACACCGGCCGGGCCGTCCCGCTGCGCCGCAGCAACGTCGACACCGACCAGATCATCCCGGCCCACTGGCTCAAGAAGGTCACCCGCGACGGCTTCGAGGACGGCCTCTTCGAGGCCTGGCGCAAGGACGAGGAGTTCGTCCTCAACCGCCCGGAGCGGCAGGGCGCCTCGGTCCTGGTCGCCGGCCCCGACTTCGGCACCGGCTCCTCCCGCGAGCACGCCGTCTGGGCGCTCCAGAACTACGGCTTCCAGACGGTGATCTCCGCCCGCTTCGCCGACATCTTCCGCGGCAACTCGCTGAAGAACGGACTGCTGACCGTGGTCCTCCCGCAGGAGACGGTCGACGCGCTCTGGGAGCTGACCGAGGCCGACCCGACCGCAGAGGTCACCGTCGACCTGGAGCGCCGCAAGGTCCTGGCCGACGGGATCGACGCCGACTTCGAGCTCGACGAGAACGCCCGCTGGCGGCTCCTGAACGGTCTCGACGACATCAGCCTCACCCTTCAGAACGAAGCCGACATCGCGGCCTTCGAGGCGTCCCGACCGGCCCACAAGCCCCGTACAATTACGGTCTGAGCAGCGCTTTTCCACGACTGCGCCCCCCACCGCCCGGTGGGGGGCGCAGTCGCTTGTTGAGACCCTGTCGGGCGACAACTCGCCCTAGATGGCACAATCGGTGCATGGAACGCGACAGCCAACTCGAGCTCTACGAGTCAGTCGCCGCCCGATTGAAGGAAGCGCACACAAGAGTGCGCTCACTGCAAGTCCCGGAGGGCGTAAGGATGGCGCTGTCCCGGAAGCTGCTGGTCGTGACGGCCGCGGCGAAGCACGATCTCAAGGACGCGGCAGCGCGTCTGGACCGGTTGATGAAGGACCTCGACGAGGGCCGATTCCCAGAGGACGACTGACACCAGGAACTCCGCAGCGGATCTACCGCGTTGCGGCACTAGGGTGATTAGCCCGTTTCGTGTTTGATTTGCGGTATATACATGCCTAACGTGCGAAAAAGCTTGAACACTTTCGTTCTGGCAATGTCTCCGAAGGGGAAGACGTGAACAAGGCGCAGCTCGTAGAAGCGATTGCCGACAAGATGGGCGGTCGCCAGCAGGCCGCCGAAGCCGTCGACCACGTGCTCGACGCCATCGTGCGTGCCGTGGTCGGGGGCGACCGGGTCTCGGTGACGGGTTTCGGCTCGTTCGAGAAGGTCGACCGTCCGGCCCGCTACGCCCGCAACCCGCAGACGGGTGAGCGGGTGCGGGTCAAGAAGACCTCGGTCCCGCGCTTCCGTGCCGGTCAGGGCTTCAAGGACCTGGTCAGCGGCTCGAAGAAGCTCCCCAAGGGCGGCGAGGTCTCCGTCAAGAAGGCGCCCAAGGGCAGCCTGACCGGCGGCGCCTCCGCCACGGTGAAGAAGGCCGCCGCCAAGAGGGCGACCGCCGCGAAGAAGACCACCGCCGCCGCCAAGAAGGCGACCCCGGCGAAGAAGGCCACCACGGCCGCCGCCAAGAAGACCACCTCGGCCGCCGCGAAGAAGACCACCGCGGCCGCCAAGAAGGCGACGCCGGCGAAGAAGGCCACCACGGCCGCCGCGAAGAAGACCTCCGCCGCCGCCAAGAAGACCACCACGGCCGCCGCCAAGAAGGCGACCAAGGCCACCGTCAAGAAGACCGCGCCCGCCGCCAAGAAGGCCACGGCGACGAAGGCGCCGGCCAAGAAGACGACGGCGCGCAAGACGACCGCCAAGAAGACCGCCGCCAAGAAGTAGGACGAGCGGTAGACACCCGCCGGGCCGGGCTCCCCCCAGGGAGCCCGGCCCGCGGCGCGTCCGGTGCCCCGACGCGGGGGACCGGGCGCGTCAGAACGTCTGGAGCGTCACCAGGGTGATCCGCAGGCCGGCCCCCGAGGTGCCCGGCTCCGCCTCGATCCGGACCCGCTGCCCCGGCCGCAGCATCCGCAGCCCGCCCGCCTCGAAGGCCGCCGCCCCGAACTCCACGGGGGTGCCGTCGTCGAGCAGCACACTGCCGCTGCGGGTCTCGGAGTCGTACGTGAACGCGGTCGCCTGCATGAACCGCAGCCTATCCGGCCGCCGGCAGCCACCGGGCCGCCGTCCGCGGGCCGAGCCCCAGCGCCCCGGCCGCCGCCAGATCCTCACCGGTGTCGACGTCCCGGCGCACCGAATCCACCCCCGCGAGCAGGATTTCCACCGCGCCCGAAGACAAATGCCGAAGCCGCGACGCACCTCCGAATGCCGGTTCCAATTCCACCCCCGGACCCGCCGAGAGGAATGTCGTACCTATTTCGGCGGCATCCGCGAGAAAAGCCCTGGGAAAATTACCGGCCACCTCCAGGACCCGGGTCAGCTCCTCGGGCCGGAGCGCCGGCAGGTCCGCGTTCAGCGCCGCCACCCGGGCGCGCGGCCGCCGCGACCGCACCGCGCGGACCCCGTGCGCGAGCGCCGCGTTGAGCCCCGCCGCCGGGGCGTCCGGCACGATCCGCGCGCCCAGGGCCGCGAGTGCCGCGCCGGCCGCCGGATCGTCCGTGACGACGACCACATCCCGTACCCGCGGGCAGACCAGCACCGCCCCCACGGTGTCCTCGGCGAAGGCCAGCGCCAGCCGTGGGCGGAGCCGGGACCCGGCCGCCGCGGCCAGCCTGCTCTTCGCCAGGGCGAGGGGCTTCAGGGGTACGACCAGGGACCAGCCGTCGTCCGCATGCGTGTTCATCGCGGCCCATTCTGTCCCGCCCACGCGGTCCCCAGCAGGGCCCGGGGCGTACGGTGTCACTCGACAGAGCAGGAGCACGGGGCGACACTTGACCCCCTGCCAGGCTGTCCCGGAGAAAGGTGTACGCGTGCCCCGCCGCAGAATCGGCTTCTGGTACCGCCTCGCGGCGGTCATCGCCAAACCCCCCCTGGTGGTTCTGTTCAAGCGGGACTGGCGCGGCATGGAGCACATTCCGGCCGACGGCGGATTCATCACCGCGGTCAACCACAACTCCTACCTGGACCCGCTGTCGTACGCGCACTACCAGTACAACACCGGTCGGGTCCCGCGCCTCCTCGCCAAGGCGGGTCTCTTCAGGACCCCCTTCGTCGGGATGATGCTGCGCGGCACCGGCCAGATCCCCGTCTACCGCGAGACGACGAACGCGCTCGACGCGTTCCGCGCCGCCGTCGCCGCCATCGAGCGCGGCGAGTGCGTCGCCTTCTACCCCGAGGGCACCCTCACCCGGGACCCCGACATGTGGCCCATGGCGGGCAAGACGGGAGCCGCGCGCGTCGCGCTGCTCACCCGGGCCCCCGTCGTCCCGGTGGCCCAGTGGGGCGCCAACCTGGCGATGCCGCCGTACGCCAAGGAGAACAAGCTCAGCCTGTTCCCCCGCAAGACCCTGACGGTGCAGGCCGGTCCGCCCGTCGACCTCTCCCGCTTCTACGGACTCGAGCCCACGCCCGAGGTGCTCCGCGAGGCGACCGAGGTCATCATGGCCGCCATCACCGCGCTCCTGGAGCAGATCCGCGGCGAGCAGGCGCCCGCCGAACCGTACGACCACCGCCGGGCCCGCCTGGAGCAGCGGCGCAAGGCCGCCGAAGGGGGCACCAAGTGACCAGGGCAGCAGTCTTCGGAAACGGATCGTGGGGCACCGCGTTCGCGATGGTGCTCGCCGACGCGGGCTGCGAGGTGAGCCTGTGGGGCCGCCGCGCCGAACTCGCCAAGGAGATCAACGCCTCCCGGACCAATCCCGACTACCTGCCGGGCGTCGAACTCCCCGCGGCGATCACGGCCACCGCCGACCCGGCCGAGGCGGCCCACGACGCCGACTTCACCGTCCTCGTCGTCCCCTCCCAGACCCTCCGCGGCAACCTCGCCGCCTGGGCGCCGATGCTGGCCCCCGACACCGTCCTCGTCTCCCTCATGAAGGGCGTCGAACTCGGCACGGCCAAGCGGATGAGCGAGGTCATCACCGAGGTCGCGGACGTCCCCGCCGAGCGGGTCGCCGTCCTCACCGGGCCCAACCTGGCCAAGGAGATCGCCGCCCGGCAGCCCGCCGCCGCCGTCGCCGCCTGCGTCGACGAGACGGTCGCCCAGCGCCTCCAGGCCGCCTGCATGACCCCGTACTTCCGCCCGTACACCAACACCGACGTGGTGGGCTGCGAGCTCGGCGGGGCCGTGAAGAACGTCATCGGCCTCGCCGTCGGCATCGCCAACGGCATGGGCCTCGGCGACAACTCCAAGGCCACGCTCATCACCCGCGGCCTCGCCGAGACGACCCGCCTCGGACTCGCCATGGGCGCCGACCCGCTGACCTTCTCCGGCCTCGCGGGCCTGGGCGACCTCGTCGCCACCTGCTCCTCGCCGCTCTCCCGGAACAACACCTTCGGCACCAACCTCGGCCGCGGGATGACCCTCCAGGAGACGATCGCCGCCACCAAGCAGACCGCCGAGGGCGTCAAGTCCTGCGAGTCCGTGCTCGACCTGGGGCGCCGCCACGGCGTCGACATGCCGATCACCGAGACGGTCGTGTCGATCGTCCACGACGGCAAGCCCCCGGTCGTCGCGCTCAAGGAGCTGATGTCCCGCAGCGCGAAGCCCGAGCGCCGGTAGCCGCCACCGCGCGCGCCACCCCGCGCCCCCCCTCCGCCGCACCGCCCCGCACTGGGCCGGACGCGCGCGAGGGGAGCGGGGTCGCAAGGCCGTTCGGGACGCGCAGGGTACGCTCATCGCGATATGAGCGAGAACACCCAGAGCCCCCGCAAGCCGCGCGTGGCCGTCGTCTTCGGCGGACGCAGCTCCGAGCACGCCATCTCCGTCGTCACGGCGGGCGCCGTCCTGAGCGCCATCGACCGGGACAAGTACGACGTGCTGCCCATCGGCATCACGACGGACGGGCGCTGGGCGCTCACCGCCGACGCCCCGGAGCGCATGGCCATCGCCGACCGCGCCCTGCCGAACGTCGCCGAGCTGGCCGAATCCGCCGACGGCGGCGTCGTCCTCTCCGTCGACCCCGCCAACCGCGAGGTCGTCCTCACCGAGCCCGGCGCCGTGCCGAGGGCCCTCGGCGAGGTCGACGTCGTCTTCCCCATGCTCCACGGCCCGTACGGCGAGGACGGCACCCTCCAGGGCCTCCTGGAGCTCTCCGGCGTCCCCTACGTCGGCGCGGGCGTCCTCGCCTCCGCCGTCGGCCAGGACCCGCGGCGGCTCCTCCATGGGCATCACCAAGGTCGACGACCTCTCGGGCCTGGACGAGGCCATCGAGGAGGCCCGCCGGCACGACCCCAAGATCCTCGTCGAGTCCCTGCTGCGCGGCCGCGAGATCGAGTGCGGCGTCCTGGAGTTCGAGGACGGGCCGCGCGCCAGCGTGCCGGCCGAGATCCCGCCGGTCACGGACCACGACTTCTACGACTTCGAGGCCAAGTACATCGACTCGGCCTCCGGCATCGTGCCCGCCCCCATCGGGGACGAGGCCACCGCCGAGATCCAGCGCCTCGCCGTCGCCGCCTATGAGGCGGTCTCCTGCGAGGGCCTGGTCCGCGCCGACTTCTTCCTCACCGAGGACGGCGAGTTCGTCATCAACGAGATCAACACCATGCCGGGCTTCACGCCGATCTCCATGTACCCGCGCATGTGGCAGGAGAGCGGCGTGAGCTACCCCGAGCTCGTCGACCGGCTGATCCAGGCCGCGCTGAGCCGCTCCACCGGCCTGCGCTGACCCGGAGGACCCCGAAGACCGTGCCGCCGCCCTCAGAGGCTGGGCGGCACGGTCTTCCGTACGGGGGCGGCGAGATCCGCGAGCGGCGTCATGTCGTGCGTGTACTGCTCGCCGAACGTCACCTCGACGTACGTCTTCCGGTACGTGGAGGTGAAACGGGGCCCGCCGCCCTCGGGACGCTCCAGCATCCAGTTCACGCCGTTCGCCTCGACGCCCTGCGCCTTGGGATCGCTCATCTTTTCGGGCCGGGGCACCCCGCAGCGCAGTACGATCGCACCGTCACCCCAACCGGCGGTCAACTCGGAGCCGGGCTCCGGGTCACTCCGTTCCAGCCCCGCCACGGTGTCGGGAAGCTCCTTCGCCAGTGCCTGGCAGAAGACGGCCTCCGCCGCCGGCGGACGGGGAACCTCGACGGACGCGGTGGCGTCCGGCGAGGAGCAGCCGGCGGCGGCCAGCAGCAGAACGGCTGCCGTGACGGCGGCGGGCAGGCCGAAGGGCCGGTGGGAAGACATCACCGGCCAAGCGTAGACGGGGGCTACAGATGAACGACCGGGCAGGTGAGGGTGCGCGTGATGCCGTCCACTTGCTGGACCTTGGCGACCACCATGCGGCCGAGTTCGTCGACCGTGTCCGCCTGCGCCCGCACGATCACGTCGTACGGACCGGTGACGTCCTCCGCCTGGATCACCCCCGGGATCTTGGAGATGGTGTCGGCGACGGTCGACGCCTTGCCCACCTCGGTCTGGATGAGGATGTACGCCTGAACCACGGAACCTCCAGGGCGACCACGAGGATCTTGTGGGAGAAAGGGACGCCACGGTACCGCGTCGCCGCGGGCCGCGGGGAGACCCGCGCCTCCCGAGGCGCTCGCGGGGTGGCGTACGCAGGACAGAAGTTGACGGCTTACTTGACGGTACCCAGCACGGTGACGGCCCGCGACCCGCGGCGCGCGCAGACGCGCCGCCGCCCGCCGGCCGGCACGAAGACACGAGGTGAGGCGCGGTGAAGGGCACAGTCGGAGAGCTGGGCGAGTTCGGGCTCATCAGGGAGCTCACGTCCCGGCTCACGTCCACCCCGGCGGTACGGATCGGGCCGGGCGACGACGCCGCGGTCGTCTCCGCACCCGACCGGCGCGTGGTCGCCAGCACGGACATCCTGCTCGAAGGACGTCACTTCCGCCGCGACTGGTCGACGGCGTACGACGTCGGCCGCAAAGCCGCCGCGCAGAACCTCGCCGACATCGCCGCGATGGGCGCGGTCCCCACGGCGCTCCTCCTCGGCCTGGTCGTCCCGGCCGAGCTGCCCGTCACCTGGCCCACCGAACTGATGGACGGACTGCGCGACGAATGTCAGGTCGCGGGCGCCGCGGTGGTCGGCGGCGACGTCGTCCGCGGCGACACGATCATGGTCTCCATCACCGCGCTCGGCGACCTCCGCAACCACGACCCGGTCACCCGGGGCGGCGCCAAGACCGGCGACGTCGTCGCCTACACGGGATGGCTCGGCTGGTCCGCCGCCGGGTACGCGGTCCTCTCCCGCGGCTTCCGCTCCCCGCGCGCCTTCGTCGAGGCCCACCGCAGGCCCGAACCGCCGTACCACGCGGGCCCCGCGGCCGCCGGCCTCGGCGCCACCGCCATGTGCGACGTCAGCGACGGACTCATCGCCGACCTCGGCCACATCGCCGAGGCCAGCAACGTCCGCATCGACCTGCGCTCCGGCCTCATCGACATCCCGACGCAGATGAACGACATCGGCCAGGCCGTCGGCGTCGACCCGATGCAGTGGGTGCTCACCGGGGGAGAGGACCACGCCATCGTGGCCACCTTCCCGCCCGACGTGAAGCTGCCCGCCCGCTGGAAGGTCATCGGCGAGGTCCTCAACCCCTCCGCGCTGCCGCAGGTCACCGTGGACGGCGCGCCCTGGCACAGCGTGGGCGGCTGGGACCACTTCGGGGAGACCGAGTGACGCCCCCCGGGGCGCAGGCGCCCCCGCTGGTGCTGACCGTCGCCGGATCCGACTCCGGCGGCGGGGCCGGCATCCAGGCCGACCTGAAGGCGATGCTCGCGCTCGGCGTCCACGGCATGAGCGTGCTCACCGCCGTCACCGCCCAGAACTCACGGGGTGTCCAGGGGGTCTGGGAACTGCCCGTGGAGGCCGTGCGCGCCCAGTACCGGGCCGTCGTCGACGACATCGGCGTCCAGGCGGTCAAGACCGGGATGCTGGCCTCCGCCGCGCTGGTGGAGACCGTCGCCGAGCTGCTCACGGACACCGCCGCCCCGGTCGTCGTCGACCCGGTCGGCGTCTCCAAGCACGGGGACTCGCTGCTCGCCGCGAGCGCGCTCGACTCCGTCCGTACGAAGCTGCTTCCCCTGGCCACCGTCGCCACGCCCAACCTGGACGAGGTGACGCAGCTCATAGGCGTGCACGTCGTGCACGAGAGCGACATGAGGAACGCCGCCGAGGGAATCCTGTCGTACGGACCGGAGTGGGTCCTCATCAAGGGCGGGCACCTGCCCACCGGCCGGGAGGCCGTCGACCTGCTCACCGACGGAACCGAGGAGCACTGGCTGCGCGCCCCGCGCCACGACAACCGGCACACGCACGGGACGGGCTGCACCCTGGCCTCGGCGATCGCGTCCGGACTCGCGAAAGGCCTCCCGGTGCCTGAGGCGGTACGGGAGGCCAAGGAGTACGTGACCGGGGCCATCGCCGCCGGGTTCGCCCTGGGGGAGGGCATCGGGCCGGTGGACCACGGCTGGCGGTTCAGGGAGTGAGGACCCCGCCGGTGGTCACACCGGCGGACCTCCCGGGCCCGGGCATGGCAAAAGGCCGGTTCACCTGGGTGAACCGGCCTTTCAAGGCAACCGCAGGGGCTGCGCTACGACAGAACACGCGTCGCAATTAGCGCGAGACCTTGCCGGCCTTGATGCACGAGGTGCAGACGTTGAGCCGCTTCGGCGTCCGACCGACCACGGCACGCACACGCTGGATGTTCGGGTTCCAGCGACGAGGCGTACGGCGGTGCGAGTGCGAAATGTTGTTGCCGAAGCCCGGCCCCTTGCCGCAGACGTCGCAGTTGGCAGCCACGGGTCACTCCAAAGACTTCAGATTTACAGTGAAATCCGGCGCACCGGAATCAGGAGTCTGAAGTGGCTTGCCGGGGGATGGCCCGGTGTGGAACCGGGCAACCGAAGCAGCATACAACGACTGCCTCGGTGGAACGAAACTACCATGCTCGGGGCAGACCCCGCCCCGGGCCCAGGTCACCGGGGGTCCCCTGCCCGACCGAAGCCCGAGAGCTTGGGGGAGGGACACCCCGGGTCTACCCTGCGGTGAGCGCACCGCCGAAGGAGGACCCCCCGTTGTCGCGAGCCCGTCAGCCCTCCGAGGAGCTCGTCCAGCTCGACGCCGCAGCGGTCAGGTCCTGGTGCGCCCGCTCCCTCGACGCCCTCGGCCGGGAGCGCGAGGAGATCGACGCGATCAACGTGTACCCCGTGGCGGACGGGGACACCGGCACCAACCTCTACCTGACCGCGGAAGCCGCCCACCAGGCCGTCGAGGCCGTCTTCGCGGCCTCCGCCCCCGACACCGCCGAGACCGTACGGGCCATGGCACACGGCGCCCTCCTCGGCGCCCGCGGCAACTCCGGGACCATCCTCTCCCAGCTCCTGCGCGGCATGGCGGGCGTCCTCGCCGAAGGCGGTGACGGGGACCACCTCGCCCGTGCCCTCGCCGAGGCCGCGAGCGCCGCCCGCCGGGCCGTCGCCCACCCCGTGGAGGGCACCATCCTCACCGTGGCCACGGCAGCCGCCGAGGCCTGCGCCGGCGGCGGCGGACTCATCGATGTGGCCAGGAACGCCCACCGGGGCTCCCGGACCGCCCTCGCCGCCACCTCCGGACAGCTCGACGTCCTCGAACGCGCCGGAGTCGTCGACGCGGGCGGCCGGGGCCTGGTCACGGTCCTCGGCGCCCTCCTCGAGACCGTCACCGGACAGGCCCCGGCCGCCCGCGTCGACGACTCCGGCGCGTTCGAGGACGTCGAGCTGTCCGGAGGTGGCGGCGAGGGCGGTCCGGGAGCCCCGGTGGGCGTTCCTGGCCACATCGCGCACGGACCCGCCCCCCACGAGGAGTGCCCCACCGAGGGCGGACCCGCCTACGAGGTGATCTACCTCCTGGAGGCCGACGACACCGCCGTGGAGCTGCTCCGAGCCCGGCTCGACGCCCTGGGGGAGTCCCTCGTCGTCGTCGGCGGCGACGGGCTTTGGAACGTCCACGTGCACGTCGACGACGCGGGCGCCGCCGTCGAGGCCGGTGTCGAGGCCGGACGGCCCCACCGCATCCGCATCACCCATTTCGCCGCCGACTCCGCGGCCTCCACGGCGCGCGGCGAACGCGCTCAGCGCGCCGTCGTCGCCGTCGTCCCCGGCGAGGGCCTCGCCGGGCTCTGCGCCGAGGCCGGCGCCACCACCGTCCGGACCCGGCCCGGCGAACCGCCCGCCGGCGACGAACTCCTCGACGCGATCCGGCGGGCCCACGCGCGCGAGGTCGTCCTGCTGCCCAACGACACCGACCTGCGGCAGACCGCGGCCACCGTCGCCGAACACGCCAGGGCCGAGGGCATCCGCGTCGCCCTCATCCCCACCCGGGCCGCCGTCCAGGGCATCGCCGCCCTCGCCGTCCACGAACCCGACCGCCGCTTCGACGAGGACGTCGTCGCCATGACCGCCGCCGCCGGCGCCACCCGCTACGCCGAACTCGCCGTCGCCGAACGGCAGTCCTTCACCTCGGCCGGCGTCTGCCAGGCCGGCGACGTCCTCGGCCTCATCGAGGGCGACGTCGCCGTCATCGGCACCGACCTCACCGACACCGCGCGCACCGTCCTCGACCGGATGCTCTCCGCGGGCGGCGAACTCGTCACCCTCGTCGTCGCCGACGACACCCCGCCCGGACTCGCCCCCGACCTGGAGGCCCACGTCCGGAGCGGCTACCTGGCCGTCGACACCACCACGTACCACGCGGGCGCGGGCGCCCCACCGCTGCTCATCGGGGTGGAATAGCCACTTTTCCCGGCGCTCCTCCCCGGCCTCCGGGACGACTGTCGGTCCCGTGGTGTGCAATGGAACGCGTGCCCGCGCTCGACGAACCACTCAAGAAGTCCCTCGGCCCCGCCACCGCCAAGGTCATGGCCGAGGCGCTCGACCTGCACACGGTCGGTGACCTCCTCCACCACTACCCCCGCCGGTACGCCGAGCGGGGGGAGCTGACGACCCTCGCCGACCTGCCGCTCGACGAGCACGTCACCGTGGTCGCCCAGGTCGCCGACGCCCGTGTGCACACCTTCAACGGCGCCAAGGGACGCGGCCAGCGCCTCGAAGTGACCATCACCGACGGCAGCGGCCGCCTCCAACTGGTCTTCTTCGGCAAGGGCGTGCACAAGCCGCACCACGACCTGCTGCCCGGCACCCGCGCGATGTTCGCCGGCAAGGTCTCGCTCTTCAACCGGCGCCTCCAGCTCGCCCATCCCGCGTACGAACTCCTCCGCGGCGAGGACGGGGAGCGCACCGACACGATCGACGTCTGGGCCGGGGCCCAGATCCCGATCTACCCGGCCACCACCAAGCTGGAGTCCTGGAAGATCGCCAAGGCCGTCGACGCGGTCCTGCCCAGCGTCGTCGACGCCGTCGACCCGCTCCCCGACGCCCTGCGCGAGGGCCGCGGCCTCGCCGAACTCCCCGACGCCCTCCGGCTCATCCACCGGCCCCGCACCAAGGCCGACATCGCCGTCGCCCGCGAACGCCTCAAGTGGGACGAGGCCTTCGTCCTCCAGGTCGCCCTCGCCCGCCGCCGGCACGCCGACACCCAGCTCCCCGCCGCCGCCCGCCGGCCCGTCCCCGGGGGCATCCTCGACGCCTTCGACGCCAAGCTGCCCTTCACCCTCACCGACGGCCAGCGGAAGGTCTCCCGCGAGATCTTCGACGACCTGGCCACCGAACACCCCATGCACCGCCTCCTCCAGGGCGAGGTCGGCAGCGGCAAGACGCTGGTCGCGCTGCGCGCCATGCTCGCCGTCGTCGACACCGGCGGACAGGCCGCCATGCTCGCCCCCACCGAGGTCCTCGCCCAGCAGCACCACCGCTCCGTCACCGAGATGATGGGCGAGCTCGCCCAGGGCGGGATGCTCGGCGGCGCCGAACGGGCCACCAAGGTCGTCCTGCTCACCGGCTCCATGGGCACCGCCGCCCGCCGGCAGGCCCTGCTCGACCTGGTCACCGGCGAGGCCGGACTCGTCATCGGCACCCACGCCCTGATCGAGGACAAGGTCCGCTTCCACGACCTGGGCCTGGTCGTCGTCGACGAGCAGCACCGCTTCGGCGTCGAGCAGCGCGACGCCCTGCGCGGCAAGGGCAAGCAGCCCCCGCACCTCCTGGTGATGACCGCCACCCCCATCCCGCGCACGGTCGCCATGACCGTCTTCGGCGACCTGGAGACCAGCGTCCTCGACCAGCTGCCCGCCGGACGCTCCCCGATCGCCACCCACGTCGTCCCCGCCGCCGACAAGCCGCACTTCCTCGCGCGCGCCTGGGAACGGGTCCGCGAGGAGGTCGGCAAGGGACACCAGGCGTACGTGGTCTGCCCCCGCATCGGCGACGAGGAGGACCAGAAGAAGAAGGCGAAGGCGTCCGCCGCGGACGAGGCCGAGAAGCGCCCGCCGCTCGCCGTCCTCGACGTCGCCGAGAAGCTCGGCGCCGGGCCCCTCGCCGGACTCCGGATCGCCGTCCTGCACGGCCGGATGCACCCCGACGACAAGGACGACGTCATGCGCCGCTTCGCCGCCGGCGAGCTCGACGTCCTCGTCGCCACCACCGTCATCGAGGTCGGCGTCAACGTCCCCAACGCCACCGCCATGGTGATCATGGACGCGGACCGCTTCGGCGTCTCCCAGCTCCACCAGCTCCGCGGCCGCGTCGGCCGCGGCTCCGCGCCCGGCCTCTGCCTCCTCGTCAGCGAGATGCCCGAGGCCACCCCCGCCCGGCAGCGCCTCGCCGCCGTCGCCGCCACCCTCGACGGCTTCGAGCTCTCCCGCATCGACCTCGAACAGCGCCGCGAGGGCGACGTCCTCGGCCAGGCCCAGTCCGGCGTCCGCTCCTCGCTGCGGGTGCTCACCGTCATCGACGACGAGGAGGTCATCGCCGCAGCCCGGGAGGAGGCGACCGCCGTCGTCCTCGCCGACCCGGACCTCACCGCCCACCCCGGGCTGCGCACCGCCCTCGACGCCCTGCTCGACAAGGACCGCGAGGAGTACCTGGAGAAGGGCTGACCGCGCGGCGACGGACCGCGGTCATATCCTGAGACGTACGCACTGGACGACGCAGGACGAGGACACCGATGACCCGCGTGATCGCCGGAACCGCCGGCGGGCGCCGCCTGGCGGTACCGCCAGGCAACGGCACCCGCCCCACCTCCGACCGGGCGCGCGAAGGCCTCTTCTCCACCTGGGGCGCGCTCCTCGGCACCCTCGACGGGGCCAGGCTCGCCGACCTGTACGCCGGCTCCGGCGCCGTCGGCCTGGAGGCGCTGTCCCGGGGAGCCGCCCACGCCCTCCTCGTCGAGGCCGAACCGCGTGCCGCCCGGACCATCCGGGAGAACATCGCCTCGCTGGGCCTGCCCGGCGCCGAACTCCGTACCGGCAAAGCGGAGCAGATCGTGACGGGAGCGGCCCCCGCCGACCCCTACGACCTGGTCTTCCTCGACCCGCCGTACGCCGTCGGCGACGAGGAACTCCGGGAGATTCTCCTCACACTCCGCTCGGGGGGGTGGCTCGCGGACGACGCCCTCGTCACCGTGGAGCGCAGCACCAGAGGCGGGGAATTCGGCTGGCCGGTCGGTTTCGAACCACTGCGGGCCCGTCGTTACGGCGAGGGAACGTTTTGGTACGGTCGCGCCGCCTCACCGTGCGAAGACGCACGATGACCGGACCGGAGAGCGAGGGACCCACGTTGCGCCGCGCCGTCTGTCCGGGGTCATTCGACCCCATCACCAACGGACATCTCGACATCATCGCCCGAGCCTCCAAGCTCTACGACGTCGTCCACGTCGCGGTGATGATCAACCAGTCGAAGAAGGGCCTGTTCACGGTCGACGAGCGGATCGAGCTGATCCGCGAGGTCACCGCCGACCTCGGCAACGTCGAGGTGGAGTCCTTCCACGGACTGCTCGTCGACTTCTGCAAGCAGCGCGACATCCCCGCGATCGTCAAGGGGCTGCGCGCGGTCAGCGACTTCGACTACGAGCTGCAGATGGCCCAGATGAACAACGGCCTCACGGGCGTGGAGACCCTCTTCGTCCCCACCAACCCGACCTACAGCTTCCTGTCGTCCTCGCTGGTCAAGGAGGTCGCGGCCTGGGGCGGCGACGTCTCGCACCTGGTCCCGCCGACGGTCCTGCCCCGGCTGACCGAGCGCCTGGCGCGGAAGTGACGCGCGGCCACCGCCGCTGACGCTCCGTCACCCGCTGTCGGACGGGCCCCGACTGCCCTTACAGTCGTCCCGTCCGTCTCCATCCAGCTGTAGAGAGTGGCGAGCACCCGGTGGACGTGCAGAAGAAGCTCGACGAGATCGTCGCGACCGTGCAGGGCGCCCGCTCCATGCCCATGTCGGCATCCTGCGTGGTCAACCGCGCCGAGCTGCTCGCCCTGCTCGCGGAGGTGCGGGAGGCCCTGCCCGGCTCCCTGGCCCAGGCCCAGGAGCTGATCGGCGGCCGCGAGCACATGGTCGAGCAGGCCCGCCAGGAGGCGGAGCGGATCATCGAGGCCGCGCACGCGGAGCGCGGTTCGATCGTCTCCGACACCCAGGTCGCCCGGCAGTCCCAGGAGGAGGCCGACCGGATCCTCTCCGAGGCCCGCCGGGAGGCGGAGGAGGTCCGCGCGGAGGCCGACGACTACGTCGACTCCAAGCTCGCGAACTTCGAGGTCGTCCTCAACAAGACGATCGGCTCCGTCGACCGCGGCCGCGAGAAGCTCCTCGGCCGGGGCCCCGGCCTCGACCAGAACGGCTACGCCGACGAGGACGCCCCCGAGTACAGCTCGGACCCGCAGACCCTGATCCACCGGGCCGACGAGTACGTCGACGCCAAGCTCGGCGCCTTCGAGGCGGTGCTCAGCAAGACCCTGGAGGCCGTCGGCCGGGGCCGGCAGAAGCTGCACGGCCGGATCGCCACCGACGCGCTGGGTGAGCACATGGCCGCCCAGGACGGCCTCGTCGGCTCCGTGCACACCAGCGACTCCGACTACCTGGCCGGTCTCGCGGAGCTCGCCGACCCCGAGCCGGTCCAGATCCCCGCCCAGCAGCAGGCCCCGCAGGCGCAGCCCCAGGCCGACCCGTACGCGGCCTACCAGCAGTCCCAGGGCGACCCGTACGCCGGCTACCAGCAGGTCCAGCAGCAGCCCGACCCCTACGCGTACCAGCAGCAGCCGCCGCAGCACACGGATCCCTACGGCTACCAGCAGCAGGACCCGTACGCGTACCAGCAGCCCGCCCAGCAGGACCACGGGCAGGGGCAGCAGCACCAGGGCGGCGCGCTGGACGAGACGAGCTTCTTCGACACGGGCATGATCGATCTGGAGCAGCTGCGCCGCTACGAACAGGGGCAGTAGCCGGGCCGGTCGGGACCCCGACGCCCGGATTGGGCCCTGGGCGAAGCGTCCAGTATCCTGGCTCTTCGGTCGCGCGCATCTCCGCGATCCATGCTGCCCGCGTCTGGCAGCCTCCTCGACGCAGCACGACTTTCGAAAGCAGGAAGAGCCCTGAGCACGCGCCTCGACCACCGCAACCCCCTCGTGTTCGACACACACGAGCTGGGGCGGCGTCCTGGTGCCCTCCAGCGGATCTCGCGTTCGATCGAGGCCCCCCGGGACCTGGGCGTCGAAGGAGTGATCGGAGTGCCCGAGGGCGCCCCGGTCGACATCGATCTCCGTCTTGAGTCGGTCATGGAAGGGGTGCTTGTCACAGGCACCGCCCGTGCATCGGCCGAGGGGGAGTGCGTAAGGTGTCTGGAGCCCGTCGAGCTGGAGCTCGACGTGGACTTCCAGGAGATGTTCTCGTACCCCGACTCCGACGACCGGGGCCGCTCCAAGGCGGCCGCGGACGACGAAGCCGAGGCAGACGAGGACATGATCCCCCTCGAGGACGGCATGTTCGACCTCGAACCCGTGCTGCGTGATGCGGTGGTGCTCGCACTGCCGATGCAGCCGGTGTGCCGGGAGGACTGTGCGGGTCTGTGCTCCGAGTGTGGAGCCAACCTGAACGAGAACCCCGACCACCACCATGACGCCGTCGACGCTCGTTGGGCGGCACTGCAGGGACTCGCCGGTTCGCTGGGAACCGATGAGAAGGACAACATGAGCGGCAAAGCCTCTGACGGGGACGTCCGAAGCGCCGCCGAGAAGCAGGAGAAGTAGCCGTGGCTGTTCCGAAGCGGAAGATGTCGCGCAGCAACACGCGCCACCGCCGGTCGCAGTGGAAGGCTGCGGTCCCCACCCTGGTTTCGTGTGAGCGTTGCCAGGAGCCGAAGCTGCAGCACATCGCGTGCCCGAGCTGCGGCACCTACAACAAGCGCCAGGTCCTCTCGGTCTGATTGGGCTGGTGAGAGGCGCAATGTCTGAGTCCCGCAAGACGGACGACAAGACGGACCATGCCTCGTCCCACACGCTTCTGGAAGGGCGGCTCGGCTATCGGCTCGAGTCCGCCCTTCTGGTGCGTGCGCTGACCCACCGTTCGTTCGCGTACGAGAACGGCGGTCTGCCCACCAACGAGCGGCTGGAGTTCCTCGGGGACTCCGTGCTCGGCCTGGTGGTCACGGACACGCTGTACCGGACCCACCCCGACCTGCCGGAAGGCCAGCTGGCCAAACTGCGGGCCGCGGTGGTCAACTCGCGTGCGCTGGCGGACGTGGGGCGCGAACTCGAACTCGGCTCCTTCATCCGGCTCGGCCGGGGCGAAGAGGGCACGGGCGGCCGGGACAAGGCGTCCATCCTCGCCGACACCCTTGAAGCGGTGATCGGCGCGGTCTATCTCGACCAGGGCCTCGAAGCGGCGTCCGAGCTGGTGCACCGGCTCTTCGACCCGCTGATCGAGAAGTCCTCCAACCTCGGTGCCGGCCTGGACTGGAAGACCAGTCTCCAGGAGCTCACCGCGGCCGAGGGTCTCGGTGTGCCGGAGTACCTCGTCTCCGAAGAGGGTCCGGACCACGAGAAGACCTTCACTGCTGCCGCCCGCGTCGGTGGTGTCTCGTACGGCACCGGCACCGGCCGCAGCAAGAAGGAAGCGGAACAGCAGGCGGCGGAGTCCGCGTGGCGCTCGATCCGGGCCGCCGCGGACGAACGCGCGGCGGCGGCCAAGGCCGCGGCCGAGGCGGGAGAGGTCGCCGACCCCTCGTCGACCGCCCACCGGGCGTCGGCCTGACCGGCCGCGTCACCGCTTCCCGGGAACCCCGCCCCACGGCGGGGTTCCCGTCTTTTCCGGGGTGCGCGCGCCGGTAGGGTGGAACCTCCGTAGGAGAGACGTACGTCCGGAGGAGTCCCGTGCCCGAGCTGCCCGAGGTCGAGGTCGTCCGGCGGGGTCTGGAGCGCTGGATCGCCGGACGGACCGTGACCGACGTCGAGGTGCTGCACCCCAGGGCCGTACGCCGTCATCCGGCCGGCGGCGAGGACTTCGCGGCACGGCTGAAGGGGCAGCGGTTCGAGGTGGCGCGCCGCCGCGGCAAGTACCTCTGGCTGCCGCTGGCCGAGACCGGCACCTCCGTCCTCGGTCACCTCGGCATGAGCGGGCAGCTGCTCGTCCAGCCCGAGGGCGCCGCGGACGAGAAGCACCTGCGGATCCGGATGCGCTTCGACGACGCAGACGGCACCGAGCTCCGCTTCGTCGACCAGCGCACCTTCGGCGGGCTCTCGCTCCACGACCAGACCCCCGACGGGCTCCCGGACGTCATCGGGCACATCGCGCGGGACCCGCTGGACCCGGAGTTCGACGACGACGCCTTCCACCGCGCGCTGCGGCTGCGCCGTACGACGGTCAAGCGCGCGCTGCTCGACCAGTCGCTGATCAGCGGCGTCGGCAACATCTACGCGGACGAGGCGCTCTGGCGTGCGCGGCTGCACTACGACCGGCCGACGGCGACCCTGACCCGGCCGCGCTCCGCGGAGCTGCTCGGGCACGCCCGGGACGTGATGAACGCGGCCCTCGACGTGGGCGGCACCAGCTTCGACAGCCTGTACGTCAACGTCAACGGCGAGTCCGGCTACTTCGACCGCTCGCTCGACGCCTACGGCCGCGAGGACGAGGCCTGCCGCCGCTGCGGCACCCCGATACGCAGGCGCCCCTGGATGAACCGCTCCAGCTACTTCTGCCCGCGCTGCCAGCGCCCGCCGCGCACGACCCTCTGACGGCTCGCGCTCCGGGACACCGTCCGGACCGGCGTCCCGCGCGGTCCGTCCGGCCGCTCGCTCTGGGATACGGAGCTCCGGCGCCGCTCAGCCCGACGCGGGCGCGGCGCGCTCCGCGTCGTAGCCGGCCCGGGCCGCCTCGACCTCGGGCATGCGGCCCTCCACCAGCGCGATCAGGCCGATCAGCCGCTCCGCGATGTCGCGACCGAGGGCGGTGAGCCGGTAGTCGACCCGCGGCGGGTTGGTGGGCTGGGCCTCGCGGTGCACGAGGCCGTCGCGCTCCAGCGCGTGCAGGGTCTGCGACAGCATCTTCTCGCTCACGCCGTCGACCCGGCGCCGCAGCTCGTTGAACCGGAACGACCCCTCGTACAGGGCGCCCAGCGTCAGGCTTCCCCAGCGCCCCGTCACGTGCTCCAGCGTGCAGCGCGAGGGGCAGGCGCGGGCGAACACGTCGTAGGCGAGGTCGTCGGTCATGCTTTCACCGTACTCCCGCGCAGCGCTCACCACCATCGTGCGCACACCAGAGGTGTGCGCTTTCGGGAAGTGAGCGTGCCGTCGCTCCGGGGGGATCAGTAGCCGAAGTCCTGGGTCCACCAGGGGCCGCCGTCGGCGAAGTGGACGCCCACGCCGAGGGTGGTGAAGTCGCAGTTCAGGATGTTGGCGCGGTGGCCGTCGCTGTTCATCCAGGACTGCATCACGGCCGCCGCGTCCGCCTGGCCGCGGGCGATGTTCTCGCCGCCGAGGCCCGAGACGCCCGCCTTCTCGGCGCGCACCCACGGGGTGGCCCCGTCAGGGTCCGTGTGGTCGAAGAAGCCGCGGGCCGCCATGTCCGAGCTGAAGGCGCCGGCCAGCGCCGCGAGCCGGGCGTTCGCGCTCACCGGCGAGCAGCCCACCTTGGCGCGCTCGTCGTTCACGAGGCGGACGACCTCGGCCTCCGCGGCCGCGCTGCGGTCCGTGGTGGAGGGGGCCGCCGGCTTCGCGACCGGCGCCTCGGTCGTCGGATCGGGCTTCGGTTCCGGCTTCGGAGCGGGGGCCTTCGTGGTGGGCGCGGCCGTGGTCCGGGGCGCCTTCGGCTTGGCGGGCGCCTTCGTCGGGGCCTTGGCCGGTGCCTTCGTCGGCGCCTTCGTCGGGGTCTGCGCCTTCGTCGGAGTCGGCTTCGCCTTCGGGGTCGGCTTCGCGGACGGGGTCGCCGAAGGGGAGGCAGTCCTGCCCTGGTCCGTACCCGTGCCCGTCTTCGCGGGCGGGCGCGGGCCGCTCCGCTCGCCGGTCGGGGTCTGGGTGGCTCCGCCCTGCGTCGTCAGCTCCGGCGCCTGCCGGGACTGGCCCGGGCGTTCGCTCGAACCGGCGCTGCCGACGGTGAGGGTGTCGCCGCCGGGCAGCAGGCCCGAGGTGACGGCGATGGCGCCCACCGCGACGGCGGCGGAGGCTCCGAGCAGGCCGGTGCGCACGGGGCGCCGCTTGCGGCGGGTACCCCGGTGACGGCGGTCCGAACCGTCGGCGTACTCTTCTGCGGCGGGTGCGGCTCCGGCGCGACGGTGGCGTCCCATCTGGTCTGCCTTCCTCTTGCTGGTCCTGCTGTGGTCCTGTGCCGGCCCTCAGGGCCTTTGCTGATCTTTGCTCTCGGTACCGTTGCGGACCGGCTCTCGAACAGCACGGGTCCGAACGGGTGAGGCGTGTTCGGTCGGGACTGTAGCCCATGCGGGTCGGTGGCGATGTGCTCATCTGGCAATCCGCCCGTTAGCGTGCAGGCATGGAAGACGATGTGCGGATGACCGCCTGGGTACGCGGCCGGGTACAGGGAGTGGGCTTCCGCTGGTTCACCAGGGCAAACGCTCTGGAGATCGGCGGCCTGGTCGGCTTCGCCCTGAACCTGGACGACGGCCGGGTACAGGTGGTGGCCGAAGGGGCGCGTGAGAATTGCCACCGTCTGCTCGCCTGGCTCCACTCCGCCGACACACCCGGGCGCGTGGACGGCGTCACTGAGATCTGGGCCACCCCGCGCGGTGGATACGACGGCTTCGCCATCCGCTGACGATCACTCTCCGACACCCTCTCCCGGTGACCGAGAGGGGTGCCGGGTGGACGGGCGGTAACAGCAGGTCGACGGGGAAAGCCCCTGGTGGTTGCCAACGAGCCGCCGTCATGGAAGGCTGCCGGGTAAGGATGATCGCGACGCCCTGAGGCACCGAGTTCCAGAGGCCCCGCCGCCCGCTGAGCGGCCCGGGACTCCTCGGAAAGCCCTTCAAACGGGGCGTGATCGTGTTGACCGTCAAACTTTTTGGTGAGACTCTGGAATCCCCGCGCACCTTAGCTGTTCGGCAGTGGAACCGGCACGACAAGCAGTACTGCCGAGCACCGCGGGTGCGACATCCCTCACGACCCAACCGCTACGGTCGGTCACTCATTGTGGAGGACCACTCATCATGGCAAAGGCGCTTCTCGGTTACGTCGGCGGCTCCGACCCGCGACTCCTCGCCGAGATGCGACGGCTCCAGCAGCGCGTCCAGGACCTGGAATCCGAGCTGGTACGGATCCAGTCCGAGAACGACTCGCTCGCCGCGGCCGCCGCTCAGCACCAGGGAGAGTCGCTGCTGAACAGCATCGACCTCGACGTACCCCAGGCGGAGCCTGCGCTCACCTGACAACCCAGCCCCGAGGGGCCAGGTGGGAATCACTCACGCCGGCACCGCCGACGGCACAACCATGCCGGTGGGGCCGACCGAGTACTCATGTCGGCAGAGCGGACATGCAAGGGGCGCCCCGGCGTCCCTTCCTTCTTTCACCCGCCGTTCCCCTCCCGTACCCCCCTTTCTCACCCGAGGATCTGCCCTGCACGTTCGCGGGTGAAACGCGCGAGCCCCGGTAGAGTCCGGGCGTGCACCTCAAGGCCCTGACCCTCCGCGGATTCAAGTCGTTCGCCTCGGCCACCACGCTGCGGTTCGAACCCGGAATCACCTGCGTCGTGGGCCCCAACGGATCGGGCAAGTCCAACGTCGTGGACGCCCTGTCCTGGGTCATGGGCGAGCAGGGCGCCAAGTCGCTGCGCGGCGGCAAGATGGAGGACGTCATCTTCGCCGGCACGACCGGTCGCCCGCCGCTCGGCCGTGCCGAGGTGTCCCTCACCATCGACAACTCCGACGGCGCGCTGCCCATCGACTACGCCGAGGTCACGCTCACCCGCATCATGTTCCGCGGCGGCAGCAGCGAGTACCAGATCAACGGCGACACCTGCCGACTGCTCGACTTCCAGGACCTGCTCTCCGACTCCGGCATCGGACGCGAGATGCACGTCATCGTGGGCCAGGGCCAGCTCGACTCGGTGCTGCACGCCGACCCGATGGGCCGCCGCGCCTTCATCGAGGAGGCCGCGGGCGTCCTCAAGCACCGCAAGCGCAAGGAGAAGGCGCTGCGGAAGCTCGACGCGATGCAGGCCAACCTCGCGCGCGTGCAGGATCTCACCGACGAACTGCGCCGCCAGCTCAAACCCCTCGGCCGGCAGGCCGCCGTCGCCCGCCGCGCCGTCGTCATCCAGTCCGACCTCCGCGACGCCCGGCTCCGCCTCCTCGCCGACGACCTCGTCCGGCTCCAGCAGGCCCTCACCGCAGAGGTCGCCGACGAGGCGGCCCTGCTCGCCCGCAAGGAGGCGACCGAGGGCGAACTGCGGGCCGCACTCGCCCGCGAGGCCGCCCTGGACGCCGAGGCACGCGCGCTCGTCCCCCGCCTCGAACGCGCCCAGCAGAACTGGTACGCCCTCTCCCAGCTCGCCGAGCGCGTCCGCGGCACCGTCTCCCTCGCCGACGCGCGCGTGAAGAGCGCCACCGCCGCACCCGCCGAGGAACGCCGCGGCCGCGACCCGGAGGACCTGGAGCGCGAGGCGGCCCGCGTCCGCGAGCAGGAGGCCGAGCTGGAAGCCTCCCTGGAGGCGGCCGAGCGTGCCCTGGAGGACACCGTCACCCACCGCGCCGACCTCGAACAGGCGCTGGCCTCAGAGGAACGCCGCCTCAAGGACCTGGCCCGCGCCCTCGCCGACCGGCGCGAGGGCCTCGCCCGCCTCCACGGCCAGGTCAACGCCGCCCGCTCGCGCGCCGCCTCCGCCCAGGCCGAGATCGACCGCCTCGCCGCCGCCCGCGACGAGGCGGGGGAGCGGGCGGCCACCGCCCAGGAGGAGTACGAGCAGCTCAAGGCCGAGGTCGACGGCCTCGACGCCGCGGACACCGAGCACGGCGAGCGCCACGAGGCCGCCCGCCGCGCCCTCGCCGAGGCGGAGACCGCACTCGGCACCGCCCGCGAGGCCGTCGCCACCGCCGAACGCGGCCGCGCCGCGACCCAGGCCCGGCACGACACCCTCGCCCTCGGACTGCGCCGCAAGGACGGCACCGGCACCCTGCTGACGGCCGGACTCAGCGGACTCCTCGGACCGGCGGCCGAACTGCTCACCGTCACCCCCGGATACGAGGTCCCCGTGGCCGCCGCCCTCGGCGCCGCCGCCGACGCGGTCGCCGCCACCGGCCCCTCCGCCGCGGCCGAGGCCCTCCGCCTGCTGCGCAAGCAGGACGCCGGCCGTGCCTCCCTGCTGCTGACCGGAGCCCCCGAACCCGACCGCCCGGCAGCGGCCGGGGCCGCCCCCGGCGGCCACCCGTGCGCCGCCGACCTCGTCCGGGGCCCGGACGAACTCATGGGTGCGGTACGCCGGTTGCTCGCCGGGATCGTCGTCGTCGACGACCTCGACCAGGCCGCCGAACTGGTCAGGACCCGGCCCGCGTCGACCGCAGTCACCCTGGAGGGCGACCTGCTCGGGGCGCACTTCGCCCAGGGCGGCTCCGCGGGCGCGCCCAGCCTCCTCGAAGTCCAGGCCTCAGTCGCCGAGGCCGCCGCCGAACTCGACGCACTCGCCGTGCGCTGCGAGGAGTCGGCCGCCGCCCGGGGCGAGGCCGAGGAGCGGCGCCGTACCGCCGCCGCCCTCGTCGAGGAACTCGACACCCGGCGCCGTACCGCCGAACGCGAGAAGTCCGCGGTCGCCCAGCAGCTCGGCCGGCTCGCCGGCCAGGCCAGGGGAGCGGCCGGGGAGGCCGAGCGGACCGCGGCCGCCGCCGCCCGCGCCCAGGAGGCCCTGGAGAAGGCGACCGCCGACGCGGAGGAACTCGCCGAACGGCTGCTCGTGGCCCAGGAGGCCGCCGCCTACGGGGAGGACGGCGACGAGGAACCCGACACCGCCGTCCGCGACCGGCTGGCGATCGACGGGTCCAACGCGCGCCAGACCGAGATGGAGGCCCGCCTCCAGGTCCGTACCCATGAGGAGCGGGTGAAGGGGCTGGCCGGCCGGGCCGACTCGCTGGACCGGGCCGCCCGCGCCGAACGGGAGGCACGCGCGCGTGCCGAGCAGCGCCGCGCCCGGCTGCGCCACGAGGAGCGGGTCGCGGGAGCCGTCGCCGCCGGAGCCCGGAGCCTGCTGGCCCATGTCGAGGTGTCCCTCGGCCGCGCGGAGCGGGAGCGGGTGGAGGCGCAGGCGGCGCGCGCCGACCGGGAGGAGGGCCTGACGGCCGCCCGGGCCCGGGGCCGCGACCTCAAGGCGGAACTCGACAGACTGACCGACTCGGTGCACCGGGGCGAGGTCCTCGGCGCGGAGAAGCGGCTGCGGATCGAGCAGCTGGAGTCCCGGGCCCTGGAGGAGTTCGGGGTGGAGGCGACCGCGCTGGTCGCCGAGTACGGACCGGACCAGCCCGTCCCCCCGTCACCGGCCGTCGAGGGCCCGGAGGACGCCGGCGCCCCGGCGGGCGCGGACGGCCCGGCGGGCTCGGCGACGGAGGACGAGGGGCGCCCCTTCATCCGTTCGGAGCAGGAGAAGCGCCTCAAGGCGGCCGAACGGGCGTACCACCAGCTCGGCAAGGTCAACCCGCTGGCCCTTGAGGAGTTCGCCGCCCTTGAGGAGCGTCACCGCTTCCTCTCCGAGCAGCTGGAGGACCTGAGGAAGACCCGGACCGACCTGCTTCAGGTCGTGAAGGAGGTCGACCTGCGGGTCGAGCAGGTCTTCACCGAGGCCTACCGGGACACCGCCCGGGAGTTCGAGGGCGTCTTCTCCCGGCTCTTCCCGGGAGGCGAGGGGCGGCTCGTGCTCACCGACCCCGACAACATGCTGACCACCGGCGTCGAGGTGGAGGCCCGTCCGCCCGGCAAGAAGGTGAAGCGGCTCTCGCTGCTCTCGGGCGGAGAGCGCTCGCTGACCGCCGTGGCGCTGCTGGTCTCGATCTTCAAGGCCCGGCCCAGCCCGTTCTACGTGATGGACGAGGTCGAGGCGGCGCTCGACGACACCAACCTCCAGCGGCTGATCCGGATCATGCGGGAACTCCAGGAGTCCTCGCAGCTGATCGTGATCACCCACCAGAAGCGGACCATGGAGGTCGCGGACGCGCTGTACGGGGTGTCCATGCAGGGTGACGGCGTCTCGAAGGTGATCAGTCAGCGGCTGCGCTGAGGCTGAGGGCATGCGTCATTGCTTCAAGTGTTGAACTCAAGCCACCCTCCAGTGCTTATTAAGTCATATGACATGACCTATTGACTTAGAAACTTGAAGGCATAGTCTCTGCAACGTTGCTTTAACCTTCACGTGGTGGGCGGCGTGAAGTTGTGCGCCACTGGAAGGGCTTGTGCCCCCCATCGAGGAGTCCATGTGTCCAATACCGCGCAGGCGCCCACGCCGCCGCCGTCCGGCGACCGCACCGCACATCCGGACCACCTCGGCCACGTCATCTTCATCACGGCCTCCGCGGCGATGGGCGGATTCCTCTTCGGCTACGACAGCTCCGTCATCAACGGCGCCGTCGAGGCGATCCGCGACCGCTACGACATCGGCTCCGGAACCCTCGCCCAGGTCATCGCCATCGCCCTGATCGGCTGCGCGATCGGCGCCGCCACGGCCGGCCGGATCGCCGACCGCATCGGCCGCATCCGCTGCATGCAGATCTCCGCGGTGCTCTTCGCCGTCAGCGCCGTCGGCTCCGCGCTGCCCTTCGCCCTCTGGGACCTGGCGCTCTGGCGCATCATCGGCGGCTTCGCCATCGGCATGGCCTCCGTCATCGGCCCCGCCTACATCGCCGAGGTCGCCCCCGCCGCCTACCGCGGTCGCCTCGGCTCCTTCCAGCAGGCCGCGATCGTCATCGGCATCGCCATCTCCCAGCTGGTGAACTACGGCATCCTCCAGCTCGCCGACGGCGACCAGCGCGGCGAGATCGGCGGCCTGGAGGCCTGGCAGTGGATGCTCGGCGTCATGGTCGTGCCCGCCGTCCTCTACGGCATGCTCTCCTTCGCCATCCCCGAGTCGCCGCGCTTCCTCATCTCGGTCGGCCGCAACGACCGGGCCAAGGAGGTCCTCGCCGAGGTCGAGGGCCAGGGCGTCGACCTCGACGCACGGGTCGCCGAGATCCACCAGGCCATGCGCAGCGAGCACAAGTCCACCTTCAAGGACCTGTTCGCCGCCGGCTCCCGCTTCCGGCTCCTGCCCATCGTCTGGGTCGGCATCGGGCTCTCGGTCTTCCAGCAGCTCGTCGGCATCAACGTCGCGTTCTACTACTCCGCGACGCTCTGGCAGTCCGTCGGCATCGACCCGTCGAGCTCGTTCTTCTACTCGTTCACCACGTCGATCATCAACATCATCGGCACCGTGATCGCGATGGTCCTCGTCGACCGCGTCGGCCGCAAGCCGCTCGCCCTCGTCGGCTCCATCGGCATGGCGATCGCCCTCGCCTTCGAGGCCTGGGCCTTCTCGGCCGACCTCGTCGACGGCAAGCTGCCCGAGACCCAGGGTGTCGTGGCGCTCGTCGCCGCCCACGTCTTCGTGCTGTTCTTCGCCCTCTCGTGGGGCGTGGTGGTCTGGGTCTTCCTCGGCGAGATGTTCCCCAACCGGATCCGTGCCGCCGCCCTCGGTGTCGCCGCCTCCGCCCAGTGGATCGCCAACTGGGCCATCACGGCCAGCTTCCCGTCCCTCGCGGACTGGAACCTGTCCGGCACCTACGTCATCTACACGGTCTTCGCCGTGCTCTCGATCCCCTTCGTGCTCCGGTACGTCAAGGAGACCAAGGGCAAGGCGTTGGAGGAGATGGGCTGATCCCCGCTGCCCCTCTCCTCACCCACGGAACCGCCCCGGTCCCGGGCCCGACGCCCGGGACCGGGGCGGTCCGCCGTTCTCCCCGCCCTCAGGCCGTCAGCCGGGGCACCACCTCGTCGCAGAACAGCCGGACGCTCCGCCACCCCTCCTCCGGCGGCATCCCGCCGCACAGCGGATGCAGCACGAGGCTCTCCGGATCGAGAGCCAGGCACTCCTCCGGGGTCACGACCCGGTAGACCCCCTCGGCGCGCAGCTCCGCCACCGTCGTCGCCGCCGACCGCACCGCCGAGCGGATGTCCTTCGACTGCCAGGAGGCGTACGTCCGGGCCTCGTGCAGGAAGTGCTCCCCGTGCAGGGCCCAGGTCCGGTCCGGGTCCTCCGACAGGTGCAGCAGCGGCGTCACCTCGGCCGGCATCATCGTCCAGCCCTCCGTGCCGTACTCCGCGCACCGCTCGCGGTAGTACGCCTCCAGCTCCGGCAGGTGCGCGCTGGGGAAGAACGGCAGCCCGAGCCGGGCCGCCCGCCGGGCCGCCGCCCGGGACGACCCCCCGACCAGCAGCAGCGGATGCGGCTGGGTGAGGGGCCGCGGGGTGACCCGCACCGTACGGCCCCCGTAGGTGAACGGCTCCCCGGTCCAGGCCGTGAGCAGCGTCTCCAGGAGCAGGTCCTGCAGCTTCCCGCGCCGCCCCCAGTCGACGCCCCGCTCCTCGTACTCCTCCGGGCGGTAGCCGATCCCCGCCACCGTCACCAGGCGCCCGCCGCTCAGCAGGTCGAGGACCGCGATGTCCTCGGCGAGCCGCAGCGGGTCGTGCAGCGGGCCGATGATCGCGGAGACGGTGACGGCGATCCGCCGCGTCGCGCCGAAGACGGCGCCCGCGAAGGCGAAGGGGGAGGGCAGCCAGTTGTTCGCGACGCCGTGGTGCTCCTCGGTCTGCACGGTGTCGACCCCGTGGGCGTCGGCGTACGCGGCCATCTCGACGGCGGCGCGGTAGCGGGCGGAGAGGGACTCGGGGGTCGCGCGGGGATCGACGAGGTTGAACCGTACGACGGTGAACGGCATGGGAAGTCCCCCTCCGCTGGTGGGATACCGGCGAAGGGGGACGTTATCTGACGTTGCGTCAGATGGAAACGGTCTCGCGCGTCCCGGCGGGCTCCGCCGACGCCGCGGATCCGGCGGCCGGCGTCCGCGGCAGCACGGCGTACAGGACGCCCGCCACCACGATCGTCGCCGCCCAGCCCAGGCCGTTCTCACCGATCCAGGAGGAGGCCAGCGGGCCGGAGAACCAGTCGACCTTCGTGAAGAGGAGACCCGCGAGGAGCGCGACCGCCCAGGCCGTCATCGCCTGCCAGGCGAAACCGCCCCGGTACCAGTACGCGCTGGTGCGGGTGGTGTCCATGAGCGCCGCCGCGTCGTACGACCGGCGCCGCAGCATGTCCACGCCGAAGACGCCGATCCAGGCCGAGAACGCCACCGCGAGCAGCGTCAGGAAGGAGATGAACGAGCCGATGAAGCTGGTCGCCACCACCATGAGCAGGAAGCCGAAGACCAGGCTGATCACCGCGTTGACGCTGACCGCCGCCGCGCGCGAGACCTTGATGCCCAGGGTCTGGGCGGTGAACCCGGCGGAGTACATCGACATCGAGTTGATCAGGAGCATCCCGATCAGGGCGATCACCAGGTACGGCACCGAGATCCACATCGGCAGCAGCTCGCCGATGAAGGAGACCGGGTCCTGCGCGGAGGCCAGGTCCGGGGTCGACACCGCCATGACCGCGCCCATCAGGACCATCGGCAGCACCACGATCCCGGCGCCGCCGACCGTGGAGCCGACCATCGCCCGCGACGAGGCCGTACGGGGCAGGTAGCGGGTGAAGTCGGGGCCCGAGGGGACCCAGCTGATGCCGCCCGCCGCGATCGTGCCGATGCCCGCGATCATCATCGCCGTGGAGCCGGCCGGCTTGGCGAAGACCGCCGACCAGTCGGTGTTCGCCACCAGGTAGCCGAGGACGAGCACCGAGAACGCCCCGAAGAGGTACGTGGACCACTTGCTGCACACCCGCAGCGCGTTGATGCCGAGCCCCGAGACGAGGAAGGTGCAGGTGACGAAGAGCAGCAGCGTCACCACGATGAGGACGGTGTTCGACCTCACACCGAAGAGCAGGTCGAGGACGGTCAGCACCGCGTACGCCCCGGTGACCGCGTTGATGGTCTCCCAGCCCCACCGGGCCACCCAGATCAGCGCACCGGGAAAAAGGTTTCCGCGCTGACCGAACACCGCCCGGGACAGCGCCATCCCCGGGGCGCCGCCCCGCTTGCCGGCGATCGAGATCAGACCGACGATCCCGTACGAGAGGACCGGCGCGGCGACCGCCACCGCCAGGACCTGCCAGAAGTTCAGACCGTTGAAGACGATCAGGCCGGCGCCCATCGTGAGCAGCAGCACACTGATGTTGGCCGCCACCCAGGTCGGGAAGAGCTCGCGGACCCGCCCGGTCCGCTCGTGGTCGGGGACGGGTTCGAGACCGCGGGTCTCCACAGCGCCGTCGTGGGTCGCGCCTACGGCTTCGGAGGCGTCGTGGGGCATAGGGGTACTCCGTACAGATGTGGGGGGAACCCACCCAGCGTACGTGCTCTTTCTCCGGCGCCTTCGTGGCCGATACTGGTCGGGTTATGGAACTCATCCTTGCTGTAGTCATCGCTCTGGTCGTCGCGGTCGCCGTGACGAGCGGGCTCGTGGTCAGCGGTCGCAAGAAGAAGCAGCTGCCGCCGGCCGAGCCGCCGTCCACCACGCCGACCATCACCGCTCCGCCCGCCGAGCCGCACGTCGGCGAGGAGGCGGAGACGCCGCGGGAGGAACCACGCCGCACGGTCGAGGAGGTCCAGCTCCCGGCCGAGGAGGCCGTCGAGACGCCCGCCGCCGTCGAGGACCCCGTCGTCGCCGCGCCCGAGGCCCCCGAGATCGAGGTTCCGGAGCCCACCGCCGGCCGTCTCGTACGGCTCCGGGCCCGGCTCGCCCGCTCGCAGACCTCGCTCGGCAAGGGGCTGCTCACGCTCCTGTCCCGCGAGCACCTCGACGAGGACACCTGGGAGGAGATCGAGGAGACCCTTCTCACGGCCGACGTCGGCGTCGCCCCCACCCAGGAGCTCGTCGAGCGGCTCCGCGAGCGGGTCCGGGTGCTCGGCACCCGCACCCCGGAGGAACTGCGCACCCTGCTCCGCGAGGAGCTCATCGTCCTGCTCGGCCCCGACCTCGACCGCACGGTGCACACCGAGAGCCCCTCGGACGTGCCCGGCGTCGTCATGGTCGTCGGCGTCAACGGCACCGGGAAGACCACGACCACGGGCAAGCTCGCCCGGGTCCTCGTCGCCGACGGCAAGTCCGTCGTCCTCGGCGCGGCCGACACCTTCCGCGCCGCGGCCGCCGACCAGCTCCAGACCTGGGGCGAGCGCGTGGGCGCCCGGACCATCCGCGGCCCGGAGGGCGGCGACCCGGCGTCGATCGCCTTCGACGCGGTCAAGGAGGGCATCGCCGAGGGCGCCGACGTCGTCCTCATCGACACCGCCGGCCGGCTCCACACCAAGACCGGCCTCATGGACGAGCTCGGCAAGGTCAAGCGCGTCGTCGAGAAGCACGGCCCGCTCGACGAGATCCTGCTCGTCCTCGACGCCACCACCGGCCAGAACGGTCTGATCCAGGCCCGCGTCTTCGCCGAGGTCGTCGACATCACCGGCATCGTCCTCACCAAGCTCGACGGCACCGCCAAGGGCGGCATCGTCGTGGCCGTCCAGCGCGAGCTGGGCGTCCCGGTCAAGCTGATCGGCCTGGGCGAGGGTCCGGACGACCTGGCGCCCTTCGAGCCGGGCGCCTTCGTCGACGCCCTGATCGGCGACTGACGTCCCGTACGACACGCGGAAGGGCCCTCGCCGACCGGCGAGGGCCCTTCCGCGTACCGGGGCTCAGAACCGGGTGCGGTGGCAGATGTACGCCAGGGTGCCGAGCAGCAGCCGCGCCTGCGGCGGCGCGCCCGCCGTGTCCAGCGTCGGGGGCCGCAGCCAGCGCACCGGGCCGAGACCGCCGAGGTCCGACGGGGGAGCGGTGACATGGGCGCCGGGGCCCAGACAGTGCAGATCCAGATCGGCGTCGTCCCAGCCCATCCGGTAGAGCAGCTGCGGAAGCTCCGCCGCCGCCCCGGGGGCCACGAAGAACCGCGCCCGGCCGGTCGGCGTCGCGCACACCGGGCCGAGCGGCAGCCCCATGCGTTCGAGCCGTACGAGCGCCCGGCGGCCCGCGGCCTCGGCGACCTCGATCACGTCGAAGGCCCGTCCCACCGGGAGGAGCATCGCCGCGCCGGGGTACTCCGACCAGGCCTTGGTCGCGTCGTCGAGTCCGGCGCCCGCCGGGACCGGTGCCGCGAAGGCGAGGGGGTGCGCTCCGGGGGCCGTGCACGACGTCTCCCCGCAGGAGCACTGGCCGGAGACCGCCCGCGCTCCGGGCACCACGTCCCAGCCCCACAGTCCGGTGTACTCGGCCACCGCAGTGCACTCCGTGGCGCGAACGCGGCGACGAGCGCCGGACCGCATCTCACGCATGCCGCTGATCGTGAAACCCATGTCCCCTCCAACGGGTCGAGCGCGCCGGTGGTTACGACTCGGAGCATAGTCGTCACCCTGTGTCACGGTTCGTCGCCGGGGGTGGCGCACTGTCGTGTACGGGGTGGTGCGGACCGTCGCGCGCGCCTCTCCGCGCTCCCGTCCGCCGGCTCCGGTTCGTCGCATGTCAAGTGAATCGCGTTCCATGGGTGGCGAGTTCATTCGAAGGGGTGGCGAATGGTGGCGTTTCCCGGATCGCCCTCGTGGAGGGGTGATCGTAGGGTTACTTTCGGTACTCGAACCGCGGGTTGGTCTGCACCCGCGGGTATGCCGGAGGCAACCCGGTTTCCAGTTCGAAGGAGTGCGAACGCCGGACGGGTGCCGCGCGAGGCGGCATTCTGGTAGGGGTTCAGGTGACAGGCGATCAGGTGAATGGGGGCGTTCCAGTGGGCGGCAACGGCGCAGACGGTACGACTGCCGGGAAGCGCCCCAACGAGCAGCTGGGCTCGTGGTTCGTGCGCAGCGGCTGGTCGAAGGGCGAACTCGCGCGCCAGGTGAACCGCCGGGCGCGCCAGATGGGCGCGCACCACATCTCCACCGACACCTCACGGGTCCGCCGCTGGCTCGACGGCGAACAGCCGCGCGAGCCCATCCCGCGGATCCTGTCGGAGCTGTTCTCCGAGCGCTTCGGCTCCGTCGTCGCCGTCGAGGACCTCGGCCTGCGCACCGCCCACCAGTCGCCCTCCGTCTCCGGCGTCGACCTGCCCTGGGCCGGACCCCAGACGGTCGCCCTGCTCGGTGACTTCTCCCGCAGCGACCTCATGCTCGCCCGCCGCGGCTTCCTCGGCTCCTCCCTGGCCCTGGCCGCCGGACCCGCCCTCATCGAACCGATGCAGCGCTGGCTCGTCCCCACCCCCGCCGGCGAACTCGAACGGCCCGACACGCTCGCCGACGCCCGCCGCCCCAACCGGCTCTCCGAGATCGAACTCGACCTCCTCGAATCCACCACGGCCATGTTCCGCAAGTGGGACGCCCAGTGCGGCGGGGGACTGCGCCGCAAGGCCGTCGTCGGCCAGCTCCACGAGGTCACCGACCTCCTCCAGGAGCCGCAGCCGGCCGCCACCGCCAAGCGCCTCTTCACCTGCGCCGCCGAACTCGCCGAACTCGCCGGCTGGATGAGCTACGACGTGGGCCTCCAGCCCACCGCCCAGAAGTACTTCGTGCTCGCCCTGCACGCGGCCAAGGAAGCCGGCGACAAGCCCCTCGGCTCGTACATCCTGTCCTCGATGAGCCGCCAGATGATCCACCTGGGCCGGCCCGACGACGCCCTCGAACTCATCCACCTCGCCCAGTACGGCAGTCGGGACTGCGCCACCGCCCGCACCCAGGCCATGCTGTATGCGATGGAGGCCCGCGCCTACGCCAACATGGGCCAGCCCTCCAAGTGCAAGCGGGCCGTCCGGATGGCCGAGGACACCTTCGCCGACGTCGGCCTCGACGGCGAGCCCGAGCCCGACTGGATCGGCTTCTTCTCCGAGGCCGAGCTCAACGGCGAGAACTCCCACTCCTACCGCGACCTCGCCTACGTCGCCGGCCGCTCCCCCACCTACGCCTCCCTCGCCGAGCCCGTCATGGAGCGGGCCGTCGAGCTCTTCGAGAAGGACGCCGACCACCAGCGGTCGTACGCCCTGAACCTCATCGGCATGGCCACCGTCCACCTCCTCAAGCGCGAACCCGAGCAGTCCGTCGTCCTCGCCGAGAAGGCCCTCGGAGTCGCCCGCAGCATCCGCTCCGAGCGGGTCAACACCCGGCTCCGCAAGACCGTCGACCACGCCGCCCGCAACTACAGCGACGTCGCCGAGGTCGTCCACCTCACCGACCGGCTCACCCAGCTGCTCCCCGAGGCCGCCGAGGCGGTCTGACCCACCCGGCGCCCCGGCGCCGCCCCCGCACTCCGGCCGCGCCGGACGTCCCGTACTGCCCGACTCGGCTCCCCCGCCGCAAGGTCACACGGACTCCGGCGCGGCCGGTTCCGCGTCTCCGGACCCTCGCGCCGCCCCCGTCCCCGGCCCGTGCGCCGCCCGGATTCCGGGCCCCGCGACCCGTGCGGAGGGTACGGCCGCCGGCCCGCCGCCACGGAGCCGTTCACGGTCGCGTAACACGCCCCACCCCTTCGTCACCGCTCCGAAACATCGAGCGGCATCGGCCGAAACGGCCCTGCGCGAGCGGCATCGGCCGAAACGGCCCTGCGCGAATCTCTGGCGCATAACCGGCCACCCCTCACGGCCGCAGCCGCCCGCCGGCCCCGCCCCCGCACAGGCCGCATTCGACGACGAGGAGACGCCGATGGCACCAGCCATCACGACCCTGGCAGCAGACGCCCCCGAGCTGTCCGCCGCCAACACCGGGTTCATGCTCATCTGCTCCGCCCTGGTCATGCTGATGACCCCGGCGCTCGCCTTCTTCTACGGAGGCATGGTCCGCGTCAAGTCCACCCTCAACATGCTGATGATGAGTTTCATCAGCCTCGGGATCGTCACGATCCTCTGGGTGCTCTACGGCTTCAGCCTCGCCTTCGGCACCGACTCGGGCTCGATCATCGGCTGGTCCTCCGACTACGTCGGCCTCAGCGGCATCGGCGTCACCGAGCTCTGGGACGGCTACACCATCCCGGTGTACGTCTTCGCCGTCTTCCAGCTGATGTTCGCCGTCCTCACCCCGGCCCTGATCAGCGGCGCCCTCGCCGACCGCGTCAAGTTCACCGCCTGGGCCCTCTTCATCACCCTCTGGGTCACCGTCGTCTACTTCCCCGTCGCCCACTGGGTCTGGGGCTCCGGCGGCTGGCTCTTCGAGATGGGCGTCATCGACTTCGCCGGCGGCACCGCCGTCCACATCAACGCCGGCGCCGCGGCCCTCGGCGTCATCCTCGTCATCGGCAAGCGCGTCGGCTTCAAGAAGGACCCGATGCGCCCCCACAGCCTCCCGCTGGTCATGCTCGGCGCCGGTCTCCTCTGGTTCGGCTGGTTCGGCTTCAACGCCGGCTCCTGGCTCGGCAACGACGACGGCGTCGGCGCGGTGATGTTCGTCAACACCCAGGTCGCCACCGCCGCCGCCATGCTGGCCTGGCTGGCCTACGAGAAGATCCGCCACGGCTCCTTCACCACCCTGGGCGCCGCCTCCGGCGCCGTCGCCGGCCTCGTCGCCATCACCCCGGCCGGCGGAGCGGTCAGCCCGCTCGGCGCGATCGCCGTCGGCGCCATCGCCGGCCTCCTCTGCGCCATGGCCGTCGGCCTCAAGTACAAGTTCGGCTACGACGACTCCCTCGACGTCATCGGCGTCCACCTCGTCGGCGGCGTCATCGGCTCCCTCCTCGTCGGCCTCTTCGCCACCGGCGGCGTCCAGTCCGACGCCAAGGGCCTCTTCTACGGCGGCGGCCTGGAGCAGCTCGGCAAGCAGGCCGTGGGCGTCGTCGCCGTCCTCGCCTACTCTCTGATCGCCTCCGCGGTCCTCGCGCTGATCATCGACAAGACGATGGGCATGAGGGTCAGCGAGGACGACGAGGTCTCCGGCATCGACCAGGTCGAGCACGCCGAGACCGCGTACGACTTCAGCGGAGCCGGCGGCGGCGCGTCCTCGCGCTCCACCGCCGTCGCCCCCGCCCCGGCCGTCACGCAGAACAAGAAGGTGGACGCATGAAGCTCATCACCGCGGTCGTGAAGCCGCACCGGCTCGACGAGATCAAGGAGGCCCTGCAGGCGTTCGGCGTCCACGGCCTCACGGTCACCGAGGCCAGCGGCTACGGTCGCCAGCGCGGCCACACCGAGGTCTACCGGGGCGCCGAGTACACCGTCGACCTCGTCCCCAAGATCCGCATCGAGGTCCTCGTCGAGGACGAGGACGCCGAACAGCTCATCGACGTCGTCGTGAAGGCCGCCCGAACCGGCAAGATCGGAGACGGCAAGGTGTGGAGCGTGCCGGTGGAGACCGCCGTACGCGTCCGCACCGGCGAACGCGGCCCGGACGCCCTGTAAGCAGCGGTCCGGACGCACCGTACGCACACGAAGGAGCCGCCGGGTGACGAGCCTCGAAGTCAGCGAAGAGACCGAAGAATCGGGACCCGGCGGTTACGCGGCGGCCCGGCTGCTCCTCCTCCACGAGAAGGAGCGGTCCGGGCCGCCGCGCCGTGCCGCCCTCGCCCGGCTCACCGACGAATGGCTGGCCGCGCTCTTCACGGCCGCCGCCCCGCCCCGCGGGGTCGCCCTCGTCGCCGTCGGCGGCTACGGCCGCGCCGAACTCTCCCCGCGCAGCGACCTCGACCTCCTCCTGCTCCACGACGGGAGCGCCGACCAGGCCGCGATCGCCGCCCTCGCCGACCGCCTCTGGTACCCGGTCTGGGACCTCGGGCTCGCCCTCGACCACTCCGTACGCACCACGGCCGAGGCCCGCGCCACCGCCGCCGACGACCTCAAGGTCCACCTCGGCCTCCTCGACGCCCGGCCCGTCGCCGGCGACCACGGACTCGTCGCCGCCCTGCGCACCACCGTCCTCGCCGACTGGCGCAACCAGGCCCCCGCCCGCCTCCCCGAACTCGACGCGCTCTGCCGCGAGCGCGCCGAACGCATGGGCGAGCTCCAGTTCCTCCTCGAACCCGACCTCAAGGAGGCCCGCGGCGGCCTCCGCGACGTCCAGGCCCTCCGCGCCGTCGCCGCCTCCTGGCTCGCCGACGCACCCCGCGAGGGCCTCGACGCCGCCCGCCGCCGCCTCCTCGACGCCCGCGACGCCCTCCACCTCACCACCGGCCGCGCCACCGACCGGCTCGCCCTCCAGGAACAGGACGCCGTCGCCGCCGAACTCGGCCTCCTCGACGCCGACACCCTGCTCCGCGAGGTGTACGAGGCCGCCCGGACCATCTCGTACGCCGCCGACGTCACCTGGCGCGAGGTCAACCGGGTCCTCAAGGCCCGCTCCGCCCGGCCCCGGCTCCGCGCCCTGCTCGGCCGCGGCGGCGGCCCGC
>NZ_RDBH01000141.1:966834-989881 GCF_008042145.1 Streptomyces sp. adm13(2018)
CCCCACTCCGAGGCCGCCGGGGAGGTCGACGGCGCGGGCTCCCGCCTCGCCACCGTCATCGAGGTCCGCGCCCAGGACGCGCCCGGCCTGCTCCACCGCATCGGCCGGGCCCTGGAGGGCGCGGACGTACGGGTGCGGAGCGCGCACGTGTCGACGCTCGGCGCCAACGCCGTCGACACCCTGTACGTGACCCGCCCCGACGGCTCCCTCCTCCCCGACGAGGAGGCGATCGACCTGGCGCGGGCCCTGGAGTCGGCGCTCCGCTGACCCACGGCCCGACCCGCCCCCGCGCGCCGGTTTCGGCGGGCGGGGGCACACACTTCGAGCGGCCCGATACCCTGGAGGGCAATCCGACCGCCCCCGACACCGAGGATCCGCGACCGCCGTGTTCGATACCCTCTCCGACCGCCTTGCAGCGACCTTCAAGAACCTCCGCGGCAAGGGCCGTCTGTCCGAGGCGGACATCGACGCCACCGCCCGCGAGATCCGCATCGCGCTGCTCGAGGCGGACGTCGCCCTGCCGGTCGTCCGGTCCTTCATCAAGCAGATCAAGGAGCGCGCCCTCGGCATCGAGGTCTCGCAGGCCCTGAACCCGGCCCAGCAGGTCATCAAGATCGTCAACGAGGAGCTCATCGGCATCCTCGGCGGCGAGACCCGGCGCCTGCGGTTCGCCAAGACCGCGCCCACCGTGATCATGCTGGCCGGCCTCCAGGGCGCCGGTAAGACCACCCTCGCCGGAAAGCTCGGCCTCTGGCTCAAGGGCCAGGGCCACTCCCCGCTGCTCGTCGCCTGCGACCTCCAGCGCCCCAACGCCGTCACCCAGCTCGGCGTCGTCGCCGAGCGCGCGGGCGTCGCCTTCTACGGACCGCAGCCGGGCAACGGCGTCGGCGACCCGGTCCAGGTCGCCAAGGACTCGATCGAGTTCGCCCGGACCAAGATGTA
Organism: Streptomyces sp. adm13(2018); assembly: GCF_008042145.1. GTDB lineage: Bacteria > Actinomycetota > Actinomycetes > Streptomycetales > Streptomycetaceae > Streptomyces. The sequence goes on from NZ_RDBH01000141.1 coordinate 967,777, forward strand.
CGACGTCGTGATCGTCGACACCGCCGGCCGCCTCGGCATCGACCAGGAGCTGATGCAGCAGGCCGCGGACATCCGCGACGCCGTCAGCCCCGACGAGGTCCTCTTCGTCGTCGACGCCATGATCGGTCAGGACGCGGTCAACACCGCCGAGGCGTTCCGCGACGGCGTCGGCTTCGACGGCGTCGTGCTCTCCAAGCTCGACGGCGACGCCCGCGGCGGTGCCGCGCTCTCCATCGCCCACGTCACGGGCAAGCAGATCATGTTCGCCTCCAACGGCGAGAAGCTGGACGAGTTCGACGCGTTCCACCCGGACCGCATGGCGTCCCGCATCCTCGGCATGGGCGACATGCTCTCCCTCATCGAGAAGGCGCAGCAGACCTTCGACGAGGAAGAGGCCGCCAAGATGGCCTCGAAGCTCGCGTCGAAGAAGGGCCAGGAGTTCACGCTCGACGACTTCCTGGCGCAGATGGAGCAGGTCCGCAAGATGGGCTCCATCTCCAAGCTCCTCGGCATGCTCCCGGGCATGGGCCAGATGAAGGAGCAGATCGCCAACATCGACGAGAAGGACGTCGACCGCACGGCCGCCATCATCAAGTCGATGACGCCGGGCGAGCGCCACGACCCGACCATCATCAACGGCTCGCGCCGCGCCCGTATCGCCAAGGGCTCCGGCGTCGAGGTCAGCGCGGTCAAGGGCCTCGTCGAGCGGTTCTTCGAGGCCCGCAAGATGATGTCCCGCATGGCCCAGGGCGGCGGCCTCCCCGGCATGCCGGGCATCCCGGGCATGGGCGGCGGCCCCGGCCGGCAGAAGAAGCAGGTCAAGCAGGCCAAGGGCAAGCGCAAGAGCGGCAACCCGATGAAGCGGAAGGCCGAGGAGCAGGCCGCCGCCGAGCGCCGCGACCAGGCGCAGCAGGGCGGCGCCTTCGGCCTGCCGGCGCCCGGGCAGGCCCCGAAGGACTTCGAGCTGCCGGACGAGTTCAAGAAGTTCATGAGCTGACGGACGTCCCGGGCCCCGCGCCCGGGACGGTACGAGGGGCCCGCGGCGGGTCGAAACGGCCGCGGGCCCCTTCTCATCCCTCCGGATCACCCGCGGTGCCGTGGGCCCCGGGCTCTTCGATACTGGGGCCACAGCCGCCCCGAGGAGAGCCACGTGGCCAACCCCGTACCCCCGCGCGACCGGACCGACCAGCCCTGGCGCTCGGAGGGGGCCCCGCCGCCACCGCCCGCCAAGCGGAAGATGCCGGGCGGCTGGGGCGGGCTCGTCCTCACGGCCCTGGTCGTCTACCTGATCGCCAACCTCGTGCTGTCGTTCTTCAACCGGGGCGACGAGCCGACGATCTCGTACACCGAGTTCGACAAGCAGGTCGCCGCCGGGAACGTCACCAAGATCTACTCCAAGGGTGACGCGATCGAGGGGCAGCTCAAGAACAAGCAGCCCGTCCCCGACGGCGACGGCGACTACACCAAGTTCACCACCCAGCGCCCCGCCTTCGCCGACGACGACCTGTGGGCCCAGCTGACCAGGCAGAACGTCGTCGTCACCGCCGAGCCGGTGGTCCGGGAGCGCAGCTTCCTCGCCAACCTCCTCATCTCGCTCGCGCCGATGCTGCTGCTCGTGGTGCTGTGGATCTTCATCGCCCGCCGGATGAGCTCCGGCATGGGCGGCGCCGGCGGCATGCTCGGCCGCAAGACCCCGCCCAGACCCGTGGAGCTGGAGCCGGGGGCCACCCGCACCACCTTCGCCGACGTCGCCGGCATCGACGAGGTCGAGGGCGAGCTCAACGACGTCGTCGACTTCCTCAGGAACCCGCAGGCCTACCGGGACATGGGCGCCAGAATGCCCCGCGGCGTGCTGCTCGCCGGCCCTCCCGGCACCGGCAAGACCCTGCTCGCCCGGGCCGTCGCCGGCGAGGCCGGGGTGCCCTTCTTCTCCGCCTCCGCGTCCGAGTTCATCGAGATGATCGTGGGCGTCGGCGCCTCCCGGGTCCGGGAGCTCTTCGCCGAGGCCCGCAAGGTCGCCCCCGCGATCATCTTCATCGACGAGATCGACACCATCGGCCGGGCCCGCGGCGGCGGCTCCGGGATGGGCGGCCACGACGAGCGCGAGCAGACCCTCAACCAGATCCTCACCGAGATGGACGGCTTCAGCGGCTCCGAGGGCGTCATCGTGCTCGCCGCCACCAACCGCTCCGACGTCCTCGACCCCGCCCTCACCCGGCCCGGCCGCTTCGACCGGATCGTGCACGTCAACCCGCCCGACCGCGGCGGCCGCGAGGCCATCCTCCGGATCCACACCCGGGAGATCCCGCTGGCCAAGGACGTCGACCTGGAGCAGGTGGCCCGGACCACCCCCGGCATGACCGGCGCCGAACTCGCCAACCTCGCCAACGAGGCCGCCCTGCTCGCCGTGAAGCGCGAGCAGAGGGCCGTGACGCAGTCGGACCTCTCGGACGCCCTGGAGAAGGTCCAGCTCGGCGCCGAACGCCCGCTCGTGATGCCCGCCGAGGAACGGCGCCGCACCGCGTACCACGAGAGCGGCCACGCCCTCCTCGGCATGCTCCAGCCCGGCGCCGACCCGGTCCGCAAGATCACGATCGTGCCCCGCGGCCGCGCCCTCGGCGTCACCCTGTCCACCCCCGACGCCGACAGGTACGCCTACACGGAGGAGTACCTGCGCGGCCGGATCATCGGCGCCCTGGGCGGCATGGCCGCCGAGCAGGTCGTGTTCGGGGTCGTCACCACCGGCGCCGAGAGCGACCTGGAGCAGGTCACCAACATCGCCCGCGGCATGGCGGGGCGCTGGGGCATGAGCGAGCGCGTCGGCCGGCTCACCGCCATCCCGGGCGACGCCCAGCAGGCGTACGGCCTCTCCGCCGCCCCCGCGACCCTCGACACCGTCGACGCGGAGATGCGCCGCATCGTGGACGAGTGCTACGAGAGCGCCGTACGGCAGCTCCGCGAGCACCGCGGACGGCTCGACGCGCTGGCCGCCGCGCTCCTGGAGAACGAGACCCTGGAGGAGGCGGCGGCCTACCGCGCCGCGGGCATCGACCGCCCGGGGCGCGAGGACTGAGCGGGCCCTCGGGGGAGCCGCCCGCGCGCGGGCGCCGCGGCGGCGCAGGGGGACGTGCGCGGGCGTGCATCACCGCGACGACGCACAGGCGTGGGGGCAGGCGCACGCCACCGCGCACCCGCACCGCGCCGAGTCCCCCCGCACCGCCGACGCGCGTCGGCTACGAGACCCGGGCGATCACGTACCGGAAGACGTTCGGCATCCACACCGTGCCGTCCGCGCGCACATGCGGGGTCAGCGCCTCCTCGATCTCCTTCTCCACCTGGCTGAGGTCCGTCGCCCGTACAGCCTCGTCGAAGGCTCCCGTCGACAGCAGCCCGCGCACCGCGCTGCCCTCGTTCGCGTACCCGAACGGACAGGACACCCGGCCCGAGCCGGCGGGCCGCAGCCCCGCCCCGGCCGCCAGCGCCTCCAGGTCCGTCCGCAGGGCCGGCCGGCGGTCCGCGAGGCGGGCCGCGACCCGCAGCACCGCCTCCGTGGAGCACCGCTCGGGAGGCCCCCAGCCGGCCAGCACCACCGTCGCCCCCGAGGGGGCCGAACGGGTGAGCGCCGCCAGCTCCGGCAGCATCGCGTCCGTCGTGTGGAAGGCGGTGATCACGTCGTGGACGGCGCCCTCGGGGGGCTCCTCGGTGACCGTCACGCCCTCCGGCAGCCGCGCCCTCGCCAGCTCCACGCGCGCGTGGTCCCGGTCCGCGCCGACCACCTCGGCGCCCCGCGCCGCCGCCATGAGCAGCGCCAGGCCGGAGCCGCAGCGCAGGCCCAGGACCCGGGTCCCGGCGCCCACGCCGAGCCGGTCGTAGACGGCGTCGTAGAGCGGGACGAGCATCCGCTCCTGGATCTCGGCCCAGTCGCGCGCGGGGTGGTGCGGGACGAGCGTAGGTGTCATGGAAAACTGCCCCAATCCGTGCTCGGTCGACGACCCCCCGTAGTCAGGGAACTGCGCATCCGCGGCCGCGTCCAGTGCTCGTACCGCACCGATTCGTCCGGGGAAGAGCCGACCCGGTAATGTCCCTGTCAGGCTCCGCTCCCCACCCCGGTCCGGGTTCCCCGCGGGGCGCGCGCACTCGTTCCGCGCGCCGGGGCGTATGCGCCACTACACCCCGGCTTGCCGCCCCCTGCGTGACTCCTCCGCAGATCGGCGCACTGGCCCTCGTCACGACGCATCGACGGCAACTGACGGGTACGTGCAAAATATTTGGGATGCCCCGGAATGGAACCCGGGGGCACCTCGGCTCGTTGTACGCGACGTGAGCACGACACCACCTGTTCTCGCCGCAGAGCTGGCACAGGCGTGGGCCGACATTCAGCGGCACCACCCCGAGCTGCCCGACCTTGCCGCGCCCGAGTCCCTGATCGGAGAGTCCTCGTCCGCCTGCGGCGCCGAGCTCTCCTTCGAACGACTGCTGCACGAGGCAGTCCACGGCATCGCCGCCGCCCGGGGTGTCCGCGACACCTCCCGGGCCGGCCGGTACCACAACCGCAGATTCCTCGCGATCGCCGAGGAGATGGGGCTCGACCACCCCGAGGAGCCGCACGCCAGCAGCGGCTTCTCCCTGGTCACGCTCAATCCCGAGGCGAGGCGGCGCTACCGCCCCACCATCGAGCGGCTCCAGCGCGCCCTCAAGGCCCACACGGTCGCCACCGCGGCCGACACCAAGCGCTCCTTCCGCGGACCGGCCGCCCGGCACGGCTCCTCGGGCGGCGGCGTCCGCGTCAAGGCCGTCTGCGACTGCGGACGCAACGTACGCGTGGTGCCCTCGGTGCTCGCCCAGGCCCCGATCGTCTGCGGCGGCTGCGGCAAGCCCTTCCGCATCCCGGAGACGGTGGGCGCCGCGAGCTGACCTCGCGGTGTGTGGCACAATGGCTAGCTGTACTCGACAGTCGCACAGGACCCCTCTCTCCTCCGGCTGACGCGTCCATCGGGCATCCGAGTACCGCAACCCCACGTGGCATCTCAAAGTGCCCAACCACGTCAAGACCAGGAGACACCACTCCAGTGGCAGTCAAGATCAAGCTCAAGCGCCTCGGCAAGATCCGCCAGCCTCACTACCGCATCGTCGTCGCCGACTCGCGCACCCGCCGCGACGGTCGCGCGATCGAGGAGATCGGCCTCTACCACCCGACGTACAACCCGTCGCGTATCGAGGTCGACTCCGAGCGTGCGCAGTACTGGCTGTCCGTCGGCGCCCAGCCGACCGAGCCGGTTCTCGCCATCCTCAAGCTCACGGGCGACTGGCAGAAGCACAAGGGCCTCCCGGCCCCCGAGAAGGCTCTGCTCGTCCCCGCGACGAAGGAGGCCAAGCGCGCTTCGTTCGACGAGTTCGCGAAGGCCCTCGAGGGCGGCGACGACAAGGGTGAGGCCATCACCCCGAAGGCCAAGAAGGCCGACAAGAAGGCTGACGAGGCCGAGGCCGCGTCGACCGAGTCGACCGAGGCCTGAGCATGCTCGAGGAGGCTCTCGAGCACCTCGTGAAGGGCATCGTCGACAACCCCGACGACGTGCAGGTCGCCTCGCGCACCCTGCGCCGCGGCCGCGTCCTGGAAGTCCGGGTCCACCCGGACGACCTCGGCAAGGTGATCGGCCGCAACGGCCGCACCGCACGCGCGCTGCGTACCGTCGTGGGTGCCATCGGCGGCCGTGGCATCCGGGTCGACCTCGTCGACGTGGACCAGGTCCGCTGAGCAGGCCGGCAGCATCACCTCAGTAGTGCCGGCACGGGCCGGGGAGGGCTTTCGAGCCCACCCCGGCCCGTTGTCGTTCGCGTCGTACGAGCTGTGTGACAGGAGAGTGTGGAGCAGTGCAGTTGGTAGTCGCGCGGATCGGCCGCGCGCACGGGATCAAGGGCGAGGTCACCGTCGAGGTGCGCACGGACGAGCCCGAACTCAGGCTCGGCCCCGGAGCCGTACTGCGCACCGACCCGGCCGCGACCGGGCCGCTGACCATCGAGACCGGCCGGGTGCACAGCGGCCGGCTGTTGCTGCGCTTCGAGGGCGTCCGCGACCGCACCGCCGCCGAGGCCCTGCGCAACACCCTCCTCATCGCCGAGGTCGACCCGGCGGAGCTGCCCGAGGAGGAGGACGAGTACTACGACCACCAGCTCATGGACCTGGACGTGGTGCTCGCCGACGGCACCGAGATCGGCCGCATCACCGAGATCTCCCACCTGCCCTCCCAGGACCTCTTCATCGTCGAACGCCCCGACGGCACCGAGCTGATGATCCCGTTCGTCGAGTCGATCGTCACCGAGATCGACCTGGAGGAGCAGCGGGCCGTCATCGACCCGCCGCCCGGCCTCATCGACGACCGTGCCGAGATCGTCTCCTCCCGCGACGCCGAGGAGGGGGAGGAGGCATGAGGCTCGACGTCGTCACGATCTTCCCCGAGTACCTCGAACCGCTGAACGTCTCCCTCGTCGGCAAGGCACGCGCGCGCGGACAGCTCGACGTCCACGTCCACGACCTGCGCGACTGGACCTACGACCGGCACAACACCGTCGACGACACCCCGTACGGCGGCGGTCCCGGCATGGTCATGAAGACCGACCCCTGGGGCGACGCGCTCGACCAGACGCTCGCCGACGGCTACGAGGGCGGCGCCCACGGCCCGGTCCTCGTGGTCCCGACCCCCAGCGGGCGGCCCTTCACCCAGGAACTCGCCGTCGAACTCTCCGAGCGGCCCTGGCTGATCTTCACCCCGGCCCGCTACGAGGGCATCGACCGCCGCGTCATGGACGAGTACGCGACCCGGATGCCCGTCTACGAGGTGTCCATCGGCGACTACGTCCTGGCCGGCGGGGAGGCCGCCGTCCTCGTCGTCACCGAGGCCGTCGCCCGCCTCCTGCCCGGCGTCCTCGGCAACGCCGAGTCGCACCGGGACGACTCCTTCGCCCCCGGCGCCATGGCCAACCTCCTCGAAGGCCCCGTCTACACCAAGCCCCCGGAGTGGCGCGGCCACGGCATCCCCGACGTCCTCCTCAGCGGCCACCACGGCAAGATCGCCCGTTGGCGGCGCGACGAGGCCTTCCGCCGTACCGCAGCCCACCGGCCCGACCTCATCGAGCGCTGCGACCCCGCCGCCTTCGACAAGAAGGACCGCGAGATCCTCTCGATGATGGGCTGGGCACCCGAGCCCGGCGGCCGATTTTGGCGCAAGCTGCACGACGTGGAAGAATAGGCCGCTGCCGTCCGTCCGGCGCGCGCCCCTGCCACAGGGGGAAGACGCCGCCAGGCGCGGACGGCGATCCGAATCATCCTCGAACGTACCGCTGATGACCTGTGGCATCAGCGAGGAAAGAGACCTCCATGGCCTCCCTGCTCGACCAGGTCAACGCGGGTTCGCTCCGCTCCGACCTCCCCGCCTTCCGCCCCGGCGACACCGTGAACGTCCACGTGCGCGTCATCGAAGGCAACCGCTCGCGTATCCAGCAGTTCAAGGGCGTCGTCATCCGCCGCCAGGGTTCGGGCGTCAGCGAGACCTTCACGGTCCGCAAGGTCTCGTTCTCGGTCGGCGTCGAGCGCACCTTCCCGGTGAACAGCCCGATCTTCGAGAAGATCGAGCTCGTGACCCGCGGTGACGTCCGTCGCGCCAAGCTCTACTACCTCCGCGAGCTGCGCGGCAAGGCCGCCAAGATCAAGGAGAAGCGCGACCGCTGAGCCTCGGCTCCCGGCACGCTCGACGCTTCCGAGCCCGCGCACAGGCAGTCCGGATAGGCTCTGCCAGCGATGGACACCGAAGCACAGCACACGGAGCGCGACCCCTCTTCCGGTACGGAGGACGGGTCGCGCTCCGTGTGCTGTGCTTCGGTGTCCATCGCTGGCAGAGCCTATCCGGACTGCCTGTGCGCCGCCAGGAGGACGCACCGCGCCCCGCCCGGGCCCCTTCCGCGCTCCGCGCGCGTTTCCGAGGACGCGCAGGGCCCGGGGGGCACGGGGGGCACCGGGAGCGCGGAAGGGGCCCGGGCGGGGCGCGGTGCGTCCTCCTGGCGGCGTCCGGCCCTCGTCGGCGCCGCCTGCGTGGTGTTCCTGATGCTCCTCAGCCACTTCGTGATACAGCCCTTCCTGATCCCCAGCCGCTCCATGGAACCGACCCTCCAGGTCGGCGACCGGATCCTGGTCAACAAGCTGGCGTACCGTTTCGGCGGTGAGCCGGAGCGGGGCGACGTCGTCGTCTTCGACGGCACCGGCTCCTTCGTACGCGAACAGCCCCCCGGCAACCCCGTCACCGGCCTGCTGCACGACGGTGCCGCCGCCCTCGGGCTCGCCGAACCCGACGAGACCGACTTCGTGAAGCGGGTCGTCGGCGTCGGCGGCGACCGGGTCGTCTGCTGCGACGCCGACGGCCGGCTCACCGTCAACGGCGTCCCCGTGCAGGAGTGGTACGTGAAGCTCGGCGACCGGCCGTCCGGCGTGGCCTTCGACATCGTCGTCCCCCCGGACCGGCTCTGGGTCATGGGCGACCACCGCAGCCAGTCGAGCGACTCCCGCGACCACCTCGGCAGCCCCGGCGGCGGCATGGTCCCCGTCGACCGGGTCGTCGGCCGCGCCGACTGGATCGCGTGGCCCCTCGGCCGCTGGACCGCCGTCCAGGAGACCGACGCCTTCGACGCCGTACCGGACGCGCCGGCCGGCGGGCACGGGACGGCACCCCATGGGTAGCCGGGGACGGCCGCCGGGCGGCCACGCCTCCGACCACGGTCCCGAGCAGCCCGCGCCCCTGCCCGGCCGGGCCGAGCGGCGCCGGCTCGCCCGCAAGGTCAAGCGGCGCCGGCAGCGCTCGGCGATCCGCGAGATCCCCGTCCTGGTCACGGTGGCCGTCCTCATCGCGCTCGTCCTGAAGACCTTCCTGGTCCAGGCGTTCGTCATCCCCTCCGGCTCCATGGAGCAGACGATCCGGATCTCCGACCGGGTGCTCGTGGACAAGCTCACGCCCTGGTTCGGCTCCCGCCCGCAGCGCGGCGACGTCGTCGTCTTCAAGGACCCCGGCAACTGGCTCCAGCAGGAGACCGCGCCGCCGGCCGACGACCCGGTCGGCATCAAGCAGGCCAAGCAGGCCCTCACCTTCATCGGGCTGCTGCCCTCCGCCGACGACCGCGACCTCATCAAGCGGGTCGTCGCCGTCGGGGGCGACACCGTCCGCTGCTGCGGCAAGGACGGGCGGCTCACCGTCAACGGCGTACCGCTCGACGAGCCCTACCTGCACCCGGGCAACGAACCCTCGACCATCCCCTTCGAGGTGAAGGTGCCGCAGGGCCGCATCTTCGTCCTCGGCGACCACCGGTCCGACTCGGCCGACTCCCGCTACCACCTCGACGAGAAGGACCGCGGCACCGTCTCCGAGGAGCAGGTCGTGGGGCGTGCCGTGGTGATCGCCTGGCCCTTCGCCCACTGGCGCGGCCTGGAGGAACGCGGGACGTTCGCCGCCGTACCGGACGCACGTGCGAGTTCCGAGTCCGCGCTCGGTACGTCGCATAGTGTGTCCCAGCGGAATCTGAACGGATTCCCCGGGCTCCCGACCCCTGCGGAACTTCTGCTCGTTATGGGAGTGGTGGGCCTGTCCCTGTTCCGGGGCGGGCGACGCACGGACTGAGGAGTGGATGTGGGGGATTTGGCCGTCGGCGCACGATCCGGACACGATGAGCCCGACAGGAGGGCCGGCGGGGCCTTCGGCGATGACACGACGGGTGACGACGTGACGGATGACGGGCAGGCGCAGCCGCCGAACGGCGGGGCACCGGGCGGTGGGACGCCGGACGACGGCGACGGCGCGACGGGCGACGCCGACCGCGCCCCCCGGAGGCAGCGTTCCTTCTGGAAGGAACTGCCCCTTCTGGTCGGCATCGCGCTCGTCCTCGCCCTGCTGATCAAGACCTTCCTGGTGCAGGCGTTCTCGATCCCCTCGGAATCGATGATGAACACCCTCCAGAGGGGCGACCGGGTCCTCGTCGACAAGCTGACCCCCTGGTTCGGCTCCGAGCCCGAGCGCGGCGAGGTCGTCGTCTTCCACGACCCGGGCGGCTGGCTGGAGGGCCAGGAGACCCCCACGCCCAACGTCGTCCAGAAGTTCCTCAGCTTCATCGGCCTCATGCCGTCCGCCGAGGAGAAGGACCTCATCAAGCGGGTCATCGCCGTCGGCGGCGACACCGTCTCCTGCAAGGAGGGCGGCAAGGTCGTCCTCAACGGCGTGCCGCTGGACGAGACCTCGTACCTCTACCCCGGCTCCGTCCCCTGCCAGGACTCCTTCGGCCCGATCAAGGTCCCCGAGAACCGCATCTGGGTCATGGGCGACAACCGCCAGAACTCCCTGGACTCGCGCTTCCACCAGCAGCTCCCCGGCGGCGGCACCGTCTCCGAGGACGAGGTCGTGGGCCGCGCCGTCGTGATCGCCTGGCCGGTCACCCGCTGGGCGACCCTCCCGGTGCCCGACATCTTCGACAACCCCGCGCTCAACAAGGCACTGGGGGCCGCCCCGCTCGGCGCGGCCGGTCTCGCCGGAGCGCTCCCGCTGGTCCTGTGGCGCCGGAAGAAGGTCGCCGCACGGCATACCGCCGAGTAGTGACCCGCGGGTAGGGTGCCGTCCCGGACCGTCGACAGACCAGCGGTCCGCCGACATACCTGCGGGGTGCGCACATGAGCGGAAACATACGGACCAAGGGCGGCCGCGGCCGCCTCGGCAGCACGCTGTCGGGGCTGGCCGTGGCCGTCGGCTGTGTGCTCTTCCTGGGCGGCCTGGTCTGGGGGGCGCTGCTCTACCAGCCGTACTCCGTCCCCACCGACTCCATGACCCCCACCCTCGACGTCGGCTCCAAGATCCTCGCCCAGCGCGTCGACGGGGACGAGGTGCGGCGCGGCGACGTCGTCGTCTTCACCGACCCGCTCTGGGGCGGCTCGCCCATGGTCAAGCGGGTCGCGGCAGTCGGCGGCGACACCGTCGCATGCTGCGGCACGGACGGCCGCCTCACCGTCGACGGCGAGCCCGTCGAGGAGCCCTACCTGCGGCCCGGACCGGGCGGCCGGATCATCGCCTCCGGCACGGAGTTCTCCGTCACCGTCCCGGCCGGCAACCTCTTCCTGCTCGGCGACGACCGGCACACCTCGCTCGACTCCCGTACGCACATGGAGGAGGCCGGACACGGCTCCGTGCCCCGCTCCTCCGTGGTGGCCAGGGTCGACGCCGTGGTCTGGCCCGCGAAGGGCCTCCTGGACCGGCCCACGGGCTTCGCCGGCCTCCCCGGCGGAATCTCCGAGCCCGGTCCCGTCATGCCCCTCCTCGGCGCCGTCGCGGCCGGCGCCGTGCTGGTCCTGGCCGGCGGCGCGTACGGGCCGGTGGCACAGCGCGCGGCACGGATCGCGAAGCGCCGGTCCGCGGGCGCCGCGCCCGGCACACGCGAGAAGGTGGGTACATGACGGACGCAGGGGGTACGGCCCCGGCCACGGAGGTCCGGCGGGTCGCGCGGGTCGTCCTGCTCGACGCCGACGACCGCATCCTCCTGCTGCACGGGTTCGAGCCCGAAGACCCCGGCCGGACCTGGTGGTTCACGCCCGGCGGGGGACTGGAGGGCGACGAGAGCCGCCAGGAGGCGGCCCTGCGCGAGCTCGCCGAGGAGACCGGCATCACCGACATCGACCTCGGGCCCGTGCTCTGGACGCGGTACTGCTCGTTCCCCTTCGACGGCCGCCGCTGGGACCAGGACGAGTGGTACTACCTCGCCCGCACCCGGAGGACCGAGACGGCGCCCCGGCCCCGGGCCCTCACCGAGCTGGAGAACCGCAGCCTCGCGGGCCTCAGATGGTGGACCTCCGCCGAACTGTCCGCGGCCCGTGAGACGGTGTACCCGACCAGACTCGCCGAGCTGCTCCGCACGCTGCTCGACGAGGGACCTCCGCGTGCACCGGTGGTTCTCGCCCCGGAAATCGTCTAGGGGCGCGTCCGCCTGGCGCACAATGGGTGGACGCACGGCTGAAGGGGAACATGCCATGAGCGCCGAGGACCTCGAGAAGTACGAGACCGAGATGGAGCTGAAGCTCTACCGGGAGTACCGCGATGTCGTCGGGCTGTTCAAATACGTGATCGAGACCGAGCGGCGCTTCTACCTCACCAACGACTACGAGATGCAGGTGCACTCGGTCCAGGGCGAGGTGTTCTTCGAGGTCAGCATGGCAGACGCCTGGGTCTGGGACATGTACAGGCCGGCCAGGTTCGTCAAGCAGGTCCGCGTCCTCACCTTCAAGGACGTGAACATCGAGGAGCTCAACAAGAGCGACCTCGAACTCCCCGGCAGCTGAGCCGCCTCACCCGCACGGGTGAGCAGTTTCTCCACAGGCCCCCGGCCACCCACAGCGCCGCACACGGCCCCGCCCTCTCCGTCACAGTCGGTGACGGAGGTGGTACCGCATGAACAGGACCCAAGCGCTCGGTCGGTACGGAGAAGAGCTGGCAGCCCGCCTGCTCACCGCGACCGGCATGCACATCCTGGCCCGCAACTGGCGCTGCGGCCGGACCGGCGAGATCGACATCGTCGCCCGCCACGGCGACACCCTCGTCATCTGCGAGGTCAAGACCCGGCGCGACGGCGGGTTCGAGGACCCCATGGCCGCCGTGACCCCCCGCAAGGCGGACCGGCTGCGCCGCCTCGCCGCCTGCTGGATCGACCGCAACGGCGCCCCGGCCTCCGTCGAGGGGGTCCGCATCGACCTCGTCGGCATCGTCCTGCCCCGCCGCGGCGCCCCGCTCCTCACCCACGCCCAGGGGGTGGCCTGAGATGGGCTTCGCCCGCACCTGCTCCGTCGCCCTCGTCGGCGTCGAGGGCGTCGTCGTCGAGGTCCAGGCCGACCTCGAACCCGGCGTCGCAGCCTTCACCCTCGTCGGCCTCCCCGACAAGAGCCTCAGTGAGAGTCGCGACCGGGTCCGCGCCGCCGTCGTCAACTCCGGCGCCGAATGGCCCCAGAAGAAGCTGACCGTCGGACTCAGCCCCGCCTCCGTACCGAAGGGAGGGTCCGGATTCGACCTGGCGGTGGCAGCGGCGGTCCTCGGCGCCGCCGAGCGCATCGACCCGCGCGCCATCGCCGACCTCGTCCTCATCGGCGAACTCGGCCTCGACGGACGCGTCCGGCCCGTCCGCGGCATCCTCCCCGCCGTGCTCGCCGCCGCCGACGCCGGCTACCGGCAGGTCGTCGTCCCCGAGCAGACCGCGGGCGAGGCCGCCCTCGTCCCCGGGGTCTCCGTCCTCGGCGTCCGCAGCCTCCGCCAGCTGATCGCCGTCCTCGGCGACGAACCCGTCCCCGAGGAGGAGCCCACCGAACCCGGCCGGCCCGACGCGATGCTCGCCGGACTCCTCGTCCCCGGAGCCGGCCTCGGCACCGGACTCACCTCCGCCCCCGCCGAGGGACCCGACCTCGCCGACGTCGCCGGCCAGCACCGCGCCCGCCGCGCCCTGGAGGTCGCCGCCGCGGGCAGCCACCACCTGCTGCTCTCCGGCCCGCCCGGCGCGGGCAAGACCATGCTGGCCGAGCGTCTCCCCGGCATCCTCCCGCCCCTCACCCGGCAGGAGTCCCTCGAAGTCACCGCCGTCCACTCCGTCGCCGGCCTCCTGCCGCCCGGCGAACCCCTCGTCCGCCGGGCGCCCTACTGCGCCCCGCACCACTCCGCGACCATGCAGTCCCTCGTCGGCGGCGGGAACGGCCTGCCCCGGCCCGGCGCCGTCTCCCTCGCCCACCGCGGGATCCTCTTTCTCGACGAGGCCCCGGAGTTCTCCGGGAAGGCGCTCGACGCCCTCCGCCAGCCCCTGGAATCCGGGCACGTCGTCATCGCCCGCGCCGCCGGCGTCGTCCGCCTCCCCGCCCGCTTCCTCCTCGCCCTCGCCGCCAACCCCTGCCCCTGCGGACGCCACACCCTGCACGGCGCCGGCTGCGAGTGCCCCGCCGCCCTCGTCCGCCGCTACCAGGCGCGGCTCTCCGGACCGCTCCTCGACCGCGTCGACCTCCGCGTCGAGGTCGAACCCGTCACCCGCGCCGACCTGCTCGGGCGGGGCGGCCGCGGCGAGACCACCGAGGCGGTCGCCCACCGCGTCCGCGAGGCCCGGGCCCGCGCCGCCGCCCGCCTCGACGGCACCCCCTGGAGCGTCAACAGCGAGATCCCCGGGCACGAACTCCGTACCCGCTACCTCGCCGCCCCCGGAGCCCTCGCCCTCGCCGAACGCGACATCGAGCGCGGGCTCCTGACCGCCCGCGGTCTCGACCGCGTCCTCCGCGTCGCCTGGACCGTCGCCGACCTCGCCGGACACGACCGCCCCGACAACGAGGACATCGCCCTGGCCCTGGAACTCCGCACCTCCATCGCCCGCGGCGCACCCGCCGGAGCGGGGGCCTTCTCATGAGGAACCCAGCCCTGCACCCGGAGGGCCCGGACGAGCGCCCCGGCGCCGCGGACCCTCGTGCGGACCCCGGCCCGCACGGCTCCGTCCCCATGGAGGAGCGGAGGGCCCGGGCCGCGCTCAGCCGGGTCGTCGAGCCCGGTGACGAGCACGCTGGCCGGTGGCTCCGCCGCTACGGAGCCCGGGGCTTCCTCGACCGGCTGCTCGAAGCCACTCCCGCCACCCGGAGCGGCGGGGACGGCAGCCCCTTCCCCGGCACCGGGCCGCAGCGCGTCGCCTCCTGGCGAGTCCGCGCCACCGCCGCCGACCCCGCGCGCGACCTCGAAGCCATCCACGACCTCGGCGGACGCTTCCTCGTCCCCGGCGACACCGAATGGCCCAGCCAGCTCGACGACCTCGCCGACACCCGCCCCCTCGGCCTCTGGGTCCGCGGCCCCGCCGACCTGCGCGCCTGGGCCCTCCGCTCGGTCGCCCTCGTCGGTGCCCGCGCCTGCACCCCGTACGGCGCGCACACCGCGGCCGACCTCGCCACCGGCCTCGCCCGCCGGGGCTGGGTCGTCGTCTCCGGCGCCGCCTACGGCATCGACGGMGSCMCCSWCSGCGGCGCCCTCGCCGCCGACGGAGCCACCGTCGCCGTCCTCGCCTGCGGTGTCGACACGCCCTATCCGCGGGGCCACGACCAACTCATCCGCCGCATCGCCGAACAGGGCCTCGTCATGGGGGAGTTGCCACCGGACAGTCACCCGACCCCGAGCCGGTTCATCCTCCGGAACCGGGTCATCGCCGCCCTCACCCGGGGAACGGTCGTCATCGAGGCCCAGCACCGCAGCGGCTCCCTCGTCACCGCCCGCGCCGCCACCCGCCTCGGCCGCCACACCATGGGCGTCCCCGGCCCCGTCACCAGCGCGCTCTCCGCAGGAGTCCATGAGCTCCTGCGCGACGGCGCCGATCTCGTCACCGACGCCGACGAGATCGTCGAACTCGTCGGCGACATGGGGCAGCTCGCCCCACCACGCCGGGGCCCCGGCGTGGTGGGGCGGCGTGAGTGCGCGGTCGCGGTGCGCGAACATCGGTGGTTCGCGCCGCCGCGAACATCGGTGGTTCGCGCCGCTCCCGGTGGACGCCCGCGGCGCGCGTCGGCACCTCGGGTGCGGCCGAGAGTCGGCACCTCGGGTGCGGCCGAGAGAACTCGGTAGTTCATCCGCATCACCCTTTCACCCGAATGCTCCAGGTCAAGGAGTCCCCGGCCGCGGCCCGACCCCCACCACCGTCATCGCCCGCCGAGCCGGCACCACCCCCGACGACACCCTCGCCAAGCTGTACGAACTCCACTCCCTCGGCTTCGTCGAACGGTTCGGAGAGGGCTGGCGGTTGACGAACACGACGACTCCCGGGTCGAACGCGCGGCGAGGCGGTCCTTGACCTGGAGCATTCGGGTGAAAGGGTGATGCGGATGAACTACCGAGTTCTCTCGGCCGCACCCGAGGTGCCGACGCGCGCCGCGGCCCGGGTTCGAAGATGTGGTCGACCGCGTCCACCGGGAGCGGCGCGAACCACCGATGTTCGCGCACCGCGACCGCGCACTCACGCTACGCTCACCAGAATTCCGTCCAGGACACCCGCACCGACCCAACCGACAGCAGAACGGCTCAAGGCAACGCATGCCCCAGCACACCTCCGGGTCTGACCGCGCTGCGGTGCCCCCAGCAGCCCGGGGCGCCGTGCGACCAGCCGCACCGACCTCCCTCGACGAACTGTGGCGGTCGTACAAGGACACGGGCGACGAGCGGCTGCGGGAACAGCTGATCCTGCACTACTCGCCCCTCGTCAAATACGTCGCGGGACGCGTCAGCGTCGGGCTGCCGTCCAACGTGGAACAGGCCGACTTCGTCTCCTCCGGCGTCTTCGGCCTCATCGACGCCATCGAGAAGTTCGACGTCGAGCGCGCGATCAAGTTCGAGACGTACGCCATCACCCGGATCCGCGGCGCCATGATCGACGAACTCCGCGCCCTCGACTGGATCCCGCGCTCCGTCCGGCAGAAGGCCCGCAACGTCGAGCGCGCCTACGCCACCCTCGAAGCCCAGCTCCGGCGCACCCCCTCCGAGACCGAGGTCGCCGCGGAGATGGACATCACGCTGGAGGAACTGCACGCGGTTTTCAGCCAGTTGTCCCTGGCGAACGTGGTCGCCCTCGAAGAGCTGCTGCACGTCGGCGGCGAAGGCGGCGACCGGCTGTCCCTGATGGACACCCTGGAGGACACCGCCGCCGACAACCCCGTCGAGGTCGCCGAGGACCGCGAGCTGCGCCGACTCCTCGCCCGCGCCATCAACACCCTCCCCGAGCGGGAGAAGACCGTCGTCACGCTCTACTACTACGAGGGCCTCACCCTGGCCGAGATCGGCCACGTCCTCGGCGTCACCGAGAGCCGCGTCAGCCAGATCCACACCAAGTCCGTCCTCCAGCTCCGGGCCAAGCTGGCCGACGTCGGACGCTGACCCGGGGCGAGCCGGTCGTACAGTGGAGCCGTGCCCAGGATTCGAGCGGCCTCCGTGGCCGAGCACCGGACCATGCAGCGCGGCGCCCTCCTGGACGCCGCGCGTTCCCTGCTGTCCGAGGGCGGTACGGAGGCGCTGACCTTCCCCGCACTCGCCGAGCGCACGGGCCTCGCCCGCTCCTCGGTGTACGAGTACTTCCGATCGCGCGCGGCCGTCGTCGAGGAACTGTGCGCCGTCGACTTCCCCGTCTGGGCCGCCGAGGTCGAGCTCGCCATGGACGGCGCGGACACCCCGCAGGGCAAGGTCGAGGCCTATGTCCGCAAGCAGCTGGAGCTGGTCGGCGACCGCCGGCACCGCGCGGTCGTCGCGATCTCGGCCAGCGAGCTCGACGACGGCGCCCGAGAGAAGATCCGCGCGGCCCACGGCGGCCTCGTCGCCATGATCGTCGAAGCCCTCGCCGCGCTGGGCCAGCCCCAGCCCCGCCTCGGCGCCATGCTGCTCCAGGGCGTCGTCGACGCCGCGGTCCGCCGCATCGAGCTCGGCGCCGCCGAGAACCCCGACGAGGTCGCCGAGGCGGCGGTCACCATGGCCCTCCATGGAGTCAACGGCACCCCCGCCTGACCGCTCAGGAACGGGCCCCACCCGACCGCTCAGGAACGGGCCCCACCCCGGCAGCAGCCGGGACGGCTCCCGCGGGACCAGGAGCAGCGGGTTCAGGTACCGGTCGCCTCTGAGGAGGCCCCAGTGCAGACAGGACTCCGGACAGTGGGCGCCCGCGGCGACCCGGCCGATCACCGTGCCCGCCGGGACCCGCGTACCGGCCGTCACCAGCGGCTCCACCGGCGAGAAGGTGATGCGCAGCGGGGGAGTGCCCGAGCCCGGCAGCGTCAGCGTGACGACCCCGCGGCCGCCCACCGGACCCGCGAAGGACACCGTGCCGGCGGTGGGCGCCACCACCGGGGTGCCCGGGGGAGCCGCCAGGTCGACACCGCGATGACCGGCCGCGTACGGTCCCGGCGGTGGCTGCCAGCCGCGGACGATCTGAGCGGGATGGCCCACCGGCCACATCAGGCCGAGGAACAGGATCAGTGCCGTGAGGTGCATGGGAGAACGCTCCCCCGCAATCCGGCCCCGCGGCGGGCCCGGGCGGGATCTGTGGACCGGTCGCCCGTTGTGGACAGCACCGTCACCTGCCGCTCCCGGGGTCCCGTACACTTTCTATGGCGACCCGGGTCACCGGGTCGACTTCGCACGCCCCGCCACTGCCGTCACCGGCCGTGGCAGCGCCTTTCGGTCCCTCGCGGGCATGGCGCGCCGGGGCGTCAGGAACATAACCGAGAAAACCCAAGGAGATACGGCCATGGCCGTCGTCACGATGCGGGAGCTGCTGGAGAGCGGCGTCCACTTCGGTCACCAGACCCGTCGCTGGAACCCGAAGATGAAGCGCTTCATCTTCACCGAGCGCAACGGTATCTACATCATCGACCTGCTCCAGTCGCTGTCGTACATCGACCGCGCCTACGAGTTCGTCAAGGAGACCGTCGCTCACGGCGGCTCCATCATGTTCGTCGGTACGAAGAAGCAGGCCCAGGAGGCCATCGCCGAGCAGGCGACGCGTGTCGGCATGCCGTACGTCAACCAGCGTTGGCTCGGTGGCATGCTCACCAACTTCTCCACCGTCTACAAGCGTCTGCAGCGCCTCAAGGAGCTCGAGCAGATCGACTTCGAGGATGTGGCCGCGTCCGGCCTCACCAAGAAGGAGCTCCTGGTCCTCTCCCGCGAGAAGGCCAAGCTGGAGAAGACCCTTGGCGGTATCCGCGAGATGTCCAAGGTGCCCAGCGCCGTCTGGATCGTGGACACCAAGAAGGAGCACATCGCCGTCGGTGAGGCGCGCAAGCTCAAGATCCCGGTCGTCGCGATCCTCGACACCAACTGCGACCCCGACGAGGTCGACTACAAGATCCCGGGCAACGACGACGCGATCCGCTCCGTCACCCTGCTCACCCGCGTGATCGCCGACGCCGTCGCCGAGGGCCTCATCGCCCGCTCCGGCGCCGCGACCGGCGACTCGAAGCCGGGCGAGAAGGCCCAGGGCGAGCCGCTCGCCGAGTGGGAGCGCGACCTGCTCGAGGGCGAGAAGAAGGCCGACGAGGCCCCTGCCGCCGACGCCCCCGCCGCTGAGGCGCCGGCCGCCGAGGCCGCCGCCGACGAGGCTCCGGCCGCCGAGGCCGCTCCGGCCGAGGACGCCGCCGAGGCTCCGGCCGCGGACGCCGAGCAGGCCTGACCCTTCAGGACCTTCGGGTGACGACGGCGGGGGCTCACGAAGCCCCCGCCGTCCACCCGTGGACCCGCCCGATCTTTCAGACTTCGAGAGAGAAACAGACTCATGGCGAACTACACCGCCGCTGACGTCAAGAAGCTCCGCGAGCTCACCGGCGCCGGCATGATGGACTGCAAGAAGGCCCTCGACGAGGCCGACGGCAACGTCGACAAGGCCGTCGAGGCCCTGCGCATCAAGGGCCAGAAGGGTGTCGCCAAGCGTGAGGGCCGCTCCGCCGAGAACGGCGCCGTGGTCTCCCTCATCGCCGACGACAACACCTCCGGCGTCCTCGTCGAGCTGAAGTGCGAGACGGACTTCGTCGCCAAGGGTGACAAGTTCCAGGCCGTCGCCAACCAGCTGGCCGCGCACGTCGCCGCCACCGCCCCGGCCGACCTGGAGGCGCTGCTCGCCTCCGAGATCGAGGCCGGCAAGACCGTGCAGGCGTTCGTCGACGAGGCCAACGCCAACCTCGGCGAGAAGATCGTCCTGGACCGCTTCGCGCAGTACGCGGACGGCTTCGTCTTCGCGTACATGCACCGCACGATGCCGGACCTCCCGCCGCAGATCGGTGTCCTCGTCGAGTTCGACAAGGCCGACGCCGCCGTCGCCAAGGGTGTCGCCCAGCACATCGCCGCCTTCGCGCCGAAGTACCTCACCCGTGAGGACGTCCCGGCCGAGGTCGTCGAGACCGAGCGTCGCGTCGCCGAGGAGACCACCCGCGCCGAGGGCAAGCCCGAGGCCGCGCTCCCGAAGATCGTCGAGGGTCGCGTGAACGGCTTCTTCAAGGACGCGACGCTGCTCGGTCAGCCGTACGCCCTTGACAACAAGAAGTCCGTCCAGCAGATCCTGGACGAGGCCGGTGTCACCCTGAAGCGCTTCACCCGCATCAAGGTCGGCATCTGAGTCCGTACGCGAACGCGACGGACACCGGACCCCGGTAGGGTCTGAGGCAGTCGTCCGCGCACGCGCAGGACGACCGCAGATCTGACGAGGAGGCCATTGCCGTACGGGATACCGCGAGGACCCAAGGCAATGGCCTCCTTCGTATGTGCACGAGGAGATCTCCATGAACCAGGGCGCCGTACAGGGCGACGACAACAACGGCAAGCAGGCCGGCCGCTACATGCTGAAGCTGTCCGGAGAAGCCTTCTCCGGCGGTACCGGCCTGGGCGTCGACCCCGACGTCGTGCACGCCATCGCGCGTGAGATCGCGGCCGTCGTGCGCGACGGCGCGGAGATCGCGATCGTGATCGGCGGAGGGAACTTCTTCCGCGGCGCCGAACTCCAGCAGCGCGGCATGGACCGGGCCCGCTCGGACTACATGGGCATGCTCGGCACGGTGATGAACTGCCTCGCGCTCCAGGACTTCCTGGAGAAGGAGGGCATCGACTCCCGCGTCCAGACCGCCATCACCATGGGCCAGGTCGCCGAGCCGTACATCCCGCTGCGCGCCGTGCGCCACCTGGAGAAGGGCCGTGTGGTCATCTTCGGCGCGGGCATGGGCATGCCCTACTTCTCCACGGACACCACCGCGGCCCAGCGCGCCCTGGAGATCGACGCCGAGGCGCTCCTGATGGGCAAGAACGGCGTCGACGGGGTCTACGACTCGGACCCGAAGGCCAACCCCGACGCGGTCAAGTTCGACGCACTGGAGTACGGCGAGGTGATCTCCCGCGACCTCAAGGTCGCCGACGCCACCGCCGTCACCCTGTGCCGGGACAACAACCTCCCGATCCTCGTCTTCGAACTGCTCACCGAGGGCAATATCGCGCGCGCGGTGAAGGGTGAGAAGATCGGCACGCTCGTGAGCGACCAGGGCACCCGGGCCTGACCCGAACCGGGGAACCGCCCCGCAAGGGGATGGACAGAGCCCTGCCGGTCGTACACCGTGCAGGACACAACGCGACGACACGCAGGAGCATGTGGTGATCGAAGAGACCCTCCTCGAGGCCGAGGAGAAGATGGAGAAGGCCGTCGTGGTCGCCAAGGAGGACTTCGCCGCGATCCGCACCGGCCGTGCGCACCCGGCGATGTTCAACAAGATCGTGGCGGACTACTACGGTGCCATCACCCCCATCAACCAGCTGGCGTCCTTCTCCGTCCCGGAGCCGCGGATGGCCGTGGTGACCCCGTTCGACAAGAGCGCCCTGCGCAACATCGAGCAGGCGATCCGGGACTCGGACCTCGGCGTCAACCCGAGCAACGACGGCAACATCATCCGGGTGGTGTTCCCCGAGCTGACGGAGGAGCGCCGCCGGGAGTACATCAAGGTCGCCAAGGGCAAGGCCGAGGACTCGAAGATCTCGATCCGCTCGGTCCGCCGCAAGGCCAAGGAGACCATCGACAAGCTCGTCAAGGACGGCGAGGTCGGCGAGGACGAGGGCCGCCGCGCCGAGAAGGAGCTCGACGACACCACCGCGAAGTACGTCACGCAGGTGGACGAGCTGCTCAAGCACAAGGAAGCCGAGCTGCTCGAGGTCTGATGAACGACTCTTCCTGGGGGGCCCCGGCCGGTTCCGGCCGTGGGGGACCCGACCAGGGGCCCGTCCCGGCGGGTCCCGCATACGATCGGCAGCAGGCGGCGCAGACTCGGCCCATGCCCATCGTGCCCGACGTTCCCGCCGGCGGATTCCAGGACGATCACGGTCGGGGGGCCGCTCACCAGAGCGGTCCCCTGTTCCGCGACGAGACGCCGCACGAGCACCCGCAGGAGCCCAGACGTACAGCGAGGCGATGATGACGGCCCCGAGACCGACCCCGACCCCTATGGCCGCGCCCAGATTGCGCCCCGCGGTCTTCTTCTGCCGTGGCGCCGGCGGCGCGGGCGGCGGAGGCGGGGTGGGGC
>NZ_RDBH01000141.1:989981-1026854 GCF_008042145.1 Streptomyces sp. adm13(2018)
CAGCCCCGCTCACCCACCCCCTGAGGCGGCGAACCGGGCCACAGGCGCGCGTCTGCGACACTGGTAGCACCATGCCCAAGCCCGGAGAACTCACTTTCGTCGCCCCCCGCGGAGCCAAGAAGCCGCCGCGGCACCTGGCCGACCTCACGCCCGCCGAGCGGAAGGAGGCCGTCGCCGCGATCGGTGAGAAGCCGTTCCGCGCCAAGCAGCTGTCCACCCACTACTTCGCGCGGTACGCGCACGATCCCGCCGAGTGGACGGACATCCCGGCCGCCTCGCGGGAGAAGTTGGCCGGGGAGCTGCTGCCCGATCTGATGTCCGTCGTCCGGCACATCTCGTGCGACGACGACACCACCCGCAAGACCCTGTGGCGGCTGCACGACGGCACACTCGTCGAGTCGGTGCTCATGCGCTACCCGGACCGGGTGACCATGTGCATCTCCTCGCAGGCCGGCTGCGGGATGAACTGCCCGTTCTGCGCGACGGGGCAGGCCGGGCTCGACCGGAACCTGTCGACCGCCGAGATCGTGCACCAGATCGTGGACGGCATGCGGTCGCTGCGCGACGGCGAGGTGCCCGGGGGACCGGCGCGGCTCTCCAACATCGTGTTCATGGGCATGGGGGAGCCGCTCGCGAACTACAAGCGGGTCGTCGGCGCCGTCCGGCGCCTCACCGACCCCGAGCCGGACGGCCTCGGGCTCTCGCAGCGCGGGATCACCGTGTCCACGGTGGGTCTGGTGCCCGCGATGCTGCGGTTCGCCGACGAGGGCTTCAAGTGCCGGCTCGCGGTCTCGCTGCACGCCCCGGACGACGAGCTCAGGGACACCCTGGTGCCCGTCAACACGCGCTGGAAGGTGCGGGAGGTCCTGGACGCGGCCTGGGAGTACGCGGAGAAGTCCGGCCGCCGGATCTCCATCGAGTACGCGCTCATCCGGGACATCAACGACCAGGCGTGGCGCGGTGACCTGCTGGGCCGGCTGCTCAAGGGGCGCCGGGTGCACGTCAACCTGATCCCGCTGAACCCGACGCCGGGTTCGAAGTGGACGGCGTCGCGTCCGGAGGACGAGAAGGCCTTCGTCGAGGCCATCGCCCGCCACGGCGTGCCGGTGACCGTCCGGGACACCCGCGGCCAGGAGATCGACGGCGCCTGTGGACAGCTGGCGGCCGCCGAGCGCTGACCTTGTACTCTGAGGTCGAACACATCTCCATATTCCGACAGGGGAGCGCCACAGCGCTGAGAGTGCGGTCACCGTAGGACCGCAGACCCTCTGAACCTTGCCCAGGTCATTCTGGGTAGGAAGTTCGGTCGTTAACTCAAGCTGTTGCGCCCTGCCCGCGCCCGGTCCGCCGGTCGTGGGCAGGGCCGCGTCTCTTCCTGGTCACACCCAGGAGGAATCCAGTGAGCACCCATCAGGTGAGCATCAAGAAGGCCGCGGCCGCCGCGCTCGTCGCCGCGCTCGGCGTCACCACCCTCGCCGCCTGCGGCGCGGACGACGCCGGCAAGGCGGCCGGCCCGTCCGGCGCGCCCGCGCCCAAGACCGTGACCCTCGTCAGTCACGACTCGTTCAACGCCTCCAAGGAGGTGCTGGCCGCGTTCACGAAGCAGACCGGCTTCACCGTCAAGGTGCTGAAGAGCGGCGACGCCGGCGAGGCCGTCAACAAGGAGATCCTGACCAAGGGCTCCCCGCAGGGCGACGTCTTCTTCGGCGTGGACAACACGCTGCTGTCCCGCGCCCTCGACAACGGCATCTTCGTGCCATACGCGGCGAAGGGCGTAGACCGGGTCCCGGCGGCGTACCGGCTCGACAAGGAGCGGCGGGTCACGCCCGTCGACACCGGTGACATCTGCGTCAACTACGACAAGAAGTACTTCGCCGACAAGAAGCTCGCGCCGCCGGTCACCTTCGACGACCTGGCGAAGCCCGCGTACAAGGACCTGCTCGTGGTGGAGAACCCGGAGCGGTCCTCCCCGGGCCTCGGCTTCCTCCTCGGTACGGCCGCGAAGTACGGGGACGACGGCTGGCAGGACTACTGGAAGAAGCTCAAGGCCAACGGCGTGAAGACCGTCGACAGCTGGGAGCTCGCCTACAACCAGGAGTTCTCCGGCTCGGCCGGCGGCAAGCAGGCCAAGGGCGACCGGCCGCTCGTCGTCTCGTACGCCTCCAGCCCGCCGGTCGAGGTGCTCTACGGCGAGCCGCAGCCGAAGACGGCCCCCACCGGGGTGTCCACCGGGACCTGCTTCCGGCAGACCGAGTTCGCGGGCCTGCTGAACGGCGCGAAGAACCCCGAGGGCGGCAAGGCGCTGATCGACTTCCTGATCTCGAAGAAGTTCCAGGAGGACATGCCGCTCCAGATGTTCGTCAACCCGGTGGCCGAGGACGCGGCCCTGCCCGAGCTGTTCACGAAGCACGGCGTGGTGGTCGACAAGCCGGAGACCATGGCGCCCGAGAAGATCGCCGAGAAGCGTGACCCGTGGATCCAGCAGTGGTCGTCGCTCGTCCTGAAGTAGTCCCCGACCGCCGGGGAAGCGCGGCGCGGCTCGGCCTGATGGCCGTGCCCGTCGCCTTCTTCGCGCTCTTCTTCGCCTGGCCCGTCGTATCGATCGTCGAGCGCGGGCTGCGCGTCGGCGGGCGGTGGCAGTTCGGCCGGTTCGGCGAGACGCTCAGCCGGCCGGAGATCCTCGACGTCCTGTGGTTCACGCTCTGGCAGGCGCTCGCCTCCACCGGCCTCACCCTGCTGATCGCGCTCCCCGGGGCGTACGTCTTCGCGCGGTTCGAGTTCCGTGGGAAGGGCCTGCTGCGCGCGGTCGTCACCGTCCCCTTCGTGATGCCGACCGTCATGGTCGGCACGGCCTTCCTCGCGCTCGTCGGGCGCGGCGGGCTCCTCGACGAGCTGTGGGGCGTACGGCTCGACACCACGGTCTGGGCGATCCTGATCGCCCACGTCTTCTTCAACTACGCCGTCGTCGTACGGACCGTCGGGGGACTCTGGGCGCAGCTCGACCCCCGTCAGGAGGAGGCCGCCCGGGTGCTCGGGGCCTCCCGCTGGCGGGCCTGGCGGACGGTGACCCTGCCGGCGCTGGCCCCGTCCGTGGCCGCGGCCGCGCTGATGGTCTTCCTCTTCACCGCGAGCTCGTTCGCCGTCGTCCAGATCCTCGGCGGATCCACGTACTCCACCCTGGAGACGGAGATCTACCGGCAGACCGTCGTCCGCTTCGACCTGACCACGGCGGCCGTCCTCACGCTGGTGCAGTTCGCCGCCGTCGGCGCGGTCCTCGCCGTGCACGCCCGGACCGTCCGCCGGCGGGAGACGGCGCTGCGGATGGTGGCGCCCGAACAGACGGCCCGCCGGCCCCGGGGCGTCGGCCAGTGGGCGCTCTTCGCGGGCGTGCTGCTCTCGATCGCCCTGCTGATCGTGCTGCCGCTCGGGGTGCTCGTCGAGCGGTCCTTCGCCACCTCCCACGGCTACGGGCTGGACTACTACCGGGCCCTGCAGACCCCGGACCCCTCCGGCACCTTCCTGGTGCCCCTGCTCGACACGATCGGCAACTCGCTGCGGTACGCCGTCGTCGCCACCCTGATCGCCCTCGTCATCGGCGGGCTCGCGGCGGCCGCGCTGACCCGGCGGGCGGGCAGGCTCGTCCGCGGCTTCGACGCGCTGCTCATGCTGCCGCTCGGGGTGTCGGCCGTGACCGTCGGCTTCGGCTTCCTCATCACGCTCGACGAGCCGCCGTTCGACCTGCGGGCCAGCTGGATCCTCGTACCGCTGGCGCAGGCACTGGTCGGTGTGCCCTTCGTCGTACGGACCATGCTGCCGGTGCTCCGCGCGGTCGACGAGCGGCTGCGGGAAGCGGCGGCCGTGCTCGGCGCCTCGCCGTGGCGGGCCTGGCGGGAGGTGGACCTGCCGCTGGTGCGGCGGGCGCTGCTGATCGCCGCCGGCTTCGCGTTCGCCGTCTCGCTGGGCGAGTTCGGCGCGACCGTCTTCATCGCACGCCCCGACAGCCCGACGCTGCCGGTGGCGGTGGCCCGGCTCCTCGGCCGGCCCGGCGAACTCAACTACGGCCAGGCGATGGCCCTCTCGACGATCCTCATGGTGGTGTGCGCGGTGTCCCTGCTGCTGCTCGAACGGCTCCGGACCGAACGCACCTCGGGGGAGTTCTGATGCTGGTACTCGACGGGGCGACCGTACGGTTCGGGGAGCGGGCCGCGCTCGACGGCGTGGACCTGGAGGTCGCCGACCACGAGATCGTGTCCGTGCTCGGACCCAGCGGCAGCGGCAAGTCCACGCTGCTGCGGGCCGTCGCCGGACTCCAGGCCCTCGACGGCGGGCGGGTGCTGCTCGGCGGCGCCGACCAGCGCGGGGTGCCGGTGCACCGGCGGGGCGTCGGCCTGATGTTCCAGGACCACCAGCTGTTCCCGCAGCGGGACGTCGGCGGCAACGTCGCCTTCGGCCTGCGGATGCGCGGGGCCGGGAAGGCGGAGCAGGCCGAGCGGGTGGCGGAGCTGCTCGACCTCGTCGGCCTGCCGGGCGCCGGGCGGCGGCCCGTCGCCGCGCTCTCCGGCGGTGAGCAGCAGCGGGTGGCGCTGGCCCGGGCCCTCGCGCCCAGCCCCCGGCTGCTGATGCTCGACGAGCCCCTCGGCCAGCTCGACCGGGGGCTGCGGGAGCGGCTCGTCATGGAGCTGCGGCAGCTCTTCGGCCGGCTCGGCACCACGGTGCTCGCGGTGACCCACGACCAGGGCGAGGCCTTCGCGCTGGCCGACCGGGTGGTGGTCATGCGGGACGGTCGCATCGCCCAGACGGGCGCGCCCGTCGAGGTGTGGTCGCGGCCGGCCTCGGAGTTCGTGGCCCGCTTCCTGGGCTTCGACAACGTGGTGGCGGCCCGGGTGACCGGCCCGGTCGCGGAGACGGCCTGGGGGAAGGTCCCGGTGCCGGACGGCTCACCGCAGGGCGAGCGGCGCCTCCTGGTCAGGCCGGGCGGAGTGCGGCTGGTGCCCGCCGACGAGCGGGCGGCCTGGACCGTCGAGTCCCGGACCTTCCGGGGCAGCCGGGTGGCCGTACGGCTGCGCCCGGCGGAGGGGCCGCCGCTGGACGCGGAGCTGCCGCTGCGGGAGGTGCCGGAGGAGGGCGCCGCGGTGGGGGTGGAGTTCCGGGCGGAGGACGTGGTGGTGCTGGGGGACGACACCCCGTAGCGGGACGACACCCCGTGGCGGTGCGACACCTCGTGGCGGTGCGATGACTTTCCCGGTGCCGTGGAGTCTCCTGGGTGTTCGTGATGTCTGCCGACCACCCGGGAGGAACCCCCATGGGCCAGCTGCTCAGAGTCCAGAACTTCATGGTCTCGTCCGACGGATTCGGCACGGGGGAGGGCCAGAGCCTGGAGCGCCCCTTCGGGCACGCGGACCCCGGGGCCCTGTTCGCCTGGGCGGGTGCCACCGCGAGCTGGCCCAACCGCACCGACCCCGGGGGCAGCCGCGGACTCGACGACTACTTCACCCGGGACTTCTCCCACCACATCGGCGCCGAGATCATGGGCCGCAACAAGTTCGGGCCCCAGCGCGGTCCGTGGCAGGACCACGAGTGGCAGGGCTGGTGGGGTGACGAGCCGCCGTTCCACACCCCGGTGTTCGTGATGACGCATCACCCGCGTCCGTCGTTCACGCTGTCCGACACGACGTTCCACTTCGTGGAGGGCGACCCGGCGAGCGTGCTGGCGCGGGCGAAGCAGGCGGCGGACGGCAAGGACGTCCGGCTCGGCGGCGGGGCGACCGTCGTCCGCGCGTTCCTGGACGCGGGCCTCGTCGACACCCTGCACGTCGCGGTGGCGCCGGTGGAGCTCGGCGCGGGGGTACGGCTCTGGGAGTCGCCCGACGAGCTGCTCGACCGCTATCACCGCGACGTCGTGCCCAGCCCGGGCGGCGCGGTCACCCACCACCTCTTCTGGCGGAATTGAGCCGCCTTCTGTCGGAACTGAGGCTCCGGCCCGCCGTCCGGGGACGCCGAAGGGGGGTGCCGTGCGGACACGGCACCCCCCTTCGGTTCGGCTCAGCCGGTCAGCGGCAGCGCCGCCAGCTCGGCCACGACCCAGGTGAGCGGGAGGAAGACCGCGAGCAGGACGCCGACGCGCAGCAGGGCCGCCGAGCGGAGGGCCGTGGGCGGGGCGCCGATGCGGAGGAGGGCCTCGGTGGTGTGGGCGCGGCTCTGCCGGGACTCCAGGGCCGCGGTGAGCAGGGTCGCCGTCGTGCAGGCCAGGACGAGGGTCGCGCCCAGGCCGGTGAGCGGGCCGAAGGCGCCGGGCCCGGTGCCCTCCTGGTGGAGGGTGGTCGCCGCGAGGGTCCCGGAGAGCACCGCGCTGACTACGCCCAGGGGGCGGCCGATGCGCCGGGCCTCATCCATCAGGACGCGGCCCGCGAGCAGCCGGGCGGCGCCCGGCCGGACGGCCTGGAGGAGGCGTCCGCAGCCGTGGACGATGCCCGGGCCGGCCATCGCGAGGCCGACGGCGGTGAGGACCCAGCCGGCCAGGACGCCCGCCGGGTTGCCGTCGAAGCGGCCCGGCAGGGGGAGGGCGTCGCCTGCTCCGCTTCGGCCGGCGTACGTCTCGACGGCCAGGCCGACCGCGACCAGGGCGACGCCCCACGGCAGCCCGGACGGCATCGGCCGCTCGGCGCCCTCGGGCGGGGCGGGCGCGGTGCGCGGCCGCAGGGCGAGGGCCGCGGCCGTGGCGGCGACGACCGGGAGGACGGCGAGCAGGGTGAGGGCGGCGGCGAGCGGGATCGGCTGGTCGGCGGCGAGCAGGTCGGCGGCGGCCCCGTCGAACGGCAGGCCCGTGATGTCGCCGCGCAGGTGCAGGTAGAACAGCAGCGCGACCACAGAGCCCAGGGTGCAGGCGACGGCGGTCGACGCGGCGGCGATCGCGGTGAGGCGGGCGGGGCCGAGGCCGATGGAGGAGAGCCCGGGGCGGGGCCGGGTGCTGGGGTCGGTCCGGGCGACCGCGACCGCGAACTGGACGGTGGCGGCGAGCGGCAGGACGCACCAGAGCAGCCGCAGGACGGACGCCGAGGACCGCTCGGGGTGCCCGACGGCGTAACCGAGGGTGCAGAGCAGGAGGAAGCCGACCCCCGCCGCCGCGGCGGCGACGAGGAGCCGGCGCGTCTGGACGAGGGGGTGGGCCCCGCGGGCTACACGGAGAGCGAGCACGCGGCGACGCCCTCCGCTCCTGACACCGGGGGTACGGCGCCGACCCGGCGTCCGTCGAGGAGCGCGACCGTGCGGTCGGCGAGCGCCGCGACCTCCGGGTCGTGGGTGGCGAGGAGCACGGTGATGCCGTGCGAGCGGGCGGCGGCGGTCAGCGTGCGCAGGACCTGGGCGCCGTCGGCCCGGTGCAGGATCGCGGTGGGTTCGTCGGCGAAGAGGACCGCCGGGGTGGTGACCAGCGCGCGGGCGATGGCGATGCGCTGGCGTTCCGCGTGGCTGAGGGCGTGCGGGCGCTTGCGGGCGCAGGCACCGATGTCGAGGCGGTCCAGCCATTCGACGGCGGCCGTCCGGGCGGCCCGGTGGGGGGTGCCGCGGAGCAGCAGCGGGAGGGCGGCGTTCTCCCAGCCGTTGAGCTCGGGGACGAGACCGGGTTCGGGGTCGATCCAGCCGAAGCGGTCGCGGCGGAGCCGTTCCCGGTCGGCGGTCGTCAGGGTGTGCACCGGGCCGCTGTTGAACCAGACCTCGCCCTGCTGGGCGACGAGCTGGCCGGACAGGCAGCGCATGAGGGTGGTCTTGCCGCTGCCGCGCGGGCCGACGAGGGCGAGGATCTCGCCCTCGCGGACGCCGAGGGAGACGCCGCTGAGGGCGTCCGAACCGCCCAGCTCGCAGTGCAGGGAACGCGCCCAGAGCACGTCGTTGTCCGGTGGTGCCATGGCGTACACCTCGATGTCGGATCCGGTCTGTTCCCCCGTCCGGGGGAACGAAGGGACGGGCCTGTCGGTCACTGGGCACCGTAAGTATTCGGATCCGTTCGTACGGACAGCACGCGGCCCGGGCCGCCGCCATCCACTCGGATGGCGCCATGCCCGGGCCGGGGTCACGCCGTGAGGGCGGCGTGATGTCGTGTGCCTCGCGGGGCGGGGACCTTAGAGCTTGGTCCAGGCCTCGGTGAGCACCGAGCGCAGGATGCCTTCGATCTCGTCGAAGGTGCCCTGGTCGGCGATCAGCGGCGGGGCGAGCTGGATGACCGGGTCGCCACGGTCGTCGGCACGGCAGTACAGGCCGTTCTCGAACAGCGCCTTGGAGAGGAAGCCGTACAGGACGCGCTCGGTCTCCTCGTCCGTGAAGGACTCCTTGGTGACCTTGTCCTTGACGAGCTCGATGCCGTAGAAGAAGCCGTTGCCGCGGACGTCGCCGACGATCGGGAGGTCGTGCAGCTTCTTCAGGGTCTCGAAGAAGTTGCCCTCCTGGTCGAGGACGTGCTGGTTCAGGCCTTCCTTGTCGAAGATGTCGAGGTTGGCGATGGCGACCGCCGACGACACCGGGTGGCCACCGAAGGTGTAGCCGTGGAGGAAGGTGTTGTCGCCCTTGTAGAAGGGCTCCGCGATGCGGTCCGAGACGATGCAGGCGCCGATCGGGGAGTAGCCCGAGGTCATGCCCTTGGCGCAGGTGATCATGTCCGGCACGTAGCCGAACTTGTCACAGGCGAACATCGTGCCGAGGCGGCCGAAGGCGCAGATCGTCTCGTCGGAGACGAGCAGCACGTCGTACTGGTCGCAGATCTCGCGGACGCGCTGGAAGTAGCCGGGCGGCGGCGGGAAGCAGCCGCCGGCGTTCTGCACGGGCTCCAGGAAGACGGCCGCGACGGTCTCGGGGCCCTCGAAGAGGATCTGCTGCTCGATCTGGTCGGCGGCCCAGCGGCCGAAGGCCTCGGGGTCGTCGCCGTGGATCGGGGCGCGGTAGATGTTGGTGTTCGGCACCTTGTGCGCGCCGGGGACCAGCGGCTCGAAGGGGGCCTTGAGGGCCGGGAGACCGGTGATGGACAGGGCGCCCTGCGGGGTGCCGTGGTAGGCGACCGCACGCGAGATGACCTTGTACTTGGTGTGCTTGCCCTGCAGCTTGAAGTACTGCTTGGCGAGCTTCCAGGCGGTCTCGACGGCCTCGCCGCCACCGGTGGTGAAGAAGACCTTGTTCAGGTCGCCCGGCGCGTAGTCCGCGAGGCGCTCGGCGAGCTCGACGGCCTTGGGGTGCGCGTACGACCACACGGGGAAGAACGCGAGCTCCTGGGCCTGCTTGTACGCGACCTCGGCCAGTTCCTTGCGGCCGTGTCCGGCGTTGACCACGAAGAGCCCCGCGAGACCGTCGAGGTACCGCTTGCCCTTGTCGTCGAAGATGTAGGTGCCCTCACCACGCACGATGGTGGGAACGGGCGCGTTCTCGTACGAGGACATGCGGGTGAAGTGCATCCACAGGTGGTCGTACGCGGTCTTTGACATGTCGCTTCGGGACTGGGTCACGATTATCGAGTTCCCCACATATAGGTCTGCTTCTTGAGCTTGAGGTAGACGAAGCTCTCGGTGGAGCGCACGCCGGGGAGGGTGCGGATGCGCTTGTTGATCACATCCAGCAGGTGGTCGTCGTCCTCGCAGACGATCTCCACCATGAGGTCGAACGAGCCGGCGGTCATCACCACGTACTCGCATTCGGCCATGGCCGTCAGGGCTTCCGCAACCGGATCAAGGTCACCCTCGACGTTGATGCCGACCATCGCCTGTCGCCGGAAGCCCACGGTGAGCGGGTCGGTGACGGCGACGATCTGCATGACGCCCTGGTCGAGCAGTTTCTGGACGCGCTGCCGCACGGCTGCCTCGGAGAGGCCCACGGCCTTGCCGATCGCCGCGTAGGGGCGGCGGCCGTCCTCCTGGAGCTGCTCGATGATCGCCAGGGAGACGGCGTCGATCGTCGGGGACGAACCGGTTCCGGTTCTGGGTTCTGTGCTTCGACTGGCCACGACTTCACTGTGCACCGAGAATGTCGGTCTCGCAACCCCAGATCAATGAAATTCGTTGTCGAGGTGCTCGAATCACGCGGAATCCGAAGTTGGAGGAGGGTGGGCCTGTTGAAAGCGTCAGCCGAGCGATTAGGCTGAGGTGTCTCGCCCATCGGGACACCGCACAAGGACGTGCGACGACAGAACGTGACAGGAGGGGTGGCAAGTGACCACCGAGCTGCGCCGGCTGCGTAACTACATCAACGGGGAGTTCCGCGACGCGGCCGACGGCCGCACCATCGACGTGGTCAACCCGGCCAGCGGCGAGGTGTACGCCACCTCCCCGCTCTCGGGCCCGGCCGACGTCGACGCCGCGATGGAGGCCGCCGCGGCCGCCTTCCCCGCCTGGCGTGACAGCACGCCGGCCGAGCGCCAGAAGGTTCTCCTCAAGATCGCCGACGCCTTCGAGGAGCGCGCCGAGGACCTGATCGCCGCCGAGGTACAGAACACCGGAAAGCCCGTCGCCCTCACGGCGAGCGAAGAGATCCCGCCGATGGTGGACCAGATCCGCTTCTTCGCCGGTGCCGCCCGCATGCTGGAGGGCCGCTCGGCCGGCGAGTACATGGAGGGTCTGACCTCCATCGTCCGCCGCGAGCCCGTGGGCGTCTGCGCCCAGGTCGCGCCGTGGAACTACCCGATGATGATGGCCGTGTGGAAGTTCGCCCCGGCGCTCGCCGCGGGCAACACCGTCGTTCTCAAGCCCTCGGACACGACCCCCGCGTCGACGGTCCTGATGGCGGAGATCATCGGCCAGATCGTCCCCAAGGGCGTCTTCAACGTCGTCTGCGGCGACCGCGAGACCGGCAAGGCGATGGTCGAGCACCCGACCCCCGCCATGGCCTCCATCACCGGCTCCGTACGCGCCGGCATGCAGGTCGCCGAGTCGGCCGCCAAGGACGTCAAGCGCGTCCACCTGGAGCTGGGCGGCAAGGCCCCGGTCGTGGTCTTCGAGGACACCGACATCGACAAGGCCGTCGAGGACATCTCCGTCGCCGGCTTCTTCAACGCCGGCCAGGACTGTACGGCCGCCACCCGCGTGCTCGTCCACGAGTCCATCCACGACGAGTTCGTCGCCGCGCTCGCCAAGGCCGCGTCCGAGACCAAGACCGGCCAGCCGGACGACGAGGACGTGCTCTTCGGCCCCCTCAACAACGCCAACCAGCTGAAGCAGGTCACCGGCTTCATCGACCGCCTCCCGGCGCACGCCAAGGTCCAGGCCGGCGGCCACCGGGTCGGCGACAAGGGCTACTTCTACGCCCCGACCGTCGTCTCCGGCCTCAAGCAGGACGACGAGATCGTCCAGAACGAGGTCTTCGGCCCGGTCATCACCGTCCAGTCCTTCGCGGACGAGGCGCAGGCGCTGGAGTACGCGAACGGCGTCGAGTACGCCCTCGCCTCCTCCGTCTGGACCAAGGACCACGCGCGCGCGATGCGCATGTCCAAGGCCCTCGACTTCGGCTGCGTGTGGATCAACACCCACATCCCGCTGGTCGCCGAGATGCCCCACGGCGGCTTCAAGAAGTCCGGCTACGGCAAGGACCTCTCGGGCTACGGCTTCGAGGACTACACGCGCATCAAGCACGTCATGACCTCCCTGGGCTGAACCCCCGCCTGAACGCCACGCGGCCCCGGCACCCCGGTCGACAGGGTGTCGGGGCCGCGCCGCGTCGCTCGACGGAGCGTCCATTGCCCCGGCCCCGGGCCTCCCGGGATGCTGCACGGGTGAGAGCGACAGCCAGGAACAACATCTCCCGCCGGTCCCTGCTGCGCGGCATCGGGGGTGCCGGGGCCGCGAGCCTGCTCGCCGCCGGATGCGGGGTCCCCGCCGCCTACGTCGACGAGGCCGACCGGGCCGGCCGCGACCTCTCGGCCCGGGACAGAACCCTCGACTTCGCCAACTGGCCGCTCTACATCGACACCGACGACGAGGACGCCCGGAGGCGGCCGACCCTCGACGCGTTCCGGAAGCGCACCGGGATAGCCGTCCGGTACACCGAGGAGATCAACGACAACGACGAGTTCTTCGGCAAGATCAGCCCCTCGCTGATGAACCACCAGCAGACCGGCCGCGACCTGATCGTCGTCAGCGACTGGATGGCCGCCCGCTTCGTCCGCCTCGGCTGGGCCCAGGAGATGGACCGCGCCGCCCAGCCGCACGTCACCGAGCACCTCGACCCGCAGCTCCGCTCGCCCGCCTTCGACCCGGGCCGGCTGCACACCGTCCCCTGGCAGTCCGGGATCACCGGCATCGCGTACAACCGCCGCAGGCTCGGTCGCGAACTCCGCTCCACCAAGGAGCTGTGGGCCGACGACCTGCGCGGCAAGGTCACCCTGCTGTCCGGTCTCGACGAGTCCTTCGCGCTGCTCATGATGGGCCGCGGCGTCGACGTCACCCGGTGGACCGGCGACGACTTCCACGCCCTGTGCGAGCAGATCGAGGGACTGGTGAAGTCCCGGCACATCCGCCGCTTCACCGGCAACGACTACATCAAGGACCTGTCGACCGGCGACGTGCTCGCCTGCCAGGCCTACTCGGGCGACGTCATCCAACTCCAGGCCGACAACCCGGACATCGAGTTCGTCGTCCCCGAGGAGGGCGCCGAACTGTGGGCCGAGTCCCTGCTGGTCCCCAACCTCGCGCAGCACAAGGCCAACGCCGAGAAGCTCGTCGACTACTACTACGAGCCCGAGGTCGCCGCCGAACTCGCCGCCTGGGTCAACTACGTCTGCCCGGTGCCGGCCGCCCAGCAGGTCCTCGCCGACTCCGGCGACGAGGACCTGGTGGCCCTCGCGGAGGACCCGCTGGTCTTCCCGGACGCGGACATGCGGGGACGCCTGGCGATCGCCCGTGACATCACCGCCCGCGAGCGGCAGGACTTCACCAAGCGGTGGAACGCGATCGTCGGCCTGTGAGCCGAGCGGGAACCCCGTTTCTGAACGCGTTCAAGAAGGGCGTACGCTGCCCTCATGAGCGACTCGAACGGGCCGAGAGCCCTTCTCACGCGCATCCGCGTCTGGCTGATCGTCTTCGTCGTCTGCCTGGTCCTGAGCGGGATCACCGCGTTCCCGCTCGTCACCGAACTCCGACTCCTCGACTCCGCGCTCGACGGGTGGGCGGCTCCCACGGCCGACCTCCTCCCCGGCCTCGCCGAATGGATCGACCGGGTGCGGGGCGGCCTCGAGACCACCGACGAGCAGGCCCCGTACGTGCTCTACGGCACCGACTGGCTCGCCTTCGCGCACCTCGTCATCGCGGTCGCCTTCTACGGCGTCCACCGCGATCCCGTCCGCAACATCTGGGTCGTCGAGTTCGGCATGATCGCCTGCGTCGGCATCATCCCGCTCGCCCTGATCTGCGGCCCCCTCCGGGGCATCCCCTTCTGGTGGTCGGTCATCGACATGTCCTTCGGCGTCATCGGGATCCTGCCGCTGCTCCACGTACGCCGGCTGATCAAGCGGCTGGAGGCCGCCACGGCGCCGGAGCCCGTGCCGGCCTCGGTCGGCTAGTCCGGCAGGCCGTACGCCGCCACCATGATGTTCAGCGCCGTCGGGTTCATGTCCTGGCCCTTCGCGTCCGTGGCGTTGACGCTGTAGACGAGGGTCCGCCTGCCGTCGCGGGTGGCGGCGACGGCCGTGTTGTAGCCCCAGCGGCCGCCGGTCTTGCCCCAGACCTCGCGGCCGCCGAGCCGCTTCATCGACAGGCCCGCCGAGTACGCCGCGGGCTCGCCCGACGCCAGGTCCGCGACCTTCGGCAGGGTGAACATCTCCTCCAGGAGCGGCCCGCGCACCACCCGGCCCGCGAACAGCGCCCGGACGAAGCGCTCCAGGTCGGCCGTGGTCGACACGAGGTCGCCGGCCGCCCAGCCGTCCGTCGCGCCCCACTCCGAGACGTCGCGCGGCCCCGTCGTCCCGTCGTCGAGCCGCATCGTCTGGTAGCCGTGGTTGTACGGGCCGACGAGCGCGGCCGCCGCGCCCGGCAGATACGTGTCCCGCAGCCGCAGCGGACGCAGGATCCGCCGCTCCACCTGCCGCTCGTACGTGTCACCCGTCACCCGCTCCACGATCAGGGCGGCGACCGTGTACCCGATGTTGAGGTAGTGCTGCCGGGTGCCCGGCCGGAACTCGCGCGGCTTCGCCGTCGCCGAGCGGACCATGGCCTCCGGGTCGTGCACGTCGAAGCGGTGGGCGTACCACTCCTCCACCGTGTCCCCCACGTTCAGGTCGGGGGCCGGGATGCCGTGCGTGTGGTTCAGGAGCTGGCGGACCGTCACCGTGGCGTACCGGCGGGGGATCAGCTCCGGCAGGTACGAGCGGGCCGTGCGGTCCAGGTCGATCCGGCGCTCGGAGGCCAGTTGGAGGACGGTCGCCGCGGTGAAGACCTTCGTCACCGAGCCGGCCCGGAAGCGGCCGGCCGGATCCGCCGGGGCGCCGGACTCCAGGTCCCGGACGCCCGAACTGCCCTGCCAGGAGCCCTCGGTGCCGCCGACCCGGACCAGTGCGGCCGTGGCGTCCGCGCGGGGGAGCCCTGCGATCGCCGCGCTCAGGTCCGGGCTCGTCGGCCGTGCCGCCGGAGCAGCCGGACCAGGGGCCGCCGGGCCCGAAGCCCGGGCTGTCGCCCGCGCCGCCGTCGGGGCCGCGAAGGCCGGGGCGAGGGCCGGACCCGCGGCCACCCCCAGGACGAGGGCGGTGGCGAGCAGCGTGCGGGTGGTGGTCCTCATGGTCAACTCCGTGGTTGTGAGCCGTTGTTCTCGATGGCTCCATCCTGCTGACCCGCGGCGCTCACCGGATCGCCCGCACCGGCGGTCCTCCACCGGTCACTTCCTCGCCGACCAGGGGGAGGGACCCGGCCCGCCGCCTCCCCCGGGCGGGGGAGAGCCCACCGCGACCAGCCCCGTCTCGTACGCGCAGATCACCGCCTGGATCCGGTCCCGCAGCCCGAGCTTGGCGAGCACGTTCCCCACGTGCGTCTTCACCGTGTGGTCGCTCACCACCAGCTCCGCCGCGATCTCCGCGTTGGACAGACCGCGGGCCAGGAGCAGCAGCGTCTCGCGCTCCCGGCCGGTCAGTACGTCGAGCCGCGCGTCCGGGGCCGTCCTGCGCGGACCGCCCGCCGTGTACTGCTCCACCAGCCGGCGGGCCACGGACGGCGCCAGCAGCGAGTCGCCCGCCGCCACCACCCGTACCGCGTGCACCAGATCGTCCCGCCGCACGTCCTTGAGGAGGAAGCCGCTCGCGCCCGCGTGCAGCGCCTCGTAGACGTACGCGTCGGTGTCGAAGGTCGTGAGGATCACCGTCCGGCAGCCGCTGCCCGCGCAGATCTCCCGGCAGGCCTCGATGCCGTCGGTGCCGGGCATCCGGATGTCGAGGAGGGCCACGTCCGGGGCGTGCCGGCGCACCGCCTCGACCGCCTCGGCGCCGTCCCCGGCCTCCGCCACGACCTCGATGTCCGGCTGTGCGTCCAGGATCATCGCGAAGCCGCTGCGGACCAGTTCCTGGTCGTCCGCGACCACCACCCGGATCGTCGTCACCTCCCCGCCTCCGCCGTGGAGGGTACGGGGAGCAGGACCCGCACCTCGAAGCCCCGGCCGTCCGGCCCGGGGCCGGTCGTCGCCGTCCCGCCGTGCGCGGCGGCCCGCTCCCGGATGCCCGTGAGGCCGTGCCCGCCGGATCCGCGCGCCCCCGCCACCGCGGGGCCGCGCCCGTCGTCCGTCACGGTGACGTGCAGGACGCCGTCGGCGTGGGCGAGCCGGACCTCGGCCCGGCGCGCGTCCGCGTGCCGGACCACGTTCGTCAGGGCCTCCTGCACGATCCGGTAGGCGCTCGCGCCGGTCGCGGCGGGCAGCGCCCGTACCCCGCCCTCCGTCGTGTACGCGACCGGAAGCCCGCCGGACCGCACCCGCTCCACCAGGGCGGGGATCCCGGAGAGGTCCGGCTGCGGCTCGCGGGGCGGCGCCCCCTCGGACCCCTCCCGCAGCAGCCCCAGCATCTGCCGCAGCTGGGTCATCGCCTCCCGGCCCGTCTCGGAGATCGCCTCGAACGCGGCCTCCGCGCGCTCCGGCGCCGTCCGGACCGCCACCGGGCCGGCCTGCGCCTGGACGACCATGAGGCTCACCGCGTGCGACAGGATGTCGTGCATCTCCCGTGCGATCCGCGCCCGTTCGCGCGCGGCGGCCCGCTCGGCCTCGACGAGGTGCGCGCGCTGCCGCGCGTCCTGGAGCCGGCCGAACACATAGGACGCGCCGAACACGAAGAGCGAGAAGGTCAGTTCGCGGGCCGACCGGGTGTTGAGCCAGACCGAGGCGGGCACCGCGACCAGCATGAGCCCCGCCGTCGCCAGCCGCTTGCGCGGCGGGGAGTGCAGCGCCACCGTGTAGACGATGACGAGCCCGGTGTACGGCAGCGGCTGCCCCGGTCCGTCCAAGGCCAGGATGTACAGCGTGCTCGTCGCCAGGATCGCGAGGAGCACGGCGACCGGCGCCCGCCGCCGCCAGACGAGCGGGACCACGGTGAGCGTCGTCAGTCCGTACGCGGTCCAGGTGGCCGGTTCGAGTTCGGGCGGGCGCGGCACCACGAACGGCATCGTCATCGCCGCCTGCACCAGCAGCGCGATCCCGGCGTCCACCGCCCAGGGATTGGCCCCGCCCCAGGTCCGCGTCCGCTCCCACCGGGCGTGGACATCCCCCCGTCTTCCCATTACGGCTTGCGGCCCACCGCGCCGAACTGCGCGACCACGGGGGCGCCTCCGGCGGGCGCGCGCCAGCGCGAGCAGGACAGGACGCCCGGCTCCAGGATGTCGAGCCCGTCGAGGAAGGAGACGAACTCGGTGCGGCTGCGGGCGGTGATCGGCGGGGTCGCGTTCTCGTTCCAGAACGCCATCGCGGCCTTGTTGCCCTCCCCACCGAGGTCCGGCTCCAGCGTCGGGTGGGTGAGGACCAGGTAGCTGCCGGAGGGAACCGCGTCCATCAGGGTGCGGACGATCGACCGGGCCTTCGCGGTGTCCAGGACGAAGTTGAGGATGCCGAGCATCATGACGGCGACCGGCCGGGACAGGTCGAGGGTCGCGCCGGCCGCCGCGAGGATCCGCTCCGGCTCGTGCGCGTCGGCGTCCACGTAGTCCGTGACGCCCTCCGGGGCGCTGGTCAGCAGCGCGCGGGCGTGGGTGAGGACGATCGGGTCGTTGTCGACGTAGACGATCCGTGAGTCGGGCGCGGCCCGCTGGGCGACCTCGTGGGTGTTGTCGGCGGTGGGCAGGCCGGTGCCGATGTCGAGGAACTGGCGGACCCCGGCGTCCGCGGCGAGGAAGGTGACGGCGCGGCCGAGGAACGCCCGGTCCGCGCGGGCCACTTCGCCGATGCCCGGGTAGAAGCCGGTGACCTGGTCGCCCACCGCGCGGTCGACCGGGTAGTTGTCCTTGCCGCCCAGCCAGTAGTTCCACACCCGCGCGTTGTGGGCGACGTCGGTCCGGATCCGGTCGTTCATGCCTGGGCCTTTCGCAGGACGGCGGCGAGGGCGTCGACCCGGTTGGTGGTGATCGAGTCGACCCCGTTCGTGATCAGCTTACGCATGCTCCGGGAGGTGTCGGCGGTCCAGGCGGAGACGAGCAGCCCGTCCCGGTGCACCCGATCGGTGAGGGCCCGACTCACCAGGCCGAAGCGGTAGTTGAGCCAGCGGGGCCGTACCACGTCGAGGAGGACCGGGCGGGGCGGGGCGAGCGAGGTCCAGGTGAGGGCGATCTCGGCGGCCGGGTCGGCCGCGCGGACCTGGAGCATGGCGACGGCCCCGGCGCAGTAGTAGACGCGCTCCCCGGCGCCGCACTCGCGGACCGTGCGGACGACGGTCCGGACCGAGTCCTCGTCGCCGCCGGGCAGGTCCAGCATCAGCCGCTTCTCCCCGGCGGTGAGCAGGGCCTCGCGCAGGGTCGGGACGCCGTCGTACGTCAGCTCGCGGAGCTGCTCGTACGAGAGCACGCGGAGCGGGCGGTCGTGGCCCCACAGCCGCTTGAGGGTGTCGTCGTGGAGGAGGACGGGCACGCCGTCCCTGGTCAGCCGGACGTCGACCTCGACCGCGTCCGCCCCCCGCTCGATCGCCGAGGCGATCGAGCCGAGGGTGTTCTCGCGGACGCGGTACGGGTCGCCGCGATGGCCCACGACGGTCACGGAGGCCGGAGCCCCGGCGGGCTTGACGACGGCGGTCGGGTCCATGGCGGTGTCGGAGTCCATGGGCCCATTCTCGCCGTCGCGGGCGGCCGGGCCAGTCGTCAGCGTGCCAGCCAGGTGTCGGTGTACGTGTCGATCTCGGCGGCGATCCGGTCCTTGCCGGGCCGGTCGAGGAACGAGGCCTCCACCGCGTTCTTCGCGAGGGCGGCGACACCGCGCTCGTCGAGGCCGAGGAGACGGGCCGCGACCGCGTACTCGGTGTTGAGGTCGGTACCGAACATCGGCGGGTCGTCGCTGTTGACGGTCACGAGGACGCCCGCGTCCACCATCTGCCGGATCGGGTGCTCGTCCAGGGTGGCGACGGCCCGGGTGGCGATGTTCGAGGTCGGGCAGACCTCCAGGGCGATCCGGTGCTCCGCCAGGTGGGCGAGGAGCGCCGGGTCCTGGACCGAGCTGGTGCCGTGGCCGATGCGCTCGGCGCCCAGCTCGTTGATCGCGTCCCAGACGGTCCCCGGGCCGGTCGTCTCGCCCGCGTGCGGCACGGAGTGCAGGCCGGCCGCCCGCGCCCGGTCGAAGTACGGCTTGAACTGGGGGCGGGGCACACCGATCTCCGGGCCGCCGAGGCCGAAGGAGACCAGGCCCTCGGGGCGCAGCCCGTCGGTGGTGGCGAGGCGGGCGGTCTCCTCGGCGGAGGCCAGGCCGGCCTCGCCGGGGATGTCGAAGCACCAGCGCAGGACGGTGCCGAACTCGGCCTCGGCCGCCTTGCGGGCGTCCTCGATGGCCGCCATGAAGGCGCGCTCGTCGATGCCCCGGCGGGTGGACGAGTAGGGGGTGATGGTCAGCTCGGCGTACCGGATGTTCTGCCGGGCCATGTCCCGGGCGACCTCGAAGGTCAGCAGCCGGACGTCCTCGGGGGTGCGGACCAGGTCGACGACGGAGAGGTAGACGTCGATGAAGTGGGCGAAATCGGTGAACGTGAAGTAGTCGGTCAGCGCCTCCGGGTCCGTGGGGACCTTGGAGTCGGGGTGCCGGGCGGCGAGCTCGGCGACGATCCGGGGCGAGGCGGAGCCGACGTGGTGGACGTGCAGCTCGGCCTTCGGGAGGCCCGCGATGAAGGGATGGAGATCGGTCATCCGTTCATCGTAGGCCGGGCGGTTCCCCCTCACGGGTGAGGCCGTAGCATGGCGGGACCATGATGGGGGAGGCCCATGTCTGACAACCAAGACCAGTCGCGGGGCGGGTACGACCCGACGGACCCGTGGGCTCCGCCGAACCGTGACGGTGTGGAGCTGAGCAAGGAGGCGGCCCCGTCGCCGCCGCCGGTGCACGACCAGCAGACCGTCACGTCCTTTCCGCTCGCTTCGCCCGGCCCCGCCGAGGTGCCGCCGCCGCCGGTCGCCCCCGGCGGCCCCGCGGCCACGCCCGGGGCGTACGGCTATCCGGCGGACACGTCCGGCGGATACGGCTACCCGGCGGCGACGCCGC
Organism: Streptomyces sp. adm13(2018); assembly: GCF_008042145.1. Classification (GTDB taxonomy): domain Bacteria; phylum Actinomycetota; class Actinomycetes; order Streptomycetales; family Streptomycetaceae; genus Streptomyces. Next base: position 1,009,644 of record NZ_RDBH01000141.1, read on the forward strand.
CGGCTCCGACGGGCTCCGGGTACGGCTACCCGGGCTACCCGGCGCCCGGCGGCTACCCCGGCCAGACGGGCTGGCAGCAGTCCCCGTCCAACGGCATGGGGACCGCCTCGATGGTGCTGGGCATCATCGCGGTGGCCGGATTCTGCCTGTGGGGCCTGGGCGCCGTCCTCGGCATCCTGGCGCTGATCTTCGGCATCATCGGGGTCAAGAAGTGCGGCCGGGGCGAGGCCACCAACCGGGGCATGGCCGTCACCGGCATCGTGCTGGGCGCGATCGGCATCGTGGTCAGCGCCGTCTTCCTGGGGTTCATCATCTGGGCGGCCGGCCAGGACTCCAGCTCGTTCGACTCGGGCTACGACGACGACCCGTTCGCGTCGAGCCTGCAGATCGAGCGCGGCCAGTGAGCCACTGCGGCCGCTGAGCGGATCCGCAAGCCTACGCGTGAGGGCCCCGCACCCCCTGGGTGCGGGGCCCTCACGCGTACCCGGCGCGCCGATTTCCCTTCAGGCTCCCGCGCGCAGCCGCTCGCGTGCCTCCATCAGGGCGAAGCCCAGCAGGTTGTCGCCGCGCCAGCGGGCCGGGTCGTGGGCGCCGGGGTCGTCGGCCGCCAGGCCGATGCCCCAGACGCGGTCCACCGGGCTGGCCTCCACCAGGACCCGAGTGCCGGTGCCCAGGAGGTAGCCGCGCAGGGCCTCGTCCGAGGAGAACTTGTGGACGCTGCCCTCGACGACGATCCCGAAGCGCTCCCGCGCCCACACCGTCTCGTCGAAGCCCCGGACGAGCCGGCCCGCCTTCTTGGCCTCCGCCGGCGTACGGGCGGACAGCGCGGCCCGCTCCGCGTCGGCGTCCTCGAAGAGGCGGGCCTTGGCCGCCATCATCCAGTGCTCGGCCGTCGCGTACGACACGCCGGAGACCACGAACGGCGCCGGCCACCATTGGCTGAGACAGCTCGCCGTGAGTCGTCCGTCCGGATGCGGACGGTGACCCCAGAAGTGCAGCCACTTCACCCGGTCACCCCTGTTGACCTGCTGTGTCAGTGCCTCGATCGCGCTCATGCATGGGAGTGTGGCATTCGCCACGGACACTCCGTACGGAGATTTTCCGGCCGCCTCGACACATGGTCGACCGATTCCGTCGCGTAACCAAAAGGCAACAACGGAATCACTTGTTGGGCCATCATCCCTCTGTCAGGATCGGCACTCAATTCGAGCTGGGACAACGGAGAGCGTCATGGGCAACCGCTTCCAGGTGACGGACCGCTTCGCGGACGGCGCACAGTACATCGGCGGGCGGCTCCGGGCCGGGACCTCCGGCCGGGAACACAGCGTGATCGATCCGGCGACCGGGGAGAGCGTGTACACCTACACCCTCGCCTCGACCGCCGACGTGGACGAGGCCGTCGCCGCGGCCAAGGCCGCGTTCCCCGGCTGGGCGGGCGCGACCCCCGGGGAGCGCTCCGACGCGCTCCACCGTTTCGCCGGCGTGCTCGCCGAGTGGGCGGAGGACTTCGCCCGCGTGGAGTCCCTCCAGTGCGGCAAGCCGCTGAAGCTCACCACCGAGTTCGACGTGCCCGGCACCGTCGACAACGCCGCGTTCTTCGCGGGGGCGGCCCGCCACCTCCAGGGCCAGTCGGCCGGCGAGTACAGCGGCGACCACACCTCGTACATCCGCCGCGAGCCCCTCGGCGTCGTCGGCTCCATCGCCCCCTGGAACTACCCGCTCCAGATGGCCGCCTGGAAGATCCTCCCGGCCATCGCCGCCGGCAACACGATCGTCCTCAAGCCGGCCGAGCTGACCCCGCTGACCTCGCTGATGTTCGCCCAGGCGGCGAAGGAGGCCGGCATCCCCGACGGGGTGGTCAACATCGTCAACGGCGCCGGGAAGACCGTCGGCGAGCACCTCGTCGGCCACCCCGACGTCGTCATGACCTCCTTCACCGGCTCCACCCCGGTCGGCAAGCGGGTCGCCGAGATCGCCACCGCCACCGTCAAGCGCCTCCACCTCGAACTCGGCGGCAAGGCCCCCTTCGTGGTCTTCGACGACGCCGACCTGGAGGCCGCCGCGCACGGCGCCGTGGCCGCCTCCCTCATCAACAGCGGCCAGGACTGCACCGCCGCCACCCGCGCGTACGTCCAGCGCCCCCTCTTCGACGCGTTCACCGCCCGCGTCGCCGAGCTGATGGAGACGGTCCGGCTGGGCGACCCCTTCGACCCGGCCACCGACCTCGGCCCGCTCGTCAGCCACCGCCACCGCGACCACGTCGCCGGCTTCGTGGAGCGGGCCCGCGGCTACGCCACCGTGGTCACCGGCGGGGAAGCCCCCGGCGGCGACCTCAAGGACGGTGCCTACTACCGTCCGACCCTGATCACCGGCGCCGCGCAGGACAGCGAGGTCGTGCAGTCCGAGATCTTCGGGCCGGTCCTGGTCGCCCTGCCCTTCGACACCGACGACGAGGGCATCCGGCTCGCCAACGACACCCCCTACGGCCTGGCCGCCTCCGCCTGGAGCCGGGACGTGTACCGCGCCCACCGGGCCACCCGCGAGATCAAGGCCGGCTGCGTCTGGGTCAACGACCACATCCCCATCATCAGCGAGATGCCTCACGGCGGTACCAAGGCGTCCGGCTACGGAAAGGACATGTCGGCGTACTCCTTCGAGGAGTACACGCAGGTCAAGCACGTGATGTTCGACAACACCGCGGTGGCGGCCAAGGACTGGCACCGCACGATCTTCGGGGACCGATAGCAGCTCGCCGCCCGACCGGCGGCCACACCATCCCGAAAGGGCACAGCGCATGGAGCAGTACGAGCCCGACAGCCTCTCCGCCGCGCAGGTGGCGGCGATACGCCGCAGCCTGACGAGCGGCCGGGGCGCCCTCACCCGCCGTTCGATGCTGCGCGCCGGCGGTGTGGGCGCGCTCGCCGTGGGAGGCCTGGCCTCCCTGAGCGCCTGCGGCATCCCGCCGGCCAAGCGGGAGGGCCAGGGGGCCGCGTCCATCGACGTCTCGGCCAAGGAGAAGACCCTCGCCTTCTCCAACTGGACCGAGTACATGGACGTCAGCGAGGACGAGAAGTCCCGGCCGACCCTGGAGGCGTTCACGAAACGCACCGGGATCAAGGTCAAGTACACCGAGGACATCAACGACAACGTCGAGTTCTTCGGCAAGATCAAGCCGCAGCTCGCGGCCGGCCAGGACACCGGCCGCGACCTGATATGCGTCACCGACTGGCTGGCCGCCCGCATGATCCGCCTCGGCTGGGTCCAGAAGCTCGACGCCTCGCACCTCCCCCACGCGTACGCGAACCTCTCCGCCCAGTTCCGCACCCCCGACTGGGACCCCGGCCGCGCCTACTCGTACCCCTGGACCGGGATATCCACCGTCATCGCCTACAACGTGAAGGCGACCGGCGGGAAGAAGGTCGACTCGGTCACCCAGCTCCTCGACGACCCCTCGCTCAAGGGCCGGGTCGGCTTCCTCACCGAGATGCGGGACACCGTCGGCATGACGCTGCTCGACCTCGGCAAGGACCCGGGGACCTTCACCGACGCCGACTACGACGCGGCGGTCGGACGCCTCCAGAAGGGCGTCGACAAGAAGCAGATCCGCCGCTTCACCGGCAACGACTACACCTCCGACCTGGACAAGGGCGACATCGCCGCGTGCCTCGCCTGGGCCGGCGACGTCATCCAGCTCCAGGCGGACAACCCCGACATCCGCTACGCGATACCGGCCGCCGGATACATCACCTCCAGCGACAACCTGCTCGTCCCCGCGCAGTCCCGGCACAAGACGAACGCCGAGAAGCTCATCGACCACTACTACGAGCTCCCCGTCGCCGCCCGGCTCGCCGCGTACATCAACTACGTCTGCCCCGTCGACGGGGTGAAGGACGAGCTCGCCAAGATCGACCCGGAACTCGCGAACAACACGCTGATCCTCCCGGACAAGGCCATGGCCAAGAAGTCGCACGCCTTCCGCTCGCTCACCAGCGCGGAGGAGACGGCGTACGAGGAGAAGTTCGCCAAGCTCATCGGCGCCTGAGCCCGACGTCGTCCACCTCTCTCACTCCCTGGGACCACGACCCATGACTGACAAGACTCCTCACACCGGAAAGAACACGGGCGGCGGCGACGTCCGTCTCACCGGGATCAGCAAGTCCTACGGCTCCTTCACCGCCGTCCAGCCGCTCGACCTGACCGTCCCGGAGGGCTCCTTCTTCGCCCTCCTCGGCGCCTCCGGCTGCGGCAAGACCACCACCCTGCGGATGATCGCCGGCCTGGAGGACCCCAGCACCGGCAGCGTCTTCCTCGGCGACAAGGACGTCACCGACCTCCCGCCGTACAAGCGCCCGGTCAACACCGTCTTCCAGTCCTACGCACTCTTCCCGCACATGGACATCACCGAGAACATCGCCTTCGGTCTGCGCCGCCGCGGCATCAAGTCGGTGAAGAAGCAGGTCGACGACATGCTGGAGCTCGTCCAGCTCGGCGACAAGGCCCGCCACAAGCCGCACCAGCTCTCCGGCGGCCAGCAGCAGCGCGTCGCCGTCGCCCGCGCCCTCATCAACCACCCCCAGGTGCTCCTCCTCGACGAGCCGCTCGGCGCCCTCGACCTCAAGCTGCGCCGCCAGATGCAGCTGGAGCTCAAGCGGATCCAGACCGAGGTCGGCATCACCTTCGTGCACGTCACCCACGACCAGGAGGAGGCCATGACGATGGCCGACCAGGTCGCGGTGATGAACGGCGGCCGTGTCGAGCAGCTCGGCGCCCCCGCCGACCTGTACGAGAACCCGAAGACCACCTTCGTCGCCAACTTCCTCGGCACCTCCAACCTGATCGAGGCCGAGGTCCTGGAGACGGGCACCGGGAGCGCCGACGTCCTCGTCACGGCCGGCGGCGGCAGGCTCCGCGTCCCCGCCGACCGCTGTACCCCCGCCGTCCGCCAGGGCGGCAAGGTGCTCGTGGGCGTCCGCCCCGAGAAGATCGCGCTGACGCACAGGGACGACGCCGACTCGATACCCGACGGCCGCAACCGCGTCACCGGCCGGATCGCCGACTCCTCCTTCATCGGCGTGTCCACCCAGTACGTGGTGAACAGCCCGGCGGGCGCGGAACTCCAGGTCTACGAGCAGAACGTCGACCGGCGCGCGGGACTCGTCCCGGGGGCCGAGGTCGTCCTGCACTGGAACCCGGCGCACACCTTCGGGCTCGACGCCGACCAGGACATCGACGCCGGTGTGGAGACGGTGGAGGCCACCGGATGACCGCGACCCTCGTGAAGGACGCGCCGCCCACCGAGGAACCGGTGCTGCGCAAGCCCGCCACCCGCAAGCGGCTCGTCCCCTACTGGCTGCTGCTGCCGGGCATCATCTGGCTGCTCGTCTTCTTCGCGCTGCCGCTGGTCTACCAGGCCTCCACCTCGGTCCAGACCGGCTCGCTCGAAGCGGGCTTCCAGGTCACCTGGCACTTCCAGACCTACTGGGACGCCTTCCAGGAGTACTGGCCGCAGTTCGTCCGCTCCCTGCTCTACGCCGGGACCGCGACCATCCTCTGCCTGCTGCTCGGCTACCCCCTCGCGTACCTCATCGCGTTCAAGGCCGGCCGCTGGCGCAATCTGCTCCTGGTCCTGGTCATCGCCCCCTTCTTCACCAGCTTCCTCATCCGGACGCTGGCCTGGAAGACGATCCTCGCCGACGACAGCCTCGTCGTCGACGCGCTGAACGCGCTGCACGTCCTCGACGTGACCAGCTGGATCGGCTGGACCGAGGGCGACCGCGTCCTCGCCACCCCGATGGCCGTCGTCTGCGGTCTCACGTACAACTTCCTGCCCTTCATGATCCTGCCCCTCTACACCTCCCTGGAGCGGATCGACGGCCGGCTGCACGAGGCCGCGCAGGACCTGTACGCCTCCCCGGCCACCACGTTCCGCAAGGTGACCTTCCCGCTGTCGATGCCCGGCGTCGTCTCCGGCACCCTGCTCACCTTCATCCCGGCGAGCGGCGACTACGTCAACGCCGAGCTGCTCGGCTCGACCGACACCAAGATGGTCGGCAACGTCATCCAGTCGCAGTTCCTGCGCGTCCTCGACTACCCGACGGCCGCCGCGCTCTCCTTCATCCTCATGGCGATCGTGCTGGTCATGGTCACCGTGTACATCCGCCGAGCGGGAACGGAGGACCTCGTCTGATGCGCTGGATCCGCAAGAACCTCGTCGTCGTCGCGGGCCTGCTCACGCTCGCGTACATGATCCTGCCCAACCTCGTCGTGATGGCGTTCTCCTTCAACAGGCCGAAGGGGCGCTTCAACTACTCCTGGCAGGAGTTCTCGCTCGACGCCTGGAAGGACCCCTGCGGCGTCGCCGACATGTGCGAGTCGCTCTCCCTCTCGCTCCAGCTGGCCGCCTGGGCGACGGTCGGCGCCGTCGTCCTCGGCACGATGATCGCCTTCGCGCTGGTCCGCTACCGCTTCCGGGCGCGCGGCGCGATCAACTCGCTGATCTTCCTGCCGATGGCGATGCCCGAGGTCGTCATGGCCGCCTCGCTGCTCACCCTCTTCCTCAACATGGGGATCGAGCTGGGCTTCTGGACGGTCCTGATCGCCCACATCATGTTCTGCCTGTCGTTCGTCGTCACGGCGGTCAAGGCCCGGGTCATGTCCATGGACCCCCGCCTTGAGGAGGCCGCGCGCGACCTCTACGCCGGGCCCGTGCAGACCTTCCTGCGCGTCACCCTGCCGATCGCCGCCCCCGGCATCGCCGCCGGCGCCCTGCTCGCCTTCGCGCTCTCGTTCGACGACTTCATCATCACCAACTTCAACGCGGGCTCCACCGTCACCTTCCCCATGTTCGTCTGGGGCTCGGCACAGCGAGGAACCCCCGTTCAGATCAACGTCATCGGCACCGCGATGTTCGTCCTCGCGGTACTGGTGGTCGTGGCCGGGCAAATCATCACGAACCGGCGCAAGAAAACAGCAACAGCCTGAGCGAAGGCCGCCCAGGCACCGAAGGAGTTGGAAACCATGGCCCCAGTCGCCATGCGTCTCGCCGCCCAATCTCTCTCCGACGCCCAGCCCGTCCCCTTCTGGCTGGAAGACCCGGGCAAGCCCGGCGCCCTGCCCGCCCTCACCGGCACCGAGACGTGCGACCTCCTCGTCGTCGGCGGCGGCTACAGCGGACTGTGGACCGCGCTCCTCGCCAAGGAGCGCGACCCCGCCCGGGACGTCGTCCTGATCGAGGGGCGCGAGGTGGGCTGGGCCGCCTCGGGCCGCAACGGAGGGTTCTGCGCCGCCTCCCTCACCCACGGCTTCGGCAACGGGCTCGCCCGCTGGCCGGGCGAGCTGCCGAAGCTGGAGGAGCTCGGCGAGAAGAACCTCGACGGCATCGAGGAGGCGGTCGCCCGCTACGGCCTCGACTGCGACTTCGAGCGCACCGGTGAGATCGACGTCGCCACCGAGCCCTACCAGGTCGACGAGCTCCACGAGGTGTACGAGGAGATCGAGCGGCTCGGACTCGCGGACGGCATCGAACTCCTCGACCGGGACGCCGTCCGGGCCGAGGTCCACTCCCCGACCTTCCTCGGCGGACTCTGGGACCGCCGCGGAGTCGCCATGCTCAACCCCGCCAAGCTGGCCTGGGGCCTCAAGCGGGCCTGTCTCGACCTGGGCGTCCGGATCTTCGAGAACACCCCGGGCCTCGAACTGGCCCAGTCCGGCACCGGCATGGGCGTGCGCACCCCGTACGGCAGGATCGTCGCCCGCCGGGTCGCCCTCGGCACCAACGTCTTCCCGTCGCTGGTCAAGCGCGTCCGCGCGTACACCGTCCCGGTCTACGACTACGCCCTGATGACCGAGCCGCTCAGCCCCGAGCAGCTCGCCTCCGTCGGCTGGAAGAACCGGCAGGGACTCGGCGACTCCGCCAACCAGTTCCACTACTTCCGGATCACCGCCGACCACCGCATCCTCTGGGGCGGCTACGACGCGATCTACCCCTTCGGCGGCAAGGTCAGCGCCGAGATGGACCACCGCCCGGAGACGTACCTCAAGCTCGCCGAGCACTTCTTCCGCTGCTTCCCGCAGCTGGAGGGGCTCCGCTTCAGCCACGCGTGGGGCGGGGCGATCGACACCTGCTCCCGCTTCTCGGCCTTCTTCGGTACGGCGTACCAGGGCAAGGTCGCGTACGCGGCCGGGTTCACCGGGCTCGGCGTGGGCGCCACCCGCTTCGGCGGCGACGTGATGCTCGACCTGCTCGCGGGGGAGCGGACCGAGCGCACCGAGCTGGAGATGGTCCGCCGCAAGCCGCTGCCCTTCCCGCCCGAGCCCATCGCCTGGGCCGGCATCGGCATCACCAAGTGGGCGATGGCCAAGGCCGACGAGAACGGCGGCCGCCGCAACCTGTGGCTCAAGGCGATGGACCGGGTGGGCCTCGGCTTCGACAGCTGAGACCACGCCGGCCGCACGGGAGTGACCTACATCACAACCGGTGGGTAGCTGAAACCGCGTAAGAGAAGGCGCCCGAATCGCTCTCTCCGTACGGACACCGTGTCCACACGGAAGGAGACCGTTGCGATGACTGGTACGGGGGCCTCGGGCGCCAAGAGCGCGGTGGAGTGGCTGGTCTCGGTCGCACCCGATCCCGAGGCCTGCCGGTGGGAGTGGGAGCGCAACCCGCACGGGGTCGCGCTGCTGCCCGCCGGCAGGCGCTGGGACGTCCTGATCCTGCCCGCCGAGCTGGGCTATCCCACGCTCGACGTGCTGACCCGCCTGGTGGACCGGCCGGGCCCGGTCCTCGCCGACTTCGGCGACGCCCGGATGGGCTTCTTCGTGCCGCCGGGCACCGTGACCCGCTGGCTCGGCACCGGGGTGCGCGGCGCGGGCGCCGGGACCTGGATCGTCGTCCCGTACCCCGGCCGGACGACCGGGGCCGTCCGCTGGCTGGTGGCGCCGGACGGCGCGGGCACGCTCACCGACGCGACGCTCCTGGAACTCGCGATGCACGAGGCGGCGGGGCGGATCGGGGGGTCGCGGGAGACGTCGTAGGCGAGGAGGAGCAGGTGGGGCGCCGTGAGCGAATGGGGGCGCCTGTGGGGGTGTCGTAGCGAGGGGTCCCCATGGGGTGCTCGGAGGCCCGTATGCCGTCCGGCGGGTGGATCGTCGCGTCCGGAGGGCGGATCGGGCCGTCCGCCGTCCGGACGTCGGGGCCAGAGGTCTTGACCACTTGATTGGTCTGGACCATGCTGTGGCGCGCTCCCACCTCGATTCCCCCATCCCCGGAGGCAGTTGTGGACCGCGCCAGACCCCTCACCCTGCTCCTCGCAGGCGTCCTCGCCGCCGGAGGACTCGCCGCCCTCGGCCCCGCCGCCCAGGCCGCCGACGCCGAACTCGCCCGCAACGGCGGCTTCGAGGCCGGCCTCGACGGCTGGACCTGCACCGCCGGCAGCGGCGCCGCCGTCTCCACCCCCACCCGCAGCGGCACGAAGGCGCTCCAGGCCACCCCGGCCGGCAGCGACAACGCCCGCTGCTCCCAGACGGTCACCGTCAAGCCCAACTCCTCGTACACCCTCAGCGGCTGGGTCCGCGGCAGCTACGTCTACCTCGGCGCCTCCGGCACGGGCACCACCGACGTCTCCACCTGGACGGGCTCCGCGCCCGACTGGCAGCGGCTCGCGACCACCTTCACGACGGGCGCCTCGACGACCTCGGTCACCATCTACACCCACGGCTGGTACGGCACCCCCGCCTACCAGGCCGACGACCTCTCCCTCTACGGCCCCGGCGGCGACCCCGTCCAGCTCCCGGCCGTGCCCACCGGCCTCGCCGCCGGCTCCCCGACCTCCACCAGCGTGCCGCTGACCTGGTCCGCGGTCTCCGGCGCCACCTCGTACCACGTCTACCGCGGCACCACCCGGGTCCAGACGGTCAGCGGCACCTCCGCCACCGTCACCGGGCTCACCGCCTCCACCGCGTACACCTTCCAGGTCAGCGCCGTGAACAGCGCGGGTGAGTCCGCCAAGTCGGCCACCGTGAGCGCGACCACGACCAGCGGCGGCGGAGGCGGCAACACCGGCCTGCCCGCGCACGCCCTCGTCGGCTACCTGCACTCCAGCTTCGCCAACGGCTCCGGCTACACCCGGATGGCCGACGTCCCCGCCTCCTGGGACGTCATCAACCTCGCCTTCGGCGAGCCGACCTCGGTGACCTCCGGCGACATCCGCTTCAGCCTCTGCCCCGCCACCGAGTGCCCCAACGTCGAGTCGGTCGCCGACTTCAAGGCCGCCATCAAGGCCAAGCAGGCGGCGGGCAAGAAGGTCCTGATCTCGATCGGCGGCCAGAACGGCCAGGTGCAGCTCTCCACCACCGCCGCCCGCGACACCTTCGTCTCCTCCGTCTCGAAGATCATCGACGAGTACGGCCTGGACGGTCTCGACATCGACTTCGAGGGCCACTCGCTGTCCCTGCAGACCGGTGACACCGACTTCCGGAACCCGACCAGCCCGGTCATCGTCAACCTGATCCAGGCGGTCAAGACCCTCAAGGCGAAGTACGGCCAGAACTTCGTCCTCACCATGGCCCCGGAGACCTTCTTCGTCCAGCTCGGCTACCAGTACTACGGCTCGGGCCCCTGGGGCGGCCAGGACCCGCGCGCCGGCGCCTACCTGCCGGTCATCCACGCCCTCCGCGACGACCTCACCCTGCTGCACGTCCAGGACTACAACTCGGGCTCCATCATGGGCCTGGACAACCAGTACCACTCCATGGGCGGCGCCGACTTCCACATCGCGATGACCGACATGCTGCTCACCGGCTTCCCGGTCGCGGGCAACAGTGACCGCTTCTTCCCCGCGCTCCGCGCCGACCAGGTCGCGATCGGCCTCCCGGCCTCCACCCAGGCGGGCAACGGCCACACCAGCCCGGCCGAGGTCAACAAGGCCCTGGACTGCCTCACCAAGAAGACCAACTGCGGCACCTACCAGACCCACGGCACCTGGCCGGCCCTGCGCGGCCTGATGACCTGGTCGATCAACTGGGACCGCTTCAACCAGTGGCAGTTCTCGCAGAACTTCGACGCGTACAACTGGAGCTGACGGCCCCGCCGTACACCGACTAGGCCATGACCTCGGCGAACAGCCGGGCCGGAACCCCCCGGGGGCCCGGCCCGGCGAGCCCGTCGAGGACCGCGCGCAGATCCACCGGCACGGCCCGCACAACCGCCGACACCGCCCCGCCCGGACCACGGACGGACACCACGGCCCCGGAGCCGCCGCCGTCCCCGGGATGCACGAGCGAACAGCGTCCGGGGCCGTCGCCGGACAGGGCGTGGGCGTACAGGAACGCCTGGTACAGATCCTGCGTGGAGAGCTTCCGCTGGTCGTAGAGCTTGTACTTCAGGTCGACGGGACGCCGGACGGGTTCGCCGTCCAGGGTGCCGGAGACCATCAGGTCCGGACGCACCTCGGAGTACGGGCCCCCCGTGGCCTCGTCGAAGAGCACCCGCCGCTGCCGCGACTGGGCCTCGGCGTGCATCCCGGCGGCCGCGGCGCCCTCCCCCAGCAGCCGGGTCATGAACGTCTCGAACAGCTGGTTCATGTCGACGAGGAACGCCCGGGAGGCCAGCGGGCCGCCGGTGAACAGGTCCCGTATCCCGCCGCCCGAGAGCAGCAGACGCGACCAGAGATGGGCGGGCCGGTAGTGCTCGTTGTGCCGGTGGTAGTCCGGCAGCGCCACGGGGTCACGGAGATCTCCCGGGTCACCGGAGGTGTGAGCGGCGAATCGCGCCGACGCGCGCCGGGCCCGGCTGCGCACCTCGGGGGAGCGCGCCGTGCGGGCCGCGAGCGCGACCGCCCGGGCGCAGATCCGGTTGTCGAGGATGTCGGCGTCGTGCTCGTCGAACCGGCAGGCCAGCCGGTCCAGCCGGCCGTGGTGGCGGACGAGCTGCCGGTCCGCCAGCAGACGGCCGCGCACCACGGGGAGGTCGTCCTCCCGGGTGAGGTAGTCGCTCCGGAGCCCGTGGCGCAGCAGCCGCTCGGCGTGCTCGGTCACCATGAGGGCGACCAGGTCCCGCAGCTGGGGCGGGCCCTCGCCGAAGTCCTGCCCGAGCGGCAGGAGCGCTCCCGACCCGCCCCAGGCGTAGTCGAGCATCCGCAGCACGTCGAGCTCGCCGCCCAGGTACTTCGGGAGGACGCGCAGCTCGCAGGCGTCGAGCCGGACGACGCCGACGTACGGCCCCGCGGTCGCCTCCAGCCGGTCGCCCCGCAGCTCCCGCAGGCGCAGCCGCCCGTCGAGCGCCCCGCTCTCCACCAGCCGCCGGTCGGCCTCCGTCAGCCGGACGCCGGGGAGGACCACCCGGCCGTACTCGCGCAGGGCGAGCCGCGGCTGCTCAGGCGGGTTCGGCATCGGTGTCGGCCCTGAGCTCGGAGTGCAGCGCGTACACGAACGACTCGTCGTCGAGGTCGCGCAGACAGTGGTTCACCGGGTCGACGACGGCCTCGCCGAGGAAGGCGGTCAGCAGCCCGTAGTCGTCGTAGGCGTACTCCTGGAGGAGCGGCACGATCTCGTCCCGGACGATCGCGGCGAACTCCGCCGCCGTGGACACCGGTTCGCCGCCGGGCATCAGGAAGGCGTGGCCGAGCTGCTTCTCCCGGTCGAGCAGCCTCCTGATCCGGCCGTTGAGAGCCTCCAGGAACACCCCGAGGTCGAGCACGTCGACGTTGAAGCCGTACAGCGGCCTCGAGTCCGGCAGCAGCTCCACGAAGGCGAAGCGACGGCGTACGGCGGAGTCGAGCATCCGGATGGACCGGTCGGCGGTGTTCATCGTGCCGAGCAGCAGGACGTTACGCGGTACGGCGAACTGCTCCTCGCTCAGCGGGAGCGTGACGGGCAGCCCGCGCTTGTCCTTCTCCAGAAGGGTGATGAGTTCGCCGAGAACCTTGGGCACGTTGCCGCGGTTGAACTCGTCGACGATCACGAGATAGGTGTGGTCGGGGTCCTCGGCGGCCCGGTCGCAGACCTGCCGGAACACTCCGGGGCGGACGTCCAGCGCCAGTCCCGCCTGCCCCTTCACCGGCCGCAGCCCCTCGACGAAGTCCTCGTACCCGTAGCTCGGGTGGAAGGTGACGAGCGTCAGGCGCCCCGCGTCCTGAAGCGCCTTCACCGTCGCGTGGTACTCGGCGCTCTCCGGCTCGGCGCCGGGCGAGAGGCCCGGGAGGTCGTCGGACTGGCCTCCGATCCGTTGCACCGCGTAGCGCAGGGCCTGGTACGTCTTGCCGGTGCCCGGGGGCCCGTAGAGGATCGCCTGGCCGCGGCGGGTCAGGGCGTCGTCGAGCCGCTGGAGTTCGGGGTCGAGCGGCAGGGGTTCGGGGTCGAGCGGCTGGAGGCGACCGCGGGGCCGTACGTCGGCGTCGTCCGGCTGGGGGACGGGGGCGTCGGCGACGCCCTCGGCGTCGAGGCCCGCTCCGGCGCCCGCTTCCCCGGCCGTCGGGGACGACGGCTCTTCGGCACGCAGCTGCTTGAGCTTCGTCCAGGCAGCGGGCTTGACCTCGGCGATCCGGTCGGCGCCCCAGCCCGGGACCGGGCGGTCGAACGTCACCTGGAAGGAGGTGTCCCACTCCACCGTGACGGTGTGCCTGCGCTCCCGTCGCGCGGGCCGCCAGGCGTAGCCGTCCCCGGTGACCCGGCCGACCGCGATGATCCGGTCCGCGGACAGGTGCCCGACGATCCGGTCGCCCGGTCGCATCTCCAGCAGGCGCCAGACATCGTGCGCGTGCGCGGTGTTCCCCGTGGTGACCCGGCTCCGGACGGCCCGGGTGAACTCCTCCTTGTCGGCGAAGTCGTGCAGATCGCCGAGCTCGTCGAACCCGACGGCCGCGTAGCCCTCGGTGAGGCAGTCCAGCTCCAGGTCGGCGTTCGCGTCGAGGCCCATGGCGAACACCCGGGGCGCCACCCGCGGCGGGGCCCACCACGCGAGGAAGCGGTAGACGAGGTGGGGCGGCCAGTCCTTCAGCCGGGGATGCTGCCCGACCAGCAGGCGCAGGTACTCCTTGCGGGCGAAGGGGCGCATCCGCGCGGGCACGTCCGTCGTCAGCATGGACAGGTAGTGCCGGGTGTAGCTGTCGGCATAGACCGGGACGATCGCGTCCGGCGCGTAGATGCGCAGGGTCTTGGCGATCAGGGTGTTCGCCGCGCGGACGGCGACGATGTCGTCGATGTCCCGCACCCTGCCCTCGCGGGCCGCCGTCACCGCCTCGACGATGCCCGAGCGCACCGCGCTCCACGCCGCCGGGGCGTCGGGGTAGCCGGAATCGTGCCACCACCGGCCGCCGTCCCGGCAGTAGATGAGGTGTTTCTTGGCCGAGCCCCCGGTGATGCTCCCCAGCTCGCCGCTGCCGTACTCGAGCGCGTGGCAGTACGTCGGCGGAAGGTCCTGGCGGGTCTTGTGGACACCGAGCGCGTAGCGCTCCAGTGGGAGCGTCGGCCAGGACTCCAGGGGGAAGGCCCGGCGGATCTCCTCGGCGCGGCGGTCCGCGGCCTCCAGGGCCTCCCGGTGCCGCTCGACGTCGAACGCGTCGAGGGCCTGGTCGAGAGGCCAGTACGGCAGGGCGTCGGCGTGGTCCGCGGCGACGGGCCGCAGCGCGCAGGAGCACACGCCGGTCAGGGGCCTGCCGCGGCGGTTCCGCAGCCCGGCGGAGTGCGCCCAGGATGCCGGGTCGTCGGCGTCGAGGAGCCGCCGCCAGGTCAGACCGTCCCGGTCGGGGTGCCGGTCGAGGTTCTGCGGGTCCGTGAGGTGGGTGCAGCCGGGATCGTGATGGATCTTGGAACCCTGGGTGGGCAGGATGATCTGCCCGTCCGACGGCTGCAGCTGGTGCGCCCGCCCGTCGAACGTGACCGAGAACCGTGTGCCCGCCATCCGTGTCCCCCCGCGCGTCTCACTCCCGCGCGTCCCCGGCGCGGTCCGGACGACCGTATCGCGCGGCGAGGACCGGCCACCGCAGCAGGGGAAGACAGAGACAGAGGCTGGCCAGGACGTCCAGCGGCCAGTGGTAGCCCCGCAGCACCAGCCCGGTCCCGGTCACCGCCGTCAGGACGGCGGCGGCCGGGATCAGGCGGTTCGAGACCAGGAAGGCCGCGCCGAAGTAGGCGACCATCGCCGTGGCCGTGTGGCCCGAGGGGTAGTAGCCGTGCGCCCAGGGCTCCAGCGGGCCCGGGCGGGCCGTCCACTCCTTGAGGGGGATCACGAGCAGGGGGACCGCGACCATGGCGAGACCCGCGTACAGGGCGCCGAGCCGGCGGCCGCGCCACACCGCGTACGCCATCGCGCAGGCGAGGACGGGGAGGGCGACGGTCATGTTGCCGAGGTCGGCGGCGAGTTCGGAGAGGGGCCGGGGGACCGTGTCCACCAGGGCCCGGGACACCCGCTCGTCGAGCCTGGCCAAGGGGCCGTGGACGAGCACCTGCCAGGTCACGACGACGAGGGCGACGAGCGCCGAGAAGAGAGCCGGCCGCCCTGGAACAGGGGGGGTGGTTCCAGGGCGGCCGAGGGGATCGGATCGCCGCACGCCCCGGGGGGTGTGGGGCGGGCGGCCGTCCGATCGGTGAGGAGTTCCGGAGCACGAGGCTCCAGGGGTGTGCGCGGCGGCACGGTGTGGACGGTGCTGGGGAGGCTCCGCCCGGGGTGTTTCTCTCATCTGCGGAAACCGTACGTCAGAGAAGAGGGGACCGACAGCGGGAAACACGTCCCGCCATCGGCCCCCCACACAGTCTTCACACGGAGTGCCGGATCCGGGGGCCGAAGCCGCGTGGATCCGTCGCCGGATCAGATCTGGGCGAACGCGTTCTCGATCACGTCGAGGCCCTCGCTGAGCAGGTCCTCGCCGATCACCAGCGGCGGCAGGAAGCGCAGCACGTTGCCGTAGGTGCCGCAGGTCAGGACCAGGACGCCCTCGGCGTGGCACGCCTTGGCCAGCGCGGCGGCGGCCTCCGCGTACGGCTCCTTGGTGTCGCGGTCCTTGACCAGCTCGATGGCGATCATGGCGCCGCGGCCGCGGATGTCGCCGATGGCCGGGAACTTCTCCTGCATGGCGGTGAGGCGGGCCTTCATGACCTCCTCGATGCGCCGGGCCTTGGCGTTGAGGTCGAGCTCCTTCATCGTCTCGATGGAGCCCAGGGCGCCGGCGCAGGCCACCGGGTTGCCGCCGTAGGTGCCGCCCAGACCGCCGCCGTGGACGGAGTCCATGATCTCGGCGCGGCCGGTGACGGCGGCGAGCGGCAGACCGCCCGCGATGCCCTTGGCGGTGGTGATGAGGTCGGGGACGATGCCCTCGTCCTCGCACGCGAACCACTGGCCGGTACGGCAGAAGCCGGACTGGATCTCGTCGGCGACGAAGACGATGCCGTTGTCGTTGGCGAACTTCACGAGCGCCGGCAGGAAGCCCTTGGCCGGCTCGATGAAGCCGCCCTCGCCGAGGACCGGCTCGATGATGATCGCGGCGACGTTCTCGGCGCCGATCTGCTTGGTGATGTTGTCGATCGCCTGGGCGGCGGCCTCGGGGCCGCAGTTCTCCGGGCCGGTGGGCCAGCGGTAGCCGTAGGCCACCGGCACGCGGTACACCTCGGGGGCGAACGGGCCGAAGCCCTGCTTGTACGGCATGTTCTTCGAGGTCAGCGCCATCGTGAGGTTCGTACGGCCGTGGTAGCCGTGGTCGAAGACGACCACCGCCTGGCGCTTGGTGTACGAACGGGCGATCTTGACCGCGTTCTCGACGGCCTCGGCGCCGGAGTTGAACAGCGCGGACTTCTTGGCGTGGTCGCCCGGGGTCAGCTCGGCGAGCGCCTCGCAGACCTCCACGTAGCCCTCGTACGGCGTCACCATGAAACAGGTGTGGGTGAAGTCCTGCAGCTGCGCGGAGGCACGGCGCACGACGGCCTCGGCGGAGGCGCCGACCGAGGTCACGGCGATGCCGGAACCGAAGTCGATCAGACGGTTGCCGTCGACGTCCTCGATGATGCCGCCGCCGGCCCGCTTCGTGAAGACGGGGAGCGTGGAGCCCACGCCACCGGCGACCGTGTCGAGGCGGCGGGCCTGAAGCTCCTGCGACTTCGGACCGGGGATGGCGGTGACGATGCGCCGCTCCTGCGGGACAGCGTTCATGCGGGGCTCCTGGGGGTGTTCTGGACGCACTTGCGGGTTTCCTCCGCAGGCTAGGCGCGGGGGAGGGGCGGGGG
>NZ_RDBH01000141.1:1026954-1031657 GCF_008042145.1 Streptomyces sp. adm13(2018)
GTCCGGGATGGACAGGGAGGGGGTGGAGAAGGTGGTGGCGCTCGACGTCGTCAGGGCTCGACCGCCCGGGCCGGCGTCGGCCGTACGGGTGGTCGAATCCCCTCCCGTACGCCTCGCGCCCACTAGATTGACGGTGGCACAGAGGCGGCGACCTGGCTGTTCAGGGGGCAGAGGTTCATGGAGACCGACGGCACGTACGAGTCAGGCGACACCAAGGGGGGCGCGGTGCCGCGACCGGCGGGCCCCCCGAAGGGGGCGACCGCCCCCGAGGTGCCACCGGCTCGAAGGGTCGGACCAGGGCTGCCGAGCGTCCCGCCGCTGCCGCCCAGGGCTCCCGCCCCGGCCACGGCGCATCCTTCCTCGCCCGTCGCCGAGTGGCTCGACGCTCCGCGCCCGGAGGCCGCTCTCGGCATCTGGCGGTTCCGGTACCTTCCGCCGCCCGCCGAGGTCACGCGCATCAGGCCCATCACCCTGCTCGGGATGCTGGTCCCCCTGCTGGTCGGACTGTTCATCTGGTTGGCGTACCGCAATGACAACCTGCCGTACGCGGCCACCGTGATGCGGACCTTCACGCCGAACGACTGGTGGACCGGCTTCGGAGCGACGGCGAAGGACTGGCAGGGTGTCGCGGTCCACGCGATCTTCGACGCCATCGTCTTCTTCGGTCTCGTATGGGTGGTCGGTTCCCTCGGCTCCTGGGGCAGGATCATCGGCTTCTACCTCGCACGACGGCGTCCGCCGGTGCGTGCCGCGCTCACGGCGCTGGGAGCGCTCGCCGGTCTGGCGGCCGTCCTCCCCGAGGCCCTTCACCTGGGCTGGTCGGCGGTACCGGTGGTCAACCCGATCCTCTACCTCATCGCCCTGGTGACCGGTGGCTGGCACATCGCCGGGTCGCCGATCGTCATCTACGCGGTGTACGTACTGGGCGCGGCGCTGGTCATCTGGCCGTGCGCGAAGATCGGCGGCTGGGAGACCCTCTACCGGCAGTGGCGCTCCGGGGGTGGGCCCGACGCCCCGGACCCCGCCGCTCCGAACGGCCCGGGAGTCCCCCGCTCGCAGTGGCCCGAGCTGCGGGCCGCGGGCGCGCACCGAGCTGCGGACGTGCTCACCGGTGAACTCGCCGCGGGGCGCATGAACGACGCCGACTGCGCCCGGCTCCGCCGCGTCTGGCAGGCGGGCGAGCGGGATGCCGTACGCCGGGCGGCCTTCGTCGAAGACCTCGTCCGCCAGGGTGCCGCGGCCGACACGCACCCGTCCGGCGATCGCGATCTGCCGGCCCGCTCGGCCGTCCACGACCTTCTCGAGGGCCAGGTCCGTGTCGGCCGCTGGGTGGCTGCCGAGCGTGGTTCACGGAGCTATCACGACGCGGGTCTGGCACTTGATCCCGAGCTCCTCGGTACCTCCCTCCTTGCCGTGGGGCCCTCCGGATCGGGCAAGACACGGTCCCTGGTCGCCCCCGTGGTCGAGTCACTGTGTCTCCAGGCGCTCACCGGCGCCTGCGCCGTCGTCGCCGTCGGCTCGGCCGGAACGCAGCTCGGCCCCGACGCGGCGTACGACGTCGTGATCCGGCTCGGCGACCCCGCCTCCCGCTACGACCTCGACCTGTACGCCGGAGCCACGGACCCGGACGAGGCCGCCGCGTGCCTGGCCGAAGGACTGGTCGGCGACATGGAGGGCATGGAGACGCGACGAGCCGCGACGGTCCTCGCTCAGCTCCTCGGCCCCTACCGGGTCGCGTACGGCCGGTTCCCCACCGTGCCGATCCTGCGGGAACTGCTGGAAGCCCGCCCCGAGACCCTGCGGGCCCTGCTCGACCTCCTGCCGGCCGACGGCGCACAGGCGATGCGCCGCGAGCTGGAGTCCCGGCTTCGGCAGGTCGGCACCACGAACGACCTGGGCCCCGTCCTCGCCGACCGCCTCGCCGCTCTCGACCGACCGATCTTCGCCGAGTTCTTCGGCGGGGCGGAGGAGTCGAGGTCCTTCTCCCTGCGGTCCGCCGCCCAGCATCCGATGCGGGTGCGGATCAGCCTGCCTGAGGGGGGCCACGAGGAGGCGGCGCGTCTGCTCAACCGGCTGTTGCTCGCCCAGTTCCAACACATCACGCGCGGAGGCGCGGCGCGGGGCAACTTCGCGTTCCTGGTGCTGGACGACGCGGCGGGCGCGGTCACCCCGGGGGCCCTCCGGGCTCTCCAGCGGCTGCGGACGCAGAACTCGGGTGTCGTGCTGGCCCTCCGCACCCTCGCGGAGGTGCCCGAATCCCTGCACGGACCGCTCCTCGCGACCGTCGGCTGCCGGATGGCCTTCTCCGGGCTTCCCACCTGGGACGGCCGGGCCTTCGCGGACGCCTGGGGCACCGAACGGGTGGAGATGACCGAGGTCGCCCACCACACCGTCTTCGCCGACCAGCCGATGACCCGGGCCATCCACGCCCTGCGCAAGCTGGTGACGGGCAAGGCGGTGACCACCGAGGCGGTCACCGTACGAGAGGTGGAGCGGCAGCGCTGGTCCGCCTCGGACCTCGCCCATGCCGTCCCTCCCGGCCACGCCGTCCTCTCGCTGAGCCACGTGCGGGGCGAACAGGTGCCGCCCATGCTGGTCGACCTGCGCGGCTGACCCGCGGGGGTCCGCGCCCCGCGGGTCAGCCGCCCCCCGTCCCGAGCCGGAGCGGCCACCCCGTCGCCCTGGCACAATCGGGGGCGCCGCTCGGCTGGGCGGCGCCCCCTCGCCCAAAGGTCCGACGGTCCCCAATGCCGCCCACCCTCGCCTCGCTCGTCCAGCACTCCTCCCTGAAGCTCGTCGTCCGGGCCGGGGAGGACCGCCTGGACACCCCCGTCCGCTGGGCGCACGTCAGCGAGCTCGCCGACCCCGTCCCGTACATGGAGGGCGGCGAGCTCCTCCTCACCACCGCGCTCACCCTCGACGCGGAGGACCTGGAGGCGATGCGCCGCTACGTGCGGCGGCTGCTCGGCGCGGGGGTCGTCGGGCTCGGCTTCGCCGTCGGCGTCAACTACGACGAGATCCCGGCCGCCCTCCTCGACGCGGCCCGCGATGAGCACCTGCCCCTCCTCGAAGTACCCCGCCGGACCCCCTTCCTCGCCATCAGCAAGGCCGTGTCCGCCGCCATCTCCGCCGACCAGTACCGCGCCGTCACCGCAGGCTTCGAGGCCCAGCGCGAACTGACCCGCGCCGCCCTCGCCGAGGGACCCGAGGCCGTCGTCGCCCGCCTCGCCGCACACGTCGACGGCTGGGCCGCCCTCTACGACACCTCCGGCACCGTCGTCGCGGTCTCGCCCGAGTGGGCGGCGCGCCGGGCCGCCCGCCTCACCACCGACGTCGAGCGCCTCCGCGACCGCCCCGCGCCCGCCAGCGCCGTCGTCGGCGGCACGGACGACCGCGTCGAGCTCCAGTCGCTGGGCACCGGCCGCCGGGTCCGGGGCGCCCTCGCCGTCGGCACCGGCGCCCCCCTCGGGACGGCCGAGCGGTACGCCGTGCACTCGGCGATCGCCCTGCTCACCCTCACCACGGAACGCTCCCGTTCGCTCCAGGCCGCCGAACACCGGCTCGGCGCGGCGGTCCTGCAGCTGATGCTCGCCGGTCAGTCCGACCACGCGCGCGCGGTGGCCGGGGACGTGTACGGCGGCCTGCTCGACGCCCCCTTCCGGCTCCTCGTCGCCGAAGCCGCCGGCCCCGAGCCCGCCGGCGAACCGCCGCTCCAGGTCCTCGCCGAAGCCCTGGAGTCCGCGGCCGCCCGGGCGGGGGAGGCGGTGCTGACCGTCCCCGAGAGCGAGCAGCGGCTCGTCGTCCTCGCCGGCGACACGGGCGCGGTCGTCGCCGCCTGCGAGGGGTACGCCGAACGGGACGCCGACGACGCCGGCATCACCATCGGCCTCTCCGCCCCCGCGGGACCGGTCACCGCCGCCGGTGCGTACAAGCAGGCGGAACAGGCCCTCTCGGTCGCGCGGCGACGCGGCAAGGCCCTCGTCGAGCACGAGGACCTGGCGACCGGTTCGGTCATCCCGCTCCTCGCCGACGACGCGGTCCGCGCCTTCGCCGACGGCATGCTCCGCGCCCTCCGCGACCACGACGCCACGGGCCGCGGCGACCTCGTCGCCTCCCTGCGCGCCTGGCTCTCCCGGCACGGCCAGTGGGACGCGGCCGCCGCCGACCTGGGCGTGCACCGGCACACCCTGCGCTACCGGATGCGGCGCGTGGAGGAGATCCTCGGCCGCTCGCTCGACGACCCGGACGTACGGATGGAACTCTGGCTGGCCCTGAAGGCCACCGGCGAGGGCGGGGCGGAGTAGCGGGACCGGAGTAGCCGGGCGGAGTCTGCGGGGCGAAGGAGCGGGGCGGGCAGCGCGGGTCGGGCCCGCCCGAGGGTGGCCGGACCCGCCCGGCGGTGGTCGGCCCGGCAGGCGTCGGTCGCCCGCCCGGCGGTGGTCGGACCCGCCCGGCGGTGGTCGGCCCGGCAGGCGTCGGTCGCCCGCCCGGCAGCGGTCGGGCCCGCCCGGCAGTGGTCGGGCCCGCCCGAGGGTGGCCGGACCCGGCGGTGGTCGGCCCTCCCAGTGGTGGTCGCCCGCCCGGCGGTGGTCGGCCCGGCAGGCCTCGGTCGCCCGCCCGGCAGCGGTCGGGCCCGCCCGGCAGTGGTCGGGCCCGCCCGAGGGTGGTCGGACCCGCCCGGCGGTGGTCGGCCCTCCCAGTGG
>NZ_RDBH01000141.1:1031757-1047531 GCF_008042145.1 Streptomyces sp. adm13(2018)
CGCCACGGCTCCCGCCTCGGCCGCGGACGACCGCCGCGCCGCCCCCCCCGCGGCCCTCTTCGGCCAATTCGGACAGCCCCTCCGGCCCACCACTCCACACCGGACAAACCCACGTCCGCCGCCCCGGCCCTAACGTGTCACGAGAGCAATCGCTCGCACCCCGATACGGAAAGGGCCGGGACGCAATGACGACCACCCACGCCTTCTGGCTCGCCGGCCGCGAGGCCACCGGCGAGGCCACCTTCGACGTCACGAACTCCTTCGACGGACGTCTGGTCGGCAAGGTCAGCGTGCCCACCGAGGCCCAGGTCGAGGAGGCCGTCGCCGCCGCGCACGCCGTCGTCGACGAGTTCGCCGCGACCCCGGCGCACGTCCGCGCCGCCGCCCTCGACCACGTGTCGAAGCGGCTCGCCGAGCGCACCGAGGAGATCGCCCTGGTGATCTCCGCCGAGAACGGCAAGCCCGTCAAGTGGGCCCGCGGTGAGGTCGGCCGTGCCGTCTCCGTCTTCCGTTTCGCCGCCGAGGAGGCCCGCCGCTGGAACGCCGGCGAGGCCCAGCGCCTGGACACCGAGGCCGGCGGCGCGGGCCGCCTCGCGCTGACCCGCCGCATCCCCAAGGGTGTCGTCCTCGGCATCGCGCCGTTCAACTTCCCGCTGAACCTCAGCGCCCACAAGGTCGCCCCGGCCATCGCCGTCGGCGCCCCGATCATCCTCAAGCCGGCCCCGTCGACCCCGATCTCCTCCCTGATCCTGGGCGAGATCCTGGCCGAGACCGACCTGCCGGCCGGCTCCTGGTCGATCCTGACCGTGCCGAACGACCGGATGCCCGCCCTCGTCAAGGACGAGCGCCTCCCGGTCATCTCCTTCACCGGTTCCGACACCGTCGGCTACGCCATCCAGGAGTCGGTGCCCCACAAGCACTGCACCCTGGAGCTGGGCGGCAACGCCGCGGCCGTCGTCCTCCCCGACTGGTCCTCCGAGGAGGACCTGGACTGGGCGGCGAGCCGCATCGCCACCTTCTCCAACTACCAGGGCGGCCAGTCCTGCATCTCCGTCCAGCGCGTGATCGTCGACTCCTCCGTCCACGACCGCCTGCTGCCGAAGATCGTCGCCGCCGTCGAGGCGCAGGTCACCGGTGACCCGTCCGACGCCGCCACCGACGTCGGCCCGCTGGTCGACGAGGCCGCCGCGAAGCGCGTCGAGTCCTGGGTGGACGAGGCCGTCGCCGCCGGCGCGAAGCTCCTCGCGGGCGGCAAGCGCGAGGGCGCGACCTACGCCCCGACCGTGCTCACCGAGCTCCCGGCGGACGTCACCCTGGCCCGCGCCGAGGTCTTCGGCCCGGTCCTGACCATCGCGAAGGTCGACGGCGAGGCCGAGGCGTTCGCCGCGGTCAACGACTCGGACTTCGGCCTCCAGGCCGGCGTCTTCACCCACGACCTCCAGGCCGCCTTCCGCGCCCACCGCGCCCTCGAGGTCGGCGGCGTGATCGTCGGCGACGTCCCCTCGTACCGCGCGGACCAGATGCCGTACGGCGGCGCCAAGCGCTCCGGCGTCGGCCGCGAGGGCGTCAAGTACGCCATGGACGACTACACCTACGAGCGCGTCCTCGTCCTGACGGGCCTCGCGCTCTAGACGAACGGCGTACGGCGTACGGAGGGCGCGCGGGGCACGGCACGGTCCGTACCCCGTACGGCCCACGTCCACGAGACCAGGCGGTCCGAACCCACTGTGCGGGGGTTCGGGCCGCCTTTCGTCGTACGGCCGGGCCTGCGGCCGGTCTTCCGCCGGTCCGTACCGGCGGACATCGGGTACGACGGACAGGAGACCGAGGAGGTGTCCCTGTCCGTCCCCCCGTCCACGCTCCGGACCACCCCGCCCACACAAGACGACGCACGGCAGGATGGGGCGGGTGACCGTCATCGACATTCCCGGCTCCAAGTCCGTCACCGCCCGCGCGCTCTTCCTCGCCGCCGCGGCCGAGGGCACCACCACCCTCCTGCGCCCCCTCGTCTCCGACGACACCGAGGGGTTCGCCGAGGGGCTGACCGCCCTCGGGTACGCCGTCCGCCGCGAGGCCGACGCCTGGCACATCGAGGGCCGGCCCGCCGGCCCCGGCGCGGACTCCGCCGACGTGTACTGCCGGGACGGCGCCACCACCGCCCGCTTCCTGCCCACCCTGGCCGCCGCCGGCCACGGCACGTACCGCTTCGACGCCTCCGCGCAGATGCGGCGCCGGCCCCTGGGCCCGCTCAGCACCGCCCTGCGTGACCTCGGCGTCGACCTCCGGCACGGCGGCGCGGAGGGTCACCACCCGCTCGACGTCCACGCCCGCGGGGTGAAGGGCGGCGCGCTGACCCTCGACGCCGGCCAGTCCTCCCAGTACCTGACGGCGCTCCTGATGCTGGGTCCGCTCACCGCCGAGGGCCTCGACATCACCGTCACCGACCTGGTCTCGGAGCCGTACGTCGAGATCACCCTCGCGATGATGCGCGCGTTCGGCGCGGAGATCGCCGAGGAGCGGGGCCGGGACGGCGGCCGCACCTACCGCGTCGCTCCCACCGGCTACCGGGCCCGGACCTACGGCGTCGAGCCCGACGCCTCCACGTCCAGCTACTTCTTCGCCGCGGCCGCCCTGCAGCCCGGCCGCTCCGTGACCGTCCACGGTCTCGGCACCGGCGCCCTCCAGGGCGACCTCGGCTTCGTCGAGGTGCTGCGGCGGATGGGCGCCGAGGTCGAGATCACCGACACCGGGACGACCGTCCGCTCCACCGGCACGCTCCGCGGCCTCACGGTCAACATGCGCGACATCTCCGACACCATGCCGACCCTCGCCGCCCTCGCGCCCTTCGCCGACGGCCCGGTCCGCATCGAGGACGTCGCCAACACCCGCGTCAAGGAGTGCGACCGCCTGGACGCCTGCGCCGAGAACCTGCGCCGGCTCGGCATCACGGTCCGCACCGGCCCCGACTGGATCGAGATCGAGCCCGGCACGCCCGCCGGACCCGTCGAGATCGCCACCCACGGCGACCACCGGATCGTCATGTCGTTCGCGGTCACCGCGCTCCGCGCGCCCGGCATCACCTTCGACGACCCCGGCTGTGTGAAGAAGACCTTCCCGGACTTCCACCGGGTGTTCGACACGTTCGTCCGCACCCCGTGAAGACCGCACGGCGTTTGCGGCGAGAATGGGGGGCATGAGCGACCGCCCCTCTCCTCTCGCCGACCCGCACATCGCCTTCGACGTGTCCGAAGGACGCCGGGACATCGTCGTCCTCGGCTCGACCGGGTCCATCGGCACGCAGGCCATCGACCTGGTGCTGCGCAACCCCGACCGCTTCCGGGTCACCGCCCTGGCCGCCTCGGGCGGCCGGGTCGCACTGCTCGCCGAGCAGGCGCACCGGCTGAAGGTCGCCGCGGTCGCCGTGGCCCGCGAGGACGTGGTGGAGGAGCTCCGTACGGCCCTGAAGGCGCTGTACGGCTCCGAGCCGCTGCCCGAGCTCCTCGCCGGCCCCGACGCGGCCACCCGCCTCGCCGCCTCGCCGTGCCACACCGTCCTCAACGGCATCACCGGCTCCATCGGCCTGGCGCCGACCCTCGCCGCCCTGGAGGCGGGCCGCACCCTCGCCCTCGCCAACAAGGAGTCGCTGATCGTCGGCGGCCCCCTGGTGAAGGCGCTCGCGAAGCCCGGCCAGATCATTCCGGTCGACTCCGAGCACGCCGCCCTCTTCCAGGCCCTCGCCGCGGGCACCCGCGCCGACGTCCGCAAGCTGGTCGTCACCGCCTCCGGCGGCCCGTTCCGCGGGCGCACCCGCGCGCAGCTCGCCGACGTCACCCGCGAGGACGCCCTCGCCCACCCGACCTGGGCCATGGGCCCGGTGATCACGGTGAACAGCGCCACCCTGGTCAACAAGGGCCTGGAGGTCATCGAGGCGCACCTGCTGTACGACATCCCCTTCGACCGCATCGAGGTCGTCGTCCACCCGCAGTCCTACGTGCACTCGATGGTCGAGTTCACGGACGGCTCCACGCTCGCCCAGGCCACCCCGCCCGACATGCGCGGCCCGATCGCCATCGGCATCGGCTGGCCCGAGCGGGTCCCCGACGCGGCCCCCGCCTTCGACTGGAGCAAGGCCTCCACCTGGGAGTTCTTCCCGCTCGACACCGAGGCGTTCCCGTCGGTGGCGCTGGCCCGGCACGTCGGCGAGCTGGGCGGCACGGCCCCCGCCGTCTTCAACGCGGCCAACGAGGAGTGCGTCGAGGCGTTTCTCGCGGGACGGCTGCCGTTCAACGGAATCATGGATACGGTCACAGCGGTCGTCGCGGAGCACGGCGTTCCCGTCTCGGGAACCTCCCTCACCGTCCCGGACGTCCTCGAAGCGGAGACCTGGGCGCGCGCCCGGGCCCGAGAGCTCGCAGCGAAGGCAACAGCGGAGGCCCGCGCATGACCGAAATGCTCCTGTACATCCTGGGCCTCGTGCTGTTCGCCTTCGGCCTGCT
This sequence comes from Streptomyces sp. adm13(2018), assembly GCF_008042145.1. GTDB lineage: Bacteria > Actinomycetota > Actinomycetes > Streptomycetales > Streptomycetaceae > Streptomyces. The sequence goes on from NZ_RDBH01000141.1 coordinate 1,036,254, forward strand.
CGTCTCCATCGCCTGGCACGAGCTGGGCCACCTCTCGACGGCCAAGCTCTTCGGCATCCGCGTGCCGCAGTACATGGTCGGCTTCGGCCCCACGATCTGGTCGAGGAAGCGCGGCGAGACCGAGTACGGCATCAAGGCCATCCCCGCCGGCGGCTACATCCGGATGATCGGCATGTTCCCGCCGGGCGCGGACGGCAAGATCGAGTCCCGCTCGACCTCGCCCTGGCGCTCGATGATCGAGGACGCCCGGGAGGCCTCGTACGAGGAGCTCCAGCCCGGCGACGAGACCCGGCTCTTCTACACGCGCAAGCCGTGGAAGCGCGTGATCGTGATGTTCGCCGGACCCTTCATGAACCTGGTCCTGGCGGTCGCGCTGTTCTTCGGGTCGATGATGACGCTGGGCATCGAGGGCCAGACGACGCAGGTCGCGGGCGTCCAGAAGTGCGTGATCGAGCAGGACCAGAAGCGCGACAAGTGCGCCGCCGGCGACCCCGTCTCCCCGGCCTTCAAGGCCGGCCTGAAGGACGGCGACCGGATCGTCGCGTTCAACGGCGCCCCCGTGGGCGACTGGGACACCCTCTCCGACCGCATCCGCGACACCATCGGCCCGGCGACCCTCACCGTCGAGCGGGCCGGTCAGCGCCTGGAGCTGCGCGCCGACCTCGTCGCCAACAAGGTGCTCGCGAAGGACGAGGACGGCAGGGTCGTCCAGCCGGTCCGGTACGTCGACGCCGGGTACCTCGGCTTCGCCTCCAAGACCGAGGTCGCGCCGCTCAGCTTCGGCGAGACCACCGACCGCATGGGCGACCTCCTGGAGAACGGCGTCCACTCGGTCATCGCCCTCCCGGGCAAGATCCCCGGCCTGTGGGACGCCACCTTCGGCGACGGCGAGCGGGCGGACGACTCGCCCGTCGGCGTCGTCGGCGCCGCCCGCATCACCGGTGAGCTGATGACCGTCGAGGCCCCGCCGACGACGATCCTCGTGATGTTCATGAACCTGCTCGTCGGGTTCAACGTGTCGCTGTTCCTGTTCAACATGCTCCCGCTGCTGCCGCTGGACGGCGGCCACATCGCGGGCGCCCTGTGGGAGTCCGTCCGCCGTCACACGGCCCGGATCTTCCGGCGCCCCGACCCCGGCCCCTTCGACGTGGCGAAGCTCATGCCCGCCGCGTACGTGGTGGCCGGTGTCTTCGTCTGCTTCACGCTGCTCGTCCTCGCCGCCGACCTCGTCAACCCGGTGAAGATCACGTAGCCCGCAGGAGGGCCGGACCCGGTGGTGTCCGGCCCCCCGTCCCCGGGGCGGTAACCTCGGAACCCTGAGCCCGCCGACGCACAACCTTGAGGTTGCACAGAAGATGACCGCGATTTCTCTCGGTATCCCGACCGTTCCGACCCGGCTCGCCGAGCGGCGCAAGAGCCGCAAGATCCAGGTCGGCACCGTGGCCGTCGGCGGTGACGCACCCGTCTCCGTGCAGTCGATGACCACGACCCGCACGTCCGACATCGGCGCCACGCTCCAGCAGATCGCCGAGCTGACGGCCTCCGGCTGCCAGATCGTGCGCGTGGCCTGCCCCACCCAGGACGACGCCGACGCCCTCTCGGTCATCGCGCGGAAGTCGCAGATCCCGGTGATCGCCGACATCCACTTCCAGCCGAAGTACGTCTTCGCCGCGATCGACGCCGGCTGCGCGGCCGTCCGCGTCAACCCCGGCAACATCAAGCAGTTCGACGACAAGGTCAAGGAGATCGCCAGGGCGGCCTCCGACGCCGGCACCCCGATCCGCATCGGCGTCAACGCCGGCTCGCTCGACGCGCGCCTGCTCAAGAAGTACGGCAAGGCCACCCCCGAGGCGCTCGTCGAGTCCGCCCTCTGGGAGGCGAGCCTCTTCGAGGAGCACGGCTTCCGCGACATCAAGATCTCGGTCAAGCACAACGACCCGGTCGTCATGGTCGAGTCCTACCGCCAGCTCGCCGCCCAGTGCGACTACCCGCTGCACCTCGGCGTCACCGAGGCCGGCCCCGCCTTCCAGGGCACCATCAAGTCGGCCGTCGCCTTCGGCGCGCTGCTGTCCCAGGGCATCGGCGACACCATCCGCGTCTCCCTCTCCGCGCCGCCGGCCGAGGAGATCAAGGTCGGCATCCAGATCCTGGAGTCGCTGAACCTGCGCCAGCGCCGCCTGGAGATCGTCTCCTGCCCGTCCTGCGGCCGCGCCCAGGTCGACGTCTACAAGCTCGCCGAGGAGGTCACCGCCGGCCTCGACGGCATGACCGTCCCGCTGCGCGTCGCCGTCATGGGCTGCGTCGTCAACGGCCCGGGCGAGGCCCGCGAGGCCGACCTCGGCGTCGCCTCCGGCAACGGCAAGGGCCAGATCTTCGTCAAGGGCGAGGTCATCAAGACCGTCCCCGAGTCGAAGATCGTCGAGACCCTCATCGAAGAGGCGCTCAAGATCGCCGAGCAGATGGAGAAGGACGGCGTCGCCAGCGGCGAGCCCTCGGTCGCCGTCGCCGGCTGACCGGTCCGCCGACCGGGTCGCCGGCTGACCGGTCCGCCGACCGGCTGCCGACCGGCCGCCGTCCCGGTACCCCCGAAGCCCCCCGTCCCGCCCGGGACGGGGGGCTTCGTCCGCGCGGAGGGCCCCGCCACAGACGGGAGGGGTACAGTGCGGAGACCACGCAGAACCGTACGGTGAGGCCCCCACGTGCTGACACAACCCGCCACCCGGGTCCTCGAACCCGCCGACCTCGGCGCCGCACTCGCCGTCCTGGAGAGCGCCCCCGTCGAGAACGCCTTCGTGACCGCCCGCGTCCAGGTCGCCGGACTCGACCCCTGGCGCCTCGGCGGCGAGATGTGGGGCTGGTACAGCGAGGGGCGGCTGCGCTCGCTCTGCTACTCCGGCGCCAACCTCGTCCCCCTCTGCGCCACCCCCGAGGCCGTCCGCGCCTTCGCCGACCGGGCGCGCAGGACCGGCCGCCGCTGCTCCTCGATCGTCGGGCCCGCCGAGCCCACCACCGAACTGTGGCGGCTCCTGGAGCCGAGCTGGGGCCCCGCCCGGGACGTCCGCGCCCGGCAGCCCCTCATGGTCGCCGAGGAGCCCTCCACCACCGTCGCGCCCGACCCGCTGGTGCGCCGCGTCCGCAAGGACGAGATGGACGTGATCATGCCCGCGTGCGTGGCCATGTTCACCGAGGAGGTCGGCGTCTCCCCGCTCGCCAACGACGGCGGACTGCTCTACCAGGCCCGGGTCGCCGAACTCGTCGGCTCCGGCCGCTCCTTCGCGCGCATCGAGGACGGCAAGGTGGTCTTCAAGGCGGAGATCGGCGCCGCCACCCGCCAGGCCTGCCAGATCCAGGGCGTCTGGGTCGCCCCCGAGCACCGCGGCAAGGGCCTCTCCGAATCGGGCATGGCCGCCGTCCTCCAGTACGCCCTGGCGGACATCGCACCCGTGGTCAGCCTGTACGTGAACGACTACAACACCCCCGCGAGGGCCTCGTACCGCCGTGTCGGCTTCCAGGAGACCGGTGCCTTCATGAGCGTGCTGTTCTGAGGCCCCGGCCACTTGTAGGGTGCGCCGCATGGATGACGCAGAGGTCATGATCGGACCGGTCAATCTCGCCGCCCGGGTGGACGAGGCACTCGCCGTGCAGGCGGTCGCCTTCGGCCTGGACCAGGACGAGGTCGCCGTGCGCCGCCACATCGTGCTGCGCCACCTGCTGAGCCCCGGCGCCCGCGCCCTCGGGGCCACCACCCCCGACGGACGGCTCGTCGGATTCGTGTACGGGATGCCCAACGACCGCGGCCACTGGTGGTCCACCGTCGTCGAGTCCTACCTGCGCGCCACCGGCACCGTCGAGTGGCTCGACGACTCCTTCGTGATCACCGAACTCCACGTCCACCCCGACCACCAGGGGCGCGGGGTGGGCCGCGAGCTGATCACCGCCATCACCGACGAGGCCGCCGAACCCCGCTCGATCCTCTCCGCCATCGACACCGACAGCCCGGCCCGCGGCCTCTACCGCTCCCTCGGCTACCGGGACCTCGCCCGCCAGGTGCACTTCCCGAGCGCCGTCCGCCCGTACGCGGTGATGGGCGCGTCCCTGCCCCTCGAGCGCCGGAACTGATTTCTCCGACCCGGGGAGGCCCGGCTAATCTCGGGGCCATCATCCTTACCCGGCAGGAGTACGAGAACCATGGCCAACGCACCGGTCCAGCGCATGTCCCAGTTGATGGCGAAGACGCTGCGCGACGACCCGGCCGACGCCGAGGTCCTCAGCCACAAGCTCCTCGTCCGCGCCGGCTACGTGCGCCGTACCGCCGCCGGCATCTGGAGCTGGCTGCCCCTCGGCAAGAAGGTCCTCTCCAACGTCGAGCGCATCGTCCGCGAGGAGATGGACGCCATCGGCGCGCAGGAGGTCACCCTCCCCGCGCTGCTGCCGCGTGAGCCGTACGAGGCGACGGGCCGCTGGGACGAGTACGGCGCCGAGCTGTTCCGCCTCCAGGACCGCAAGGGCGGCGACTACCTGCTCGGCCCGACGCACGAGGAGATCTTCACCCTCCTCGTCAAGGACCAGTGCTCCTCGTACAAGGACCTGCCGGTCATCCTCTACCAGATCCAGAACAAGTTCCGCGACGAGGCCCGCCCCCGCGCCGGCATCCTCCGCGGCCGCGAGTTCCTCATGAAGGACTCGTACTCCTTCGACACGGAGGACGAGGGCCTCGCCCGGTCCTACGGCCTGCACCGCGAGGCCTACCGGCGGGTCTTCGAGCGCCTCGGCCTCGACTACCGCATCGTCGCGGCCACCGCGGGTGCCATGGGCGGCTCCAAGTCGGAGGAGTTCCTGGCCCCCGCCGAGGCCGGCGAGGACACCTTCGCCGACTGCCCGAACTGCGACTTCGCGGCGAACACCGAGGCCGTCTCGTACGTGCTCGCGCCGGTCGACGGCTCCGCCGTCGCGGCCGTCGAGGAGATCCCCACCCCGGACACCCCGACGATCGAGACCCTCGCCGCCTTCCTCGGCGTCCCGGCCTCCGCCACCCTGAAGAACCTCCTCGTGAAGGTCGACGGCGAGATCGTCGCCGTCGGCGTGCCCGGCGACCGCGAGGTCGACCTGGGCAAGGTCGAGGACCACTTCGCGCCGGCCGCCGTCGAGTTGGTCACCGAGGCCGACTTCGCCGAGCGCGCCGACCTCGTCCGTGGCTACGTCGGCCCGCAGGGCCTGGAGAAGGTCAGGTACGTCGCCGACCCGCGCGTGGCGCCCGGCACCGCGTGGATCACGGGCGCCAACAAGGACGGCGTGCACGCGAAGAACGTCGTCGCGGGCCGCGACTTCGAGGTCGAGGAGTACGTCGACGTCGTCGTGGTCGAGGAGGGCGACCCGTGCCCCGCGTGCGGCACCGGCCTCAAGCTGGACCGCGCCATCGAGATCGGCCACATCTTCCAGCTCGGCCGCAAGTACGCCGACGCCCTCAAGCTCGACGTCCTGGGCCAGAACGGCAAGCCCGTCCGCGTCACCATGGGCTCGTACGGCATCGGCGTCTCGCGCGCCGTCGCCGCGCTGGCGGAGCAGACGGCCGACGACAAGGGCCTGTGCTGGCCGGCCGAGGTCGCCCCGGCCGACGTCCACGTCGTCGCCGCCGGCAAGGCCCTCCAGACGGAGCTGGCCCTGGAGGTCTCCGACCAGCTGTCCGCCGCCGGCCTCCGCGTCCTGGTCGACGACCGCGCGGGCGTCTCGCCCGGCGTCAAGTTCACCGACGCGGAGCTCATGGGCGTCCCGAAGATCCTGGTCGCCGGCCGCCGCGCGGCCGAGGGCGTCGTGGAGCTGAAGGACCGCCGCACCGGCGAGCGCGAGGAGCTCACGGTCGCCGAGGCGCTGGCCCGCCTCACCGCCTGACCCGCCCGAACGGGGTGCGGGGCCGCCGGACGGCCCCGCATCCCGTTGTCGTACCCGGGCGGGCGCGGCGGCGTACGTTGCCGCGCGCTCACTCCTCCGGCGGTGCCGGTTCCACCGAGGCGCCCGTCAGGTCCTCCACCGGCTCCACCCCCGCCCCGTCCACCGGGCCCCGCGGGTAGGCCGGCGGGACGGCGGGCGGCGGGGCCGTGTCCTCCGACTCCTCCGACCCGGACCCCGGCGTCGCCCGCTCCAGGAACCGCAGCAGCTCCACCGGGATCGGCAGCACCAGCGTCGAGTTCTTCTCGGCCGACACGGCCATCACCGTCTGCAGCAGCCGGAGCTGGAGCGCCGCGGGCTGCGCCGACATCACCCCGGCCGCCTCCGCCAGCTTCTTCGAGGCCTGCAGCTCGGCGTCCGCGTTGATCACCCGCGCCCGGCGCTCCCGGTCCGCCTCCGCCTGCCGCGCCATCGAGCGCTTCATCGTCTCCGGCAGCGAGACGTCCTTGATCTCGACCCGGTCGATCTGCACGCCCCAGCCGATCGCGGGGGAGTCCAGCATCAGCTCCAGGCCCTGGTTCAGCTTCTCCCGGTTCGACAGCAGGTCGTCGAGGTCGCTCTTGCCGATGATCGACCGCAGCGAGGTCTGCGCCATCTGCGAGACCGCGAACTTGTAGTCCTCGACCCGGATCAGCGCCTCCGCCGCGTCCACGACCTTGAAGTAGACGACCGCGTCGACCCGCACCGTCACGTTGTCCCGGGTGATGCCCTCCTGGGCGGGCACGGGCATCGTCACGATCTGCATGTTCACCTTGTGCAGACGGTCCACGACGGGAACGATCATCGTGAAGCCCGGCGACCGCACATCGGCGCGCAGCCGGCCGAAGCGGAAGACGACGCCGCGCTCGTACTGCTTCACGACCCGCGCCGCCGCGCCCGTGTAGACGCCCATCGCCGCGGCCGCGCCGGCCACCGCCATCAGCAGCTCTTCGATCATCACGGCCCCCTGAGTCGAGCCGAACGGTACAAAAGGGGTATTCCCCTACAGCCAGCCGGCGAACTCCAGAAGCAGCTCGGCATCCTGCCGCCGTCCCGCGGCCAGCGCCCGCGTGCCCGACTCGACCGCGCGGAACAGGGTCCAGCCGCGCAGCCGCTCCCGGTCCAGGTCCAGCGAGTCCGCCAGCCGGTTGACCCGCCGCCGGGCCGCGGAGGCCCCCGAGGACGCGGCCACCAGGTCCTCCACCCGGTCCCGTACGAGCCGGGCGAGGTCGTACGCCCGCTCGCCGACCAGCGGCTCGGGGCCGACGGCCAGCCAGGGCGCGCGGTCGCCGCCGAGCACCTTGCCCTGCCGGAAGTTCCCGTGCAGCAGCAGCGTCTCCCCGGCGTCGGCGAGCAGCTCCTCGCGCGCCGCCAGCGCCGCGGCCGTCAGGTCGGCGGTCGCCTCTCCGGCCAGGTGCGGGGTCATCGCCGCGGCCTGCCGGGCGGTCCGCTCGGCCACCGTCTCGAAGCCGTGCTCCGGGGCCGGCTCGACCCAGAGCTTCCGTACGGTCCCGGCCGCCTCCAGGAGCGCCTTCGCCTCCGGGAGCGAGCGCAGCGAGACCTCGGGGTGCAGCCGTTCGAGGACGAGCGCGCCCTCCGCGGCCTCGTCGAGCAGCTGGACCGCTCCCCAGCCGTCCCAGTGCGCGAGGGCGTCCCGCTCCAGGTCGGGCCGGGCGAAGGCGGGTGCGAGCTTGAGCGCGGCGGGGGAGCCGTCGGACCGCCGGACGAGGACGACCAGGCTGCTGCGTCCGCCGGGCGCCGTCACCCGCTCGCCGTCCAGCGAGGCGTCGTCGAGCACCCGGTCGGCGAGCCCGGGCAGCTTCCCGAGCCACTCGGCCGCCGCGGCGTCCCCGTACGTCTCACCGAGCGTCCTGGTCAGTCGCTGCGGCGGTTCGAAAGCCATGCGTACGTTGTTCCTTCGGTCGGGGCGGGGCTCACACCCGCTCGGCGAGCCCAGGAAAGGTTACGTCGCTACCGCGCCAGCGCACCGCTCGTACCGCCGCCTCCCGCAGCGCGGCGGCCGCCTCGCGGCGCCGGGAGCCCTCGGTGGCACGGACCAGATCGGAGTAGACCCCGGCCAGCCGGTCCTCCAGGACGGCCGCGAGCCGGACCGCGCCGGCCGGGTCGGCGACCCGGAACGGCAGTGCGTACGCGGCCTCGGCCGCCACCGGCGCACCGCCCAGGTCGCGGACGCTCCGGCGGAGCGCGTCCCGGCGGGCCCGGTGCGCCTCGTACGCGGCGGTGGCCTCGGCCCGGCGGTCCGGACCGATCCGGCCGCCGACGACCCCGTACCCGTAGACCGCCGCGTGCTCGGCGGCCAGCGCGGCCTGGGTCGCGTCGAGGGCGCTCATGCCCGTGCTCCTTCGGTCAGCAGATAGGCGTGGGCGGCGCCGGCCGCGGCCACCGAGGCCAGCAGCCGGGCGTACTCGGGCGGGGCGGTGACCAGGGCGGCGGTGTGCGCGTCGGCGGCCGTGCGCTCGGCCGCCGCGAGCTCCTTCAGCGCGGCAAGCGGGTCGGCCGAGGCGGCGGCGGACGGGCGGGCGGGCCGTGAGCGCCGGGGGTCGGCGGGGCGGTCGCGGGCCGTACGGTCGTCCCGCCCTCACCGAGCGCGGCGGCGTGCGCCGCTACGGAGCGTCGCAGCGGCGTCAGCCGGGGCGCGAGGGCCGGATGGGCGGCGAGAGCGGCGTCGTAACGTTCCAGCAGGGCCCGGGAGGCGGTGACGGAGCGTAGCCGGAGCGCGGCCTCGGCGCGTGCCACCCGCTCGGCCTCCCGCGCGGCCGGGTCCGGCTTCCGGGGGCCCGGGTCCCCGGAAGAGGTGCAGCCCGTGAGCGCCGCCGCGGCGGCGGCCGAGGCCCCCGCCGTCAGGAGTGCGCGCCTGCCCGTCGTCGTCACGCTCTCTCCCTCGGCCGTGGTACGTCGTCGAAGATCGTCGGGATCACCGCAGGCGAGCGTACCCGCGGGCCCCGGGCCGGTGGACGGCAACACCCTCCCGGACCGGATACCCTTTGGTCTGACACGCGACGAACCCACAACAGCACACGCGGCCGAGGAGTCACCCGGATGAGCACCACCCAGAGCGACAGGCTGCGCGGACTCGTGGAGCCACTCGTCGCCGCGAAGGACCTGGATCTGGAAGAGATCGAGGTGTCCCGGGCCGGCCGCCGCGGGCTGCTGCGGATCGTCGTCGACTCGGACGAGGGCGTCGAGCTGGACGTCTGTGCCGAGCTGAGCCGCGCGATCTCCGAGAAGCTCGACGAGGGCGACGCGATGGGCGAGGGCGAGTACGTCCTCGAAGTCAGCTCGCCCGGTGCCGACCGCCCCCTGACGGAGCACCGCCACTACGTGCGCGCCACCGGCCGTCTGGTCAAGTTCCAGCTGGCCGAGGACGGCGAGCTCGTCGCCCGGATCCTCGCCGTGGACGAGGACGGCCTCGACCTCGAAGTGCCGGGCGTGAAGGGGCGCAAGCCCACCGCCCGCCGGGTCGCCTTCGCCGACATCGCCAAGGCGCGTGTCGAGATCGAGTTCAACCGCAAGGACAAGAAGGAAGAGGAGGCGTAGCCGTGGACATCGACGTGAAGCTTCTCAAGGGCTTGGCGCATGAGAAGGAGATCTCGTTCGACCTGCTGGTCGAGGCGATCGAATCGGCCCTCCTCATCGCCTACCACCGCACCCCCGACGCCCGCCGCCACGCGCGCGTGGAGCTGGACCGGGCCTCCGGCCACGTGACGGTGTGGGCCAAGGAAGACCCCGCCGAGCTGGAGGAGGGCCAGGAGCCCAAGGACTTCGACGACACCCCGTCGGACTTCGGCCGGATCGCGGCGAGCACCGCCCGCCAGGTGATCCAGCAGCGGCTGCGCGACGCCGAGAACGACGTGACGTTCGGCGAGTACGCGCGCCGCGAGGGCGATGTCGTCGCCGGTGTCGTACAGCAGGGCAAGGACCCGAAGAACGTCCTGGTCCGGCTGGACGACAAGCTGGAGGCCATCCTCCCGGTGCAGGAGCAGGTGCCGGGCGAGGAGTACACGCACGGCCTGCGCCTGCGGACGTACGTCGTCCGGGTGGCGAAGGGCGTCCGCGGACCCTCGGTCACCCTTTCGCGCACCCACCCCAATCTGGTGAAGAAGCTCTTCGCCCTGGAGGTGCCCGAGATCGCCGACGGTTCCGTCGAGATCGCGGCCATCGCCCGCGAGGCCGGTCACCGCACCAAGATCGCCGTCCGTTCCACCCGTTCGGGCCTGAACCCCAAGGGCGCCTGCATCGGCCCGATGGGCAGCCGCGTCCGCAACGTGATGGCGGAGCTGCTCGGCGAGAAGATCGACATCGTCGACTGGTCGGACGACCCGGCCGAGATGGTGGCGAACGCGCTCTCCCCGGCGCAGGTGTCCAGGGTCGAGGTCGTCGACATGGCGGCCCGCTCCGCCCGGGTGACGGTCCCCGACTACCAGCTGTCGCTGGCCATCGGCAAGGAGGGGCAGAACGCCCGCCTCGCCGCGCGCCTCACCGGCTGGCGGATCGACATCAGGCCGGACACCGAGCCGGACGCTTCCGAGGCCTGAGACCGTTTTTTGGCCAACAACTGTTCGATTCTTGCCCCAAACAGGTGAGGTCGGTACGGGGAGGTAGACTTAATCGTGTCTGGCCGGACGCAAGCCCGCGCGTGCCCTGAGCGAACCTGTGTGGGATGCCGGGAGCGAGCGGCCAAGAGCGATCTGCTGCGGATCGTGGTGAACAAGGACGAGTGCGTCCCCGATCATCGCGGTACGCTGCCCGGCCGGGGTGCTTATGTGCACCCCGCCGTGGCTTGTCTCGACCTGGCGGTCCGCCGCCGAGCGTTCCCGAGGGCCTTCCGGGTCCAGGGTCCGCTCGAAACGGCGGACGTCCGCCTCCATGTCGAACGGTCGGCACCGCAGTGAAGAAGTACGGCACGGAACACCGTGCGGTCAGGTACCTCGCGAGTTGGAAGTAGGTCGAGATTGCGATGAGCACTCGATGAGTACGCGATGAGTACGCCCATGAAGTAGCGACGGTCCGGCGGTAACCCGGACCTCAAAGGAGCGAAGTGGCTAAGGTCCGGGTATACGAACTCGCCAAGGAGTTCGGTGTGGAGAGCAAGGTCGTCATGGCCAAGCTCCAAGAACTCGGTGAATTCGTCCGTTCGGCGTCCTCGACGATCGAGGCGCCGGTCGTGCGCAAGTTGACTGACGCTTTGCAGGGTCCCGGCGGCAACGCCGGCAAGACCGCTGCCAAGCCCGGCGCGCCTCGCAAGGCCGCCCCCTCGAAGCCCGCGGCGCCGTCTCCGGCCGCCGCGGGCTTCGAGGGGGCGGCCTTGCGAGGCGCGCCGGGCTTGGCAGCG
>NZ_RDBH01000141.1:1047631-1052931 GCF_008042145.1 Streptomyces sp. adm13(2018)
GCCCTGACCCTGCGGGCGCGCGGCGCCCCGCGTCCGCAGGGCGGCCCCGGCGGCGCCCCGCGCCCGCAGGGTCAGGGCGGCGCCCGTCCCACCCCCGGTGGGATGCCCCGTCCGCAGGCTCCCCGTCCGGGCGGCGCGCCCGGCGGTAACCGTCCCAACCCGGGCATGATGCCGCAGCGTCCCGCTGCCGGCCCGCGTCCCGGTCCGGGCGGCGGCGGCCGTGGTCCCGGTGGCCCCGGCGGTCGTCCGGGTGGTCCCGGCGGTGGCGGCGGCGGTCGTCCCGGCTTCGCCGGTCGTCCGGCCGGTCCCGGCGGTGGCGGCGGCGGCTTCGCCGGTCGTCCCGGTGGTCCCGGTGGCGGCGGCGGTCGTCCGGGTGGTCCCGGTGGCGGCGGCTTCGGCGGTCGTCCCGGCGGCTTCGGTGGCCGTCCCGGCGGTCCCGGTGGCCGTGGTGGCACGCAGGGCGCCTTCGGTCGTCCCGGCGGTCCCGCGCGTCGCGGTCGCAAGTCGAAGCGTCAGAGGCGCCAGGAGTACGAGGCCATGCAGGCCCCGTCCGTGGGCGGCGTGATGCTCCCGCGCGGTGGCGGCGAGGTCATCCGGCTGTCCCGCGGTGCCTCCCTCACCGACTTCGCCGAGAAGATCGGCGCCAACCCGGCGTCGCTCGTCGCGGTGATGATGAACCTCGGTGAGATGGTCACGGCCACGCAGTCCGTCTCCGACGACACGCTGACGATGCTCGGCGAGGAGATGAACTACCAGGTTCAGATCGTCTCCCCGGAGGAGGAGGACCGCGAGCTCCTCGAGTCCTTCGACATCGAGTTCGGCGAGGACGAGGGCGGCGAAGAGGCTCTGGTCTCCCGTCCGCCGGTCGTCACCGTCATGGGTCACGTCGACCACGGTAAGACCCGACTGCTCGACGCGATCCGCAAGACGAACGTCGTCGCGGGCGAGGCCGGTGGCATCACCCAGGGCATCGGCGCCTACCAGGTGGGCACCGAGGTCAACGGCGAGGACCGCAAGATCACCTTCATCGACACCCCGGGTCACGAGGCGTTCACCGCCATGCGTGCCCGTGGTGCGAAGTCGACCGACATCGCGATCCTCGTGGTCGCGGCCAACGACGGCGTCATGCCGCAGACGATCGAGGCGCTCAACCACGCCAAGGCCGCCGGCGTCCCGATCGTCGTCGCGGTCAACAAGATCGACGTCGAGGGTGCGGACCCGACCAAGGTCCGCGGTCAGCTGACCGAGTTCGGTCTGGTGGCCGAGGAGTACGGCGGCGACACGATGTTCGTCGACATCTCCGCCAAGCAGGGTCTGCACATCGACTCCCTGCTGGAGGCCGTCGTCCTCACCGCCGACGCCTCGCTCGACCTGCGGGCCAACCCGAACCAGGACGCGCAGGGCATCGCGATCGAGTCCCACCTCGACCGCGGCCGCGGTGCGGTCTCGACCGTCCTCGTCCAGCGCGGAACGCTGCGCATCGGCGACACCGTGGTGGTCGGCGACGCGTACGGCCGTGTCCGGGCGATGCTCGACGACAAGGGCAACAACGTCGAGGAGGCGACCCCGTCGACTCCCGTCCTCGTCCTGGGTCTCACCAACGTCCCGGGTGCCGGCGACAACCTCCTGGTCGTCGACGAGGACCGTACGGCCCGTCAGATCGCCGAGAAGCGCGCTGCGCGTGAGCGCAACGCCGCCTTCGCCAAGCGCGTCCGCCGGGTGTCCCTCGAGGACCTCGACAAGGTGCTCAAGGCCGGTCTCGTCCAGGAACTCAACCTCATCATCAAGGGCGACGCGTCCGGTGCGGTCGAGGCCCTCGAAGCCTCGCTGCTCCAGCTCGACGTCGGCGAAGAGGTCGACATCCGCGTCCTGCACCGCGGTGTGGGTGCGGTCACGGAGTCGGACATCGACCTGGCCATGGGCTCCGACGCCATCGTCATCGGCTACAACGTCCGTGCGGCCGGCCGTGCCGCGCAGATGGCGGAGCGCGAGGGCGTCGACGTCCGGTACTACTCGGTCATCTACCAGGCGATCGAGGAAATCGAGGCGGCGCTCAAGGGCCTCCTCAAGCCGGAGTACGAAGAGGTCGAGCTCGGTACGGCGGAGATCCGCGAGGTCTTCCGCTCGTCCAAGCTGGGCAACATCGCCGGTGTCCTCATCCGCTCCGGCGAGGTCAAGCGCAACACCAAGGCGCGCCTCGTCCGCGACGGCAAGGTCATCGCCGAGGACCTCACGATCCACGGTCTGCGCCGCTTCAAGGACGACGTCACCGAGATCCGCGAAGGCTTCGAGGGCGGTATCAACCTCGGAAACTTCAACGACATCAAGATCGACGACGTCATCGCGACGTACGAGATGCGCGAGAAGCCGCGCGCCTGATCGCGTCCGATCGCAGCAGTGAGCCGGGGCCGGTCGGCGGAAACTATTCCGTCGATCGGCCCCGGCCGTTGCGTGTACGGTTTCGGATGTCCCCGCCGAGCGGTCGGCGGGCACACCGAACCCGAACCGGCGGGACATCCGGACACACATGTATGTGGGGACGCTGTCCTTCGATCTGCTCCTCGGCGACGTTCGTTCGTTGAAGGAGAAACGCTCCGTCGTCAAGCCGATCGTCGCCGAGCTCCAGCGGAAGTTCGCGGTGAGCGTGGCGGAGGTCGGCGGCCAGGACCTCCACCGACGGGCCGAGATCGGCGTCGCGATGGTGTCGGGGGACACGGGGCACCTCAGCGACGTACTGGACCGGTGCGAGCGGCTCGTCGCCGCCCGCCCCGAGGTGGAGCTGCTGTCGGTGCGCCGCAGGCTCCACACTGAAGAAGACTGATGTTGAGCAAGGCAAAGAAGGAGAAGGACCAGTGGCCGACAACGCGCGGGCGAAGAAGCTGGCAGACCTCATCCGGGAGGTGGTCGCCGAGAAGCTGCAGCGCGGCATCAAGGACCCCCGCCTGGGCACGCACGTGACCATCACGGACACCCGCGTCACCGGCGACCTGCGGGAGGCCACGGTCTTCTACACGGTCTACGGCGACGACGAGGACCGGGCGAGCGCCGCCGCCGGCCTGGAGAGCGCCAAGGGCATCCTCCGTTCGGCCGTGGGCCGCGCGGCCGGGACCAAGTTCACCCCGACCCTGACCTTCGTGGCCGACGCCCTCCCGGAGAACGCCCGGACCATCGAGGACCTCCTCGACAAGGCGCGCGCCTCGGACGAGCAGGTGCGGGAGGCGTCCTCGGGCGCCACCTTCGCGGGAGAAGCCGACCCCTACAAGAAGCCGGGCGAGGACGAAGCCGCCGAATGAGCAACGCAGCGAAGACCCCCCCGGCCCCGGCCGGGCGGGGTCCCCAGGACGGCCTCGTCATCGTCGACAAGCCGTCGGGCTTCACCTCGCACGACGTGGTGGCCAAGATGCGCGGGATCGCCAGGACCCGCCGCGTCGGCCACGCGGGCACCCTCGACCCCATGGCCACCGGTGTCCTCGTCCTCGGCGTGGAGCGGGCGACCAAGCTCCTCGGTCACCTCGCGCTGACCGAGAAGGAGTACCTCGGCACCATCCGCCTGGGCCAGACGACGGTCACCGACGACGCCGAGGGCGAGATCACGGCCTCGGTCGACGCCTCCGAGGTGACCCGCGAGGGGATCGACGCGGGCGTCGCCGAGCTGACCGGCGCCATCATGCAGGTGCCGTCGAAGGTCTCCGCGATCAAGATCGACGGCAAGCGCTCGTACGCCCGCGTGCGGGGCGGCGAGGAGTTCGAGATCCCGGCCCGCCCGGTCACCGTCTCCTCCTTCCAGGTGTACGACGTCCGTGAGGCGACCGCCGAGGACGGCACCCCCGTCGTCGACCTGGTCGTCTCCGTCGTCTGCTCCTCCGGTACGTACATCCGGGCCCTCGCCCGGGACCTCGGCGCCGGACTCGGCGTGGGCGGGCACCTGACCGCGCTGCGCCGCACCCGGGTCGGCCCGTACAAGCTGGACTCGGCGAAGACGCTCGACCAGCTCCAGGAGGAGCTCACGGTCATGCCGGTCGCCGACGCGGCCTCGGCGGCCTTCCCCCGGTGGGACGTCGACGAGAAGCGCGCCAAGCTGCTCCTCAACGGCGTCCGCCTGGAGATGCCCGCCTACCCGGCGGGTCCCGTCGCCGTCTTCGGGCCCGGGGGGACGCTGCTGGCCCTGGTCGAGGACCAGAAGGGCAAGGCCAAGAGCCTGGCCGTGTTCGGCTGAGTCGGCTGATCCGAACGGTACGGAGCTCCTCACGGGCTCACGAGTGGGGCGGGCACGCACGCGTGCCCGCCCCACTCGTCTCCCCCCGGGTTCCCCCGCGAGATCCTTTCCGGCCGAACGCCGGAGAATCACCCGATCAGGGAGGCGCTCGAAGCGAAAGGGGGAGCGCCAGGGGGCGTGTTCCCTCCCGATGGTCTCCCGCGTGATCACCGGCGACCTACCGTCG
This sequence comes from Streptomyces sp. adm13(2018), assembly GCF_008042145.1. GTDB lineage: Bacteria > Actinomycetota > Actinomycetes > Streptomycetales > Streptomycetaceae > Streptomyces. The sequence goes on from NZ_RDBH01000141.1 coordinate 1,052,074, forward strand.
ACACCATGGGACGCGGGGACCTGGCGACGCTGGTGCGGATCTGCGATCCGGCGGGCCGGGCGCGCGGCACCGGCTTCCTCGCCGACCACCACGGAACGGTCGTCACCAGCCACGAGGCCGTCGACGGGCTCAGCCGCGTCCTCCTGCGCGCCCCCGGCGACCGGAGCTGGCTCGCCGAGGCCGACGCCGTCATCCCCCTCCCGGAGAGCGGCCTCGCGCTCGTCCGGACCGAGGGTCTCGGCGTCCGGCCGCTGCCGCTCGCGACCCGGCCCGAGATCGAACCCGGCACCTACGTCCGGATCCCCGCCCACGGCTGGCGCGAGGCGCGGGTCCTCGGCCCCGCCGCCGTCACCTACACCGCCGCCGACCGCTTCCACTCCCTCGCCGACGCCCTGGAACTCGCCGTCGGCACCGAAGGCGCCGACGCCCTCCGGCTCGGCGGCCAGGCCGCGGGCGGCCCCGTCCTCGACATCGCCACCGGCACCGTCCTCGCCGTCCTCGGCACCGCCCTGCACGGCGACCGCCGGGCCGCCGGCTACGCGGTGCGGCTGCGCACCGACGACCGCCTCGCCACCCTCCTCCGACGCAACGCGGCCACCGTCCCCGCCTACGGCCCCGACCTCAACCTCGCCGCCATCCTGGAACTCACCGCCACCTCCACCGGACCCGTACGGGAACCCGACTCCTGGCCCGAGCCCGTCGAACGACCCGACTGCGTCCGCGAGTTCGCCCGCTTCGCCACCAGCGGGGCGTCGGTGCTCGCCCTCGTCGGCGCCCCCGGCACCGGACGCACCACCGCCCTCGCCGCCTTCTGCGCCCGCCGCGCCCGGGGCGTCGCCCCCGCCCCGACCGTCCGGC
>NZ_RDBH01000141.1:1053031-1062805 GCF_008042145.1 Streptomyces sp. adm13(2018)
GTGGAGGCCCTCCCGGCCGACCCCGGGCCGGTCCTCGCCGCCCTCGCGGCCCGCCTGGACGGTACGGGCGAGGCCCCGGCCGCCACCCTGCGAGCCCTCGCCGACGTCGACACGCCCGCGCTCGCCCGCCGGGCCGCCTCCCTCGTCCGCGGCTACGTCGCCCGCCACCCCGCGGGCGCGGACCACGCGGCCGCCTTCGTCGACCGCCGCCTGGAGTACGGCCCCGCCGCCCGGGCCGTCCTCTTCCCCCTGGTCTCGGGCCTGATCCGGACCGGCCCCGTCCCGGTCCGACGCGCCCTCGCCCCCGTCCTCGCCGCGCCCGGCACCGGAGCCTCCCGGTACCTGCGGACCGAACTCCTCGACGTACTCCTGGAGCACGAGCGGTACACGGGCGGGGAGCCGACCGTCCTGGACGCCCTCCTGGCGGCCGCCGCCGAGGACGCCGAGCGCCGCAGCGAGCCGCGCACCCGGGTGCTCACCCACCGGGTCGGCGCCCTCTGGGCCCGTACCCCCGAGGGCGCGGCCCTGTGCGACCGGGCCCTCGCGGGACGCGTCCACGCCCGGCCCGCGTTCGCCGGGCTGCTCGCCGGCTGGGCCGTCGCGGACCCGGGGGCGTGGGCGCCGCTGCTCGGCCGGGAGACCCTCCGGGCGCTGCGGACCCCCGGCACTTCCATGCCGATGCGAACCGACGGCCCCGGGCATGGCAGTCTTAGACCTGCGTAATCGGCGAACAGGCGGACGAGGAGCGGTCACAGTGCAGCGCTGGCGTGGCTTGGAGGACATCCCCCAGGACTGGGGGCGCAGCGTCGTCACCATCGGCTCCTACGACGGTGTGCACCGCGGGCACCAGCTGATCATCGGGCGGGCCGTCGACCGCGCCCGGGAACTCGGCGTCCCCTCCGTGGTGGTCACCTTCGACCCGCACCCCTCCGAGGTCGTGCGGCCCGGCAGCCACCCGCCGCTGCTCGCCCCGCACCACCGGCGCGCCGAGCTGATGGCCGGCCTCGGCGTGGACGCGGTGCTCGTCCTGCCGTTCACCGCCGAGTTCTCCCAGCTGTCCCCGGCGGACTTCATCGTCAAGGTGCTCGTCGACAAGCTGCACGCGAAGGCCGTCATCGAGGGCCCGAACTTCCGCTTCGGCCACCGCGCCGCCGGAAACGTCGCCTTCCTGTCCGAGCTCGGCGCCACCTACGACTACGAGGTCGAGGTCATCGACCTGTACGTCAGCGGTACGGCGGGCGGCGGCGACCCCTTCTCCTCGACCCTCACCCGCCGCCTCGTCGCCGAGGGCGACATGACCGGGGCCGGCGAGATCCTCGGCCGTCCGCACCGCGTCGAGGGCGTCGTGGTCCGGGGCGCGCAGCGCGGCCGCGAGCTGGGCTTCCCGACGGCCAACGTCGAGACCCTCCCGCACACCGCGGTCCCCGCCGACGGCGTCTACGCCGGCTGGCTGACGGCCGCCGGCGAGCGGATGCCGGCCGCCATCTCGGTGGGCACCAACCCGCAGTTCAACGGCACCGAGCGGACGGTGGAGGCGTACGCGATCGACCGCGAGGGCCTCGACCTGTACGGGCTGCACGTGGCCGTGGACTTCCTCGCGTACGTCCGCGGGATGCTCAGGTTCGACACCCTGGACGACCTCCTGGAGGCGATGGCCGGCGACGTGAAGCGCTGCCGGGAGCTGACCGAGGCCTACGACCGGGAGAACCCCCAGGCCGGATAGGCCGAATGGGCCGGACAGGCCGGCCCCGTCGTCCGGCCACCCCTGACGACAGGCCGGCCCCGCCGACCGGGTGGCCCCGGCGCGGCGCCCCGGGCCACCGCGCCGGCCCGGCTCAGAGCGCCGGTTCCCGCGCCACCCAGTGGCAGGCCGCCTCCTGTTCGCCCCCGCCGCCCAGCACCGGCAGGCCCTCGCCGCGGCAGCGGTCCGCGACCGCCGCCGCCGCTCCCGAGGCCAGGACCTGACAGCGGGCGTGGAAGCGGCAGCCGGACGGGATCCGCGACGGGTCCGGCGGCTCACCGGTCAGCACCACCGGCGCACCCCCGGACTCCGGCAGCACCGACAGCAGTGCCTGGGTGTACGGGTGCCGGGGAGCGGTCAGGACCGACTCCACCCTGCCGGTCTCCACGACCCGCCCGAGGTACATCACCGCCACCCGGTCCGCGATGTTCCACGCGAGCCCCAGGTCGTGCGTCACCACCAGCGCGGACAGCCCGAGTTCGTCCCGCAGGCGCAGCAGCAGCGCCAGGATCTCGCCCCGTACGGAGGCGTCCAGGGAGGCCACCGGCTCGTCGGCGACGATGAGTTCGGGCTCCAGGACCAGCGCGCCCGCGATGACGACCCGCTGCCGCTGACCGCCGGACAGCTCGTGCGGGTAGCGCAGGAAGAAGCGCTCGGGAGGGCGGAGCCCGGCCCGTGCCAGGGCCCCCGCGACCGCCGCCCGCTCGTCGCCCGGGTGGCCGTGGATCCGCAGCCCCTCCGCCACCGCGTCGTACACGGTGTGCCGGGGGTTCAGCGAGCCGCTCGGGTCCTGGAGGACCAGCTGGGCCCGCCGCCGGTACGCCTTGAGGGCCGCGGAGCCGTACCCGAGCGGCTTCCCGTCGAAGGAGATGGTCCCGGACGTGGGCCGGACCAGGCCGAGGAGCGAGCGGGCCAGGGTCGTCTTGCCGCAGCCGGACTCCCCGACGAGGGCCACGATCTCGCCCGCCCCGATGTCCAGGTCCACCCCGTCGACCGCCCGGGCGGGCGGCGCTCCCCGCCGCCCGGGGAAGGTGACGTGCAGCCCCCGCGCCGACAGCAGGGCCGCCGCCTTCTCCGTACGCTCGGCCGTCTCCGTACTCATGACGCGCTCCCCACGTGGACGCAGGCGGCCCGGTGGTCCGCGGCCGCCTCCCGTAGCTCCAGCTCGATCTCCCCGCACGCCTCCACCGCCACCGGGCAGCGGGGGCGGAAGGAGCAGCCGCCGGGCAGGTCCGCCGGGTCCGGCGGGTCGCCCGGCAGTCCGCGCGGCGCGCGCCGGGACGCCGGGTCGCCGATCCGCGGGAAGGCCGAGGACAGGGCCCGGCCGTAGGGGTGCCGCGCGGCCTCGTACACGTCCCGGGCCGGCCCCTCCTCGACGACCCGGCCCGCGTACATCACGGCCAGCCGGTCGCAGGTGTCGGCGAGGACCGCGAGGTCGTGGCTGATCATCAGCAGGCTGATGGACTGCTCGGCGACGAGCCGCTCGATCAGCCGCAGGATCTGGGCCTGGATCATGACGTCCAGCGCGGTCGTCGGCTCGTCCGCGACGATCAGCTGCGGATCGCAGGCCAGCGCCATCGCGATCATCACGCGCTGCCGCTGCCCGCCGGACAGCTCGTGCGGATGGGAGGCGGCCCGCGCGGCCGGCAGCCCGACGTGTTCGAGCAGCTCGCCGACCTTCCGGCGGGCCGCGGCCGGGGTCGCCCGGCCGTGCACGAGCAGCGGTTCGGCGATCTGGTCCCCGATCCGGTGCACGGCGTTCAGCGAGTGCATCGCGCCCTGGAAGACGATGGACGCGCCCGCCCAGCGCACGGCCCGCAGGCGGCCCCACTTCATGGCGAGGACGTCCTCGCCGTCGAGCAGGACCTCGCCCTCGATCCGGGCCGAGGCCGGCAGCAGCCGCAGCAGCGCCAGCGCCAGGGTGGACTTGCCGCAGCCGGACTCGCCGGCCACCCCCAGCTTCCGTCCGGCCTCCAGGGTCAGGTCGACCCCGCGGACCGCGGGGACGGCGTCCGCCCCCGTCCCGTACGTCACCCGCAGGCCGCGCACCTCCAGGAGGCTCGGCGTGTTCATCGGCCCACTCCCAGCTTCGGGTTGAGCACGGACTCGACGGCCCGGCCGCACAGTGTGAACGCGAGCGCGACCAGGGCGATGGCGAGGCCGGGCGGCGCCAGGTACCACCAGTGCCCGGAGGAGACGGCGCCGGCCTCGCGGGCGTCCTGGAGCATGCCGCCCCAGGAGACGACGGTCGGGTCGCCGAGTCCGAGGAAGGCGAGGGTCGCCTCGGTGAGGATGGCGGTCGAGATGCCGAGCGTGGTCTGCGCGAGCACCAGCGGCATCACGTTCGGCAGCACGTGCCTGCTCATGACGTGCCCGTGCCCGCCGCCGAGGGCGGTCGCCCGTTCGATGTAGGGCCGGGACTCGACGGCGATCGTCTGGGCCCGCACCAGGCGGGCCGTGGTCGGCCAGGACGTCACCCCGATGGCCAGGACGACCGTCCACATCGACCGGGACATGACGGTGGCGAGCACGATCGCGAGGACCAGGGTCGGCATCACCAGGAACCAGTCGGTGATCCGCATGACCACCGTGGAGAACCAGCCGCCGTAGTGCCCGGCGATGATCCCCACCAGGGTGCCGATGGCGACCGAGAGCGCCGCCGCGAGCAGCCCGACGAGCAGCGAGATACGCGCCCCCCAGATCAGCAGCCCGAGCAGGGAGCGGCCGAACTGGTCGGTGCCCAGCGGGAACTCGGCGCTCGGCGACTCCAGGGCGGTGCCGGGGGCCTGGGTCACGGACTGCACGTCGGCGCCGACGGTCAGCGGGGCGGTCAGCGCGAGCAGCGCGATGAGGGCGAGCCCGGCGAGGCCGTACAGTCCGGCGCGGTGGCCGCGGTACGCCTTCCAGAAGCGGGCGGCCGAGCTCCGGCGGCGCTGCCGTCGCAGCGAGGCCGCCGACGGCGGTACCGACGCGGTCGAGGTCATCGGCCCACCCTCGGGTCGAGCAGCGGATACAGCAGGTCGGCGATCAGGTTCATCAGGATCATCGCTCCGGCGAAGACCACGAACAGTCCTTGTACGAGGGGGAGGTCGGGCACGCTCAGGGCCTGGTAGAACAGCCCGCCGAGCCCCGGCCAGGAGAACACCGTCTCCACCAGGATCGAACCGGCGGCCACGTGCCCCAGGTTGATGAAGACCATGGTCACGGTCGGCAGGAGCGCGTTCGGCACGGCGTGCCGGCGCCGGACGTCGTCGTCGCGCAGCCCCTTCGCCCGCGCCGTCGTCAGGTAGTCCCCGCCCATCTCGTCGAGGAGCGAGGAGCGCATCACGAGCAGCGTCTGCGCGTAGCCGACGGCCACGAGGGTGACGACCGGCAGGACGAGGTGGTGGGCGACGTCGAGGACGTACGCGAAGCCGGTCTCGCCGGTGCCCGACTCCATGCCCCCGGTCGGGAAGAGCCCCGGGACCGGTCCGATGCCGACCGAGAACACGATGATGAGCAGCAGCCCGAGCCAGAAGGAGGGCACCGACCAGAGGGTCAGCGCGATGCCGGTGTTGAGCCGGTCGCCGAGCCCGCCGTGGCGCCAGGCCGAACGGGTGCCGAGCCAGAGCCCGAGCGCCGAGTAGATCACCACGGCGATGCCGGTGAGCAGCAGCGTGGCGGGCAGCTTCTCCGCGATGAGGTCGCCGACCGGGGCGCGGAACTGGAAGGAGGTGCCGAGGTCGCCGGTCAGCGCCTTGGCGCAGTAGTCGGCGAACTGCTGCCACAGCGGCAGGTCGAGACCGAACTGGCGTCGCAGTGTCGCGAGTTGTTCGGCCGAGGTGGGGATGCCGTGCGTCATCGCCTTCACCGGGTCACCGGGGATGACCCGGAACAGGAAGAAGCTGGTGACGAGGACGGCGAAGAGGGAGACGAGCGCGCCGCCCAGCTTCCCCGCCGCGTGGCGGAGATAGCCGAGGGAGGCACCGGTGCGGGGTGCGCCGTCCGTGGTGCGGGCCGGTTCGGCCCGCACCACGTCGGCGGGGGTGCTCGCGGTCGTCACGGACTACTCGCGGTCGTCGGCGGTGGTGCGACGGCGGCGGGCGGTCCAGACGCCCACGGCGACCAGGACGAGTGCGACGGGCCCGAGGACCAGCCAGAGGGTCGTCGAGGAGCCGGAGTCCTCGCCGTCGGAGGCGGAGGCCGTGGGGACGGCCGACCACCAGCTCCAGTAGCCGTCCTGGCCCCAGAGGTTCCCGGCGGCCTCGGGCATGGTCGTGATGGACGCGATCTGGTCCGTGCGGTACGCCTCAAGGGCGTTCGGGTAGGCCATGACGTTCATGTACCCCGTGTCGTACAGCCGGGACTGCATCCGCTTCACCAGATCCGCCCGCTTGGCGGTGTCGTACTCGACCGCCTGCTGCGCGTAGAGGCCGTCGAACTCCTTGTCGCAGATGAAGTTGTCGGTGGCCCCGGAGTCCTTCGGCGTCGCGGGGAGCGTTCCGCAGGTGTGGATGGACAGGACGTAGTCCGGGTCGGGGTTGACCGACCAGCCGTCGAAGGCGAGGTCGTAGTCGCCCTTGACCCACGGGTCGGAGACGCTGTCCAGGCACTCGACCTTCAGGCCGATGCCCAGCTCGCCCCACCACTCCTGGAGGTACTTGCCGACGGCCTTGTCGTTCGGATCGGTCGCGTGGCAGAGGATCCGGAAGTCGAGCGGCTTGCCGTCCTTCCCGACGCGCTTGCCGTCGGCGTTCTTCCGGTACCCGGCGGCGACCAGCACCTTGTCCGCCTCGGCGGGGTCGTACGCGCGCTTCTGGCCGTCGCCCGGCTGCCAGAAGTACGAGCCGAAGCGGGGCGGGATGTAGCCCTGGCCCTCGACGGCGTGCCCCTGGAAGACCTTGTCCACGAGCGTGGCGCGGTCGACGGCGAGGAAGAGCGCCTTGCGGACCGCGGGGTCGAGCAGCGCCTTGTGGCCGTTGCCGAACGTGCCGCCGTTCTGGGCGCGCGCTCCGGGGTTGGTCGCGATGGCGTAGAAGCGGCGGCCGGGGGCGTCGTTGACCTTGACGTCCTGCTGGGTCTTCAGGGCCGCGGCCTGGGCGGGCGTCAGGTTCGGCACGAAGGACACCTCGCCCTTCTGGAGGGCGGCGACGGCGGCGTCCCCGTCCTTGTAGTACTTGAAGACCAGCTCGTCGAACTTGGGGGCGCCCCGCCAGAACTCCTTGTTCGGCTTGAGCTTGATGTACTGGTCGACCTTGTAGTCCGTGATGACGAACGGCCCGTTGCCCACGATGGGGAACTGCTTGTCGTTGTTGAACTTCGAGAAGTCGCCGACCTTCTCCCAGACGTGCTTGGGCACGATCGGCACGTCGAGTGCGGTCATCGTGGCCTGCGGCTTCTTGAGCCGGATGACGAGGGTCTTCGGGTCGGGCGCGGTGACCCGGGCGAAGTTGGCCGTGAAGCTGCCGTTGGCGGTGGCCGCGTTCGGGTCGGTCATCATCTTGTTGAAGGTCCAGGCCGCGTCCTCGGCGGTGGCCGGCTTCCCGTCGGACCACTTCGAGTTCTCGCGGATCGTGTACGTCCACGTCAGTTTGTCCGCCGAGGGGGTCCACGCGGTCGCCAGACCCGGGACCGTACGGGCGTCCTTGGCGTCGTAGTTGGTGAGGTACTCGTAGGCCAGCCGGTGGATGCTGGTCGAGGTGAGCTTCTGGGCGAGGAACGGACTCAGCGAGTCGATGCTCTGCGAGACGGCGACGGTGAGCGTGCTTCCCGCGGCCTTGTCGTCCTCCGCTGCGGCGGTACCGGGAACGGCCACGAGGGAGACGGCGGTGACACCGGAGGCGAGCAGCACGCGGAGTGCTCTGTGCGTGGGGGAGTGACGGGGCGGAACCTTCGTGACCATGACCATGGGACGTGACCTCGCGTCGGGGGATCTGTCGTGGATCTTGGGCTGACGGTGAGTGAAGCGAAGGTTTATCAGCGGTGGTCTGCCGTCGTCAACGATCCCTCAAACCCCTTGTGGGCTGGGGGAATGCCAAGAGGCCCCGCACCGGGGGACCGGTGCGGGGCCTCATTGGTCTACTCCTGTGACGCCTTACTGCTGAGGGGCTGGCGGAGCCTGCGGAGGCTGCTCCTGCGACCAGTTCGGCGGCGGGACCTGCCCCTGTCCCTGGTCCTGCGGCCGAACCTGGCCGGGCGGCTGCCCTTGGCCGTGCTCCTGCGGATCGGCCTGCGGAGGCAGCGGCGCGCCCGGCTGCGGCTGCTGCCAGCCCTGCGGCATCCCCGGCGCGCCGTACGGCTGTCCGGGAGCGGGCGGTGCTCCGTACGGCTGACCCGGGGCGGGCTGTCCGGGGAGCGGCTGGCCGGGCTGCGGCCGGCCCGGGATCTGCTGTCCGGGAAGCGGCTGGCCCGGGTGCGGCTGGGCGCCGTAGGGCTGGCCGGGGGCGGGCGGCGCGCCGTAGGACTGACCGGGGGCCGGCTGCTGCCCGTACGGCTGCTGCGGCGGGTACGGCTGGCCGGTCTGGCCGGGTTGTCCGTACGGCTGCTGACCGGGCATCGGCTGCCCCGGACCGGGCTGCCCGGGCTGTCCGGGCTGTGCGGGGGCGAACTGGCCCGGCATCGGCTGTCCGGGCATCGGCTGGGCGCCGTACGGCTGCCCCGGCACGGGCTGTCCGGGCTGTGCGGGCTGTCCGGGCTGTGCGGGCGCGAACTGGCCCGGCATCGGCTGTCCGGGCATGGCCTGGCCCGGCATCGGCGGGGCCATGTGCGGCGGCATCGCGCCCTGGCCGTCGCCGGTCCAGAGCCCCTGCGCCTGCTGCGCCCGCGAGAAGTCCTCCGCGACCATCGCCGAGAGGTGGAAGTACGCCTCCCGGGTCTTCGGCCGCATCATGTCGAGGTCCACCTCGGCACCGGCCGACAGGTGCTCGTCGAAGGGCACGACCACGACACCGCGGCAGCGTGTCTGGAAGTGCTGGACGATGTCCTCGACCTTGATCATCTTGCCGGTCTCGCGGACCCCGGAGATGACCGTGATCGAGCGCTGCACCAGGTCCGCGTAGCCGTGCGCGGAGAGCCAGTCCAGCGTCGTCGACGCGCTGGACGCGCCGTCCACGGAGGGCGTCGAGATGATGATCAGCTGGTCGGCGAGGTCGAGCACCCCGCGCATCGCGCTGTACAGCAGACCCGTGCCCGAGTCGGTGAGGATGATCGGGTACTGCTTGCCCAGGACGTCGATGGCCCGCCGGTAGTCCTCGTCGTTGAACGTCGTCGAGACGGCCGGGTCCACGTCGTTGGCGAGGATCTCCAGACCGGACGGCGCCTGCGAGGTGAACCGGCGGATGTCCATGTACGAGTGCAGGTACGGGATCGCCTGCACCAGGTCGCGGATGGTCGCCCCGGTCTCGCGCCGCACCCGGCGGCCCAGGGTGCCGGCGTCCGGGTTGGCGTCGATCGCCAGGATCTTGTCCTGCCGCTCGGTCGCCAGCGTGGCGCCCAGCGCGGTGGTCGTCGTGGTCTTGCCGACACCGCCCTTGAGGGAGATGACCGCGATCCGGTAGCAGGAGAGGACGGGGGTCCGGATCAGCTCCAGCTTGCGCTGCCGCTCCGCCTCCTCCTTCTTGCCGCCGAGCTTGAAGCGGGCGGCGGCGCCGCCGGGCGTCCGGCTCGACTTGGGCTTCTGCTTGTTGTTCCGCAGGAGCCGGTCGGAGGAGAGCTCGACGGCCGCGTTGTAGCCGAGCGGGGCGCCCGGCACGGACCGCTCCCGCTGGTCGTGCGTCACGGGCGAGGGCCAGGCCGCCCCGGTCCGCGGGTCGACGGGCTGCCCGCCCTGCGGCGGCTGCGGAGCCGCGGCCTGCGGGGGCACGGCGGCGGGGTGCGGGTAGCCGTAGCCGCCCTGGGCCTGCGGCGGTACGCCCCCGGAGACGCCGGGCTGTGCCCCGGGGCCCTGCGGGTAGCCGTAACCGGCCTGCTCCGGCGGCGTCCCGGGGTGCGGGAAGCCGTCCGCACCCCGGGACGCCGCCGGAGCAGGCCGGTTACGGCTACCCGCAGGGCCCCGG
>NZ_RDBH01000141.1:1062905-1089917 GCF_008042145.1 Streptomyces sp. adm13(2018)
GCGCCCGCCCCGGCCGCCGGCCCCCGAGCCGGCCCGTCTGGCGCTGTCGGAGACGCCCCAGGAGCGCTCCGAACGGCTCGCCACCTACACGTTGGGGATCGGTGTCGTCCTGGTGGCCGTGGTCGCCGGGACCGCCGTCGTGATCCGCGACAGCCGCCGCGGAAGAGGGGTCCGTTGACCGGCGTGTCGGCCAAGTATCCCGACCCCGCTTTGCAGTTGGAACTGCCGCCGTCAATGGCTAAAGTGACCGCGGGGCGCACGGCAGTGCGATCCCAGCACGGGGGCGGCATCAGAAGATTCCCGTCCGCATCACGACCGGATGGCCCGACGGCCCCGCCGTCGACGTCACCGAAGGAAGAAGGGGCAAGATGTCGAAAGACCTGAACGTAACCAGTGCCGAACAAGTCAAGCTCGCCGGCCGGATCCAGGACTTCTCGGACGAGCTCCAGTCCCGCATCACCTCTCTCAACAGTGTGGTGGACCGCGTCCAGGCGGGCTGGCAGGGTGCTGCGAGCAAGGAGTACGACCGGGTCCAGAACGACCTGAACCAGCGCCTGCGCAGCATGCGCCAGGAGCTCGCGAACCTCGAAGAGATGATGCGCATGAGCGCCGACGGGTTCTCGCGCGAGGAGGAGGACCGCCTGCGGTCCTTCCGTTCGATGGACACCAGTGGCGGTTCCGGCGGCAACTCGAGCGCCATCCTCGGCGTCTGAGCCACTCGACCAGTCCACCGGGCCACTTCTCACTCCAGGAGTCAACACCATGACCACTGCGGTCAATTACGACACCGTGACGCAGGCGGCGGCCGACACCCGGCTGACCTCCACCACCCTCACCCAGAAGCTGGACGACCTCATGGCCGAGGTCAACCGCGTCGCCGGCAACTGGGAGGGTGAGGCGAAGATCGCGTACCGCGAGACCCAGGACCGCCTGACCCGCGACATGGCCGGCATGAACCAGGACCTGGCGCGCATCGCCCAGCTCCTCGACGAGTCGGTCATCGGCTACCAGGACACCGACCGCGGCAACGCCGCCCGGTTCCGCATGTGACACCAGGCACGCACGCGTGAGGGGGTGGCCCGTACGACGGGCCACCCCCTCACGCGTGTCCGCGGCTCAGCGCAGGTCGAACTCGCCGGCCCTGGCCCCGAGGACGAACGCGTCCCACTCGGCCTTCGTGTACCGCAGCACCGTGTCCTTGTCGAGGGACGAACGCATCGCCACGGCCCCCTCGGGCAGCTTCGCGATCTCCACCCGCTCCTCGTCCGGGTTCGTCCCGGGAGCGCCCTCCCACACGGCGTCCGAGATGTCGAGCGCGTACAGCTCGTCCTTCTGGCGCTGCTTCTCGGCGGCCGCGGCCGCCGCGGCGGCGCCCTCGGCGCCGGTCGTGCTCGTGTCTGCCTCGGTCATCGGCGCGTTCCCTTTCGCGGTGGTACGGCGGTCCCACCCACAGTAGTCGGACCGCCGCGGCCGGACGGCGGGAATCCACCCGCCGGTCCGGCCCGCTCCGTCAGCGCCGCTCTGTCCGTCGGTGCCGCGCCATCAGTGCTGCTCGGGCAGCCAGCCGAGCTGCACCAGCGGCGTACCCCGCTTGCGGGACACGAACGTGCCCCGGCCCGGCGGCATCGGCCGCGCGCGGACACCGCCCAGGATGTCGCCCTCCTGCGGGTCGCCGGAGAGTATGACGCCCTGCGCGCCCAGCTCCTTCACCCGCTGCATGAACGGCTCGTACATCGCCCGGGAGGCGCCACCGGCGCTGCGCGCCACGATGAACCGGATGCCGACATCCCGCGCGAACGGCAGGTTCTCCACCAGGACCGCCAGCGGGTTCCCCGAGTTGGTGGCCACCAGCTCGAAGTCGTCCACCAGGACGAACAGTTGCGGACCCGTCCACCAGCTGCGGTCCCGCAGCTGCTGTGGGGTGATGTCGGGCTTGGGCGCCCGCTTCGTCATCACCGTGTTGATCGCGTCCATGTGCATCTGCATGGCCGAGGCCATCGGCGCGTACTCCAGGAGGTGCGAGGGCGCGACCGCCTCCAGCATCGTCCGCCGGTAGTCGCCGACCACGATCCGCGCCTGCTCGGGCGTGTACCGCTCGCACAGCTGCTTGGCGATGAGCCGGAGCAGCGCCGTCTTGCCGGACTCGCTCTCGCCGAACACCATGAAGAACGGGTCCGTCTCGAAGTCGACGAACACCGGCTCCAGGTTCGTCTCGTCGATGCCGATCGCGATGCCGTGCTGCGGGTACTCGAAGCCCTTCGGCAGCCGGTCGGCCGGCAGCTTGCGCGGCAGCAGCCGCACCTCCGGGGCCGGCGCGCCGGCCCACGAGGCCTGCACGGACCGTACGAACGCCGCCGTGCCGTCCGACAGGTCGGCCGCCGAACTCGATCCGTCGATCCGCGGCAGCGCGCCCATGAAGTGCAGCTTCTCCGGCACCTGGCCGCGGCCCGGCACACCGGCCGGCACGTTCGCCGCGACCTTGCGGTCGAACTCGGAGTCCATGACGTCACCGAGTCGCAGTTCGAGCCGGCCCAGCATCTGGTCCTTGAGCGCCGCCCGCACCTCCATGTAACGGGCGGCGGTGATCACCACGTGGATGCCGTACCCGAGACCGCGCGCCGCGATGTCGGACACGACCGGCTCCAGCGTGTCGTAGTCGTTGCGGAAACCGCCCCAGCCGTCCACGACCAGGAAGACGTCGCCCCAGGCCTCGCCGGGCAGTTCGCCCGCGGCCCGCTTGCGCCGGTAGGTCGCGATCGAGTCGATGGAGTGCGAGCGGAAGAACTCCTCACGCCGGTTCAGCACGCCCACCACCTCGGCGATCGTCCGTCGCACCCGCTCCGGGTCCAGCCGGGACGCCACGCCGCCGACGTGCGGCAGGTCGGCCAGCGACACCATGCCGCCGCCACCGAAGTCCAGGCAGTAGAACTGCACCTCCGCCGGCGTGTGGGTGAGCGCGAACGAGGAGACGAGCGTCCGCATCATCGTCGACTTGCCGGACTGCGGACCGCCGACCACCATCATGTGGCCCGCCGCCCCCGAGAAGTCCCGGTACAGCACCTCGCGCCGCTGCTCGAAGGGCTTGTCGATGAGACCGAGCGGCACCGTGAGCCCGCCCTGGCGCGTGTACTCGGTCGCCGTCAGCCCCCGGTCCGCGGTCTGCGCCAGGCCCGGCAGCAGCTGGTCGAGCGACGGCGCCTGGTCCAGCGGCGGCAGCCACACCTGGTGCGCGGGCACTCCCTGGCCCTCCAGCCGGCGCACGATCACGTCGAGGACCGTGTCCGCGAGCGCGTCGTCCTCCTCCGCCCGCCGCTGCGTCAGGTACGCCGGGTCCGGCGCCGCGTACACCACCGGCACGGGCGCGGCCGTGAACAGCGCGGGACGCCGCTCCACCGGCATGTGCCCGACCTCCAGGCGCGGCCCGCCCGTCCGGTAGGTGCCCGAGACGTACGCCGCCTTGAAACGGGTCATCTCGTCCGTACCGAACTTCAGATAGCCCGAGCCGGGCACCGAGGGCAGGTGGTACGCGTCCGGCACGCCGATCGCGGTCCGCGACTCCGCCGCGGAGAAGGTCCGCAGACCGATCCGGTACGAGAGGTACGTGTCCAGGCCGCGGAGCTTGCCCTCCTCCAGACGCTGCGAGGCGAGCAGCAGGTGCACACCCAGGGACCGGCCGATCCGGCCGATCTGGATGAACATGTCGATGAAGTCCGGCTTGGCGGTGAGGAGTTCGGAGAACTCGTCGATCACCAGGACCAGCGAGGCCAGCGGCTCCAGCGGGGCGCCCGCCGCCCGCGCCTTCTCGTAGTCGTGGATGTTGGCGTAGTTGCCCGCGGACCGCAGCAGCTCCTGACGCCGCTGCAGCTCGCCGCGGATGGCGTCGCCCATGCGGTCGACGAGCGTCAGGTCGTCGGACAGGTTGGTGATGACCGCCGCCACGTGCGGCATCTGCGACATGCCCGCGAAGGTCGCGCCGCCCTTGAAGTCCGCGAGGACGAAGTTCAGCGTCTCCGAGGAGTGCGTCACCGCGAGACCCAGCACCAGCGTCCGCAGCAGCTCCGACTTGCCGGAACCCGTGGCGCCCACGCACAGGCCGTGCGGCCCCATGCCCTCCTGCGCGGCCTCCTTCAGGTCGAGCATGACCGGCTGGCCGTCCTCGCCCACACCGATCGGGACGCGCAGCCGCTCGGCCACCGAACGCGGCCGCCAGGTCCGCGCCACGTCCACCGACGCCGCGTCGCCCAGGCTCAGCAGATCCGTGAAGTCCAGATTCGCGAGCAGCGGCTCGTCGTCGTCCCCGCCGCCCATCCGCAGCGGCGCCAGCTGACGGGCCAGCGCCTCCGCCGCCGGCAGCGAGATGCCGTCCGGCAGACCCTCGTACGCGAAACCGCCCCCCGACTCCAGCCGCAGCCGACCCGGCCGCACGACCACCGAGAGACCACCGCGCGGCTCGTCGAGGTCACCGGAGACGACCTCCACGATCGTCACGCCCTGAAGACCCTCGGCCGCCGCGAGCAGCGAGTCCGGCGGCACCATCCCGCCGCGGGTGGAGTGGGAGTCCAGCACCACGACCACGTGCGGCTGGTCGAGCACCGGCTGGTTGTCCCGGGAGAACCGCGGACGCCCGTCCAGCTTCGAGCGCATCAACTGCTCGACCTCGGTGAGGTCGTCGCCGAACAGCCGCTTCGTCCCGGCCCCGTCGTAGCCGTTGGGCTGACCCGACACCTGCGTGTGCGGCAGCCACTTCGTCCAGTCCCACCGGTCCTGCGCCGAACGGGCCGCGATCACGGCCAGCATCAGGTCGTCGGGGGAGTGCAGCGTCACCAGCTGCGCCACCAGGGCACGCGCCGCCGCCTGCGCCGACTCGGGCTCACCGGACACCGTCACGTGGTAGAACGCCCGCATCGAGACCGCCATCGGCAGCCCGTCCAGGGTGCCGTGCACCGCGAGGAACTGCTGCATCGCACCCGCGCACAGCGGCTCCAGCTCGTCCACCGGCGCGGTGTCCGGGGCCACCAGCGGCGTCGCCAGCTGCTGCGCCCCGAGACCTATCCGCGCCTGCCCGAAGTCGTGGTCGCCGACCCGGCGCTCCCACACCCGCGAACCCTCGGCCACCACCGACCACAACTGCTCGGGCGCCGGGTGCAGATACAGCTGAGCGTCCCGCTGCTTGTGCGCCGTGCGCCGCACCGTACGCCGGGTCTGCGCGAGGTATTTGAGGTAGTCGCGGCGGACATCTGACATTTGCCCCTGCGTACCGCGACGGAATCTCACGAACTGGGCGACGGCCATCGCGACCGTCGAGGCGAGCATCAGCGTGCCCATGATCCGCATGATCGGCGACGGCGTCATGAAGAAGAACACCACCGAGGAACCCATGCCGAGCATCGGCAGGAGCTGCATCAGCGCCGAGTCCTGCTGTCCCCGCGGGAGTTCCGGCGGAGACTCCAGGACCAGTTCCCCACCGGGCACTTCCGGCGGAAGAGACCTCGGCGGGCGTTTGACGACGATCTGGCTCACCGGCGCATCAATCCCTCGTTGGAGGTGGGCTCGTGGCGGGAGCAGCCGCCCGGCACCCCTGTCGGCAGCCGGGCACACGGACTTCCCCCATGGGACGGCGATCCTACTTGCAGCCCTCACCCGCCGTCCCCGGTAGGGTGGCGCGCGCATCGTGCGCAACCGCGAATCAGGGGGTCCAGACACGTGAGTACGACCGCAGCGACCGGTTTCTGCCGCGTCACCGTCGTGGCGCCGGACAGCCGCATCGACGTCGCGCTCCCCGAGGACATCGCCGTCGCCGACGTCTACCCGGAGATCCTGCGCCTCACCGGCCAGACGCAGGCGGCCGGTACGCCCACGGGCTACCACCTGGTCCGCCGGGACGGCTCCGTCCTCGACGGGTCCCGCACCCTCGCCGCCCAACAGGTCCTCGACGGCGAGGTGCTCTCCCTGCGCCCGTTCGCCCAGTCGCTCCCGCCGGCCGTCTACGACGACGTGTCCGACGCCGTCGCCTCCGCCGTCACCCGCGACCGGCACCTGTGGAGCGACGAACTGCTCCGCGGCGCCGGACTCCTCGGCGGCGTGCTGCTCCTCGTCCTCATGGGCTTCGTGCTCTGGTTCGCGGACCCCGTCCGGCACGACATGCACAGCCTCCCCGGAATCATCGCGGGCGCCGCCGGCCTCCTCCTCACCGCCTTCGCCGGCGTCCGCGCCCGCGTGTACGGCGACCGGGCCACCGCCGTCGCCCTCGGCCTCGGCGCGCTGCCGCTGCTGCTCATCGCCGGCTCCGGCATCGTCGGCCCCGACCCCGGCCAGGGACCCGGCCGCCTCCAGTTCCTGCTCGGCTGCGTCACCGTCCTCGTCGCCTCCGTGGCGCTCGTCGCGCTCACCCCCAGCGGAGACGCCCCCTTCGTCGCCGCCACCTTCCTGGCCACCGTCGGCACCCTCGCCACCTTCACGGCGATCCTCACCGAGTCCACCGCCACCGAGACGGCCGCCGTCTGCGCCCCCGTCTCCATCGGCCTCGTCGCCTTCCTGCCCGGCCTCTCCGCCCGCTTCGCCCGGCTCCCCATCGGCTACGCCGCCCCCCGCAGCGCCGCCGACGAGGAGTTCCACGCCGACCCGCAGCAGCCGGCCGGCGACGACCCGCAGCCCGTCGACGGCGAGCGCATCGCGCTCCAGGCCCGCCGCGGCCACGAGATGCTCCTCGGCCTGGTCGGCGGCTGCGCCGCGGTCGTCGTCGGCTCCGCCGCCGTCCTCGGCTTCGCCGGAAACGTCTGGGGCCAGCTCCTCGCCCTCGCCGCCGGCCTGGCGATGCTGCTGCGCGCCCGCCTCTTCCGCTACACCTCGCAGGTCGTCTGCGTCCTCGTCGCCGGCATCGCGGCCATCGCGCTCCTCGTCCTCGGCCTCTCCCTCAACCCGCCGGCCGACCTGGTCAGGGACCTCCTCCTCTACGGCGACCGCGGCGGCCTCGACATCCGCACCATCTGGCTCACCGCCTCCGTCGCCGCCGGAGCCGCGCTGATCACCGCGATCGGCCTGATCATCCCGAGGAAGGGACTCTCCCCCTTCTGGGGCCGCCTCCTCGACCTCGCGGAGGGCTTCGTCCTCCTCTCCCTCGTCCCGCTCTGCCTCGCCGTCCTCGACGTCTTCTCCACGGTCCGCTCCCTGACCAGCAAGTAAGGGACCGATCCGGGAGCGCTCCGGGACCGATCCGGGAGCGCTCCGGCGAGCTGGTAGGCTGTGTGACGGCCGTTTGTGTACGCGCTCCCGGAATCCTCTGGAAGCTGCGCCCATCGGACCTTCGCCTGCCGAGTCACGGAAGCTTCCCCTGAGACCTAGACCAGGGGCACTCGCGGGCGCACGAACACCTCAAGAGGAGATCCGCGTGGCTCTCGACGCCGCTGTCAAGAAGCAGATCATGACCGAGTTCGGCACCAAGGAGGGCGACACCGGCTCTCCCGAGGTCCAGGTCGCGATGCTGTCCCGTCGCATCTCGGACCTGACCGAGCACCTCAAGCAGCACAAGCACGACCACCACTCCCGTCGTGGCCTGCTGATCCTGGTCGGCCAGCGCCGCCGCCTCCTGCAGTACCTGGCCAAGAAGGACATCCAGCGCTTCCGTGCGCTGGTCGACCGCCTCGGCATCCGCCGCGGTGCGGCCGGCGGCGCCAAGTAAGCAGGTGACGAGGGAGCGGTTCCCCCTTTCAGGGGGCCGCTCCCTTTGCTGTACGTGCACAAAGTGCGCATCGGCCCGTAGGCTGGTCGCACCAACCCATGACGACGAGCGAGGAGCCGCCGGCTCGCCGCCGGTCCTCGGTAGTGGCCCCCGGGAACGACTCCCCGGGTGCTTCGATCGAAGACCGGCCCGCACCCGAGGCGCGCTCCTCCGCCCCCGTCGTACACCGTCCCCGGCCACACGGGCCCCGGACGCAAAGACGAACACGTAGGAGAAACCACTAGTGGAGAACGAGACCCACTACGCCGAGGCCGTCATCGACAACGGCACCTTCGGCACCCGCACCATCCGTTTCGAGACCGGCCGTCTGGCCAAGCAGGCCGCCGGCTCCGCCGTCGCCTACCTGGACGACGACACCATGGTCCTTTCGGCGACCACCGCCTCGAAGCGACCCAAGGACCAGCTCGACTTCTTCCCCCTCACGGTGGACGTCGAGGAGCGGCAGTACGCGGCCGGCAAGATCCCCGGCTCGTTCTTCCGCCGCGAGGGCCGCCCCTCCGAGGACGCGATCCTCACCTGCCGTCTGATCGACCGCCCGCTGCGCCCCTCCTTCAAGAAGGGCCTGCGCAACGAGATCCAGATCGTCGAGACGATCATGGCGCTCAACCCCGACCACCTGTACGACGTGGTCGCGATCAACGCCGCCTCCGCCTCCACGATCCTGGCGGGCCTGCCCTTCTCCGGCCCGATCGGCGCCACCCGCGTCGCCCTGATCAAGGGCCAGTGGGTCGCGTTCCCGACGCACACCGAGCTCGAGGACGCCGTCTTCGACATGGTCGTCGCCGGTCGCGTCCTGGAGGACGGCGACGTCGCGATCATGATGGTCGAGGCCGAGGCCACCGAGAAGACCATCGAGCTCGTCAAGGGCGGCGCCGAGGCGCCGACCGAAGAGGTCGTGGCCGCCGGTCTCGAGGCCGCGAAGCCCTTCATCAAGGCCCTCTGCAAGGCCCAGTCGGACCTCGCCGCCAAGGCCGCCAAGCCCACCGGCGAGTTCCCGGTCTTCCTGGACTACCAGGACGACGTCCTGGAGGCCCTCACCTCCGCCGTCAAGGGCGAGCTCACCAAGGCGCTCACCATCGCCGGCAAGCAGGAGCGCGAGGCCGAGCTCGACCGCATCAAGGAGCTCGCCGCCGAGAAGCTCCTCCCGGCCTTCGAGGGCCGCGAGAAGGAGATCGGCGGGGCCTACCGCGCGCTGACCAAGAAGCTGGTCCGCGAGCGCGTCATCAAGGACAAGGTCCGCATCGACGGCCGTGGCCTCACCGACATCCGTACGCTCGCGGCCGAGGTCGAGGCCATCCCGCGCGTGCACGGCTCGGCGCTGTTCGAGCGTGGCGAGACCCAGATCCTGGGCGTCACCACCCTCAACATGCTCCGCATGGAGCAGCAGCTGGACACCCTCTCCCCGGTGACCCGCAAGCGCTACATGCACAACTACAACTTCCCGCCGTACTCCGTCGGCGAGACCGGCCGCGTGGGCTCGCCCAAGCGCCGCGAGATCGGCCACGGCGCCCTCGCCGAGCGCGCCATCGTGCCGGTCCTCCCGACCCGCGAGGAGTTCCCCTACGCGATCCGTCAGGTGTCCGAGGCCCTCGGCTCCAACGGCTCGACGTCGATGGGCTCGGTCTGCGCCTCCACCATGTCCCTGCTGAACGCCGGTGTGCCCCTCAAGGCCGCCGTCGCCGGTATCGCCATGGGTCTGATCTCCGAGGAGATCGACGGCAAGACGCACTACGTCGCCCTCACCGACATCCTCGGTGCGGAGGACGCCTTCGGCGACATGGACTTCAAGGTCGCCGGCACGAAGCAGTTCGTGACCGCGCTCCAGCTCGACACCAAGCTCGACGGCATCCCCGCCTCGGTCCTGGCCGCCGCGCTGAAGCAGGCCCGCGACGCGCGTCTGCACATCCTCGACGTGATGAACGAGGCGATCGACGTTCCGGACGAGATGTCCCCGAACGCGCCGCGCATCATCACCGTCAAGATCCCGACGGACAAGATCGGTGAGGTCATCGGCCCCAAGGGCAAGATGATCAACCAGATCCAGGAGGACACCGGCGCCGAGATCACGATCGAGGACGACGGCACCATCTACATCGGTGCCGCCGACGGCCCGGCCGCCGAGGCCGCCCGCGCCACGATCAACGGCATCGCCAACCCGACCATGCCGGAGGTCGGCGAGCGGTACCTGGGCACGGTCGTCAAGACCACCACCTTCGGTGCCTTCGTCTCCCTGCTCCCGGGCAAGGACGGCCTCCTGCACATCTCGCAGATCCGCAAGCTCGCCGGTGGCAAGCGCGTGGAGAACGTCGAGGACGTGCTCGCGATCGGCTCCAAGGTCCAGGTCGAGATCGCCGAGATCGACCAGCGCGGCAAGCTGTCCCTGATCCCCGTGATCGCGGACGGCGACAACGCCGACGCCGCCGACGACAAGGGCGACACCGACCAGTGACGTCCCGTAGTCCCCGCGCGACGGCCCGCCCCTCCTCGGAGGGGCGGGCCGTCGCCCGTACCCAAACGCTTCTCCCGGGCAGGGACGGCATCGGCACCGTCCGGCGCACCACCCTCCCCGGCGGCCTCCGCATCGTCACCGAGACCCTCCCCTCCGTGCGCTCCGCCACCTTCGGCATCTGGGCGCACGTCGGATCCCGCGACGAGACCCCGGCGCTCAACGGCGCCACCCACTACCTGGAGCACCTCCTCTTCAAGGGCACCCAGCAGCGGTCCGCCCTCGACATCTCCGCCGCGATCGACGCGGTCGGCGGCGAGATGAACGCCTTCACGGCGAAGGAGTACACCTGCTACTACGCCCGGGTCCTCGACACCGACCTCCCGCTGGCGATCGACGTCGTCTGCGACATGCTCACGGGCTCCCTCATCCTCGACGAGGACGTGGACGCCGAGCGCGGGGTGATCCTCGAAGAGATCGCGATGACCGAGGACGACCCCGGCGACGTCGTGCACGAGCTGTTCGCCCAGACCATGTTCGGCGACACCCCGCTGGGCCGCCCGGTCCTCGGCACCGTCGACACGGTCAACGGACTCAGCCGCGGCCAGATCGCCCGCTTCTACAAGAAGCACTACGACCCGACCCACCTGGTCGTGGCCGCCGCGGGCAACGTCGACCACGCCACGGTGGTACGCCAGGTCCGCCGCGCCTTCGAGAAGGCCGGCGCCCTCACCCGTACCGACGCCGTCCCCGTCGCCCCCCGCGACGGCCGGCGCACCCTGCGCGCGGGGGGCCGCGTCGAGCTGCTGAACCGCAAGACCGAGCAGGCCCACGTGGTCCTCGGCATGCCGGGTCTGGCGCGCACCGACGAGCGCCGCTGGGCCCTCGGCGTGCTGAACACCGCCCTCGGCGGCGGCATGTCCTCCCGCCTCTTCCAGGAGGTCCGCGAGAAGCGCGGCCTGGCCTACAGCGTGTACTCGTACACCTCGGGCTTCGCCGACTGCGGCCTCTTCGGGGTCTACGCGGGCTGCCGCCCGGGCCAGGTCCACGACGTCCTGAAGATCTGCCGGGACGAACTCCACAAGGCCGCCTCCGACGGCCTCACGGACGACGAGATCGCCCGCGCCGTCGGCCAGCTCTCCGGATCCACCGTCCTCGGCCTGGAGGACACCGGCGCCCTGATGAACCGCATCGGCAAGAGCGAGCTGTGCTGGGGCACCCAGATGTCGGTCGACGACATGCTGGACCGGATCGCGGCCGTCACCCCGGACGAGGTCCGCGAGGTCGCCCGCGATGTACTGGACCAGCGGCCCTCGCTCTCGGTGATCGGCCCGCTGAAGGACAAGCAGGCGGACCGCCTCCAGCAAGCGGTCTCCTGACCCACGAGTCCCACCTAAGGAACACAATGAGCAAGCTGCGCGTGGCCGTCCTCGGTGCACGGGGCCGCATCGGGTCCGAGGCGGTCAAGGCCGTCGAGGCCGCCGAGGACATGGAACTGGTCGCGGCCCTCGGCCGCGGCGACGAGCTGGAGCGCCTCGTCGAGGCGGACGCCCAGGTCGTCGTCGAGCTGACCACCCCGGCCTCGGTCATGGAGAACCTCGACTTCTGCGTGCGTCACGGGATGCACGCCGTCGTCGGCACCACCGGCTGGACCGAGGACCGCCTCGCGCAGCTGCGGACCTGGCTCGCCGCCTCCCCGGAGACCGGCGTCCTCATCGCTCCGAACTTCTCCCTCGGCGCGGTCCTCACGATGCGGTTCGCCCAGCTCGCGGCCCCGTACTTCGAGTCCGTCGAGGTCGTCGAACTGCACCACCCGCACAAGGTGGACGCCCCCTCCGGCACCGCGACCCGGACGGCCCAGCTGATCGCCGCCGCCCGCGCCGAGGCGGGCCTCGGCGCCCAGCCGGACGCCACCGCGACCGCCCTGGACGGGGCGCGCGGCGCCGACGTCGACGGCGTCCGCGTGCACGCCGTACGCCTCGCGGGCCTGCTGGCCCACCAGGAGGTGCTGCTCGGCGGCGAGGGGGAGACCCTGACGGTCCGCCACGACTCGCTCCACCACTCCAGCTTCATGCCGGGCATCCTGCTGGGCGCCCGCCGTGTCACCACCGCTCCGGGCCTCACCTTCGGCCTGGAGAACTTCCTGGACCTGGGCTGACGGCGATGGGCGGAAAGATCACGTACGTCTTCCTGGCCACCGTGCTCGTCCTCGTCTTCGGCGTGGTGGCGATGGAAGGCGTCCTGCTCCTCCTCACGGGCGAGCCGGCGGCCATGGGCATGGGCGCCGTGGCGTTCCTGCTGCCCGGCGTCGGCGGCTGGTTCCTCTGGAAGAACACCCGGTTCGCCCGCCAGGCGGGCCGCCTCGCCACCGAACTGGAGGCGGAGGGCGGCCTGCCCGTCGACGAGCTGAAGCGCACCCAGGGCGGCCGGATCGACCGCGACTCGGCCGACGAGGTCTTCGCCCGGCGCAAGGCCGAGACGGAGGACACCCCGGACGACTGGCGCTGCTGGTTCCGGCTCGCGGTCGCCTATTACGACGCCCGCGACACCCCCCGGGCCCGCAAGGCGATGCAGCGGGCCATCGCCCTCCACGAGGGCCGTCCGGTCAGCGCGTAGCGACCGGGGCCACCCCGTACTCGGCGTTCCAGGCCTCGACCGTGTCGGCGGCCCGGTCGAAGGCCTCGACGCGGGAGAGGAAGTCGGCGTTGTGGTCGGTGAGCAGCATCAGCTGCTCGCCGTCCCGCCGGTCCAGCACCAGGGCCTGGCCCTGGACGGTACGGGGGAGCCCCAGCCAGCGCACCGGCTGCTGCACGGTGCGGACGGAGATCACCTTCGCCCAGGGCACGGTGGTGGTCTTGAAGAAGGCCACGCGGCGGATCCCGGCGCGGCTCACCCAGGCCCCCATGCGCAGCATGCGCAGGGCGGCCAGGATGACGAGCACGGCGGTGGCCAGGGTGGCGGCCCCGCCGCTGAATCCCCCGGCCGCGGTGATGATCACCGCGGCGAGGAGGACGAACGAGGCGAGCAGCAGCGCGAGCGCCGCCGCCCCGACCCGCCAGGACCCCGGCCGGTACGGACGGCGCCACTGGTCGTGGTCGTCGAACGGCAGGGCGACGTGGTCGGTCGTGTCAAAAGCACGGTCGGCCGTCAGAAAGGGCAGGGGCACGACAGGTCCTCACTCACAGGCACGCTCGAAGGGGCGGTGCCCGGTGAGGCTACCTCAGCGGTTGTCGGAGG
Source organism: Streptomyces sp. adm13(2018) (assembly GCF_008042145.1). Taxonomy (GTDB): domain Bacteria; phylum Actinomycetota; class Actinomycetes; order Streptomycetales; family Streptomycetaceae; genus Streptomyces. Next base: position 1,076,327 of record NZ_RDBH01000141.1, read on the forward strand.
CTTCGGACTGCTGCCGATGAGTGGCGGAGTCGCCCGCCTGGAGGGACGGCATCCCGAAGATCAACGAGCCCGCGAGGCCGGCGACGACGGTCAGACCCAGCAGGGTGCGGCCCACGATCTGCGAGGCGCCGAGCCGCTCCCGGGGTGGTGGAGTGACGTTACTGCGGAAGTGGTCCGCCTCCGCGACGAACGCGAACGGTACGGGCTCTTTCCGGCTGAACATCGGGGCCACTCTCCTCGGGTCGTCGTCATGCGTCACAGGTACAGACGACAGGACCGGGGTTTTGGTGCCCTGAATTCACCGAAGCGGCCGAATCTCATCCTCCGGTAGGACGTCGTTAGAGTGGGCGACTGCATTGACCGATGGGAAGGACCGCTGGTGACCGACAGCCCCACTGAGAACGTGAAGATCGACTTGCGGAGTGACATCACCGTCGAGCTGGTCAAGAGCGCGGCGGCCGACTCCGACGTCCTCTGGGCCGCGCGGGTCTCCACGGCGGGCGAGCAGTCCCTCGAAGAGCTCCAGAAGGACCCGGAGCGCTCCAAGGGCCTGATCAACTACCTGATGCGGGACCGCCACGGCAGCCCCTTCGAGCACAACTCGATGACCTTCTTCATCAGCGCCCCGATCTTCGTGTTCCGCGAGTTCATGCGGCACCGCGTGGGCTGGTCGTACAACGAGGAGTCGGGCCGCTACAGGGAGCTCCAGCCGGTCTTCTACGTCCCCGACGCCTCCCGCAAGCTCGTCCAGGAGGGCCGCCCCGGCAAGTACGTCTTCGTCGACGGCACCCAGGAGCAGCACGACCTGGTCAGCCGCACGATGGAGGACTCGTACCGCCAGGCGTACGCCTCCTACCAGGAGATGCTGGCCGCCGGCGTCGCCCGCGAGGTCGCCCGCGCGGTCCTGCCCGTCGGTCTCTTCTCCTCGATGTACGCCACGTGCAACGCCCGCTCGCTGATGCACTTCCTCGGCCTGCGCACCCAGCACGAGCTGGCCGCGGTCCCGTCCTTCCCGCAGCGGGAGATCGAGATGGTCGGCGAGCGGATGGAGGAGCACTGGGCCCGGCTGATGCCGCTGACCCACGGCGCCTTCAACAAGAACGGCCGTGTGGCCCCGTAGGGCACAGATGTCCGAACCACCCGTGCGAAGTGTCCGTATTGCGACGTTTCACGAAGTTCATCTAGGCTGATCAAACGGACCCGGCGCTGCCTGAACCCCCGAGCAGGCAGCGCCGGGCTCCCTTTCTCCTGTCCCCCTCGGGGACACCCGGCGCTGAGCAGCGAGTAGCGTGTTACCCATGGCTCCGATCTCCACTCCGCAGACCCCCTTCGGGCGGGTCCTCACCGCCATGGTCACGCCCTTCACGGCGGACGGCGCACTCGACCTCGACGGTGCCCAGCGACTGGCCACCCACCTGGTGGACGCAGGCAACGACGGCCTCGTCATCAACGGGACCACCGGCGAGTCCCCCACCACCAGCGACGCGGAGAAATCGGAGCTGGTACGAGCCGTACTGGAGGCGGTCGGCGACCGCGCCCACGTCGTGGCCGGCGTCGGCACCAACGACACCCGCCACTCCCTCGCCCTCGCCCGCACCGCCGAGCGCGACGGCGCGCACGGCCTCCTCGCCGTCACGCCGTACTACAACAAGCCCTCCCAGGAGGGCCTGTACCAGCACTTCTCGGCCATCGCCGACGCCACCGAGCTCCCGGTGATGCTCTACGACATCCCCGGCCGCAGCGGCGTCCCGATCGACACCGAGACGCTCGTCCGGCTCGCCGAGCACCCGCGCGTCGTCGCCAACAAGGACGCCAAGGGCGACCTCGGCCGCGCCAGCTGGGCCATCGCCCGCTCCGGCCTCGCCTGGTACTCCGGCGACGACATGCTCAACCTGCCCCTGCTCTCGGTCGGCGCCTGCGGCTTCGTCTCCGTCGTGGGCCACGTCGTCACCCCGGAGCTCCGCGCCCTCCTCGACGCCCACCTGGGCGGCGAGATCCAGAAGGCCACCGAGATCCACCAGAAGCTGCTCCCGGTCTACACCGGGATGTTCCGCACCCAGGGCGTCATGACCACCAAGGCCGCCCTCGCCCTCCAGGGACTCCCGGCCGGCCCGCTGCGGCTGCCGCTCGTGGAGCTGTCCGCCCCCGAGACCGAGCAGCTCAAGGTCGACCTGGCCGCCGGCGGGGTAGAGCTCTGACAACGGACTTCACAACTGAACACTGACAACAGCAAGTGCACGAATGTCATGCACGCCACGTGCCAAGGGGTACGTGGCGTGCGTGGTGAGGAGAGTCTTTTGAGTCATCCGCATCCCGAACTCGGTGCCCCGCCGAAGCTGCCGAAGGGCGCCCTGCGCGTCATCCCGCTCGGCGGGCTCGGCGAAATCGGCCGAAACATGACGGTCTTCGAGTTCGACGGCCGCCTGCTCATCGTCGACTGCGGCGTCCTCTTCCCCGAAGAGGAGCAGCCGGGCGTCGACCTGATCCTCCCGGACTTCACCATCATCCGGGACCGCCTCGACGACATCGAAGGCATCGTGCTCACGCACGGCCACGAGGACCACATCGGTGCCGTCCCCTACCTGCTCCGGCTCAAGCCGGACATCCCGCTGATCGGCTCCAAGCTGACCCTCGCCCTGATCGAGGCCAAGCTCCAGGAGCACCGCATCCGCCCCTACACCCTCGAGGTGAAGGAGGGCGACCGCGAGGTCCTCGGCTCGTTCGACTGCGAGTTCATCGCGGTCAACCACTCCATCCCGGACGCGCTCGCGGTCGCCATCCGCACTCCCGCGGGCATGGCCGTCGCCACCGGCGACTTCAAGATGGACCAGCTCCCGCTGGACGGCCGCCTCACGGACCTGCACGCGTTCGCCCGGCTGAGCGAGGAGGGCATCGACCTCCTCCTCTCGGACTCCACGAACGCCGAGGTCCCGGGCTTCGTCCCGCCGGAGAAGGACATCTCCAATGTCCTGCGCACGGTCTTCGCGAACGCCCAGAAGCGCATCATCGTGGCCAGCTTCGCCAGCCACGTGCACCGCATCCAGCAGATCCTCGACGCCGCCCACGAGTACGGCCGCCGGGTCGCCTTCGTCGGCCGCTCGATGGTCCGCAACATGGGTATCGCCCGTGACCTGGGCTACCTCAAGGTCCCGGCCGGCCTCGTCGTGGACGTGAAGACCCTCGACGACCTGCCGGACGACGAGGTCGTGCTCGTCTGTACGGGTTCCCAGGGCGAGCCGATGGCCGCGCTGTCCCGCATGGCCAACCGCGACCACCAGATCCGGATCGTCCCCGGCGACACGGTGATCCTGGCGTCGTCGCTGATCCCCGGCAACGAGAACGCGGTCTACCGCGTGATCAACGGCCTGACCCGCTGGGGCGCGAACGTCGTCCACAAGGGCAACGCCAAGGTCCACGTCTCGGGCCACGCCTCGGCCGGCGAGCTGCTGTACTTCTACAACATCTGCCGCCCGAAGAACCTCATGCCGGTCCACGGTGAATGGCGCCACCTGCGCGCCAACGCCGAGCTCGGCGCGATGACGGGCATCCCGAAGGACCACATCGTCATCGCCGAGGACGGCGTCGTCGTCGACCTGGTCGACGGCCGCGCCCGCATCACCGGCAAGGTCCAGGCGGGATACGTGTACGTGGACGGGCTCTCGGTCGGCGACGTCACCGAGACCTCCCTCAAGGACCGCCGGATCCTCGGCGAGGAGGGCATCATCTCGGTCTTCGTCGTGGTCGACTCCTCGACGGGCAAGATCGTGGGCGGTCCGCACGTGCACGCCCGGGGCTCGGGCATCGACGACTCCGCGTTCGACGCGGTGCTGCCGAAGATCGACCAGGCCCTGAACAAGTCCTTCCAGGACGGCGTCGTGGAGCCCCACCAGCTCCAGCAGCTGATCCGCCGCAGCGTGGGCAAGTGGGTCTCCGACACCTACCGCCGGCGTCCGATGATCCTCCCGGTCGTGGTCGAGGTCTGACCTCCGACCTGCAGTGCAACGGAGCGGGGCCCCTCGATTTGCATCGGGGCGCCCCGCTCCAGTACGTTTACGGCTCCGCCAGAACGGGAAGCCCCGGCGCCGACGTGCGCCAGATCGCTTCCACGGGAGGCGGGAAATCCGATGGAAATCTTCTGATAAAGTCGGAACCGCCGAAAGGCCCCCGGAGTGAAAACAAAAGGGACCGGAAAGCACCGAGGAAATCGGATCGGAAAGATCTGATAGAGTCGGAAACGTAAGACTGAAGGGAAGCCCGGAGGAAAGCCCGAGAGGGTGAGTACAAAGGAAGCGTCCGTTCCTTGAGAACTCAACAGCGTGCCAAAAATCAACGCCAGATTAGTTGATACCCCGTCCATCTTCGGATGGCAGGGTTCCTTTGAAAGTCCTGCCGGCCCTTGTGGCTGGTGGGCAACATACACAGCGAGGACGCTGTGGACGGTCGGCCACATTCCGGCATGACCGTCCCGCTCAACGCGAGTGTCACCCGGTTACGGGTAAACATTCACGGAGAGTTTGATCCTGGCTCAGGACGAACGCTGGCGCCTTGAGAGGGTAAGGCTCCCAGTAGACGACTGGGTTGATAGGCCGGATGTGGAAGCCCAGTAATGGGTGGAGCTGACCGGTACTAATAGGCCGAGGGCTTGTCCTCAGTTGCTCGCGTCCACTGTGTTAGTTCTGAAGCAATGAACTCCCTTTGCCGGTCGAGTTCAACTTCATAGAGTTTCGGTGGTCATAGCGTTAGGGAAACGCCCGGTTACATTCCGAACCCGGAAGCTAAGCCTTTCAGCGCCGATGGTACTGCAGGGGGGACCCTGTGGGAGAGTAGGACGCCGCCGAACAACCCGCCCTTTTAGCTCAGTCGGTAGAGCGTCTCCATGGTAAGGAGAAGGTCAACGGTTCGATTCCGTTAAAGGGCTCCAAGTGAAAAGGCCCCCGCCTGATGGCGGGGGCCTTTTTGCGTTCCCTGGAAGAACGGACCGGCCGGCGACCCCTCCCGCGGGAGGGGATCGGCCGTGCCGTCAGCGGTCGTCCGGCTCTCGCAGGCGCATAGCCAGGATCGCCATGTCGTCGGAGGCCGGGGCCTGGGCGAAGCGTTCCACCGCGCGGAGTACCCGGGAGGCGACCGCGCCGGCCGTCAGGCCCGTACACGTCTTGAGGACCTCGGCGAGGCCGTCGTCGCCCAGCATGCGGGTGCCCTCACGGCGTTCCGTCACGCCGTCCGTGACGCACAGGAGGACGTCGCCCGGGTCGAGCGTGACGGTCTCCTCGTACAGTTCGAGGTCCTCCATGACGCCCAGGAGCGGCTGGGGCTCCGCCGCGGGGCTCACCGAACCGTCGGGACGCAGGCGCAGCGGCAGCGGATGGCCGGCGCACACGACCTTGAGGATCGCGGAGCCGTCGTCCTGCGGGCGCATCTCGCCGTACAGCAGGGTGAGGAAGCGGCTGCGGGCGCCCTCGTCGAGGATCGCCGCGTTCAGGCGCTCCAGGACGGCCGGGCCGCCGAAGCCCTCGCGGGCCAGCAGACGCAGGGCGTGTCGGGCCAGGCCGGTCACCGCGGCCGCCTCCGGGCCCGTACCGCAGACGTCGCCGATGGCGAATCCGTAGGCGCCGTCGCGGATCGGGAACAGGTCGTAGAAGTCGCCCCCGACCTCGTTGCCCTCGCCGGCCGCGCGGTAGATGACGTCCACCTCGACACCGGGGATGTCCGGCAGGCCCGGCGGCAGCAGGCTGCGCTGGAGGGACTGGCTGATCGCCACGCGCTCCGAGTACAGACGGGCGTTGTCCAGGGCCAGGGCGGCCCGGCGCGAGAGGTCCTCGGCGAGCTCCAGGATCTCCTGGCGGAAGTGGTCCTCCGAGGGCCTGCCCAGGGTCAGCATGCCGATCACCCGGTTGCGGGCGACCAGCGGCAGGACGACCGTCTCGCCGGCGACCGTGCTCGCCGTGGCGAGGGTGCTGTCGATGCCGGAGGAGAGCGGGCTCGTCGGGTGGTCGAGGGCGCGGACCGAGGCGGTCACGGCCGCGCGCTGCGCGGCCTCGCCCGGGGCCGTCCAGACGCGGGCGCCGGGGGTCGGCACCGGGTCGGGCGGTGAGATCGAGGACAGCAGGTCCTTGAGGCCGTCGATCCGGTCCTCGTCCTCGTGGAGCACGTACGAGAGGTACGGGTCGGAGGCCTGGTCGGCGATCGTGTAGACCGCGCACCAGGTCGCGAGGGTCGGGACCGTCATCTGGGCCATCAGCGCCAGCGTCTGGTCCCGGTCGAGGGTGCCGGCCAGCAGGTCCGAGGCCTCGACGAGGAAGCTGAGGGAGCCGCGGCGCAGGCGCTCCAGCTCGCCGAGGCGGGCGGACTCCACGGCCAGGGCGATGCGGTCGGCGGCGAACTGGAGGCGGAGCGCCTCCTCGTTCGAGTAGCGGTTCGCGGCCTCGGCGGCCACACCGAGGGAGCCGGTGAGCCGGCCCTCGACCTTCAGGGGCACGGTGACGACCGAGCGCATGCCGGTGCCTTCGAGGAGCGGGACGGCGCCGGGGACGGCGGCCAGGTCCTCGTGGACGGCGGGCATGCGGGCGGAGCCGTAGCGGCTGGCGCCGGTCTCGACGGGGACGCGGGCGAAGCGCTGGCGGGCGGCCGGGAGGCCGGTGGTCGCGCGTACCTCCAGTTCCGTCTCGTCGTCGGTGGCGAGGAGCAGGAAGGCGGCGTCGCCGTCGAGCATGTCCCGGGCGCGTTCGACCGTGCGTTGGAGGAGTCCGTCGAGGTCGTCGGGGGCGGGGGAGCCGATGAAGACCTCGAAGGGGTCGGTGGTGCGGCTCTCCGAGCCCGGCTCGGCGGCCGGGCGCTGCGGGGTCTGGAGGACGGCCCGCTCGTGCTCGCGGACCAGGAGGCAGACGGTGGACGGCTCGCCCTGGGCGTCGCGGACGCGGAGGTGGGCGGCGTAGACCGGGATCACCCGGCCGTCGGAGCAGCGGATGCCGTAGCTGCCCTCCCAGCGGGAGAGGCGGAGGGCCTCGGCGAGGCCGGTGCCGATGCCGGGGGTGTGGGGCCAGGCGGCGAGGTCGCCGAGGGGTTTGCCGGTGACCTGGTCGGAGGTGTACCCGAAGAGCTCCCCCGCGTCCTCGTTCCAGGCACTGATGGCTCCGCCGCGGTCGATCTGGACGACGGCGACGCGGACGCGGCTGTCGGTGACCGGGAGGAGGGCCTCGGGGAGGACCGGGCCTGCGGAGCGGGTGCCGACCGGGCGGCGGGCGAGGTCCAGGTGGAACCAGACGTGCTTGCGCGTCGGGGTGTAGTCGACGCCCCAGCGGTGGGCGAGGGCGGCGCAGAGCAGCAGGCCGCGGCCGTTCTCGCGGTCGGGGTTGGCCAGGGAGCGGCCGCCGGCCTGGACGGGGATCTCGCGCTCCGGGTAGCGGTCGGCCACCTCGACGCGGATGCTGTCGTCCGAACGGAGGCAGAGGACCTCCGCGGAGGTGCCGGCGTGGATGACGGCGTTGGTGACGAGCTCGCTGGTCAGCACGACCGCGTCGTCGACCAGCTCCGGATGGCCCCAGCCCTGGAGGGTGTCCCGGACGAAGGCGCGGGCGGCCGCGACGGACCGCCCGACGGGCTCGAAGCTGGCAGTCGCCCGCGCGGTGATCACAGAACTCCTCGTACGCGTCTCGACGCCCGGCTCTGCCATGCTCGGTCTGTCCCTCCGCTGCCCGGTGGTCGTTACGTGCACCACACCGCCCCCGCCGGGCGGACCGGGACGGTTGGACAGCCGGAAGCCAGGTTACTTACCTTCACCGTCCGAGCGGATGCCGGTCATCACTTCCGTGCCCAGGGGGTAGGGACGCTGTGCGAAGCTGCCGAACTGTTATCGCCTGGTTCGATGGCGGTGAAACACTGGGCAGGCTACCGGCGGAAGTCGGAGCGGAACGGTCGACCCCTTTCGGGAGGGACACGGTGGAACCTGGCACGGCGGCGCGACGCGGCGGAGGCAGCGGTACGCGCACGAGGGGCGGGCGTTCCCGTGGGGGGACGGTGCAGGTCGACGCGGCCGCGCTGGAGCGGCTGCTGGCCGCACTGGTGTCCATGCGGGACGGCAACCTGCGCAGGCGGCTCACGGTGTCCGGCGACGGGGTCATGGCGGAGATCTCCGCCGTGTTCAACGAGGTCGCGGACCGGCAGATGCACGTGACGGGCGAGCTGTCGCGGGTCCGCCGGGTGGTGGGGCGCGAGGGCAAGCTGTCCGAGCGGCTGGAGGCCGGTGCCGGCGAGGGGGCGTGGGCGGCGGCGATCGAGGCCGCGAACGCGCTCGTCGACGATCTGGCGCGGCCGGTGTCCGAGGTGGGACGGGTGCTCTCGGCGGTGGCCGAGGGCGATCTGGACCAGCGGATGGACCTGCGTTCGGAGGGTGCCGACGGGACGGTGCGGCCGCTGCGCGGCGAGTTCCTGAAGGTGGCCCGTACCGCGAACCACCTCGTCGACCAGCTGTCGGTGTTCGCCTCCGAGGTGACCCGGGTCGCCGTCGAGGTGGGCACGGACGGCAAGCTGGGCGGGCAGGCGCAGGTGCGCGGGGTGTCCGGTTCGTGGAAGGACCTCACGGACTCGGTCAACACCATGGCGAACCGGCTGACGGCCCAGGTGCGGGACATCGCGCTGGTGACGACGGCGGTCGCGGACGGTGACCTGTCGCAGAAGGTCACCGCGAACGTGGCCGGCGAGATGCTGGAGCTGAAGAACACGGTCAACCGGATGGTCGACCAGCTGTCGTCGTTCTCCTCCGAGGTGACCCGGGTCGCCCGCGAGGTGGGTACGGAGGGCGAGCTCGGCGGTCAGGCCGAGGTGGCCGGGGTCGCCGGTGTGTGGAAGGACCTCACGGACTCCGTCAACACGATGGCGGGCAATCTGACCAGCCAGGTGCGCGGGATCGCCGAGGTCACGACGGCCGTCGCCAACGGCGACCTGTCGCAGAAGGTGCGGGTGTCGGCGCGCGGTGAGATCGCGCAGCTGGCGGACACCATCAACCAGATGACGAAGACCCTGCGGATCTTCGCCGACGAGGTGACCCGGGTCTCGGGCGAGGTCGGCGCCCAGGGCCTGCTCGGCGGCCAGGCGCAGGTGCCGGGCGCGGCGGGGACGTGGAAGGACCTCACGGACTCCGTCAACACCGTCTTCCGGAACATCACCACGCAGGTGCGGGACATTGCGCAGGTGACCACGGCGGTGGCCAACGGCGACCTGTCGCAGAAGGTCACCGTGGACGTGGCCGGCGAGATGCTGGAGCTGAAGAACACCGTCAACACGATGGTGGACCAGCTGTCCGCCTTCGGTTCCGAGGTGACCCGGGTGGCCCGGGAGGTCGGTGTCGAGGGTCTGCTGGGCGGCCAGGCCGAGGTGAAGGGCGCGGCCGGCACGTGGAAGGACCTCACCGATTCGGTGAACACGGCCTTCCGCAACCTGACCGGTCAGGTGCGGGACATCGCGCAGGTCACCACGGCGGTGGCCAACGGCGACCTGTCGCAGAAGGTCACGGTCGACGTGGCCGGCGAGATGCTGGAGCTGAAGAACACCGTCAACACGATGGTGTCGCAGCTGTCGTCGTTCGCCGACCAGGTGACCGGGATGGCGCGGGACGTGGGCACCGAGGGCCGGCTGGGTGGTCAGGCGCAGGTGGACGGTGTGTCGGGGCGCTGGCGGGAGCTCACCGACTCGGTGAACTTCATGGCCGGCAACCTGACCTCGCAGGTGCGGCAGATCGCGCAGGTGACGACGGCGGTGGCGCGGGGCGACCTGTCGCAGAAGATCGACGTGGACGCGCGCGGCGAGATCCTGGAGCTGAAGAACACCATCAACACGATGGTCGACCAGCTCTCCGCGTTCGCCGACCAGGTGACCCGGGTGGCCCGCGAGGTGGGTACCGACGGGCGTCTCGGCGGTCAGGCGCAGGTGCCGGGTGTGGCCGGTGTGTGGCGGGACCTCACGGACTCCGTGAACGGGATGGCCGGGAACCTGACCACCCAGGTCCGCAACATCGCGCAGGTCGCGACGGCGGTGGCCCGCGGTGACCTGTCGCAGAAGATCGACGTGGACGCGCGCGGCGAGATCCTGGAGCTGAAGAACACCCTCAACACGATGGTGGACCAGCTGTCGAACTTCGCCGAGCAGGTCACGCGCGTGGCCCGCGAGGTGGGCACCGAAGGCATCCTGGGCGGTCAGGCCGAGGTGCAGGGGGTCTCCGGCACCTGGAAGGACCTCACCCAGTCCGTGAACTTCATGGCGAACAACCTCACCATCCAGGTGCGGAACATCGCCGAGGTCACCACGGCGGTCGCCAAGGGCGACCTGTCGAAGAAGATCACCGTCGACGCCCGGGGCGAGATCCTGGAGCTGGTGACGACCGTCAACACCATGGTCGACCAGCTGTCGAACTTCGCCGACGAGGTCACGCGCGTGGCCCGTGAGGTGGGTACGGAGGGCATCCTCGGCGGTCAGGCGCGGGTCCGGGGCGTCACGGGCACCTGGAAGGACCTGAGCGACAACGTCAACCTGATGGCCAACAACCTGACGAGTCAGGTGCGGAACATCTCCCGGGTCTCGGCGGCCGTCGCCAACGGTGACCTGACCAAGAAGGTGACGGTCGAGGCGCGCGGCGAGGTCGCCGAGCTCGCCGACACCGTGAACACGATGGTGACGACCCTGTCGTCGTTCGCCGACGAGGTCACCCGGGTCGCCCGCGAGGTGGGTACCGAGGGTGAGCTGGGCGGTCAGGCCCGGGTGCCGGGTGTATCGGGCACCTGGAAGGACCTGACCGAGTCGGTGAACTCGATGGCCTCCAACCTCACCGGTCAGGTGCGCCAGATCGCGGCGGTCACCACGGCCATCGCCAAGGGCGACCTCACCAAGAAGATCGACATCGACGCGCGCGGTGAGATCCAGGAGCTGAAGAGCACCATCAACACGATGGTGGACCAGCTGTCGAACTTCGCCGAGGAGGTCACCCGGGTGGCCCGCGAGGTGGGCACCGACGGCCAGCTCGGCGGCCAGGCCCGGGTGCGCGACGTGGACGGCACCTGGCGGGACCTCACGGAGTCCGTGAACGAGATGGCCGGGAACCTGACCCGGCAGGTGCGGGCGATCGCCGCCGTCGCCACGGCGGTCACGCGGGGCGACCTCAACCTCAAGATCGACGGTGTCGACGCGGCGGGCGAGATCCAGGCCCTCCAGGAGAACATCAACACCATGATCGCCAATCTGCGGGACACCACCCTCGCCAATGAGGAGCAGGACTGGCTCAAGGGCAACCTCGCCCGGATCTCCGGCCTCATGCAGGGCCGGCGGGACCTGGACGACGTCGCCTCGCTCATCATGAGCGAGCTGACCCCGGTGGTCTCGGCGCAGCACGGCGCCTTCTTCGTGGCGATGCCGACCGGTTCCGCCCACGGCGACGCCGAACTCGTCGGCGAGGGGGAGGGCTCGTACGAGCTGCGGATGCGGGGGAGTTACGGATACTCCGCCGGGTCCATGCCGACCTCGTTCCGTCCCGGCGAGACGCTCATCGGGACGGCGGCCGAGGAGAAGCGGACCATCCAGGTCAACGTGCCGCCGGGCTATCTGAAGATCTCCTCCGGGCTGGGGGAGGCCTCCCCGGCGCATGTGATCGTGCTTCCGGTGCTCTTCGAGGGCAAGGTGCTCGGCGTGATCGAGCTGGCGTCGTTCCAGCCGTTCACCCAGATCCAGCGTGACTTCCTCAACCAGCTCGCCGAGCTGATCGCCACGACCGTGAACACGATCAGCGTCAACACCAAGACCGAGGTGCTGCTCCAGCAGTCGCAGGAACTCACCGAGCAGCTCAGGGAGCGGTCGGCGGAGCTGGAGCACCGTCAGAAGGAGCTCCAGGGCTCCAACCTGGAGCTGGAGGAGAAGGCCGAACTCCTGGCCCGGCAGAACCGGGACATCGAGGTGAAGAACACCGAGATCGAGGAGGCGCGGCAGGTCCTGGAGGAGCGGGCCGAACAGCTCGCCGTCTCCATGCGGTACAAGTCCGAGTTCCTGGCGAACATGTCGCACGAGCTGCGCACCCCGCTCAACTCGCTGCTGATCCTCGCCAAGTTGCTCGCGGACAACGCCGAGACGAATCTGACGCCGAAGCAGGTCGAGTTCGCGGAGACCATCCACGGCGCCGGTTCCGACCTGCTCCAGCTGATCAACGACATCCTCGACCTGTCCAAGGTCGAGGCGGGCAAGATGGACGTCTCGCCGACCCGGATCGCGCTCGTCCAGCTCGTCGACTACGTGGAGGCGACCTTCCGGCCGCTGACGGCGGAGAAGGGGCTGGACTTCTCGGTGCGGGTCTCGCCCGAGCTGCCGGCCACCCTGCACACCGACGAGCAGCGGCTCCTCCAGGTGCTGCGCAACCTCCTCTCCAACGCGGTGAAGTTCACCGACACGGGCGCGGTCGAACTGGTCATCCGGCCGGCCGGGGCCGACGTGCCGCAGTCGATTCGCGAGCAGCTGCTTGAGGCCGGTTCGCTGCGCGACCCGGAGGCCGATCTGATCGCCTTCTCGGTCACCGACACCGGCATCGGGATCGCCGCGAGCAAGATGCGGGTCATCTTCGAGGCGTTCAAGCAGGCCGACGGCACGACCAGCCGGAAGTACGGCGGTACGGGCCTTGGGCTCTCGATCAGCCGGGAGATCGCGCGGCTGCTCGGCGGCGAGATCTTCGCGGCGAGCGAGCCGGGCCGCGGCTCGACGTTCACGCTCTACCTGCCGCTGAGCCCGACGGAGCTGCCGCCCGGGTACGGGCAGGGGGCGGCCGACGAGGCCCAGCAGGGCGCCGAGGAGGCGGCCGGGGCCGTCCACCCGTTCCCGCACTTCTCGCCGCCGCCCGTGCGGACGGAGGCGCGGTCCGGGGCCGGGGCGCTCTTCCGGCATCGGCGGAAGGCGGCCGCGGAGGCGACCGGGGCGCGGACGGAGGCGCCGGGGCAGTCCGGGCGGCAGGCCGAAGAGCAGCGGCCCGAGCAGGAGGCGGAGGCCGCGCCGCGCCGCACCTTCGGCTTCTCGGGAGAGAAGGTGCTCATCGTCGACGACGACATCCGCAACGTGTTCGCGCTCACCAGCGTCCTGGAGCAGCACGGGCTCGCGGTGCTCTACGCGGAGAACGGGCGGGAGGGCATCGAGGTCCTGGAGCAGCACGACGACGTCACGATCGTCCTGATGGACATCATGATGCCGGAGATGGACGGTTACGCGACGACGACCGCGATCCGGCGCATGCCGCAGTTCGCGGGGCTGCCGATCATCGCGCTGACGGCGAAGGCGATGAAGGGCGACCGGGAGAAGGCGATCGAGTCCGGTGCCTCGGACTACGTGACCAAGCCGGTCGACCCCGATCACCTGCTGTCCGTGATGGAGCAGTGGATGCGCGGGGAGTGAGACCTGTCGCGTCCCGTGGCGCGGAGGCACTCCCCCGCGCCACGGGACGCGACAGGTCTCACTCCCCGCGCATCCACTGCTCCATCACGGACAGCAGGTGATCGGGGTCGACCGGCTTGGTCACGTAGTCCGAGGCACCGGACTCGATCGCCTTCTCCCGGTCGCCCTTCATCGCCTTCGC
>NZ_RDBH01000141.1:1090017-1095674 GCF_008042145.1 Streptomyces sp. adm13(2018)
GACTGTCGTCAGGGGGGTGTGAGGGGCCCGGATACGGGGAACCTTCTGGTCTCCCACCGCGTTTCCGGTACGTGCACAGTGACATCGCGGTGACAGGGTGTGGCGACGGGCGGGGTGCGGCTACGATGACCGGCGACTGTCGTCAGGGGGGTGTGAGGGGCCCGGATACGGGGAACCTTCTGGTCTCCCACCGCGTTTCCGGTACGTGCACAGTGACATCGCGGTGACAGGGTGTGGCGACGGGCGGGGTGCGGCTACGATGACCGGCACAAGGACGGACGGCGTTAGGGAGTCGTCTTCTGGGGCGGCGCCCGGTGCTTCCCCCGGTTACGGGAGCCGGGGAGAGACGTTGCCGGGGCGAGGAGGACGGGGCATGGTGCAGAAGGCCAAGATCCTCCTGGTCGATGACCGGCCGGAGAATCTGCTGGCGCTGGAGGCCATTCTCTCCGCGCTCGATCAGACGCTGGTGCGGGCATCGTCCGGGGAGGAAGCGCTCAAGGCGCTGTTGACGGACGACTTCGCGGTCATCCTGCTGGACGTCCAGATGCCGGGCATGGACGGTTTCGAGACCGCCGCCCACATCAAGCGGCGGGAGCGGACCCGGGACATCCCGATCATCTTCCTCACCGCGATCAACCACGGACCCCACCACACCTTCCGCGGGTACGCGGCCGGGGCGGTGGACTACATCTCGAAGCCGTTCGACCCGTGGGTGCTGCGCGCCAAGGTGTCGGTCTTCGTCGAGCTGTACATGAAGAACTGCAAGCTGCGCGAGCAGGCGGCGCTCCTCCGGCTCCAGTTGGAGGGCGGCGGCGAGGGCGGCCACGGCAAGGAGACCGCCGGTCTGCTCGCCGAACTGTCCGCGCGCCTCGCGGCCGTCGAGGAGCAGGCGGAGGCCCTGTCCAAGCAGCTCGACGACGACTCCGCCGACGCGGCGGCCGTGGCCACCGCCGCGCACCTGGAGCGCAAGCTCACCGGACTGCGCCGGGCGCTGGACGCCCTGGAGCCGGGCACCGGCGCCGCGCCGACGCTGCCGACCCAGAGCTGACCTCCCGTCACCGAGGGTCCCGGTGGCCGCCGTCCCGCGTGATGCGGCGTCACCTTCGGGCCACCGCAGGGACGACACGAACGGGTGAGGCGGACAGCCGGTCGTCACACCGGTAACCTCACCACCATGGCTTCACGTACGTCCGGCAAGGGTTCCCAGGGCACGGCGGCCGCAAAGCCGCGCGCCGGCCGTACGACGGGTGCCGCGAAGAAGGCGGCACCCGCGAAGTCCCCCGCCAAGCCGCCCGCGAAGAAGGCGGTGGCGAAGAAGGCCGCGCCCGCCAAGCGCGCTCCCGCGCGCAAGCCCGCGGCCAGGCGACCCGCGCCCCGGCGGGCGCCGTCCCCCACCGGGGGCGTCTACCGGCTCGTCCGTGGCGCCTGGCTGGGCCTCGCACACGCGGTCGGGGCGATGTTCCGGGGGATAGGGCGGGGAGCCAAGGGCCTCGACCCGGCGCACCGCAAGGACGGCCTCGCCCTCCTGCTGCTCGGTCTCGCCCTGATCGTCGCCGCCGGCACCTGGTCCAACCTGCGGGGGCCCGTAGGCGACCTCGTCGAGATGCTCGTCACCGGCTCCTTCGGCCGGCTCGACCTGCTCGTCCCGCTGCTCGTCGGCACGATCGGCGTACGGCTCATCCTCTTCCCGGAGAGGCCCGAGGCCAACGGCCGGATCAGCATCGGGCTCTCCGCCCTCGTCATCGGCATCCTCGGCCAGGTCCACATCGCCTGCGGCTCACCCGGCCGCGGCGACGGCAGCGAGGCCATGCAGAACGCCGGCGGGCTCATCGGCTGGGCCGCGTCCCAGCCGCTCGTCTTCATGATGGGCGAGGTCCTCGCCGTACCGATGCTGGTGCTGCTCACCCTCTTCGGGCTGCTCGTCGTCACCGCCACCCCGGTCAACGCGATCCCGCAGCGACTGCGCGCCCTCGGCGCCAGGCTGGGCATCGTCGAGCCCGCCTACGACCCCGCGCTGGACGACACCGAGGGCCGCGGCATCCCCGTCGGCGAGTACGACCGCGACGAGGAATGGCGGGAGGCCCGGCCGCACCCCCGGTCCGGCAGGCCCGCACGGCGCCGCGGCCCCGCCGACCCCTACGACGTGGACCGGGCCGAGGCGGAGCTGCTCGAACGGCGCGGCCGGCTGGCCCGCCGCCCCTCGAAGCGGGACGCCGAGCACGGCCTGGACCCGGTGGACGTCGCCGCCGCCGCGGCCGCCGCGCTCGACGGTGCGGTGCTCAACGGCATGCCGCCGTCCCCGGTCGTCGCCGACCTCACCAAGGACGTCACCGCGGACCGCAAGGCCGCCGTGGACGCCGCCGCGAAGGCCGCGGCCGAGGCCGCCGAGACGGACGCTCCGGCCGCTCCCGTACCGCCCGCCCGCGGTGCCGGCCGGCGTACCGGCGGAGGCGTACCGGATCTGACCAAGCCCGCGCCCGAGCCGACCGACCTGCCGCCCCGGGCCGAGCAGCTCCAGCTCTCCGGCGACGTCACGTACGCCCTGCCCTCGCTGGACCTCCTGGAGCGGGGCGGGCCCGGCAAGACGCGCAGCGCCGCCAATGACGCCGTGGTGGACTCCCTCTCGAACGTCTTCACCGAGTTCAAGGTCGACGCGGCCGTCACCGGCTTCACCCGGGGGCCGACGGTCACGCGGTACGAGGTCGAGCTCGGGCCGGCCGTGAAGGTCGAGAAGATCACGGCCCTGACCAAGAACATCGCGTACGCCGTGGCCTCCCCGGACGTGCGGATCATCTCGCCGATCCCCGGCAAGTCCGCGGTCGGCATCGAGATCCCCAACAGCGACCGGGAGATGGTCAACCTCGGCGACGTGCTGCGGCTCGCCGCCGCGGCCGAGGACGACCACCCGATGCTCGTGGCGCTCGGCAAGAACGTCGAGGGCGGCTACGAGATGGCCAACCTGGCGAAGATGCCGCACGTCCTGGTCGCCGGTGCCACCGGCTCCGGCAAGTCCTCCTGCATCAACTGCCTGATCACCTCGATCATGATAAGGGCGACCCCCGAGGACGTCCGGATGGTCCTCGTCGACCCCAAGCGGGTGGAGCTCACCGCGTACGAGGGCATCCCGCACCTGATCACGCCGATCATCACCAACCCCAAGCGGGCCGCCGAGGCCCTCCAGTGGGTGGTGAAGGAGATGGACCTCCGCTACGACGACCTGGCGGCCTTCGGCTACCGGCACATCGACGACTTCAACCAGGCGATCCGGGACGGCAAGATCAAGCTGCCCGAGGGCAGCGAGCGGGAGCTGAACCCGTACCCGTACCTGCTCGTCATCGTCGACGAGCTCGCCGACCTGATGATGGTGGCGCCCCGGGACGTCGAGGACTCGATCGTCCGCATCACCCAGCTGGCCCGCGCCGCCGGCATCCACCTGGTGCTCGCCACCCAGCGGCCGTCCGTGGACGTCGTCACCGGCCTCATCAAGGCGAACGTGCCGTCCCGGCTGGCGTTCGCGACCTCCTCGCTCGCCGACAGCCGGGTCATCCTCGACCAGCCGGGCGCCGAGAAGCTCATCGGCAAGGGCGACGGGCTGTTCCTGCCGATGGGTGCCAACAAGCCCGTCCGCATGCAGGGCGCCTTCGTCACCGAGGACGAGGTCGCGGCCGTCGTCCAGCACTGCAAGGACCAGATGACCCCGGTCTTCCGGGACGACGTCACGGTCGCGACCCGGCAGAAGAAGGAGATCGACGAGGACATCGGCGACGACCTCGACCTGCTGTGCCAGGCGGCCGAACTGGTCGTCTCCACGCAGTTCGGCTCCACGTCGATGCTCCAGCGCAAGCTGCGGGTCGGCTTCGCCAAGGCCGGGCGGCTGATGGACCTGATGGAGTCCCGGAACATCGTCGGGCCGAGCGAGGGCTCCAAGGCCCGCGACGTCCTGGTCAAGCCCGACGAGTTGGACGGCGTGCTGGCCGTCATCCGGGGCGAGTCGGCCGAATAGCGCGCGGCCGGACGGGTCCCCGGTGGAGCGCGGGGGACCCGTTCGGAGCAAGCCGCCGCCCGGCCGGAATGGGCGTCCGGAGAGCGGGTACGCGATCGAGACCGGGCCGAGACTCACTCGTAAGGGAATGGAGGGCAACCGTTTCCCCTGGCCGTACGTCAAGTTGAGCGGAGGGACAGAAGGATGTCCCAGCCTCATGGCGTACAAACAGCACCCGCCCGGTTGCCCCACCCTTTCGTACCACCCATAGACTGAACGTCCAGCAGGTGGCTACACGCTCGAAAGGCGCTCTCGTGTCCATCGGCAACTCCCCCGAAGACGACCGGACCTTCCCGGCAGACGACCGGGACTCGATCGGTCGTGCTCTCCAGCAGGCCCGTATCGCCGCCGGTCTCACCGTCGAAGAGGTCAGTGCCTCGACCCGTGTCCGGATCCCGATCGTGCACGCGATCGAGGAGGACGACTTCTCGCGCTGTGGCGGCGACGTCTACGCCCGCGGCCACATCCGCACGCTCGCGCGTGCCGTCGCTCTCGATCCGGCCCCGCTGATCGAGCAGTACGACGCCGAGCACGGCGGCCGTCCCGCGCCCACTCCCGCGGCCCCGCTGTTCGAGGCGGAACGCATCCGCCCCGAGCCGCGCCGGCCCAACTGGACCGCTGCGATGGTCGCGGCCATCGTCGCCGTCGTCGGGTTCGTCGGCTTCACGATGTTCAACGGCAACGAGGCGCCCAAGGGCATCTCCGCCGCGGACGGCGGTCCGGCGCCCGCGCCGGAGAAGGCCACCTCCGCGGGCAAGCCGAAGCCGGTCAAGCCCACGCCGCCGAAGCCCACCGAGAGCGCGATCGCCGCGGTCCCGCAGGACAAGGTGACGGTGAAGATGACCGCCGCCGAGGGCAAGAGCTGGATCTCGGCCAAGGACGCCAACGGCAAGCTGCTCTTCGACGGGCTGCTCCTCGACGGCGAGTCCAAGACCTTCCAGGACGACGAGCGCATCGACCTCGTCCTCGGCAACGCCGGGGCGATCGAGCTCTACGTGAACGGCAAGAAGATCGACGACAAGTTCGAATCCGGCCAGGTCGAGCGGCTGACCTACACCAAGGGCGACCCCGAGGCCGGCTGAGCCCCCGCCGGGCCCGTGAGGTGGCCCCGTCGCGCAGGTGAACCCTGCGCGACGGGGGAACGGCCGGGACGAAGTAGTCTTGAGTCCATGCCCGAACGCCGTACCGTCGCCCTTGTCACTCTTGGCTGCGCCCGTAACGAGGTGGACTCGGAGGAGCTCGCAGGCCGCTTGGCAGCGGACGGCTGGGAGCTCGTCGAAAACGCCGAGGACGCGGATGTCGCCGTCGTCAACACCTGTGGATTCGTCGAGGCCGCCAAGAAGGACTCCGTCGACGCCCTCCTCGAAGCCAATGATCTGAAGGACCACGGCCGCACCCAGGCCGTGGTCGCCGTCGGCTGCATGGCCGAGCGCTACGGCAAGGAGCTCGCCGAAGCCCTTCCGGAGGCCGACGGCGTCCTGGGCTTCGACGACTACTCCGACATCTCCAACCGCCTCCAGACCATCCTCAGCGGTGGCAGCGTCGAGGCGCACACCCCGCGTGACCGGCGCAAGCTGCTGCCGCTCTCGCCGGTGGAGCGCCAGGCCGCCGCCGC
>NZ_RDBH01000141.1:1095774-1110965 GCF_008042145.1 Streptomyces sp. adm13(2018)
GTCCAGGCGCCGGCGGAGCGGGGCGCCCGCCTCCGGGCCGCGCGCCCCGCTCCGCCGGCGCCTGGACACCAGCCCCGTCGCCTCCGTGAAGCTCGCCTCCGGCTGCGACCGCCGCTGCTCCTTCTGCGCCATCCCCTCCTTCCGCGGCTCGTTCGTCTCGCGCCGTCCCTCGGACGTGCTGAACGAGACGCGCTGGCTCGCCGAGCAGGGGGTGAAGGAGGTCATGCTGGTCTCCGAGAACAACACCTCGTACGGCAAGGACCTCGGCGACATCCGGCTCCTGGAGAGCCTGCTCCCCGAGCTCGCCGCCGTCGACGGCATCGAGCGCGTCCGCGTCAGCTACCTCCAGCCCGCCGAGATGCGCCCCGGTCTGATCGACGTCCTCACGTCGACCGACAAGGTCGTCCCGTACTTCGACCTGTCGTTCCAGCACAGCGCCCCCGACGTGCTGCGAGCCATGCGCCGCTTCGGCGACACCGACCGCTTCCTGGAGCTTCTGGAGACCATCCGGTCCAAGGCCCCCACCGCGGGTGCCCGCTCCAACTTCATCGTCGGCTTCCCCGGCGAGACCGAGGCCGACTTCGCCGAGCTGGAACGCTTCGTCACCCACGCGCGGCTCGACGCCATCGGTGTCTTCGGCTACTCCGACGAGGACGGCACCGAGGCCGCCTCCTACGAGGGCAAGCTCGACCAGGACGTCGTCGACGCGCGCCTCGCCCACCTCTCCCGGCTCGCCGAGGAGCTCACCGCGCAGCGCGCGGAGGAGCGGATCGGGGAGACCCTGGAGGTACTGGTCGAGTCCGTGGACGACGAGGACGGCGTCATCGGCCGCGCCGCGCACCAGGCGCCCGAGACCGACGGGCAGGTGGTCCTCACCACGGCCGCCGGAACGAGCCCGGACGTCACTCCGGGCCGTATGGTCGTGGCGAAGGTCGTCGGCACGGAGGGCGTCGACCTGGTGGCCGAGTGTCTTTTCGAGGAGGCAGCCAGATGACCGGAGTCCCGGCATCCGCGACGGGCGGGACCGGTAGGCCGGCGCCCCGCGGCAAGCTGGGCACGGCGGCCGTCAACCAGGCCAGTCTGTGGAACATCGCCAACATCCTGACCATGATCCGGCTCGTGCTCGTGCCGGCCTTCGTGCTGCTGCTCTTCCAGGACGGCGGTCACGACCCCGCCTGGCGGGCCTGGGCCTGGGCCGCCTTCGCCGTCGCCATGATCACGGACGTCTTCGACGGGCACCTCGCCCGCGCGTACAACCTGGTCACGGACTTCGGGAAGATCGCCGACCCGATCGCCGACAAGGCGATCATGGCGGCGGGACTGGTCTCGCTGTCCCTGCTCGGCGACCTGCCCTGGTGGGTCACGGGCGTGATCCTCGCCCGTGAGCTGGGGATCACCCTCATGCGGTTCTGGGTGATCCGCCACGGGGTCATCCCCGCCAGCCGCGGCGGCAAGATGAAGACGCTCGCCCAGGGCACGGCGGTCGGCATGTACGTGCTGATGCTCACCGGCCCGCTCGCCACCCTCCGCTTCTGGGTGATGGCGCTGGCCGTCGTGCTGACGGTCGTCACCGGTCTGGACTACGTCCGCCAGGCGGTCATGCTCCGCCGCCAGGGGCTCGCCGCCGAGCGGGCGGCCGCCACGGTGTCGGAGGCGGCGACGCGATGACCGAGGCCGCCCGGGTGCTGGCGCTGCTCGCGGAGCGTGGTCACACGCTGGCCGCGGCGGAGTCGCTCACGGGTGGACTCGTGGCCGCGGAGCTGACCGGAGTCCCCGGGGCCTCGGTGTCCTTCCGGGGGTCGGTCACGGCCTACGCCACGGCCCTCAAGCAGCAGCTGCTCGGCGTCGACGCGGGCCTGCTCGCCGAGTGCGGAGCGGTGGATCCGGAGGTCGCACTGCAGATGGCGGCCGGTGTGCGGGACCGGCTCGGCGCCGACTGGGGGATCTCCACGACCGGGGTCGCGGGACCCGATCCGCAGGACGGGCAGCCGGTCGGCACCGTCTACGTGGCGGTCGCGGGACCCGCCACGACGGGCGCCCGGGCCGGGAAAGTGGTCTCGTTGAGGTTGAACGGGGACCGTGCGGAAATCCGTAGAGAGAGCGTACGGAGCGTGCTGGAACTGCTCCATGAGGAACTCTCGGGAAATGCGCGGGCACAGGATACGGAACAGAACGGGGGGAATTGATGTTTGCAGCCCTGAGTGAACACGACATCGCTCCCCGCACGGCCGCAGCGCGAGGCGGTACGGTGGGGCGTGAAGGATGCGGCTACGCGGTCCGAGGAGGGAGCCACCGATGATTCTGCTCCGTCGCCTGTTGGGTGACGTGCTGCGTCGGCAGCGCCAGCGCCAAGGCCGTACTCTGCGCGAAGTCTCCTCGTCCGCCCGAGTCTCGCTCGGCTATCTCTCCGAGGTGGAGCGGGGGCAGAAGGAGGCTTCCTCCGAACTGCTCTCCGCGATCTGCGACGCGCTGGACGTACGGATGTCCGAGCTCATGCGTGAAGTGAGCGACGAGCTGTCACTGGCCGAACTGGCCGCGTCGGCAGCGGCGAGCGCACCGGTGCCGACGCCGGTACGCCCGATGCTCAATTCGGTGTCGGTGACGTCGGTGGGCCGCGTGCCCACCGAGCGGGTGACCATCAAGGCGCCCGCGGAAGCGGTCGACGTGGTCGCCGCCTAGTCGTCGCCGTTCGAAGCGATACGGGTTCAGCCCCGGTCGGTGCCCCATGGGTGCAGGCCGGGGCTTTCCGCGTGGTGGGGACTTGCCGCCGGGTCGGGGCCTTGCCGCTCGGGGAGGCCTGCGGCTCTTGTCTGAGATGCCGGGTTCCGGTGCCTCGTGCATGGTGGGGGGAACGCACGACTCGGCCCAGTGCGCCGGGTCTGCCCCCGGTGCGCCCTCCCGCAGGGTGATCCTGCCGGTCTAGCGTCGACGGCAGGAGGCGGCCATGGTACGGCGACGGATGCCTCCGGCCACGCTCGCGCTGGTCGCGATCGGGCTGGTGGCCGGGGGGCTCTGGTGGTGGGCGGTGCTGCGCCTGCTCCTGATGCCCGCGGAGGCCGGCACGGTCGAGGGGGCGGTGGCCGCCGGAGGCTGGGGGCTGAGCCTGCTGCCGGTGCACGTGGCCGCGTCGTCGGGGCGGCCGGGGGTGCTGGCCCGGCGGATCACCAGGGCATCGCGACGCCGCCGTTGGGGCGCAGGATCTGGCCTGTCGTGAAGGCCGAGGCGTCGGAGGCGAGGTGCAGGACGGCGTGCGCGATGTCCTGGGCCTCCCCGACCCGGCCCAGCGGTGAGTGGCGGATCATCGCCGCCTCCGCCTGTTCCTGCGCGGCCGGCTCGTGCCGGTCCGTCATCGGGGTGCGGATCCAGCCCGGGGCGACCGCGTTGACCCGGATGCCGTGCCGGCCCGCCTCCGTCGCCAGCGTCTTCGTGAGCTGCACCACGGCCGCCTTGGTGACGCTGTAGCAGAGCAGGCCCGGGCTCGCGGTGTCCATCGCGCCCGAGGCCATCGTGACGATCGACCCCGGGACGCCCGCCGCGATCATCGAGCCGGCCGCCTCCTGGCAGGCGTAGAGCACGCCCTTGAAGTTGACCGCGAGCACCCGGTCCAGATCCTCCTCGCGGGTCTCCAGGACCGAGCTCGTGTGCATGATCCCCGCGACGGCGGCCATCACGTGGAGGGGGCCCGCCGCGCGGACGGCGGCGGCGAGCGCGGCACGGTCGGTGACGTCCAGGGGGTGGGAGTGGGCGGTACCGCCCTCGCGGGAGACCAGCGAGACGGTCTTCCGGAGGCCGGGCTCGTCGCGGTCCGCGGCGTGCACGGTGGCGCCCGCCTGGGCGAGGAGGACGGCGGTGGCGCGGCCGATGCCGCTCGCGGCGCCGGTGACGAAGGCGGTGCGGCCGGTGAGGTCGTAGGCGAGGAGGCGGGGTGGGCCGGTCCTCGCGTCGACCGCCGCGGTGGTTTCGCCGGTCGGTCCGGTGGCGGTGCGGGTCGGTCCGGTCGCTCTCGTCTCCCCGGGTGCGTGCGGCGGGTGCGGGGTGTGCGCCGTGTCCGTCATGGTCGGACCGTACGACCGGATCTGACGGGTCGTCAATTGTTGGGAGGGGTCTCGTTGGACGGACCCCGCTGGCAGCCGGGACACCAGTACGTGACCCGGTCGCCGAGTTCCGCCTTGCGGATCGGGGTTCCGCAGCGGAGGCAGGAGTGACCGCCGCGGCCGTAGACGTGCAGGCGGGTGCCCGGGCGGCGGGTGGTGGTACGGCGGTCGGGGTGGTCCTTGTTCGCCTCCAGGAGGCGGTGGGCCGTCGCCACCAGCCGGGCCGGGACGTCGGCGGCGAGGTCGCCGACGGGGAGCCAGGGGGTCACCCCGGCCAGGAAGGCCAGCTCCGACTTGTACACGTTGCCGATCCCGGCCAGGTTCCGCTGGTCCAGCAGCGCCTCGCCGAGCGTGCGGGCGGGGTCCGCCGTCAGCCGCCGGGTCGCCTCCTCGGCGGCCGGGGCGCCCCAGTCGGGTCCGAGCAGGTCCGGCCCCAGATGGCCCACCACGTCCGGCTCGTCCGCGGTGCGGATCAGCTCCAGGACCGGCAGGCGGTAGCCGTACGCGGTCTGCTCGGTGTTCCCGAGGATCGCGCGGATCTGGTGGTCGGGGCCGCCGCGCGGGCGCTCCCCGGTGGCGTACACGCGCCAGGCGCCGTCCATCCGCAGATGGGAGTGGAGGGTGAGGCCCCCCTCGATGCGGGTGAGCAGGTGCTTGCCCCGGGAGGTGACGTCGAGGAGCGTGCGGTCGGTCAGGTCGGCGGTCGCGAAGCGGGGGACCCGGAGGTCCGCGCGCGTCAGCCGCCGGCCCGCCAGCGCGGTGTGGAGGCGGCGGGCGGCCTGCCAGATGGTGTCTCCTTCGGGCATTCCTCCATGATGCCGGGTGGGCGGCGTCCTGTGCGGGGGCGCCGCCCTTCGCGGGACCGGTCCTCCCACACAGACATCTCGCGGCCCGTGCGGCCGTGGTCGTTCAGGCGCGGAGGCGGAGGCCTCTCGGGGTGGCGACGAAGCCCGCCTTCTCCAGGGGGCCGGCCAGCGGGGACGTCAGGGACGTCGCGCCGTTGACGCGCTCCACCGTGACCGTGCCCAGGGTGCCCGACTTCGCGGCCGCCGCCAGGGCCTCCGCGGCGGCCTTCAGCGCCGGGTCGTCCGGCTCCGTACGCCAGGACAGGAGGGTCTTGCCGCCCCGCTCCATGTAGAGCGCCAGCTCGCCGTCGACCAGGACCACCAGCGCGCCTGCCTTGCGCCCGGGCTTGTGGCCCGCGCCCGTCGGGGGCTCGGGCCAGGACAGGGCCGCCCCGTAGGCGTTCGCCGGGTCCGCCGCCGCAAGGACCAGCGCGCGCGGGCCCGCCGCGGCCTCCGCGCCGCGGTCCCTGGCCGTCGCGGCGGCCCGGAGCCGGTCCACCGCCCCGTCCATCGCGAACTGGGCCGCGCCGAGGCCCTCGACCACATAGCCCCGCCGGGCCTGCCCGCTGTCCTCGAAGGCCGCCAGGATCCGGTAGGTGGCGGAGAAGCCGCCCTCCACCCCCTCGGCCGCCACCGCGCCCCGGGTGACCACCCCGTGCCGGTCGAGGAGCGTGCGGGCGAGGGCGTGCGCCCGATGGGTGGGCTCCGGCTCCGGCGGGGGGAGCAGGGACCAGCGGCCGGAGACCGTGGGCGGGCCGGTGCGGGTCGTCGGACGGGCGGCCGCGGACAGCGACCCGAACCGGCCGCGCGGGACCGTGCGGCGCGCGCGATGGGCGGTGGACCCGGCCGTACGGCCCGAGCCGAGGAGCGAGCGCAGCGGGGCCAGGGTGTCGTTGGTCAGCCGGCCGGACCAGGCCAGGTCCCACAGGGCGTCCGCCAGCTGCGGATCGGTGGCGTCCGGGTGGGTGGTGGCCCGGATCTGGTCGGCGATCTGCCGGAAGAACAGGCCGTACCCGCCGGAGAGGGTGGTGAGCACCGACTCGTGCAGGGCGGACAGCTCCAGCGGGTGGGGCTGCGGGAGGAGCAGCGGGGCCGCGTCCGCCAGGTAGAGCGAGACCCAGCCGTCCTTGCCGGGCAGCGCCCCGGCCCCCGCCCAGACCACCTCGCCGGTGGTCGTCAGTTCGTCGAGGAGCGCCGGGGAGTAGTCGCGGACCCGGGACGGCAGGATCAGCTTCTCCAGCGCCGACGCGGGCACGGGCGCGCCCTGGAGCTGCTCGATCGCGCGGGCGAGGCCGTCGATGCCGCGCAGGCTGTTGCTCCCCAGGTGCTGCCACTGCGGCAGGAAGGTGGCGAGCGCCGCCGGCGGCACCGGCTCCAGCTCGTGGCGGAGCGCGGCGAGGGAGCGGCGGCGCAGCCGGCGCAGGACGGTGGCGTCGCACCACTCCTGGCCGATGCCGGAGGGGTGGAACTCGCCCTGGACGACGCGGCCCGAGGCGGCGAGCCGCTGGAGGGCGCCGTCGGTGACGGCCGCGCCCAGGCCGAAGCGGGTGGCGGCCCGGGAGGAGGTGAACGGGCCGTGCGTCCGCGCGTACCGGGCGAGGAGGTCGCCCAGCGGGTCCTTGACCGGTTCGGTGAAGGCCTCCGGTACGCCGACGGGCAGGGCGGTGCCCAGGGCGTCGCGGAGCCTGCCCGCGTCCTCGACGGCCGCCCAGTGCTCCCGGCCCCCGATCCGCACCCGGATCGCCCGGCGGGCGGTCCCGAGCCCGGGCGCCCAGTCGGTCTCGGCGCCGCGCTCGGCCAGTTCGTCGTCGGTCAGCGGTCCCAGGACCCGCAGGAGGTCGGCGACCCCCTCGGCGTCCTTGACGCGGCGGTCGTCCGTCAGCCACTGGAGCTCCTGCTCCAGCTCCGTCAGGACGTCGGCGTCCAGGAGCTCGCGCAGCTCCGCCTGGCCGAGCAGCTCGGCGAGCAGCCGGGAGTCCAGGGAGAGCGCGGCCGCCCGCCGCTCGGCGAGCGGCGAGTCGCCCTCGTACAGGAACTGCGCCACGTAGCCGAAGAGGAGCGAGCGGGCGAAGGGGGACGGCTCGGGTGTGGTGACCTCGACCAGGCGGACCCGGCGGGCCTCGATGTCGCCCATCAGCTCCGTCAGACCGGGTAGGTCGAAGACGTCCTGGAGGCATTCGCGGACGGCCTCCAGGACGATCGGGAAGGAGCCGAACTCGCTGGCCACCTGGAGGAGCTGGGCGGCGCGCTGCCGCTGCTGCCAGAGCGGGGTGCGCTTGCCGGGGTTGCGCTTGGGCAGCAGCAGGGCGCGCGCGGCGCACTCGCGGAAGCGGGACGCGAACAGCGCCGAGCCGCCCACCTGGTCGGTGACGATCTGGCCGATCTCGCCCTTGTCGAAGAGGGCGTCGGCCGCGCCGACCGGTGCCTTGTCGGCGTCGAAGGTCGTGTCGAGGTGCCGTCCGGGGTCGACCGGTTCGTGGTCGAGGAGGTCCAGGCCCATGTCCAGGCCCATCAGGTCCGCGTCCGGCAGGCGCAGCACGATGCCGTCGTCCGCGTGCATCACCTGCGCGTCCATGCCGTACCGCTCGGCGAGCCGGGCGCCGAGCGCCAGCGCCCACGGGGCGTGCACCTGGGCGCCGAACGGGGAGTGGATGACGACCCGCCAGTCCCCGAGCTCGTCCCGGAAGCGCTCGACCAGGATCGTCCGGTCGTCGGGCACGTGGCCGCAGGCCTCGCGCTGCTCCTTGAGGTAGGCCACGACGTTCTCCGCGGCCCAGGCGTCCAGGCCGGCGGTGAGCAGCCGCAGCCGCGCGTCCTCGTCGGAGAGCGCGCCGACCTCGCGGAGGAACGCGCCGACCGCCCGGCCCAGTTCGAGCGGGCGGCCCAGCTGGTCGCCCTTCCAGAACGGCAGCCTGCCCGGCACGCCGGGCGCCGGGGTGACGAGCACCCGGTCCCGGGTGATGTCCTGGATCCGCCACGAGGTGGTGCCGAGGGTGAACACGTCGCCGACCCGGGACTCGTACACCATCTCCTCGTCGAGCTCCCCGACCCTGCCCCCGCCCTTCTTGGGGTCCGAGCCGACGAGGAACACGCCGAAGAGGCCCCGGTCGGGGATCGTGCCGCCGGAGGTGACGGCGAGCCGCTGCGCCCCCGGCCGGCCCGTGACCGTGCCCGCGACCCGGTCCCAGACCACGCGCGGGCGCAGCTCGGCGAAGGCGTCCGACGGGTAGCGGCCGGCGAGCATGTCGAGCACGCCGGTGAACGCCGACTCGGGCAGCGAGGAGAACGGCGCCGCCCGGCGCACCAGCGCGAGCAGGTCGTCCACCTGCCAGGTGTCGAGCGCCACGAGGGCCACCAGCTGCTGGGCGAGGACGTCCAGCGGGTTGGCGGGGATGCGCATCGACTCGATCGCGCCCGAACGCATCCGCTCGGTGACCACGGCGGCCTGCACCAGGTCGCCCCGGTACTTGGGGAACACCACGCCCGTCGACACCGCGCCGACCTGGTGGCCTGCCCGGCCCACGCGCTGGAGCCCGGAGGCCACCGAGGGCGGCGACTCGACCTGCACCACCAGGTCGACCGCGCCCATGTCGATGCCCAGCTCCAGGCTGGACGTGGCCACCACGGCGGGCAGCCGGCCGGCCTTCAGGTCCTCCTCCACCTGGGACCGCTGCTCCTTCGACACCGAGCCGTGGTGGGCCCGGGCGAGCAGCGGCGGGGCGCCGCCGGCCGCCCCGGACTGGGCCATGACCTCGGCGGGGGGCGCCCCTTCGGGGAGCGGCTCGCCGGTCTCCCGCTCGTACGCGATCTCGTTGAGCCGGTTGCACAGGCGCTCCGCGAGACGGCGGGAGTTGGCGAAGACGATGGTGGACCGGTGGGACTGGACGAGGTCGGCGATCCGCTCCTCGACCTGCGGCCAGATCGACGGCCTGTCACCGCCGTCCTTGCCCTCGGACGCGGGCGAGCCCCCCAGCTCGCCCATGTCCTCGACGGGGACGACGACGGAGAGGTCGAACTCCTTGCCCGAGGGCGGCTGCACGATCTCCACGGCGCGGCCCGGCGACAGGTACCGGGCCACCTCGTCCACCGGGCGGACCGTGGCCGACAGTCCGATCCTGCGCGCGGGCCGGGGCAGCAGTTCGTCGAGCCGCTCCAGGGAGAGCGCCAGGTGCGCGCCCCGCTTCGTGCCCGCGACCGCGTGGACCTCGTCGAGGATGACCGTCTCCACGCCCGTGAGGGCGTCCCGGGCGGCGGAGGTCAGCATCAGGAACAGCGACTCGGGCGTGGTGATCAGGATGTCCGGCGGCCGGGTCGCGAGGGCGCGGCGCTCGGCCGGCGGGGTGTCGCCGGAGCGGATCCCGACCCGGATGTCCGGCTCGGTCAGCCCGAGCCGGACCGACTCCTGCCGGATCCCGGTCAGCGGCGAGCGCAGGTTCCGCTCGACGTCCACGGCGAGGGCCTTGAGCGGCGACACGTACAGCACGCGGCAGCGCTTCTTCGGCTCGGCCGGCGGCGGCGCGGAGGCGAGACGGTCCAGGGCGGCGAGGAAGGCGGCCAGGGTCTTGCCCGAGCCCGTCGGAGCGACCACGAGCACGTCGGAGCCCGCCCCGATGGCCCTCCAGGCGCCCTCCTGCGCCGCCGTGGGCGCCGTGAAGGCCCCGCCGAACCAGCCGCGGGTCGCGGGGGAGAACGAGTCGAGCGCGGACCTGACCATGCCCCCCATCGTGCACCCCGGCACTGACAACCGCCCGGACCTGGGGATATCCGGGCCCGCGTTTTCCCGTGCGGCCCGGCGACGGTTCCGGCGCTGGCGCAGAATGGAGGCATGGCGAGTGGGGAGCGGGCACGGTACTGGCAGTACTCCGAGCTGCCCGGGGTCGACCTGCTGCACGCCCACTACATCCGGAAGGCCTTCGCCCGGCACACCCACGAGAGCTTCGTCTTCGCCGCGATCACCGAGGGCGTCGAGGCCTTCCACTACCGCGACGACCTCGTCCACGCGGGTCCCGGCCAGATCGCCCTGGTGAACCCCGACACCCCGCACACCGGGCACGCGGGCGTGCCCGAGGGCTGGACCTACCGGACGATCTACCCCGACGCCGGGATCGTGCGGTCCATCGCCGCCGACACCCTCGCTCTGCGCGGCTCGGTCGGATTCACCACGCCCGTCGTGGACGACCCGGAGGCGGCCCGGCTCGTCATCGGCGTCCACCGGGCCGCCGAGGAGGGCAACGCGCTCGCCGCCGACAGCCTGCTCCGGCTCGTCACCGCCCGGATGCTGCGCAGCCACGGCGGGATCGTCAGCCCGCTCCCGCCGCGCTCGGCCGGGGCCCGGAACGCGGCACGCGCGCGTGCCGTCCTGCAGGACCACATGATCGCGCCGCCCACCCTGGAGCGGCTCGCCACGGACCTCGACACCAGCCCCTTCGCCCTGCTGCGCGCCTTCCGGGACACGTACGGCATGCCGCCGCACACCTGGCTGACCGACGCGCGCGTGCGCCGGGCCCGGCAGCTGCTCGACACGGGGACGCCGCCGGCGGAGGCGGCCGCGGCCGTCGGCTTCACCGACCAGTCGCACCTCAACCGGCACTTCACCCGCAGCGTCGGCGTTCCGCCGGGCGCCTACCAGCGCGCAAGAACGTACAAGACCGGGCCACCGCGACTCCCGTAGCGTCCCCGACGTGGCAGAACAGACAGCACCTCCCGTCATACGCGACGGCGCACCGGCCAAACCCGACGTCGCGGTCGTCCGCGACGCGCTCGGGGTCGGCGTCGCCGTCGGGCTCTCCGGCTTCGCCTTCGGCGTGACCTCCGCAGGCGCCGGCCTCAGCGTCCTTCAGACCTGCGTCCTCAGCCTGCTCGTCTTCACCGGCGCCTCGCAGTTCGCCCTGGTCGGAGCCCTGGCGGCAGGCGGCAACCCCTTCACGGCCGCCGCCGGGGCCTTCTTCCTCGGCACCCGGAACGCCTTCTACGGGCTACGGCTCTCCCAGCTCCTCGCCCTGCCGAAGGCCGTACGGCCGTTCGCCGCGCACTGGGTGATCGACGAGACCGCCGCCGTCTCCCTCGCCCAGCCGACCCGCCGGGCCGCCCGCATCGGCTTCACCGCCACCGGACTCACGCTGTACGTCCTGTGGAACGTCACCACCCTGCTCGGGGCGCTCGGCGCCGAGGCCATCGGCGACACCGCGGCCTGGGGGCTCGACGCGGCGGGACCCGCGGTCTTCCTCGCCCTGCTCGCCCCCATGCTGAAGTCCGCGACCGAGCGGGCCACGGCCGGGATCGCCGTCCTGGTCGGCCTCGGGCTGCTGCCCGTCCTCCCGGCAGGCGTCCCGGTCCTCGCGGCGGCCCTCGCCGCGCCCCTGGTGCTCTGGTTCCGGGGCCGCCGGACCGCGCCCGCCGGACGAGAGAAGGACTCCCGATGAACGTGTGGATCGCGATCGCCCTGACCGCCGCCGGGTGCTACCTGGTGAAGCTGGTCGGCCTGCTCGTCCCCGCCGGCGCGCTGGAGCGGCCCCTCGTCCAGCGCCTCGCCGCCCTGCTCCCGGTGGCGCTGCTCGCCGCGCTGACCGCGCAGCAGACCTTCGGCACGGGTGGTGCCGTCGTCCTGGACGCCCGCGCCGCGGGCCTCGCCGCGGCGGCCGTCGCCCTCGTCCTGCGGGCGCCGTTCCTGGTCGTCGTGGGCGCGGCCGTCGCCGTCACCGCGGGGGTGCGGGCGCTCGGCTGGTGACCGGCGGGGCCCGTCCCGGCCCCTCGCCCTCAGTCGATCGGGCGGCCGTGGGCGCGGAGCGTGCGGAGGGCGTCGACCGTGACCATGGGGCGGCACTCCAGGTCCGTACCGGGGGCCCAGGTGCGCCAGCGGATCGGCCAGCCCCCGTCCTCCCGCTGGTCCGCCGCGAGCCGGTCGAGCGAGCGGGTCATCTCCTCCTCGGTGAACCAGCGGGTCGCCAGCGAGTCCGGCACGCGCGCGTAGTCGTGCGGGAAGTGCACCTCGCCCGGCGCGTAGCCGTCCGCCACCGGGTACTCCTCCTCCCGGTCCGGGTCCAGGACGGCGAGCCGCTGGTCCCGGACCAGCCGGCCGAGCCGGTCCGCGGCCGCCTCCGCACGCGCGCGGTCCGGGGCCCCGTCGAGGAAGGCGACGGCCGCCTGCACCTCGTACGGATGGGTCTTCTCCAGGGACTCCACCGCCGACCAGCAGAACTCGGTCGCCCGGAACAGCCACGCGTGCCACACCTGGTTGCGGTGCAGCACCCCGACCACCGGGCCGGTGGTGAGCAGGGCGCTCGGCGGGGCGTCGACGACCGGGACGAACGGCGCGGACGGGTAGGGGCGCTGCGACGGGTGGATCGCCGGGAGCGCGCCCTCGTGGGTCGACACGTCCGTGAGGTAGCGGCAGATCCGCTCCACGCGCAGCCCGCCGCAGCGGCCGATGGAGTCCAGCACGCGCAGCGCGTGCGCGGTGTGCAGGGGCTGGCTGACCGGCCCGCGGAGATCGGGTTCGAGGGCGTGGCCGTAGCCGCCGTCCTCGTTGAGGTACGCCGAGAGAGCGGTCTCCACCTGATCCGCGCCACCGCGCAGGAAGTGGTAGGCGAAGCGGCGCTGTTCCAGGACGCGGGCCGTCAGCCAGACGAAGTGCTCGGCACGGGCCAGGGGTGTCGCGGGCGGGGGCGAGAGTGGTTTTTCGGCCATGCTCCGACCGTAGGGCGGAACGTCGCGGTGACAAGGGCTACGGGGCGGGCTGCACTCTTGGGAGCGTGATACTGGGGTCATGCGGTTGACGATTTTCTGGGAACGGATGGCGGAGCACTTCGGTGCGTCCTACGCCGAGTCCTTCGCGCGGGACCACGTGATGGCCGAACTGGGCGGCCGTACGGTGCACGAGGCGCTGGACTCCGGCTGGGAGACGAAGGACGTGTGGCGGGCCGTCTGCACGGCCGTCGACATCCCCGCGGACAAACGCTGACCGGTCGCCGGAGCGGACGCGGGGGGTCCGGGGTGGAATGTCCGTGCCGTACGCGAGACTGACGGGGTGGCTCCTCCGACTGACGACACCGACGGCACAGACGGCTCCGATGGCATCGATGGGACCGACGGCACTGACCTGAACGCACCGAAGGGCTCGACCCGCGGGACCGGGCCGGACGCGGCGAGCGGCCCGGCCGGGCCTACGGGCTCGGCCGGACCTACGAGTTCGGCCGGGGCCGTCGCCTCGACCGGTTCCGCCGATCCCGCCGATCCCGCCGGTCCCGCCGCGTCCACGGCCTCGGCCGGCAGAGGTGACGGCGGCGCGGCGCCCGTGTCCATCGCCCAGGCGGCGCGGATGCCGCGGTGGCTGCCGCGCGCGCTCGTCCTGGCCCTCGCGCTCTACTCCGTCTTCCTCCTCGGCAGCTGGGCCTTCCACCAGCTCGTCGGCCTCCTCGTCAACATCCTGCTGGCCTTCTTCCTCGCCCTCGCCATCGAACCTGCGGTGGGGCGGATGGCGGCCCGCGGGATGCGCCGGGGACTCGCCACCTTCCTCGTCTTCTTCGCGGTCCTGATCTTCGGCGTCGGGTTCGTGGTCCTCCTGGGGTCGATGCTCGCCGGCCAGATCGTGGACATGGTCGAGAACTTCCCCCAGTACCTCGACTCGCTCATCAAGTGGATCAACCAGAGCTTCCACACCGACCTGTCGCGGGTCGAGGTCCAGGACAGCCTCCTGAGCTCGGACTGGCTCCAGAGGTACGTCCAGAACAGCGCGTCGGGCGTTCTCGACATCTCCGCCACCGTCCTCGGCGGCCTGTTCCGGCTCCTGACGATCTTCCTGTTCTCGTTCTACTTCGCGGCCGACGGACCCCGGCTGCGCCGCGCCCTCTGCTCGGTCCTGCCGCCCGCCCGCCAGGCGGAGGTGCTGCGGGCCTGGGAGATCGCGGTCGACAAGACCGGCGGCTACCTCTACTCGCGCGGGCTCATGGCCCTGATCTCCGGCATCGCGCACTTCGTGCTCTTCGAGATCCTCGACGTGCCGTACGCGCCCGCGCTCGCGGTCTGGGTCGGCCTGGTCTCCCAGTTCATCCCGACCATCGGCACCTATCTGGCCGGTGCGCTGCCGATGCTGATCGCCTTCACCGTGAACCCCTGGTACGCGCTGTG
This sequence comes from Streptomyces sp. adm13(2018), assembly GCF_008042145.1. Classification (GTDB taxonomy): domain Bacteria; phylum Actinomycetota; class Actinomycetes; order Streptomycetales; family Streptomycetaceae; genus Streptomyces. Next base: position 1,109,840 of record NZ_RDBH01000141.1, read on the forward strand.
GGTGCTCGGCTTCGTGGTCGTCTACCAGCAGTTCGAGAACTACATGCTCCAGCCGAAGCTCACGTCGAAGACGGTGGACATCCACCCGGCGGTGGCCTTCGGCTCGGTCATCGCGGGCACGGCGCTGCTCGGCGCCGTCGGCGCCCTCATCGCCATCCCGGCCGTCGCCACGCTCCAGGCCTTCCTCGGCGCCTACGTGAAGCGGTACGACGTGACCGACGACCCGCGCGTGCACGGGCACCGGCGGTACGGGGAGGCCGTGGTCGCGCGCCTGCAGAAGGCCCTGCACCACAAGAAGGAGACCGGGCACGGGGAGGACCGGCCCGGGGATTCCTGAGGCGGCCGCGTCCCTCTCAGAGGTACGACGGTCCGGTGACCCGGCCACCAGCAGCGGCGTGACGACCAGCAGCGCGGGCACGAGCAGACCGAGCGTGCCGGGTGCCGCCGCCCGCTCGTCCAGCGGCAGCGCCGTGCCCGCCCAGAGCGTCAGCCCGCCCATCAGGACCGCGGTCAGGGCGAAGGGCTGCCAGGGGCGCCCGGAGCGCCCGACGAGCCTGCGGGCGCGCTCGTACGGCAGTCCCGTGAGGCGGAGCGTCGCGAAACCGAGCCCGTGCGCCGCGCACACCGTGGCCACCGCGAGCGCGGTCAGGAGGGCCGTGGCGCCGGTCGCCGGCGCGTCCGGCCGGCCGGTGAGCAGAGCGGCGAGCAGCCATCCCCAGGACAGCGCGACACCCCAGCTCCCGCAGGCCACGGCGGCGTCGCAGGCCGCGCGCCAGCGGGGGCCGGGCCCGCGGCCGCGGGACCAGAGGCCCGCGTCCCGGAGGATCCAGCCGGCCAGCAGGGCGACGACCACCGGGTACTGACCGCTGAGGAGTTCGCCTTCGAGGGCGGGGAAGCAGCCGACGAGGACGCCGGCGGTCGCCACGAGCCAGACCTCGTTGCCCAGGAAGAACGGGGCGAACGAGGCCAGGACGAGCCGCCGCTCGCGGTCGCTCCGGCCGAGCCAGGGCATGAGCATCCCGGTGCCGAGGTCCGCCCCGGCGAGGACGGACCAACCCGTCGCGAAGAAGGCGAGCAGGGCGATGGCCAGGGTCTCCACGGGGGGCTCCTCGGGCTTTCCTGGGGG
>NZ_RDBH01000141.1:1111065-1127407 GCF_008042145.1 Streptomyces sp. adm13(2018)
GTGCGGGGGATCCGGGGTGGCGAAGGCGAACTCCGTCGCCGGACCTGTGTGGGGCTTTCAGGAGGCCACGGTCAAGGCCAGCGAGGCGACGGCGGTGGCGAGGTAGAGGCCGGGAAACGCCAGGTTGTGGAGCACGCGGGCGCGTAGGTGGAAGGCGAGCGCGCCCAGGTAGAGCAGGACGAGACCGCCGGCCGCGGCGGCACCGAGGGGGCGCAGCGCGGAGTCGGAGAGGCCGAGGAGGAGGCCCGCCGACCCGGCCAGCTTGAGGGCGGCCAGCCGAGGCAGCCAGGATCGGGGGACACCCACCTCCGCCGAGTTGGCGAGCACGGAGCGCGCCCCGGCCAGGTCTGCGGCGGCCATCCCGGCGTTGATCGTGGCGGTGAACAGGGTGACGACGAGGAGGGCGATCTCGATACCGGTCATGCCCTCAGGTTCTGCGGGCACTCCGACGCCGTCCAATACCTGCTTCTATAACCTGGGGGCATGGATGTGGACACGCGCCTGCTCCGGTACTTCGCCGCGGTGGCCGAGGAGGGCAGCCTGACCGGGGCGGCGGAGCGGCTGTTCGTCTCGCAGCCCGCGCTGACCAAGCAGATCCGGCGCCTGGAGGAGGAGCTCGGGGGAGCGCTCTTCACGCGTTCACGGTCGGGGATGGCGCTGACCGAAGCCGGTCGTGAGCTTGCCTCGCGGGTGCCCGCGCTGCTGGACGGCTGGGACGAGGCGGTGCGGGCGACCGGCCGTGCGGCGCGGGTGCTGCGCCTGGGTTTCCTGGACGGCGGCGCGGTGGGCGGGGTCCCCGAGATCATCGCCGAGTTCCGCCGGGCGTGGCCGGAGTGGCGGGTGGAGCTGCGGCAGTTCGACTGGTCGGACCCGAGCGCCGGTCTGGCCCGGGGCGAGGTGGCCGCGGCCGTGGTGCGCCTGCCGTTTCCGGGACAGGAGCGGTTCGCCGTGCGCGAGCTGTTCGCCGAGGAGCGCGGGGTGCTGCTGCCGGCCCGGCATCCGCTGGCGGACAGCGAGACGGTGGAGTTCCGTGAGCTGTGGGACGAGCCGTTCGTCGCGGCCGGAGCCGGGACGGGAGCCTGGAGGGCGCACTGGCTGGCGGAGGACGAGCGGGACGGGCGCCCCGCCCGGGTCGGGGCCGTCACCAGCCTGCCGGACGAGTGGCTCGGAGCGGTGGCCGGCGGCTGCGTGGCGCTGGCCCCGGTGTCGGCGGCCCGGTTCCACTCCCGCCCGGACGTGGTGTTCCGTCCCGTGCGCGGGGTCTCACCGAGCCGCGTGGGGCTGGCCCGGCCTCGGCGGCGGACGCCCGATGCGGCGCTGGATCAGCTGCTGGAAGCCATCGCGCGCCGACTCGCCGGGAGCTGACGGCCGGGTCGGTGCCGCTCGACTTCGCTGCCACGGGTCGGGGCCGAAGAGGCCGGGTGGTGCTCGGCGAGTGCGCTTGACACTGAAATCGAACATCCATTCTCATGGAAGCCCGGCCCGTGGAATCTCGGGCATTTCGCCGAGTTGTCCACAGGCCGGAGGGGACGTCGGGGCCCATTGTCAGTGGCAGGGGTTAGCGTCTTTCACATGAAGCGATCGACTCAAGCAAACCGGGTGGAACCCATGGCAGGAACCGACCGCGAGAAGGCGCTCGAAGCCGCTCTCGCACAGATTGAACGCCAATTCGGCAAGGGCGCCGTGATGCGCATGGGCGACCGCACCCAGGAGCCGATCGAGGTGATCCCGACGGGATCGACCGCCCTCGACATCGCCCTCGGCGTCGGCGGCCTGCCGCGCGGCCGTGTCATCGAGGTCTACGGCCCGGAGTCCTCCGGCAAGACGACCCTGACCCTGCACGCGGTGGCCAACGCGCAGAAGGCCGGCGGCCAGGTGGCCTTCGTGGACGCCGAGCACGCCCTCGACCCCGAGTACGCCAGGAAGCTCGGCGTCGACATCGACAACCTGATCCTGTCCCAGCCGGACAACGGCGAGCAGGCCCTTGAGATCGTCGACATGCTGGTCCGCTCCGGCGCCCTCGACCTGATCGTCATCGACTCCGTCGCCGCGCTCGTCCCGCGCGCGGAGATCGAGGGCGAGATGGGCGACTCCCACGTCGGCCTCCAGGCCCGTCTGATGAGCCAGGCGCTCCGGAAGATCACCAGCGCGCTCAACCAGTCCAAGACCACCGCGATCTTCATCAACCAGCTCCGCGAGAAGATCGGCGTGATGTTCGGCTCGCCGGAGACCACGACCGGTGGCCGCGCCCTGAAGTTCTACGCCTCGGTGCGCCTCGACATCCGCCGCATCGAGACCCTCAAGGACGGCACGGACGCGGTCGGCAACCGCACCCGCGTCAAGGTCGTCAAGAACAAGGTCGCGCCGCCCTTCAAGCAGGCCGAGTTCGACATCCTCTACGGCCAGGGCATCAGCCGCGAGGGCGGCCTGATCGACATGGGCGTGGAGCACGGCTTCGTGCGCAAGGCCGGCGCCTGGTACACGTACGAGGGCGACCAGCTCGGCCAGGGCAAGGAGAACGCCCGTAACTTCCTCAAGGACAACCCCGACCTCGCCGACGAGATCGAGAGGAAGATCAAGGAGAAGCTCGGCGTGGGCGTCCGGCCCGAGGCCGCCGACGCGGCGAAGGACACGGCGGCCCCCGCCGCGGACGCCGCCGCCACGGACGACGCCGCCAAGAGCGTCCCGGCACCCGCCACCAAGACCGCGAAGGCGACCAAGGCCACCGCGGTCAAGAGCTGAACCAGTGACCGGTCGCACCGAATGGCCGGGTGACAGCCCCGACTCGTCGAGGGCCGAGAAAGAGCTGTCACCCCAGGACCCGGCTGAGCGGGCGCGGGCGATCTGCCTGCGCCTGCTCACCGGGAACCCCCGCACGCGCAAGCAGCTCGCCGACGCTCTGCGCAAGCGGGAGATCCCCGACGAGGTCGCCGAGGAGGTCCTCTCCCGCTTCGAGGACGCCGGACTCATCGACGACGCCGCCTTCGCCGGGGCCTGGGTGGAGTCCCGCCACCACGGCCGGGGCCTGGCCCGGCGGGCGCTCGCCCGCGAACTGCGGACCAAGGGCGTCGAGCCCACCCTGATCCAGGAGGCGGTGGAGCAGCTCGACTCCGACCAGGAGGAGGCCACCGCGCGGGAGCTCGTCGCCCGCAAGCTCCGCGCCACCCGCGGTCTCGACCGCGACCGGCGCTTGAGACGGCTCGCCGGGATGCTCGCCCGCAAGGGCTATCCCGAGGGCATGGCCCTCCGTGTCGTCCGCCAGGCGCTGGAGGCCGAGGGCGAGGACACGGACGGGCTCGACGCGTCCTTCTGATCCCCGGGGGAGATCAGAAGGACGCGTCGGGCACCGGCCGGGGCTCAGCCCGGCTATGACGAGCACCGGCCGGGCTCAGCCAGCCACTGGCGAGCTTGGGCCGCGCCCAGCCCGCCGACGTCGGGCACCGGGCCGCGGCTCGCCGCTGTCGGGCACCGGCCGGGCTCAGCCTGACGACATCGAGCACCAGCCGGGTTCAGCCCGCCGATGTCGAGCACCGGTCGCGGCTCAGCTTGCCGACGTCGGGAGCAGGACCGGGAGGCCCGCCGCCTTCCAGGCCTGGAAGCCGCCGATCACGTCGGTCGCCCGGTGCAGGCCCAGGCGGCGCAGGGACTCGGCCGCCAGGGACGAGGCATAGCCCTCGTTGCAGAGGACCACCACCAGCAGGTCGTGGCCGGTGGCCTCCGGCGCGCGATGGCTGCCCCGCGGGTCGAGCCGCCACTCCAGCTCGTTGCGCTCCACCACCAGCGCGCCCGGGATCAGACCGTCCCGTTCGCGCAGGGCCGCGTAGCGGGTGTCCACCAGAAGCGCCTCGCCCGTCTCGTAGGCCTCGTGGGCGGCCCGCGGTTCGATCCGGTCGAGGCCTGACCTGACCTGCTCCAGGAGTTCGTCGATGCCGATGCGCTCGTCGCCGCCGTGGTCGCTCACTGCCAGTCCTCCGGACGTTCGACCTGCTCGAGACGGAGCACCGCACCCGTACGGCTGAAGCGCCGGATCAGGGGCAGCGGCGGATAGTAGGCGTGCACCGACACCGCGTGGGTGTCGGGGGACTCGTTGAGCACCTCGTGCACATGGTGGCGGCCGAAGGCGCGGCCACCGCCCTCCGCCAGTCGGCGGGAGCGGTCGAGGCCGTCGGCCAGCTCCAGGGTCTTCCAGCCGCTCGCCGGCAGACGAACCGCCAGCGCGTTCTCCGTCAGGGCGCCGCGTGCGGTGGCGAAGGCGCCCTGCGAATCGGCGTGGTCGTGCCAGCCGGTGCCCGTGCCGGGCGGCCAGCCGATGAGCCAGGCCTCACTGCCGCCGGGGCCCTCCAGTCGTACCCATGTGCGGCCCTCGGGATCGAGCGGCAGGGAGTCGACGAGCTCCCGGTCCGCCGCGGTGCGCCGGACGAAGTCGAGCAGTTCGGCCGCCGTCGGGGCGCCCGAGGCCGGCGCGGCGGAATCGGTGGACGAGGAGGAGCTGGAAGAGGCGGAGGAAGCGTCGGCGGAGGCGTCGGCGGAAGAGGCCGCGGAGTCGCTCAGAGGGTGTGCGGGGGCGGGTTGGGACACGGGTGACCGTCCTGGGTTCGCTGAGGGGACCCACGCAGCCCGCGTAGCGGACGAGGTCCATATGGACCCTCCGCCACAGGCGCACATCGGTGTCGGTCACGCTCCGGAGTACACCATGGGCGCCTGCCGGAATCAATGCATGTCCGCCGAGCGGTCACTCCCCGTGGACACCCCGGCGGCCCCCACCTTCGCCGCAGCCTTCGCTCCGGAGCCCGCCCCGGCCCGGGCCGCCGCCTTCGTCCCGGTCCTCGCACCGGCGTCCGTCCCGCTCTCCCCGCCGTCCTCCGGCGCGGCCGGATCGTCGGTCGCGGAGCCGCCGCGGACCGCGTCCGCCGCCGCGTACAGCTCCGCGGGGTGGACGCCGGCGAAGGCCGCGACGAGGTGCCCGTCGGGCCGTACCAGCAGGACGGCGTGGGCGGGGGCGCCCGGGTAGGCCTCCGTGACCAGGACCTCCGCCTTCGCGGGCAGGGCCGAGACCGCCTCTTCGAGCCGGGGCATGACCCCCGCGCCGCGCCAGTGCCGCCGGTCCCACACCCCGGTGCCGGGGGCGACCAGGAGGACCAGGAGGCGGCCCTGACCGAGCCGGTCCCGGAGCCGTGCGGTCGTGCCGTCCGGGGCGGTCACGCGGACGTCCTCGACCGGAGCCCCCTCCGGCGTGCCCACCGGCGTACGGCCCTCGGTGTACGGAGGCGCGAGAGGCGAGTGGGGGTACGCCGGGGGCGCGCCCAGCGGGCCGCGCCCCACATGGCCGTCGGTGAGCAGCGCGTCGTGGCCGCGCGCCGCCCCCGGGAGGTACGTCCGCAGGCCGCCGCCGCCCCGCAGGACCGGCAGCGACTGGTCGGCGCCGCGCAGCCGGTGGGCGACGGCCGCCCGCCGCTCGCTCTGGTAGCTGTCGAGCAGCCGCTCGGAGGCGCCGTGGTGCCAGGTGTGGGCCAGCTTCCAGGCGAGGTTGTCGACGTCCCGCAGCCCCTCGTCGAGCCCCTGGGTGCCGACCGCGCCGAGCAGGTGCGCCGCGTCCCCGGCGAGCAGGACGCGGTCGACCCGCCAGCGGCGGGCGAGCCGGTGATGGAGGGTGTGGACGCCGGTGTCGATGAGTTCGTACGGGGGTGTCACGCCGTCGCACCAGCCTGCCAGCGTCTCGCGGATCCGGGCGACGAGCGCGTCCGGGGTCACCAGGTCGCCCCGGGGCGGCAGCAGCCAGTCGATCCGCCACACCCCGTCGGGCAGCGGGCGGGCGGAGATCTCGTCGGGGGCGCCGCGCCACGGCGGCTGACGGTGCAGCAGTGCCTCGCCGGGCCAGGGGAGTTCGGTGCGGAGCGCGGCGACCGCGTGCCGCTCGACGGCCGTACGACCCGGGAAGCGGATGCCGAGCAGCTTGCGCACGGTCGAGCGGGCGCCGTCGCAGCCCACCAGATGGCTGCCGCGCCACCAGGTGCCCGCCGGGCCCCGGGTGTGGGCGACCACGCCGTCGCGGTCCTGCTCGATGGTGTCGAGCCGGGCCTCGGTGACGAGCCGGATCAGCTTCTGGTGCCCGATCGCGTCGCGCAGCCCGCGCGCGAGGGCGTGCTGGGGGATGTGCAGCGGCGCGGCGGGGGCGGAGGGCGCGGCGGGGTCCTCGGACCATTCCTCCGTGCCGCCGAGTCCGACGTCGAGGGTGAGGCTGCGGACCACCTGGCGGCGGCGCATGCCGCGCCAGCCGACCCAGCGGACGCCCTCGTCACGGAGGGTGGTGCAGCCGAGCCGCTCGACCATCGCGGCCGTGTCGGCGCGCAGCACGACACTGCGGGCGGGGCGTGGTTCGTCCTTGCCCGAGCCCTCGTCGAGGACGATGCTGGGCACGCCCTGCGCGGCGAGCGCGAGGGAGAGCGCGAGGCCGACCGGCCCCGCGCCCACGATGATCACCGGGTCCACGGCGCGGCTCCTGAAGGCCGGACGGTCATGGGGGCAGCACATACGAGTGTGGCACGAGCCCGGTGCTTGATCACAGACCGTATGCAACCCACTGAGGGTGCTTGCGTCAAGCGACGGGGTGGGCGCGGTGCGGCCGACCTGAAGTCGGTGCCGCTCCGGCCCACCCCTGTGGTTCCGCGGACCCCCGGGGGGTCAGGCGCCGCTGACGGCGTCGCTCTTCACCTCGGCGGGTCCGCCCTGGGCGGGGATGGCCGGCCCGGCGGACTTCCTGCCCTGGCGCAGGCGCTTCTCCAGGCGTCCCGCGAGGGCGGTGATGATCGCGTTGAGGGCGATGTAGATCAGCGCGATGACGGTGAAGGTGGCGATCGTATTGGCGCCGTAGTTGGCGGTGATCTGCCGGTTCTGGCTGAGCAGCTCCGCGAAGCCGAGCAGCGCGCCGCCGAGCGCCGTGTCCTTCACGATCACGACGAGCTGGCTGACCAGGGCGGGGAGCATGACGGTGACGGCCTGCGGGAGCAGGACGTACAGCATGGTCTGGCCCTTGCGCATGCCGAGTGCCTCGGCCGCGTCGCCCTGGCCGCGGGGCAGCGAGAGCACACCGGCCCGGACGATCTCGGCGATCACCGAGGCGTTGTAGAGCACGAGGCCGGTGACGACCGCGTACAGCGGGCGGAAGTCGGAGCTGATGGTCGTGAACTCCCGGTAGAGGGAGGCCGCGAACACCATCAGGATCAGCACCGGGATGGCACGGAAGAACTCCACGACGGCACCGACGGGGACCCGCACCCAGCGGTGGTCGGAGAGCCGGCCGATGCCGAGGAGGGCACCGAGCGGCAGCGCGATCAGGATCGCGAGGCCGGCCGCCTTGAGGGTCTCGGTCAGACCGGGCAGCAGATACGTCGTCCAGACCCGGGAGTCGGTGACGAACGGACTCCACTTGTCGGCGGCCAGCTGGTTCTTGTCGTTGAGGGCCACGAGGACCCACCACGCCGCCAGGGCGAGGACCGCGAGGAACCCGATCGTGAAGAGCAGGTTGCGCCGCTTGGCCCGCGGCCCGGGGGTGTCGTACAGGACGGAACTCATCGCTTCACCGCCAGTCGCTTGGCCGCCCAGCCGAAGAACAGGCCGGCCGGAAGGGTGAGAACGATGAAGCCGAAGGCGAAGACGGCGAAGACGGCGAAGAGCGCGTCGGCCTCGTTCTCGATCATCTCCTTCATCAGCAGGGCCGCCTCCGCCGCGCCGATCGCCGCCGCCACGGTGGTGTTCTTCGTGAGGGCGATGAGGACGTTGGCAAGCGGGGTCACCGCCGCGCGGAACGCCTGGGGGAGGACCACCAGGGTCAGGACCTGGAAGAAGTTCATCCCCAGCGCACGGGCGGCCTCGGCCTGCCCGGCCGGCACGGTGTTGATGCCCGAGCGCAGCGCCTCGCAGACGAAGGTGCCGGTGTAGGCGATGAGTCCGAGGACCGCCAGCCGGAAGCCGATGTCCTCGGAGCGGTCCGCGCCGAGCGTGATGTTGAGCGTCTGGTCGAGGCCGAACGAGCAGGCCACGAGGACGACGGTCAGCGGGGTGTTCCGGACGAGGTTCACGTACGTGGTGCCGAAGCCCCGCATGAGGGGTACCGGGCTGACTCGCATGGTGGCGAGGGCGGTGCCCCAGATCAGGGAGCCGATCGCCGAGTAGAGGGCGAGCTTCGCCGTCACCCAGAAGGCGCCGAGCAGGTCGTACTGCCCGGAATCAAGAAAGTCGAACACGATGCCCCGCGCTCTCCCCTGGTGGTCGGTCGGTGTGGAGGCCGCTGCGTGGGCAGCGGCCGGTGCCGGGGTGACGGCCGCCGTCGAGCGGGGCGGCCGTCACGGACCGGGCGGGGTGGTTCAGCCGGTGATCTTCGGCGCGGGGTCGTTCTTGTAGCCCGAGGGGCCGAAGTTCTGCTTGACGAGCTTGTCCCAGGTGCCGTCGGAGACCATCTTCTCCAGGGCCTTGTTGATCTTGCCCTTGAGGTCGGAGTCGCCCTTCTTGAGGCCGATGCCGTAGTTCTCGTCGCTCAGGGAGAGGCCGGCGAGCTTGAACTTGCCCTGGTGCTCCTTCTGCGAGGCGTAGCCCGCGAGGATGGAGGCGTCCGTGGTCAGGGCGTCGACCCGCTTGTTCTCCAGGCCGGTCAGGCACTCGGAGTAGCCGCCGAGCTGCTGGAGGTCGGCCTTGGGGGCGAGCTTCTCCTTGACGTTCTGCGCGGAGGTCGAGCCGGTGACCGAGCAGAGCCTCTTGGTGTTGAGGTCCTCGGCCTTGGTGATCGAGGAGTCGTCGGCGCGCACCAGCAGGTCCTGGTGGGTCACGAAGTACGGGCCGGCGAAGTCGACCTCCTTGAGGCGCTTCTCGTTGATCGAGTAGCTGGCGACGACGAACTTCACGTCACCGTTCTTGATCAGGTTCTCGCGCTCGGCGCTCGGCGCCTGCTTCCATTCGATCTTGTCCTCGGCGAAGCCCAGCTCCTTGGCGACGTACTTGGCGACGTCGACGTCGAAGCCCGCGTACGTGCCGTCCGGGGTCTTCAGACCGAGGCCCGGCTGGTCGAACTTGATGCCGATGGTGATCTTGTCACCGTTGCTGCCCGAGTCCGATCCGGTGCCACAGGCGGTGGCGGTCAGGGCGAGGACGACGGCGGCCGCGGCGGCGGCAGGGGTGCGGCGAAGCTTCATCGAGGAATGTCCCTTGGTCTAGAAGTGAGTGGGGAAGGATAGGCCCGAACTCGCTCAGTGGTGAAGGATCTTGGAGAGGAAGTCCTTGGCCCGGTCACTGCGCGGGTTGCTGAAGAACTCCTCGGGCGTCGCCTGTTCGACGATGCGGCCGTCCGCCATGAACACGACCCGGTTGGCGGCGGAGCGCGCGAAGCCCATCTCGTGGGTCACGACGACCATCGTCATGCCGTCCCGCGCCAGTTGCTGCATGACCTCGAGGACCTCGTTGATCATCTCGGGGTCCAGCGCGGAGGTCGGCTCGTCGAACAGCATGACCTTCGGGCCCATCGCGAGCGCGCGGGCGATCGCCACGCGCTGCTGCTGGCCGCCGGACAGCTGCGCCGGGTACTTGTCCGCCTGGCTGCCGACGCCGACCCGGTCGAGCAGGGCGCGGGCCTTCTCCTCGGCGGCCTTCTTCTCCGTCTTCCGGACCTTGATCTGGCCCAGCATCACGTTCTCGAGCACCGTCTTGTGCGCGAAGAGGTTGAACGACTGGAAGACCATGCCGACGTCGGAACGCAGGCGCGCGAGCTCCTTGCCCTCCGCCGGCAGCGGCTTGCCGTCGATGGTGATGGTGCCGGAGTCGACGCTCTCCAGCCGGTTGATCGTGCGGCACAGCGTCGACTTGCCGGACCCGGAGGGTCCGATGACGACCACGACCTCACCGCGGCTGATCGTCAGATCGATGTCCTGGAGGACATGCAGTGCGCCGAAGTGCTTGTTCACGCCGGACAGGACGACCAGGTCGCCGTCCGCGGCGCGGGGGGTGTCCTCGGGACCCTTGGACACTGACTCTCCGCTCATCGGGCTCTAGCTCCGTCCTCCTCGGTTGGGGAGGACACTAGAGACCCGATGTGATGACCGTCATCACATCTGAGCGGAAATTGAGGATAACGATCCGGCCGCAACCGGACACACTGTGTGAACGGGACAGCCGGGGCCGTACCGGCTGCATAACGGAAACGCCGCCGTCACAGGGCGACACTTGACTGTGACACCGGAGATCGGTGTTCATGCCTTGGTACCACCTGGTACACAGAGAGCCGCTATCAGGACCGCGACCGGCGCGGCCACGGAGACCCCCACGGAGGAGGCACGTATGCGACTGCTGCTCGTCGAGGACGACGACCACGTCGCCGCCGCCCTCTCCGCGATCCTCGCGAAGCACGGCTTCACGGTGACCCACGCCCGCAACGGCGAGGAGGCGCTCCAGGCCGTGCTCCCCACGGCACAGGGCGAGCGCCCCTCGTACGGGGTGATCCTGCTGGACCTCGGCCTGCCCGACCAGGACGGCTACCAGGTCTGCGGCCGTATCCGGAAGCTCACCACCACCCCGGTGATCATGGTGACCGCGCGCGGCGACGTGCGCTCGCGGATCCACGGACTCAACCTCGGCGCCGACGACTACGTCGTCAAGCCCTACGACCCCGGCGAGCTGCTCGCCCGTATCCACGCCGTCAGCCGGCGCAACGCGGGCACCGAGGAGGCCGCCGGAACCGGCGCGCCCGCCGACGGCACCCAGCTGCGGCTCGGCTCCGTCACCATCGAGCTGCCCACCCGCCGCGTCAGCGTCGACGGCGAGAGCGTGCCCCTCACCCGCAAGGAGTTCGACCTGCTGGCCCTCCTCGCGCAGCGACCCGGCGTCGTCTTCCGCCGCGAGCAGATCATCAGCGAGGTCTGGCGCACCAGTTGGGAGGGGACCGGCCGCACCCTGGAGGTGCACGTCGCCTCCCTGCGCTCCAAGCTCCGGATGCCCACCCTGATCGAGACCGTACGGGGCGTGGGCTACCGCCTGGTCGCCCCCGCCGCGTAACCGCCGGACGGCCCCTCCGTGCGCACCCGCCTCCTTCCGCTGCTCATCGTGCTGATGGCCGGCGTCCTGCTCGCCCTCGGCTTCCCGCTCGCCGCCAGCCTTGCCGCCTCCGAGCAGCAGCGGGTCGTCGTCGACCGCCTCGACGACGCCGCCCGGTTCGCCGCGCTCGCCCAGTTCGTCAACGAGACCAGCCCCGGCACCGACGAGCGCCGCACCACGCTCGGCGGCGAACTCGCCAGCTACCACGACGTGTACGACATCCGGGCCGGCATCTTCTACCGCGATAACCGGTCCATGGCCGCCGCCCCCGAGGACTGGGTGCTCCCCTACGAGGGGGAGGGCCGCCGCGCCTTCAACGAGTCGCTGCTCGGCCGCCGCAGCCACGACCCGCCCCAGGTGTGGCCCTGGCAGGCCCACGCCCGGCTGATCATCGCCTCACCGGTCGTCCGCGACGGCGACGTCATCGCGGTCGTCGTCACCGACTCGCCGACCGGTCAGCTCCGGCTCCGCATCCTGCGCGGCTGGCTGCTGATCATCGCCGGCGAGTCCCTGGCCATGCTGGTCGCCGTCGGCGCCGCCTTCCGGCTCACCGGCTGGGTCCTGCGGCCCGTCCGCGTCCTCGACTCCGTCACCCACGACATCGCCACCGGCCGGATGAACTCCCGGGTCGCGGCGACCGGCGGCCCGCCCGAACTCCGTCGTCTCGCGCTCTCGTTCAACGAGATGGCCGACAACGTCGAGGAGGCGCTCGAACAGCAGCGGGCGTTCGTCGCCGACGCCTCCCACCAGCTGCGCAACCCGCTCGCCGCCCTCCTGCTGCGCATCGAACTGCTCGCCATGGAGCTCCCCGAGGGGAACGAGGAGATCGCCTCCGTACGGACCGAGGGCAAGCGGCTCTCACAGGTCCTCGACGACCTCCTCGACCTGGCGCTCGCCGAGCACACGGCGGCCGAACTGCGACTGGTCGACGTCGGCGCGCTCGCCGCCGAGCGGGTCGCGTCCTGGCGGCCGGTCGCCGACGACAAGGGCGTCGTGCTCGCCGGCGCGTGCGGGGCGGTCACCGCCTGGGCGGACCCGGTGGCGCTCTCCAGCGCCCTGGACGCGGTGATCGACAACGCGCTGAAGTTCACCCCGGCCGGCGAGCAGGTCACCGTCACGGCGGAGCCCGTGCCCGGCGGGGACGAGGTCGCCGTCGTCGTGGCCGACCACGGCCCCGGCCTCACGGACGAGGAGCTGGACCGCGTCGGCGACCGCTTCTGGCGCGCGGGCCGCCACCAGAACGTCAAGGGCTCGGGCCTCGGCCTCTCGATCACCCGCGTCCTGCTCACGGCGGGCGGCGGTGGCATCGCCTTCGCGCCGAACGAGCCCCACGGGCTGCGCGTGACGGTGACCGTGCCCCGGAACCAGCCGGCGGCGAGGGGCGACCGCGAGGGTCAGGGCTTCACCGAGCGGTAGTAACGGCGGGCGCCCTCGTGGAGCGTCAGCGGCTCGGTGTAGACGGCGGTTCGCAGGTCCACCAGCTGGGCCGGATGGACCTGGCCGCCGATCCGGTCCCGGCTCCTGATCACCGTCCGGGTGAAGCCCTCCACCAGGTCCGCGTCCGCGTCCACCGTGGTGACCAGGAGGTTCGCCACCGCCAGGGTCTCGATCGCGCTGCCGTCCTGCGCCTTGGCGTACGAGTCGGCCGGGATCTCCGCCGACCGGTAGTGGCGGGTCGACCCGCCCACGTCGTGGAGCCGGTCGACCAGCGCCTTGTCGAGGGGGAGCAGCCGGATCTCGTAGTTCTCGGCGAGCGTCTGCACGGCCTGGGTCGGCAGGCCGCCCGACCAGAAGAAGGCGTCGAGCTCGCCCCGCTCCAGGAGCCCGGGCATCGTGTTGATGCCCAGCGAGTACGCCTCGACGTCCCGGTCGGGGGTCAGCCCGGCGGCGGCCAGCACCCGGTCGGCGATCAGCCGCACGCCGGAGCCGTCCTGGCCCACGCCCACCTTGAGGCCCCGCAGGTCCTGCACGGTCTGCAGGTCGGAGCCCTTCCGCACGACGAGCTGGACGTAGTCGTCGTAGAGGCGCGCGCAGCCGCGCAGCCGCTCGAAGCCGGGCCGGCGCTCCCGCTGGTACTGGGCGACGGCGTCGGCCGTCGCGATGGTGAAGTCGGCCTTGCCCGAGGCCACCCGGGACAGGTTCTGCTGGGAGCCCTCACTGTCGGTGAGGGTTATCGAGACCTCGGGCATGTCCTGCGCGAGGGCCTGCTTGAGCAGCGCGCCGTACCGCTGGTAGACGCCGGTGGGCACGCCCGTACTGAACGTGAGGGAGCCGCTCGGCGCGGGGGAGCCGAACGGGACCAGCCACCACACCAGCACTCCGCACACCGCGAGCAGCGCGGCCGCGCCCGCGAGGACACGACGGCGGGCGGTACGGGCGAGGGAGGCGAACATGCTCGCGATCCTGCCAGGCGGCGGGCGTGTCTGGCCAGGATCGAGGGTGTGAGGTCGATCGGGGGCGGGGCGCGCCGGTGACCGCACCCCTGCCGATACCCCGGGCCGCTCGCCGGTTCCCGGCGAGCACACCGCCGAGGTTCTCGCCGAGTGGCGCCGCTGACCGACGAGCCCCGTCAGGAGGAGCGCCGGTCCTCGGACCGGCCCCGCATCCGGACCGTCACATAGGCGATGACGCCGACGACGGCGAGGCCCAGGACCACCTTCGACAGGACACCGACGTAGGTGCCCACGACGTCCCACCGGTCGCCCAGCCAGTAGCCGGCCAGGACGAGAGCGGTGTTCCAGATGAGGCTGCCGAGCGCGGTGAGGCCGACGAACAGCGGCATCGGCATCCGCTCGACACCGGCCGGCACCGAGACCAGGCTTCGGAAGACCGGCACCATCCGGCCGAGGAAGACGGCCTTGGTTCCGTGCTTCGCGAACCACTCCTCGGTACGGACCAGGTCGGAGGCCTTCACCAGGGGCAGCTTCCCCCACAGCGTGTGCATCCGCTCCCGGCCGACCAGGACCCCGATCCAGTACAGCGCCACCGCGCCGACCACCGAGCCGAGCGTCGTCCAGAACAGCGCCGAGGCCAGACTCAGCACGCCCTGACCGGCGGCGAAGCCGGTGAGCGGCAGGATGACCTCGCTCGGGAGGGGCGGGAAGAGGTTCTCCAAGGCGATGGCCAGGCCGGCGCCCGGTCCGCCCAGGGTGTCGACGAGGCCGGCTGCCCAGCCCGCTATGCCGTCGGCGGGCTGCTGGGCGGACGCCGTGGTGGTGAGTTTCACGCGGACTCCAGGTGGCCGGGGAGGGTGGGTTCGGATGCCCCGTCCGTCTCCTTCGAAACCAGGCGCCGCTCCGCGCCGGTACGAGGGGCGCGGTCCGCCCCGGTGGGGAACCGCACTCCCACCCTACGGAGGCAGGGGGGCCGGGCGCCCGCGGGCCGGGCGGAGGCCTTCCACGGACCGCCTACCCTTGGACGCATGACGAGCAGCAGCGACCGGAGCACCGCAGTGAGCGTTGACGGCACCAAGACCTATGAGATCCGCACCTACGGGTGCCAGATGAACGTCCACGACTCCGAGCGGCTCTCCGGTCTGCTGGAAGAGGCGGGTTACGTCCAGGCCCCCAAGGGCTCCGACGGGGACGCCGACGTCGTCGTCTTCAACACCTGCGCCGTCCGCGAGAACGCCGACAACAAGCTGTACGGCAACCTCGGCCGGCTCGCCCCGCGGAAGACCACCCGCCCCGGCATGCAGATCGCCGTCGGCGGCTGCCTCGCGCAGAAGGACCGCGACACCATCGTCGAGAAGGCCCCCTGGGTCGACGTGGTCTTCGGCACGCACAACATCGGGAAGCTGCCCGTCCTCCTGGAGCGCGCCCGCGTGCAGGAGGAGGCGCAGATCGAGATCGCCGAGTCGCTGGAGGCGTTCCCCTCGACGCTGCCGACCCGCCGCGAGTCCGCGTACGCCGCCTGGGTGTCGATCTCCGTCGGCTGCAACAACACCTGCACCTTCTGCATCGTGCCCGCGCTGCGCGGCAAGGAGGAGGACCGCCGCCCCGGCGACATCCTCGCCGAGATCGAGGCGCTGGTCGCCGAGGGCGTCTCCGAGATCACCCTGCTCGGCCAGAACGTGAACGCCTACGGCTCCGACCTCGGCGACCGCGAGGCCTTCTCCAAGCTGCTGCGCGCCTGCGGTCGGATCGAGGGCCTGGAGCGGGTCCGCTTCACCTCGCCGCACCCGCGCGACTTCACCGACGACGTGATCGCGGCGATGGCCGAGACGCCGAACGTCATGCCGCAGCTGCACATGCCGATGCAGTCCGGCTCGGACGCGATCCTCCGGGCGATGCGCCGCTCGTACCGGCAGGAGCGTTTCCTCGGGATCATCGAGAAGGTCCGCGCGGCGATCCCGCACGCCGCCATCTCCACCGACATCATCGTGGGCTTCCCCGGCGAGACCGAGGAGGACTTCGAGCAGACCATGCACGCCGTCCGCGAGGCCCGCTTCGCGAACGCCTTCACCTTCCAGTACTCCAAGCGCCCCGGGACCCCGGCGGCCGACATGGAGGGCCAGATCCCCAAGGAGGTCGTGCAGGAGCGCTACATGCGGCTCGTCGCCCTCCAGGAGGAGATCTCCTGGGACGAGAACAAGAAGCAGGTCGGCCGCACCCTGGAGGTCATGGTCGCCGAGGGCGAGGGCCGCAAGGACGGCGCCACGGACCGCCTGTCGGGCCGCGCCCCCGACAACCGGCTCGTCCACTTCACCAAGCCGGACGAGGACGTCCGCCCCGGCGACGTCGTGACCGTCGCGATCACCTACGCGGCCCCGCACCACCTGCTCGCCGAGGGCCCCGTGACGGCGGTGCGCCGCACCCGCGCGGGCGACGCCTGGGAGAAGCGCAACGCGGCGGCGGCCGCGAAGCCGGCGGGCGTCCTCCTGGGCCTCCCGAAGTTCGGCGTACCGGCCCCCCTCCCGGCGGCCGAGGCCCCGGCCTGCGGAAGCCACTGACACGCTGAGGCGCGGGGCGGGGAGCCGGGCGCCCCCGCCCGGCCGTCCGGCCCGGCCTTCGTCGTCGGCGGCGCGTCACGGCGTCCGGGGCCCCGGGGCCGTCCGAGGGGCGCAGTAGGCTGCCGATCATGCTTGTCGCCGCCGCCGTCTGCCCCTGCCCGCCGCTCCTCGTCCCCGAGGTCGCGACCGGTGCCGCCCCCGAGCTGGACGCCGCTCGGGCGGCCTGTACGGACGCGGTCGGGCTGCTCGCCGCG
This sequence comes from Streptomyces sp. adm13(2018), assembly GCF_008042145.1. Lineage (GTDB taxonomy): Bacteria > Actinomycetota > Actinomycetes > Streptomycetales > Streptomycetaceae > Streptomyces. The sequence goes on from NZ_RDBH01000141.1 coordinate 1,127,347, forward strand.
GCCCGGCCCGACCGGCTGTACGTGGCCGGACCGGCCGACGAGGGCGCCCACGGCGTCTACC
>NZ_RDBH01000141.1:1127507-1139333 GCF_008042145.1 Streptomyces sp. adm13(2018)
GCCGCCCCCTGCCCCTCTCCCTCGCCGTCGGCGCCTGGCTGCTCTGCCGGACCGCCTGGGCCGGCGCGCCGGTCGAGGGCCTGGGCGTCGACCCGGGGGCGACCCCGGACGTCTGCGCCGGCGTCGGCCGCGGTCTCGCCGACTCGGCCGACCGCGTCGCCCTCCTGGTGCTGGGCGACGGCAGCGCCTGCCGGACCGTGAAGGCTCCCGGCTACCTCGACGAGCGGGCCGCGGGCTTCGACGCGGAGGCCGCCCGCGCCCTGGGCGCCGCCGACGCCACCGCGCTGCTCGCGCTGGAACCGGAGCTCGCGTACGAACTGAAGGCGGCCGGCCGCGCCCCCTGGCAGGTCCTCGCGGGCGCCGCCGAGAACGCGGACCTCGACGGCCGGCTGCTCTTCGAGGACGCGCCGTACGGCGTGGGGTACTTCGTGGCCGCCTGGTCCTGAGGCCCGCCGGCAGGGCGTACGGAAACGGCGGACGGCCGCGGAGCGAGGTGCTCCGCGGCCGTCCGCCGTGCGGAGGGACCGGCGGCGTCAGACGGCCGGCGGGGGCGGCGTGGGGCCACCGCCGGCGGGCGGCGGCGGCGTCGTGCCACTGCTCCCGGCCGGCGGCGGCGTCGTGCCGTCGCCGGGCGTGCCGCCGTCCTTGTGCCCGATCCGGTCCAGCGCGTCCTTGGCCTTGTCCGTACCGGAATGGATCTTGTCGCTGTACTTGCCCTTGGTCTTCTCGTCCACCATCTTCGCGGCCTTGTCGATGCCGTGGTCGATCTTGCCGCCGTGCTGCTGCGCGAGGTCGGCGACCTTGTCCTTGGCCGGGCCGAGCTTTGCCTTCAGCGAATCCAGGAGACCCATGGGGCACCTTCCCTCCGTGGACCCCCGAGGAGTCCTCGTTCCGATTCCTGCGTACGTGTCCTGCCTAGGCGCGGGCGCCTTCGCCGGCCTCGTTGTCCGCGGCGGCCTCGACGGACTGCTGCTTCGGGATCTCCACGACGTCCACCTCGGCCGCCTCGTCCTCGTCCAGCGCGACGACCTCCGCCGCCCCGACCCCGGAACCCGCCTCCGTACCGTCGCCGTCGCCGTCCGCGGTCGGAGCGCCGGCCCCGGTCCCCGTCTCCTCCGACGGGCCCGTGGCCGGATCCTTCTTCTTACGGCGAAACATCGAAAAAACGCCCATATTCACTCCATAGCGTACTCGGACGGGAGGGATTCCGTGATGATCGACGGCCGGAACCTCGCAACAGGCAACGAAGGCGACTGAGGGCCGTCACGTAGCTCGTTCGGGGACGGGTCGGGAGGTTTGCGAGACTGGTGCGGTGAGAAGCGCAGCTCCCGCCCCGCGGGTCATCGCCGTCGTCGGCCCCACGGCAGCCGGAAAGTCCGATCTGGGTGTATTCCTGGCCCAGCAGCTCGGGGGCGAGGTCGTCAACGCGGACTCCATGCAGCTCTACCGGGGGATGGACATCGGGACCGCCAAGCTGACGCCGGAGGAGCGCGGCGGCGTGCCCCACCACCTCCTCGACATCTGGGACGTGACCGAGGCCGCCAGCGTCGCCGAGTACCAGCGGCTCGCCCGCGCCGAGATCGACCGCCTGCTCGCCGCCGGCCGTACCCCCGTCCTCGTCGGCGGCTCCGGCCTGTACGTACGGGGCGCCGTCGACGCCCTGGAGTTCCCCGGCACCGACCCCGCCGTCCGGGCCCGGCTGGAGGCCGAACTGGAGGAGCGCGGCTCCGGCGTCCTGCACGCCCGGCTCGGCGAGGCGGACCCGGAGGCGGCCCGCGCGATCCTGCCCAGCAACGGGCGCCGGATCGTCCGCGCCCTCGAAGTGATCGAGATCACCGGCAAGCCCTTCACCGCCAACCTGCCGGGCCCCGACTCCGTCTACGACACCGTCCAGATCGGCGTCGACGTGAGCCGCCCCGAACTCGACGAGCGGATCACCACCCGCGTGGACCGGATGTGGGAGGCCGGCCTGGTCGACGAGGTGCGCGCCCTGGAGGCCCGGGGCCTGCGCGAGGGACGCACGGCCGCCCGCGCCCTCGGCTACCAGCAGGTGCTCGCGGCGCTCGCGGGGGAGTGCACCGAGGACGAGGCGCGCACCGAGACCGTGCGCGCCACCAAGCGCTTCGCCCGCCGCCAGGACTCGTGGTTCCGCCGTGACCCCCGGGTCCACTGGCTCAGCGGAGCCGCCGAGCACCGGGGGGAACTCCCGGGGCAGGCGCTCTCGTTGGTCGAACGAGCGGTTACAGCCTGATCACGTGATGGCATCGGGACGCCCTGCCCGTCATTCCGGCGGTCAGGAGCGTGCCATCATCGAGCATCGATCGACCAAGTGAAGTCCGAGTGGGGAGGGCGCGTGGCGATGGAGGCCGGCCCTCGCGACAGAGAACAGCACGAATCGGCGCTCGGTGACCCGACGGGTGACATGCCGGGCCGTCCGCTCGACGGCCTGCCCGTCGGCGCCCCCGGGCTGACCCCGGACGGTCCGGACGACGCCGTGGGCACCTCGGTCGAGGTGGACGCCGACGAGGTCGAGGTGGAGCTGCGGCCGCAGCGCCGGCTGCGGATCTGGCAGCTGGCGCCCATCGTGGGTCTGGCCGCCGTCGGCTCGCTGATGTTCGCGTTCCCGCTCGCCTTCGGCTCGGGCGACGGCGGCGCCGTCCTCGCCATGCTCGGCCTGCTCATCAGCTTCTGCGCGGCCGGCTGGGGCATGATGGCCGCCCGCAAGGTCGGCTACACCTGGCCGGGCCTGCCACCGCGCGGCTCGGGCGAGCGCCCGAACTGGCGGTACCTCGCGCTGTACGTGACAACGATCGCAGCCCTGGTCGCCCTCGCGGTCTGGCGCGTCGCCCGCCTGCGCTGACCGCGTGGGCCAGGGCGCCCGGGCGCGGCGCGATTACCGTACGGCCGGACCCGGCGCGGCCGAGCCCGTACGGCCGGACCCGGCGCGAGGCCGACCCCGTACAGTTGATCTCGTGACCAGCACGCAGACCTCACCGCTCCCGCCCCTCCGGTTCCTCAAGGGCCACGGCACCGAGAACGACTTCGTGATCGTCCCCGACGCGGAGAACGCCGTGGACCTTCCCCCGGCCCTCGTCGCGCGGCTCTGCGACCGACGGGCCGGCATCGGTGCCGACGGGGTGCTGCACGTCGTGCGGAGCGCCGCCCACCCCGAGGCGCGGCACCTGGCCGACGAGGCCGAGTGGTTCATGGACTACCGGAACGCCGACGGCTCGGTCGCGGAGATGTGCGGGAACGGGGTCCGGGTCTTCGCCCGCTACCTGGAGCACGCCGGGCACGTCACCGCCGGCCAGGTCGCCGTCGCCACCCGCGGCGGGGTCAAGCGCGTCCACCTCGACAAGGACGGCTCCGTGACCGTCGCCATGGGGCGCGCGGTGCTCCCCGAGGCCGGTGTCACCGTGACCGTCGACGGCCGCAGCTGGCCCGCGCGCAACGTGAACATGGGCAACCCGCACGCCGTCGCCTTCGTCGACGACCTCGACCACGCGGGCACCCTCCACAGCGAGCCGCCCTACGCACCGGCCTCGGTCTACCCGGACGGGGTGAACATCGAGTTCGTCGCCGACCGCGGCCCCCGGCACGTCGCGATGCGGGTCCACGAGCGCGGCGCCTCGGAGACCCGCTCCTGCGGCACCGGCGCCTGCGCCGTCGCCGTCGCCACCGCCCGCCGCGACGGCGCGGACCCGGCCACGAGCGGCACCCCCGTCACGTACACCGTCGACGTGCTCGGCGGCACGCTCGTCATCACCGAGCACCCCGACGGGCAGATCGACATGACGGGCCCCGCCGTGATCGTCGCCGAGGGCACCGTCGACCCCAGCCGGCTCGGCTGAGCCCGGCGCGCGCCCGCGCGCCCCGGCGCGGGAATCGAAGAAACCGGCGAAATCGAAACGGTCAACGACTGATCTGTCGCTCGAATGGGTGATCCGATTCACGCTGAGCGAGAGCGCGACTGCGCCACGTGGTGGGCTCGGTAGCATCAAGCACCGGCCCCCGGGCACGCCTGGCCCGCCCACCGCCGGTCGACGTTGCCGGAGGTGCCCCATGAGCGCAGAGGCCACCAACCCTGTGAGCGCGGCGGACGCCGCCGTCACCGATGCGACCGCCCGCAGACGCGGACGCGCCCGAATCGACCTGCGCCGGATCGGCCGCGCCGCACTCCTCGGCGCCACGGCCGGACCGGCCCCCCGCGACCGGCTGCCCGACGCGATCAGCCATGTCGCCGAGGCGCACCGGGCCCACCATCCCGAGGCCGACCTCTCGGTGCTGCGCCGGGCTTACGTCCTCGCGGAGTCCTCGCACCGAGGCCAGTTCCGCAAGAGCGGCGAGCCGTACATCACGCATCCGCTCGCGGTCACCCTGATCCTCGCCGAACTCGGCGCCGAGACCACCACCCTGACCGCCTCCCTCCTCCACGACACCGTGGAGGACACCGATGTGACGCTCGATCAGGTGCGCCGGGAGTTCGGCGAGGAGGTCGCGTACCTCGTCGACGGCGTCACCAAGGTGGAGAAGATCGACTACGGCGCCGCCGCCGAACCCGAGACCTTCCGCAAGATGCTCGTCGCCACCGGCAACGACGTCCGGGTCATGTCGATCAAGCTCGCCGACCGGCTCCACAACATGCGCACGCTCGGGGTGATGCGCCCCGAGAAACAGGCGAGGATCGCCAAGGTCACCCGGGACGTCCTCATCCCGCTGGCCGAACGGCTCGGGGTCCAGGCCCTCAAGACCGAGCTGGAGGACCTGGTCTTCGCGATCCTCCACCCCGAGGAGTACGAGGCCACCCGCGCGCTCATCGCGGACAACCCGCGGGCGGGCGACGCGCTCGACGCCGTCGCCGCGCAGGTCTCGACGGTCCTGCGCGAGGCGGACATCGGCGCCGAAGTCCTCGTCCGGCCACGGCACTTCGTCTCCGTCCACCGCGTCCGCCTCAAGCGCGGCGAACTGCGCGGCTGCGACTTCGGGCGGCTCCTCGTCCTGGTCGCCGAGGACGCCGACTGCTACGCGGTCCTCGGCGAGCTGCACACCTGCTTCACGCCGGTGATCTCCGAGTTCAAGGACTTCATCGCGGCCCCGAAGTTCAACCTGTACCAGTCGCTCCACACCGCCGTCGCGGCCCCGGACGGCGCCGTGGCCGAGGTCCTGATCCGCACCCACCGGATGCACACGGTCGCGGAGGCGGGCGTCGTCGCCCTGGGCAATCCGCACGTGGGCCAGGAGACGACGGGACAGCCGGGCGCCGCCCCGGACGCAGAGGCCCTCGGCGCGCGGGACGTGAGCGCCCGGGACGTCGGCGCCGGCGCGCGGGGCACGGGTGCTCGTGACACGGGCGCGCGGGGCGCCGGTGCGCGCCCCGACACCGCACGCCCCGACACCAAGATCAGCCTCTTCCGGCCCGTCGTCTACGACGGCAGCGCCCTCGTCCTCTACGCCCTCCGCCAGGAGATCGGCACCGAGGCCTTCCGGCGCGTGGAGCGGCGCTGGGTCGCCGACCACCGGGACGGCACCGCCACCACGGCCGACTTCGTCGCCCTGGCCGGCGAGATCGCCGGACGCGACCTCACCGCCTTCTTCCGGGGCTGGCTGTACGCGGCGAAGACCCCGGCCATGCCCGGCCACCCGGACTGGCGCAGCCGCCCCGCCGGGGCCGCGCGGAACGCCCCGAAACCCGGATGACGGGCCGCGCCGGGGCGTGTCACCATCATCAGGTCGGCGACGCGGCCGGCGGCCCGGGAATCATCCCGTGCCCTCACGCGTTGTGACGGCATAAGACTCATCGCTCCACGGCTCCGCCGATCCCGGTGCGGGCCGTGACAGCAATCGACGTAAGGATCCAATGACCTCCTCTTCTTCCCCTTCCCAGGACGAGCAGAGCTTCGCGGAGACGAGCCGTACCGAGAGCCTTCGGGCCGATGCCCTGATGGAAGAGGACGTCGCCTGGAGCCACGAGATCGACGGAGAGCGGGACGGCGACCAGTTCGACCGCTCCGAGCGCGCGGCCCTGCGCCGTGTCGTGGGACTCTCCACCGAGCTCGAGGACGTCACCGAGGTCGAGTACCGCCAGCTGCGCCTGGAGCGCGTCGTGCTGGTCGGTGTCTGGACCTCCGGGACCGTCCAGGACGCGGAGAACTCCCTCGCGGAACTCGCGGCCCTCGCCGAGACGGCGGGCGCCCTCGTACTCGACGGCGTGATCCAGCGCCGCGACAAGCCCGACCCGGCGACCTTCATCGGCTCCGGCAAGGCGCGCGAACTGCGCGACATCGTGGTCGAGACCGGCGCCGACACCGTCGTCTGCGACGGCGAGCTCAGCCCCGGCCAGCTCATCGCCCTCGAAGACGTCGTCAAGGTCAAGGTGGTCGACCGGACCGCGCTGATCCTCGACATCTTCGCCCAGCACGCCAAGTCCCGAGAGGGCAAGGCGCAGGTCGCGCTCGCGCAGATGCAGTACATGCTGCCGCGCCTGCGCGGCTGGGGTCAGTCGCTCTCCCGTCAGATGGGTGGCGGCGGCGGTGGCGGCATGGCCACCCGTGGTCCCGGTGAGACCAAGATCGAGACCGACCGGCGCCGCATCCGCGAGAAGATGGCGAAGATGCGCCGGGAGATCGCGGAGATGAAGACCGGCCGTGACATCAAGCGGCAGGAGCGGCGCCGCAACAAGGTGCCGTCGGTCGCCATCGCCGGCTACACGAACGCGGGCAAGTCGTCCCTGCTCAACCGCCTCACCGGCGCGGGCGTCCTCGTGGAGAACGCGCTGTTCGCCACCCTCGACCCGACGGTCCGCCGGGCCGAGACGCCCACCGGCCGGGTCTACACCCTGGCCGACACGGTCGGCTTCGTCCGGCACCTGCCGCACCACCTCGTCGAGGCGTTCCGCTCCACCATGGAGGAGGTCGGCGACTCCGACCTCATCCTGCACGTGGTGGACGGCTCGCACCCGGCGCCGGAGGAGCAGCTGGCCGCCGTGCGCGAGGTCTTCCGGGACGTCGGCGCGGTGAAGGTGCCGGAGATCGTCGTCATCAACAAGGCGGACGCCGCGGACCCGCTGGTGATCCAGCGTCTGCTGCGGGCGGAGAAGCACTCCATCGTGGTCTCGGCCCGCTCGGGCCAGGGCATGCAGGAGCTGCTCGCGCTGATCGACTCCGAGCTGCCCCGCCCGCAGGTCGAGCTCGAAGCCCTCGTGCCGTACACGCAGGGCGGCCTCGTCTCGCGGGTGCACGCCGAGGGCGAGGTCGAGTCCGAGGAGCACACCCCGGAGGGCACCCTGCTCAAGGCCCGGGTGCACGAGGAACTGGCGGCGATGCTCGCGCCGTACGTGCCCGCGGCGCACTGACCCGAAGGACGCCGAAGGCGCCGGCCTCCTCCCGAGAGGGAGGGGACCGGCGCCTTCCGCTGTCTGCCGTGCGCTCGTTCCGGGCGGGTCAGCCGGCGTACTTCTTGCTGACCATGTCGTGCGCCGCCTTGGCGCCGCGGCCCAGCTGCGGTCCCGCGAGCCAGCCGTTGCTGCCGGCCGGGCCGATCGAGGTGTTCGACACGAGCGCGGTCTTCCCGTTCGGCAGGACGCGGAACCAGCCGCCACCCGACGACCCCGCGGTCATCGTGCAGCCGATCCGGTACATCACCGGGGTGGCGGGAGCCGTGGTCATGCGGGTCGCCCGGTCCAGGCACTTGTGCATGATCACGCCGTTGTACGGGGCGGCCTGCGGGTAGCCCCAGGCGCCTATCGTGCCGGCCCGGGCGGGCGCCGGAGCGGAGAAGTCGACCGGCAGCGCCGCCCCGACCGTCTCCTCCAGGGACTTGCTGCCGCGCTGCGGCTTCACGTGCAGGACGGCGTAGTCGTACGGCCAGGCCTGGTCGGTCCCGCCGCGGTTGATCCACTCGCCCGAGGTCACCGCCCAGTCGGCCCAGTACTGGCCGTACGGGTAGACCTCGTGCGGCTGCGCGTTGTTGAGCGCGGAGGGGGACTTGCCCAGGTCGTTGAAGGCCGGGACGAAGGTGATGTTGCGGTACCAGCCGCCCTTCTTGCCCGCGTGGACGCAGTGGCCCGCCGTCCAGACCAGATTGGACTTACCGGGCCGCCTCGGGTCCTTCACGATGGTGCCGGAGCAGACCATGTGGCCCTGGGGCGAGTCGAAGAAGATCTTCCCGACCGGCGCCGCGTTGCGGTGGTACGGGGTCTTCTCGCGCTGCGCCCGGACGGGCCGGGGCGTCGGGTCGGTGCCGCCGCCCGCGGCCTGCGCGGTGATCGTGGGGTCCGGGCTCTTGGCGGACTGCATCCGCGCCGGGTCCCAGAGCCCGTCGATGACCGGGTTGACGAAGTCCTCGGCCTCACGCAGCCACGTGTCGCGGTCCCAGTCCTTCCATTCGCCGTCCTTCCACTTCTCCAGGTCGACGCCGCGCTTCTTCAGCCGGTCGGCGAGGTCCTTGCTGAGCCCGGCGCCACCGTCCCCGGTGCCCGCGTCGGTGGCCGACGCGGAACTGCTCGCTCCGGCGGGCTTGTCGGCCGCCGGTGCCTCGGTCGGGCCGCAGGCCGTGGCGGTCAGCGCGAGCGCGGTGACCAGGCCGAGGGCGGCGGGCAGGAGTCGTACGGAACGCATGTGGTGAATTCCCCCTGAGATGATTCCGCGTCCGGGGAGCGGCCCCGAAGAGGGCGCGCCCCCGTCCTGGCATTGCCATGGACGCGTCACTTGCGGTGCAGAGTATGCCGGGCGGACGAACGGCCGGACTGTCGGGTGGACGGGCGGGCGGCCGGGCGAAGGCTCGGCGACGGGGCCCGTGCGCACTCCGGTGCGGGTGATGCGGACGGTGCGGACGGTCGCATGGGGGAGGCGGGGCCCGCGGGCCCCGCCTCCCACCGGGCGCCTACTGGCCGGCGTACTTCTTGCTGACGTCCTGGAAGATGCTCTTGGCCTCGGCGCCCAGCCGCGGACCCGCGAGCCAGCCGGCCGACGACGGGCCGATCGAGGTGTTCGACACCAGCGCCGGCTTGCCGTCGGCGCCCTTGGCGACCCAGCCGCCACCGGACGAACCACCGGTCATCGAGCAGCCGATGCGGTACATCGTCGGCTGCTCCGCCTTCAGCGACAGCCGGCCCGGCTTGTCCGCGCACTGGAACATCCGCTGGCCGTCGTACGGCGCCGCCGCCGGGTAACCGGTCGCCGTCATGCTCGCGATCTTCGGCACGGCCGGCGCGTTGAACTCCACCGGAAGCGCCGAACCAACCGTCTCCTCCAGGGACTTGGCCGTGCCGCCCTTCTCCGGGGTCACCTTGATGACCGCGAAGTCGTACGGGGCCCCGGCGCCACCGGTGGACGCGCCCTGGGCGATCCACTGGTCGGAGGTCTTGACCCAGTCCGCCCACCACACGCCGTACGGCGCGATCTGCTCCCGCGTCGCCTGCTCCAGGGCGGAGGTCGACAGCGCCGAGTCGTTGTACGAGGGCACGAAGGCGATGTTGCGGTACCAGCCGCCCTTCTTGCCCTTGTGGACGCAGTGGCCCGCCGTCCACACCATGTTCGACTTGCCGGGGTGCGCCGGGTCCTGCACGACCGTGGCCGAGCAGACCATCGAGCCCTCGGGGCCGTCGAAGAAGACCTTGCCGGACTCCGGCGCGTTGGCGTGGTACTTCGCGTCCACGGCCTTCGCGCGCACCACGGCCGGCGTCGGGTCCGTCACACCCTCGTCGCCCGAGATGTCCTCCTCCTCGACCGGCTTGTCGGGACGCTCGGCGTCCCGCATGCGGTCCGGGTCCCAGAGGCCCTCGATGATCGGGTTGACGAAGTCCTTGGCCTCACGCAGCCACGTGTCGCGGTCCCAGTTCTTCCACTCGCCGTCCCGCCACTTGTCGACGTCTATCCCGTGCTCCTTCAGGCGCTCCTTCAGGTCCGCCGGAATCTTGATCTTGTCGGCCGGGCTCTGGGCGGTCGCGGGCGCACTGGGCTTGTCCCCCGCGTTGTCCTCGCTCGGCCCGCAGGCCGTGACGGTGAGCGTCAGTGCCGCGACGGCGGACGCCGCCGTCAGCAACGGACGAATCGATCGCATCTCGTGATCCCCCTGGGACTACGTCAACTGGTGCATGGACAGCGGCCCTGCCCTTACGGGCGACGGCCGACGGCCCCCACTATGCCGGTGCCGGAGGGGACGGTACGCGGTCGGTCGGCGGTTCCGGTCAACGTTCCGTCGTTGTCGTCCCGTGATCCGGGACACGCCAAGTTCTTGCCCCGGGCCCGTGATCCCGGGCAGTTCGCGTCGTTGGTACGTACGGGGGACACAACGGTGGCGCTCGGGGCAGCCCTTGCGGCGGCTCCACGACGTCCCGATGTGCAACGCAACTGTTACAGCGGGAGGACAGCGAGCCGTGGCCGTGACCGAATCAGCTCCGGCCGTCCCACCGGCCGGGGGGACGCAGAACCGAACGTCCGACAGGCCGGTCGCCGGCCCGCCCGACGAGACCGCCCCGGGGACGCGCGTCCCCACGGGCCCCACCACCCGGGACCCGGGCCCGTCCGACCGGATGCCTCCCGCCCGGGGCGCCTCGGAACCCGGCGGTGCGGGATACGAGGGCATCCTGCGCCGTCAGTCCCTACGGGAGTCCGCGGCCCGTACCTACGCCCGCTCCCTCCCCATCGTCCCCGTACGGGCCAGGGGACTGACCATCGAGGGCGCCGACGGCCGCCGCTACCTGGACTGCCTGTCGGGCGCCGGGACACTCGCCCTCGGTCACAACCACCCCGTGGTCCTGGAGGCCGTCAAGAAGGTCCTGGACTCCGGGGCCCCGCTCCACGTCCTCGACCTCGCCACCCCGGTCAAGGACGCCTTCACCTCCGAACTGTTCGCCACCCTGCCGGGCGAACTCGCCGACAACGCCCGCATCCAGTTCTGCGGACCGGCCGGCACGGACGCCGTGGAAGCGGCCCTCAAACTGGTCCGCACCGCCACCGGCCGCAGCGGACTGCTCGCCTTCACCGGCGCCTACCACGGCATGACCTCCGGCGCCCTCGACGCCTCCGGCGGCGCGACCGACATCCGCGTCACCCGGCTGCCCTACCCGCACTCCTACCGCTGCCCCTACGGAGTCGGCGGCGCCCGCGGCGCCCAACTCGCCGCCCACTGGACCGAGAACCTCCTCGACGACCCCAAGAGCGGTGTCACCACCCCCGCCGGCATGATCCTCGAAGCCGTCCAAGGCGAGGGCGGAGTCATCCCGGCACCCGACGACTGGATGCGCCGCATGCGCCGCATCACCGCCGACCGGTCCATCCCCCTCGTCGTCGACGAGGTCCAGACCGGCGTGGGCCGCACCGGCGCCTTCTGGGCCGTCGAGCACAGCGGCGTCGTGCCCGACGTGATGGTCCTCTCCAAGGCGATCGGCGGCTCCCTCCCCCTCGCCGTCATCGTCTACCGCTCCGAACTCGACGCCTGGGAGCCCGGCGCCCACGCGGGCACCTTCCGCGGCAACCAGCTCGCCATGGCCGCGGGCACCGCCACCCTGGCGTACGTCCGCGAGAACAAGCTCGCGGAGCGCGCCGGCGTCCTCGGAGACCGGATCCTCGGACAGCTCCGCGGGCTCGCCGCCGACCACCCCTGCATCGGCGACGTCCGCGGCCGTGGCCTCATGATCGGCGTCGAACTCGTCGACCCCGACGCCGCGGGCCCCGACGACACCGCCCCGCCCGCCGCCCCCGCGCTGGCCCTCGCCGTCCAGCAGGAGTGCCTCGCCCGCGGACTCATCGTCGAACTCGGCGGCCGCCACTCCGCCGTGGTGCGGCTCCTGCCGCCGCTCACCCACACGGACGAGCAGGCCACGGC
>NZ_RDBH01000141.1:1139433-1158805 GCF_008042145.1 Streptomyces sp. adm13(2018)
CCTCCGCATCCGGCTCGACGCCAGCGGCACCGCCCTCCTCGTCCCCGTCCGCTACTGGTCGCCCACCGGCTGGCACCGCTTCGGCGCCCCCGCCCTCGAAGGCCTCCCGTCCACGGCGCCCGCCGTGGACGCCGTGACCGTGGCCGCCCTGCTCAGCCGCGAGACCGGCCGCCCCGAGGGGACCGAACTCGTCGGCAGGGTCGCCGACTCGGCCCGCCGCACCGCCGACTTCCTCGCCGAGCGCCGCCGCTCGCCCCAGCCGCACCCCGACGCCGACCTCTTCCTCGCCGCCGAGCAGTCCCTGCTCCTCGGCCACCCCCTGCACCCCACGCCCAAGAGCCGCGAAGGTCTCTCCGACGCCGAGGCCCGGCTCTACTCACCCGAACTGCACGGCTCCTTCCCCCTCCACTGGCTCGCCGTCGACTCCTCCCTCCTGGCCTCCGACTCCGGCTGGACCGAGCAGGGCCGCCCCGTCACCGCCGAGCAGCTCGCCATCGGCCTCGCCGAAGGACTCGAGCTTCCCTTCGGCACCGCGCCCCTGCCCGTACACCCGTGGCAGGCCCGGGAACTGCTGCACCGCTCCGACATCCGCGCCCTCCTCGACGCCGGACTCCTCCACGACCTCGGTCTCCACGGCAGCCGGTGGCACCCCACCTCCTCCGTCCGCACCGTGCACCGACCCGGCGCCCGCGCCATGCTCAAGCTCTCCCTCGGCCTGCGCATCACCAACTCCCGCCGGGAGAACCTCCGCAAGGAACTCCACCGCGGCGTCGAGGTCCACCGGCTGCTCCGCACCGGCCTGGTCGACGAATGGCAGGCCGCCCACCCGGGCTTCGACATCGTCCGCGACCCCGCGTGGCTCGCCGTCGACACCCCGGACGGCGCCCCCGTCCCGGGCCTCGACCTGATGATCCGGCACAACCCCTTCGGCCCCGGTGACGACGCCGTCTGCATCGCCTCCCTCACCGCCCCCCGTCCCTGGCCGGGCACCGGGGCCATGCGCTCCCGCCTGGCCGACGTCATCAACCGCCTCGTCACCCGCACCGGCCGCCCCACCACGGCCGTCGCCACCGAGTGGTTCCTCCGCTACCTCGACCAGGTCATCCGCCCCGTCCTCTGGCTCGACGGCCACGCCGGCATCGCCCTGGAGGCCCACCAGCAGAACACCCTGGTGCTCCTCGACCCCGAAGGCTGGCCCGTCGGCGGCCGCTACCGCGACAACCAGGGCTACTACTTCCGCGAGTCCCACCGCGGCGAGCTGGAGAGCCGCCTCCCCGGCATCGGAGCCGAGAGCGACACCTTCGTCTCCGACCAGGTCACCGACGAGCGCTTCGCCTACTACCTCGGCATCAACAACGTCCTCGGCCTGATCGGCGCCTTCGGCGCCCAGCACCTCGCCGACGAGCGCGTGCTCCTCGCCGCCTTCCGCAGCTTCCTCACCTCCGCGACCAGCCTCGGCTCACCCCTGCCGCACCGCCTCCTGGAGGCCGCGACCCTCCGCAGCAAGGCCAACCTCCTCACCCGCCTCCACGGACTCGACGAACTCGTCGGACCCGTCGACACCCAGTCCGTCTACGTCACCGTCACCAACCCCCTCCGCCCTTAAGCCTTCCTGAGCCCTCTCCTTCGGACCTGTCGGACCCGCGCAGGCCCCCCGAAGGAGGCGGCCTCGCCCACCCAGGGCGAGCGCCCGCCCGACCGCCCACCGCCGGTGACGTACCAGCTGCCGTAGGCGCCTGGACCCGGGCCTCCTCCCGGCTCCTCGCCAAGGCCCTCGCCGAGTTCGCCTACGAGGAGATCGTCGACCCCGTCCCGGCGGCGGACGACCCGGACCTCCACACACTGCGGCTCGACGACGGCACCACCCTCGCCTTCCGCGCCCGCCGAGGCGCCTACGGCAGCTGGTACGTCACCGCCGACTCGATCACCCACGAGGGCCGGCCCATGACCGACGCCCTCGACTTCCTGGTCCGCGCCCGCCGCCTCCTCCAACTCGACGGCGCCACCCTCGGGCACCTCATCCGCGAGCTCTCCGCGACCCTCGCCGCCGACGCCCGCCTCGACCACACCGCCCTTCCCGCCGCCCGGCTCGCCGACCTCTCGTACGCGGAACTCGAAGGACACCAGACCGGTCACCCCTGGCTCGTCCTCAACAAGGGCCGCATCGGCTTCTCCGCCACCGACGCCGCCCGCTGGACCCCCGAGGCCCGCAGCGCCACCCGGCTCCCGTGGATCGCCGTCAGCAACCGCCTCGCCGCCTACCGGGGCGTGACCGGACTCGGCACCCCCGACCGCCTCTACGCCCAGGAGCTCGACCCCGAGGTCCACGCCGCCTTCCGCGCCGAGCTGACCGCCCGGGGACACGAACCCGACGGCTACCTCCTCCTCCCCGTCCACCCCTGGCAGTGGGACGAGATCCTGCTCCCGCTCTACGCCCCGGCCGTCGCCGCCGGCACCCTCGTCCCGCTGTCCGCGGACGGCGACCTCCGCCTGCCCCAGCAGTCGGTGCGCACCTTCCTCAACATCAGCCGTCCCGAACGGCACACCGTCAAACTCCCGCTGTCCGTGCTCAACACCCTGGTCTGGCGCGGGCTGCCGACCGAGCGCACCCTCGCCGCCCCGGCCGTCACCGCCTGGGTCCACGGCCTCCGCGACGCCGACCCGTACCTGCGGGACGAATGCGGGGTGATCCTCCTCGGCGAGGTCGCCTCCGTGACCGTCGAGCACCCGCTGTACGACCGATTGCCCGAAGTCCCGTACCAGTACAGGGAACTCCTCGGCGCGATCTGGCGCGAACCCCTGCGCCTGCCCCCGGGCGAGCGGGCCCGCACCCTCGCCTCCCTGCTGCACACGGACCCCGCCGGGCGGGCCTTCACCGCCGAACTCGTCGAACGCTCCGGGCTCGCGCCGGCCGTCTGGCTCCAGCACCTCTTCGCCGCGCTGCTGCCCCCGCTGCTGCACTTCCTCTACCGCTACGGCACCGTCTTCTCCCCGCACGGCGAGAACGCCATCGTCATCTACGACGAGCGGGACGTCCCCGTACGCCTGGCGATCAAGGACTTCGTCGACGACGTGAACATCAGCGGCCACCCGCTCCCCGAGCACGACACCCTGCCCGAGGACGTACGCGCCGTCCTCCTGACCGAGGAGCCCGACTTCCTCGTCCAGTTCATCCATTCGGGGCTCTTCGTCGGCGTCTTCCGCTACCTCGCGCCGCTCTGCGAGGAACAACTCGACGTGCCGGAGGAGGAATTCTGGTCCCTGGTCCGCGCCGAGATCCTCCGCCACCAGGCCCGCTTCCCCGAGCTGAAGGAACGCTTCGAGCTCTTCGACCTCCTCACGCCCCGGATCGAGCGGCTCTGCCTCAACCGCAACCGTCTGCACCTGGACGGCTACCGGGACCGCCCGGAAAGGCCCCACGCGGCCGTCCACGGGACCGTCCCCAACCCGCTCACGTGACGCGCGCGCGTGCCGGGGCTGTCAGTGGTGCCCCGTAGGGTGGAGGGGCTATGACGAAGCCATCCCTCCCCGAGCTCCTCCACGCCGCCGTGACCGCCGTCGGCGGCACGGAGCGGCCCGGCCAGGTCACCATGGCCGAGGCCGTCGCCGAGGCCATCGACGACAATTCCCACCTCCTCGTCCAGGCCGGTACCGGCACCGGAAAGTCGCTCGGCTACCTGGTGCCGGCACTGGCCCAGGGCGAGCGGGTGGTGGTGGCCACGGCCACCCTGGCGCTCCAGCGCCAGCTCGTCGAGCGCGACCTCCCGCGCACGGTCGACGCGCTGCACCCGCAGCTGCGCCGCCGCCCCCAGTTCGCCATGCTCAAGGGCCGGTCGAACTACCTCTGCCTGCACCGGCTCCACGAAGGAGTCCCGCAGGACGAGGAGGACGGGCTCTTCGACCCGTTCGAGGCGGCCGCGCCCACCAGCAAGCTGGGCCAGGACCTGATGCGCCTTCGCGACTGGTCGGACGAGACGGAGACCGGCGACCGGGACGCCCTGACCCCCGGCGTCTCCGACAAGGCCTGGGCCCAGGTCTCGGTGTCCTCCCGGGAGTGCCTCGGCGCCGGCAAGTGCGCGTACGGGGCGGAGTGCTTCGCCGAGTCGGCCCGCGAGCGGGCCAAGCTCGCCGACGTGGTCGTCACCAACCACGCCCTCCTCGCGATCGACGCCATCGAGGGCGCCCCGGTGCTCCCGCAGCACGAGGTGCTGATCGTCGACGAGGCCCACGAACTGGTCTCCCGGGTCACCGGGGTCGCCACCGGTGAGCTCACCCCCGGCCAGGTCAACCGCGCGGTGCGCCGGTCCGCGAAGCTGGTCGACGAGAAGATCGCCGATCAGCTGCAGACCGCCGCCGAGGGCTTCGAGCGGGTCATGGAGCTGGCTCTGCCGGGGCGCCTGGAGGAGATCCCGGAAGACCTCGCGTACGCCCTGACGGCGCTGCGGGACGCCGCCCGCGCGGTGATCACCGCCCTGGGTTCCACCCGGGACCGGTCGGTCCAGGACGAGGACGCGGTGCGCCGGCAGGCGATGGCCTCCGTGGAGACCGTCCACGGTGTGGCGGAGCGCATCACGCACGGCTCGGAGTGGGACGTCGTCTGGTACGAGCGCCACGACCGTTTCGGCGCGTCGGTGCGGGTCGCGCCGCTCTCCGTGTCGGGCCTGCTGAGGGAGAAGCTGTTCACGGAGCGGTCGGTCGTCCTGGCCTCGGCGACGCTCAAGCTGGGCGGCGACTTCAACGGCGTCGGCGCGTCCCTGGGTCTCGCCCCTGAGGGCACCACGGGCGACGATCTGCCCGTCTGGAAGGGGATCGACGTCGGCTCCCCGTTCGACTACCCCCGGCAGGGCATCCTCTACGTCGCCAAGCACCTCTCCCGCCCCGCGCGGGACGGCGACCGCGGCGACATGCTGGACGAGCTGACCGAGCTGATGCAGTCGGCCGGCGGGCGCACCCTCGGCCTCTTCTCCTCGATGCGGGCGGCCCAGCAGGCCGCGGAGGAGCTGCGGGTCCGTGTCCCGGAGCTGCCGATCC
This sequence comes from Streptomyces sp. adm13(2018), assembly GCF_008042145.1. GTDB lineage: Bacteria > Actinomycetota > Actinomycetes > Streptomycetales > Streptomycetaceae > Streptomyces. Next base: position 1,144,465 of record NZ_RDBH01000141.1, read on the forward strand.
TGCTTCAGGGCGAGGACACCCTGGGCGAGTTGATCAAGAACTTCGCGGCCGATCCGAAGACCTGTCTCTTCGGCACGCTGTCGCTCTGGCAGGGCGTGGACGTCCCGGGGGCCAGCTGTCAGCTGGTCGTCATGGACAAGATCCCGTTCCCGCGTCCGGACGACCCGCTGATGAGCGCCCGGCAGAAGGCCGTCGAGGAAGCCGGGGGCAACGGCTTCATGGCGGTCGCGGCGACCCACGCCGCCCTGCTCATGGCTCAGGGCGCCGGCCGTCTCGTCCGGGCGACGGGGGACCGGGGCGTCGTGGCGGTGCTCGACCCGCGGCTGGCGACGGCCCGGTACGGCAGCTATCTGAAGGCCTCGCTGCCCGACTTCTGGTACACGACCGACCGCAACCAGGTGCGGAGGTCGCTGGCGGCCATCGACGCCGCCTCGAAGGCGGCGGAGGCCTGAGACCCCTCTGTTCGATCCCCGGGGCGCCGGGGATCGAACAGGACACGGCAGGGCCCCGGGACCGGCGCAGTGGGTCCCGGGGCCCGGTCAGAGCCGGCGAGGTGGTCAGACCCGCCGCAGTACCGCCACGACCTTGCCGAGGATGGTCGCCTCGTCGCCGGGGATCGGCTGGTACGCCGCGTTGTGCGGGAGCAGCCAGACGTGGCCGTCCTCGCGCTTGAAGCGCTTGACCGTGGCCTCGCCGTCCAGCATGGCCGCGACGATGTCACCGTTCTCCGCGACCGGCTGGCGGCGGACGGTGACCCAGTCCCCGTCGCAGATGGCGGCCTCGATCATCGAGTCGCCGACGACCTTGAGGACGAAGAGCTCGCCGTCACCGACCAGCTGCCGGGGGAGGGGGAAGACGTCCTCGACCGACTCCTCGGCGAGGATCGGGCCGCCGGCCGCGATCCGGCCGACCAGCGGCACGTACGACGCGGCGGGCTTGCCCGTGGTGTCCGTGGGCTGGGTGCTGGGCTGGTCGGAGCCGCGCACCTCGTACGCGCGGGGGCGGTGCGGGTCCCGGCGGAGGAAGCCCTTGCGCTCCAGCGCCATGAGCTGGTGCGCCACGGAGGACGTGCTGGACAGGCCGACGGCCTGGCCGATCTCGCGCATCGACGGCGGGTACCCGCGCCGCTGGACCGAGTCGCGGATGACTTCGATGACCCTGCGCTGCCGGTCCGTGAGGCCGGAGCTGTCGGCCCGGATGCCTGGAGGTCGCCCGGGGAGGGCGCGGGCGGGTCGCCCGGGGTCCTCACCGTTCATGCTTGTGTCGTTCATGGCGTGCACCGGCTCGAGTCGGCCCTGGGAGCGGTCCTGGGCGGTGATGGTGGCACTGTCTGCGGTGGTGGTCACGTCGTCGGCCCCTCTCGAATGGTCTCCCTGGCTGGCACAACGGTAGTAGCTTTCGAAAGGTTGCGCCAAACACACGTTCGAGTGAAAATTCGCAGATTGCCTTACACGTGCACGCATGCGGGTGTATGGACACTCGTGCGTGACCGACCCGGAGAGGCGTTGCGGTAGCCTTCGCGGCTGTTCGCCGCGCGCGGTACGCCCCCTCAGTGTCGCACCCGCGGGGGCCGAATCGCGGGAGCGGGCGCGCCGCGACACGCGGAAGGTCCCGAGTCGCCTACAACCCAAGATCTAGTGGTTGGATGGCACCGGCCGCCCAGGGGTAGTGGTCCCCCGTCTGCCGGGGGTGCCCGCATCGCCTATGCTGGGGGTCGCTTCGAACGGCCTTCACGGCCGCGTGGGGCTCACCAGTCGTGCCGTGAAGGAGGGTCGGAACCAATGCACTGCCCCTTCTGCAGGCACCCCGACAGCCGAGTCGTCGACAGTCGCACCACCGACGACGGGACGTCGATCCGGCGTCGTCGCCAGTGCCCCGACTGCTCCCGTCGTTTCACGACGGTGGAGACGTGCTCGCTCATGGTGGTGAAGCGGTCCGGTGTCACCGAGCCCTTCAGCCGAACCAAGGTCATCTCCGGCGTGCGCAAGGCGTGTCAGGGGCGGCCGGTCACCGAGGACGCCCTCGCCAAGCTCGGCCAGCGGGTCGAGGAGGCGGTGCGCGCCACCGGCAGCGCCGAGCTGACCACCCACGACGTGGGTCTGGCCATCCTCGGCCCGTTGCAGGAGCTCGACCTCGTCGCCTACCTGCGCTTCGCGTCGGTGTACAAGGCCTTCGACAGCCTCGAAGACTTCGAGACCGCCATCGCGGACCTCCGCGTGCGGCCCTCCACCGACTGCGGGACCGGTGCGACCCCCGAGGTCCCCGTTCCCGCCACCGCCGCCGACTGACCGGCGGTCCGGGCCGTCAGGGCCCGGACGGCCGCCGGAGCGGCCCCGCAGACGTGCCCCGAGCGCGGCCCCCGAGGCGTTCGTGGCAGCAGTACAGAAGAACGTACAGAAGACGGTGCCCTGGGGATTTTCTGGGCACCAAAGTGTGTTTTGCCCGTATATGGGAGGCGGCATGACAGAGACGGCGAGCGGTCCGGCACGTGGTTCTCGTTCCAAGGGGACGAAGGGCACGAGCAAGGGCCTGCGCATCGAGCGCATCCACACCACCCCCGGCGTGCACCCGTACGACGAGGTGGCGTGGGAGCGTCGTGACGTCGTCATGACCAACTGGCGCGACGGCTCGATCAACTTCGAGCAGCGTGGCGTCGAGTTCCCCGACTTCTGGTCGGTGAACGCGGTCAACATCGTCACCAGCAAGTACTTCCGCGGGGCCGTCGGCACCCCGCAGCGCGAGACCGGTCTCAAGCAGCTCATCGACCGGATCGTGAAGACGTACACGAAGGCCGGCGAGGACCACGGCTACTTCTCCTCGCCCGCCGACGCCGAGATCTTCGAGCACGAGCTGGCCTACGCCCTCCTGCACCAGATCTTCAGCTTCAACTCGCCGGTCTGGTTCAACGTCGGCACGCCCCAGCCCCAGCAGGTCTCCGCCTGCTTCATCCTCGCCGTCGACGACTCCATGGAGTCCATCCTCGACTGGTACAAGGAAGAGGGCATGATCTTCAAGGGCGGCTCCGGCGCCGGCCTGAACCTCTCCCGCATCCGCTCCTCCAAGGAGCTGCTCTCCTCCGGCGGCAACGCCTCCGGCCCGGTCTCGTTCATGCGCGGCGCGGACGCCTCCGCCGGAACGATCAAGTCGGGCGGCGCGACCCGCCGCGCGGCCAAGATGGTCATCCTCGACGTCGACCACCCCGACATCGAGGACTTCATCGAGACCAAGGTCAAGGAGGAGGAGAAGATCCGCGCGCTGCGCGACGCGGGCTTCGACATGGACCTGGGCGGCGACGACATCACGTCCGTCCAGTACCAGAACGCCAACAACTCCGTCCGCGTGAACGACACGTTCATGAAGGCCGTCGAGTCCGGCGGGAAGTTCGGCCTCACCTCCCGGATGACCGGCGAGGTCATCGAGGAGGTCGACGCCAAGTCGCTCTTCCGCAAGATGGCCGAGGCCGCCTGGGCCTGCGCCGACCCGGGCATCCAGTACGACGACACGATCAACCACTGGCACACCTGCCCCGAGTCCGGCCGCATCAACGGCTCGAACCCGTGCAGCGAGTACATGCACCTGGACAACACGTCCTGCAACCTCGCCTCCCTGAACCTGATGAAGTTCCTCAAGGACGACGGCAAGGGCAACCAGTCCTTCGACGTCGACCGCTTCGCCAAGGTCGTCGAGCTCGTCATCACCGCGATGGACATCTCCATCTGCTTCGCCGACTTCCCCACCCGGAAGATCGGCGAGAACACCCGCGCCTACCGCCAGCTCGGCATCGGCTACGCCAACCTCGGCGCCCTGCTGATGGCGACCGGCCACGCGTACGACTCCGACGGCGGCCGCGCCCTCGCCGGTGCCATCACCTCCCTGATGACCGGCACCTCGTACAAGCGCTCCGCCGAGCTCGCCGCGGTCGTCGGCGCCTACGACGGCTACGCCCTCAACGCCGAGCCGCACCAGCGCGTCATGCAGCAGCACGCCGACGAGAACACCAAGGCCGTCCGCACGGACGACCTGGACTCGCCGATCTGGGCCGCCGCCACGGAGGCCTGGCAGGACGTGATCCGCCTCGGCGCCAAGAACGGCTTCCGCAACGCCCAGGCGTCGGTCATCGCCCCGACCGGCACCATCGGTCTCGCGATGTCCTGCGACACCACCGGCCTCGAGCCCGACCTCGCCCTGGTCAAGTTCAAGAAGCTCGTCGGCGGCGGCTCGATGCAGATCGTCAACGGCACCGTCCCGCAGGCCCTGCGCCGCCTGGGTTACCAGGAGGAGCAGATCGAGGCGATCGTCGCCCACATCGCCGAGCACGGCAACGTGATCGACGCCCCCAGCCTGAAGACCGAGCACTACGAGGTCTTCGACTGCGCCATGGGTGAGCGCTCCATCTCCGCGATGGGCCACGTCCGCATGATGGCCGCCATCCAGCCGTGGATCTCGGGCGCCCTCTCCAAGACCGTCAACCTGCCGGAGACGGCCACGGTCGAGGACGTCGAGGAGGTCTACTTCGAGGCCTGGAAGATGGGCGTCAAGGCGCTCGCCATCTACCGCGACAACTGCAAGGTCGGCCAGCCCCTCTCCGCCAAGAAGAAGGAGGAGGAGAAGGTCGAGGTCACCGCGAAGACCGAGGCGACGATCCGCGAGGCCGTCGAGAAGGTCATCGAGTACCGTCCGGTCCGCAAGCGTCTGCCCAAGGGCCGTCCGGGGATCACCACCTCCTTCACCGTCGGTGGCGCCGAGGGTTACATGACCGCCAACTCCTACCCGGACGACGGTCTCGGCGAGGTCTTCCTCAAGATGTCCAAGCAGGGCTCGACGCTCGCGGGCATGATGGACGCCTTCTCCATCGCCGTCTCCGTCGGCCTGCAGTACGGCGTCCCGCTGGAGACCTACGTCTCGAAGTTCACGAACATGCGCTTCGAGCCGGCCGGCATGACGGACGACCCGGACGTGCGGATGGCGCAGTCGATCGTCGACTACATCTTCCGCCGCCTGGCGCTCGACTTCCTGCCCTTCGAGACCCGCTCCGCCCTCGGCATCCACTCCGCCGAGGAGCGTCAGCGCCACCTCGACACCGGCTCGTACGAGCAGGCCGAGGACGTCGACGTCGAGGCCCTGGCCCAGTCGGCCCCCCGCGCCCAGGAGCTGAGGGCCGTCGCGCCCCCGGCCCCGAAGATCGAGGTCCCGGCCCCGAAGCAGGCGCACACCTCGGCCGAGCTCGTCGAGATGCAGCTCGGCATCAGCGCCGACGCCCCGCTCTGCTTCTCCTGCGGGACGAAGATGCAGCGCGCCGGCTCCTGCTACATCTGCGAGGGCTGCGGCTCGACCAGCGGTTGCAGCTGACGCTTCCCAGCTGCCTCGTGAAGGGGACCGGCCTCGGGCCGGTCCCCTTTGCCGTACCCGTATAGGGGGAGTCCGAGCTTGAGGGGCACCGGCCCTCAGGGGCGTATGGAGCCCAGAACCGCGCCGAACGCCTGGGGGTCGGCGTCGAAGCCGTGGCTGATCGGGCGGTACGTCCAGCCGTCGGCGCCCTCCCTGGTGAACTCCACGACCGTCGCCGAGAGGGCGTCCGGCACGTCCGCGAAGTCGTGGACCAGCAGGTCCGTGTAGCCCTCGCGGATCCGTACGCCCGTGTTCGCCACGTCGCCGAAGGACCGTCGCCCGCCGCCCTGCTGTATCGCCACGCCCACCACCACGCGCGTGTACCGAGGTGCCAGCCGGTCGAGTTCCAGCGTCATGGCCTCGTCGTAGCCGAACCCCTGTCCCGTACGGCTGTCCCGGTGGAGGGTGATCGTGCCGTCGGGAGACCGGCTGCCGAAGTGCACCAGCTGAACCGGCGTCCCGTGGGTGTCCTCCGCGTCGAAGACGCCGGCGACGATGTCCAGGTCGTGGGCCGGTGTGCCGCTCGGGGCAGGGTCCCACTTGAGCGTCACCTCGACCCGGCCCACCCCTTTGTTGAGTCCGCTCATGGCGCTTCCCCTCTCCGCGCGCGCCCCCGCGCACGCCTTCACGTCCTCCTGCTGACCACCGTCGGCACGTTCATCTGCCCGTGGTCATCGGCCGGTTGTTCATGGTGTCACGGGGCTCCGACAGAGAGCCCGCGGGTTGGGGAGGCGAAGGGTTCCTGCGGCGATGTGGAGCCGGATCTCGACGCATGGATGGCTCGAATCAAACGTGCGGGCGAGTGGGGCCGGTGGACGCGCGCCGATCGGGAGCGCGTGCGTCCCCGTGGGAGTCGGGCGAGGCCTGCCGGGGCGGTCGTCCGCGCCGTACGATGGCGCGGTGCTGGTCAAGTGGATTCGCTGCACCGTGACGGACCGACGAGGGTTCGAGCGGGGGCAGCGGAAGTGGGCGGGGCTGCCCGGTGAGCCGGGCTTCCGGGGGCAGGGCGGCGGTTGGAGCCGATCTCGGCCGGACGTCGCCCATGTCTTCGGGTTCTGGGAGAGCCGCGCCTTCTACGACTCCTTCATGGCGCGCTCGCACGATCGCCTGGCGGCGGCGCAGGCGGGCACCTTCAAGGACAGCCAGGTCAAGCTGTTCGACCACCGCTTCGACGTGAAGACCGGGTTCGAGCCGCGGTTCTCCGACGCGGACGTGGCCAGGGTCGCGCACTGCCGGGTCCACGAGGACCGCGCCGAGCACTTCGCGCTGATGCAGGAGAAGGTGTGGAACCCGGCGATGGCGGGGTCGCCCGGGATGCTGCGGGGTCTGTTCGGCGAGGCGCCCGGCAGTGAGTTCCTGGTGCTGTCGATGTGGCAGTCCGCCGCGGAGCACGGGAAGTACCGGGTGGAGCGGATCGAGCGGCTCGGGCTCCGGGCGAGGACCGACGCCGATGTGGCGGCGCTGGCCGGGGACGTGGTGCAGCTCGAACCGGCCTGGACGGTCTGAACGGGACCGTGCCCTCCCCGGGCCGCACCGGTACGGGACCGCCGGAGGCGCGGCGGAGACGTGTTCACGCGGGCGCGTAGGCGCCGGCTTCGACCCCGGCCAGGACCGTGCGCGCCGTCTGGTCCGCGAGCGGGCCGTCGATCGGCTCGCGGGTGACGAAGAGCCGTAGGAACAGCGGCGCGGAGACCGCCCGCACGACCGCGCCCGCGTCGGTGCCGCGCGGTGCCTCGCCGCGGCCGACCGCCCGGTCGACGACGACCTCGCAGCGGCGGAAGCGCTCGGTGTAGAAGGCCTGCAGGGCCTGCGCCGCCCGCGGGGACTGGAACGCGGCGCCGACGAAGGCGGTGGGGGCCGCCGCGACGGCCGGGTCGCCGAACGCGTCGACGACCTCGTGCGCGAGTGCGCGCAGATCTCCGGAGAGGGTGCCGGTGTCCGGCGGTGTCCAGGCATCCTCGTTCGCCAGCTCCAGCGCGTCCGCGAGGAGGCCTTCAACGCTGCCCCAGCGGCGGTAGAGCGTCGTCTTGTGGACGCCCGAGTGCTCCGCGACGTACTCCACGGTCAGGGCGGGGTAGCCGTGCTCGGTCAGACCGCTCAGGACGGCGTCGCGGACGGCCGCCCGGGTGCGGGCCGTGCGGCCGCCGGGCCGCATGCTGCCGGGCGCCCGGGCTGGAGTGTCCTCGATCGAGTCGTTCAATTGCTACTCCCGTTGCGTTAGGTGATCGAGTGTGCCACACTCGCCTTAATGCGATCCAGGTTGCATTTGACGCTCGATGATGGGAGGGATCTTTGCCCACGCAGATCTCACTGCACGACGTCGTCGTCTCCCGCGGCGAACGACTGCTCCTCGATCAGGTCTCGCTCTCCGTGCGCCCCGGGGAGCGGATCGGGATCGTCGGAGAGAACGGCGCGGGGAAGTCGACCCTGCTCCGGCTCCTCGCCGGGGTGGAACAGCCGGACGAGGGCAGCGTCGTCACCGTCGCCGACGGAGGTCTGCGGATGCTCGCCCAGACGCCCGAGCTGCCACCCGACTCCACCGTCGGCGACGCCATCGACACCGCGCTCGCCGAACTCCGCGCCATGGAGAGGCGACTGCGGGCCCTCGAAACCCGGCTCCACACGGCGGACGCGACGGAACTCGACGCGTACGGCGAGCTCCTCACCGTCTACGAGCTGCGGGGCGGATACGAGGCGGACGCCCGGGTCGACAAAGCGCTGCACGGACTCGGTCTCGCCGGGACCGGTCGGGAACGGATGCTCGGCAGTCTCTCCGGCGGCGAGCTGGCCCGGCTCGGCATCGCCTGCGCGGTCGCCGCGGGGCCCGAGGTGCTCCTGCTCGACGAACCCACCAACCACCTCGACACACAGGCTCTCGACTGGTTGGAGCAGGCCCTCGTGGCGCACCGCGGGACGGTCGTGGCCGTCTCCCACGACCGGACGTTCCTGGAGCGGGTCGCCACAGCGATCGTCGAGGTGGACGCCGACCGGCACGCGCTCGCGCGGTACGGCGACGGATACGCCGGCTATCGCACGGCGCGAGCCGCCGCGCGGCGGCGGTGGGAGCAGGACTACGAGGAGTGGTGCGAGGAGACGGCGCGGCTGGAGGCGTACGCCTCGACCACGGCCCACGGAGTCGCACCGGGGAGGGAGAGGAAGGACAACAACAAGATGGCCTTCGATCGGGCGGCGGGCCGGGTCCAGGCCTCCGTCTCGGGCCGCGTCCGCAACGCCCGGGAACGGCTGAGACGCCTCCGCGAGGAGCCCGTGGCCCCGCCGCCCGAACCCCTCTCCTTCGCCGCCCGCCCCCGGGCGGGCGGAGCGGAGGGAGCACTCGTCACCCTGACCGGCGTGCGGGTCGCGGACCGCCTCTCCGTGGAGGACCTCGCCGTCCGGGCCGGGGAGCGGCTGCTGGTCCACGGTGGCAACGGTGCGGGCAAGTCGACCCTGCTGCGGGTCATGGCGGGGGCGGTCGACCCCGACACGGGAGTCGTCCACCGCGCCGGACGCATCGGGTACCTGGCCCAGGAGGTCACGGTCCGGCGTCCGGAGGAGCGGCTGCTGACCTGCTTCGGCCGAGGTCTCGCCCTCGCCGAGGACGAGCGGGCGGAACTGCTCCTCTCGTACGGACTGTTCCGGGCGAGCGACCTCCACGTACCGGTCGGCGCCCTCTCCGCGGGCCAGCTCCGCCGGCTGGCGCTCGCCCGGCTCCTGGCGCGGCCCGCCGACCTGCTCCTGCTCGACGAGCCCGCCAACCACCTGGCCCCCGGGCTCGTGGAGGAGCTGGAGGAGGCCCTGGAACAGTGGACCGGAGCCCTGGTTGTCGTCTCGCACGACCGTGCGCTGCGCCACCGCTTCACCGGGCACATACGCCGGATGGACTCCGGACGCCTCCTCGGTTGAGCCTGCCGGGGAGCGGCGATCTAGGGTCGGGGTATGGCACGACCGCGGCGCATCGTCCTCGTACGGCACGGAGAGTCCGAGGGCAATGTCGATGACACGGTGTACGAACGGGAGCCCGATCACGCCCTGCGGCTCACGGAGACCGGATGGCGACAGGCGGAGGAGACGGGGGAGCGGCTGCGGGAACTCTTCGGGGACGAGGCGGTCAGCGTCTACGTCTCGCCCTACCGGCGCACCCACGAGACGCTCCGGGCCTTCCGGCTGCCTCCGGAGCAGGTCCGGGTACGGGAGGAGCCCCGGCTGCGGGAGCAGGACTGGGGCAACTGGCAGGAGCGGGAGGACGTGCGCCTGCAGAAGGCGTACCGGGACGCGTACGGGCACTTCTTCTACCGCTTCGCCCAGGGTGAGTCGGGGGCGGACGTCTACGACCGGGTCGGCGCGTTCCTGGAGAGCCTCTACCGCAGCTTCGAGGCGCCCGACCACCCGCCCAACGTCCTGATCGTCACCCACGGGCTGACCATGCGGCTGTTCTGCATGCGCTGGTTCCACTGGACGGTCGCGGACTTCGAGTCGCTGTCGAACCCCGGCAACGCCGAGACCCGCACGCTCACGCTCGACGCGGACGGGCGCTACCGACTGGACCGGCCGTTCGAACGCTGGCGCACCCCGGAACCGTACGGCCCCACCGGATAGAGTGGCAGACCGATGACCGCTGACTCCGCATTCGACCGGCGCTTCGACCGCGCCCTGGCCAGCCTGCGCGGGCTGTCCGTGGGAGACGCCCTGGGCTCCCAGTTCTTCGTACCCGCCCACTATCCCCTGCTGAAGCGGCGCGAGCTGCCCGACGGCCCCTGGCAGTGGACCGACGACACCGAGATGGCCTGCTCCGTCCTGGCCGTCCTCGCCCGCCACGAACGGATCGACCAGGACGCCCTGGCCATGTCGTTCGCCCGGCACCACGACTTCGACCGGGGCTACGGCCCCGCGGTCAACCGCATGCTCCGGCTGGTCCGGGAGGGCGGCGACTGGCGGGAGCTGGCCTCCGCGCTCTTCCAGGGGCAGGGCTCCTGGGGCAACGGCGCCGCGATGCGGATCGCGCCCCTCGGCGCCTGGTACGCGGACGACCCGGAGCAGGCGACGCACCAGGCCGAGATCTCCGCGTACACGACCCACCAGCACCGTGAGGCCGTGGTGGGCGCCATGGCGGTCGCCGCCGCGGCGGCCCTGGCGGCGGACCCGGCCGGACCGCCCACCCCCGAGGCGCTCCTCGACGGAGTCGTCGCCCTGGTGCCCCGCAGCGCCGTAGGGGCCGGCCTGCGCCGGGCGCGCGACATGCTCGACTACGACGACGCGGGCACGGTCGCCGCCGTCCTCGGCAGCGGCCGGCGGACCAGCGCGCACGACACGGTTCCGTTCGCGCTCTGGTCCGCGGCCCGCGGCCTCGGTGACTTCGAGCGGGTGTTCTGGACGACCGCGCAGGTCGGCGGCGACGTCGACACGACCTGCGCCATCGCCGGCGGCGTGGTGGCCGCCGCGGCCACCGGCGCACCGCCGGAGGAGTGGCTGCGCCAGACCGAGGACCTGCCGGACTGGGTTCCGGTCCAGACGGCCTGAGACGCCACGACGGCCCCGGACTCCCGTGCGGGGGGTCCGGGGCCGTCGTCGTCCGTCGGGCCGGCGGTCGGGTGGTCGTCAGGCCACGGGTCCCGCGGCCTCCGCCCGGCCGCTGAGCGCCTCCAGGTCGCTCTTGCGGACCCTGATCACCAGGACAGCCGTCACCAGGGCGATCAGCACCATGGCGACGGCGGCCATGAAGGCCGAGGAGATGCCGGAGGTCAGCACCTCGTGGCCCCAGGGCGCGGGCAGCTCCTTCGTCTTCATCGCCTCGGCCTGCTGCTCGGGCGTCGCCTTCGCCATGAAGTCGGGCAGCTGGCGCTCGCCCTCCTCGCGGCTCGCAGTTCCGAAGATCGTGACGAGGATGGACAGGCCCAGCGAACCGCCGACCTGCTGGGTGGCGTTGAGCAGGCCCGACGCGGCCCCCGCCTCGTGCTGCGCCACCCCGGAGACGGCCGTGAGCGTGAGCGTCACGAAGTTGAGGCCCATGCCGAAGCCGAAGAGGAGCATCGGGCCGAGGACACCGCTCACGTAACTGCTGTCCGAGCTGATGAAGGTCAGCCAGAACAGCCCCGTGCCGGTGAGCGCCGCACCGGTCACCATGAACGGCTTGGGGCCGATCACCGGCAGCAGCCGCTGGGCGAGGGCCGCGCCGCCACCGATCGCGAAGGTCACGGGAAGGAAGGCGAGCCCGGACTGGATCGGGCTGTACCCCAGGACGTTCTGCACCCAGAGCACGATGAAGAAGAACATGCCGAACATGGCGGCCGCCAGGCTGAGCATGATGACGTACGTGCCCGAGCGGTTGCGGTCCGCGAACATGCGGAGCGGGGTGATCGGCTCCTTCGCGCGGGACTCCACGACCGCGAAGGCGACGAGCAGGACGACCGCCGAGACGAAGGATCCGACGGTGAGCGAGTCCTTCCAGCCTTCCTCGGACGCCCGGATGAAGCCGTAGACGAGCGCCGCCATGCCGAGTGTCGAGGTCGCGGCGCCCGCGATGTCGAACCGGCCGGGGTGCCGTTCGGACTCGGCGATGTACCGCGGGGCCAGGAAGGCGATCAGGAGCCCGATCGGGACGTTCACGAAGAGGACCCAGCGCCAGTCCAGCCACTCCGTGAGGAGGCCGCCGGCCAGCAGGCCGATCGCGCCGCCGCCGGCGGAGACGGCGGCGAACACGCCGAACGCCCGGTTGCGTTCCGGCCCTTCGGGGAAGGTCGTGGTGATCAGCGCGAGCGAGGTGGGCGACGCGATGGCGCCGCCGACGCCCTGCAGCGCCCGCGCGGCGAGCAGGTGCCAGGGCTCCTGGGCGAAGCCGCCGAGCAGCGAGGCGAAGGTGAAGAGCAGGATGCCGGCCATGAACACCCGGCGGCGACCCAGGATGTCCCCGGCGCGTCCGCCGAGGAGCAGCAGACCGCCGAAGGTGAGCGTGTAGGCGCTGAGCACCCACGACAGGTCGGTGGTCGAGAAGGAGAGTGCGTCCTGGATGTGTGGCAGGGCGATGTTCACGATGGTGGCGTCGAGCACGACCATCAGCTGGCAGGCGGCGATGACAGTCAAGGCGATACCCGGCCGTCCTCCGGCGCGAGCTGGTCCGTCCTTGGTCTGGGTGTCGACCGGAGAAGTTGTCACTATGGATCCCCCACGGAAGAATTAGTGAACGCACCCGTTCACTGTTCATCACGGTAGTGAGTCCCCCCGAGTGAACGCAACCGTTCACTCGGCGCTGCCGGTGCCATGACACCGCCTCAACGGAGAGATCCTGATGGTTACTTCGCGCTCCACGGCCGCCGCTCGGCCGGAGAGGGCGGCGCTGCGACGTCGCGGCCCCGTACTCGAGCGGGCCATTCTGGAGGCCGCGCTCGAACAGCTGGGCAGCGTCGGCTGGAACGGCCTGACGATGGAAGGTGTCGCGGTCGGCGCTCAGACGGGCAAAGCCGCGGTGTACCGCCGGTGGCCCTCGAAGGAAGACCTCGTCGCGGACGCGCTCCAGGCCGGACTTCCCGCCCTCGACGAGGCCCCGGATCTGGGCGACGTGCGCGAGGAGCTGTACGAGCTGTGTCGCCGCGTCCGTGACGTCATGTACTCCAAGCCCGGCTTCGCGCTGCGCGCGGTCCTTCACGAATGCGATGCGGAAGCCGCCGAACGGTTCCACGGCCTGATCGTCACGGGGGTCGTGGAGCCCTCAGCCCGACTCTTCCGTGAGGTACTGCGTCGCGGAATCGCCCGGGGTGAGGTGGGTGCGGACGCGAACAACGACCTGGTCGTCGATGTCGTCCCCGCGATGATGATGTATCGATCGAAAGTGTGCGCGAGCGAATGGACGGATGCCGAGATCGCCGATCTGATCGACCGGGTCATGGTGCCGCTCCTGCGTCCCTGACCCGGACGGGCGGCCGCCGAGCGGCGCTCCGCCCGGGCCCGCGGCGGCTCCCGGACGACCCCTCGGGCGCCGGACGGGAATCCGGGTATCGCACTCGGCGCCGAGCGGCGTAACCTGTCAGGCGCCATGCCGTATGAACCACCCACCCACACCGTCGAGCGATCGCTCCGCGCCACCACCGGAGCAAAGATCGTTGCCGGAGTCGACGAGGTCGGACGCGGGGCGTGGGCCGGCCCCGTCACCGTCTGCGCCGCCGTCACCGGACTCCGCCGGGCGCCCGAAGGCCTCACCGACTCCAAACTGATCACCCCCAAGCGCCGCACCGCGCTCGCCGCGGACCTGGAGCGCTGGGTCACGGCGTACGCCCTGGGGGACGCCTCTCCGCAGGAGATAGACGAGCTCGGGATGACCGCCGCCCTGCGTCTCGCGGCCGTCCGGGCCCTGGAAGGCCTCCCCGTCCGGCCCGACGCGGTGATCCTCGACGGCAAGCACGACTATCTCGGCGGCCCCTGGCAGGTCCGCACGGTGATCAAGGGCGACCAGTCCTGCATCGCCGTGGCCGCCGCCTCCGTCATCGCCAAGGTCCGGCGCGACACCGTCATGGCGCAGCTGTGCACGGACGCCGAGGTGTACGCGGCCTACGCGTTCGACGCCAACGCGGGCTACCCTTCCCCGGTCCACAAAGCGGCGCTCCAAGAGCTGGGGCCCACCCCCCACCACCGTCTCTCCTGGTCGTACCTGGACGCCATGCCCAGGTGGCGCCACCTCAAGAAGGTCCGCCTCTCCGCCGAGGCGGTCGCGCTGGAGAGCGGGGGCCAACTCGGCTTCGACTTCTGAACTTCCGGTCACCGAACCACGGCCCCGCCTCAGGGACCGGGTCCGCGCGGCCGGGGCGCACATGTGCGCCCACCCGCCGGTGCCCCGCGCAGCGGCGTTTGATGGACAACCACCCATGCCTCTCATCCCCGAGGAGCCTCAGATTCACGAGAGCGCCCAGGGTCCCCGCGCCACCGCGGCCGCCGGCCGCCCCGCGTCGACCCCCCGTCCCGTACC
>NZ_RDBH01000141.1:1158905-1197657 GCF_008042145.1 Streptomyces sp. adm13(2018)
GTACCCGGCCCGCGCACCGCGGCCTCACCGCGTCCCGGACGCCCCGTTCCCGGCCCCGCCAGGCCCGCGGCGCCGGCACCCCGCCCGCACCCCGGTGCCGGGCCCGCTCCGGCGAACACCGCGGAGAATCGTCCCGATCAGCGATCCACGCCCCAGCTCCAGCTGATCCCGGCCCCCGCCGACGGTGCGCTCGACGCCGCCGAGGAGGCACTGGACCTGCTCCTGGAGAGCGGGCGGGCACCGGGCGAGGTCCTGGTGCTCACCACCGGCGACCCGCACCCGTGGACCGCGCACGAGCTGTCCTTCGGCGAGGCCGCCTACTGGGCCCAGCAGGACAGCGGCGACGACGTGTTCTTCGCGCCCGCCGCCGCCGTGGAGCGGGCCGCCTCCCGTCCCGTGGTGATCGTCGCCGTGAACGGCGGGGACGACCGGACGGCCGCCAAGGCGCTGCCGTCCGCCCTGGCCCGTGCCGGAGTCCTGCTCGTCGTCTGCGGTGACCCGCAGCACGTCACGACGCTCCTCGGAGCGGGCGCCGGAGTCTGACCGACCGCCCCTCCGCCGGACCGCACCGGGTCCGGCGGAGGCCGTCGTCGGTGTGCTCAGCGCGCGGCGGCCCGGCGCAGGGGCTCGGCCGCCCCGCTCGCGGTTCTCGGCGTCAGCCGGCCGAGCTCGGCCGTCCCCTCGCCGAGCGGCAGGGGGAGCGAGTCGGAGCTCGGACGGCGCCCGCCGCGCCCCTCACCGAGCACCTGCCAGCCGGCCCGGGTCAGCGTGATGTACGCGCCGCAGCGGAGGCCGTGCAGGGTGCAGGCGTCCCTGAGCCCCCACATCCACGCGCCGTCCTCCTCGGTCCAGCGCTCGTCACCGTCGCGGCAGTACATCAGCACCGCGGTGCGCACCGGTGTGCGCCTGCGGAGGTCGTGCGGGATGACCCGCCGCAGATGCGCGAGCAGCGCGTTGCGGAACTCCCAGCCGTCCGCCGGAGTCGGGCGGCGTACGAACGACGCGCTGGCGGCGATCCGTTCCTCGTGGTCGAGGATTGCGAGGACCGCCGTCGAGGGCGCGGGCGTGTGGCGCGAGTGCAGTCCGCCGACGACCTCGCGCGGACTGCGCAGCAGCGGGATGCCCGCCGCGGCCCACTCGGCCGGTTCGAGTACCCGAGCGAGGCGGTTGGCGGACTCGGACGACGATCTGAGCGAGGCGGCTGTGGGCGGAGCGAATCCGAGGGTCACGGTCCTCCCTTCGGATACGCGCCCGCAAGGCGGGCAAGGTCGGGTGAGGGCGCACCACAGCACAGCCCGTCCAGACCGCTGGCGGGGCGTGCGAGGCGGTTTCCCAATTCTTGCGGGCCCTGGGGCGAGCGGCAATGAGCAATTGAGGCCGCTGACGGGATTGCGTCGGTATGCCTTTCATATCCCTGCCCAGTTGCCCATTGTTCACTCCCCGTTCCTCCTCCCGTTTCACCCCTGGACTGCGAGCACCAGCGGAAACACTCCTTCCGCTCCTGCCCGGCGAAGCAGCCGGGCCGCCACCGCCAAGGTCCAGCCGCTGTCGGACAGGTCGTCGACCAGGAGCACCGGTCCTCCGGCCGAGGCCAGCCGCTCGCCCAACTCGGCGGACACCGTCAGGGTCCGCTGCAAGCCCACCACCCGCTGGGCGCTGTTGGTCCGGGACAGCCGCACGTCCGCCGCCTCGGGCGCGTACTCCACCGACCCGAGCAGGGGCATCCTGCCGATCTCCGCGATCCGCTGACCGAGCGAACCCACCAGCATGGGCCTGCGGTGGGAGGCGACCGTGACCACGCCGGCCGGCCGCGCCGGCGCGTCGGGCGCCCCCGAGGCCCAACCGCCGGGCCCCTTCGCCCAGTCGGCGAGCACGTGCACCACCGCCTGCACGACGTCGTCCGGAACCGGACCGTCGGCGGCGGTGTCGGCCAGCAGCGGACGCAGCCGGTTCCCCCAGCCGATGTCCGAGAGCCGTCCCAGGGCCCGGCCGCCGAAAGCCAGTTCCCCCGCCGGGATACGGCCCTTCAGATCGACGCCGACGGCCGTGAGTCCGGTCGGCCACATCTTCCGCGGCTCGACCTCCACGCCCGGCCGGCCGAGCTCGCCCTTGGCCGCGTCCAGCGCCGCGTCGGTGACCTTCGGGTCGAACCGGCTCCCCGCGCAGTTGTCGCAGCGGCCGCACGGCGCGGCCTCCTCGTCGTCCAACTGGCGGCGCAGGAACTCCATCCGGCACCCCGAGGACGCCGCGTAGTCGCGCATCGCCTGCTGCTCGGCCGCCCGCTGCCGCGCCACCCAGGCGTACCGCTCGGTGTCGTACACCCAGGGACGGCCCGTGCTCTCCCAGCCGCCCTTCACCCGCCGCACCGCGCCGTCCACGTCGAGGACCTTGAGCATCGTCTCCAGACGGGTCCTGCGCAGCTCCACCAGAGGCTCCAGGGCGGGCAGGGACAACGGCCGGCCCGCCTGGGCGAGGACGTCGATGGTCCGGCGCACCTGCTCCTCGGGCGGGAAGGCCACCGAGGCGAAGTACCGCCAGATCGCCTCGTCCTCCTGCCCCGGCAACAGCAGCACCTCGGCGTGCTCCACACCACGCCCGGCACGGCCGACCTGCTGGTAGTACGCGATGGGGGACGACGGGGACCCGAGGTGCACCACGAAGCCGAGGTCCGGCTTGTCGAAGCCCATGCCGAGGGCCGAGGTCGCCACGAGCGCCTTGACCCGATTGGCCTGGAGGTCGTCCTCCGCCTGCTGCCGGTCGGCGTTCTCCGTGCGGCCCGTGTACGAGGAGACCGTGTGTCCGCACTGGCGCAGATAGGCCGTGACCTCGTCGGCCGCGGCGACCGTCAGCGTGTAGATGATGCCGGAACCCGGCAGTTCGCCCAGGTGGTCGGCCAGCCATGCCAGGCGGTGGGCCGCGTCGGGCAGCCGGACCACGCCCAGGCTCAGGCTCTCCCGGTCCAGCGGGCCCCGCAGCACCAGGGCGTCCGTGCCGGCGCCCGTGCCGAGCTGCTCGGCCACGTCGGCCGTCACCCGGGCGTTCGCCGTCGCCGTGGTCGCGAGCACCGGAACGCCGGACGGCAGGTCCGCCAGCATCGTGCGCAGCCGGCGGTAGTCGGGACGGAAGTCGTGCCCCCAGTCCGAGATGCAGTGCGCCTCGTCGACCACGAGCAGGCCGGTGGCGGCGGCGAGCCGGGGGAGCACCTGGTCGCGGAAGTCGGGGTTGTTGAGCCGCTCCGGACTCACCAGGAGGACGTCGACCTCGCCGGCGGCGACCTCCTCCTGGACCGTGTCCCACTCCTCCGTGTTCGACGAGTTGATCGTCCGGGCGCGGATGCCCGCCCGGGCCGCCGCCTCCACCTGGTTGCGCATCAGCGCGAGCAGGGGGGAGACGATCACGGTCGGGCCGCTGCCGCGCTCGCGGAGCAGCGAGGTAGCCACGAAGTACACCGCCGACTTGCCCCAGCCCGTGCGCTGCACCACCAGGGCGCGGCGCCGGTCGGCGACCAGCGCCTCGATGGCCCGCCACTGGTCCTCGCGCAGTCTCGCCGTGCCGGTCGGGTCCGAGACGAGACGGGCGAGCACGGCGTCGGCGGCGGTCCGGAGCGCCGCGCGGTCTTCCTGGGGGTCTGCGTGGGTCATGACTCCATGCAACCCGATGCCTCGGACATCGGGCGAATGGGCGCCGGATCTGTGGATAACCCGAACGGGTCGACGAAAGCCGCGTTCGCGGAGTTATCCACAGGGGTTTCGGATTTCGGGAGATCACGAGACCGTCCTGACCATGAACGCGAATCACCACGAAACCAGCGGACCCGCCCGTACCCAGATCACCCTGCGCGGCCCGGCCGAACTGGCCGACGCCCTGCCGTTCGTGCTGGGCTTCCACCCCACCGACTCCGTCGTCCTGGTCGGGCTGCACGGCGAGCACGGCCGCTTCGGCGGACGGGTCAGGCTCGGCATTCCCCGATCGCCCCGCGAATGGGCGACCACCGCCGACCACCTCGCCGATTGCCTCGTGGAGGGAGGCGCCCGGAGCGGCGCCCGCCCCGACGGCATCGTCGTCTTCCTCTGCCAGGACCCGGCGGCGGGTGAGACGGGCCGCAGGGTCATGGAACGTCTTCGTCCCTTCGCCCAGCGGCTGCGCACCGCCTGCGGCGCCCTCGACATCCCGGTCTACGAGGCCCTCTGCATCTCCGACGGGCTCTACTTCTCCTACTGCTGCCCCGACGCCCGCTGCTGCCCGCCCGACGGCACCCCGCTCGCCCTCAGCGGGACGACGGTGATGGCGGCGACCGCGGCCTACGCCGGAGTCCAGGTGCGAGGGACCCTGCGGGACATGCAGCGGCGCTTCCGGCCCACCGGCGGGTCTAGGGAGGAAGAGCAGCGCACGGCGCTCGACACGAGCGCCGCCGCGATCGTCCCCCGGATCATCGAGGGCGCCGAGAACGAGGGGCGGGAGGAGGTGCGCGAGGAGACTCTGCGCCTCGCCCGCGCGGTGCTCCGCCGTTTCGCCAATCCGGTGGAGCCGACCGCGCCGGCCGGCCCCCCGGGGGCTCCGGGCGACCCGAGGACGGCGCGGGACGAGGCCGCCGGCACCGCCGCGGGCGACGAAGCCGACGACGCCCTGGTCGGCACGGACGAGGCGGCCGCCCTGATCCTCGGCCTCCAGGACCGGGCCACCCGGGACCGCGCCGCCGAATGGATGGAGGGCTGGGAGGGCACAGCGGCGCTGCGCCTCTGGCGCGTCCTGGCCCGCCGCTGCGTCGCCCCCTACCAGGAGCACTCCGCCGCACCGCTCACCCTCGCGGGCTGGGCCGCCTGGTCGACCGGCGACGAGCCGACCGCCCGGGTCGCCCTCGGACTCGCGCTCGAGGCGGACCCCGAGTACGTCTTCGCCCGGCTGCTGCACCAGGCGTGCAACGAAGGGCTCGACCCCGAGTCGCTCCGCTCCTGTCTGCGGGCCGAACGGGACGACCGGCTCGCCGCGGACGAGGCCGTCGCCCGTGTGACCGCACAGGTCAGGACCCGCATCGCGCGCTCGCGCAGCAGCAGGCAGACCGTGCGGAAGCCGGTTCGCGGCCCCGGTGGAGCGGAGCGGCGCACCTCCGCCGACGTCCGGCCCGGCGGGCCCGGCGCGGGGAGGCCCGGGAGCCGGGCGCCCAGGCAGGGTGGGCAGCGTGGCACCCGGAGCGGTCGATGAGGACCGTGACCCGGCCCCCCGTCGGCGCGTTCAGCTCCCCCGCGAGGTCCGGCCGGCCCGGCCGGCTCAGTTTCCCTCGGTGCACGACGCGCTCCTCTGCGTCGCACTGCCCGCCCTCGCCGTCAACGCCGGACACGGCCAGCTCACCGGGGAGGGACCCGAGGGCGTGTACGCGTCGGGCCGACGGATCCTCTCCCGCTGCGTTCTTCGCGTGGCGGGGCGCGAACCGCTGGCCCTCCAGGGCCGGATGGCTGCGGCGGACCGGGCCGTGTTCCTCGGAGCCCTCCGCGTGCCCGGGGACATGGGGCCCGACCCCGGGCTCACCGTCGAACGCACCCGGAGCGCCGACGGCAGCGAGCGGATCACCCTGCGTAGTGCCGCCGCCCGCCCGTTGCGCCTCCCCGTGGAAATCTCTCTGGGGTCGGATCTCGCGGACCTGGGGGCGGTGGCGTCCGGCCGGCCCGGACCCGAGCTCACGGCGAGCGTCCACGGCACCGGCCTGCGCTGGACCGGCGAGGCCGGACGCTCCGTCACCGTCACGGCGGACCCGCCGCCCATGGACGCCCTGGCCGCGGCGGGTGTCCTGCGCTGGGAGGCCGAGCTGGCGCCCGGGGGCACCTTCACCGTCCGGCTTCGGGTGCGCGACGGCGCGCCCGGCCGCCCCGCCGGCGCCCAGGGAGGCGCCGGACGGCCCGGTGGCCACGTCCTCGCCGAAGCCCTCGCCGAGGGCGACGACCCCCGCCCGGGGCAGCTGCTGCGCACCTCGGTCGAGGATCTGCGGGCCCTGCTCCAGCGCGACCCCGCCCACCCGGCGGGCGTCCACCTGGCGGCGGGCGTCCCCTGGCGCTGCGGACCCGTCACCGCCGAGGCGCTCTGGGCGGCCAGGATGGCCCTGCCCCTCGGCACCCGGCTCGCCGCCACGACCCTCCGCGCCCTCGCCGGGTCCCAGCTGTCCGGCGGCGGTTCCGAGTCCGGTCGCATCCCGGGCCCGCTCAGGGACGCGGGTCCGCATCTGCCGCCCCACTGCACGGGCGTCGAGGCCACCCTCGCCTTTCCGGTCGTGCTCGCCGAGGCCCGCCGCTGGGGCCTGCCGACGGCGGACCTGGAAGAGCTGCTGCCCACGGCGGAGCGCTGTCTGGACTGGCTGCGCCGCACGGCCGGCGCGAGCGGGCTGGTGCCGGACCCGGGGCCCGCCGGTCCCTCGCGCGCCGAGACGCAGGCACACGCACATCGTGCGGCGCTCCTCGGGGCGGACCTGCTCGACGCGTGCGGCAGACCCGGCGCGGACGCGCTGCTGGAGGCGGCGGGAACGATGCGCGAGCAGTTCCGGCGGGAGTTCTGGCTCGACGACCCGGCCGGCGGCCGGCCCGCCGCCGCCCTCGGACCGGACGGCCGGACCTGGCCCACGCTCGGCGGCTGGGCCGCCCATCTGCTCGACACCGGACTGCTCGGCGGCGGCCGCCTCGCCCGGGGGCTGCTGGACAGGGCGGAGGCCGAGCAGGTGGCGCGACTGCTCGCCACCCCCGCGCTGGACTCCGGCTGGGGCCTGCGCAGCCTGGGAGCCAAGGAGCCCGGGCACAACCCCCTCGGTCATCGGGCGGGCGCCGTACGGGTGCACGAGACGGCGGTCGCGGTGGCGGGGCTCGCCGCCCTCGGACACGAGAAGGAGGCCGCCTCGCTGCTCCGCGGGCTGCTCGACGCGGCGGAGAGCTTCGCGTACCGGCTGCCCGAGATGTACGCGGGGGAGCAGCGCACGGCGGGCGGGCGGCCGGTTCCCCATCCCGCCGCGTGCCGTCCGGCCGCGGTCGCGGCCGCCGGAGCCGTCCACGCCCTGCTGGCCCTCGTCGGCGTCCGTCCGGACGCCCCGGGGCGTGCCGTGTCGACGCATCCCCTGCGGTCGGCGCCCCTCGGAGCGATCAGGTTCTCGGGGCTCGTGGTCGCGGGCGAGCCGTTCGCCGTGCGGGTCGGCAGGCTCGGTCTCGGTATGGTCGAGGAGGCCGCAGAGGGCCTTCAACTGGGGGTGTGACGGGATGCCGGGCACAGACACGACGGAAGCCTCGCGAGAGGGCGCGGGAGTCGGCGCCGATGCTTTCGAGGGGCGTGCTTATCGTCAGGAAGACGACTATGATCGCGGCATGCCTCCCTACGACCCGTCGGCCTTTCCGCCCTTCGCCGTGACCGTCGATCTGGTCGTCCTCACCGTGCGCCGCCACGCGCTCTGCACCCTGGTCGTGCGGCGGGGGGAGGCGCCGTACAAGGGGCGTTGGGCACTGCCCGGCGGCTTCGTGCGCGAGGACGAGGACCTCGGCGGCGCCGCCGCGCGCGAGCTGGTCGAGGAGACGGGCCTCTGCGCCCACGATCCGGCCGCCCCGCCGCCGGTGCCGAGCAACGGCGCGCACCTGGAGCAGCTGGCGACCTACGGGGCGCCCGATCGGGACCCGCGCATGCGGGTGGTCAGCGTCGCGCACCTCGCGCTCGCTCCGGACCTCCCCGCCCCGCGGGCCGGCGGCGACGCGAACAGCGCCCGCTGGGCCCCCGTCGAGGAGTTGCTCGGCGAGGAGCTGCTCGCCGGGACGGTGGACGCGCCCGCGGCGGTCCGGGGCGCCGACGGCGATGCCTCCGGGGGCGCCGGGGGCGAGGAGAAGGAAGGCGGCCCGGTCGCACTCGCCTTCGACCACGCCCGGATCCTCGCCGACGGGGTGGAGCGGGCCCGGTCCAAGATCGAGTACTCCTCCCTGGCCACCGCCTTCTGCCCGCCCGAGTTCACCGTCGGCGAGCTGCGACGGGTCTACGAGGCCGTCTGGGGCGTCGCGCTCGACCCGCGCAACTTCCACCGGAAGGTGACCGGCACGCCCGGCTTCCTCGTTCCGGCCGGTGGCACCACGACCCGTCAGGGCGGGCGCCCGGCCCAGCTCTTCAGGGCAGGTGGGGCCACCCTCCTCAACCCGCCGATGCTGCGCCCCGAGGTCTGACGGGCCGGGGCCCCCGGCACTCCTGGGCGCCAACCCTGCGTGGAAAGTCCGAAATGTAGCGTTATCTTGCTGCGGTAGCGCCGCCCTGCCGCGGAGCGGTGTCACCTACCGCGAGAGAAGCGATGCTCCAGGCCATCGGACTGACCAGCACTCCCCGCCGTGATCGCCCGCCCGCCGTGGACGATCTGACCTTCGATGCCCGGCCGGGTGCCGTGACCGCTCTCCTCGGCCCCGCGGGCTCCGGCAAGACCACCACGCTCCGGCTCATGCTCGAACTCGAGCCGGGGCGCGGGACCACCTACTTCCGCGGGCGGCCACTTCACCGCATCGCCCACCCGCCGCGCGAGGTCGGCGTCCTCCTCGGCGACATCCCGGGCCACCCCTCCCGCACCCTCCGGGGCCAGTTGCGGATGCTCTGCGCCGCCACCGGGGTTCCCGCCTCGCGGGCCGAGGAACTCACCCGGGCCGTCGGCCTCGACGGACTGGAGCGGCGGCGGATCGGCACCCTCCCCATCGGCGCCGACCGCCGACTCGGCCTCGCCGCAGCCCTGTTGGGCGACCCCCACACCCTGCTGCTCGACGAGCCCGGGGCCGGCCTCTCCGCCTCCGAGAGCGGCTGGCTGCACGCGCTCCTGCGGGCGCACGCGGACGGCGGCGGAACCGTGCTCTACACCACGGCCGACCCCAAGGACGCCGTCCGCAACGCCGACCGGGTCGTCACACTCGACGCCGGGCGGCTCGTCGGCGACCAGGACGTCACCGAGTTCTCCCGCACCCGGCTGCGCCCGCGGGTCTCCGTCCGCACCCCGCAGGCCGCGCGGCTCGCCGCGGTCGTGACCCAGGAGGCCCGGGCCGCCCGCCGTCCGGTCGAGGTCGTGGCCGAGGACGGCAACCGGCTGTCCGTCTACGGAAGCGACTGCGCGGCCGTCGGCGACACGGCGTTCCGGCACGGCGTACCGATCCACCGGCTCGCCGCCGAGACCGGCGACTCCGGTGGCTCCGGAGCCCCCGCCGGCCGCGGTCGGTCCGGGCCGCGCACCGCGGTGGGAGGCGGCGGCCCGGAGTCCGGCGGCTCCGACCGCGAGCCCGGGGCCGGTGGCTCCGTACCGGCCGACGTCACGCCCTCCGGTTCCGCGACCCCCGGTTCAGCGACCCGTGAAACCGGGGCTGAGGAGCCGGGCGGGGCCCGTCGGCCCGCCCGCTCGCCCCTGCGACCACTGCGGTACGAGATCCGCCGTCTCCTGGGCGTGCCGTCCACCCCGCTCGTCGTGGCCGCCGTCCTGCTCGTCTCGGTGACGCTCGCCCTTCTCCTGGGCCGGGGCGGCCGGGCCGCGCTGCCCGCCGTCCTGGCCGGCTGGCCCGCCCTCTCGCCGCTGCCGCCCGCGGCCCTCGGCGCCGGACTGCTCGGGGCCTTCTCCTTCGGAGAGGAGTACCGCTACCCGGCGCTCACCACGGGCCGGGGAGCCGTGCCGCGCAGACCCGGCCTGCTGATGGCGAAGCTGACCGTGGCGGCGGCGGTGGCCCTGGCGCTGGGTGCGGCTGTCGTCGTGGTGGACCTGGAGGTCCTGCGGTTCGTCTACGGCGGCGAGTTGATCGCGGTACCGAGAAACTGGCCGACGATGTCGGCGAGTTGGCTGGGCCTCATGATCGGCTGCGCCTGGGCCGGAGTGCTGGGCGCCGGGGTGTTCCGGGCGGCGGCGGCCGGGGTCGCTGCGGTGCTCGCCGTGCCGGTCGCCTTCGTCCCCCTGATGCAGAAGGTGCTGACGGGTCCCTCGGTGCGGTCGGCCGCCGGACTTCCCTCGCGACTGCGGGAGTTCGCCGGTCCGCAGTGGTCTCCCGCGGTGGACCGCTGGCTGGCGGGAGGGCTGAGGGTGCTCGGACAGCCCGCGGGGGTGGCTCTCTCCCTGACGTTGACCGGGTTGTTCTGCGCCTATGTGTTCACCGGCCTTCGCCGGAAGGCGCGTTGGTGATCACTTGCGGACCGAAAGCTTCCGGATCGCGGTCAACTCCTCTGGAATCTGACCTAAATGTCCCAATTATCGTCAATTGTGTAGGAGTCGCCGATCACCCTTTCGTGTGCTTTTCACCAAAGACCTCAAGGGCCACGGAAGCAACGCCGACAAAGGATGCGTGAGTACCCTTGCGCACACCATGATGACCGCCGCCCGCTCCGTCGACTCCGGCCTCGGCGCCCCGGGCGATCTCGACCGCTACCCCTACGCGGAGGCGCCCGGCGCCGGCCGCGTGGGCCCGCCCTCCTGGGAGGGGGTGGACACCGACCTGGGGCGCGTCGGCCGGAGGAGCGCCGGAAACCGGGGCCGCGGCCTGCACGGACAGCTCGTCCAGCAACTCGGCCAGATGATCGTCTCCGGTGACCTCGGGGCCGACCGCCCGCTGGTCCCCGAGGAGATCGGCCAGCGCTTCGAGGTCTCGCGCACCGTCGTCCGCGAGTCGCTGCGCGTGCTGGAGGCCAAGGGGCTCGTCAGCGCCCGCCCGAACGTCGGTACCCGCGTCAGGCCCGTCGCCGACTGGAACCTCCTCGACCCCGACATCATCGAGTGGCGCGCCTTCGGCCCCCAGCGGGACGACCAGCGCCGCGAGCTCAACGAGCTGCGCTGGACGATCGAGCCCCTGGCCGCCCGCCTCGCCGCCGGGCACGGCCGCGAGGACGTCCAGCAGCGCCTCTCCGACATGGTCGAGATCATGGGCCACGCGTTCGCCCAGGGTGACGGCATCACGTTCTCGCGCGCCGACACCGAGTTCCACTCGCTCCTCATCCAGCTCGCCGGCAACCGCATGCTGGAGCACCTCTCCGGCATCGTCGGTGCGGCGCTCCAGGTCTCCGGCGGCCCCGTCACGGGCTGTGACCGCCCCGGCGAGGCCTGCCTCGCGCACCACGCGCGGATCGTGGACGCGCTGGCCGCGGGTGACGCCCTCGCCGCGGAGACGGCCATGCGGGCGCTGCTCATGGTCCACCCCGAGGTGGAGCGAGTCGTCCCCGCCCCCCGCGAACACTGACCCGCGGGCCGTGGCCGGGAACGCGCAGGCGCGGACACCGCGTGCCGCCGGGTCCGAGCGGCGTCCGGGGAGCCCGGCGGGGCCTCCCCGGACGGTGCCAGGATTCCGGCGG
This sequence comes from Streptomyces sp. adm13(2018), assembly GCF_008042145.1. Classification (GTDB taxonomy): domain Bacteria; phylum Actinomycetota; class Actinomycetes; order Streptomycetales; family Streptomycetaceae; genus Streptomyces. The sequence goes on from NZ_RDBH01000141.1 coordinate 1,170,210, forward strand.
TGTGAATGTAGGCTGATATACCCCTCTGCGTTGGTTTGTCGCACATGAGGTGTGACTCGGGCCACGAAGATTGGGCGTAACACTCCTCCGAGCCGTGCGATGACCTAAGAGGTGACAGCCGAGGAAGGAATACAGCAGCCGATGGAGGCGCTGTGCAGTTCCCCGGTCCAGCCCGCGCCGTCGGCACATTCCCCGTCGACGGTCGTCGGCTCCAGCCCGATCCCGGGCGGGGCCGGAAGCCGTATCCATCGTTCCGAGAGGTTGTTCGTGTCGGCCAGCACATCCCGTACGCTCCCGCCGGAGATCGCCGAGTCCGAGTCTGTGATGGCGCTCATCGAGCGGGGAAAGGCTGATGGGCAGATCGCCGGCGATGACGTGCGTCGGGCCTTCGAGGCTGACCAGATTCCGCCAACCCAGTGGAAGAATGTTCTGCGCAGCCTCAATCAGATCCTCGAGGAAGAGGGTGTGACGCTGATGGTCAGTGCAGCGGAGTCGCCGAAGCGCGCCCGCAAGAGCGTCGCCGCGAAGAGCCCGGCCAAGCGCACCGCCACCAAGACCGTCACCGCCAGGACGACCGTGACGAAGACGACCGTCACGGCCGCCTCCGCGGCACCCGCGGCGGAGGGCGCCGACCCGGCCGACGAGGCCGGATCCGCCCCGAAGGCGGCCGCGAAGAAGACCGTCGCGAAGAAGACGGTGGCCAAGAAGACCGTCGCCAAGAAGGCCACGGCCAAGAAGACCGCGTCCAAGAAGGACGCCGACGAAGCCGTCGAGGGCGAAGAGCTGCTCGAGGACGTCGCGGCCGGCAAGGGCGAGGAAGAGGAGCCGGAGGGCGAGAGCAAGGGCTTCGTCCTGTCCGACGAGGACGAGGACGACGCTCCGGCGCAGCAGGTCGCCGTCGCCGGTGCTACCGCCGACCCGGTCAAGGACTACCTGAAGCAGATCGGCAAGGTCCCGCTCCTCAACGCCGAGCAGGAGGTCGAGCTCGCGAAGCGGATCGAGGCCGGCCTGTTCGCCGAGGACAAGCTCGCGAACTCGGACAAGCTCGCGCCGAAGCTCAAGCGCGAGCTGGAGATCATCGCCGAGGACGGCCGCCGGGCCAAGAATCACCTCCTGGAGGCCAACCTCCGTCTGGTGGTCTCGCTGGCCAAGCGCTACACCGGCCGCGGCATGCTCTTCCTGGACCTGATCCAGGAGGGCAACCTGGGTCTCATCCGCGCGGTCGAGAAGTTCGACTACACCAAGGGCTACAAGTTCTCCACGTACGCCACCTGGTGGATCCGTCAGGCGATCACCCGCGCCATGGCCGACCAGGCCCGCACCATCCGCATCCCGGTGCACATGGTCGAGGTCATCAACAAGCTCGCGCGCGTGCAGCGCCAGATGCTCCAGGACCTGGGCCGTGAGCCCACCCCGGAGGAGCTGGCCAAGGAGCTCGACATGACCCCTGAGAAGGTCATCGAGGTCCAGAAGTACGGTCGTGAGCCGATCTCCCTCCACACCCCGCTGGGTGAGGACGGCGACAGCGAGTTCGGCGACCTGATCGAGGACTCCGAGGCGGTCGTCCCGGCCGACGCGGTGAGCTTCACGCTCCTCCAGGAGCAGCTGCACTCGGTGCTCGACACGCTCTCCGAGCGTGAGGCCGGCGTCGTCTCGATGCGCTTCGGCCTCACCGACGGCCAGCCGAAGACGCTGGACGAGATCGGCAAGGTCTACGGCGTGACCCGCGAGCGGATCCGTCAGATCGAGTCCAAGACCATGTCGAAGCTGCGTCACCCGTCGCGCTCGCAGGTGCTGCGCGACTACCTCGACTGATCCGTACCTCGGCAGGTCCGTGAGGGTGACGGACACGAGGCAGGAGCGGTACGCGGAAGGGCCCGGTTCCCCCAGGGGGAGCCGGGCCCTCCGGCTGTCCGCGGGGTGCACGGCGGCGCCGCGTGCTGGACTCTGGGTGAACGAACATCACCGGAGAGTCAGGAGGCTCCATGCGTGGTTCTCTCAGCCGAGCAGTGACGGGTGCTGTGGGCCTGATCGCGGCCGTGGCGGGACAACTGGCCACCGCCGTCCCCGCGGCCGCCGACAGCGTCGTGGTGGGCGGTCGGCCGGCCCAGATCACGGACGCGCCGTGGGTGGTGGCGCTGTCCAGCCGTGACCGGTTCGGAGGTACGCGCGCGGGGCAGTTCTGCGGCGGCGTGATCGTGGCGCCGACGAAGGTGCTCACGGCGGCCCACTGCCTGGGGCGCGAGGTCCTCGGCGGCGAGCCGTGGGAGGTGCGCGACTTCGTCGTCATCGCCGGCCGTGCCTCGCTGCGCGGGCAGGGCGGGCAGGAGGTGCGGATCTCGGACACCTGGGTCAATCCCGACTACGACCCGACGACGAACTCGGGCGATCTCGCGGTGCTGACGCTCACGAGCCCGCTGCCGCAGTCGTACGTGATCGGCGTCGCCCGGGCGGGGGATGCGGCGTACACCCCCGGTACGGAGGCGGACGTCTACGGCTGGGGCGACACGACGGGCAGCGGGACCTACGCCTCCGCGCTGCGCACGGCGCGGGTGCAGATGCTCCCGGACAGCGCGTGCGAGCGGGCCTACCCGGGTGGCTTCGGCGTCTCCTACCGGAGCGACACGATGCTGTGCGCGGGCGACCCACAGGGCGGCAAGGACGCGTGCCAGGGGGACAGCGGAGGCCCCCTCGTGGCGAAGGGGGTGCTCGTCGGCCTGGTGTCCTGGGGCAGCGGCTGCGGGCAGGCGGAGAACCCCGGGGTCTACACCCGGGTCTCGGCGGTGCTGCCGGAGAGCTTCTGATCCCTCGCGGACAGTGGCGGTACGAGAACGGGCGGTCACCCCCCTTGCCTTACGGGGGTGACCGCCCGCCGTCCGGTCAGTGGCCGGATCTGGGCTCGTCGTGGATGCGAGGCGTCAGTGGTCGTCGCCCTGGGTACGGGCCGGCACGTCCGTCAGGCGGTCCGTCTCATCCTGTATCTCAACGGCGATCTTCTTGAGTTCCGGCTCGAACTTGCGGCCGTGGTGGGCGCAGAAGAGCAAGTCACCTCCGCTGGTCAGGACGACACGCAGGTAGGCCTGGGCGCCGCAGCGGTCGCAACGGTCAGCGGCCGTCAGGGGGCTCGCGGGGGTCAGAACAGTAGTCACGTCGCCTCTTCTCTAGCTCGACGAGCTGTCGTACCAGGGTCAACATCCAACCAGGCCGAAAACGTTCCCGCTCGCGGCTTTTCCTTCAAACTTCTTCGCAGGTGGCTGTCTGCTGCCGGTTGGCGGCGAATGAGCCGTATTGCGTCGCTCTACGGATTTCGCGTTGCTTGTGTAGGTCAGTCCTCCCGGCGTGGTTGCCGGTTGTTGATGAGGACGTGCCCGGAGCCTAAATGGTTCATGCCTGGAAGGGAACGTGATGTTCGCGTCACCCCTTCGAGGGATCGAACATCCATACGAGGCTGGACTAGCATGAGGAAACGGGGAGGGTGGCGTGACAACGGCTCTACCAGGCATCGGTACCCTCTGAGCGGTGACCGACGCCGGGCCTTACCCCACCGGGCCAGATTTCAAATTCAGCGAGGAGCGAACCGCGTGACCGCCGAAACGTCCGTGCCGTCCAGTGCGCTGCTGACCGCAGACCGTGACGCTTCCAACTACACCGCGCGGCACCTGCTCGTACTGGAAGGGCTCGAAGCGGTCCGCAAGCGCCCCGGTATGTACATCGGGTCCACCGACAGCCGCGGCCTGATGCACTGCATCTGGGAGATCATCGACAACTCCGTCGACGAGGCCCTCGGGGGCTACTGCGACCACATCGAGGTCGTCCTCCACGAGGACGGCTCCGTCGAGGTGCAGGACAACGGCCGGGGCATCCCGGTCGACGTCGAGCCGAAGACCGGGCTCTCCGGGGTCGAGGTCGTCATGACCAAGCTGCACGCCGGCGGAAAGTTCGGCGGCGGCTCCTACGCCGCCTCCGGCGGTCTGCACGGCGTCGGCGCCTCCGTGGTCAACGCCCTGTCGGCCCGCCTCGACGTCGAGGTCGACCGGAACAGCGCCACGCACGCGATCAGCTTCCGCCGGGGCGTCCCCGGCATCTTCACCGAGCAGGGCCCCGACAGCCCCTTCGATCCGGGCAACGGCCTGCGCAAGGGCAAGCGCGTCCCCAAGACCCGCACCGGCACGCGCGTGCGCTACTGGGCCGACCGGCAGATCTTCCTCAAGGACGCCAAGCTCTCCCTGGAGACGCTGCACCAGCGCGCCCGGCAGACCGCCTTCCTCGTCCCCGGCCTCACCATCGTCGTCCGCGACGAGCGGGACCTGGCAGGGGTCGGCAAGAGCGAGGAGACGTTCCGCTTCGACGGCGGGATCAGCGAGTTCTGCGAGTACCTCGCCCAGGACAAGGCCGTCTGCGACATCCAGCGGCTCACCGGCCAGGGCACCTTCAAGGAGACCGTCCCGGTCCTCGACGAGCGCGGGCACATGACCCCCACCGAGGTCACCCGGGAGCTCGCCGTGGACGTCGCCCTCCGCTGGGGCACCGGCTACGACAGCACGGTCAAGTCCTTCGTCAACATCATCGCCACACCCAAGGGCGGCACCCACGTCTCCGGCTTCGAGCAGGCGATCACCAAGACGGTGAACGAGGTGCTGCGCTCGGCCAAGATGCTGCGGGTCGCCGAGGACGACATCGTCAAGGACGACGCCCTGGAGGGCCTGACGGCCGTCGTGACGGTCCGGCTCGCCGAGCCGCAGTTCGAGGGCCAGACCAAGGAGGTCCTCGGGACGTCCGCGGCGCGGCGGATCGTGGCGAGCGTGGTCGCCAAGGAGCTCAAGGCCTTCCTGACCTCGACCAAGCGGGACGCCAAGGCGCAGGCCCGTGCCGTCCTGGACAAGGCCGTCGCCGCCGCCCGCACGCGTATCGCCGCCCGCCAGCACAAGGACGCGCAGCGCAGGAAGACCGCGCTGGAGTCCTCCTCGCTGCCGGCCAAGCTGGCCGACTGCCGCAGCGACGACGTGGAGCGGAGCGAGCTCTTCATCGTCGAGGGCGACTCGGCCCTCGGTACGGCGAAGCTCGCCCGGAACAGCGAGTTCCAGGCCCTGCTGCCGATCCGCGGCAAGATCCTCAACGTCCAGAAGTCGTCCGTCTCGGACATGCTGAAGAACGCCGAGTGCGGGGCGATCATCCAGGTCATAGGGGCGGGCTCGGGCCGCACCTTCGACATCGACGCGGCCCGCTACGGGAAGATCGTGCTCCTCGTCGACGCCGACGTCGACGGCGCCCACATCCGCTGCCTGCTGCTGACGCTCTTCCAGCGCTACATGCGGCCGATGGTGGAGGCAGGGCGGGTCTTCGCCGCCGTGCCGCCGCTGCACCGGATCGAGCTCGTCCAGCCCAAGAAGGGGCAGGACAAGTACGTGTACACGTACTCGGACAACGAGCTGCGCCAGACCCTGCTGGAGTACCAGCGCAAGGGCGTCCGCTACAAGGACTCCATCCAGCGCTACAAGGGCCTGGGCGAGATGGACGCCGACCAGCTCGCGGAGACCACGATGGACCCGCGCCACCGCACCCTGCGCCGGATCAACATCGGCGACCTGGACGCGTCGGAGCAGGTCTTCGACCTCCTCATGGGCAATGACGTGGCGCCACGCAAGGAGTTCATCACCGGCTCGGCGGCGACCCTCGACCGCTCGCGCATCGACGCCTGAGACGCTCCACCCGTGGGCGGAGCCACCCGCTCCGCCCACGGACCGCTCCCCTCCCGCCCGACTCTCCACGCGGTACGCATATCAGCACGGTCCGGTCAGGCCGCCTGGGAGAAGAGTCACCTGATGGGGTGAAGAGCGGGAGGAGAAGAGTCCGGGATCTTCCCGCTCTGTCCATCCTTGGTCACGCGGCCGAAACGGTTCGCTCGACAAGGAGAGTTGGTCGGTGGAGCAGGTGGACAAGCAGGAGGGGCTCGACGCTTCGGCGATGCCCTTCGAGGACCCCTGGTACGGCGGGACGGCCCCCGGCCGCGGCGAGCCCGCGGGGGACGGAGCCGCCGGCGACGGCCTCGCCGACGCGGTGCCGCGGCAGCGGGTCCCCAGCGCGGCGGAGATCTATCTGGAGGTGCAGCGGAGCCCCGCCTTCCAGGAAGTGCGCAGCCGCTACCGCCGGTTCGTCTTCCCGGCCGCCCTCGCCTTCCTCCTCTGGTACCTCGCCTACGTGGTGGCGGCGACCGCCGCCCCCGGGCTGATGGCACGCCCGGTGGCCGGGGCGGTGAACGTGGCGATGGTCGCGGGACTCGGGCAGTTCCTCACCACCTTCCTGCTGACCTGGGCGTACGCGCGCCACGCACGGCTGCGGAGGGACCGGGCCGCGCTCGACCTGCGCTGGGACACCCAGGAGATGACCCGAGGGGTGCGGCAGTCGTGAACGCGGACCACCAGACCCTGGCGCTCGTGCTGTTCAGCGTCTTCATCGCGGTCACCCTGGGCATCACCACCTGGGTGAGCCGCAACCGGCGCGGCTCGGCGGAGGAGTTCTACGCCGGGGGCAGGCTCTTCTCGCCGCTGGAGAACGGGTTCGCCATCGCGGGCGACTACATGTCCGCGGCCTCCTTCCTCGGCATCTCCGGACTGATCGCCCTCTACGGCTACGACGGCATGCTGTACTCCGTCGGATTCCTCGTGGCCTGGCTGGTCGTGCTGCTGCTCGTCGCCGAACTGGTCCGCAACTGCGGGCGGTTCACCCTCGCCGACGTCGTCGCCGCGCGGATGGCCGAGCGCCCGGTGCGGATCGCCGCCGGCACCTCCTCGGTGGCCGTCTCCGTGCTGTACCTGGTGGCCCAGATGGTGGGGGCCGGAAGCCTGGTCGCGCTGCTGCTCGGCGGGAGCAGCGAGGCGGCCCGCTCGTGGACGGTGATCGGCGTCGGGGCCCTGATGGTGATCTACGTGTCGCTCGGCGGGATGCGGGCCACCACCTGGATCCAGATCGTCAAGGCGGTCCTGCTCATGGCGGGCACGATCACCCTCACGGTGCTCGTCCTGCTGCGCTTCCACGGCGACGTGAACAGCCTGCTCTCCACGGCGGCCGAACGCAGCGGCCACGGACTGGACTTCCTCGCGCCGGGGCTCCGGTACGGGGGCGACTGGACGGCCCGCCTCGACTTCATCAGCCTCGGCCTCGCCCTCGTCCTCGGTACGGCGGGACTGCCCCACATCCTGTCGCGCTTCTACACCGTGCCCACCGCCCGGGCCGCCCGGCGCTCGGTCGTCTGGTCCATCGGACTCATCGGCAGCTTCTACCTGATGACCATCGTGCTGGGCTTCGGCGCCGCCGCGCTGATCGGACCCGACGAGGTCCGCGCCTCCAACGCCTCGGGGAACACCGCCGTACCGCTGCTCGCCCTCGACCTCGGCGGCGGCGCGGGTTCCACCGGCGGCACCGTGCTCTTCGCGGTCGTCGCCGCCGTCGCCTTCGCGACCATCCTCGCCGTCGTCGCCGGGATCACCCTCGCCTCCTCCGCCTCGGTGGCCCACGACCTGTACGCCTCGCTGCGCCGACGGCACGCGAAGCAGTACAGCGAGGTGACCGTGGCCCGGGTCGCGGCCGCGGTGATCGGCGCCGCCGCGATCGGCCTGGGGCTGCTCGCCCGCGATCTCAACGTGGCCTTCCTCGTCGGCCTCGCCTTCGCGGTCGCGGCCTCCGCGAATCTGCCGGTGCTGCTGTACTCGCTGTTCTGGCGGCGGTTCACGACCCGGGGAGCCGTCTGGTCCGTGTACGGCGGTCTGGTTCCGGCGGTGCTGCTCGTCCTCGTCTCGCCGGTGGTCTCCGGCAGTCCGGAATCGCTGTTCCCGGGTGTCGACTTCCAGCTCTTCCCACTGCAGAACCCGGGGGTGGTCTCCATTCCGCTGGGCTTCCTGGCCGGCTGGCTCGGGACCGTGACGTCCCCCGAGCCGTCCGACGAGGCGCGGCACGCCGAGACCGAGGTCCGGTCGCTGACGGGCGCCGGAGCCGCCTGACGGCACAGAGGAGCCGGGCAGCCGCGCCGGGGAGGGACGGGGGGAGCGGCCTCGGCGCCGTGCCGAGGCGGCTCAGTCGGGGGAGGGGGAGGCCGCCCAGGCGTAGCGGTGCTCGGGGCGGCCCGTCTCGCCGTACCGGAGCGAGAGGCGGACCCGGCCGGTGCGTTCGAGGAGCTTGAGATAGCGCTGCGCGGTCTGGCGGCTGATGCCCGACCGCTCGGCGATCTCCTGGGCGGAGAGCGGCCCGGCGGCGGCGAGCAGCACCTGGCGGACCAGCTCGGCCGTGGTGGGGGAGTGCCCCTTGGGGAGGTCCGGAGCCACCGCGCCCGCCGACAGGACACCGAAGATCCGGTCCACCTCGGCCTGTTCGGCCTCGCCTCCGCTCTCCAGGGTGCGGCGGAGCGTCGCGTACGCCTCCAGCTTGGCGCGCAGCCCGGCGAAGTTGAACGGCTTCACCAGGTACTGGAGGGCGCCGTGTCGCATCGCCGCCTGCACGGTGGCCACGTCACGGGCGGCCGTCACCATGATCACGTCGCACTGGTGGCCCCGCGCGCGGAGCTCCCGTACGGCGGCGAGGCCGTTCTCGTCGGGCAGGTAGTGGTCCAGCAGGATCAGGTCCACCGGGTGGGCGTCCAGGGCGGTGAGCGCCTCGGCGGTGGAGTGGGCGGTGGCGGTGACGCGGAAGCCGGGCACCTTGCCGACGTAGGCGGCGTTGATGCGGGCCACCCGGGTGTCGTCGTCGACGACCAGGACGTCGATCACCGGGCCTCCTCCGCGGGCTCCGGAAGCGGCCCTCGGGCGGCCGGGGCTGCTCCGGGCCCCGATTCCCGCACCGGCGCGTCCGGGAGCGGCTCGGGCTCGCTCAGGGCGTCCGGGAGGACGACCGTGAACTCCGCGCCCCCGTCGGGCCCGTCCGCGACCCCGGCCGTGCCGCCCCGGCGCTCGGCGAGCCGGCGGACCAGAGGCAGCCCCAGGCCGCGCTTCCCGTGCGACGGGAGCTCCTTCGTCGACCAGCCCTCGGTGAAGATCAGCTCGCGGCGCTCCTCGGGGACCCCGGGACCGCTGTCCGTCACCCGCAGCACGACCGCGTGCCCCTCGGTGCGGAACGAGACGTCGATGCGGGCCCCGGGGGTGCCGGCGACGGCGTCCAGGGCGTTGTCGACCAGGTTGCCGACGACCGTGACCAGCTCGCGCGGGTCGACGAGCCGGTCCGGCAGCAGCGAGTCGGGGGTGAGGCGCAGCGAGGCGCCCCGCTCGGCGGCGACCGTCGCCTTGCCGACGAGCAGCGCCGCCAGGAGCGGATCGTGCACCTTCTCCGTGACCTGCTCGGCGGTGGCCCGGTGCACTCCGACGACCTCCGTGACGAACTCGACCGCCTCCTCGTGCATCTCCAGCTCCAGCAGCCCCAGGAGGGTGTGCAGGCGGTTGGCGTGCTCGTGGTCCTGGGCCCGCAGGGCGTCGATCAGGCCCCGGGTGGAGTCCAGCTCCCGCCCGAGCCGCTCCAGCTCGGTGCGGTCCCGGAGGGTCGCCACGGCGCCGCCGTCGTGCGTGGGCATCCGGTTGGCGATGAGCACCCGGTGCCCCCGGACGGTGAGCAAATCCTGGCCGGTCACCCTGCCCGCGAGGACGTCGGCGGTGCGGCCCCGCCCGAGAACCTCGTCGAGCGGCCGGCCGGCCGCCTCGGGGCCGAGCCCCAGGAGCCGCTGGGCCTCGTCGTTCAGCAGCCGGACGGAGCCGCTGCGGTCCAGGGCCACGACCCCCTCGCGGATGCCGTGCAGCATCGCCTCGCGTTCGGCGAGCAGCGCGGAGATGTCGGAGAAGGCCAGGTCGTGGGTCTGCCGCTGAAGCCGCCGGGAGATCAGGTACGCGGCCAGGGCGCCGGCCGCGAGCGCGCCGCCCGCGTAGGCGAGGAGCCCCGGGATCGCGGCGAGGAGCCGGTCGCGGACGCTGTCGTACTCGATGCCGACCGAGACCGCGCCGACGATCCGCCCGTCCGCGTCCCGCAGCGGCGTCTTGCCCCGCGCCGAACGGCCCAGGGTCCCGCTGTCGATCTCCATCACCTCGCGCCCGGCGAGGACGTCCGTCGGATCGGTGGAGACCCGTCCGCCGATGGCGGCGGGGTCGGTGTGGGACCAGCGCACTCCCCGCGTGTCCATGACGACCACGTACTCCGCGCCCGTCGAGGTCCGGATCCGCTCCGCCTCCGCCTGCACCGGGCCCCGCGCCGACGGCTCGCTGCGCGTGAGGTCCGCCGCCAGCCGGGGCGACGCCGTCGTCCCCGCGATGGCCAGGGCGCGCCGCATCGCCTGGTCGTCGAGCTGGGCGCTGAGCGGGGCCAGGAACAGCCCGGTGGCGAGCACCGTCACACCGGTCGCGATGGCCAGCTGCATCAGCAGCACCTGCGAGAACACCCGCCGCGGCCAGCCGAACCGCCGGCGGCGCGCACGCGGGCGCGAGGGGCTGGTCTGTGCGGGGCTCATGCCGGAAACCGTAAGGGGGCGCGCCCCGGGACCGGAAATGGCGCGGGCACCGCTGTCGGTGCGGAAACCTATTCTGGGGAGCCCACAGCCGTGGGACCCGACGGAACCGGAGGCACGTCCCTTGACCACGCAGCAGATCCCCGTCGTCGTCCTGGCCGGGTTCCTCGGGGCCGGGAAGACCACCCTCCTCAACCACCTGCTGCGCAGCTCCCGGGGCACCCGCATCGGCGTCATGGTCAACGACTTCGGCGACATCGGCATCGACGCGATGAGGATCGCCGGCCAGGTCGGCTCCACCGTCTCCCTCGGCAACGGCTGCCTGTGCTGCGCCGTCGACGCGAGCGAGCTCGACGAGTACCTGGAGATCCTCACCCGCCCCGAGTCGCGGCTCGACGTGATCGTGATCGAGGCGAGCGGCCTCGCCGAGCCGCAGGAGCTGGTCCGGATGGTCCTCGCCAGCGAGAACGACCGGATCGTCTACGGGGGGCTCGTGCAGGTCGTCGACGCGGCCGAGTTCTCCGCCACCCGCGAGCGGCACCCCGAGACCGACCGGCACCTGCCGATCGCCGACCTCGTGGTGGTGAACAAGACCGACCGGGTCTCCGCGGCCGAGCTGCTCGCCGTCCACGAGACGGTGGGCGGGCTCGCCGGGAAGGCCGTCGTCGTCGACGCCACCCACGGGCGGATCGACCCGGAGCTGCTCTTCGACCGGGTGGTCCCCGAGGGGGAGATCGAGGGGCAGCTGTCGATCGAGGACATCCTGTACGGGGCGGAGGACGGCGACGGCGATCCGCACGCCCACCCCCACGCGGCGTACGAGACGGTCTCCCTGACCGCCGCGACGCCGCTCCATCCGCGCCGGCTGATGGCCTTCCTGGACGCGCGGCCCGAGGGCCTCTACCGGATCAAGGGCTTCGTCGACTTCGGCGCCGCCGACCCGGACAACCGTTACGTCGTGCACGCCGTCGGCCGCTTCCTGCGCTTCTATCCCGAGCGGTGGCCCGAGGGCGAGGAGCGGCTCACCCAGCTGGTTCTGATCGGCTCCGGCGTCGACGTGGCCGGTCTCCGCAAGGAACTGGCGCGGTGCGAGCTGGACGGGCCGCGGGACGCCCCCGACGAGCACGCCATGTGGGGCGTCCTGCGGTACGTGCCGCGGTCGGAGGAGGAGCCGGTCTGACCGGACCGCCGCGCGCGGTGCACGCGGCTCGGCGGATCTTCCCGGGTGCTCGGCCGGACGGCAGGAGACCCCGTACGACAGGCGGTTCGCCGGACGGCAGAAGACCCCGTGCGCCGGGCGGTTCGCCGGGCGCACGGGGTCTCTTCCGTGGTCGGGCCGGTCAGGAGGCCGGGCTCGCCACCACGTCGACCGGGTGGGGGAGCGGGGTGCCCGAGCCGTCGCGGCGGGGGTCGACGGCCGGGAGTTCCACCGGGGTGCCGGTCTTCCGGGCGGCGCGGGCCGGGGTGGTGCCCGCCCAGGCCAGGATCAGCACGTCCTCGCCCTTCAGGAAGCGCTGGCAGCGGACGCCGCCGGTCGCGCGGCCCTTGRGCGGGTACTGGTCGAAGGGTGTCAGCTTCGCCGAGGTGGCCGCCGAGGAGTCGAGCGTGCCCGTGGAGCCCGCGACGGTGAAGACGACCGCGTCGGCCGCCGGGTCGACCGCCGTGAACGAGATCACCTCGGCCCCCTCCGCCAGCTTGACGCCCGCCATGCCGCCGGCCGGACGGCCCTGCGGCCGTACCTGCGCGGCCGGGTAGCGCAGAAGCTGGGCGTCGGAGGTGATGAAGACCAGGTCCTCCTCGCCGGTCCGCAGCTCCGTCCCGCCGACGATCCGGTCGCCCTCCTTGAGGGTGATGACCTCCAGCTCGTCCTTGTTCGCCGGATAGTCCGGCACCACGCGCTTCACCACGCCCTGGAGCGTGCCGAGGGCGAGCCCCGGGGAGCCCTCGTCGAGGGTGGTCAGGCAGACCACGGTCTCGTCGGCCTCCAGGGAGAGGAACTCGGAGAGCGGCGCGCCGCCGGCCAGGTTCGGCGCGGACGCCGTGTTCGGCAGCTGCGGCAGGTCGATCACGGCGATCCGCAGCAGCCGGCCGGAGGAGGTCACCGCGCCGATGTCACCGCGCTGGGTGGCGGCCACCGACGACAGGACGACGTCGTGCTTGGCGCGCGCGGCGTCCGGGTCGACCGGCGGCAGTTCCGCCGTCGCCGTACGGGCGAGCAGGCCGGTCGAGGAGAGCAGCACGTGGCACGGGTCGTCCGCGACCTCCAGGGAGACGGCCGCGACGGGCGCGCCCGCCGATTCGAGCAGCACCGTGCGCCGGTCCGTGGCGAACTTCTTCGCGACCGCGGCCAGCTCGGCCGAGACCAGCTTCCGCAGCTCCGCGTCGGAGTCGAGGATCCCGCTCAGCTCGTCGATCTCGCCGTTGAGCCGGTTCTGCTCGGTCTCCAGCTCGATCCGGTCGAACCGGGTGAGGCGGCGCAGCGGGGTGTCGAGGATGTACTGGGTCTGGATCTCGCTGAGGGAGAAGCGCTCGATGAGGCGCTCCTTGGCCTGCGCCGAGTTGTCGCTCTCCCGGATCAGCCGGATGACCTCGTCGATGTCGAGCAGGGCGACGAGCAGGCCCTCGACCAGGTGGAGCCGGTCGCGCTTCTTGCCGCGGCGGAACTCGGAGCGACGGCGGACGACCTCGAAGCGGTGGTCGAGGTAGACCTCAAGGAGCTCCTTGAGGCCGAGGGTGAGCGGCTGGCCGTCGACCAGGGCCACGTTGTTGATGCCGAAGGACTCCTCCATCGGCGTCAGCTTGTAGAGCTGCTCCAGGACCGCCTCGGGCACGAAGCCGTTCTTGACCTCGATGACCAGGCGCAGGCCGTGGTTGCGGTCGGTCAGGTCCTTGACGTCCGCGATGCCCTGGAGCTTCTTGGAGCCGACGAGGTCCTTGATCTTCGAGATGACCTTCTCGGGCCCGACCGTGAACGGCAGCTCGGTCACGACGATGCCCTTGCGGCGCGCGGTGACCGTCTCGACGCTCGTCGTGGCGCGGATCTTGAACGAGCCGCGGCCCGACTCGTACGCGTCCTTGATGCCGGCGAGGCCGACGATCCGGCCGCCGGTCGGCAGGTCGGGGCCGGGCACGAAGCGCATCAGCGTCTCGAGGTCGGCGCCCGGGTGGCGGATCAGGTGGCGGGCGGCGGCGATGACCTCGCCGAGGTTGTGCGGGGGCATGTTGGTCGCCATGCCGACCGCGATGCCCGACGCGCCGTTGACCAGGAGGTTCGGGTAGGCGGCGGGCAGCGCCACCGGCTCCTGCTCCTGGCCGTCGTAGTTCGGCGAGAAGTCGACCGTGTCCTCGTCGATGGACTCCGTCATGAGCAGCGCGGCCGAGGCCATCCGCGACTCGGTGTACCGCATCGCGGCCGGCGGGTCGTCGTTGCCCAGGGAACCGAAGTTGCCGTGGCCGTCGACCAGCGGGAGGCGCATGGAGAAGGGCTGCGCCATGCGGACCATGGCGTCGTAGATCGAGGCGTCGCCGTGCGGATGGAGCTTGCCCATCACCTCGCCGACGACTCGGGCGCACTTGACGAAGCCCCGGTCGGGCCGGAGCCCCATCTCGTTCATCTGGAAGACGATGCGCCGCTGGACGGGCTTCATGCCGTCGCGGGCGTCCGGGAGGGCACGCGAGTAGATCACCGAGTACGCGTACTCGAGGAAGGAGCCCTGCATCTCGTCGACGACGTCGATGTCGAGGATTCGCTCCTCGAACGCGTCGTCCGGCGGCGGTGTCTTCGTGCTGCGGCGGGCCATCGCGGCTGCGGCTCCTTCACCAACAAGGTTGATCTGACGCGGACCATTGTGGACCGTGCCACCGACAACGCCGACCGCGACCCGGAAGAGGGACATCTCCCGGGGTCGGGAACTTCGCCAGGTGTCGGCGCGCTTGCATACAGTGGCAGGACTTTTTCACATCGCGATCGAAGGGACGTACATGCCCATGGGTCACACGGCCACGGCCGAGGCCGGCTCCGGCGGCCTGACAGCGACCGAGCACCGGTTGGCGAACGGCCTGCGGGTGGTGCTCTCGGAGGACCACCTGACCCCGGTCGCCGCGGTCTGCCTCTGGTACGACGTCGGCTCGCGGCACGAGGTCCCGGGCCGCACGGGCCTCGCCCACCTCTTCGAGCACCTCATGTTCCAGGGCTCGCAGCAGGTCCACGGGAACGGGCACTTCGAGCTCGTGCAGGGGGCCGGCGGCTCGCTCAACGGCACGACGAGCTTCGAGCGCACCAACTACTTCGAGACCATGCCCACCCACCAGCTGGAGCTCGCGCTCTGGCTGGAGGCCGACCGCATGGGCTCGCTGCTCGCCGCCCTGGACGACGAGTCCATGGAGAACCAGCGGGACGTCGTCAAGAACGAGCGCCGCCAGCGCTACGACAACGTGCCGTACGGCACGGCCTTCGAGAAGCTGACCGCCCTCGCCTACCCGGACGGCCACCCGTACCACCACACGCCCATCGGCTCCATGGCCGACCTGGACGCGGCCACCCTGGAGGACGCGCGGGAGTTCTTCCGCACGTACTACGCCCCGAACAACGCGGTGCTGTCGGTCGTCGGCGACATCGACCCGGAGCGGACCCTCGCCTGGGTCGAGAAGTACTTCGGCTCCATCCCCGGCCACGACGGCAAGCCCGCGCCGCGCTCCGGCGAACTGCCCGAGGTCATCGGCGAGCAGCTGCGCGAGGTCGTCGAGGAGGAGGTCCCGGCCCGTGCGCTGATGGCCGCCTACCGGCTGCCGCACGACGGCACGCGCGCGTGCGACGCCGCCGACCTGGCCCTGACGGTCCTCGGCGGCGGCGAGTCCTCCCGGCTCCACAACCGGCTGGTCCGCCGCGACCGGACGGCCGTCGCCGCCGGCTTCGGCATGCTGCGGCTGGCCGGCGCCCCCTCGCTGGGCTGGCTGGACGTCAAGACCTCCGGCGGCGTCGAGGTCCCGCAGATCGAGGCCGCCGTCGACGAGGAGCTCGCCCGGTTCGCCGCCGAGGGCCCCACGCCCGAGGAGATGGAGCGCGCGCAGGCCCAGCTGGAGCGCGAGTGGCTCGACCGGCTCGGCACCGTCGCCGGCCGTGCCGACGAACTGTGCCGGTTCGCCGTGCTGTTCGGCGACCCGCAGCTCGCGCTGACGGCCGTCGACCGCGTCCTGGCGGTCACCGCCGAGGAGGTGCAGGCCGTCGCCGCGGCCACGCTGCGCCCCGACAACCGCGCGGTGCTGGTCTACGAGCCCGTGGCGACCGAACAGAGCGACAGCGACGAGGAAGAGGGGGCGGACCAGTGACCGACGCTGCCGCGTCTTTGACGAGCATGGACTTCCACCCGCAGCCGACGCCGGGCGACGCCCGGCCCTGGGCCTTCCCGGCCCCGGACCGCGGTGCCCTGGACAACGGCCTGACGCTGCTGACCTGTCACCGGCCCGGCCAGCAGGTGGTGGCCGTGGAGATCTTCCTGCCGGCCCCGCTGGACGCCGAGCCCGCCGGTCTCGACGGGGTGGCCACCATCATGGCCCGGGCCCTGTTCGAGGGCACGGACCAGCACAGCGCCGAGGAGTTCGCGGCCGAGCTGGAGCGCTGCGGCGCCACGCTCGACGCGCACGCCGACCACCCGGGCGTACGGGTCTCCCTGGAGGTTCCCGTCTCCCGGCTGCCCAAGGCGCTCGGTCTCGTCTCCGAGGCCCTGATCGCCCCGGCGTTCCTGGAGACCGAGGTCGAGCGGCTGGTGCGCAACCGCCTCGACGAGATCCCGCACGAGACGGCCAACCCGGGCCGGCGCGCCGCCAAGCAGCTCTCCAAGGAGCTGTTCCCGGCGGAGTCCCGGATCTCCCGGCCGCGCCAGGGCACCGAGGAGACCGTCGCGGCGATCGACGCCGCCGCGGTCCGCGCCTTCTACGAGGCGTACGTCCGGCCCGGCACGGCCACCGCCGTGGTCGTCGGCGATCTGACCGACGTCGACCTGGACAAGGTCCTGGCCGAGACGCTCGGCGCCTGGACCGGCGAGCCGGCCGAGCCGCTCCCGATGCCGCCGATCACCGCCGACGACACCGGACGGGTCGTCATCGTGGACCGCCCCGGCGCCGTCCAGACCCAGTTGCTGATCGGCCGGATCGGTCCCGACCGCCACGACAGCGTCTGGCCGGCCCAGGTCCTGGGCGCCTACTGCCTCGGCGGCACCCTCACCTCGCGGCTGGACCGGGTCCTGCGCGAGGAGAAGGGCTACACGTACGGGGTGCGCGCCTTCGGGCAGGTGCTCCGCTCGGACGGCCGGGGGAACGGCGCCTCGATGCTCGCCATCAGCGGTTCCGTCGACACGCCCAACACCGGTCCGGCTCTTGACGACCTGTGGAAGGTGCTGCGGACGCTGGCCGAGGAGGGGCTGACCGACGCCGAGCGGGAGACCGCCGTGCAGAACCTGGTGGGGGTCGCGCCGCTCAAGTACGAGACCGCCGCCTCGGTCGCCGCGACGCTCTCCGACCAGGTCGAGCAGCACCTCCCGGACGACTACCAGGCGCAGTTGTACGCCCGGCTGGCCGAGACGGGCACGGTCGAGGCGACCGCTGCCGCGGTCAGCGCGTTCCCCGTCGACCGTCTCGTCACCGTCCTCGTCGGCGACGCGTCGGAGATCGCGGAGCCGGTGCGCGCGCTCGGAATCGGTGAAGTGACCGTCGTGACCGGCTGATTCACGACGCCCCGCTGGGGTGGGAGAGGACCCCGACGGCCTGGTCCGTCGGGGTCCTCCTCTTTGTCCGTATTGGGGCAAGGGTTGGCTTTTGTGTTGTGGCATGTCTTACAAAACGCCAGTCCGGTTGGTGATTGAAAGACGATCCGCATAGCGTCAGGCCGTCTGTTCGTCAGTTGCACTGCCGCACCCGCGGCATCGGGCAGACATCGCCGAGTCCCCGTCAGGCGCGAGCCTGGGGAGCCGGGGACCCACACGTAGTCCCTGGGGTGAATCGGGCGCCTTCGTCTCGTACGGAGGGGCTCGTAGGAGACCTTCCTGCTCCGAACCCGTCAGCTAACCCGGTAGGCGAGAGGGAAGGAAAGGATCAGCCCCTACATGGCGTTCACCCGTGCCACCGGGAAGCATCGTGCTCCGAGCCGGATGGCGCGCCGCGGCGCGGGCATCGCCGGCGCGGCGACCCTCGCCACCGCCGGCGTCATCGGAACCCTCGCCTCCCCGGCGCTCGCCGCCGACACGGACCCCCGCTCGCTCGAGGACACCGGGCTCACCAAGGTGATCACCGAGGACGACCTCGCCGAGCGGATCGACGCCCAGGCCGCCGCCCAGGAGCGGGAGGCCTTCGAGATCGCCGCCGAGGCGAAGGCCAAGGCGGAGGCCAAGCGCAAGGCCGAGGCCCGCGCCAAGGAGATCCGCGAGGCCGAGCAGCGTGCCGCCCGCGAGGCCGAGCGCCGCCGTCTGGCCTCCTTCCAGCTCCCCGTCGACGGCTCGTACGTCTCCACCGGCTACCAGACCGGTGGCTCGCTCTGGTCCTCCGGCAGCCACTCCGGCGTCGACTTCCACGCCGCCTACGGCAGCACCGTGGTCTCCGTCGGCTCCGGCACCGTCGTCGAGGCCGGCTGGGGCGGCGCGTACGGCAACAACATCGTCATCCGGATGAACGACGGCACGTACACCCAGTACGGGCACCTCTCCTCCATCGGGGTCCACGTGGGCCAGAGCGTCGAGCCGGGCGAGCGGATCGGCATCTCGGGCTCGACCGGCAACTCGACCGGGCCCCACCTCCACTTCGAGGCCCGGTCGACGGCCGAGTACGGCTCGGACATCAACCCCGTCACGTACCTGCGCGCCCGCGGCGTCAACGTCTGACCCGACGCCCGCGACGGGCGGCGGTCGCGCCGCCCCCACCCGCATCGCAAAAGCCCCGGCTCGTACAGAGCCGGGGCTTTTCGTCGCGTGCGGCACATCGATATTCCGCCGGGGCATCGGAAATTCCGGCGCGCTGCAATAGAGTCGCAGACCGGGCGCAGAAGAGGCGCCGCTGGAATTGACTCGCGCAGACCAAGGCGGAGGTCGGACATGCGCATTCCCGCGCACTCGGTATGCACGGCGATCCGGGACGACATCGTCACGGGCGTCTTCGAGCCGGGCGGCCGGCTGACCGAGGACCAGCTCGCCCGCCGGTACGGGGTCTCCCGGGTGCCGGTCCGCGAGGCGTTGCGGACCCTGGAGTCCGAGGGGTTCGTGGTCACCCGCCGGCACGCCGGGGCGCAGGTCGCGGAGCCCACCGGGCAGGAGGCCGCCGATCTGCTCGACATGCGGGCGCTGCTCGAACCGCTGGGGGCCGCCCGCGCCGCCCAGCGGCGCACGGAGGCGCATCTCAAGGTGCTGCGCGGCCTGGTCAGGCTGGGGCAGGAGCGGGCCAGGCGGGGGCAGGGCGAGGATCTGCGCTCCCTCGGGGGCTGGTTCCACGAGACGCTGGCCCAGGCCTCCGGCAGCCCGGCCCTGACGGCCCTGCTGACCCAGCTGCGGCACAAGATCGCCTGGATGTACGCGGTGGAGCAGCCCGAGCGGCCGGTGGACGCCTGGGCCGAGCACGGCGCGATCGTGGACGCCGTGGCGCGCGGCGACGCCGAGCGGGCGAGGGCGCTGACCGCGCTGCACGCCGAGCGCACGCAGTCGCTGCACCGCCTCAAGAAACCGGCCGGCGGCCGTGTGAGGGTTTCGCAACATGCAGTCAACACGGCGGGTTCCGGGAATTAACGCGCGCATCGTATACATGGAATAGCAATTCGAGGCCGTCGCTCCGTGCTGCCCGAAAAGGCCGCGACGGAAAAGGGAAAGGGCCGTGACCGCCGGAATTCCGGCGGTCACGGCCCTTTCGCCGTGCGGGGGTGTCGACCCGGATCGGAACCGGCGCGGACCCGGATCGGTTCCGGCTCGAACCCGGAGCGGACCCGCGTCAGTCGCGGATCAGACGGTCTCGGGGAGCTCGTCCAGGCCCTCGGCGACCAGCTTCGCGAGGCGGTCCAGAGCGGCCTCGGCGCCGTCGGCCTCCGACGCGAGGACGATCTCCTCGCCGCCCTGCGCGCCCAGACCGAGCACCGCGAGCATGGAGGCGGCGTTGACGGGGGTGCCGTCGGACTTGGCGATCGTCACCGGAACGCCGGAAGCCGTGGCGGCACGGACGAAGATGGACGCGGGGCGGGCGTGCAGGCCCTCGGCCCAGCCGACGTTGACGCGGCGCTCAGCCATGGTGTTGCCCTTCAAGTCTCAAGCGGGTTGTCTAGACCAGTCTCTCACGGGATGCTCCGTGCTCGCGCCGACCTTCGGCCCGGATCGGACCGCCCTTCGGCCCTCCCCGCGCCACGGGGCGTGCTCCCTACCTTGCACGGCGGACCCCCGCCGCGCGAGCGTGCCGACGCCGTGTCGCGGTCGGTGCCGCCACCGGGGCGCGGCCCGTGCCGCCGTCGGTCCACGGCCGTAGGCTGACCCCATGCAGAGCGCGTCGGACCAGCTGCCGGAGCACGACTACCCCGACCACTGGGAAGCGGACGTGGTGCTCCGCGACGGCGGCACCGCGCGCATCCGGCCCATCACGGCCGACGACGCCGACCGCCTCGTCAGCTTCTACGAGCAGGTCTCGGACGAGTCGAAGTACTACCGCTTCTTCGCCCCCTACCCCCGGCTCTCCGCCAAGGACGTGCACCGCTTCACCCACCATGACTTCGTGGACCGGGTGGGCCTGGCGGTGACCGTCGGCGGCGAGTTCATCGCCACCGTGCGGTACGACCGCATCGACGACCGGGGCATGCCCGCCTCCTTCCCCGCCGACGAGGCCGAGGTCGCCTTCCTCGTCCAGGACGCGCACCAGGGGCGCGGCGTCGCCTCGGCCCTGCTCGAACACATCGCCGCGGTCGCCCGGGAGCGGGACATCCGGCGCTTCGCCGCCGAGGTGCTCCCCGCCAACACCAAGATGATCAAGGTGTTCACGGACGCGGGCTACACCCAGAAGCGCAGCTTCGAGGACGGCTCCGTACGGCTCCACCTCGACCTGGAGCCCACCGACCGCTCCCTCGCCGTGCAGCGCGCCCGGGAGCAGCGGGCCGAGGCCCGCTCCGTGCAGCGCCTCCTCACCCCCCGGTCCGTCGCGGTCGTCGGCGCCGGGCGCGCCCCGGGCGGGGTCGGCAGGACCGTGCTGCGCAACCTCCTCGGGGCCGGGTTCACCGGGCGGGTGTACGCGGTCAACGCGGCGCTCGGCGAGGGCGGCGATGTGTTCGAGCAGGGCCGAGGCGACGCCGCGCCCCTGGTGCGCGTCCTGGACGAGGAAGGCGACCTCGGCCTCGTCGGCGGGGAAGGAGGCGGCCGTACGGAGCTGTCCCTCGGACGCCAGATCGAGCCGTACGCCCCCGAGGTCGGGGCGGTGGCGCAGATGGGGCGCGGCCGCCGCCCGGCTCGGCTACCCGGTGGCCCTCAAGACGACCGCGCCCCATCTGCGCCACCGCCCCGACCTCGGGGGCGTACGGCTCGATCTGGCGTCCGAGGGACAGCTCCGTACGGCCTACGCCGAGCTGACGGAGGTCCTCGGCAAGCCGGAGGAGCTGCTGCCCGTCGTCCAGGCGATGGTGCCCCGCGGTGTCGACACCGTCGTCCGCTCCGCCATCGACCCCGCCGTCGGCGCCGTCCTCTCCTTCGGCCTGTCCGGCGCCGCGTCCGAGCTGCTCGGCGACACCGCCCACCGGCTGGTGCCCGCCACCGACCGGGACGTCGCCGATCTGGTCCGCTCCCTCCGCACCGCCCCGCTGCTGTTCGGCTGGCGCGGCTCCGCCCCCGTCGACACCCCCGCGCTCGAAGAGATCCTGCTCCGGGTGTCGCGGCTGGTCGACGACCATCCGGAGGTGGTCGCGGTCTCCCTGGAGCCGGTGGTCGTGGCGCCCCGCGGGCTGTCCGTCCTCGGCGCCACCGTCCGACTGGCCCCGCCGCCGCCCCGCACCGACCTCGGCCCGCGCAGCCTGCCGAGCTACTGAGGGGGCCTGAGGGGGGCCCGCAGCCCCGTAGGATGGAGTCCATGGCGAAGACCGGTACGACGACCCAGGGGCTGCGCGCGGCGATCGAGCGCAGCGGCTACTACCCGGCCCTCGTGGCCGAGGCGGTGGAGGCCGCCGTCGGCGGCGAGGCCGTCGCGTCGTACGTCGTGCACCAGGAGACCACCTTCGACGCCAACGAGGTCCGGCGGCACGTCACCGTCCTCGTCCTCACCCCGCACCGCTTCATCGTCAGCCACACCGACGAGCAGGCCGCCGACAGCAGCTCCCCGACGCCGTACGCCACGACGTCCACCGAGTCCGTGAAGCTCGACCGGATCTCCTCGGTGGTCGTCAGCCGCGTCGTCGCCAACCCGGAGTCGTACACGCCGGGCACGCTGCCCCGCGAGGTGGTCCTCACCATCGGCTGGGGCGCCGTCTCCCGCATCGACCTGGAGCCGGCCGCCTGCGGCGACGCCAACTGCGACGCCGACCACGGCTACACGGGCAACGCGACCGCCGACGACCTCAGCCTCCGGGTGAGCGAGGCCGGCGACGGCCCGGACACCGTCCGGCAGACCCTCGTCTTCGCCCAGGCCCTGTCCGAAGCCATCGCGGCCACCGCCGCCCCGACCCGCTGATGGTGCAGCCGACCGCCGCGACCCACGGCTGGCCCGACGACCCGGTTCCGCTGGCCCCGGAGACCGCGCCGGTCCCCGAGTACACCTCCGGCTCCCTCGGTGACGTCCTGCCGACGCTCGTCGCCGGTCAGGGTGTGCCCGGCTTCGACGCCCGGATCCCCGAGCTGTCCCCGGCCGACCGGAACTGCGTCTTCCTGATCGACGGGCTCGGCTGGGAGCAGATCAAGGCCCACCCGGACGAGGCCCCCTATCTGACCTCGCTCCTCGGCTCCTCCCGCGGCGGCACCGGCCGCCCGGTGACCGCGGGCTTCCCCGCGACCACCGCCACCTCGCTCGCCTCCGTGGGCACCGGCCGCTACCCCGGCACCCACGGACTCCCCGGCTACACCGTGCGCGACCCCGCCACCGGCGGGCTGATGAACCAGCTCCGGTGGAAGCCGTGGACCGCCCCGCACGTCTGGCAGCCCTACCCCACCGTCTTCCGTCTCGCCCACGAGGCCGGGGTCCACACCGCGCAGGTGTCCTCCCCGATCTTCGAGCAGACCCCGCTCACCAAGGTCGCGCTCAGCGGCGGAACGTTCCACGGGCGGCTCTCCGGCGAGGAGCGCATGGACTTCGCCGCCGAGCAGCTCGCCGCCGGCGACCGCTCACTGGTCTACACGTACTACAGCGAACTCGACGGCGCCGGGCATCGCTTCGGCATCGACTCGGACGCCTGGCAAGGCCAGCTGATGTTCGTCGACCGGCTCGTGCAGCGGCTCGCCGAGCAGCTGCCGCCCCGCTCGGCGCTGTACGTCACGGCCGACCACGGCATGGTCGACATCCCCTTCGACGAGCAGCACCGCATCGACTTCGACGAGGACTGGGAGCTCCGCGCGGGCGTCGCGCTCCTCGGCGGCGAGGGCCGGGCCCGGCACGTGTACGCCGTCCCGGGCGCCGAGGCGGACGTCCTCACCTGCTGGCGCGAGGTGATCGGGGAGCAGTTCTGGGTCGCGAGCCGTGACGAGGCGATCTCCCTCGGCTGGTTCGGCGACGAGGTCGACGAGCGCGTGTACGGGCGGATCGGCGACGTCGTCGCCGCGGCTCACGACGACGTGGCGATCACCGCGTCCGTGAACGAGCCCCACGAGTCCGCGATGGTCGGCATGCACGGGTCCATGACCCCCGCGGAGCAGCTCGTCCCCCTCCTCGAAGTCCGCTCCTGACCCCTCCGGAACCCCGGACACCGCCACGCCCCGAAAGGTCCCCGCCCCGTCATGCCCGAGCTGGTCTTCTTCTCCGGAACCATGGACTGCGGGAAGAGCACCCTGGCACTCCAGATCGCCCACAACCGCGACGCGCGAGGGCTCCAGGGCGTGATCTTCACCCGTGACGACCGGGCGGGCGAGGGCAAGCTCTCCTCCCGCCTCGGCCTGGTGACCGAGGCGGTCGAGGCGCCGCAGGGCATGGACCTGTACGCGTACCTCGTCACCCAGCTCTCCCAGGGCGGCAAGGCCGACTACGTGATCGTCGACGAGGCCCAGTTCCTCGCCCCGGAGCAGATCGACCAGCTCGCCCGGGTCGTCGACGACCTCGAACTCGACGTCTTCGCCTTCGGCATCACCACCGACTTCCGGACCAGGCTCTTCCCCGGCTCGCAGCGGCTCATCGAGCTGGCCGACCGCATCGAGCAGCTCCAGGTCGAGGCGCTCTGCTGGTGCGGCGCCCGCGCCACGCACAACGCCCGCACGGTGGGCGGCGCCATGGTCGTCGAGGGCGAGCAGGTCGTCGTCGGGGACGTGAACCGTCCCGCCGAGGAGATCGGCTACGAGGTGCTGTGCCGGCGCCACCATCGCCGCCGGATGACCTCGGCCGCGGCCCGCGCGGGAGCCCTCTCCCCGGACGTGCTGCCGGTCAACGGCTGAGCCCGTCCCCCGGGGCCGGCCCGTACGACGGGACCGGAGCGGGAGGGAAACGGTATCGGGGCGCTCGACTCTGGCGGAGTGGTTCTCTGCAGGAGGAGTCTTCGATGAAACATCCCCCGGACCGGATCGACGTGGCCGAGGGGCTGCGCCACATCCTTCAGGAGCTGTCCGCCATCGAGCGGTCGGTCGAGGGCGCGTGCGCGGGTCTGTCCGATGCCCGTACGGACGGTGAGGGGCCCTGGGACGGGCCCGAGTTCACCGTCGAGACCGTCAGCGACAACAGCATGCACACCGTGCTGGACATCAGGGCGCTGAGCCGTGTCGGCCACTCCCCGCCCGACCGCGCGGGGCCGGGCGAGGAGGAGGTCGCCGCGCTGCGCGCGACCGTGCGCGCGCTGCTCGACCTCGCCGACATCGGTTCGGGGCGGGCGTGTACCACCGTGGTCCTCACCGAGCGGGGGCCGCGGGTGACCAGTTGCCGGCTGGGCGGCGGCGCGACCGTCTTCGCGCGTGAGCCGGGGGCCGGGACGACGGGCTGAGGAGTCGTCGGCCCCTTGGCCGTACCCGGGCCGACCTGGCGTTCCCGGGTGCGTTCCCCTGCCGTACCGGCGGGCGGTATCGGCTCGGGAACGGACCGGGAACGGGTCGCCGGAGAGTACGTGGTGTCGGGAAGCAGAACCGCAGAAACCACGCAAAGGGGATAGGCCATGGGACGCAAGTCGACTGGACTCGCCGGGATCGTCGTCGCCGCCACCCTCGCCCTCGGGTTCGGGGTCACGGTGGAGACGGGACACCAGCAGAACCGGCCGGCCGGCGTGCAGTTCCAGGCCGACGACCAGGGCCCGACGGTGATCGGCAAGGGCGGAGTCGTCCAGGCGGGTGCGTCGGACGACCAGGGTCCGACCGTGGTGAAGCCGGGTGTGGTTCAGGCGGGTGCGTCGGACGACCAGGGTCCGACGGTCGTGAAGCCCGGTGCCGTGCAGGCCGGTGCCACCGACGACCAGGGGCCGACCGTCATCGGTCAGGGCCTGCTCGCCGTCTGATCCCCGCCGGTGTGGCCTCCGTCTGATCCCCACCGGGTGGGCCGCCGCCCGATCTCCGCCCGGTGCGGCCGCCGACCCGCCGGGTCAGCCGCGGCGGCGTTCCGCCGGGACGCCCATCTCGCCGAACAGGTCCTCCGCCGCCCGCTCGTTGCGCGCCGCCTCCTCCGCCAGGCCGAGGGCGGCCTGGGCGCGGGACATGCCGGACAGGGCGTACGCCACCTCGATGCGGAAGTCCAGGGAGTGCGCCACCTCGTGGGCGCTCTCGTGCAGGCCGAGCGCCGCCCCGTACTCCTTGCGCTTGTACAGATACCGGCCGACGGTGTTCTCGACCTTCGCCCTGCGCAGTGGAGAAACGTTTGGCCCGATGGTTTCGATAGCCCGGTCCGCGTACCGGACCGCCTGCTCGTCCCGGCCGAGGCGCTGGGCGACCTCCGCGAGGAGCGCCAGGGCCAGGGCCACCTGCCCCGGATCGCTGTTCTCGGTGGACAGGGCCCGCGCCCGCGCGAGGCACGTGTCGGCGGCCTCGTCGTCACCGAGGCAGGCGTGCGCGAAGGCGAGATCCGTGAACGCCACCAACTTGTTCTCGTGCTGGCCGAGTTCGTCGCAGAGCGCGATCGCCCGGCGGGCCGCCGACGCCGCCTCCTCGTGCCGCCCCCACTGCTCG
This sequence comes from Streptomyces sp. adm13(2018), assembly GCF_008042145.1. Classification (GTDB taxonomy): domain Bacteria; phylum Actinomycetota; class Actinomycetes; order Streptomycetales; family Streptomycetaceae; genus Streptomyces. The sequence goes on from NZ_RDBH01000141.1 coordinate 1,195,962, forward strand.
TACAGCGTGCTGAGCAGCGTGAGGCTCTCCGCCTCCGCCCGACTGGCGCCCAGCTCGCGCTGGTGCGCGATCGACTTCTCCAGATGGGACAGCGCCTGCGGGAACCGGCCGAGGAGGCTGTTCAGCTGGCCCAGGGCGCCCTCGCTGTGGGCCAGGGTCTGGACGTCCCCGAGGCGCTCGGCGACGTCCCGGCCCTCCGTCGCGACCTCGATGCCCTCCGCGAAGCGGCCCAGCTTCCAGCAGGCGACGCCCAGATTGGACAGGCTCACCCCCAGCAGCGGCAGTTCGCCGAGCCGGCGCGCGGCGGCCACCGCGAGCAGCCCCATCGAGCGGAACTCCTCCAACTGGCCGCGGGCACTGAGCTGGAAGGCCAGGTTGCGGCTGAGGAACACGGTGTGACGGTCGTGGCCGAGCCGGTCGGCCAGGCCCACCACCCCCAGCAGGGATCCCTGCTCCCGCGCGAACCACTGCTCGGCCTGCCCGCCGTCCACCAGCCGCGGCAGCCGCGCGAGCCATGCCTCCCCGTCCTCCACCTCCGCCACCCCGGTCGGGATGCGGCGCCTGCCCGGGAACATCACCTGGCAGGCCGACTCCGTCGCCGCCAGGTAGTAGTCGAGCAGCCGGCGCGCCGACGCGGAGTCGTCCTCCTCCGTCGCCGTCGACCTGAGGCTCTGCGCGAAGCTCCGCACCAGGTCGTGGAAGGTGTACAGGCCGATCTCCGGCTGCTTCAGCAGATGGACGTCCAGGAGGAGTTCGAGGATGTCCTCGGCCTCGGCCGGATCGGTCTCCAGGAGCGCGGCCGCCGCGTACACGTCGAGGTCGCCCCCCGGGTGCAGCGCCAGACTGCGGAACGCGGTCCGGCAGTCCTGCTCCAGCGCCTGGTACGACAGGCGCAGGGTGGCGGCGACACTGCGCTGCCCCGAACTCAGCTCGTCCAGCCGCCGCGTCTCGTCGCGCAGCCGGTCCGCCAGGTAACGCAGCGTCCAGCGGGGCCGGTTGCGCAGGCGGGCGGTGGCGATCCGCAGCGCCAGCGGCAACCGGCCGCACAGCCGGGCCAGTTCGGCGGCCGCCTCGGGCTCCGCCGCGTACCGCCGCTCGCCCAGCGTCTCCGCCATCAGCGCCGCGCACTCCGCCGGCGACATCACGTCGATCGAGATCCACTGCGCCGAGTCCAGGTCCACCAGCCGGGCCCGGCTCGTGACGAGGACCAGGCAGCCGGGCGTGGTCGGCAGCAGCGGGCGGACGCCGTCGGCGTCGGCCGCGTTGTCCAGGAGGAGCAGCAGCCGCTTCCCCGTGACGGTCGACCGCCACAGCGCCGTACGGCCGGCGAGATCCTCCGGGATCCGTGAACCCGGCACGCCCAGCGCGCGCAGCAGACTGTCGAGCGCCCCGCCCGCGGTCACCGGCTGTTCGCCGGGGGTGTAGCCGCGCAGGTCGATGTAGAGCTGGCCGTCGGGGAACTCGGAGGCCAGCGAGTGCGCCGCGTGCACCGCCAGCGAGGTCTTGCCGCTGCCGCCCATGCCGTCCAGGGCCACGATCCGGGAGTGCCGGGCGCAGTCCCGGCCGGCCGAGTCGAGCAGCTCCCGCAGCTCGTCGCCGCGGCCCGTGAAGTCCGCCAGGTCGTACGGCAGGGTGCAGGGGGCCTCGGCGGGCACCGCCTCCAGTAAGGGGGCCGGGGCCCCCTGCACCCTGCCGT
>NZ_RDBH01000141.1:1197757-1212686 GCF_008042145.1 Streptomyces sp. adm13(2018)
CACCGGGAGTTCACCCGAGGTGTGCCGGAACACCGCCCGGTGATCGGTTGCGGGTCGCCCGGCTCGGCGGTAATGGCCGTCGGCCCGTGACGGATCGCCCGGGCGCCCCTGTTCCGTACGCCCCCTGGAGGACGTGTGCCCCCCGCCGCCGAGACCCTGCTCGACGAGGTCGACGGCGAGGAGGGGGCGGGCGGTCCGCACCACCCGCCCGGCGCGCCGCGCCGCCGCCCGCGCCGCTCCCCGGTCGTCCTCGGTCCGGCCGCGGCCGCCCTGCTCAGCGCCGTCCTCCTCGCGCTCGCCACCGGGCTCTCCCGCGGCTACCCGTTCGGCCCGATGACCAGGAACACCGTCGACCTCGGCCAGCAGTACCTGCCCTTCCACGCGTACTGGCGCTCCCTGCTGCTCGGCGAGACCCACGGGGACGCCTTCCTCAACTGGAACTCCGGGTTCGGCGCCAACTTCCTCGGCGACATCGGCACCTATCTGAGCAGCCCCTTCGACCTGCTCGTGGTGCTCTTCCCGGCGGACCGCGTCGAACTCGCCCTGTACGCCGTCACCGTCCTCAAGATCTCCGCCGCCGCGGCGGCGATGGCGCTGCTGCTCCTGCGGCTGCGCCCCGGCCCCTGGCCGGTCGCCGCCGTCCTCGGCACCGCGTACGCCCTCTCGGGATGGACCTTCGACTTCGGCGCCACCGTCCCGATGTGGCTCGACGGGCTGATCGCGTTCCCGCTGCTCTGCCTGGTCGGCGAGTGGGCCCGCGCCGGGCGCCGCCCCGTCCTCGGCCCCCTCGTGGTCGCCCTGGCCTGGACCGCCAACTTCTACACGGCGTACATGGCGACCCTCGGCGCCGCCGTCGTCCTGCTCGTCCGGCTCCTCACCTCCGAGGAGACCGCCGACGCGCGGCAGCGCCTGGCCGGGGTGCTGCGCGCCGCACGCGGTGTGCTCCTCGGCATCGGTCTCGCCGCGCCGCTCGTCGCGGTCGTGTTCCTCGGCACCAAGGTCGCCGATCCCACGCCCGAGTCCACCTTCGCCCCCGCCGCCTGGCCGGAAGTCCTCGCCCGGTTCCTGCCGGCCACCGCGAGCCTCGCGAGCCCCGCCCTCTTCATCGGCACGCCCGCCCTCGTGCTCGCCCTCACCCTGCCCTTCAACAAGGCCGTGGCCCCGCGCGTCCGGGCCGGCTGGTCGGCCGCCGTTCTCCTGGTGGCGCTCTCGCTCCAGTGGGAGCCGACGCACCTGCTCTGGCACGCGGGCGCCTCGCCCAACGGAGGCCCCTACCGCCAGGCCTTCGTCCTGTGCGGACTGCTGGTCGTCACCGGCTGGTTCTCGGCCGCCCGGGGCGTCCCGCGTCCGACCGKGCTCCTCGCCGGCGGAGCCCTGCTCGCGCTCCTGGCCGGCGCGGCCCGCGGCAGCGCCGACATCGATCCCTGGACCTACCCGGCCTTCGGCACCGCGGCGGCCCTCACCCTCGCCGCCGCCCTCACGGCCCTCCCGCACCGCCGCGCCCTCGCCGCCGCCCGCGTCCTCCCCGTCCTCGCCCTCGTCCTCCTCGTCGCCGCGCAGGGCGGCGAGACCGTGGTCACCGGGAAGCGGATCGTGGAGCAGCAGCGCGAGGAGGTCGCCTGGTCCCCCCGGATCGGTCCCTGGCACACCGCCGTGGCCGAGGCGACGGCCCGCGCGGACGCCTGGCCGGAGCACCGGACGGAACCCGGGGAGATCCCCGGCGGCAACGACGCCCTGCTCGCGGGCGGACAGGGCGCCGACTACTACAGCAGCCTCACCGCGGAGGCGACCTCCCGCACCCTGGCCGACCTGGGCTTCGGGTACTACGCCAAGGGCCGCCACCCGGTCACCCTGGACAACCCGGTGACCGACGCCCTCTTCTCCGTCGGGACCCGGATCCGCTCGGTGCCGACCGAAGCGGTACGCCGGGACGCCCCGCCCCGCGCCGAGGTGTCCGTCACCACCACCCCCGTACCCCCGCTGGTCACCGTCCGTCCGGAGCGGCGGCCGCCGACCCACCCCGGGGACTCCGCGTTCGCCCGGCAGGAGCGGCTCCTCGGCGCCGACGTGTACGCGCTGCCGGCGGTCACCCGGGACGGACGGACCGTCACCGCCCGCTGCCCGGCGGGCTCACAGCTCTGGTTCTGGGCCCCCGAGTACCACGGCGGCGCCGCCCTCGCGGGGCAGCCGCCCGTGGACTTCGACGGCCGGCCGCCCGCCGTCCGCGCCGCCATGGCCGCCCTCGGCACCGTGCCCGCCTCCGGCGAGGTGCGGATCGCACTGACCCCCGAGCGCACGGTCCGGCTGCCCCGCCGGCCGGTCGGCTGCCTGCTCCGGGACCGGCTCGACTCCGCCGTACGGGGACTGACCGCCACCGGCGCCACCGCGGTGCGCGCCGGCGGACACGCCGTCACGGCCGAACTTCCCCCCGGCAGCACCGGGACCGCGGTCCTCGCCGCCCCCCGGATCTCCGGCTGGCGGTGCGCCGCGGGCGACGAGGAACCCCGCCCCGCGCGCACGTACCAGGGCCTCGTCGCGATCCCGCTCGACGGCCGGGCGACCACCGTCAGCTGCTCCTTCCGCCCGCCCGGCCTCACGCTCGGCGGAGCCGTCGGCCTCACCGCGCTCCTCGCCCTGCTCGCGACGGGAGCCCTGCACCGGCGCGCCCGGAGAAGGGCCGAGCCGTCCGACGGGCCGCCGCCCACCGGCTGAGGACGCTTCCGCGCCGGCTTTCCACGGGGGACGCCAAGAGTTCACCCGGAGTGCACGCGCGGATCGTTCGCCCGGAAAAGCGAGCCGTTACGGTACCCGCCGTAGCGGGGTGAAATGTTCGATCCAGTATGGGGATTCCGAGTGCCGAAACTGTCCGTCGTCGTACCGTTCCACAATGTCGGGGCGTACGCGCCCGACACCCTGCGCAGTCTCGCGAACAACGCGGATCCGGAATTCGAGTTCCTGCTGGTCGACGACTGCTCGACGGACGACACCCCGGAGATCCTCGACCGCTGGCGCGACCGCCTGCCGAACGCGACCGTCATCCGCCACGAGACGAACAGCGGAGTCGCCCAGGCGCGCAACACGGGAATCGACGCGGCGCGCGGCGACCACCTCACCTTCCTCGACGGCGACGACTGGTACGCGCCCGGCCACCTCAAGGCCATGGTCGCCGGGATCGAGCGCCTGGGCTGCGACTTCGCCCGTACCGACCACGTCCTCTCGGAGGGCCGGAAAAGGAACGTCCGCTACGCCCCGGCCAAACGCCGCGACACCGTCATGGACCCCCGCGACGGAATCTCGCCCGCCAGCATGGTGACGATGGTGGACTATCCGTTCGTCCCCTTCGGTATTTACAGTTCCCGGCTCTTCCAGAACGGTGAATCCCGATTCGAGACGTCCCTGAGAACGGCCGAGGACCGCCTCTGGGTATGGCGCCTCCATCTCAAGGCCCGCACGTTCGCGGCGCTCTCCCTGCACGGCGTCTTCTACCGCAGGGGCGTCACCACCTCGCTCACCCAGATCACCGACAACCGGCAGCTGGACTTCATCCCGTCCTACGACACCCTGCTCGCCGACGTCTCCCGCGACCCCGAGGCGGACCGCTTCCTGCCGAAGGCGGTCCGCACCTACTGCGCGATGATCGCCTTCCACATGGGCAAGGTCGGCGCCTACCAGCCCGCCGTCGCCGAGCGGCTCCGCGCCGACGTCCGGGACGCCCTCCACCGCATGCCGCAGCAGGTCCTCGACGAGACCCTCGCCACCATGGACACCCCCCGCAGCACCCTCCTCCGGAGCCTGCGCGACACCGTAAGGACCGCCTGACCCATGGCCCCCGCCCCCGAGAAGGCACCGGCGCAGCACCCTCCCGCCGACGGCCGCCCGGTCCAGATCTTCCAGGTGTCCACCCTGTACGGCGCCGCCACCCTCGCCGCCTCGCTCGACGCCGGGCAGTTCGGCCCCCGGCAGGACGCCCGCCGGCTCCTGCTGATCTCGCGCAACGCCGAGATCCCGGAGACCGCGCTGCGCATGGAGACCATGACCGGCTACGAGCGGATCGCCGGCCGCTTCGACGGCGTCCTCGACTGGAACGGGACGATCCACCCGTACCACCCCGCGGCCTGGGCGCCCCGCCCCGAGGAGGCCCCGCTCTGGCAGCGCGTGCTGCGCACCGCCTGGGACCTCGGCAGCGCCCCGGTGGAACTGATCGTGGAGTCCATCCAGGTCAACCCCGCCAAGGCACTGGCCGGCGCGTTCCCCGAGAGCGCCCTCCACGTCTACGCCGACGGCCTGATGAGCTACGGCCCCACCCGCAACGACCTCGCGCAGTCGATCGCCTGCCGGATCCGCCGGGTCCTCCACCTCGACCTCGTGCCGGGGCTGCGCCCCCTCCTCCTGAGCGAGTACGGGGTGGAACCGGAGCTCGTCCCCGACAGCGCCTTCCGCGCGGTCCTCGCCGAGATCGCGGAGGAGGCGGCCGACGACCCCGAGATCGTCCGGGCGGCCGCCGCCGAGCCCACCGCCCTGATGCTCGGCCAGTACCTCGCCGCTCTCGACCTCCTCACCGTCGACGAGGAGGAGGAGCTGCACGTCCGGATGCTCCGCGGCGCCGCCGCCGCGGGACACCGCTCGGTGGTCTTCAAGCCGCACCCGTCCGCGCCGGCCGGCTATTCCACGGCGCTCCGCGCGGAGGCGGACCGGTCGGGCGTACGGCTCACCGTCCTGGACGGACCGCTGCTCGCCGAGACCTTCTACGAGCGGTGCAGGCCCCGGCTCGTCGTCGGCTGCTTCTCCACCGCGATGTTCACCGCCGCCGTCTACTACGGCGTCCCCGTCGCACGCGTCGGCACCGCCGAGGTCCTCGCCCGGCTCACCCCGTTCGAGAACAGCAACCGGATCCCGCTCACCGTCGTCGACCACCTGGTCGCGGACCTGGAGGGCGGCGGGACACCGGCCGTCCCCGGAGCGGCGCCGGAGTCACTCACCCCGCTGGTCCGCGCGGTCGGCTACTGCATGCGGCACAAGAGCCACCCGGGGATGCGGGAGGAGACCGCCGCCTACCTCGCCGCGCATCACGCCGACCCGGAGGTCGCGCACCACTTCGACACCGAGCGCCTCGGTCTGCTCGGCCTGCCCGGCGGCACCGGCGCGGTCGGGCGGGGGAGCGGCCTGCAGTCCCGGCTCCGTGGCCTCGCACGGTCCCGGCGGAGCTGAACAGGCCGGACAGCCCCGGCGGGGCCGGGTCAGCCCCGCCGGGACCCCGGACTCACCCGGCGTCGGAGGCGGCGGACCTGACGAGGGTGAAGACCGCGCCCTCCGGGTCCGTGACCAGCGCGAGCCGCCCCGCCGTCGCGTCACGCGGCGGGCTCAGCACCTGACCGCCGAGCTGGAGCACGAGCCGCGCGGCCGCGTCCGTGTCGGCGACCTCGAAGTACGTCATCCAGTGCGGGCCCCGGTCCCGGGGCAGCGCGGCGCCGGCGCCGCGCAGCGAGGCCACCGGCCGCCCGTCGACATGGAGCGTGGCGTAGTCGTGGTCGGCGGACACGACCGGCTCCACCTCGTGCCCGAAGACCGACCGGTAGAACTTGCCGACCGAGGACGTCTCGTACGTGAGGAGCTCGTTCCACACGGGCGTCCCCGGCGGTCCCGCCGCCGCGGTGCCGTGGTGCGCCTCCGCCTGCCAGATCCCGAAGACCGCGCCCACCGGGTCGGAGCAGACCGCCATCCGGCCGGCCTCCCCGGCGTCCAGCGGGCCCACGGCCACGGTCCCGCCGCAGGAGCGGATGCCCTCGGCCGTCTCGTCGGCGTCGTCGGTGGCCAGGTACGGCGTCCACGCGATCGGCAGGTGCCGGTCGGGCGGCAGCTGGCCGATGCCCGCCACCTCGCGGCCGTCGAGCAGCGCGCGCACATACGGTCCGAGCTGCTGCGGACCGGGTTCGAACTCCCAGCCGAACAGCGCGTTGTAGAAATCCTGGGTGGCGTCAAGCCCGTGCACCATCAAGCTCACCCAGCAGGGCGTGCCGGGTGTGTGCCGAGTCGCCTCGGTCATCGTGACTCTCTCCTCGGACCGTCGTCGTGCCCGTGTCCCGTCCGATGGTGTCACCGAAGGGGCCGCGGCGCGCCCCCCGTCCCACCAAAGAGTGGCGCGATCACGCCGGGTCGACGCGGGGCGGACGCCGGGTTCGCTCCCCGCGGCCGTGCGGCTGCGCGAGGATGGCACCCATGAAGCCCATCATCGCCGTGAGCGAACTGCTGAGCGAGTCGGCCGGGGCCCGGCCGCCGGTCCTCCTGGACGTCCGCTGGACGCTGGGCGGTCCGCCCGGCCGCCCGGACTACGAGGCCGGGCACCTGCCCGGCGCGGTCTACGTCGACCTGGACGCGGAGTTGGCGGGCCCGCCCGGCGCCGGGGGCCGTCATCCGCTGCCCGACCCGGAGGCCTTCGGCGCCGTGATGCGCCGGGCCGGCGTCTCCGCGGACACTCCCGTCGTGGTCTACGACGGCGGCCTCGGCTGGGCCGCCGCCCGCGCCTGGTGGCTGCTCCGCTGGGCCGGCCACCGGGACGTCCGGGTCCTGGACGGCGGTCTCGCAGCCTGGACGGGGGAGCTCACGGAGAAGGAGCCGGCGCCGGAGCCCGGCGACTTCCGGCCCGAGCCGGGCGCGCTCGGGCTGCTCGACGCCGACGCGGCGGCGGACCTCGCCCGCTCGGGGCTGCTCCTGGACGCGCGGGCGGCCGAGCGCTACCGGGGCGACGTGGAGCCGATCGACCGGGTCGGCGGGCACATCCCGGGCGCGGTCTCGGCGCCCACGACGGAGAACGTGGACGCGGAGGGCCGCTTCCTCGGCGCCACGGTCCTGCGGGACCGCTTCGGCGCGCTCGGCGCCGTGGAGGGGACGCCGGTCGGTGTCTACTGCGGCTCGGGCGTCTCCGGTGCCCACGAGATCCTGGCCCTGGAGATCGCGGGCGTCCCGGCCGCCCTCTACGCGGGCTCCTGGTCGGACTGGTCCGCCGACCCCGCCCGCCCGGTCGCGACGGGCCCGGACCCGCAGTAGGCCCCGTACGCGAAGGGGCGCGCCGGGGCGGCCGTACGCGAAAGGCCCCGCTGTACGCGGAACGGCTCTGCCTACGCGGGGGCCCGCCGTACGCGGAGGGGCTCGCCGCGCGCGGAAGAGCCCGCCGTACGCGGAGAGGCCTGCTCCCCCGGCCGAATGCCCCCCGTACGCGAAAGGGGCCCGCGCCGATCCCGGCGCGGGCCCCTTCTGCGTACGGCCTCGGCCGTCAGTCCTGCTTCTTCCGGCGGGTGCCGAAGACGATCTCGTCCCAGCTCGGTACGGCCGCGCGGCGGCCCGGGCGGACGCCGTCCGCCTCCGCCTGGCGGTCGGTGGTGCCGGTGAGCCGGTCCCGGTGGCCCGAGACGGCGCGCGGCATGAGCACGTCGGCGTAGGCGGCGCCCGCGCCCGCCGAGGCGGCCGGGGCCGGGGGCTCCTCCGCCTCGATCTCCTCCGAGGGCTCCGAGTCGGGCTGTTCGGGCACGACCATGTCGCCGCGGAAGCTCGGCACGGCCTCCAGCAGGCTCGTGAGGGAGTCCCGCTCGTCCTCCGGCTCGGCGGGCGCGGACGCCCGCTCCAGCTGGCGGTGGTCGAGCTGCCGGTCCAGGGCGCGGTCGAGCGGCCGGTCCCGGGGCAGCCGGGCGATCCGCGGCACGAACGGGAAGCTCGGCTCCGGCGCGGCGGTGATCGTGTCGTCCGTCTCGCCGATCAGCGCGCGGGCCTCGTCGTCCACGGCCTGGACGAGCCGCCGGGGCGGGTCGTACGTCCAGCTGGCCGTGTGGACCTCGCCGGCGACGCGGTAGACGAGCAGCACCTCCCAGGTGCCGTCGTCGCGGCGCCAGGAGTCCCACTGCACGGTGTCCTTGTCGGCGCCGCGCAGCAGCAGCCGCTCCTGCACGGCCTCGCCGAGCTGGGGGCCGCTGTTCTCGCCGGGCCTGCGGACGGGGGTCTTGCGGGCCCGCTCCGCCATGAAGGCGCGCTCGGCGAGCACGGGGCCCTCGAAGCGGCGGACGCGGTCGACGGGGATGCCGGCGAGCTGGGCGACCTCCTCCGCGGAGGCACCGGCCCTTATACGGGCCTGGATGTCACGGGGGCGGAGGTGGCTCTCCACCTCGATCTCGATCTGACCGAGGCGCGCGCGGTCGTTGCGCACGGCGGCGCGGAGCCGCTCGTCGATCGGAAGTGTGTACTCCGTGCTGTCAGCAGCCTTCAGCACCAGTCGTGTGCCGTCGTTGGAGACGGCCACGACACGCAGTTCGGGCATGGGGACCTCCCGGGTGGTGCCTGCCGACGTCACGTGCGTCGCTGCTTCCGCTAGTCGAGTGTGGCCTGCCCGGGTGCAGCCTGCCACTACCTTGCCGAGTTGCCCGGCGTGTCGGGCGTGGACCCTGGAACGCCGTTATGACACGGTGACCTGTTGGCTACCCGGAGTGACTGGCGGTCACTCTGTGCAGTCGGTTGCCGTGCCTGTCCAGGCGCCGCCGGGTCAAGCGCCGTCTCCGGCCCTCTCCCCGTGATCCGGGCACCCGTGAAGGCGTCCGGACCCAGGGTTCGCCAATGTACTCCATTCGGGCCACCTGGGTGGACCGGCGCGCCGCCCAACTTCTCGGGCCGTACGGGAGTTGAGTGTCCGCGATCTCCGGCCGTACGTGTCCCTCTTCACAGAAGGAGCGGAAACGGAACTATTCGCTTCGCCCATATGTCCCTTCTGGGTGCAAGACGAACGGATGAGCCAGCAGGAGCTGGAGCAGGGGTTGGAGATGCGCCACAGGCCGGACACGGAGACGGACGAGCGGGAGGAGACGGAGGAGGCGGCGGGCGGAAGGAGAAGGATCGACCTGAGCGTGGCCCAGGTCTCGGGCAGCGCCCTGGCCGCGGTGATCGCCGCCAAACTCGCCTCCACGCTCGGCGTGTACGGCACGATCCTCGGCGCCGGTGTGATCAGCGTCATCGCCACCTGCGGTGGTCCGCTCTTCCAGCACCTCTTCCGGCGCACCGGGGAGCAGGTCCGTGACGTGACGGTGGCGGCCAGGCCGAAGGGGCGTCAGGTGCCGCTCGTCCCCGGCCCGCGGGACGACCACACCCTGATGCTGGGCACGGTCCGCCCTCCCGGTCCGCACGCCGAGCCGCTCGACGAGGAGTTCGGCACGGCGACCACCCACGGCACCCGGGTCCGCGGCTGGAAGCGCCCGGCGATCGCCGCGGCCCTCGTCTTCGGCGTCACCATGGGCGGCATCACCACGTACGAACTCGTCTCCGGCCAGGACTTCAGCGGCACGCAGGGGACCACCACCTTCGGCTCCGTGGTCCGCGGTGGCGGCACCGGGCAGGATGCCCCGACCGAGGACCGGGGCCCGACCCCGGCCCCCTCCGGCTCCGCCGGGGACACCGGGCGCCCGGAAGGCGACGCCGGCACCCCCTCGACCGGCTCCACACCGGACCCGGGCGACCGGGACACCGGGGAGAGCGGTACCGCGACCCCCTCGCCCGAGCCGACGCCCTCCGGGTCGACCGGCGGCGGGACGCCGGGAACGACGGGGATGCCGGACGACCAGCCGTCCCCGACGCCGCCGGGCGCCGGGGACGGCGGGGGCGCGCCGACCGGCTGAGCGTCAGTCGCCCAGGACCCGGCGCAGGTAGTCGTTGGCGAAGAGCCGGTCGGGGTCGAGCCGGTCGCGCAGCGCCGTGAACTCGGCGAAGCGGGGGTAGGCCTCGGAGAAGTAGGCGGCGTCGCGGGTGTGGACCTTGCCCCAGTGGGGCCGGCCCCCGTGCGCCGTCATGATGCGCTCCACGGCGGTGAAGTACCCGCGGTGGGGCGTGCCCTTGTAGAGGTGGACGGCGATGTACGCGGTCTCCCGGCCCGAGGCCGTGGAGAGCGCGATGTCGTCCGCCGGGGCCGTCCGCACCTCGACCGGGAAGCTCACCTTGAGCGGCGAGCGCTCGACCATCGCCTTGAGCTCGCGGAGCGCGCCGACCGCCGCCTCGCGCGGCAGTGCGTACTCCATCTCCAGGAAGCGGACCCGGCGCGGCGAGGTGAAGACCTTGTACGGGATGTCGGTGTACGTACGGGCCGACAGCGCCCGGCTGGAGAGCTTGGCGATCGACGGGATGACCGGCGGCACCGCGCGGCCCAGCGAGCAGGCCACCTGGAAGAGCCCGTTGGAGAGGAGTTCGTCCTCGACCCAGCCGCTGACCCGGCCGGGAGGGGCCGCGGGGCCCGCGCTGCGGTTGTTGCGCTTGGTGTTGCAGTTGTCCGTGTGGGGGAACCAGTAGAACTCGAAGTGCTCGTTCTCCGCGTGCAGCGCGTCGAACTCCGAGGTGACCCGGTCGAAGGTCATCGGCTCCTCCCGCGCGGTGAGCAGGAAGACCGGCTCGATCGCGAAGGTGATCGCCGTGACCACGCCGAGGGCGCCGAGCCCGATCCGGGCGGCGGCGAAGACCTCCGGATTCTCCTTCTCCGAACAGGTGAGCAGTTCGCCCGCGGCGGTCACCAGCTCCAGCTCGCGGATCTGCGCGGCTATGGAGGCCGAGTCGCGGCCCGTGCCGTGCGTTCCGGTGGAGGTGGCGCCGGCGACGGTCTGCTCCATGATGTCGCCCATGTTCGTGAGCGACAGGCCCTCGCGGGCCAGGGCCACGTTGAGCCGCTTGAGCGGAGTGCCCGACTCGACCGTGACGGTCATCGCCTCGCGGTCGATCCGGCGTATCCCGGTGAGCAGTCCGGGCCGGATGAGGACGCCGTCGGTGGCCGCGATCGAGGTGAAGGAGTGGCCGGTACCGACGGTCTTCACCCGCAGTCCGTCCGCGGCCGCCCGGCGCACCTCCTCGGCGAGCTCCTCGGCCGAGGCCGGGCTCACCTCGCGCACCGGGCGGGAGGTGACGTTCCCCGCCCAGTTACGCCACGGGCTGCCCGTCGTCCTGCTGCTGCCCGACTCCGCTGTCCCCGCTGCTGTCGTCGTGCTCACGCTGCCCCTCCCGGTTCGGCGCCGGCCTGCGCAGCCGGCGGTGTCCGAGGACACCCACCGCGACCGCGACCGCGCCCGAGACGACGGGCACCACGTACCCCGCCTCGGCCCCCGACGCGTCGACCACCCAGCCGGCGGCCGACGAGCCGAGCGCCACGCCGATCGCGAGCCCGGTACCCGTCCAGGTCATGCCCTCGGTCAGCTTGGTGCGCGGTACGTGCGCTTCGACGAGGGCCATGGTGGTCACCATCGTCGGTGCGATGGACAGGCCCGCGACAAAGAGCGCCACGGCCAGCAACGGAAGGTTCCCGGCCAGTAGGAGGGGGATCATACTCACGGCCATCGCGCAGATGCCCAGCAGCCAGCGGCGGGACGGCTCGCTCTTGAGGTGGAGCAGTCCGAAGACGGCGCCGGCCAGGCCGGAGCCCAGCGCGTAGACGGCCAGGACGAGGCTGGCGGCGGCCTTGTGGCCCTGCTCCTCGGCGAAGGCCACGGTGACCACGTCGATCGAGCCGAAGATGGCGCCGGTGGCGACGAAGGCGAGGGCGAGCACCTGGAGGCCGGGGGAGCGGAGCGCGGAGCCGCCCTTGCCGCCCCGGTGGGGGTGCGGGACCGGCTCGGTGGCCCGCTGCGCGGTCAGCCAGAACACGCCGACGGTCAGGAACACCCCGGCGAACAACGGCCCCGCCTCGGGGAACCAGGTCGTCGACAGCCCGATCGAGAGGATCGGGCCGAAGATGAAGCACACCTCGTCGACGATCGACTCCCAGGAGTACGCCGTGTGCAGGCGCCGTTCGTCGCCGCGGTAGATCTCCGCCCAGCGGGCCCTGGTCATCGCGCCGACGCTCGGCACGCAGCCGATCACGGCGGTGAAGACGAAGAGCGTCCAGTCGGGGGCCTGCTGCTGCACGCAGAGGAGCAGGCCGGCGGCGGCCACGAGCGAGACCAGGGTCACCGGGCGCAGCACCCGGCGCTGACCGTGCCGGTCGACGAGCCGGGAGACCAGCGGGCCGAGGACCGCGGCGGAGGCCGCGAGCGTCGCGGAGAGGGCTCCGGCCAGCCCGTAACGCCCGGTGACCTGCGAGATCATGGTCACGATGCCGATGCCCATCATGGACAGCGGCATCCGGCCGAAGAAGCCGGCGACGGAGAACCGCGCGGTGCCGGGAGCCGCGAAGATCGCGCGGTAGGGACTGGGCAAGGGGCTCTCCGGATCTCCGTGCTTCGGAGCGGGCTCCGCGCGACGACTCAACACGTGTAATTAACAGCTAAAGCCTACGGTGTTGAAGTCGATGGGTCATCCCCCTTTTTCCGGCCTTCTCCGGCCGCCACCACCGGCCGCCACCGCCGGTCGCACGTCCGGCCGGGCGCCGGACGCCGGGCCGCGCCGCCCGCCGTCCGGCGCGGGTGGCAGGATCGGTGCCATGTCCGATCAGCACGATCCCGCCCCGTACGACGCCCTGCTGCTGCTCTCGTTCGGCGGCCCCGAGGGCCCGGACGACGTCGTCCCGTTCCTGGAGAACGTGACGCGCGGCCGAGGCATCCCCAAGGAACGGCTCAAGGAAGTGGGCCGGCACTACTTCCTCTTCGGCGGCGTCTCCCCGATCAACGACCAGAACCGCGCGCTCCTCGACGCGCTGCGGACGGACCTCGGCGAGGCCGGCCTGAAGATCCCCGTCTACTGGGGCAACCGGAACTGGGCCCCCTACCTCACCGACACCCTCCGCGAGATGGTCACCGACGGCCACCGCCACATCGCCGTCCTCACCACCAGCGCCTACGCCTCGTACTCCGGCTGCCGCCAGTACCGCGAGAACCTCGCCGACGCGCTCGCCACCCTGGAGGCGGAGGGGCTCCCGCTGCCCCGGGTCGACAAGCTCCGCCACTACTTCAACCACCCCGGCTTCGTCGAGCCCATGATCGAGGGGGTGCTCGCCTCCCTCGACGAGCTCGACCCGTCCGTCCGGGCCGGCGCCCACCTGGCCTTCACCACCCACTCCATCCCGGACTCCGCGGCCGCCTCCTCCGGACCGGTCACCGAGCACGGCGACGGCGGGGCCTACGTCCGTCAGCACCTCGACGTGGCGCGGCTGATCGCGGACGCCGTCCGCGAGCGCACCGGGAACGACCACCCCTGGCAGCTCGTCTACCAGTCCCGCAGCGGCGCCCCCCACATCCCGTGGCTGGAGCCCGACATCTGCGACCACCTGGAGGAGCTGCACGGCGCCGGCGTCCCGTCCGTCGTCATGGTCCCCATCGGCTTCGTCTCCGACCACATGGAGGTCCTCTACGACCTCGACACCGAGGCCCGGGACAAGGCCGCCGAGCTGGGCCTGCCCGTCCGGCGCTCGGCCACCGTCGGCGCCGACCCCCGCTTCGCCGCCGCCGTCCGCGACCTCCTCCTGGAGCGGGCCGCGCACGAGCGGGGGACCCGCGCCGAAAGGTGCGCCCTCGGTGCCCTCGGCCCCTCCCACGACCTGTGCCCGATCGGCTGCTGCCCGGCCCGGACCGAGCGCCCGGCTGCGGCCGGCGCCGACAGCCCGTACGCCTGAGGAACCCGTGACCGAGACGGCCGACGACGCGACCGAAGGGACACCCACGTGACCGACCCGCTGCTCACCGAACTGCTCGACCTCGCCCTGGGGGCCGCCCGGCGGGCCGGAGCGCTGCTGCGCGACGGCCGGCCCGACGACCTCGCCGTGGCGAAGACCAAGACCAGCCCCATCGACGTCGTGACCGAGATGGACATCGCCGCCGAGAAGCTGATCACCGGCTTCCTCGCCGAACACCGCCCGGAGGACGGCTTCCTCGGCGAGGAGGGCGCGTCCAGCCCCGGCACCAGCGGGGTCCGCTGGGTGATCGACCCCCTCGACGGCACCGTGAACTACCTGTACGGGCTGCCGACCTGGGCGGTCTCCATCGCCGCCGAACGGGACGGCGAGACCGTGGTCGGCGTCGTCGCGGCCCCGATGCGGGGCGAGACCTACCGCGCGGTCCTCGGCGGCGGCGCGTACGCCGACGGCGCCCCCGGCACGGAGCCGCGGCGGCTCGCCGTCCGCCCGGCGCCCGCGCTCGCCCAGGCACTCCTGGGCACCGGCTTCGGCTACGTCCAGGCCCGCCGGGACCACCAGGCCGAGGTCGCCCGGCTCGTGATCCCGCGGGTCCGCGACATCCGGCGCGGCGGCTCGGCCGCCATCGACCTCTGCGACGTCGCCGCCGGCCGCCTGGACGCCTACTACGAGCGGGGCCTCAACCCCTGGGACCTCGCCGCCGGCGCCCTGATCGCCCGCGAGGCGGGCGCGCTGACCGGCGGCCGCCCGGGGGAGCCGGAGTCCGGCGAACTGACCCTGGCGGCCCCTCCGGGCCTCTTCGAGCCCGTCCAGGACCTCCTGGAGGAACTCGGCGCCTGGCACGACTGACGGGCGCGTGAGGGCCCCGCTGCCGGGAACGGCTGCGGGGCCCTCGTGCGTCTACGGGTCGGGTCGGTCGAACGGCCCCGGTCTGCGGGCCGGTCCTGGTCGGGTCGGGCAGCGGGTCGGGCAGCGAATCAGGCGGCGGGTCGGACGCTCGGCGCGGCGACCTCCACGCCGTGCTCGGCGGCCAGCCGGTGCAGGTCGTCGAGTTCCGCCTGCTCCACGTCCGCCAGGTAGTCGTCGCCCGTCTCACGAGCCCGCGTGAGGTCCGTCTGCGTGGTCCTGATGCGGTGCAGCAGGCCTGCGGTGAAAGCGTCCATCGTGCGCCCCCTCGTCATGGGTCCGGTGGCACGGGGATGTGCCGGGGGTGGGTGGATCACGCACCGCGGTCTCTGGGGGACAGAGAGCGGTAGGTGGCGCGCCACATACAGGGCGTGATCACGGGGTGTGCAGTCGTCCTCCCCAACCCCTTCCTCAGAGAAACCTCAACTGGCCCGCGAATCCGGTGAATTC
>NZ_RDBH01000141.1:1212786-1301391 GCF_008042145.1 Streptomyces sp. adm13(2018)
TCCCCGGGGCCCCGCACCCCTGTCTTACAGCCGGTTTACGCGCGTACGGGGCAGGATGGACACGCACAGTCAGTGCTCAGATCTTCAGTGGTCCGGCTCCGGACCACGGCTCAACGGGAAGGATCCACGCCGTGCGCGTACTCGTCGTCGAGGACGAGCAGCTGCTCGCCGATGCGGTGGCCACCGGACTGCGCCGGGAGGCCATGGCCGTCGACGTCGTGTACGACGGCGCCGCGGCCCTGGAGCGCATCGGGGTGAACGACTACGACGTCGTCGTCCTCGACCGCGACCTCCCCCTCGTCCACGGCGACGACGTCTGCCGCAAGATCGTCGAACTCGGCATGCCCACCCGCGTCCTGATGCTCACCGCCTCCGGGGACGTCAGTGACCGCGTCGAGGGCCTCGAACTGGGCGCGGACGACTACCTGCCCAAGCCCTTCGCCTTCACCGAGCTCACCGCGCGCGTGCGCGCCCTCGGCCGCCGTACGAGCGTGCCCCTGCCGCCCGTCCTGGAGCGGGCCGGCATCAAGCTCGACCCCAACCGGCGCGAGGTCTTCCGGGACGGCCGGGAGGTCCAGCTCGCCCCGAAGGAGTTCGCCGTCCTGGAGGTCCTCATGCGCAGCGAGGGCGCCGTCGTCTCGGCCGAGCAGCTTCTGGAGAAGGCCTGGGACGAGAACACCGACCCCTTCACCAACGTCGTCCGGGTCACCGTCATGACCCTGCGCCGCAAGCTCGGCGAGCCGCCGGTCATCGTGACCGTCCCCGGCTCCGGGTACCGGATCTGACGCGATGCCCACCACGTCAGCGCCCCACCCCCAGGCGCCCCCGAAGCCGACCTGGGACCCCCGGGACCCGGTCCGGCCCCTGCTGCGCCCGACCATCCGGATACGGCTCACCCTGCTCTACGGCGGCATGTTCCTGATCGCGGGCATCCTGCTGCTCTCGATCATCTACCTGTTCACCGCGCAGGCCCTCACCGACAGCGCGGCCCAGCTGCCCTTCAAGATCGTCAAGGGCGAGGTCCAGCCCACCACCTCCTGGTGCGAGCTGCCGAACACCGGCACCGGGGAGCAGTTCAACAACGCGGTCTCGGTCTGCCTCCGGCACCAGAGCGACCTGGCCCTGGACGACCTGCTGCGCCGCTCCCTCTTCGCCCTGCTCGGCCTCAGCATCATCGCCTTCGCCTTCGGCTACGCCATGGCGGGCCGGGTGCTGTCCCCGCTCGGCCGGATCACCCGGACCGCCCGCCAGGTGGCCGGCTCCGACCTGTCCCGGCGGATCGAGCTCGACGGCCCCGACGACGAGCTCAAGGAGCTCGCCGACACCTTCGACGAGATGCTGGACCGCCTGGAGCGGGCCTTCACCGCCCAGCAGCGGTTCGTCGCGAACGCCTCGCACGAGCTGCGGACCCCGCTCGCGATCAACCGCACCCTCCTGGAGGTCCACCTCTCCGACCCGGGGGCGCCCGTCGAGCTCCAGCAGCTCGGCAAGACCCTGCTCGCCACCAACGAACGCAGCGAGCAGCTCGTCGAGGGCCTGCTGCTGCTCGCCCGGAGCGACAACCAGATCATCGAGCGCAAGCCCGTCGACCTCGCCGAGGTCGCCGAGCGCGGCGTCGACCAGGTGCACGCCGAGGCGGCGGCCAAGGGCGTCGAGATCCGGGGCGAGCGGGAACCCGCGGTCGTCCAGGGCAACGGCGTCCTGCTGGAGCGGATCGCCCTGAACCTGCTCCAGAACGCCGTCCGGTACAACGTGGCCGAGGGAGGATGGGTGGAGGTGACCACGGCCACCGAGCACGGCCAGGCCGTCCTGGTCGTCTCGAACACGGGTCCCGTGGTCCCCGCGTACGAGATCGACAACCTCTTCGAGCCGTTCCGGCGCCTCCGCCAGGAGCGCACCGGCAGCGACAAGGGCGTCGGCCTCGGCCTGTCGATCGCGCGGTCCGTGGCCCGGGCGCACGGCGGCCGTATCATCGCGGAACCCCGCGAGGGCGGAGGTCTCGTGATGCGCGTCACTCTGCCGATCTGACACACTGCACGAGCCGACCCGGTTCCGTTCGCTTTGCGCGGAATTCCGAAGGCCCGCTCCTGAGGCGCTCATGTGTGATCGATCACAGGGGAGGGTGTCCGGGCATCCACTCTCCGTAACGGGGAAATCCCCGCGAAAACCCGGAAAAGTCCGGGTTTCCCGGGCCTGGAATGACGGGAAGTACACGGGGTGGCGCCTGTGAGGCGCGCCCCCAGGACCGTGTACGGTCCGGTTCGCCACCCGAAGCCGATCACTCGCGAGAGACCGGAACGGGTGTCGATTGAGTAACAGACCTTGATGTGAGGCAAAATCTCCGCCTCAGGTCGGGCACAAGTCCGACCTCTCACGCGTTACGTGCGCTGGAGACACCGCAACCACCCAGAGGGGGAGAGCGACATGGCAACGGACTACGACACCCCACGCAAGACCGACGACGACGTCGATTCGGACAGCCTTGAGGAACTGAAGGCCCGCCGGAACGACAAGTCGACCTCGACCGTCGACGTCGACGAGTTCGAGGCCGCCGAAGGCCTGGAGCTTCCCGGCGCCGACCTCTCGAACGAGGAGCTGGCCGTCCGGGTCCTGCCCAAGCAGGCCGACGAGTTCACCTGCATGAGCTGCTTCCTCGTGCACCACCGAAGCCAGCTGGCCAGGGAGAAGAACGGTCAGCCCATCTGCCGCGACTGCGACTGAGACCCTCGGTCGTGGCAGGCGACACACCGTCCCGGAAGCGGCGTCTACGGCTCCCTGGGAGCCCTTGGACGCACAAGGGCGGCTCGGGCCCGGCGGAGGGCGCCCAAGAGGCACCTGAGGCCGAGCAGACCGCCTCCCCGCCCTCCCTCGGCGGACGTGACGACGAGCGAGGCCTCCCGGCCTCGCTCGAGGTGGTCACCGAGCCGGACCCGGCGCACCCGCCGGCGGCGCGGGGAGCGGGGCGGCTCGACGTGCCGGACGAGACGGAGGACGACGAGACCCGGCGGGACGGACGCCTCGGCGCCGTCAAGCGGCTCGCCAACCCCACGCGCGCCCGGCTGGACAGGATCAGGATCGACTCCGAGCGGATCGACAACGTCCGGCGCGGCGTCACGCAGGGCGTCCGCAAGGGCGTGAAGCGCGGCGGAGACAGCGCCAGGGCCGGCATCGGACATCTGGCCGACCGCCTGATCGACCTCGCCCCGCGGATCCCCGTCCGCGATCTGGCGACCCTGCGCAAGCAGTTTCCCGGGCTCGGCCCGGAGGAGCTCGCCGACAAGCTCGTCACGGGCGCGGCGAACGCGAGCTCGACCGTCGGCGCCGGCGTCGGCGCCGCCGCCATGCTCCCCGTGCCCCCGGCCATGCCGGCGGAACTCGCGGCCGAGATCACCGGCGTCGCCGCCGTGGAACTCAAACTCATCGCCGAACTGCACGAGGTCTACGGACTGCGGCCGCCCGGCCGCCTCACCCAGCGTTCGGCGGCCTATCTGACCTCCTGGGCCGAGGAGCGGGGCATCGACCCCACCAAGCCCACCACGGTCAACGCGGCGCTCGGCGGACAGCTCAAGCGCGAACTGCGTCAGCAGATCATGAAGCGCATGGTGCGCAACCTGCCGAACCTCACCCCCTTCATGGTGGGCGCGGCGGTCGGCGCGGTCATGAACCGCCGCGACACCAAGAAGCTCGCGGCCCACATCCGCAAGGACCTGCGGGACCGCCAGGTCCCCTGGGACTCCCTCCGTGACCTGCCCCCGCTGGAGCAGCCGGAGAACCCCAAGGAGATCGGCTTCTAGCCTCCAGGACCCCGGACCCCGCCGCACGGCGCGGTCCGGACCCCGCGCCGGAGCCCGGCCCGAGGGGGCCGCCCCCTCAGCCCCGGGCGTCGGCGCGCTCGGCGTCCAGGGCCGCCACCAGCGCCTCCGGCTCACGGCTGGAGAGGTACACGTACGGGGTCGGGTCCGACGGGTCGACGACCTCGATCCGCACCGCCCGGGTCACATAGCCGCGCATCACCATGTACGCGCGCGGGTCCGCCTTGTGCGTGCGCCACGCGCGCGCCTCCTCCGCGTCCAGCGCCTCGGCCGCCCCCAGCGCCGAGACGGGGATCCGCGCGTCRCCCGCCACCAGCGAACCGGCCACCACCCGGATCCGGGCGGAGCCGTACGAGGAGACCGCCGCACCGGCCAGCACCGCCGCCACGATCAGACCGCCCAGCATCGGGACCGTGCCCAGCGGGAACATGATCAGCCCGCCGGAGAGCCCGAGCAGTCCGGCGATCAGCCACCAGGACCGGGGCGCCGTCAGCCGCTCGTCGAAACGCGGCGCGGCGGAGGGCGCGGGAGAAGGGGCGGGGGACGGCGCGGAAGGCTGCATGCGTCCAAGCTTGGCACGGCGCGACCCGCGCCCATCCGCGCGGGTAAGGTCTGCGGCTGTGACTGGAACATCTGCCGCCCTCACCCCGCCGGCCGACGCCATACCGCCGGTACGCCACCCCGACGCGCCGGCCCCTGGCGAGCTGCTCGGTGCCCACTACGAGCACTGCTTCGGGTGCGGCGGCGGGCAGCCCCACGGCCTCCACCTGGAGGCGCGCGCGGGCGAGGGCGTGACCGTCACCGCCGAGTTCACGGTGACCCCCGACCACCAGGGCGCCCCCGGCCTCGCGCACGGCGGCGTCCTCGCCACCGCGCTCGACGAGACCCTCGGCTCCCTGAACTGGCTGCTGCGGGTCATCGCCGTGACCGGACGGCTGGAGACCGACTTCGTCCGGCCCGTCCCGGTGGGCACCGTGCTCCACCTGGAGGCCGCCGTCACCGCCGTCCGCGGCCGCAAGATCTACTCGACCGCCGTCGGCCGGATCGGCGGGCCCGAGGGCCCCGTCGCCGTCCGCGCCGAGGCACTCTTCATAGAGGTCAAGGTCGACCACTTCATCGACAACGGCCGCCCGGAGGAGATCCAGGCCGCCATGTCCGACCCCGACCAGGTCCGGCGCGCCCGCGCCTTCGAGGTGAACCCCTGATGAGCAACCCTGTCGACGTACTGATCCGGCGCGTGGACCCGGACGTGCCGCTGCCGGCCTACGGCCACCCCGGCGACGCCGGGGCGGACCTGGTCACCACCGAGGCCGCCGTCCTGGCCCCCGGGGAACGCGCCGTGCTCCCCACCGGGATCTCGATCGCCCTCCCGGACGGGTACGCGGCCTTCGTGCACCCGCGCTCCGGACTGGCCGCCCGCTGCGGACTGGCGCTCGTGAATGCCCCGGGGACCGTGGATGCCGGGTACCGTGGAGAGATCAAGGTGATCGTGGTCAATCTCGACCCGCGCGAGACCGTGCGGTTCGAACGATTCGACCGGATCGCCCAACTTGTCGTCCAACAGGTCGAGAAGGTGCGCTTCCACGAGGTGGCGGAGCTTCCCGGCTCGGCGCGGGCCGAGGGGGGCTTCGGGTCCACCGGCGGTCATGCCGCCGTGGACGGCACGACGGGTGGGAATCGATACGCTTCGGTCGTATCCGACCGGGAAGGACAGTGACGTGTTCGGACGTCGCAAGAAGAGCGGTGCCGCAGAGGACGCGGCGGGCGAGGCCGAGCAGGTCGTCGACGCGGTGGACGGCGAGGACGCGGACGACGCGGCCCCGCGCCGTGTGAACCTTCCGCCGGCGCCCCGGCCCGACGGACCCTGGGACATCTCCGAGGTCTCCAAGCCCGAGGACGGCCGTGTCGACCTGGGCGGCGTCTTCGTCCCCGGGGTCGAGGGCATGGAGCTGCGGGTGGAGGTGGCGGGCGACGCGATCGTCGCGGCCACCGTCGTCCTCCGCGACAGCGCCGTACAGCTGCAGGCCTTCGCCGCCCCCAAGAACGAGGGCATCTGGGGCGAGGTCCGCGACGAGATCGCCACGGGCATCGTGCAGCAGGGCGGGGTCATCGACGAGGTCGAGGGCCCGCTGGGCTGGGAGCTGCGCGCGCAGGTCCCCGTGCAGCTGCCCGACGGCAACCGCGGTGTGCAGCTGGTCCGCTTCGTGGGGGTCGACGGCCCCCGCTGGTTCCTGCGCGGAGTGATCTCCGGGCAGGGCGCGGTCCAGCCCGAGGCGGCCGGCCTGCTGGAGCAGATCGTCCGGGACACCGTGGTCGTCCGCGGTGACGGCCCGATGGCCCCCCGCGACCCGATCGTCCTCAAGCTGCCCAACGACGCGCAGATGGTGCCGGACGGCGTGCAGCAGGAGGAGCAGGAGAACTCCCGCTTCTCCGGCGGCATGGGCCAGCTCCAGCGCGGTCCGGAGATCTCCGAGATCCGCTGACACCCCCTGCCTGAACCGATGGGCCGCCCCCGTACCCCGTACGGAGAGCGGCCCATCGGCCGTCCTCCCCGGGTTCCGCCCGAGGGCCCTGGCCCCGGGGCCCGGCCCCGGACCATACTGGCGGGGCACAAGGCCGACGAGGGGGAGCACAGGGTGAGTGAGAGCAGCACGCGGTCCGCGACGGCCGTCGCCGAGGACCCGGCCGGTCCGCCGATGGTCCGGGTGACGGACCTGCGCCGGTCGTACGGCACCGGCGACGCGGCCGTCCACGCCCTGCGCGGGGTCTCCTTCGACATCCCGCGCGGCGAGCTCGTCGCCCTCAAGGGCCGCTCCGGCTCCGGCAAGACGACCCTCCTCAACCTGGTCGGCGGCCTGGACAGCGCGGACGGCGGCTCGATCGTCATCGACGGCGTCGACCTCTCCACCCTCGGCGAGGACGGCCTCCTGGAGCTGCGCCGCGACCGGATCGGTTTCATCTTCCAGTCCTTCGGCCTCCTCCCGATCCTCTCCGCCGCCGAGAACGTCGGCGTCCCCCTGCGGCTGCGGAAGGCCGACCCCGCGGAACGCGAGGAGCGGGTGGCCCTCCTCCTCGGCCTGGTGGGCCTCGCCGACCACGCCGACCAGCGGCCCGGCGAGCTCTCCGGAGGACAGCAGCAGCGCGTGGCCATCGCCCGCGCCCTCGCCAACCGGCCGGCCCTGCTCATCGCCGACGAACCCACCGGGCAGCTGGACCAGGAGACCGGGCTCGCCGTCATGCAGCTGCTGCGCGCGGTGGTGCGCAGCGAGGGCTGCACCGCCCTGGTCGCCACCCACGACCCGCAGCTCCTGGGCCTGGCCGACCGGGTCCTGGAACTGAGCGACGGCGAGATCACCGAGCACTGACGCGGCCCGGCCGGCCGCACCCCCGCGGGCCGGCGCGGTCCCGCCATCAGAAACACGTCAAGACCGCCCCGGCGTACTCCCCGCGTACGGAATGTCCGATTGGCTGGACGTATGGTCGTGCCATGGGACGCGGCAAGCTACGGATCTACCTCGGCGCTGCGCCGGGCGTCGGCAAGACCTACGCGATGCTCTCCGAGGGCCACCGCCGGGTGGAGCGCGGCACGGACTGCGTCGTCGCGTTCGTCGAGCACCACGGGAGGCCGCGCACCGAGGTCATGCTGCACGGCCTGGAGCAGGTGCCGCGCCGCACCCTGGAGTACCGGGGGACCGCCTTCACCGAGATGGACGTCGACGCCCTCCTGGAGCGCCGCCCCGCCGTCGCCCTCGTCGACGAACTCGCCCACACCAACGTGCCGGGCTCCCGCAACCGCAAGCGCTGGCAGGACGTCGCCGAACTCCTCGCGGCCGGCATCGACGTCATATCCACCGTCAACATCCAGCACCTGGAGTCGCTGGGCGACGTCGTCGAGGCGATCACCGGCGTACGGCAGCGGGAGACCGTCCCCGACGAGGTGGTGCGCCGCGCCGACCAGATCGAACTGGTCGACATGTCCCCGGAGGCCCTGCGCCGCCGGATGGCCCACGGCAACGTCTACACCTCGGACAAGGTCGACGCGGCCCTGTCCAACTACTTCCGCCCCGGCAACCTCACCGCCCTGCGCGAGCTGGCCCTCCTCTGGACCGCCGACCGGGTCGACGAGTACCTCCAGCAGTACCGCGGCGAGCACAACATCCGCTCGACCTGGCAGGCCCGCGAGCGGATCGTCGTCGGCCTGACCGGCGGACCCGAGGGCCGCACCCTCATACGGCGCGCCACCCGGCTCGCCGAGAAGGGGGCCGGCGGCGAGGTCCTCGCCGTCTACATCGCCCGCAGCGACGGCCTGACCGCCGCCTCGCCCAAGGAGCTGGCCGTCCAGCGCACCCTGGTCGAGGACCTCGGGGGCACGTTCCACCACGTCATCGGCGACGACATCCCCTCGGCCCTCCTGGAGTTCGCCCGCGGGGTCAACGCCACCCAGATCGTCCTCGGCTCCAGCCGGCGCCGCTCCTGGCAGTACGTGCTCGGCCCCGGCGTCGGCCAGACCGTGGCCCGCGAATCCGGGCCCGACCTCGACGTCCACATCGTCACCCACGGCGAGGTCGCGAAGGGCCGCGGCCTCCCGGTGACCCGCGGCGCCCGGCTCGGCCGCTCCCGGATCCTCGGCGGCTGGGTCGTCGGCGTCGCCGGACCCGTGCTGCTCGCCCTGCTCCTCACCCATGTCGAGGCCGACCTCGGCCTCGCCAACGACATGCTGCTCTTCCTCGCCCTGACCGTCGCGGCCGCCCTGCTCGGCGGGTTCCTGCCCGCGCTCGCCTCCGCCGCGGCCGGCTCCCTCCTCCTCAACTGGTTCTTCACCCCGCCCGTCCACCGGCTGACCGTCGCCGACCCCAAGAACATCGTGGCGATCGCCGTCTTCCTCGGCGTCGCCATGTCGGTGGCCTCCGTGGTCGACCTGGCCGCCCGGCGCACCCACCAGGCCGCCCGGCTGCGCGCCGAGTCGGAGGTGCTCTCCTACCTCGCCGGCAGCGTGCTGCGCGGCGAGACCAGCCTCGACGCCCTCCTCGAGCGGGTCCGGGAGACCTTCTCCATGGAGTCCGTCGCCCTCCTCGAACGGGCGGACGGCATCGAGCCCTGGACCCGCGCCGCGAGCGTCGGCCCCCACCCGGCGGCCCGGCCCGAGGAGGCGGACGTGGACATGCCGGTCGGCGACCATCTCGCCCTCGCCCTGTCCGGCCGGGTGCTGCCCGCCGAGGACCGGCGCGTCCTCGGCGCCTTCGCCGCCCAGGCCGCCGTCGTCCTCGACCGGCAGCGCCTCGTGGGCGAGGCCGAGGACGCCCGCAAGCAGGCCGAGGGCAACAAGATCCGCACCTCCCTGCTCGCCGCCGTCAGCCACGACCTGCGGACCCCGCTCGCCGGCATCAAGGCCTCCGTCTCCTCCCTGCGCTCCGACGACGTGGAGTGGTCCGCGCAGGACCGCGCCGAGTTCCTGGAGGGCATCGAGGCCGGCGCCGACCGGCTCGACCACCTCGTCGGCAACCTCCTCGACATGTCCCGCCTCCAGACCGGCACCGTCACCCCGCTGATCCGGACCGTCGACCTCGACGAGGTCGTCCCGATGGCCCTCGGGGGAGTGCCCGACGGCAGCGCCGAGCTCGACATCCCCGAGAGCCTGCCCATGGTCGAGGTCGACAAGGGTCTCCTTGAGCGGGCCGTCGCCAACATCGTCGAGAACGCCGTCAAGTACAGCCCCGAGGGCACCCCGGTGGCGGTCGCCGCCAGCACCCTCGGCGACCGGGTCGAGCTCCGCGTCGTGGACCGCGGCCCCGGCGTCCCCGACGAGGCCAAGGACGGCATCTTCGAGCCCTTCCAGCGCTTCGGCGACGCCCCGCGCGGGTCGGGCGTCGGCCTCGGCCTCGCGGTCGCCCGCGGCTTCGTCGAGGCCATGGGCGGGACGCTCGGCGCGGAGGACACCCCGGGCGGCGGCCTCACGATGGTGCTCACCCTCCGGGCGGCGCGGGGCGGACCGCCGACGCCGGCCGCCGACCTCCCGGCGCACGCCGTGACCTGAGCCCGACGATCTGATCCGGCCCCCCACTCCCGTACTGTCCTGCCCCCGCCCGCACGGGCGACCGAAGAAGGAAGGCCCCCCTCCATGACCCGGGTTCTCGTGGTCGACGACGAGCCGCAGATCGTCCGTGCCCTGGTGATCAACCTCAGGGCACGGAAGTACGAGGTCGACGCCGCGGCCGACGGCGCCACCGCCCTCCGGCTCGCCGCCGAACGCCACCCCGACGTCGTGGTCCTCGACCTCGGCCTCCCCGACATGGACGGCGTCGAGGTCATCCGGGGCCTGCGCGGCTGGACCCGGGTGCCGATCCTGGTCCTCTCGGCCCGGCAGACCTCCGACGAGAAGGTCGAGGCGCTCGACGCCGGCGCCGACGACTACGTCACCAAGCCCTTCGGCATGGACGAGCTGCTCGCCCGGCTGCGCGCCGCCGTCCGCCGCGCCGAGCCCGTCGGCGGCGCCGACGACGGGGTCGTGGTCGTGGAGACCGCCGGCTTCACCGTCGACCTCGCCGCCAAGAAGGTCCACCGCGACGGCCGGGACGTCCGGCTCACCCCCACCGAGTGGCACCTCCTGGAGGTCCTCGTCCGCAACAGCGGACGCCTGGTCAGCCAGAAGCAGCTGCTCCAGGAGGTCTGGGGACCCTCGTACGGCACGGAGACCAACTACCTCCGCGTGTACATGGCGCAGCTCCGCCGCAAGCTGGAGAGCGACCCCTCGCACCCCCGCCACTTCGTCACCGAACCGGGCATGGGCTACCGCTTCGAACGCTGAATCGGCGCCCCCTCGGGGGCAGGTCCCCGCGACGGCGGTGGCCGGTACGCTTTCTGTATGAGTGCTGCACCGCGTACAGAGAAGCCGGCCGGCAGGTTCCGCCGGATGCTCGACCGGCTCTCCTCCTCCGCCGAGGACCTGGAGTCGGAGGAGCTCCAGGAGGACGCCGAGGCGACGGGGTGCACGCGCATCTGCGACTGCTCCGACCGCCAGATAGTCAAGGTGACTGGTACCTTGCGCACGGTCACGCTGCGTCCCCGCGCCGGCGTGCCCGCGCTGGAGGCCGAACTCTTCGACGGCACGGCACCGCTCGACGTCGTGTGGCTCGGCAGGCGCTCCATCGTGGGCATCGAACCGGGCCGCAAGCTGATCGCGTCCGGCCGGATCTCCATGAGCCACGGCCGGCGGGTCCTCTTCAACCCCAAATACGAGCTCCGACCGCTCGGACAGGAGTAGCCGGTGACGTCCCTCGACAAGCCGACCACCACGGACCAGGACGCCCGAGCCTCGAAGGAGGTCACCGAGGCGGCGCTGTTCGAGGCGTTCGGCGGCCTGCGGGGCATGATCGAGACGGTCGTGCCGGGCCTGCTGTTCGTCACGATCTTCACGATCAACAAGAACCTGCAGATCTCGGCGATCGCCGCGCTGGCGGTCTCGCTGGTCCTGGTCGCCGTCCGGCTGATCCGCCGCGACACCGTCAAGCACGCCTTCAGCGGGGTCTTCGGTGTCGCCTTCGGTGTCGTCTTCGCGATGATGACGGGCAACGCCAAGGACTTCTACCTGCCGGGCATGCTGTACACCCTGGGCCTGGCCCTCGCGT
Organism: Streptomyces sp. adm13(2018); assembly: GCF_008042145.1. Lineage (GTDB taxonomy): Bacteria > Actinomycetota > Actinomycetes > Streptomycetales > Streptomycetaceae > Streptomyces. Next base: position 1,224,224 of record NZ_RDBH01000141.1, read on the forward strand.
ACATCGTCACCGCCGCCGCCGGGGTCCCGCTGATCGGCCTGATCCTCGGCCCGGTCTTCAAGGAGAACCTCTCCTGGCGCACCCGCAACCCGGGCCGCAAGAAGGCGTACACCAAGGCCAGCTGGGCCTGGGGCCTGATCCTGCTCGGCAAGTGCGCGATCCTCTTCCCGCTGTACTGGTGGGCCGACCCGACCAAGTTCGGCTGGGTCTCGGTGGCGCTCAAGATCCCGCCGTTCCTGCTCGCGGTCTACCTCACCTGGGTCTTCCTCGCGAAGGCTCCGCCGCCGATCGACGTCTTCGCCGAGATGGAGGCCGAGGAGCGCGCCGAGAAGGAGCGCAAGGCGGCCGCGCAGGGCCACCCGGAGGCCTGAGACGCCACACGAGAGGGCCCGGACCTGACGAACAGGTCCGGGCCCTCTCGTACGCCCTCCGGGGCCGTACAGGAAGCCCCTCAGGAGCCCCTCAGGACTCCGTCGGCTCGCGGCGGACCTGGAGCAGGTCCTCCAGCTGCTCCTCGCGGGCCTGCGCGGCCACGAACAGCAGCTCGTCGCCGGCCTCCAGCGTCTCCTCGGGGCTCGGCGTCAGCACCCGGGACCCGCGGATGATCGTCACCAGCGAGGTGTCCTGCGGCCAGGCCACGTCCCCGACCGAGGTGCCGGCGACCGCCGACTCCGGCGGCAGCGTCAGCTCGACCAGGTTCGCGTCGCCGTGGCTGAAGCGCAGCAGCCGGACCAGGTCGCCGACGCTCACCGCCTCCTCGACCAGGGCGGACATCAGCCGCGGCGTCGAGACGGCCACGTCCACGCCCCAGGCCTCGTTGAACAGCCACTCGTTCTTCGGGTTGTTCACCCGGGCCACGACCCGCGGCACGCCGTACTCGGTCTTGGCGAGCAGCGAGACGACCAGGTTCACCTTGTCGTCGCCGGTCGCCGCGATCACCACGTTGCAACGCTGGAGCGCCGCCTCGTCGAGCGAGGTGATCTCGCAGGCGTCCGCCAGCAGCCACTCGGCCTGCGGCACCCGCTCCACCGAGATCGCGGTCGGCGCCTTGTCGACCAGCAGGACCTCGTGCCCGTTCTCCAGCAGCTCGCCCGCGATGGAACGGCCCACCGCGCCCGCGCCCGCAATTGCGACACGCATCAGTGACCGCCCTCCTCGGGACCCTCGGCGAAGGCCTCCTCGACCTGGGCGATCTCGTCCGTACGCATCATCACGTGCACCAGGTCGCCCTCCTGGAGCACCGTCTGGGAGGTGGGCAGAATCGCTTCGCCCAGCCGGGTGAGGAACGCGACACGAACGCCGGTCTCCTCCTGGAGGCGGCTCACCTTGTGGCCGATCCAGGCCGGGGTGGTGTGCACCTCCGCGAGCTGCACCCCGCCGCTCGGGTCCCGCCACAGCGGCTCCGCGCCCGAGGGCAGCAGCCGCCGCAGCATCTGGTCGGCGGTCCACCGGACCGTCGCGACCGTCGGGATGCCCAGACGCTGGTAGACCTCGGCGCGACGCGGGTCGTAGATCCGCGCCGCCACGTTCTCGATGCCGAACATCTCGCGCGCGACCCGCGCGGCGATGATGTTGGAGTTGTCGCCGCTGCTCACCGCGGCGAAGGCGCCCGCGTCCTCGATGCCGGCCTCACGCAGCGTGTCCTGGTCGAAGCCCACACCGGTGACGCGCCGACCGCCGAAACCCGACCCCAGGCGGCGGAAGGCCGTCGGGTCCTGGTCCACCACCGCGACGGTGTGCCCCTGCTGCTCCAGGGTCTGCGCGAGAGCGGCTCCCACTCGCCCGCAGCCCATGATGACGATGTGCACGTCCCCTTACCCCGCACTCCTGATCGCCCTGCTGACCTGCGAAAACACCCTGCTCACAACTTTCCTCACCCGATGCGCCCGGGTCGCGGCGGGCGACACCCTGCCGGGTCACCCGGTCCGAGCTTATGCGGCAACGCTGGCCGGGACCGCATCCGAGCTGGTACTGAGGGAGATTCGGTGCGGATCGGGGGTGCCGGTGCGCATGGCTGTTTTCGAACGCTTACGATCCTCTGCGTGTCCAAACTGACCGACCTTCCCAAACGGATCCTGATCGGGCGGGCCCTGCGCAGCGACAAGCTCGGAGAGACCCTGCTCTCCAAGCGGATCGCGCTCCCCGTCTTCGCCTCCGACCCGCTGTCCTCGGTGGCGTACGCACCCGGCGAGGTGCTGCTCGTTCTCTCCGTGGCCGGACTGTCGGCCTACCACTTCAGCCCGTGGATCGCCCTCGCGGTCGTCGTCCTGATGTTCACGGTCGTCGCCTCGTACCGGCAGAACGTCCACGCCTACCCGAGCGGCGGCGGCGACTACGAGGTCGCCAACACCAACCTCGGACCGAAGGCCGGACTCACCGTGGCGAGCGCCCTGCTCGTCGACTACGTCCTCACCGTCGCCGTCTCGATCTCCTCCGGCATCGAGAACCTCGGCTCGGCGATCCCCTTCGTCGTCGAGCACAAGGTGGCCTGCGCGGTCGGCGTCATCGTGCTGCTCACCGTGATGAACCTGCGCGGCGTGAAGGAGTCGGGCTCGCTCTTCGCGATCCCGACGTACGTCTTCGTCGCCGGCGTCTTCCTCATGATCGCCTGGGGCGCGTACAAGGGCATCGTCCTCGACGAGACCATGCGGGCCCCCACCGCCGACTACGAGATCAAGCCGGAGCACCAGGGCCTCGCCGGGTTCGCGCTGGTCTTCCTGCTGCTGCGCGCCTTCTCCTCCGGCTGCGCCGCCCTCACCGGCGTCGAGGCCATCTCCAACGGCGTCCCCGCCTTCCGCAAGCCGAAGTCGAAGAACGCCGCCACCACGCTCGCCCTGATGGGCGGCCTGGCCGTCACCATGTTCTGCGGCATCATCTTCCTGGCCATGGCCACCGACGTACGGATGGCCGAGAAGCCCGCCGAGGAACTCCTGAACAACGGCGTCCCGGTCGGCGCGGGCTACGTCCAGGACCCGGTGATCTCCCAGGTAGCGGCCGCCGTCTTCGGCGACGGAACGTTCTTCTTCGTCGTCCTCGCCGCCGCCACCGCGCTCGTCCTCTTCCTGGCCGCCAACACCGCGTACAACGGCTTCCCGCTCCTCGGCTCGATCCTCGCCCAGGACCGCTACCTGCCGCGCCAGCTGCACACCCGCGGCGACCGCCTCACCTTCTCCAACGGCATCGTGCTCCTCGCCGGCGCCGCCGCCCTGCTCGTCTGGATCTACGGGGCCGACTCGACCAAGCTGATCCAGCTGTACATCGTCGGCGTCTTCGTCTCCTTCACGCTCAGCCAGACCGGCATGGTCCGGCACTGGAACCGCCACCTGGCCTCGGAGCGGGACCCGGCCAAGCGCCGCCACATGATCCGCTCCCGCGCGATCAACGCCTTCGGCGCCTTCTTCACCGGCCTCGTCCTCGTCGTCGTCCTCGCCACCAAGTTCACCCACGGCGCCTGGGTGGCCCTGCTGGGCATGGTGATCTTCTACGGCGTGATGAGCGCGATCCGCCGGCACTACGACTCGGTGTCCGAGGAGATCGCCGCCGCCGAGGAACGCCCCGACGAGTACGTACGCCCGTCCCGGGTCCGCTCCATCGTCCTCGTCTCCAAGCTCCACAAGCCGACGCTCCGCGCCCTGGCCTACGCCAAGCTCATGCACGCCAACGAGCTGGAGGCGCTGACCGTCAACGTCGACGCGGTCGAGACCAAGGCGCTCCGGGAGGAGTGGGAACGGCGGGGCATCAACGTCCCGCTCAAGATCCTCGACTCGCCGTACCGCGAGATCACCCGGCCGGTGATCGAGTACGTCAAGAGCATCCGCCGCGAGAGCCCCCGCGACGCCGTCTCCGTCTACATCCCGGAGTACGTCGTCGGGCACTGGTACGAGCACCTGCTCCACAACCAGTCCGCGCTGCGTCTCAAGGGCCGGCTGCTCTTCACCCCGGGCGTCATGGTCACCTCGGTCCCGTACCAGCTCCGCTCCTCCGAGGCCGCGAAGAACCGGGCCAGGAAGCGCCAGGAGTGGAACGCGCCGGGCTCGGTCCGCCGCGGTCCGGTGGAGAAGGGCCAGAAGGAACCGGCCGCGAAGAACAACTAGACTGGTGGGCTGCCGTGCAAACGGCGGCCCACGGTCGTTCCCCCCGTTCCTCCCCCTTGGAGTCTCCCCGCCATGCAGAACAGCCCTGTTTCGTCGTTGGTCGGGGAAGAGTACGAGGTCGAGGTCGGTCCGGTCGCGCACGGCGGCCACTGCATCGCCCGCACCGAGGCCGGTCGCGTCCTCTTCGTCCGGCACGCGCTGCCCGGCGAGCGGGTCGTCGCCCGCGTCACCGAGGGTGAGGAGACCTCCCGCTTCCTGCGCGCCGACGCGGTCACGATCCTCGACCCCTCCAAGGACCGCGTCGAGGCGCCCTGTCCCTTCGCCGGCCCCGGCAAGTGCGGCGGCTGCGACTGGCAGCACGCCAAGCCCGGTGCCCAGCGCCGCCTCAAGGGCGAGGTCATCGCGGAGCAGCTGCTCCGCCTCGCGGGCCTCACCCCGGAGGAGGCCGGCTGGGACGGCACGGTCATGCCGGCCGAGGGCGACAAGCTCCCGCAGGGCGAGGTCCCGCAGTGGCGGACCCGCGTCCAGTACGCGATCGACGCCGACGGCCACGCGGGCCTGCGCAAGCACCGCTCGCACGACGTCGAGGTCATCGACCACTGCATGATCGCGGCGCCGGGCGTCTCGGAACTGGGCATCGAGAAGCGGGACTGGGAGAACATGGCCTCGGTCGAGGCCATCGCCGCCTCCGGCTCGAACGACCGCCAGGTCGTCCTCACCCCGAAGCCCGGCGGCCGGCTGCCCCTGGTGGAGCTGGACAAGCCGGTCTCCGTCCTCCGCGTCGACGAGAAGGACGGCGGAGTCCACCGCGTCCACGGCCGCGCCTTCGTCCGCGAGCGCGCCGACGAGCGCACCTACCGCGTCGGCAACGGCGGCTTCTGGCAGGTCCACCCGAAGGCCGCCCAGACCCTCATGCTGGCCGTCATGCAGGGCCTGACCCCCCGCAAGGGCGAGACGGCCCTCGACCTCTACTGCGGCGTCGGCCTCTTCGCGGGCGCCATCGCCGACCGCGTCGGCGACCAGGGCGCGGTCCTCGGCATCGAGTCCGGCAAGCGCGCGGTGGAGGACGCCCGCCACAACCTGGCCGGCTTCCCGCGCGTGCGCGTGGAACAGGGCAAGGTCGAATCGGTCCTCCCGCGCACGGGCATCACGGAGGTCGACCTCATCGTCCTGGACCCGCCGCGCGCGGGCGCGGGCAAGCAGACGGTCCACCACCTGGCAACCCTGGGCGCCCGCCGCATCGCCTACGTGGCCTGCGACCCGGCGGCCCTGGCCCGAGACCTGGCGTACTTCGCGGAACGGGGCTACAAGGTCCGGACGCTGAGGGCGTTCGACCTGTTCCCGATGACGCACCACGTGGAGTGCGTGGCGATTCTGGAGCCGGTGAAGAAGGACGCCTGACCTGGGGTTTTACAGATGGTCGGGCCGCTCGACCTGTTTCCGGTTGTGCAACGGTTCGAGCGGACAGCCTGTCCATTAGAGGAGGTCTGACCTGCGACTTCACGCTGCAGCGGTGACCGGGCCGGCAGCGGTGTCATCCACTTCTCGGAATGTTGACGCTCAGATGACGCTCGTCCTGCGGGGTTTTCATCCCGGAGAGGCACCCATCGCAGGCTCATTTTCCGTGAGCGTGTGACTGCCATCAACGCGGCGGACGTCTTGTGGCGGAGATGCCGCAGGTGGCGGCAGGCCAATGCGTCAGCGCGTGGCCACGACCCACGGCCCTGCCTTCGGTAAGCGGCGTTCGATCACCGCCCGTAGCCCGGCGCGGACCTTAGCGACTTCATCGAGTCCCGGGACACCTCCAGCGCGATCAGCCTGACGTCGCATCGAATAGCGACAGCGGTTCCCGGTCGTCTTGCGGCTCAGGGACGTGGCGCAGTCCAGGGGCTGCGCCGATGTCCGGGTCGGCATCGGCCGTGGCATCCGCGGCTCACGGCGAGTGGGGGGCGCGGCGGTTCCGGAGGAGCGACTGCCCCGGGATGGTGAGCTCGTCGAAGTACGGGGTCAGAGCTGGGTCGTCGCCTGGGTGGACCCCGCCCGGCCTCCGACGGCCGCGCCGCGACGCTCATCCACCTCCAGCCCGTCGCCGACGGACGGTTCGGCGACACCCTCTCCGTCATTTGGGAGGTCGAGCCTGGCCGACACGTCCTTGACATCGGCTGGAACGAGGCCGCCGAACGCAACGTTGTCCGCGCTTTCGCCTCTCTCCTGCGCCGCCGATTCTTCGAGTACGACGAGTCCGAGACCCTGGTTGGGCTGCTGAAGAAGAACCTCGACGCGGGCGATGAGGTCACCGAGGCCCTCGGTATCCAGGTCCGCCAGGCCGTTGAGTAACTGGTGTACGCCCGGTGCTACTCGGCCCGCTTCCTGCGAACCGAGTTGAAGGCGCGGGTGAGTGCCGCCGCTGCCTCTCGTCGGCGGCGGTGGTCCTTGGGTTTCCGCTCCTCCACACGGCGTCTGCCGGATATCGTTCCTGCATGATGTTTGGGGGGAACGAGCGCACCGGCGTGTCACCTGATGTCACTCATGACGCCGTGGTCGTGGTGCCGGGGATCATGGGCAGTGCGCTGCGCGACACCGTCACAGGGCACTCGGTGTGGGGTCTGCGTGATCCTCGGTGGCTGGGTGCCTGGCTGCGTGACGACGGGACGCACCCGTTGCACATGGACGAGGACGAGCGGTCCGGCAAGTACGGCCGGGTGGAAGCCACCGGGCTGCTGCGCTTTCCCGTCTGGGCGCCGTTCCTGAAAGGGCTCGAGCCCTACAGCGCCCTGCTCGCCGCCATCGAGCGGACGGTCGCTGACCCGAAGGCCGTACTCGAGTTCCCGTACGACTGGCGGCTACCCGTCGCCGTCAACGGCGCACTGCTGGCGGAAGCCGCCCATCGTCACCTGATCCGGTGGCGCGCCAGTGAGGAGCACGATCGGGCACGCCGTCGGCATCCGGACGGGCGCGAGGCCCGCCTGGTGTTCGTCGCCCATTCCATGGGCGGCCTGGTCACCCGGGCCGCCTTCGCCCACGCCGTGTCCCAGGGCAGCGACCTGGCCCCTGACACCAGAGCCGTGGTCACCCTCGGCACGCCGTTCCTTGGTTCGGTCAAGGCGGCCGTCATCCTCAACGGCGACCGCTCCGGCCGTCTGCCCGCCCGGCTGCGACGCCGGATGCAGGCCCTGTCGGCGACACTGCCCGGCGTGCACGACCTGCTGCCGGACTACCGCTGCGTCGACGCGGGGACTGACGTGCACCGCCTGGGCCCGGCCGACGTGGCAGCCTTGGGTGGTGACGTAGAACTCGCCCGTGAGGCCCAATTGTTCCAGCAACGCATGCGTGAACGGGCGCCCGCCCTCCAAGGGCACCGCGCGCTCGTCGGCGTGGCCCAGCCGACGGCGCAGAGTCTGCGTCTCGACGCTGGGGTGGTGCACAAGCAGTACGTCGCGTTCGAGCGTAACGGAGACGGTGAACTGGCCCGCGACGGTGACCGCATCCCCATCCGCCGTGACCGGGCAGGCGACGGCACCGTCTACCGGGACGCGGCCCACCTCGCCGCGAACGAGCCTGTAGGACTCCCGTTGCAGCATGGCGGCCTGGCCAAGGACAGCGCCGCCGTCGAATATGTGCGAGCCGTGCTCACCGAGTACGACCACAACCGTGGTCCCGCACTGGGTGACGGTCACATCGGCCTGGATGTTCCCGACTATGTCGTGGCAGGTCGCCCTTGGTTGCTGCGGGTGCGTTCCGCGCCGGACTCGGGGCGGCCTGCGAACGCTGGGACGCGATGCACCGTCCACAACGCGGCAACCGATCAGCAGATTGCCAGGGCGGGCCTCCACCGAATCGATGGTGAACTCGGCGCCCAAGTCACCCTGCCCGCACCCGGTCTGTACCGGATCAAGGCCAAATCCGGAGGCAACTCACCCGTCACACAGCTCGTCCTGGCAGTCGATCCCAAGGATGACTGAGACGCGGCCGATGGTGACTGTTTCGGACAGCGGGAACGCCTCGGGGGCGCTGCAGTTCTTTCCGGTCGACATCGGTGTGTATGTTCACCATGACCATCTGGAGACGGAGCCGGAGGTGGCGGCCGTTGCCGCGCTGCTGGAACCGTTCGGTGCTCGCGTCGACCCCTGGGCAGTCCCCGCGGAGAAACGAGACGTCGGCGCTGTAAAGCAACGACTTGAAGAGTGGTCGGCCTCCCACGTCACTGGTGACACAGTCCTGTACTGGGTCGGTCATGGGTGGAGCAACGGGGGTCCCACGACGTTGCTCGCCCACGCCCTCAGCCCCGCGGAACTGACTCAGAACGGCATCGGGCCCGAGGACCTGCTGCAGTCCCTCAAAGCGCGGCAGTGTCAGGTCGACGCCGGCTGGGCCATCGTGATCATCGATGCGTGCTCCTCCAGTGACTTCGTGGATCGGATGCAGTCCAAGGCTCTGGATGACAAGGAAGCGCGCGACTACCTGCTGATTGCGACGGCCGCGGAGGGGAGCACCGTCCTCGGCGCTTTCCGGAGGGTACTGAACACCGTTCTGACGAGCACCTTCCGCACCGAGGACACGATCGACTTCTACGACCTCGCCAGAGAGCTCCAGCGGAACCTGAGCGGCTGTTCTGTCCACCTGCGTCCGGGTGACGGTGGTGCCGCTCTGCGCCGCGCCGTGCCCACGCTGGCGGGCCGCATGCAGGCGTCCCTGGACACCGTGACCGACATCGAGAAGGTCCTCGACAACCTCACGGACGACGAGCGTCTCCACTTCATCCCCAAGGCCAGTGGTGCCGAACTGGGGGAACAGAACTGGTACTTCGAAGGCCGTGAGGAAGAGCGCCGCCGGATCCTCGCATGGCTCGACAGCGCGGAAGGAGGGATGCTCGTCGTCACCGGAGCGGCGGGGTCGGGTAAGTCGGCGCTTCTGGGGCACATCGTGGTGCACTCCCGTCGTGAGCTCGCCGATATTCTGATTGAGCATCAGAAGCTCGGCCCCCTTCCCGAGGGCAGCGTCCCTCCCTACGACGTCTTCGACTCGGTCCTTCACCTGACGGGGGCGACGCCCCGGACTGTGGTGCAGCGTATTGCGGACTCGGCCGGGCTCGGCATTCCGCCCGACGCGGCGATCGGCGAACAGTGTGCCTGGCTGGTCGAGCGCTTTCGCGCGGTCGGCAGAGGCGCCGGCGAACAGCTCTCCAGGGCCGACGCCGACGTCCGCTTCACGCTACTGGCGGACGCGCTCGACGAGGCGCACCTACCTCTGCTGATCGCGGAACGGATACTCAGCCCCCTGGCGGACCTGGACGGTGTGCGCGTCGTTGTTGGCACGCGCCGGTCCACGGCCGAAGGACCCGATCTGCCGGCATTCGACGACGCGGACCTCATGGAGGCACTGGGAACGGATCGGAACGGCAACCGCGAGACACTGAGCGTCGTCCGCGACCCCGCGGCCATGCGCCAGTACATACGCAATCGACTGCACGCGGCACGGGCCCGGTTGGGCGTCGAGCCCTCACAGATCGACAGGACTGCGGAAGCCCTCAGTGATCTTGACCGGGAATTCCTCTACGGTCGTCTTGCTGTGCACGAAATCATCAGTACCCCTGACCTGGCCGCTGACCCGACCCCCCTGCTCGCGTGCGACCACCGACAGCTCTTCGCCCGGGCCGTCGAGCGGTTGAGTGAAAAGATCCCCTGTAATCGCCTCCTCCTCGAAGCGCTCGCTCTGACACAGGGGCGCGGCCTGCCCATCGCCGACGGCGTCTGGGCAGGCATCGCTACGGCCCTCGCCGACAGCCCTGACATTGCCGTCACCGATGACGACATCACAGAGCTGACGGACACAGCCGCGCCGTACCTCATGTTGGACACGGAATCGGGCCAGAGCGTGTACCGCCTGGCGCACCGGACATTCTCCGAGCACTTCACCCGGACGGTTCCGCCTTCTGCGCACGACGACCGGCACCGCCGTATCACCGAGTACCTGGTGGAACCCCCGAGCCCGGTGCTGGACCAACGACCCAACCCCTATGTCGTGAACCATCTGCCCACCCATGCCGGTCTTGCCGGGCCGGACGGATGGCAGGTCCTTGCGGACCGCCCCCAACTGCTCGACCGGCTGAGCCCCTCGGCGGTCGTCGCCAGCGTCATGCTCAGAGCCCTCGGGCGGTTCGAGCTTCCTCCCCCGGTGGCCGGAGTCCTGTTCGCATGGGAGCAACTCGCCACCGTGGACTCCCGGGACCGGCGAGGATTGCGGGAGCTCGCGAGTCTTCGCTGCACGCAGGAGAGCGTCGTGCAGCGCTTCGGCAGGAGAACTTCCGACCCTGATTCGGCCTGGTCCGTGCGCTGGGGACAACTGAAAGGCCACGCACCGCACTTGCGTCTTACCGGTCACAGGGGCTCGGTCCAGACCGTCGTGGCGTTCACGGACGCCTCAGGGAGAGTGCTGCTGGCGTCGGGCAGTGACGACGGGACGGTACGGTTCTGGGACCCGGCGCGGGGGGAAGCCGTGGGGGACCCGGTGACGCTGCACGACGCCGCCGTCCAGTCGATCGAGGCGTTCACGGGCCCGAAGGGGCGGACGCTGCTGGCCACCGGGGGAGCGGACGGCACGGTACGCATCTGGGACCCCATCAGGGGAGAGGCAGTGGGGGAGCCGCTGACCGCTCACGACGACTGGGTCCACTCCGTGGCGGCGTTCGAGGACGCCAACAAGCAGACGCTGCTTGCCACGGGAGGCGGAGACGGGACGCTGCGCGTCTGGGAGCCGCTGACTGGCAGGGAGCTGGCGGTGGGAGGCTTGGACGAGCCCGGGACGGAGTGGGACCCGGACACCGGCCGGGAAACCGATGTGCTCGTGGGGACCGGTCACGATGGCGACGTCTACTCGGTGGTGGCGTTCGGCAGTCTGGACGACCAGGACAGGCATGTGCTCCTGGCCACCGCGGGCAACGACGGGACGCTACGGATTTGGAACCCGGTCACCGGGGAGGAAATCACTGATCCCCTGACCGGTCACGAAGGAGCCGTCTTCTCCGTCGCGGCATTCGTGGGGCGGGAAGGGCAGACACTGCTGGCTTCCGGGGGTGAGGACGGGACGATACGGATCTGGGATCCGGATACCGGCAGGCAGACCAGGGAGCCTCTCACCGGTCACATGGAACCAGTCCTCGCGGTGGGAACGCTGGTCGAGTCAGGCGAGGACGGTGTACGGACGCTACTCGTCACTGCCGGAGCGGACAACAGTGTCCGACTATGGGATCCGGCCGGCGGCCAGCCGGTGACAGCTCTTCTGGCAGGCCACGAGGACTGGGTGAGGGCCGTGACGCCGGTGCCGCCCTTGTCCGGTGCGTACCCACTGCTGGCTACCAGCGGCGACGACCACACCCTACGGATCTGGGCACCGCTCAGCGGCCGACTGGCAGGTGTGCCCTTTCACGACGCCGCGACGACCACGCGGGCGCTGACGTCCTTCACCGGCGAAGAGGAACAGACGCTGATTGCCGCTGTGGGCGCCGACGCGGTGCTGCGGGTGTTCGACCCGGCCGAGGGCGAGCAGGTCGATGTGCTGCCGACCGAACGCGACGGAGACGTCCTCGCGGTAACCGCGGTCCGAGTCGACCGTGGCGATGGCAAAAGGCTCGCTTTCGCCACGGGTGGTGAGGATGGGGTGGTGCGGTTGTGGGATTTGGGTACTGGCGAGAAGGCCGGCGAGTTGGTGACGGATCACGCCGGTGGGGTGCAGGCGCTGTCGGCGTTCGTCGGGTTCGGCGGGCGGTCCTTCCTGGCCACGGGTGGTGAGGACGGGGTGGTGCGGTTGTGGGATCCGGGTACCGGCGAGAAGACCGGCGAGTTGGTGACGGATCACGCCGGTGGCATACGGGCCTTGTCCGCGTTCGTCGGACTCGGCGGGCAGTCTCTCCTGGCCACGGCGGGCGCGGACGGGGTCGCACGACGGTGGAACGTCATGACAGGCGAGGCCGTGGGGAAGTCGATCACCCATCCAGACCTGACCGCCATTGAGTCGTATCGGCTCCCGGACCACGAAGCCATGCTCGTCACGGGCGACAACAATGGAACCGTCCGCTTCTGGAACTCCGAGACAGGAGCAGAGGCGCTGAGTATCCCCCTGGGCCTTCCCGTGCACGACGTCGCCTTCGTCGACGGCGACTTGGCCCTCGCCACAACGGAAGGCCTCGTGCAAGTGAGCCTCGAAGCGGGATCGAACCTCACGGGCAAGCCCTGAACCGAGTGAGCACCGCCGGGTAGGCAGATATCTGGAAGCGAGGCTGCTCGTCACCGGCGGCACTGCTCCGCAGAGGGCCGCCGAAAACATCCGGACATTACGGCGCCGGGGAATTCTTGCACCGCTGTCCTGATGATTTCGCCTGCCTTGCAGCGCTGTTGTGGCCGCTTTCCCTGCTTGGCGGCACTGGGCCGGAGCAAGTGCGCGGACGAGTCTGGCAGCCGAATATCGGATACCAGACACAGGTGCGGTCACTGGTCTGAAAGAAGGGGCCGAAGATGGTGTCTCAGACCTTCCCGGTATCCTCGACAGCCCGGCCCGCCAGCCCCGCCGACTACGCTCCCCTCGCCCACCTTGCCATCCCCAACACCATCTCTACCGGCAGGTGATGCGCGCCTTCCTCGTGGTCGAAGAGCGGTTCGCGGTCCACCGGAGGGCTGTCCGCCGGTTTGAACGGCAGGGATGGTGTGCGCATCGCCACGTTCCCAGGGCGGTGCGTTCCCTGGCGCTGCACGCCCCCCACTAGCGAGCAGCGGCGGTGAAGACGGCCGAGGCGCTGGGAAGGGCGGGTTCTTCCGCCGCTACACGGCGCAGTGCCGTCGTCGATGTCGTGACGCTCGTTTGACCCTGGAGCTGGTGAAGGAGAACGCCTGGGCTGGGGTTTCCCGGATGAACGGGCCAGTCGGAACTCAGTTCACCGTTTGGCGGGGTTGGGGTTGCAGGGGCTCGAGCTGCTAGAAACGCGCTTCAGCTCCTCGGTGTACAGATATGGGCCTCGGGAGCCGAGCGGCAGGTTGATCGATTCGGGCGTCAAGATCTACATCCGGAGCCATTCGGCATTCGTTCCAGAACCCCATGGAGGAACGGACTGGGATGCCCGTGCCAGGAAACCCGGAGCGCTTCACGTGCCCGGGTGCAGGCGACGAAGAGCAGGCTCAATTCGCTCAGCAGATCCTCGCGATGCTGCTGAGCATCCACCTCCTCCGCTGTCACCGCGCTGCGCATCGGTACGACACCGTCGTTCACGCCGACCACGGCCATGCATCGGAATTCGAGGCCCTTCATCCGGTGCATGGTGCCGATTCGGACGCCGTCACCGGGTCCCGACGACGTGCTGCCGAGCACGGTCGCCGGGAGGCCGGCCCGCTCCAGGCCCTGAGCGATGTCCTTGCCCAGTTGAACGAACCGCACGGCGACGCCGATCTCGTGCGGCGAGACATCGGCCTGGGTCCATTCCTCGATCTGTGCCACCAGGTCGGCGATCTCCTCGGGCTTGGAGCCGGCGCCACTGGTCCGCGGAGGCGCCCCGTGGAATGCCGACCGATAGCCGTCGAATGAATCGTCGCCTCCGTCCATGTCGTCCACCCGCTCGCCGGTCAGCAAGTTGGTGGACCAGACGAGGATCTCCTTCGTGGTCCGGTAGTTGATACGCAGCCGAGTGGACCGGCCGGTCACCGAAATATCGAGGCTTCGCAGCGACACCTTGTTGCCGTAGATCCGCTGATGGGCGTCGCCGGCGATGAACAGGTCGTCCGGGCCGGGCGGGACCAAGGCCCTCAGCAATCGCCACTGGGCGGGATGGAGATCCTGGGCTTCGTCGATCACCACGTGGCGGAACGCGTGCTCCGCACGCCGTTCCGCCAGGAGCCGAGCGGCCTCGGCGCACACCTGGAGGAACGTCCATTCGCCTGCCTGTCGCAGCTCCTGCGTGAACGCCTCGACGGCCCGCCATACCTGGGCTCGCTTCAGCGGGCCGAGGGGAGTGCCCCGTCCGGTTCGGGATGCCTTGAGGTATGCCTCGGGACAACGCAGGTCCTGGGCGAGGATGACGTGCCGCCACTCCTGGTCGAGGAAGGCGTCGGCGAAGTCGATACCGAGTCGGTGTGCGATGCGGGACCAGCGTGCCGTGATCTCCTTCTGCCCTGTGACGAGCGAGAGCGGGGCACCGCGATCCTCCCGTACGAGTTGATGGGCGAGCGCGTCCACGTTGACGACGCGGATCTTTGCCCGCAACTCCACCTCCGGAATCAGCAGTTCGAGGCTGCTCCGGAGATCGGCCGCAAGATCCCGGGTGTACGTGGTGAGCAGGATCGACTCGTCCGGCGAGCCTGCCGGAAGCTGCCTTGCGAGATGCAGGGCACGATGCAGCGCGACCACGGTCTTGCCGGTGCCAGGGCCGCCGGCGATCCGGGCCGGTCCCTTGAACGACGGCCGGTATGCCACCTTCCGCTGGCTGGGGTGCAGGAACACCCGCCACGCGTCGAAGGGGCGCGACAGGATGTCCATCAGCTCGTCAGGTCCGGAGACGAGGGCGATCCTGCCCTGCGAGCGGGCCATGGCGGCAGAGAGCTCGTCCTGGCCGGCCGGAGAGTCCGATTGATCACGGTTCTCTGCCGTAGCGGTGTGCTGAGACGTACGGGCTGTGGGCTGTTCCAGCTGTACGAGCACGACCTCGCGCCAGACGTCCTCGGGTTCCATTCCGGCAGCGAGGCCTGCCAGTACGTCGTACTGCTGTTCCGGCAGGATCTTGTGCAGGGCGTCGAGATGAGCCTCGTCGCTGAGATGGCGAACGAGGGGGAGGAGGTCGGGGTCGATCCCGAGTCGGATCATCTCCTTGTCGGCGACATGCGCGAACAGCCTCTTGGAATCCTTCGGGGCGATCGCCCGGACGCCAGCGGTCGCCCGCTCCAGTGCGACATCGTTGCGCAACTCGATGCCCCGCGTGGCGGAGTTGACGGTCGCCCGGTGCTTGACGGCCCAGGCGATGGCATCGTCGTGAGGCATGACCTTGAGGAGCAGAAAGCTGTCTCCCGACTCCGGGGCCAGGACCACTCCCCGCATGAACTGGTTGATGCGGATGGTGCGGATACGAGGGTCCCGCGCCTTCTCCAGCTTCTCCAGGTGGAGCCCTGCATGCCGGTGCTCCTGGAACTTGTCGAAGACTTCCTCGACGCGCTTTTGGACCGGTTTCTCCAGCTTGGCGAATTCCCTGAGGAAGTCCTTGTGGATTCCCAGCGTCGCCATGCGTCGCCCCCAGTCGTGCGGTCCGTCGATTCTTCCGATCACCGTACCTGGATGGGGAAGAATGGCGGGTCGGCGTGGGCAACTTGGTGTGAGGGGGCGTTCGTGCAGGCTCGGGAGATCACGTTCAGCAAGCTGGTTCAGGGGGAGATGCAGTTCCAAGTACCTCTCTACCAGCGCACGTACAGCTGGCAGCGAGAGCAGCTGCGGCAGCTCTGGGACGACGTGCAGGAGCTCGTCGAGGACCAGCTGGAGAACCGTCCACCGGCCGCTCACTTCCTGGGATCGGTCGTGCTGGCCCCGGAGCGGGTCGTCGCCGGCGGGATGCAGCGCTGGCTCGTCGTCGACGGACAGCAGCGGCTCACCACCCTTATGCTGGCCTTCACCGCGCTGCGAGATCACTGGCGGGCGCGGGGATCCGACAAGAAGGCCGCTCGCATCCACGACCTGCTGCTGGTCAACGGCTACCAGGACGGTGACGACCACTTCCGGCTGCTGCCGACGCAGGCGGACCGCGCGGCCTTCACCGCATGCGTCCAGTCCCTCCCGAAGGCGGGAGGTTCGGGCAATATCGGATCCGCCTACCTGTTTTTCCTCGGAGCGCTGACCGAGGGCGAGGAGAGCGCCGGAGAGCAATGGACCGACGCCGTCGAGACGGTACTCGGCAACTTTCTCTCGATTGTCGCGATCACGGCAGCCGAGGGCGACAACGTCTACCGGATCTTCGAGTCGATCAACAACACCGGTGTCGGCCTGAGCCAGAGCGATCTGCTGCGCAACTACCTCTTCATGTACCTGCCGACCCGGGGCGAGGCGGTCTACCGCGACCTGTGGCTGCCCATGCAGGAGCTGCTCGGCCCGGACAACCTGGAACTGCTCGTCTGGCTCGACCTGGTGGTCGCCGGCAACAGTCGCGCCAAGCAGAGCGACATCTACCGCGACCAGAAGAAGCGGCTGGAGCGCCTGACCCACGACGAATCGGCGCTCCACGCCGAAATCGTCCTGCTCTCCGAGCGGGCCGGCCGGCTCATGCGGATCCTGGAACCCCAGCGAGAGACGGATCCCCGACTCCGAGAGGCTCTGGAGCGGCTGTCCAGGTGGGGAGGCCAGACCCACTACCCGCTGGCGCTTCACCTGCTCGACCTGGTTGACGCCGATCGTGCCACGGCGGCCGAGGCAGCCGAAGCGCTGTCCTACGCCGAGAGCTACATGGTGCGGCGTCTGCTCGCGGGTCTGTCCACCACCGGCACCAATCGCGTGTTCATGGAGATCCCCAAGGAGCTGGACAAGGACGGCTCGCCCGCCGAGGCCGTACGGCGGTTCCTGTCGAGGAACAAGACGGGCGCGCGCGCCTGGCCGGGCGATGATGCCGTCCGCGAGGCGGTCCGAACCCGGCCCTTCTACAAGACCGGCCGCAGCAATCAGCGTTTCCAAGTGCTCCGCCGCCTTGAGGAGAGCTATAGCGCGAGTGAGCCGGTCGACTACGCAAAGGCCCGGCTCACCGTGGAGCACGTAATGCCCCAGCGCCCCGCGCAGCAGTGGTACGACCTGCTGGCGGAAGAGGCTGAGGACGGCGAGAGTCCCGACGAGCTGCACGCCCTGCTCGTCCACACGCTGGGTAACCTCACGCTGTCCGGGGACAACGCCCGGTTGTCCAACCACCCCTTCCACCGCAAGCAGGAGATCCTCGACTCCAGCGCCCTGCGGATGAACCAGCGCATCGCGGCACAGGGGCGCTGGGGCAGGGCGGAGATCCTGGCCCGCGCCGACGAATTGGTGGAGCGGGCGACCCAGCTGTGGCCCGGGCCCATCGAGGAACTTGTCCAGGCGGACGACGAATGGGCCGGCTGGAAGGAACTGCGCGAAGCCCTCCTGGCGATGCCGTCGGGGACCTGGACCACGTACGGTGACCTCGCGGCCCTTATTGGAACCCATGCCATTTCGGTGGGCAACCATGTGGGAACCAAACCCGGTCTCCACGGTGCCTACCGCGTCCTGACGGCCGACGGCCGGATCTCGGCCGGCTTCAGCTGGACCGACGACCAGCACTCGGGCGATCCCCGGGTCCTCCTGGAAGCCGAGGGGATCGCTTTCGACGCCTCGGGCCGGGCCAGCCGCTCCCACCGCCTGACCACCGCGGACCTGGGAACCCTGCTGGGTAGGGACGCTTCCGACGAGTCGGCTCCCACGCGCGAGGCGGAGGACGACCAGCAGTCGGCCGCCGCCCGCTTCGAATCCCAGCTCAGGGACAACCAGACGCCCCAGACCGTGGACGGGGTGCTGAGCGCACTCCGCTTCTGGGAGCTGCAGGGTGGCTACCGCGCGTACGGCCGGGCGAACGAGACCAGCTGTTTTCCCACCGTCGAGGTGGGCATGCCACTTGCCGTGCGCACGCTGTGGCCCCTGGCCCTCTACCCGGAGACGGGTACGGTCGAGGTCGTCTTCCAACACCTGAAGCGCCGCGCACCCTTCGACGACGAGCCGCTGCGACGCGAGCTGTTGACCCGTCTGAACACGATCGAGGGCATCGACTTGGCCGAGGCGAAACTGGACCTGCGTCCCTCGTTCCCCCTTGAGGTCTTCGCAGGCCGCAGCGAGGAACTGAGCGCGGTCCTGGAGTGGTTCGTGCATACGATCGCCCTCGCCGAGGCCCGCCGGCCGCTGGACGAAGGGACCGAACCGGTCTGACGCAGGCAGACACCGTCCCCTCGGGGTTTCGCGCGCCTACGGATACAGCGGTCTCAGCACTCCCCGCCGCTGAAGTTCCCGTATGTGCTCGGCAGCCCTCTGAGGGGCGGTGCCACCCGTGACCAACACCCCCGCTTCCAGGTTCCTGCGGACACCTGACTCCGTCAGGTTCGCACTGCCCAGGAGCAGCACGCGCCGGTCGGCCACCGCCAGCTTGGCGTGCTGCCGAGCCTGGCGGTGGTCGCGCCGCTTGGGGTCCCAGTGCCACAACCGTACGCCGGGCACGGCCGCGAACGCCTCGGCCGGCTCCGGCCCGCCGAGCAGGCCCGCGGCTCCCGCCTTGGTCTCGACCACGACATGGACGTCGACGCCCCGCGCGATGGCCGCCCGCAGCGCGACGGCGAGCGGTTCATAGGGACGGGCCGAGTACGTCATGGCCAGCAGTTCCCGCTCGGCCCGGCCGACGACCTCGGCGAGGACCCGTGCGGTCGGCCGAACCGGCACGCCCGGTGTGGCGGGCCCGCTCCAGACCGTACTGACGTGAGCCTCGTCAGGCTGCCCCGCCAGCCCGGCGACGAAGCCCCGCAGATAGGCCGCGGCCTCCGGATAGGGGATGCGCTCCCGCCGTACCGACGCGTACACCTCCCGTATCGCCTCGCTCGCACGCGGATCCTGGACCGCGAGGAGCGCATGCTCCATTCCGCGCCCGCGGGCCAGTACTCCCGCCAGGTCCTTGGTGCGCGAGGATCCGAGGACCGCCGCGACCGCGTGCGCCGCGGCCTCGAACTCCTCGCGACTCACGGCCTCAGACCCACCGGCGTCAGGACCTGGTCCGTCTCGTCGCCCAGCGGGACGATGAAGCGGCGGTCGAGGAAGCGATTGCCGCGTTCACAGGTCGTCTCGGAGACGAACAGGCAGACGTGGCAGGCGGCTCCGTGGAGATAGTCGGCCGGATCGCGCGGCAGCCTCTCGGCGCACAGCGGATCGGAGGAACAGCGGGACGCGTCCCTCAGAGCCCGGCGCATGATCCGCTCGAAGTGCGGTTCCTCGGCGAGGGAGACGAGACCTCCCAGGGTGCCTTCGGAGTCCGGTACGGCCGTGTAGATGAGGATTCCGGTCGTCGGGCGTTCCTCGTCCCCGGCGTAGATGCGCTCGGCCAGGCTGGCCGAGCTGTAGCCGCATTCCAGGGCGATGGTCCGGATCAGGAGATGCGAGAGCGAGTGCAGGGCGATGTACCGCTCCCCGGGCCAGCCCCGCATGGGGTCAAACGAGCCCTGCAACCGGTCCGACTTGCGGTTGGTGCGGAAGCGGGCGAACGCCTCGCGGTGCGCCTGCATCGCGGGCGACTTGCTCATGCGCTCCTCCCACTCGGCCATCAGGTCCTCCCGCACCCGCAGGAAGATCCCCTCGCCCCGTACCTCGCTCGCGGGGACCCAGTTCTGGGACGTGCGGTCCAGGCGTACTCGTGTGGCGATCTCCGGCGCCTCCGGGTCCGGGGCGTCGAGCCTAGTGAACCCGATCAGCGCACGAGCCTCCCTCAGCCGCTGTACCTGCCGTACGTCCGCGAAGAGGTCGGTCAGGGCATCGGGCACCGGCATCGCTTCGAGGGCGAAGTCATCGGTGGCATCGGGCATGGGGGACGAGGACAGGACGGTCCATTCAGGGCTGAGCAGATCCGGCGGGGCAGCCGCTTCCGCCTGGGGTGTGTTCCCCTCCAACCGGTCCCTGTGGGCCTGGACGGCGGCGATGAAGGCTTCGGCGTCGTACCCCCTGAGATACGCGAACGAGGGGGTGGCGGCGAAGGCGTCGAAGACCACGCGTGAGGTGACCCCTTGCACTTCGACCCAGCGCTCCTCGACGAGTTCGCTGAGGTTGCCGTTCCTGCTCGGCGGGAGGGCAAGCGCGCTGAGTGTCATGGGGAACCACTGGTTGGACGCGCCCGCCACCATGAGGGTCGGCTCCTTGTCGCACCCGTCGCTCTGGTACGAACCGAGATGCGGGTGACGACCGCGGCACTGGGGCAGGTTGCGCCGGCCCCGGTCTCCCATCGCGTCGCGGATATTGCGCTTCTCACCGCAGGCGACGCACTCCAGGGTCACGTTGGCCGCCTGGTTGCCGCCGTGGTCCTTCATGCGGAGCAGAGGCCTGGGCATCTTCACGCAGTCGTTGCCGTGATGGACGAAGGGCGCGTACGGGAACTCGTCCAGGTGTCCGTCGGTGCAGACGAGCGTGAAGCGGGCCGCGACCGCGAGCGGCTTGCCGGGCTTGCAGTCGTGGACGAACTTCGCCTCGTGCGGAGTGCGCGGATTGTTGTTGACGAAGGTGAAGGCCTCCGCGTCGATGGGCGCCAGGATGTTGCAGGCCGTGCACCGGAGCCACTGCGGGAAGGGCGTCACCGGTACACCCACACCCTGCGCTGCCCGGTCCTTGGGTGAGCTGTCCGCACCCTCCATCCACGGGGCCGAGCGCAGCTCCTCGACCCGAGCGGCACCGTACAGCTGGAGCGAGCGGTTGACGGCAGTACGGAGCCTGGGCTCGTCGATCACGTAGTCCGTCAGGCCGCCGTGGCTCCAGGATTCGAGGCCCTTGACCAGGACGGAGAAGTTCGGCAGGTCGATCAGTGAGCCGACCCCCGCCGTGTACATCAGGTGGCTGGGGCGTGCTGCGCCGACGCGGCGGAAGTAGTTGGTGCTCATCGTCGTCCCTTTCCTGCCGCGCCGGAGGCGGCGTCCCCGTATTCGTCGGCGTCGACGGGTGCCGCCGTGTCGCCTGCGTCCTCGTCCCCGGCTGGTGTGAACCTCCAGTCGGGTCCACTGTGCGTGGCCTGGTCCACGAAGTTCCCGCTGCCGGCCAGCAGCAGGTTGAGCTCGTTCTCGGTCTCGCGCATCGACATGGGCACGGTGAGCTCGTCCCAGCGCGAGCCGTCGGCCCGGTGGAGCAGTCCGGTGACGAGGCTGGTCTTCTTCTTCTCCCTCCGGTAGCCGAGCACACCGCCGCGCTCACGCTGCTCGGCCCAGGAGTCCTTCAACGCCCTGATCCGCTCGGCGAGATAGCGCTGGGCGGTCGCTCCGCCCACCCGGTCGGCCCGGTCAAGCAGCCGCGCCTCGACTTCGGCGGCGATCGGCCCGTCCAGGTCGATGCTTTGGGCGTCGGTGTTGCGCGAGTGCTCGTGGGTGGCCTGGCGCAGTGCCGCGATGTACGTCGGCGCGGTACCCCGGTCGAGGGCACGACGGGTGAAAGGCGTGACGGAAAGGGCTTCGACCTGCCGGTAGAACGTGGCGTGGTAGTGACCGAAGTCCTCGAAGTGCGCCAGGTCCCGGGGGCGGGACCAGTTGTACAGGGTGACGACCAGGCCGGGGCGGCGGGCGTCACGGCCGACGCGCGAGGACGCCTGGATGTACTCGGCGGTGTTCTTCGGCTGACCGACGACGAGCATCAGGCCGAAACGCGAGACGTCCACGCCGACCTGGAGCATCGAGGTGGCGAGCACGACATCGACGGCCTGCCGCTGCAAAGGCGTCAGCTTGACCCTGGGTTCGCGCTTCTCCTTGCGTGCCACCGCATACTCCATGAAGAGGGCCCTGCGGCGCAGCGAAGTGTCCCGCTCGGGGTCGAAGGCGGTCTCCAGACGCTTGAGCGTGGCTCCGATGTCGGCGGACGAGATCCGTGACGTCAGCTCCTGGATGTTCAGCATCCCCGACTTGGTGACGATCCGGTCGGAGATCGTCCTGTGTCCCTTGCGACCGCCGTTCACCCGCACCCGGGTGGCGATGTCGTCGTCCATGTAGCGGCGCATGCCGGCGAGTTCGCGTGTGGCGTTGAAGTAGCCGACCAGCGTCATGTACGGATCGGCCGCCGCACCGTGCTCGTCGAAGAGCTGCTGCGCGCCGAGCAGCATGATCTCGGCGACCCGGATCTCGGCCGCCTTCAGGCGCGTGCCGTGCGCGCACACACCGAGGTAGCGACGGCCGGGGTCGGAACGGCTCAGCTCGACCTGCCGGGAGAAGAAGGTGTCGCCGACGTCCAGGACCTGGGGCGGGAAGACCGCGACCTGGCGGGCGAACACTCCCCGTACCTGGTCGGCCGCCCTCTTCGTCGTCGCAGTGGAGGCGACGATCTTCGGACCGACCTCGTGGCGGCGTCCGGTCTTGTCCGTGAACGACCAACTGCACAACTGGTCCACGGCGGCCTCGAAGAGTCCGACCGTCGTGCCCAGGGCCCCCGAGATCAGGTGCAGCTCGTCCTGGATGATCAGGTCCGGCGGGCGCAGCCGGGTGACGGGACGAGCGGCCACCGCTTCCAGCTTTCCCTTCTTCGTGTGCCTGCTGCGGCAGTCGGTCCGCTCGTCCAGGTCGGCATGGCGGTATCCGTGCCGCGCGCACCAGTCGGTGACGCGCCCGAAGAGAAGCCCCGCGTATCCGTTCCACGGCAGCTGCGCCAGCTTGTCCACGGTGGCGATGACCATCGCGGGGGCAAGCCGGTAGATCTCCTCGTCGACGGTGATCACCGGGATGCCCTCGCTGAACCCCTCGACGTTACGCGAGCCGAGCCGGGAGAAGGGGCAACGGCTCTCACCCTCGCCCCGCGGGCAGTAGAGCAGCACGCGGCGCCGGTCCGCGTCGTACTCCATGTTCGAGTGGGCGGTCAGACCTTCGCCGCACCACGGGCAGCTGAGTACCTGGATCACCCGCGCGTGCTTGTCGCTGGAGCTCTCCTTGGCGCCGGCGATCTGCTCCTGTGCCTCGGAGAACCAGTTCGGCGACACGGAGTTGCCGACCCACAGGCCAATACGGAACGGGGTGATGCCCCACCGTGCGTCCCGAGTGAACTCCTCGCGCCGCAGCACCTCGCAGGCACTGACGAGAGCGGCCGCCCGCTGGAACTGCTGGGCCGTCAGCAGACGCAGCGTGTAGCGCATGAGGACGCCGACACCGTCGCTGCCGTCCCGCGCCTCCGATCCGCTGCCCACCACGCCCTGAAGGCGGCGCAGCGCGAAGGTGTACGCGGCGAGGCCCAGATAGGCCTCGGTCTTGCCGCCACCGGTCGGGAAGAACAGCAGATCGACAAGGGCCTCGCGCCCAGTGCCGCGGTGCGGATGGCCAGGCTGGGTCAGCGAGGCCAGGTTGAGCAGGACGAACGCCAACTGGAAGGGGCGCCAACTGGCCGCTTCCTTGCCCCTGCCCCATACCTCGTCGTACGCCTGCTGGTACGTGACACCCTCCTGCCCGGTCCGAAGTCCGGCGATGGCCGTGTTGCGCCGCTGGAGGGCCATCGCCCGATTGGCGAACCGGAAGGCTTCGAGGGCGTCCTTGTCGGCGCTGAGCGCGTCGATGCCGAAGGCGATGCGGTGGCAGACCTCCTCTGCTTGGTCGATCGCGGTCTCGGCGGCGATCCGCAGGTCCTCGGGAAGGCCCTGTGCCTTCTGGCGCTGCTCCTCCAGCCACCTGCTGTAGCCGTCGGCGAGCGGGGCGAGAACCTCGGTCAGCTCCTTACGGCGCTCGGGCACGGCCAGGGCGGCCAGTTCGTCCATGCCGAGTTCGAGCCCGTCGAGGAGCGGCTGCTCGGCGGCGGTGGGCGCCGAGGTGGCCGGGACGTCGTAGGCCGGGAGCCAGGTGGTCTCCAGGCGGTGTGCCCGCCGCTCACCCTTGCGTACGTGTACCTGTACGGCGACGTTACGGCCGACCGCGTGCCGCAGGCTGTCCCGGTAGAGCAGCCGCAGCCGCCGCTCCTCCGCGTCCTCGGAGCCGTCGGCCGTGGTGGGGTCGAGCGGATCGTCGATGGGCAGGAAGACAGCGGCCCGCTCGTCGGGGAACGCCGTCACGGTGAGAGCGGCCTGGAACAGCCACTGGGTGTCCCGGCGATCGGTGTCGCCTTCGCGCAGCCGGTTGATCAGTGCGACCTCCACGACGCGCAGGTCCTCGCCGCCTTCGCCCGTGGCACGCTCGCGCACCTGGACGTCGAGGAGGATGCCCGAGGACTCGTCCCCTTCCAGGACGCGGCTCTGGTCACCGGTCCGCGCCACATGGACGTCGCTCTCGTGCTTGACGGGTTCCCGTCCCCAGACCTGCGCGGGGCGCCCGTCGTCGGTGAGTCCGCTGGTCTGCGAGTACCGTCCCCAGGTCGCCGCGACGGTCAGCGCGCCGACGGAGGCCGGGACGACGAAGGAGAGCCCCATGGAGGAGGCCCAGATCCGCCCGGAAGCCTGCGGAGTGAGCCGGTCTTCCAGGCCGGCCTCTTCCTTGCCGTCGTCGCTTCCGGGCTCGACGTCGGCGAGATGGGCGGCGTTGCGGGCGATCTGGGTCGCGGTATCGCTGCTCTCCGGGCGGGGCCCGAGCATGCCGACCAGGTAACGGTCGCGTGGTCCGGCCGAGCGGTGGGGGAGTTCCTCGGTGACCCCGTCCCACGGGCCGAGCAGGTCGTCACGGATGTACTTCACCAGGCCGTCGCGCACGTCATACGAATCACCGGGGAGGAATGTCTGCGGTACCTCGTCGAGGGGGTGCGGCACGCCAGGGGTGGCGGCGGCGGGCTGGGACGGCATGTGACGGGGCCCTTTCGTGCGAGGGGAGCCAACTGGACGAGGCTACCTGTGCGTGGCGCGATGCGACGGATGAAGGGAGGATGTCATGCGTTGACTGTGTTCACAATGACAGCTGCCTGTGGTGGGGAAGTTGAGACGTGACGGCTTCTCAGAAGAGGGTGTCCTCGCGGGGGAAGAGCCCGTCGTCGAACAGCCCCTCCTCTACTGGCTCCTCCGTGGGTGGCGTGATGCCGGGCTCCGGGGCGAGAAGCTCCGCCAGCTTGCGCAGGTCGCCACCCGTCATGGCGTCCAGCTGACGCAGTGCCTTGTCCCGCATGGCGAGGCGCAGAGCTGGGGGCAGGGGAACGCTGACCATGCGCAGCATGCGGAAGGTCTCTGTCGCATCGCACACCAGGAAGCCGAGCTGTGCACGCCCGGCGCGCGAGAGGATCAGCAGCTCGCACATCTGGCGTGCGTCGTCCTCGTCGTAGCGGAACCTCATGTGGAGGCTCTGTGCGTCAGGGTCATGGGCGGGGAACCCGACGAGCATGTCGTTGGGGTCGTCGAGGGTGCGATGCCCGATCCTTACCTGACCGTCGTGCTTGAACCGCAGGACCGCCGCCGACTCCAGGCCGGCCTCGGCCACGTACAGCCACCACGGCTGCGAACCGACCGTACAGGTCCAGCCGAGCTGCCCGGCCTTCGAGAGCACCTCGCCCACCCTGCCCATCCACTCCGGAACGATGGCGCGGGGTCGTTCGGCGGGCCTGAGGGGCGCGTAGTCCTCCTCCGTGAAGACAGGAGTCGGCAGAGCCGTGACCCCCGGCGTGCACCAGATCTCCGAGAACGTGCGCATGTACGCCTCGCATCGCGCGTCCTCGGCCGAACCGAGATCGAGATGTGCGAGCTCCAGTGGAGTGAGGCCCGCGATGAACTCGTCCTCCAGCCAGCGGAGATACGCTCGCCCCGTGTCGCGCATCGACTCGGCGGCAGCCTGAAGTTCCGGGGGGAAACCGCCTCCGCCAGCCGCCTTCAAGTTTCCCTCGATCACCGTGGTGAGTGAGGTGGCAAGCGTCCGCTCCCCGTGGATGGTTCGCAGATGGGGTGCGTCGGCCAGCTCGGCCGCGCACTCGGCGGCGAATGCGTCGATCTCCTCGGCCAGTCCGTCCATCCGAGCGAGCAGCATCCGGGCGAGGTCCACCTCCTGGTCGTGCGTGTTCGCCTCCAGGAATGCGAAGTACCCGCACCAGTCGTCGTCGCCTGGCCCGTCGGTGGGCATCAGGCCGCGCCGCCAGATGCCGTCGTTGTCCAAGGACCACCGCTCGCGCAACTCCTGATGTACCCGCGGCCATCCCACTTCCTCGGCCCTGGTCCGAGCCCAGTACGCGAGAAACCCCTCAGAGACGGGCTCCAGCCACCACGACCGCAGGATGGGGAGGGTCGGCTCCCGCAGTGCGAGCCACAACTCCTCGATCTCTCCCACCCGCTCCGGCTCCTGGGTCGTGCGAGTCCCCGCCAGGCGTACGAGATCCCCCGCGACGAAGGCGATCTCCCGGCGTGCCACGTCGGCATGTGCGACGCGGGTGAGGAAGGTCGCGGCGACGAGGTCGCGGGGGCCGAGGTCGTAGGGGAGGGAGCGGTGCACATCCGGGGAGAGATGGGCCAGGAGATCTGACAGATGTGAGGCCGCGTCCTTGAACCAGGCGTGGCGAAGGGAGTGGAATTCGGTGGAGTACCCCGTGGTGGCCATGCGTAGACTCTAGGTGTGTTGACTCAGTTCACACAAGGCCGCTGGATGCTTAGAGGATGACATGCTGTTGATGGCGAGGGTGAGCCGTCTCGTCCAAGTCACACCCCACCCGTCGGGACACCTCGGCCCAGACTGTCTTGATGTAGGGGGCACGCGCTTCACAGCCCCACTGGTCGGCGAAGGCGTCGACGAGGAGGAGGCCGCGACCGGTGACGGCATGCTCGGGTGGTCGCGCAGGGGCATCGCCGGAAGCCTGTCGGGGCGGGTGTCGCTGACTTCGACACGGAGGTGATCGGTGGAGCGGAGTAGCCGCACGGCGAAGTCCCTGCCGGGACTCCGGCCGTGGGTGATCGCGTTGGCGGAGAGTTCCGCGGTGATGGCGACGAGCGCGGCGGAGGTGGGGTCCGTGGGGGCGAGTCCCCAGTCGTCCAGCTGCCGCTCGACGAGGAGGCGGGCGAGACGCGCGCCGCGCCGGGTGGAGCTGAGTTGGACTCTGAAGTGGGTGGCGGGGGCGGCGATTTCTGACTTCATGGTGTAACCGTCCTGTCACGCCCATACGCTGACCAGGTCGGATGGACGTACCCGAGCACGCTGTACGGGTCGGGTACGGGTTTGTACGGGGCGTCGGCCGTTACCGGGGCGGGGCGTACCGCGTTCAACTGGGAACTGTATGGCGGTACGTGGGCGCATCGGGGTGTGGTGGTGCATGGGCGAGGGGCAGCTGGCAGGACAGGGGAAGAAGCGGACGGGGGAGGAGGAGTATCCGGCGATCTGGGTTGCGTACGGGAAGCTCGTGAAGCTGTTCCGTCGGAGGGCCAACCTGACGCAGCAAGGCCTCGCGGACGCGACCGGTTACTCGTATGAGCAGGTGGCATCGATCGAGCAGGGGCGACGGCCGGCGAAGGCGGCGTTCACGGAGGCGGCGGAGCGGATGCTGGAGGCGGGGGGAGTGCTCCGGGAGCTCCAGGAGGAGGTGGACCGGGCCAAACTGCCAAAATTCTTCCAGGACTTCGCGCTGATCGAGACGGAGGCGGTGAGTCGGTTCGCTTATGACCCGTTGGTGGTGCCGGGGTTGTTGCAGACGCCGGAGTATGCGAAGGCGCTGTTCTCCGCGCATTGCCCTCCCCTGGACGAGGAGACCATCGAGCTGCACACAGAGGCCCGACTGAACCGGCAGCGGCTCCTCACCAGAGCACCGATCGTGCAGCTGTCGTTCATCATCGGCCAGGCGACGCTCGTCAACCCGATGGGTGACGAAGCGCTGATGCGGTCTCAGCTGGAGCACTTGCTCAAGATTGGTGCGATGCGCAACGTCGAGCTGCAAGTGATGCCGGAGGCTCCTGGGTACCACCCGGGTCTCAACGGAGCGTTCGTCCTCCTGGAGACCCTCGAACACCGCCACTTCGGCTACATCGAGGCCCAGGAGGTCGGCATCGTGATCAGTGACCCAGCAAAGGTCAGCGCCTTCGGTCTGCGATATGGCAAGCTGCGCTCGCAGGCCCTCAACGTCGAAGAGTCTGCGCGTCTCGTCGAACGGCTTGCAGGAGCAGCATGAAAATGGAGCGGGCTACCGAACACGACGGACTGCTGAACTGGCGCAAGAGCAGCTACAGCGGATCGGGCGGTGGCGACTGCGTCGAGGTTGGCGTCACGTCGGCCGAGATCCACGTACGGGACTCGAAGAACCCGGCAGGCCCCAGGCTCACGCTCGCACCCACCACGTGGACCACGTTCCTGGGGTATGCCGGGGCGCAGCCGCTCAACTGACCGACTCCGCGGGAGGTACCAGGCGGGGTGGCATGGGGCGGGGAGGAGTCGCGTGTGCCGCGTAGGCCCGCTCCTGCTCTCGATGCCAGATGGCCTTGAGCGCCTGGTCGGTCTGTGGCACGGCGAGTCCCAACTCGTTGAGGATTTTGCGGAAGAACAGCACAGGTCCGCCCGCAGGTGCCGTGACGAGGGCCGAGAGCAAGGGGCCGTCCGGGCCTGCGTTGCGGTCCACGGACACCAGCCTCATGCGCAGAGTGGCGTCTGGAAGAGTTATGCCACCTTCGAGGTCGAGGAGGTGGACCGTCTCGCCGCGAGACGCCGCCCTGAGTAGTTGGCGGGTCAGCCGTGCTTCCGATGTCGACGTGTCGGTCGAAGCCGCCGGCGCAGATGAGAACTTGGTGGGGATGGGGGCCGTCTTCTCTGCCTTCGGGACAGTCGACTTCTGCGCGTCCTGATGGCGCGTGAGGAACTCTGATCCGGCGATATCTGTACGAGCAGCGGTGAGGGCGTTCTCCAGAGAGCTGACGTGATGTTCGCGGCTCTGGGCAGCAGCTCGCGCCCTGGCGGGGACGCGTTGCATAGGCAGAGTGCCGAGCCATGCCTCGGCTCCACGGATCGACCGGTTGACCCGCTTCCGAACCGATTTGGTGAGGCGCGATCGCACTTCTCTGAGCTGGGCGATCAGTTCGCTCATTCGTGCATCGGTCCGGGCATGCTGCTTGGGCTCGCTTCGCCGCACCGGTGTGAGCACCTGGACGGACTTCCGAGGGCCCGGGGTTTTGGTGAGCAGATGCCTTTGAGCGGGGGCCAGATTCAGGCGCGCCCCCATGGCTCGGGCCGGCTGCCCGTACGCGGCGTAGGCGCGATCCCGTTCGACCACGGCCCACTGCCGGATCTGGGAGGAACCCTTCGCGTAGGGGACGCCGAGGCGATCGAGGATGTCCCCGAGGTACGGAAGCGGTTTGGTGCCCTCACGGAGTAGGGCGGATCTGACCGGAACGTACTCGGACAACGGCGAATCCACTTCCACGAGCAGATCACGGCGATCGGCGGCGGAGAGTTCCGCCGCGTCGAATCCGATCTGTTTGGCGAGAGCTTCCCAGGTCGTGGTGGCACCCAGCCGGGCGCGCTCCGCGAGCGCATCACGCAGCCGAACCACCAGGTCGTCCTTGGTGAGGACCGTCGGCTTGGCTGGGCGCTGCTGCATGCGAGCAGGCTCGGGCGGGGATACCTGTGCCTCGGTCGGCTGCTTGGGCTGAGACGGCGGGCGCGTGGCCGGTACAGGTGCGGTGCCTGCCATCGGGGGCGGAACCCAGAGGCCGGTGCGCTGGGCCTCGTTGACGTTCAGGCGGACATAGCGGTCGGTGTGCACCGCCCAGCCGCCGCCTTCGGTGACCAGCATGTGAGCCGAGTAGGCGGCGCGGTAGACGTGGTCAGCGGGCGGTGGGTCCGTATCTCCGGGGAGAGAGAGCAGGGCGCGGACGACGGGGCTGTCGACCGGCTTGACGTCGGCCACGATGAGGTGCCGATCGTCGTCGACAAAGGGCGAGTTGGTGGGGGCCGAGGCCTCCGGGACGGGTACGAAGATCACCCCTCCCGCGAGTGGGAAGGTGAACGGCTTCGGACGAGGCTGCGATATGCGGATCGACTCGACGCGTGGGGTGATCAGGCCGGTCGGCGTCAGCTTGCACTCTTCGAGCGGGGTCCACTCGACCGTCCGGTCCTGTGTCTCGGCGCCGATGTGGACGCGACGCTCACCGCCGACGGTTTCGAGACGGACGCGGAGGCAGAAGCCGTGCCGGCCGACGAGTTCGCGGGTGACGGGGGTGTCGGGGCCGAAGACCCAGTCGAGGTCGTCCACGCCCTCCTCGGCCAGGTCGTCGGCGGAACGCCGCCAGGCGCGGTAGTCGAGGTTGCCGAGCTGGAATCGGAGCCTGCGACGGGCTCCGGGCAGGTCGACATCGACGGCGTCGCCGGGGCCGGTACCGAGGTCCCGGGTTTTGACCCTGCCACGTACCTGCTGCCTGCTGAGCAGGTGTTGTACGCCGCGCTTGATGAAGAGGTGGTCAGCGCTGGATTCGCCGTTCGCGGTGCGGTGGCAGACGGCGTTGGGGTGGTGGGCGAAGTGGCATACCTTGTTGGTGTAGCGACGGTCGCTTAACTCGCCTCCACAGCCACCCAGTTGTGTGCCGCACCAGTAGCTGTAGGTGGGGTGGGCTCTGCGCCACAGGTCCAGCTCGTGGGCGGCCATCGGAAGGATGACCGGGTGGTCGGAGTCCTTGTGACGGATGACGCCGGTCTGTACGAGCCGGTGATCGTGTCCGTACGGCGACATGAGACCTCGCGGTGAGGGTCGGCGCGGTGCGCGTGGGGTCGTCAGGTACGCCCGTCTCCGTACCGGGGCGTTTCGCCATCGGTACGGAGACGGGTTGTGCGCTGTGCGGAGGGGCGTCGCTCTAGAAGAGGCTTCCCTCGG
Organism: Streptomyces sp. adm13(2018); assembly: GCF_008042145.1. Lineage (GTDB taxonomy): Bacteria > Actinomycetota > Actinomycetes > Streptomycetales > Streptomycetaceae > Streptomyces. The sequence goes on from NZ_RDBH01000141.1 coordinate 1,254,772, forward strand.
GCCGGAAGAGTCCGTCGTCCTCGAAGTCGACCCTAGTGGTCTTCCGTGACTGCTCCGCCTTCTTGCGGTGTGCCTCGGGAGAGGGCGGGGGCATGTCCGGGTGCTTCTTGGGCTTCTTGTGCAGCCCGAGGAACACCTCGTCGGCGTAGGCCTGGTGGTTGAGCTGACGGAGCCGGTCGATGATCTCGGTACGGGCGAGGAGGCCGATGGTGTAGCGGGTGCCCTGATCGGTTTCGTGGAACCCGTGGTCGAGGGGGACGGTCACGTGGGTCGGGTCGGCGGCCGGCGTGGCTCCGGTCTCGTCCAGGAGGTCGTGCCACTCGTAGGCCTCGACGGTGGCCTTGTCGACCTCCTCGTGGATACGGCGGAGTTCGACGATGTCGGCATCTTGGCAGGTCGCGTCGTGGACGAGGTTGTAGGTGGCGGTCAGGCCGATGTTGCGGCGAATCATGAGCTCGCGGCGAAACTCGTCGAGATGGCTACCGGCTGTGCGCATCCTTCCGGTGAGGTTAGGAGTCGGGAAAGCCTCAAAGCCAGAGGAAATCGAATAGTTGGTCCGAGTTTCCAGCGTTGATGAATACTCGATGACCCACCAGAGATGGGGGGAGCTACTCAACGCTGCGAGCATCGCACGGTCTTCGGATGCGACAATGACAAGCATCTGGTCGAACACGTGCCGGGTCGGCATCATGACGGGTAGAGCGTACTTGCTGATCCTCGGGATGGAGATGCAGTTGCTGATCTTGCCGAGCTTATTCGTTAGAGCCGGTCTCTTTTCGGCATACTGCCACCAGTGATCGCGGTATACTTTTCGATTGTTTTGTTCGCGCTCTGGTTTGACGAGATCTACGACGCGCTGGAAAGGTTGCTTGTATTCGGCGGCGCGCGAGGAGGGCCAGTCGTGGAAGTTGATGATCCATCGACCAGAGTCGAGTGTGGGGATATTTACTAGATCCTGACCGCCTACGTAGGGGTAGAGCACGTCCGAATTTCGCCCATCGGTGGCAATCCATGCGCGAGCTTCGGCTTCAGTTACTACGAAGCCAAGACCGACGATGTTGCTTCCCTGGAAGCATTGGTTGCGGTTTGATTCGAGCGACTCGACCCATCGAAGCTCCCGAGTGCCGGGGTTGAGTGCTGGCGTAATGCCATTCGCTACCTTTGTGCCGTCCAAAACAACCTCAGCAAAGTCGCTGATCGGCGATTTAGTTGCCCAGATTGCGCAATATTCAAGCGCTGCGGAATTTGACTTCCAGGGTGCGCTCTTGATGGCCCGATAAATGGTCACGCCCGCAGCGTGTAGTTGGTCGAGGCCAACGCTGCGCGATTCGCCTTGTGCGAGCGTATTCGTCGCTACCAATCCGGATTTTCCGTGTTTGCTGGTCAGTGTGTGAGTGCGTAGCTGAAAATAGGCTACTAGATCCGCACTACCCCGCTTGCCCCATGCAAGGTAATCCACCATGTACTCGCGATAAGCCTCGCCCATCGCGCCGGTCAGCTTCTGTCCACCCAAGAACGGAGGATTCCCCACCACCGCATCAAACCCACCCCTCTCCGCAAACACCTCCGGAAATTCCAGCGGCCAATGTACCGGCACCCTCCGCAGCCCGCCCTCCGGCAGCTCGCTCGCTAGCCACTCCGCCGCCTGCTTCCGCGCCTCCGTCACCACCACTGACTCATCCGCAACCGCCGCCGGCACCACGTCTCGAGCCAGTCGCGCCGCCGTCGGGAACAGGTCCCTGACCCGCTCGCCGCCCTCGTCCTCGTACCAGGCCACCCGGCCTGACGCGCAAGTCGCCAGTGCCGCGCCCGCGATCAGGTCGCCGACCAGCCTCAGCTTCGCCGTCTTATCGCGGACGCCCCGCAACAGTTCGCGCTTCTGGGCCAGTTCCTCTGGGCTGTCGCCCAGCTCCGTGATGGCGTGCCGAGCAGCAACCACCTCCGCCACCAGCGTCTCCGTGTCTGCCTCCGCGCCCAGCAGGTCGCCCTTCGCCACGTCCAGGTGGACCGCCGTCAGCTGGTCCATCGACGAGACGCCAAGCAACGAGTCTCCCGCCACCAGACGGTCGTCCAGGAACGTGAACGGGCGCTCCGGGTCCATCGAGACCAGCCACAGCGACAGCTTGGCCATCTCCACGGCCATGGGGTTGATGTCCACCCCGTACAGGCAGTGCTCGATGATCTGGCGGCGCGCCTCCACGACCACCGGGTCGGACTCCGCGTCCACCGACGTCACGGTGTCGACGCCCCGACCGGCGGCCCGGTACGTCACCGCGTCCTCGCGCTCCTCGCGCGCCCACGCTTCGATGAGGCGGTCGGCGAGGTACCGGCACGCCGCGACCAGGAACGCCGCCGAGCCCATCGCGATGTCCGCGACCTTCAGGTCCAGGATCTCGCTCGCGGACTTCGGGACCCAGGCCGACTCGTCCGCCGTCTGGAGCGGGCCCGGCTCGTACACCAGGGGCTCCAGCGCGTGCCGGACGACCTCCTCCGCCAGCGACCGCGGGGTGTAGTGCGTGCCGGTGTTCTTCCGGAGTGAGGACTCCGTGACGAACAGTGAACCCGCCCTGATCACCACCGGGAGGTCTCGCAGATCCCTCCGCAGCAGTCCGAAGAACGGCAGCAGCCGCTCCGTGAGCCCCGCGTCCCGTGAAGCAGCCTGGATTAGCCGCCGTGCCTCCGCGTCGGACTCGCCCTTCGCGCCCTTTGCCGGGGACAGCAGCTTCTCCAGCCTTGTCGCGTTCGCCGGCGGCTTGGGGTCCTTCCACTGCTCGAAGATCTTCTTCGCCAGCGTCTTGACGTTGCCGTTCGACTGCGCCGCAAGGGACTCCAGCTCCCGCAGCGGCACTTCGTGTTCCATGCCCGCGGGGCCGATCAGGCCCACCATGGTCTCGACGGCGCGCTCGCCGTCGTACGAGAGCAGGCCCTCGTACACGTAACCGATCTGCTCGACGTCGAGCGCGCGGAAGCTGAGCGTTCGGGTCTCGCGCTGCTTGCCCGTGCCGACGCGGACTTCCTGGACGGATTGGAGCATGTGCAGGACCGTGCGGTCGTCGATCGGCAGGAGCCCGGACTGGGACTCCAGCCAGGGGTACGTGCTCGGGTCGAAGATCGAGCCGTCGTACGCCGGCAGGACGAGCTCCGGGTGCTTGACGCCGCCGTGCACCGCGTGGAACAGCGCGATGAGCCGGTGCCAGGCCGCCGTCGTGTGCTCCAGGGACGCCTCGCCCTCGGCGTCCGCCCGTGCCTTCAGCTCAGCCCGTAGGAAGCGGGCCGAATAGGACTTCGCGTACACCTCGTTGTCCGCCGGAAGGAGCCCTCGTTCCTCGGCGAAGAGGAGGAAGACGACGCGCATCATCACCGCGACCGCGCCCCGGTAGACCTCGCTCGCTGCGACGCCGTCGGCGCGCAGGCCGGGTGCGCCGTTCTCCATCGTCCGGGCGTCGGCACGGCCGATCGCGTCGACCAGGAGCTCGACCGCCTGACGGACCTGGACGCCCAGGGCGTCGGTGACCTCGTCGCCCGCGTCCAGGCTCTTCCTCAGCAGGCCGACGAGGGTCTCGGACTCCTCGTACTCGAAGAAGCGCCGGCGGCGCAGCAGGGAGACGAAGGCGCGGACGACGTTCCGATCGGCGGCCGCGTTCCAGTCGATGGAGTCGAAGACGGCCGTGGTCGTGACGCCGCCGATCGGCGCCCAGACCAGGCACCACCAGCGGCCGTCGGTGAGTAGGCCGAGCGGGATGTCGTGGTGGCGGAGGAGGCGGGCCAGGCGGTCGGCCGGACTGGCCGCCCAGTCGCCGCCCCAGTTCGCACGCGCTGTGGGGGCGGTGCCGCTCGGCACGGTCATGCCGAGCACACGGACCCGCTTGGCGGCCGTGGTCGCATCCGGTTCGGCGGCGAGGTCCGCGCCGGGCTCGACCAGGGCGAAGTCGGCGCGCAGACGGGCGCCGTGCTCGGGGACGTCCAGCGTGAAGCGGTCCAGGACCAGGTCCGGTACGTCCTCGCCCTCCCCCTGCCGCAGGGCCAGCGCGTCGCCCCATTCAAGGAGCGAGCGCAGGATGTACGCGACCCACTCGTCCCGGCCTGCCGCGGTGTTGGTCTGCCAGTCGGCGTGCTGGGCGCGCAGACGGGCGCGCTCGTCCTTGTCGAGGGCGTCGAGCTGGGGCCAGGTGTGGAGCAGTACCGGCATCGTCAGGAAGGGGCCCGAGACCTCGGTGAGGTCGAGCCACTCCTGGTGCTGGGAGCGGCCGTCGAGCGCCTTGGCCCGGGCGGCGGCGAGTCCTCGGGAGGCGGCGGGGCGGGGGCTCATCGGCGGGCTTCCTTTGCGGGGATCACGAAGACGACGGCGACGGGGAAGAGGTGGGAGCGCGGCTCGTGGTAGCGGGCGGCGATGGTGGCGCGCTCACGCTCCCGCTCGGCAGACAGGGACTCGATACGCGCCTGCCAGCGTTCGCGGTCCTCGCGGTACTGGCGCTGCTCGGCGGTGGACACCTCGCGGGTGCCGAAGAGCGCGATCTGCTCGTTGTCGTCGTCGCCCTCCTCCTTGAGCTTGGCGCGCAGGGTGGCCTCGAAGCGGTCGAGGGTGGCCTGGATGCGGGCCTCCTCCTCGGCGCGGCGGCTGTCGAGGGCGTTCTCCAGCGAGGCGCGCCGCTCGCGGGCGCGGGCGGCCAGAGAGTCGTACAGCGGGTCCTTCAGTTTGGACCAGGCACCGGTGAGCTCCTGGCGCAGGGCGGGCGCGGCCTCGGTGCCGTCGGTGAGGGCGCGACCCAGGGCGGCACCTTGGGCGCCGACGGAGTCCCAGCGGCGGAAGCGACCCGTGTCGCCGAACCAGCCGCCTGCGTAGAGGATCTCCTCGTGCAGGCGGGTGCCGTCCGCGCCGACGAGGACGTACCGCGCGTAGGCCGAGACGAGCGTCGTCTGAAGAGCGGGGTCGTCGCTGACAACGGCCGCGACGCGGTGCAGGCCGACGCTGTCCGCGTTCCAGACCGCGGCGGTGAGCAGCCGGGTGGAGAGCGCGACCAGTGGGTGCTTCAGGTGGGCGAGCACGATGTCGTCACGACCGAGCGCGGCGATCTGCGGGTCGAAGGTGACGGGGCGCTGCTCGGCAGGGCGCAGCTTGTGGGCCAGGCCCCGGGTGGCGCGCTCCCACGTGCCGGACAGCGGCGGCACGTCGTACAGGCCGCCCTCGAAGTCCACGCTGTGGTGGGGAGCGAGGGGCTGCTGGTGGTCGAGCGCGAGCGCGGTGTCGACGACGCGCTTGATGTTGGCCGGGGTCAGGCCGAGGGTGTCGACCGTCTCCTGGTACTGGTCGGCGAGACGCTTGGCCTGCGCGGTCACGTTCTGCTCGGCGGCGATGTCGCCGCCGGTCTTGCGGCCGGCGATCTGCCTCGGCTTCGCGTTCTCGATGTCCACGGGCATCTGGTCGCCGGTCATGCGCCGTTGTACGGCCTCGGCGATGACGGCGTTGACCGAGCCGAGGTCCTGTTCCATCTTGGCGACCTTGCGGGCGACGCGGGAGAGGAACTCGAGGTCGGCCTCGTAGGAGCCGGCCTTGGCCTTCTCCCAGCCGGCGCCGATGAAATGGGTGATCTCCGGATCCGTGCGCTGGCCCCAGCGGTCGATCCGGCCGATGCGCTGCTCCAGCTTGTTGGGGTTGAACGGGATGTCGTAGTTGAATAGCCGGTGGCAGTGGTTCTGGAGGTCGATGCCCTCGCTGGCCGCGTCGGTCGCCAGCAGGATGCGGACCTTGCCTTCCTCGGTGGCCGGATGGGCCTGGAAGCCGAGCCGGATCTCCTCGCGCTCCTCGGCGTTCAGCCCGCCGTGCAGCACGGCGACCCGCCCGCCGTCGGTGAGCTGATGCTGCTGGAGCAGGCTGAACAGCCACTTCTGGGTGTCGCGGTACTCGGTGAAGACCACGACCCGCTCGTTGAGCCAGTGCTGGTCGGGGCGGCAGATCGCCTTGAGCTCATTGATCAGCGCGTCGGCCTTGGAGTCGGCGGCGGCCTCGTGCATGAGAGCCCAGCGCTCCATCTCCCGCAGCAGCGTCAGCTCGTCCCCGTCCTCCTGCGGCGTCAGGCTGGTGGAGCGGGTGAGGGCCGCGTCCTCGGCGTCGGCCAGGCCGAGGTCGTCCAGGTCGGCGGCGAGGTCGGCGAACTCTTCCAGCCACTCGGGGACTTCGGCGGCGGCGGAACGCGTGCGGCCGTGTGTGTCGTCCAGGTGGGAGAGGTACACCTTGACGGTGTGCAGGAAGGCGGCGGGGGAGGAGAAGAGGCGCTTCTTCAGCAGCAGCGTGACGAGGTCGGCGGCACGGCGGCCACCGCGCGCCTTCGGGGCCATACGACGCTTGCGCAGGTCGGCGAAGCTGCCGAGCAGGCCGTGGATCTCCCGTTCCAACTCGGTGTATTCAACGGGGAGCTCGTGGGTCTGGCGGATACGGAAGCGCTGTGTACCGTCGGGGTTGGTGACGTTGACCTTCAGACGGCGTACGACCGTCTCGTCCCGGGACTGCTTGTCGGGTTCGACACCCCGGGCGAACTTCTGGTTGTCGATGAGTTCGAGCAGCGCGGTGTACGACTCCGGGTAGCCATTGTGCGGGGTCGCGGAGAGGAACAGCCGGTGCTCGAAGTGCGGCACCAGGCGCCGGATCAGCTTGGTCTGCTGGGAGTCGACCGCATACACCTGTTTGGGTGCGGCCGGTGCGACATGGTGAGCCTCGTCCAGGACGAGAAGGTCGAAGAAGCGGCGCTGCTGGGACCCGTCCTCCTGGTTCTCCTCCCGGGCCGGGACCACTTCGTCCAGTAGCCGCTGCGCCTTCGGACCGCGCAGCCAGGGGAGCGAGATGATGGTGAGCGGGTGGACCCGGAACGGATTGGCCGCCGTGCCGTGGGTCCGGCGCAGCCGTGCGCAGTGCTCGGAGTCGACGATGGTGAAGGTGAGACCGAACTTGTCCTGCAGCTCGTCCCGCCACTTCAGGGTGAGGCCCGCCGGGCAGACCACCATGACCCGGTGCGCCCTGCCGCGCAGCAGCAGCTCCTGCACGACGAGACCGGCCTCGATGGTCTTGCCGAGACCGACATCGTCGGCGAGGAGAAGGTTGACACGCGGTGCGCCGACAGCACGGGAGACGGGTTCGAGCTGGTACGGCTCGACAGCGACGCCCGAGCGGAAGGGCGCTTGGAGGGTCTTGACGTCGGCGGAGGCGACCGCCGACCAGCGGACGGCGTCGAGGAAGGCGGCGAGACGCGAGGGCGGGTCGAACTGGCAGGCGGAGGCATCGGGCAGCGAGCCCCGGTCCAGGACCCTGCGCCCTGGCTCGACCTCCCATATGACGGAGAGCGTGTCCCCGAAGCGGCCGTCGGCCACCGACTGGAGGTGGACCAGAGTGGCGGCCCGCCCACCTTCGGCGGGCGCCGCATCGACACCGGCGACGACCCAGCTCTGGCCGCGCACCTCGACCAGCTCGCCCTCCTGGGGCAGCTGCTCCGATGCGTCCGTGCCGCGATCCCGCCGGGCCGCCTGCGTCATGCTGTGCCTTCTCTCTGTGACGGGGCCGCGCCCTCGCATACGGCATCGACTTTACGCAATTCAGGACACGGAACGGGAAGCCGCCGTGGGCGGTATGTTAACCGAGGGATTCTGTTGTGAACATAGTTCACGCGTGATGGCTCGGATCGGGACTACGTGGAGCGCCGCTCGAAGCGATCGAGTCGTCCGAGGAGCGCCGCGGTCCTGGCGTGCCGGGGATCCGTGCGTGGCAGGACGCGCTGCTGGTCGGCGTCCAAGCCGGTCAGCTGGGCCTGAGCGCTCTCGATCTGGCCCCCGCGGGCGGTGAGCGCGGCGATCTCGTACCGGGTGTCGAAGACGGCCCGGTCCATCGGCCCGAAGACATGTTGCTGGACGGGGAGCAGTGCCTCGTACTCGTGCCGCGCCTCAGGAGTGCGGCCGAGTTCCGAGAGGCATCGGGCTGCGCCCGCGCGACACGCAAGGACATCCCGGTCTGTTGCCGGACGGTGCTGACGCAGGGCGCCCCCGAGGCTGAAGAACACCTCGTACGCGGTCGTGAACTCCTCGGACTCGATCAGCAGCGCGGCGTAGGTGAGACGCAAGGGCAGCACCTCGGTGTCGTCGAGCCGTCGGCGCGTACCGCAGAGGTGTTTCTCCAGGAGGGCCGCGGCGGCGACATGCTCCCCCCGCGCCGCCAGCGCGCGGACCTCTTCGGAGAGGGACGCCGCCGACTGTGCGCCTTCCGCACCCGACGCGGACCGCGTCTGCGAGCTCGCGGGGGCGGGGCGGTCTGCCGACGGCGTGCGCGGGCCGGGGATCGTCTGTGGCTCCAGCCAGGTGCGAGCCACTTCCCGTACTTCCCGTACCGAGGGGCGATCCGCGGGGTCCTTGGCGAGCAGTCGCATGACGAGGTCGGCGAACTCGGACGGCAGGTCCGCTCGGTGCTCGGTGACGGGAGCGGGCTTGTCGTGCATGTGTTTGAGGAGCAGGGCGAGCGGCACGCCACCCTGCAACTCGAAAGGCGGCTTCCCCGCCAGGATCTCGTACAGCACGCAGCCGAGGGCGTACAGGTCACTCCGTGCGGTTGCCGGCTTGCCCAGTCCCTGTTCGGGCGAGATGAACCCCGGCGTACCGAGGAGATCGTTCGTCCCGGTGAGCCGTGGCGCGTCGGGATCGTCCTGCCGGGCGGCGGCGATGCCGAAATCGAGAACCTTCAGCGTCCCCTTGTCTGTCAGCATCAGATTCGACGGCTTCAGGTCACGATGGATGACAGGGATCTGATGTGCTTCGGCGAGCACCTCCACCGTCTGCACCGCGACGCTCGCGGCCAGCGTCACCGGGAACGGGCCGTGCTCCTTGAGGCGGTCGGCCAGGGTCTGGCCATGGACGAGTTCCATGGCGATGTACAGAGCGTCACTCTCGTGCCTGCCCGTGTCGTGGATCACGGGTACACCCGGGTGCCCGAGGCGGGCAAGGAGGTCCGCTTCCTGCTCGAAGCGCCGCTCCAGTCGGCTACTGCCTCCGCCGGTGCCGTCCAGGCGCAGCAGCTTCACCGCGACGAGCCGATTGAGCCGGAGGTCCTTCGCCTCCCAGACTTCGCCCATGCCTCCCCGGCCGATGCGTCGGATCAGCTCGAAGCGTTCCTGGATGACTCGTCTCACACGCTCCCCCGGCCCCTGAATTGCGTTTGCCCCCGCTGGGTGCTCAGCATCCTCTCACCGCACCAGGGCGACGGAACGATCGTGCGTCGGAATCCGTCACACCGGATACGGTCCCTGGGGCAGGACGAAGGGGCGCCGCGGATCCTCGGGGCCGAAACTGCGCAGTGTGGCGGGCCCGGCGGCCGGGGTGGGCAGCCAGGGGCCCAGGGTGCCGTACACGTCGGCTGCCGATTCCGGCCGTTCCGTGCGCTCCTTCGCGAGCAGGGCGAAAAGCAAGGCCTGGAGCTCGTTCGGCACCTCCACTCCGTACTCGCCGAGAGCCGGCGGGGCCTCGTACAGGTGCCCGCTGACGACGGCCAGAGGGGACGTGGAGGGGAACGGCGGCATACCCGAGAGTAGATGGTGCAGCAGGCAGCCGACGCTGTAGAGGTCGCTGCGGGCGTCGAGTGGTGCGCCGTTCCCGGAGATCAGCTCGGGGGAGGCGTACAGGAGATTTCCCGGATGCTCGCCCGTGGCTGTCAGTCGCGAGCCGTCATCCACCACCAGCTTCACCAGGCCGAAGTCCAGGACCTTCACCACGCCGTCGCGGCGGATCATGACATTCTCCGGCTTGAGGTCCCGATGGATGAGGCCGGCGGCGTGTGCCACCGAGAGACCCGCGCAGATCTGCGCGCATACGGCCGCCGCCGAGGCCACGTCGAGGCGCTCGCGTTCATCCAGGACCATGCCGAGGGTCGCACCGTCCACGAGCTGCATCACGAGCCAGTGGAGCTCGCCCGTCATGGCGGCGTCGTAGACGGTCGCCACGTTTGCGCTGTCGAGTGCGGCAGCGGCCTTGGCCTCCCGCTCGAAGCGTCTACGGAACCGGTCGAGGTCTTCCTCGCTCGTGAGATCGTCCGTGGTGACCGTCTTGACGGCGACAGGGCGCTCCAGGTGAAGATCGTGTCCCTGCCACACGCGCCCCATGCTCCCGCGGCCGAGTGGACGGTCCAGCCGGTAGCGATTGCCGACTACGGTGCCATGGCCGATGGCGCGCATGACCCTTCCTTCCCGAGCCCAGGTCGTGGGGTGTGTGGGGCGATCGTACGGGGGCAAAGGCTTGGTGAATGAGCGGTGCGCACCTGTGAACAAAGTCAACGGGCGTAGTAGCCTGACGGTGGGGTGCGTGGGTGGTGGCCTGTTTTCGTGCTCCGGAGTGCCGATGATCCGGCTTTGAACCGTATATACGCTGGGAGACCGGATGACCTCATCACGCGCTGTGCCAGTGACCTTGGCCGAAATCGCGCGACTCGCGGGGGTGGGGCGCGCTGCTGTGAGTAACTGGCGGCGGCGGCACGAGTCGTTTCCCACGCGGATCGGTGGCACGGACGGGAGCCCGCAGTTCTCCTTGACCGAGATCGAGGCATGGCTGCGGGACAACAACAAGCTGAGGAAGTCCGCAGGTCGCGACTGGCTGTGGCCGCAGTTCGAGGCACTGGGTAACCGCGACGAGACGGGGCTTGCGATCGCGGCCGCCGGATGGTTGCTGAGCGGACGCGGTACGGGCAAGGGCGCCGAGTACCCCTCCGAACTTCCGGCCGCGGCACGGAAACTGGTTGCGGAGACACTGGAGCTCGGACGGAGCGAGGGCCCTAGCGAGACCTTCGAGTTTCTGCTGCGGCGCTGGCTCGACGTACATGTGCGCCAGATCAGCACGACTCCCGAACCGCTGGCCGCGATCATGGCCGACCTCGCTCTACGCTTCCGGGTCAGGCAGGGTGACGGGACGGACAACGGCCTGGTCACGGTCCTCGACCCCGCCTGCGGCACCGGACATCTGCTGGTCGCAGCCGCGGGACACCCCGGGGTGGTTCCGCTCGGCTGCGACAAGGACCCGGTGCTCGCAGCCCTTGCGGACGCTCGCCTCGCGCTCGCATCGCCCTCGGCACAGGGAGCGCCGAACCCCGAGGTCAGAAGCGGCGACTCCCTCCGTGCCGACCCCTTCGCGGGCACTCGTGCGGACGTGGTGCTCTGCAACCCTCCGTTCAACGAACGTGACTGGGGCTACGAAGAACTGGCCACGGATGCTCGATGGGCACACGGAATGCCGCCACGCACCGAGCCTGAACTCGCCTGGGTCCAGCACTGTCTCTCCCAGTTGCGCCCTGGAGGGGTTGCCGTCCTGCTCCTCCCGCCGGCCGTGGCGAACCGCAGAGCGGGACGCAGAATCCGAGGATCACTTCTTCGTACGGGGGCGCTCCGGGCCGTTGTGGCGCTGCCGCCCGGGTGTGCGGCGCCACACAGCGTCTCGCTGCAGCTCTGGGTGCTGCGACTGCCCACGGCCGGAGCCGAACCGCAGGGCCCCGGTGAGCTGCTCCTCGCCGATGGCGCCGCGCGCTTCCCCCGAGCCTCGGCAAGGGACTCCGGGCCGGACTGGGAGGCACTCGGCTCCTTCGTCCGAGCCGCTGTTGACGCCGCGGGGAGCGTCGCGACGGACAGCGGGGCAGCCGCCCGGCCGGAGTACGTCAGCAGCGTGCCCGTCATCGATCTGCTCGACGACGAGGTCGACCTCACACCCGGCCGTCATGTGGCTTCGGGGGCCTTGGGTTCCGCTCCTCCGCTCGGCGAATCCTGGAACGAATTCAGCGGACTGGTCTCCGATCTCGGTGTCACGGGCGGGCGCCTGGCAGCGCTGACTCTGTCGGACGCTGAGGAAGGCGCCCAGCCCACGACAACCGTGGGCGAGCTCGCCCGGGCCGGCGCGCTCACACTCAGGGCAGGCCAGCAGCCGACGAGCGGAACGGTGATCGACAGTCGGCCGGACGAGGGCGGGGTAGCGCTGCTCACCATCCCCGACCTGCTTCTCGACGGTGAGCCCGGCAGCTGGCTGAGCCATTCGGATGCCGAGGTGGAGGGAGCGGTCATCGTGGAGCGGGGGGATGTCGTGGTCGCGGGTGTGGCCAGGGCGTTCTCCGCTTGGGTGCATCAAGGCGACGCCATGGCGCTCGGGCCCCAGCTGCACGCGCTGCGCGTGCACCCGGAAAAGCTCGACGCCTGGTTCCTCGCCGGGTCGCTGCGGGCACCTGCCAATGCCCGGCAGGCGGGTACACACGCGTCGAGCTCCTCACGAGTCGATGTGCGCAGGTTGCAAGTGCGCCAGGTCTCGTTGGAAGAACAGCAGGTCTACAGCGAGGCGTTCAAGCAGGTGGTCTCGTTCGAGAGGCTCGTCACGCGGCTGAGTTCCCTCGGTGTCGGTCTCGTGCGTGGCCTCAGCGATGAGCTGGCGGCGGGGCGGTTGTCGCGTAAGGCGTGACGAAGCTGCTGGCCCGCGCGGCAGCGAGGGAGTGTCGGTGTAGGCGGGCGCAGGCCGGGTGCGGCCGGCACGCTACTCCTGAGGGATGTCGGGCCCGGCGAGCCGTTCGGTGAGATCGAGGTCGACCTCGCGCCGCACCTCCTCCACTTGCGCGGCCAGCGGCGCAGGCAGCCCTGCCGCCAGGTACCCCGCCTCCTCGACCACCCTGATCGCCGCCTCGATCTCGCCGAACGCGAGACGGCATTCGGCGACGCGGAGTCGCAGAACGGTCTGATCGGCCCGCTCCCGCGGCCCCTCACCGCGGGCCAGATCGTCGGCGATGGACTCGTAGAGATGCGCCGCGCCGCCACAGTCGCCGGCGATCCGCAGCCCATCGGCGGCCAGGTCCCAGACCCGGCGGACAAGGGGGCGCCGGGCGCCCCACTCCTGCCGGGCCCGGGGGGCGAGCTGTGCAAGGCGTCGCACGGCCTCGTCCGGGTCACCCTCCTGAATCTCCTGCTCGGCCGCATCGCAGAGCCGCTCGACGGCACGTACGTCCAGCCATTCGTCGTCTGCTTCGAAGACGGTCGGAACGGGCTGAGGAGTCGTCGCCGATGGCCCATCGCCCGGTTGGTTCTTCGGAAGACGAAACGGGGCCGTGGGGTCGTAGCGCAGCCGGGGGCGCGGTTCAGGTGAGCCAGGACGAGGTGTCAACGGGCTCAGGACATTGAGTACTTCGTCGATTGCAGGCCGCTGCTCGGGATCCTTGGCCAACATGCGGAGCAGCAGATCGTCGAGGGCATCGGGGATTCCGGCCGCGTAAGTGCTCGGCGGCAGTGGATCCTTGTGCAGATGCTGCTCGATCAGCCCCTTCTCCTCGCCGAGGATGAAGGGGGCGCGGCCTGCGAACAGTTCGTAGCAGACGCAGCCGAAGGAGTAGATGTCCGTGCGCGTGGTGGGCTCTCTCTCCAAGATCTGTTCGGGAGCCTGGTAACCGCGGCTTCCGAGCGTCGAGCCGTGCCTCGTGTAGTGAGTGACGCCGACGCCGATCGGCTTCGCGATGCCGAAGTCGAGGAGGACGACAACCCCTTCGTCGGAGACCATGATGTTGTGGGGCTTCAGATCCCGGTGTACGACGGGCAGTGTGTGCGCGCAGGCCAGGGCGTCCGCTGCCTGCGCGGCGACGGCGGTGGCCACGGTCAGGGCGAGCGGGCCGTTCTCCGCGAGGAACTTGTGAAGGGTCACCCCGGGGACCAGGCGCATGGCGAGATACGGCATGCCGTCGTGCGAGCCCCGGTCGTACAGCTCGGGGATCCCCTGGTGGGCCAACTGGGCGAGGAGGTTCGCCTCGCGGCGGAACCGGGCGCGGAGCATGTCGAGTTCGGCCAGCCGCTCGTGAGTGTCGAGCTGATGGAGGTCCTCGGTGTCCGGACGGAGAAACTTGACCGCGGCATCCCGCCCGGTCCGAAGGTCATGGGCGCGCCAGACCTGGGCCATGCCGCCCTTGCCGATCGCGGCGACGAGCCTGAAGCGCCCGCCGACGGTCTGTCCTGTCCGGATCTCCTGTGAGCCCATGTCCACCGTTGCGCCCCTCCGTACGCCTGCACTGCCTGGCGCACGCCAGCGTAGCGTGAAGTCGACCAATGATGGTCCGTGTGTGGACTTAGTTCACAGCTCCATGTCATGCTGGTGACGTGCTCAGGGCCTTGATGTGGCCGAGTGCATCCTGTCCGCGCTGCCCTCAGCAGGGGGAACCATGGAGAATCCGCCCGGGACCATCGGCCCCGGCTGGTTGATCAAGGTGAGCTCCAGGACGGCCCGTCCTGATCCCGGGGCCTGTCCGACCCATCTGCGCACCGCTGTCAGGCCATTGGTCGCCGCCGAACCGCCGGCGCCGTTCCGGCGGGCACCGCGTGAGGACTTCGCGCCCGGTCCGCTGTTCGCGGCCCTCGATCTGTGGGAGCAGGACGGCTGGCCGATCGGGCGGGTGCTCGATGAACTGCGCGGTATTCGCGGCGCCTTCCGTGGCCGAAGTGCGCCTGCGCATCCCTCCTTGATGGCCTGGACTGTTCAGGCGTTCGAGCGGTATGCAGCGGCCCGCGGTGAGGAGCAGGCCGCCGCGCGAGCGGCGGGTCTCCCGCCGACCGTACCCGTGCGGCTGGGATGGACGGCGCGTTCCAAGAAGAAGGACGCTCCGGACGCGCGCGGGGGTCAGCAGTACGAGCACACGGCATGGGGTCGCCAGTACGCTTCGGCGGACGGCTTCGTACGGGACCTGTGGATCCCCAGTCTCGGCCGGGCCAAGGCGGACCGGGCCGCTGCGGAGAAGGCGGCCATCGCGCATGTGATGGCCAACGGCGCGCCGACTCCGCGTCGCCGTCGTGGAGACACGCCGCCGAAGGATGCCACCGCCAATACGCGGCTGCCCGAGAGAGTGCGCGTCTTCGACTTCGGCTGTGCCGACGGCAGTGTCACCCCGCTGCTCGACTGGCACCGCACCGAAGTCCAGAACCGGTTCATGGCCGATGCGGCGCCCGCGTTCGTCGCCGCTGCGACCGGTGCCGGCACCCGGCCGGGCGCGAGCTGCGTCGACTGCAAGGCCATCAGCGGGTGCGCCGCACTGCACCGGACTCCGAGGCTTTGGGGCGCTGCTTCCACGGCGCCCATGCGCGGTCGCCGGTCCGTCTCGGCCTGGGACCTGCGTCTGCACGGCGAGTGCCCGGCCCAGTACCACCTGGTGCGGCAGTTGCATCTGAACGACCTGTCAGCGGAGAACGACGGCGCTCGCCGAGGCCGGGCCGTGGACACCTGGCTCAATCAGCGACACGCGGATCGTCCGGTACGAGGATGCCGCGACCTGCCGATCCCCGACGCCTCTTCGCTGCCCGCCGCCCACCCTCTGGAGGGCCCGCTCGCGCACGTGGCCGTGCGGATGCTGACGGAACATCGCGTGCTGTGCCCCTTGAACGGGATCGGGTCGAACGAACAGGTGCTGGTTCAGCACCGGGTGACCGCGTACGTACCCGAGCTCGACGTCGTCGTCTTGGCCGTACCAGACCTGCTCTACACCCGGCGAGGAGACTGGATCTGGCGGGAGACGAAGACCGCGTCCAGCCCTGTGTGGGAAGGCCGTTCACTGCTGCGGTCCTATCCCCAGCTCGCGCTGGCGGTGCTGCTGTTCTCGGCGGGCGCCCTGGATGCTGATCCGCGACGTTCCTGGGTGGAGTTCGAGCACCTGAGGGAGGGGCGCGGGGAGAGCCGTCTAGAGCGTATCGACCCCAGTCAACCGGTGGTTGTCGCCGAAGCCAGGGAGATCATTGCCGATCTCGCACAGCCTCTTCTGGACGACGCCTCGTACGAGCCCACGACCGGTCGACACTGCCACGGCTGCCAGGCGCGTACGTGGTGCAAGCCGGGCACCGCGTACGTCGCCGAGCACCCGCAAGGCGTCGGCCGCCACCCGGACGCCGCCGAGGCCGACCACTTCGCCGACCGGGGGAGCATTCATGCCTGAGCAGCCGCCGGTGCCGGATTGGCTCCTGCACCGCGATGTGGTGCTCCTGCGTGCGGTCGCCACTGCCGTCGTTCGCCTGGACGGGGTCACTCGTCTCGACTCGTTCTCGCTTCCCTACCCGGCTGAGGCACAGCGGGCCCTCGACGGGCTGGTGCTGGCGTGCCTTCTCAGTGGGGCACGGCCACCCTCGGGGATTCCGGAGCTGATGCGCTGGTGCCGGGCAAGACCACTGGGCAGCTGGCCCCTCGACCGGCTTCCCGAGGGGCTGTTCGCCGCCGAGGACCGTCTGATCGACGAGGACTCGGGACGGCCGACCCAGCTCTGCGACGAGCTCGCCGTCAAGATGCTCGGAGACAGCGCCGGACGCCAGTACGACAGGGTCGTCATCCAGGAGGCCATGCGTGCCTGTCGCGATGCCTCGTCCCCCGAGTCGTACACCGCCTTCCGTCGACTGCTGGTCACCCGCCCCGTTCTGACCGAGTCGGACTGGCTCGACATCGGCGCCGACCTCTATCTCGATCCGGTGAGGTTTCTCATCGACGAGATCTACGGCCCCGTGCCGGCCGGATCTCGCCGGGACGGCCTCCACCTCACGTGCGGGAGGTGTCTGACGTTGCTCACCCCGGTGGCCGGAGGCGGCTGGTGGTGTGAACGCGACCAGTGCCGGTTTCAGGGAGTCCCGCCCCACGGTCGAGTCCTGCCAGCCGCCGATGTGGGGGACATTCGGCAACTCCGCAGACCGCTGCGCCAGTTCGTTACAGGACCCGGACGGGCCGAGGCCGATCTGGAACAGGAACTTCGAGGCCTCGGGCTCGCCGTGGAGATGTGGCCGGGCTTCGACGCGTACGACCTCCGGGTCACCTTCCCCGACGGTCATGTGTGGGCGATCGACGTGAAGGACTGGGCGCATCCGGGCCTTCTGGGCAGGTCGGCCAAGGCCGTGCGACCCGACCCGCCCTACGACGAAGCCTGCTGGGTCGTGCCGCGCTTCCGGGTGCGGACACGGCGCGACTACCTGGATGTATTCGCACGAGAGCGTGCCCCGCAGGCCGGTGGCCTCAGGCTGCTGTCGGACGACGAGCTGGTGAGGACCGCTCGCGCTCGACTTCGCGGCGAGCGCGGGGCCACCGCACGGATCACGCCGCAGATCACGGAAACGAATGGAGCGAAGGATGCGTGACCGCAGCAGCTGGTACAAGCAGCTTGCCCGCGATCTGAGCCCCTGGCCCGAGGAGCACGCCGCCACGAAGCCCGCGATGCTCTGCCAGGTCGAACTGGGACTGCGCCTCCTTGAGAACCTTCAACCCGGGCGCGACGCCGCCGGAGTATGGGTACTCCTCGGCGGGTACCCCTTCGCCCAGGCCGCCGGGCTCGTCACCGGCCCCGACGACCGCGTGGCGCTGACCGCTGCGCGCCACCTGCTGTGGCCGATGCGGCGGCGGCGGATGTGGGAGCAGAGCCTGGAGGCGTACCTGGAGCTGCCGGAGCGGCTGCGGGCCTACCGGGTTCCGCCGGGCGGCGGCCCGGCCCGCAGGGTGATCCCGCCAGCGGCTTCCCACCGTTTCGCCGTGTACGACGCTGCGCTCGGCAGCTTGCCCGAGTTCTCCACGAACCCGCTTCCGCAGGCCGAGGCGGGCACCTACCGGTTCATGGACCGGCGCAGGTATTCCTCTGTCACGGTGCCGGCGGAGCTTGTGCTGGAACCGGCACCAGGACACGATCTCCGCGCCGGGAGACCCGGGCCGTCCGGCCCGATCGAGATTCCGCTCACCGAACTCGCAGCAACCGCCGAGTGGATGGATGAGGAGGAGCGCCGACGCACTCTCGCACCGGGCAACTGGGCGAATCGGCTGGACAGATTGGAGCTCGATACCCGTACTGCCGGGGGGGTGGAGTTCGCGAAGGCCGACGCGCTTCCGCTCGATCAGCTGACTCATCTCGTCGGCATGGTCGGGGCCGGGAAGTCGACGCTCATGACGCTGATCGCCGTATGGGCTTACCACCGTAAGCTGCGCATCACGCTGGTTGTAGGTGACGTCGCCGAACAGCTCACGCTGACCGAGTTGTTCCGTGGCTTCGGGCTCCGGGCCGCGCTCGTGCAGGGCGGCACCACCCGTCAACAGCACACCCAGCGCCTCCACCGTCGGATGGCCGCACGGGGCAAGCACTCCCTGCTTGCTCACACCGACCGGGCCTTCGCTCACCTCAGCACGGCCTGCCCCCTGGATGCGTTGCGTGGTCTGGAGGCGCCCGAGCCGCTTCGCCATGCCGACGCACCCTGTGGCGCACTGCATCCCGCACATCAGCGGACGGCGGTGCCGGAAGAGGCCGCCGCCGCGCGGGCGACCCGGGAGCTGGAGCGAGCTCGTGGCCTACGGCCCCATGACCGAGGCACTGAGACGCCGGAGGACGAGGAGCTGCGAGACCCCCATGCCTGCCCGGTCTGGAGCGCCTGCCCCCGTCACTCGGCGGCACGCGATCTCGTGGACGCGCTCATCTGGGTGGCCAACCCGGCGAGCCTCGTGCAGACGGCGGTGCCCAGGCAGCTCAACGCGGAGCGCCTGCGCTATATGGAGCTCGCCTGTCTGCGGAGCGACATCATGATCGTGGACGAGGCCGACCGGGTTCAGATGCAGCTCGACCAGATGTTCGCCCCCTCGGCCACCCTGGTCACCACAGGACCGGAATCCTGGCTTGATCAACTACAGACACACGAGATCGCGGAGCTGGCGCGACAGGGCCGGCTGCAACTGTCGGACAGGGACGTCGAACGATGGTCCGCGGCACTCGACGTGGTCGGCTCCGCTGCCGACCGGCTGTACGCCATGCTCATCGGGGACGAGCGCCTGCGGGACTGGGTTCAGATCGACTACTTCAGTGCCTGGACCCTTCAGGAGAAGCTGCTCCACGCCTGGTACCCGCTCCACAGAGCACCCTCGGATGGGGACTTCGAAGCCGATCAAGGCATCGAGGACGAGGACGAACTCTTCGAGGACGAAGAGGGTCTCGGCTCGCGCACGGCCGAAGCCGAGTCCGCCGCCGACGAACCATGGGCGGCCCGCCGTGACGAGGTGACCAAGCTGTTCGATGTCTTCCGCGACGATCCCCTCGGCGATCGCGGACCTCATGGAACGGTCGCGGACGGCCTGGCCCACCTTGCCCACGACCTCCTGCACACCCTCAACGAGAAGCTCACACGCAGGCGGGTGCGTGTACTCCTCGACCGCCTCCTTGAGGGGGCTCCGACGCCGGCTCAGCGTTCCATGCCGCGGCCCCCGGAAGGAAGGACTCCCGACCCTGAGCAGATCCCCTTCAGCGAGGAGTGGCTCGAGCTCAACGCGTTGAGACTGGAATTCACGCTCGTTCTGGCGGCCCTCCACCAGCGCCTGGACCGTGTGACCTTCCTTTGGCCCCAGGTGGAAGCGGCGCTCCGGCTCGACGCGGGCGGGCACGAACTCACCAGACGCCCGCCTCTCGACTACGCTCCCCTCCTGCCCGAGGCGCCGATGGGCAACGTGCTCGGCTTCCAGTACCTGCTGGACGAGCGGGGACGCGCCCCCGACCGTGAGGGACGTCGCACGGGCACGCTGCGCTTCTTCCGGTGCGCCGGCGTAGGCCGCGAGCTGCTGTTGTCTCTGCCCCAACTCGGCGCCGATCCCGGACGGCACAGGTCTGGCCCCCACGTTCTGCTGATGTCCGGCACCAGCTGGGCGGGCACATCGACCCGCGCCCATGTCCTCGCACCCGTCCAGGCGGTGCTCAAGCCCCAGCCGCAGGCGCTGGACTCCATCCGCAGGACAGTGTTCCGAACCGAGTTCCTGTACGACGACGCCGGGCAGCCGATTCGCCTCTCGGGGCAGGACCCCGAGAAGCGCCCCGACGTCCTGCGGCTTCTCGTCCACAAGCTTGCTCGCCCGGGCCGGGATGGCAGCCCCAGTCCCCTCCAGCACGAACTCGCTCAGATCGCCGACGAGCGTCGGCGGCGGGCACTCCTGCTCGTCGGGAGCTACCGGGAAGCATCGTCGACGGCCGATCTTCTGGACGAGATCCCCAGGTGGCGTGGCCGGGTGCGCGTGCTCGCTGCTGACGATGCCGAACTCGATGCCGCCATCAACGGCGAGGTCCCAGCCGGAACCCCGGCCACCGGGGCCGGAGCGGTGCGCCGCGGAGATCTGGCGTCCTTCGCCGACGACCCTGAAGCCGAACTCCTCGTGGCGCCCCTCCTCGCTGTCGAGCGAGGCCACAACATTCTGACGGTCCCACAACGGCCGGGCGAGGAACGAGTCGCCGCATTCGGAACGGTGTTCTTCCTGGTTCGCCCGCACCCGCGTCCGGACGACCTTTCCCTCGCGGTTTTCGCGATCAACGACTGGGCCACCCGCTTCGTTCGTGACCAACCGGGCCTTGCCCAGGGCACCTTCAGCGAGCTGGTGGGCAAGGCGGACGATCTCGATGAAGCGGGGGGCGCCTTCCGGACGACCGCGCGCGGAGTGTGGCGACATCTGCTGTCGCGGCCCTACATCTACTCGATGCTGTCCGACGCCGAGAAGAGGTCCTTCGCCTGGGACCAACTGGTCACCATTTGGCAGGTCATCGGGCGACTGGTGCGTGGCGGTGTACCCGCTCGGGTCGTCTTCGTCGACGCGGCCTTCGCGCCCCGGCTCGCCGCGTCACGAGCCCGCGCGACGTCATCAGGCCGCCGCCCGCGATGGCACAAGGATCCCGGGCTCCTCGTAGCGCTGCGCGGTGTGCTGGCTCCCTACTTCAGCGCGGACCGTGCCCACCAGGTGTTCCCTGACCCTGCTGACCCCTCGCTGGTCAGGCTGCTCTATCGCCCGTTGTACGAGGCGTTGTGCGGCATCGAAACCGACTGCTGAACCGAATCCCCGACCCCGAAGCCACGACAGCATTTGGAGAACCGACATGTACCAGAGCATTCGGCGCGCCGCGTTCCATCTCGCCGAGGGCGCCGCACCGTGGACCGCAGACTTCCGCGCGCTCCGGTTTCCCGAGCACTGGCATGAGGGGCTCCTCGAACTGCACAACCATGGACGCACGGAGGAGGGGCAGCACAAGAACATTCCCACCCGGCGCCTGGACGCTGTACTGCAGACCCTCGCGCCCGACGTGATCGTGAGACCGCGCCCACGGCCGCCCGTCGGGGACGGCCCCATGCCCGCCGAGGATTTCTGGATGTACCTGCCTGCCGATGTCTCGGACCCCCTGCCCCCCGACACGCTCGGGAAGCTCCTGGACGCCTGGCTGCGGACCCTGGGCCCCAGGGAAGCGGCCGAGGACCCGAAGTTCCGTTCCCGCCTGCTTGATTGCAGTGCTGAGCTGAAGCGGAACCTCCCGGGGTGGGAAGCGGTTCCGGGAGTGGATCTGCTGAATACCCGTGCGACATCAGGTGGAACTGCGGCGCCCGAGGCCAGGCAGTTCCAACTGGCCACCGATGCACTGGCGCGTCGCATCCTTGCTCTCGACCCCTATCCGTTCGACGGCGGCGAGCTGCGTTTCCGGGCCCTGTCCCGAGGCCCCCGTGATCAAGGGGCAGAGCTGATGTCCCAACCGCTGCAACGCACCATCAAGCGCCAGGACTGGTGGTTCTCCATCGTCCTCAACATCTCCTTGCACACCACCCCGTTCGATCCCCGGCCCCGGCTTCACCTGCACTGGGGTGTACGCCGCTGGGCCACGCACACCAGGTCCGACAACGGGCGCCTGCCTCTTCCGTACCGCGAGGCCACCACCGTCTACCTCCGGCCCAAGATTCCCTGGCTGCCCGGAGCGCCGGCCACCCAGCGATATGCCCTGGCCCGTCTGAAGCGGGATCGCGCCACCGACACCTACTCGTGGGTCGGGAACGACCCGGCGGGCATCCTGCACAGGCTCAGCGTTGCCGGGCATTTTCCTGACCCGGACCAACTCCTCAAGGATCCGAGCGTGTGGATCGGCGACGGTACCGGTGTCAGGGCTGCCGTGGTCCACAGCGCGCGCATGGGCGTCCACGAGGTCGGCCGTGGCATCATGCCTAACCAGACGGCCGAGCTGACCGCATGGGCGGAACAGGCTCTGCCCGAGGGGGTGGCACGTATCCCTGACCTGTTCCGTGGCCGGGGCAAGGGCATCGGTGCTCCTGAGAACCGTCGGCCGAAACCCAAGGACACGGAGAAGAAGGCGGAGGAACTGCGAGCTGCCCATGCCCGGCGGACTGCGCTCGCTGCCTTGTCCCGCCTCACGGGACTCGCCACCGAGCGGGACGGTCTGCCAGTGGTGGAAGCCAGACTCTTGTGGCAGACAGCAGAGCTGCGGCGTGAGGCCGTGGAGGCATTCGCCGGTGTCCTTGGTCTGGACGGTGATGGGGGAGTGAGTGGAGCGGCGGCGGTGGACCAGGCGTTCGACGACGCGCGGCCGGGTGCACCTGTGGTCCTGGAATGGCAGACGCCAGAGCTCGTACTGAGACTGCGCTGCCTTCCCCTGGTCGATGGGCTCGGCGACCGTCTGGCCTTCGACACAGCCGTCAAGGGCAAAGGAGCCCGAATTGCCGCTGCCGTCACGGTGCGGCGTCGCGACCTCCGCGAGTGGGTGAGGGGAGACGGCGCCGATCCGTCCTGCCCCGGACTAGCTCTGGTCGAGATCGCACACCGCAGCACCTTCCGACCGAGAGAGACGGATCCCAAGTTCGCCATCCGGCTCGGGTGCGCCGACGCGGGGTTGCTCACCCAGTTCGTCGTCACCCCATCCACGGACCGGCAGATCAAGAACGCCGACAATCTGGAGCACCGTGCCCAAAATGCGTGGCTCGACGGACTGCGCCAACTCGGCGTTCGCGTTCTGCCCCAGCACACGCTGGGCGGTGACCTCCCGGAGGGACTGCAGTACGCCGCGGTGTGGATGGTCAAGCGCCGTAAGGACGGTCCCACCCGGCTGCCGAAGCATCTTCCGGTTGCGGTGCGCGTTACTCCGATTCCTGCGACGCAAGGGCTCGCGGTCGTTCGCGGCTGGGACGACGACGCCTGTGACTGGATTCCCTATCCCCGTTTTCTCCTGGGGCTGGTGAGGAAGGCGGAGATCGATACGGATGCGTACACCGATCCTGATCCGATCATCCCCGGTCAGCGCGATGTCACGAGTACCAACGGGACTCCCGTCACGGTCAAGCAGTGGCGCACCAATCTGGCGGAGCAGCGTCGAGAGACCGCGAGCTTTCTTCAACGCATGCTGCACTCATTGCGGGGAGATCCCACGGTGCTCATCACCCATGCCCAGAACAGCAGGCTTCACTGGCCCTGGCTGCAAGACGGTCAGACAGTCCGTGACCTTCTCAAGACGGGTCACGCGCCGGCCGCGCGCTTCGACAACGAGCTCCGCCTCGTGCGAGTACGAGGACGAGGCGGCCGGGAGACCGCGCAGTGGTGGGGCTTGGCTGCGCCGGGCAAGCCCCATGGTCAGCCGGCCGGCTTCTGGGCGGAAGTGGTGGGCGACGGTGAGCGGCGGTCACCACACGAAAGGGTCTTCTACAGCACGACAGAGCGCCCTGGCTCGTTTGCGATCTCACCGGCGCTCGACCGTGTCGCCACGCGGATCAACGCCGCTGGACATCTGACGTCTCAGGCGGGGACCGGGGCCTGGAACCCGGCACTTGTCGAAATTGCCGTACTCGGCTGTCACCCGGGTGAGGACGCTCCTGGGCCGGCTTCCGACGGGCCTGACGAACCGGAAGCAATTGCCCTGGCGATGCACCAACTCCGCCAGGCCCCGGACTACCCAGTGGCGCTGTCCCTTCCGTTGCCACTCCACCTTGCGGGCCTTGCCCAGGCGTACGTGTTGCCGATGTTCTCGTCGGATGACCCCGGCGTGGAGGAGCCCGGGGACGGATCCACGGTGGCAGCTACGGACGGGGACAACGACGATCGTTTGCATGACGCGGATCCTGACCTCACCGAGGCAGCTGGATTGTCTGCCGAACCTGACGAACTCGAACAGCTCTCGCTCTTTTGATCTCGGTTTCGTGCCCCGGCGGGACGTCTCTCGCCGGGGTTCTCTCTGGGGGTACGCCAAGCCACATCTCTGACTCTCTCGGCTTTCCCCACAACACCGTCCCGGCGGGGGCGACGGATGCCGATGCCCGACACGCCTCCGCCGCCACGGAGTACCACCCCGGCCCGGTGTCGACGACAGAGCCTTTCCCTGGACCTCACCGTGTATAGCGCCGCTCTCTATCGGCTATGAAGGAGGTGTTGTCCGCTTTCAGCCCGCTGGGCAAAGGATTCTTGGCCGATGCCATCACCAGCACCACGTCCTTCGCCGACTCCGACCTTAGAGGCAGCCTCCTGTGGTTCACCGAGCGGGCCCGTACCGCGAACCAGGCTCTCGTCGATCTGCTGTCGGCCATCGTCCGACGCAAAGGCGCCACCACCGCGCAGATCGCACTGGCCTGGCTGCTCGCCCAGCCCCCCTCGATCGTGCCGATCCCCGGCACCACGAAGATCCACCGCCTGTAGGAGAACATCGTCGCGGTTCACATCGAGCTCACCCCGGAGGACCCGAAGGAGATCACCGAGGCCGTGGACCGGGTCGACATCCGCGGGGATCGCTACCCCAGAACACATGCAGCGATGGGCTAATTACTCATACCGGTCCCGCAGCCGTGACGCTCGTGTGACGCTCTGGGGGCTAAAGTAGCAGGACGCGAGGACCAGAAAGCGGTCTTGACCAGGGGTTTCTCCCGTTCCGTCTCCTGCGACACCTTTCCGATGACGCACCACGTGGAGTGCGTCGCGATCCTGGAGCCGGCCTCAAAGGGATCCTGACCTGCCGTTTCTCCGAGTGTGCGTGATGGGCGTTACGTGCGTGAGGCGCGATATCTTGACGCAGATTCGACGCACGTGACGCACGTTTGACGCACGAATGGCGCGGCGTCT
Organism: Streptomyces sp. adm13(2018); assembly: GCF_008042145.1. Classification (GTDB taxonomy): domain Bacteria; phylum Actinomycetota; class Actinomycetes; order Streptomycetales; family Streptomycetaceae; genus Streptomyces. The sequence continues at coordinate 1,279,645 of NZ_RDBH01000141.1, forward strand.
GATGGGTCGTCATGCGGGGCACTGGCTGCTGAGCTGTTGGCTACCCCGGCCTCATTCGCTTCTCGGTAGTGACGTTCCGTGACGCTCGGTGGGGTGTCCGGTGCGTGTTCCGTCAGAGGCCGTAGGGACTCCAGTCCCCGAGAAGCGGCCTGAGATCGTCGACTCGCGGTGCGGGGATGTCGGGGAGCGGGGGCGGTGTGTTCAGGGGGTTGAGGCGCTCCACGCGTGCTGTTGGCCAGTCGATCCATGCTTCGGCTTCGGTCCTGGTCTGACCGGGGGGCATGGCCTCGCGGCCCCGTGGCCGAAAGGCGCAGAGGGTGACCGAGATGCGTCCAATGCCCACGGCCTCTTGGAGCGCGCCGGGACGCGACACGCGCCGGGCGCCGCCCCCGGTACCCGCATGGTCAGACGGGACATCGGTGCGGTCGGGTGTCCAGACGGTCCGGCGTCCCGCCTCCGCGTTCCATCGCAATCACCCGAAAGTGATCTTGCCAGCCCTTCCCTGTCTGTGACTTGCTGGATTCGTACGATGACCGCTTGTAGTTGGCGGTCGCCGACCGAAGGGACGACCATGGGGACTCCCCAAGAAGACGCAAGCGGCGAGGACTTCGCGCCTCCCGTCACCACAGTCGCAGGGACGGGAACCGCAGGGTCCGCGGGGGACGGCGGGCCCGCCGTCGCAGCCCAGTTGAACCGCCCCTACGGCATCGCGGTGGACAGCACCGGAACCCTGTACTTCTCCGACTACAGCGGCCACCGGGTCCGGAAGATCACTACGGACGGGAAGATCAGCACGGTGGCGGGGACCGGGACGGCGGGCTTCCGGGGTGATGGCGGCCCCGCCGAAGCGGCCCAGCTGCACGCACCGCGCGAGGTGGCGGTGGACGGTGCCGGCGCCCTCTACATCGCCGACTCCAACAACCACCGGATCCGGAAGGTGACGGCCGACGGGAAGATCAGCACGGTCGCCGGCACGGGCGCCGCGGGGTTTAGGGGCGACGGCGGCCCCGCCACCGCCGGCCAGCTGAATCTTCCGTTGGGGGTGGCGGTGGACAGCACCGGCAACCTCTACATCGCCGACTACTACAACCACCGGGTGCGGAAGGTGGCGGCGGACGGGACGATCAGCACGGTCGCGGGGAACGGGACCGCGGGTGCCAAGGGAGATGGCGGTCCAGCGGTCGCTGCCCAGCTGAACGGCCTGCACGGAGTCGCGGTGGATGGCGCGGGCGAGCTCTACATCGCCGACAACAAGAACCACCGGGTCCGGAAGGTGACGGCGGACGGGAAGATCAGCACGGTCGCCGGCACGGGCGTCGCGGGCTTCGGCGGTGACGACGGCCCCGCTGTCTCAGCCAAGCTGCACTTCCCGGTAGGGGTGATGGTGGACAGCGCCGGCACCCTCTACGTCTCCGACTACAGCAACCACCGGGTGCGGAAGGTGACGGCGGACGGGAAGATCAGCACGGTCGCCGGCACGGGCGTCGCGGGCTTCGGCGGTGACGACGGCCCGCCCGCCTCCGCCCAGTTGAACGGCCCGCGCAAGATGGCGGTGGACTGCGTCGACACCCTCTACATCACCGACCACCTCAACAACCGGATCCGGAAGATCGCGTCGGTGAGGACGGCCGGGCTGCCCGACTCGGGCACGGTGGTCTCCTGGGCCAACGTCCGCAGCAGGCTGCGGATGGCGGTCCACCGCGAATCGACCAAGGACGGGGCCGAGATCCATCAGTCCCTCGCCGTCCCCAGGGACCACCAGCGGTGGCGGCTGGTCGCGGCGGGGCAGGAGGACGGCGATGTCCTGTACCGGATCGAGAACGTGCGCAGCGGGAAGGTCCTGGAGGTCCTCGGAGCGCAGGAGATGGCCGGGGCGGTGGTCGCGCAACGGGCCTACGAGGGCGGTGACGCCCACCACCAGCACTGGAGGCTGATCCCGGTGGCCGCCGCGAACGGCACCCCGGCGGTGTACGAGATCGCGAACCGGCACAGCGGTCTGCTGCTGCGGGTCGACACCAATGCCCGGACGGCCGTAAAGCAGCACGGGTCAGAGGGCGACCACCGGGAACGGCAGTGGCAGCTGCTTCCCGTCTAGCGCCCGCGTGGGGGCAGGGACGGTCTCGTCCCTGCCCCCACGTGCCGCTCCGGCCCTCCCGGTGTGGGTCAGGACGGCTCTGGCGCGGTCGCCTTGGGCGCCTTGGGTGCCTCCGGGGCCTTGGGTGCTTCCGGGGTCTTGGGCGGCTTGCTGAAGTCGGTCTTCTTCGGCCTGCTCTCCAGGTCCTCGTCCTTCTGGAGGTCGCCGCGTTCCGTCACCGTCGCGCTCGCGTCCTGCATGCCCGCGGAAGCCGCCTTGGTGACTGAGCCGGGGTCCTGGGCGTACTGGGCCTGGTCGCCGGCGGACGCCTGGGTGGTCTGGATGAAGGAGCCGAGGAAGCCCAGGACGGCCCGTGCTTCGGGTGAGGTCTCCTGCACGATCTTCGCGCGGGAGGAGGCGCCGTGGATCGCGTTGTTGAACAGGCTGGGGTTCGTGTCGTCGTAGGTGCCGTCGTCGGAGTCCTCGAAGTCGACGTCCTCGCCCGGCTGGGGTTTCGTGCTGTCGGTGGTCACGGAGAAGAGCCCCGCGCCCTTGCCCGCGGAGTGGAAGATGTTGTCGAACACCACGGTCGTCACCTCTGGTCGTTGTGGCGGCGGTGCCGCGCGGTCAGGGCTGCTTGTAGAGCGTCTGCTGGCTGACGGACAGGCTTTCGACGTCGAGCAGGGTGTGATGGACGTCGAGGGCGGAGACGACCTCGGCCAGCCCCCGCATGCGGAAGCCGCCGGGTGCCAGGTCGATGTCGTTGATGTCGCGGGCGACCATCCGGCTCAGGCCGGGATAGGTGCCGGGCTGCGGCGGAGACAGGACCTTGACCGGCACCGCGTACTCCACCGCGAGCAGTCCCGAGAAGCTCACCGGGATCTCGTAGGTGTACTGCCTGCGGGTACGCCGCTGCGAGACGATGGTCTGCACGCGGGAGTTCGCCGGCACCTTGCCCGAGATCTGCGACTTCGAGGCCCAGCTGGTGTTCAGGGAACCTCCGACGGTGGCCGCGATGCCGAGGGCCAGTTGCGCGTTGAGCGACGCGTTGCCGGTGGCGCTTCCGGAGGTCGTGAAGCCCACCGAGTTGGTCATGGTGTTCGACGAGGAGTTCGTCGCGGAGCTGCTCGCGGACGTCTCGCTGGTGGTGGCGACGTCCGTGCCGATGCTGTCCTTGCTGTTCTTCTTGGTGATGGTTTCCCCGTTGCGGTTCGCCGTCCCGTTCTGGGAGGACGCGGCGAGCTGCGACTGCAGGTCCAGTCGGAGCTGGTTCTGCAACTGCAGTTGCAGCGAAGCGCCGACGCTGCCGCCGAAGGTGAGTTTGGCGTCCCCGTGGAGCGACCAGGTGACGCCGTTGGAGACGGTGAAGTCGACCGCATCGGAGAAGCTCATCTCGGACTGACTGCGGTTCACATAGGTACGTGAGGAGAACGTGTCGGGCGGAGGCTGTCCGATGTCGCCCCGCACCTCGATCAGCGGCTCCCCGAGATTCATGTAGGCGAGCCAGCCCAGCTCGAACGCGGTCCCCGTGAAGGTTCCGAAGCGCGACTTGTTCACTGAGAACCCGACGGGCTTGTGCTTCACACCGGAGGGGTCGACGTAGACCAGGTTGGGATGGTTCAGGATGGCCTGCCAGGTCTGCTCGATGTTGAGTTCCCGCAGGTTCTTCTTCGTCAGCGGCTGACGCTTGGCGTCTACCAGGCTGTATGCGGTGGAAGGCATCTACCCGTCCTCGACTAATTCTGGCCGAACCGCGCTCGGTGAAATGTGAACAGAAAAACCGCATGTTCCTCCGGTCGAAATTAACACGGCCGTTGCGAGCCCGAGAAGGTGAGTTACATCGCCGCACTCAATCGAGTGATCGATTTTCGGAAATTGAATCCGAAACGCCGATGAAGTGACCTTTCTTCGCTGCCCGTCACTCCATCGATGAGTTTCCGGCTTCCTTGCCCGTGGGTACCGTAAATTCGGGAATTACCGTGGGCTGCATTCATTTCGGCCATTGGCTGCGGCATTGTTCTCCCCTTCCGAACAGGTGAGGTTTTCGAGATGTACACGCAAGAGCGCACGGCTATGTCCAATCTGGTGGTCGGCGGCCCGGTGGCGGTGAACAGCTACGACAACGCGATCGTGGCGGCGCTGGTCGAGAACCGGCCGGTCATGCTCGTCCACGCCTTCAACGGCGGCTATCTGCGGCCCGCGGAGCTGAGTGGGGAGAGCCACGACAAGGGCGTCCAACTCGCCACCGCCCTCGACCCCGCCACCAAGGAGGCGAAGGGACACCTCTGGTACCTCACTCCCGCCGGCTTCTTCGGTCAGCGGCCGCTGTACGTCATCGAGAGCGCCGCGGGGCAGGTCTCTCCCAAGCCCGCCGGTGCTGGCGACGCCGACGCCGGCCGCGGTGACGACGGCGCGCCCAAGCCGCTGCGCAGGCGCATCACCGTGCACCAGGACGCCCCCCAGAGCACGGCCGACACCGTTCAGGTGGGTCTGCCCGACAAGGTGGGCGAGAAGTGGCGCGGGAAGAACGGCGCACCCGAGGACACCCAGCTCTGGGTCGTCACGGTCACGCCGTGGGGCGGGATCACCTTCGTCCCCATCACCCATCCCGACGCCATCCTCGGCTTCAAGGACCACGCGGTGACGGCCAACAACGAGGTGCGCCTCACCTACAACTGGGGCGGGGACTTCACCGGGACGGTCATCAACACCTTCTACCCGCGCCTTCCCAGCGAGTGGAACGTCCCGTACCACCACGTCTTCACGTGATCCGCGGTCGTCGCCGTACCCCCTCCGTCCCGAGTCAACGTCCCCACCGCCTGGAAGAGGCACCACGATGCCCGTGCCCACAGAAGAACTGAAACTGGAGATCGTCAACGCCGCCACGGGGAAGACCCTCGACGGCAGGGCCGCACCGGGGCAGAGCGGGGCGCTGGTCGTCCGCGAGCTCCCCGAGGACGGCCCCGACCCGGAGCAGTGGCAGATCGCCCCCGTACAGTCCACGCAGGGGGAGCGGGTGTACGTGATCCGCAACGCGGTCGGCAGCAAGGTGCTCGAACAACCCTCAGCCGCGGGCGGCGGCGTCCGGCAGGGGGACGCGGCCGACGGAAAGAAGAGCCAGCAGTGGCGCATCGTCCCCGTCGACGGTGAAGCCGATCTCTTCTTCCTCGAGAGCGGGACCGACGACACCGTCCTCGACGTCGACCTCGACGCGTCCACCGAGAGGGGCATCCCGGTCGTCCTGCGCGCGTACGACGAGGACGCGGAGAGCCAGCGGTGGCGTCTCGTGCCGGCCGAGCCCGAGCGCGTCAGCGACGCCGTACTGCGCTGGGCACGGCTGGGGCACTGGAACGGCCGGCGGTCCTGGCGACTGGCTCCCTCCCCGGCGCTGCGGCCCGCGCCCGACGCGACACCCTCGTTCAGCGACCTCCTGATGGTCCTCGACAGGTTCGGAACCGACCAGGGCGCCGGCGGCTGGAAGAGCGAAGGGGCCGCGCCCCGTATTGGCGGACAGCCGGGCTGGTGGGCCGGTCTCGGCGCGCGGTTCCTCGCCGAGACCGCCGGTAAGGCGCCGGCGGACATCGTCGCGCTCAAGCCGGCCAAGGGGGCGGTGACGGCGGCCGCGCGAGGTGACGGCACGTTCGAGGACGAGGAGCGGCTCCTGCACCCGCCCGCACCCTCCCCGAGCCCAGCGGACCTGTGGACCTTCGCGGACCTCACGGGCGAAGGCCTGCCCGGCATCGTGATGCTGGCCGGCGACGGTGTGCGGGTGTCTCCACAGGAGGAGGACGGGACGTTCGCGCCCCCGGGCGGCGACCCGGCCCTCAAGGCGTTCGGCCACGGTGATCAGGCCGGTAGGTGGCTGGCCGACAAGCATCCTCGCTTCCTCGCCGACACCACCGGAGACGGCCGGCTCGACATCGTCGGCTGCCACGACGACGGCGTCTGGCTCTCCCTCCAGGACGAGGAGGGAAAGTTCGCGCCGCTCCCCGACGAGCCCGCTCTGCGGGCGTTCGGGCACGACGAGAAGGCCGGTGGGTGGCTGGCCGACAAGCATCCTCGCTTCCTTGCCGACACCACCGGAGACGGCCGGCTCGACATCGTCGGCTGCCACGACGACGGCGTCTGGCTCTCCCTCCAAGGCGAGGACGGCGGATTCGCCGAGCCCCTGTATGTCCTCGACGACTTCGGAACCGACCAGGGATGGTCCTCGGTCGAGGAGCATCCCCGGTTCCTGCTGAAGACCACTGGCGACGGGGCGACGGACCTCATCGGCTTCGGGCCCCACGGCGTCGTCGTCGCACGCGGCCTCGACGACGGCACCTTCGAGCCCTCGAAGCTCGTCCTGAACGACTTCGGCACCGCCCAGGGGTGGACGGCCAAGAAGCACCTCCGCCTCCTCGCCGACGTCACCGGCGACGGCAGTCCCGACGCCGTCGGCTTCGGCGACGAAGGAGTCTGGGTGGCCCACAACCGCGGCGACGGCACGTTCGAACAGGCCCAACTGGTCTGCCGCGGCTTCGGGTACCACGACGACGCCGGCGCCTGGCGCGTCGGCCACCACCCCCGCTTCCTCGCCGACGTCACCGGCGACGGACGCGTCGACATCGTCGGCTTCGGAGGACCGGGCGTGTATGTGGCCCGCAACCTCTACCGCCGCTTCCGGACCCGCTGACCGGGGGTGCGGGCCGGGGCCTCCCGTACGCGTGAGGCCCCGGGACCGCTCACCTCGCACGGGCCCGTCACCAGGGCCGCCGTCATCCGCCGATCCCTTCGCTTCGCCACAGAGGACACCGTCCTACGCGGGCAGCACTTCGCCCGGCCGGTGCGGAACCGGCCGGGCGAAGTGCTGCATGTCCTGTGTGTCCGGCGGGCGGTGCTACCTCTTGCGTGCCTTGCTCACCAGGAACGCCACCCCGACGATGACGATCAGGGCGATGGCGATGATCCAGAAGGGCGGAGTGCCTTCACCGGCGCCCTTGGCCAAGAACTGGCTGTACGACATGTCGTCCTCCATCTGATGTTCGCCGGTTTCGCTGCCTAGTTCAGGACGCTGGTCGCGGCCTTCTCGCCGAGTTCGCCCGCCCCGTATCCGATGCCGAAGCAGGTGGCACCGACGGCGAGTCCGCCCACGCCCGCGGTGGGTGCGCTGACCGCGACGGCGACCGCGCCGCACGCGGCTTCGGCGGCGGCGCCCGCCGCCATGCCGGCTCCCGTGGCCAGGGCGTCCTTGTAGTTGCCCTCGGACACGTCCTTGGCCATGCTGCCGATGTCGTAGAGGTCGAAGCCCTTGCCGACCGCGTCGAAGAACGCCAGTCCGGTCGGGTCGATGCGGTTGACGGGGTCGCCCTCGGCGTAGAGGTAGGGGTTCTTCTCCTGGCCGGAGGGGTCGGTGCTGGTGAAGCGGCCGACGTTGGGGTCGTAGTAGCGGGCCGCGAAGTGGTAGAGGCCCGTCGGGTCGTGGTAGCCGCCGGCGAACTGGTAGGGCTGGGGGACCTGTTCCGAGCTTCCCGCGCGCCGGACTCCGCGGGGGCTGTAGGAGTAGGTGTTGACCTTCGTGCCGGCCTCGTCCGCGAGCGCGACCACCGAACCGAGTGCGTCGGTGAGGTAGTAGTACGACTTGGCCCCTGTGGTCATGGAGTTCAGGGTGCCCCCGGGTTCCCGATTGAATCCCATGTCGACGCCGCCGATGCTCTTCGCGGACAGGCCGAGCGGCCCGTTGTGGAAGAACGTGTCGCCGAGCTTGATCCGCTCGCTCTGGTCCGTCGAGCCGTACTGTCCGGCGTACGTCTTGCCGCCCACGGTGATCGACTTCATCTGGGAGTAGTCGGACCAGGTCTCACCGGTGCGGGTGCCCTCGGGGGTGGAGGCTCCGGCGGTCTCGTTGCCGACCTTGTCGTACGACCAGTTCGTCGCGACGCCGTCCTTGGCGGTGATCTGCTGGGCGTCGTTGACGGTGTACGTGGTGCCGCGCGGGCAGCCGGGGTCCACGCCCTGGGAGGTGAGGTTACCGGCCAGGTCGTAGCAGTACTGCCAGGACGAGTTGAGGGTGGTGCCCTTCTCCTCCTTGGCGTAGGAGAACCGGCCCGCGTCGTCGTAGGTGTAGGTCGTCTTCATCCCCGCGACCCCGTCCGTCCGGGTGCGGATCTTGCCGCCGTCCCTGAGGGGGGTGGTGGCGCTGGCGTCGTGGTCGTAGCCGTAGGTGTAGGCGAGGTCGACCAGCGTGCCCTTCGGGGACGTCGCCCGGATCTTCTCCGGCCGGTTCGAGGTGTCGAGCGTGACCTCCTGGACGGTGCCGCCGGGGTACGTCGTCTTCGTGCGGACGTCGTTGTTGTTGTAGGTGTACGCGGTGACCTTGCCGGTCGGGTCCTTCAGCTGCGTGAGCTTGTTGACCTGGTTCCAGGTGTAGTCGGTGACGCCCGCCGGGTCCTCGTACGTGTCCACGTTGCCCGCCGGGGTATAGGTCAGGCGGGTCTGCGAGCCGTTCTGCAGGGTGCGTACGGTTTCGCGGGACAGCGGGTCGAAGGCGTAGGCGGTGACGCCGGTGCCGTCCGAGCGCTGGGTGAGGTTTCCGTCTCCGTCGTAGGAGTAGGTGACGGTGGCGTAGCCGGAGGTGTCGACCTTGGTGATGCGGTCGCGGTGGTCGTAGGTGTAGAGAGTCGTGACACCGCGGGCGTCCTTGGCGGTGGCAGGCCGCCCCAGGTCGTCATAGGTGTACCTCGTCACGCCGAGGGGGGCGGGCGGGGTGACCTTGGTCAGGTTGCCCTGCGCGTCGTACGTGAAGGACGTGGAGACCGACTTGGTCGACGACATCTTCGTCGTGACCTTGCAGCGCTGGCCCTCGAACCCACCGCAGGTGGCGGTGGCCGGGTTGTAGTCGAAGGACTGTGTCCCGCCGCCCGCACCGGACACGGCGACCGACTTGGTGTTGCCGGCGGTGTCGTAGGTGTAGTCGGTCTTCTCCCCGTCGACGGTCGTCATCGAGCCGGGCAGATCCGCGCCCGAGAGCGTCTGGTAGCCCGCCACACCGGCAGTGGCTCCGGTGGGCAGCTTCGCCGAGGTGAGGTTGTTGCGTGTGTCCCAGCCGTAGGTGGTGACATTGCCGCTGGCGCCGCCGACGCCCATCGCGTCCGTCGCGGTCTGCACGTTGTTGTTCGCGTCGAAGGTCTTCGAGCGGGAGCGACCGAGCGCGTCGGTCACCTTGCTGACCTTGCCTTCCGTGTCGTGCTCGTACTTCGTGGCGTTCTGCTCGGGGTCGGTGACGGTCGTCGTGCCCGCGTCGGAGGGATACGTGCCCGTGTAGGCGTAGGTGTACGTGGGGCCGGTGTGTCCGGAGCTGCCGGTCTGGGTCGCCCGCAGCATGGAGGTGACCCGGTTCTCGGCGTCGTAGCCGAAGACCGTGACCCGCCCTTCCGGGGTCGTGATCTTGGTGATCCTGCCGTTGCCGTCGAAGGCGTAGGAGGTGGTCTTGCCTTCGGTGTCCGTGGTGCGCGAGAGGTTGCCGCCGGCGTCGAGATCGAAGACGGCGGTCCGGCCGGTGTGGTCCTTGGCCTGCCACTGGTCGGGATACGTCTTGAGCAGGTCGACCCAGCGGCCCGAACGCGTCTCGGTCAGCTTGAAGCCCTTGTGCTCGGCGGTCTCGTCATGCTGGTCGACCGTGATCGTGCCCTTGTTGCGGTCGGTGACCTTCGTCAGCGTGCCGTTGGCGTCGTAGGTGTCCTTCACGCCCGACTTGCGGTTGGTGAGTGTGTAGGTGCCGTCGGCGTTCCTCACCAGGTCCTGCGAGTACCCCTTGGGCGTGGTGAAGGTGCCGTCGGCCTTCTGCGTGAAGCTGACCGAGGCGCCCGTCGCGTCGTAGAGGACGACCGAGTTCGCGAAGACATGCAGGTAGCGTTCGTACTCCTGCCACCAGCGGTTCGAAACCTTCCCGTAGGGCGCCTCCAGCGAGTTGTACGTACGAGACAGGCGCAGCTTCTGTCCCACTCCAGCGACCTCGAAGTCGGTCGCGGCCAGCATGAGGTTGCCGTTGGACAGGTTGATCCGCGCGACCAGGGAGTCGGTGATACGGAAGTCCGAGATCTGGTGCCAGGGCACCGAGCCCTGTCCCGTGGGCACCCACACAAGGGTTCCGGTCTCGCCGGCCGTGCGGTCGGCCGTGGCCCGTCCCTTGTCCGCGGGGATGTCCCCCGTGCGGGCGCGTTCCTTCTGCGCTGCCCGCCAGGCCGCCTCTTCCTTCGACGGCGCCGCTTCGGGTTCGGCGGGTACGGGCCTGGTCGATCCCACCTTGACCGGCGGGATCTCCAAAGGCGCCGCCTCCTTGCCCCAGACCGAGCCGGGGCCCGGACCGGCCGCAGGCGAGGCGGCGAGAGCCGGCAGCGCCGAGGCGCCCAGCGCGAGAACCGCGATCGCCGCGGTCAGTGAGTGTCTTGCCGATATACGGGCACGCCGAGAAGGCGTGCCGGAAGCACGCGAAGTCATGAACTTCCCCCCACGAGAAGAGATGTCACAGTGGCCCCCATCAGCCACTGGAGCCGCACACGTTGCCACAGCCGCTTCCCGACCAGCCGGTGACTGCCCGCGATTCAATCGCACACACGAGCGAGAACAAGCCAAGTATGCGACCGGCCTTTCTGCCTCAAATCATGTCGCAGGACAACACTTGCCGTGTCGCCAGGCGCTTCTCCTGAGAGGCAGGCTGACCGAAAACCCTTCCCCTACGGCGGCGGCGATCAGAGCGGCCGCGCCCTTCCGTTGACGCACCCCGCGGAGCCCCCGGACGCGACCGGACCCCGACCCCCGAGAGACGGGGTGCGGGGTCCAGTGGAGTCGGCTTCGCGCGGAGCCGGGGCGCCTAGTGGCGGAGGTTGTCCTTGATGTCTTCCTTCGCCTGGCGGGCGTTGCCCTTGGCCTGGTCGGCGTGGCCTTCGGCGGTCATCCGCTCGTTGCCGACGGTGCGACCGACGGTCTCCTTGACCTTGCCCTTGGCCTGCTCCGCCTGCGCCTTGGTCTTCTCGGTGCCCGACATCGGGACCTCCTCGTTGTTGTACCGGATTGGTCGTGACCACCTCCTGCTCACGATCTCCGACCGTAAACACGAACAATCCGCAGCCACCTTCGAAGGAGCTGTGACCCGCCGGCGAGCGGGACCGTATGCCCGCCTGTTCGAATAAAAAACAGATAAGTTTTGCACGCATGGCCGGAAGGATGCCGGGCACCTTTCGTTGCGGAGGTTGATAATCATGGTTCCCCTGCTTCTCGTTCTTCTGCTCATCCTGATCCTGTTCGGCGCGGGTTTCGCACTGCAGGCCCTTTGGTGGGTCGCCGTCGTGGTGCTGGTCCTGTGGCTGATCGGTTTCGTCGCACGGCCCAAGGGCGGCAGCGGCCGCTGGTACCGCTGGTAGCCGACCAGCCCCGGAGCGGTCCGGGGGCGGTCTGAAGGATGACGGTGGCCTCCCACCCCTCACCGGGGTGGGAGGCCACCGTCATGTCCGGCCGCGGATCGATTGGTTTTCCCCTTACGGATGAAATCGGATGAAGCGGGTACCAGGAGGGGCGTCGGGGCGGCTGCCGTGACGCAGCAGGGAACCTGCTCACCTCCAAGGATCGGCGGCCGTCCCGGCCCGGCGGAAAAATCGGATGTGTAGCCGTGTTGATGCGGGGCAGTCGGATTTCAAGCAGGAAAGCAATTCATTCCGTTGGCATGAAGCGTGTAGGAGAGATCGGTCGAGGACTTTCTTTCCCGGCTGTTCTTCCGTTTACCGGAGAGGATTTCCAGATGACTGAGAACGTGTGGGGCTACCGCGAGACCTCCGGCCGTCTGGCCGGCGGCGACCTGACCGGCTACAAGGTCGAGGCGACCGACGGCAGCATCGGCAAGGTCGACAAGCACTCCGACGAGGTGGGCTCGGCCTACATCGTGGTCGACACCGGCCCGTGGATCTTCGGCAAGGAGGTCCTGCTGCCGGCCGGCACCGTCAGCCGCGTCGACTCCGAGGAGAAGAAGATCTTCGTGGACCGCACGAAGGAGCAGATCAAGGACGCTCCGGAGTTCGACAAGGACAAGCACCTCGGCAACGCCGAGTACCACGAGCAGGTCGGCGGCTACTACGGCGGCCCGCGCGGTTTCTGAGACGCGCCGAACGACCGTACCCGGGGCGGGGCGGCAGCCACACGGCTGCCGCCCCGCCCCGGCGTGGTGCGTGGGTGCGGGTGTGACAGGCTGCGGGTGCCACGGGCGCGTTGGGGCCTGCGGAGGCGAAGCGCTAGACTAGGGATTCAAGGTAGGAGACTTGAGACCCTAGGGAAGCATGTGAGAAAGCGCGCGGGCCTCACCGTCGAGAAGATCACGCAGGCCGCTGCCGACCTGGCGGACGAGGTCGGCATCCAGGCCGTCACCCTCTCGGCGCTGGCCCGCGACTTCGGGGTCAAGGACGCCAGTCTGTACGCGCACGTCAAGAACCTCCAGGACGTGCGGACCCGGGTGGCGCTGCTCGCCGCCGAGGAGATGAGCGACGAACTCGCGGCCGCCATCGCCGGCCGGTCCGAGGAGGGCGCTCTCACCGCCTTCGCTGACGCGTATCGCGCCTACGCCCTGCGCTGTCCCGGACGGTACGCGGCGACCCAGATCGGCCTGGACCTCGACGAGATCTCCGGCGCCAAGGGATTCGTCCGCAACATCGAACTGACGTACGCGGTGCTCCGGGCCTATCGGCTCGAGGAGCCCGACCTGACTGATGCCGTCCGGTTCATGCGCAGCACCTTCCACGGCTTCATCACCATCGAGGCGACCGGAGGTTTCGGGCACCCCCGGGATCTCGACGGTTCCTGGCACAGGGTGGTCGCGGCGGTGCACACCGCGCTTCGGCAATGGGCGCAGGGTGCGGCCTGACGCCTCGGTGGTGCCGGTGCCCGCGGCGGTCCGCGTCCGCCCGGTGGGCTGTGTTCCCGTAGTCAGTCGGCGATGAAACCCTTGAACACGGCGTCGCGCATCTCCAGGTAGCGCTCCATCATGTCGGCGCGTTCCGTCAGGACGTCGGAGATGTGCTGCACGCCGAAGAACGCGGACACGACGACGCGGGCGAGGGCCTCCGGGTCGGTGTCCGGGACGAGTTCTCCCGCCTCCCGGGCCTCCGTGATCAGGGCGGCGAGCATCTCCCGCCACCACTCGTAGGGCTTGGGCAGGTTCGCTCCGATCAGGGAGCGCTCGATCTGCAGCCGTGCGCCGGCCCGGACCATGGTGTCCCCCCGGAACGCCTCCGCGGTGCTGTCCAGCACGGCGAGCAGCGTGTCGAGCGGGCTCTCCTTCGTCGCGCGCACCCGCTCCACGAGTTCGGGCCAGCGCTGGTAGTGCTCCTCGACGACGGCGATGGCGAGCACGTGCTTGTTGGCGTAGTGGAAGTACACCGCGCCCTTGGTCATGCCGACCCGGTCCGCGACGTCCTGGAGGGTGACGGTCGGGTATCCCTGTTCGGCGAAGACCTCGGCCGCGGCGTTCAGGATCTGCGCCTTGGTGCGTCGCGCACGCTCCTGTTTAGGCCGGCTGGTGGCCGGTTGGGTCGTGCCTGGGGTGCTGTTCGTAGCGTGCATCGAAGCCCGCCTCCCTCGTCGTGTGAGCCCCACGGGAGCGCCTCTGAGGGCCCGTGGCTCCCACCCTTGAAATATCCCTTCGGGAATGTATATTTTCTCGAGTCGATCATAGTCCCATTCGCCGGGGCTGCTGAGGGGGAAACATGGCGATCGGTCTCACCGAGGACGTCCGGGCCACGGACGTGTCGGGGCACTCTCTTACCTACGATCAGACGGTGTCGCGCGCCCTGGTGCACCGCGCCGCCGTGTCCGAGGTGTTCCTGACGGACGGGTGCAGGTCGGCAGAGACCGAACGCATCCTCATAGCCGCCCAGTGGCCACGCAGCCAGGCGCTGTACCAACCGGACGCCGCGGGATTCAGCGACCCCGTCCTCCTCGTCGAGACCGTGCGCCAGGCGGCCGTCTACGCCGCACACCGCTTCCACGACGTCCCCCTGACCCGACGCTTCATCTTCTGCGACCTCCGGCTCGACATCGAGGCCCCCCACCCGCTGCGCGTGGGGGCGACGCCCCTGCACGTGGTGCTCGACGGGCGGTTCGAGCCCGAGGGCGACCTGGCCGCCGAGCGCTTCGGCGCGCGCTACTCCACGACCGTCCACGCCGGCGGACAGTACTGCGGACGTGCCTCGGTGAGGCTTCTCGCGGTCGGCGACGAGCTCTACGACGCGCTGCGCTACCGCGTGTCCACCCCGGTCGGCGGACCCCGGCAGGCGCGGCCCGGGACGCTGTTGTCGCCCACCGAGGTGGGGCAGGTCCGACCGGAGAACGTGCTGCTCAGCAGGGAGGGAGCGGGTCGGTACGGCATGCATCTCGCCACCGGGCACCCCGGCTACTTCGAGCACGCCTGCGACCATGTCCCCGGGATGGCCCTCGTCGAGGCGTTCCGCCAGGCCGGTCACCAGACGCTGCGCCGGTCCGGAGACCTCCGGTCCCACCTGATGACGGGCTGCGAGGTCCGCTTCGACGCCTTCGGCGAACTGGACGTGCCCGTCACGATCCTGGCCCAGGAGCAGCCCGCGCCGTCCGTGGGTTCGGACGACCTGCCGGTCCGTCTGACGGCGTTCCAGGGGGAGGTCGTCCTCGCCCGGGCCACGACGACGTACCGCCCTCGCCCCACCTGTCAGCCGGCCGCCGCCGTCTGACGTCCACCGTCGCACGGCCAGAAGGGGGAGCGTCGTGGAGATCCATCAGCTGCGTGTCTTTCGCGAAGTGGCACGGGAGGCGAGCTTCACGCGGGCGGCCAGGAACCTGCACTGCGCCCAGTCCACGGTCACCGGTCAGATCAAGAGTCTGGAATCGTCCCTCGGCGTGGTCCTCTTCCTGCGGCGGGGCCGCTGCCCCATCGAGCTGACGCCCGCGGGATCGGTGCTCCAGAGCCGGGTGGACCGACTCCTCCACGAGGTCGAGACGATGGGCCGCGAGGTCAAGTACGCGGCTCGGCAGGGGGAGCTCGGGCACCAGCGCTGCCCTGTCAAGAGCGCTCATGCGGTCTGACCCGGCGGTCGGCCCCTTGTGCGGGCGCGCCCGGACGGTCGCCCGTCCCCGCCGGCCGTCCCCCTCGGCTGGTCACCCCGGCTCGACCAGCCGCACCGTCACGAACTGCCGCCGCCCGGAGCCGGAGGCGGCAAGGACACCATGAACGACCCCTCCACCATCGTCGCCTTCTTCGACGTCGACGAGACGCTCATCAACGTGAAGAGCATGGCCGACTTCCTCGCCTTCTACTGGCAATGGTCCGGCGAGGACCCGAGTCGCTTCGCGAGAGCGCGCGACGAACACCTCGACCGGCAGGCCGCCGGGGCGTCCCGGGCCCAGCTCAACCGGGCCTTCTACCGGAACTTCCGCGGCGCTCCCGAGGAGGAGCTGCACCGGGCCGGCCGCGACTGGTTCGCGGCCGAGCAGGCCCGCGGGGATCTCTTTCACCCGCCCGCAGTCGAGGCCCTGCGGACCCACCGGCGCGCAGGCCACCACATCGCACTGGTCTCCGGATCCTTCCTTCCCTGCCTCGCGCCGGTCGCCGACGTACTGCACGCCGACACGGTGCTCTGCACCGCCCCCGTGGTCCGCCAGGGAGTGCTGACCGGGGAGGTCGGTCCGCCGGCGATCGGTCCGCGCAAGGCCGAGCTGGCGCGACGGACGATGGGGGAACGCCGCGCGGACCCGGCGGGCTGCCATGCGTACGGCGACGACTCCAGCGACGCGGACCTGCTCCGCGCGGTGGGTCGCCCCGTGGTGGTGGGCGAGGACCCCGTACTCAACGCTCTTGCGCTGCGTGAGGGGTGGGCGACCCTTCCGGGAGTTCCGCGGGGGCGGCGCGGCGCACTGGTGGCAGCAGCATCCGCCACATCTGCGGGGAGTCGTCGCCCTGGGCCTCCGGCGAGCCCGCGCTGAGGTGTCGCAGTCCCAGGAGGACGGCGAGCAACAGCCGGCTGAGTACCTCGGGCCGGTGGGACCGGTCGACCATGCCGCCTTCCTGTGCGACGGCCACCAGGCGCAGCAGGAGTTCCTGGAGCTCCTGCACCTGCTTGGCGCGCAGCCCCTCGGACCACGCCCTGTCCATCACCAGGCGCAGACCGGCGCCGAACAGCGCGTCGTTCCGGACGTGGTCCGCGAGGTTCGTGAGCAGCGCGTCGAGCACCTGGACCGGGGCCGAGTCGGAGTAGGCGGCCGCATCGAGCGCCTCCTGCCATCGCTGCTCGAACCGCCTGGTCAGTTCGGCGCTCAGGGCGGCCTTTGACGGGAAGTGACCGTAGAGCGCCCCCTTGGTGAGACCGGTACGGCGGGCGATGGTCTCCAGGTTGGCTCCCGCGAATCCCTGGGCGGCGAACTCCTCGGCCGCCGCGTTGAGGACCAGCGCGTAGGTACGTCGTGCCCTGTCCTGCTTCACCATCGCGTGGCCCCCACCTGGACGTCCTTCCAAGAGATTCCTTCGTGACGGAATTTTTTACGATCCCGCCTCCCGACGCAAGTGGTCACGGACGGTGAAGTCAGGCCACTTCTTCAGGTACGGGTAATGCCCGCATAGAGAAAGAGTAAAAGATGACCCTCCTCGAGCACCCCTCCCACTACCCCTCCTCGTCTCCGTACGGGGTCCCCGTCCGGGCCGCGGCCGTCCTCGGGGCGCACCATGCCGCGGAGTCCGAGCTCGCCCGAAGGTTGCACCCGGCCGTGGCCGGAGCGCTGACCGAGGCGGGATTCCCACGCCACTTCGTCCCTGCGGAGTTCGGCGGAGAGCCGGGAACGTTCGCCGAACTCGTCGAGTCCGTAGCTCTGCTGGGGGAGGGGTGTACCTCGGCCGCCTGGTGCGCAGCGCTCCAGGCGGCCCACGGCAGACTCGCCGCCCATCTGCCGCGGCGGGGGCAGGCCGACATCTGGGGCTCCGGCCCGGACGTGCCGATCGCGGCGGCCGTGGTGCCGCCGGCCGGGGAACTCACCGAGGAGCGCGGCGGCTACCGGCTGACCGGGCGGTGGAACCTGGCGAGCGGCGTCGACCACGCCGACTGGATGCTCCTGGCCGCGCCCGAGCCCGGCGGTGGCGACCGGAGCCCGCGCGTCCTCGCGCTGCCCCGTGCCGACTTCCTGGTCGAGGACACCTGGCGCAACAGCGGCCTGCGGGGGACCGGCAGCAACTCCGTGACCGTCGCCGGCGTCTTCGTGCCCCGGCACCGCACCATGTCCCGCGACGTGCTGGCCGCCGGCCGTCCCGAGGAGGACGCGGCGCGCTGTCACCGCGTGCCGTTCCCGCTGGTGGCCTCGCTCATGTTCGCCGCCCCCGCGCTCGGCGCGGCCCGCGGAGCGCTGGCCGCCTGGAGCAGGGTGGTCGGAGGGGCGTCGGGTGACGGCGAAGGGCTTCCGGGCGACGGCGTCACGCAGCAGGTGCTGGCCCGCTCGTCCGCCGAGATCGATGCCGCCCACCTCCTGTTGCGCGGCGCGGCCGAACGCGCAGATCACGCCCCGCTCGACCGGCTGCCGGTGGCCCGGAACATGCGGGACGCGGCCGTGGCGGTGGAGATGCTGGTCGCCGTGGTGGAGCGGCTCTTCCGCAGCGGGGGGACGCGGGTCCAGTCCGAGGCGGAGCCGTTGCAGCGGTTCTGGCGCGACGTGCACGCGTTGGCCGGTCATGGAGCCCTCCGTTTCGCCCCCGCGGCTGCCGCCTATGCGCGTTCGGTGGCCTCGGAGGGAAGGTAGGCATGGGCCCGCCGACCCGGCCGGACCAGGGGGCATTCAGGACCTCGCCGCCGAGAGCCGGCTGGAAGGGGGCGAGGGCCCTCGGCGGCGGCCCCGGCCGGGAGCGGTGCGGGGTCGCGGCGGCTCCATCGGGATCTCCGATGGAATTTGAAACCTTTGCGAAGGAATGATTTTCTCCTCATGGGACACCTTGTGGCCTCCGAGGAGTGAAGGGGAGACGGGTGCCCGGCCGCGAGCAGGCTTCTCCTGCTCGGCATCGACCGAGAATGGATGATTCCCGTGACCATGTATCCCGGACCGTCTGCCGTCCTCGCCGCCGGCCGTCGACCCCACCCGGCCGACCGAGGCGACGGCTCGTCGTGCCAGCCCGCCTCCCGAGAGGCCTACGCGGCCCCGGGCGGCGTCGATCGGCGCGGCGCGGGCTTCGCACCCAGGGTGCCCGCCGGGCCGGTGAACCGCGTGCCGGCCGAGGCGGTCCGCGGCCCCGGCGCCCGCGAGGCGTCCGCGCAGGAGCTGGCTTGGTGGCAGCGCACCGAGGAGCTGCGATGTCGCTTCGAGCGGGCGCTGACCCGTGAACTCAGCCGGCTGGGGTTGTCCCCCTCGACGTATCTCGCGCTCGAACAGCTCGCCCTGCACGACGGGCAGTTGCGGATAACCGAGCTCGCCCAGGAGGTACGGCTCAGTCCCTCCTCCGTGTCCCGCGTCGTGGACCGTCTGGTCCGCGACGATCTCGCGGTGCGCATGCCGAGCCCCGGAGACCGGCGCACGGTGCACGGCCGGATCACCCAGCGGGGCATGGCGGTCTACGAGAGGGCGCTCCCCGCCTACCGCAAGGCCCTCGCCCTGGCGCTCGACGACGCGCCGCGCGCCCAAGGCGAGATCGAGGGCCCGTACGCGGCGCCCGGCCGCTAGAGAAGCGCGTTGAGGAAGCCGGCGAACTTGGCGCGCAGGCGCTCGACCTTCTCGTCCACCGTCAGCGACTCCTTCATGCGGCCGCCGGGCTGAGCCCGCTTCTTCCCTCG
Source organism: Streptomyces sp. adm13(2018) (assembly GCF_008042145.1). Lineage (GTDB taxonomy): Bacteria > Actinomycetota > Actinomycetes > Streptomycetales > Streptomycetaceae > Streptomyces. The sequence continues at coordinate 1,298,515 of NZ_RDBH01000141.1, forward strand.
TACGTACAGGGAGCACGCGAGGTCGCTGCAGATGTACTCGCCCACCGTGTCGTCGCCGTGGCCGCTCTGGCGCGCCCGGCGTGCGGTCATCAGTGTCACCCCGCTCGCCGTGTGCGTCGTCAGGCAGATCGAGCACATGGACTGGTGGCGCACGCCGCCCCGCGGCGACGGCAGACGGAAGGAGAGGCCCACGAGGCGGCCTTCGTGCTCGGCCACGATGTAGCTGCGCTGGGGTGCGGCCGGGTCGCGCCAGCCGAGGAAGTCGAGGTCCGCCCAGGGCAGTTCGGGAAGATCCCGCGGCGTCGTGAGGCGGGAGGCCTCGCCCTTGCTGCAGTTGACGAACGAGGCGCGGATTTCCGGGTCGGTCAGTTCCTTCATGATCCTGACCGTAACAGTCCCTATGTATAGTAGGCAAGTGCCAAGGGCTCCTAGGTAGAAGCCCATGCTCCCTTGCATCCATCGCGCAGAGAGAGGCGAAAGCCATGTCCGAGGAGATCAGCATCACGAGCGCCGAGGAGGGGGCACCGGCCGAGCCGGCTCCGCAGCCGGAACGTTCGCCCGTCGTCGTGGCGCTCGTCCTCGCCCTGGGCGCGTTCGTCGCCCTCCTTGACACCACGATCGTCGGCGTGGCCATGCACTCGTTCACCGAGTACTTCGACGTCGGACTCGCGGACGCCCAGTGGGCGTCCACCGCCTACCTGCTCGCGATGTCGTCGGTGATCCCGGCCACCGGATGGGCGGCGCAGCGCTTCGGTGCGGCCCACACCTGGATCGCCTCGCTCTCCGTCTTCCTGCTCGGCTCGCTCCTGTGCGGCGTCGCCTGGTCGATGGGCAGCCTGATCGCGTTCCGGGTCGTGCAGGGCCTCGGCGCGAGCATGCTCTTCCCGCTGATGCGCATCATCGTCGTCGAGGTCGCGGGCCGGGCCCAGATGGGCCGCATGATGACGATGATGGCCCTGCCGCTGCTCGTCGCCCCGGTACTCGGTCCCGTGCTCGGAGGCACCCTCATCCAGGAGTTCTCCTGGCGGTGGGCGTTCTTCCTCAACGTGCCGATCGTCCTCGCTGTGGTCGTGCTGTCGGCGCGCAACCTCCCCAACTCCAAGGGGCAGACGCCCGGTCGCCTCGACGTCGCCGGACTGCTCACCATGGGCGGCGGCCTCGTCGCCCTCATCCTCGGTTTCAGCAACCTCGCCAAGGGCGCCGCGGGGACGAGCGCGCAGGTACTTCTGCCCGCCGTGATCGGCGTGGCCCTGCTCGCCGCCCACGGCATCCGGGCCGCCCGCTCCCTCGCTCCCGGTGTCGTGGACTTCTCACTCTTCCGGGACCGGGCGTTCACCGCGTCCACGTCCATCTCGCTGCTGAACAACTTCGGCCTCTACGGTGTCGTCGTCCTCGTCCCGCTGTTCTTCCAGCAGGCAGGAGGCAAGGGGCCGCTGGGCGCTGGAACGATCATGGTCGCCCAGGGGCTCGGCACGGCGGTCGCCGTCCTGCTCGTGGGCCGGGTCATCGACACCAAGAGCAACCCGCGCGCACTCGTGCTCTGCGGACTCCTGCTGGTTGCCGCCGGCCTGACCACCTTCGCGGTGGCCGACACGGGAGAGGTGAGCGTCCTGCTGCTCGTCGCCCTGTTCGCGCAGGGCGTCGGCCTCGCTCTGGCCTCCTCGCCCGTCATGGTGACGCTGTACCACTCGCTCCCGGCCGCCAGCGTGCCCGCGGCGACCACGGCGAACGCCGTGTCCCAGCAACTCGGCGGCGCCGTGGGCACCGCGACGATCGCGCTGCTCCTGCAGCACTACGTCTACGTGGCCGGCGGCGCCGCGGCGGACTTCGGCACCGTGTTCTGGTGGGCTCTGCTCTTCGTGGGCCTCACCGCCGTCCCCGCGCTGTTCCTCCCCCCGGGGACGTCACAGCAGCAGGCGTGACCCGGCCTGGTGCGCCTGGGGCGCCGACCCGCCCCGGGCGCACCGGCTTCCCCCCAGCCGTACAGGAAAGAACTCTCATGTCTGTCACCACACTTGACCTTGCCAAGGTGCGCAACATCGGCATCATGGCTCACATCGACGCGGGCAAGACGACCACCACCGAGCGGATCCTGTTCTACACCGGTGTCTCGTACAAGATCGGTGAAGTCCACGACGGCGCTGCCACGATGGACTGGATGGAGCAGGAGCAGGAGCGCGGCATCACGATCACGTCTGCCGCGACGACCTGCCACTGGCCGCTCGAGAATGTCGATCACACGATCAACATCATCGACACGCCGGGTCACGTCGACTTCACCGTCGAGGTGGAGCGCAACCTCCGGGTCCTCGACGGTGCTGTCACCGTGTTCGACGGTGTGGCCGGCGTCGAGCCCCAGTCCGAGACCGTCTGGCGTCAGGCGGACCGCTACGGCGTGCCGCGCATCTGCTTCGTCAACAAGCTCGACCGTACGGGCGCCGAGTTCCTCCGCTGCGTCGACATGATCGTGGACCGCCTCGGCGCCGTCCCGATCGTGATGCAGCTGCCCATCGGTTCCGAGATGGACTTCCAGGGCGTCGTCGACCTCGTCCGTATGAAGGCGCTCGTCTGGTCCGCCGAGGCGACCAAGGGCGAGATGTACGACGTCGTCGACATCCCGGCCTCGCACACCGAGCTCGCCGAGGAATGGCGCGCCAAGCTGGTCGAGACCGTCGCGGAGAACGACGAGGAGCTCATGGAGCTCTTCCTGGAGGGCGTCGAGCCCACCGAGGAGCAGCTGTACGCGGCTGTCCGTCGTATCACCATCGCTTCCGGCAAGGGCAACGGCGAGAAGACGGTCACCCCCGTCTTCTGCGGTACCGCGTTCAAGAACAAGGGTGTTCAGCCCCTGCTCGACGCGGTCGTCCGTTACCTGCC
>NZ_RDBH01000142.1:0-4444 GCF_008042145.1 Streptomyces sp. adm13(2018)
TTCGTCGGCGGGGCGGCCGGGGCCCGCGGGCCCGGCGAAGGCCTGGGCGATGCCGAGCCACTGCTCGGCGTCGGCGCCGACGGCGACGAGGGAGGTGTCGTCACGGTGGACGCGCTGGGTGACGAGCAGACAGAAGTCGAGGGCCGGACCGGTGACGGTCTGGGCGGCGCCCTCGGGCCCGAAGACCCACGACTCCCCCCGCGGAGATACGAGTTCCACCCGGACGGGCTCGACGGGAACGGGCAGGCCGCGTACGAGGTAGGCGTAACCGCGGGCCCGGTGGCCGATCCAGGCGACGTGCCGGAGGCGGTCGGTCGGCGTGCGGACGATCCCGAGGGCGTCGGCGACGTCCTGCCCGTGCGCCCAGGTCTCCATGAGCCGGGCGGTGGCCATGGCGGGGGCGCTCATGGGCGGCCCGTACCAGGGGAAACGCCCGCCGACGGGCACCGCGCGCAGGGCCTCCTGGAGCAGCTCGCGGCCCTCGCGCCAGTGGGCGAGCAGCTCGCCGGGCGGCAGCTTCGCCGCCTCCTCGGCGCCGTCGTCGACGAACCGTTCGGGGGCGGCGAGCGCCTTGGCGACCTCGGCGGCGAAGCCGTCGGGATCGGTGACGGCGAGGAGCGCGGCCCGGTCGGTCCAGGCAAGGTGCGCGATCTGATGGGCGACGGTCCAGCCGACGGCGGGTGTGGGGGCGGACCACCGCTCCTCGCTCACCTCGCCGACCAGGACGTCGAGTGCTTCGCTCTCCTCGCGCAAGTCGTCGAGGACGACGGCGGGGTCGGACACGGTGCGCTCCCCTCGGGACACGGCGGCGTGCCCCGGAGCATGACAGCGAACCGGAAAACAATCAAGCATGCTTGCTTTGATTGGGACGGGAGGAGTGTCCTGCGAGGCGGCGGCGCGCCTGACGACCTGGCTGCGGGCCCGGGTCGCGACCCGGCCGGCCGAGGAACGCAACACCGGGGCCCCGGCCTCCGTGGACACCCACACGGTGTCGCCCCGAGGGCCGCCGCTATCGGCGCGGCCTCCTGCGTACCGCCGACGCCAGGGCCGTGATGGCGACCACCACGACGAGGGACCGCCACGGGAGCAGCGCCCCCGGGGTGTCGTCGACGACGTCGATGCCGTGGCCCACGGCGGTGATCCACGCGACCGCCCCCACGAGCACCATCGGACCGACCCTCCGCTCGCCGGTGACCCGCATGCCGATCCACAGGACCAGCGGCATCAGGAGTGCGGTGTTCATGAGCGCCACGGTGAACGCCTGATTCGCGGAGTAGCCGGGTCCGGCGCCGAGCGTCGCCGAGGCCTCTCCGGCGAAGGACAGGGAGAGGGTGTCGGACAGGATCAGGTGCGCCGCGGCGACGGCGACCGCCGAGACGATGACGGCCTTGAGGAGCCGGGGGGCGAGGGGGGTGGGTGAGGACGGAGCCATGAGGCCGACTATACGCAGAGGGTATACATGCAGTGTATAGACCCCGGGTCCGCACCCACCAGACGCACCCCACACCCCCGGCGGCCGGGGCCGCCCGCGGCCGCTACCCGGCCACCGCGCGCCGGGGGCGCGCCACCAGTTCACCCCCGCAGTTGGGGCAGACCTCGTTCATCGCGTCGGCGCACGGCACGCAGAAGCTGCACTCGTACGTGCAGATCCGCGCGGGCCCGTCCACCGTCAGCACGGCCACCTCGCAGCGCTCGCACCGCTCACGCATCTCCAGGGCCATGACGCCCTCCTCTCCTCGGTTCCACCGCCGTCGGTTCGGCAGCCCCATCGTCCGAGGCTCCCGGGCACCCCCGAAACAGCCCGGGGGCCAGCGATCGACAGGATCGGGCCAGGGGCGGCGCCGGTCCTCCGCCCGGGGGCGAAACCGCCGGGACGGCCAGCCCGCCGCCAGTGGCGGAGCCGCCGGAACGTTCGGCCCGTCGTCAGTGGCGGACCAGGCAGAACGGGTGGCCCGCCGGATCCGCGTAGACGCGCCAGCTCCGGTCACCCTCACCCGCGTCCAGGAGCGTCGCGCCCGCGGCCAGGACCTGACATTCGGCCGCCGCCAGGTCCCGTACGGCGAAGTCGAGGTGGGACTGCTGCGGGCGCTCGGAGCCCGGCCACGTCGGGGGTCGGTGGTCCGCGACGCCCTGGAAGCAGAGGACGAGGCCACCGGGGGCGTGCAGCGTCGACCACGACTCCCCGAGCCCCCACCGGCCGTCCGGCCGGTCCACCTCGCCACCCAGCACCGAGCGGTAGAAGGCGGCGAGGACGGCGGGCGCCGGGCAGTCGATGACGAGGCACTGCAGTTCAGCGATCATGCGTGCGGATCCTAGGGCCCGTCCGGGGACGCGCCCCGGACCGGCCGCGAAGGCAGGGCCGGCCCTATCCCTTCGCCGCGTCCCGTTCCCTCGCGGCGGCGCGGACCTGGGTGCGTACCGCGCCCATGCTCGCCGCGATCACCAGGGCGATCGCGAGCGCGTCCGTCGGGGACAGCGCCTGGCTGAGGACGAGGAAGCCGGCCGTCGCCGCGATGGCCGGTTCCAGGCTCATCAGAATCGCGAAGGTGGGAGCGGGCAGCCGCCGCAGGGCGAGGAGTTCGAGGGTGTACGGCAGGACGGACGACATCAGCGCGACCGCGAGGCCCAGGCCGATCGTCGAGGGGACGAGGAGCTTGTCGCCCGCCTCCGCGATGCCCAGCGGCAGGCTGAGGACGGCCCCGAAGGCCATCGCGAGCGCGAGTCCGTCCGCCTGCGGGAAGCGCCGGCCCGTACGGGCGCTGAAGACGATGTACGCGGCCCACATCGCACCCGCCGCGAGCGCGAAGGCCGCACCCAGCGGATCGAGCCGGTCGAAGCCGCCGCCGCTGAGCAGGACGACGCCGCCGAGGGCGAGTCCCGCCCAGAGCAGGTTCATCAGCCGGCGGGAGGCGACCACCGAGAGGATCAGCGGGCCGAGGACCTCCAGGGTCACCGCGGCGCCCAGCGGGATCCGGTCGGCGGCCTGGTAGAAGAGGATGTTCATCCCCGCCATCGCCGCGCCGAAGGCGACGATCGTGCCCCAGTCGGCACGGCTGTAGCCGCGGACCTTGGGGCGGCAGACGATCAGCAGGACGGCGGCCGCGAGCACGAGCCGCAGGGTGACGACACCGAGGGCCCCGGCCCGGGGCATCAGGAGGACGGCGAGGGCCGATCCGAACTGGACGGAGAGCCCGCCCGCGACGACGAGCGCGACGGGGGCGAAGCGGTGCTCGGCGAGCCCCCTCGGCCCGCGACCGCCGGGCGCGGCACCGACCGGGGCCGCTGCGTCACCGTGTGCCGCGCCGTCCAGGGCTGCGGCGCCGACCGGATCGGCCATCGACGACCCAGGACCGGTCACCGCCGCCACCGGACCCGCCGGACCCGCCTCCCTGACCGGGCTGATGTCCACCGACCACTCCTCAAATGTTCATCACATTGGACTTCTGGTCCAGAATAATGCACTCCGGGTTGGCTGTCACCGGCGCTCCCCTCCCACGCTACGAGCCTCCGCGCGGCGCCGGAAATGCCGATTGTGCTGCGGTTATGCTCCGGACGCATGAGCATCGAGCTACGCCACCTCCGCTGCTTCCTCGCCATCGCCGAGGAGTCCAGCCTCACCAGGGCGGCCGCCCGGCTCCACCTCACCCAGCCCGCCGTCTCCCGCACGCTGGCCGCCCTGGAACAGCACCTGGGCACCCGGCTCGTCGACCGCTCCACCCACCACCTCGCGCTCACGGCGGAGGGCCGCGCCTTCCAGGACCGGGCCGCCGCCGCCCTCGCGGCGTTCGAGGCGGCCGTCGACCCGGCACGGCTGCGCCACCGGCCGCTGCGACTCGGCCACGCCTGGTCGGCCTTCGGCCGGTACACCACACCGCTGCTCCGCCGCTGGCAGCGCGAGCACCCGGAGACCCCGCTCGAACTCCTCCGCATCGACGACCGCACGGCCGGACTGACCCGGGGCGAGGTCGACGCGGCGCTGCTGCGCGGGGCGGTCGACGCGCCCGGCCTGGCCACCGAGGAGCTGACGACGGAGGAACGGGTCGCGGCCGTACCGGCCGACAGCCCGCTGGCCGAACGGCCGCACCTCGCCCTCGACGACCTCGCGGACGGAACGGTCGTACTCAACACGGTCTCGGGCGCGACGACGCTCGCGCTCTGGCCGGCGGAGGCGCGCCCGGCGGCGACGGTGACGGTGGCGAACACCGACGACTGGCTGACGGCGATCGCGGCGGGCCGGGGCGTGGGCGTCTCGTCGGCGTCGACGGCGGCGCTGCACACCCACCCGGGAGTCACCTACCGCCCACTGCCGGACGCCCCACCACTGCCGGTGGTACTGGCCTGGCGGGACGCGTTCCCCCACCCGGCGACGGGGGCGCTGGTGGCGATGGCGCGGGAGATCGTCAGCGGGGGGTGACGGCTTTGCGGGGGGGGCTGCTTCGGAAGG
>NZ_RDBH01000142.1:4544-8135 GCF_008042145.1 Streptomyces sp. adm13(2018)
GGTGCTTGCATGGTGCCTTCCGTCGGGTGGGTGTGCTCCGCACGCTGCGGGTCACACCGGAAGACCGCGGCGCCGGGAAGAACTCATCGGTGTCGCCCGATCCTGTCGGCACCACCGCGCGCGCTCAATCGATTTTCCCGCCTCCGGCGTCCCTCCGGGACGCCGGAGGGGAGCGGGGCGGAAACGAACGCCCCTTCAGGAAGCGCTTCCCGCCTCGCACTTCCGTGGAAGCGTGCAACTTCGGACCTTCTCGGGCGCAGTACCGGAAAAGTATTCACTGAACCGAATGCCGATCCGATCACAAGAGTTCCGAACTGATCAACAACGCATCTATAGTGCCGTCGTTACGACTCCCTTCCCCGTGTGCCCGCTCCCGAGAGTCTGGTTGATGTCGGCGTCACCCACCCCCTTCCGTCCTGCCCTGACCGCCTCGCTGCTCACCGCCGCCGCGGGCGGTGCGCTCTCCGCGGCCGCCGTCGCCGCCGCACCGGGCGAGGTCCGCACCCCGCTCGGCTGGTTCGCCGCCTGCGGGGTCCTGCTCCTCTCGGCCGCCGCCTTCGCCGTCACCTGGTACGGGCGCACCGCGCGCGTCCTCGCCCGCCGGGCCGACACCCTGGCCGCCGACGTCGCCTCCAAGGAGGTGTACATGGCCCGGTTCACGGCCGCCGCCGAGCGCGAGACGGCCACCGCGAAGGAGCGGCTGGAGGCGGAGACCGCCGCCGCGCGGGCCGCCCACGCGGTACGGACCGACGACCTGGTCCGGTCCCACACGGCACGGACCGACGAACTCGTGCGGTCCCACGCGGCCGAGATCGACGCACTGCGCCGGGAACGCGCCGCCGAGACCGAACTGCTCGAAACCCGGCTGCGCCGCGCCGAGTCCGGCAAGTCCGCCGCCATGGCGGCCGCGGCCAACGCCGCCGGCCGTATGCAGGCCCTCGCGACGAGCATGCTCGCCGACCTTCGGGACATGGAGCACCGGCACGCCGACGAGGACGTCCTCACGGACCTGTTGCACCTCGACCACCGCACCGCGCAGGCCGGCCGGCTCGCCGACTCCGTCGCCGTGCTCAGCGGGGCCAGGTCCGGGCGGCGCTGGGCCCGCCCCATCGTCATGGAGTCGATCCTCCGCGGCGCCATGGGCCGGATCAGCGGCTACCAGCGGGTGCGGCTGCACTCCAGCAGCGACGCGGCCGTCGCCGGGCACGCGGCCGAGGGCGTCATGCACGCCCTGGCCGAACTCATGGACAACGCGGCGAACTTCTCGCCGCCCACCGCCGAGGTGCACGTCTACGTCGAGGAGGTCCCGGCCGGCGTCATCATCGCCGTCGAGGACAGCGGCCTCGTGATGAGCGACGTCCAGCAGCGCCGGGCGGAGGCCGCCGTCGGCTCCGCGCCGCAGGACCTGGCCGGACTCTCCGGCACGCGCCTCGGCCTCGCCGTCGTCGGCCGGCTCGCGCGCAAGCACGGCCTCACCGTGTCCTTCCGCCCCTCCGCGCGCGGCGGCACCGGCGCCCTGCTGATGCTCCCGCAGGAGCTGATCAGCCACGCGCCCGCCGAGCCCGCCGCCGCACCCGCCGACCCGCTGCCGCCCGTCTCGGGCCGGGGCCTGTCGGCACCCGTCGCGGTCCCGGCAGCCGCCCCGGTCCAGGCCTCAGCCCCGGTTCCGGCGCCCGCCGTCGTACCCGAACCCGAGACCGTGCACGACAGCGCGGCCGAGTCCACCGGCGAGCACCCCCGCTTCGGCGAGAGCGGGCTCCCCCAGCGCCGCCGCGGCCGGGCCATGGCGGCCGCCCACCCCGAGGGCCCGCAGAACGCCGCGAAGGCGCCCGCCGAAGGACCGCGCACCGGCGCGGCCGCCGGTGCGGCGAACCGGTTCGGCACGTTCCGCAGCGCCGTACGGGGCACCACCCCCCGCCCGGACGGCGCTGCGGAACGTGCCGAACCGGTTCGCCGCACCGGCGGCCGCGCCGGGGCCTCGCGACCAGGTGCTCCCCCAACTGCTCCACCAGTTCGGACATGTTGTGGCCCACGAGGCCGGCGTCGGCGTCCTCGTCGGCGACGACGGCGAGGTGGGCGCCCTCGCCGGCCTCCACGATGAAGAGGATGCCGCCGTAGAACTCGGCGATCGCGGAGCGGACCCCGCCGGTGCCGTCGCCGACCTCGAACCCCCCGCACCCGGAAGGCACCTCGTAATGACCGGCTCCACCACCGACGAGAAGCTCAGCTGGCTCCTCGAGGGCCTGCAGGAACGCACCCCGGGCACCCGGCACGCCCTGGTGCTCTCCCGTGACGGCCTCAAGCTCTGCCGCACCCCCGAGCTCTCCGTCGACCAGGCAGACCAGCTCGCCGCGATCGCCGCCGGCATCCAGAGCCTGTCGCACGGTGCCTCCGTGGAGTTCGGCGACGGCACCGGCGGGGTCCGCTCCGCGATCGCCGAGTTCTACGGCGGCATCCTCTTCATCGTGGAGGCCGGCGAGGGCGCCCACCTCGCCGTCGTCGCCGACGAGGACGCCGACGCCGGCCTCGTGGGCCACAACATGTCCGAACTGGTGGAGCAGTTGGGGGAGCACCTGGTCGCGAGGCCCCGGGGATGAGCCGCGGCAGGCCGGGCCGGGACGACTCTCCCGACCGGCTCTACACCCTGACCGGCGGCCGGAGCCGCGCCGGGTCCGACTCCTTCGACCTGGTGACCCTCGTGGTCTCCGAGAGCGACCCGGTGCCCGGCATGCAGTCCGAGCACGCCGCGATCCTGCGCATGTGCCGCTACCCCACCGCCGTGGTGGAGGTGGCGGCCGGGCTCGGACTGCCGGTCTCGATCACCCGGATCCTCCTGGCCGACCTGCACGACACCGGCCGGATCAGCGCCCGGCACCCCCGTGCGTCGTACCGCCTTCCCGATCACGACATCCTGGAGCAGGTGCTCGTTGGACTCCGTAACCTCTGAACAGCGCCAGACCCTGCGCAGCACCGCCGACAACGGACTGAAGATCGTCGTCGTCGGCGGTTTCGGAGTCGGCAAGACCACCCTCGTCCGCTCGGTCAGCGAGATCCGTCCGCTGAACACCGAGGAGACGATGACGCAGGCGGGCGAGGGAGTCGACGACACCGCCGGCGTCGCCGCCAAGTCGGCCACCACGGTGGCCTTCGACTTCGGCCGGATCTCGCTCGACACCCACAACGTCCTGTACCTCTTCGGGGCGCCCGGCCAGGAGCGGTTCTGGTTCCTGTGGGACCGGCTGTTCTCCGGGACGCTCGGCGCGGTGGTGCTCGTCGACACCCGCCGGCTCGCCGACTCCTGGTACGCCATCGACCGCCTGGAACACCACGGGACGCCGTTCGTCGTCGCCTGCAACGACTTCGGCGGTCCCGCCCACACCCCCGAACAGATCCGCGGGGCCCTCGACCTCGCCGACGAGGTTCCGCTGGTCTTCTGCGACGCGCGCTCGCGCGAGTCCAGCAAGCAGGTCCTCATCTCGCTCGTCGAGCACCWGCGGACCGTCGTCGCCCCGGCCACGCCGCCGGTCCCGCAGCCGATCCCGGAGCCCGCCGAGGTGGGTGTCGCGGGAGGCCCAGCGGCCGGCGACGTTC
>NZ_RDBH01000142.1:8235-20991 GCF_008042145.1 Streptomyces sp. adm13(2018)
CGCCCGTCCCCCTCAGCGGGCCGCGCTTCCAGACCGACCCCAACGAGCTGTACCGGCAGATCCGGCGCGACCACGGGGCCGTCGCCCCCGTCGTCCTGGACGGCGACGTGCCCGCCTGGCTGGTCCTCGGCTACCGCGAGCTCCACCAGGTCACCAGCGACCCGGTCCTCTTCTCCCGCGACTCCGACCTGTGGAACCAGTGGGACGCCATCCCGGCGGACTGGCCGCTGCTGCCCATGATCGGGCGCAAGCAGCCGTCGATCCTCTACACGGTGGGCGAGCGGCACCGCGAGCGGGCGAACGTCATCTCCTCGGCCCTGGAGGGCATCGACCCGTTCCTGCTCAAGGAGCGCGCCGAGCACTTCGCCGACGAGCTGATCGACGCGCTGTGCGGCAAGGGGTCGTGCGACATCATCGCCGAGTACGCGATGCTGCTGCCGGTCCGGGTCCTCGCCAGCGTCTACGGCTTCTCCGACGAGCAGGGGCCGGGACTCGTCACCGCCCTCAACGACATGATCAACGGTCAGGAGGGGGCGCTGGAGGGGCAGCGTCACCTGGGGGAGTCGATGGTCGGGCTGCTCGCCGCGAAGGCGGCGGCACCGGGCGACGACGTGGCCTCCCGGATGCTGGGCAACACCGCCGGCTTCACGGTCGAGGAGGTCGCCCAGGACCTCATGGTGATGCTGGCCGCCGGCCACCAGCCCACCGCCGACTGGATCGGCAACTCGCTGCGGCTGATGCTGACCGACGACCGGTTCGCCGCCTCGCTGTCCGGCGGCCGGCACAGCGTCGGCGAGGCGATGAACGAGGTGCTCTGGGAGGACACCCCCACCCAGAACGTCGCCGGCCGCTGGGCCTCCCGCGACACCCACCTCGGCGGGCGCCGGATCGGCMGCGGGTACCGCGAGGTCGACGTCCGGCAGCCGGTCGAGCAGCACCTCGATCCCCGTCCGTGCGATGGTCTCGGCGACCTCCTGCGCGGGGAACGGGCAGCGGTGCTCGCCGTGGCCGAAGGAGAGGTAGGCGTTGTTGCCGCCGGTCAGCCCGCCGGCGTCCGCGCGTACGTGCGGGTCGGAGTTGGCGGCGGCCAGACCGAGCAGGAGCAGGTCGCCGCTGCCGATCCGGCGCCCGCCGAGGTGGGTGTCGCGGGAGGCCCAGCGGCCGGCGACGTTCTGGGTGGGGGTGTCCTCCCAGAGCACCTCGTTCATCGCCTCGCCGACGCTGTGCCGGCCGCCGGACAGCGAGGCGGCGAACCGGTCGTCGGTCAGCATCAGCCGCAGCGAGTTGCCGATCCAGTCGGCGGTGGGCTGGTGGCCGGCGGCCAGCATCACCATGAGGTCCTGGGCGACCTCCTCGACGTGATCTCTTCCGTGGTGAGGCGGTCGCCGCCCTCCGACGCCTCGATCAGCGCGCTCGTCAGGTCGTCCCCGGGCTTCTCGACCTGCCCGCACGCCCACGCCGCGTCCGTCGCCGACGCCATCGCCCTGGATCCGTTCGTCGCCGACCTCGACGGCGAGAGCGCCCGGCTGCGGGCCGCCGGCCCGCTGGCCCGTGTCGTCCTGCCCGGCGGGGTGGCCTGCTGGGCCGTCACCCACCACGCCGAGGCGCGGCGGCTGCTCACCGATGCCCGTCTCGTCAAGGACATCGACGTCTGGGGCGCCTGGCAGCGCGGCGAGATACCCATGGACTGGCCGCTGATCGGCCTCGCCAACCCCGGCAAGTCGATGCTGACGGTGGACGGCGACGAGCACCGCCGGCTGCGCGCGCTCGTCGCGCAGGCACTGACCGCCCGTCGGGTGGAGCGGCTCCGCGAGGGCATCGAGGCCCTGACCACGGGCATGCTGGACCGGCTCGCGGAGCGTCCGGCGGGCGAGACCGTCGACCTGAAGGCGGAGTTCGCCTACCCGCTGCCGATGAACGTGGTCAGCGACCTCATGGGCGTCGACCCGGTCGACCACCCGCGGATGAAGGCCCTGTTCGAGAAGTTCTTCTCGACGCAGACGCCGCCCGAGGAGGTGCCGCAGATGATGGCGGACCTGGGCACGCTGTTCGCGGGGATCGTGGCGGGCAAGGTCGAGAAGCCCGGGGACGACCTGACGAGCGCGCTGATCGAGGCGTCGGAGGGCGGCGACCGCCTCACCACGGAAGAGATCACCAACACCCTCCAGCTGATGGTGGCGGCCGGGCACGAGACGACGATCAGCCTCATCGTGAACGCCGTCGTGGCCCTGGAGACCCACCCCGAGCAGCGGGCGCTGGTCCTCTCCGGCGAGGTCCCGTGGGCGAACGTCATCGAGGAGACCCTGCGCTGGTCGACGCCGACCTCGCACGTGCTGATCCGTTTCGCCACCGAGGACATCGAGGTGGGTGACCGGATCCTGCCCAAGGGCGAGGCCCTGATCGTGTCGTTCGGCGCGATCGGCCGGGACGAGGAGCAGCACGGCCCGACGGCGGGCGCGTTCGACGCCACCCGCACGCCGAACCGTCACATCTCCTTCGGCCACGGCCCGCACGTCTGCCCGGGTGCCGCCCTCTCCCGTCTGGAGGCGTCGGTGGCCCTGCCCGCCCTGTACGCGCGCTTCCCGGGGCTGCGACTGGCGGTCGCGCCGGAGGAGCTGCGGAACAAGCCGGTCGTCACGCAGAACGACCTGTTCGACCTGCCGGTCGTCCTGGCCTGACGGTCGTGCCGAGAGGGGGCCCGCCGTGGTGCGGCGGGTCCCCTCCCCCGGCCGGAGTGCCGGCGCCGGACGGCGTGCGGTTCGACCGGAAGCCCGCCGGAGCCCGGGCCGCAGCGCGGCGGACGCCCCTTCCGCCGACCGGGTGACGGCCGCCGACCTCGAAAGACTGGAGTTCGGCCGCCACGGCTCGATCACTCCTATCGTTGAACCGCGCAGGGTGCGGTCGGCGCGGGAGACGGGAAGCGGAATGAACGAACAGCGGGTCGACTACGCAGCGGTGTTCCAGGCCCTGCCCGGAATGGTCGCCCTGCTCACACCCGAGCTGGTGTACCTCGACGTCAACGAGGACTTCGCCCGGCTCGCCGGGCGCTCCCGCGCGGAGCTGATCGGCCGCTACATCTTCGACGTGTTCCCCGAGAACCCGCACGACCCCGCCGCGGCGGGCATGCGCGAGACCGAGGCGTCGATGCTGCGCGTGGTTACCACCGGCGAGCGCGACACCATGGCGCTGCTCCGCTACGACATCGAGGACGCGCAGCAGCCGGGGAACTGGCACGAGCACTTCTGGAGCCCGGTCAACGCGCCCGTGCTCGACCTCGACGGCCGGGTCGCGATGATCGTGCACCGGGTGGAGGAGGTCACCCCGCTCATCCAGGCCCGCGGCGGCCTGGGCGGCGGCATGGAGGCCGGCCGGCTGGAGGCCGAGCTGTACACGCGCTCCCGGGAGCTCCAGGAGGTCAACGAACGGCTGCGCGAGGCGCACGCCCGGGAGCGGAAGGTGGCGCTGGCCCTCCAGGCGGCGATGCTCCCCTCCCCCGGGCCCGTCGGGCACCACCGGGCGGCCGTGCGCTACCGCCCCGCGGTCGGCGGCCTCAACGTGTGCGGAGACTGGTACGACCTGGTCGGACTCCCCGGGGACCGGATGGCGGTGGCGGTGGGCGACGTCGTGGGCCACGGCCTCACCGCGGCCTGCGTCATGGGTCAGCTCCGCAGCGCGCTGAGCGCGGCCACACTCGTCGCCGCCGGCCCCGCGCAGGCACTCGACGTACTCGGGATCTACGCCCGGTCCGTCGAGGGGGCCGAGTCGTCCACCGTGGCGACCACCTTCATCGACTGGGGCAGCCACACCCTGACCTACAGCAGCGCCGGCCACCCGCCGCCCGCGCTGCTCACCGCGGGCGGCGACGTGGTCTTCCTGGACGGGGCGACCGATCCACCGCTCGGCGCCCGCCCCGACCACGTGCCCCGTCCCCAGGCATCCACGCCCTTCGAGGAGGGCGCGACCCTGGTGATGTACACCGACGGCCTGATCGAACGCCGCACGGAGGACATCGACGCCGGCCTGACCCGCCTGGCCGACTCCCTGGCCCGCCGCGGACGCTCCGACCCGGACGCCCTGGCCGACGCCCTCCTGGCGGACCTCTCGAACACCGACGGCAACACCGACGACACGGCCCTGGTCGTCATCCGCCTCTGAACCACCCACGCCCGGCCGCCGACCCGTGCACGCCCCCTCCGGGCCGCGCGGTGCGGGCCGGTTACAGGCTGAGGGCGTCCTCGGCGTTGTCCATCCACGCGGTGACCGAGTTGCCGGTGGCGACGGTCAGGCCGGGTGTCGACGCCTTGAGCGGGGCCTGGGCCAGGTCGGACTCCGTGTCCATGGTCAGGGCGATGGAGGAGACCGTCTTGCTCGTGCCGCTCTTCAGGCCTCCCATGAGTCCCGCGTAGGCCGACTGGCCCGGCGCGAGACGGATCGCCTCCTCGATGCCGGGGGCGGAACCGCGCTTCTTCGCCTGCCCGTCGAGGGCGCCGAAGGTCACCACGGGGTGGCCGAGCACCCGGCACGGCTTCCCCGTCTTGTTGGTCACCTTCAACAGGTAGCTGCTCGTGGTGGGTTCGGCCGGACTCGCCGTGAACGTCAGGTCACCCGTGTTGCAGGGGAAGACGTCGTAGTCGGGATCCGTCGACGGCGGGCCCGGCTTCGGCGGCTTCGCGGACGCGGACGGCTTGGCCGGGGCGGAGGGCTTCGGCGGCGCGGACGGCGACGCCGTCGCCGGTGCCGTGGGGACGGCGGTGGGGTCGTGGTGCGCTCGAGCACGGCTCCGCCGCGGCCGGGCGCCCTGGCCTGAAGCCGCCGCCGGACACCCCGCGGCCCGGCCTCCCCCGCGCGACCACGGGCGTGCGGCGTCAGTTCTCCCGTCCGCGCGCAGCGGGGGGCGCCGTACTGTGCCGTTCCACCAGGGTGGTCGGCACCAGGCGCACCCCCGTGACCGTCTCGCCCGCCAGCTCGCGCAGGACCGCGTCGACGCACCACTCGCCGACCCGCGCGAAGTCCTGGTGCACGGTCGTCAGGGGCGGAATGAAGGACGCCGCCTCGGGGATGTCGTCGAAGCCGACGACGCTGACGTCCCCGGGGACGCGCACCCCGCGGTCGTAGAAGGCCCGCAGCAGGCCGAGGGCCATCTGGTCGTTGGACACGAAGACCGCCGTGCACCCGGGCTCACCGGCGAGCCTCAGACCGGCCTCGTACCCCGATTCGGGGGTCCAGTCCCCGCGCAGCACGGGTGGCACCGCCCGCCCCTCGACACGCAGTGCCTCCTCCCACGCCTCGGCGCGGCGGCCGGCCGCGAAGGACTCCTCGGGTCCCGCGACGTGCCAGACCGTGTCGTGGCCGAGGCCGAGCAGATGCCGCACGGCGGCGCGGGCGCCCTGCCGCTGGTCCGTGTCCACCACCGGGAAGTCGGTGGCGTCGGAGTCGACCACGACCACCTTGACGTGCGGCGGCAGGGTGAGGGCAGCGGTGTCGAGCAGGTGCACCTCCATGATCAGCACGACGGCGTCGACCGCCAGTTCGTCGAGGCGGGTGAACGCCCCCTTGACGTTCTCCTGGGTGGGCGCGTCCAGCGGGATGAGCGTGACCGCGTAGCCCGCGCGGGACGCCGATCCCGCTATGGCGTCCAGGGTCCTGACGTTGCCCGTGCTGCTGAGCCCCATCGTGATGACGCCGATGGCCCGGAAGTCGCCCCGCTTGAGGGCGCGCGCCGCGCTGTTCGGACGGTATCCCAGCTCCTTCATCGCGTCGAGGACCCGCTTCCGGGTGGTCTCGACGACGGCCGCGTCACCGTTGGAGACGCGCGAGACCGTCTGCGAGGACACGCCCGCCAGCTGGGCGACGTCCGCCATGGAAACCCTGCGCTGCCCGGTACGCGCCCCCCGCCCGCCGCCTTTCGTGACCACCGCCGGCCGGCCGGTCGCGCTCTGCTCGGTCACCCGATTCCCTCTCTTCCGCTGCCACTTCGTGCTTGACGCCCCCCTGCGGGAATGTCACCATCACGCTACCGATGATTACGTAAACATTTCTCGTCGGCCAGCTTTCCCAGGGCCTCTTTCCAGCCAGATGCAGCCCTCGGCCTCGGGCTGCCGTACACCTCAGGCCCGTACCTCCGCTCCCGTCCTCCGGACCGACCGGACACCGACGCTAGGAACACGCCATGACGCTTCTGTCGACGCGCGCTACGGCAGCACCACCGCCCCGCCCACGAGCCCGCTTCCGCCTCCGCAAGGAGGCACTCGTGGGCTGGGGTTTCGCCGGCCCGTTCGTCGCGGTCTTCGGCCTCGTCTTCCTCGCGCCGATCGGATACGCCGGGTACCTGAGCCTCTTCCAGGACCGGCTCATCGGCGGGACCTCCTTCGTCGGTCTCGACAACTACGGCGAGGCGCTGAAGGACCCCCGCTTCTGGGACGGCCTGATGCGCGTCGGCCTCTTCCTGCTGGTCCAGGTGCCGATCATGCTGGGCATCGCGCTCCTCGCGGCCCTCGCGATCGACAGCGGCCGGCTCTACGGCAAGACCTTCTTCCGCGTCTCGATCTTCCTCCCCTACGCCGTGCCCGCCGTCGTCGCCAGCCTGATCTGGGGCTTCATGTACGGCGACCAGTTCGGCCTGGTGGGCAACATCAACGAGGCGCTCGGCGTCAGTCTCCCCAACCCTCTCTCCCCCTCCCTGGTGCTCGCCTCCATCGGCAACATCGTCACCTGGGAGTTCGTCGGATACAACATGCTGATCTTCTACTCCGCCCTCAAGGTCGTTCCCCGCTCGCTGTACGAGGCGGCGGCGATCGACGGCGCCGGGGAGTGGCGGATCGTGGCCTCGGTCAAGCTGCCGGCCATCCGCAGCGCCCTGGTCATCGCCACGATCTTCTCGATCATCGGCAGCTTCCAGCTCTTCAACGAGCCGAGCATCCTGCAGAAGCTCGCCCCCAACGCCATCACCAACGACCTGACCCCCAACCTGTACACGTACTCGCTGTCGTTCTCGGGGCAGCAGCACAACTACGCGGCGACCGTGGCGATCGTGATGGGCGTGATCACCGCGATCATCGCCTACGCGGTCCAGCTGCGCGGCATGCGGAAGGGCTGAGCCATGACCACCTCCATGACCACCGCGGCCGCCGAGTCCTCCTCGACTCCCCCGGAGTCCCGGTCCGGCAGGGCACCGGCCGCCCCGCACGGCGCCCGTCCCGCCACCGTCCGCAACCGGAAGCGGCTCCCGCACACGCCGCTCAACCCCCGGCCCAGCATCCCGCTGACCCTCCTCACCGGCCTGGTCCTCGTCTACACCCTGCTCCCGCTCGCCTGGCTGGTCATCAACGCCACCAAGAGCCAGCGGGGACTGCTCGACTCCTTCGGGCTGTGGTTCGCCGACGACTTCAACCTGTGGGAGAACATCACCCGCACGGTGACCTACGACGACGGCGTCTTCGTCCGCTGGCTGCTCAACACGCTGCTGTACGTCGCCGTCGGCGCGGGCGGCGCCACGGTCCTCGCCGTCCTCGGCGGCTACGCCCTCGCGAAGTACGACTTCCCCGGCCGCAAGGCGGTCTTCGCGGTCGTCATCGGAGCCGTGGCCGTCCCCGGCACCGCCCTCGCCGTGCCCACCTTCCTCATGTTCAGCAACATGGGCCTGACGAACACCCCCTGGGCCGTCATCATCCCCTCCCTGATCTCCCCCTTCGGGCTCTACCTGATGTGGGTCTTCGCCGCCGAGGCAGTCCCCACCGAGCTCCTGGAGGCCGCGCGGATCGACGGCTCCGGCGAGCTGCGCACCTTCTTCACGATCGCGCTGCCGCTCCTCGTACCCGGCACGGTCACCGTGCTGCTGTTCTCCATGGTCGCGACCTGGAACAACTACTTCCTGCCGCTGATCATGATCAAGGACCCCGACTGGTACCCGCTGACCCTCGGCCTCAACGCCTGGAACGCGCAGGCCCAGACCGCCGGCGGCGAGGCCGCCTCCCATGCGTACCCACACCTCCCGCAGACTGCTCGGCGCCCTCGCCGTGCTCGCCACGCTCTCTCTGACCGCCACGGCCTGCGGCTCCGACGACTCGGACGCCGGCACCGGCGGTGGCACCCCGAAGGACGTCACCGCCGCGCTGGAGAAGGGCGGCAAGGTGACGGTGTGGGCCTGGGAGCCCACTCTGAAGAAGGTCGCCGCCGACTTCGAGAAGAAGTACCCCAACGTCGACGTCGAACTCGTCAACGCCGGCACCGGCGACAAGCAGTACACCGCCCTCCAGAACGCCATAGCCGCCGGCAACGGCGCGCCCGACGTCGCCCAGATCGAGTACTACGCCCTCGGCCAGTTCGCCATCGGCAAGACCGTCGAGGATCTCTCCTCCTACGGCGCCGCCAAGTACGGCACGAGCTTCACGCCCGGCCCGTGGAACGCGGTCTCGGAGGACAAGGCGATCTACGCCCTGCCGATGGACTCGGGCCCGATGGCGTTCTTCTACAACAAGAAGGTCTTCGACAAGCACGGCGTCAAGGTGCCGACCACCTGGGAGGAGTACGTCGAGGCGGCACGGACCCTGCACAAGGCCGACCCGAAGGTCTTCATCACCAACGACACCGGCGACGCAGGCGCCACCACCAGCCTCATCTGGCAGGCCGGAGGCCGCCCGTACAAGACGGACGGCACGAACGTCACCGTGAACTTCGGGGACGAGGGCACGAAGAAGTACACCGCGACCTGGCAGCAGCTCCTCGACGAAAAGCTGGTCGCACCGATCAGCTCCTGGAGCGACGCCTGGTACAAGGGACTCGCCGACGGCTCCGTCGCCACCCTCTCCATCGGCGCCTGGATGCCCGCCAACCTCACCTCCGGCGTCGCCGCCGCCTCCGGCGACTGGCGCGTCGCACCCCTCCCCCAGTGGACCAAGGGCGACAAGACCAGCGCCGAGAACGGCGGCAGCTCCCTCGCCGTCCCCAAGGCCGCCAAGAACAAGGAACTCGCCTACGCCTTCACCGAGTTCGCCACCACCGGCGCCGGCGCCAGCAGCCGCGTCACCGAAGGCGCCTTCCCCGCCACCCGCGCCGACCTCGAATCCCAGGCCTTCCTCGACAAGCCCTTCCCCTACTTCGGCGGCCAGCAGGCCAACCGGATCTTCGCCGAATCCGCCCGCAACGTCGGTGAGGCATGGTCCTACCTGCCGTTCCAGGTCTACTCGAACTCGATCTTCAACGACACCGTCGGCAAGGCGTACGTCTCCCCGACGAAGCTCGACGACGGCCTGAAGGCCTGGCAGGACGCCAGCGTGAAGTACGGAGAGGGCCAGGGCTTCACCGTCAACAAGTAGGACCGCACCACCCCGGGGCGGAGCTCAGGCGCTCCGCCCCGCGAGCCCTCGGAAAGGGCTTGTCACGCCTGCTATGTTTACGCAAACACGCCAGGCGACGTCTCGACCCGCACGCCTTCACGTACAGGAGCCAGCAGCGCATGCCCGTTCTCCAGACAGACCAGACCGGATTCCTGCTCGACGGAAAGCCCTTCCGTTTCCTGTCCGGCGGGCTGCACTACTTCCGGGTCCACCCCGAGCAATGGCGGGACCGCCTCCGGAAGGCCCGCCTCATGGGCCTCAACACCGTCGAGACCTACGTCCCCTGGAACCTCCACCAGCCGCGCCCCGACCACTTCGTCCTCGACGGCGGGCTCGACCTCCCCCGCTTCCTCGACTTCGCCGCGGCCGAGGGACTGCACGTCCTGCTGCGCCCGGGCCCGTACATCTGCGCGGAGTGGGAGGGCGGCGGCCTGCCCTCGTGGCTGCTCACCGAGCCGGACATACGACTGCGCTCCCGCGACCCGCGGTTCCTCGCGGCGGTGGACGACTTCTTCCGACGCCTGCTCACCCCGCTCCAGCCGTACCTCGCCTCGCGCGGCGGGCCGGTCCTCGCCGTGCAGGTGGAGAACGAATACGGAGCGTACGGCGACGACACCGCTTACATGGAACACATCGCCGACTCGCTGCGCTCCAACGGCGTCGACGTCCCCCTGTTCACCTGCGACCAGCCGGTCGACCTGGAGCGCGGCGCCCTGCCCGGTGTCCTCGCCACAGTCAACTTCGGCAGCCGCTCGGCCCACCACCTGGCCGCCCTGCGCGCGCAGCGGGCCGAAGGCCCGTTGATGACGACGGAGTTCTGGATCGGCTGGTTCGACCGCTGGGGCGCCCGGCACGTCGTCCGCGACGCCGACGACGCCGCGCGCGAGCTCGACGAGGCCCTCGCCGCCGGCGCCTCGGTGAACTTCTACATGTTCCACGGCGGCACCAACTTCGGCTTCACCAACGGTGCCAACGACAAGCACACCTACCGTCCCACCGTCACCTCCTACGACTACGACGCCCCGCTCGACGAGGCCGGGGATCCGACGGAGAAGTACACGGCCTTCCGTGACGTGATCGCCAAGTACGCGCCCGTGCCGGACGCGCCCGTGCCCGCTCCGGGCGCCAAACTGGCCTTTCCCGCGGTCGCGTTGACGCAGAACGCCGAGCTGCTGCCGAACGCGGACGCGCTGACGTCGCGGATCGAGTCGCACCGGCCGCTGACCATGGAGGAGCTGGAGCAGGACTTCGGCTTCGTCCTGTACGAGACCGCCCTGCCCGTGCGCGGCCCCGCCCTGCTGGAGATCGAGCACGTACGCGACCGCGCCCAGGTGTTCGTCGACGGTCAGCCCGTGGGCGTACTGGAGCGCGAGAACCACGAGCACTCCCTCGCCTTCACCGTCCCTCGGGCCGGCAGCGTGCTCTCGATCCTGGTGGAGAACCAGGGCCGGGTGAACTACGGCCAGGGCATCCACGACCGCAAGGGACTACTCGGATCGGTCCTCGTCGACGGCGTCGAACCGTCGGCGTGGACGAACCGGCCGCTGCCGCTCACCGTCCTGGAGGACATCCCCTTCGCGACGGCCACGACGACACCCGTGGGACCGGCCTTCCACCGGGGCACCTTCGAGGTCGCCGAGCCGGCCGACACCTACCTGCACCTCGACGGCTGGACCAAGGGCAACGCCTGGGTCAACGGCTTCCCGCTGGGCCGGTACTGGTCCCGCGGCCCGCAGAAGTCGCTGTACGTCCCCGCTCCCGTCCTGCGCGCCGGCACGAACGAGATCGTCGTCCTGGAACTCCACGCCGGCCCCCGGAACCGTACCGCCGACTTCCGCGCGACGCCCGACCTCGGCCCGACCGAGGAGTAGGCCACCGGAATCACCCGGCGGCGCCGGGACCGGGCCCGTCCCCCGAGCGCTTGGTCCCGGCTCGTTCGCACCCCAGCCCTCCCGGCTTCCGGGAGGGCTTTCGCCGTTCGACCGGGCCGCGCGGGGCGCAGGCGTACGACGGTCGGCCGCGTCCGACGGCCCCGCGGAGACGCCCGCCTCAGGGGAGGACGTGCCCCTCCGCGGTGACGCCGTCTCCGGGTAGGCCGCCGGGAACGGTGGTCGGCAGGCCTCCCCCACCGCGTGACCTCGACAGGCGCCGACCTGGGACGGCGGAGGCCAGGGGTGCTGCCCGAGCGGCCGGCCAGCGCGTCGCCCTCTCACGTCCCGGCCTGCGCGCGACCGGGACCGCCAAGGCCCTACGGCGTGTCCGCCGCTCCGCCCGCCCCCCCTGCGTCCTCCCCATGCCGCGAGGCCCGCTCCCCGAAGGGAGCGGGCCTCGGCCGGCCGCGTACGCGCCGGTGCGGCGGGGGGCGTCAGTGCGGGAGTCCGACCGCCCGTTCGCCGTTGCGGCGCTGCTGGATCACCACGGCGGCAACGAGCAGAGCGCCCTGGGCGACGTTCTGCCAGAAGGTGTTGATGCCCTCGACCGTGAGGCCGTTCTCCAGGGCGCCCAGGAGGGCGACGGCGAGGAGGGTGCCGCCGACCCCGCCCTTGCCGCCCTTGAGGGCGCAGCCGCCGAGGGCGGCTGCGGTGATGGCCTTGAGTTCGAGGCCCTCGCTGCCGGAGACGGGCTGGCCCGAGCCGGTGCGGGCGGTGAGCAGGATGCCCGCGACGGCGGCGACGACGCCGATGAGGGCGTAGACCGCGACGAGGTACTTGTTGATGTTGATGCCGGCCAGGCGCGCGGCGGTGTCGTTGCCGCCGATCGCGTAGAGGTTGCGGCCGATGTCGGTGTACTTGAGCATCACGTGCACGGCGATCGCGACGACGATGAGGATCCAGACCATGACGGGCAGTCCGGCGATCTTGCCGCGGCCGAGGAAGACGAAGACCGGGTCGTTGAGGACGTACCCCTGGGCGCGGCCGTCGGACAGGAGCTGGGCGAGGCCCTTGTACGCGGCGAGGCCGGCGAGGGTGGCGATGGTCGGGTTGACGCGGCCGTAGACGATGACGAGGCCGTTGAGGACGCCCACCAGGACGCCGACGCCGACGGCGGCGAGCATGCCGACGAAGGCGCTGGAGCCGGTGCTGGTGAAGACCATGGCGCTGACGACCGAGGCGACGCCGACCTGGGAGCCGACGGAGATGTCGAGGCCGCCGCAGATGATGACCACGGTCTGCACGATGGCGAGGAGGCCGGTGATGGTGGCGGCCTCGGCGATCACCTGGAGGTTCGAGAGGCTGAGGTAGTTCTCGTTGAGGGCACCGAACAGGCCGAGGACGATGACGAGCGCACCGATGAGGCTGAGGTTCTGCCCGCCGAGGGCGGCCAGCGGGGAGCGCTTGCGCGCCGCCGGCGGGGCCTTCTCGGTCTCGGCCGGGGAGGTGGTGGCGGTGGTCATCGGGGGCCTCCATGGGCTGAGTCGGTG
>NZ_RDBH01000142.1:21091-32002 GCF_008042145.1 Streptomyces sp. adm13(2018)
GTCAGGAGGTCAGCGGGGGTACGGGTGTGGCGGGCACGCCCGAGCGGCCCGGCGCCCGTGCGTGCGGGCGCGCGGCGTCAGGGAGATGACGGAGCGTCGGGGGTGCGGGAGGGCCGCGGAAGGCGGCGGGAGGCGACGTCGGAAGGCAGCGGCGGGAGGTGACGGAAGGAAGGGACGGGAAGGAGAACAGGGCAGCGATGGCAGCTTGGCCGGAATGCGCCTTGCGCCCGAGACCGGAGGCCTCCTTTTGCCGATCGGTAAGGTTAGGCTAACCTCCTGGACGTGCAAGCAGGTGAAGAGACCGACGCGACTCCCCGTCCCCCCGGTCATGAACTCTCGGCCACGGGTGTCACCGTGGCGTACGAAGGCGTCGACGTCGTCCACGCCGCCGCCATGACGCTGCGCCCCGGCGAGGTGACGGTCCTCGTGGGGCCCAACGGCAGCGGCAAGTCGACGCTGCTCCGCACCCTCGCGCGGCTCCAGCCGGCGCGCGCCGCCACGCTCCTGCTCGACGGGGCCCTGGACGCCCTCGCGCTGAGCCCCCGTGACTTCTCGCGCCACGTCGCCCTGCTCACCCAGGGGCGCCCCACGCCCAGCGGGCTGACCGTCCGCGACCTGGTCGAGTTCGGCCGCTACCCCTACCGGGGGCGCTGGGGCCGGGCCGACCCGGGCGGCACGGCCGCCGTGGACCGGGCGCTCGCCATGACGGGCGTCACCGAACTCGCCGAGCGCGGCGCCGAGCACCTCTCCGGCGGCCAGCTCCAGCGCGTCTGGCTCGCCGGCTGCCTCGCCCAGCAGACGGGCGTGCTGCTCCTCGACGAGCCCACCACCTACCTCGACCTGCGCTACCAGGTCGAACTCCTCGACCTCATGCGCGACCTGGCGGACGACCACGGCATCGCCGTGGGCGCCGTCCTCCACGACCTCGACCAGGCGGCGGCCGTCGCCGACCGGATCGTCCTGCTCGACACGGGACGCGTCGTCGCCGACGGCAGCCCCTCGGACGTCCTCACGCCCGAGCGGCTGACCGACACGTACGGCATCCGCATCGAGGTCGACACCGATCCCCTCACCGGCCGGCTCCGCACCCGTGCGATGGGCCGGC
Source organism: Streptomyces sp. adm13(2018) (assembly GCF_008042145.1). GTDB lineage: Bacteria > Actinomycetota > Actinomycetes > Streptomycetales > Streptomycetaceae > Streptomyces. Next base: position 22,197 of record NZ_RDBH01000142.1, read on the forward strand.
ACCACTCGCGAAGCGAAAGGCTCAGCAGCACCTCATGAGACGCCTCCTCCTCACCACGGCGGTCGCCACGACCGCGGCCCTCGCCCTCACCGCCTGCGGCACCACCGAGCCGGCCGCCGACGACGCGAAGAAGACCACCGAGCGCATCACCCTCACCGATGCCACGGGCACCAAGGTGGAGCTCGACGGTCCCGCCGAGAAGGTCATCGGCACCGAGTGGAACGTCGTCGAGCACCTCATCGAGCTCGGCGTCGACCCGGTGGGCGTCTCCGACGTCAAGGGCTACAAGACCTGGGACACCGCCGTCCCGCTGAAGAACGAGCCCAAGGACATCGGCACCCGCGGTGAGCCGAGCATGGAGACCGTCGCGGCCCTCAAGCCCGACCTCATCCTCGCCACCTCCGACCTGCCGCCGGCCGCCGTCAAGCAGCTGCGCAAGATCGCCCCGGTCCTCGAGGTCAAGGCCGCCGACGCCGCCGACCCGATCGGTTCGATGACCACGAACCTCGACCTGATCGCCAAGGCCACCGGCACCACGGACAAGGCCACCGAGCTCAAGAAGCAGTTCGAGGCGAAGCTGGAGGAGGGCCGCAAGGCTCTCGCCGACGCCAAGCTCGCCGGTGCGAAGTACGCCTTCGCCGACGGCTACGTCGTCTCCAACCAGGTCTCCATCCGCCCGTACACCAGCGGTTCGCTCATCGGCGCCGTCAACGAGAAGCTCGGCCTGAAGAACGCCTGGACGGTCAAGGGCGACCCGGCCTACGGTCTCGGCGCCACCGACGTCGAGGGCCTCACCAAGATCGGCGACGTGCAGTTCGCCTACATCGGCAACGACGGCGACGCCTCCAGCAACCCGTTCGCCGGCGTCCTCGCCAAGGACAAGGTGTGGACCTCGCTGCCGTTCGTCAAGAAGGGCAACGTCCACCGTCTGCCCGACGGCGTCTGGATGTTCGGCGGTCCCGGCTCGATGACCAAGTACGTCGACTCCGTCGTCGCCGCCCTGACGAAGTAGCACCATGGCCGTCACCGCAACCACCCCCGCCACCCGTCCGCCGACGGCCACGTCCCGGGCGGGCGCGGCCCCGGTGGCGGCCGCTCTCGTTCTCCTCGTCGCCGTCCTCGCGGTCGTGGACCTCACCCAGGGCACGGCCGCGGTCGGCGCCGCCGAGGTCTGGAAGGCTCTCACCGGGCAGGCCGACGCGACGGACGCGTCCGTCGTCGTCGCCTCCCGGCTGCCCCGGATGGCCGCGGGCCTGCTCGTCGGCGCCGTCCTCGGCATGGCCGGTGCCGCCCTCCAGGCCGTCAGCCGCAACGTCCTCGCCTCACCGGACACCCTCGCGGTCAACGCCGGCTCGTACTTCGTCCTCGGACTGGCCTCGGCCACCGGCGTCACGCTGCCGCTGCTCGCCTCCTCCGGCCTCGCGTTCGTCGGCGGCCTCGCCGCGGCCGCCGTCGTCCTCGGCCTGTCCGGCCTCGGCACCGGCACCGTCCGGCTCGTCCTCGCCGGCAGCGCCCTCACGCTCGGCCTGACCGCCGTCACCGAGGGCCTCCTCCTGCTGTTCCCCCAGCAGACCGAGGGCATCTACCACTGGAACCAGGGCAGCATCGCCCAGAACGGCTTCGACGGCGTCCTCCAGATGCTGCCGATCGCCGTCGTCGGCGTCCTCGGACTCCTGCTCCTCGGCCGCCGGATCGACGCCCTCGCCCTCGGCGACGACGCCGCCCGCGGCCTCGGCGTGCCCGTCCGCGCCACCCGGCTCACCGCCGTGGTGCTCGCCGCCCTGCTCTCCACGACCGCGGTCACCCTCGCCGGACCCATCGGCTTCGTCGGACTCTGCGCGCCCGCGCTCGTCCGGCCGCTCGCCCGGCGCTTCCGCGCCTTCGCGCGGACCCGCGGCGGGCTGCCGGTCGCCGCACTCACCGGCGCCGCCCTGGTCCTGGGCTCCGACGTCCTCCTACGGGTCCTCGTGCCCGCGGACGTCGCCGTCGCCGTCCCCACCGGCGTCGTCACCAGCCTCGTCGGCGCGGTCTTCCTCATCGTGATGGCGACCCGCACCCGGGACACGGCCGCGGCCGCCGAGCCCGACCGGCTGCGCCTCCGCAGCCGCACCGCCTTCCTCACCACCACCGCCGTGCTGGTCGTCGTCCTCGTCGGCATCACCGTCGCGGCCCTGCTCCTCGGCGACGCCAAGCTGCTCTTCGGCGACCTCCTCAACTGGGTGCAGGGACAGGCCGGCCGGACCACCGCCTTCGTCCTGGAGACCCGGGTCCCCCGCGTCCTCGCCGCCCTCCTGGCCGGCGCCGCGCTCGCCCTGGCGGGCACCCTCGTCCAGGCCGTCACCCGCAACCCGCTCGCCGAGCCCAGCATCCTGGGCGTCTCCGGCGGAGCCGCGCTCGGCGCGGTCCTGCTGGTCACCAGCGTGCCCATGGTCGGCTCCTGGGGCGTGGCGGGCGCCGCCTTCGCCGGGGCCGCCGCCAGCTCCGTCCTGGTCTTCGGGCTGGCCGCGAAGGACGGCTTCCGGCAGAACCGGCTCGTCCTCGTCGGCTTCGGCGTCGCGACCGGCGCCGCGGCCCTGATCAGCCTCCTGATCATCCTCACCGACCCGTTCAACGCGATCAAGGCGCTGACCTGGCTCTCGGGCTCCACGTACGGGCGGACCACGCCCGACATCGTCCCCCTCGCCGCCGTCCTGGCCGTGGGCGTCGTCGTCGCGGCCGTCCGCCGCACCGAGCTCGACCTGGTCTCCCTCGACGACGACACGCCGCGGCTCCTCGGCCTGAACCTGGGCCGCGGCCGCCTCGGGTTCCTGGTCCTCGCCGTCCTGCTCACCGCCACCGCCGTCGCCGCCGCCGGCACGATCGGCTTCGTCGGCCTCGTCGCACCCCACGCGGCCCGCGCCCTGGTCGGCCGCCCGCACGCGCGCGTGATGCCGGTCTCCGTCCTCCTCGGCGCGGTCCTGGTCTGCGCCGCCGACCTGGTGGGCCGTACGGTGATCGCCCCCGCGCAGCTGGGCGCGGGCCTGATGACGGCGGTCATCGGCACGCCGTACTTCCTCTACCTGCTGGTACGCAGCCGGCGCGGCTAGGCCGTCTCTTCCGGATCTTGCCGGGCGGCGCGGGTCAGGCAGGATCCGGAAGAGGCGGCCCAGACCTGCCGCCGGACTCCCGCCCGCCTTCGCGGCGACGGGAGCCCGACGACAGGCCGAGGCCGGCCGGGAGCGCCACGGGGCCGGGGCGGAGGGCGGACGACCTAAGCTGCCCTGCGGCACAGGCCCCGAACCAGGAGAGTACGCACCATGACCGACCGCGACCGGCAGCACCCGTACCCCGACGCCCTCCGGCCGGACACGGCGCCGGCCCCGCACGAACTCCTCGCCCCGGTGGCCGGGCTCCTCGGCACCTGGACCGGCACCGGCGAGGGCGGCTACCCGACGCTCGACGAGGACTTCGCGTACGCGCAGGAGGTCACCTTCAGCCACGACGGCCGCCCGTTCCTCCACTACGAGGCGCGCGCCTGGCTGATCGACGCGGACGGCACCCCGCTGCGCCCCGCGGCCCGGGAGAGCGGCTGGTGGCGGCTGAAGCCCGAAGGGCACGTCGAGACGCTCATCACCCAGCCCACCGGTATCACCGAGATCCTGATCGGGCAGTGGGAGGACGGCGCGATCGACCTCGGCACCCACGCCGTCGCGCTCGCCCCGACCGCCAAGCACGTCGAGGCGACCCGCCGCCGCTACACCCTCACGGACGACGACACGCTCGACTTCGTCCACGACCTGGCGGCGGTCGGCCACCGCCTCCAGCACCACCTCTCGGCTCGACTGCGGCGCCAGGACGGGAAGTAGCCCCATGCGGAACGTGAGCGACGACGACCCCTACCTGTGGCTGGAGGACGTCTCGGGCGAGGACGCGCTGGCCTGGGTCGCCGAGCGGAACGCCGAGACGGCCGGGGCGGTGGCCGGGGACGCCGGGTTCGACCTGCTGAAGGCCCGGCTGCGGGAGGTGCTCGACGCCTCCGACCGGATCCCCTACACCGTGCGGCGCGGCGAGTACCTCTACAACTTCTGGCAGGACGCCGAGCACGTCCGCGGAGTGTGGCGGCGGACCACCCTGGAGCGGTACCGGCAGGACGCACCCGACTGGGAGGTCCTGCTCGACGTCGACGCGCTGGCCGCCGCCGAGGACGAGAAGTGGGTGTGGGACGGCGCGAACGTCCGGCACCCCGCGTACGACCGGGCGCTCGTACGGCTCTCCCGGGACGGCGGCGACGCCGTCGTCGTGCGGGAGTTCGACCTCGGCAGCGGGGAGTTCGTCGACGACGGGTTCCGGCTGCCCGAGGCGAAGACGCGGATCGGCTGGGCCGGCCCCGACGCCGTCCTCGTCGGCACCGACCTCGGCCCCGGCTCGCTCACCGACTCCGGCTATCCCCGCACCGTCCGCAGATGGCGGCGCGGCACGCCCGTGGCGGACTCCGAGCTCGTCTTCGAGGCCGAGCCCGGCGACGTGTCCGCCTGGGGGTACCGGGACACCACCCCCGGGTTCGAGCGCGAGTTCGTCGGCCGCTCGCTGGACTTCTACCGCAGCGAGTCCCACCTCCTGCGGCCCGACGGCACCCGCGTGCGGATCGACGTCCCCGAGGACGCCGTCGCCTACGCCCACCGCCAGTACCTGATCGTCACCCCGAAGTCCGAGTGGCTCGGGCAGCCCACGGGCTCCCTCCTGGCCTTCGACCTCGACGCCTTCCTGTCCGGCGACCGCACCCCCGAGGTGCTGTTCACCCCCGACCGGCGCACCGCCCTAGCCGACCACGCCTGGACCCGCGACCACCTCATCCTGGAGACGATGCGGGACGTCAGCGCCCACATCGAGGTCCTCACCCCCGCCGACGGCGGCTGGACGCGCGAACCGCTCGTCGGCGTACCCGCGTTGTCCGCCGTCAGCGTCGTCGACACCGACCCGGACGTCTCCGACGAGTACTTCCTCGACGTGTCCGGCTTCCTCCAGCCCTCCACCCTCCGCCTCGGCCACATCGGCGCGGCCTCGGAGGTGCTCAAGCAGGCCCCGCACCGCTTCGACCCCACCGGGCTCACCGTCGACCAGCACTTCGCGACCTCCCGCGACGGCACCCGCGTCCCGTACTTCGTCATCGGCCCCGACCGCGCCACCACCGGCCCCGGCCCCACCCTGCTCTACGGCTACGGCGGCTTCGAGGTCTCCCTCACCCCGTACTACGGCTCGGTGACCGGCCGCGGCTGGCTGGAGCGCGGCGGCACCTACGTCATCGCCAACATCCGGGGCGGCGGCGAGTACGGCCCCGACTGGCACCAGGCCGCGCTGGGCGCGGAACGCCCCCGGGCCTTCGAGGACTTCGAGGCCGTCGCCGAGGACCTCGTCGCACGCGGCGTCACCACCCCCGCCATGCTGGGCGCCCAGGGAGGCAGCAACGGCGGGCTGCTCATGGGCGCGATGCTCACCCGCCGTCCCGAACTCTTCGGCGCGATCGTCGCCGAGGTGCCGCTCCTCGACATGACCCGCTTCCACAAGCTGCTCGCGGGCGCCTCCTGGATCGCCGAGTACGGCGACCCGGACGACGAGGCGGACCTTCCCCACCTGCGGGCGCTCTCCCCGTACCACCGGATCGAGGCGGACCGGGACTACCCGCCGGTCCTCCTCATGACCTCGACCCGCGACGACCGCGTCCACCCCGGCCACGCCCGCAAGACGGCGGCCCGGCTGCGGGAGCTCGGCCATCCGGTCCTCTTCCACGAGAACACCGGCGGCGGCCACGCGGGCGCGGGCGACAACGAACAGGCCGCCCACAACAGCGCCCTGGTGTACACCTACCTGTGGCAGCAGCTCACCCGGACCGGCCCCCCGGCCATCCCCGGGCCGCTCACAGCCACCCCGACCGCTGCGCCTGCAGCGCCATCTGGAACCGGCTCGTAGCCCCGAGCCTCGCCATCAGGACCTGCACGCGGCGGAAGAGCGTACGGCGGCTGACCCCGATCTCCCGGGCGATCACCTCGTCGGCCGCGCCCGCCGCGAGCAGCCGGAGCAGTCGCCGGTCGGCGGGCAGCAGCCCCGCCGGCCGGGCCGAACGCCCGTGGAACGGCAGCGCGTTCTGCCACGCCTGCTCGAACAGCGCGACGAGCGCGGACAGCAGCCCGCAGGGCTGGACCACCAGCATCGTGTTGTACACGTCCGTCTCCCTGATCGACAGGGCGACCAGGGCGTAGGCGTCATCGATGATCACGAGCTTGACCGGCACCGAGGGCAGGACCCGGGCCTGCTCGCCGGCCTCCACGCACGGCTCGATCGAGTGCTCCAGCTGCCCGGGGTGCTCCAGGGACTCCCGCGAGTACACGACCCGCTGGGTCACCCCCCGCGCCAGGGTGGCCAGCGCGTCCTCCGTGGCGCCGACGAGGGGGAAGTACGGCGGCGAGTCGAACTGCCGGATCTGCTCCCGGGCGCTCGCCCACGCCTGGCGCATCCGGAGCCCGATGGCGTCCCCGGTCACGACCTCCACGAGGGGGTCGTGGTYCCCGGCGAGCCGCTGCCGCCGGAACGCGTCGAACGCGCCCCCGACGGTGATCCGGGACGCGTCGAGCTCGGCCGCCCGCCGCCGCCCGAGGATCTCGAGCCCCGCGGCCGGCGGCACCGGGGCCACCACGTCGGAGCCCTCCTCGGCCGCGCTCGCCAGACCGCAGTCGACCAGCTCGCGGTACGCCTCCGCCACCGCCGACTCCCCGAGCCCGGCCGCGTCCCCGACCACACGCAACGGCGCGGGACCGCTCTCCAGGAGCACCCGGTACACCAGGGCGGCCTCCTCCCCGATCCCCAGAAGCCGCAGCGCCTCGCCGAGTCTCTCGTTCGCCATGCCCCGATTATCGACGTCTTGGATTCGGGCCCGTCGGTGCCCGCCGCCCCGCCGGCGGGGTGCGTGACCTCGCCTCCGTCTGGCCGATTCGTGCCAGTGGCGGTCTTCGGCAACCGGGGCCCCCGGCGGGGAGTACCTTCCGGGGGTCGCCGGCCCGCGGCGGTCGAGGAACCCATCCGGAAGAAGGTGCAGGACGTGGCGAAGGGTCGCAAGAACGGCCTCTACGAAGGCGTGTCCGAGGAGCTCTCCACCCTGATGAGGTCGGGGTGGGCGGACACCGAGCGGCACGGGCTCCGGCCCGACGAGCAGGCGCCGTACGCGGCCCGCCGCCGCGCCGCGCTCTCCGCGCGCTTCCCCGGCGAGCGCCTCGTGATCCCCTCCGGCAACCTCAAGACCCGCTCCAACGACGACACGTACCCCTTCCGCCCGTACACCGGGTACGTGCACCTGACCGGGGACCAGGCGCGCGACGGCGCCCTCGTGCTCGAACCGCGGGCGGACGGCGGCCACGACGCCTACTGCTACCAGCTGCCGCGCGACAGCCGCGACGACGACGAGTTCTGGATCGGCTACACGGCCGAACTCTGGATGGGCCGGCGCCGCTCGCTCGTGGAGTCCGGCACCGTCCTCGGGCTGCCCTGCCGCGACGTCCGCACGGCCGCCGAGGACCTGGCCGCCGCCACGGGCGTCCCCACCCGGATCGTCCGCGGCGTCGACCCGGCGCTGGAGGCCGCGGTCACCACCGACGAGGACCGGGACGACGAGCTGGAGGCGGCGCTGTCCGAACTCCGGCTCGTCAAGGACGCCTGGGAGATCGGCGAGATGCGCAAGGCGGTCGACTCCACCGTCCGCGGGTTCACCGACTGCGTCGGCGAGCTGTCCCGGGCCGTCGCCTCCTCCGAGCGGTGGATCGAGGGCACCTTCTTCCGCCGGGCGCGGCTGGAGGGCAACGCCGTCGGCTACGGCTCCATCTGCGCCGCCGGCGAGCACGCCACGATCATGCACTGGACGGAGAACGACGGCCCGGTCCGGCCCGGCGAGCTGCTGCTGCTCGACGCGGGCGTGGAGACCCGCTCCCTCTACACCGCCGACGTCACCCGCACCCTGCCGATCAGCGGCACGTTCACCCCGGTCCAGCGCCGGGTGTACGACGCCGTGTACGAGGCGCAGGAGGCCGGGATGGCCGCCGTCGAGCCGGGTGCGCCGTACCGCGCCTTCCACGAGGCCGCCCAGCGCAGTCTGGCGGCGCGGCTCGTGGAGTGGGGCTTCATCGAGGGCCCCGTCGACCGTGCGTACGCCCTGGGCCTCCAGCGCCGCTTCACCATGGCCGGTACCGGGCACATGCTCGGGCTTGACGTCCACGACTGCGCGCAGGCCCGCACGGGGGAGTACGTCGACGCCGTCCTCGTACCGGGGATGGTGCTGACCGTGGAGCCGGGGCTCTACTTCCAGCCCGACGACCTGACCGTGCCGGAGGAGTGGCGGGGCATCGGCGTGCGGATCGAGGACGACCTGCTCGTCACGGAGGAGGGCCACGAGAACCTGTCGGCGGGCCTTCCGCGCTCCTCGGCCGAGGTCGAGTCCTGGATGGCGCGCTTCGCGGGCTGACGGCCGGGGGCCGGCCGCGGCGTGAGCGCGAGTCCCGCGGCCGGCTGCCCCTGGACTCCGCCCCGCCGATGCGGTTAGCTGCGTACGCACCTAGTCAACAAGTTGCATAGGGAGTCGCACCATGCATCCGTTCCGCGCCGCCGTCGAGAACCGGGACCACGCCGCCATCGAGGCCCTGCTCGCCGAGGACGTCGTCTTCACCAGCCCGGTGGCCTTCCGCCCGTACCCCGGCAAGGCCATCACCGCGGCGATCCTGCGCGGGGTGATGCGCGTCTTCACCGACTTCACCTACGTGCGCGAGATCGCCGGCGAGGACGGCCGCGACCACGCCCTCGTCTTCACCGCGAAGGTCGGCGACATGGAGGTCAACGGCTGCGACTTCCTCCACTTCGACGCGGAGGGGCGGATCGACGACTTCATGGTCATGGTCCGCCCGCTCTCCGCGGCGCAGGCGCTCTCGGCCGCCATGGGCGCCCAGTTCGACCGCATCAAGGAGGAGGCGCTCGCCGAGGCGGGCGCCGCCGAGGGCGGGAGCTGAGCGGCGCGGTCCGGGCCGGCGGCGGCCGTCGTCGGCGCGGGCGCTGTACTCGCGCCGGGGGCCGTGTCCGTGCCCGGGGGCGCGCAGACGTACGCACACCGGTCGCCCGTACGAGGGGAAGTGCCGCCGACATTCACCGATTCAGGTGATAGCGGCCGAGGCGAAACGTCCCTTCCGGAAGAGGGACGGCCACGCTCGAAGCGACACACGGAGCCACCCTGTGGAGCACCCGATGCAGCTGATCCCCCGTCATGACCCCTATCTGGCCGTCCGTTCCACCGGCGGCGTCACCGTCGCCGCCCTCCGGGGCGAACTCGACCTCGTGCTCGTCCGCCACCTGCGGCCCGAGCTCGACGCACTCGTTCGCGAGTCCGACGCCCTGACCGTCGACATCCGGCGCCTCGACTTCTGCGACGCCACCGGGCTCGGCCTGCTCGCCCAGTGCGCCGGGAGCGCCCGCCGGCGCGGAGCGCGCTGGCGGCTCCTCTGCGACCAGCCCCGGATCCTCCGGCTCATCCGGCTGGCCGCGCTCGGCGACGTGCTCTGCCCGGAGAGCGACCAGGCGGGCGTGTTCCCGGTCGCCTGGGAGGAGGAGCCGGCGGTGCCACCGGCCGGGGTAGGCGCCCCCCGCTGGGAGCAGGCCGCCCCCCACTGGGAGCGGGRCGGCCCCCGCCGGCGTGTTCCCGGTCGCCTGGGAGGAGGAGCCGGCGGTGCCACCGGCCGGGGTAGGCGCCCCCCGCTGGGAGCAGGCCGCCCCCCACTGGGAGCGGGTCGGCCCCCGCC
>NZ_RDBH01000142.1:32102-48244 GCF_008042145.1 Streptomyces sp. adm13(2018)
CTCATCCACCGGCGCGGGACCCCGCCGGTGGATGAGAGCCGAGGACGGGGGTACGCGGGTGACGTCCGACCCGACAAGGGAGGAACCATGGGTCTGGGAGTCTGCATCATCCTGATCGCCGTCGGAGCGATCCTCACGTTCGCCTCCGACTGGGAGATCGAGGGCATCAACCTCGACCTGGTCGGGCTGATCCTGATGGCCGTCGGCATCATCGGCACCGCCGTGTACACCAGCATCCTGCGCCGCCGCCGGATGGTGGTCCCCCCGGTCGCCCCGACCACGACGGACGACGACCGGCGCGATCTGCTCTGAGGCGTACGGCACCGGGCGGGCCCGCCGACGCGAGGCCGGGGGCAGGGCCCGCACCAGCGACCCCGGTCCTCAGAGACACCGGCGGAGGAGGGCGGCGGGCTTGTCGCCCCGGACCGGCGGCCCTCCCTGGGTGTCGTGGTCGAGCAGTTTCCACCGGCCGTGCCCGGTGAAGCCGACGGCCGGCCCGGAGGCGAAGCCGGCGTCCTGCTCGACGAGAGGGTCGACGAGGTTCGCGCACCAGGTCCTGCCCTGCGGGCTGCTGACAAGACTCCGCACCCACAGGTAACCGCCCACCGCTGCCGCACCCGCCGCCCTCCGCCCTCCGCGAGGGGTCCCGCGCTCCCGCCGGTCCTAGCCGACCGCCCACTGGTCGTGGACCGGGGGAGAGGTCAGTGCTTTCCCCGAGCCCGGCGCAGGTAGAGGAGGGCGGCGAGCAGGGCCGTCCCCGCGATCAGCGGTGCGGGCCGCTCGCGCGCCGCGCTCGCGGCCCGGCCGGCCCTCACGCGTACCGGACCCGGCTCTCCTCCGGCGACCACGTGCCCGGCGCGGACCGCCGCGGCCCGCAGATGCGCCACGACGTCCGCCGGGGTCGGTGCGTCGGGCAGCGTGTCGTGGGTGCGCTCCCGGACGAACCCGGCGGCGTGCCTCGCCGTCTCCCGTACCCGGTCGGTGGCCCGTCCGGCGATCTCCGTCCCCTGGTAGACGAGTTCGGCGGCCCTGCTCCGGGTCTGGGCCTCGGCGTCCGCCTCGGCATCGGCCGCGGCGGTCGGAGCCCCCGCGGCCCGTCCGGGCCGCTCGGGAGGCCACCCTCCCCGTCCGTACGACTCCTCGGCGCCGGGGGCGCCCGCGTCTCGTGGGGTCTCGCTGCTCATCGCGTTCCCTTCTCGTCACTCTCGTCCGCGTCGACCCGGTGTGCGCCGACGCGATGAACGGCCCCGCCGGGACGGGGCGGCGGGACGGGGCTGCCCCGGCCCGTCCCGCCGCCCTGCCCCGTCCGGAGCCCGTATCCCTACAGCCGTGTCCGTACAGCCGTTTCCCTACGGCAGGTTCTCCTTGATCTTGGCGATCGCGAAGCCCCAGCCCTGGGACACCGTCGGCTTGCCGGGCACGGCCACCTCGGCGGGGTTCGTCAGCACGTCGAGCAGCACCGGGCCGGGGACGGCGAAGGCCCGGCGTACGGCCTCGTCGAGTTCCCCCGGCTCGGTGACGCGGATGCCGGTCAGCCCGAGGGCCTCCGCCACCGCGGCGAAGTCCGGGTTGTCGAGGACGGTGCCGAACTCGGGCAGCCCCGCCTGTTCCTGCTCCAGCTTCACCATGCCGAGGCGGCGGTTGTCGAAGACCACGAGCTTCACCGGGAGCTGCTCGGACCGGATGGTCATGAGGTCGCCCAGGAGCATGCTCAGCCCGCCGTCGCCGCAGAAGGCCACGACCTGGCGGTCCGGCGCCCACAGCTGGGCGCCGATGGCCTGCGGCATCGCGTTGGCCATGGAGCCGAGGTTGTACGAGCCGACGAGTCGGCGGTCGTTGCGCATACGCACGAAGCGCGACAGCCAGACCGTGGCCATCCCCGTGTCGGAGGTGAAGACCGCGTCGTCGGCCGCGTGGCGGTCCACCGCGGCCGCCAGCGCCTCCGGGCGGATCTCCTCGTCGCGGTTGTCGAAGACCGCCCGTACCCGTCCGAGCAGGTGGCGCTTGTCGTGCGCGGGGTCGGCCAGGTCCGCCTGGCCCTCCTCCCAGCGCAGGAACCGCTCGCGGGCCTCGTCGAGGTGGGAGCGGGACTCGACGGGGGAGAGTAGCGGCAGCAGGGCCCGCAGCGTCGCGCCGACGTCCCCGGCCAGGCCCACGTCCACGGGGACCCGGCGCCCCAGGTGCTCCTCGCGCGTGTCGATCTGCACGACCCGGCAGTCATCCGGGTACCAGTCGCGGTAGGGGAAGTCCGTGCCCAGCATGATCAGGGTGTCGCAGGAGTCCAGGGCGTGGGCGGCGGCCGGGTTGCCGATCAGCCCCGTCTGCCCGACCTCGTACGGGTTCTCGTGCTCGAACCCCTCCTTGCCCTTCAGCGTCAGCACCATCGGGGCCGCCAGGAGCTCGGCGGCGCGCAGCACCTCCTCGCGGGAGTCCCGGGCGCCCCGCCCCACGAGCAGGGTGACCCGTGACCCGGCCGAGACGACCTCCGCCGCCTGGGCCAGCGCCGGATCGTCGGGCCGGGTCACGGCCGGGCGGGGCAGCGCGAACCGCAGGGGCCGGTCGTTCTCGACCTCCTGGTCGCCGATGTCCCCGGGGACGGTCAGCACGGCCACGCCCCGGCCGGTCACGGCCGCCCGCACGGCGGTCTCCAGCAGCCTCGGCATCTGGGCGGGCGAGGTCACCGTGGCCCGGAACACGGCCACGTCCCGGAACAGGAGATCGTTGTCCACCTCCTGGAAGTAGTCGCCGCCCATCTCCGACAGCGGCACCTGGCCGCAGATCGCCAGCACCGGGGCGCCGCTCTTGGCCGCGTCGTACAGACCGTTCAGGAGGTGGACCGAGCCGGGTCCCACGGTGCCCATGCAGACGCCGAGACCGTCCGACAGCTGGGCGTGCGCGCTCGCGGCGAAGGCCGCCGCCTCCTCGTGCCGGAAGCTCGTCCACTCGATGCCTTCCGTGGTCCGGATGGCATCGGTGAGGGGGTTGAGCGCATCTCCGACCACGCCGAAGACGTTGCCGACGCCGAGGTCCGCGAGGCCGTCGACGATCACTTGGGCGACGGTGCGAGTCATGGGATCTCCTTCCGCGAAGAGTGGCGAACCGGTCATCAGGGGGTGAACCGGTCCGGATGGGACGCGTTCCAGTCGTCTGCCCGCGAGGACGGAATCGATGCGGGAGTGACCGGCCGCCCCGCGTCGGACCGTGCTCCACGGGTCCGCGCCGGGCGGCGCGCAGCGGCCCCCCCCGTACGGTCCGAGGGGGCCCGGACCCCGCCCTCGGCGTTCCCTCGCGAGGACAGTCGTTCCCCGGCGGAGCCGATCAAGGTCGATTCCGAGGTTTGCGGCGGCCCCGTCGGGCGAGACGGCACCCATGACTGCCTCGGAGAACAGTGGAGCCGCCATCCTGTGCCTCGGGTCGTACGCCGAGCGGGGCCGTGTCGGCTCGGTCCGGCGCGCGGTCCACGCCGCCCCGGCGGGTGAGGAGCCCGCGGACGGCACGGAGACCATGGGGACCCTGCTCCACTTCCCGCTGCCGCGCACCGAGACCGTCCCGGCCGCTGCGCCCGAGGAGACCCCGGCCGCCCCGCCCCGCACGGGATCCGCCGGGACCGGGACCCTGCGGGCGATCCGCCCGACCGAGACGGTCCGCCCGACCGGCACCGTCCGCCCGCCCGAGACGATGCGGACCGGCGCCGCCGTCGGTGCGGCCGCCGCCGTCGCCGTGGTGTACGCGCTGGGCCGCCGGTCCGGCCGGCGCGACCGCGGCTCGGTCGCCCGGTTCCTCGACCGCCCCTTCTGAGCGACGCCCCACAGCCCGCCGCTCGCCGTACGCCCCTGGTCATCTGTTCCTGAGCACCCGCGCGGCCGGGGCCGCGGTGAAGGGCGCCAAGGCCCGGCACCGGAGGCGTACGGACCGCCGGTGCCACCGCCGGGAGGCCGCTCCGTGGCCTCGGCCCGGCGCGGTCCCCCCGCGTCCTCGTCCCGGCCTCGGCCCGAGGTCTACCCGATGTGAGATCGCCCACGGCACGATGAGCCCGGCACCCTCCGGCAGGAGGGCGCCGGGCTCTGTCGCGTGTCGGGTTTCGGCCTCCTGACCCGGCACCGCTCTCCTCTTGTCGATCACGGAGAGGTAGGGTCGTCACCATTGCCGTACGGCAACGGTCGAGACCGTGGCCGTCATGGGAGAGCGGGCGGTGCGGCACCAGGTCGTGACCGGATGGCCCGCAGGCGAATGCCGGATGGCTGACGAGGATGAGGCATGTCTGAGACGACGACCGAGGGCTCCCCGATCGGGGAGCGGCCGGGTCCGGCCGCGGTGGGAGAGCCCGAGCTCCGACAGCTCCTGGCCGGACTCACGGCTGTGCGCGACGGTGACTTCGGCACCCGCATCCCCGACGAGGCCGACGGTCTGATGGGCGAGATCTCCCGGGTCTTCAACGGGATGATCGACCAGCTCTCCCTGTTCACCTCCGAGGTGACCCGCGTCGCCCGCGAGGTCGGCACGGAGGGGACGCTGGGCGGCCAGGCCGCGGTGCCGGGCGTCTCGGGCTCCTGGGCCGATCTGACCGACTCGGTGAACGCCATGGCCGGCAACCTCACCACCCAGGTCCGCGACATCGCCCAGGTCGCCACCGCCGTCGCCAAGGGAGACCTCTCCCAGAAGATCGACGTGGACGCCCGCGGCGAGATCCTGGAGCTGAAGAACACCATCAACACGATGGTCGACCAGCTCTCCTCGTTCGCCGACGAGGTCACGCGCATGGCCCGCGACGTCGGTACGGAGGGCATCCTCGGCGGCCAAGCCGACGTCAAGGGTGCCTCCGGCACGTGGCGGGATCTCACCGACTCCGTCAACTCCATGGCAGGGAACCTCACCGCCCAGGTGCGGGCCATCGCGCACGTGGCCACGGCGGTCGCCAACGGCGACCTGTCGAAGAAGGTCGACGTGGACGCGCGGGGCGAGATCCTGGAGCTGAAGACGACCATCAACACGATGGTCGACCAGCTGTCCTCGTTCGCCGACGAGGTCACCCGGGTGGCCCGCGAGGTCGGCACCGAGGGCCGCCTCGGCGGCCAGGCCCGGGTGCCGAACGTGGCCGGCACCTGGAAGGACCTCACCGACAACGTCAACTCCATGGCGAGCAACCTGACCGGCCAGGTCCGCAACATCGCCCAGGTCACCACCGCCGTCGCCAACGGCGACCTGTCCAAGAAGATCGACGTGGACGCGCGGGGCGAGATCCTCGCGCTGAAGACGACCATCAACACCATGGTCGACCAGCTGTCCTCATTCGCGGCCGAGGTGACCCGCGTGGCCCGCGAGGTCGGCAGCGAGGGCCGCCTCGGCGGCCAGGCCGAGGTCGAGGGGGTCTCCGGCACCTGGAAGCGGCTCACCGAGAACGTCAACGAACTCGCCGGCAACCTCACCCGTCAGGTTCGCGCCATCGCCGAGGTGGCGAGCGCCGTCGCCGAGGGCGACCTGACCCGCTCGATCACCGTGGAGGCCTCGGGCGAGGTCGCCGAGCTCAAGGACAACATCAACGCGATGGTCGGCTCGCTCCGCGAGACCACGCGGGCCAACCAGGAACAGGACTGGCTCAAGTCCAGCCTGGCGCGTATCTCCGCCCTGATGCAGGGCCCCCGCGACCTGGCCGTCGTCGCCGAACTCGTCATGGACGAGCTCACCCCGCTCGTCACCGCCCAGTACGGCGCGTTCTACCTCGCCGAGGAGGGACCGGCCGGCGTCGAGCTGGGGCTCGTCGGCTCCTACGGACGCCCCGCCGGCGAGCCCGGCAAGAGCCGCTTCCGCCTGGGGGAGTCGCTCGTCGGGCAGGCCGCCCGCAGCCGCCGCACCATCGTCGCCGAGAACGTCCCCGCCGAGTACGTCACCATCTCCTCCGGACTCGGCCACACGGCCCGCGGCAGCCTCGTCGTGCTGCCGATCGTCGTCGAGGGCCAGGTGCTCGGCGTCATCGAGCTGATGTCCTTCAGCCCCTTCACCTCCGTGCACCGGGACTTCCTGGAGCAGCTGATGGAGACGGTCGGCGTCAACCTCAGCACCATCGTCGCCAACGCCCGCACCGACGAACTCCTGGACGAGTCCCAGCGACTGGCCGGCGAACTCCGCTCGCGCACCGAGGAACTCCAGGTGCAGCAGGAGGAGCTCCAGCGCTCCAACGCCGAGCTGGAGGAGAAGGCGGCCCTGCTCGCGACGCAGAACCGCGACATCGAGGCCAAGAACCTCCAGATCGAGCAGGCCCGCCAGGAACTGGAGGACCGCGCCCAGCAGCTCGCGCTGGCCTCCAAGTACAAGTCCGAGTTCCTGGCCAACATGAGCCACGAACTGCGCACCCCGCTCAACAGCCTCCTGATCCTGGCGCAGCTGCTGGCCCAGAACCCGACCCGCAACCTCACCGCCAAGCAGGTCGAGTACGCCGGCATCATCCACTCGGCCGGATCCGACCTGCTGCAGCTGATCAACGACATCCTCGACCTGTCCAAGGTGGAGGCCGGCAAGATGGACCTCAACCCGGAGCGGGTGGCGCTGCGCAGACTCCTCGACTACGTCGAGGCCACCTTCCGCCCCCTCACCTCGCAGAAGAGCCTCGCCTTCACCGTCTCCACCGGGGCGGGCGTCCCGGTCGACCTGGTCACCGACGACACCCGGCTCCGCCAGGTGCTCCGCAACCTGCTCTCCAACGCCGTCAAGTTCACCGAGCACGGCAGCGTCGAACTCCGCATCGAGCCGGTCTCGGACGACAAGCTGCCGGCGACCGTGCACCGCGGCGGCCCCGTCCTCGCCTTCCGCGTCACGGACACCGGCATCGGCATCGCCCGCGAGAACCTGGAGGCGATCTTCGGCGCCTTCCAGCAGGCCGACGGGACGACCAACCGCAAGTACGGCGGCACGGGACTCGGCCTCTCCATCAGCCGCGAGATCGCCTATCTGCTCGGCGGCGCACTGACGGTCGCCAGCGTGCCCGGCGAGGGCAGCACCTTCACCCTGTACCTCCCCGTCACCCGCCCCGACTTCGCGGAGCAGCCCACCCTGCCCGGGTCGGCGGCAGGGGCGGCGGGGAGCAGCACGAGGCCCTCCGTCGCCGGCCCGGGCAGGGTGGGCGGGCCACGCCCCCGCGCCCCGTCGGCGGGCCGTCGACCCCTCGGCCCGTCCGACGCGACGGCTGCTCGTGATCGAGGACCGCCCCCGCGGACTCCTCGCGCTCGTCGCCGAGAACGCCGTGACGGAACTCGCCGACGGCGGGCGGGCCGGCCGGGACGACGTCGAGCTGATCGCCGTCGTCGGACCCCAGGAGGCCGCCACCGCCCTGGCCACCCAGCCGTTCCACTGCGTCGTGCTCGACGTCGACATGGCGGACGGCGACGCCCTGCGGTTCCTGGACGCCATGGACGGCGACGAGGCCCTGCGCACCGTGCCCGTCCTCGCGCACAACAACCGCCGGCTGGCCGCCGACCACGAGCGCACCCTCCAGGACCTGGCCCGCCGCCGGCCGCTCGAACTCCTCTCCAGCCTCGACGAGCTGCGCGAGCGGATCGCCCTGCACCTGTCCGCGGAGCAGCCCGGGGACGTCGTCCCGCTGGTCCGCGGAGAGCACCGGCCCCCCGAGCCGCAGACGATCGACACCACCCTGCAGGGCCGTACGGTCCTCGTCGTCGACGACGACGCCCGCAACCTGTACGCCCTCAGCGGCATCCTGGAGCTGCACGGCATCACGGTCCTGCACGCGGAGAACGGCAGGAAGGGCATCGAGGCGCTCCTGGAGCACGCGGAGGTCGACCTCGTGCTGATGGATGTGATGATGCCGGAGATGGACGGCTACACGGCGACCGCGCGGATCCGGGAGATGCCCCGGTTCGCGGGGCTGCCCGTCATCGCGGTCACCGCCAAGGCGATGCCCGGAGACCGGGAGAAGAGCCTCTCCGCCGGCGCCAGCGACTACGTGACCAAGCCCGTCGACGCCGACGAACTCATCGCCTGCGTCCACCGCTGGCTGAACGACGTCTAGCCCCCATGGCAGCTTCCTCCCGCCCGCGCCGCTCCCCGGCGCGGGCACCGCGCCCTCCGGGCGCGCCGTGCCCCCGCCCGTCCGGCGGCCTCCGGGCCGCACGACCCCAGGAGTCCTCGACGTGAGTGGCCCCCACCTCCGGGACGGAGACCCGTCCTCCGGAACCCCGGAGGACGACGCTCCGGCGCCCGGGGCGATCCCGGCCGCGGTCTCCGGGCAGCCCGACGACGGTGACCGGCCGACGGCGCGCGACCCGTTCGGCGCCGGCCGGCTGACGGCCGTGGTGGAACGGCTGCGCGGCGAGGTGCGGGCCGCCCACGCCGCGGCGGAGGGCCGCGCCCTGATCGAGCTCGCCAAGGGAGTGATCGTCGAGCGCCTGGGGTGCGGGCCGGCCCAGGCGGCGCGCCAGCTCGCCGAGCTGGCCGAACAGGCCGGGCTCTCCCAGCTGGAACTCGCCGCGGACATCATCAACCAGGCGGCCCGCGACCGGGTCGCCGAGGTCGCCGGCGACTTCCTCCGGGTGACCGGCGACCGGCCTGGCACGGCCGGGGCCGACGCCTCTGTCGGCGTCCGGCTGCGGACGGCGGAGAGCGCGGCGCTCAGCGCCGACGACACCCAGTCCGTCGCCGAGTCGCTGCTGGCGCACGCCCTCGAACCGCTCGGCGCCGTCGCGGTGGCGATCTGGACCACCGGCGCGGACGCCTCGCTCAGTCTGCGCGGCCACGCCGGGTTCGGCTCCGACGAGGCGGCCCGCTGGCACTACGTCCCGCCGGGCGTGACCACCGCGGCCCGCCAGGCCCTCACCGCCCGCCGCGCGGTCTGGTACCCCTCCCTGGCCGCCGCCGGCGTCCCGTCGATCGGCCGCGCCCGCCACCCCGACGGCGGCCGGGTCGTCGTGCCCGCCGGGACCGGCGGCCGTATCCACGGCGTCCTGGAGGTCTGCTGGGCCCGCCCCCTGGAGCCCCAGCCCCAGGCCGTGGAACGCCAGATCGAGGCCCTCGCCGAGCTCTGCGCCCACACCCTGGAGACCCTGCCCGCGGAGGGCGGCCCGACCCGCCCCCTCCTGCCCGGCGGGGAGGGGCCGCTGGAACTGGCCGAACTCGCCGACGGACTCCACGACCCGGCCCTCGTCCTGACCCCGCACCTGGACGACGCGGGACGCCTCGCCGACTTCCGCATCCGGCACGCCAACGCCCTGTTCCAGGACCCGGCGGGCCGCCCCCGGAACACCGTCGAGGGGGCACTGCTTCTTGAGGCGTACCCCGCGACGGCCGGCGGCAGCGAACTCTTCGACCGGATCGAGCGGGTCTACGCGACGGGCGAGCCGTTCCGCTCGCGGCGGACTCGGCTGACCGCGCTCGTGGGCCAGGTGCCGCTGTCCTCGCTCGCCGACATCAGCATCAGCCGGCACGGTGACAGCGTCTTCCTGATATGGCGTATCGAGGACGAGTCGGCCCGCCTGGCCAACCTGCTCCAGCACGCCCAGCGGCTGGGCCGGGTCGGGGCCTTCGAGGAGGACGTCCTCACCGGGGAGATCACCTGGAACGGCCAGCTCTTCGACCTCTTCGGCCGGGACAAGACGGCCCCGCCGGTCTCCCTGCGCGATCTGGCCGCCCACGCCCACCAGGACGACGCCGGCGCCATCCGGCGCTTCCTCCACTCCGTACTGCACCAGCGCCGGGCCGGATCCGCGGCCTTCCGCCTGCTGCGCCGGGACGGGGTCACCCGCCACATCCGGGTGATCGCCGAGCCCGCCCTGGGGGCCGACGACCGGATCCAGTCGGTCCGGGGCGCCTACCAGGACATCTCGGCGCAGCACTGGACCGAGGTGGCCCTCACGGCGACCCGGGACCGGCTCGTGGCGACGGAGGAGGAGGCGCAGGAGCGCAACCGGCTCACCCTCCAGCTCCAGCACGCCATCATGCCCCCGGCCAAGCCCCCGCTGGACGCGCCGGGCCTCGACGTCGCCGTGCGCTACCGCCCGGCCGAGTCCGACTCGATGGTCGGCGGCGACTGGTACGACGCCGTCGTGCTGCCCTCCAAGAAGGTGCTGCTGTGCGTCGGTGACGTCGCGGGGCACGGTGTCGAGGCCGCCACCGGGATGGTCGTGCTGCGCAACGCCCTGCGCGGTCTCGCCGTCACCGGGGCGGGCCCCGGCCAGCTGCTGTCCTGGCTGAACACCGTCGCCCACCACCTCACGGCCCACCTCACCGCCACCGCCGTGTGCGGGGTCTACGACCCCGAGAGCCGCACCCTGCGCTGGGCCCGGGCGGGACACCTCCCGCCGGTGCTCGTCCGGGGGAGCGAGGCGGCCGACCTGCCGCTGCTGCGCGGGGTGCTCCTGGGCGCCCTCGCGGAGGCGGAGTACGAGGAGGCGGAGCTGCGGCTCGAACCCGACGACACCGTGCTGATGTACACCGACGGTCTCGTCGAACGGCGCGACACCTCGGTCCCCGAGTCGGTCGCCCAGCTGCTGGCCGCCGCCCGTTTGCCGGCCGAAAGCCTCGAACGACGGCTCGACCTGCTGCTGTCCCGCAGCAAGTCGGACACGGACGACGACACGTGTCTGGTCGGAGTCAAGGTCACGTGATCGTCCGTCGTCCGCTCCACCGCCCGTCCCCACCGTGGAAAGCAGGAAACATGTCCGACCGAGAATCGAACCTGGCCGTAGACGTCACGATCCGCGACGCCGGGACAGCGGTGCTGTCCCTGGGGGGCGAGCTCGACATGGAGACCGCCCCGCTGCTCGAAGGCAGTCTCGGGGATCAGCTCCGGGACGGCCGGGCCCATATCGTCCTCGACCTGACCGGACTGGACTTCATGGACTCGTCCGGCCTCAACGTCCTGATCAGAGCAGTGCACAAGGCACGGGGGGCCGGGGGAGACGTGTACCTCGCCGCGCCGACGTCAGCGGTGCGGCGCATCCTGGAGATCACCGGGGTGACCACCACGATCCCGCCGCACGTCGGTGTGGCCGAGGCGCTCGCCGCCGTCGGCGGAGCGAGATGAACGAGGGGTGGTGCGGTCCGGAGCCCCGGACCGCACCGCGGTAGGAAGGAAGCGGAAGAACGTGCACGAGAACGCCGACGTGGAGCAGGAGCTCCGCAGCGCCGCTCCGCACCGGCTGGTGGCCGTCGTCGAGGCGTCGCTGGGCAAGCGGTACGGCGCCCGGTGGGTGGAACTCCGGCTGGCCGACTACGGGCTGCGGACACTCCAGCTCGTCGAGCGCACCCCCGGCGTGGCGCCGTCGGTCCCGATCCACGACAGCCCCCAGGGGCGGGCCTTCGGTGCCCAGGAGCCGCACGTGACCCTCGGGTTCGAGGGGGTCCTGGTCCACCTCCCGGTCACCGTGCGGGGCGACCGGCTGGGCGTCCTCACCGCGGCCTTCCCGGCCGGGGCCGACGTCGGCCCCGCCCTGCCCGCGCTCGGCCAGGTCTGCGAGGCCCTCGGGCACGAGATCCTGGTGGCCGAGCGGGACACCGACCTGTACGTCCTGGCGCGGCGGGCGACCCGGCTCACCCTCGCCGCCGAGATGCAGTGGCAGCTCCTCCCCGGCCGTTCGTGCGCCCGCCCCGAGTTCGCCATGGGCGCCCATCTGGAACCGGCCTACGCGATCTTCGGGGACAACTACGACTGGTCCGTCTCGGCCGGCAAGCTTCATCTGACGGTCACCAACGGCATGGGCGAGGGGATCGGCGCCGCCCTCCTGACGAACCTGGCGATCAACGCGCTGCGCAACGCCCGCCGGGCCGGGCTGGGCCTCGCGGACCAGGCGGCCCTGGCCGACCAGGCCGTGTACGCGCAGTACCGGGGCACCGCCTTCGTGTCGGTGCTCCTGCTGTGCTTCGACCTCGCGACCGGCGAGGTCGAAGCCGTGGACGCCGGCTCGCCCAGGCTGTGGCGGCTGCGCGGCCCCGCGGTCGAGGCCGTCTCCTTCGAGGCGCAGCTGCCCCTCGGCATGTTCGAGGAGTCCACCTACGTGCCCGAGCGGTTCTCCGTGCTGCCCGGGGACCGCCTGCTCTTCGGCAGCGACGGGGTGTACGACGCCGTCTCGCCCGAGGGGGAGAGCTACGGGGAGCGCGCCCTGGCCCGGGCGCTCAGCGGGACACGGCTGCTCCCGCCCACGCACGTACCGCAGGCCGTGCTGCGCGAGCTGACCGCGTACCACGGCAACAGCCCGCTGGAGGACGACGCCCTCGTCGTCTGCCTCGACTGGCATGGCACCCCGTCAACAGTTGCCGTGTGACAACTGTATCCTTGTGGCAACATCGGGCTCGCCGCCCGGTGGGACACGGCAAGGATCACCGGAGGGTGGAAGTGCGGACATGGGGTGTGCGTCCGGCCGGATCCGGCGGCGCGCGGGGGTCAGGCCGAACTGACGTCCTTGAGAGGCGTGTCGGGACGTGACGAGCCCGCGGGCCCGTCCTGTTCCAGTGCCTCCTGGAACCCGGTGAGCCCCCGCAGCAGCGCCTTGCGGCTCGTCGGCGACATGTCGGCGATCACCGCGAGCAGGGCCTCCTCGCGCTGGGTCCGCAGGTCCCGCAGGTACGCCTTGCCGTGCGCGGTCAGGTGCAGCTCCAACTGCCTCCGGCTGACGGGGCTGGGCAGTCGCTGGACGAAGCCCAGCGCCTCCAGCCGGTCGCACATACGACTCACCGAGGGCGGCGCGGAGCCGAGCAGGTCGCCCAGGGTGCGCAGGCTGATCCCCTCCTCGCGGTCCAGGCTGTACAGCACCCGCAGCTGACTCGCCGACACCGGTGTCGGCGACACCATGTCCCGGCCCCGCTCCCACAGGACCTCCAGGAGCTCGATGACCTCCCGGGCGGCCTCCGTCGTCTGCTGCCGCTCCCGCCGGGACGGGGAGGGGTTGGTGTTCATGGCTGCCGACACTCCTCGGACGTCCGGAGCCGAGGACGTCGGCCTTCCGACGGACCGGTCATCTCCCCATCTCTCCAGAAGGCGGTACGAACTCGGTGGAACGACACGTGACAGTGGAAAGCGCACTGCGCGGGGCGGCACCACACCTCCTCCTGGACTCCCTCCGTACCAGTCTCACGCAGCAGTACGCCGCGTCCTCCGCCGATCTGCTGCTCATCGACTACGGCTTCACGTCGCTGCGGCCCGTGCGGCCCGTGCAGGCCCGTGCCGGAGTGCGGCCAGCGCCCGTGGACGCGGGGACCGCCGGTCGGGTCTTCCGCACGCAACAACCATATCTTTTCCGTGCTGACGGGCTCACGGCGACCGTTTTCCTTCCGGTCACCGTGCGCGGTGACCGGCTGGGGGTCCTCGTGGTCCTGCTGCCCGGAGACCGTGCCACCGATGCCACCGTCCAGAGCCTCGGCCGGGTCGCCGAGACGCTCGGCCACGCCCTGTGCGTCGCCGACCGTCACACCGACCTCTATCGCAGTACCCGCAGGACGCACGCTCTCACCCTCGCCGGCGAGATGCAGTCGGACACCCTGGCGGGCCGGGCCTGCACCGGGCCGGCCTTCGACCTGCACGCCCACTGGGAGCCCGCCTACGGCTCGGGAGGGCACCTCCTGGACTGGAGCGTGACCGAGGACGAGCTCCAGGTGGTGGTCGCCGACGGCGCGGGGCCCGGCATTCCCGCCGCCCTGGTGAGCACCCTCGCCCTGAACGCGATCCGCAACGCCCGGCGGGCCGGGCTCGACCTGGTGGGCCAGGCCAGCCTCACCGACCAGGCGCTCTACGGCCAGCACCGGGGCGCGAGCCCGCTCGCCGCCCTCCTGATGCGCCTCGACCTCGCCACCGGCGCGACCGAGGTCGTCGACGCGGGGTCGCCGACGTTCTGGCGGACCCGCGGTACCACGACCGAACGCATCGCCCTCGACCGCCAACTGCCCCTCGGGATGTTCGAGGACACCGTCTACGCGACGCAGCGCCTGCACCTGCTGCCCGGGGACCGGTGCGTCTTCGTCGCCCGGGATCCCGGCGGCCCCCGGCCCGGCGGCGCGGGCACGGTGCCGGACCGGGCCGTCGCACGGGCCGTGACCCGGGCCGCGCGGCTCGGCTGCGCGGACGTCCCCCGAGCCGTCGTCCGGGCGCTGCGCAAACCGCCCGGCGACGTGCCGGACGCGGCCCTCGTGGTCTGCCTCGACTGGCACGGCACCGTGGACGGACGCCCCGAACCCCCTGCGAGCGAGGGCTGAGAACCGCGCCTCCGGCACCCCGGGGCGCGGCCGGTCGGCGTGATTCCCGATGCGGGCGGTGTCAAAACCGCGAAGAGGGGAAAGGCGGTGTACGAGGTGCCCAGCGCGCCTGACCAACCGTACGAGGGGAGTCCCAGGGCCATGACGGACGCGATCATCGCCGACCGCGCGGTGCCGGAACCCCAGCTGTCCGCGAGCGCGGGGTACGACAGCGCCGCCGCCGGCGGGGCCATCGGCGCCTCCCGCGACTTCACCGCCGACTTCCTCGCGGCCGCCGCGGACGTCCTGCCGCACCCCGTGCCGCGGGACCGCATCGACCTGGCGAAGCTCGTGGTCAGCGAGCTGGTGACCAATGCCGTCCGGCACGCCTCCGGGCCCTGCCGGCTGCTCCTGGAGCTGCGGGAGGAGCTTCTGGAGATCTCGGTCTTCGACCGCGCGACCGCGGCTCCCGTCCCGCGCGGGCACGACCCGCGCCGGATCGGGCAGCACGGCGTCGAGATCGTCGTCGCCGTGTGCGAGAGCGTCACCGTGGAGCCGGAACCCACGGGCAAGCGCGTCCGGGCACGCCTCTCTCTCCGCTCCGACGACACCGCCCGCGCCTGAGCGCACGGCGCCCGCGTCCGGGCGGGCGACCGCGCCCGCGGGCCCCCGCCCCCGCCCGCCTCACCGGGCGTCCCGGATCGAACCCGGCGGCCGTGGATTCGAACGGCGCGGACGGGGCAACCGGAGGTCGACCGAGAGGAGCGAGTCGACATGACGACAGCGAAGATGGCGGCATCCGAGGCGGGGAACGCGGTCCGGGGAGAGCCGGTCCGGATGGCCGCCCGGGCCGGTTTCGCGGCACGAGGCCTGTTGTACCTGCTCATCGGAGCACTGGCCGTACGCATAGGCATGACGGGCTCGAACGAACAGGCCGACAAGGGAGGAGCCCTCTCCTACGTCTCGGATACTCCCTTCGGCGCCGTCCTCCTGTGGGCCCTGGGCATCGGCCTCGCGGGGATGTCCCTGTGGCGTCTGTCCGAGGCCGTCTTCGGCGGCACCGGCCCCAAGGGAGACAAACCGCACAAGAGAGCCCTGTCCGCCGGCCGCTTCGTCTTCTACGCCGTCTCGGCCTTCCTCGTCCTGTCCTTCGCGATGGGCGAGCGGGGCAGCGGCGCGGGCTCGACCGACCGGCAGAGCCGCGACATCACGGCCCGCCTCATGGACGTCACCGGAGGACGCTGGCTGGTCGGCGCGATCGCCCTCGGCTTCCTCGGCGTGGGTCTCTGGATGGGCGGCCGGGCGGCCCTGCGAAAGTACCGCAAGCACCTCGCGTGGGCGCGCATGTCGAAGCCCCAGAAGCGCTTCATGGACGTGACCGGGGTGGCCGGCGGAGTCAGCCGCGGACTCGTCTTCGCCGCGCTCGGGTTCTCCGGTGTGATGGCGGCGGTGTCGTATGACCCGGACCGGGCCAAGGGCATGGACGACGCGATCCGTTCGTTCGCGCAGACCCCGGCGGGCCCCTGGCTGCTGATCGCCGTGGCCGCCGGACTCGTGCTCTTCGGGGTCTTCTCCTTCGGTCAGGTGAAATGGCGGGAGTTCTGATCCCTGCCCCGCCCCCGAGGAGATAGCGTGCCCCGGGTGTGAAGCTCGCGTGCCGGGAACGTGGGGGTATGGTCGAGTGCCACCCCCAGGTGTACCGGAAGAGCGGGTTTCACTTGATGTGCTCTCCGGCCTGCGGGACCGTGGAGGGTCGCGTGACGTCGAGCGGGAAGGTGGCGGGCCGCCGCGAGGGGCCTCGCATATGACTGTTTTCGAAGACGAGTCCGACCGGTCGCGGGGCACGCCCGCGACCGCGGGCACCTCCTGGCTCCGCTCACCCCATCCCGCGGTCGTCGCCGACCGGCAGGGTGGGGTCGTGGAGTTCAACGAGGCCGCCGCCGACCTCTTCCCCCGAATCGGCGTCGGCT
>NZ_RDBH01000142.1:48344-66640 GCF_008042145.1 Streptomyces sp. adm13(2018)
GCGCCTCGGAATGCTCCTCGTCAAGGTCGACGGCCCCGCGCTCGGCCGGCACACGACCTCGCTCGACCCCGCCGAGGCCCCCGACGCGACCGCCCGCCGGGAGCTGGAGAAGATCGCCTTCGCCCTGGCGGCGGGCTGCTCGACGGGAGCCAGGTGGGAGGCGCCGGGGACGACGGCGAGCCGGGCGTCGGGGATGCCCGCGACCAGGGTGCGGGCCTCGGCGGGGCCGGTGACCTGGTCCTCCGAGCCGACGAGGACGAGGGCGGGGACGGCGATCCGGTCGAGGGCCTCCCGGACGTCGAAGACGGCGAGGGCCTCGCAGGCGGCGATGTAGCAGGCGGGGTCGGTCGTCCGGACCATCTGCACGGCCCAGTCCACGATCGCGGGCTGCGCTCCGGCGAACAGCGCGGTGAACCAGCGCTCGGGCGCGGTCCGGGCCATCGGCTCCAGGCCGTTGGCGCGGACGATGACACCGCGCTGCCGGAACTCGTCGGCGCTGCCGAACCGGGGCGAGGTGGCGACCAGGGCGAGGGAGGCGACCCGGTGGGGCGCGCGCAGGGCCAGGTCGAGGCCGACCGCGCCGCCGAGGGAGCAGCCCGCGTACCCGAAGCGCTGGACGCCGATCGCGTCGAGGGTGGCGAGGAGCCGGTCGCCGAGCTCGGCGACGGAGCTGAAGGGTTCGGCGGGCGCGCCGCCGTGCCCGGGAAGGTCGAAGCGGACGACCCGCCAGTCGCGGGTGAGGTCCGGTATCTGCCGGTCCCACATGTGCCATGTGGTGCCCAGGGAGGGGCCGATGACCAGGACCGGGGCGTCCTCTCGCCCGTCGACGCGGTATTGCAGGGTGTTCGTCGGTGTCTCACTCACCGCAAGACCCTCTCATCTTTCGGCGCCGTCGCGGTGACCGGGGGCGGGATCGGGCCGCCCGGCCGGTACGGCGGCCGGTGGCGGCGCGGTGGCCGTGGCGGTGCGGTGGCCGTGGCGGTGCGGTGGCCGTGGCGGTGCGACGGTGCTGGCCGGGGTGTACGTGTGGGCTGCGCGCCCCGGAGGGGGCGTCCCCGCTCAGGCGCGGCGCGCCGGGTCCTGGGCCTGGTCCTGCTGCCGGCCGGGGTCCTCGCCGGGTCCGGCGAGGTCCTCCGGAGCCGCGGGGTGCGGCGGGACGACGGCCGCGGCGGCCGTCTCCGGCGGGGTGCGGCGGGCGGCGACCCAGGCGGCCACGGGTTCGGTGTAGCGGGCGGTCAGCGGCCCGATCACCACGAGGATCAGGACGTACGCGGTGGCGAGCGGGCCCAGTGCCGGCTCGATTCCGGCCGTGACGGCGAGGCCGGCGATGACGATGGAGAACTCGCCGCGCGCGACGAGCGTGCCACCGGCCCGCCAGCGTCCCTTGACGCCGATCCCGGCGCGCTTGGCCGCCCAGTAGCCGGTGGCGATCTTCGTGCCCGCCGTCACCGCGGCGAGGGCCAGCGCGGGCAGCAGCACGGGCGGGATGCTCGCGGGGTCGGTGTGCAGGCCGAAGAAGACGAAGAACACCGCGGCGAACAGGTCACGGAGCGGGCTGAGCAGGGCGTGGGTGCCCTCGGCGACCTCGCCGGAGAGCGCGATGCCGACGAGGAAGGCGCCGACGGCCGCGGAGACCTGGAGCTGCTGGGCGATGCCCGCGACGAGCAGGGTGAGGCCGAGGACCACGAGGAGGAGCTTCTCGGGGTCGTCGCTGGAGACGAAGCGGGAGATGTGGCGCCCGAAGCGGACCGCGACGAACAGGACCGCTCCGGCGACGCCGAGGGCGATGGCCAGCGTGGCGCTGCCGGCGGCGAGGCTGACCCCGGCGAGGAGGGCGGTGATGATCGGCAGGTAGACCGCCATCGCGAGGTCTTCGAGGACCAGGACGGAGAGGATGACCGGGGTCTCGCGGTTGCCGACCCGGCCCAGGTCGCCCATCACCTTGGCGATGACGCCGGAGGAGGAGATCCAGGTGACGCCGGCCAGGACGACGGCGGCGACCGGGCCCCAGCCCATCAGCAGGGCGGCGACGGCGCCGGGCACGGCGTTGAGGGCGAAGTCGACGAGTCCGGCCGGGTACTGCGTCTTGAGGTTGGAGACCAGGTCCGACGCGGTGTACTCCAGGCCGAGCATCAGCAGCAGGAGGATCACGCCGATCTCGGCGCCGATCGCGACGAACTCCTCGCTGGCCCCCATCGGCAGCAGCCCTCCGGTGCCGAAGGCGAGGCCGGCGAGGAGGTAGAGGGGGATGGGCGAGAACTTGAGGCGTCCGGCGACCCGGCCCAGCAGTCCGAGGCCGAGGATGATCGCGCCGAACTCGATGAGGAAGAGAGCGGAGTGCACAGGCGTCACTCCCGTCCGAGTACGGCGGCGGCGGCGTCGACGCCCTCGCGGGTGCCGATCACGATGAGGGTGTCCCCGCCGGCGAGGCGGAAGTCCGGAGCGGGCGAGGGCCGGGCCTCCGCGCGCCGCAGGACGGCCACGATCGACGCGCCGGTCTCGGTCCGCATACGGGTCTCCCCCAGCACCTTGCCGTTCCAGTAGGAGTGGGCGGACAGCTCGATGCGTTCGGCCACCAGACCGAGGTCGGTGGTGTGCAGGACGTTGGGGCTGTGGTGGGCCGGCATCAGCGCGTCGATGAGCGAGGCCGTCTCGGCGCCCGTCAGGTGCAGCGACTGCGCGCAGGCGTCGGGGTCGTCCGCCCGGTAGAGGCTCACCGTCCGGGTGCCGTCGCGGTGCGCGACCACCGAGAGGTGGCGGTGCTCGCGGGTGGTGAGGTCGTACTGGACCCCGATGCCGGGCAGTGGTGTGGTGCTCATGCGTGGAGCAGGCACGGTCGTCCCCCTCGTGTTCGTCTGGTACGTGGCGCCGGCGCGGCGGCAGCCGGCTCCGGGGCAGGAGAACGCCGCACGACGGGGGCCATCGTGCCACTTTCCGCGTGGCTGAAATATGGGTGTCAGCACGGATGGACAGCAACCTTTCCGTTGCCTGAGGATGGGCTGGGGAAGTGGGCTCCGTCGCAGGTCAGGGCAGTCGGGGACAGAATGGGCGAAAGGGCCGTGGCGAAGTCCGGGCGCCTGGCCGGAAAGGCGGCAGCCGTGTCGTTGTACTGGCGGATCTTCCTGCTGAACGCCGCCGTCCTGGCCGTCGCGGTGGCCCTGCTGCTCGGCCCGGTGACCGTCTCCACCCCGGTCCTCTTCGGCGAGGTGCTCGTCCTGCTGGGCGGACTGGCCGCGATGCTGGTCGTCAACGCGGTCCTGCTGCGGGTCGGCCTGGCCCCGCTCGCCCGGCTGAACCGGGCGATGGCCACTGCCGACCTCCTCAAGCCCGGCACCCGTCCGGAGGTCACCGGCGACGGGGAGATCGCCGCCCTCACCCGGTCCTTCAACGCCATGCTGGACCGTCTCGAAGCCGAACGGGCCACCAGCAGCGGCCGGGTGCTCACCGCCCTGGAGGCCGAGCGCAAGCGCATCGCCCAGGAACTCCACGACGAGATCGGCCAGACCCTCACCGCCGTCCTGCTCCAGCTCAAGCACGCGGCCGACCGCGCCCCCGAGCCGATGGGCACCGAGCTGCACCAGGCCCAGGAGAGCACCCGGGCCAGCCTGGACGAGATCCGCCGCATCGCGCGCCGGCTGCGCCCCGGCGTCCTGGAGGAGCTGGGCCTGCACAGCGCGCTGCGCTCCCTGGCGTCGGAGTTCACCACCCCGCGGCTGGGCGTCGTCACCCGCATCACCCCGGGGCTCCCCGCGCTGGACCCGGCGACCGAACTCGTCCTCTACCGCGTCGCGCAGGAGGGCCTGACCAACGCGGCCCGGCACGCGGGCGCCGGTCACGTCGAGGTCCATCTGCGGCCGCTGGCCGGCGGCGGCACCGGGCTGCTGGTCCGCGACGACGGCCGCGGCCTCGGGGACGCGCCCGAGGGCGCCGGGATCCAGGGCATGCGCGAACGCGCCCTGCTCATCGGGGCCGACCTCCTCCTCGGTCCCGGTCCCCGGGGCGGTACCGAGGTTCGCCTGGAGATCCACGGGACCGGCGGACCGGCGGCCTGAGCCGTCCGGGGGCGGTGGGCCGCCCCTCCCGCACGCCGCACGTCCCTCTCCTCCTGCCCCGTCACGTCCGGTGCCGCTCGGCGGCCGGCAGGTCGAAGGGCTGCGCGGCCCGCCGCCCCGAGGGGCCCGCGAGGAGTCGGCGGGGGTCCGCCGCGCGGGTGATCGCGGTCTCGACGGCCGTGAGGCGGTCGGCCAGCAGGCCGAGGGCGGCGACCGCGCGGGCGAGGGGGTCGTCCTCGGACCCGCCGAGCGCCCTGGTCCGTGCCTGGGCGGCGGTGATCTCCGTCCAGCGGGCCGCCTGCGCGGGGGTGAGGGTGCCGCGGAGCGCGGCGAGCTTGAGCAGGTTGGCCTCGGCCTCGGTGGTGAGGGTCTGGGCCTCGGCGGTGTAGTGGTCGTCGACGAGGGCGGCCAGCTCGGCGGCGTTCATGGCGGGCGAGATCCGGGCGGCGATCCGGTTCAGGGTGCGGTACGAGCCCTGGAGCCGGAACGGCGGCTCGGTACGGGCCTCGTCGGCGACGGCGGCCGAGGCGATGTACTCCGCGTTCACCGCGAGCACCGTCGTGCGGGCGGCCAGGAGGTGGCGGAGCACGGCGAGGACCTGGTCGAGTTCGGCGGGGACGTAGGGGTGGGTGAGCCGGTCGCGGCGGGCCGTCGGGTCGTCCGCCGCCAGCCGGGTCAGGAGTTCCAGGTCGGCGCGGTCCCGACCGGCGAGCGGGGCGAGGACGGGGTGGGAGGTGAGGGCGTTCTCGACGAAGCTGAGGGCGAAGGCCTCCTCCTTGCCGGTCAGCACGTCTCCGAGGTTCCACACGTCGGCCCGGTTGGCCAGCATGTCCGGGAGGCGGAAGGCCCGTCCGGACTCGGTGTAAGGGTTGCCGGCCATGCACACGGCGAACCGCTTCCCGCGCAGGTCGTGGCCGTTCAGCGTCCGGGTGGCGTCGCAGAGGGGGATGAACTTCTGCAGGAACTCCGGCGAGGTGTGCTGGATGTCGTCGACGTACAGCAGCACGTTGCTGCCCGCCGCCAGGGCGAAGGCGATCTTCTCCAGCTCCCGGCGGGCGGTCGCGTCGGGGGCCTCGGCGGGGTCGAGCGAGGTCGTGTGCCGGCCGAGCGCGGGGCCGTCGACCTTGACGAGGAGCATTCCGAGGCGCTCGGCGACGTACTCGATCAGTGTGGTCTTGCCGTAGCCGGGCGGGGAGAGGAGCAGCAGCAGGCCGTGGGAGCCGGTGCGCCCGGCGTCGCCGGCCGCGCCGAGCTGCTGGGCGAGGTTGTCGCCGACGAGCGGGAGGTAGACCTCGTCGACGAGGCGGTTGCGGACGAAGGACGACATGACGCGGGGCCGGTGGTCGTCCACGCGGAGCCGGGTGCGCTCGGCGGCGACGAACCGGGCCCGGTGTTCCTGGAAGGCGCGGAAGGCGGGCACGTCGTGGGCGGCGAACGCCGCGGTGCGGGCGAGGAACTCGTCGAGGCGGAGTTCCAGCGCGCCGCCCTGGACGCGGGGGTGGCTGCCGCGCAGTCCGGTGACGGTGGCCGTGGTCGGTGCGCCGGCCTCGTACCGGTCGAGGTCCGGGCAGAGGGCGACGGCGACGGCCTCGGCGAGGACGCCGGGGTCGGGTCGCTCGCCGTGCGCCGCCGCGTACGAGTCGAGCCAGGCCTCGACGAGTCCGCGGCGGGCCCCGGGCTCCGTGAGGGTGGCGAGGGCCTCGTCGTATCCGGAGGTGCCGACGGCGCGGTGGAAGGAGTCGAGCAGGGTGCGCGCGGCGGCCGAGACGGCGAAGCCCGCGGGCTCGGCGGCGAGTTCGGCGACCAGGTAGGCGGCCGCCGCCGGGTCGCCGGTCTCCTCGGCGAGTTCGCGTCGCAGGCCGTCGAGGGCGGTCTCGGTGCCGAAGAGGTCGCGGGCCCGGGTCAGGGAGACCGCGCGGCGGGTCCACTGGTCCCGGGTCTCGGCGGTGGTGGCGTGGGCCCAGAAGTCCTGGGCCGCGGCGCGGGCGGCTCCGGGGAACCTGAGCACGCCCGCCCCGTCGCCCAGGGCCAGGACCGCTGCCAGGATCGACGCGGCGTCGTGGTCGTGGACGCCGCGCTCGTACCCCTCGTCGGGGGCGTCCTCGGCGGCCCGCCGGGCGAGGTCGGGCAGGTCCGCGTCCGCCAGTCCGGCCGGTCCGTGCGCGGACAGCAGTACGGCGGCCAGGTGTTCGGCCCGGTAGACCTCGGGCGACTCCGAGGGCAGGGTCCGCTGCCAGAGGGGGCGCGTCCCGGTGAACGCCGGGTCGGTGACGGGTGCGCGGTAGTCGGTGCCGCTCAGGGCGAGGACGAGGGTGTCGCCGTGCGGGACGAGGGTCGGTTCGGGGGCCTGGCGGTTGACGGCGAAGCGGTGCCGGCCGAGCCTGAGGGTGTCGCCGCCGTCGGAGAAGAGGTCGACGCGGTCCCGGAGCGCCCGTGCGGCCTCCTGGCGCGCGGCGCCGAGCCGGCCCTCCAGTTCCTCGGCCCGTACCCGGTCACCGAGTTCGCGCAGGGTGTCGGCGGTGCGCCGGACCTTGGCGACCATGGGGTCGGAGGCGAAGTAGGTGTGCACCTCGTCCCGGTCGGCGAGGGTCGCGGCCCGTCGGGCGATGGTCTCCAGGACCCGGCCCGCCGAGCCGGCGAGCTGCTCGGTGCGGCGGGCGCGGGCGTCCTGGAGGGACTGCCTGCGGGCGGTGAAGGCGTCGTGGATCGAGGCGCGCCGCTCCGCGATGTCGGCGACGAAGCCGTCGTGTTCGGCGAAGCGGGACTCCAGGTCCTCCAGGTGGAGCAGGAGTCTGCCGAGCTGTTCGTCGCAGGCGTCGGGGGTGTCGGCGGCGGCCAGGGCCCCCGTGACGGCCTGGCCGAGCAGGGCGGACTCGGCGGCGAACTCGTCCCGGCCCTCCCGGTCGAGGAGTTCGGCGCGCCGGGCGGCGAGGACGGCGCGGGCGCCGTTCAGGTCGCCCATGACCTCGGCGATGCGGGCGAGGATGGAGGTGCGGACGGTGGCGTCGCCGATGTCGAGCCCGGCGACGGTCTCGCTGAGCGTCCGCAGTCCCGCGGTGTCCGCGTCGAGGCGTTCCGCGAGCGGAGCCGTCCCGGCGACGGTGGGGACCGCCCCGGCCTCGGCCGCCAGGCGCTCCGCCTCGGCGCGGTGGGCGGTGAAGGCGTCCTCGCGCCGGAGGAAGGCGACGGCCCGCCGGGCGGTCGCGTCGATGTCGGTGCCGACGCTCCGGGCGAGGGCGTCGATGCCGTCGGTGTCGGCGTACCGCATCTCCCCGAGGGTGGCCAGGTGGCCCTGCTCCCTGCGGAGTTCGGTGATCCTGGAGATCCACTCCCCGGCCGTGGCGGGGGCCTCGCCCCGGACGCGGCGGACCAGCACGCCGATCCGCCGGGTGGACTCCTCCAGTGCTTCGGCGGCCTGCCGGGTGAGGGTGCTCACGGTCTCGAACTCGGCGAGGACCTGCGCGGCGGTGGAGCGGAGCTCGTGCAGCGGGGAGCCGAGGTCCCCGAGGTCGGGGTCGCCCAGCCAGTGGTGGACGTCGCCGGCGCGTACGCAGGCGGCGACGAGGGCCTCGTACACCTCGCCGTTGGGGGTGAGTTCGGTGGCCTGCCGGGCGATCGCCAGGCAGTCCGCGATGCCCCGGACGAGGTCGGCGTTGCCGACGCGGGCCAGCGGGCCGTCGTCCACGGTGGCCGCGTGGGTGTCGGAGACGTACGGCGTGCGCCAGAGCTGCACCGGGTGGACCCGGCCCGGTTCGCCCGCCCCGCCGCGCAGCACGGCCATGGTGCCGTCGTCGAGGAGCGCGTAGCCGGTGCAGGCGACGGGGGTCGCGATCTCCTTGCGGATCAGGTGGTACGGGAGGAGGAGGGTGCGGCCCTCCGCCCGGGCGCGGAAGACGTAGAGGAGGTCCTCCCCGTCGGGGGAGCGGACGGTCCGGTCGTAGGCCAGTCCCGTGGTGTCGGTGTCGAAGGTCCGCACGGTGCCGGAGGCGAGGCAGTAGCCGCCGGGGAACACGATCCCCTCGTCCTCGGGGAGGCGCAGGCACGCCTGCCCGAGGGCGTCCAGCCGGACGACGTCGCCGGTCAGGGTGTTGAAGACGAGGTGGCGGCGGACCTCCTCCTTGTACGGGCGGACCCGCACGAGGATCAGGGCGCCGACGACCGCGTACGCCACCTCGGCGTCGGCCGGGGCCTGCAGCGGCTCGTCGACCGGCTCCGTGTGGATGCCCTCGGCCGTCTCGGTGTCGTTCCCCGTCTTGAGCGTGAGGGCTCCGCCGGCGGTGGAGACGTAGAGGCGGCCGCCGAGCGAGATGTGCGGGTGGCGGCCCGGCACGTGGTCCTCGCGGCTCGTTTCGGTCCATTCGACGTCCTGGGAGGGCGGGACGACGTGGTCGCGCTCGCCCCGTGCGTCGAGGAACCGCGTCTCGCCGGACGGTTCGACGGCCCAGCGCAGGACGCGGAGGTCGTCGGCCTGCTCGCCGGTGCGGAAGACGGCGAGCAGCCGGCCGTCCGTCCGGCGCAGCCGCAGCAGGCGGGCGGCCCGGAAGTAGCGGTGCAGGGCGGCGAACTCGCGGACGAAGTCCGGGTCGTCGAGGAGGCCCGGCACCGCGGTCGCGGGCAGCGGGTTCAGGTCGCGGTCGCAGAGGGTGAAGACGTCGTCGACGGAGGTCGCGGACGCTTCGGCGGTCGACGGGTGGAAGCCGAGGAGCAGCGTGTCGTCGCCGACGGCGACGACGTCCCGGGGCGTGCCGGCGCGTCCGGTGCGGACGCGGACCGTGCCGGTGAGGGCCAGCTCGCCGGAGCCGAAGACCGCGGTCCGGGCCTCGTTGAGCTTCCCCGCCCGTCCGGCCAGTTCGGTGGCGTGCGCGGCGAGCCGGTCGCGCAGCACCGTGTAGGTGTCCCGGTCGATTCGGGCGCTCATGTGGTTCCGCTCCTTGTCCGTGGTGGGTGGGGGTCCGGTGCCGTCGACTCCCCCGTGCGACGGCKCCGGCCACCGGGACAGCGGCGCTGAACGGCGCCGCCACGAGCTGACCGCCACGGGGGTGCGGTCACCAGGGGGCCGGTGCCGTCGCACGGGGGAGTCGACGGCACCGGACCCCCACCCACCACGGACAAGGAGCGGAACCACATGAGCGCCCGAATCGACCGGGACACCTACACGGTGCTGCGCGACCGGCTCGCCGCGCACGCCACCGAACTGGCCGGACGGGCGGGGAAGCTCAACGAGGCCCGGACCGCGGTCTTCGGCTCCGGCGAGCCGGGGACGGCGAGGTCGGTGGGGCCCACGGGGCCGACGGCGTCCGCGAGGCCGACGGCGTCCACGGGGCCGGCAGTCACGGCCTACTGAGGCCGCCCGACCGGTTCGTCCCGCGCGTCCGCCCAGAGGGACCGCACGTGCCCGAGGTGGCGCCGCATGCACTCCTCCGCGCCGGAGACGTCCCCGGCGATCATCAGGTCGAGGAGTTCGAGGTGCTCCTCGGCGGAGGAGACGAGCTTGCCGGCCTCGTCCAGACCGGTCAGGCCGTAGAGGCGGGAGCGCTTGCGCAGGTCCCCGACCGTCTCCACCAGCCGGTCGTTGCCGGAGAGCGCGAGGAGCGCGAGGTGGAAGCGGCGGTCCGCCTCCAGGTAGCCGATGAGGTCGTGCGCCCGGGCGCACGAGACGATCTCCTGGGCGACCGGGCGCAGCGCCTCCAGCCGCTCGCGGTCGCCGTTCCGCGTGATGCGGCCGACGGTGGGGACCTCGATCAGGGTGCGCAGCTCGGTGAACTGGTCGAGGTCCCGCTCGCTGACCTCGGTGATCCGGAAGCCCTTGTTGCGGACGGGTTCGACCAGGCCCTCCCGGGCCAGGTCGAGCATGGCCTCGCGGACCGGGGTGGCGGAGACGCCGAGGTCGCTCGCGAGTCCGGGTGCGGAGTAGATCTGGCCGGGGCGGAGCTCGCCGGCGATCAGGGCCGCGCGGAGGGCGTGCCCGACCTGGTCGCGGAGCCGCTCCTGGGCCCTGACGAGGCCGTACTGCTTCA
This sequence comes from Streptomyces sp. adm13(2018), assembly GCF_008042145.1. Taxonomy (GTDB): domain Bacteria; phylum Actinomycetota; class Actinomycetes; order Streptomycetales; family Streptomycetaceae; genus Streptomyces. The sequence goes on from NZ_RDBH01000142.1 coordinate 58,414, forward strand.
GGTCACCCATCGTGCGCCCTCCGAGATGTCACGGGGGAGCATCGTACAATGTCACGTTTCCCCTGATGGGGCGCGGGCGGGACCGGATGCTCCGGGCCCGGGCGGCTCGTCGGGCACCCCCGGCGGAGCCCCGCCGACCGAACCCCGGATGATCGAACGATGCTCGCTCCCGTCGTCTCCGTACTCGCCCTGGCCGTGGTGCTGGTCTGCGCCGTCGTCCGGCCGTTCCGCCTGCCCGAGGCGGTCTTCGCCGTGCCGGCCGCCGGCGCCGTGCTCGCCGTGGGTGCGGTCACCACCGGGGCCGTACGCGAGGAGGCCGAGCGGCTGGGGCCGGTGATCGGGTTCCTGGCGGCCGTCCTCGTGCTTGCCAAGCTCTGCGACGACGAAGGGCTCTTCCACGCCTGCGGCACGTGGATGGCCCGCTGGTCCCGCCGTCGGCCGCAGCGCCTGCTGGGCGCCGTCTTCGTCCTCGCCTCGCTGATCACCGCCGTCCTGAGCCTCGACGCGACCGTCGTCCTGCTCACCCCCGTGGTCTTCGCGACGGCCGCCCGGATGGGGGCCCGGCCCGCACCCCACTCCTTCGCGAGCGCCCACCTCTCCAACACGGCCTCGCTGCTGCTGCCGGTCTCGAACCTCACGAACCTGCTCGCGTTCACGGCCACCGGTCTCGGCTTCACCCGGTTCGCGCTGCTGATGCTGCTCCCCTGGCTCAGCGCGATCGCCGTCGAGTACGTCGTCGTCCGGCGCTTCTTCGCCCGCGACCTGGCCGCTCCGGCGACCCACGCCGATCCCCCGCCGGCCGGGCCCGTCCCCCTCTTCGCCCTGCTCACGGTGGCGGGGACGCTGGGCGGTTTCGCCCTCGCCTCGGCGACCGGGGTGGACCCGGCGTGGGCGGCCGCGGCGGGCGCCGGCGTGCTCGCCGTACGGGCCCTGGTCCGCCGCACCACGACCCCCGGGGCGATCGTGCGCGCGGCGGCGCCGCCGTTCCTGGCGTTCGTCCTGGCCCTGGGGATCGTCGTCCGGGCCGTCGTCGACAACGGGCTCGGCTCCGCCCTGGCCCATGTCCTGCCCGACGGCACCTCGCTGCCGGCGCTGCTCGGCGTCGCCGCCGTGAGCGCGGTCCTGGCCAATCTCATCAACAACATCCCGGCCACCCTCGCCCTGGTCCCGCTCGCCGCGGCCTCGGGCCCGGGCGCGGTGCTCGCGGTCCTCCTCGGGGTGAACATCGGCCCCAACCTCACGTACGCCGGCTCCCTCGCCACCCTCCTCTGGCGCCGGATCGCCCACGACCACGACCACCCCGTCGGCCTGGGTGAGTTCAGCCGCCTCGGCCTGCTCACGGTCCCGGCCGCCCTGGCGGCCTCGACGGTCGCGCTGTGGGCCTCGCTCCAGCTGTTCGGCACGTGACGGCGTCCGGCTGCTCGACGGGCGAAGACACCCGGGAACTCACCGGCCCCCTGTTACGTTCTACAAGACCGTAGAAGTAACTCGACTCCTGGAGTACTCATGGCCCTGTGGGACCGCGTCAAGGAATCCGCATCGACGATGCAGACCCAGCTGACGGCGAAGAAGAACGACCTGAAGAGCGGCGCGTTCCGGGACGCGAGCATGGCCATGTGCGCACTGGTCGCCGCCGCCGACGGGACGATCGACCCCGCCGAGCGGCGCAGGGTCGCCCAGCTCATCGCGACCAACGAGGTGCTGCAGAACTTCGACGCGCTCGACCTCCAGCGCCGCTTCGACGCCAACCTGGACAAGCTGACGGCCGACTTCGACTTCGGCAAGGTGAGCGTGCTCCAGGAGATCGCCAAGGCGAAGAAGAAGCCGGCCGAGGCGCGCGCCGTCGTCCAGATCGGCATCGTCATCGGCGGCGCCGACGGCGACTTCGACAAGACGGAGCAGGCCGTCGTCCGCGAGGCCTGCTTCACCCTCGACCTGCCGCCGCACGAGTTCGACCTCTGAGCCCCTTCGGTACGGGCGCCGCGCGGGCGCGCCGCCGGGTCACATCGGCGCGGCGGCGGCGCGCAGCACCAGGAAGAGGGTGACCGCCGAGTTCGCCGAGGACAGGGCCGAGACCGTCGCACCGCAGGCGGCGCACCAGACGGCGAGGCCGACGGCCGTGCCCGCCGGCGGCCACGCGCGGCCCGCGGGAGCCGGCCGCATCAGGGCCGCCACCCGGCGGGGCACCGGACCGGCGTCCCCGCCGGTCAGGGCGGGCAGCCCGGCGGCCGGCGAGCGCGGCGCCAGGAGCGCGGCCCTGCCGATCGCCCGGGCGACGGAGCGGCGGCTGCCGACCTCGGCGGCCGCCTCCTCGTCGGCCCAGCGCTCGGCCGTGTAGGACACGGCGGTACGCAGCGGGCGCAGGAACGGGTTGGCGCGCGCCGCGAGATGGACCGTCAGGAGGTGCCGGTGGTGGCGCCCGGCCAGATGGGCCCGCTCGTGCGCGAAGAGGGCCCGCCGCTCGGCGGGCGCGAGGCCCGCGAGCATCCCGGTGCTGACCACCACGCGGCCGCGGTCCCGGGCCCCGCCGCCGCGCGCCTCCCCGCCGGAGCGGCCGCGCGCCGCGCCCCGCGGCCGGCCGCCGCCCGGTACGGCGTACGCGTACGGGGTGGAGTCCGGCAGGACGGCGACGGGCGTGCGCGGAAGGCCGGTGAGGGCCGCCAGGACCCGGCGCCGGACCCGTACCTGGCGCCAGGCCGCCGCGGCGCACGAGACGAGGACGGCGAGCAGCGCGGGGATGGCCGCACGGCCGGCGATCTCGTCGTACGGGAGGGCGGCGCGGACATCGGGGTCGGACCAGCTGTCCGGGAGCGGGTTGCCGGGGAGCTGCGCGGTGCCCACGATCATGAGCAGGCCGAGGCAGAGGGTGCTGCACACGGCGGAGACACCGGCGACGGCGGCCAGCAGACGCGTCGCGGTGCGGGGGTGGAGCCGCTGCTCGGCCAGCCGGGCGACCGGCCAGGCGGTGAGCGGAAGGACCAGGGGAAGGAAGACGAAGACTCCCATGACGGCTAGCCTTCCTCCTCCTCTGCGGCCTTGGCGAGCAGTTCACGAAGGAGTCGCTCTTCGTTCGGCGAGAGGCCGGTGACGAAGCTGGCGAGGACGGCCTGCCGGTCCGCCTCCGCGTCGAGCACCCTGCGCATCCGCAGCGCGGCGAGGCCGGCCTCGTCGGCGACCGCGGTCCACCGGAAGGACCGGCCGTCGCGCTCGCGTTCGACGGCGCCCTTCGCCCGGAGGCGGGTGAGGATGGTGATGACGGTGGTGTAGGCGAGGCCGCCGCCGAGACGTTCCCGCACCCATGCCACGGGCACCGGCTCGGACGCCTCGCGCAGCACGGCGAGCACCTGGGACTCCAGCTCGCCCTGCCCGCGCCTGCGCGCGGAGGGCTCCGCTCCGCCCTCGTCCCGGTCCACCACGACGCCCTCCTCCACGTAGGAACAGCAGCCCATCGTACGGAACGGCCACGCCGCCCCCGGGGAGCCCATGGGTGCCGGCACGGATGGACAAGATGCCGGAAACTGGTCAGGATGAGGCGGGGACGTGGATCCCGCCGCAGGTCAGGGGCTCGGAGCCGGTGAGGGAGAGAGTCGCGAGACATGTCGCTGTACTGGCGCATCCTCCTCCTGAACGCCTCGGTGCTCCTCGTCGCCGTCCTTCTTCTGCTCGGTCCGGTGACCGTCTCCACACCCGTCCTCGCCGGTGAGGCGACCGTGCTCGGGGCGGGCCTGGTCGCGATGCTCCTCGCGAACGCCCTGCTGCTGCGTCTCGGCCTGGCGCCGCTCCAGCGCCTCACCCGCGCGATGCGGACGACGGATCTGCTGCGGCCGGGGCGGCTGACGATCCGCGAGGGCGAAGGCGGCGCTACGGAAGTCCACTTGAGCACACCGAGCGGTGAGGCGACGCCATGACGGCCCCCACACCTCCCCCGGCCCCGGAACCCTCCTCCGCCACCCGGATCCTGCTCGCGGACGACCACGCGCTCGTCCGCGGCGGGGTCCGCCTGATCCTGGACGCGGAACCGGACCTGACGGTCGTCGCGGAGGCGGCGGACGGCGCGGAGGCGGTGGCGCTGGCCCGCTCCGCATCCGTCGACCTGGCCGTCCTGGACATCTCGATGCCCCGCATGACCGGGCTCCAGGCCGCGCGGGAACTCAGCCGCCTCCGGCCGGAGCTGAGGATCCTGATCCTCACGATGTACGACAACGAGCAGTACTTCTTCGAGGCGCTGAAGGCGGGCGCGAGCGGCTACGTCCTGAAGTCGGTGGCGGACCGCGACCTGGTGGAGGCGTGCCGGGCCGCGGTCCGCGACGAGCCCTTCGTCTACCCGGGCGCCGAGACGGCCCTCATCCGCACCTACCTCGACCGCGCCGAGCAGGGCCGGCCCCTGCCGGACAAGGCCGTCACGGAGCGCGAGGAGGAGATCCTCAAGCTGGTCGCGGAGGGCCACAGCTCCAGGGAGATCGGCGACCTCCTCGTCATCAGCCCGAAGACGGTGGAGCGCCACCGCGCCAACCTCCTCCAGAAGCTGGGCATGCGGGACCGCCTGGAGCTGACCCGGTACGCGATCAGGGTGGGGCTGATCGAACCCTAGAGGCGGGCCCCCCGAGGGCCGGCCCGGACAACGGGGCACTCCCCGGGGGCCCGGCCGTCAGGGGCCGGCCGTCAGGGCGGTCCGGGGCTGGTAGAGCAGGACCGGCGCCGGATCCGGTGGATCGTCGGCGGGGAAGAAGCGGGCCAGCTCGTGGCGGCCGCTGATGCGTAACTTCCGGTACGAGTGGGTGAGATGGGACTCGACGTTCCGCAGGCTCACCTGGAGCAGCCGCGCGATGTCCCGGTTGCTCATGCCGCGGGCGGCCAGTTCGGACACCTGCCGTTCCGTGGGGGTGAGCAGTGACTCCGCCGAGTCCTTGCGCGGGTCGGGGCGGCCGCCCGCGTCCCGCAGCTCCCGCTGCACCGCCTCCACCAGGCCGTCGGCGCCCAGCGAGATGCCGACCTCGTTGGCGCGGTGGAGCAGTTCGCGGGACCGGCGGGGCGTGCCGCTCTGCCGGTGGGCGCGGCCCGCCGCGTACAGGGCGTGGGCGAACAGCAGCGGGGACGGGGTGGGTTCGAGGAGTTCCACGGCGCGGTCGGCGAGCCGGAGGGCCTCCCGGCCCGAGCCCGCCGCGGCCTCGGCGGTCAGGGCGCGGCCGAGCGCGAAGGGGGCGCCCCAGCGCTCGGCCAGCACGGTCTCCTCCTGGGCGGCGCGGCGGGCCGCGGTGACGTTGCGGCGGGCCAGCTGGAGGGCGGAGCGGGTGGAACGCCACGGGAGGACCGCCGGATTGGTGATTCCGCGGCGGTCCAGCTCCTCCTCGCAGTGGGCGAGCAGCACCAGGCCGCGCCGTGCCTCGCCGAGCCTGCCGAGGGCCCGTCCGGCGCTGTGCAGGAGGTGCAGCCGCCACCAGGTGACCGGCCGGTCGCCGGGCAGCGGCGGGGCGTCGTCGAGGAGGGCCCCGGCGGCGGCGACGTCGTCCCGTTCCAGGGCGACGTCGATGAGCACGCTGCGGGCCAGCGGTCCCACGTGGAACCGGCCGGCGCGGATGCGGGTGAGCAGGTCGAGCGCCTCGCGGGCGTCGCCCTCGGCCCGGGCCAGCTGGCCGCGGTGCAGCTGCACCAGTCCGCGGACGGCGAGGGCCTCGGCGATCCGGGTCGCGCGGCCGTCGGTGCGGGCGAGTCCGACCTCGGTGTCGATGTGCCGCCGGGCCTCCTCCGCGTCGCCCGCCCACAGCTGGGCGAGCAGGGCCTGGTACCAGCGGGCGGAGCCGTACGGGGCGCGCGGGACGGACAGCAGCCGGTCGGCGATCCGCCGCGCCGCGGAGGCCGAGTCGCCGGTCGCCGTGCGCAGCAGCAGGACCCTGAGCAGTCGGTCGTCCTCACCGGGGTGGCGTCCGTGGAGGGGGAGCAGCCGGTCGGCGATCCGCCGCGCCGCGGAGGCCGAGTCGCCGGTCGCCGTGCGCAGCAGCAGGACCCTGAGCAGTCGGTCGTCCTCACCGGGGTGGCGTCCGTGGAGGGGGCCCGGGGCCTGCCGCCAGGTCACCGCCGGTCWGCCCGGGGCCTTCTAGCCGGGACCGAGCCGCCGCCCCCCGGGGTGGCGCCGTCCCCTCCGCACCCTCGGGGGCGCGGCGAGCCGCACCCGCACGGGAGCGCCCCCGCCGCCCGGCGTCCGCCCGGCTCGCCGCCCGAGCCCGCGGCCTCCCCCCTTTCTCCTCCATCGACACGGGGTCTCTCATGGATGCCATCACCGTGGGCATCGGCGTGTTCGTCGCCGCTGCCCTGCTCATCGTTCTCGTACTGCTCCTCGTCGTCAGCCGGCTGTTCCGCAAGGTGGAGCAGGGCAAGGCGCTGATCGTCTCCAGGATGCGGAAGGTCGACGTGACCTTCACCGGGCAGGTCGTGCTGCCCGTGCTGCACAAGGCCGAGGTCATGGACATCTCGGTGAAGACCATCGAGATCTCCCGGACCGGCCGCGACGGCCTGATCTGCCGCGACAACATCCGGGCCGACATCCGCATCTCGTTCTTCGTCCGGGTCAACAAGTCCGTCGAGGACGTCATCAAGGTCGCCCAGGCCATCGGCACCGCCCGCGCCAGCGACAAGGAGACGCTCCAGGAGCTGTTCAACGCCAAGTTCTCCGAGGCGCTCAAGACCGTCGGCAAGCAGCTCGACTTCACCGACCTCTACACCAAGCGCGAGGAGCTCCGCTTCCGGATCATCGAGATCATCGGCATCGACCTCAACGGCTACAGCCTGGAGGACGCCGCCATCGACTACCTGGAGCAGACCCCGCTCGCCCAGCTCGACCCGGGCAACATCCTCGACGCCCAGGGCATCCGCAAGATCACCGAACTGACCGCCGTGGAGAACGTCCGGACGAACGAGTACCGGCAGCACGAGCAGAAGGAGATCACCCGGCAGAACGTCGACGCCCGCGAGGCCATCCTGGAGCTGGAGCGGCGCCAGGCCGACGCCGAGATCAAGCAGAAGCGCGAGATCGACACCGTACGGGCCCGCGAGGAGGCGGAGACCGCCCGCGTCGTGGAGGAGGAGAGGCTGCGGGCGCAGAGCGCGTTCCTCAAGACCGAGGAGCAGCTCGGCATCCAGCGGGAGAACCAGGCGCGCGAGGTCGCCGTGGCCGAGAAGAACCGCGAGCGGGTCATCGCCGTCGAGAACGAGCGGATCGAGAAGGACCGGCTCCTGGAGGTCATCGCCCGGGACCGGGAGACCGAACTGACCCGCATCTCCGCCGAGAAGGAGGTCGAGGCGGAGCGCCGCGACATCGCCGAGGTGATCCGCGAGCGGGTCGCCGTGGACCGTACGGTCGCCGAGGAGGAGGAGTCGATCAAGCGGCTGCGGGCGGTCGAGGAGGCCGAGCGGACCCGCCAGGCCATCGTCATCGCGGCGGAGGCCGAGGCGCAGGAGAAGCTGGTCAAGGACATCAAGGCGGCGGAGGCGGCCGAGCAGGCCGCCGTGCACCGGGCCGCCGAGGAACTCACCCTCGCCGAGGCCCGCAACAAGGCCGCCGACATGGAGGCGCGGGCCAAGATCCGCCTCGCCGAGGGCGTCCAGGCCGAGGCCGCCGCCGAGGGCCTCGCCGCCGCACAGGTCCGCGAACGGGAGGCCGACGCGATCCAGCGCACCGGACGCGCCGAGGCCGAGGCCACCGAGGCGCGGCTGCGGGCCGAGGCCGAGGGCCTGCGGGCCAGGGCGCTCGCCGAGTCCACCGCGATCGGCGAGAAGCTGAAGGCCGAGGCCGAGGGACTCCAGCAGAAGGCCGTCGCCGTCGCCGCGTTCGACGAGGCGTCCCGCGCGCACGAGGAGTACCGCCTCCGGCTGGAGGCCGAGAAGGACATCCGGCTCGCCGGCCTCGACGTGCAGCGGCAGGTCGCCGAGGCACAGGCCACCGTCCTCGCGACGGGCCTGGAGAACGCCGACATCAACATCGTCGGCGGGGAGTCCGTCTTCCTCGACCGCCTCGTGCAGTCGATCTCCCTCGGCAAGTCCGTCGACGGCTTCGTCGAGCACTCGCGGACCGCGCGGACGCTGGCCGGCCCGTGGCTCGACGGGGAGGGCTCCTCCTTCACCGAGGACCTCGGGAAGGTCCTCGGCTCGCTGTCCACGGCCGACGTGCAGAACCTCRGCGTCTCGGCGCTGCTCGCGAAGGTCATGGGCTCCGGGATGCTCGACGCCCACC
>NZ_RDBH01000142.1:66740-68115 GCF_008042145.1 Streptomyces sp. adm13(2018)
GAGGAGGTCGAGCTGGCGGGGGGCGCCGATCAGGACCTCGGCGGTCCCCAGGACGCGGCGGGAGTTCTCGGGGAGCCCGTCCCAGCCGTCCGCGCCGATTCCGACGACCGCTATCGCACCGTTCACCTGCGCGACTCTACGGGAGGGCCGTTTTCCGACGGTACGTGGCGGGCCCCACTCGGCACCCGCCCGCGGCCCGCCTTCGAAGCGACGCCCGGGCCGGCAGAAGGCGGGAATAGCCCGGAACCCCACCCCGTTGAAGCCGACGTCCAGATAGTTTACGATTCAACCAACAGCCCCCCAGGCGAGAGGTGAGCACGATGCAGTTCGGGATCTTCACCGTCGGCGACGTGACGACCGACCCCACCACCGGCCGCACCCCCACCGAGCACGAGCGGATCAAGAACACCGTCGCCATCGCGCTCAAGGCCGAAGAGGTCGGACTGGACGTCTTCGCGACCGGCGAGCACCACAACCCGCCGTTCGTGCCCTCCTCCCCCACCACCCTCCTCGGGCACATCGCCGCCCGCACGGAGAACCTGGCCCTCTCCACGTCCACGACGCTGATCACCACCAACGACCCGGTGAAGATCGCCGAGGACTACGCGACCCTCCAGCACCTCGCCGACGGCCGCGTGGACCTGATGATGGGCCGTGGCAACACCGGCCCGGTCTACCCGTGGTTCGGCCAGGACATCCGGCAGGGCATCCCGCTCGCCATCGAGCACTACGCGCTCCTCCACCGGCTGTGGAGGGAGGACGTGGTCGACTGGGAGGGCACGTTCCGCTCCGCCCTCCAGGGCTTCACCTCCACCCCGCGCCCGCTCGACGGCGTCCCGCCGTTCGTCTGGCACGGCTCCATCCGCTCCCCGGAGATCGCCGAGCAGGCCGCCTACTACGGCGACGGCTTCTTCGCGAACCACATCTTCTGGCCCAAGCAGCACACCGAGAAGATGGTCCGCCTCTACCGCCAGCGGTACGCGCACTACGGCCACGGCACCCCCGAACAGGCGATCGTCGGCCTCGGCGGCCAGGTCTTCATGCGGAAGAACTCGCAGGACGCGGTACGGGAGTTCCGCCCGTACTTCGACAACGCGCCGGTCTACGGCCACGGACCGTCCCTGGAGGACTTCTCCCGCGAGACCCCGCTGACCGTCGGCTCGCCGCAGGAGGTCATCGAGCGCACCCTGTCCTTCCGCGACTACGTGGGCGACTACCAGCGCCAGCTGTTCCTCGTCGACCACGCGGGGCTGCCCCTCAAGACCGTCCTGGAGCAGCTCGACATCCTCGGCGAGGAGGTCGTACCGGTGCTGCGCAAGGAGTTCGCGAACCTGCGCCCGGCCGACGTCCCCGCCACCGCCCCGCTCCACCCCGC
>NZ_RDBH01000143.1:0-3285 GCF_008042145.1 Streptomyces sp. adm13(2018)
CGCCCGGACCGCCCTCGCCCGCCTGGCCGTGGCCTGGGCGGAACTCGTCCTCACCGGCCAGATCCACCGGCTCAAGCGCTGCGCGGAGCACACCTGCGGCTGGGTCTTCTGGGACGCCTCCAAGAACCACAGCCGCCGCTGGTGCTCGATGCGGGTCTGCGGCAACCGCACCAAGTCCCGCAGATACGCCGCCCGGCAGCGGGACTGAACGACGACCCCGCCCGCCGCCCCGTGCGAGCGCCGTCGCGTACGAGGACCGTCGCGTACGAGGGCTGTTCATCCACGCCCCGAGGCCCCACCATGCTCCTGACTACTCGTGCGTAACACGTCGTAGGGGGAAGTGTGTTCAAGCCCGGTTCCCGGATCGTCGCCAGGATCGCCGTAGCGCTGCCGGCCACCGTCGTGTCCCTGCTCGTCCCCACCGCCGTGGTCCGCGCCCAGACCGACGCCGGGAGTACGGCAGCCGCACGTACGCCGGTCGTGTTCGTCCACGGCTACAACGCCGACCCCGGCGTATGGGGCGGACTGCGCGAGGACTTCAAGGCCGACGGGTACAGGGACGCCGAACTCTTCTCCTTCGGCTATGACACGCACCGGTCCGTTAACGAGGTCCTCTCCGGCCGCCTCGCCGCCTACGTCGAGGACGTGAAGCGCCGCACCGGCGCCGCCCGCGTCGACCTCGTCTCCCACTCCTACGGGAGCCTCGTCACCCGCTGGTACGCGAAGTACGACCCCGCAGGCCCGGCCTCGGTAGCCCACTGGGTCTCCCTCGCCGGCCCGAACCACGGCACCTCGAGCGCCTGGGCCTGCGCCCTGTGGGACCAGGCGTGCCGGGACATGACCCCCGGCTCGTACGTCCAGAAGGGCCTGGCCTCGGGGGACGAGACGCCCGGTGAGGTGCGCTACGCCACCTGGTGGTCCGACTGCGACGAGGTCGTCAACCCCGACAGCAGTGTCCCGCTGGACGGCGCGACCAACAACGCCGCCGGCTGCCTCGCCCACAACGACTTCCTCGGCGACGACACCGTCTCCCGGGGCGTCCGCGCGTTCCTCCGTTCCTGAGCGGTACCGCGCCGGTCACCGTACGAACGCCCGACCCGGACGAGCGACCTCGCCCGCGCACTACCGTGCCCGGCCCCCAGGAGGGAGTACCGGGCCCGGTCGCGTACCGGCTCACTCGACCGGCTCTAGGACCCCAGGATCCTGCTCTTCTGCTCCGCGAACTCGGCCTCGGTGAGGACGCCCTGGTCCTTGAGCTCGCCCAGCTGCTTGAGCTGGTCGATCTTGCTCGACATGTCCGAGCCCGCCGGAGCGGGTGCGGCCGCCGGAGGAGGCGGCGGGGGCGGAGCCGCGTACTGCTGCTCCTCCTGGGCCGCCCACCGGCCCTGCTGGCGACGGCTCACTCGGTTGGACACGGCGGTGGCGGTTCCGGCGACGACGGCCGTACGCGCGACCCCGCGAAGGAGGCCTGGCATGGGGATTCCCTTCTGTCCGCGCTGGCGTCGGCCGACGCTCAGCGGGCGCTGTCCGTGGTGTCGAGCGCGGCCAGGAGGGCGGGCACCGGGATCCGCCCGGAGGCGACCACCTGGGCGCCACCGCGGTGCAGGGCCGCGGCGAACGGCGCGGCCCACCGGTTCTCGTAGACCAGGATCCCGGCGGAACTGCCCGGCTGCAGCGCGGCCGAGGCCTCCTCCAGGTCGTCCTGACCGAGGAGACCCGAGGACGCGCCCTCGAAGACGGACAGGTCGAGCTCGCCGTCACCCGTGAGGTCGGCGATCTCCAGACCGCTCACGGAGCCGTCCTCCTCCTTCCTGACGAAGGTCAGGTCGAGGATGCGAATCAGGCCACGGTCCACGAGATCGACCAGGAGGGGCAGGCCCTCACCGGTCATGCGGTTGCCTGGAAACTCCACGATCAGATAGTCGATCGGTCCCAGCTCTTCGGCTTCGTCGTTCACGGCGCAACCCCTGGTGTCGTGGCTCTCTCCGTGGCTCCATTGCAACACCGGGCCGGTTCCCCCGCACGTCGGTCGCACGGGCCCGACCCGCCCGGGGAAAACCGCTGGCGGGCGCCGACGGCCGTTGCTAGCCTTCCCGAGGCCGTGCAGAGAACCAGGAGGTGGTACCCGTGAACGATATGTCGACAAGGGTGCTCCCCTCCGGGGTCACGGTCGGGCGATAGGTCGTCCGGGAGCGCCGCCCAAGAGCCCTCCCGAAAGGCACGACCGTGCACTTCACCACTGAACGACGCCTCGACGACGGCGTCCTCGAACGCGAGTTCACCCTCGGCGAGATCCCCGGCACCCTGTGGACGCCCGGCGGAGCCGCGCCCGTCCCGCTGATCCTGATGTCCCACAACAACGGCCTGCCCAAGTCGGACCCCCGGCTGATGGCCCGCGCCCGGTACACCGCGGGCCGCGGCTACGCGGTGGCCACCATCGACGCCGCCGGGTGCGGCGACCGTCCCCGTTCCGCCGCCGACGAACAGGCCCGGGCCGACCTCCAGCGGGCGATCCGCGCCGGCGAACCGGCCGACGAGCTGTTCGAGTCCCTCATCGGCCCGCTCGTCGAGAACGCCGTCCCCGAGTGGCGGACCACGCTGGACGCGCTCCTCGGACTCCCCGGGATCGACGGACCCGTCGGCTACTCCGGCGGCTGGACCGCCCTCGGCATCCGGCTGGCCGTGACCGAGCCGCGCATCGCGGCCGCCGGTTTCTTCGCCGGGGGGTACGTGCCCCGCGCCCAGCGCGAGGAGGCCCATCTGGTCACCGTTCCCCTGCTGTTCCTGCTCCAGTGGGACGACGGGGGAAACCCCAGGCAGCGGGCCCTCGACCTGTTCGACGCCTTCGGCAGCATGGAGAAGACCCTGCACGCCAACCTGGGCGGGCACACCGGCACACCGGCCTTCGAGCTGGAGGACGGATGCCGCTTCCTGGACCGCCACCTGAAGTGACCCCCCTCCCGGAGTCCGGCGCCTGACCGCGGGCGACGGGCCGATGCGGGGGCGGGCCCCCGCATCGGCCCCACCTGTCCGCGACCACGCTCGGTGGCCGGGAACCACCGAGCGCGCCGGACGGGTGCCGAGGGAGAGCGCGAAGCGTGGGAGCCGGGCCGGGCCGGGCTGTGGCAGGGGACCGCGGTCAGGCGCCGGACTCCGGGAGGGGGGTCACTTCAGGTGGCGGTCCAGGAAGCGGCATCCGTCCTCCAGCTCGAAGGCCGGTGTGCCGGTGTGCCCGCCCAGGTTGGCGTGCAGGGTCTTCTCCATGCTGCCGAAGGCGTCGAACAG
>NZ_RDBH01000143.1:3385-7426 GCF_008042145.1 Streptomyces sp. adm13(2018)
GAAGGGGGGTGGACGCCCGGACCGCGCCGGCCGGGGAACGCGGCGGGACCTCCGTCCGCTGCGCACCCGGCGGCACCGCCGTGCGTGGCGGCACTCAGACTGCTCGCCCCCGCGTCACGGCACATAGGGACGAATCAGCAGGGCGCTTGGACTTTCGGACCCGGGGCCGGGCGGGCCCAGGGCGGTCGGGTGCTCGGGAACGGGAGGCTTGCCGGGCGGCGGGCACGCGGTCACGCGGTCACGGGGTCACGGGGTCACGGGGTCACGCGGTCACGCGGTCACGCGGTCACGGGGTCACGGGGTCACGGGGAGCGTGCGAGCAGCGACGGCCGCCGGGCGCACGCCACGGGTGGGAGCCACCGCGTACGGCGCGCGGCGGCCGAAGCGGGCGCGCCGCGGCTAAGCGGGCCCCGCGGCAGCCGAGCGGACGCGCGGCACCGCGGACCGGTTCGCAGCGCCGTAGCCCGGCGGGCGCGCCCGGCGCGCGGCGGCAACGCCTGCGCGGCGCAGCCCTTCGTGCCATGTTCCGGTGGGAGGCGTCGGCCGACCGGCCCTGGGCGGCGCGTGCCGGGGACGTCTGCGGCGCGACGGCAACGCGTACGCGGCGCAGCCCTTCGTGCCACGTTGCGGTGGGAGGCGTCGGCCGACCGGCCCTGGTCGGCGCGTGCCGGGGACGTCCGCGGCGCGCGTTCTGCTAGGCAGGCGGATACCCCGGCCGGGTCTCCCCGGCCCGGGCCCAGGGCCGGGGGCGCCGGCCCACCCCCTCGCACCCCAGGGAGATCCGCACGTGCCCCTCCGCACCCGTGGCCGCCGCCCTCACTCGCTGCTGGCCGCCGCCGTCCTCACCGCCGCCGCGCTCGGTGCGACGCTGCTCCAGCCCGCGCAGGCCGCCGGCGGCCACCCGCCGCAGCACGACCCGCGCCTCCAGCGGCAGCTCGACCGGCTCGTGGCCCAGGCCGACGGCCCGCCCGGCGTGATCGCCCTGCTCACCAGGGACGACCGCACCCAGGTGTACACCGCGGGGGTCGGTGACGTCGCCACCGGCCGTCCGCCGCGCCCCGACGACCACATGCGGATCGCGAGCGCCGCCAAGGCGTTCAGCGGGGCCGTCGCTCTGCGGCTCGTCGACCAGGGCCGGCTCTCCCTCGACGACACCATCGCCGACCGGCTGCCCGGACAGCCGGCGGCCTGGGGCGCGGTGACGCTGCGCCAGCTCCTCGCGCACACCAGCGGCCTGCCCGACTACTCGGCCTCCCCCGAGTTCGCGGCGATCCTCACCGCCGACCCGCGCCATGTCTTCGACCCGCGCAGGCTCCTCGACTTCGTCGCCGACAAGCCGCTGCTCTTCGTCCCGGGCACGCTGTACGAGTACTCCAACTCCGACAACATCGCGGTCGCGCTCATGGCGGAGGCGGCGACCGGCCGCTCGTACGAGGATCTCCTCAAGGAGCTCGTGTACCGTCCGCTCGGGCTGCGCCGGACCAGCCTCCCGCTGGGCTACCGGCTCCCCCGGCCCTACCTGCACGGGTACGCGGTCGATCCGCCGGCCGGCCCCGAGGACGTGAGCGAGGCGTTCGGCGCCTCCGGCGCCTGGGCGTCCGGCGGGATCGTCTCCACCCCGCGCGACCTGACCGCCTTCATCCGCGCCTACGCCGGCCCGGGCCTGCTGTCGCCGCGCACGCGCGAGGAGCAGCTGGACTTCCGGCCCGGTGACACCTCCGAGCCGCCGGGCCCCGGCACGAACGCCGCCGGGCTGGCGATCTACCAGTACACGACCCGCTGCGGTGTGGTCTACGGCCACACGGGCAACACGGCGGGCTACACCCAGCTCATGGCCGCGAGCCCCGACGGCAGCCGCTCGCTGACCTTCTCCATCAACACCCAGACCAGCCCCAGGGTGAAGCCCGCCCTGCTGGCCCGACTGCGGACCGTCCAGGAGGACTTCGTCTGCGCCCTCCTCAAGGAGGACTGAACGCGCGGTCCCGGCCACCAACCGGACCCGGACCTCCCCGAACGGCCGGCGGCCCACGCCACACACCACGCGGCGCGGGCCGCCGGCCGTTCGAAGCCCGGCACGCGACACTGCCCGTGATCGACGGCGAACTGACGCTCGGCACCTGGTAGTCGGTGTGCCTGGTGGATACCACCAAGGACAACCCCGGCCGCCAGGTGCGATGGAGCTTCCTGGGCTGAACGAGGCGATCAGGTTCGTGCGGGGAGCGGTCGCAGGACCGGGTTCTTCCGTCGAAGGGCTCCTTGCGGGATCAGACGCTGCTCCAGCGCGGAACGGTCTCTCCGTCGACGGTCAGCCAGGTCCCATCGCCGAGCGGTACGGCGGAGACGCCCGACGCCTCCGGGTACTCGACTTCGGCGAGAGGCCTGAGCGTCTGTGCGTCGAGCAGGAGGCCCGGCCCACGGCGTCGCAGGCGGTGCCGAGGACCACGGGGTGACGGCTGTCGCCCGGCGCAGTGCGGCACAGGGACGACTGCGGGTGGGGGCGCGTGGGGGCAGGTTGCCGGGCCGGTCGTCACGGGTGGCGCTCACCGTGAGCACCGTGGCCACCAGCCCTCCTCGCCCGAACCGCTGCCGCCCCGCCTCGCGGACGACGGGGCAGCCTCGCGGCGTGGCATCTCGAAGACGTCCTACAACCCCGACTGGAGCGCGCTATGCGCGTTTGCGTTTATCGCGCGTCTGCAATTATTGTGGCAGCACGTAAACAGCTCGCTCAAGTAAGTACGGAAGGACGGAGCCATGCCGCTCGCACTCCTCGCCCTCGCAGTCGGGGCCTTCGGGATCGGGACGACCGAGTTCGTCGTCATGGGGCTGCTCCCGGACATCGCCGGCGACTACGGCGTCTCCATCCCCACCGCCGGCCTGCTGGTCACCGGCTACGCGCTCGGCGTCGTCATCGGCGCGCCGCTGCTGACCATCCTCGGCAACAAGGTGAGCCGCAAGCGGATGCTCATGCTACTCATGGGACTGTTCGTGGCCGGAAACATACTCTCCGCGGTCGCTCCGAGCTTCGGCGTGATGGTCACCGGGCGGGTGATCGCCTCCCTCGCGCACGGCTCGTTCTTCGGCATCGGCTCCGTCGTCGCCGCCGGTCTCGTCGCCCCCGACAAGAAGGCCGGAGCCATCGCGACCATGTTCACCGGCCTCACCGTCGCCAACATCGTCGGCGTACCGCTCGGCACCTTCATCGGGCAGGCGGTCGGCTGGCGCACCACCTTCGCGGTCGTCGCGGCGCTCGGCGTGCTCGGCCTGCTCGGGATCGCCAGGCTCGTCCCCGCCATGCCCCGCCCCGAGGGCACCCACCTCCGCCGCGAGCTGACGGCCTTCCGCAACCCCCAGGTGCTGCTCGCGATGGCGATGACCGTGCTCGGCTTCGGCGGTGTCTTCGCCGCGATCACGTACATCGCGCCGATGATGACCGAGGTCGCCGGGTACTCCGACGGCGCGGTCACCTGGCTGCTCGTCCTCTTCGGCGTCGGCATGTTCCTCGGCAACCTGATCGGCGGCCGGTACGCCGATCGGGCCCTGATGTCCCTGCTGTACACCGCCCTCGGCGGGCTCGCGGTCGTCCTCGCGCTGTTCACCGTGCTGGCGCACCAGAAGATCCTCGCCGCGGTCGCGATCCTCCTCGTCGGGGCGCTCGGCTTCGCCACCGTCCCGCCGCTCCAGAAGCGCGTCCTGGACCAGGCTCACGGCGCGCCCACCCTGGCCTCCGCCGTCAACATCGGGGCCTTCAACCTGGGCAACGCCCTCGCGGCCTGGCTCGGCGGCCTCGTGATCGCCGCGGGCTTCGGCTACACCGCCCCGAACTGGGTCGGCGCCCTGCTCGCCGCCGCCGCCCTCGGCCTCGCCCTCTGGTCCGCCGCCCTGGAGCGCCGGGCCCCCGCGACCTCCGAGGCCCTCGGGTCCGGCCCGGTCTCCACGGAGCCCGCCGGACCGACCGACGACGCCGCCGGCTCCGCCCGTGCGGCCGGCAGCGAGGCCGCCACCCGCGCCCCCGCACGCCGCTGACCTCGCTCCCCCCTGCTG
>NZ_RDBH01000143.1:7526-17976 GCF_008042145.1 Streptomyces sp. adm13(2018)
CGGGAACCCCGGGCCTCCCCCGGGGTTCCCGTACCCCCGGTCGGGTCCTCCCTCGGGTCTGCCGTACGCGCAGCCGGGACCCCCGCCCGGGTACCCGTACCCGCCGGTGTACGGACCGGTCCCGCCGCCCCGGCCGGCGCCCTCGCGGGCCCGCATGGTCGTCCGTGGCCTCTACAACCCGCTGTACGCCGCCCAGCGGACCTTCCGTCCCTCGCGGCCCGGGCTCGTCGACGACCGTGAGGTCCGCCGGCTCCAGTACTGGCGCACCGGGCTCGGGCTGCTGGCCTGGGTGGCGTTGACGCTCAGCTACAAGGCCGTCGTGACCGCCGACGACGTCCAGGGCGTGGCGAGCGACCGCCTCGACCAGAGCTGGACCAGCGTGCTGGTGCTCGTGTGCACCTTCCCCGTGGTGGTCGGCGCCTTCGTGGCAGCCGCGCGGGACGGCCTGCGCCGGGTGTATCTGCGCCGGGTCCTGCGCCCCCTCGGCTCGGTCCTGGCGATCATGGCGTCCATGGGCACCTCCGCCCTCGCGATGGCGCCGGAGCTGGCGGGATTCCGGGACGCCGTGGGGCTCCCGGGGCGGATCGTCATCATCGTCGCGCTGGTGTGGTCGATCGGCTTCGCCCTCTACGGCATCGGCCTGTCGTTGGTGCACGTGTTCCGCACCGCCGACATCCACGAGGTGCTGCCGCCGCTCCTCGCCGGCGTCCTCGTGTGGGAGATGGCCCTCCTGGATCTGGTCACCGGCGCCTACGACCAGGCCCCGCCGGGGATCCGGGGGCTCTTCGTGCTCGGCGCGCCCGTGACCGTGACGGCCCTGTCGTGGTGGGAGCTGCACCGGTTGCGGCGCCACCACGGAATGACGCTGCGCACCGCGCTGGGCCGCTGACCCGTTCCGCCCCGGGCGTCCCGCCCGCGCGGCACTCTCACATGCGTGATCCGTACCCGGGGCCCCATGCTGGAGGTGCGGGACCCCCTTCCGGCCGCACCGCGGCGGCGAGAGGCCCGCGCCGTCATGCCGACGAACGGAGCGCCACCGCGATGAGCGACCTCATCCTGATCCGCCATGGCGAGACGGAGTGGAGCGCCGCCGGACGCCACACCGGCCGCACCGACCTCCCGCTCACGCCGGAGGGAGAGGCGGAGGCGCGCCCGCTCGCCCCGTACTTCGCAGGGCGCACCCCCTCCTTCGTCCTCTCCAGCCCTCTTCGGCGCGCCCGGCACACGGCGGAGCTCGCCGGGCTGCGGGACGCGGAGGTCGACGAGGACCTGCAGGAGTGGGACTACGGCGGGTACGAGGGGCTGACCACGGCCCACATCCGTGAGACCCGCCCCGGCTGGTCGCTGTGGGAGGACGGCGTGGCCCCGTACGCGGACGGGCGGCCGGGCGAGACCGCGGAGGACGTGGGGCGCCGCGCCGACCGGGTGCTGGCGCGTGTCGCGCCCCGGCTGGCCGCCTCGGAGGAGGACGGCGTGCTGGTGGCGCACGCGCATCTGCTGCGTGTGCTGACCGCCCGCTACCTGGGGCTGCCTCCCTCCGAGGGGCGGCTGTTCCTCCTCGCGACGGCGAGGATCGGCCGGCTGTCCACGGAGCACGGGCTGCCGGTGGTGTCGGGCTGGAACCAGCGGCCGGTCCCCCGCGCCCACGGGTGACTCGGGTGCCGCCGACACCTGCCGGCGACGGGACGGGAGGGGCCTGCGGGTCAGCCGTGCTGGGGAAGGTGCCAGTGGTAGGGCCTGATCAGCTCCGTCAGGCCGGCCGGGCCCCAGGATCCCTCGGCGTACGGTTCGACCGGCGGCGGGGACTCCAGGAGGGGCGCGGCCACCTCCCAGAGCCGTTCGATGCCGGCCGCGTCGGTGAAGAGGGACTGGTCGCCCAGCATGGCGTCCAGAATGAGGCGCTCGTAGCCCTCGAGGGCGTGGTCCTGGCTGAAGGAGTCCGCGTAGTCGAAGACCATCTGCGCCGGGGTCAGGCGCATGTCGGGGCCGGGCTTCTTGGCGAGGAAGCGCGCGGTGATGGTCCCCGGGTCGGAGAAGTCGATGACCAGCTCGTTGTGGCGGCCTTCTGCGGACTCCTGTGCGGCCAGCGGGAACATCCGCAGGGGCGGTTCGCGGAAGCCCAGGGTGATGACGTGGCCGCTCTCGGCGAGGGCCTTGCCCGAACGGAGGTAGAAGGGGACGCCCGCCCAGCGCCAGTTGTCGATCTCCAGACACAGGGCCGCGAGCGTCTCGGTGTCGGAGGCCGGGTCGACTCCCGGTTCGTCGCGGTAGCCGTCGTACTGCCCGCGGACCACCCGGGCCGGGTCGACGGGGCGCAGGCTGCGGAAGACCTTGTCCTTCTCCGCGCGCAGGGAGTCCGCGTCCAGGGTGGCCGGCGGTTCCATGGCGACGAACCCGAGGAGCTGGAACAGATGCGTGACGATCATGTCGCGGAAGGTGCCGGTGCCTTCGAAGAAGTGGGCGCGGCCCTGGATGTCGATGTGCTCGGGGACGTCGATCTGCACATGGCTGATGTGGTCGCGGTTCCAGATCGGTTCGAGGAGTCCGTTGGCGAACCGCAGGGCGAGGATGTTGTCGACGGACTCCTTGCCCAGGAAGTGGTCGATGCGGAAGACGTGGGCCTCGTCGAAGACGGTGTGGATGGCGTCGTTGAGGGCCCGGGCGGAGGCGAGGTCGGTGCCGAACGGCTTCTCCACGATCACGCGGGCGTTGCGCGCCAGCCCGGAGGCGCCGAGCAGTTGGACGACCGAGGCGCAGGCCTGCGGGGGTACGGCGAGGTGGTGGAGGAGCCGTGGGGTGCCGCCGATCTGGCGTTCGGCCTCCCGGACGGCCGCGACGAGCGGGCCGGGGTCCTCGGGGTCGGCGGCGCCGAAGGTCAGCCGGCTCTCGAACTGCGCCCATTCCGGTCCCTCGGGCTGGGACAGCCCGAACTCGGCGACCGCGTCGCGCGCGTGGGCGCGGAACGCCTCGTCACTGAGGGCGACCGCCGCGGGGGACGAGCCGACGATCCGGTAGCCGTCGGGGAGCAGTCCGGCTCGGGCCAGGTGGTACAGGCCGGGGAGGAGCTTGCGGCGGGCGAGGTCGCCGGTGGCCCCGGAGATGACGACGACGTGGTCCTCGGGGGTGGCTGGGCCGGGGCTGGGGGATGCGGCCACGTCAGTTCGTCCTTTCGCCACGGTCGCCCGGCCGGTCGTGCGTCGCGGAGCGGCCCCGGAGGGCGGGTCGGTTCGCCGGGACGGTGAACCGGTCGCCTCGGGGCGGGACGTCCGGGATCTGCTCCATGGGGCCACTGTGGCGGCCGTGTGCGAGTCCGGCACCCTCCGGCGGGCCGACCGGGCGAGTGGCGGGGCGGAGCGCACGGCGGGAACGTGCGGCGGCGGGAGGTCAGGCGGTCGGCGGGGCGGTGAGGAAGACCCGTTCCAGCAGGGCGTACAGGGTGGCCCGGTCCTCGGCGTCGAGTCCGGCCAGCCCTTCCCGGGTGAGGTGCATCCTCGCGCGGATCGCGTCGGTGACGCGCTCGCCCTCGGCCGTGAGGATCACGTTCTTGACGCGCCGGTCGGCGGGGTCGGCCTCGCGGCGGACCAGGCCGCGCTTCTCCAGCCGGTCGATGATGCCGGTGATGTTGGAGGCGTCGCAGGTCATGGTCCCGGCCAGGGCGCGCATCGCCGCCGGCCCCCGGCGCAGCACGGTCAGGGCCCGCCCCTGGCTCGCCGTGAGGTTCTCACTCGCCGCCGCGACGGTGAAGTCGCCGTAGTAGACGCCGAGCGACACGGAGAGCAGCTCCAGGAGCTGGGCCGTGTCGACGCGGGGAGCTTCTGTCATGGCGGTCACTCTAGCCCAGAGATGCTTGACTATCTCAAACATCGACGTCTACCGTCGCCCTCGTTGCATGAAGTTCTCAAGCATCTAGATAGTCAAGTAATTGCCACGAGGAGCGTCCCTGTGACCGTCACCGCGTCCACCGGCTCACGCGCTGCCGAGATCCTGTCCCGGCCTGTCGCGCTGAACGGCCTGACCGTCCCGAACCGCATCGCGATGGCCCCGATGACCCGCATGTTCTCCCCCGGCGGAGTGCCCGGCGAGGACGTGCGGTCGTACTACGCCCGGCGCGCCGCCGCCGGTGTCGGCCTGATCGTCACCGAGGGGACCTACGTCGGCCACGCGTCCGCCGGGCAGAGCGACCGGGTGCCGCGCTTCCACGGCGAGGAGCAGCTCGCGGGATGGGCGAAGGTCGCCGAGGACGTGCACGCGGCCGGCGGCACGATCGTGCCGCAGCTCTGGCACATCGGCATGGTGCGCGAGCAGGGGCAGGCGCCCTACCCGGACGCCCCGGCGATGGGTCCCTCCGGAATCCGCACGGACGGCACCGAGGGCGCGGGCAAGGCCATGACCCAGAGCGACCTGGACGACGTCATCGGCGCCTTCGCCGAGGCCGCCGCGGCCGCCGAGCGCATCGGCTTCGACGGCGTCGAACTGCACGGCGCCCACGGCTACCTCCTGGACCAGTTCCTGTGGGCGGGAACGAACCGCCGTACCGACGCCTACGGCGGCGACCCCGTGGCCCGGACGCGGTTCGCGGCCGAGATCGTGGCCGCCGTGCGCGCGTCCGTCTCGCCCGAGTTCCCGGTGATCTTCCGCTACTCGCAGTGGAAGCAGGACGCCTACGACGCGCGGCTCGCGGAGACCCCGCAGGAGCTGGAGGCGATCCTCGCCCCGCTCGCCGCGGCGGGCGTCGACGTCTTCCACGCCTCGACGCGCCGCCACTGGATCGCCGAGTTCGACGACTCGGACCTCAACCTGGCGGGCTGGACCAAGAAGCTCACCGGCCGGCCGACCATCACCGTGGGCTCGGTCGGCCTCGACGGCGACTTCCTCCAGGCCTTCGCGGGCCAGGGTGCCCCGCTCCAGGGCATCGACGAGCTCCTCGACCGCCTGGAGCGGGACGAGTTCGACATGGTCGCCGTCGGCCGCGCGCTGCTCCAGGACCCGGAGTGGGCGGCGAAGGTCCTCGCCGGGCGCACCGACGAGCTCAAGCCGTACGACGCGTCCGCCGTCAAGACGCTCAGCTGACGAAGCACGGCGGCGCGGCGACCCGGCCTGCCTACGGCACGGCGGTGCGGCCTGCCTACGGCCCGGGGCCCCGGCGACGCGGCCGCCTGACGAGTGAGGCCCGGCTGTTCGGCCGGGCCTCACCTGTGTCTCAGGGGCTGCCCACTATGTCTCAGCGGCTGCCCACCGGCCCCGGCTGGCGGGGCTCCCCGTGTCATAAGCGCGGGGAGCCTCCGGTGTCGCGTCCTCCCCTACCGTCGCGTCAGGAAGTCCTGCCGCACGGCGTCGAGGATGTCGGCGGCGTCCGTGTGACCGGCCTCGCGGCAGCGGGCGGACGCCGTCGTCAGACGGGCGACGGCCTCGGTGAAGCGGCCCAGGCCGTTGCCCTCGACGAGGGCCGCGAAGCGCACCGCCTCCGCACGGGGGATCTCGCCCTGCGCCCCGCCCCGCTCGTGGGTGGCGACGGCCGCCTCCGCCTCGTCCAGCGCCTCCGGGAAGCGCTCCGCCTCTGCCAGGACGCGGGCGCGGCGGTAGTGGATCTCTCCCTGCTCGTACCAGGCGTGGAAGTTCTCCGCGTCGCCCGGGACGGCGGCGAGGATCTCCTCGGCCTCCGCGAGGTGCCGGAGCGCCGCGTCGAGGCCTTCCGCCTCCCGCGCCAGCGTCGTGAGACGGGCGAACTCGCGCATCATGTGGATGATCAGCCCGGGGTTCGGCGCCTCGGCGTGCGCCGCGACGGCCCGGCCGTACGCGGCCTCGGCCGCGTCCCAGCGGTCGGCCAGCGCGAGCGTCGTCGCCGCCTCGGCCGCGACCAGGGTGCGGATCGGGGCGCCGTCGCCCTCCCAGCCGGACACGGCGTCGGCGAGACGGAGGAACTCCTCCGCGGACGGCAGGTACTCCCCCAGCTCACGCAGCCCGCGCGCCAGCATGAGCCGTGCCTGGGCGACCAGTCGCTCGTCGAGCGACGCGGCTGCCTCGTCCGACAGGACGGACTCCAGCACGGCCACGGCGTCCGCCTGCTGACCCGACTCCGCCAGGACGTCGACGAGCTGGAGGCGCGCCTGCGCGGCGTCGTCGAACGCCTCGTTCTGGTCGAATCGCGCGGCCGCCTCGGAGAGGTGGCGCACGGCGCCGACGGAGTCCCCGAGGTGCGTGGCCGCGTGGCCGAGCAGCGCGTACGTCGGCGCCAGGGGGAAGTCCTTCTCGTCGTACCGCACCGCGTCCGAGATCGCCCGGTGCAGCAGGTCGGCCGCCTCCTCCGGCTCCTTCTCAGCGAGAAGGATCTGGGCGAGCAGGGCACGCAGGCGCGAGCCACGCCAGGGCCGTCCGGAGGCCTCGACGTCCCCCAGGGCGGCGCGCAGTTCGGACTCGGCGAGCGTCGTGTCGCCGCACTGGCCGGCGATGTCGGCGACGAACTGCCGGGCGTTGGCCACGTGGTGCGGGACGGAGAGGCGCTCCGCCTCGGTGCGCAGCAGGCCGACGGCCGTGTCGAACCGTTCGCGGTCGGCTTCGGGGGCCTCCGGGAGCAGGCGCTGGAGGTCCTGGTAGGCGACGAAGACGGCGGAGTACAGGACGGTGAGGTAGTCGAGCGCGCGTTCCGTCGCGAGGTCGGCGCCGGCGGCGGCCGCCGCCTCCGCCTCGCCGACCGGCTCTCCGTCGAACGGGACCTCGGTCTTGAGACGTTCGGCCTCGCGCAGGGCCTCGTCGAGGGCGGAGCGGACCGCGTCCTGGCCCAGCAGCGCGGTGCGGTGTTCCGTCGCGGCGGGAGCGGCCGTGACGTCGTCGGCGTCGGCAGCCGCGGTGGCGGTGAGGCCTTCACCGGTCGCGTCGGCGGCCGTGTGCTCCCCCGTCGGGTCCTCGCCGGTCTTCGCCGTGTCGGCGGTGCCGGTCCGTGGGCCGGTGGAGTCGCCCGTCGCCTCCGTGCGGGCGGCGGGGGCGGCGGACGCCGTCGCCCAGGCGAGCGCACGCGTCCGCGTGGAGAGCGCCTGCCACGGCATCGCGAGCCGTTCGTACAGTTCGGTGGCCCGGTCGAGGGCGTCCATGCTCTCCGCGGTACGGTCCTCGCTGGAGAGCCGGTACGCGCGCTGCTCGGCCAGTTCGGCCCGCAGGAGGTCCTCGGGACCGAGGCGGTCGTCGTGCGGGGTGTCCCCGTCGGCCACGCGCTCGGCGATACGGTCCCAGAGCCGCGAGCCGCCGGGGTGACCGATCCGTGCCAGGTTCCGCGCCTCGGTCACGAGCGCCACGAAGTCCTCGGGAACGTCCAGGGCGGGCGCGGAGCCGGGGGTCGCGCCGTCCGCGGAACCGGTGGCCGCCGTACCGCCCTGGCTGGAGGCGTCGGCGGGACGGGTGACCGACGTCCGCAGACCGAGCGGCAGGGGGGCGTCGAGCAGCGGCTTCTGCGCCAGGCGTGCGCGGCGGAGGTCGCCGACGGCCGTGGTCCCGTTGCGCGCGTCGAACGCGGCGCTCAGCAGGTCCGCCTCCGTACGGACGTGGGCGGCCAGTTCGCGCGCCGTCCAGGCGCGTCCCGCCGGGCCCGCGACGGGGGTGTCCGCGTGGCCGTCCTCGACCAGCCGGGCGAGCAGCACCTCGACGCCGGTGAGGAACGCCAGATGGGACAGGGGCGCGCCGGTCGCCTCGAACAGCGGGCGGTTCTCCGCGAGGATCTCCAGGCCGCGGCCCTCGTTGCGCGACAGGGCGCAGAACTCCAGGTGCAGGCCGACCTCCTCCTGCGTGCCGTTGTTGCCGCGGACCCGCCGGTAGCCGGTGAGGTGGTACGAGCGGGCCTCGTCCACGCGGCCGAGTCGCAGCAGCGGCAGCAGGGCGCGTGCCTGGCTCACCTGCGGTTCCTCGGTGCACCCCTGCTCGCCGGTGAGGACGGGGCGCCAGGTGTCGAGCGCTCCGGCGTCGTCGCCCGCGGCGACCTGGTGCCGGGCGAGGTGACGGGTCTCGCAGGCCTCGCAGTCGCTCAGCTCCGTACGGGAGCGGGTGGCCCACAGGTCGTAGGCGTCCGCGACGCCGACGCCGGTGTGGGTGGCCAGGTGGTAGCGCATGGCGGCCACGGGCTGCATGCCGTGGTCGGCGGCCGCGTACCGCGTCCGCATCTGCTCGATCCAGCTGCCGATCGAGGTCAGCGGCATCTCGGGCACCTGGAGCAGGGACGTCGTCACCCACTTGAAACGCCAGAAGACCTGGTGGGCCTCCCACTGGCTGAACGACTCGGGGGCGGTGTCCCAGAGCTTGAGCAGCCGGGCGAAGGCCACGGGCGACTTGCGGTGCTCGCCGGTGAACTCGTACGCCGACATGAGCTCCAGCAGGGCCGTGACGAGGACGTCCGGCTTGTCGAAGGGCTCGGCGGCCTCGACGAGCTCCTCGGCGGTCACGGTACGGGGCAGGCCGTGGGGGCGGTCGTTGTTCTCGCGCAGCGCTTCGACGACGGCCTCGGGGGTGTCCAGCATCTACAGTTCCTTCCGGGGCTCGGAGCCGGGCGTGCCCGTGCCGGGCTGGTGCATGGCGTGGGTGAGCAGGCCGATGAACGCCCGGTTGAGGAGGGCGCTCTCGCTCGCCCGCAGCGGGCGGCGGCTGAGCAGCAGGGCCTGGCCGTAGAGGGCCTCGGACGCCGTGACGGCCAGACCCCGTTCGGTGATCGTGATCGCCTGGCGAACCAGCGGGTTGAGGTGGTTCAGGACCAGCTGCGCGCGCGGGGTCTCGTGGCGCAGGGAGCCGAGGATGTCGGCCCACAGGCCGTCGCTCTCGGCGGCGAGGTTCGACCTGGTCCGCTCGTGGCGCGCGTCGCGGTTGTCGAGGAGGAGCGCCGGCGCGGTGACGGGCTGGAAGTCACGCAGGACGACGTCGCAGTCGTGGACGCCGATGGTCTCCCGGGCGACGGCGAGGAAGGCCGCGGC
The DNA here is from genome assembly GCF_008042145.1 of Streptomyces sp. adm13(2018). GTDB lineage: Bacteria > Actinomycetota > Actinomycetes > Streptomycetales > Streptomycetaceae > Streptomyces. The sequence continues at coordinate 16,475 of NZ_RDBH01000143.1, forward strand.
CCGCAGTTCGGCGCCCGGATCGACGGCGTCGAGGTGGGCGGTGACGGTGGTCGGGTCGAGGTCGGTGACGGACGTGCCCGGCCGGACCTCGGGAAGGCGGTGCACGAGGTCGCGGTCGTAGGTGTAGCCGCCGTTGACGACGCCCAGGCCGGCCGCGGCCGCGATGGGGGCGACCTGGCGGAACTCCTCCACGCTGCGGGTGACGAGGAGGGTCCGGTGGGTCCGGGCGAACTCCTCCAGCGTGACGTTGCCGTCGGTGGTCTCGAACGGCAGCCACGGCAGGACGATCCGCAGGAGCTCGTCGTCGTGCCGGGCGAGTGCCTTGACGGCGAGGTGGTGGGTGTCGATGAAGCGGTGCAGCAGCGAGGGCTCACTGGCGGCGAGTCCGGTGAGCCAGTCGCGGATCCGGTCGCCCAGGGCGTCCCGTACGGCGGACAGCGTGCCGTCCTCGTAGAGCGACTCCCGGGACGCGGTGGGGCGGAGGCTGGTGGTGTCGACCACGCAGCGGACGAAGAAGGCCCACTCCGGGAGGAGTTCGGGTGCCTGGTCGGTGAGCAGCATCCCCTTGAGGTGGACGCGGTGTCCCGCGCGCTGCGCCGGGCTCACGGCCGTGGGCTGGACGTACGCGACGCCGCGCAGTCCGGCCGCCGGAAGGTCGAGGTCGATCGTGTCGAGCGGGGTGAAGTCGAAGAGGTCGCGGCAGTACGCGGTGAGCGCCTCGCGGCGGGCGAGCGGGGAGCGGTGGCTGCGCTCCCACGGCGGTGCCTCGTTGACGCGGTGGGACTCGCCGCGCGGACCGACGACGGTGACCTCGTGGCGCAGGAGCCCGCCGTAGTGCCGGGCCAGGGAGACGACCCGGTCCGGGGCGGTCCACTCGGCGTTGTCGGCGCGGGGCGTGAGCCGCACGGTCGTGCCGGGCTCGGGGACCGCCGAGGCGGGCAGCGTCCGGATCGTGTAGCGGCCGTCGGAGTGGCCGCGCCATTCCACGGCGGGCGCCGAGGGGTCCGCGGCGGACCGGCTGAGCACCGTGATCTCGTCGGCCACGACGAAGCAGGCGAGCAGTCCGATGCCGAACTGGCCGATGAACTCCCCGCGGGCGGCGTCGAGGCCGGCTCCGTCGAGGGCGCCGTCGGCGGTCCGCTTGGAGCTGCGGCCGATGGTGGCGAGGAAGCGGTGGACGTCGGCCTCGCTCAGGCCGATGCCGGTGTCCGTGACGGTGAGGGTCTCACCGGTCCGCACCGTGATCGACCCTACGGCGCCGGGGTCGACGGCCTGCCGGGCGGTGATGGCGTCCACGGCGTTCTGCAGCAGCTCGCGCAGGTACACGCGGGGGCTGGAGTAGAGGTGGTGGGAGAGGAGGTCGACCAGGCCGCGGAGGTCGACCTGGAAGGTGTGGGCGGCTGGGGCGGATTCGGAAGGGGGCACCTGGCGGAGTCTTTCGGTGGGCGCCCGCGCCGGGTGGGAGCGGACGACGGTGAGGAAGGGGCGGTACGGGGAGGGGG
>NZ_RDBH01000143.1:18076-36422 GCF_008042145.1 Streptomyces sp. adm13(2018)
CCCTCGATGAAGCGCGTGCGGGTGAGGTCGGCGTCCAGCACGCGGCCCGCGTAGTCCTCGGCGGGTACGTGCTTCTCGGCCGCGGCGCGCTCAAGTGCCTCGTAGGCCTCGTCGCTGATCTCGATGCGGATTTCCCGTGCCATGCGTCCACGGTAGCGGCTCGCCGTCGCCCGCGGCAGAGGACGGACACGAGCGGCGGGCGGAGGCGTCGGCCCGTACCGGGTTCCGGCGTGTGGGCATGGGCCTGGGGGCCGCGGAGTCCGGGTCGTCGGGATCGCGGTTGAGACGTCCGGCCGGGAGGGCGGGAGGCCGGCGTCCCGTCGGAAGCCGGAGCCGTCAGCGTCCGGCCGACGAGCGCTGCTTGCGGTAGGCCGCGGCGGGGTCGGAACCGTCCAGGTAGTACCAGGGGAACTCGGTGACGCGGCCTTCCGTGGCGCGGAAGCACTCCTGTGCGCCGGTACGGTCCCCGGCGAGGGAGAAGGCCATGGCGAAGGTGTTGAGGACCTGGTTCCAGCCGCCCCGGCGGACGAAGTCCGGGTGCCGGTAGGAGTGGTCGGCGGCCTCGTTCAGGGACGTCCTGACCTCCGGGCGGCGGATGTACGCGGCGTCCGGCCCTGAGTCGAGGGACAGCCACTCCTCGATGTGCGCGACCGCGACGAGCTGACCGAGCAGGGTGCCACCGGGGGCATCGAAGGCGGAATCGCGCGCGAAGGCGTGCATCTCCTCGTGGGAACCGCCCCACTTGTCGCAGACCTGCTGCAACTGCTGCTGGTGGGCCTCCAGGTGGTGCCGGTCGCGCCGCACGGTCGCCTCGAAGCGGCGCCGCGCCGTCTCCTGGCCCACCTGGAGACCGCGGCCCGTGACCTGGAGGCCGTACCAGGGGGACGTCCAGCCCGGCTCGCGCTCGGCCGCCTCGTACAGCCACTCCTCGGCCTTGCGGAGCCGGGCGTGGAACACGTCGAACTGCTCGCGCGAGACCTGCGAGGCACGGGCCGCGGTGCGTGCCTCCCAGCCCCAGCTGATGTGGCGGATCCCCGCCACGAGCTTGGGGAGCGGGGCCTCCGGCTCGGCCTCGATCACGCGGGGGATCCACTGCTCCACCCCGGCCGCGTCGCCGACGGCCCAGAGGAGTTCGACGCGGTTCTCACTCTCGGGACGTGCTTCGAGCACCTCGCGCACGGTGGCCCAGTCGGCCGCGACGGCCGCCTCGCGCACCCGCGCCACGGCGGGATCGCCGGAGTCCTTCTCGACGCGCACACCGGGCCGACCCGTCCATCTCCCCAGCGTGAGCCCCAGGTCACCGAGCAACGCCATGTCCCCACCCCTTGCATGATCGAACGGGGAGGCCAGTGATCACTCCCCCCGTGGAGGTAGTGACTATCACGCGCGACTGACAATCGCACATCTGTTTCCCCGGTGGGCGCTCACGCGGGCCGCATCGGCCCCCGGCCGGGCCGCCACACCGGCCGCCACCTCTTCCGTCCGTCGCGTCCGTCCTCTGCCGCGGGCGACGGCGAGCCGCTACCGTGGACGCATGGCACGGGAAATCCGCATCGAGATCAGCGACGAGGCCTACGAGGCACTTGAGCGCGCCGCGGCCGAGAAGCACGTACCCGCCGAGGACTACGCGGGCCGCGTGCTGGACGCCGACCTCACCCGCACGCGCTTCATCGAGGGCGCCCGTACCTTCGTCGGCCAGCACGGCCAGGCGTTCGCCAAGCGCTACGGCCGCCCCGTGGGCCGCGGCAGCGACGCCGCCTGATCCCGGGCGCCGCGTGCTTCTGCAGATCGATCTGTCCTGGCTGCTGGAGATAGCCCAACAGGAGATCCCCGGTGACCCGGAGATCTCCGACTGGGGAGCGCTCGAAGCCGCCCGCGCGCGCCACGCCTTCCGCGTGATGGACATCCCCGTCTACGAGCAGCCCCACCACCGCGCGGCCGCGCTCCTGGAGCAGTTCGTCCGCGTCCCCGCGCTGGAGCACTCCAACGAGCTGTACGGCGTGGTCGTCGCCGCGGCCTATCTGCACGCCTGCGGACAGACGGTCAGCGCCACGTCGGACGAGATCATCGACCTCGTCGAGCAGGTGGCCGAAGGCCTCGTCGACGTCCGGCAGGTCGCCGCGGTGCTCAAGGAGTGGAGCGACTGACCGGCCGGTGCCCCAGTCGCAGGCCGGCCGGCTACCGGGCCGGCCCCGACCGTCACGGGAAGCGTGTGACGTACCGGCGCTGCCAGGGCGTCTCCACCGCTCGCGGCGCGTAGTGCTCACGGACATAGGCGACGGCTTCACCGCGGGGGACCCCGTCGAGGACGGCCAGGCAGGCGAGTGCGGTGCCCGTGCGGCCCTGCCCGCCCGCGCAGGCGATCTCGACGCGCTCACCCCCGGCGCGCTCCCACGCCTCGCGGAGGCCTTCGACGGCCGCCGTACGGTCGGAGGGCAGCCAGAAGTCGGGCCAGCGGATCCAGCGGCTCTCCCAGGCGACGTCCGGCGGCCTGTGTCCGAGCAGATGGAGCGCGAAGGTGGGCTCCGGCCCCGGCGGGAGCGGTCGGCGCAGCCCTCGGCCGCGGACCAGCAGGCCCGAGGGGAGTCGCAGAACGCCCGCCGCCGTCGGTTCCCATCTGTCGTCGGTCACGGTGCGAGCCTATCCCCGCCCGCTCCCCCTCCGGAGCGGAAGGGGTCAGCCGTCCGCTCCCGCCGCGGCCCTTCCGACCTCCACGGCCTCCTCCCCCTCCGGAGTCTCCTCCGCCTCCCAGCGCAGTAGGTCCCCCGGCTGACACTCCAGTACCTGGCAGAGCGCGGCGAGGGTCGCGAAGCGCACCGCCTTGGCGCGGCCGTTCTTCAGGACCGCCAGGTTGGCCGGGGTGATCCCCACCCGTCCGGCCAGCTCGCCCACGGACATCTTCCGCCTGGCCAGCATCACGTCGATGTCGACGACGATCGGCATCAGATGACCTCGTCCAGCTCGGCTCGCATCCGGGTGGCTTCTCCGTCGCGCTCGACGGCCTGGGCGAGCAGCATCCTGAGCACCAGCACGATGAGGGCGACCCCCAGGACGGCCACGCCGATCCCGGCCATGATCACGGTGACGCCGGGGTCCTCGCGCTGGCCCGGGGCGTTGACGGCCGTGACCGCGAACCACAGCAGGGCGGCCCCCACCATCGCGCCGATGACCCCGTCCACGTACCGGAAGGCCGCGTGGGAGAAGACCGTTCCGCGTCGCACCATCGCCACCAGGCGCCACACGCACACGAGGGCGACCTGCGCGGCGACCATCCCCAGGACCACGATGATCCGCATCGGGGTCAGGGGCAGCGACCCGTCCTCCGGGTCGTTCCCGCTGATCATCATCCACACCATCAACACCTGCACGAGCCCCGTGCCGACGAACACGACCGCGAGCACGACACGCAACGCGCGCACTGCCAGATCTCCCATGACCTACCCACCCTTCCATCGACTTACGATGGGAACCTATCGAATCTCGATAGGTCAGGCAAGGTGATTCCTCGACGCCGCGCGAAGCGGCGCACGAGCCGCCGGGATTCCGCTCCACCCACGCAACCCATCCGACCCCCCGCACCGAATACCGCATGGGAGGTTTCCGCGCCGGACGAGGAGCCCCGGGCGCAGACGGCCCGGACCCACGAGGAATGACCATGACGACCCGCCTTCGGTGGACATGCGCCCTTCATCCGCCCGACATGCACCAAATGCTGCCCACCGTCAAGGCGGCCCTCCGGCCGGCACCCGCCGACTTTCACCAACTTCCGTACTCCGACGCATCCAAACGCCGACCTGCTGCGAATGACTGGTGAGTCGCAGCCGTGGGGCGGCATGTCGAGTGGTGGGAGCGCTTGTGATGGAAGACCGCGAAGTAGCGGTGATCGGTGCGGGGGTTGCGGGCCTGACCGCCGCCTACGTGCTGACGGCCTCGTGCCGGGTGACCCTGTACGAGGCGGACGCCCGCCTCGGCGGACACGCGCACACCCACGAACTGTCGGGCCCCGGGGGGCGTCCGGTCTCCGTGGACTCGGGGTTCATCGTCCACAACGAGCGCACCTACCCCCATCTGCTCCGCCTCTTCCGTGAGCTGGGAGTCAGTACCCAGGACGCCGAGATGAGCATGTCGGTGCGGTGCGACGGCTGTGGCCTGGAGTACGCGGGAGCCAGGGGCGCGGCAGGGCTGTTCGCCTCCCGAGCCGCGCTGCGGGTCCGCTATCTGACCCTCCTGGCGGAGGTACCCGTGTTCCACCGGGCCGCCCGGCGCCTGCTGGCCCGCAGGCCCCATGCGGGCGTCACCTTCGGGGAGTTCCTCCGCGAGGGCGGCTTCTCCCCGTACTTCGTCACCCACTTCGCCCTGCCCCTGGTCGCGGCCGTGTGGTCCTGTCCGGCGCGTACGGCCCTGTCGTATCCGGCGGCCTACCTCTTCAGGTTCCTGGAGCACCACGGCTTGCTGTCCGTGACCGGTTCCCCGCAGTGGAAGACCGTCACCGGTGGCTCCTCGGCATATGTGGCGGCCGCCTCGAAGCACATCCAGCGGATCCGCACCGACAGCCCGGTCGACAGCGTCCGCCGCACCGGGCGGGGCGCGCTGGTCACCACCCGCGACGGCGCGTCCGAGGCGTACGACGCCGTGGTCGTCGCCACCCACCCCGATCAGGCACTGCGCCTGCTCGCGGACCCCACGCCGGACGAGAAGCGTCTCCTCGGGTCCTTCGCGTACTCGCGCAACAGCACCGTGCTGCACCGCGACACCTCGCTCCTGCCGCGCTCACCGCGCGCCCGCGCGAGCTGGAACTACCACATGACCGGGTGCTCGCCGTCGACGGAGGCGGTCCGCGTCAGCTACGACATGGAACGGCTCCAGCGCCTGCCGGCGGGTTCCGGCTACGTCGTCACCCTGGGCGGCGAGGAGGGCATCGCCGCGGACCGCGTCGTCGAGCGGATGGTCTACGAGCACCCGGTATATACGACCGCGTCGGTCGCGGCGCAGCGGGAACTGCCCCTGCTCAACACGGGCGTGACGGCGTACGCGGGCGCCTGGCACGGCTGGGGCTTCCACGAGGACGGCTGCCGTTCCGGCGTGGCGGCCGCACGGTCGCTGGGGGTGAGCTGGTGACTCGTACGGAGGCGACGGAGGCGAGCGCGAGGCCCGCGGTCCCGCTCGGCGGAGACGGCACCGCGGCCCTGTACGAGTGCGTGATCTCGCATGTCCGCCGTACCCCGTTGCAGCACACGTTCCAGCACCGGACGTACCTGTGGTGTGTCGACATCGACCGGCTGCCGGTGCTTCCCCCGCCGCTGCGGCCCCTCGCCCGCTTCGACGCACGCGACCACTTCTCCGGCACGTCCGCTTCCCTTCGCACGGGCCTCGACGGGTACCTCGCCGCCCACGGCATCGACCTGGACGGCGGACGCGTGGTGATGCTCGCGCACGCCCGGGTGTTCGGGTTCGTCTTCAACCCGCTCAGCGTCTTCTGGTGCCACGACGCCTCCGGCGCCCTGGCGTGCGTCGTCGCGGAGGTCCACAACACCTACGGACAGCGGCACTGCTACCTGCTGCGGACCGACGCGTCCGACGAGGCGGAGGTGGACAAGGCGTTCTACGTCTCCCCCTTCTTCGCGGTGGAGGGCCGCTACCGGATGCGGCTTCCGCTGCCCGGCGACGACCTGAGCCTGAGCATCCACCTGGAGCACGAGGGCGGCCGGGCGTTCACCGCCGTCGTCCGCGGCCGCCGCCGGCCCGCGGGCACCCGCGCCCTGCTGTCCGCGGCCGCCCGCAGGCCCTGGTCCACCGCCGCCGTCTGGGCCGGGATCCGCCGGCACGGCATCCATCTGCTGCTGCGCGGTCTGCCCGTACAGCCACGTCCCCGGCCCACCCCTCAGAAAGGCATGACCCCGTGACCCGTCCCGCCCTCACGTCCACGGACCGAACCCGGCCGGCCGGCCGGCCGGTCGGGATTCCCCCGCAGGCACCGTCGGGCCACGGCCCCGCGGCCTCCTCCCCCACGGTCTCCCGCGCGGACGTCGACGCCGCCCGCTGGCCGGACGTGGCCCGTGTGCCGTCGTCGGGACCCCTGCGCACGGCCGTGGCCAGGTACCTGGTCGGCGGCGCCCTGAACCGGCTGGACCTGACACGGCCCGCGGGCGGCTCCACCCGGAGCGGGGCGTACGCGCCCCACCGTGCCGCGGGCGTCACCGGCCCCAACGGGCTCTCCGGATTCGCCGGACCGGTCCTGACCCTTCACGACCCCGAGGCGTTCCACCGCCGCATCGCCCGGCACGGGCTGATCGGCTTCGGCGAGTCCTACATGGCGGGTGAGTGGGACAGCGACGATCTGCCCGGCGCGCTGAGCCTCCTCGCCGAGCACGTCGACGAGCTGGTGCCCGCCCCGCTGCGCAAGCTCCGCGGCCTGTGGGTGTCCGCCCGCCCCTCCGCCGACCGCAACACCCGGGCCGGGGCACGCGACAACATCCAGCGCCACTACGACCTCTCCAACGACCTCTTCACGGCGTTCCTCGACCCCACCCTCACCTACTCCGCCGCCCTGTTCACGGTGTTCCCGGCCCGGTTCGAGTCCCTCGAAGCCGCACAGCACCGCAAGATCGACCGGCTGCTCGACCTCGCCCGCGTCGGCGAGGGCACCCGGCTGCTGGAGATCGGCACCGGCTGGGGGGAACTGGCCCTGCGGGCCGCGGCCCGGGGCGCCCGGGTCACCACCCTGACCCTGTCGTCCGAGCAGGCCGCCCTCGCCCGCGAGCGCGTCGAGGCCGCCGGCCTCTCCGACCGGGTCGACGTCCAGCTGCGCGACTACCGGGACGTCGAGGGTCAGTACGACGCGGTCGTCAGCGTCGAGATGATCGAGGCGGTCGGCTCGGAGTACTGGTCCTCCTACTTCACTGCCCTCCGACGCGCCCTCGCCCCCGGCGGCCGGATCGCCCTCCAGGCCATCACCATGGGCCACCAGCAGATGCTCCACACCGCCGCCACCCACACCTGGATCAGCAAGTACGTCTTCCCCGGCGGTCTCATCCCCTCCCGCACGGCGATCGCCGAGCACTCCGCCGCCGCCGGTCTGCGGACGGTCTCCGACGAGGGCTACGGCCCGCACTACGCCGAGACCCTCCGGCTGTGGCGGGAACGATTCGCCGCCCAGCGCAGCACCGTCACCGCGCTCGGCATGGACACCGTCTTCCAGCGCATGTGGGAGTTCTACCTCGCCTACTCGGAAGCGGGCTTCCGCTCCCGCTACCTCGACGTGCGCCAGCTGCTCCTCACCGAAGGGACCCGTTCATGAGGCCCGCCGCCGACCGTCTCGCCGAGCTCCTCGGCCACTTCCTCCCGGGCCCGCTCCCGGTGCGCCTGCGCGCCTGGGACGGCAGCCAGGCGGGCCCGCCGGACGCGCCCACCGTCGTACTCCGCTCACCCGAGGCGCTGCGCCGGGTGCTGTGGCAGCCGGGCGAGCTCGGCCTCGCCGAGGCGTACGTCAGCGGGGACCTCGACGTCGACGGCGACCTCGCCCAGGCCCTGTCCCTGGCGGGCCGCACCGTCCGCGACCGCGGGGCCTCGCACCCCGGGCCCGCAGCCCTGGCCTCGTCCGCCGCGCTCGCCCTGCGGCTGGGTGCGGCCGGGCCGCCCCCGCGGCGCCCCGACGGCCGGGCCCGGCTGACCGGCAGCCTGCACAGCGCGTCGCGGGACCGCGCCGCGATCAGCCACCACTACGACCTGTCCAACGACTTCTACGAGCTCCTCCTCGACGAGTCCATGGCGTACTCCTGCGGCTACTGGACGCGCCCCGACGACCCCGCGTACACGCTGGCCGACGCCCAGCGCGACAAGGTCGAGCTGATCTGCCGCAAGCTCGGCCTGGGCCCCGGGGACCGGCTGCTCGACGTCGGCTGCGGCTGGGGATCGCTCACCCTGCACGCCGCCAGGGAGCACAAGGCCCGGGTCACGGCGGTCACGCTCTCCCGCGCCCAGCACGACTTCGTCACCGACCGCGCCGCCCGCGAGGGGCTGGCCGACCTCGTCGACGTACAGCTGCGGCACTGGCGGCACATCGAGGGCGGCGGCTACGACGCGGCCTCCGCCATCGAGATGGGCGAGCACGTCGGGGACGCCGAGTACCCCGACTTCACCGCCAAGCTGCACGACGCGCTCCGCCCGGAGGGACGGGTCCTGATCCAGCAGATGTCCCGGGGCGCCCAGGCACCCGGTGGCGGCGCGTTCATCGAGACGTACATCGCCCCCGACATGCACATGCGTCCCGTCGGCCGCACCGTGGACCTCCTGGAGGCGGCCGGTCTGGAGGCCCGCTCCGTCGAATCGATCCGGGAACACTACGCGACCACCATCGACGCCTGGCGCGACAACCTCGAACGGCGCTGGAGCGACATCGAGGAGCTCGTCGGCACGACCACCGGCCGGGTCTGGCGGCTGTACCTGGCCGGCGCCTCGATCGCCTTCTCCGAGCGCCGCATGGGGGTCGACCAGATCCTCGCCGTGCGGCCCACGCGCGAGGGCACCTCGGCCATGCCGCCCACCCCCGCGGACTGGTACGCCCCGGTGACGCCCTCATGATCACCGACTGGGGAGCCCTCGGCATCAACCTGGGCGCCACCGCGGCCACGGCGGCGGCGGTGCTGCTCATCACCTTCGCCATCGCGGTGCGCCGCGGACTCCACCGCATCGTCGACATCGCCTGGGGCGTCGCGTTCAGCGCCGTCGCCGTGGTCACCTGGCTGCTCTCCGACGGCCACGGCGACGACGGCCGCCGCCTGCTCGTCGCCGCGGCAACCGCGATCTGGGGACTGCGGCTAGCGGCCCACATCGCCCGCCGCTCCCGCGGACACGGCGAGGACCCCCGGTACACCGCCCTCCTGGACAAGGCCTCGGGCAACCGGACCCTGTACGCGCTGCGGAACGTGTACCTCGGGCAGGGCGCCCTCGTCTGGCTGATCTCCCTGCCCGTGCAGAGCGCCTCCTACAGTCCCGGCTCCCTCGGCGTACTGGACTACTGCGGCATCGCGGTGTGGGCGCTCGGGCTCGGCTTCGAGGCGCTCGGCGACTTCCAGCTGGCACGGTTCAAGCAGGATCCGGCGAACCGCGGGAAGATCATGGACCGCGGCCTGTGGGGCTGGACCAGGCACCCCAACTACTTCGGGGACTCCCTCGTCTGGTGGGGCCTGTACCTGCTCGCCTGCACCGCCTGGCAGCCCGCCCTCGCGGTCCTGGTGTCACCGGTGCTGATGACCCTGCTCCTCACGGTCGGCAGCGGCAAACGCCTGCTGGAGAAGCACATGGCGGACCGTCCTGGCTTCGCCGAGTACGCGGCGCGGACCAGCGGGTTCTTCCCTCTCCCGCCACGGACCTCGCGGCCGGGAGTGAGCTGGTGGCGCGGATGAGCGATCATCGCCGCGGCGCCGGCCATCGTGCGCTCGACCTGCCCGAGCCGGGGTTCGGGTCGGGCGCGAGGGCGGGCGCCGGGGCCGCGGGCGTGGTCCTGCTCCTGCACGGAGGGCGGGCCGACTCGTTCGATCCCCCGACGGCCACGAACCTCGCCGGGCTCCGGATGAGGCCGTTCGCCCGGGCGCTGCGAGGGGACGCCCGTACGGCGGACGTCCTCGTCGGGTTCGTTCGCTACCGGGTGCGCGGCTGGAACGGCGAACGGGCCGACCCCGCCGCTGATGCCCGGCAGGCGCTCGCCGGGGTCGAGGAGGCCGTCGGTCCCCTCCCGGTCGTTCTGCTCGGTCATTCCATGGGGGCGCGGGCCGCACTGCGCGTGGCGGACGACCGGCATGTGCGGGGCGTCGTGGCGCTCGCGCCCTGGTGCCCGCCGGGTGAGCCGGTGGCGCAACTGGCCGGGCGCACGGTCGTCGCGCTGCACGACGAGGCGGACGCGATGACGTCGGCCGGCGACACCTGGACGTACCTCCGCCGGGCCGAGAAGGCGGGCGCCCGGGTACGCGGCATCCGCATGCCCGCCGGCCGCCACGCGATGCTCCGTGGCTCCGGCCTCTGGCACCGGCTCGCGACGGACTCCGCGGCGGAGATCCTCGACCTGCCCGTACCGCCGGGCACGCCGACGGGACGGCCGGGGTGGGGAGCGGGCCCCGTGGACCCGGCGGACTTGCGCGCGTCCCTGGGGTGAGAGGTGGCGGCGCGTCAACTCGCCCCGCTTCCGCCTGAGATCGCGTCACGTCACGGTCGGCGATGCACCCGCCGGGGACGGTTCAGCCCCATTCCTGCAACTGCCGAAGCAGGTCGGCGTCGCCCTCCATCCGCAGCGAGTCGGCCGGGACGCGCATGTACATGAGCAGGGCCATCTCGCTCGCCGTGCCGTGGATGGCGGCGGTGGGCCTGCTCTCGGCGGCCTCCGCAGCGGTGAGGCGGGTGAAGCGGGACCCGGCGGCGTCCACCGTCTGGCGCCAGGAGCCTCCCTCGGCTGCGTGGTAGTCCATGGTGGCGGGCTCGCCCGGCCACGGGACCGTGCCGGTGCAGACGGTGGCGAGGAACTCCTCGATGGCGTCGACCGCCTCGGTCGTCGGCAGCTCCTGCGGCGCACCGGACGCCAGTTGGGCGTCGTAGGTGTGGATCAGCGACTCCGGTACGCGGCGACGGGCCACGGCGGCCACCGTGTGCGGCGAGGCCAGCGGCTCCCACCAGGCCCAGCAGCCCCGATCCGGACCGGCCTCCCGCAGAGCGGCGAGGAGCTGCTCCGTCGAGTCGGCCAGCCAGGTCACGAGCGCCTCGCGCTCCCTGGGCGCCGCCCGCCCGTCCTTGCTCGGCCGCTCGCCGCCCGGCACGGTGTTCAGCACGATGGAGGCCCAGAAGCGGTCCCCCTCGCTGAGGTGGTTCGCCAGGTCGTACAGCGTCCAGCCCGGGCAGGACGGCACATCGGCGTCGAGGCCGGGGGCCGCGGCGACGGCCGCGCGGAACGCGGCGGACCGCTCGTCGATCATCCGCAGCAGGGTGGGGAAGGAAAGAGGCTCGGACACCCAGTCCTTGTATCACCCGGCCCGGGACCCGCGCACTCGATTATGAGCGCCCCGCGCGCCTCCGGCCGGACGGTTCACATGCACGCGCCGCGAGATCAACGCCGCTAGGCTGCTGCGGAGTTGATCACAGAAGAGGGGACCACCGTGCGAGCGACGCACCGGCACGTCATACATCTGGCCATCGCGGCCGCGCTCACCGGACTGGTCGGTTGTTCCGGCGGCGCGTCCGGGAAGAACGCGGACGCCGGGGCCCCGGGCGCGTCCTCCGGCGCCAGGACACCGGCCGCGGCGAAGGCGAAGGCGAAGGCGTTCGATCCTCCCGTGAGGTTCGGCGAGGAGATCACCCTCCCCGTGGACGAGGACATCAAGGACTGGGGATTCGCCCTCCTCGGGCCCACGCTGTACCACCGGACCTCGGAGGCCCTCGACGCCTACGACACCCACTCCGGGCAGAAGCTCTGGGGCTCCCCCCTCGGCCGCGAGAACTGGTACACCGGCAAGGAGGGCCAGCCGAGCGACGACCAGACCATCCCTCCCGTCTTCGCCCGGCAGGACGGGCACACGGGAGTCCTCTTCGCGTACGCCGATTACACGAAGGGCTCGGGCACCGAGCGCGACCGGACCGACGTCTACCTGCGTTCCGTCGACGCGGACAGCGGCAAGGTGTCCTGGACGGTCCGCCTCCCCGCGCCGAAGGGGGCGACCGTCGGCGACCTGGAGCCGGCGGTGATCGGGGCCGAGGGCACGACAGCGGCCGTCAGGGTCCTCACCCGCACGGACGATTCCAGCGGTGACGGCGGTGACAGCGCCACCACCTACGGGGTCGATCTGAAGAGCCACCAGGTGATCTGGCAGAAGGACGCCTTCGCGGGCGGCGCGCTGGACAGCGGCGTCGTCATCGGCACCGAGGTCGGCGCCGAGGCCTCCTTCCGGGCCATCGACGGCTGGCACTCCGAGCAGGAGGATCTCGCCCTCACGGGCCTGGCACTCACCGACGGCTCCCCGCGCTGGAAGCAGGGAGGCAGGAGCGCCCTGGAGGTCGAGCAGGTGGGAGGCGGCTTCTTCGTCGCGGGCTCGCTGTACGACAGTCGTACGGGCGAACGCGTCCCCAGCACACCGAGCGGCAGCTTCCTCCACTGCTTCGACGACCAGCGGTCCGTGATCGTGTGCGACACCAAGCAGACGGTACTCGGCATCGACGCCCAGAGTCGCAAGGTGCTCTGGACCATCTCCGAGGACGACCCCGCGCGGAGGAAGCCCGACGTCGAGAACGCCTTCCACGGCGCCGTCTACGCCGCCGCCGACGCCGACGGCGTCATCCTCGACGCACGCACGGGCAAGGACCGCAGCCCCTGGGAGGGCGCGAGCGCGTATGTGATCAACGAGTACGCAGCCGTGGGCATCGACATGGACGTGTCACCGGCGACCGGGTGATCCGGGGCTGCGGTGGGGCGTGTGTGCGATCTGTAGGGTCTAGGCCGTCTCTTCCGGATCTTGCCGGTCGGGCCCGCGTCGTCCGGTGCCGTGCGTCGCACGGCGGAGAGGTACCCGCGTACGGGACGTACCCGGGTGCCTCGCCAACGCGGCGAGGTGCGGTGTCGGGCGGCGCGGGTCAGGCAAGATCCGGAAGAGACGGCCTAGGCCTCGTCGGTCGCCGTGTCCCCGGAGGCGGGAACGGATCGCCTTCGGCGGTACACCACGACACCGCACACGGCGAGCAGCAGGGCGGCGACGACGGAGACCCCGAGAGCCGTCTGCTCGGCGAAGAGCCTGCCCAGCATCTCCACGATGCCGATGCCGACGGTCGCGTAGACGAGCGCCCAGGCGGCTCCGCCCACGAAGAGGGCGGGGAGGTAGCGCGGCAGCGGCATGCGGAGGGTGCCCGCGATGAAGTTGGCGGCGGTCTGGAAGCCGACCGTGAGGAACGAGACCGCCACCACCGGGGCGCCCCAGCGCTGGATCGCCCGCTCGGCGCGCCAGAACTTCGGCGAGGACATCCGGTCGGCGAACCTGCTGCGCCGGGCGCCGGCACCGGCGAGCCACCCGACGGCGAAGGTGCCTCCGGCGCGCAGCAGCACGATGACGTAGAGGGCGCCGGCCGTGAGCGCGATCTTATGCACGACGCCTCGCCCCGGGCGCGGACCCACAGCCGGCGTCCGCCGTCAGCCACGAGGGGCGTACCGCTTCACCGGGCACACGACGAGCACAAGCCCGGTCAACGTCTCTCACCTGCACCCTGCCTCTACCCGTTCCGTCCGCTGGGTTCCACCCGCCGCGCCGCACCCGGAGACTTCCGAGCCCGCACGTCAGGCAAGGTCACCCTAACCTAACGGGTCTGCGGCGGGTACAGGGCGCCCCTGTGCGCCCGACGTCGGGGAGCGGTCCGGCCGACCGTCCGTTCGGCCGCGCGCGCACCCAGCCGGTGTCGGGCGTGACCTCCAGCACGCCCCCGATGCCGTCGCGGGGCCGCGCCCGCCCAGCCGCGCGCCGTACTCACCGCACGATGCAGATGTCCGGCAGTGGCGCATCCCCCTCGCCCTCCAGGGCCAGGACCTCTCGCGCGAGCTGCCGGGCGCGTTCCCACCCCGCGTCCGTGGACAGGGCATCGATGGTCCACCGATCGGTGGGGGCGGCGTCCGCGGTCATCTCGGTGAAGACCTCGTCGATCATCCGCAGCAGCGGCAGCGCCGCCGGGCTGAGCTCCTCCTCCTCGACCAGGCATCCGACAAGGAGGAACCCGTCGTGGAAACCAAGGGCGATCTCGTCCGGAGGCACGGCGTACCTCCCCGACCAGGCGACCTGAACCGCCGGCGCGGCCGCGACAACGACGACCGCCTCGACCAGGATCCGGCGCCGCATCGACCCGTCGCGGGACCGCACCCTCACACGTCCGGTACGGGCGTGGCCTGGTGGTAGTACATCCGCCAGCCGGCCTCCTCGTCCTGCTTACGCCAGATCGAGCTCCTGCGAGCCCGTCTGCCGTCGATCACGGTTTCGAACGTCAGGTGCACCAGCCCCGGTCCCAGCAGCGTGCCGGTCATCTCGGTGGGCACGTACTGCGGGCCGTCATCGTCACCCCCCTGCATGTCCGGCAGCGCCGCCAGCATCGACGGGCGGTCCCATCTGCGCCCGGACGCACCGACTTCCACGAACTCCGGATCGAGCAGTTGCTCCGCCAGCGCCCGGGACGACCGCGCGGCCGGGCTCAGCAACTGCAACTCCCGCTTCATGGCCTCGGCCACGCTGCCTTCCATGCTGTTCTCCACGCTCATTGACGCATCCTGCCTCACCCGACCTGGGCGTTCGCAAGCGGAATTCGCAAGAGGGACAGAGGGTATGGCCGTGACCGAGGACTGACGTGACTCCGCCGACCGCCCCGGCGAACCGGCATGACGCGGCATCAGACGGGACCTGGATCAGACGGGGCCGGCACCAGACGGGACCGGCATCGGGCGTGGCGACCGCCCGATCCGCGCCTGCCTCCCGTCGCAGCAGCCGCGCGGGGCCGGCCCGCACGCCCGTGGCCGTCCTCCCCCCGTGGCGTCCACGCCGCCTTCGCCCACCGCCTTACCCCTGCGTCGCAGGTTTGCGCGTGAGGCGCGGTGGAAGAGTTGAATCCGACGACCGGTCGGCCGCGTCGCGGCCCGGGCGGCCGGGCCTCCTCGACGCCACGCACCGAACGGGAGTCATCCGTTGCGCTTCTACGCCCAGACACCCGCACGTCGAATCCTTCAGGTGCTCGTGGACCTGATCGCCGTGGCCCTCATCGCCCTCGCGGTCTGGGCGGCCCTCGCCGTCCGCGACACGATCATGCTGCTGGCCGAGCCGGGGCGGAAGGTGGAGAGTTCCGGCGACAGTCTCGCCGAGGGCCTCGGCAGCGCGGGTGACGCGGCGTCGGACGTGCCCCTCATCGGCGGCGTCCTGAAGAAGCCCCTCCAGGCCGCGGCCGACGCCGGTTCCGGCATCGCCGACGCGGGTGTCTCGCTCCAGGAGACCGTCACCCAGGTCGCCGACGTGATCACGGCGGCGCTCATCGTCATTCCCGTCCTCTTCGTACTCCTCCTCTGGATCCCGCCCCGTCTGCTCTGGATCCGGCGCAGCAGCACATTGCGCCGTCTCGCCGAGGGGCCCGGAGGCGCCGACCTGCTCGCTCTGCGCGCCCTCACCGGTCCGCCGCGCGCGCTCGCCGAGCTCTCGGCTCCGCCGGGCGGATGGGCGGACGCCTGGCGCCAGGGGGATCCGGACGCCATCGCCGACCTCAGCGCGGTCGCCCTCAAGCACATCGGGCTCCGCCCCTGAACGGCCGGGGCAGCCGCCCGCACGAACGCCCACCCGCGTACGGACGTCGCCGCACCCGCGTCCACAACCGCGGTCGCCTGCGCGGTGGAGGTGCGTCAACCACGACCGTCGTACTCCGCCGGGAGAGTGGTTCCGGTTGCCCTCAAGATCGGCCGGGTCCTACGGTCTGAACCGCCGCAACACCCTGTTGCACGTCTGCGCGGCCGGTTGACCTCATCCTCGTGCGCGGCCCCGAACAGAAGGACGTCCTCATGGCTGCGGACCGGTCTGACCCCGTGGAACCGGCCGTGGCGCTGGGCAGGGCGCTGCGTGACCTCCAGCGTCGTTCCGGACGCACGCTCCGCGCCCTTGAGGAGAGCGTACGCATCAGCGATTCGTCCCTGTCGCGGTACTTCTGCGGCAGCACCGTCCCGCCGTGGTCTGCCGTGCACGACCTGTGCCGGGCACTGGAGGGGGACCCCGCCGAGTTCCGGCACCTGTGGGAGGCGGCGGACCGCGGCCAGCGCAGGCCAGGGCAGGACGGCGACCGGGCCGGTCAGCGGGACCCGGTGCCGCCGGCTTCCGAGACCGGCGGTGGCCCCGGGGAGACCGGCTCCGCAGAGGACGCGCCTCGGCGACTCGCCTCGCTCCGCAAGGGGCGTGCCGCCTGGGCGCTGGTCGGTGCCCTCGTCGGGCTCGTACTCGGGGCCGGTAGCGCCGTATTCGTACGGCCGGACGCTCCAGCTTTCGGCGACGACCTCCCGCCCGCTCACCACGGCTCGTCCGCCGCCGCCCGCGAAGACGACCGGATCTTCGTGAGCCGGGCGACGGGGGCGTGTCTCGACGACAGCCTCGACAAGGGCACCCGGTCCTTCCCGTGCAACGGCATGTCGTACCAGCGGTGGGCCGTCCGGATCGCGGCGGACGGTGGTGCGCAGCTGCGGAACCACGCGACCGGTAAGTGCCTGGACCACGGCGCCGACGGCCTGCGCACCGGGCCCTGCGGGCAGGCGGCCACCCAGCGGTGGGCCGTCAGCGCCGGGAGCGACGCTTCTTTCGAAGTACGCAGCACCGTGACCCGACGCTGCCTCGACGACAGCCCGGAGGGTCTGCAGGTACTGACCTGTGACCGGACCGTACGCCAGAAGTGGGCTTGAGCGAGGGAGCGGAACGGCGGTCGGGGCGCGGCACTCACGCCACCTGCACGGCGTCCAGTTCCGTGTAGCGGTCCCCCTTCGAGAGGCGCACCGTGTTCCACCCCTCGCGCAGTTCCACCGCGACCTCGCGCTGCTGCCACGCGTCCCAGCCCGTGTACGGGTAGGGGATGACGCCCGCGGCCGCGCCGCCGACCGTCAGGGTGTGCGTGGCGGCGGCAGGCGCACCCGACGCGTCCAGTGATCCGTTGCCGTACCGGACCGTCAGGGTGTGGGCCCCCGACGAGGTCGCGTAGACCTTGAACTCGACGAAGCTGTCGGGTTCGTCGATGTGTCCGACGGCCCGGCCGCCCCAGGCGTCCTTCGCGTCGCGGATCACAGCCCTGTGCACGTGGGCGAGTTCCGCCTCGTACGGAGTCTTGCTGCCCCGGACGACCGGGCGGCCGTCGGCGAAGCCGATGTCCGCCACGTACAGCGCACGTCGTGAGGGGTCGGCGCCCCGCCCGTGGAAGAGGATCCGGTCCCCGCCCCCGGGACCGGTCACGACGTCCTGGCCGCCCGGTCCGCCGATCGCCCCCGCGAAGGACCGGGTGGTGAGGAGCGGCTCGTCCCCCTTCACGAAGGGGCCGGTGAGGTGGTCGGCGACCGCCCATCCCGTCGCGTACTCGGCGGTGCGGTAGTCGCCGGCCGAGTACAGGAGGACGTAGCGGCCGTCCCGCTTGACGAGCGTGGGCGCCTCGACGAGGCCGCCCTCCCAGTCGCGGTCCTGTTTGAGGAGCCGGACCGGTTCTCCCGTGACGCGGGTGCCGTCCCAGGAGACGGGTTGGATGTGGAGCCACGTGTCCAGTCCGCAGCAGTTCCCGTCGCTCTTCCAGAGCAGGTGGCGGGTGCCGTTCTCGGTGTAGCTCGACGCGTCGATGGCGCCGCCCGCCTCCGTCGGGCAGACAAGGGCTGCCCCGCCGACCGGTCGGAACGGCCCGTCGGGCGAGGGTGCCACGGCGGCGCCGATGCACTGGCGCCCGCCGGCACGGTCGCGCGCCGTGTACTGGAGGGTGAATCCGTCGCCGTTGTCGAAGACCTCGGGCGCCCAGACGTCGTGCGGCGGATCGGGCGTGACCCAGTCGCCCAGGACCGGCAGGACGTCCTTCCCGTCGACCGTCCAGTGGACGAGGTCGGTGGAGGTGGCGTGCTGAACGTTCCGGCCGGCGACGTTGGTGGCGTAGGCGTGGTAGACGCCACCGACCACCACGACGTCCGGATCGGCGAACTCCTGGTCGAGGACGGGGGTGGTCGGTGGCGTCGACCACGCCTACGCCCCCGGAGCCCAGCTCCCGGCCCCCGGCATCAGCCCCTTCGTCACCCCCAACCGCGACTTCTACCGCGTCGACACCGCACTCGTCGTCCCCCGGGTCGACGCCGGCCGCTGGCGGCTGCGCGTCCACGGCAGCGGCGTCCGCGAGGAGCTCACCGTCACCCTTCCGGAGCTCATGAACCGCCGGATCGTCGAGCGGGACGTCACCCTCGCCTGTGTCTCCAACGAGGTCGGCGGACCGTACGTCGGCAACGCCCGCTGGCTCGGCGTGTCCCTCGCCGACCTGCTGCGCGAGGCGGGCGTCCGGCCGCCCTCCGAGGGCGGGCCCGCCGATCAGCTGGTCGCCCGCTCCGTCGACGGCATGACCATCGGCACCCCGGTCGAGCAGGTCATGGACGGCCGCGACGCCCTCCTCGCCTTCGGCATGAACGGCGAACCCCTGCCGTTCACCCACGGCTTCCCCGTCCGCATGGTCGTCCCCGGCCTCTACGGGTACGTCTCCGCCTGCAAGTGGATCACCTCGATCGAACTCACCACCTTCGCCGCCTACGACGCCTACTGGGTCCCCCGCGGCTGGGCCGCCCGGGCCCCCGTCAAGACCGAGT
>NZ_RDBH01000143.1:36522-39375 GCF_008042145.1 Streptomyces sp. adm13(2018)
GGTGCGGGCGGCCATGGTGTGCACCAGGCCGTGCCACCGGTCGTACGCGGCGGCCAGGCAGCGCTCGTCGCCGCGGACGAAGCCGTCGGCGACCTCGCGGTCGGACAGGTCCCCGTCGGACGGAAGCGATGCGCCGTACGAGGACGGAAGCGGTGCGCCGTACGTGAGCGACGGCCGAGCCAGATCTACCTGCACGGTCATGGCGACCCGCCTCCTGTGACGTGTGATCGGGGTGCCCGGTCTGCTGGGTACCCTCCCGGGCCGGCACACCCTCACCGTCCGCGCCACCGACGGCACCGGCGCCACCCAGCCCGAGGAGCGCACCGGCACCATGCCCGACGGGGCCCAGGGGTGGCACTCGGTCGTCGTGGAGGTGGGGGATGCGTAGCCGCCCTGCGCACGTCCTCGTACGGGGCGTACTCGGGCTTGCGCCCGGTGCGGCGAGAGCGCGTGCTTGGCGTCGTGGGTCGGACGGGAGTTTGACGACAGGCCCTAGCCGTGACGGTCGGGGGTGCGGCATCGTGACGGTCGGGAGGGTGCCGCCGCTCCGGTCCGGACCGCGTAACGAACCGGTGCCGCCCACCCGTTCGTCGTACTCATGAGGGAGACTGCTCCCGTGCGTGGACATCTGCCGGACGAGAACCCCGGTTTCGTGGGGCGCCGCACGGAACTGGAGCGGATATCCGCCGCCTTGGCGGAGCACCGCCTCGTCACCGTGACCGGCGTCGGGGGAGTCGGGAAGACCCGGCTCGCGCTGCGCGCCGCACACCGGGCCGCCGGGCTGTACCCCGACGGCGCCTGGTGGACCGACCTCGCCCAGCTCGACGGCGACCGGCTCCTCGTCGCCCTCGTCGCCGACTCCGTCGACCTCGCCGACCACACCCCGGGCATGGCGGCCACCGGCCTCTGCCACCGGCTCGCCGACGACCGGCTGCTGCTCGTCCTCGACTCCTGCGAGCACCTGGCCGAACCCTGCGCACGGCTCGTCGCCGAACTCCTCGCCGCCGCCCCCGGACTGACCGTCCTCACCACCAGCCGCCGCCCGCTCGGCGTCGAGGGCGAGCAGATCGTCGCCCTCGACCCGCTGCCGCCCGCCGGGGTCGACGCCCTGGACCTGCTCCGCGGGGCCGCCGGCGAGGAGTTCACCGCCGCGGGCCCGGCCGGCGAGATCTGCGTCCGCCTCGAAGGCATCCCCCTCGCCCTGGAACTGGCCGCCGCCCAGATCCGCATCCAGGGCGCCGAGGCCGTCCGCGACCAGCTCGGCACCCGCTTCGACGCCCCGCCCTCGGCCCGCTTCGACCTCCTCGCGCACACCGAACGGGTCTGGCCGAGCCGCCACCAGACCCTGCGGGCCGCCATCGGCTGGAGCCACGAACTCAGCGCCCCCCTCGAACGGCTCCTCTGGGCCCGGCTCTCCGTCTTCCGCGGCCCCTTCGACCTGGCCTCGGCGACCGCCGTGTGCATCGGCGGCCCGCTGAACCGGGCGACGCTGCCGGGAGCCCTCGACGGCCTCGTCCGCGCCTCCGTGGTCCGCCCCCCGGACACCGCCGGACGCCTGCGGATGCTCGACACGATCCGCGCGTACGGCGCGACCTGGCTGGACCGGACCGGCGAGACCGCCGCGGTCGCCGACCGGCACGCCGCGCACTTCCGCGGGCTCGCGCGGCGCGGTGAGGCGGACTGGCACGGAGCCCGCCAGCTGCGCTGGTACCGGACGGTCGACGCCCACCACACCGATCTGCGCCTCGCGCTCGACCGGCTGCTGCGGACCGATCCCGACGCCGCCCTCGACCTCATCGGCTCCGTCGCCTTCGCCTGGTCCTGCCGGGGCCGCCTCCGCGAGGCCCGCGACGGCCTCGAACAGGCCCTGCTGCTCAGCGAGGAGCGCGGCCGCACCCGGGCCCGCGCGCTGTGGGCGCTCGGCGTCACCCTCGTCCTCCAGGGCGAGTTCGGCCCGGCGCAGGACGTGAGCGAGCGGTGCGCCCGCGAGGCCCGGTTCGCGGAGCACACGGTTCACCGGGACCGGCCCGGCGATCTCACCCTCGACGCGGCCGCGCTCGCCGGGCTCCTCGCGCTGACCACCGGCCGCCCGATGGCCGCGCACGTCGTCGTGGGCCATGTGCTGGACGCGGCGCGGGGCGGCCCCGCCGACTCCGCCGCCCGGCTCCGCTGCCACCTCGTCCACGTCTTCGCCCTGACGGGCCTCGGCCGGCTCGGCGAGGCCCGGGAGCGGGCTCTGGCCCTGCGTGCCCTGTGCGAGGAGCTCGACGAGCACTGGACCCGGACGGCGCTGGAGTACCAGCTGTCCCTCACCGGGCTCCTGGAGGGCGACCCGGCGCGGGCCGCCGGGCACGCGCGCGCGATGCTCGAAGGGACCCGGGGGCTCGGCGCCAGTCTGGGGGTGGCCCTCGGCCTCGACGTCCTCGCCACGGCCCTCGCGGCGGCCGGCGAGGGCGAACGCGCCGCCGACGTCTCGGGCACCGGGGAGGCGTACTGGCGCTCCACCGGCCAGCCCCGCCGCGGACTGCCCGGCCTGCGGGCGCTGCACGAGAAGTACACCGACACCGCCCGCGCGACGCTCGGCGAACCGGCGTACGAGGAGATCTTCGTCCGCGCCCTCACCGGACTGCCCCAGGACGGTCTGGACCGGGCCCTCGGGGACCCCCGGCACTCCTGAGGCGACGACCCGCGCGCTCCCGATCCCCGCCCCGTTCCCGCCTTCCCGCCCAGGTCCCGCGCGGTCCGCCCGGATCCGTCACGCCCACCGGCCGCGCCCGGCCGGTGGGCGTGACGGATCCGGGCGGACCGCGCGGGACCTGGGCGGGAAGGCGGGAACGGGGCGGGGATCGGGAG
>NZ_RDBH01000144.1:0-3465 GCF_008042145.1 Streptomyces sp. adm13(2018)
CCGGGCCCGCGCGCGGCCGGCCCCGGAGTACGCCGGCGCCGTCGGCGTGTAGGCGGGCTGCGGGGGAACCTGCTGGGCGAACCGGTCCCGCGGATCCGGCACGGCGGGCCGGCCGGCCGGCGGGGTGGGGGAGTAGTCCAGCAGATGTGCCGCCCGGCGGCCGAGTTGGGCCAGCACCGCCCCCGGCAGCCACTCGCCGGACCGCTCCGCCGCCGTGCGGTCCGCGACCTCCTGGGGAGTGGGCCGCTCGGCCGGGTCCTTCTCCAGGCAGGCGCGGACGAGTTCGACGAGCTCGTCCGGTACGCCCGTCAGGTCCGGCTCCTCCTCGGCGATCCGGAACAGATGCGCGTTCAGGCCCGTCTCCGTGGCGCCGAACAGCAGCCGTCCGGTGGCCGCGTAGACGAGGAGCGCACCCAGGCAGAACACGTCGGAGGCGGGGGTGAGTTCGAGGCCGCGCACCTGCTCGGGCGACATGAAGCCGGGTGATCCGATCAGCATCCCGGTGCGGGTGTGCAGACTGTCCCCGGCGAGGCTGTCCATCGCCCGCGCGATGCCGAAGTCGATGACGCGCGGGCCGTCCACGGTGACCAGGACGTTCGACGGCTTGAGGTCGCGGTGGATCAGGCCCGCCTCGTGCACGGCGCGCAGCGCGAGCGCGAGACGGTTGGCGAGCGTGGTCACCGACCGCTCCGGCAGCGGACCGAAGTCCTGCGCCACCACGGTGGTCAGGTCGGGGCCGGGGATGTACTGGGTCGCCACCCACGGCACGGCGGCCTCGGTGTCGGCGTCCAGGACGTCGGCCGTCCAGGCGCCGCCCACCCGCCTGGCCGCGGCCACCTCACGGGCGAACCGCTTCCGGAACTCCGGGTGTTGGGCGTGCTCGGCCTGGACGACCTTGACGGCGACCGTCCGTCCCACGTCGGAGCGGCCCAGATAGACCAGGCCCATCCCGCCCGCGCCGAGGCGGGCGATCAGACGGTACGGGCCGATGTGTGCGGGGTCCTCCCCCGTCAGCTGTTCCACGGTGGAGAGGTCAGCCCTTCGCGTGCGCGGAGCGGCCGTCGAGCGGCGGGACGGCGCTCCGCGGCGAAACGGACGGAGTGGTGTGGCCCATGCGGTGATCCCCCTGGATGGTCGCGAAGAACTCAAGGTAGAGCACGGGTCCGGGGCCGGTCAGGGAAGTCGTGGCATCCCGCCGCGCACCGCCTAGTCTGGGGGCATGACAGTCGTGCGGGTCGGCGGCGTCGACGTCGCCTATACGAGGAAGGGGCGGGGGCCGGTCCTGGTCCTCGCCCACGGGGCCGGGAGCGACGGGCGGATGTGGCAGCCGCAAGTCGAGGCGCTCGCCGACGAGTTCACGGTGGTGGTCTGGGACGAGCCGGGAGCCGGGCGGTCCGGGGCGCTGCCGCCGGGCTTCGGCGTCGAGGACTACGCGCGCGCCCTGGCCGCGGTCGTCGAGGATGTGGACCTCGGACCCGCGCAGCTCGCGGGACTGTCCTGGGGCGGGACGGTGGTCCTGGAGCTGTACCGGCATCGGCCGGACCTGGTGCGTTCGCTGCTGTTGGTGGACACGTACGCCGGGTGGAAGGGCTCGCTGCCGCCGGAGGAGGTCGCCGCGCGGGTCGAGGGGGCACGCCGGATGGTCGCGGTGCCCCGGGAGGAGTTCGACCCGACGTTGCCGGGGCTCTACGCGGACGGCCCGCCGGAACTCTTCGCCGAGCTGCTGGAGGCGATCGGCCGGGACGTACGGCCGGAGAGCATGGCCGTGCAGCTCTCCCTGATGGCCGAGGCCGACGCGACGGACGTGCTGCCCCGGATCACGGTGCCGACGCTGCTGCTCTGGGGCGAACACGACGCGCGCTCGCCCCTGGACATCGCCCTCGCCTTCCAGGACGCGATCCCGCACGCCGATCTGGTGGTGATCCCCGAGGTGGGCCACATGAGCAACCTGGAGGCGCCGGAGGCCTTCACCGCGGCCGTCCGCGCCTTCTGCCGGGCGCACGTCTGAGGGGGATGTACGGAGGAGGGGCGCCCGCCCGGGAGGTACGCCGTCCGGCCCGGTGCGGGGCACGGCCGTTTCCCCGCGCGGCGGATACCCCTTCGACGGGCGAGGGCTCCGGTCCGGTGAAAGGCTGAGGACGTACCTGGCGGACCCCCGGAACCGTGAAAGGCCCTCGCGATGATCACCACCGACTTCGTCCCCGGCTCCCCCTGCTGGCTCGACCTCGGCACCCCCGACGTCCCGGCGGCCGCCGCCTTCTACGGCGGCGTCCTCGGGTGGGACTACGAGTCCATGGAGGCCCCGGAAGGGCAGGACGGGGAAGGCGGCATGTTCCGGAACGACGGGAAGATCGTCGCCGGCCTCGGCAAGCTGACCGAACCGGGGGCGCGTTCGGCCTGGATGATCTACTACGGCGTCACCGACGCGGACGCCACGACACGGGCCGTGGAGGAGGCGGGCGGCACCGTCCGCGTCCCGCCGACGGAGCTCGACGAGTGGGGTCGGATGGCGCAGTACAGCGACCCGCTCGGCGGGCAGTTCGCCGTCTGGCAGCCCGGGACGAGCAGGGGCGTCGAGCAGGTCGACGCCCCGGGCTCGCTGTCCTGGGTCGAGCTGTACACGACCGACGCCGCGGCGGCGAAGCGCTTCTACGGCAGCGTCTTCGGCTGGCAGTACAGCGAGATGCCGATGCCCGGCGGGGGCGGCGGCACGTACACGATCATCACCCCGGCCGGGCTGTCCGAGGAGCGCATGCACGGCGGCCTGGTGGAGGTCGCCGAGACGGACCTGGCCCTCGCGCACGGGCGGCCGTACTGGCACCCGGTCTTCGCCGTCACCGACTGCGACGCAGCGGTCGGCCGGGTCACCGCGGGCGGCGGCGACGTGCAGATGGGGCCCGACGACGCGGAGGGCGTCGGCCGGCTCGCCGTCTGCCTCGACCCGGCGAAGGCCGACTTCGTCGTCCTGGCCCCGCCCGCCGGCTGAGCCGCGCGGCCGGYCTCAGCGCTTCAGCTGCCCGTCCAGCCACTCCAGGACCTCCGGCGTCACGGGGTCGGTGATGTCCGCGAACTCCTCGTGCCTCTTGAGGAACTTGGCGACGTACGGGCAGACCGGCACGATCCGCATCCCCGAGGCGCGTACGTCGGCGAGGGCCTGCTCGACCAGGATCGAGGCGAGGCCCTGACCGGCGTACGCCTCGTCGACCTCGGTGTGGAAGAAGACGCGCCGGTCCTCGCGGTCGCGGTACGCCGTGAGACCGGCGCGCTGCTCGTCGACGAGGATCTCGTAGCGGTGGCGGGCGTCGACGCGGCGGACGACGGGGGAGGTGGCTGCCTGCTCGGTCATGGCGTGCCTTTCGGTTCGAGGGGCCTGCGGGGGTGGTGTGCGGCGGACGCCTGAGCCCGGCCGCGCGGGGTAATCGTGTGCGGCGGGGCGCTCTCGCCCGGCCGGGGGTTGGTGTGGCG
>NZ_RDBH01000144.1:3565-8438 GCF_008042145.1 Streptomyces sp. adm13(2018)
CCCCAGGGTCTATACAAGCGTCATAGACAGACGTGTAGGACATCCGTATAGTCATGTCCGCGGGCAGGGGAACGGCCCGCGGCCACCGACAAGGAGTCCTGCCATGAGCAGCACCGCGCACCGCAGCACCCCGCGGACCACCGGCCACCCGGCCACCCGCCCCGTCACCCGGAACGCCACCCAGGCCGCTGCCCGGCCCGCCGCCAGGACCGTCCTCATCTCCGGCGCCTCGATCGCCGGACCCGCCCTCGCCCTCTGGCTGCACCGCTACGGCTTCGCCCCCACCGTCGTCGAGCGCGCCCCCGAACTCCGCACCGGCGGCTACAAGGTGGACATCCGCGGCACCGCGATCGAGGTCTGCCGCCGGATGGGCGTCCTCGACGAGATCCGCGCCCGCTCCACCGACATGCGCGGCGGCTCCTACGTGGACGACGCCGGCCGCACCATCGGCGAACTGCCCGCCGACATCTTCGGCGGCCGCGTCGAGGAGGACGACGAGATCATGCGCGGCGAACTCGCCCGCATCCTGTACGACCGCACCCGCGGGGACGTCGAGTACGTCTTCGGCGACTCGATCGCCGCCCTGGACGAGGACACCGACGGCGTCACCGTCATCTTCGACAGCGGCGCCGTCCGCCGCTTCGACCTGGTCGTCGGCGCCGACGGACTGCACTCCAACACCCGGAGGCTCGCCTTCGGCCCCGAGGAGCGGTACAAGCGCCACCTCGGCGCGTACATCTCCATCTTCACCGCCCCCAACCACCTCGGCCTGGACCGCTGGGAGACCTACCACGCCCTGCCCGGGAAGCTGGTCTGCGTCTACAGCTCGGCCGGCGAGAGCGACGCCAGGAACCTCTTCGTCTTCTCCTCGCCCGAACTCCCCCACGACCCCCGGGACGTCGCCGCGCAGAAGCGCGCCCTCGCCGACCGGTTCGCCGGCGACGGCTGGGAGGTCCCCCGGCTCCTCGGGCACGCCGCCGGCGCCGACGACTTCTACCTCGACTCCATGTCCCTGATCGAGATGGACCACTGGTCCCGGGGCCGGGTCGTCCTCCTCGGCGACGCCGCCCACTGCGCCTCCCCCGCCTCCGGCCAGGGCACCGGACTCGCCCTCACCGGCGCGTACGTCCTGGCGGGCGAACTGGCCCGGGCCGGCGGCGACCACACCGTGGCCTTCGCCCGCTACGAGCGGCTCATGCGGCCCGGCGTCGAGCAGAACCAGAGGATGGCCGAGGGTTTCGTCGGGGAGATGACCGTCGCCTCGAAGTGGAAGATCGCCCTGCGCATGTTCATGGTCCGCACCCTGCCGAAGACCCCCTGGAAGAACCTCATCGCGAAGAAGATCCGCGACGGCATCCAGGCGGCCGCCCACGCGGTCCCGCTGGTCGACTACCCGGCTCCGGACGCCGCCGGCACCCCCGGACGCCCTACGGTGGCCGCATGACCGACTTCCACCGCGCCCTCCGCTCCCTGAAGGTCTGGGACACCGAACTCCCCGCCTTCGACCCGGCGGGCGCCCCACCCGAGCCGCTGCCGCTCTTCCACGACTGGTTCACGGCCGCGGTCGCCGCCGGTCAGACCGAGCCGCACACCCTCTCCCTGGCCACCGCCGACGAGGCCGGCAGGCCCGACGTCCGCATCGTGATGCTGCACGACGCCGACGCCCGCGGCTGGCACTTCGCCACCCACGCCACCAGCGCCAAGGGGCGCCAGCTCGCCGCCACCCCCGAGGCCGCGCTCGCCTTCTACTGGCCGGTCCAGGGCCGCCAGGTCCGGATCCGCGGCCACGTCACCACCGGCACCCCCGAGGAGGCGTACGCGGACCTCCACGCCCGCACCACCGGCGCCCTCGCCTCGGCCCTGGTGGGCCGGCAGAGCGAGGTCCTGGACTCCCCCGGCACCCTCGCGGAGGCGAGCGCCAGGGCCTGGGAGCGGGCCGCGGCGGAACCGGACGCCGAGGCCCCCACCTGGACCCTGTACGTCGTCGAGCCGACGGAGGTCGAGTTCTTCCAGGGCGATGCCCGCCGCCGCCACCTCCGCCTCCGCTACCGCCGCACGCCCGACGGCTGGACCCGCGAACTCCTCTGGCCGTAGCGGAGGTTCACGTGTCCGCCCCGGCGTCGTACATCTCCTCGATGTCCCGGGCGAAGTCACGCAGCACCGCGCGGCGCTTGAGTTTCAGGGACGGGGTCAGGTGTCCGGAGCCCTCCGAGAACTCCGTGCTCAGGACGCGGAAGCCGCGGATCGACTCGGCGCGCGAGACGAGCCGGTTGGCGTCCTCCACGGCCCGGCCGAGGGCGGCGAGCAGTTCCTCGTCCCGGGTCAGCTCCCAGAGCGCCAGGTGGTCCTTGTGCCGCATCCGCCGCCAGTGCAGCAGGCCCTCGTGGTCGAGGGTGATCAGGGCGGTGACGTACGGACGGTTGTCGCCGACGACCATGCACTGGGCGACCAGCGGGTGGGCGCGCAGCCAGTCCTCCAGCGGGGCCGGGACGACGTTCTTGCCCGCCGAGGTGATGAGGATGTCCTTCTTGCGGCCGGTGATCCGCAGATAGCCGTCGGCGTCGAGCGAGCCCAGGTCCCCGGTCGGGAACCAGCCGTCGTCCGTGTACGGCACCGCCGCCCCGCGCTGGGCGTCCCAGTAGCCGGCGAAGACGTGGCCGCCCTTGAGCCAGACCTCGCCGTCGCCGGCGATCCGGACCGCCGTGCCGGGCAGCGGCCAGCCGACCGTGCCGGTCCGGGGGCGCCGCGGCGGTGTGACCGTCGACGCGGCCGTGGTCTCCGTCAGGCCGTACCCCTCGAAGACCTCCACGCCCGCCCCGGCGAAGAACTCGGCGAGCCGGGCGCCGAGCGGGGAGCCGCCGGAGATCACGTACCTCACCCGGCCGCCGAGCGCGGCCCGGATGCGCCGGTAGACGAGCGGGTCGTAGAGCGCCCGCGCGGCCCGCAGCGAGAGCGAGGGGGCGGTCTCCTTGCCGTACCGGCGGGCGACCGAGGCGGCCCGGTCGAACGCCGCTGCCTTGCCGCCGCGTTCGGCGGTGGCGCGGGCGGCGTTGAAGACCTTCTCCAGGACGTACGGGATCGCCAGGAGGAACGTGGGCCGGAACGCGGCCAGGTCGTCCAGGAGTTCCTGGCCCTCCACCGAGGGCGCGTGCCCGACGCGGACCCGGGCCCGCACGCAGCCGATGGCCACCATCCGCCCGAAGACGTGGGAGAGCGGCAGGAACAGCAGGGTGGCGGCCGGCTCCCTGCTCTCGGAGACGAAGACGGGGTGGAGGAGCCGGACGGCGTTGTCGACCTCGGCGAAGAAGTTGGCGTGGGTGAGGGCGCAGCCCTTGGGGCGGCCGGTGGTGCCCGAGGTGTAGATGAGGGTGGCGAGGGTCTCCGGGGTGAGCAGTCCGCGCCGGGCGGTGACGGCCTCGTCGGCGACCCGGGCGCCCGCCGTGCGGAGCTGGTCGACGGCGCCGGTGTCCAGGACCCAGAGGTGGGCGAGGCCGGGCAGCTGCCGCCGCTCGGCGGAGACGAGCCGGGCCTGGGCGGGGTCCTCGACGACACAGGCGGCGGCCCCCGAGTCCTGGAGGATCCAGCGGGTCTGGAAGGCAGACGAGGTCGGGTAGACGGGGACGGTGACGAGTCCGGCGGCCCAGGCGGCGAAGTCGAGGAGCGTCCACTCGTAGGTGGTGCGGGCCATGAGGGCGAGCCGGTCACCGGGCCGCAGGCCGTGCGCGATGAGCCCCTTGGCGACGGAGTGGACCTGGGCGGCGAAGGCGGCGGCGGTGACGTCGGCCCAGCCGCCGCCGGCGTCCTTCCGGGAGAACAGCACCGCGTCGGGGTCCTGGCGGGCGTTGTCGTACGGCAGGTCGGCGAGCGACCCGCGGCGGATCACGGGGACGAGCGGGGGCACGGACACCTCGCGCACCACCCCGTCCACCAGGGTCTTGTGCGGCTCGACCGGTTCGCTCTCGGACGGTGCGGTGACGACGGACACGTGCGGCTCCTCGGTCTGCGCGATGAACTGAGGTCGTACGTCGGTGAACTGCGGTCGTGCGGGGGCGCGTTGGCCACTCACATGTCGTAACTAGCCGGTAACCTTACTGCCAGGTAAGGGTCAACGGGGAGACCAGCGCTCGCTTTTCATGAGGTTCCCGAGACCGGACCAGGCGAAGTTCATCAGCGTCGCGGCCGCCTCCCTCGCCGTCACCCCCGGGGTCTCGTTCGCCCAGCTCGCCAGCGACTCGGCGGACCCCACGAGCGCCTGCGCGAGCGCGTCGACGTCCCGCGCGGTGATCTCGGCCCCGGCCGACGCCTCCCGCGCCGCCTCGCCGATCAGCCCCGCGACGAACGCCGTGATCTCGTCCCGCATCCGCGCCGCCTCCCCGGCGAACGGCTCGCCCTGCGTCCGCGCCTGCCGACTCAGCACCGCCCAGGAGTCGGGATGCTCGGCGGCGAAGCCGAAGAAGGCCATCAACCCGGCCCACAGCCGCTCGTCGGGCGGCGCGCTCCGGTCGACGACCGCCTCGGCCACCACCCCGAGCAGCGCCTGCGCCTCCCGCCGGATGACGACGGTGAACAGCTCCTCCTTGGAGTGCAGATAGAGGTAGACGAGAGGCTTGGACACCCCCGCCGACTCGGCGATCTCGTCCATGGACGCCGCCTGGTAGCCGCTCCGCGCGAAGCAGCGCACGGCCGCGTCCATCATCTGCCGTTCCCGCACGACCCGCGGCAACCGCCGCTTAGCACCATCGGACATGGCGCCCACCCCTGCTCCCAAGATCCACTGGTTGCCCCGCGAAAGCCTACGTGCCCCCCGCCCGGACGGGGGCGAGGGGCACGTAGGCTTTCGCGGGGCAACCAGTGGATCTTGGGAGCAGGGGTG
>NZ_RDBH01000145.1:0-11290 GCF_008042145.1 Streptomyces sp. adm13(2018)
CGCGCGCCGTCCGGAGTCGCCGACTACACCGGGACACTGACCCTGACCTCGGTGGGCCGGGCGCCGGCGCTCTCGGCGGGGGTGAAGGCGAACGCGGACACCCCCGTGGCCAGGGTGTGGTCCCGGCCCACCGAGGTCAGGGTCAGTGTCCCGGTGTAGTCGGCGACTCCGGACGGCGCGCGGGTCAGGCCGAGGGAGGACTTGTCTCCGGCGAGCCTGGCCACCCTCCCGTCGGCGCCGAGCGCGATCCCGAGCATGCCGGTGCCGAGGAACGTCCGGGAGCCGTCCCGCACGTAGTACGACACGAACCTGTCGGGGCCCAGGACCTGGCAGGTCTGGAGGGGGCCGTAGGTGACGGTGACCCCGTCGCCGGCCCAGGCGAAGGAGGAGACCGTACGCTGCCGGTCGGTGATCAGGGCCCGGCGGAAGGCGCTGTCGTCCGGCAGGTGCCGGACCGGGTCAGTGGCCGTACGACCGGAGTGGGTGAGCAGGGTCGACCGGGTCCAGCAGGCGCCGCCGCTGTCGGCGGTGCCCCACGCGAGGGCCTTGCCGTCGGGGGAGCGCAGGGCGTCGGTGAACGTGGAGGGCCGTTTCGCCGGCAGGAGGTCGCGGACGGTTCCGCGCCGGTCGACGGCGGCCAGGGTGCCCTGTCCTCTGGTGACGCCGGGCCCCTCGGGCAGCGCGGCGAAGACGACGACGTCGTCGGGTCCGCCGGCCGCGAGGGTGGCGTACGCTCCGCGGCCCTTCGCGAGCGGCACGCGGCGCGCGGGCTCGGCCGGGAAGCCCGGAGGAAAGAGTGCGAGGGAGGAACCGTCGGCCGCCAGGGTCGCCAGGTCCTCGCCGAGGAAGCCGAGGCCGTGGCAGGGGCAGGCCTGGGAATAGGGCTTGCCCGTGGTGACGTCGTAGAGGTGGAGCTCGCCCGTGCCCGCCGAGCCCTCCTCGTCGAGCCAGGCCAGGCGTCGGGCGTCGGGCGACCAGACGACCTTGGTGGGCGGCGCGGCCCCGGTCCGGGCGGCGAGCCAGGTGCGGCCCGCCGCGTCCGACAGCATCACGGTCCGCCTCTGCGGCTGGACGAAGGCGAGCACCGGGTGGGCACGGTCCGGTGCCGGTCCGGCGGCGCCGGTGGCGCGGGGACCGGCCGCCGGAGCGTCGTCGTTCGCCGTGCAGCCGGCCGCGGCGACCATCCCCGCGAGGAGGAGGGCCACCAGCCGTCGGACGGGCCGGCCGCCCCCGCGCCGAGGGCCCGGCGTGGCCTCCCCGGCAGGTCTCCGCCCGGTCGGCGGGCCGACCGGAGGACGGACGGAAGCGGTGCGGCCCGTCGGTCCGACGGATTCCCGGGGTGATCGCGGTGTGTCGTCGTGTCGGCGGGCCGGGACGGGACCGGAAGGACGTACGGATGCCATGACGGTCTCACTTCTTCTCGGCGCACAGTTCGCGGTACTGCTCGTCGGGTCCGACGAACTCCTTCCACTCCTCCTCCGTGAGCCCGGAGCCGGTCCAACGGCACAGCACCTCGCCCCAGTCGACGGAGCCCACCCGCCAGAGCTCCACCGGACCCGGGGGACGGTCGCCCTCCCGGCCCACGGACGCCCGGGTGATCCCGGCCAGCACCTCGCCGTCGGGAGACCAGCGCAGATGGATGAGGAGGTCGGTCCCGGAGACCGGGAGTTCGGGCAGGAGGGTGTCGCCGGTGCCCGTGTCCCGCACCGTGACCCGGTCTCCGTACCCGACGGCGACCTGCTTGCCGTCGGGCGACAGCGCGATCGAGGACGGCGCGGTCACCGCGCCGGTGAGGCGCAGCGGATCGCCTGTCGCGTGCAGGTCGGCGTCGAGGAACCGCACGGTGTTGTCCAGGCCGAGGAGGGCAACACGTGTCCCGTCACGGCTCCAGGCGAACCGGTGGACGCGCGGGGTGTCGACCGCCCGGGTGGTGCGGGTGACGAGGTCGACGAGGACGAGGCGGGCGTCCGCGCCGCCGGGCCGCTCAAGGGCGAGGGCGAGTGGCCGGCTCTCGTGCAGCGTGAACCCGAGCCCCTCGCTCGCGCCGAGCGCGACGGTGCCCAGGGGCTTCCAGGTGCGGGTGGACCACAGGTACAGCGGTCCGTCGACGTGCCGGGCCACGAGCAGGTCGCTGTCCGGTACGAACCCGACGCCGACGGCGATGCGATGGGCGCTGGTGCCCCGGTCGGCGTTCGGAAGCCGAAGGCCCCGCAGCCAGGTCCCGTCCCGTTTCCAGACGGCGATGTTCGACGCCCCCTGGAACTGGCCTGCGGAGGCCACGAACGCGGGGGAGGAGGCCGCGTCGTTGATGAAGTGGCCGGAGGCCGGATACTCCGTCCGGACCGGGTACTCGGCCATCGCCGGGTTCTGCTGGTAGGCGAGCGGGCCCGGATCGATGCGCTGGAGGCCGTAGGACAAGTTGCCGCTGACATCCGTGAGCAGCAGCGACCCGTCCGGGTCGAAGGTGGCGGTGCTCGATGTCTCCGCGGGGAGCAGCCCGAGCGGTCCGGGACGCCGGTCCAGAACGCCGACCCAGCCGTCACGGCCGGCCGTGACCACGGTGAAGCTCTCGCCGACCGCGGCGGCCCCCGTCGCCCCTCCGCGCGGCCGCTCCAGGCCGCGGCTGGAGGCCGCGTCGCCCCCGGTGCCCAGGGGGATCAGCGCGGCGCCCCCGTCACCCGCGATGACGACGCTCCCGCTGTGACCGATCAGAACCTTGGGGAACTGGGCCAGGCCGCCGACGGGGTAGTCGAGTTGACGCCTCTTCTCCCGGTCCCACGCCAGTACTCCGCCCGGGGTGGCCAGCACCACGACATCCTCGTCGGCCCCGATGGCGGCGGCCCGGCCCGGGATGTCCTCGCTCTCGATCTCGGCCTGGATCTTGTGGCCGTCCAGACCGACCGAGACCACCCGGTTGTCGTCGAGGAGCAGCACGGCCCGCTCCTCGGCGGGGAGCTGTCCCGAGACCCAGGGGCTCGTCGCCACCGTGGCGTCGACCACGCTCCACCGGTTGCGCGGGTCACCGCCCTGGCCTGCCCTTGCGCAGGCGGACTGCTCGCGTGTGAGCAGGTCGTACTGGGCGATCGCCCCGTCGTTGCGCACCTCGACCAACCGGCTCCCGCTCTCGGTGAACGCGGTCGCCACCGGGTACGTGTCGGGGCCCGTGCAGCTGGGCTCGGGGAGGGTTCCGAGCAGCTCAGGTATCGGGCCCTGGGCCGAGTACAGGACGGTGCCGTCCTTCCCGTGAGCGGCGAGCATGCCGCTCTTGGCGCCCAGCACCAGCCCGCCGAGCTCGCCCTTCACGGACCCCAGCTGCCTACCGGTCCGCAGGTCCCATGACTTGAGGTAGGGGTCGTCCCCGGTCGTGTACACCCGGTTCCGCCCGTCGTCTACGGCGATGCTGTCGACGGTGCCGGGGCTGGCCTTCCAGGAGAGCCGGAGCCCCGAGTTGGCCTCCAGGACGTCCCGCATGGCCTGTTCGGCGTTGTGGGTGCCGGGGGCGATCCGCTGCCCGGCCAGCGCGAGCAGCCCGGCCAGTCTCGGCTCGCTGCTGCGCCGTGTCATCGCCTTGGCGACGAGGCCGGCGGCGAGCGCCTCCCGGGCCTTCGTCTGCCCGCGCAGGTACAGCGCGTACGTGGTTCCACCGCCGATCAGGGCCAGCGCGATCAGGACCCCGATGACCGGCCGGAGGGAGCGCAGAAGGGCCGGCATGTCGACGGTGCGGGCTGCCTTCGCGGCCTGAGCGGCGGTGTGGACCGGTCGCAACTGGGCCGAGCGGTCGCCCTCCCAGGCGTCCTCCGCCCGCTGTCGGTCCTCGTAGGGGAGGACGACGGTCTGGCCGTTGTGGACGACGCCGAGCTTCGCCTCGTAGCCGCCCACCGAGGTCAGCCGGCCCTCCGTACTCCCGTCGAGCGCGCCGATCAGGGCGATCCGGGGGTTGAGCCGCCGCCAGCCGGTCGGGAGGCGCCTGACCCCCTCGGCCCGCGCCCGGCCCGCCTCGCCCAGGAGTACGGCGAAGGCGCAGCCCAGCGAGGGGTCGGTGGCCATCGCGGTGACCCCCTCGTCGTCGGCGAGCGACCAGAGGACGGTTCCCCGGACCCCGCCGCCCGCCGCGATCCAGGCGTGACGCAGCGAGGTGTGGAAACCCTCGTCCGCCCGGAAGCCCGACATGGTGCGCGGGTCCGGCACGAGCGCGGGCGGCCCCTCCGACAGCTCCGCCACGCTCAGTACGCCACGCACGCCGGTGTTCCCGCCGTCGAACAGCACGCTCGCCGACGCCACGGGCTTGAGCTTGGGCAGCGCGCCGTCGAGCGTCAGCAACCACAGCAGCAGCGGTAGTTCCGCGTCCCGGCGCTGTGGCCCGAGGCCGTTGAGCAGGCGCCGGATACGAGCCGGATGCCCGGCACGACCGGGCGGTAAGGAGCGGAGGAGCGCGTCCGCCGACCCGCCGGGGGCCGGTAACCGGGCCCAGGAGTTGTCGAGCCAGCGCAGGCCGGCGTCCAGCTGCGCCGCGGCGCCGTCCAGGTCGTCGACGAGGGCGAGTCCGAGCGCGGCGGAGGCGCGCAGCGCCTGGACGACCCCCGGCTCCGCGTCCCTCGCCGGGCGGAAGGGCGGATGGTCCGCCAGGGCGGGGACGGTGGTCCGCGCCGCCGCGCGGGGCGTCATGAGTGTGTGGACCTGGGTCGTCTCGTCCCGAACGAGACGGAGCGTCGCCACGTCCTCGGCGGCGATCCTTTCGCGCAGGTACGCGAGTGCGGGCTGCGCGGTCGAAAGGAGGGCTTGGCGGGCCGCCGGCCGCTTACTCATCGGGAGCCGCGGCTCTCTGAGTAACCTTCCGATGTCCAGCGGCGCGGACGGCGTATCCGCCATCGTCCCCCCCTCGCGCACGACCCGGCGGAGCGGTCCGCGCCGGTGAAGAACACATAGTGGCACCGGAGACACCCGCGCAGGAGGAACTTCGCGACATCCCGTTCTCTTGGGACTTCTGGTAAGACACCGGCTCTTGGGGGATGAGACGGATCGCAGCGCGGGGGCTGCGGGGCGGTGCTGGCTACCAGGGCGGGGCCGGAGAACCATCCGCTTCCAGACCGAATCGCCGTATGCCCTCCATGACGGCCGGGTCGACGGCCCGTCCCCGCAGTCGCCCGAGCTCCGACAGGGCCTCCAGATCCCCGACGTCGGCGGCAGACCGCCACAGCCGCTCCGCGCCCGCGCGGTCGCCTGCCGCCCTTCGCCGCGCGACCATTTCAGGGATGGCTTCCAACAATCCTTCCTCGGCGGCCCGTTCCCATAACCGCTCGGCTCCCGCAGCGTCGCCGGCGTCCTCGTACCGCTTCCCCAATGTCTTCAGGGCCAACACACCTGGCTTCACCAGCGTAGACGGCGCGAGGTACTCGCTCGATCAGCCCGGTACCAGTAGGTAGGGTCCGATCATGACTGCTGATTGGTATGTCCTCATCGAGGAGGACACCCGCATCACCGAGCGCGCCGAAGGCACGGAACTCAAGCTGCACCGATGGGCCCTGACGGGCACGCACCTGATCGGCCCGGACCAGTCGGAGGCCGTCGCGGCAGCCGAGGACGCGGCGCTCCACCACGTCCCGAGCCTGATCGCCCGGCACGCCCGCYGGGGAGACGAGCCCGCCCGCCACGCCCTTCTCGCCCAGGACGGTTCGTGGATCGTCCTGGTGAGGCAGCGGCACCGGGTGAGTCACATACGTGTGTCGACGGCCCGTTTGGTGCACGAACGAGAAGAGAGGGAAGCGCCGCCGAAGAGCCTGAAGGAGAAGCTGCGCAGCACCATGGAGGGCCCGGAACCGACCCCCGACCCCTGGTCCTGGCCGCCGGAGGACAAGGCTTCTCGGACCTGAAGCGCCGCGGACAAGCGACCCCGTCGCTGTCCAGGCTCGTCGGCCTGAGCGCCCTGAACCACCGGCTATGTCGCCGTCCGGGCCCCGTCGCTGACCATGTGACCGTCCGGTCGCACGCACCGGCCGCACGCCACCGGTCGCCGTCTCCGGCCGGGCCCTCGTGCCCGGCGGCGACGCGGGCTCAGGTGTCGCATGTGCCGACGACCGGCCGCCTGCTCGTGCTGCGTGTCCGTCAGGAGCCCAGCGGACGGCAGGCGGTAAGACGTCGATGCCGATGGAGAAGGACCCGGTACGGACCACGCCGGCTGGCATGGCCGCCGTCACGTCGAGGGAGCCACCTCAGCGCACACCCGCTCAGGCCTTCAGGGTGGTCTCGTCACCGGGGTAGTTGTGAGAGCAGGTGTACGAGCTCGTCCGAGAACTCCGCCATGTGGGGCTCGGCGCAGTACTGGACCGTGCAGGCCGCCGAGAGGAGCTCCACCACCGAGTAGTCGCCCTGCGACAACATTCCGGCAGACATCCCCAAGGGGACGACGAAGTCCGCTTGGGCGGAATCCGAGAGCGAATCGATGAAGTCGGTGTCCTCCGACAGGACCATAGCCACGATCGCCCTGAGATCTCCTGTCAGCTCGGCTGTGTTCACGCTGCGGGAGAGACCGATCATGTCGTCGTACTCGGCGAATCCGAATCGGTTCACTCGCCGATGCTGTCTACTCACGTCGTTTCCTCGGTAGTTCAGTCGTGTCGTCATGGAACCACGGGACGGGGGCAGGTCGGTCCGACTGGGGGGAGTTCGCCTGTGCCGAATGAGTACGAGTACTCAGGCGGCCGCTGTCCGCCGGACCGCAGAGTACGGACATGCGATCGATGCCTCTCTCGAAGCCCCTGATCACCGCCGCAGTCGGCGGTGTCCTCCTCTTGGCCGCCGGCACGCAGAGCGCCTATGCCACCCCCAAGACCTCCGCTCCAGCTGGCAAGAGTGTCGCCTCTGTTCGCACCCCCGCCGCGTACGTCCCACCCCGCGCCATCACCGTCCCGCCGAGAGCATCCGAGGCCGAGGCACGGTTCCTGGAGTTGGCCGACCTCATCGCGCAGAGCTGCGAACCGATGGTCTTCGGCGCTGTTGGCCGCGGCGCGCGGGTGACGGTTCCCGACTCCACCATGCCGGTCCTGGTGGACCCGCTGCCGTTGACCCCGACGGAGGTGTGCGCGGCCCAGCGGCACCAGGCTCGTATCGGCAAGGCGTTCTCCGGAAAGGAGACGGGCACGTATGAGCGGCTGCGGGACGGGCTGACGAACCTGCGGTACCCCGGAGCGCGGATCCATCGCGCGCCGAACTTCGCGGGCAGGCCTGTGGTGAGGCTCGACGTGCGTGTGGGAGCCGACCACCTGGCCCTGGAGGTCACCGACATCGGTAACGCTGTCATGGTCAGGGCATTCGGAGCACCGCAGTACGCGAGCGTGACCGAGGTCCGGCTGGAGCGGGAGGTGGACTGGCCCACCTCCTGAGTTCTTCCCGGGTCGCCGCGTGCCGCGGGCGGAACCTCCGCCGTGGACGCGGCGATCGTCGTGCGCCCGGAACCCCTGCCACCTGCAGAGTCAGCGGAAGAGGGCGACGACTCCGTTCACCCAGATCGCGAGGAACGCGGTGGCGCCCACCAGGCAGCCGCCCCTGGCCAGTACACCGCCGACGGTCCACGGCGCCGACGGCGCCTCCTCGTACGTCTCCTCCCGGTCGTCCCGGTAGGAGGCGGGGTCGTCCCAGCCGACGGGGCGACCCAGCTCCTCGGCGCGGGCAGTCCGCGG
The DNA here is from genome assembly GCF_008042145.1 of Streptomyces sp. adm13(2018). Classification (GTDB taxonomy): domain Bacteria; phylum Actinomycetota; class Actinomycetes; order Streptomycetales; family Streptomycetaceae; genus Streptomyces. The sequence goes on from NZ_RDBH01000145.1 coordinate 7,677, forward strand.
GGCGATCAACTGCTCCTCCGCGGAGACGGTGGAGGCCAGCGCTTCCGGGCCCCGCCAGGCGAGGGCCTTCATCTGCCGCACATGATCGGGTATCGCACGGATCCCCATCGACGTGTTTGTTGCCCGGCGACGGCGACGGCGACCACGACCGAGACCGCGACCGCGACCGCGAGTCGATCGTCCGGCGGTGGGAGCCGGGCGGACGTCCTCCTGCTGGCCGGCGCGCGCGGGGGAGTGGCAGGCAGCCGAGGCCTGCAAGGGGGTGGGCGTCAGAGAACGGCGAGCCGGTCCACCAGCAGCTCCACTCTCTCCGCGGCGTCCGCGGGAAGGAGCCGCCTCGTTCGCGTGAGCGTCGCCAGCCCATGGAGGGACGCCCAGAACACCTCGGTGAACATCCCGGGGTGGACGGTGTCGCCGGCGACGTCGGCGAGTGTCTCCTGCAGGGAGGCGAAGGCGTCCTTGAGCGGTTCGGGGGTGTCCTCCTGCGCGTAGGGCAGGCCGCCGTCGAGTTGGAAGAGGGCGTCGTAGACGGCGGGATGACGCGCGGCGTAGTCGAGATAGGCCTGAGCGAGGGCGGTGACGCGTTCGCGAGGGCCATCGGCTTTCGAGGTCGCGTTGCGGATGGCGGCGGCCAGCTCCGTGGCGCCCTGGAGGGCGACGGCGCCGATGATCTCGCGTTTGCCGTTGAAGTGGCTGTAGAGGACGGGCTGGCTGTACTCGATGCGCTCGGCGAGGCGGCGGGTGGTGACGGCATCCCACCCCTGCTGCTCGGCGAGTTCGCGGGCTATGGCGACGATGAGTCGCTCACGGTCTGCCCGCTCGCGCTGCTTGCGTTCCTGTACCGACATAACTCGATGCTAGCACCGCTAGACAATGGAGCGGCAGTAGCACTAGCGTTGCCTCATCGGCTAGCAACGCTAGACACCGGGAGGGGTCGCCACCATGCTCACCGCACTCGAGGTCGTCACCATCGTCATCACCGGCCTGATGGTCGGAGTGGAGTTCTCCGTCGCCTTCGTCATGAACCCCATCTTCAACGCACTGCCCGAGGACAGCGGCCAACTCGGCCGCGCGCACGGCGGACGGATGCTGGGTGCCGTGATGCCGGTCTGGTACATCGGATCACTGATCCTCACGGCCGCCTGGGCGGTGGCGGGTTGGGGGCAGGACGGCGCCGGCCTCGTCATCACCGCCGGCGCGCTCCTCATCGTCAGCGTGCTCATGTCCGTCCTGCTGCTCGTCCCGATCAACAACCGGGGCAAGACCTGGACGCCCGAGAACCGGCCCGCCGACTGGAAGCAGCAGATGAAGCGCTGGGACAGCTACCACTACGCCCGCGTCGCCGTCATCATCGCCGCCTTCACCCTCCTCGTCGTGGCCCGCGCCTGACAGCAGGCCGCGAGCCGTCATGCACCCGGGCGCCCCGTCAGGATCCCGCGCCACATGTCCGGCGCCCGGCCCGCGCCACCCCGCTCACTCCGTGTTCATCCAGCCGGTCGAGACCCACAGGGAAGCAACGATGTCGTTGAAGAAGATCAACACCATCCTGGCCGCTGCCCTCATCCTCTTCATCCTCTGGTTCGGGTCGGAGTTCATCCTGTGCCCGGAGCTGACGGCGCCGGGGTTCGGTCTGCCGGGCTGGCCGCCCGGTGACGGTGGCGGCTTCCTGATCATCAAGGGGATCAGAGGCGTGGTGATGGCCCTGGTCCTGGGCGTCCTGCTGATCACCGGTCACCGCAGGGCGTTGGGCTGGGCCATGCTGGTGGAATCCCTTGGCGCGTACGGGGACATGACCACCGTGCTTGCCCACCACGGCTCCACGGCGCCTGCGATCGGCATCCACGGCCTGACCGCGACGCTCATGGTCGTCAACGGCCTGCTGCTCCTGCGCGAGCCCCGCACTTCAGCGGCGAAGGCGATAAGGGTCGAATCGAAGGCTGTGCTGCCCGCGTAACAGCCGCTGCACTGCTGCCAGTCGGCAGAAACAGGAGTCAGGCGGAGAGGGGGTAGGACGGTGGGCTCATCTGCTACGGACTTCACATACCACGCGGTGGTCCGTATGCCTCGCGGGTGTGCTCCCCCGGCCCTGTGAGCAGGTACTCGAGCCGAACGGGACCGGGGTAGAAGGTCGCGCTGTCCCAGCCGGCCATCTCCTCGCCTATCAGATACCGATAAAGCCACTCGGCGAAGGCCATGGGATGACCGGCCCATTCGCCCTCTGCCCCCTGAACCACGAGGCCGTCGGCGAACCCGTACACCTCTGGTGCAAGGAAGACGAGAGCTCCCGGGTCCGTGCTCGCAAGGGGGATGAGCCCGTCGGGGGTGCCGAAGGCAATCTGCGGTCGATTGCAGATCACGCGGGGGTCCTCGTCGGGCTCCAGGTCGTATGACTCCCACCGGCTCGCAGCCCAGACCTGCGACGTCTTCCGGATCTCCTCGCCCAGATCCCGCCATGGACAAGCTGGATGAGACGAGAGGTAGAGGTGGCCGTTGAGCTGGACAGGAGCGTAGGCGTCGACGATCGCCTTGTAGTCCGCGGGGAGCCCTCTACCGAGTTTCTGCTCCAGACGAAGCCACGCGGCAGGATCGGCGAACCGGCTGCCAGCCGGCCCGAGCATGTCGAAGACGGGACTCCTCCAACCAGCCCTCGTCCCACGACAGATCGCTGTCGGAGATCACGAACTCCCGCTCCTCGGAAACCATTTCGTGTCCGGCGGCGATCAATGCGGCGACGAGCGCGTCGCAGGCGCGTCCCGCCGCGTCCGCGGGTCCCGCGTGCCGCTGCGTCACGAAGCGCTCGTGCCGCCCACCCGGTCCCGGCAGCGCCCGGCGCGCGTTCCACGACACGTGCGCGCCGTGCGGCACGACGAGGTTCTCCAGGGCCGTCCGGTCGTACACGGGGGGCAGCACCAGCTTGACGTGGTGCTCGAAGTAGCCGCCGCCGGGACCCGCGGGCTCCGTGCTCCACGGCACCGTCTCCACCTTGACCCGCGCCGGCTCGAAACCGGCCTCCCGCAGCCCGGACACCACCGCCGGATGCCCCGTGCGGCCGCGCAGGGTGAGCATCGGCTGCACCGGAGTGCGGCCCCGCGCGAGGACGATGGTGGTGACCTTCAGCGCCCGGTCCGCGGCCCAGACACCGAGGCGGGTCAGCTCGCCCTCGCTGCGGCACCGTACCGTCACATGTGTTTCGAAGACGTCGTGTACCTCGTTCATCTCCCACCCCAGGAACACCTTGCGTATCGCCGCGAGTCTGGCAGACGTGTGCCCGGGGGCGCCTCCGGGTTTCCGCCGGGGGAGCCGTAGGCTCACAGCCGACGTCGACGGGAGACTGGGATGTGGAAGCGGGCCCTCGACCGGGCCGGGGTGAGGGAACCACGGCTGCGGCGGGACTACACCGAACAGCGAGCGGCCGTACGGCGGTTCACGACGGCCGAGTACATGGCGGCACGCCTCCTGCTCCCCGCCGCGCTGCTGCCGCACGTCGTGGCCGCTGTCGCGTTCATGCACGACACCGACGACCGGATCGACCGCGGCACACCGGACGAACGCGCGGCCGCGCTCACCGAGTGGGACGGCCTCGTACGCAAGTCCCTCGCGGAAGGCGACTCCAC
>NZ_RDBH01000145.1:11390-14647 GCF_008042145.1 Streptomyces sp. adm13(2018)
CCCGGTGACGGTCATCAGGTCGAGTCCCTCGTACTGCTCCACCGGAGCGGTCCCCCTGTCGTCGCCGGCCCTCGCCGGCCTCGCGGTCTGCGCGGGTCGTGGCGGCTCTGCGCCGCCCGCCGCCCCTCCGGTCCCGCCGGGGGAGCGCCGGCGACCACGATAGGGCGTCGCGGGCCCGGGGCGGAGGACGCCGCCTCGGCGGCGCCCGCCCCCGCCGCGTACGATCTGCGGACCGTCCACCAGGGGCGCCCGTGGCGAGGTCCGCCGCGCCGGGAACCGCATCGTCGACAGGAGCCGTGCCCATGTCCTTCCTGGTGATCGGCGAGTGCGTCGCCGACATCGTCCCCGCCCCGGCCGGCTCCGCCGCCGCCGACCGCGTCCACCCGGGCGGCAGCCCCGCCAACGTCGCCCACGGCCTCGGGCGGCTCGGCCGGGACGTCACCCTGCTCACCCAGCTCGCCGACGACGACACCGGACGCCTCATCGAGGCCCATCTCCGGGACGCGGGCGTACGGGTGGAGGTCGGCGGGCGGCCCCCGCGCACCCCCTCGGCGGTCGTCGGGCTCGACGCGCACGGCGGGGCCACCTACCGCTTCGACATCGCCTGGACGCTGACCGGCGGAGCACCGGCCGGCCTGGCACCCGACCACGTCCACATCGGCTCGATCGCCGCCGTCACCGCGCCCGGCGCGGCCGCCGTGCTCGCCGAGACGGAGCGGCTGCGGGCCCGTGCCACCGTCAGCTACGACCCCAACGTGCGGCCCGCCCTCATGGGCGAGCACGGGGCGGCCGTGGCCCGCGTCGAGCGCTGCGTCGCGCTGAGCGACCTGGCCAAGGCGAGCGACGAGGACCTGGCCTGGCTCTACCCGGACGAGGAGCCGCACACGGTCGCCGCCCGCTGGCTGGGCCTCGGACCCGCCCTCGTCCTCGTCACCCGGGGCGCGGCCGGCTCGTTCGCCCTCGGCCGGAAGCACCTGGTCGAGGCCGCGGCGCTCCCGGTCGCCGTCGCCGACACCGTCGGCGCGGGGGACTCCTTCATGTCGGCCGTCCTCGACGCACTCGCCGGGCAGGGCCGGGACGCCCTGGGCACGTTGGATGCCGAGGATCTCGACGGGCTCCTGCGGCGGGCGTCCGCCGCGGCGGCGGTCACCGTCTCCCGGGGCGGCTCGTGGCCGCCGGACCGGGACGAACTGGAGGCCGCGCTCCGGGAGGAGGCCCTCAGGTCCGGGCGTGCGAGGTGATGTCCGAGGCGAACTGCTCCACCATCTCGGGGGTCACCGTGGGCCGGCACTCGCCGATGGCCGCCAGGTAGTCCGCGGTGCTCGCACCGGGCGCCGGACCGTCCCCGCCCCGGGCGCCGACGGCGAGCAGGTCCCGCTCGAAGGACGCCTGGGCGGCGATCCGGGCGGCGTGCTCGATGTCGGCCGGGGTGAACAGGTCGCTCGACAGGACCAGTTCGTCGATGTCGACCTCCGGCCTGCCGTCGGTGTACCGGCCCCAGATGGCGGCCCGCGCCGCCTTGTCCGGCGTACCGATCGGGATGAGGTAGTCGAACCGGCCGGGCCGCAGGAACGCCGGGTCGAGCGAGCGGATCGAGTTGGTGGCGCAGACCAGCAGCCGCTCGTCCCCCTCCCGGAACCCCGGTATCAGCTTGAGGAGTTCGTTCGTCACCCCGTGCATGCCGCCCGGCTGCGCGGGCTCCGAGCGGACGGGGGCGATCTCCTCGACCTCGTCGATGAAGACGAGGACCCGCTCCAGCTCCGCGATCCGGGCGAACGCCGACCGCAGCGCGGCGGCGAGGTTCCCCTCGTCGGCCAGGCGGGACGGGAGGATCTCCACGAACGGCCAGCCGAGCCGGGAGGCGATCGCGCGGGCGAAGGTCGTCTTGCCGGTGCCGGGCGGGCCGAACAGGCCGATCGCGCGCGGCGGTCGCACCCCGTGCAGGCCGGCCCGCTCCGGCTCGGCGAGCGGCAGCACCACCCTTCGTTCGATCAGGTCCTTCTCCCGTTCCATACCGGCGACCTTGGCCCAGAGGTCACCGGGGAGCAGCCGTCCGCCCAGGTCGTCGAGGAGCCCGGCGGCGGGGCCGTGCAGCGGCTCCACCTTCTCGAAGTACGCCACGGCCGGCCGGCGGCTGTACCCGGCGTTCAGGAGGCCCTCGCCGAGGAGTTCCTCCTCCGGCAGGACGTACGCGATCCGCCCGACCCGGGCCGCCACCAGCCGCCGCTCCAGTTCCACGAGGAGCGCGCTGGCGAGACCGCGGCCGCGCCAGGCCGAGGAGATCGCGATCCGCATGACCCACGCCCGCTCGCCGGAGACCGAGGCGAGCGCGGCGCCGATGGGCACGCCCTGGTGGACGGCCACCACGGCCGGCTGGCGGCCGGTCAGGGCGCTGATGCACTCGGCCAGCGAGAATACGGACTCCTGCCCGAGTTCCGCGGTCGTGTCGATCAGATGGACGACGGCGGCGAGATCGCTCTCGCGGTAGTCGTGGATGTGCCAGTTCACCGGTGGTACCGCCCCTCGTTGGTGCCGTTGTGGCGAGGTTAGGCGGGGGCCTCGGTCCGGGACGTGCGCCATCCTGCACAAGGAGGCCCGGGCGAACGCGCCGCGGCGGCTCTATGCGGCACCGGCCGCCCGGTGACGCGGTCCGTGCCGGCGGGCCGCCGGGCACGGCGGAACGCGGAAAGGCCCCCGGAGGAATCTCCGGGGGCCTTGCACAGGGGACTTCAGCGGACCGTGGCCCTCAGGGGGCCGCGCCGTCAGAAGGCCGGGACCGTCAGTAGGCCGGGGCCAGCTTCGGGTTCGGGCCGTGGGCGTTCTGCTGCGGCTCACCCTCGGAGGCCGTGAAGACGATGATGATGATGAAGCCGACGATCGGCACCAGGCCGATGAGGATCCACCAGCCCGAGCGGCCGGTGTCGTGCAGACGGCGGATCGTGACGCCGAGGGACGGCAGGAGGACGGCCAGCGAGTAGATCGTGCTCAGCAGCGAGAAGTCGATCGCCGTGCCGATGGCGACGAGCACGATCGAGATGATGAAGTTGAAGAGCTGGAACATCCAGAATTCTTTGCGCCGTGCCCGGCCGCTGAAGACGGCGTACTTCTTGATGACGTCGAGGTACCAGTTCACTTTGTCCCCCCAAGGACCGGGTGTGCGAGCGGGAGAGCCTGTCCCTGTGGAGCAAGCTTTACGCAGAACTTAGGTGGCCGAAACGGCGTGGGTCAATTCGTTACCGGGCAGTGGCCGTTCCGGA
>NZ_RDBH01000145.1:14747-61287 GCF_008042145.1 Streptomyces sp. adm13(2018)
CCCGACCCCGTACCCCCGACTCCGCCGCAGCCCGGCCCGGCTGGGGGTCCGGGCCGGGCTGCGGCGGAGTCGGGGGTACGGGGTCGGGGCCGGGCACGGGCACCGGGCCGGGTGCCGGACCCGGCTGCGGGCCCGGWCCGGGCCCGGGCGCCGGGGTAGGGGTCGGAGGCACCGGATCGTTGGGCGGAGTGCCCAGCTCCGTCATCTCCGCGTACCAGGGCTCACGGCCGGGCTCCGGCGGAGGCCCCGACGGGCCGGGCGGGACAGGACGCGTCGGGGGCGCCAGTTCCGGATCCGACGGGTCCGGCAGATTCGGAGGGCCGGTCCTTACGTCGCTTCCCATGATCACACCGCCTAACTCGATAGGGAGGGATGCTGCTCTCCTCCCTCAATCGGGTGCCCGGGGAGATCCTTCTCATGCACCCGCGACGGCAGACACCCCCGGATCGGGCCCCGCGTACGGCTCGGGCGGACGGGACGCAAGGGCCGTGACCCACCCCGGAGAACGGCGACGCCTCGCCCCTCACCTGCACTTGCTGCGGCGGACGTCCCACCGGACGGCCCATCTGCTCCAAGATCGCCCTGTGGTAGTTTGCCCGGGCCAGTCGTACCCCTGTACGTATCGAACGGTATGTGCGCGGGTCAGGGAATCCGGTGGGAATCCGGAGCTGACGCGCAGCGGTGAGGGTGACGGGCGGAGCAGCGGCCACTGGGTCCCGACGGGCCTGGGAAGGCGCTCCGTCCGGACGACCCCGAGTCCGAAGACCTGCTGGCGCCCCGTGCGGCGAGCCGCCGCCCGGCAAGCACCGTACGACAGGCTCCGCGCATGAGCCCTGACGCAGAGGACTCCCCTGTGCCCCTCCCCCACCGTCTCCGTTCCGCCGCGCTGCTCGCCGTCGCCGCCGCCCTCGTCGCGGGCTGCGGCAACGCCACCACGCCGTCCTCACCCGAGGCGAAGCCGGCGGGCCCCGGTCATCCGGTCCGTCTCGACAACTGCGGACAGAAGGTCGAGATCGACCACGCCCCCCGCCGCGCCGTCGCCCTGGACCAGGGGTCGGCCGAGATCCTGCTCTCCCTCGGCCTCGCCGACCGCATGGTGGGCACCGCCACCTGGACCGATCCGGTCCTCGGCGGGCTGGAGAAGGCGAACGCGACCGTGCCCCGGCTCGCCGACCGCTACCCGTCCTTCGAGAAGGTCCTCGACGTCGAACCGGACTTCGTCAGCGCCTCCTTCCTGTACACCCTCGGCAAAGGCGGCGTGGCCCCGCGGGAGCAGTTCACGGAGCTCGGCGTACCCACCTACCTCTCCCCCGGCGACTGCGTCGGCAAGGACAACGGCGGTGGCGGCGACGGCGTGCGGACGAAGCCACTGACCATGGACACCGTGTACGGCGAGGTCCGGGACCTCGCCCGCGTCTTCGGCGTGCCGGAGCGCGGGGAGAAGCTCGTGGGCGAGCTCCGCGCCCGGGTCGACAAGGCCACGACCGGCGCGGACTTCGGCGACGCGTCCGTCCTCTACTGGTTCTCCGACTCCAAGGGCCCGTACATGGCCGGCTGCTGCGGTGCCCCGGGCATCATCAGCGGGGCGCTCGGCGTGAAGAACGTCTTCGACGACACGAAGGAGGAGTGGCCGCAGATCAACTGGGAGACCGTCGCCGACCGCGATCCCGACGTGCTGGTGATCGCCGATCTGACCCGCAAGGCGCAGTCGGCGGAGAGCGCCGCCAAGAAGATCGAGTTCCTGGAGTCGCACCCGGTCACCCGGAACATGACGGCGGTGCGGAACAAGCGGTACGTGATGCTCAGCGGACAGGCCATGAACCCCACCATCCGTACCGTCGAGGGCATCGAGAAGGTCGCCGCCGCGCTCACGACGTACGGCCTCGCGAAGTGACCCGGCCGGGATTGGAGAAGGAGACGGAGCCGGAAGCGGGGACGGAGACGGAGTGCCAGACGGCGGATCCGCCGGACCGGAAGCGCGCCGACCGTCCCGCGGCGGTGGAGCGATCCTGCCGTCCCCCGGCAGTAGGGCGGTTCGGGCGTCCCGTGGCGGTGCAACGATCCTGCCGTCCCGCAGCAGCGGGCAGATCCACGCGTGCGTCCGTCCGCTCCTCCCGGGCCCTCGCGCCGGTCGCCGCCGTGGGCGGGGTCGTCCTGCTGTGCGCCTCGATCGCCGTCGCCCTCACGATCGGCCCGGCCGACATCCGCGTCGCGGACTCCTGGTCCGTCGTGGCCGCCCACCTCGGCGGGAACCCGTCCGGCCTGAGTCCGATCCGTGACGGCATCGTCTGGGACCTGCGGCTGCCCCGCACCCTCCTCGCGGCCGCGTGCGGGGCCGGACTCGCGGTCTGCGGCACGGTCCTCCAGTCCCTGCTGCGCAACCCGCTCGCCGACCCGTTCGTCCTCGGCGTCTCCTCCGGCGCCTCGACCGGTGCGGTCGCCGTCATCGTCCTCGGCGCGGGCGGGGGCCTGCTCTCCGTCACCGGCGGCGCCTTTCTCGGCGCGCTCTGCTCCTTCGCCCTGGTCCTGGTCCTCAGCCACACGCTGGGCGGGTCGACCGACCGCGTCGTCCTGGCCGGGGTGGCGGCGATGCAGCTCTTCTCCGCCCTCACCTCGTTCGTCGTGATGACCGCCGCCGACGCCGAGACCACCCGAGGGGTTCTCTTCTGGCTGCTGGGCTCGCTCTCCGGGGCGGGGTGGACGGATGTCGGGGTGTGCGCCGCCGTCCTCGCCGTCGGACTCGCGGTCTGCGGCGGACACGCCCGTACGCTGGACGCCTTCGCGTTCGGCGAGGACGCGGCGGCGGCGCTGGGCGTCGGGGTCGCGCGGACCCGTCTCGTCCTGCTCTCGGTCACCGCCCTGCTGACCGCGGTCCTGGTCTCGTCCGCCGGCGCGATCGGCTTCGTCGGCCTGGTCCTGCCGCACGCGATCCGGGCCCTCGCGGGCCCCGGTCACGCCCGGCTGCTGCCCCTGACCGCACTGGCCGGGTCGGTCTTCCTGGTGTGGGCCGACACCCTCGCCCGTACCGTGCTCGACCCGCAGGAGGTGCCGGTGGGCGTGGTGACGTCGCTCGTCGGCGTCCCGGCGTTCGTCCTCGTCCTGTACCGCAGCAGGAGCACCCGATGACCGACTCGGCGACCCGACTCGGCGGTCGTACGGGGCTGCACGCCGACCGTGTCTCCCGTACCGCCGGCGGCGCCCTCGTCCTGGACGGCGTGACCATCGCTCCGCGCCCCGGTACGCTCACCGGCCTTCTGGGCCCGAACGGTTCGGGGAAGTCGACCCTCCTGCGCGTGCTGGCCGGGGTCCTCGCGCCGGACGCCGGGCTCGTGACCCTCGACGGCGACCCGCTGAGCGGCGTACCGCGCCGCGTGCTGGCGCGGCGGCTCGCGGTCGTCGAGCAGCACGCCGACACGCAGGTCGACCTCACCGTGGCCGACGTCGTACGCCTGGGACGCATCCCGCACCGCCGCTCCTGGTCACCGGCGACGGCGGCCGACGAGGAGGCGGTGCGGACCGCGCTCGCCCGTACCGGGCTGACGGACCGCGCTCACCGCACCTGGTGCACTCTCTCCGGCGGCGAACGCCAGCGGGTCCAGATCGCCCGCGCGCTCGCCCAGGACCCGCGCGATCTCCTCCTGGACGAACCGACGAACCACCTCGACATCCAGCACCAACTGGACCTCCTGGCACTGGTGTCGAGCCTGGACCTCACCTGCGTCATGGCGCTGCACGACCTCAACCTGGCGGCGATGTACTGCGCCCATGTGGTGGTGCTGCACGAGGGGCGGGTGGTGGCCGCCGGGCCGGTCGCGGACGTCCTCACGGAGCAGCTCATCAGGGACGTGTACGGCGTCCGCGCCGCCGTGACCTTCCCGGGCCGCGACGACCGCCCTCACGTCCGCTTCCTCGGGACGGCGTCGTCGGGTTCGTGAATGGGGGACGGCAGTGCGCCCAGGGACCGGGCCGAGTGGTGGGTCCCTGAGACCGTCCCTGAGATCATCTTCTGCGGGGTAGGGGCCGACGAGGTAAGGAGAGGCGACGTTCATGGCGGACCAAGCGGGCCAAGCGGGCCAGGCGATCCAGCGGGTGTACGTGGTGACCGGGGGCGGCACGGGGATCGGGGCCGCCACCGCGCGGGCCCTGACCCGGGCGGGACACAAGGTGGCGGTGTCGGGTCGGCGGCCCGAGCCGCTTCGGCTGGTCGCCGAGGAGACCGGAGCGCTGCCCGTCCCGTCGGACATCGGCGACCCCGCCGCGGTCACCTCACTCGTCGAGACCGTCATCCACGCGTACGGGCGGCTCGACGGCCTGGTCCTCAACGCCGGCATCGGGCGGGGCGGCGGGGTGGGCGAGGTGACCCTGGACGACTGGGACGAGGTCATGCGGACCAACCTCACCGGCCCGTTCCTGCTGCTGCGCGCCGCACTGCCCCACCTGCTGGAAGCCCGCGGCGCGGTCGTCGCCGTGGCCTCGGTGTCCGCCCTGCTGAGCGGGCCGGGGAGTGCCGCATACGCCACCTCCAAGGCGGCGCTGCTCCAGTTGTGCCGCTCCCTCACCGTCGACTACGCGGGCGCCGGGCTTCGCGCCAACACCGTGTGCCCCAGCTGGATCCGCACCGACATGGCCGACCGCCGCATGACGCGGTTCGCCCAGGAAGCGGATCTCGGCCGTCGTGGCGCGGACGGTTCGGGCAGCTTGGACGGCCTGGAAGCGGCGTACGAGTAGGTCACCCGGTCCCTGCCCACCGGCCGGCCCGGCAAGCCCGAGGAGGTCGCGGAAGCGATCGCCTGGCTCCTGTCGCCGGCCGCCTCCTTCGTCAACGGCGCCGTACTCACCGTCGACGGCGGCGCCACGACCCTCGACCCGGGCACGCTGGGCTTCGGATTCGAGCTGCGGCCGCGAACGTCGCAGGGCTGACCGGCTGCACAGTCGCAGACGCAGAACGGCGATCGGTGAGGCCCACCGAAGGCAGGCCGCGACGCCGGCATTCCCCGACATGGCGCGCAGACGGGGCGCGGTCGCTATCTCCGTCGCAGGTCAGAGCAGGTTCCTGCTACCTTCCCCGTCGTATCGACTCCGGCGAACGGGCTGCCTGCACGGCCGGTGTCAGCCGTCGCGTCTCGGAGAATCAGTGAAACTGGCGATCACCATCCACCGGGCACGGCTCGGACCCACCGAGTTCAAGGTCATCAGACCGGCCCACCCGCTCGTCCACGCGGTACTGATCGACCGCGACCGGTGGCTGGACGTCTTCCTCGACCAGGATGCCGCCCAACGCGTCGGTGCGCTGTGGGAGTTGGCCGCGTCGTCACCGCGCTCGCTGGTCCACGTCCCGATGCGACGCAATCACACCCCCACGGGGCAGCCGAATGGAGACGCGGAGCGGCAGCTGGACCTCGTACTGGTGCACCACTCGCTCCAGTTCGCGCCTTCGCGCTGGAAGGAGCTACGGGGTCGGCTCGACCGCGGACGGCCGCAGACCGTGACCCTGGCGGACGCCGCGGGTATCGACGAAACCGGGATCGACCACGAAGCACGGCACTACCGGGAGAACCGGGACCTGTTCCACCAGCACCTCCACGCGGAGACCCTGTTCATGACCGGCAGCGCAGCGGTGTTCAGGGACACCGCCCCGCACTTCCATGATGTCGCCCGAAACGGCCCCGGACACACACCCGCCCGACCGGGCGACTCCCACTTCTGCTCCACGCTCCACGCCAACGCCGGGATCCTCGGCAACGCACGCGAGATACACCTCCAGTACTGCGACGACTGGGGCTCCCCATCGACGGCCGGCCCCGCCTCGCCTGAGCTCGCAGCCGGTTGACGAGCTGCGGCTGTGGGGAGACAAGCTCGCCGCCCGCGATGAGGCGACCGTACGGGTCGCAACCGTCAACGAGTGGCTCGCTCGTGGGTGATCCACTTCCGAAACAGCCGACAGCGGTGGCTGGGGCTGTGGGGGCTGGAGGATTTCCAGGGCCTGGTCGGCCTGGTCAGCCCTTCTCTGCGGGGCGGAGCTCTCGTAGCAGGGCTGTGAGGGCGAAGGCGTGGGCGGAGGTGTGTTCCCAGCGGGAGCGGCCGAACATGACGTCCTCCGCGAGGCCGCTGAGCATGGCCACGGCCCGGATCGTGAACTCGGGGAGTTCCACGGCGACGAACTGTCCCAGGTCCCGGCCTTCCCGGAGGATGACCTCCAGGCGCTCGTCCCAGCCGTCGAGCAGCTCGGTGAGGATCTTCCGGCCCGCCTCGTCGTGGCGCTGGGCCAGGACCTGGGTCCACAGGGCGTACCGGTCGTCGCCCGCGTGCCGGGGCAGGTAGAAGCGGATGAACAGGTCGAGCTTCTCGGCCGGTGATCCCGCCTTGTCGGCGGCCTCCTGGTACCCGGCCCAGATGTCCGCCTGGCTCCACGCGAGGACTTCGAGCAGCAGCCGGTCCTTCTTGCCGAAGTGGTAGAGGATGTGGCCGGTGCTCATGCCGGCCCGTGCGGCGATGTCCGACATCCGCAGGGCCCCGGTGCCCTTCTCGGCGATGACGCCGATGGCCGCGCGCATGGCCCGCTCGCGAGCCTCGTCACCACTGGGCTGGCGTTTGCGCGCGAACGGGGCCCGCCCGGCAGGTCGCGGGGAGCCGCCGCCGGCCGCTTGGTCGTCCGCCTCCCCGGGCACCACGTCAGCGGGCCCCGGCGTTCCCTGGGGCGAGGTGTGGTCGTCGGGCCGGGCTGGCCCTGTCTGGGGCGTCGGCATGGGCTCACTTTCGGTCCGGCTGATCGGGTCCCCAGTGTAGGTTCCGGAATTCTAGACCCCTAGTCTAGACTGAAAATCTAGTTAACATGAGGGTGCTGCGGCGGCCGCCTGTCCCTGGCCGCCCCCGGCACCCCCGCGGCCGACGGCCCGCCCGCCCTGCTCACCACCCGGGAGACACCCACATGCCACGCGGATTCGATGTCGTGGAGACCAGCATCGCCGACCTGCGCGCAGCGCTGGAGAAGGGCGAGACGACCGCGGTCGAGCTGCTCGACGCCTACCTGGCGCGGATCGACGCCTATGACCGGCCCGGCACGGCCACCGCCCTCAACGCCATGGTCGTCATGAACCCGGACGCCAGGGCGGAGGCGGAGGCCTCCGACGCCCGTCGGGCCGACGGCCGGACCCTGGGGCCGCTGGACGGCATCCCGTACACGGCCAAGGACAGCTACCTCGCCAAGGGGCTCACCGCCGCGTCCGGCTCCCCCGCGTTCGAGCACCTGGTCGCCCAGAAGGACGCCTTCACCATCGAGCGGCTGCGGGCCGGCGGCGCGATCCTCATCGGCCTCACCAACATGCCGCCCATGGCGAACGGCGGCATGCAGCGCGGTGTGTACGGCCGCGCCGAGAGCCCCTACAACGCCGAGTGGCTGACCAGCGCGTACGGCTCCGGCTCCTCCAACGGCTCCGGCACCGCGACGGCGGCGTCCTTCGGGGCCTTCGGCCTCGGCGAGGAGACCTGGTCCTCAGGCCGCGCCCCCGCCTCCAACAACGCGCTCTGCGCCTACACCCCCAGCCGCGGTGTGATCTCCGTCCGCGGCAACTGGCCCCTCGTACCGACCATGGACGTCGTCGTCCCCCACACCCGCACCATGGCGGACCTGCTCGAACTCCTCGACGTCCTCGTCGCCGACGACGCCGAGACCCGCGGGGACCTGTGGCGCGCGCAGCCGTGGGTCGAGCTGCCCTCGCCCTCGCAGGTACGCCCCGCCTCCTACCCGGCCCTCGCGCCCGCCGACGCCGAGGCGGCCGCCGGGGCGCTCGCCGGCAAGCGCGTCGGCGTCCCCCGTATGTACATCAACGCCGACCCCGAGGCGGGAACCAACCCCGACGGCGGCATCGGCGGTCAGACCGGGCAGCGCGTCGACACCCGCCCGTCGGTGATCGACCTGTGGGAGGCCGCGCGCCGCGACCTGGAGGCCGCCGGCGCCGAGGTCGTCGAGGTCGACTTCCCCGTCGTCTCCCGCTACGAGTCGGACCGCCCCGGAGCGCCCTCGCTGTTCACCCGCGGCCTCGTCAGCCGCGACTACCTGACCTTCGAGATCGAGGACCTGTCCGCCTGGGCCTGGGACGACTTCCTGCGCGCCAACGACGACCCCGCGCTCCCCAGCCTCGCAGGCGTCGACAGCGACCGGATCTGGCCGAAGCGGGAGGGCGAACTCCCCGACCGCTACGACGGCTTCGACGACACCATCGGCGACTACCCCCGCCTCGTCCGCGAACGCCCGTACGCCTCCCTGGCCGACATGCCCCTCCTGGAGCAGGGTCTGCGCGGCCTGGAGGAGACGCGGCGCGTCGACCTGGAGCAGTGGATGGACGAACTCGGCCTGCACGCCGTGGTGTTCCCCGCTGTCGCCGACGTGGGCCCCGCGGACATGGACACCGACACCGCGTCCGCGGACCTGGGCTGGCGCAACGGCGTCTGGGTCGCCAACGGCAACCTCGTCCCCCGTCACCTGGGCATCCCCACCGTCACGGTGCCCATGGGCACCATGGCCGACATCGGGATGCCCGTGGGGCTCACCTTCGCGGGTCGCGCGTACGACGACAACAACCTGCTCGCCCTCGCCGCGGCCTTCGAGACGACGGGCGACCGCCGCACGGTGCCCCCGCGCACGCCCCGCCTGGCGGCGGAGTAGCGCGCACCCTGGCCGGTGGCCGGTCTCAGGGGTCGGGCCACGGCGCGGTCGGCGTCGGTCGCCCCGGTCGGCGTCGGCCCCTGCCTGGCCGTCCTCTTCGCTCTGTTCCTCCTCCCGGTGTCTCCGGACGGCGCGCGGGGCCGTGCTGAGCAGGGTCGGTGCGCGGCGGTGGGCGGACCGGGCGGTCCGCTTGTCTCATGCCGTCGTCTTCGTGCTCGTGCTCGTGCTCGTGCTCGTACCGGTGCGGGCTCGGGTTCCGGCCCGGGAGAAGCGGAGTTCCGGGTCGGCGATGCTGCCGGAGCGCAGCAGTTTGACGTCGTCGCGGTAGTCCATGGAGGTCAGCCACGGCATCCGGTCCCCCTGGCGGGGCAGCGAGTCGACGGCGCGTCGGATGTAGCCGGCACCGAAGTCGAGGAGCGGGCGGGTCGGCATGCCCGGGTTCGACGGCTCGGGTCGGCAGCTGTCGTGGCCGTGGGCGTCCATGTGGGCCAGGAGCCGGCAGAAGTGCTCGCAGAGCAGGCCGATCTTCAGGGTCCAGGAGGAGTTGGTGTAGCCGATGGCGAAGGCGAAGTTGGGGACGCCGGACAGCATCATGCCCTTGTAGGCGAGGGTGTCCGGCAGCCGCACCGCGTGGCCGTCGACGGTGAGCCGCAGGCCGCCGAAGGCCTGCACGTTCAGTCCGGTGGCGGTGACGATGACATCGGCCGCCAGCTCGCGGCCGGACTCCAACAGGACGCCCTGCTCGGTGAAGTGGGCGATTCTGTCGGTGACCACGGAGGCCCGGCCTTCGCGGATGGAGCGGAAGAGGTCTCCGTCGGGGACGGCACAGAGCCGCTGGTCCCAGGGGTCGTACGGCGGGTTGAAGTGCTCGTCGACGGGATAACCGGCGGGCAGCAGGCGGGCGTTGATCCATCGGATGAGCCGTCGCGCCGTCTTCGGGAACCGCCGGCAGAAGCTCCAGACGAGGCGCTGCTGCGCGATGTTCTTGCGGCGGGACAGGGCGTAGCCGCGTCGCTCGCCGAGCCACTTCCTGAACGTGTTGGCGAGCAGGTCGGCGCGCGGGACGGGCACGACGTAGGTCGGTGTGCGCTGGAGCATGGTGACGTGTGCGGCGGACGCCGCCATCGCCGGTACGAGGGTGACCGCCGTGGCGCCGCTGCCGATCACCACGACGCGCTTGTCCGCGTAGTCCAGGTCTTCCGGCCAGTGCTGGGGGTGCACGACGGGTCCGGGGAAGCGGTCCAGGCCCTCGAAGTGGGGGGTGAAGCCCTCGTCGTAGCGGTAGTAGCCGCCGGCGCAGAAGAGCCAGCCGCAGGTCAGGATGGTGCGCTCGCCGGTGTCGGTCCGCTCGACCTCGACGGTCCAGCGTGCCTCGTCGGTCGACCAGGACGCGCCGAGCACCCTGCGGTGGTACCGGATGTGCGCGTCGATGCCGTTCTCGGCGGCGGCCTGCCGCAGGTAGTCGAGGATGCGCGGGGCGTCGGCGATGGACTGCTCGTCGCGCCAGGGCTTGAACTCGTAGCCGAAGGTGTGCAGATCGGAGTCGGACCGGATGCCCGGGTAGCGGAAAAGGTCCCAGGTCCCTCCGGACGCCTGGCGGGCTTCGAGGATCGCGAAGCTCTTCGCCGGCAGTTCGGTCTTCAGGTAGCGCGCGGCGCCGATGCCCGAGATCCCGGCTCCGACGATGAGGACGTCGAGGTGCTCGGCGGCGGGCCTGGCAGAGGACGGGGACACGGGCGGCTCCGGGCGGTGTCGAGGGACGGCTGCGTCCATGCTGCTGAAGTAGCCGGACCGCGACAACGTGCAAAGTGCATCATCGGCGGCGGGAGAGGTGACGATCTGCACCGCTACGATGGGCGGATGTCATGGCCGCCGCCCTCCCCGCGTATCAGGGAACTGATCCGGCGGGGTGCCGAGATCGCCCTCACCCCGTCCCCCGACTGGCTTGCCGAGCTCGACGCGGCGACCCTGTCCGGGGCGGCCAGGGGGCAGATCGCGGCCGATCCCGTCCTCGCCGCGGGGACCCGTCTCACCAACCGCTCCAACCTGCTGTTCTGGGCCGCGTCCAACGTACGCGCGCCGGGCGAGCCGGTCCCGGCCAACGACACACAGGAGCCGCTGGCCGTCGCCCGGGACATGATCCGCCGTGGCCTTGACGAGTCGGCCCTGGACGCCTACCGGGTGGGCGAGAGCGTCGCCGTGCGGATGTGGACGCAGATCGCCTGCACCCTCACCAGCGATCCGGAGGAGTTGCGCGAACTGCTCGACGTGTCGCTGCGCTCCATCGCCGCCTTCGTCGACGACACCGTACGCACGGTCTCGGCGCGGATGAGCGCCGAGCGGGACGAACTCACCCGGGGCACCCACGCCGAGCGCCGCGAGACCGTGACGCTCCTGCTGGAGGGGGCGCCGATCACCCAGCAGCGCGCCGAGAGCCGGCTGGGCTACCGGCTGCAGCCGACGCACACGGCCGCGATCGTCTGGACGGACGTTCCCGACGCAGACCTGAGCCAACTCGACCGCGCCGCCGACGCCTTGGCCGAGGCAGCCGGCCAGCTGCGGCCCCTGAGCGTCCTCGCCGGCGCCGCGACACGCTGGCTGTGGGTCCACGGCCGGCCCGACGGAGACTCGGCACGCGCCGCGCTGGACCACCTGCCGGACGTACGGGTCGCGCTCGGCTCCCCCGCCGCGGGGGTGGACGGCTTCCGCCGCAGTCATCTCGACGCCCTCACGACCCAGCAGATGCTGACCCGGCTGACCTCACCCTCCCGGCTCGCCTTCCACCACGAGGTGGAACTCGTCGCCCTGCTCACCACCGACCCCGAGCGCGCCGACCGCTTCGTCGCGCGGACGCTCGGCGGCCTGGAGTCCGCGGCGCCGGAACTCGTCGACACGCTCCGTGTCTTCGTCGAGGAGCAGTGCAACGCCACCCGCGCCGCCGCCCGCCTCTTCACCCACCGCAACACCCTCCTCCGGCGCCTCGCCCGCGCCGACCAGCTCCTGCCGCGCCCCCTCTCCCAGCACACGATCGAGGTGGGCACCGCACTGAAGGTGCTGCAGTGGCGGGGTCGCCCGTGAGGGCGGGACACCCGAAGGGCCCCTGCGGGCGGGGCTTGGAAGTCCGGTGGCACGGTGGCTCGTGCGGGCGGGACGTAGGGGCCCAGTGACGCAGGGGTGATCTCACCTGCAGATCATGGGGCAGCCGCGCCGGATCGAGTGCTGGGCGGCGCGCAGGAAGAGTGCCACGTAGAAGGCCGCGTCCAGGTCCTCGCTCCACGGGCCCGGACGCGCGCCGGCCACCTTCGCCGCGTGGCGACCGAACCAGGTGCTCAGGTCGAGGTTGTCGCACGTCGCCGGGACTTCGGGAGGCAGAGCGATGGCCGCCGCCAGCTTCTCGGCGATCACCAGCACCTGAGGGGCGCCGGCGATCATGGAGTGGAAGTCGGCGGATTCGATGGGCATCCAGATCTCCTCATCGAGGGAGACGGGCACGAGGACGGACCAGCCGCAGAGGATCTCCCACTCCTCCGGTGACAGGTGCCTCTCGCCCAGAGCGGTGAACCCGGTCATGGGCGGGGCCAGTTTCTCCTCGAACCTCAGCCCGGATCCGCGCTGGAACCGCGTCTCCGGGGGCGCGTCCTTGTAGGGCGACAGGCCGCGCCGTACGAGTTCCGTGTCGAGCGCCGAGGCTACCTCGCCCCACCCGTCCTCGTCGGCGCCGAACCAGTCCTCGGCGCACAGACTCACCATGTACACACCCATGCGTGGAACCTATCGCGCCTGTCGGCGGTCAGCCTCCGTGGAGGGCGGCCCATGCAGCCTCGCTGGAGGGCTCGGCAGCCATACGAAATTCGCCACTCCTCTATCCCGTGGCTGGATTCGGGTGCATGCTGTGCGCACGGCCTCCCCGCCACCCCCGTCGGGGGATCCGCTACGGCCCCGCCTGCTGCTGCGCTGCAGGCGGGGCCGCGTCGTGTCGCGTACCGCGTCCCCGGCCTCGCTCTCGCGAAGCACGAGCCGCTCGGTGGTTATCGGGACGGCCGGCCAGGCGTACCTTCCGGGTTCGGGCATATCCCGGAACCTATCGCAGCCGCGCCGGAACGACCGGAGTGGACGCCCGGTTCCGTCGTGCGCCGGTGTCACCTCAGGAGGAGAAGGAGAAGTAGAGCGCGTCGCTGTAGAAGGACCCGAAGTGCCGCTGCCAGTCCGCTCGGAGCGACACCAGCCATGCGTCGTTCTCGCCGGCGATCGCCGCCTCCGCCTGGGCGACGGCGTGCGGGATGTCGACGGACACGAGCTCTCGCACACTCGCCACCGGATCGTCACCGGTCATCGACACGATCTCCCCGGTCTCCAGGACGAAGTGCTTCGCCTCCTGCTTCTCCAGGTGGGCCGTGGTCCGGGCGACGCATTCGGCGAACTCCTCGTCGTCCTCAAGGCCCTTGCCCACCACGTGCAGCAGACCGCGGAGCAGGGCCGCGCCCTCGGCGTAGTCCGCGGCGATGCCGATCGGAGGGTTCCAGATCATGGAGGAAACGATGGTCGTGCCCCGCCCCACCAACAGCTGGTGCGCGAGGGGGACGTCGCCGTTGTGCTCGGATATGCAGCGGATCTGCTGGGGGACCTCTGCCTCGGTCGGCATCGTGTCTGCGGAGTAGAGATACGAACGGTTAGCCATGGTCGCGACGCTAACATCGAGCACCGACAACGCCGATCCGCGCAAACCGCGGAAGCCGCGGAGACCACGGGCGCTCGGGGCTCCGGCGATGCACGGCTTCGGGGCGACCGGTCCTGGAGCGACATTCTCCGAAGGGAACGCGAAGGCCGATGCGCTACGTCCGACTCGATGCGCAGGTGGCCGGCGTGTCTGGAGTCCTGGACCCGGCTCCCTATCTGGACCACCTCCCCTCGATCTCCGGCGAGCTGCCGCCGGGCGCCCGCGCCTTCGCCACCGATCCGGACCACTACGACTTCCGTGGCAAGCGCTGTGTGAAGGATCTGACACTCCGGGCCGTTCGGGGTGTCGGTGGTGCCGAGATGGAGATCGAGTTCCAGCACAACTGCTGGAAGCACGACCAGGATCTGCTGATCCGCTATACCGGGGTGTCCGGGTTCGTCGTCGTGCCCGAAGACGAGAACCGCGTGACGGAACTCGGGACCGTGCTCCTCGACGAAGTCCTGCCCCACCCGGACGGCTGCAGCCACGAGATCGCGTGCTGGGAAGGCACCCTCACCGTCGTCTGCGTCGACCTCCGTGCGAGCTGGACCGCGGCCACCTGCTCAAGCCGGTCGTAGCCTCCCCGCCCCGGGGGCCTCCCCGAAAGGGGCCCCGGACGACGGCTCCGCAGCCCGGGTGGATGGTCCGCTGCTTACGGGGTAGGCGCGCCATGACGGCAGCTGCGCGCTGGTCGGAGGGGCCGCCATGGCCGTTCGACGCGTGGTGCGGGCCATCCCCGTCCGCGCACCGCGCAACCCGTCGACCGGCGTCGCACGGCACCGGCGGAAGGGACGGCGGTCAGCGCGCTGCCGACGCGCACGTCGCAGGAGCGGGAAGCAAGGAGAGCGAGCATGAGCACTGTGGGACATTCCCGGGGCCGCGGCACCGATGAGCCGGTCGCCGACCTCGTGGCCCGGGCATCGGAGCAGATGTCCACCCTGGTCCGCGAGGAGATGCAGCTGGCCAGGGCGGAGATGGTCCAGAAGGGCAAGCGGTTCGGCATGGGCGGCGGCCTGTTCGGCGGGGCGGGTCTGGTCGGCATCCTCGCGGCCCAGGCCGCGGTCGCCGCCGTCATCGCGGCCCTCGCCCTGCTCGTACCCCTCTGGGCGTCCGCCCTGATCACCGCGGCCCTGCTCGCGGCCGTCGCCGCCGCGATGGCCGCAGCCGGCAAGAACCAGATCGCCAAGGCCGGCAAGCCCGCGCCGGAGCAGACGATCGACAGCGTCAAGGCCGATGTGGCCGAGATCAAGGAGGCAGCACACCGATGAACACCCCCTCACACGGCGACAATCACGCCTCGCCCACTCCCGAGAACCTCCGCAGGCAGGTCGAGCACACCCGGGACGAACTGGGCCGGACCGTCGAGGCGCTGGCGGCCAAGGCGGACGTGAAGGCCCAGGCGAAGGAGAAGGCGGCCGAGCTCCAGGAGCAGGCCGCCGAGAAGGCCGCGGTCATGACCGAGCGTCTCCGGGAGAAGGCCTCGCACGCCGGTCGGCTGGTGAAGGACAGCACCCCCGATCCGGTCCTCGACAAGGCCGCACACGCCGCGGCGCAGGTACGCGACTCCGCCGCCCGCGCCGGCCAGCTCGCGGCCGAGAAGACGCCGGACCAGGTGCGCGAGAAGGCCGACCAGGCCGTCGTCATGGCGCGCGCCAACCGCACCCCGCTGGTCGCCGCGGCGGCCGCGCTCGTCGTCCTCCTCCTCGTGCGGCGCACCCGGCGGCGTCGATGAAGATGTCGAAGATCGCCTACAAGCCCGTCGGACTGGCGCTCGGCGCCGGCACCGGCCTGCTCGCGGGCGCGGCCTTCAAACAGGCGTGGAAGCTGATCGGTCACCAGGACGACGCACCCAACGCGACGGACGAGGACCGCACCTGGAAGGAGATCCTGATCGCGGCGGCCCTCCAGGGAGCGATCTTCGCCGTCGTCAAGGCCTCCGTCGACCGGGCGGGAGCGGTCACCACCCGCAAGGTCACCGGCTCCTGGCCCGGCTGAGCCGACTGAGCCGACAGGGCCTGCCTCGACGACGCCCGAACCGGTGCCGCCACTCGTGGCACCACCGACACTCGGGCCGGCTCCACCGGCGTTCGGGCCGCCCCCACCGCCGTTCTGATCAGCGCCGACCCCACGTCCCCGGGGTCGGCGCTGTCACGTCCGTAGCACCGCCTCAGCTCCCGCCAGGCCTGCTGTGGCCCCTCGTCGGGGGCGGGCCGGCAGGTCGCGGAGAGGAGCCACGCCCCCCACGGCATCCCGGGGTGGGTATCCGGCCGCCGCCGGGGCACACGGGAGTCATGCACGGACAACACGCGCGTCCCGCCGGCATCACCCTGTTCGGCTCCGCTTCCGCCGTGACGACATCCCCGTCCGCCGGTACCGGAGCCAAGCACTCGCGCCGCGGCCGCCTCACCAGCCGTCTCCGGCGCCGGATCCTCGCCTACCGCGCCATCGACTTCCTGTCCCCCCACATCCCGGACTCCCCCGGTCCCGGCGAGGAGTGCCTGCTTCTGGTCCACGTCCGCCAGGTCGTCGGCGAGGTCGAGTACCGGGTCTGTCACCCTTGCTCGCAGGGGATCATCACCGCCGTCGTCATCCACGACCGCTTCCGCAGCTCCGGTCTCGGCACCCGTGCGCTGTCGCACCTGCGCTCCCGCCACCCCGGCCTGACGTGGAGCAGCACGCTCCGCCAGCGCGGCACCCGGGATCTTCTGCGACGGATGCGAATCCCCGCGCTCACGCAGGCTGCCCGCTGCCCCCATGTCGGCCGGTCACTGCCCGACGAATCGCGAGCCGGTGTCGCCCCGATGGCGGGATGAGCCGGCAGCCGCGGCTCTTCGTGCCCGGCCGTCCGCACCCACTCGCCGCGAAGAACGCGTCGTGACCGCGGGCCCCGCGGAATCCCTGGCCGGCCTCGACCGGGTGCGGTCGCCCGGCCCCCTGCGCGGGAGGGCCGGAGCGCCGTGTCAGTCCTGGTGCTTTCCCTCGACCGCGTGCTCGACCGGTCCGGCGGGGAGGCTCGGCGTGCGTGCGGCGATGCCGCGCCGCACGGCGAGTCGAGCGGCCAGCAGGCAGAACACCGGAGCGAACACCAGCTCGCTGACCAGGGCCTCCCAGGGCGCGTCGGCAGCGGTGCTGTCGTCGGCCAGCTCCCCGAAGACGGCGGAGAGCGAGAAAGCGATCAGGTTGTTCACCGTGTGCACCGCGATGACCGCCTCCAGTCCCCCGGTACGCACCGTCAGCCAGGCCCACCAGGCCGCCGAGTAGCACAGGAGCAGGAACCCGGAGAGCTGTCCGTAGCCGTGGGCGAGGGCGAACAGCACCGAGGAGACGGCGATGCCCGGCCATGGTGAGCGGAGGATTCCGCCGGCGAACTGGACCAGCCAGCCGCGGAAGACGAACTCCTCGGCGGCTGCCTGGAACGGCACGAGCGCCCACAGCACGAGCAGGCTCAGCAGAAGTTCGGCCCAACCGGGGGTCTTCCCCGTCACCGCCTCCGAGCCGTCCGCGAACAGACTCCAGGCGACCAGGAGGAGGTTCTGGACGACGAGGACCAGTGCGGCCAGGCCCAGGCACCGTCCCAGCCATCCCCACCGGAGCCGTCCGGTGACGGACGCGAGCGTTCCGGCGGGCCGCTTCCCGCACACGCGCACGCCGACCAGTACGGCGGGGATCCAGAGCGCCAGGCTCACCAGCAGGACCGCGTTGTCGAGCAGCGGATCGGCGAAGATCTCGTCGCTGTCGGCGGGTGCCCAGCGGAGCCCCGCCAGAGCGCCGACGATGGCGGCGACGACGAAGACACCGATCATCGAGGCCACCATCAGCGCGGCTACCAGGGAGAACTCTCCGACGCGCGCCCACGCGCGCTGCCGTCCGTTGCGCGTTTGCTCGTGGTACGCGGTCCCCGGCGGCGCCGCCACCGGCCCGAGCGCTCGCGGCGGCGGAACCGGCGGACCCCATCCCGGCGGCGGCCCGTGCCAGGGGTACGGGCCCTGCGCCGGAGGCGACCACGGCCGATGGGCCTGGTGGGGAGGTCCTGATATCGGGTCGGACATCGTCTGCTTTCCGGAGTCTTGGCGGTGCGGTCGTGCGGCTGCGGTCGTCGCCGCCACGACGGGGCGGTGCCCCGAACTCGTCGTCGGCGGCCCGCCCGAGCGGGGCGTCCGGGCCTCCCGCGCGGGAGCGGAGCCGTCGCACCGTGGACCGTTCACGCTGCTGAGCCCGGCGGGTGCCCGGGCGCAAGCTTTTCACAGGCGGACCCCGGTGAGACGCCCCGGGCGCGCCTCCGGCGGCGGGCAGGATGGTCACGCCGCGAACGGACTCGCGGAACCGTCGGGAAGGCGCGGAACCGTCGGGACGTCACGAACCCGACTGGCCGCCGCTGCCCGGTCGTTCCGGGCTCGATCGTGCGTGGCGGCGAGCCGAAGCGGGGACGACCGCCCCGGGGGCGTACGGACTCCGCGCCCAGGGCGTCCCGCGGGCCGAGGCCCGGCGCGCCACCCGGACCTGCGAGGGACACACCCCGAGGCCGACCGGGTAGCGCGCCGGCGGTCGCGGTCGCCCCGAGACCGCGCCGCGCGCGGACACCGGCCGTGTACCGGTGCTGGATCGCTGCGGTGCGGGATCGCTGCGCCGGTGCGGTGACGGGACGGACCGGGACGGGCGTGTCGGTGGGGCCTGGAGGCCGTCGTCCCGAAGGGTCGTCTTGGCCGCTCGTCGGCCGGACCCGTACCCCACGGCGGATTGGACATGGTGTGACCAGGAGACTCAGGCCGCGCCGGAGTGCCGGCGCCGCGGGCTTGGCTGCGGCCCTCGTGTGGGGCTGTGCCGCCGCCGGGAGCGCCCAGCCCTCCGACGCGACGCCGGGTGGTTTCGAGCGGGCGGCGGAGCAGGCCGCGGCGGAGTTCGGGGTGCCGAAGGAGGTACTGCTCGGCGTCAGCCACGAGTCCTCGTGGTGGGAGCACCACGACGGCCGGCCGAGCACCAAGGGCGGCTACGGTCCGATGCATCTGACGGACACGACGTCCGGGCGTGCGTACGCGCATCGCCCGGGCGAAGGACCGGTGGATTCCACGGGCACCGACGACCCGTCCGAGCACACGGTGCGGGCCGCCGCGGCGCTGATCGGGATCGCGCCCGCGACCCTCAAGCGGGACGAGCGGCAGAACCTCCGCGGAGGGGCCGCGCTGCTCGCCTCGTACCAGCGGCGAGTCACCCGTACCGCATCGGCCGACCCCGGCCACTGGTACGGGGCCGTGGCGCAGTACAGCCAGGCGGCCGACACGGCCACGGCCGAACGGTTCGCCGAGGGGGTGTTCGCGGTGATCCGCGGCGGGAAGGAGCGGGTGCGCGACGACGGTCAGCAGGTGTCCCTCGCGAAGTCCCCGTCCGTGCGCCCGACCCGGTCGCAGCTCGCCTCGCTCGGCCTGCGGGCGTCGGCCGCGGCGGGGGCGGAGTGTCCTCGCACGCTGAACTGCCGCTTCCTCCCCGCCGCCGCCTCGAACTACCAGGTGTCCACGCGGAACTCGAACGGCCTGGATGTCGACTACATCGTCATCCACGACCTCGAGGGGTCCTACGACGGCGGAGTCAGCTGGTTCCAGGATCCCGCCAGCGGGGCCTCCGCCCACTACGTGTTGAAGGCCGACGGCAGCGCGGCCACACAGATGGTCGCCACCAAGGACATCGCCTTCCACGCCGGCAACTACTGGACCAACATGCACGGCATCGGCATCGAGCTGGAGGGGTACGCCGCCCAGGGGCCCACCTGGTTCACCCCGGCCCAGTACGAGGCGACGGCCGAGCTGGTCGGCTACCTGGCGCAGCGGTTCGGGGTCCCGCTGGACCGCAAGCACGTCATCGGGCACGACAACGTCATGCCGCCGAGGCCGTCCCGCGCGCCGGACGCGCACTGGGACCCGGGCCCGTACTGGGACTGGGAGAGGTTCATGACCCTCCTCCACGCCGGTACCCCTCGGGAGCGCGCGGCCGGGGGTACGGGCACGGCCGGTCCCCTCGTCGTCGGCCAGGCGGTGGCGATCGCCCCGACCTACGCCGAGAACGCGCAGACCGTGACGGTGTGCGCCCCGACCTGCCGGTCACGTACGCAGCCGTCGAACTTCCTCTACGTGCGCACCGAGCCACGCGCCGGCGCTCCGCTCGTCCCCGACCTCGCTCTGCGCCCCGACGGGTCGGCGGGAAGCGACCGCATCGACGACTGGGGTTCCACCGCGATGTGGGGTCAGGAGTTCGTGGTCGCCGAGGTGCGCGGGGACTGGACGGCGATCTGGTTCGGCGGGCGGAAGGGCTGGATCCACAACCCCGGGGGCGTCCACACCCGCCCGGCTGCTCAGGCGCGGATCGTCCGTCCCGCGGACGGGACGACATCGGTCTCCGTCTCCACCACGGCCTACCCGCGCGCCGCGGAGTACCCGCGGGGTCTGCCCGCGTCGGACCAGACGCGGTTCTCCATGTACGCGTTCCCCCGGGGGCAGGCGTACGTGGCCGCCGCCGCGTCGGTGAGGGCGGACGACTTCTTCCCCGCCACGCCCTCGCGGTCCGAGGCCGTGGTCACCGGCGCCGAGAGGTACGAGGTGATCCAGTACAACCGCCGCCTGGCGACCGTGAGCACGGCGGAGACGGACTGAGGGCGCGGTCGGGGCGGTAGGCGGGCCGGCAGTCGGGGCGGCCTGGCCCTCTCGTCGTTCGATACCGGCGGTACGGACGGCGTTGAGCACGACAGTGAATGCGGCTGCGGCTGCGGCTGCGACGGCGTCGAGCGCGACGGTGACTACGGCTGCGGCTGCGGCTGCGGCTGCGAACACCCGATACCGGCTACCTGCACCGTGCGGAGCCGGTGTCGGGTGACGCGGAGCACAGGCCGACCGGTACGTACCCGTTCGCGTGCTAGCGTCCGCGACCGTGACATCCGCCTCCCACGCCACCACAGCCCCTCGGGGCGCGGCCGGCACCTGCCCCTGCGCTCCGGCAGCGCCGCCGTCGGGGTCGGGGGATCCACTGGGGCCGCTCGACCTGTTCGGCGAGGGCTTCGTGCAGGACCCGTACCCCTGGCTTGACCACCTGCGGTCCGAGGCCCCGGTGCACCGGGACGCCGTCACCGGGCTCTGGCTCGTGAGCCGGTACGCGGACATCCGGCGGGTCCTGCTCGATCCGGCGGCGTTCCTCCCCGACAACGCCCAGCACGCGGTCACGCCCCTCGGCGTACCGGCGTTGCGCCGGCTCGCGCGGGCGGGCTTCCGGCTGGGTCCCGCCCTCGCCAACAACGCGACCGACAGCCACCCGGGGCTGCGCCGCGCCGTCACGCGGTTCTTCAACGCCCGTCGGGTGGAGGCTGCGGTCCCGTTGATCGAGCGGATCGCCGACGAGCTGCTCGGGACCGTCCGGGCGGAGCTCGACGCCACCGGGACGAGCGACCTCTTCCGGGCGTTCGCACACACCTTGCCCTGTCGGGTGATGATGGAGCTTCTCGGCGTCGAGGGGCTCGACGCGGACACTCTGGTCCGCTGGAGCGACGCCTCGCTCGAGCTCTTCTGGGGACGCCCCTCGGCGAACCGCCAGCTCGAACTGGCCGATCTCGTCGCGGAGTTCCACACCTGGCTCACGGGACTCGTCGGTGACGGGTCCGCGTCCGCGGACAGCTTCGTCGGGGCACTGGCCCGCCACCGCCTGCCCGACGGCACGCTGCTCGACCCGCGGACGGCGGTCAGCGCGTGCTTCTTCGTCCTCGTCGCCGGGCAGTCCACGACCGGCCAGCTCATCTCCACCGTCCTGCGCCGCGCCCTCGCCGAACCGGGGCTGTGGCCGCGGCCGGCCGGGCCGGCGGGCCTGGCCGAGGAGTGGGTCGAGGAGGTCCTGCGGAGGGAGCCGCCCGTCACCTCGTGGCGCCGGGTCACCGCCCGCCCCGTGGAGCTCGGCGGGGTCGCGCTCCCCGCCGGTGCCGGGCTCCTGCTGATGCTCATGGGCAGCGGCTCCGACCCCGACGTCTTCGCCGAGCCCGAACGGATGATCCCCGGCCGCGCCGACGTCCGCCACCATCTCGCGTTCGGTGTGGGGCGCCACCGCTGCCCGGGGGCCTCCCTGGCACGGACGGAGGCGGCCGTGGCCCTGCGGGCGACCGCCCGCCACCTTCCGTCCGTACGGCTCGCGCCCGAGGCGGCCCATGCGCCGACCCTCGGACTGCTGTCGTTCCGCGCTCCGCTGCACGTACCGGTCGTGATGCCGCGCCGGCCGTCCTGAGGCACCCCGGCATGGACATCGCCCGCCGCGGGGCCGTCCGGACGCGAAGGCCGCCACACCGCCCCTCCGCGCCTTCGCGCCTACACGCGGGGCGACCCTGGGTCAGAGGCCGGTGGGGTCGGTGTCGCAGCTCGCGCGGCGGCGGCCGATCGTGACCAGGGCCTCCCAGAGGGCGTCGCTCTCCCCGCGGCGGATCTCGTGGATCGCTCCGTCGACGGGCTCGGCTCCCGGCCCCAGCGGGCCGGCCGGCTCCCCGGCGTCCCGGCGGAGGACGATCCCGGTGGGCGGGTCGAAGGCGCGTAGATCCCGGAGGAGGCGGTAGCGGGCGAGGTCGGCCTCGGGGTGGGGCAGGTGGCGGGTGATCACCGCGATGTCCGGCAGCAGCACGCGGGCCTGGGCCAGGGCGACGTGGGGTTCGAAGGCGTGGGCGACGATGCGGAAGTGCGGGCTGGAGTGCACCCGGGCGCGCACGGACTCCAGCTCGTCGCCCTCGGGCAGGCCTGCTATCAGGACGGTCATCATCAGGGTCATTGTCCCCCCGACCGGCTGTCGGCGTCCTGTCGAGGCGATCCGGGGCGTTCTCGTCCGGCCGGATTTCGGCGGCCCGACGACGTGGCGGTCCGGTGCCTCCTCGTCCGGCCGGAATCCGGCGGCCGACCTGGCGATGCCCCCGTGCCCGTCCGTGCCGCCCTCCCCCCTGCCGGTGAGGGCGGGCGCCTCAGTCCACCAGGACCCCCGGGTTGAGGATGCCGTGGGGGTCGAGCGCGCCCTTCGCGGCGCTCAGGGCCAGGGCGAACGGTTCCGGGCGCTGGCGGTCGTAGCCGGGTCGGTGGTCGCGGCCGACGGCGTGGTGGTGGGTGATGGTGGCCCGGTGCCGGTGGAGCACCTCGCCCGCCACCGCCTTCAGCTCGTCCCAGAAGGCGACCTCGTCGCCCGGGCGTCCCGCCGCGAGCACGGTGAAGTAGGGCGCCGCCCCGTCCGGGTACACGTGCGTGAGGCGGCAGTTGACGGTGGCCGGGTGCCCGGAGATCCTGAGTGCCGCCTCGCCGACCGTGCTGCGGACGTCCTCGACGAGGGCGGGGATACAGTCCCAGGTGGCCGCCGTCTCGAAGGTCTCCGCGACGGCGCCCATGCGCGCCAGGCCGTCCCGCAGGTAAGGCATCCGCAGGAACGCCGACCGCCAGGCCCGTACCGCCTGGTCGGCGGGAGCACCCGCCCCGGACGGCTCGTACCGGCCCCCGTGGGAGCGGGCCAGGTCGACGGCCCGGGCGAGCCGGGAGTCGACCGGGGCGTCGGCGGACTCGAAGCCCAGGACGAGGACGGCCGAGCCGTTCTGCGCGGCGCCCGCGAGCGCGGCCTCGCCGGAGTCGAGGAGCCGGCAGTTGGCGGGGGCGAGGTCGGACTGCGCCAGGGCGCGTACCGCCTCCAGCGCGTGGCCGAAGTCGGTGAAGGTGAGCGAGGCGGACGCCTTGTGGACGGGGCGGGCCTGGAGCCGTACCCACGCCTCGGTGATGACGCCGAGCGTGCCCTCGGAGCCGAGGAAGAGACGGTCCGGCGAGGGGCCCGCGCCCGAGGCGGGCAGCCGCCAGGACTCCGAGGTGCCGGCGGGGGTGACGACCCGCATCGACTGGACGAAGTCGTCGATGTGGGTGCGGCCGGTGGCGTAGTGGCCGCCGGCTCGGGTCGCGAGCCAGCCGCCGAGGGTGGAGAACTCGAAGCTCTGCGGGAAGTGGCGGAGCGTCAGGCCGTGCGGTCGCAGCTGGTTCTCCAGGCCGGGGCCGAGCGCTCCGGCCTGGATGCGGGCGGCCCTGCCTGCGGAGTCGACCTCCAGCACCCGGTCCATCCGGGTCAGGTCGAGGGAGAGCACCGCGCGGTGGCGGTCGCCGCGGTACTCGACGCCTCCCACCACCGAGGATCCGCCGCCGAAGGGCACGACGGCGACTCCGTGTCGTCCGGCCCAGTCCAGGAGGTCGGTCACCTCGCTCTCCCGGGTGGGGAAGGCGACGAGGTCGGGGATCCGGCCGGGGCGGCCGCGCAGGGCGCGCGCGATGTCCCGGTAGGCCTTGCCCATCGCGTGCGCAGCGCGGTCGGCCGGGTCGGTGCTGATCAGCCGTGTCAGGCTCGCGGGGGCCTGGACGGCGGGCGTCCCGATGCCGAGGTCGGCGATGCGGGGAACGGGCAGCGGGCGGGCGAGAGTTCCGGGCAGCAGGGCGCCCATCGCCGTGCACTCGGCGTCGTCCGGGTGGGCGCTCTCCCAACCCCAGCCCCACCAGGACCGAACGGGGGCGGAGGGGGTCGACTGCGTCGTCGTGCCGGACATGGGCGCTCCAGGGGCGGCGAGAGAATTTACCGAGGGGTAAATTACTTACTGATAATATCCGCGCATGGCAACGCCTCGATCGAAGGCCGGCACCAAGGGCGTCCCCCGGGAGGTGCGTCGGCAGCAGATGCTGGAGGCCGCCACGGAGGAGTTCGCACACCGCGGCTACGCCGCCGCCTCCCTGGCCGTCGTCGCGGAACGCGTCGGGGTCACCAAGACCCTGCTCCACCAGTACTTCGGCACCAAGGAGGACCTGTACGTCGCCTGCCTGACCCCCATCGGGGACGAGCTTCTCGCCACGATGCGTACGGCCGGGGGCGAGGCGGGCACGACCCCCGGCACGCCCCTGCGGGTGCTCCGCGCCCTCTTCGTCGCACTGGAGGGGCGCCGGGAGGCGTGGTTCGTGCTCTACGACCGCACCCTGCCGCCCGGCGGGGAGGCCGCCCGGGCGGCGGGCGCGTACTGGGCCGCCGTCGACGCCCTCGCGACCGACGGCACCGCCGCACTGCTGCGCGCCTCCGGCTCCGCCGACCCCCTGGACGCGGACGTGCTCCGCCACGTCTGGACGGATCTGGTCGGCACCCTCGTCCGCTGGTGGGTCAAGCATCCCGAGGAGACACCCGAGGCCATGGCCCGGCGCTGCACGCGCCTCTTCGCCGTGGCCGCGGCCCTCGCGGCCGATCCGCCGGCCATGGACTGATCCGGCGCCGCACCGACGTCCGTTGGTACGGCTCCGGCTACGGCACGTGCGGCGACCACGTCACCGGGAGCGGCTGAGCTGGTCCCGCATCCAGGCGGGGTCGGGGTTGGTGTAGGGACGGCCGGCGATGACGACGGTCGGCACCGTCTCGTTGCCGTCGTTGACCGCCCTCACCTCCGCCGCGCCTGCCGCGTCACGCCAGATGTTCACCCAGTGCAGCTTCCGGGCGCCGCGCCCCAACCGCATGCGCAGGCGCATGCAGAACGGGCAGCCGGGCCTCCAGTAGACGATCGGCCGCCCGTCCTCCGCGCTGCGGCGCTGCGCCTCCGCGGCGCTGACCGACCTCGGGAAGAGCACGGGAGAGTTCGTCGCGGCCAGCAGCAGGAACACCGCGAGCAGCGCCACCGCCTCCCCGGGCCGATCCTTGCGCAGGAGCCCGGTCGCGACGGCCGAACCACAGAGCACGAGCAGTACCGGCACAGCCCACACACGCATCATGCGACGCAGCGTATCGGCCCGCCGGAACTCACCTTCGGGACGGTCCCCTCCCCCGTCGCAGCCGGATCGGAGAGGGATCGCCCTACGGGCCCCGCAGGAGGCGCCGACGATGTCCGGCGGTTCCCGCGGGACCTCATGACGCCTCTGCCGCCTGCCGCTCCGCGCTCGCGCGGACGGCCGCTCCGGTTGCCGGTCCCCCCTCGGTGGGTGAGCGTGGACAGAGGGTCCGGCTCCGGACCCGACCTCATCGATCGTCCCCTTTCTCAGGAGGAGCCATGGCGCACGCCGAGCAGGACCCGAACCAGCAGGAAGGTCCGGCGGACGGCGGCGCCGTCGGTACGCCCGGCGTCCACGACGGCGGCGCCGACGGAGGCGCGGACAGCGGAGCCGAAGGCCCCGCGGACGGCGGCGCGGCCGGCAAGCCCGGCGTGCACGACGGCGGTGCCGACGGGGGCGCGGACAGCGGCGCCGACGGTGGAGGCGATGGTGGCGCGGACGGAGGTGCGGACGGAGGTGCTGACAGCGGCGCCGAGGGGCCGGCCGACGGTGGCGCGGCCGGTCAGCCCGGCGTGCACGACGGCGGAGCCGATGGCGGTGCCGACGGTGGTGCCGACGGTGGTGCCGGAAGCACCGGCGGCGGCGTTTGAGCACCGTCCCCACGACGCTTCGGGACACGGCCGCTGATTCCGGCGGCCGTGTCCTGGAGTCGCGTCTGATCGGCATCGGACGCGAGGAGTTCGCCCGGGACGTCTGGGGGCGCGCCCCCCTGCTGACCCGCGGCGCCGGTGACTTCTCCGATCTGTTCTCGGCCTCCGCGGTGGACGAGCTGGTCTCCCGGCGCGGGCTGCGCACCCCGTTCCTTCGCGTCGCGAAGGGCGGCTCGACGGCCCCCGAGTCCTCGTACACGTCCCCCGGCGGAGTCGGCGCGACCGTGTCGGACCAGTTGGACGACACGGCGCTGTGGCGGAGCTTCGCCGACGGCAGCACGCTGGTCCTCCAGGCACTGCAGCGCACCTGGCAGCCGGTCATGGAGTTCGCCTCCCGGCTCGGTGCGGAACTCGGCCACCCCGTGCAGGCCAACGCCTACGTCACCCCGCCGCAGAACCGCGGCTTCGACGACCACTACGACGTGCACGACGTCTTCGTCCTCCAGGTCACCGGCGCCAAGCGCTGGATCGTCCACGAGCCGGTGCACCCCGACCCGCTGCGGGACCAGCCGTGGACCGCGCACCGCGCCGCGGTCGCCGAGGCGGCGCTCGGAGAGCCGTCCATCGACACGGTGCTCGAACCCGGCGACGTCCTCTACCTGCCGCGCGGCTGGCTGCACGCCGCCGAGGCACAGGGCGAGGTGTCGATCCATCTGACGCTCGGCGTCCACACGTGGACGCGGCACGCCCTGGCGGAGCAACTCGCCCAGGCCGCACTGGCGTTGCTACGGGACGACCCGGAGATGCGCCGGTCCCTCCCCCTCGGCGTCGAAGGCCCGGACGAGGCACTCGCCTTCGTACGGAGGCGTCTCGCCGCCGCGCTCGACGAGGCCGACCCCACTCCCCTGTTCCACGAGACCCGCCGCGGCCAGGCGCGCCCGGCGCCCTTGGGACCACTGGCGCAGCTCGACGTTCTGCGGAGCCTCGCGCCCGACACCCCGGTCCGGCTTCGGGAGGCGCTGGACGCGAGGCTGCGGGGTCGGCGCCTCGCCACCCGTGTCGGGTGGCTCGACTTCCCGGAGACGGACCTCACGTCCGTACTGCGGATCCTCGACGGGGGCACCCACCCCGCCGGCGCCCTCGGTCTCCCGTTCGTCGAGCGGCTTCTCCGCGCCGGCGTCCTGGTGCCCGCCGCGTCATGAGACGGGCCCGATGACGACGCCGGCGCGGTTCTTCTGCGCCGACGCGGCTCGTCTGCGGGGCGACCCGCTCGCGGGCACGGCGCCGTACGGCTCGTCCTGGGTCCTCATCGAGTACCGGGCGGGCTGGCCGTCGAACGGCTTCGACGGCCTCGGCATCGAGCCCGAGGTGAAGGCACGGGTGCTCGCGGCGGCGCGGGCGGAACGGGCCCGCGTACTGCTGATCAGACGGCACGGACGCGGCCGGACGGACGTGCCCCCGCGGTGGGCCGTGCTCCGGTACGACCGGGACGGCGCGCACCGGCAGGTGTGGGGCACCTGGCACCACGACAGGGACCTGGGGGGCGTCGTCGCCGCGCTGGAAGGACCCGGTGAGCCGGGCCACCCTCCCGTCGTCCTCGTCTGCACCCACGGCCCCCACGATCCCTGCTGCGCCGTCCGGGGCCGTCCGGTGGCGGGTGCGTTGAGCGAGGTCTGGCCGCGGCTGGTGTGGGAGTGCACGCACGTGGGGGGCGACCGGTTCGCCGCCAACGTCCTCGTCGCGCCCGACGGTGTCTACTACGGCGGTCTCGACGCCCGTTCGGCGGTCGCGGTGGTCGAGGAGCACCTGGCGGACCGCATCCGCCCCGACCACCTGCGCGGCTACACCGACCTGGTCCCGCCCCAGCAGGCCGCCCTGTCCGCGGTGCTCCACCACACGGGTCCGTCGGGGCGGCACGACTACGTGATCGAGGAGACGGTCCGGGACGAGGACCGCTGGCGGATCCACGTCGCCGGCCGGCTCGCCGGATTGTCCGCCTTCGAGGTCGAGATCCGGGCGCACCGGGCGCCGCCGCACCGGCTGACCTGCCGCGGTGCCTCCCTCGGCTCGGCGGTGTACTACGAGGTCACGTCGCTCCGCCCCGGCTGAATCACTCGTCCCGCGCGGCCCGCTCCGGGTCCGGGCAGGCCTCGTCCGTCCACGCCCGGGTGTCCCGGGGCGCGACGTAGGGCTCCTCGTCCCGGGGGTGGCCTCCGGCGATGGCGCGCTGACGGCTCATCTCGGCGTCGAACTCCAGGCCCAGGAGGATGGCCAGATTGGTGATCCACAGCCAGACGAGGAAGACGATCACGCCTGCCACGGTGCCGTACGTCTTGTTGTACGAGCCGAAGTTCGCCACGTAGAAGGCGAAGCCGGCCGAGGCGATCATCCACAGGACGAGCGCGAGGAAGCTGCCGGGGCTGATCCACTGGAAGCCGCGACCCTTCGTGTTCGGTGCGGCCCAGTACAGCAGGGCGATCATCGCCGTGACGAGCAGCACCAGGACCGGCCACTTCGCGATCGACCACACCGTCATCGTCGTGGCGCCGATCCCGAGGAAGTCGCCTGCCTGCCGTGCCAGACCGCCGGTGAAGACGACGATCAGCGCACTGGCGACGAGCAGGAGCATGAGTGCGATCGTCAGGCCGAAGCGCAGGGGGAGGACCTTCCACACGGGTCGGCCCTCCGGCATGTCGTAGACGGCGTTCGACGCCCGGATGAACGCGCCGATGTACCCCGAGGCCGACCAGACCGCGAGGACCAGCCCGACGAGTGCCGTGACGGATCCCAGACCGCTGTTCCCCCGGAGCTGCTCCACCGCGTCGGTGATCACGTCCCGCGCGGGGCCGGGTGCGAGCCTCCGAAGGTTGTCCAGGACCTCCTGGGTGACCGATTCGCCCGCGATTCCCAGGAGGCTCACGAGGGCGAGGAGGGCCGGGAAGATCGCCAGGACGCCGTAGTAGGTGAGGGCCGCCGCACGGTCGGTCAGCTCGTCCTTCGTGAACTCCTTGACGACGCCCCGCAGTACGCCCTTCCAGGACTCCCCGGCCAACTGCGAGGGCCTGTCGGGCACCCGCTCGGTGACCTGCTCGGACGGCCCCGTTGGGGCGCAGTCTTCGGTGGCGGTCCGTGGCTGCCCCGGCTCGGGCTTCGTCGTTGGCGTCATGGTCTGCGGATTACCGCCGAAGGTCGTTCCATGCCGCCCGAGAAGAGCGCGGGTCCGGTGAGGGTGTCGCGATGTCCGACGAGGACGGCCGTTCCGGCTTCGCCGGGAGACGGGCCGGCCTGGTGCCAGCCCGCCGTCATCGGCCTGCTCAGCGGTGGGGCGCCCAGCCGCCCGTGTCCGTCGAGGCGGAGCGCCGTGACGGGCGCCTCGATGAACAGGGCGGGAACGGCGACCTTCACGGGCTTCGAGCGTGACAGCGGCTGGTGCGCGGCCGGCCGGGCGGGCGGGGTGCCGCCGCCCGCGGCATCGTCCGCGCGGACGGCGACGGCCGGGGGGCCGAGTTCCTCGGACGAGTCCGAGCAGGCCGACACGAGGCCCGCCAGTGACGCGAACGTCACCGAGAGGGTCATCGTGAGCCGGCACGCTCGACTCGGCCCCCGCCGCCGTGTGCGTCGGCGGTGCTGACTAGGCCTTGTTGCGGGCACGGCGTACCGCGGACCGGCGGGCCACGACCAGCGCCGCGACGCCCACCGCACCGGCGGTCAGCGCGGCGGCGGTGCCGAAGGACGACTCCTCCTCGGCGCTGAGCGTCTCCAGGTCCGGGACACCGCCGCCGCCGGCCGGGACGGCACCCGACGGCTGCTGGTAGCCGGAACCGGAGTTGCTGCCGGAGCCGGAGTCGCCGTTGGATCCGGCGTTGATCTCCCCGGCGGGGCTGCCGCTCGGGCGGGCCGGGCGGTTCGGGCCGCCCTGGCCGGCGGCGCGGCCGTCACAGTCGATCTTGAAGCTGCGGTTCTTGGGGCCGGACGGGACCGTCCACACGAGCTGGTACGTGCCCTCCGGCAGGAGGTAGCGCTCGCTGCGGGCCGCGCCGTTCACGAGCGGCAGCGTGCTGACGAGCGTGTCGCCCGGCGGCACGGTCGGCGGCTGCTCGGTGATCGTCCAGGGCACCGCCGGGAAGGACTCGAAGTTGCTCGCGACGAGGGTGAAGGCACAGACCTCGACACCGTTCTGGCCACGCGAATGCCAGCCGGCGGAACGGACGTTGAGGTCGCCGCTGTCGCCGGGGGCGGCGTAGGCGGCCGGAGCGCCGACGAGGGCGACGCCGGCGATCGCGGTCGCGGCGGCCACGGTGGCACCGGCGCGGATGCCGGTCTGACGCAGGGTGCTGGACAGAGTCACGAGGAACTCCTTCTAGGCGAGATGATTTTCATACTGGTGAGACGCCGCTCATCAGATGACACCGGACGGCGAATTCACGGGAGGCCGCCGCGCGAATCGCGGGGAACCACCTGACTGGCGCACAAGACGTCGAGTCAGGCCCCTCGCACCGAGGATTCAGGCCGTTGTTCCGGGAGTCGAGCAGCCGGCCGCGGAGGCATCCGAGCAGGTGACGAGCGTGGAGCGGGAGCGGGGTCCGCGCCCGGTACGACGATCGGAGACCTCCGCACCGACCCGTTCGGATCCCCCACCACCGCTTCGGCGGACGGCATTGCGGTGACTCTTCCGGCATCCGCCTGAATCGCGACGAAAGTCCTAGCCAGTGCTCGTTTCCCCGTGATGCGCTCCGCGACGTGAACACACGTACCAGACTCGCTCTCGCGAGCGCCTTCGTGACCGCCCTGGCCGTCGCCGTACCGACGGCGACGGCCGCTCACCCCGACCGGCCACGGCCTGGACGTCGAACTCGTCCGCGCCGGCCACACCCTGCCCCTGCTCCTGGACACCGCCCACAGCGTCCACCTCATCGACGCATTCGGTGCCCTGCTCGGCATCGGCCCCCGCACCCACCTCACCCCGCACCGCCTGCACCTGCACCCGGGCGAAAGCCTGGTCCTCTACACCGACGGCACCACCGAAGCCCGCCGCCACGACGGCGAACTCTTCGGCGAGGAACGCCTCACCGACGCCGTAGCCGGCGCGCCGAACCGACCCACCGCCCAGACAGTGATCGACACCATCAACGAGGCCGTGCACGTCTTCACCGGCAGCCAAGACATCGACGACGACCAGGCCATCCTCGTCCTGACCGCCACTGAGGCTCCCTGAGGCCAGCCGCTCGCCGTACAACCTCCGGACGGGCCGGCCGGGCTCCACGACGGCGGAGCTGCTCGCCACCCGGACCGGGCAGCTCGGCATGCTGCCCGGCCTGTGGCCCTCGGCGGTGTTGCCTCCGACCTTGAGGCCACCTCTCCGGCTAGCCCGGCCGTGTGGTGTGCGAGGTGAGAGCGTCCCCACCACGGGCACCTGCCGGTTGTCCGATCATGAACCGGATTCTGGAATCCGCGGCGGCCGTCCCGGTCGCCCTGGTCCTGCTGACCGCCGGCGCCGCCCAGGCCTCCGTCGCCTCCTACAAGCACGCCGCACGCGAGCGTGGCCGCCTCCGAAGAGGACGAGGTGCCCGCCGCGGGCATCATGGTCAGGTGGTTCGGACAGGGACGACTGAGGGGTAGATCCGCAGCTCAGGAAGACCTCACCGCGGAGGTGGAGGCCGGACTGCGGCACGTCGCGTGCGGTGCCGAACCCCCGCGTAACAGCCTGTCCCGTAGGCGAGCAGGCCTTCGTCGACGGGCCGGGCGTCACGCGCCGGTGAGTCTGTCGAGGTCGGGGGCGTAGACGGTCATCCAGTGCGGGTTCAGCCGGTAGTAGACGACCTCGCGGTTCCAGTCGAAGGCGTCGTCGCCGTAGAAGTCCTGCAGGTAGGTGCGGAGTTCCTGCCAGTCGGCCGTGGTCTCGGCGTCCTCGGGGTTCATCTCCTCCACCGTGCCGTGCGTGAACACGCCGAGGTCCTCGCCGCGCAGGTGCGCGACGCTGGCGGCCGGGCGGGCGGCGAGGTGACGGGCCTTGGCGGCCTTGCGCGCCGTGCCGAAGTGCCACCGGCCGTGCAGGAAGTGCCCGTCGGCTCCGCTGATCCGCGGTTCGCCCTTCGCGGTCACCGTGGAGAGGGCGAGCGTGCACATGCCGGTGAGTACCCCGGTGAGCTGCGCCGCCGTGATGGTGCGGCCCTCGACGATCGAGCGGAGGTGTGCGGTCGAGCCGGAGAGGGAGGAGCTGAGGAGGGACTGAAGCTTGTCGAGTTCTTCTGGGGTTTCGCGCATACGTCCATCGTCGGTCGTAATCCGGACATCCTCTGTCGCCATTGACGAAGCAGCGATGAGTGCGATGAACACGCCGGCGCTGCGACGGCCCGCATGCCCAGGCGCGGTGGGCGGCCCACCTGTCATGCGAGGGTCGCCGTGTCCCGGGCGGCGGTCTGCTCGAACGGCTGTACGGCCGTACTCGGCGGGGGGAGCAGGCGACGGCTCGGCAGTACCGCGAGAGCGGCCTGCCGGGGGTGCCTTCCCGGAAAACGGTGATACGCAGACCCCGGCGCCGCCACGATGGGGGCATGACTGGAGAAGGTGTGGGGCCGGGGGAGTGGCCGATCGTCGTGCGTGTTCCGGTGGAGCCGGTGGAGGCGGCGATCGAGGCCGACGCCGTTCAGGCGGCGCTATCGCACCGGGCTCTGGCTGTGCGGGGGCCGCTGTTCGGTGTCGCCGCGCAGGCCGAGGAGGACGACTGGCGGTGGCGGGTCGTCGTCGAGGTGACCCACGGCTGCCCGCAGCAGGCACGGGACAGCCTGAACTCCCTGCTGTGGTTCCGCGCGAAGGACGAGGCGAAGAGCACGGAGGAACGACGTGCTCTGCTGGCGGCGGTCGCCCGTCTGGAGAAGGAGCGCGTCGACGAACTCACCGTGCTCGATACCCGCTACCGGGTCGTGCGGGCTGAGGAGTACGCGGGCCTCGACGCGCGGGGCGACGTCGAGATGCCCAGGCCCACCGATCCCGAACCGCTCACCCCCGACTGGAGCCGCGGTGCCGGCGCTCAGGGCCCGAGGATCGATGCCGGGCTCGTACTGGACCCCGGCGCACCGCTGTCCCCGAGCCAGGCCGCCGAGCGCTTGACCATGCGCTCACTGGTCTACAGCGGGAGCCGGTTCCCCGCCCCGGTGCTGGCCGACTCCGCCCACGCCGTGGAGACCCACCCCGACGTCCTGCTCATGCCCACCGCATTCCTGGTCGTCGAACGGTCCGGCGTCGACGACACCTGGACACCGGCCAGCGGCCTGCTGGTCACCGCCCACGACGCCCGGCGAACGCTGGACTTCTCGCTGGTCTGGTGGGGGCCGCGCCACCGGGGCCTGATCCCGTTCGACGCCGAGATGGAGACCGACGCCCGCACTCTGGTGGCCGACAGCGACCCGCCGGCGCCGGAACTCGCCCTCCTCGTCGAGGCCGCCGACCGACTGCGTACCGGTCACGTCAACCAGGTCCAGGCAGCAGGCACCCTCTACCAGATCGCCCGCTCGCGGCGTCTGCTGCGCTGGGGACCGGACGGACCGGAAGGCCCCCGCCCGTCCGACATCAACACGCACGCTCCTGAAGCCCTGCACCCCCGACTCGACGAGGACGGCACCGTCCACTACGACACCGCGGAAAGCGACCCCGCCCCCTAGTAGTAGATGCCGTAGGAGAGGTAGTGGTCGTACATGCGCTGGCGTGTGGCCAGGGGCTTCGTCCAGCTGCCGGTGCCGCGGTAGAGGTGGGGGTGGGCCTGTCCGTCCACTGCCATGAGGTCGCCGCGGCCGTCGCGGTCCTGATCGCCGACGCCGATGATCTGCGTGAATTCCTGCCAGCCGGCACCGATGCGGGTGCGTGAGGCGAATGTTCCGTCTCCCTTGCCGAGGTAGAGCCACAGCACGCCGTCGCGATCACGGGCGACGAGATCGCCGGCGGGGGCGCCCGCGAGGTTCCCGACCGCCGCGATCTTGTCGTACGTGTTCCAGCCGCCGCCGACACGGGTGGGCGCGGTGAACGGCGTACCGGCCTTTCCGGTGCCCTTGTACAGCCACAGAACGCCGCTGTTGTCGGTGGCGACCAGGTCGGTGCGTCCGTCGCCGGTGAGATCGGAGGCGGAGGTGATCTGGTCGTAGGCGTTCCAGCCGCCGCCCACTCTGACCCGGTGGGCCAGGCCGGCGCCATTGCCCTGGTGGAGCCAGAGGACGCCGGTGCGGTCGCGGGTCAGGATGTCGGCGTCGGCCGTGCCGCCGACGTCCGCCGTGGGGACGATCCGGTCGTACACGTTCCAGCCGGTACCCAGCACGGTGCTGGAGGTGGAGCGGGCGA
Organism: Streptomyces sp. adm13(2018); assembly: GCF_008042145.1. Lineage (GTDB taxonomy): Bacteria > Actinomycetota > Actinomycetes > Streptomycetales > Streptomycetaceae > Streptomyces. The sequence goes on from NZ_RDBH01000145.1 coordinate 48,876, forward strand.
TCCAGTCGGTGGCGGCGCCGACGACGGTGTTGCGCGCGAACGTGCCGTTCACGGAGAGACTCAGGACGTCGGGGAGCCCGTTGTCGTCGAAGTCATGGCTGACGGCGGCGCGTTGTACGCGGAAGGCGCCGGTCTGTTCCAGGTTCGGTCCGATGCCGTTGCCCGGTCTGGCGGTCAGCTGCCAGGTCCAGGCCCCGTTGGGGACCGGCACATCATCGTCGAACTCGCCGTTCCAGATCTCCTTCGTGGCGCCCGCGGAGGAGTAGAGGTTCAGGCGGACGGTCCGACCGCTCGCCACATGGGTGAGGAGGGCGGTCGCGGAGGCGTTCGTACTGCTGAGACGCCAGGAGAGGGTCGGCCAGTTCGGCTTGTCGAAGTCCAGGACGGCCGGGACGTCGCTGCCCAGCAGCGTCAGCGCGGTGGACCGGCCGGTGCTCGCCACCTGATGCGCCACCGGCACGCCGTCCGCCCCCTGGGCGATCCAGTACATCCCCTCGCCCCCGGTGAGGGTGCCGCCCTGCACGAGCACGGTGCCGTCCGGGCCCGTCACGGACCGCGTGTAGGCGTCGAGGACCTTGACGGACCTCCCGTCCGTCAGGGAGCGCGCGGTGACGGCGTACAGGGGGTTTCGGCCGGCGTACGGGGCGTCGTGTCCGGCCTGGCCGTAGAGCACCCACCCGCCGAGCAGCTCGACCCGCACGTTCTCCGCCTTGGTCAGGGGGATGCGCAGGGGGTCGGCTGTCGATCCGCGGCGGGTCACGACGACGGTGGCGGTGGTGTTCGTGGGCCGCTCGACCCAGGCCAGATGCGTGGGCGAGAGAGCGACGTCGCCAACGGGGTGGGAGGACGTCACCTCCTCCACCACCGCGCGCCGGAGCACGTCGACGACGACGAGGCGGGTGCCGCCCCCCTCGGTCGCGGCGGGATCGGTGTACGTCACGACGGCGCTGCCGGCGGTCAGATCGTCGACGGACGTGATGTCCGCGCCGGCGGGTATCCCCGCGATCACCTCGTCCCTGAGCCCGTCGTCCGTCTTGCTGACCACGTGCAGGGAATCGCCGCCGGCCGGGTCGGTGCGCTGCACGAAGACCGAGGACGGCCCGACGGCCCGCCCCCGCTGGAAGCCCTCGCCGAGCGTGGCGATGTCCAGGACCACGGGCGGGGCGCCCGTGGCCATGTCGAAGACGGTGTGGGTCGCCCCCGTCGCCGCCTCGGTGAGGAGGTCGGTTCCCGCGGTCTGCAGGAACCCGACCTGGGTCGGCAGTTCCCTCGTGGAGCCGTCCGCGTACCGCGTCCAGACGTACGTGACCGGCAGGCGGTCCCCGTGCGTGCTCAGGAAGCCCGACGGTCCGGCCCCCGCCAGGCGGCTGCCGTCCTTGAGGAGGGGCGGTTCCTGCATTGTCCCGGCAGGCGCGCTCACCGGGAGGCCGGCGGCGAGGGCAGGGGGTGTCAGGGCCCCGGCCGTCACGGCGAGGACGACGGTGACGGCCGCGCTCAGAACACGCGGTGCACTGCCTCTGTAGTGCTTCACGGGTCGATGCTCTCCCAAGGTCTCAAGGAGGCAAGCCGGAGAGAGGCCGGAGACCACGTCCGAGGAACCTCGCCCCTGGCTTCGGAGACGCAGCAGTTCCACGCCTCACCCACAGGACTCTCGAAAGCGCAGGAGGGTTGTACGGGAGTTGTACGGGAGAACGACCACAGGCAACCAGTGCGACAAGCGTGCCTGCGGAGACGCCGGCATGTGCGCGACCCCGGCGGGCGGCCACGGACACCTGCTTGCCGCGGTCGGATGCGGCGACGGCCCGGCTCCCCGTGTGGGGCCGGGCCGTCGAGAGCGCTGAGGTCAACCGGTCCTGCAGAAGACCGACTTGACCGGCCCACGAGGAGGCCCCCGCCGCTTCCGTACCTGTGATGTCCGGGCGCCGGGGGCCTCGGGGGATGCCAGGGGGCGTCAGCCCGGGATCGGCATGGTGAGGGGGCTGGTCTGCGGTGCCGATTCGGTGCCGTCGGCGGCCACGGCGGTGACCAGGTAGAAGTAGTACCGCAGCGGCGTCAGGGGGCCGAGGTCCGTGTACATCGGTTCCGTGAGGCCCGAGGCGATGCGGTTCGCAGGGGCGAAGACGCCCGAGTGGGACATGGACCGGTACACGTTGTACGAGACGGTCATGCCCTGGTCGCACGTTCCCGGCTCCCAGGCGATCCGGACGGCGGGGCCGGCGTCGACGGCGGTCCCGGTGATGCGGGGAGTGGGCGGTGCGGTCAGGACCGGGCAGGGGACGAAGGCCTCGGCCATCGGCGAGTAGTCGGACCACTTGCCCTGGGTGCTGACTGCCCGGACCACGTAGCGCCAGGTCCTGCCCCCGGGCGGGTTCGCGTCGGTGAAGGTCGTCCCGGTGAGGAGGGGGGAGATGTCGTAGGCCTGCGCGGGGTCCGTACCGGTCGTGCGGTACACGTAGTAGCCGGACAGGTCGGTCGCCGTGCTCGCGGTCCACTCCAGCCTGACCTTGCCGTCGTCCATGGTGGCGGTCAGCGAGGCTGGTGCGTCCGGGACCGGATGGACCGGCAGGCGCTTGCCGTAGACGGTGTTGTAGCCGGGCTCGGGCAGCCGGGAGACGTTGCCGGCCTCGTCGACGGCGAGGACGGTGTAGCCGTACTGCACGCCTTCCGGGGTACTGGTGTCCACGTACCCGTCGCCCCACACGCCGGCGATCTGCTCCCAACCGGCCAGCGACTGCTTGCGCATCACGACGTAGTGGTTCGTGTCGTCGCCGGTGTTGGGCGTCCAGGACAGGTGCACCCCGTCCGTGTCGCTGTACGCCCTCAGGTCGCGCGGCACGGACGGGGCGGTGGTGTCGCGGACGCGGGTGGCCGAGACCGTCGCCGAGGGGTCCGACTCCGTGCCGAGCGGCGTGACCGTCCGGACCTGGTAGTGGCGCACCTGGCCGGCGACGGCCGTGACGTCGTCGTACGGGGCGTTGGGGGCCGGGCTCTCGGTCAGGCGGGTCCACGGGCCGGTGGCCGCGTCGGCGGCGTAGACGTGGAACCGGTGGGACGCGTCAGCGGTGTACGTCCAGCCGGCCGCCGGCGGAGACGCCGGTCGGTGCCAGGGGCTTGGCCTCGGGCACGTCGAGCCGCACCGGCGCGGAGTACGCGGAGGTGTTGGCCGCGGCGTCGCGGGCGCGCACACGGTAGTAGTAGGTCGTGGCCGGGGCGATGCTCGGGTCCGTCGTCTCGGTGCCGGTCGTGGGCACCCCGAGGGAGGCGTACGGGCCCGCGGACGCGAGGGACCGCTGCAGCTCGTAGGCGCTCGCCCCGCTCACCGAGGACCAGGAGATCCGGGCGCCGGCGCCGTAGCGATCGTGCGTGGCCTTGAGGCCGCTGGGCATGCCGGGAGGCGTCTTGTCGGCACTGACGACCCTGGCCAGGGCGGACAGCGGGGACAGGTTGCCGGAGCGGTCGAGGGCGCGGAGCGCGTACTCGTACGTGGCACCGTTGGCCGGCGGCGTGTCGGTGTACGTGGCGCCGGTGAGCGTGGTGCCGTTCAGCTGGCTCCAGGTGCCGGTGCTGCCCGTACGGCGGTAGAGGCGGTAGCCGGACAGGTCCATCTCGTAGTTGCGCGACCAGCTCAGCGTCGACTTGAGGGTGGACGCCGTGTAGGCGGCCTTGAGGCCGGCCGGGGCCAGGGGCGTGACCCTGTCGTACGCCGCGCCGATGACCGGGGCATAGCCGAAGGAGACGTTGGCGGTGCCGGTGAAGGCGGCGAAGTCCACGCGCAGGGTGTGGTTCCCGCGGGGCACGGTCAGCCGGAGTGTCTTCTTCTGCGTCGAGGTGACATCGCGCCACAGGTCGATCTTGCGTACGCCGTCGAGGTAGACGCGGGCGCCGTCCTGGACGGCGAGGTTGAGGTCGAAGGGGCCGCCGGAACCGAAGTTGCGCGTGGTGCTCCAGCGGACGCCGAAGCGGTCCCTCGGCAGCGTGACGCCGGCGGGGTCACCGAGGCCGTAGTTCTCGGCGATGGAGGTATCGCACACGGCGCCCTTCGGGGTGCCCGTGAGGGTGGTGTTGGCGAAGTACTCGGCTTTCCACACGCCGGACGCGCAGGTCACGGCGGCCTGGGCTGTGCCGGGAAAGACGAGCCCGGTGAGGGCGGTGGCGAGGGAGAGCATGGCGGCACCGGCGGTGCGGCGTGCCACGCCGAGGGATATGCGCATCTGCTGGCGGTCACACTTTCGATCGAAGGCGGTGCGGAGATGACTCGTGTCGAGCTGATCGTGTCATTTCGCGCCCTCCTTCGAGAAGCGGGTTGTTCGGAAGCCAGTCGTCCGCATTGGCCCTGGTGGCACGGGACTTGGGTGAGGGTCGGGGAGATGTCTGACGCTGGGTGGACCAGGGTTCCGGACACGCGGCGGAGGGGGGACTTGCCTGACGCGCTGTGCGTCCCGCGGCGGGCGGGCTCGTGCGGGCAAGGGCGCCGAAGGCCGTGAGGGCGGCGTTGGTGGATCTGGTCGACGGCATCCACCAGCGCCGGTGATCCTGGTGAACTGCTCTAGCCGTGTTCCGGCTGGTCGTCGATGCTGAGTGCTCCGGCGAGGTCGAGGTCGGCGACGGTGCCGTGTGCCCCGGCGCGGACGAGGAGCACTGCTCCGAGCGCGGTGCTCCAGAACGTCCTGGTCTCCACGCTGAGCGGTCGGCGGGTCTGCCAGCCGCGGCTGTCGATGATCTGGCCCACGAAGCGTTCGGACTGCCGGAACAGCAGCTGGAGGTGCCGGTCGACCACGGGGGCGAGCTCCGGCTTGGAGATCCCGCCGGCGAGTGCCCGCGCGACCGAGGGGAGCGAGGGCATCGCCAGGACCGCGCGGGCGATGTTGCGTCGGAACGCCGCCGCGTCGGCCGCCTGGCGGCCGATGCGCTCGACACGGCGAGCGTCGTGCAGCAAGGCCAGAAAGGCGGCGTGCACGAGCAGCGAGTCCTTGGAGCCGAAGTAGTAGGTGACCTGGTTGGGGAAGGCACCTGCCGCGTCCGCGATCTCCGCGACGCTGACCTCGGCGCCGGGCCGCTCACGACAGAGCCCTGCGGCCGCCTCGATGAGCCGGCGCCTCGTAGCGCGACCTCGGTCCCGCGACGGAGCCGGTGCCGAACGTGCTTCGGTTCGCTTCTTCTCCACACCTTCATTGTATGTGATACAACAAAGCCTGTTCGCTTGTATCGCATACAAGAAAGGTCTCGGCATGCACCGGACTGAAGTCGTCGTCACCGGACTCGGCGCGATCACCCCACTCGGTCAAGACGTGGAATCCACGTGGAACGCCCTGCTTGCCGGCGAGTCCGGCATCCGCGGCGATGCCCTGCCAAGCCACCACGGCACCGGCCTCCCCGAGGTCATCGCGGGCACCATGGCGATCGACCCCGCCGCCCTCCTCCCTCCCGTGCGGGCCAGGCGCCTCGACCGCTCACAGCAGGCGGCCCTCGTGGCGGCGGCCGAGGCCTGGGCGGATGCCGGCACTCCGCAGGTGGATCCCGACCGGCTCGCATCAGCGATCGGTACCGGCATCGGGGGTGTGAGGACGCTGCTCAAGGAGGACGACGTACTGGAGACGGCGGGGACCCGGCGTGTCTCGCCGCGCACGGTCCCGATGCTCATGCCCAACGCGGCGGCAGCGCTGATCAGTATCGAATACGGCGCGCGGGCCGGGGTCTACACGCCGGTCTCGGCGTGCTCCTCCGGCGCCGAGGCGATCGCCCTGGGCGCCAGGCTCATCCGCTCGGGCGAGGCCGATGTCGTCATCGCGGGCGGCACCGAGGCCGCGATCACCCCGATCACCGTCGCCGGCTTCGTCCAGGCGCAGGCCCTGTCGCGCCACACCGCCGAACCCGCCTCAGCCTCCCGGCCGTTCGCCGCGGACCGCACCGGATTCGTCCTCAGCGAGGGCGCCGCCGTCGTCGTACTCGAAAGCGCCGAACACGCCACCGCCCGAGGCGCACGTGTCCACGCGGTGCTCGCGGGCGCCGGCATCGCCGCCGACGCCCACCACATCACGGCCCCCGCCACCGACGGCTCCGGCCAGATCTCCGCCATGCGCAAAGCCCTCACGCAAGCCCGCATGGCCCCCGAACACATCAGCCACATCAACGCCCACGCCACCGGGACCCCCGTCGGCGACATCGCCGAGGCACACGCGATCAGGGAAGTCTTCGGCCGCGCCACCGTCACCGCACCCAAAGCAGCCCTCGGTCATCTCTTCGGCGCCGCCGGCGCCGTCGAAGCGCTCATCGCCGTCCTCAGCGTGAAGCACCATGTCATCCCGCCCACCCGCAACCTCACCACCGCAGGCCTCGACCCCGACATCGACCTCGACGTCGTCGGAGACCGACGAGACGTCCACCAAGAGGCGGTACTCAGCAACTCCTTCGGCTTCGGCGGGCAGAACGTCTCCCTCGTCGTCACCGGCGCACGGCACCACAGGTCGCGAACCGCCTCAGCCACCCCGTGACCCACCCGAAGGCGTGCGGCCGACCACCACACCGCGCCCCTCCATCGAGCGGGCCTTCGCCTACCGCCTGGGTGGTTCCGCAGCCGGGCCGGTTCCTCCCTTCCGAATCCACCCGGAGTGCCCCGTGGCAGCCATGGAGACCCGTGCGGATTCCATGACCACCGCCGAATCGAGGACCACCACGGCAACCGCGGGCCGCCACCGTACGACGGTCTCGTGACGACGGCGGCCGTGCGGGACGGCGAAGCCAGGGTCAAGGGCCCGCCCCGCAAGTAAGGCCAGATGGGAGCTTGTCCCGCACAACGCGCTCAACAACGCGGTCCCGAGCGCGGGCGCGGCTATTCTCGGCGAAGCGGTCGCCGTCCCGCGCATCCTCCGAACACCCCCGTGCGCCCGCAGACAGCCTTCGCGACCTGACGCGTCCAGTCCCTTCACGACCCACCAGGCGCACCCCCCAGGTATCGGCACGACGACGGGAGCCCTACGTGACCCTGATGACCGCAGCCCGACTGCCGGGACGGACCTGGACGGTCCGCCTCACCGGCCATACCGACCGCACCGTCTCCGTCACCTGCAGCACCGCCGCGTGCCGCATGCCGCCCCGCTCCAAGGACGCCGCCGGCATGCGCCGGTTCGCGGCGGAGCACGCCACAGCCCACGGGCGCCTCGCGGCCACCCGGCCCAACGCCGCCTGCACCTGCGGCAGCGCGCAGTGCGCCCTCCACGAAACACCCGTCCACTGCGCCGGGACCAGCCTGCTGGTCCTCATCCACAACCCCGCCATCGGACAGGTCTGGACCCTGACGGAGATCTGCCAGGCCTGCGCCCGCGACATCCACCACATCACCATCCTGTCCACGGCCAAGCCCGCACCCGCCACCGCCGCGGCGCCCGCCACGAACCAGTCGGCGCCGCGCGCCGCGGTACCCGGCGGCTTCTCCTCACCCCAGGCCGCACCGGACCCCGAGCCGCGCCCGCGCCGACCACACCGCCAGCGCCGCTCCCACGGGTGAAGCTCGCCCGGGCCGGCCGGGAGCCGGGCCGGACGCCTACCTCGCCCACGCCTGTGCTCCGTCTTCTACGGGCCCGCGTCCATGCGTGGTCGCGGATCGACCCAATGTGTCCTGCAGGATGCCTGGGGCGGTGTGGTCGATCTCCCCATGGTGGGACATGATGCGAACGTCGCAGGCCATACGGCGTGTGGCGGACAGGCGCCCTGTTCGGTCCGTTACGCCGTTGCTGGTCATGGTCTCCTCAACTCCGCCTAGGCTTGCGGTGTGGGACGCGTGCGCGGACGACCGCGCCCCGCCTACGTGACCCCCCGGATGCACCCGGACGGCTCCATGGACGGCTTGTCGCACGTTAAGGATCACCTGTGCGGGTAGCCGCGTCACGTGGACGGGAAAGAGGACGAAACCAGTGGAATCCCACACCGACGGTGAAATGGAAGACCAGCCTCCCCCCGACGGCTGTCTGGTGCGCGCGGGCTACGCCCTCGACGGAGGCGGAGGCTGCATCGCAGCCGCCCGCGCACACGTCGCCGTCTTCCTGGACCGCGCCCGCACCGAGCACCGTCTGCCGGTGTCGCAGCGGACACGGGATCTGGCTCAGCTGATCGTCAGCGAACTGGTCACCAACGCCCACAAGTACGCACCCGGACCCGTGCTGATGGAACTGCGTGTCAGCGCCGGCTGGGTGGACATCGTGGTGTGGGACAGCGATCCGGCCGTACCCGCCGCCCGGGCTGCCGATCCGGGGCGAGTCGGCCAGCACGGCATGGAGATCATCAAGGCGGTCGCGGCGGAGCTGTTCATCGAACAGGAGGCCATCGGCAAGCGCATCACTGCCCGCCTGGCCCTGACCGAAAGCCCCAGCCTGGCGCAACCATGAGACGACACCAGCCGCAGCTCGTTCCGAACGACCCGCTCGTCTCGCCACTTCCTCCACCCGCACCCGACGTCCGGGTTCGCGTCCGTGCCGGGCGGGGGAGTACGCCTCACCTGTGAGAAAGCGGGGTGCGCACGCCGCGCACTGGCCGGATCCTTGTCCTGTGGCAACCGTTGTGGCCTGTTCACTGTTTGGCGTGCGCGGGCGAGTGTGGGACGCTCCAAGGACAAGAGACCGGCTGCCCGTCACGAGGGCGGCCTTTGGGATGTGGGAGTTGCCCCCACTCCGGGCACCCGAATCCCGCCATCGTCGTCCACCCCCTACTTCCCAGACGGGGGTGCCTCGTCTGTGGGCTCATCAACCCCCGAAAGGGGGCGCGCCCAGCATGAACGTCACCACCATGATCACCAGCACCACTGCTCGCCTCACCCCGCACGGGGAGATCGACTTCGACACCCTGCCCCCGCTGTACTCGGCGGTGGACCGGCTGCCCACGCACGTCACCGACCTGGTGTGGGAACTGGAGTATCTGACCTTCACCGACGTCGCCGGCCTCCAACTGCTGTTCGGTACGGCGCCCCACGGCCACCCGCGCTACCGGACGACCGTGACGAACCTGCGCGACCAGCCCCTGCAGCTGCTACTCATCGCCGCTGACCTGTTCCCCGCCGCCTTCGACGTCTCCCGCCTGATCCCCTGCACGCCTGCCGGCCTCACCGGCCTCAGGACCTAGCTCGGCGCCCGGGAGCCGAAGGCACCTCGATCCCGCTGCCCCGAACGCTCCCCGCACCCGCTGGAGAAGACCGGCCACGTGCCGGGTCCGCACGGTGGGCCGAACGCCGCTCCGCGCCCCGCCGGCCGCATGCCGGACCCGCCCTGTCACGTGAAGGTCGAGACGGCCGGCGGCGATCGCGAGACTCATCAGCGGACCCACCCGGTCGCCCCGGTCTGCCGGCGCCCGGTCGTGGGTCACGACCACGAGGCGCTCTCCCCTGACGAGATCGGCGAACAGCGTTTCCTTCGCCTGCATCGCGTTCCCCCCTTGGTCACTGCTTCGTTTGTGGGGTCGACCCTATGGCCCCCCGCCGGGGAGGTGCGGCGCTCGGAGGGGCGGGCGTGCGTCGGCAGGCCGGAAACCGGCCACGCTATATCCCGCGTTGATCGTTTGCCTATCCCCGTGCCCTTTCATCGAGTCCGGGGGTGTGAAGCCCCTCGACCGACCGCCAGTGATCCAGGGGACAGGAGCCGACGCATGCGTCCGCGATGGAGAGACGACGACCGGCCTCATGAGGAGGCCGCGCCACGGGGCGCCGCGGACGGCGACGCCCACGTCGAACCGCCGGCCAGGGGGGCGGGGGACGGACCGGTCCCGGACGGGCGGCTGCTGCTCGCCGGCGAGGACCAGGTGCTCCGGGCGCTCGCCGGGGCCGCGACGCGGGCCGGGTGCCGCGACGTCCGGGTCCGCCGGACGGGCGGGGGCGACGCGGAGGCGCCCGGCACCACGGAGTGGACGGCGGGGGAGACGCTCAGCGCCGCCGACGCCGTGCTCCACGTCGCGCGGTCGACGGCCGAGTTGGCCGCCACGGCCGACCGGTGCGCCGACGCCGGAGCGTGGCTGGGGCAGGTGCTGGTCCACGGCGACGAACTGTGGACCGGCCCCCTCGGTCCCGCGGACCGCACCGCGGCGGCCTCGGCCTGGCGGCGCCTGCGCGGTCTTTCACCGGGGGTTCGGTCGGCCGCGCCGTCGGGAACCGCGCCGGTCGACCCCGGCGCCGTGCTCGCCCCGGGGCGAGCCGAGTGGATCGCCGACCTGTTCCTGGGCGCCTGGCTGGGCCGCGGCGGCACGGGGGCGGCGGGCACCGTCGCGGGCGCCGGAGCCACGGCAGGCCAGGGATTCCCCGGGGCGGGCACAGCGGGCGGCGCCGAGACTCCGGGAGCGGGAGGATCCGGGGCCTCGGACGCGGAGACCGTCGGGGGGCCGGGGGACGACAGAGGCTCCTGCCTCATACGGACCGACCTGCGGACGTCGTCCGGTGGCCGGCACCCCGTGGTGCCGTTCCCCCGGCCCGGTCGATCGGCCACCCGTGCGGGCACCGAGACGGGGGCGCGTGCCGCGTTCCTCGGGCGGATCGGCGGTGCGCCCGCCGAGCCCGCACGGCTGCTGGAGCGGATCGACGCGGTCGCGGACGCCAGGACCGGGCTCCTCGGCCCGGTCCCGGAGGCCACGCCGGGGCCGACCGGCCTGTGGGGGTGTGCGGTCGAGGTGCCCGACCCGTTCGGCCCGCCGTCCGCCGACGGGCCGGGCGTCACCGTGTGGGGTCACGGACGGGACGCCCACAGCGCCCGCCTCGCGGCGCTGCTCGACGCGCTCGCCGCGTACGGGTCCCTGGCCGCCGCCCCGGACGCCCGGGGCGGTCGTGAGGTCTGGGGCCTCGACCTCGTCACCGACCGGCTGCGCCGGGTCTTCGCCGCCGAGGCGTATCCGGCCCCGGCGCCGGGCACGCCGTACCGGCTGCCGACGGGCGTGGCGGCCGGGCTCACCTGGGCGGCCGCGGTGGAGGCCGCGCTGATCACGCACTGCGAGGCGTTGGTGGTCCACCGGCTCGCCCAGCCGGGCATACGCGTCCCCCGGCTCGCGCTTCCGGACCACGCGGGCCCCGCCGCCCTCCGCGCGCTGCGCGCGGCGGGTGAGCCGGTGGTCCACGACCTGACCGCGCTGGTCCCCGTGCCGGCCTGCGCGGTCCGGCTCGGGGACGACACCGTCGTCGCCGTCGCCGCGACGTGGGACGAGGCCCTCGCGGCCGCCGCCGAACGAGCCCTGCTCGCCGGGGAGAAGGGCCTTCCGTCCACCGGCTCGGGCCCCTCCGTCCCGACCGTCCCCTCCGTCACGCCGGACAGGGAGACGGCCGGCGGGCGGCTCCCGGTGGAGGACGGCGCGTCAGGGCGGGCGGGGCTCGTCGAGGTGCTCCGGGCCCGGGGACGCACGCCCGTCGCGGTCCTGCTCGACCACGATCCGCAGGCCGTCCGTCTCCTCCCGTATCTCGTCCATGTGATGCTGCTGGACGGCTGACGTCCCCTCATGCCCGGTTCGTGCCCGCTGCCGGGCACGGGTCGGGAGACATTCCAGGTTCCGCTTGCCTGCAGGCCATGTAATGATCGCGGGGCTGACGCCTGGCGTCAGGTCACTGTGCGACGGGGGTCGCGTAGCCGCGAGTGCAGAAGGCAGGATCCATGGGGGGGTCGATTCGGTTCCGCGTGCTGGGAGCCGTGTCCGTGTACCGGGACGAGAAACCGATCACCATCGGGTCTCCGCAGCAGCAGGCCCTGCTCGTGGCGCTGCTGCTGCGCTGCGGCAGGGTCGCCTCCACCCAGGAACTGATCACCTCGGTCTGGGGCGAGGAGTCCCCGGGCTCGGCGCTGGCGAGCCTGCGCACCTACGTGTGGCGGCTGCGCATGCTCCTGGAGGAGGACTCTGCCGCGCCCCGGCTGCTGCTCTCCCAGCCCGACGGCTACCGCTTGGTGGCGCCGCCGCTCTCGGTCGACCTGCATCGTGCCGAGCAGCTCGCCGCCGACGCCGGGCGTGCCCGGGCCGGGGGCGACGACGAGGCCCGCGGACGGCTGCTGGCCGAGGCGCTCGGCCTCTGGCAGGGCGCGCCGCTGGCCGGCGTGCCCGGCCCGTACGCCGAGCAGCAACGGGCCCGCTTCACGGAGCTGCGGATCGGGCTGGAGGAGGAACGTTTCGCGCACGAGCTGGAGGCGGGCCGGCACGGCGCGGTCATTCCCGATCTCACCGTGTTCACCCAGCAGAACCCGCTCCAGGAACGACCGTACGGCTTCCTCATGCGCGCCCTGTACGCCTCCGGACGGCAGGCGGACGCGCTGGCGGTCTACGCGCGTGCCCGGCGCGTCCTCGCCGAGGAGCTCGGCGTCGACCCCGGCCCCGAACTGGCCGCGCTGCACGAGCGGGTCCTCGCGGGCGACCCGCTCCTCGACGTATCGGTCCGTGGCACCCGGCCGGCCACGGACCGATACGT
>NZ_RDBH01000145.1:61387-63964 GCF_008042145.1 Streptomyces sp. adm13(2018)
GTGCGGAACGGCCGGCCCGGGTCCCGCGCCGGCCGTTCCGCACCCCGCCCCGCCCCCGAACGGACCGGCCGGGGTGCGCCCGTGCGGAACGGCCGGCCCGGGTCCCGCGCCGGCCGTTCCGCACCCCGCCCCGCCCCCGAACGGACCGGCCGGGGTGCGCCCCGGCCGCGTACCGCCTCGAATGAGGGGGTGACCGCGCCGCCCGACGACTGCCTCGCCCGCAACGAGTGGATCTGCGGCGCCTATCTCTCCACCCGCAGCGAGATTCTCACCGACGCCGTCCTGGAGCACCTCCGGCTGACCGCCGTCTCCGTCGCCCTCGCCCTCGTGCTCGCCCTCCCGCTCGCGGTGGCCGCCCGCCGGTGGCGCTGGGCGGCCGGCCCCGTCCTCGGGGTCACCACACTGCTGTACACGATTCCGGCGCTCGCGATGTTCTCGCTGCTCCTGCCCCTGTACGGGCTGTCCGCGTCCCTGGTCGTGGCCGGCCTCGTCCTCTACTCCCTGACCCTCCTCGTCCGGAACATCCTGGCCGGACTCCGCGCCGTCCCCGAGGAGACCCGGCAGGCGGCCCGCGGCCTCGGGTACGGGCCGATCCGGCTGCTGCTCACGGTCGAACTGCCGCTCGCGGTGCCCTCCGCGATGGCCGGGCTCCGCATCGCCACGGTCTCCGCCGTCTCCCTCGTGACGATCGGCGCGATCGTCGGCCACGGCGGACTCGGCAACCTCGTCTACTCCGGGATGAACACCTACTTCAAGGCCCAGGTGCTCACCGCCTCGGTGCTCTGCGTCGTCATCGCCGTCGCCGCCGACCTGCTCCTCGTCGGCGCCCAGAGACTCCTCACCCCCTGGACCCGGGGGCGGTCCACGTGACCCGCCACCCCTCCCCGGCCCGGGGGACGGCCCGGTGAGCGTCCTGGCCGAGTCCTGGTCCTGGCTCACCACCGCCGGGCACTGGTCCGGCGAGAACGGCGTCTGGCACCGGCTCGCCGAACACCTCTTCCTCACCGTCGTGTGCCTCGTCCTCAGCTGTGCGATCGCCCTGCCCGTCGCCCTCCTCCTCGGACACCTCGGCAAGGGCGGCGCCCTCGCCGTGAACCTCTCCAACGTCGGCCGGGCCGTCCCCACCTTCGCGGTCCTCGTCCTGCTGCTGCTCAGCCCGATCGGGACGTACGGCGAGTGGCCGACGATCATCGCCCTCGTGCTGTTCGCGGTGCCGCCGCTGCTGACCAACGCGTACGTCGGGATGCGGGGCGTCGACCCCGACGTCGTACGGGCCGCCCGGGGCATGGGCATGACGGGCCGCCAGACCCTGACCCGGGTGGAACTGCCGCTCGCGCTGCCGCTCGTCCTGACCGGTGTGCGGATCGCCGCCGTGCAGCTCGTCGCCACCGCCACCGTGGCCGCCCTGGCGGGCGGTGGCGGGCTCGGCCGGATCATCACGGCCGGGTTCAACCTCGCCTCCACCCCCCAGGTCGTCGCCGGGGCCTGCCTCGTCGCCGCCCTCGCGCTGCTCGTGGAGGGGATCTTCGAGGGCGTCCAGCGGCTGACCCCCGGCGGCCCGCGGGGGAGGGACGCGTGAGCGGACGCCCCCGCCGACCCCGGATCGCCGCCCCGGGTCTCCTCCTGGCCCTCTGCGCGGCCCTCGGCGGCTGCACGGCGGGGCCGTCCCTGGAGGCGCAGGGGGAGGTCACGGCGGAGCCGGGCGACAGCCGCCGGCTGACCGTCGGCTCGGCCGGGTTCACCGAGAGCGACCTGCTGGCCCAGATGTACGCCCTGCTCCTCGAAGAGGCCGGCTACCGCACGAAGATCCTCTCCGTCACCAACCGCGAGCTGTACGAGCCGGCCCTGGAGCGCGGCCAGATCGACGTGGTGGCGGAGTACGCGGCGACCTTCGCCGACTGGCTCAACGCCAAGGCCGACGGACCCGACGCGCCGCCCGTCGGCTCGCCCGACCCGGACGCCACCATGAAGGCCCTGCGCGCCCTCGCCGCCCCCCGCGGGCTGACCGTCCTCGACGCGGGCCGCGCCGTGGACCAGAACGCCTTCGCCGTCACCGCCGAGTTCGCCGCGAAGCACCGGCTCAAGACCCTCAGCGACCTCGGCGCCACCGGCCTCCCGATCCGGCTCGCGGCCGGTGACGAGTGCGTACGGCGGCCGTACTGCGCTCCGGGGCTGCGGAAGGTCTACGGCATCGACGTCACGGCCGTGGACCCCAAGGGGGTCGGCACCACCCCGGCCAAGCAGGCCGTCCAGAACGGCCAGGACCAGCTGGTGCTGACCACGAGCACCGACGCCACCCTCGACGCGTTCGGTCTCGTCCTGCTGGAGGACGACAGGAACCTGCAGAACGCCGACCTCGTCGTCCCGGTGGTCAACCGCGCCCGGGCCGGCGGCCCGGGGGTCACGGGGGCGCTGTCCCGCCTCAACACGGTCCTGACCACGGAGGACCTGACCCTGCTCAACGAACAGGTGGACAGCTGGCGGCGACTGCCGGAGGACGTGGCACGGAACTACCTGGTGTCGAAGGGCCTCGTCGCGCGGTGAGACCCTTCGACACCAGGTAGTTCCGTGCCACGT
>NZ_RDBH01000145.1:64064-71361 GCF_008042145.1 Streptomyces sp. adm13(2018)
CCCCCTCGCCGCGCTCGCCGCGGCGCTCCACCCCGGCCGCCGGTTCCTCGTCCTCGGCGAGGGCCCCGGGACCCCCGCGCGGGTCGCCGCCCTGCTCCGGGACACCGGCTGGGGCGGCACCCGGATCCGCGTCCTGGAACAGCTCGGCGGAGACCGCGAGCGGCTCCTCGACGGGACGGCCGCCGACTGGCCGTACGAGCGGACCGACGCGCTGCACGTCCTCGCCCTCGACTGCGTCCGCGACCCGGACACGCTCCGGCTCGGCGCGGTGCCCGGACTGCCCGACGAGGCGTACGAGCACGACGGCCAGCTCACCAAGCGGTACGTGCGGGCCGCCACCCTCGCCGCCCTCGCGCCCGCGCCCGGCGAACTCCTCTGGGACGTCGGCGGCGGCTCCGGCTCCATCGGGATCGAGTGGATGCGGAGCCACCCCTCCTGCCGGGCGGTCGCGGTCGAGCGGTCGGCGGAACGCGCGGAACGGATCACCCGCAACGCCGACCGCCTCGGCGTGCCCGCCCTGCGGGTGGTGACCGCCCCGGCACCCGCCGGCCTGGCCGGGCTCCCCGTCCCCGACGCGGTCTTCATCGGCGGCGGCCTCACCGCCCCCGGCCTCCTCGACGCCTGCTGGGGCGCGCTGCCCGCCGGCGGCCGGCTCGTCGCCAACACCGTGACGCTGGAGTCCGAGGCGCTCCTCGCCGAACGCCACCGCCGGCACGGCGGCGAACTGGTCCGGCTCGCCGTGGCCACGGCCGTCCCCGTGGGCGGCTTCACCGGCTGGCGCCAGGCGATGCCGGTCACGCAGTGGTCCGTAACGAAAGGTTCTGAAGAGCGATGACCGTCTACTTCATCGGCGCGGGTCCCGGCGCGGCCGACCTGATCACCGTGCGCGGCGCGCGGACGCTCGCCGAGTGCGGGGTCTGCCTGTACGCGGGCTCCCTCGTCCCGACCGAGCTGCTCGCCGAGTGCCCGCCGGACGCGCGGCTCGTCGACACCGCCCGGATGGACCTGGACCAGATCGTCACCGAGATCGCCGCGGCGCACGACGCCGGCCAGGACGTGGCCCGGCTGCACTCGGGCGACCCGTCCGTGTTCAGCGCGATGGCCGAGCAGATGCGGCGGCTGGACGCGGCGGGCATCCCGTACGAGGTCGTGCCCGGCGTCCCCGCCTTCGCGGCGGCCGCGGCGGCGCTGAAGCGGGAGCTGACCGTCCCCACGGTCGGCCAGACGGTGATCCTCACCCGGGTCGCCCAGCAGGCCACGCCCATGCCGGAGGGCGAGGACCTGGCGACCCTGGGCCGCAGCGGCGCGCTCCTCGTCCTCCACCTGGCCGCGCGGTACGCGGACCGGGTCGTCGCCGAGCTCGTCCCCCACTACGGCGCGGACTGCCCGGCGGCGGTCGTGGCGATGGCCAGCCGCCCCGACGAGATCGTGCTGCGGGGCACGCTGGCGGACATCGCGGATCAGCTGAAGGAGGCCGGCATCACGAAGACGGCCGTCATCCTGGTCGGCCGCACGCTGGGTGCCTCGGAGTTCCGCGACAGCCACCTGTACGACCCGGCACGCGACCGGCACGTCTGCTGAGCCGTCGCCGAGCCGTGGCCGGCGCCCGGCCGCCGGCGCCGCCTGCTGATGTCACGCCCGCCGCTGCCGCCTGCCGGCGTCTGGCTGTCGGCGGGGCCTGCCGGCGTCCGGCCGCCGGCGGCGCCGATGCGATGCCGACCGCGCGCACGCGCCGGGGCCCCGGGGAGTCCGATCCCCGGGGCCCCGCGCGTGGACGGCGTCAGGCGTTGGGACGCTTGCCGTGGTTGGCGCTCTTCTTCTTGCGGGCGCGCCGCTTGTTGCCTCGCTTGGCCATGGGACTCCCTCTCGTTCGGGGGTGACGTGCTGGCAAGCCTAGGTTCGTGACCCGGGGGCCGCATATCGGCCGCCGGAGGCGTGCGGTCTCATGGAGACGTGACTGTCTACGACGTGGCCCGGGCGCTGCCGGGCATCGAGGAACTGCGCGACCACAGCCGGGGGCTCGCGATGGTGGAGGCCGTGCTCTGCCCGGAGTGGGAGAGCCGGTACTACTCCTTCGACGCGCACTGGTCGGAGACCGAGCAGCTGGCGTCGATGAAGGACGGCCAGGGCGGCGAGTACACGATCGTGCTGTCCGCGACCGGGGCCTTCGCCCGCGGCTTCGACCACGAGTCGCCGATGAGCCCGTTCGGGGCCGTAGCGGACGGGGAGACCTGGCCCGGGGTGCTCGACGGAGTCCCGGAGGCGTTCCGGGAGTATCTGACGGAGCCCGCGTTCACGGACGAGGACGGGGTTCACGTGACCACCGTCTGCCTGTGGCGCGAGACCGCCGACCCGGCCTGGCACACGGGCCCGGTCGCGTTCACGGACCTGGAGGGCCACGAGGACCCGGACGGCTCCGGCGGCCTCTTCCACCACCTGACGGACCGCTCGGCGGAGGCGTACGCGGAGTGGGCCTCGGACTACTACGAGCGGCCGGTCGACATCGAGGCCGTACGGCACGTCCTCGCCCTGCGCCCGCTGACGGCGGAGGTCGTCACCGCGCTCAACCCGGAGGTCACGCTCGCGGACCTCGCGGAGGACGTACGGGAGATCGGCTACCCGACGGCCTGACCCGGGCCCGGAGGCCGGGCGCGGCACGGCGGGTCGGCACGGCAGGTCGGCGCGGCGGGTCGGTACGGCCGGTCCGGTCGGCACGGCGGGTCGGCGTGGTCGGCCCGGGAGGGTCGGGGCGGTGCCGTCAGCTCGGCCCCGGCCCCGGCCCCGCCGTCGCCGACCGGCCCACCACCGTGCCCGCGCGGTCGATGCAGATCACGTCCACCGCCACCGGGGCGCCCCGGAGCACCGCCAGGGCCTCGTCGCGGGCCCGCGCGGCGACCAGGTCGCCCAGGGGGACGCCCGCCGCCTCGCAGAGGCGGAGGGCCGCCAGGCCCGTGTTCGCCTCGGCGATATCCGCCGCGAGGGACCCCGACGCACCGCCCGTGCGGGCCAGCTCCGCCAGGAAGCCCTTGTCGACCTGGGAGCGGGCCGAGTGCAGGTCCAGATGGCCGGCGGCCAGCTTGGAGAGCTTGGCGAAGCCGCCGCAGATCGTGAGGCGGTCGACGGGGTGGCGGCGGACGTACTTGAGGACCGCGCCCGCGAAGTCCCCCATGTCGAGGAGCGCGACCTCCGGCAGGTCGTAGAGCGCGGCAACCGTCTTCTCCGACGTGGAGCCCGTACAGCCCGCCACATGCGTCAGACCGCCCGCGCGGGCCACGTCCACGCCCCGGCGGATCGAGTCGATCCAGGCCGAGCACGAGTACGGGACGACGACCCCCGTGGTGCCCAGGATCGACAGCCCGCCGAGGATCCCGATCCGCGGGTTCCACGTGGAACGGGCGATCTCGGCGCCGTGGTCGACGGAGAGGGTGATCTCGACGTCGCCCGCGCCGCCGTGCCGGGCCGCGACCTCCGCCACGTGCGCCCGCATCAGCTGCCGCGGCACCGGGTTGATCGCCGGCTCCCCCACCTCCAGGGGCAGCCCCGGCAGGGTGACCGTGCCGACGCCCTCGCCCGCCCGGAAGACGACGCCCGAGCCCGCGGGCAGCAGCCGTACCGTCGAGCGGATCACGGCGCCGTGCGTGACGTCCGGGTCGTCGCCCGCGTCCTTCGTCACCGCCGCCATGGCCGTCCCGCCGTCCAGGGACTCCGCCGTCAGGGCGAAGGCCGGCGTCTGCCCCTTCGGCAGCGTGATGGTCACCGGATCCGGGAAACCGCCGGTCAGCAGCGCCGTGTACGCGGCGGTCGTGGCCGCCGTCGCGCAGGCGCCGGTCGTCCACCCCGGGCGCAGGCCCGTGTGTTTGAGTTGGGCCTCACGCCCGCCGCCTGACGTCACGAAGGGACTCCTGTGCACATACTCATTCTCGGGGGGACGACCGAGGCCCGCGCCCTCGCGGGCCTGCTGCACGGCGAGGTCCGGGTCACCAGCTCCCTCGCGGGGCGGGTGGCGAGCCCCCGGCTGCCCGGGGGAGAGGTGCGGATCGGCGGGTTCGGCGGCGTCGACGGGCTCGTCGACTGGATCGGCGGGCACGCCGTGGACGCGGTCATCGACGCCACGCATCCCTTCGCCGAGCGGATCAGCTTCCACGCGGCCCGGGCGGCCGCCATCGCCCATGTTCCCCTGCTCGCGCTGCGCCGCCCCGGCTGGGTCCCGGTGGCGGGCGACGACTGGCACCCGGTGGACTCCCTCGCGGAGGCGGCCGGGGCCCTCGACGGGCTCGGCGACCGGGTCTTCCTGACGACCGGCCGCATGGGCCTCGCGGCCTTCGCGGACCGCCCCGAATGGTTCCTGGTCCGCTCGGTCGACGCCCCCGAGGCCCCCGTGCCGGGCCGCGCCGAGATCCTCCTCGACCGGGGCCCGTTCACCCTGGACGGCGAGCGGGAGCTCCTCGCCCGCCACCGGATCGACGTCCTGGTGACGAAGGACAGCGGCGGCGCGGCGACCGCCCCGAAACTGACCGCGGCCCGCGAGGCGGGCCTCCCGGTGATCGTGGTCCGCCGCCCCCCGGTCCCGGAGGGCGTCCCCACGGCGACGACCCCCGAGGAGGCCGCCGCGTGGGTGCTGCGGTAGGAGCGGGTCAGAGCCAGTCGGCCCAGATGCCGTACGCCGTCGTGCGGACCGACTGTTCGGCGCCCGAGGGGTCGGTGAGGACCACCCGGTAGTACTGGAGGCTCAGCAGGTCCTCGGCCACCGTCGAGTCCGTGTACTCGTAGGGTGCGCCGTGCAGGGCGCCCGTGGTGAGGGTCGTCCACGAGCCCGTGAGCGGATTCCACCGATCCACGCGGTACCGCGTCGCGGTCCCGCAGGGCGCGGACGACCCGTCGGAGCACTGCAGGAGGAGGGCGGGGTACTGGGCCTGGCGGATCTGGGTGCCGGTCCAGCCCGGAGGCCGGGTGTCCGCCGGGGTGACGCTGATCTCGGCCGGGTTGAGTTCCGCGAGGACGGGGTCCGGATCGAACCGGTCCATGGCGGCGACCCGGTAGGTGTGCTCGCGGCCGTCCGGGACCGTCGGGCAGAGGATCTCGGTCCTGGCCAGGGAGGCCCCCGTCCAGCAGTTCCTCGTCCACGTGGTCCCACCGGTGACGGGATCGGTGGTTCCCTGCCACACCGCGTAGCCCTCGATGTCGTCGTCGGCGGGCGGGGTCCAGGTGAGTCGGACGCCGAGCGGGATCTGCTCGGCGGCCAGGTTCAGGACCGGGGCCGGGCGCTCGGTGTCCGGTGTGGTCTCCGTGGCGGCGGGGCCGGGCTGCGAGGTGCGCCCGTACCGGTCGATCGTCACGACCCGGTACGCGTACGTCGTCTCGGACCTGCCCTGGACGTCCCAGCAGCGGCCGTCGATCATCTTGCGTCCGGCGTACGCGGGAACGGTTTCGTCGGACCAGGTCCAGCTCACGTCGGGGCCCGTCAGGGGCCGGTCGTCCGACGTGAACGGCTTGCACGCCTCGACGGTGCTGGTCTCACCGGTCGCGGTGTCGGTGCGGACGATCCGGTAGGTGGGAAGGGGGTCCTGGTCGACGGTCCACGGGTCGGCGCCGAGCCACCAGAGCATCACGCCGTCGTCGAACCTGTTCGCCGCCATCCTGAAGGGCGGGATGGACTCGGCCCGGTCCGCCATCGACACGGTGATCTGCACGGGGGCGGCGGCGTTGCCGTGCGCGTCGACCGCCCGCACCGCGTACCGGTAGGTGTCGGCCACCGCGGCCGACTGGCGCGGCACGACGTCGGTCGCCGTCGTGGTGTCGCCCGTGGGCAGGGCGTTCAGGTGCTCGCCGGTGGCGGGGTCGTACTGGTCGACCCGGTACGAGGCGGCGCTGGCCACGGGGGACCACATGAGGTGGGGGACGCCCGACCGGTGCTCGACGCGGGCGTCGGTGACGGGCGCGGGGGGCGTCAGGTCCGAGGTGGTGAGGGAGGTGGCCGGCGAGTACGCGGACCAGTTCCCGGCGGCGTCGCGGGCCCGGCCCCGGTAGGTGACCCTGCTGCCGTCGGCGGGCTGGCCGGTGTCGCAGAAGGCGCCCCTGGTACCGGTGTGGACCGTGGTCCAGGCGCCGGTCGCCGGGTTCTGCCGCTGGGCCTCGTACCACGCGATGTCGGCCGAGTTCGCGGCCGTGGTGACGAGTTCCGGGGCGGCGAAGGGAAGGTCGCCCGGGCAGGCGTCCAGCATGACGTGCGGCGCGAGCGGCGGGATCCTGTCGACGGTGGCGACGGTGAGGTCGGCGCTGCCCGGGGACTCGTTGCCCGTCTTGTCGACGGCGCGGATCTCGTAGAGGAAGCGCTGGCCGGTGGCGGGCGGGCTGTTGACGTACGAGGTGCCGGTGAAGGGCACGGTGGTGCTGACCCTCGCCCAGGTCGTGCTCGTGCTCGGACGTCGGTAGACGCGGTAACCGGCGTGGTCCATCTCCTTGTTGGCGGCCCACTTCAGGGCGGCCCTGCCCAGGGAGCGGTCGAACGCGACGGTCGCCCCGGTCGGTGCCAGCGGCCGGACCCGGTCGACGGTGGCCGACGTGTTCGGTGTGTAGCCGAACTTGACGTTGGCGGCGCCCGTCCAGGTCGCGTAGTGGACCGTGATGGTGTGGCGGCCCGCCGGGATCGTGAGGTTGAGCGCCTTCTTCTGGGTGACGGAGTTGTTCTTCCAGAGGTCGATCTTGCGGACGCCGTCGAGGCTGACGCGGACGCCGTCCCGGGCTTCGGCGGTGAACGTGAAGGGGCCGCCCGAGCCGAAGTCGCGGGTGAGGGTCCAGCGGACGCCGAAGTCGTCCTTGGGGAGCGTGGCGACCGCCGGGTCGCCGAGGCCGTAGCTCTCGGAGATGACGCTGTCGCAGGTGGCCAGCCTGGGCGTGCCAGTGAGCGTGGTGTTGGCGTAGTACTCCGCCTTCCACAGCGGGGCGGTGCAGGTCACGGCGGCGGCGGCCGGGGTGGCGGTCAGCAGACTGCCGGAGGCGGCGAGCGCGGCCGTCGTGGCCAGGGCGCTCAGCCGGGTACGAGTCGTCACAGAGAAAGGGCCCTTTCCGGACCTACGGGGAGCAGGCGACGGGATGCGGACTCGTGGGGGAGCCGGGCGGTCCGGGTGGGGCCGGGGCACCGCCGGATGCGGACTCTACCGGCCGGTTCGGACGCTGGACCAGCGGATTGCCGGAGCTCCGGTCCGTCCCGCGCGACAGCGGCCTCCCCCCGGCGTTCAATGGAGGAATGGGTACCGTCCGATGGCTGGTCACAGCAGGGCTCGTGTCCGTACTGGGC
>NZ_RDBH01000145.1:71461-80672 GCF_008042145.1 Streptomyces sp. adm13(2018)
TGTGGGCCCGCGAGCTCGACACCCGCCTGCTCTCCGCGCCCTGGGCGGCCGCGCTCTCCGGCCGGTTCCTCTTCGTCCTCGACGACGGACGGGGGGACGTCGCCGGACTCGGCGGGGATGTGACCTTGGTCGCAGCGGGAGGACCGGCGCGGGGACGGGCTCCCCGGTCACCCCGCAGTCCGCGGGGTCCACCCCGTACTCCCGGGGCAGCTCGCGGACCCGCCAGGCGCCGGTGCCGGCCGCGGCGGCCGCGGCGAGGAACCCGCCCGCCACCGCCAGGGCGGCCGAGGGCGCGTCGGAGGCCGCGAGCCGGACGGCCCGCCCGCCGACGTGCAGCTCCGCCTCGCCGCCTCCCACTGCGACCAAGGTCACATCCCCGCCGAGTCCGGCGACGTCCCCCCGTCCGTCGTCGAGGACGAAGAGGAACCGGCCGGAGAGCGCGGCCGCCCAGGGCGCGGAGAGCAGGCGGGTGTCGAGCTCGCGGGCCCACAACTGCACGTCGGACGCGCCGAGTCCGTCGAGGCCCGAGGCGGGGGAGGCGACGATGTTGCGGACGCGTTCGTGCGTGGGGGAGGGCAGCAGGCCGGCCTCGGCGAGGAGCGCCGCCAGCTCGGCCCCGCAGCCGTCGGCGAGACCGCGCAGCTCGGCGTTGCCACGGGAGGTGATGCTGAGCCGTCCGTCGCCCAGCCGCTCCGCGGCCGCCGCCAGGGCCTTCATCTGATGAGCCGTCAGGCGCCCGCCGGGCAGGCGGAGTCGGGCGAGGCGGCCGTCGTCGGCGGAGTGCAGGCGCAGCGCCCCGGGGCATGCGTCGCCACGGTCCCTTGTGCGAGGTTCGCCCGGTTCGGGCGTCGGGGGCGGGGTGGGCGGCATGGCGGCGAGCATACCGACGGGGAACCGGCCGACCACCGGGTGTGATCCGGCCGACTCCCCGGCTCCTCCCGGCCCGCCGACCGCACGATCTACTATGCAGACGGCATGGGGTCCCAGGACCCCGGGGAGGAAGCCCGGTGAGACTCCGGCGCGGTCCCGCCACTGTGAGCCGGCCCGGCTGTGCGCCCGCACGAGCCCGGACCGGTGAGTCAGGAACTCCCTTCCCCAAGCTCTCGGCTTCGCTCGAGCGAGGGGAGGCCCCAACCCATCTGACCACCCGGGGCGCGGACAACCCCGAGGAAGGCCTGCGCTCGCCATGCTTTTGCTGCTGTCGCACTCCGACACCGACCTGCTCAGCGCCCGCGCGGCCGGCGGCCCGGTGGAGTACCGCTTCGCCAACCCCGCCCGCCTTCCCCTCGCCGACCTGGCCGGCCTCCTGGCCGAGGCCGAGCTCGTCGTCGTCCGCCTCCTCGGCGGCCTCCGCTCCTGGGAGGACGGCCTCGACGCGGTGCGTGCCGCGGGGAAGCCGGTGGTCGTCCTCAGCGGCGAACAGGCCCCCGACGCCCAGCTGATGGAGGCGTCCACCGTCCCCGTCGGCGTCGCCACCGAGGCGCACGCCTATCTGGCGCACGGCGGCCCCGCGAACCTGGAGCAGCTGGCCCGCTTCCTCTCCGACACCGTCCTGCTCACCGGTCACGGCTTCGAGTCCCCGGCCGCCGCCCCGACCTGGGGCCCGCTGGAGCGCACCGCGCGCACCACCACCGGCCCCACCGTCGCCGTGCTCTACTACCGCGCCCACCACATGAGCGGGAACACCGGCTTCGTGGACGCGCTGTGCGGGGCGATCGAGGACGCCGGCGCCCGGGCCCTGCCGCTGTACGTGGCCTCCCTTCGGGCTCCCGAGCCTGAGCTGCTCGACTCCCTCCGTACCGCCGACGCGGTCGTCACCACCGTCCTCGCCGCGGGCGGCACCAAGCCCGCCGAGGCGCAGGCCGGCGGAGACGAGGAGGCCTGGGACGCGGGTGCGCTGGCCTCGCTCGACGTGCCGATCCTCCAGGCGCTCTGCCTGACCGGCTCACGCGCCGCCTGGGAGGAGAACGACGAGGGCCTCTCCCCGCTGGACTCCGCCAGCCAGGTCGCCGTCCCCGAGTTCGACGGGCGTCTGATCACCGTGCCGTTCTCCTTCAAGGAGATCGACGAGGACGGCCTGCCCGCGTACGTCGCCGATGCCGAGCGCGCCGCCCGGGTCGCCGGGATCGCCGTACGCCACGCCAGGCTCCGGCACATCCCGAACGCCGAGAAGAAGCTGGCCCTGGTCCTCTCCGCGTACCCGACGAAGCACTCCCGCATCGGCAACGCCGTCGGTCTCGACACCCCCGCCTCCGCCGTGTCGCTGCTGCGCAGGCTGATCGCCGAGGGGTACGACTTCGGGCCCGAGGCCGACCTGCCCGGCGTGGTCTCCGGCGACGGCGACGAGCTGATCTACGCCCTCATCGAGGCCGGCGGCCACGACCAGGACTGGCTGACGGAGGAGCAGCTCGCCAGGAACCCGGTCCGCATCCCGGCCGCCGACTACAAGCGCTGGTACGCGACGCTCCCCGAGGAACTGCGGACCCACGTCGAGGAGCACTGGGGCCCGGCGCCCGGCGAGATGTTCCTCGACCGGTCGAGGAACCCGGAAGGCGACATCGTGCTCGCCGCGCTGCGGCGCGGGAACCTCCTCGTCCTCATCCAGCCGCCGCGCGGCTTCGGCGAGAACCCGATCGCGATCTACCACGACCCCGACCTCCCGCCGTCCCACCACTACCTGGCCGCCTACCGCTGGATCGCCGCCCGCGCCGAGGACGGCGGCTTCGGCGCCGACGCCATGGTGCACCTGGGCAAGCACGGCAACCTGGAGTGGCTGCCCGGCAAGAACGCCGGCCTGTCCGCCGCCTGCGGCCCCGACGCGGCCCTCGGCGACATCCCGCTGATCTACCCGTTCCTCGTCAACGACCCGGGCGAGGGCACCCAGGCCAAGCGGCGCGTGCACGCCACGCTGGTCGACCACCTGGTGCCGCCGATGGCCCGCGCCGACTCGTACGGCGACATCGCGCGCCTGGAGCAGCTCCTCGACGAGTACGCGCAGATCTCCTCGATGGACCCGGCGAAGCTGCCCGCGATCCGCGCCCAGATCTGGACGCTGATCCAGGCCGCCAAGCTCGACCACGACCTGGGTCTGGAGCAGCGCCCGGAGGACGACGGCTTCGACGACTTCCTGCTGCACGTCGACGGCTGGCTGTGCGAGGTCAAGGACGCGCAGATCCGCGACGGTCTGCACGTCCTCGGCGGCGCCCCGGTGGGCGAGGCCCGGGTCAACCTGGTCCTCTCCATCCTGCGCGCCCGCCAGATCTGGGGCGGCACGCAGGCGCTGCCCGGTCTGCGCGAGGCCCTCGGCCTCGACGAGTCCGCCGCGACCCGCACCACCGCCGACGAGGCGGAGGCGAAGGCCCGCGAGCTGGTCGAGGCGATGGAGGCGGCGGACTGGTCCGTGGAGGCGGTCCCGGCGGTCGCCGCCGCGTACGGCGACGACGTGCGGGCCGTGCTCCGGTTCGCCTGCGAGCAGGTCGTGCCGCGCCTGGCCGCCACCACCGACGAGCTCGGCCACGCCGTGCACGCCCTGAACGGCGGCTTCGTCCCGGCCGGCCCGTCCGGTTCGCCGCTGCGCGGCCTGGTCAACGTCCTGCCGACCGGCCGGAACTTCTACTCGGTCGACCCCAAGGCCGTCCCGTCCCGGCTCGCCTGGGAGACCGGCCAGGCGCTCGCCGACTCGCTCCTGGAGCGCTACCGCACCGACAACGGCGCGTGGCCGACCTCGGTGGGCCTCTCCCTGTGGGGCACCAGCGCGATGCGCACCGCCGGCGACGACGTCGCCGAGGCGCTCGCCCTGCTCGGCGTCCGCCCGCTGTGGGACGAGGCCTCGCGCCGGGTGAACGGCCTGGAGCCGATCCCGCTCGCCGAGCTGGGCCGCCCCCGCGTCGACGTCACCCTGCGCATCTCGGGCTTCTTCCGGGACGCCTTCCCGCACGTCATCGGCCTCCTGGACGACGCCGTACGCCTGGTGGCGGGCCTGGCGGACGAGTCCGCGTCCGACAACTACGTACGGGCGCACGCGCAGGCCGACCTCGCCGAGCACGGCGACGAGCGGCGCGCGACGACCCGCATCTTCGGCTCCCGGCCGGGCACGTACGGGGCGGGCATCCTCCAGCTGATCGACTCGCGCGACTGGCGCACGGACGCCGACCTCGCCGAGGTGTACACGGTCTGGGGCGGGTACGCCTACGGTCGCGGGCTCGAAGGGCGCCCGGCGCGCGCCGAGATGGAGACCGCGTACAAGCGGATCGCGGTGGCGGCGAAGAACACCGACACCCGCGAGCACGACATCGCCGACTCCGACGACTACTTCCAGTACCACGGCGGCATGGTCGCGACCGTCCGCGCGCTCAAGGGCACGGCCCCCGAGGCGTACATCGGGGACTCCACCCGCCCCGAGACCGTCCGCACGCGCACGCTGGTCGAGGAGACCTCCCGGGTCTTCCGGGCCCGGGTGGTCAACCCGCGCTGGATCGAGGCCATGCGCCGCCACGGCTACAAGGGCGCCTTCGAGCTGGCGGCGACCGTCGACTACCTCTTCGGGTACGACGCCACGACCGGCGTCGTCGCCGACTGGATGTACGACAAGCTCACCCAGGAGTACGTCCTCGACCCGGAGAACCAGGCCTTCCTGAAGGAGGCCAACCCGTGGGCCCTGCACGGCATCGCGGAGCGGCTCCTGGAGGCCGAGTCGCGAGGCATGTGGGAGAAGCCGGACGCGGAGACCCTGGCCGCGCTGCGCCAGGTGTTCCTGGAGACCGAGGGCGACCTCGAAGGCGGCTCCTCCGACGACGAGGACTAGGTCCATACGGCCCCCACCGGGGTCGCACTCGTGGCAGGGACAGGGGCAGGGGCCGGTGCCAGTGCGAGGCGGCGGCCCCGGAAGCCCTCCCTGAGGCGCCGGTCGTGGCTGACCACGACCAGCGTGCCCCGGTACGCCGCCAGCGCGGCCTCGATCTCCTCCACCAGGCCGGGCGCCAGGTGGTTGGTCGGTTCGTCGAGCAGCAGCAGATCGGCGGGGGAGGCCACCAGCCGGGCCAGTTCCAGCTTGCGGCGCTGGCCCGTCGACAGCAGCCGGACCGGGGTCGTCAGATCCCGGGCCGCGAACAGCCCGAGGGCGAGCAGTTCGTCCTCGCGGCCCTCTCCGAAGGCCTCGCCCACCGTACGGGGGTCGAGTGGCGGGGCCGTGTCCTGGCGGAGCAGCCCGACCCGGGCGGGTGCGGTCACCGTGCCCGCGTCCGGGGCGAGTTCGCCTGCCAGGACCCGGAGGAGGGTGGTCTTCCCGGCGCCGTTGGCACCGGTGAGCAGCAGGCGCTCCCCGGGGTCGAGGTGCAGCGCGTCCAGGCGGAGCCGGCCGTCGACCCGTACGCCGGTCAGGTCGACGGGCGCGCCCCGGCCGTCGAGCCGCGCGCGGAACCGCAGCGGCTCGGGGGGAGCGGGCACCGGGTCGGTGGTGAGCCGCTCGATCCGCTCGCGGGCCGCCCGGATCCGGCTCATCGTGCCGTGCGCCCGTGACCGGGCGCGGAAGGCGCCCGCCCCGCTGAAGGCGGCCGGTGCCTTGCGCGGGATGGCGGAGAACCGGTCGATGTGGGTGTCGGCGAAGGCCCGGTGGCGAGCCAGTTCCTCCTTCCACTCCTCGTACTCCCGCTGCCTGCGCGCCCGTTCGGCGGCGCGTCCGGCCAGGTAGCCGCCGTAGCCGTTGCCGTAGCGGCGGACGGTGTGGCGGTCCTCGTCGACCTCCAGGACGGCGGTGGCGACCCGGTCGAGGAAGACCCGGTCGTGGGAGACGGCGACGACCGTGCCCCGGTGGGCGCGCAGCCGTTCCTCCAGCCAGGTCACGGCCTCGTCGTCGAGGTCGTTGGTCGGCTCGTCGAGCAGCAGCAGTTCGGGCTCGGCCGCGAGGACGGCGGCGAGCGCGAGCCGGGACCGCTGCCCTCCGGAGAGGGTGCCCAGGGGGCGGGTGCGGTCGAGCGGTCCGGGTTCGCCGAGCCGCCGGAGCGTGGTCTCGACCCGCCGGTCGGCCCCGGCGCCGCCCCGGGCCTCGTAGCCGGCGAGCAGCTCCGCGTACCCGGCGAGGTCCCCGGTCTCGGCCAGCTCGGTCTCGGCCGTCCGGATCGCCCGCTCCAACTCCCGTACGTCCGCGAGGGCGTGGTCGACGGCGTCGCCGACGGTCGCGGTCGGGGGCAGGTCCAGGGTCTGGGCGAGGTGGCCGATGCCGCCGGGGGACGCGACGGTCACCGTGCCGTTGTCGGCGGTCTCCAGGCCGGCGAGGAGCCGGAGGAGGGTGGACTTCCCGGAGCCGTTGTCGCCGACGACGCCGAGGCGTTCACCGGGGCGGACGGTGAGGGAGATCCGGTCGAGCACGGTCCGGTGGTGGACGTGCCGGTCGTCGTAGCGCTTGGTGACGTCGGTGAGTTGGACACGGAACAAGGGCGGTCTCCTGTGCTCGGCGACGGATCGAGTGAACCTGAGACGAAACGTCTCGTCTCACGTTGTCGACGATACTGCGGTCACGCCTCCTTCGCAAGACGCTCCGTCTCGTTGGTTCGGGAGTCGGTTCGGGAGTGCGGGATCGGGGGCGCCGGATCAGGGGGTACCCGGCCGCCGCCGCTTCGCGCTTCGGTGCTGTCCGAAAGGAAGTCGAGTTGTTCTAGCGAAGTACGAACAACTTGTTCTATGCTGATGCGAACAAGGGAGGGTTTCTCATGAACCTAGCCAGGTCGTCCACGCCCGCCGCGGCCACCCCGCTCCGCCTTCGCGCGCTCGCCGCGTTCCCGTTCGTCCTCACGCTCGTCGGCTACCTGACGGTGCTCGCCGTCTGGGGCGACCGGATCCCCGACACGCTCGCCACCCACTTCTCCGGGGGCGGCGGCGACCGCGCCGACGGCTTCACCGGCCGCACCGTGTTCACCGTCGTCAGCGTCGCCCTGCTCGTCGGGTTCGGCATCGCCTGGACGGCCCTCGTCCGCCGTGCCGCGCTCTGGGGCGCGTGGGCGACGGCCGGATTCACCGGAACGCTGCTCGTCCTCCTCGTGCGGGACAACCTGGACGCCGCCGACCCGGCCCGGGTCGTCTCCCCGCTCACCAACCTCGCGCTCGCCGCGGCGGTCGCCGCCCTGTGCGCCCTCGCGGGCTGGGCACTGACCCGCCTCGTACCGGCGGGGGAGGCGGTGGAGGCCGCCACGGGCGGGCCCGACGCGCCCCGGCTCACGCTCGGCGCGAGCGAGGTCGCCGGCTGGACCCGCGCCACCACCTCCCGGCCGCTGACCGTCCTCGCGGCGCTCGCCCTCGTCGCCGTCCCGGTCGGCCTGGTCCTCGCGCCCTGGCCCGGCGCCCTGTTCGCGCTGCTCGGCCTGGTCATCGGCGTACCGGGGCTGGCCCTCGCCCGGGTCCGGGTCACCGTCGACCGGCGCGGCGTCACCGTCCGGCCCTCGTTCGTCTCCCGACCACGCGTGCGCGTGCCGCTCGACGGGGTCACGGGCGCCGGCGTCCGCGAGCTCGACACCGCCACCGTGCTCGCCGACTACGGCGGCTGGGGCTACCGCGTCCGGGCGTCCCGTACGGGCGTGGTGCTGCACGCCGGCGAGGCCCTCGTCGTACGGCGGGACAGCGGCCGCGAGTTCGCGGTCACCGTGCCCGACGCACACACCGCCGCCGCCCTGCTCAACGCGCTCGCCGAACGGCATGGGAAGGTCTGACCGTGCTCTTCCGTGTCGACCCGGCCTCCGCCGTGCCCCTCGGCGACCAGATCGCCGCCTGTGTCCGGGGCGCCCTCGCCGACGGCTCCGCCGAGCCCGGCGAGCGCCTCCCGGCCGCCCGGGAGCTCGCCGACTCCCTCGGCGTCAACGTCCACACCGTCCTCCGCGGCTACCAGCGGCTCCGCGAGGAGGGACTGATCGAACTCCGCCGGGGCCGCGGCGCCCTC
Organism: Streptomyces sp. adm13(2018); assembly: GCF_008042145.1. Taxonomy (GTDB): domain Bacteria; phylum Actinomycetota; class Actinomycetes; order Streptomycetales; family Streptomycetaceae; genus Streptomyces. The sequence continues at coordinate 79,389 of NZ_RDBH01000145.1, forward strand.
ATCGTGCCCGGCGCCACCGCTCCCGACCGCGCCCGCCTGGTCTCCAGGCTCCGCGAGGCGGCGTCGGACGCCCGCGAACTGGGCCTGTCGGACGAGGAGTTCGTCGAACTGGCGCGGACGGTCCTGGCCTGAGCACGGGCCGGGCGGCGACCGCCCGGCGGCCTCCGGGCGACCTCCCGGGAGCCGCCCGGAGGCCGCCCGGCCGGATCAGCCCAGTTCGCGCACCGGCGCACCCGCCAGGAACGCCTCGACGTCCTCCACCGCCTGCCCGAAGTAGCGCCCGTAGTTCCCCTCCGTCACATAGCCGAGGTGCGGCAGCGCGAGCACGTTCGGCAGGGACCGCAGGGGGTCGTCCAGCGGCAGCGGCTCCGTCTCGAAGACATCGAGCCCGGCCCCCGCGATCCACCCCTCGCGCAGCGCCCGCAGCAGCGCGTCCCCGTCGACGAGCCCCGCACGGGAGGTGTTGACGAGGTACGCGTGCGGGCGCATCGCCCGCAGCTCCGGCTCCCCGACCAGGCCGCGGGTGCGGTCCGAGAGCGCCATGTGCAGCGAGACGAAGTCGCTGCCCGCGAACAGCTCCCGCTTGTCCGCCGTGAACCGAGCGCCGTGCTCCGCGGCCCGCTCCTCCGTCAGATTCGGGCTCCACGCGCGTACGTCCATCCCGAAGGCGAGCCCGATCCGGGCCATCCGGGAGCCGATCCTGCCGAGGCCGACGAGCCCGAGGGTCCGGCCCGCCAGGTCGGCGCCGACCGTGGACTGCCAGGGCCCGCCCTCGCGCAGCGCCCGCGCCTCGGCGGGCACGTGCCGGGCCAGGCCGAGGAGGAGCGCCCAGGTGAGTTCGGTGGGCGGCTCGGAGCTGGAGGCCGTACCGCAGACGACGACCCCGCGCGCGCGTGCGGCGGCGACGTCTACCGAGGCGTTGCGCATCCCCGAGGTGATCAGGAGCCGGAGCCGGGGGAGCCGGGCCAGGAGCGCGGCGTCGACGGGGGTCCGCTCCCGCATGACGACGAGGATCTCGCAGTCCTCGACGGCCGCGACGAGGGCGTCCCGGTCGGTGAGGTGCTCGCGCAGGACGCGTACGTCGACGCGGTCGGCGAGCGGGCTCCAGTCGGCGGAGGTCAGGGCGACGCCCTGGTAGTCGTCGAGGACGGCGCAGCGCAGCTTCATGACGGCATGATCGCGCACGTCCCCGGGGCCCCGGTAGCGGGGCGGCCCGCCGGACCCGGGGGCGGCCCGTGCGCCGGCCCACCCCCGGCACCGGGCCGCCGGTCTCCCGACCGAACC
>NZ_RDBH01000146.1 GCF_008042145.1 Streptomyces sp. adm13(2018)
GGCCGGGGCGGGCCGCTGCGCCGGGAGCACTATTCGCGGGAGCGAAGCGAGGGGCGCGTCATCGGCGTCGGCAGCGTGGTTCGCGGCGTCGGCAGCGGCCTTCGCGGGGGCGGCAGCGGGGTTCGCGGGGGCGGTCCGGGCATCACTGCAGCCTCCGGTTCGGCCATCGGTACGGGCCTCGGCGCGGCCGTCGTCATGGAGGGGGTCGGCGGCCGGGTCAGGGGCTGAGTCCGCGCGGTCGGCGCGTGTCGGCTCGGCGGTGGTCAACTGCGGCCCTTTCCCGTGCTGCCCGTCTCGCTGCTCTCGCGTGGTGTGTCACGCGTCGTACTCGTCCCCGGAAAACGCTAACAGCTGGGCCCCCGGGAGAACCCGGGGAGCCCAGCCGAGCGGGTGGCGAACCAGCGCCGAGGGGGCCGGTCCGCCCGCGGAGAGGGGGCGGACCGCCCGCGAAGAGGGGTGCCGTGGAGGGCCCGCGGGGGGCCGGTCCCGTGCCGGGGACATCGGTCCCGCCGGGGACATCGGTCCCGCCAGGGACGCCGGTCCCGCCGGGGCAGTCGGCCCCGCCAGGGACGCCGGTCCCGCCGTGGACGCCGGGCCCGCCGTGGACGTCGGCCCCCCAGGAGGGGCGACCCCCACCGAGCCGCTGGCCCACCGCGCGGCCGGTCCGCCGGAGGGGCGATCCCCACCGGCCGGCCGGTTCACGGAG
>NZ_RDBH01000147.1 GCF_008042145.1 Streptomyces sp. adm13(2018)
ACCTGCTGGGCGCAGGGCCGCTGGAGGGAGGCCACTCGGGCGGCTCCGGAGGCTCCGGAAGCTCCGGCGGGGGTTCGGGCGACGGCTGTGGCGGTGGTGGTGGCGGGGGCTGCTGCAATCCGTGCAAGTGCTGCTGCGACTGCTGCGACTGACGGCCGATCGGCGCCACCCGAGACCCGAGACCTGAGGCGAACGACGGAGGCGGCCCACCAGGAACCCTGGTGGGCCGCCTCCGTCGTTCGTTCCCGGGTGGCCGCCCCGCCCCGATGCCGCCGTTCGCGTCAACATCAGGCCGATTCCATTCGAAAACCGTCGCACAGGCAGGGTGTTGCAGGACGCCGTTCACTTGCGCGTATTACTCTTCCTTGACTCACTGTTGGGCTTGCTTTGGTGAAGTCTGATGATGGTGTTACCAGAGGGAGGCGCACCGAGATGTCATCCGTCCGCCTGTCCGCAGTCCTCCGCACAGCGCTCCTCCTCGTCCTCGCCCTCGCCTGCGGCAGCCCCTCACCCACCCCCGCCGGACCGGCGGCCTCCCTCCAGCGGCCCTGCGCCCAGCAGGTCGCGCCGACGGCGTCCGCCGAGTCCTCCTACGCCGGGGGAGGCGAGGCGGACGCCCCCGGCGGTGCCGCCGTGCACCGCGACCGCCGACGGCCCGTCACCATGACCGCCGGGCTCCCCGGCCACCCGCCCGCCACCCGCGCCACGTCCGC
>NZ_RDBH01000148.1 GCF_008042145.1 Streptomyces sp. adm13(2018)
CCGCCATGATCGACGAGACGCACGTCACTCCGTAACCCCGCCGCCGCGCCCTCCGCCGCCGTGCCCGCCGTCTCCCTCGTCGTCCGCCTCGTCGTCCGCGTGGCCATGTCGATCCCGTCCTTCCGTCGTCGGTCGCTCTCTCGACGGTCCGACGACGCAGCCGCCGAGAATGTGAGGCGCCGCGGCGGGGTTACGGAGTGACGTGCGTCTCGTCGATCATGGCGGGCGCCGGAACGAACGAGGGGGACACCATCACCAGGAACAGCGGCCGTACGGAACCCGCGGGCGGGAGCGCGCCCGCCACCGCCCGACCCGAGGGCGAGTACCGGCAGTTGATCAATGTCGCCTACCGGCTGCTGGGCTCCCTGGCGGAGGCGGAGGACGCCGTCCAGGAGGCCTTCGTCCGCTGGTACGCCCTGCCGGACCGGCAGCGCGCGGCCGTCGAGGTGCCCGGCGCCTGGCTGACGACGGTGGTCGGGCGCGTCTGCCTCGACGTCCTCGGCTCGGCGCGGGCCCGGCGCGAGCGGTACGTGGGCGAATGGATCCCGGAGCCGCTGCCCGACACGGTGGAGTGGCTGGGCGGCCGGGCGGGCGACGGCGGGACCGACCCCGCCGACCGGATCGCCCTCGACGAGTCGGTGGACATGGCCTTCCTCGTCGTCCTCGAAGCCATGACCCCGGCCGAGCGGGTGGCGTTCGTCCTCCACGACGTCTTCCGCTACCCCTTCGCCGAGCTGGCCACCATCATCGGCCGCAGCCCCGCGGCGTGCCGGCAGCTCGCGTCCTCGGGCCGCCGCCGCGTCGGGGCGGCCCGGGCGCCCGAGCCGCCGACGGGGGTGCGGGCGCGGGTCGTGAAGGACTTCAAGCAGGCGTGGGAGGCGCAGGACATCGCGGCCCTCGTCGGCCTGCTCACCCCCGACGCCACCGTGGTCGTCGACGGCGGGGGGCTCGTCGGCGCGGCGCTGCGCCCGATCACCGGCGCCGGGGAGATCGCCCGCTACATCGTCGCGATCAACGACATGGCGCCCGGCACGAGCCTCCGACTCCAGCCGGTCAACGGCCGGCCGGGGCTCGTGGCCCGCCGCGGGGACACGGTCGTGACGGTGGCGGCGTTCGGCCTCGCGGACGGCCGGATCACGCACATCTGGGCGGTCCGGCAGGGCGTACCAGCGGACGAAGGCCTCCTGGACGGCGTCCTCCGCCTCCGCCAGGGAGCCCAGCAGCCGGTAGGCGACATTGATCAACTGCCGGTACTC
>NZ_RDBH01000149.1 GCF_008042145.1 Streptomyces sp. adm13(2018)
GCTCAGGGGGGCGTGTGAGGCGGTCGCGCAGCCAGTCGGCGGAGACGGCGGGCGAGGAGCGCAGGTGGGTGAGGACGGCCGCGGCGGCGGGGTCGTCGGTGAGCTGTGCGGCGGCTTCACCGAGGAGGGCGCTGTAGCGGGTGATGGTGGCGGTGCGATGCCGGGCGGTCTCGGTGACGGCGCGGGCGAAGAGGGAACCCCCACTGCGCCCACCGCCCCTCGGCGGCGGCGACGAGGGCCTCGTCGTGTGCGCGGCGGTGGGCGTGGACCCAGCCGTCCAGGTCCAGCAGCAGCCCGGGCATCAGCCCGGCCGCGAGCAGGTCGCACTGGGCGAGGAGGCGCGCGGTCCGGCCGTTGCCGTCGGCGAAGGGGTGGACGGTCAGCAGCCGGGCCATGGAGAGGGCGGCCGCGTCCATGCTGGGGGCGGTGGTGCGTACGGCCCAGCGGTACCAGCGCTCCACGTGGTCCCGGAGTCCCCGGCCGGGCGCCACCGCGACGGCGTAGACCTGGCCGTCGTCCCAGGTGATCCTGGCCGCGGACCGGCGTAGACCGCCCGGGCCGGGGATGCTGGGGTCGTCGGCGACGATCAGCGTGTGCAGTTCGCTCAGGGCGGCCGGGGTGAAGCAGGGCCGGCGACCCGGTCGTTCCGCGATCTCGGCGCGGGTGGAGGCGGCGGCCAGCAGTCCGGCCTCGGCCCGTCGTTCGGCCGCCGCGGCGATCCGGCCGGTGACGAGCCGGTCGGGGGTACGGGCCAGATGACGGCCGTGCACGGCCGTACGGAACCGGGGCCGGTGGAAGAGATCCGGGTTGTCCAGGTGGCGCCCGGCGGCGTCGGAGAGCTCGGCCAGCGCCGCGACCGCCTCGTCCCGTTCCGCCCGGGGGACCGCCTCCGTGTCCAGCGGCGGTACGACGGGGGACACCCGCCGTACCGCCGTGCCCGAGGGGCGTGGGGCGTTCAGCACCACCGGCTGGTCACCTTGCCGGTGGGCCGCACCACGTTGACGTACTCGGTGGTGACGTAGCCGAGGATGTTCGACGAGGTGACGGAGTACGTGAACGTCTGGTACTCGACGAACAGCGTCCAGGACTGCCCCGGCTGGAGGGTGACGTCGACGGAGTACGACTCCTCGAACGTCGTGTTGACCTGGGCGCCCAGTGTGGCGGACAGGACCTGTGCCGCGTTGGCGGAGATGTTGGTACTGGTCTCGTAGGACCACTGGTACTTCACGGTCCTGTTGACCCGTACGGGCATGGAGTCGGCGTTGCGGTGGCAGTCGGTCGGTCTCTCGAACTTGGCGCCGGCCTGGATCGGGCCCGCGCCGCTGGCCGGGGCGCCGCTGCCCCAGCCCCACGACATGGGCGGCATCGCCGGGTCCATCGGGGTGGGCGGCCGGGTGGCGGTGCCGTCGACGACGACCCGCGGCAGCGTGCCGTCCACGGGCTGGCCGATGACACCGTTGAACATGTCGATGTCGCCCCACGACCCGCCGGAGCCGCCGCCTCCGTCACCGCCGCCCCAGCCCCCGTCACCGGGGTCACCGCCGGGGAAACCGCCCGGATTGTCGTCCGGCCAGGGGTTCTCCTCGTCCTCGTGGTCACAGCTGGTCTGGTTGTCCTCGCAGGCGTAGGCGGTGTATGAGGCGGTCACCGCCGGTACGGCGGTGAGCACGGTCGCGCCGAGGGTGGCGGCGACCATCATCTGGCGGAGCTTCACGGTTTCTCCGGTCTGCAGCGGATCGGGTGGGGCGGACCACAGCCTCCCCGGCCGCCTGCCCCGGCCACCTCCGTAGAAGTACGCAAGTCACTACGCAAACGGGGGGTGGTGAAGCCTGCGCGTCCGACCCGCCGCCGACTCCGGCGGCGGGCGGTATGACGCTCACCGGTGTAGGACGCTCAGCGGAACGCGGTGGCGTTCTGCTCCGCCCATTGGGCGAAGGTGCGCGCCGGCCGTCCGGTCACCTTCTCCACCACACCGTTCGGGGTGTTGTACTCGACCGGCGGTTCGGCGAACACGTCCAGCTGGAATTCGATCAGGTGCTCCGGCACGCCCTGCGCCCGCATCGCCTCGCGAGCCTGGTCCGGGGTCAGTTCCACGAACTCCACCTCACGGCCGACCGCCGAGCCCAGCGTGGCGATCTTCTCCCGCAGCGAGATGCGCTCCGGGCCGGTCAGCAGGTACTCGGCCCCCGCGTGCCCGTCCTCCAGCAGCGCCGTCGCCGCCACGGCGCCGATGTCCCCCTCGTGCACCATCGCGGTGCGCGAGTCCCCGTACGGCCGCTCGACCCGTCCGGCGCGCACCTCGTCCGCCCACTCCAGGGCGTTGGCCATGATCTCGGTCGGCGCGACCGTGGTCCACGCGAGCCCCGACGCCCGCACGGCCGGCTCCAGAGTCGACTCCGACCAGCCGGCCAGCAGGGTCACCAGGCGCACCCCGGCGGCCTCGATCGTCGCCACCAGATCGCCGCCGTTCTCCAGCGGGGCGTAGCCGTCACCTCCGAAGTTGATGAGGTGCACGGCCGTCACGCCGTGCAGCGCCGACGCCAGCGACGCCGCGTCGGTCAGGTCACCGCCGACGACCTCGACCCCCGGACCGAACGCAGCCTTCCCGGGCCGCCGCGTCAGCGCCCGCACCGGCGCCCCGGCCTCCCGCAGCGCCCCCACGACCTGCCGCCCGACCGTACCGGTCGCACCCGCCACCAGAAACGTCATGCCCACTCCCTGAATCCCTCGCCACCGGCGTCTCCGGCCACACCCCCACCATGACCCCCGTTGCGGACAGCTGGAGTCCGCAACGGATCCCGTCAACGAGCCATCGCGGGCTGCGCGGGGGCGGGCGTGAGCAGTTCTAATCCCGGGGGCGTGCCCGGCGGATGCGGAGGGGGCCGTGTGCCTCGGTCTCTGTGACGGATCGTCCGCCCTGGGTCACCTCGACCTCGCCGGCCGCCACCAGACGCCAGGCCGCTTGGCGGGCCGGCTCCATCAGGTCCCGCCAGCCGTCGTCGTCACCGTCGTAGACCTCGCGGGCCACGTCGGACGGGCAGATCGACGACGTTTCGGCGCGGCGCTCCAGCAGGCTCCGGGTGGCCCTCTCCAACCGCCGGGCGAGCTGTCGATCCGACTGCGTCATGCCTTCAGTGTGGCACCGGGAGACCAGCGGCGCCCGCACGCCTGCGGCTGAGCCGCAGTGCCGCCTGCTCTACTTCGGGAGGCCTGCTTCTGGCATGACCACGACCTGGTACTCGTCCTCGTAGATGATGCGGCCGGGGTTCGTGCTCTCCAGGCGGCGGCAGTCCACTCCGTGTGCGGCGAGCAGCTCCAGGTAGCCGTCCACCCGCCTCACGAGCTCGACGGCGGACGCCTTGAACCACGCGACGGCTCCGGGGTTCACCTCGGGGTCGTACACCTGCGGGTCGACATGACTGGGGTTGGTGTAGTTGGCGTCGTACCAGTCGTTGTTCGACCTCCAGAACCGGTACTGCTCCTCGGTCAGCCCGCCCTGCGCGGCCAGTTCGTTCGCGAGGATGAAGACTCCGGGACAGTGCCCCCGCTCATGCCGCTCGGTGCCCTGGAACCGTACGTACCGTGGTGCTTCGTCCATGCGGTCCTCCTCGTCGTACTTCGATCGATCACGGGGAGGACGTCCGGTCGACGGCATAGGTCTGTCCGCCCGCCCCCATGTTGGCACGGGCCTTGCGGTACGCGCGGCGGCTGGGCGGGTCGGCGGTCGCGTTCTGCTCGTCGCGGCGGGCGGTCAGGGCGGCCAGTGCCTCGCGGGCCTCGACGGGGGTCCAGTCGGGCAGGTCGATCTCGCGGTGCTGCCGCGCGGCCGTCTGGATCGCCAGATACGCATTGGCCGCAGTGATGGCCTGCGTCGCCCTCTGGGGCGCGTTCACCGTGGTGAGCACCGCCCCGAGGCCCGCCGACAGGAGCGCCAGGATGCCGGCGGCCGTCGCGCCGGTGGACTCGACGAGGGCAGTCGTGCCGGCGATCGCGGCGAGCAGCGTCGCGGGCAGGCCGAGGAGCCAGTGCGTCGCCCGCCAGCGTTTGCCCTCCTCGAACTGGCACTGCGCGCTCCACATGGCGCTCTCCTCCAGTCGACGGAACTCGGCGTCGAGGGAGCGGCGACGCCTCCCGTCGCTGTCGCTGTCTGCGCCGGACGCCGCCGTCCCGTCCAGGGTGCCCTCCAGGGCGGGCGTGGCCGGGGCCGTATCGGTGTCGCCTGGTGTGCTCTCCACCCGATCACGGTATCCGGCCATGGTCACCCCGGAGGCAGAACGCCCGATTCTACGGGGGGAGTTCCTCCTCGTACGTGGCCAGCGCGGCGTGCGCGGGGTGCCGGGGCGGCAACACGTCGACCAGCTCGTGCCAACGCATCGGGCCGATCAGTTCGTTGGCCCGCAGTGAGGCGAGCAGTTCCGCCGCGGGCACCCGGTCGAGGAACAACAGGGGGACCGGGGGCCCGTCCAGGTCCACGTCGAACCCGCCCGTGGGGGCGGGCACGGCGATCCGGCCGTGCAGCACGGGCCCGGTCCGGTCGAGCAGCATCCAGTACCGCACGCTGCCGGCCGCTCCAGTACCTCCAGTAGCTGCGGCCGCTCCAGTGCCTCCAGTACCTCCGGCCCGTCCTTCCTCTCCGGACGCGACGCCCGCCGGGACGAGCCGCACCGGATAGCACGCGGGTCCTTCCGCCGCGTTCCGTTGGTGCCCTGCGCGGGACCCCGACGCCTCCGGCCCACCCGTCTCGATCTCCATCTCGACCGTCACTCGCCCCCCTCGCGTGACGGTCACCTCCGCTTCGACCCGCTCCTGCCCCAGCGAGATGGACATCGGCCCGTCCGGTTCCCCGCCGGCGGCACGCAGGACGAAAGTGGAGTCGAGTCGGGCCATGAGGGCGAGGTGTTCACCGGCGCGGGGCTCCGGGGCGCTCAGCCGGGCTGCGGCGAGCCGGGCGCTGTGGTGGAGGACCGGGTCCGCGCCGATCCGGAGGGCGAGCCCGGCCAGCGCGGCGCGGGTCGATGGGGGCAGCCGGTGCGGATCGGCCGCCAGCAGCCCGGACAGCAGCGCGGACGTCTCCCGGCCGAACCACGGTCCGGGGCGCCGGGTGCGCAGCCCGGATTCGAGGACGGACAGCGGTCCGGCGAGCGAGGTGGCCGCAGGGGTGAACCAGTGGCGCAGGGGACCGTCCGGCGCGGGGAACGTGGCGGACGGCGGGCTGATCTCGTCGAGGAGTGCCGAGGTCGCACGGGCGGCGGTCTCGACCCGGTGCCACGGCAGGCAGTGGAAGAGGGCCGCGGGGGTGGCGGTCTCCAGGTCGAGCCGGTGCAGCAGGAAGTACCGCAGCTCCAGGCTCTCGCCGGTCAGCCGCTCCACGGTCGCGGTGTCGGCGGGAGGGGCGGTCCACCGCTCCTCGAACCGTGCGACGAGTTCGGCGCCGGTCGCCGAGACCTCCACCGGCGCGCCCCTGTCGTCGAGTTCGACCACCAGCGAGTCGTCAGGGGCACGCAGGGCCAGGGCGCGTACGGGGTCACCCGTCGGCTGCTGGACCTCGGCGGCCGTGCGCGTCCAGCCGGGGGTGAGGAAGCGCGCCGAGGTCCGGGCGTCCGCCCGCTCGTCACCGTCGTTGATGGGCCCGAGGAGGCCGGGTGCGCCGGGGGTGTCGTCCGGCTTCAGCCGGGCCACCCAGCCACTGAGCGGGCGGTGTACGGAGTGGGCGTCGCCGCCGGTCCGGGGCATCAGAGGCCTCCGCCCTGGTCCGGCCGGGCGGATCCTGTCGGCCGGCCGGGAGGGGGCGGAGGAGCGTGGCCGTGGTGGTCTTCGGTCCTGTCACGCTGTTCCGGGGAGCGGGATTCGGTGGCTGGGGCGACATCCGTTCCCCGGCCGGGCGTGGACAGTCTGTCGAGCAGCCCGGACACGGCCGGCCCGTACGCGCGAAGCGACTCCGCCTGGGCGGCCGTCGGCCCGCCCGGCACCCACGCCTCCCACAGGGTCGCCAGCCGGAGCCACTCGTCCGGGCTGCCGTCGAGCGCGTCGATACGAGCGGGAAGGTCCGCGGGCAGCTCGACCGCCCAGGCCCGCAGTGCGGTCGGGTCCAGACCGGGCCTCGTCTCCCAGCGGATCAGGAACTTGGCTGCGCGGAGCAGCAGTTCGGCGCAGGTGACCGGTTCCGTAGGGCGTCCGGGCGGGTCCAGGCGCAGGAGACCCTCTGATCTCCCGGGCTCATGTCCGAGGTCGGCGAGCGCGCGCCCGAGCGGATCCAGGAGGAGCCGGCGTACGGGGTCGTACAGCAGGGTGTTGACGGTGAGGTCGCGCTGCCGGGCGTCCTCGCTCAGGTCCGTTCCGGTCGCCGGGTACGGCATGCCGATGAGGCCGAGGCCCCGGTAGTCCAGGGCCCGCCGGTCGCGGTGGACGGTGAGGACGGAGCAGACGAGGGACCGCGGGCTGAAGAGCGGCGGGAGTTCGGCACTGTCGCCGTCGAGAACGAGGACCTCGTCGACCGCGCGCAGGAAAGCACCCGCCGGAGCGGTGCCGGTGGCGTCCAGGTCGCGCACCGCCTCGGGGTCGCCGCCCGCGACCAGGTCGCGGAGTGCTCCTCCGGCCAGCCAGACGTCGTGGCCGTCCGAAACGAGCCGGTCCACGAGGGCTCCGAGGTAGCCGGGGGCCTCCGGTCCGTACAGGAGTCCGTCGAGGGCGGCGACGAGTCCGGGGCCGAGGTCGCTCGCGCTGCGCACGTGCCGGTCGTCGAGCTGACGGGCCGGCGGACGGCCCGCACGCTCCAGGGTGGGGTGGTCGGCCGGGTCGATGCTCCGCTCCGGCGGTCCGCTCGCGCGCTCGTCGCCGTCGAGCAGCAGACGGTCCCCGTGCCGCACCGCCGCGTCTCCGCCGTCCTGGGTACGGGGCGGGGGGCTGCGGTGGCCGAAACCGAGCACCCGGCGGCCGTCCACGAGGTCACCGGTCATGATCGGACCCGGCCCGGGGCGCAGGAACGCGCCCCCGTTCGCCTGCGCTTCGGCCTTCCGCTCTCCGGCCCCCTGCGCGCCGTCCTTACGCTCCTCAGCCC
>NZ_RDBH01000015.1:0-17699 GCF_008042145.1 Streptomyces sp. adm13(2018)
TGCCGCGCCCGCCCGTACCCCCGGGCGGGCGCGGGACCGAGAAGCGAGGAACGATGAGAACCCCCACCTGGCGATCACGGTGCCTGAGCGCCGCGATCGCGGCCAGCCTGCTGAGCCTGGGAGGCCCGCTGATGGCCGCCCAGGCGGCCGGCGGCCCCAACATCGCGCTCGGGGACGCCGCCGCCGCGAGCAGCGCCCAGTCCGGCTACGGCGCCGGCAGCGTCACGGACGGCGACCAGGGCTCGTACTGGGAGAGTGCCGGCCCCGGCCTGCCCCAGTGGGTCCAGGCCGACCTCGGCACCTCCACCCGCGTCGACGAGGTGGTGCTCAAGCTGCCCGCCGGCTGGGAGACCCGCAACCAGACCCTGTCCCTCCAGGGCAGCGCCGACGGCACCAGCTTCAGCACCCTGAAGAGCTCCGCCACCTACACCTTCAGCCCCGGCTCGGCGAACACCGTCACCATCGCCTTCCCGGCCACCCAGGCCCGCTTCGTCCGCGTCAACGTCACCGCCAACACCGGCTGGCAGGCGGCACAGCTCTCCGAGCTGGAGGTCCACGCGGCCGAGGGCTCCTCGGCCAACCTGGCCGCGGGCAAGACCCTCACGGCCAGCAGCCACACCGAGGTGTACGCCGCGCCCAACGCCAACGACGGCAACCGGGCCAGCTACTGGGAGAGCGGCAACAACGCCCTGCCGCAGTGGCTCCAGGCCGATCTCGGCGCGGCCGTGGCCGTCCACCGGGTCGTCCTCAAGCTGCCCGCCGGCTGGGGCGCCCGCAGCCAGACCCTGAAGATCCAGGGCAGCACGAACGGGACCGCCTTCACCGACCTCTCGGCGTCCCAGGCGTACGCCTTCAACCCGGGCAACGACAACACCGTGACGATCGCGCTGGACTCCACCACCACCCGCTACGTGCGGGTCCTGGTGACCGCGAACACCGTCCAGCCCGCCGCGCAGCTCTCCGAGCTGGAGGTCTACGGACCCGCCACCGGCGACACCCAGGCCCCGACCGCCCCCGCGAACCTGGCGTACACCCAGCCCGGCACCGGGCAGATCAAGCTCACCTGGAACGCCTCCACCGACAACCAGGGCGTCACCGCGTACGACGTGTACGCCAACAACGTCCTGCTCACCACCGTCGCCGGCGACGTCACGACCTTCACCGACAACCGGCCGGCCGACCAGACCGTCTCGTACCGGGTCCGGGCCAAGGACGCGGCGGGCAACCAGTCCGGCGACAGCAACACGGTGACCCGCGTCGGCGAGGGTGGGGACACCCAGGCCCCGACCGCGCCCGCGAACCTCGGGTTGACCGAGCCCGCGAGCGGCCAGGTGAGGCTGACGTGGACGGCCTCCACGGACAACAAGGGCGTCACCGCGTACGACGTCTACGCGAACAACGTCCTGCGCGGCAGCGTCTCCGGCGGCGTCACCACGTACACCGACACCCAGCCGGCGAGCGCCACCGTCATCTACCACGTGGTCGCCAAGGACGCGGCGGGTAACACCTCCACCGCCTCCAACAGCGTCACCCGCAACGGCAGCGGCGGAGGCGGCTCCAACCTCTCCGTCGGCAAGGCGATCGAGGCGTCCTCCGCCACGGGGAGCTTCACCGCGGCCAACGCCAACGACAACGACACCGCCACCTACTGGGAGGGCGGCGGCGGTTACCCGCAGACCCTCACCGTCAAGCTCGGCGCCAACGCCGACGTCGACCGGCTCGTGCTGAAGCTCAACCCGGCCCAGGCCTGGCAGGCCCGCACCCAGACCATCGAGGTCCTCGGCCGCGAGCAGAGCGCCACCGGCTTCACCGGCAAGGTCGCGGCCAAGAGCTACGCGTTCGACCCCGCGAGCGGCAACACCGTCACCGTCCCGCTCACCGGGCGCCTCGCGGACGTCCAGCTCAAGTTCACCGCCAACTCCGGCGCCCCGGCGGGCCAGCTCGCCGAGTTCCAGGTCGTCGGCGTGCCCGCGCCCAACCCGGACCTCACCGTCAGCGGACTGTCCACCACGCCCGCCGCGCCGGACGAGGACGACGAGATCACCGTCTCCGCGGTCGTCCGCAACGACGGCTCCGCGCCCGCCGCGGCGAGCCGCGTCGCCGTCCGCCTCGGCGGCACCAAGGTCGCGACCGGACAGGTCCCGGCCCTCGCCCCCGGCGCGCAGACCACCGTGCCGGTCGTGGTCGGCGTGCGCGCCGCCGGTTCCTACGAGCTCGGCGCCGTCGCGGACGAGGCCAACGAGGTCCTGGAGCAGAACGAGACCAACAACACGTACACCCGTCCCACCGCCCTCGTGGTGAAGCCGCTGGCGAGCGCGGACCTCGTCGCCACCTCGGTGACGACCGTCCCGTCCAGCCCGGCCGCCGGGGACTCGGTGACGTTCAAGGTCGCCGTGAAGAACCAGGGCACCGAGGCGACCAGCACCGGCAGCCACGGCGTGACGCTGGAACTGGTCAACGCCCAGGGCGGTGTGGTCAAGACCCTGACCGGGGCGCACAGCGGGGCGCTCGCGCCCGGCGCGTCGACCGAGGCGAGCCTCGGCACCTGGACCGCCGTGAACGGCTCGTACACCGTCCGGACCGTGCTCGCCGACGACGCCAACGAACTGCCGGTCAAGCGCGGGAACAACACCCGCACACAGCCGCTCTTCGTCGGTCGGGGCGCGAACATGCCGTACACGACGTACGAGGCGGAGGACGCCGCCACCGGCGGCGGAGCCTCGGTCGTCGGCCCCAACCGCACCATCGGCGACATCGCCGGCGAGGCGTCCGGCCGCAAGGCCGTCACCCTGGACGCGACCGGCGAGTACGTGGAGTTCACCACGCGCGCGGCCACGAACACCCTGGTCACCCGCTTCTCCATCCCGGACGCCGCGGGCGGCGGCGGGATCAACTCCAGCATCAACGTCTACGTCGACGGCGTGTTCAAGAAGGCTCTGCCGCTCACCTCGAAGTACGCCTGGCTGTACGGGGCCGAGGCCGGCCCCGGCAACGACCCGGGCTCCGGCGCCCCGCGCCACATCTACGACGAGGCGAACCTGATGTTCGGGGAGACGATCCCCGCGGGCAGCAGGATCAGGCTGCAGAAGGACGCCGCGAACACCGCCGCCCACTACGCGATCGACTTCGTCGACCTGGAGCAGGTCGCGCCGGTCGCCAACCCGGACCCGGCCACCTACACGGTGCCGGCCGGCTTCGGTCACCAGGACGTGCAGAACGCGCTGGACAAGGTCCGGATGGACACCACCGGAAAGCTCGTCGGCGTGTACCTGCCGCCCGGTGACTACCAGACCTCCAGCAAGTTCCAGGTCTACGGCAAGGCGGTCAAGGTCGTCGGCGCCGGCCCCTGGTACACGAAGTTCCACGCGCCCTCGACGCAGGACAACACCGACATCGGCTTCCGCGCCGAGGCCGCGGCGAACGGCTCGCTGTTCAAGGGCTTCGCCTACTTCGGCAACTACGTCACCCGCATCGACGGCCCGGGCAAGGTCTTCGACTTCGCGAACGTCGCGGACATCGTCATCGACGACATCTGGAACGAGCACATGGTGTGCCTCTACTGGGGCGCCAACACCGACCGGATGACGATCAAGAACTCGCGGATCCGCAACCTGTTCGCCGACGGCGTCAACATGACCAACGGCTCGACGGACAACCTCGTGTCCAACAACGACGCCCGCGCGACCGGTGACGACAGCTTCGCGCTCTTCTCGGCGATCGACGCCGGCGGCGCGGACATGAAGAACAACGTCTACGAGAACCTCACCACCACGCTCACCTGGCGTGCCGCGGGCGTCGCGGTGTACGGCGGCTACAACAACACCTTCCGCAACATCCACATCGCCGACACCCTCGTGTACTCGGGCATCACGATCTCCTCGCTGGACTTCGGGTACCCGATGAACGGCTTCGGCACCATCCCGACGAACTTCGAGAACATCTCGATCGTCCGGGCCGGCGGCCACTTCTGGGGCAACCAGTCCTTCCCCGGCATCTGGGTCTTCTCCGCCTCGAAGGTCTTCCAGGGCATCCGGGTCAGCCACGTGGACATCGTCGACCCCACCTACAGCGGGATCATGTTCCAGACGAAGTACACCGGCTCCCAGCCCGAGAACCCGGTGAAGGACACCGTCTTCACCGACATCTCCATCACGGGCGCGAAGCGGAGCGGTGACGCCTGGGACGCCAGGTCCGGCATCGGCGTCTGGGCCAACGAGATGCCCGAGCCCGGCCAGGGCCCGGCCGTCGGCGAGGTCACGTTCAACTGCCTGCGCATGCAGGACAACGCCGAGAACATCCGGAACACGACCAACTTCAAGATCAACATCAACCCCTGCTGAACCGCTCCACCCCCGCGCACGGACACCGGCGCCCCCGCATCCAGCGGCGGGCGCCGGCCCCGTTCCCGGGTACACCGCTCGCGGCGCCGGACGAACCCTCCTAGCCTGCGTCGGATGATGAGAGCCGACGACGTACGAGCCGTACTGGACCTGCTGCGCCGGACGGGAGCGGACGTCTGGATCGGCGGGGGATGGGGCGTCGACGCCCTGATCGGCGAGCAGACCCGGGACCACCACGACCTGGACCTGATGCACCGCGAGGACCAGGAGGAGGCCGTGCTGACGGCCCTCCGCGGGGCCGGCTTCGCGGAGACCCTCGACCAGAGGCCCGTCCGCTTCGTCATGACGGCACCGGACGGGCGGGAGATCGACCTCCACCCGCTGGTCTTCGCCGACGACGGCTCGGCGGTCCAGGCGTCGCCGGACCCCGGGAAGCCCTTTCCCTACCCGTCCTCGGCCTTCGTGACCGGCACGGTCGAGGGCACCCCGGTGCCCTGCCTCTCGGCCGAGCAGCAGGTCTTCTTCCACCAGGGTTACGCGCCCCGGGACCGCGACCTCCACGACATGGCCCGGCTCCGCCGCGCCTTCGGCATCACGACACACTTCTGAACCGGGCGCGCGAGGGCAGGTGCGTCGCACGGCGGTGGGCGGCCTCCCGCGGCCCCCCGCGGCCTCACCCGGAGCCCCGGACCGGCGAGGCGCCCGGGGCATGGGCCAATGGCCCCCACCCGGTCACCCGCATCCCCTCCCGACCGGGCCGATGGCCCACCCTTCCGCCCGCGAGTTGAGCCGCCGTACCCCCTTCGGTCTATCCTTGTAGCCATCACACATCTTCGGCGCCGCGCAGCGCCGTCCGGCGACGAGGCCGGACCGGCCCGCGGTGCCTTCGTCGTGTCCGAGCCCCCACCACCCCCGGGGACGCCCGCACGCGGCGAGGAACAGATCAAGGGGGGCGGGATTGGCCGCCGTGCGCTCGTACTTCATGGCCCCGGACCCGGGGCTCGTCCGGCTCAGGGTCTCGCTGCGCGCCGTCCTCGGCATCGCGCTCGCGGTCGCACTGGCCGAGTTGCTCGGCCTCTCCCTCGTCGCCTCCATCACCGCCGGCCTCGCCGCGCTGCTCGCCCTCTTCACGGTCGTCGACCCCACGGTCCGCCGCCAGGCCGTCACCACCGCCCTGCTGCCCGCGGCCGGGTTCCCCGTACTCGCCCTCGCGACCCTCCTGCACGGCGTGCCGACGCTCCGCGACGCGGCCTGGCTGCTCGTGATCTTCGCCGGCGTCTACGCCCGCCGCTGGGGCCCTCGCGGGCACGCGCTCGGCATCTTCGCCTTCATGCAGTTCTTCGTCACCCAGTTCCTGCACGCCGTCCCCGCCCAGCTCCCCGAGCTGTACGCGGCCACCGGCGTCGCCCTGGCCGCGGCCGCCGCCGTGCGCTTCGCGGTCTGGCCCATCGAGCGCCGGGTCCCGCCGCCGGCCGTGCTCGCCGCCCTGCCCGGGACCGGTTTCGCCCGGGCCACCACCCGCCAGGCCGTCCAGGTCACCGTCGCCTCGGGGGCGGCCCTCGTCATCGGGCAGTTCCTCTCGGAGGAGCGCTGGTACTGGGCCGTCGGCACCGTCTGGTGGATCTTCGTGAACACCGCCTCGCGCGGCGAGACGCTCGTCCGCGGCTTCCGCCGCGTCCTCGGCACCGTCACCGGCATCGTCGGCGGGTTCCTCGTCGCCGTCCCGCTGGCCGGCGCGCCCGTCGCCACCGCCCTGCTGGTCGCCGTGTGCGTGTTCGGCATCTTCTACTCCGCCGCCGTGTCCTACAGCTGGATGATCCTCGCGGTCACCGTCATGGCCAGCCTGCTCTACGGTCTCCTGGGCGTGCTGGACGGCCCGCTGCTCCTGCTCCGCGTGGCCGAGACGGGCGCCGGGGCCGTCTGCGCCGGCCTCGCCGTGACCCTGGTCCTGCCCGTCCGGACGCACACCACCAACGACACGTGGATCCAGCGCGCGCTCCTCTGCGTCCGGTCCGCGACCTCGGCCGCGGCCCGGCGCCTCGCCGGTGACGAGGCCGCCGACCCGACCCCGCACGCCGCCGAGCTGGAGGCGCTCCTCGGCCGGGTACGGCTCTCGGTCGCCCCTCTCGTCCATCCGCTCACCCCTTTCAAGGGACGCAAGGAGCGGGCCGGCCGGGTGCTCGTGCTCCTCGACGAGGCCGCCCGCGAGGTGCGGGGGCTCGTCTCCGTGGCCGCCGACCCGGACGCCTCCCACGACGCCCGTCTGGCCGCCGCCTGCTGGCGGGTCGAGGCCGCCGTCGAAGCCCTGATCTCCCGCCAGGAGGCCACGGCCGATCCGGACGGTCATGTCCGGATCCCCGCGCCGCCGGCGAAGCCCGCAGCCGTGTCCGCGCCTCCGCCGAAGCCGGGAGCCGTGTCCGGGCCCGCCGGGGGCGCCAGGTGGAACGAGGTCGTCCCGCCCGCACCGTACGGCGTCCCCCCGTAGCCTCCCGCGCCGTCCGTGGGAGCCGGCGGCCGGTCCCGTACCGCCTCGGCGTCCCGCCGCGAGGCCGCGTGCGCCGCCGGGTCCTGTGACGCGACCGCCGCGAGCGAGCGGTCGAGTTCCTCCGTGTCCGGGCGGGCGGACGGGTCCCGCACCAGCAGCCGGGCCAGGACGTCCGTGAGCGCGCCGGCCCGCCGCGGGGGCGGCACGTCGTCGGAGAGGACCGCCGCCAGCGTGGCGAGGGTGTTCTCCCGGCGCAGCGGGTGGTGGCCCTCCACCGCCACGTACAGCACCATGCCGAGCGACCACAGGTCGGAGGCCGGACCGGTGCCGCCGCCCCCGCGGATCCGCKCGGGCGACATGTAGTCGGGCGAGCCGATGATCGAGCCCGAGGCGGTCAGGACGGTGTTCTCGCGGATCGCGGCGATCCCGAAGTCGGTGAGCACCGGCCGCCCGTCGGGGCGCAGCAGGACGTTGGGCGGCTTGACGTCGCGGTGCTCGATGCCCCGCTCGTGGGCGGCCCGCAGGGCCGAGAGCAGCTCGCGACCCAGCACGGCGGCCTCGACCGGAGCCATCGGGCCGCGGTCGAGCCGGTCCTGGAGCGAACCGCCGGTGACCAGCTCCATCACGAGCCAGGGGTAGGTGCCCTCGCCGGCGTCGACGATGTGGTGGATGGTCACCACGTTCGGGTGGTCGATCCGGGCCAGGGCGCGCGCCTCGCGCAGGACGCGCTCCCGGAGGGTCCGTGCGCCCTCGACGTCGTGCTCGGCGAGCGCGGGATCCGGCGGCCGTACCTCCTTGACCGCCACGTCACGGTGGAGGACCAGGTCGCGGGCGCGCCAGACCGTCCCCATGCCCCCGCCGCCCAGCCGCTCCACCAGCTCGAAACGACCGTCGATGACTCTGTTCACTCGCACCCCTGTCCCCCGGGCGGCGGGCCCGGCCCGGTCCCGCCCATGTCGCCGTACACCTCGACCCGGTGGCGTCCGGGCGGCCCGCAGGACTCCGGGCGGTGCTGCCGCCCCGGCCACGGCCCGTCCGTGCCACCGCCGCGACACCGGCCACCGCCTCCGCCCCCTGTCGGCACCGGCAGCGGACTCGGCCTCCGCGTCGGCGTCGACGGTACCGCCCCGCGCGTGCTCCCCGGGCACCGGGCGGCCCGTCCACTCCGGCGCGCCCGCGTCCCGCCGTACCCATCGATCGGCCGCACTGCGCAGCGCTCGCGCCCGGCTCCTCGGCTAGGGTGATGCGACAGGGAATGCGCCCCCCCGGGGCCGGGCCGATGCGTAGGTCGATGCGTTGGAGACTCACGAGCCGTCGAGCAGGGTTCCGCAGCCGCCCCGCGCGGCCGTCGGGGACGCGAGCGTGCTCCGTGAGCTGCTCCCGATCGCCCTGTGGCGCGAGGACGCCGAGGGGCACATCGTCGAGTGGTCGCTCGCCGCGCAGGACCTCCTCGGGCACCGCCCCGAGCACGTCCTCGGACGGCTGGCCACGCCCCTCCTCGTCCCCGACGCCAACCGGGAACTCGCCGAGCGGCTCACCCTCCGCGTCCAGGCCGGCGAGACGATGGTCGGCACCCTGCCCGTCCGGCACCGCGACGGCCACACGGTCGCCATGGAGATGTGGATCGTGCCCGCCGCCGACCCGGACGGCAGGCCGGGCGCCATGCTCATCGCGGTGGAGACCTCCGAGGTCCTGCGGATGCGGGAGAACCTCGCCGCGATGGAGAGCCTCTTCACCCAGTCGCCCATCGGGCTCGCCCTGCTCGGCCCCGACCTGCGGTTCCTCCGGGTCAACGACGCCCTGGCCCGAATGAACGGGGTGTCCGCACCCGAGCACGTGGGCCGCCGCCTCACCGAGGTCGTCCCCGGGGTCAACGCCGTCTCGCTCGAATCCCTGATGCGCCAGGTCATGGAGAGCGGGCACGCCGTCGTCGACGCCCGCCGCGTCGGCCGCACCCCCGCCGACCCCGACCGCGACCACATCTGGTCCTGCTCGTACGCCCCGCTCGTCGACCGCACCGACCGGCGGTCCCTGGGGCTCATCGCCTCCCTCGTGGACATCACCGAGAGCCAGGAGGCGCACACCGAGGTCGAGCGGGCCCGCCACCGCTTCGCCCTGCTCGCCGAGGCCGGCGCGCGGATCGGCACCACGCTGGACCTGCGGCGCACGGCGGAGGAGGCGGTGCGCTTCCTCGTCCCCCAGCTGGCCGACTCGGCGGACGTACAGATGCTGGAGTCCGTCCTCGAACCGGACGACCCGGTCGCCTCCACCCGCGGGGTGCTCCGGCGCCTCGCGGCCCGCTTCCCCGACCCCACGGCCCCGACCTCCCTGCTCGTCCCGGGGCAGACCTTCCAGATCCCGCTGGACTCCGTGTACGAGCAGGTCGTCGCCCGGGGACGGCCCACGGACCTGTACGCCACGGACATCCCCGAGCTCTTCACCGACCCGCGCACCGAGGCGCTCCGCACCTACTTCGCCACCCGCGTCGGCTCGGCCCGCCTCGTGCCCATGGTGGCCCGCGGCCAGGTCCTCGGCTCGGTCACGGTGACCCGGCTGCGCACCCGCGAGCCGTTCGACGCGCAGGACTGCGTCCTCATCGACGAGGTCGTGGCGCGCGCCGCCCTCAACATCGACAACGCCCGCCTCTACACCACCCAGCGGGAGGCCGCCCTCACCCTCCAGCGCAGCCTCACCAACAGCGAGCTGCCCGCCGTCCCCGGGCTCGAACTCACCGGCCGCTACCTGCCCGCGAGCGCCCATGACGTCGGCGGCGACTGGTTCGACGTCATCGCGCTGCCCGGCGGCAGGACGGGGCTCGTCATCGGCGACGTCATGGGGCACGGCATCCACGCGGCCGCCGTCATGGGCCAGCTGCGCACGGCGGTCCGCACCCTGGCCCGCCACGACATCCCGCCGGCGGAGATGCTCCGCTCCCTGGACGCGGTCGTCGCCGACCTCGGCGAGGACACGATGGCGACCTGCGTGTACGCCGTTCACGACCCGGCCACCGCTGGCTGGGTCATCGCGCGCGCCGGGCACCCGCCGCCGGCCGTGGCCGACCCGGACGGGACGGTCACCTTCCTCCACGGGCGGCCCGGGACCCCGCTGGGCACGGGCGCCCACGACTTCGGCACCCAGGAGGTCACCCTGGGCGCCGGCGGCCTGCTCGTCCTCTACACGGACGGCCTCATCGAGTCCCGGGACCGCGACCTCGACGAGGGGATGCGGCAGCTCGGCCGCGCGCTGCGGCGGCTGGACCGCCCGCTGGACGTGCTGTGCGACGGGATCCTCAAGAAGCTCCTGGTGGGACCGGCGCAGGACGACGTGGCGGTCCTGATGGCCCGCACGGTCGGCTGAAGCCCCGGCCCGGCGCGGGCGATTCGGCCCCGCGGGCGGCTGCCCGTGCTCCCGCGCTCGGATCCCCGGGCTTGCGGGATCGGACCCCCGTGCTCCGGCGTCAGGTCCCCGTGCCCCCGTGCTCGGATTCCCGCGCCTCGGCGGCAGGTCCCCGCGCCCCCGTCGGTCAGGTCGGATCCGGTCGTCGGCCGACCGCCTCGACCAGCGGCAGCAGCCGGTGGGCCACCCGTTCCCGGAGCGCGATCTCGGTTCGTGTGCGGACCACCCCGGGCAGCTGGATCAGGCGCTGGATGACGTCCTCCAGGTGCCCGGCGTCGCGGGCGACCACCCGGGTGAGCAGATCACCGCCGCCGGTGATGGAGAAGGCCTCCACGATCTCCGGGACGGCCGCGAGGGCGTCGCCGACCTCGTCGAGGTGCCCCTGGGTGACCTCGACGTGCACGAAGGCGAGCACCGGGTGGCCCAGGGCGGCGGGGGAGAGGACGGGACCCGTCGAGGTGATCACCCCGTCGCGCTCCAGCCGGTCGATCCTGGCCTGGACGGTGCCTCGCGCCACGCCCAGGATCCGGGCGTACTCCCGCACGCTCGTCCGCGGCTGCTCGATGAGCAGCCGCAGGATCCGGGTGTCGAGCTGGTCCACGGCCATGCTTCCGGGGCCTCCTCCGTCGTCGGTCCGGTACGGGACACCGGGTGGTGAATGGTTTCACTCCGATGCGGAACGCGCTCCTCCAGGGTCCCCGAAGCGCACGGAGCGGCCGGAACGGAACGGCGCCCGGAGGCTGGAAGGAGCAGCGGGGGAGTGGCGCGCTCCGGCCGCCGGGCACCGTGGGGAGGAGCGGTCATGCGACGCGGATCCGGTCCGCCCCCCCCTTGGACGAGGTCCGAACGGCGGCCCGGCCGTTGTCGACGCGCGCCCGGGAGGCGGTCCGGCCGTCCGGTCATCCGCCCGGTCGGGTGATCGGACCGGGCATCCGGCGGAGGCGGCGGGCGGGCTCCCGGGCTCGGCGCGCGGGCGGCGCAGAGTGGGCTGCGTGGATGTCGAGGAAGTCGCCGATGAGCTGTACGGGCTGAGGCCGGCCGAGTTCGTGGCCGCGCGGGACACGTACGTCGCCCGGGCGCGGGCGGCGAAGGACGCGCGGGCCGCGAAGGCCGTCGCCGCGCTGCGGCGCCCGTCCATCGCCGCGTGGGCGGCGAACCGGCTGGCGCGGCAGCGGCAGCGGGAGGCCCAGCAGTTCCTGGCCCTGGGAACGACCCTGCGGGAGGCCCACCGCACGCTCGACGCCGAGCAGCTGCGGGCGGCGAGTGCCCAGCGGCAGGAGCTGATCGCCGCGCTGGCCCGCACGGCCGCCGCGCTCGCGGGCGAGGCGGGGCTGTCCGTGAGCGACACGGTGCAGCACGAGATCGAGCAGACCCTGCACGGCGTCCTCGCCGACCGCGACGTGGCCGAACAGTGGGCGAGGGGCCGGCTCGTCAAGGCACCCGAAGCGGCGGTCGGCTTCCCCGAGGTCGCACCGGAGGCGGCCCCGGCCCGCATTCCGGCCGACGAGGGCGAGGCTCCCGGCAGCGAGGGCACGGGTGAAGATCCCGGCAGCGAGGGCGAGGGCGCGAGCGAGAAGTCGGCCCGAGCCGCCGCGGGCCGGTCCGCGTCCAGGCGCAAGGCGGCCCGCGGCGAGGACGCGCGGCGTCGGCGCGCGCGGGAACGCGCCCTTGCGGAGGCGGGGGAGGCCGACGGCGAGGTCAGCCGGAGGGAGCGCGAGCTCGCCGCCGCCCGCGGGGCCCGGCAGGCCGCGGTGGAGGAGGTCGACGCCTCGGCCGAACGGGTCGGCCGGCTGGAGCGCGAGCTGCACGAGGAGCGACAGGCCAGGCAGGAGGCGCGGACGGCGGCCACGGCGGCGGGCAAGGAGGTGACGGCGGCGGAGCACGCCGTGCGGGAGGCCCGCCGGGTCGCCGCCCAGAAGGCCGTCGCTCTCCAGGACCTGGAGCGACAGGCCTCGGAGCGACAGGCTTCGGAGCGACAGGCTTCGGAGCGACAGGCTTCGGAGCGACAGGACAAGGCCTGACGGAGCAGGGAGACCCGGGGGTGCGGCGTCGTGGCGGCAGCCGGGCGGTGCGTCGGCGGCGTGCGGTCGTGGGCGTCAAGGTAACGGATGCCTGGAAGAAGTTGAAGAGTTCTTGCAAATGATGCACTGCATTCCGCAGGTCTCGGTGCCACGACCCTCCCCGGCGCCTCGGCCCCCGGCGCCCCGCCTGGGCGGGCCGAGCGCGTGCCGCGCCGCACCCGCGGCCCAACAGCCCAACAGGAGCCGAGTTGTCGAGCAATTACGAAATGAGCGCGATATCTTGCGTTCACTTGTTGGGGGTGGTTGAGTGTGCCGCGCCCCACAACGCAGTCGCCGACTCCGACGGGGCGACCTCCACGTTCTTGCCCGAAGGGGACCACTCGATGAGAAGTGCCAGGCTCCGCCGTACCCGCCGCGCCAGCGCGGTCACCCTCGTCTCCGCGATGACGCTCACCGCTCTCGCCGCCTGCGGCACGAGCAGCAGCGACGACGACGGCGGCGGTACCTCGCAGCAGACCGGCTCCTCCGACGCCTCCGCTCCGCTGGACCCCAAGACCAAGGTGTCCCTCACGATCGACTGCATGCCCCCGGCGGCGAAGGCGGCCGAGCTCAAGGAGTGGAAGGAGGACGTCGCCGAGTTCAACAAGACGTACCCGAACGTCACCATCGAGGGCCGCTCCACCCCCGGGCAGTGCCTGGAGCCGCCGCGCTTCACCGCGATGCTCAAGGCCAAGTCGCAGCCGGACGTCTTCTACACCTACTTCACCGACCTCCCGCAGGTCCTGTCGGAGAACGGCGCCGAGGACATCTCCGCGTACGTCAGCGACAAGACCGTCCCGGGACTCAAGGACATCGACCCGAACGTCCTCGGCACCCTCCAGCAGGACGGCAAGCTGTACGGCCTGCCCACCAGCAACTACACGATGGGCCTGCTGATCAACCGCAAGCTCTTCAAGGACGCCGGGCTCGACCCCGACTCCCCGCCGAAGACCTGGGAGGAGGTCCGCGCCGCCGCGAAGAAGATCGCGGGCCTCGGCGAGGGCGTCTCGGGCTTCGGCGAGTACAGCGCAGGCAACACCGGCGGATGGCACTTCACCGCCCAGATGTACAGCCTCGGCGGGGACATCGTCGACCCGAGCGGCAAGAAGGCGGCGTTCAACAACGAGGTCGGCAAGCAGCTCGCGAAGAACCTCCACGCCATGCGCTGGGAGGACGACAGCATGGGCAAGACCCAGCTGCTCAAGTGGGGCGACCTGCAGAAGCAGATAGCCACCGACAAGCTCGGCATGTTCCTCGCCGCCCCCGACGACATCACGTACATGGTCCAGCAGCTGGGCGCCAAGTACGAGAACTTCGGGATGGGCCCGATCCCCGGCGGCAAGAACACCCTGGCCGGCGGCAACGGCTACATGATCAAGAAGGGCATCTCGCCCGACAAGGTCAAGGCCGGCATCGCCTGGCTCAACTTCAAGTTCACCACCGTCGGCAAGGGGCAGTTCGACTGGGCCCGCACCAAGGCCGACAGCCTGCCGGTCGGCCTTCCGCAGCCGAACTTCTGGCTGAACGAGTCCAAGACCAAGGACGACGCCGCCCGCGTCCAGCACGCCACCATGCCGGTCGCCAACTTCAAGGCGTTCATGGACAGCCCCGTCCCCGGCAAGGCCGAGCCGCCGAAGGCCCAGGAGGTCTACAAGGTGCTCGACAACGTGATGTCCGGTCTCCTCACCAACAAGGACGCCGACGTCGACAAGCTCCTGTCGACCGCCGAGACGCAGGTCAACCAGGTCCTGGCCAACCAGTGACGGAACCGGGCGGGGCGGGCGTCCACCACGCCCGCCCCGCCCGGAACGCCCAGCCCGCCGGCAGACCCGGCAGCCCCGGTAGACCCAGCAGACCCGGTAGCCCGGGCAGACCTGGCAGTCCCGGCAGTCCCGTACCAAGGAGCACGCATGTCGGCCCCGAGCCTGACCCCGAGCAAGGCGGCGCGTCCCCGCCACTCCACGCCGCGCCACCAGGGCCCCGGCGCCCCCGGCGGCGCCTTCGCCAAGAGCCTCCGGCGGAACCTCACCGCCCACGGCTTCCTCATCGGCGCCGTCCTCTGCTTCGCCCTCTTCTCCTGGTATCCGATGGTCAGGGAGTTCCTCCTGGCCTTCCAGAAGACCGAGAGCGGGGAGTCCGTCTGGGTCGGACTGGACAACTTCCGCACCGTCTTCAACGACCCGGCCTTCTGGCAGGCCTGGGGCAACACCCTCTGGTACACCGCCCTCGCCCTGGTCCTCGGCTTCGTCGTCCCCTTCTTCCTGGCGATCACGATCAACGAGTTCCAGCACGGCAAGAGCTATCTGCGGCTCCTGGTCTACCTGCCCGTGATGCTCCCTCCGGTCGCCGCGGTCCTGCTCTTCCAGTACCTGTACGACCCGGGCTACGGCCTCCTCAACGAACTCCTCGGCCTCCTCCACCTGCCCGAACAGCAGTGGCTCCAGGACGCGGACATCGCGATGTTCTCCCTCGTCGTCGCCTCGACCTGGATGAACATGGGCGGCGCGACCCTGATCTACCTCGCCGCGCTCCAGGGCATCCCGGGCGAGCTGTACGAGGCCGCCGAACTCGACGGCGCCGGCCTGTTCCGCAAGATCTGGCACGTGACGATCCCGCAGACCCGCCTCATCCTCTCGCTGATGCTGCTCATGCAGATCATCGCGACCATGCAGGTCTTCGTCGAGCCGTTCCTGCTCACCGGCGGCGCCGGACCCGAGGGATCCACCACCACGGTCGTCTACCTCATCTACCAATACGCCTTCAACTTCAACAACTACGGCGCCGCGGCGGCCCTCGGCCTGCTCCTGCTCGTACTGCTCGCCGGATTCTCGGCCGCGTACGTCAAGCTCAGCCGCGCCGAGGAAGAGTAGGACCGGGAGACCAGCATGTCGACACGTACGCTCATCTCACCGGCCGTCCTCGCCAAGAGCCGCGGCAAACGCCTCTACTGGAGCGCGTTCGCCCTCGTCACCGGCGGCTTCACCCTGGTGTTCCTCGGCCCCCTCTACTGGCTGATATCCAGCGGGTTCAAGGACACCCAGGAGGTCGTCAGGACCCCGCCCACCCTGGTGCCGGAGAGCTTCACCCCCGAGAACTACAGCCGCGCCTGGGAGGTCATGGACCTCTCCTCGCTGCTCCTCAACACCTTCTACTACGCCTTCGGCGCGCTCGCCTTCCAGCTCGTCCTCGACGTCGCCGCGGCCTACTCGCTGTCCAAGCTGCGCCCGGTGCTCGGCAAGGCGATCCTCGGGATGATGCTCGCCACCCTGATGATCCCGGCGACGGTCCTCGTCGTCCCCCAGTACCTGACCGTCCTCGACGTCCCGATCGTCGAGCGGAACCTGCTGAACACCCCGTGGGCGATCTGGCTGCCGTCCGTCACCAACGCCTTCAACATCTTCCTGCTGAAGCGGTTCTTCGACTCCATCCCGAAGGAACTCCTCGACGCCGCCTCCATGGACGGCGCGAGCCCGACGCGGATCCTGTGGTCGATCGTCCTCCCGATCTCCCGGCCGATCCTCGGCGTGGTGTCGATCTTCGCGGTCGTCGGCGTGTGGAAGGACTTCCTCTGGCCGATGCTCACCCTCCCCGACCCGGCGAAGCAGACCCTCAACGTGGGCATCTACTCGCTCTCCAACGGGGTCCCGGTGAACATCCTCATCGCCGCCCTCACCATCGCGTCCCTCCCGACGCTGATCGTCTTCCTCGTCTTCCAGCGCAACATCATGGGCGGTCTCACCGCCGGCAGCCTCAAGGGCTGACCCCGCGCCACCGTCCTCCTCCCGAAGCCTTCGCCGCCGTCCCGGCCCATCCTGCCCCCGCTCTCCGGGACGGCGGCGAAGAACCCCGACCTGCCCGAAAGGACCGTTCCGTGGCAGCCTCCTCGCCGTCCCGCACCGCCGACTGGTGGCGCGACGCCGTCATCTACCAGGTCTACCCGCGCAGTTTCGCCGACGGCGACGGCGACGGCACCGGAGATCTCGCGGGCGTCCGGGCGAGACTGCCCCACCTCGCCGAACTCGGCGTCGACGCCGTCTGGTTCACCCCCTGGTACGCCTCGCCGATGGTCGACGGCGGCTACGACGTCGCCGACTACCGCGCCATCGACCCCGCCTTCGGCACCCTCGACGAGGCCGAGAAGCTCATCGCCGWCGCCGCCGAACTCGGCCTGCGCGTCATCGTCGACATCGTCCCCAACCACGTCTCCGACCAGCACGCCTGGTTCCGCGCCGCGCTCGCCGCCGGACCCGGCAGCCCCGAACGGGACCGCTTCCACTTCCGGCCCGGCCGCGGCGAGCRCGGCGAACTCCCGCCCAACGACTGGCCCTCCCAGTTCTCCGGCAGCACCTGGACCCGCGTCCCCGACGGCGAGTGGTACCTCCAC
Organism: Streptomyces sp. adm13(2018); assembly: GCF_008042145.1. Classification (GTDB taxonomy): domain Bacteria; phylum Actinomycetota; class Actinomycetes; order Streptomycetales; family Streptomycetaceae; genus Streptomyces. The sequence continues at coordinate 16,666 of NZ_RDBH01000015.1, forward strand.
CTCTTCACCCCCGAGCAGCCCGACCTCAACTGGTCCCATCCCGACGTCCGCCGCGAGCACGAGGACGTCCTGCGCTTCTGGTTCGAGCGCGGCGTCGCCGGCGTCCGCATCGACTCCGCCGCCCTCCTCACCAAGGACCCCGACCTCCGCGACTTCGTCGAGGGCGTCGACCCCCACCCGTACATCGACCAGGACGAGATCCACGACGTCTACCGCGCCTGGCGCGCGATAGCCGACGCGTACGACGGCGTCTTCGTCGGCGAGGTCTGGCTCCCCGACGCCGAACGCTTCGCGCGCTACCTGCGGCCCGACGAACTCCACACGGCGTTCAACTTCAACTTCCTCGCCTGCCCCTGGGAGCCGGACCGGCTCCGCCGCACCATCGACGACACCCTCGCCGAACACGCCCCCGTCCACGCCCCCGCCACCTGGGTGCTCTGCAACCACGACGTCACCCGCACCGCCACCCGCTACGGGCGCACCGACACCGCCTTCGACTTCGCCACCAAGACCTTCGGCACCCCGACCGACCTGGACCTCGGCACCCGGCGCGCCCGCGCCGCCGCCCTCCTCACCCTCGCCCTGCCCGGCTCCGTCTACCTCTACCAGGGCGAGGAACTCGGTCTGCCCGAGGCCGACGTCCCCCGGGACCGGATCCAGGACCCCATGCACTTCCGCTCCGGCGGCAGCGACCCCGGCCGCGACGGCTGCCGGGTCCCCCTCCCCTGGGAGGCCGAGGCCCCCTCGTACGGCTTCGGTGCCGGATCCCGGCCGTGGCTGCCGCAGCCCGCCGACTGGGCCCGCTACGCCGTCGACCGGCAGCGCACGGACCCCGACTCCATGCTCACCCTCTACCGCACCGCCCTCGAACTGCGGCGCTCCGTACCCGGGTTCGGCGACGGCCCGCTCCACTGGCTGCCCGCCCCGGACGGTGTCCTCGCCTTCGCCCGCGACCACGGCCTGATCTGCGTCGTCACGTCGAGCTCCGCGGTCAGCCGCGCTATCTCGGCGCGCAGGTGACCGCGGAGCTTGGC
>NZ_RDBH01000015.1:17799-25064 GCF_008042145.1 Streptomyces sp. adm13(2018)
GCCCTGCACCGGCCCTGCACCGCTCCCACCAGCGGCACCACGGGCTCGGCGTCGGCACCGGCGAACTGCTCGGCCGGCTGCGGCGCGCCACCGGCGCCGAGGCGTACCACACCGCCTACCGCGACGGCCTGATCACCGTGGTCGACACCACCGCCCCCGTCACCGACGCGGCCCACCCCTTCGTACCGGGCCCCGAGCAGCGCGCCCACGCCACCGCCCACGGCAAGGCGCTGCTCGCCGCACTGCCACGACCGCTGCGCCGCCGCTATCTCGCGGAGCACGGGATGGCCCGCTTCACCGAGCGGACCATCACCACGGCGGAGCGCTTCGAGGCCGAGGTGGACCGGGTGCGCGAGCAGGGCGTCGCCGTGTCCGTGGGCGAGGCGGACCTCGCGTACACCTGCCTCGCCGTCGCCCTGCCCGACCGTGGCGACGGCATCGTGCACGCGCTCTCCGTCTCGCTGCCCACCGCCGGCTTCCGGCAGCGGCAGGGCGACATCCGGGCCGCCCTCACCCGGGCGGTGCCCGGTTTTCCGGCCCTGCCGGAATCCTGACCGGGCCGACTGGCCGCCCCGGCCCGGGCGGCGCAGGCTGGCCCCATGATCTTCATCGCCGTACGTTTCACCGCCCGCCCCGACCACGCCGACGGCTGGCTCGACCTGGTGGCCGACTTCACCCGGGCCACCCGCGCGGAGCCCGGCAACCTCTTCTTCGACTGGTCGCGCAGCGTCGACGACCCGAACGTCTTCGTCCTCCTGGAGGCCTTCGCGGACGCCGAGGCGGGCGCGGCCCACGTCGCCTCCGCGCACTTCACGGCCGGCCTCGAAGCCATGGCCGGCGCCATCGCCACCACGCCCGAGATCATCAACGTCGAGGTGCCCCAGCAGGGTTGGGGCGCGATGGCGGAGCTGACCCCGACCGGCGCCTGAGCCCCGCTCCGGCCGGATCCGGAGGCTCCCCGCCGCCCGGGAACGCGCCCGGGAACGCCCTCCGCGAGCGTCCACGGCGCACCACGGATCACCCCCGCCCCGCCTGATAGGTTCGCGTGCACACGAAGGCGGGGCGGGCGGCCCGAGGGGAGCGCACATGGCGGTGAGCGGGCGGCAGACCGGCAGGCCCACCCTCGAGGAGGTCGCGGCCCGGGCGGGCGTCGGACGCGGCACCGTCTCCCGGGTCATCAACGGCTCCCCGCGGGTGAGCGAACAGGCCAAGGCCGCCGTCGAACGGGCCGTCGCCGAGCTGGGCTACGTCCCCAACCGGGCCGCCCGCGCCCTCGCCGGCAGCCGGACCGACGCCGTCGCCCTGGTCATCCCCGAGACCGAGGCACGGCTCTTCGCGGAGCCGTACTTCCTCGACATCATCCGCGGAGTGAGCAGCGAACTCGCCGACGCGGACAAGCAGTTGCTGCTCACCCTGATCCGCAGCGAGCAGGAGCGGCAGCGCTTCGAGCAGTACCTCGCCGCCCAGCGCGTCGACGGCGTCCTGCTCGTCTCCGTGCACGCCGCCGACCCCCTGCCCGACCAGGTCCGCGCCCTCGGTCTGCCCGCCGTCCTCAACGGCCGCCGCACCGAGGACGAACCCGTCGCCTTCGTGGACTCCGACAACACCGGGGCCGGCCGGGCCGCCGTCGCCCACCTCGCCGCGCGCGGCCGGCGGGTGATCGCCACGATCACCGGACCGCTCGACATGTACGTGGCCCGCTGCCGGCTCGACGGATACCGAGAGGGCCTGGCGGAGGCCGGACTCGACGCGGGCGAGGAACTCGTCGCCACCGGTGACTTCACCGAGGAGGGCGGTCGGCAGGCCATGCGGCGGCTGCTGGACCGCCGACCGGACCTGGACGCCGTCTTCGCCGCCTCCGACGTCATGGCGGCGGGCGCGCGCGGTGTCCTGCGCGAGGCCGGTCGCAGGGTCCCCGAGGACGTGGCGCTCGTCGGCGTCGACGACTCGGCCGTCGCCCGGCACATGGACCCGCCGCTGACCAGCGTCCGCCAGCCCATCGAGGAGATGGGCCGCACCATGGCCCGGCTGCTCCTCCAGGAGATCGCCGAGCCCGGCGAACCGGACGGGCAGCCCCGCCGGCTGCTCCCCACGGAACTCGTCGTCCGCGCCTCCTCCTGACCCCCGGCCCGTCCGCCGGACCCCCGCCGGCGCTGCGCCATGTGGCCCTGGTGCGTCCGGCGTTCACGCTGCACGGCACCCGGCGCCACGAACGCCCGGCTGTCCGCCACCTCGCCGTGGCCTGATCGCACCCGCACCGGGCAGGTGCCCGGGGGCCCGGGGGTGGGCGAGCCGCCCTCCCGGCCGTACCGCTTCGTTCGGGTGCGTCCAGCGGGCGGGGCGGCCGGGCGTGGGTTCGAATCGGGGCATGGCTTCCTACGACAGGCCCCGCGCGGGCGGCTCCCCGAGGCCGCTGGAGACCAGAGGCACCTGGTGGTACGCCGCCGTGGCGGGCGAGGCCGCCGGCTCGTTCAGCGCCCGGGTCCGCACCCGGACCCGGCGCGGCTGCCTCGGGGCGGTGCTCCTCCTCACCGTCGTCTACGCCGGACTCGTGCTCACCGCGACCGGCCGTCGCTGGGGCGACGCGGCCATGACCGGTCGGCGTCACCCTGCTCCGCGAGCACCCCTCGCTCACCGGGCTCACCACCCTCTCCCTGGTCCTCGGCTGCGTGCTGCTGCTCGCCACCGGGCTGATACGCAGGCGGTACGCCCTCACCGGCCTCGCCGCCGGCGGAGTCGTCACCGCCCTCGCCGTCACCGGACTCCTCCAGCGGTACGCCCCCCGACCCCGGGCCGCCGACACCGCGGGACTCCTGTCCAGCGGCTTCCCCAGCGCCCAGACCACGCTCGCCCTCGGCGTCGCGTTCGGTCTGGCCCTCGTCGTCCCCTACCGGCTGCGCAGCGTCGCCGTCGGCGCCGCCACGCTCTGGGCCGCCGCCGTCGGCGCCCACACCCTCGCCGCCGGCCAGCACCGCCCCGGCGACGTGATCGCCGCCGCCCTCGTCGTACTCGCCGTCTTCTGCGGCCTCCTCGCGCTCCTCGCCCGCAAGGGCAAGGTGCGCCCCGGCGCCCGCCGGGGCCCCGCCGCCCCCGGCCTCCCGGTCACCGTGCCGCTCGCCCTGCTCGCCGCCGCCGGGCTCGGGGCCGGCCTCTGGCTCCTGGGTGACACCCTCGCCCTGCCGGTCACCGCCCCCTACGACCCGGCCGAGCTCCGGCTCGCCCACCGCTGCGGCCAGGCCCTCGCCGCGGGTGTGGTCGCCGCCACCGGCCTCGTCCTGCTCGGTCTGCTCCGCCGCGTCGACACCGAGGGCGCCCCCACCCCGTACCGGCTCGGCGGACCCTTCGTCGAGGCCGCCGGCGTGCCCGCCGACGCCGAGGTCGTGGGCCCCTTTACCGAGGACCTCGATCACGAGATATCTTGATGTCGAGCAATCTCGCAGACGCAGACGTGGAGCGGAGTACCCGGTGACTGACTCGACCATCATCTACACCCACACTGACGAGGCGCCTGCCCTGGCGACGTACTCGTTCCTGCCCGTGATCCAGGCGTACGCCTCGCAGGCCGGAGTCACGGTCGAGACGCGGGACATCTCCCTCGCGGGCCGCATCATCGCCGTCTTCCCCGAGTTCCTGGAGGAGGGCCAGCGCATCGCCGACGCCCTCTCCGAGCTCGGCGACCTGGCCAAGACGCCCGGCGCCAACATCATCAAGCTGCCGAACGTCTCGGCGTCCATCCCGCAGCTGAAGGCCGCGATCGCCGAGCTCCAGGGCCAGGGCTACGCCCTCCCGGACTACCCGGACGACCCGAAGACGGACCAGGACAAGGACGTCCGCGCCCGCTACGACAAGATCAAGGGCTCGGCCGTCAACCCGGTCCTGCGCGAGGGCAACTCCGACCGCCGCGCGCCCGGCTCGGTCAAGAACTACGCCAAGAACCACCCCCACCGCATGGGCGCCTGGACCCCCGAGTCCAAGACCAACGTCGCCACCATGGCGGACAACGACTTCGCCTCCACCGAGAAGTCCGTCGTCGTCACCGAGGACGAGACCCTCCGCTTCGAGTTCACCGCCGCCGACGGCACCACCAGCGAGCTCCGCGCCCCGCTGAAGGTCATCGCCGGCGAGGTCGTCGACGCCGCCGTCATGCGCGCCGCCGCCCTGCGCACCTTCCTGAGCGAGCAGGTCGCCCGCGCCAAGGCCGACGACGTGCTCTTCTCCGTGCACCTCAAGGCCACGATGATGAAGGTCTCCGACCCGATCGTCTTCGGCCACGTGGTCCGCGCCTTCTTCCCCGCGACCTTCGCGAAGTACGGCGAGGTCCTCGCCGCCGCCGGCCTCTCCCCGAACGACGGCCTCGGCGGCGTCCTGAAGGGCGTCGACTCCCTCCCGCAGGGCGCCGAGATCAAGGCCTCCTTCGAGGCCGAGCTCGCCGACGGCCCCGCCCTGGCGATGGTCGACTCCGACAAGGGCATCACCAACCTGCACGTGCCGTCCGACGTCATCGTCGACGCCTCGATGCCGGCCATGATCCGCACCTCCGGCCACATGTGGGGCCCGGACGGCCAGGAGGCCGACACCCTCGCCGTCCTCCCGGACCACAGCTACTCCGGCGTGTACCAGGCCGTCATCGACGACTGCCGCGCCCACGGCGCCTTCGACCCGTCGACCATGGGCTCCGTACCCAACGTCGGCCTCATGGCCCAGAAGGCCGAGGAGTACGGCTCCCACGACAAGACCTTCGAGATCGCCGAGGCCGGCACCGTCCGCCTGGTCGACTCCCGGGGCACCGTCGTCCTGGAGCAGGAGGTCGCCGCGGGCGACATCTTCCGCGCCTGCCAGACCAAGGACCTGCCCATCCAGGACTGGGTCAAGCTCGCCGTCACCCGCGCCCGCGCCACCGGCGCCCCGGCCGTCTTCTGGCTGGACGAGAACCGCGCCCACGACGCGCAGCTCATCGCCAAGGTCAAGCAGTACCTGCCGGAGCACGACACCGAGGGCCTGGACATCAAGATCCTCTCCCCGGTCGAGGCCACGACGTTCTCCCTGGAGCGCATCCGCCGCGGCGAGGACACCATCTCCGTCACCGGCAACGTCCTGCGCGACTACCTGACCGACCTCTTCCCCATCCTGGAGCTGGGCACCAGCGCCAAGATGCTGTCGGTCGTCCCGCTCATGGCGGGCGGCGGCCTCTTCGAGACCGGCGCCGGCGGCTCCGCCCCGAAGCACGTCCAGCAGCTCGTCAAGGAGAACTACCTCCGCTGGGACAGCCTCGGCGAGTTCTTCGCCCTGGCCGCCAGCTTCGAGCACCTCGCGACCTCCACGGGCAATGCCCGCGCCCAGGTCCTCGCCGACACCCTCGACCGCGCCACCGGCACCTTCCTCAACGAGGACAAGTCGCCGACCCGTCGCCTCGGTGGTATCGACAACCGCGGCAGCCACTTCTACCTGTCCCTGTACTGGGCCCAGGAGCTGGCCGCCCAGACCGAGGACGCGGAGCTCGCCAAGGCCTTCGCCCCGCTGGCCGAGACCCTCTCGACCAACGAGCAGAAGATCGTCGACGAGCTGAACGCCGTCCAGGGCTCCCCGGCCGAGATCGGCGGCTACTACCAGCCCGACCCGGCCAAGGCCGCGGCCGTGATGCGCCCGTCCACCACCTTCAACGAGGCCGTCGCCACCCTCGCCTGATCCGGCCGGAGGAGGCCCCCGGGCCTCCTCCGCCCCGGCCCTCACGCGCGGGGCGCCGCCCCGGACGGAACTCCTCCGACCGGGGCGGTCCCGTCGGTGGCGCATCCGCCGTTCGGGTGTGAACCTGGATGGATGAGCTGGGCATCTTGGACGACCGCCGGTGTCTACACCGGGCGAGGTGGGGTGCTGACCGCCGAGGCGGGCGTGGTCACGGGAGATCTGACCGTGCACACGACCTGGGCCGACAGCGAGGCACGCGTGGCCGTGCAGTACAGCGGCGCGTCCGACTGGTTCACCATGTCGGGCAGTCCCGTTCCGTGCGCGTCGGAGGAGGAGAGCCGCGATCTGCACGACGCCGTCGTGGCAGCCGTCCGGGAGGGGAACGGGGCCACGGTCCCGAACCTGCCCGTGCCACCGGCCTGACGGACACCGGCACGACGGACACCGGCGTCGATCACCGATAAGTGTTATCCCTCCCTCGCCCGCGGGTCTCCGAACCACGGGGGACTCGCACCAGGGATGAGGGAGCAGATCCATGCACAGCGACGAGCGCCGCACCACCGCGCTGGTGGAGGCCGCCAGGGCCGGTGACGCGGACGCCAGGGACGCGCTGGTCCGCGCCTACCTGCCCCTCGTCCACAACATCGTCGGCCGGGCCCTCGACGGCCACGCCGACACGGACGACATCGTCCAGGAGACGATGGTCCGCGCCCTCGACGGCCTCGGCGGCCTCCGCGATCCGTCCCGCTTCCGGTCCTGGCTCGTCGCCATCGCCATGAACGGGATCCGCCGCCGCTGGCGCGAGCGCCAGCAGGCGCCCGTACCCGGCCTCGACCGGGCCGCCGACCTCGCCGACCCGGCGGCCGGAGACTTCACCGAGGTCACCATCCTGCGGCTCGGCCTGTCCGGGCAGCGCCGCGACGTGGCCCGGGCGACCCGCTGGCTCGACGACGACGACCGCGAACTGCTCGCCCTGTGGTGGCTGGAGGCCGCCGGCGAACTGACCCGCGCCGAACTCGCCGAGGGCCTCGGCGGGATAACCCCGCAGCACGCCGCCGTCCGCGTCCAGCGGATGAAGGAGCGGCTGGAGACCGGCCGCACCGTCGTCCGCGCCCTCGACGCCGTCCCGATCTGCCCCGACCTCGCGGAGACCGTCGACGCCTGGGACGGCCGTCCCTCCCCGCTCTGGCGCAAACGCGTCGCCCGCCACGTCCGCGACTGCACCGCCTGTACGGCACGGGTGAGCGGACGCAGCGGGCTGGCCCCCGTCGAGGGCCTGCTGGTCGGCCTCGGTCTCGTACCGCCGCTGGTGATCGGCCTCACCGAGGCGTCGGCCCCCGAGGCGCTCGCGTACGACACGGCGGCGTCGGCGTCGACCGTCCCCGACCCCACCGCCGCCACGCCGCTGTCCCCGGACGTGGCGGTCACCGGTCCGCAGTTCCCGGACGCGGACGTGACCGGCCCGCTGTCACCGGACGCGGCCGCCCTCGGCCCGCGGGGCTCGGACGCGGGCGTCACCGGCCCGCTGTCCCCGGGCCCGGCTGCCCCCGCCCCGCAGTCCCCGGACGCGGGGCGGGGGC
>NZ_RDBH01000150.1 GCF_008042145.1 Streptomyces sp. adm13(2018)
GATCCGCCCTCCTCCAGCACTTCCGCGGCTGGTTCGTCCGGACGCGCCTGCCGGCGTTCCGGCCGGAGGTCGTGGAACTCATGGACTTCCGCACCCCGCAGCCCCGGCACGGCCTCTCCTTCGGCTACGTCCTGCCCACCGGCCCCCGCGAAGCGCTCGTCGAGTACACCGAGTTCGGCCCGAGCGTCCTGACGGAGCCCGCCTACACCGCCGCGCTGCGCCACTACACCGAGGACGTGCTGCGCCTCGGCGCGTACGAGATCCTCGGCGAGGAGCGGGGCGTCATCCCCATGACCGACGCCCACCACGCCCCGCGCGCCGGACGTCACGTCTTCCGGATCGGCGCGGCCGGCGGGGCCGTCCGTCCCTCCACGGGCTACGCGTTCTCGGCGATCCAGCGGCAGACCCGCGCGGTCGCCGCCGCCGTCCACCAGGGCCGTGTCCCCGTCCCGCCCCCGGCCTACCGGGGCCGCCACCTCGCCATGGACGCGATCCTGCTGCGCGGTCTCTCGACCGGCCGGGTGCGGGGCGCGCCGTTCTTCGGCGGCCTCTTCCGGTCCGTCCCGGCCGAGCGCATGCTGCGCTTCCTCGACGGCGAGACCCGCCCCGCCGAGGACGTGCTGATCGGGCTGCGGACGCCCGTACTGCCCATGCTGCGGTCGGCCGCCGGGCTCCCGTTCCTCCCCCGCGTCCCCCAC
>NZ_RDBH01000151.1 GCF_008042145.1 Streptomyces sp. adm13(2018)
CCACATCGGGATGTACGTCGGCAACGGCACGATGGTGCACGCGCCGCGCCCCGGCCGGACGACGCCCAGGATCTCCATCGAGCCGGCTCCCGCCAGCGTCACGTTCCGGCCGGGGCGCGGCGCGTGCACCATCGTGCCGTTGCCGACGTACATCCCGATGTGGCTCGCGTCCTTGAAGTAGACGATCAGGTCGCCCGGCCGCATGTCCTTGATGTCCACGCGGGGCAGCAGCCGCCACTGCTCCTGCGAGGTACGGGGTATCGGGCGGCCGGCGGTGCCCCAGGCGAGCTGGGTCAGACCGGAGCAGTCGTACGAGTCCGGCCCCTCGGCGCCCCACACGTACGGCTTGCCGATCTGCGCGGTCGCGAACGCGATCGCCTTCTTCGCGTCCGGGGTCGCGTCGCCCTTGAGGCCGTCGAGGACGCCGGTGCCGAGCCAGGTCGTCTGGGCCCTGGTCTGTGCCTGCTCCTCCAGCCGGCGCAGCCGCTCCCGCTCCTCGGCGGCGAGTTCGGACTCCAGCTTCTTCGCGGCGGCGATCTTGCTGTCGATCTCCTTCTTCGCCTGGGCCTGCCGCACGCGGTTGGCCTCCAGCTTGGTCCAGTTCACGCCGGCGTCCTTGGCGTAGACGTCCAACTGGGCCTGGGTGCGGTTCATTTCGCCGAGGAGGTCGGTGGTGGCCTTCGCTCCGGCCTTGAGGCGCCCCGCGTTGTCGAGGAAGAGCTGGGGGTCGGTCGTGAGGACGAGCTGCGCGCCGTCGGGGAGGCCGCCGTTGCGGTACTGGGCGCGGGCGGTGGCCCCGGCCCGGGCCTTGAGGGACTCGATCTTCTCGCGGCCCTCCACGATCATCAGGGCCACCCGGACGATCTCGTCGGTCTGCTGCTTCGTCCGCCCCTCCGCGAGGTTGTACGCGTCGGTGGCGACGGCGGCCTGGCGGTACAGGGTGTCTATCTCCTTGCGCACCTCCTCCAGCGTCTTCTTCGGAGCGGGCGGGGGGAGCGGCGCGGCGGCGGCCTGGAGGGTCAGCGCGGGCGAGGCCAGCACGGTCAAGGCGCAGATCACGGTGATCGCGGCGGTGGCGTGGCGGCGTCGGTTCACGAGCTCCCCCTCAAGTGGACCAATCTGATTTACCGTCAGTAACTTGATGCTGACCTTGGCGATAGTGCCATGCGAAACCGTAAAGCAACAGGGGAAACCAGGGCCCACCGGGCCGGTCCCCCCACGGTTGACGAGAGTTACGGGCGTTGCGTTCCCGACGTGGGGGTCTTTCGACGGAAGTCGAAGGAAGAGCCCCCCTCAGTCGCCCCCGAGGCC
>NZ_RDBH01000152.1 GCF_008042145.1 Streptomyces sp. adm13(2018)
CCGGCCGGTGACGGCCAGGCGGGCGTGGGTCTGCTCGAACGTGGGACGGGGCTCCTCGGGCAGATCGGCGGCCAGCGAGGCCGCCACGACCGCGTGCCAGGCCGCGGCGTCCGCCGTCGAGACCTGGGTGAGGGGGACTGCGTCGGCTCGTTCCGGCCGGGGATCGTGCGCGGTACTCCGTCACTCCGGGGGGGCGCCCGTACGTACGTCGGGGAGGCACCGGGAACCTGCCGAGATCGCCGAGAGGGCGGAGCAATAAAGAGTGACGGCCGAAGGGCGAGCGGTGGCACAGTCGGCTCGACGAATCAGCAGCAGGAACGCAGCGATACGACACGACCGCACGGCACTGGCCCGGAAAACGGCCGCCCCACCAAGGAGCCCACTTGATCGACGCAGTCCCCCTCACCCAGGTCTCGACGGCGGACGCCGCGGCCTGGCACGCGGTCGTGGCGGCCTCGCTGGCCGCCGATCTGCCCGAGGAGCCCCGTCCCACGTTCGAGCAGACCCACGCCCGCCTGGCCGTCACCGGCCGGGACAACCGCCGGCTGCTGTGGCTGGCCACCGAGGCCGACGGCACGGTGGTGGGGGTGGCCGGACTGCGGCTGTTCACGCCGGAGGGGCAGCGGCACCTGGCGGAACTGGAGCTGCACGTCACTCCGGAACGGCGGCGCTCCGGGGTCGGTTCGCACCTGCTGGCC
>NZ_RDBH01000153.1 GCF_008042145.1 Streptomyces sp. adm13(2018)
GCACCCTCAGCACGGCGCCCTCGTCGTACTCCCGGTACCCGTTGGCGCCCCGGCCGGCCTCCAGGAGGCCCTGGGCCTCGTAGTAGCGCAGCTGATGGGCGTGGACACCCGTCCGACGGCTCAACTCCCCTATCCGCACCGCAACCCCGCCCTCGATCCCGTACGCGAGGACGCGCCTGCTCCCGAGCACGTCTACGAACTCGACGTCCTCGAACCGCCCCGCCCGGCCCCCGGCGGCCGACGGGCCGCGCGTGGTGCCGCGCAGGGCCGTGCCGCCGCGCGCAAGGGCCGCCGAGGACGGAGCCGTCGCGGCCGGGTGGTCCTGATGGGCACCCTCGGCCTGGTGATCGCGGCCGGATCGCTCGGCATGGCCCGGCTCGCCCTGGAGGACCCGGAGCGGGCCGGCGCCGCGACGGCGGTGGAGGAACTCGACGTCACGCGGTCCCCGCTCGCCCCGGACCCGGTCGAGAGCACGGAGGCTCCGGGCGGCGGCGATCCGTCGCCGGTCACGTCCGCGCCGAACCGCCCCCGCCGGGTGAGCGCGACGACGAGCACGGGCACGGGCTCCGGTCCGGACATGGGAACCGGCACCGGCTCCGGGACGGGCGCCGGTACGGGGACGGAGTCGGGCTCCGGTACCGGGTCCGGGGCGAGCGGGGACCGCGTGACGTCGAGTTCCTCCACCGCC
>NZ_RDBH01000154.1 GCF_008042145.1 Streptomyces sp. adm13(2018)
GTCGTGGGGCGTTCGAACTGGCGGGCCTGGAGTTCGTACGCCTCCCTGAACGCCCCCGTCCCGGTGGCCGGGTCCATCAGTTCGGCGAAGGTGCCGTGCTCGGCGACCCGGCCCTCGTCGAGGACGTAGATCATGTCGGCGTGCCGCGCGCTCGCCAGGCGGTGGGTGATCAGGACGGTCGTCTGGCCCTTGTCGGCCAGCTGGTGGATCTGGTCGAAGATCCGCTGCTCGGCGGCCGCGTCCAGGGCGCTGGTGGGCTCGTCGACGACCAGGACCGCGCCGTCGCGGTGCCGCGCCCTGGCCAGCCCGAACTTCTGCCACTGGCCGCCGGAGATCTCCTGCCCGCCCTTGTAGCCGCGGGCCAGGAGGGAGTCCCAGCGGCGCGGCAGCCCCGTGATGACCGCGTCCGCCCCCGAGTACGCCGCCGCCGGCGCGACCGCCGCGTCGTCCATGGCGTCCGACGTACGCCCGATGCCGACGTTGACGCGAGCCGTGAACGGCCACCGGAAGAAGTCCTGGGCGACCATCGCCACGCGCGCGAAGACCTGCGCCCGGTCGGCCTCCGCGGTGCTCACCCCGCCCCAGAGGACCCGTCCGCTGTCCGGGAGCCGTGCGCCGCTGAGCAGGCTGATCAGGGTGGACTTCCCGGCACCGTTGCTCCCGACGAGGGCGACCGTACGACCCCGGGGAATCACCAGGTCGACCTCGGTGAGCGAGGGCCTGTCCTTGCCCGGGTACGTGAAGGTGACGCGTTCGAACCGGATCTCGTCCACCTCCTCGGGCAGGTCGCGCCCGCCGGTGGGAATCGCGCGCCGGACGGCCTCCGTGCACAGCGTCTCCAGGTCGGCGACGAACAGCGCCTCCTCCTGCACGTCCGTGACGCGCAGGACGAGGTCGGTGATGCCGGCGGAGCCGGTGCGGATCGCCAGGACCGCCGTGCCGGCCACCGCGAGGTCCATGCGTCCGTGCCACAGCAGCAGCCCGAGGACGCCGTAGGTGGCGACGGTCGCGACGCCGCGCGCCGAGTCCGCCAGTACGTCGGTCCGCGCCCCGGTCCAGGCCAGCCGCGTCTGCTCGCGCTCGCTGGTCCGCGCCATCTCCCGGAAGTGCGTGAGGAGGAACGGAGCCACGTCGTGCACGCGGATCTCGGCCGCCGCCCGCTGGTCGATCAGGAGCTGGCTGATCAGCTTCGCGGCCCGGACGTGCTGGACGAAACGGTGCCAGCTGACGTACCGGTGCCGGGCCATGGTGAGCGAACCCCACGCGCTGGGGAGCGCCATGAACACCAGCAGCGGCAACAGCGCCCAGTGCAGCACCGCGAGGACGCCCGCGGCGGCGGTCAGGGAGATGGCCGAGGTGACCACGGCGGTGCAGTAGCCGACCATCCGCCGGGCCGAATCGGCGCCCCACTGCGCCGAGTCCATCAGCTTGTGGAAGGCGTCGTCCTCGATGGCCTCCAGCTCCACCCGGGCCACCAGCCCGAGATAACGTTCGGTCGCCACCCGCTGCGCCTTCGGCTCCAGGATGCCGATGGCGGCGGCCGAGGCGGACTTGCAGGCCGAGCCGACCACCGCGAGCACGGCGACCAGCCCGAGCGACGGGAGCGCCGCACGGAGCCTTCCGGTGATGTCGCCGGACGCGAGCAGCTCCACGAGCAGGGAGTTGACGGCGATCAGGGAGACGGCCCGGGTGATGCCGCGGGCGACCTCGCAGACGGCGACCGTCGCGAACGCCCGCTGGTCGGCCTCCCGGGCCAGTCGGATCGCGACCGCGACCTGCCGCGGCAGCGCGGCGGCCATCTGCCGCAGCCCGAGCTTCAGCCAGGCGCCGTCGTGGCTGCCCCAGCCGAACTCATAGGTCAGTTCACCACCGAAGAGCAACTGCTCAGAGGGAGAAGGGCCGTCCGCCGAGGCGGGCGCGTCGCCCGTGCCGTCGGTCATCCCCACCACCTCGCGCCCGGTCGGGCCGTACGGGAGACGCGAGCGGTGCGGCGGGGGAGCACCGGCCCGGTCGACGGCCGGGCGGGCACGGGTTCGGCGG
>NZ_RDBH01000155.1 GCF_008042145.1 Streptomyces sp. adm13(2018)
GTCCCGACCTCCACTACGACCAGGTGGTCGTCCTCGGAACGCTGCAGTACCTGGATGACACCCACGGCTCGGCCGCGATCAGCTCTCGCGATTCAGCGAGGCGAGGACCGCGGCGGCCTCGGCGACGACTGCGCAGAGTCCTTCCACGATCTGCCGTGAGTACTGCCGGGAGTCCCGCGGGTCGTGGCCCGGCGTGCCTCTGGCTTCGAGCAGTCGCTCCCAGGGGCCGCCCGGGACCAGGAACCGTGTCGCGTGGGCCGAGCCGTGGGTGTCATCCAGGTACTGCAGCGTTCCGAGGACGACCACCTGGTCGTAGTGGAGGTCGGGACGCGCCAGGTAGACATCGAGAAAGTCGCCGAGCAGCTCGGCGTCCGCAGCGCTGCCGAACGTCGCGAGGGCGACGCAATACGCCTGGCCCGCGTACGGCCCCTCGCTGGCGAGGAGGAGCCTGCCCAGGAGCGCACGGAACTCTGTCCGGTGTGCTACGGCGGTCAGCCAGGCGGCGGTCCTGCGTTCACGCCATCCCCCCTCGAAGAGGACCTGGAGTTCCCTCGGAGTGATGTCGTGGGCGGCCTGGGCCAGATCCCGCACGAACGCAGAGCGCTCGTCAGGACTGTGCCGCAGAAGCCCACCGCCGAGCCGCAGGTATCGCCGATCGGGCATGACGAACCGCCGGGCCGCAGCTTGCAGTTCAGGATCACTCCGGACATCACGCACAGCCTCATCCTGACCGGTGAGGGCCGGCGTGAGCCACTGCTTTCCCAGCCGGCGGGGAAAACCGTTGCAGCTTGCCACTTGCCACGGTTCACCGGCTACGGAGAGGGGCGGAGACGGACAGCCCGCCCCGCCATCTTTCACGGCGGGGCGGGCTGTCCGCGAAGCTCGCGGTCTGGCGCAGGGCATCAGCAGGACATCGGCAGTCCCTCAGCAAGGCATCAACAGCGGATCAGGCCGCGATGGCCATGTCGAAGACATGGATGCCGCTGTTGTCCGGCAGGACGACGAAGTCGACCTGCTTGGCCGCGTCGAGCGGGATGGAGTGGGCGAACACGCGGTAGGCGATACCGGCGTTGCCGTACCCGTCCGGGCGGTTCCGGCCGTCGGACGACGCGACGAGCGTCGCGCCGTGCGCGTCGGCGGGGGAGAACGACCAGTTGGGGAAGCCGAACGAACCCTTCGCGGACGTCCCGTCCTTGTAGTACACGGTGGCCGTGCCCGTCGCACCGCTGCCGACGCCCGACCCGAGGAAGACGAGCCGGCTGCCCTGCCCGCTCAGAGTGACCGCCTGCCCGGCGCTCGCCACGTTGTCCTTCGTACCGCTCGGCACGTCCGGCCAGGTCAGCTTCGCGCCCAGCGCGGCCACGGACGCGCCGCGGGTCAGGCCGACGGCGGCGAGCTTCTGCGCGGAGAAGCTGTTGCCCTCACCGTCGTAGTCGCCGGGTGCGGTGTCCGACTCGTCGGTGATGGCGACGCCGTTGTAGGCGGCCTTGAGGTCGGCCAGCGGCTCGCCCGTGCGCTGGGACAGCGTGCCGGTGGCGGACCCTGCCCCGTCACCGCCCTTGTACGTCACGGAAGCGGTGAAGGTGCGGACCCTGAACCCCGGTCGCTGCTCCGGCACTTGGATCTTGAACTCGGTGGCGACGGTCCGGCCCGCGGCGACGGCGGCGCTCACGGTGCGCTCGGCCGGCTGTACCGCCCAGCCGACCGGCCCGGCGAAGGACACCTTCAGGGATCGCATGCGTTCGGGCCCCGCGTTCTTGACGGTCACCTTCACCGCCGAGATGGCCGGCCCCTGGAGGTCGACCGGTGCGATGGCCACCTCCGTCTTCGCCACGGCGGGAGCCGGTGCCGCAGCGAGGACCGGCGTGGGGACGAGAAGTATCGCCGCCGCGGCGGCCCCGGCTCTGAGCAGGCTGATCACTCGGACTGGTCGCACGGTCTGTCTCCTTCGCGAGTCTGCTGGATGCGGGGATGCGGGGATGCGGGGATGCGGGG
>NZ_RDBH01000156.1 GCF_008042145.1 Streptomyces sp. adm13(2018)
GGGGGGCCGGGACGGTCACGGCGGGCGCGTCCGCGGCCTCGACCTCGATCCCGGCCTCGGTCACAGGAGCCCCGTCGGACCCGCCGGACGCGTCGGAGCCATCGGCACCGTCGGCGGCCCCGGACCTGGCCGAGACCCCGGACACCGCGGACCCGATGACCGGGACAGGGGCGCCGTCCGCGCCGCCGGACGCCTCGGACGCCTCGTGCGGGGAGAGATCGGAGGGCGCCGGTTCGCCGCCACTCCCCCGGTCCTCGACCGGAGGACCCTCTGACAGCTCTGCCGCCCCGGCACCCTCGGCCTCCGGGCCCGCGCCCGGCTCCGGGGCCTCGACGGGACCACCGGTGCCGGCACTCCCGGCCCCGTCACCGCCGTCCCCCCGCGGCTCCGCCGCCGGCGCCCACGGAGCGGGGGCGCCGCCCGGCAGGGTCGCCGGGGCCTCCGCGTACGGCCTGACGGCCGAGGCCGCGAAGTCGCCGGACTCCTCGGCCGGGCCCGTCCCTTCGGCCGTCTCGAAGCCGTCCGGTGCGCCCGGGATCTCCCACTGGCCGGTCGAGCCGGGGCCGGCGGGCGCCGCCGTCTCCGTGAAGCGCCACTCGGCCGTCGCGTGCGGGTCCTGCTCGAAGTGCTCGGCGTACTGCCCGGGCTGCCCGGCACCGTACCCACCGTGCTCGGCGTAACCGGGATGCCCGTCGTACGCGCGCTGCTCCTCGTACCCGTCCCGCTGCCCCTCGTACCCGCCCTGCCCGGGACCGTACCCGCCCCGCTCCGCGTACTCGGTGCCGTCGAAGTACTGGGTCTGCTCCGCCTGGGTCGGGACGTGGACCGACCAGGTGCCGGTCGCCGACGGGTCCGCCGACGTCTGCGTGAGCGGCTGCAGGGGGGTGATCATCGGCGGTACGTAGCCGTGGCCGGGGGCCTCCAGGGGGACGCCGTCCAGCATGAAGTCGGGCGGCAGCTGGACGAACGCCGTGGCGTCCCCGTCGTACCCCTCGCTCTGCGGGATCGGCTCCCAGCCGCCCTCGTCGCGCCGCTGTTCGTCGCTGCTCACGCCAGTGCCCTCCCCAGTGCCCGTCGGGCGAGTGCGGCGACGGTGCGCCGCAGGTGCAGTACGGCCGGGGGCAACACCTCGTCGCCCGGCGGGTCCGGGATGCAGGCGGCGGCGACGTACTCGCCGAACGCCGCGAGCGCCTCGGGGGCGAGGGCCCGGTCGTTGTCCCAGTCGACCAGCGAGGCGATCCAGCGCTCGGCCTCCAGCGGGCGCAGCGGCATCGGCGCGACGGCGCCGACCGCGCAGCGCACTCCGCGCCGGGCCGGGTCGAGGACGACGGCGACGGAGGCGGTGGCGCGGGCCGGACCGGTGCGGCCGGTGGCCTTCACGAAGACCTGGGGCGCGTGGAGCAGCGGGACGCGGACGAAGGCGACGAGCTCGCCGGGGGCCAGCAGGTCCCGGCCGGCGAGCAGGTGGGAGACGGGGATCTCGCGGGTTCCGAGCGGCCCGAGGACGACGAGGTCGGCCTCCAGGGCGGCGAGGACGGGCAGCGAGTCGCCGGTGGGCGCGGCGGTGACGACGTTGCCGCCGAGGGTGCCGGGGCGGCAGAGCTGTCAGAGGGTCCTCCGGTCGAGGACCGGGGGAGTGGCGGCGAACCGGCGCCCTCCGATCTCTCCCCGCACGAGGCGTCCGAGGCGTCCGGCGGCGCGGACGGCGCCCCTGTCCCGGTCATCGGGTCCGCGGTGTCCGGGGTCTCGGCCAGGTCCGGGGCCGCCGACGGTGCCGATGGCTCCGACGCGTCCGGCGGGTCCGACGGGGCTCCTGTGACCGAGGCCGGGATCGAGGTCGAGGCCGCGGACGCGCCCGCCGTGACCGTCCCGGCC
>NZ_RDBH01000157.1 GCF_008042145.1 Streptomyces sp. adm13(2018)
CCCTGGCGGCGGCCCCCGCCCCGGCGCGCGACCACGCCGCCACCCGGGCGGCGCTCCGGGCCGCCGTCGACTCCGGCGTCCCCGGGGCCGTCGCCCAGGCACGCGACGGCCGCGGCGACTGGACCGGCACCGCCGGCGAGCGGGGCGGGAAGGACCGTTTCCGCGTCGGCTCCATCACCAAGACCTTCGTCGCCACCGTCCTCCTCCAGCTCCAGGCCGAAGGCCGGCTCGACCTCGACGACCCGGTCGAGAAGTGGCTGCCCGGCGTCGTTCGCGGCAACGGCCACGACGGCCGGAAGATCACCGTCCGCCAGCTGCTCAACCACACCAGCGGCGTCTACAGCGTCACCTCCGACCCCGGCTTCCAGGAGAAGGTCTTCGGCCCCGGCTTCCTGGAGCACCGCTACGACCGCTGGACCCCGCGTCAACTGGTCGGCATCGCCATGACCCACGCACCGGACTTCGCCCCCGGCACCGGCTGGAACTACTCCAACACCAACTACGTACTCGCCGGCATGGTCATCGAGAGGGTCACCGGCCGCCCCTACGGCAAGGCCGTCGAGAACCGCGTCATCAAGCCGCTCAAGCTCCGCGCCACGAGCGTCCCCGGCACCGACGTGCGGATGCCGAAGCCGAGCTCCCCCGCCTGGTCCACCCTCTCCGAGGACCCGGACGCCCAGGTCCACGACGTCAGCCGGCTCAGCCCCACCCTCGCCTACGCCGCCGGCGAGATGATCTCCGACTCCCACGACCTCCAGACCTTCTATCGCGCCCTGCTCAAGGGCCGGCTGCTCCCGAAGGCCGAGATGAGGGAGATGACCGCCACCGTCCCGGTGTCGCCCGAACTCCCCGGCCTCGGTTACGGGCTCGGACTCATGAAGCAGAAGCTCAGCTGCGGCAAGGAGATCTGGGGGCACGGCGGAGGCATCCACGGTTCCACCTCCGAGGCCCACACCACCCGCGACGGCGGGCACTCCCTCGCCATGAACTTCAACGCCGACTGGACGGGCGACGGCAACAGCGTCCTGGAGGCCGAGTTCTGCGGCGTCACGCCCAAGCGCTGACCCCTCACCGCGGCAGGACGACGACGTACGCGGCGGGCTGCCGGTCGGACGCGGCCATCAGGGCCGTACGCACCACGGTGGCCTGCTGCTCCATCGCCTCGCGCAGCTTGCGCGGGGTGAGGTGGACGACCGTGATGCCGAGCCGCTCCAGGTGCTCCCGCTTGCGGGTGTACTCGGACCAGAGCGCGTCCTCGTCCTGCCGCGGCGCCCGGGTGTCCAGCTCGACGGCGACGGCCTGGTCGGGCCAGTAGGCGTCCACCCCGCCCAGGTGCGGGCCGCCGGGCAGCCGCAGGTCCACGTTCCACACCGGGTCCGGCAGCGCGAAGTCCCGCACCATCTCGTACAGGCGCCCCTCGGAGCACGAGCGCCCCTCGGCGAGCAGCGCGTCCACCGCGTCCACCACGTGCGGCCGGGTGAGGAGCCGGGCGCGGCTCAACTCGCGCACGACTGTCCCCGGTTCGCAGTGCCCGCCGCGTACCGCCTCGGTCAGCAGGCGGCGTACGGTCTCCGGCTCCGAGAGCCCGGACACCGCGTCGGCGACGGCCCGGGCGACCGGGGCCACCGGGAGGCCCGTCAGCTCCACCGGCTCGGGGGAGTCGGCGGCGCGCACCACCCGCACCCACCCGGTGGAGCGCAGCCGCCGGGTGCGGGGGACCAGGACGTCGATCCGCTCCAGGGCGGTGAGGGTCGGGGCGGCGGAGAAGCGGTGCAGGGCCAGCGCGGCGAGTCCGGTGATCATCGGCTCGGGGCCCTGTGGGGGGACCGCCCCGTTCCCGCGGGCGTACAGGAGGGCGGCGTGGAGCCGGTCCTCGCTGGTGGGCGCTCCCGGCTGGAGCAGGAAGACGCCGGGGAGGAGCTGCTGCCAGGCGCCCGGCCGGCACCGCGCGGCCACCTCGCCGGCGGGAATGCCCTGGGCCCTCAACTGCGCGGCGGAGGCCAGGCGTTGCGCCCGGCCGGTGTGGGGGG
>NZ_RDBH01000158.1 GCF_008042145.1 Streptomyces sp. adm13(2018)
TCCCCGCACCTCGACTCGAAACGACGGGTGACACCGTGTCCCTGCGCATGCCGCACCTCCAAGCGGAGTTCCCTCCGGAGCTCAGTCCGTTCGCCGACCGGGCGGAGGCGGGAACCCGGGCCTTCGTGGCCCGCTTCGGCCTCGCCCCCGACGAGGCCGCCCGCCGCCATCACGAGCGCTCCCTGCTCGGCACCCTGATGGGCAGGGCGTACCCGCACTCCGGAGCGGAGGAGCTCCAGCTCGTGACCGACTGGATCAGCTGCATGCTGGTCCTGGACGACCAGTTCGACGAGACCTCCCTCGGCACGGAGCCGGAGCGGCTCCGCGCGGTCTGCGACGAGGTGCTCGGCTGGTTCACCGAGGACGGCTCCGTCGACGACGACGCCGGCCCGGCGGCGCACTCCCTCACCGAGGTGTTCCGCCCCGCCTACGCGGACCTGTGGCGCCGCACCGCCCCCCTCACCTCGCCGACCTGGCGCCGGCGCCTCGCCGCCCACATCGGGGCCTTCTTCGACACCTGCGTGTGGGAGTCGGAGAACCGGCTCACGGGCCGCGTCCCCGGGCTGGACGAGTACATCGCCCACCGCGGCCGCGCACTCATGCCGTACCTCGACCTCATCGAGGTCACCACGCACTTCGAGGTGCCGGAGGAGATCTACGAGCTCCCGGCCTTCGCCGAGATGAACGCGGCGCTGTCCGACGCGGACCTGTGGACCAACGACCTGTTCAGCTGCGAGAAGGAGGCCCTGCTCGGCGACCCGCACAACCTGGTCCTGGTCCACCGGCACGCGCACGGCACGGACCTGCAGACCGCCGCCGACGCCGTCGGGGAGATGGTCCAGGGCCGCTTCGACCGGTTCACCGCGCTCAGCTCCTCCTTCGCGGAGCACCTGACGCCCGCCCAGCGCGCCCTCCTCCCGGCGGACCGCCTGGAGCGCCACGTCGCGGGGCTGCGGAGCTGGCTCACCGGCCAGCTCCAGTGGCGCTTCGAGACCCTGCGGTTCGACCCCACGCGGCCCGAGGTCACCAGCACCGCGGGCTCCACCCCGCTGTAGGCGCGCGTCCTGCACCCACTTCACCCACCGTGACCCACCGTGAACGGGGTACGCATGCGAGACCGTTACGCGACACTCAGACATCTGGAGACCCTCGACCCCAAGGCGGACCACCAGGAGATCCACCGCATATCCTCCGACAGCGAGTTCCCCTGGGACTACGGCCGCGGGCTCGAGGTCGCCATCTGGCGCACCTGCTGCGTGCCCGCCATCTCCGACGTCCTGGACGGCAGCGGCGAGTTCGCCCTGCGGGCCCAGAAGCGGTACGACGACACCCGTATCCTGCTCGGCGAACTGGTCCGCGGGGGCTACGACTCCCCGCGGGGGCACCAGGCGATCCGGCAGATCAACCAGGCGCACCGCAGGTTCGACATCGCCAACGAGGACATGCTGTACGTCCTGTCGACCTTCATCCTCGAGCCGGTGCGCTGGATCGACCGCTGGGCCTGGCGGCGTACCTCCGAGACGGAGCGGCTGGCCGCCTTCTACTTCTTCACCGGGGTCGGCAAGCGGATGAACATCCGCGAACTCCCCACCAACTACGACTCGTTCGAGCGGTTCAACCGCGAGTACGAGCGGGCCCGCTTCCAGCGGGCCGCGAGCAACCACCGCGTCGGCACCAACATCCTGGGCCTGTACGCCTCCTGGTACCGGCGCCCGGTCAGCGACCTGGTCGCGGCCACCCTGCCGTGCCGGCTGGACGCGCCCGCGCTGGACGCCCTCGGCATGTCCGCCCCGCCCCGCTGGGCGCGGGTGGTCCACCGCGCCGGGCTCCGCGGACACGCGGGGGCCGAGCGCGTCGCGCCGCGGCTGATGGCCCGGCTGATGACCCGGCCGACCGCGCGGACGTACCCGGGCTACCCGCACGGTTACGACCTCGCCGACATCGGTCCCCAGCGGACCGTCCCGCCCGTGCGGCAGCAGCCGACGGCCCGCGTCGACAGCCTCAAGGACTGAGCACCATGACCCGAACCACAGTTCCCGCCGCGCCCTTGGCGGCCATCGGCGACACGCCCCTGCGGCCGGTCGTCGTCCCGGTCGGCGACCGGACCGTGCGGATCTGGCTGAAGCTGGAGGCCGAGAACCCCTTCGGATCGATCAAGGCCCGCACGGCGGAGGCCCTGCTGAACGCCCTGGAATCGAGCGGGGCCCTGCGTCCGGGGATGCGGGTGGTCGAGTCGACCTCCGGCAACCTGGGCGTGGCGCTCGCCGGCCTCTGCGCGCAGCGCGGCTACCGGTGCACCCTGGTCGTGGAGCCGAGCACGCCGCCGGCCAGCGTCGCGCGGATGCGCGCGTACGGCGCCGATGTCGTGACCGTACGCGAGGTGCCGGGCGGCCGGACCCTCGGGGCACGGCTCGAAGCCGTCCGCGCGATCGTCTCGGCCGGCTCCGACGCCGTGTGGACCGACCAGTACGCGAGCCCCGCCAACCCCGGGGTGCACGAGTGGCAGACCGCCGCGGAGCTGGTGAAGGCCGCGCCGGAGGGCCGGTTCGACGCGGTCGCCGTGGCCGTGTCGACCGGCGGCACGCTGGCGGGCATCGCGCGGTTCTTCCGCGACCACGCCCCGGACACCCGAGTCGTCGCGGTCGACGCGGTGGGCTCCTCGGCGCTCGGCGGCGCCCCCGCCGACCGGCCGTTCAAGCTCATGGGCTTCGGCTCCGGACAGGTGTCGGGCTTCGTGGAGCCGCGCCACGTCGACCACGTGGTGCGGCTGACGGACCAGGCGGCCGCCGCGGCCTGTGTGCTGATCGCCCGGCGGACCGGGATCTCCCTCGGCGGCAGCGGCGGCGCCGCGGTGCTCGCCGCCGTCTCCCGGGCGCTCGGCGACCCGTCGCTGCGGGAGATCGCCTGCGTCTGTCCGGACAGCGGCGAGAAGTACCCGCAGTTGCGCGAGGCCCCCGCGGACGGCGGTCCGGGGTGCGCGGGCGAGATCCGCGCGGCGCTGGGCCTGCTGGACCGGGTGCGGGCGGGGGGACCCGCCGCGCCCGCCCCGAAGCACCCGTGGAGACCGCCGAACCCCTGGAAGGGAACGCACTGATGACACCGCACGACGACACGCTCACCTATCTGGACAGCGCCGACGTGGCCCGGCTCTGCGACGGGCTGCCCGTCGCCGACCTGGCGCGCGACACGCTCCTCGCCTACCGGCGCAAGGAGGCGGGGCTCACCCCGGAGGCCGCGTTGCGCTGGACCACCCCGTCCGGGGCGTCGGCGCGCAGCCTGGTCCTGCCCGGCTGGGCGGACGGCGCCTACGGCTGCAAGATCATCAACGCCTCGCTGGGCAACCACCTCCTCGGCCGGCCGCGCGCCGCCGGGCTGGTCGTCCTCGACGACCCGGAGACGGCGCGACCGGTCTGCATCATGGAGGGCGGGCGGATCAGCGCGCTGCGCACCGCGGGTGTCTCGATCGCGGCGCTGCGCGCCGTGCGCGATCTGGCGACCGTCCGGCGGGTGGCCTTCCTCGGCTGCGGCCGGCAGGCGGAGGTCCACCGTGAACTCCTGGTGAGCGCCTGCCCCGGCGTCGAGGAGCTGATCGTCCACGACCGGGACGCGGACCGGGCCGAGGAGCTCGCCGCACGCTGGCGCGCCGCACACCCGGCGGTCGCCGTCACGGTGACCCCGGACGCCCGCTCCGCCGTCGAGCGCGCCCAGGTGACGGTCGCGGTGACGACGACCACCGAGCCGTACGTGGAGCTCGAGTGGGTGCCGGCGGGCGGCACCTTCGTCAACGTGTCCCTCGACGACGCGGCCGAGAGCCTGCTGCTGGGCTGCGACCACCTGTTCGTCGACGACTGGGACCTGGTCGTCGACGACGACCACCGGCTGCTCGGCAGACTGGCCCGGGCCGGCCGCGTCTCCGGCCCGGGGACGGCCGCCCCCGCGGGCGGGCGGTCGGTGGACGCCTCCCTGCCGGAGCTGTTCGCCGGCGACTACCCGCGTACGGTCGCCGAGGACGAACGGGTGGTGATCAACCCCTTCGGCATGGGCGTCCAGGACATCGCGCTGGCCGCCGCCGTGTACGCGCGCGCCGTCGAGCGGGGCGTCGGCCTCTCCCTGCCGCAATGAACCGGGGCGTACGGCGTCCCCCGCCGTACGGCCCTCCGCCGCTCGCGGTCCCCCACCGCGCCCGGCACCCCCACGACCGTGGCCCCCGCCGGATCACCGGCGGGGGCCACGGTCGTCCTGCGGCCCTGGATCAGTACGACTTCGGCAGCCCCAGGGTGTGGTGCGAGACGAAGTTGAGGATCATCTCCCGGCTCACCGGGGCGATCCGCGCCACCCGGGAGAGCGTCAGCAGGGAGGCGAGTCCGTACTCGGTGGTCAGACCGTTGCCGCCCAGGGTGTGGATCGCCTGGTCGACGGAGTGGGCGCACGCCTCGGCGGCGGCGTACTTGGCCATGTTGGCGGCCTCGCCGGCGGCCATGTCGTCGCCCGCGTCGTAGAGTTCGGCGGCCCTGCGGGTCATGAGCCGGGCGAGTTCGAGTTCGATGTGGAGCCGGGCGAGCGGGTGGGCGACGGCCTGGTGGGCGCCGATCGGGGCGGACCACACCTGCCGGGTGCGGGCGTAGTCCACGGCCTTGTCCAGGGCGTACCGGCCGAGGCCGGCGGCGAACGCGGCGATCATGACGCGTTCGGGGTTCAGTCCGGCGAAGAGCTGCTGGAGTCCCGCGTCCTCCTCGCCGACGAGCGCGTCGGCGGGCAGTCGCACGTCGTCCAGGACGAGTTCGAACTGCTTCTCGGGAGCACTGAGTTCCATCGGTATCTCGCGGTGGGAGAAGCCGGGGGCGTCGCGCGGGACGACGAAGAGACAGGGTTTGAGGCGGCCGGTCCGGGCGTCCTCGGTCCGGCCCACGACCAGGGTGGCGTCGGCCTCGTCGACCCCGGAGACGAAGACCTTGCGGCCGGTGAGCAGCCAGTCCGTGCCGTCGCGGCGGGCGGTGGTGGTCAGCCGGTGGGAGTTGGACCCGGCGTCCGGCTCCGTGATGCCGAAGGCCATCCGGGAGGAGCCGTCGGCCAGCCCGGGCAGCAGGCGGCGCTTCTGTTCCGGAGTGCCGAAGCGGCTGATGACCGTGCCGCAGATGGCGGGCGACACCACCAGCATGAGCAGCGGGTTGCCGGCCGCGCCGAACTCCTCCATGACGAGGGCGAGTTCGCTGATGCCGCAGCCCCCGCCGCCGTACTCCTCCGGGAGGTTGACCCCGAGGTAGCCGAGCCGTCCCGCCTCCGTCCAGAGCTCTCCCGGGGTGCGCGGGTCGGGACCGCCGTCGCCCCGGCCGCGTGCGAACGCGGCGACGGCCTCCCGCAGTGCCCGGTGCTCGGCGCTCTCCGCGAACGTGCCGTGCCCGCTCATCCGACCAGCTCCGCGAGGATCTCGGCGGTGTGCTCGCCGTGCCCGGGGGCGGCGCCGCGCAGCGAGTCCAGTCCCGCGCCGAACAGGACGGGGAAGCGGACCTGTCGGCGCGGCTCCTCGGTCGCCGATCCCGGCAGCGTCCCGACGAGGTCGCGGGCGGCGACGTGCGCGTCGGCGAGGAACGCGTCGGCGGTCTCGTACACCGGCGCCCAGGGCAGGTCCAGGGCGGCGAGCGCGGCGCACCACCAGGCCAGGTCGCGGCGGGCGAAGACACCGGTGAGGAGCTCCCGGATCCGTCCACGGGCGCGGGTGCGCGCCGTGCGGCGGTCGTACGCGTCGTCGTCGAGCTCGGGGAACTCGCCGGCGAAGGCCTTGCGGAAGGTCAGCCAGAACTTGTCCTCGAAGGTCGCGAGGGCGATCCGGCCGCCGTCCGCGGCGGTGAACACGTCGTTGTCGCCGGTGACCAGAGGGCTCTCGGCCGGGTCGGACAGCGTGCGCAGGGGCAGCGCGAGCGGACCGGCCCAGGCGGCGGCCGCCTCGTGCAGGGACACGTCGAGGTGCTGGCCGCGGCCGGTGGCGCGGGCCGAGGCGACCGCGACCGCGGTGGAGAGGGCCGCGTACATCGCTCCGGCGAGGTCGGCGATCCTGAGGCCCACCCGGTCGACGCGCTCGCCGGGGCGGTGGGGCACGGCGAAGAAGCCGGACAGCGCGAGGAAGTTGAGGTCGTGGCCGGGTCGGGCGGCGTAGGGTCCGTCCTGTCCGAAGCCGGTGATGGAGCAGAGCACCACCCGTGGGTTGGCCTCGCGCAGCCGCTCGTAGCCCAGGCCCATGGCGTCGAGGACGCCGGGACGGTGGCTCTCCACGACGGCGTCGCTGCGCTCCACCAGCCGCAGCAGGGTCTCCCGTTCGGACGGCTCGCGCAGATCCAGGACGAGGGAGCGCTTGTTGCGGTTGAGCGCGGCGAACGTCTCCGGATCGACCAGCCGGCCGTAGTCGCCGCCGTCCGGGCTCTCCACCTTGACCACGTCGGCACCGAGGTCGGCCATCAGCACCGTGGCGAATCCCCCGGGCAGCAGCCGTGAGAGATCGAGGACTCGTATGCCGTCCAGGGCCGGCCAGCCCGCCGTCTCGTCCACCTGCGACTCCTTTCGCTCCCGCGGCCTCCGGTCGAGGGCGGGCACAAGCGGGCGCACGTTACCCGCCACCGGACGGCGGGCCCTGGACGGAATCTGCACGGCTCCTGCCTCCCCCGTGCGGTTCCCCCGCCGGAGGGAACCCCTTCCAGCCGCCGGGGGATTCGGGACCGGGGGCCCGCGGGGTGGGAT
>NZ_RDBH01000159.1 GCF_008042145.1 Streptomyces sp. adm13(2018)
GAGTTCGCGGAGCTCGAACAGGCCCTCCGCAACCGGCCGTTCGACCTCACGGCCGAGGCACCCCTCCGCGCCGTACTCGCCCGCAGCACGCGGGCGAGTTCGCCGAGCGTCCGGTGCTCGAAGAACAGGGTGATGGGCAGCGACCGGTCCAACTCCCGCTCCAGCCGCTTGACGAGGTCGACGGCCATGAGCGAGTCGAGGCCGAGACCGAGGAGCGGTACGTCGTCGCCGAGGGCGTCGGGGGAGAGGTGGAGCGCCTCGGTCAGCAACTGCCGCAGGACGGGAATCACGCCGTCGGCGCCGGGCGCTGAAGCCGGGGCTGGGGCAGCGGCCTGGGCGGACGGTTGTGTGGACGTGGACGTGCGCTCGCGCATGGGCGTAGGCGAGGGGACGGACGTGGAGCGGGTCGGTACCGGGGCGTCGGCGGGGTGCGGGGCCCGTGATGCCGTGGCCCGGCTGCCGAGGTCGGCGACGATGAGCTGGGCGGCGTCGATGCCGCAGGCGGTGTGCAGGGCGGCCAGCGCCTCGCCGGTCGCCAGTGGCCGGGGCCCGCGCGTGCCGTCGGAGGCGAGTCCCGTTCCGGCGAACGCCGCGAAGTTGACCGCCTGCCAGGGCCGGCCGGCGGAGCGTTCGGCGGCAGCGAAGGCGTCGAGGTAGGCGTTGGCGGCGGCGTAGTCTCCGATCGCTCCCGCGAGCCCGGGGAGGACGGAGGAGACCGAGGAGAACACCACGCACAGGCCGGGGCGCAGGTCGTGCTTGACGACGCCGCGGGCGAGCAGAGCGGTGCCCCGTGTCTTGGCGGCCAGGGCGTCGGCGATCTCGTCGGGTGTCTTGGCCCGCAGCGTGCCCGGGCGTACGACACCGGCGGCGTGGATGAGGACGTCGAGTCGTGGAAGGCGGGCCAGCAGGGTGTCGACGTCGGCCGGGCGGGAGACGTCGGCGGCGCGGTACTCCACGGTGGCGCCGAGCACCCGGAGCTCCCCGAGGAGGCCGGCGGGCGGTTCGGCCGAGCGGCCGGTGAGCAGCAGGGTCGGCCTGCCCCTCCCCGCGAGGTCGCGGGCCAGCGCGGCTCCCACGCCGCCGGTGCCGCCGGTGATCAGGTACGTCCCGTGGGGCGGCAGCGCGGACTCGTCCGAGGTGGCGCCGGGGGCCGAGGGCCGGGTCGTACGGCCCAGGCGTCGTCCCGCCCGCCAGGCGACGGCGGGCGCGGGGCGGAGGTCCCCGGAGTCGTCGGACGCGGTGGGCCGGACGGTCAGTTCGCGGTCCAGGGCGTCGAGCCGTGCGTCCGTCCCGTCGAGGGAGGAGAGGTCGACGCTGTGCGCGAGCACCCCGGGGAACTCCTCGGGCAGCGCCAGGGCCAGTCCGGTGAGGACGGCCTGCGCGGGGTTCGGACGTTCGGCGCCGACACCGGTGACGTGGACGTCCTCGGTGACGAGGAGGACGCGCGGCCGGTGCGGGGCGAGCTCCGGCAACAGGCTCTGGAGGGCGGTCGCCAGGGCACGATGGGACGCGTCCAGGGCGTCGGCGGCCTCGGGCCCGTCCGCCGGGCCCGGGTCGGGGCTTGGACCGGCGAGCAGCACGACGACCTCGGGTGCGGAGGTCTGGGGCGGGACGGCCCTGGGCGGGACGGTCTCCGGCGCGGTGACCTCGGGCGCGGCGGCCTCGGGTGCCGCGGCCCCACTCGGGGCCGTGTCGCCGGTCGTCCCCGGGGCCCCGGCGCCCCTCGCGTCCTCTGCGCGCCGGACCGCGACGCCGCGCGCCCCGAGCCGGTCCGCGAAAGCCCGGGAGAGCTGCGAGTCCGGCCCCGCGAGGAGGACCGAGCGCGGGCCGGGCACGACGGTCGCCGGGGCGTCGTCCCACTCGATCCGGTGCAGCAGCGGCCGGGACGGCCGGGGGGCGGCGGCGGGCCGGTAGCGGCGCCGCTGGAAGGGATAGGTGGGTACGGCGATCCGCGTCCGCCCGGCGTCGAGCCCGGTGCGGTCCAGCGGCACTCCCCGTTCCCAGAGCCGGCCGACGGCCTCCAGGAGCCCCCGGGCGCCGTGCTGGTGCCCGGCGGCGAGGGTGAGCGCCCCGCTGCCGCGCGGGTGCGCGGCCGCGACGGCGCGCACGGAGCCGCCGAGCGTGCGGGCGCCGAGTTCCACGAACGTGTCGTACCCGTCGTCGAGGAGCCGCTCCACCGTGGCGCCGAAGCGCACCGGCTGCCGGGCGTGGGCCCGCAGATGGGCCGGGTCGAGGACGGGCTGCCAGTCGGCGGTGACCGTACTGATCAGGGGCGTAGCCGTGCCCGGCGACTGCCGGAGCGTGAGACCTCGTGCCGCTTCGGCCAGTGCGTCGAGGGCCGGGTCCATCAGGGACGAGTGGAAGGCCCGGGACACCCCGAGCCGACGTGCCGCGAGGCCCCGGCCGGAGAGGACGGCCACGGCGTGATCGACGGCGGCGGGGGTCCCGGCGAGGACGACCTGGTCGGGACCGTTGACGGCCGCGATGTCCAGGTCACCCCGTGCCCCGGCCACCACGTCCGCGACCGCCCGCTCGTCGCAGCGGACGGCGGCCATGGCGCCCGGAGGGCACAAGTCGGCCATCAGACGGCCGCGTTCGGCGGCGAACCGAACGGCGTCGGCGAGCGGGAGCGTCCCCGCCACGCACGCGGCGGCCAGTTCGCCGACGCTGTGCCCGGCGACGGCGTCCGGGACGATGCCCCAGGCCCGCACCTGACGCGCGAGCGCCACCCCGTGGGCGACGAGGAGGGGTTGGGCGATCTCCGTACGGGCCGCCGCGTCGGGCGACACGTCGTCGAGACACCAGGCGGCGAGGCTGCGCCCGGCGATCGTCCCGGCGTGGCCGGACGCCTCTTCGAGCGCCGCGCGGAAGGCGGGCGCCTCGTCGTGGAGAACGCGGGCCTGCTCGTGCGGCCGCACGCCCTGCCCGGGCAGGAGCAGGACGAGCCGGGCACGCGACCGTACGGGCGTCCGGGTCGGCCGCACCCGGTCGTGGACGGCGCCAGGCGGGACGGCGTCGGCGCGTGCGGCGCCGGGCGCTATGACGTCGAGCCGTGCGACGTCGAGCCGTGCGGCTTCGAGTCGTTCGGCGAGGTCGCCGGCGGCGACCAGCGCGAGACGGTCGGGACCCTCGTCGCGGGCGCCGGCGACGGCGGCGCAGACGTCTCCTTCGTCGAGCCCGGGACGCTCCCTGAGGTGGGCGGCGAGTCCGGCGGCGGCGGCGCGCAGCGCCTCGTCCCCGTGCGCCGACAGGGTGAGCAGCCGAGGCGGCCGGTGCCTTCCGGTACCGTCGCTTCGGCCGTCGGCCGAGCCGCTCACCGCCCCCTCCGCCGCGCTCACCGCCCCCTCCGCCGCCCGCTGCTCCGGGAGACTCCGGACCGGGGCCTCCTCCAGGACGGCATGGGCGTTCGTGCCGCCGAATCCGAAGGCGTTGACGCCCGCGATGAGCGGCCCGGGGGAGTCCCAGGCGCGGACGGCTTCCACGAGTTCGAATCCGGCGCCGGCCAGGTCGAGCGACGGCGCGGGCGGCGCGGTGCGGAGCGGCGACGGGGGTAGACGCCGCTGCCCGAGCGCGAGGACGACCTTCACCAGGCTCGGCAGGGCGGCGGCGTTGAGCAGATGGCCGATGTTCGCCTTGACCGAGCCGAGCATCCGCAGTCGCCCGTCGGACAGCGGCGGAAAGGCGTGGGTGAGCGAGCGCACCTCGACGGGGTCGCCGATCGGTGTGCCGGTGCCGTGCGCCTCCACGTACGACACGTCCGCGGGGTCGACACCGGCGTCGCGGTACGCCTGCGTGATGACCTCCCGCTGGGTCAGGGGGTTGGGCGCCAGCAGGCTGAGGGAGCTGCCGTCGTTGTTGACGGCGGTGCCGCGGAGCAGTGCGAGGACGGGATCCCCGGCGCGCTCGGCGTCATCGAGCCTGGTCAGCACCAGCGCCGCGCCCCCCTCGCCCGGGACGAAACCGTCGGCCGCCGCCCCGAAGGCGTGGCAGCGCCCGGTCGGGGACAGTGCCCCGGCCTTCTCCAGGAGCGCGTACCCGGCCGGAGTGAGGTTGAGGTGGACGCCGCCGACCACGGCGAGGTCGCATTCGCCGGCCTGGAGACTGCGACGCGCCAGGTGCAGGGCGACGAGGGCGGAGGAGCAGGCGGTGTCGACCGCGAGGGCGGGCCCCGTCAGGTCGAGACAGTGCGCGACGCGGGCGGCGAGCATATTGGGGAGGTTCCCGGTGAGAGCGGCGGCGGGCAACCCCTCGGTGCCGTGGGCCTCTTCGAGGATCCGCCGGTAGCCGCTGTCACCGGCGGCGACGAACACCCCCACCCTGCGCCCGCGCCGCCGCGGCCCGGCGTATCCGGCCCGTTCCAGGGCCTCGTGGGCGAGCTCCAGGAGGATCCGCGCCTGCGGGTCGGTCGCCCGCGCCTCCACCTCCCCGATGCCGAAGAACTCCGCGTCGAAGCCGTCGGGTTCGTCGAGGAACGCCCCCTGGCGAACGTGCCTCTCGGCCGCGTCGGCCCACCTCTCGCCGGGTACGGGGGTGACGGCGTCGTAGCCCTCCAGGAGCCGCGCCCAGAAGGCCTCGGGCGTGTCGGCCCCGGGGAGGCGGCAGGCCAGCGCGGAGACGGCGATCACGGGCTCGACGGACTGCCCGGCCTGGTGTGGAGCCCCCTGTCCGGACGTGCTGCGCGGCCCCGGCAGCCCGCCGGATCCTCCGTGGGCCGGGAAGCCGGCATCCGTCGTGTCGTACGGCGGGACCCCAGCGGGCCCCGGGCCACCGGACGTGCCTCCGGCGAGCACCAGGCCGGCGAGGGCGGCCACCGTGGTGTGATCGCGAACGTCGGAGGGCCGAAGGGTCAGGCCGAACTCGTCCTCAAGCCCCGCCAACACCTCCATCGCCTTCAGGGACGAGCCCCCGAGGGCCCGGAAGTCGTCGTCCAGCCCGATGGCGTGGCCGGGCAGCCCGAGCGCCCGCACCCAGATGTCGCGGACAACGGCCTCGACGGCGGGCCGTGAGAGAGGAGCGGCGGGCGGGGACGGGACATCGGGTACGGGGG
>NZ_RDBH01000016.1 GCF_008042145.1 Streptomyces sp. adm13(2018)
GCGCACGCCCGCCGGCCCCGCGCCCGCCGGCGACCCGATCCTGCCCGTGCTCCCGGCGAAGGCCGTGGCACCGCGTCCGGTCGTGCGCCCGGCAGCGGTGGAGGACGAGGGGAGCGGGCTCGCCTGCCCGGCGTGCGGGGCGGCCAACCGGCCGGACCGGCGCTTCTGCCGGCGCTGCGCCGCGGAGTTGCGACCCGCGCCGAAGGCGGCGCCGTTGCCGTGGTGGCGTACCGTGTGGCCGTTCCGGCGCCGGGCGCGGGCGGGTTCGGGGAAGGGCACACGCTTCGTCGTGATCCTCCTGGCCGTGCTCGCACTGTGCGCCGCCGGGTTCCTCCTGATGCCCGCGGGCCGGGCCCTGATCGAGGACACCCGGGACAAGCTGGGCAAGGCCACGGCCATCACGCCCGAGAGGACCGAGGGGAGCGGCGAGTTTCCCGGACATCCCGTGACGAACACCACGGACGGCATCAACAACAAGTACTGGGCGGCCCCCGGAGCGGGTGCCTCGGTGACGTACACGTTCCGCAAGCCGTTCCGGATGGTCGACCTGATCATCACGAACGGCGCGTCCAAGTCCCCCGAGGAGTACGCCCGTCAGGGACGCGCCCTGCAGCTGGACATGGAGGTGACGGCGGCGGACGGCACGCGCCGGACCAAGGAACTCACCCTGAGCGACAAGGCGGGCCCACAGACGATCCAGACCGGGATCAGCGACGTGAAGACGGTTCGGCTGACGCTCCGTTCGCCCGTCGGCCTGGCCCCGGGACGGCATCTCGCCCTTGCGGAGGTGGAGTTCTTCCAGCGGAGCTGAGACGACGCGGCACCGCTCGGCGGCCGACGG
The DNA here is from genome assembly GCF_008042145.1 of Streptomyces sp. adm13(2018). Taxonomy (GTDB): domain Bacteria; phylum Actinomycetota; class Actinomycetes; order Streptomycetales; family Streptomycetaceae; genus Streptomyces. The sequence continues at coordinate 842 of NZ_RDBH01000016.1, forward strand.
CGCGGCCGGGGCGCAGTCGACCGGCCGGGCAAGGGGGAGGGGCCCGCGGCATAGGTTCAGGCGCTCCAGCCGCCTCCGACGGCCCGGCCGGCGAGGTAGGAGTCGCGCAGAGCCTTCCGCAGCCCGGGGACGAACTCGTCGTAGCGCGTGGCGTAGGCCGTCAGTATCGCCCGGTGGTTCCGGCGGTCCTCCTTGCTCCAGACCGGCGACAACTCCAGCTCCGCCGCGAAGACGGCCATGGCCAGCTCGTCGGTCAGCGCCTCGGGTCGCTCGCCGCCGTCCAGGACGACGGAGCGTGCCTGGTCCTGCAGGGCCTGTACCTCCTCCGGGTGCACCACGTCGACCCGGTCGAGGGGTACGAGGCCGAGCTTCTTCTCCCGGGTGACCGTGACGCGGCCGGCGTCGGCCAGTTGGTCGCGGACCGGGATCTCGGCGGTGTGCGCCTTGTTGTGGAGGAACTTCAGCCAGCCGCGGGGCGCGTCCTCGGGCAGGTCCTGCCAGACCCCGGCCACGAACGGGTCCTGCGGCGGTGTGCCGGGCAGCCGCCTCACCTTGCCCCCGGTGGCGTCGAGGTGCCCGGTGCGGGCCAGTTCGGTGAGCGCTCCGGCCCGCAGGAGCTGGCCGCGCCCCTGGATGTCGTCGAGCGGAAACTTCTCCCGCGGCACCGAATAGCACAACAGATAGAGCTTCTGGGCGAGCGTCATCGACACGATGAATCCTTTGCCGTCACAAGGCCCCCTCTTACGAAGGAGCGGTCCCGAAGAAGAGCGCGAGCGGCGCCCTGTCCACTGCCATGCGTCGACAGCCAGTTCAGTTCCCCCGAACCGGGGCGCGGAGTCTTTCCCCCACCGCCCGGCCCCTTCGCACGTCGGGACTTCTACCTCGTGCTCGTACGGGGAAACTGGCGACGTTACGGCACAGTTCCCGGCGCCGCCGGAATCGGGCCGCCATTCCTCGTGGGCGGTGTCGTCGTACATTCGGGGGGAGTGGCGACCGTGCGGGGGGATGCGCGGGAAACGGCTCCGCATCCGCCCCCGAGGCGCTCACCGGAGCCCCAGGGACCGTGCCCGGTGCGCCGCCATGTCCCGATCCGTGCGCGGCGTCAACGGAGCGGAGCTCGACGGCGCGGGGCTGGTCTCCAGCAACATCCGTGACGGCGAGCGGTTCAGCGCCTCCCGGGCCTACCTCCACCCCGCGATGGACCGGCCCAACCTGGACGCCCGGACCGAGGCACAGGGCACCCGCGAAGGGGCGGTCGTCGACGCCCTGCTGCGCGTGCACGGTGTGACGGGGCTGCGCGTCGCGGGGACGCCTCGGTGATGCCGAGCCTCCCCCGCGGGAACATCCACGGCCCTACGGCCATGATCCCCGAGCGGACGGTCGAACTCCCGCGCTAGCCCCCCGGGCCCCCGGGGCGGCAGCCCGGTGGTGACCGCGGGCAGACGCGGTCGAGCTGCCCGGGGGCCGACCGGCCGACACCGCCGTGCGGAAGGCCGCACCACGCATGCCCCACACCTTCGAGGAGCAGATCCATGCGCATGAACAGGCTTGCCGTCACCGCCGTCGCCGTCGTGGCGGGGCTGTCCCTCTCGGCGTGCGGGGGTGACGCGACGGACACCGCCGCCCCGTCGTCGCCCAGCGCCACCTCCGCCGGGACGCCGACGCAGTCCCCCACCCCGGAGGAGGACGAATCCGCCGGCACCACGGCCCCGGATGAGGGGCCGACGGATGAGGGCTCGAGGCGCCAGGAGTCCGGCGGTACCGGGAAGACCGAGAGGTGCCACACGGACGACCTGACGATCAAGGCGAGCGACGCCACCGTCGGCGACGACCCGACCAAGGCCGTCGCCGTGGAGCTGCGCAACACGTCCGATCGGAGTTGTTCCATCAGGGGGTTCGCCGGTGTGAACCTGCTGTCGAGCGAGCGCGCGATCCCCGCGAAGCGCCGGGACCAGAAGGACGACGGGACGACGCTGAAGCCCGGTGAGCCCACCTTCTTCGGCATCTTCTACCGGGGGAACGGCTCCGGCGGATCCGGCGTGAGGATCAGGGGACTCGTCGTCACGCCGCCGGACGAGACGAAGTCCGTCACCCTGAAGTGGCCCGGCGAGCCCTCGCTCCCCATCACCGAAGACCCCGAGACCACGGTGGAGATCGGACCGATGGGCAGCATCGGCCAGGGCGGCTGAAAGGCCCAGGCCCTCGTCGCAACGACGGAGCCCGTCCGCCCCCGGCGCGGGGCGGGCGGGCATCGACGGTTCGAGGGGGCGGTCGTGGACGGTCGAGGAACACGTCAGCCCGCCCGGAGACCGACCGCCAACGTCAGTTCGAGAACCCGGTGAGGCGATGCGAGATCCGGAAACAGCTCTCGCAGCTGCGACATCCGGTACCGGACTGTCTGGGGATGGACGAACAACGCCGCCGCCACCTCGTCCCGCCTGCCCTGGTGCAGCAGCCACTCCCGCAACGTCTCCTCCAGCCGCCGTGCGGTGGCGACAGGCACGGTCCGCAACGGTGCGAGGGCCCGGGCACGCAGGTCCGCGAACGCGTCCACGTCGGCGCTCAGCACCAGCTCGGGCAGGTGGTCCTCGGTGTCGCGAATGTCGGAGGAGAGCAAGCGCGCGCGTGCGGCTCGGGTGTACGAGGCGGACGCGCGCGTCCATGGCCGGGCCGGGCCGATCACGGCGGCGCGGTCGGTGAGCTGCCGCAGGAGATGTGATCGGTCGGCATCGGGGACGAGCAGCACACCGGTGGCGTCCGGTAGATCGTCGAGGACGAGAGTGCTCGGGTCGAGCGCGCGGTAGGCGGGCCGGGCCTGCGCGGCGGGCAGCAGGACCGCGGTCAGTGAGACCGGAGGCTGCCACCCGGCCCGCTGGACGGAGGCCAGCAGCACGTCCGGGCTCGCGCCGGCGAGCAGGTCGCGGGCCAGGTGTTCCAGGTGGCGCTCGTGAGCCCTGCCCCGGGCGGCCAGTTCGTCGGCGTGGCCCGCGGCGCTCGCGGCGGAGAGCTCGTCGATGTAGGCGAAGGTCAGCTCGGCGAACTTGGCGACGTCGGCGGCGGGCAGGCCCGCGGGTACGGCGCCCGCTGCCAGGCATCGCCAGGCCACGCGGGCGCCGACGCGGTACGCGCCGAGCAGGGCGTCCATCGAACGGCCGGAGCGCACCTCGCCGCGGCCCAGCTCATAGGCGGCGTCACCGGCGTCGCCGCTTGTGGCGTTTCCGCTCGCGAGGTCCAGGTAGTGCCCCAGGGCGGTGCGGACGGCTCGGCGGATGGTGCCTCCCATGCGGCCCGAAAGGGCGTTCGCGTAGGGAGGGACCTCGTCGATGATCGCCTGGACGACCTCGTCGGCGGTGGTCTTCAGCTCGGCACGAAGTGCGGTGACCGTCGTCTCGTCCAAGGCCAGTTCGCTGGCCCTCCGGATTGCATGGCTCACGTTTTGTTCCCTGCGAACAATCTAGCCGATCAGATTTACGTCCTACGGTCAGGACTTTACGCCTCGAGGGACAGCAAGCTGGAGTCATGACGAGTGCAACCCTCCGCAGCAGGGCGTGGAAACTGCTGGAGATGGTCACGACGCCGCTGCTGCCGTCGGACTACCTCGACCTGGTCAGCCCGCTGCGCGCGGGAGCTGACCTGAGGGGGCGCATCGAGGCCGTGCACCCCGAGACGGATGACGCCGCGACCGTCGTGATCAGACCGGGACGAGGCTGGCGCGGCCACACAGCGGGTCAGTACGTGCGGATCGGGGTCGACGTCGACGGGGTGCGCCTGTGGCGTGCCTACTCCATCACCTCGCCGACACACCGCCGGGACGGCCGCGTCACGATCACCGTGAAGGCGATCCCGGACGGCAAGGTCAGCAACCACCTGGTCCGCAGGGCGCAACCGGGCACGCTGATCCAGCTCGACCAGCCGACCGGTGACTTCGTCCTGCCGCAGGCCAAGCCCGCCAAGGTGCTCTACCTGACCGCCGGCAGTGGCATCACGCCTGTGATGGGCATGCTGCGCGACATCGAGCTCGACGACGCCGTCATGGTCCACTGCGCGCCGAAGCCGCACGACGTGATCTTCCGCGACGAACTGCACGGCCTGGCCGTGGACAGGAAGCTGCGGCTCACCGAGGTGCACACCGACACGGACGGCATGCTCGACATCGCCCGTCTCGACGAACTCGTGCCCGACTGGGCCGAGCGCGAGACCTGGGCTTGCGGGCCCGCGGGCCTGCTCGACGCCGCCGAAGAGCACTGGACCGAGCACGGCGTACGAGAGCGCCTGCACACCGAACGCTTCCGCCCCGGCATCGTCGTCGCCGGTGAAGGCGGCGAGGTCACCTTCAGCGCCACCGGCAGGACTGTCGACGCGGACGGCGCCACGCCGTTGCTGGACGTCGGCGAGGAGGCCGGCGTGCTCATGCCGTCCGGGTGCCGCATGGGCATCTGCTTCGGCTGCGTCACGCCGCTCAAGGCGGGCGCCGTCCGCGACCTGCGCACCGGCGAGATCACCGAGGCCGAGCCGGGCGTCCTCATCCAGACCTGTGTGTCCGCCGCGGCGGGCCCCTGCGACATCGAACGGTAGGAGCACCTTGACCGCCATCGACCCCACCGCCCACCTCACCGCGGAGCAGATCGAGGAGCTCGGCCGCGAGCTGGACGCGATCCGCGATGAGGTGCTTGCCGGCCGCGGTGAGAAGGACGCCGCCTACATCCGTAAGGTCATCTCGGCGCAGCGCAAGCTCGAGCTGGCCAGCAGGGGCGTGCTGCTGTTCTCGATCTTCCCGCCCGCGTGGCTGATCGGCACCGCCGGGCTGTCCGTGGCGAAGATCATGGACAACATGGAGATCGGCCACAACGTCCTGCACGGCCAGTGGGACTGGATGCGGGATCCGAAGATCCACTCCACCACCTGGGAGTGGGACCACGTCTCGCCGTCCGAGCAGTGGAAGCACTCGCACAACGAGCTGCACCACACGTACACCAACGTGATCGGCAAGGACAACGACCTCGGCTACGGCATCATGCGCGTCGACGAGGACCAGAAGTGGCACCCGTTCCACCTCGGCCAGCCGCTGTGGAACTTCATCAACGCCTGCTTCTTCGAGTACGGCATCGCGGCGTACGACCTGGAGCTCGGCAAGAACCTGAACAAGCGCCGCCGCAACAGCCCGGAGTTCCGCGCGCGGGCCAGGGCCGTGGGCCGCAAGATCCGCAAGCAGGTGCTCAAGGACTACGTGATCCACCCGCTGCTGTCGGGCCCGTCGTTCCTCCCCACGCTCGCCGCCACGTTCACCGCGAACCTGGTCCGCAACATCTGGTCCCATTCGGTGATCATGTGCGGGCACTTCCCCGAGGGTGTACAGGTCTTCGAGCGCCGGTCGATCAAGGGCGAGACGCGCGGCCAGTGGTACCTGCGCCAGATGATGGGCTCGGCGAACATCAGCGGCAGCAGGGCCATGCACTTCATGACCGGCAACCTGTCGCACCAGATCGAGCACCACCTGTTCCCGGACCTGCCGAGCAACCGGTACGCCGAGGTCGCGGTGAAGGTGCGCGCACTGTTCGAGAAGTACGAGCTGGAGTACGTCACCGGACCGCTGCCCAAGCAGGTGTTCTCCGCGTGGCGCAAGGTCTTCCGGCTCTCGCTGCCGAACAAGAAGCCCAAGGTCAAGACGCCGGACCGCGAGCAGGAGCTCGTCGCGGCCTGACTCCCGGTACTGGTTCGGGCTCTTCGGCCGTACCGACGGCACCGCCGGTGCGAGCGACATCCGGCGAGGCGCGGCCGGTGCGTTCGTGGTTCTCCCAGCGCCGCCGGTCCACGGTGGGCACGGTCTCGGCCGCGCCGCCGGAACGGATTCTCGGCCTCCTCGTCGAGGTCGTCCCGGCCCGTCCGGCTCATCGTGCGGCGCGGGGGCGCCGTCGACAAGCGCTCCGGCGCCCGGTTCCGCGCACCCTGTCCGGGACCGGCCTCCGACCGCTCACGTAGAGTGGGGCTCGGGCCGTGACTGGCGCTTGAGGTGGATCACCACCGGGGAGCGGCCCGGCGGAGGCGTGCTCGACCGGCGCGACCGCACCGATGCCGTGCGCCTGGGCGACCCCCTGTCAGAGACGACGCCCAGGAGTTCCCGTGTCCACCAGTACCGCCACCCTCATGGACGGCACCGCCCTCGCCCGCCACACCGTCGAGGAGACCGCCGCCCGCGCCGCCGAGGTCACCCGTCGCACCGGGGTCACGCCCTGTCTCGCGACCGTCCTGGTCGGAGCGGACCCGGCCTCGGTCACCTACGTGAAGATGAAGCAGAACCGCTGTGCGAAGGCCGGAATCCGGTCCCGTCACGTCGAACTGCCCGCGACCACGACCACCGCCGAACTCGTCGCAGCGATCACGGCCCTCTCCGAGGACCCCGAGGTCCACGGCATCCTCCTCCAGCACCCCGTCGGCCCGCACATCGACGAGCGCGCCGCCTTCGAGGCCATCGCGCCGGAGAAGGACGTCGACGGCGTCACCACGGCCTCCTTCGCCGCCATGGGCTTCGGTCTGCCCGGCTTCGTCTCGTGCACGCCCGGCGGCATCATGCGCCTCCTCGACGCGTACGGCGTCGAACTCCGCGGGAAGCGCGCCGTCGTCGTGGGCCGCAGCGCGATCCTCGGGAAGCCGGCCGGCCTGCTCCTCCTCGGCCGCGACGCCACCGTCACCTACTGCCACTCCCGTACCGAGGACCTCTCCTCAGTCGTCCGCGAGGCCGACGTCCTCGTGGCCGCGGTCGGCAAGCCGAACTTCATCAAGGGCGCGGACATCAAGCCCGGTGCCGTCGTCGTCGACGCCGGCTACAACCCGGGCAACGTCGGCGACGTCGACTTCGCCTCGGCCGCGGAGCGCGCCTCCCTCATCACCCCCGTCCCGGGCGGCGTCGGCCCCATGACCATCGCCGTACTCCTCGCCCAGACCGTCGAGGGCGCCGAGCGCCAGCTCGGCCTGTAGGACCGGTTCGTGACGGGGCGACGGAAGGAGCGAGGGGCGCGATCGGAGGGCGCGTTGGTCACGTTTCTGTACAGGCCGCTCTCCGCGGCCCTAAAAGGGTGGCCGCGGAGCCGCGGACCGGCGAACCTTGAACCCGTGCCCACCATCACCGYCGCGAGCAGCAGCCCACCCACCAGCATCCGGGCCGCCCCCAGCGACACCGGATGAGCCCCACTCCCGGCCCAGACCTGCGCCGGCCCCACCGTGCCCCATAACACCGCGGCCACCAGCACCAACACCACACCGCTCACGCCGACCCCCTCCGTGGCAAGGACGGGGTGAACGTACCGGCGCGCGGGGCCCTCCGGCCCCTGGCGAAACCCATGAGATCCGGCTCGCCCGACCGGCGGATACGACGCCCGCGCAGAGTAGGCCGTACATGCCGCGCGGGAGGCAGAGTTCGTACCCCTTCCCACAGAGGTGGAGAGCGGCCGGCCCGAGCGGTGAGCGAGGCGACGTCACGCAGGGGCGGCGAGCGGCGGGTGTTCGAGCACGCGCGGCGCGTACTCGACGAGCTGGATGCTGTTGTCGAAGGTGCGGTGCTCGGTCATCTCAAGAGCGACGTCGGGATAACCGTCGTAGATGCGTTCCGCGCCCGTGGCGCCCGTGATCACGGGGAACATCACGACGCGGAAGCGGTCGACGAGTCCGGCTCGCAGCAGGGAGCGGGACAGGCTGAGGCTGCCGATCGTGCTGAGGAGCCCCGAGCCGGTCGACTTCATGGAGCGGACCGCCTCGACGGCGTCGTCGCGGACGAGGGCGGAGTTCGCCCAGCTCAGCGGCTCTTCGAGCGAGGAGGAGAAGACCAGCTTCGTCGCGCGTGTGAGCTCGTCGACGGATGCCTCCTCCTCGGGCCGGAACTCGTCCTGGCCCCCGGGCACCTCGCCCGCGGCGAAGCCCGACATCAGGCGGTAGGTGTTCGCTCCCATGAGGTAGGTGACCTGGGGTTGTGTGCCGAGCCACGCGAGGTACTCCGGACCTTCGAGGCCCCAGAACCCGGGCCATCCCTCGCCCGACGCGTAGCCGTCGAGGGAGGTGATGAAGTCGACGAGAAGCTCCGACATGACGGTGTCCTTTCCTGGGCTGTCACCAGCTTGGACCGTCCAGGAGCGGCAGACTCATCGGCCGCGCCGCGAAGCGGGCGGAATCGACCCGGGGGAACCGCGGGCCGGTCAGAGGCCCGCCTGCCGGCGGAGGCCGGTGAGGGTGAGGTCGAGGGCGGACCGGAACTGATCCGTGTCGTCGTGGCCGTCGAACTCGTCCACGATGTCGTGGATGAAGGGGAAGTCCTGGGGGGCGAGCTCCCGCCAGGTCCGGGCGAAACGGCCCAGGTACTCGTCCCGGTCGGTCGCCCCGTCCAGGATCTCCTGGGGCGGTTCCTGACCCATGTCGACGGCGGAGCCGACGACGACGCCGATCACCGCCGAGACGGCGTGGAAGCGCTGGCGGGCGGTGAGGTCCAGACGCAGGGTCTGCCGGCCGAGCATCTCGTAGATGCGCAGGGAGTTGCTCTGCACGTCGGTGTTCCGCATGAAGTACGCGCCGAGCCACGGGCGGCGGACGACCGCGTCGAAGAGGGTGACGGCCATCGCGCGCAGGTCGTCGATCGCGTCCCGGGTGGGCGGGAGCTTCTCCAGGTCGGCGAGGACGCCGGCCATGACGTGGTCCGTGGCGAGGTCGAGGAGCTCGTCCTTGTTCGCGACGTACCAGTAGATGCTGGCGACGCCCCCTCCCAGGCGCTGGGCCAGGGCCCGGAAGGTCAGGGCCGGGGCACCCGCCTCGTCCAGGAGGGCGACCGCCTCGCCCAGGACGGACTCCATCGAGTGGGAAGCGCGTCGGCGTCCGCCGCCGGCGCGGGACTGCTGGCGTGCCATGGCGTGCACCTCACTCGTGGACCGGACATCTGAGTCGGACACCCGCGCCGGGATTCCGCATCGGGCCTTTGCATTGGATCGAACGCTGTTCTATCGTACCGTATGGAACAGCGTTCGATACTCGAACCACGTTCGATCGAAAGGAGTGCGCCATGACCACCGCCACGCTCACCCACCCACCCCGCACCTACCCGTCGCTGCGCGCGGCGTGGATCCCGCTGGCCGCGCTCTGCCTGGCCTTCTTCGTCGAGATGGTCGACAACACCCTGCTGTCGATCGCACTGCCCACCATCGGCCGCGACCTCGGCGCGGGCACGACCGCGCTGCAGTGGGTGACGGGCGCCTACTCGCTCACCTTCGGTGGGCTGCTGCTCACCGCCGGGTCCATCGCGGACCGGTTCGGGCGCCGCCGCGTGCTGCTCATCGGGCTCGCCGTCTTCGGCACGCTCAGCCTCGGCGTCCTGCTGGTCCACTCCGCGGGCGGCCTCATCGCCCTGCGTGCCGGGCTCGGCATAGCCGCTGCCGCGATGGCGCCGATCACGAACTCCCTCGTCTTCCGGCTCTTCGACGACAAGGCCCTCYGCATGCGGGCCATGACCGTGATGATCATCGTCGGCATGTCCGGATTCGTCCTCGGCCCGCTGCTCGGCGGTACGGCGCTGGCCCACGTCTCCTGGGAGTGGCTGCTCCTCGTCAACGCCCCCATCGCGGTGATCGCCTGCGTCGGCGTGCGGCTCGGCGTCCCGGCGGACCGCCCGCAGGACCTCACGAAGGACTCCCTCGACGTGCCGGGCGCCGTCCTGAGCGTCGCCGCCATCGGCCTCGCCTGCTACTGCCTGACCAGCGGCGTCGAGCACGGCTGGCTCTCCGTGCTCACCCTCGGGTCGGCCGTCGGGGCCCTCGCCGCGGCGCTCTGGTTCGTCCGGCACGAGCGCCGCACAAGCGCCCCCATGCTCGATCTGCGCCTCTTCTCGCGCGGCACCGTCCGGGGCGCCGCCCTCGCACAGACGGGCACGTCCATCGCCATGGCCAGCGTCATGTTCGGCCTGATCCTGCACTTCCAGTACGCCTACGGCTGGAGCCCGGTGCGGGCCGGCCTCGCCAACCTGCCGATCATCGCGACCATGCTTTTGGCCACCCCCCTCTCGGAGTGGCTCGCCCGGCGGTTCGGCCACCGCATCGCCTGCCTCGTGGGCGCGGGGTTCCTCGCCGGGGCGCTCGCCGGGCTCGCCTGGGGCGTCGAGCACGGATACGCCGTCATCGCGCTCTGCATGGTCCTCATGACCATCGGCCTGCGCACCGTCATGACGATCTGCGCGGTCGCCCTCGTCGACGCCATGCCCGCCAACCGCACCTCCCTCGGCACCGCACTCAACGACACCGCCCAGGAAGTCGGCTCCAGCATCGGCACCGCCGTCGTCGGCACGCTGATCGCCGTCCTGGTCACCACCCAGCTCCCCGCCGGCACCTGGAGCGGCGACCTCGTCGCGTCCTTCTTCCACGGTGAGCGCATCACCTACGCCCTCCTCGCGGTCGTCGTCGGCCTGATCGCCGCCGGCGGCGCACTGAGCCTCACCGATTCCCGCTCGGTGGAAGAGCACCCGGTGGAGGAGGCCGCCTGAGCACCCTCGCCCACCCTCGCCCGCCTCGGGGCGAGGGTCGTGACCGGGGTGCGGGCGGTCAACGGCGTTTTGGTCTGGACCTCTTGACGGTTGGTCCAGACCTTTCTAGGGTCGCGGGGACACTGCGGTGGGTGCCGAGGAAAGACACCACGCACTCAGGGACACGCAGAGTTGACAGGCCAGGGGAGAGCCCTGCCTGCCGGACCTCACCTGAGGAGTTTCCTTGAGTACCCCCCTGCGGCGGCGCCGCACCCGATCGGCTTCCACCACCTCCCCGACCCTGCGGTCCAGGGCCTTCGCGGGGCTCACCGCGCTGTGCCTGCCGCTGGCGGCCATGGTCGGCCTTGCCGCCCCCGCGGAGGCCTCGGCCTCCGCCACCGCCGTCTACACCAAGGCCTCGGACTGGGGTTCGGGCTTCGAGGGCAAGTGGACGGTGAAGAACACCGGCACCACGACGCTCTCCTCCTGGACCGTCGAGTGGGACTTCCCCGCGACCCTAGAAAGGTCTGGACCAACCGTCAAGAGGTCCAGACCAAAACGCCGTTGACCGCCCGCACCCCGGTCACGACCCCGGCGCAGGCCGCCACGGGTGACTACCTGTACTGGGTGTTCCCCGCCTCCGGCCGGCTGCCGCTGCTCGCGCTGCTCGCCCTCGCCACCGCCGTCTTCGTCACCAGCCTGACCGAGACCCTCCCCGCCGGCGTCCTGCCCGCCATGAGCGCCGACCTCGGGGTCGGCGAGGCCGCGATGGGGCAGGCCGTCACCGTCTACGCCCTCGGCACCGCCCTCACCGCCGTCCCGCTGGCCGCCCGCACCGCCGCCTGGCGCCGCAAGCGCCTGCTCCTCACCTCGGTCGCCGGCTTCGCCGCCGCCAACACCGTGACGGCCCTCTCCTCCTCGTACGCCCTCACCATGGGCGCCCGCTTCCTCGCCGGCGTCGCCGCGGGCGTGGCCTGGGCCCTGCTCGCCGGCTACGCCCGGCGCATCGCCCCACCGCACCTCCAGGGCCGCGCCGTTGCCGTCGCCATGACCGGCATCCCCCTGGCGCTCTCCCTCGGCGTACCGGCCGGCACCTTCCTCGGCGAGGCCGTGGGCTGGCGGGCCGCCTTCACCGCCATGACGGTGATCGCCGTCGGGCTCCTCGGCTGGATCGCCCTCGCCGTCCCCGACCTGCCCGGCGGGGAGCGCGGCGGCCGGGCGCCGGTCGCCCGGACCCTGCGGGTGCCCGGCGTCCTGCCCGTGCTCGCCGTGACGTTCACCCTCGTCCTGGCCCACACCGTCCTCTACACCTACGTCTCCGCCTACCTCGGCCATCGCGGTCTGGCCGGGTCCACCGGGCTCGTCCTGCTCGTGTTCGGCGTGGCCTCGCTCGTCGGGATCTGGTTCACCGGACGGCACATCGACCGCAGGCTCAGGGCCCTGACCCTGGGCGGCACGCTCCTCGTGGCGGTGGCGGCCGCCGTGCTCGCCGTCCCGGCCGGCAGCACCGCCCTCGTCCTGACGGCCGCCCTGCTCTGGGGGCTCGGGTGGGGCGGCGCGCCCACCCTCCTCCAGACGGCCGCCGCCGACGCGGGTGGCGCGCACGCCGATACGGCGCAGACCCTGCTGGTCAGCCTGTGGAACGCCGCCATGGCGGCGGGCGGCGTCGCCGGCGGCGTCCTGCTCGACGTCCTCGGGGCAGGAGCCCTGTCCTGGAGCGTGCTCGTCCTCCTCGTCCCCGCGGTGGCGATCGTGGCGGGAGCCCGCACCCACGGCTTCCCCACCCGGGGGTGAGGCGGCCCGGGCCCAGACAGCTCCCGGGCGCGCCCGGCGCCCCCCGGAGACGCCCGAAGGCCCCCACCGCACCTGCGCGGTGGGGGCCTTCGGGTGCACCGGGGCCGACCGGTCAGGCGGTCGGCGGGACCCGGGACGGGCGGCCGCCGCGCGTCAGCACGTACCCGCCGATGCCGGCGAGGGCCGCGAGGATGCCGCCCGCCGCGGTCCAGAGCCAGCGGTCCGACCACCAGCCGGAGGACCAGCCGTCCTCCGGGGCAGCCGCCTCGACCGCGGACGGACGGCCGGCCTTCTCGTCGGCCTCCGCCAGGTCCGCCGTCTTCGCCCCGGGCACCAGGGGCGCGGCGAGCGCTCCGTCGGTCGCGTAGGCGCCGCCCTTGTCGAGGGTGGTGACGCCGAGCCGGGCCGTGAACGGCTGGCCGAGATCCTCGTCCGGGAGCGAGACCGCGGTCAGCCGCACGTAGTAGCTGCCGGGCAGCGGATCGTCCGACCACGCGTCGGCGGAGGCGCGGACCGGGCGCAGCACGCAGGTGAGCCGTACGGTCGCGGTCTCCTTCGCCGCGGCCCGGGACTGGGTCCCGTACATGCAGGGCTGACGGCGCCGCAGCCCGTCGTAGACGTCGACCCGCCAGGTGGCGGGCCCGTGCCGCAGGGCGGCGTCGGGCAGGGTGACGGTGGCGTCCACCGTCGGCCGCTGTCCGGTGTCGGCGGGGAACACCCAGTACAGGTAGTCACCCGTGGCGGCCTGCGCCGTGGCCTGCTGCCCCGGCAGGAAGCGGGCGGCCGTGCGGAACGTGGTGCCGGCCTCGGTCGGCCCCGCCGTGGAACGGCTGTCCTCGCCGGGGGACGTCGAGGGCGAGGGGGAGTCGGCCAGGGCCGCCGGGGAGGCCGGCCCGAGAAGGGCGGCGCCCGCGAGGGCGGCCGCGGCGAGCGCGCGTACGGTACGCATCAGTGGGTCCTCCAGACAGCGACGCGCCAGCGGGACAGCCAGCCCCAGAGCAGACCGGCCACGAAGCCGACGAGCACCAGCGCGCCCAGCAGCCACCAGCCACGCCCGAGACCGAAGGAGGCCACGTCCGAGGCGGTCGACGGGCCGTCGACGACGTCGACCGTCAGCTCGATGGGCATGCCCGGCGTCGTCTTGACCGACGGGGGAGCGGAGAACGAGTTGCTGACCTGGAGGCAGACCTCCTCGGCGGCCGGCTTGCCGTCGTCGGGCTCGTCGAGCCCCGGCTTCGGATAGCGCAGACCGGTCGAGATCACGTCGGTGCGCCCGTCACCCGCCTCGGAGCCGCGGACGATCTCCCGCCCGTGCCGGGTGACGGCGCGCAGCAGGACGCCGTAGTCGTTGTTGACGGCCCGGTCGGCCGACACGCTGACGGAGGCCCGGAGTTCCTGGCCCGGGAGCAGGTCCACCCGGTACCAGCGGTGCTGGCCGAAGGCCTCGCGGTCGGTGTAGAGGCCGGGCTTGAGCTGCGGCGCGTCGGCGCAGCGCAGCGCGCCCTCGGTGGCCACCGGGGTGACGACCGGATCGGCCGCACGGTCGACCAACTGCTTGACGCGGCGCGAGAGTTCCTCGGTACGGTGGACGGAGGTGTACGTGCCTCCGGTGGCCTCCGCGATGCAGGTGAGCTGCTGCCGGGTCTTGGCGTCCGGCACCAGGCCCAGGGTGTCGATGACGAGGTGGATGCCCTTCGCCGCGATCTCGCGCGCCACCTGGCACGGGTCGAGCGGGGCGCAGGTGTCCTCGCCGTCCGTGATGAGCACGATCCGCCGGGTGGCGTCACCGCCCTCCAGGTCCTTGGCGGCGCCGAGGAGCGCCGGGCCGATCGGGGTCCAGCCCGTCGGCGCCAGGGTGGCCACCGCGGTCTTCGCCTCGGTCCGGTCGAGCGGACCCACCGGGTAGAGCTGCCGGGTGTCCTTGCAGCCCCGCTTGCGGTCCGGCCCGGGATAGTCGGCGCCCAGGGTCCGGATGCCGAGCCGGACCTCCTCGGGCACCGCGTCGAGGACCTCGTTGAAGGCCTGCTTGGCGGCGGCCATGCGGGACTTGCCGTCGATGTCCTTGGCCCGCATCGAGCCGCTGACGTCGAGGACCAGCTCGACCTTGGGTGATTCCTTCGCCACCGGCGCGTCCGCGGCCGCGCCCGTCGGCAGGAGCGCGACGCTCAGGGCGGCGAGCAGCGCGCAGGCCCCGGTCGCCAGCCGTTTTCTCGTGATCATCGCCGGATCGTATTGATGATCCTCCGACAATCCAAAACGGCGGCGGGCGCGGGGGCCGGGG
>NZ_RDBH01000160.1 GCF_008042145.1 Streptomyces sp. adm13(2018)
GGCGCAGGGCGGCGCGGGAGGCGGCGGCGTTCTCCTCGACGGGGCTGCCGACCGCCCGGGCGACGGCGGCGGCCCCGGTGGCGGCGAGGCCGGCGGAGGCGGCGGCGACCAGGAAGGTCCGGCGGTCGGCGCGGGCGGCCGCCGGTCCCGTCCCGGCCCGCCGGGTGAGGATCCCGGTCAGGGCGTACAGCAGGGCCGCGCCGACGGCGCAGGGCGGCGCGGGAGGCGGCGGCGTTCTCCTCGACGGGGCTGCCGACCGCCCGGGCGACGGCGGCGGCCCCGGTGGCGGCGAGGCCGGCGGAGGCGGCGGCGACCAGGAAGGTCCGGCGGTCGGCGCGGGCGGCCGCCGGTCCCGTCCCGGCCCGCCGGGTGAGGATCCCGGTCAGGGCGTACAGCAGGGCCGCGCCGACGGCGGCGCCGGCCAGGGAGGGGACGGCGTCGAGCGCGGACTCCGAGTCCGGGCGGGTGACGGCCGCCAGGGCCCCGAGGAGGCCGAACACCCCGACGGCCGCGGCGCCGAGCAGGCGGTGGCGCAGGGCGAGGAGCCCGACGGCGGCGGCGAGCGCCCCGAGGAGGAGCAGGATGCCGAGCTGGAGGACGGCCTTGTCGCTCTCGCCGAACTGGCGGATGGCCCATTCCTTGACGGCCGCCGGGGTGCGGTCGACGACGGCGCCGCCGACGGCGGTCACCGGGCTCGCCTCGGGCCGTACCCAGAAGGAGGCGAGGTCGGCGACGGCGAGGGAGACGTAGCCGGCGACCAGGCCGCCGGCGGCGGCCAGGAGCCGGTCGGTGCGGGCGGGCGCGCGCCGGGGCGCGGAGAGGGTCATGCTCCTCAATCGGCATCGATCGTGCCACGGTTTGGCGGATTCACCGGGACGGGTGACGGCGCGGAACGCCCCGGCGGAGGGTCGGGCGACCGTCCGCCAGGGCGTTCCGGCAGGTCAGCAGGGTGCGGTGGCGAACCCGGGGCCGCCCGGCGGGCGGCTGAGCGAGCGGCGCATCCGGTCGAGGCCGCGCCGGGCGTGGCTCTTGACCGTGCCGAGCGGCATTCCGGTGCGTTCGGCGATCTGCACCTGGGTGAGGTCCCCGTAGAAGGCCATGGCGAGGACCTCGCGCTGCGCGGCGGGGAGCTTGGCCAGTTCGCCCGTGACGACGATCCGGTCCAGGACCATGTCGTGGTCGGCGGCGGAGTCCTCGGTCAGCGGCAGCCGCGCGCCCGCGGCGGCCACCAGGTCGCGGCGCCGGGTGCGGGCCGAGAGGGTGTCGGCGATCTTGCGCCGGGTGATGCCCACGAGCCAGCCGGGGAACGGGCCGCGCTCCGGCCGGTAGCCGGCGCGGCCCCGCCAGGCCGCGAGAAACACCTGCTGGCCGACGTCCTCGGCCTCCCTGACGTCCCCGAGGGTGCGGGCGGCCATGGTGTGCACCAGGCCGTGCCACCGGTCGTACGCGGCGGCCAGGCAGCGCTCGTCGCCGCGGACGAAGCCGTCGGCGACCTCGCGGTCGGACAGGTCCCCGTCGGACGGAAGCGATGCGCCGTACGAGGACGGAAGCGGTGCGCCGTACGTGAGCGACGGCCGAGCCAGATCTACCTGCACGGTCATGGCGACCCGCCTCCTGTGACGTGTGATCGGGGTGCCCGGTCTGCTGGGTACCCTCCCGGGCTTCCCCCACAGTCCGTCCGAACCGGGCCGTCACACCATTCGCATCGTTCGTGCGTCGTATGGTGGAGTCATGACCGAATCCTCGCCGGGTCTCACCAGCGGCGCGGTGGCGCGCCGCCTGGGTGTCGCTCCCACCACTCTGCGTTCCTGGGACCGGCGCTACGGCATCGGCCCCGCCGCCCACGAGAGCGGCCGGCACCGCCGGTGGAGCCCGCACGACATCGCCGTCCTCCAGGAGATGTGCCGGCTCACGGCCGCCGGGGTCCCGCCGGCGGAGGCCGCCAGGACGGCCCGGGCCGCGGGCGGCTCCGCCGAGGCGGAGCCGGGCGTACCCACCGGGCCCG
>NZ_RDBH01000161.1 GCF_008042145.1 Streptomyces sp. adm13(2018)
CCTTTTCGGATCCCGCGACCGGGGCGGAGCCGCGTAAGGCCCCACAACGACGAAGATCCCACCCGATCTTGCGATCGGACGGGATCTCGTCATGTTCCCGAGAGCTACTCGCGAACTGTCGTTTGTGGACCTGTGGGGATTTGAACCCCAGACCCCCTCGATGCGAACGAGGTGCGCTACCAGACTGCGCCACAGGCCCTTGCGACGTGTGAAACATTAGCACCCCGACCGGCTCAGACAAAAATCCATTGCCCCGCAGGTCAGCCGGGGGGCGTCGCGGGCCCCCCGGGTGGGGTCACTCGTTGGCCGCCCGGGGGCGGTCGTCCTCCGCGTACTGGTCGAAGAGGGGGGTGCGGCCGGCGGTGCGGGCGTCGGACTCCAGGGCGGAGAGGATGCGGCGGGCCAGGCCCAGGCCGCGGGCCTCGGGGATCACGTACATGCGCTTGAGTTCGGCGTCGCCGTTCGCGTAGCCCTCGTCGTTCTCGTCCTGGGCGCGCCAGCCGCCGGTGGCCAGCGGGGCGCCGTCGGGGTCGTAGGCGAGCAGGTAGAGGCCGCGCGGCGGGGCGAACATCCCGGCGTCCAGCGGTGTGGCGTCGCCCTCGTCGCCGTAGCGGACGGCGTACTCCGCCTGGACCGCGTCGTTGAGC
>NZ_RDBH01000162.1 GCF_008042145.1 Streptomyces sp. adm13(2018)
GTGGGGGCCGGAGGGGCGGCCCCTAGGGTCACCCCATGACGAGAACCACGCCGCCGCGTCCGCTCGACGTCGAAGCGCTCTTCCCGGAGCTGGCCGCCCACCGGGGCACGACCACCCGTCTGCATCCGCGGCCGGGGCGTCCGGGCGTGTCGGACAGCTCGGTCGGCGGGCCGATGCTGTGGCCCGCGGACGAACCGTGGCCGGTGTGCACGGAGGCCCACGAACGTGGGCGCGGGCGGCGGCCCGGGGACATCCACCGCAAGCGCGGGGTGATGGCGGCGGCGTACGCGCGGGAGCCGTACGAGGGCCTGACGGAGGAGGAACGGCGTCTCGTCGGGGAACTGGAACGCGAGCACCGGGTGCCGGGGGCGGGTGAGAACGACCCGGTGCCGATGATCGGCCTGGCGCAGCTGTACGCGAAGGACGTCCCGGACCTTCCGGCGGGACCGGACGGCGCCGACCTGCTCCAGGTCTTCTGGTGCCCGTTCGACGCCCACGGCCCCACCGGCTACGGGATGTCGCTGGACGTGCGCCGGCGGAGGGCGGCGGAGGTGGTCGACGTCCTGACGTCGCCGCCGCTGCCGGAGGTCGTCGGCTACGAGGGGTACATACCGGAGCCGTGCGTGCTGCACCCGGAGCAGGTGGCCACGTACCCCTTCGCGGGGCTGCTGCCGGAGGAGCTGTGCGAACGGATCCACGCGTGGGAGGAGGCGCTGGAGGAGGAGGCGGAGGAACGGGAGGACGACGAGGAAGAGGACCACCCCGTCGGCTACCAGTACGACCTGTCGATCCCGCCGGGCTGGCGGGCCGGCGGGTACGCGTCCTGGCACGCGACGGACCCGTACGCGATGGACTGCGCGAACTGCGCGACGCCGATGGACCTGCTGCTGACCGTCGACTCGTCCGAGTGGGACGGCGGCAGCGGGAGTTGGACCCCGCTGGAGGAACGGGGCCTGCGCCCCCACCCGGCGGCCCTGCCGACCGCCGTCGTCGCCGGCAACCACGGCGAACTGAACGTCTTCACCTGCCCGACGGATCCGGGACATCCGGCGCGGTGGAGCGTGCAGTAGGTCAGACGGCGTGGGCCCGCGCGAAGGCGGTGAAGGCGGTCCAGGCGGCGGGGGTGGCGGTGAGCTCGCCCTTGGCGTGGTCCTTGGTGTCGCGGACGCGGATGACGCTGGGGGCGTTGTCGGCGACCTCGATGCAGGCGTCGTTGTCGTTGCCGCTGTACGTGCTCGTGTGCCAGTTCGGCGAGGTCTCAGTCATCGTGTTCCTTCGCGATCGCGCGCATCAGTTCAAGGGATGCCCGGACGCCCAGGGCACCCTGTTGCAGCAGATCATAGACACGTTGGAAACGCATCACCTCGGCTGGTTCCTCTGTGTAGTTGCCCGTACTGAATCCCTCCGTGTAGGCCCCGCGCTCCCCCTTGGGGAGGGTGAGGAGCGCGACGGAACCAGCCACCGGTTCACCCTTCATGGGGAGCACCTGAATGTTCACGTGGGGGCGTTCGCACAGGGCGAGAAGGTGCTCGATCTGCTCGCGCATCACTTGGCCGCCCCCCATGTCACGGCGCAGGCAGGCCTCGTCGAGGACGATCATCATCCACGGCGGGTCGGGCCGGTCGAGGATGGACTGGCGTTCAAGCCGCCTCCGCACGTAGTCGCCGATCTGAGCCGAGTCGCCCGCGAGACCCGCGCCCATCATCGCCCGCGCATAGCCCCCGGTCTGCAGCAGACCGGGCACGATGATGGAGAACTCGTGCATGGCGGTGGCTTCGAGCTGCCGGCGCATGTAGGTCTTCGCGTAGTCCCGCACGTTCTGCTCGTTGAGGATCTTCACGAGGTTCACGAGGGTTCCGGGGAGGAGGCTGAGAACCACCTCCAGCTTCCTGGCGAGGTCACGGTCCGGCGGGTCCTCACCCAGCTCGATCGCGGAGAGACGGCTCCCGCTGCTGAAGACCTTCCCCCCGACGTACGCCTGGGTCCACTCCCGTCCCAGGGCCAAACGCGCCTCGCGCACTACGTTGCCGAGGTACTGCTCGACGCTGTCTCCGGGGTCCAGTTCCTTCGCTCCTGGCATATGCCTCGTTCCTCACCTGCACGTCGGGAGCTCAACTCCTGGTGAGCGTAGGGCGGTACGCGCGATCGTGGAGGCGGTCCTGAGGAGATCCATCAGAAAGAGAGCCCGCCATGCGCACGCCCCCCACCCCACCTCCCATCCGCCCGGTCTCCGAACCCGAGGCGGCGCAGGTGTTCCGCGACCTCAAGGCCGCCATGGACACCGCCGGGCTCCCCACCAACGGCCTCTACCGGGACGTGACGCGCTCGGCCGGCGGCGACGTCCACCGGTACGGGCTCGGGGTCGTCGGCGTGACCGGCGCGAAGCGGCTGACCGCCCTGCTCCGCGACGCCCGACGGGACGCCCCATGAGGTACCGGATCGGCGACGTCGTGACCGACGCGCAGCGCGCGCTCACCGGGCAAGTGCGGTCCGTGCACGGGGGTCTGCTGACGCTGGTCCGTCCCAGCGGCTACCTCTGGGAGGCGGCGGCGGAGGAGTGCTGGACGGCGAGTCCGGAGGAGCGGGCGAGCCTGACGCCGCGCGGAGCCGTGCGCGTGATCAGCACGTCACCCGCGCGGAGGGACGACACGCAACGAAGTCGTCAGCTTCCGTGACCGATCGCCACTCGTACGGGGGGTCTTCACCCTGTGTGTCGGTTTCGGCATATGCGCGTGCATTACGTTCGCAGCAAAGCGGCCCCCGACGACGGCTGGAACCCGTCGCGAGGGCCTGAACCACCAGTGGAAAGCACCCACCCGTGATCTATCGGCACTTTATCGCGCCCTCGCGCGCCTTCAGCCAGTTCTCCCACGAGATCATCAGGCACCCCCGGCTCGGCTCCGATGCCACGCGCCTGCTCACCTGGCAGCTCTCTCTCCCCGCCCACGCCCGGGAAACCCTCTCGGACTCGGCCAAGCGCGCCGGGATCGGGGCATGTGCGTTCTACAAGGCCAAGCGGCAGCTCATGACCGAGGGGTACGTGCACGAGCGGCGCGTACAGGGGGACGGCGGACAGTGGGTGACCCAACAGCTGGTCTCCAGCACGCCGTTGCGCCCGGAAGAGGGGGTCCGGATCCTCAGCCGCACGCCGGTCCGCAACGGTGTGGAGCGGGTGTTCCCGCAGGTGGGACCGAGTACCCGCAATCCGGCCGTCGGTCGGCCGGGGCGTCGGCCGACCGACGGTCATCCAGAGAAAGACCGAAGGGATGACACCTCCGACCGTCCGCCGGGG
>NZ_RDBH01000163.1 GCF_008042145.1 Streptomyces sp. adm13(2018)
GCTGAGGGCGGGGCTCTCCAAGGGGTGCGCCCCTCAGGGGGCCGAGACGGGGGCTCGGGAGGCCTTGAGCGGGCCCACGGGAGGCTGAGGCGGGCGGGCACGCCGGTCTCGTAGGCCCCGGGGCGCCGTCGCGGGGCGGCCGGCCGGTCGGACCGGCCGGGGTCCGGCCGGTCCGAGCCCTCCGGCTCACGCCGGGGTACGCCCGACCCAGGCCCCCCGGCTCGCGCCGGGCTACGCGCTCCTGACGTTGTCGTACCGCGCGGTTACGCTCGGTCCATGGCTCTGACTACGTCCGCCGAAGCACCGCTTCCCGTCGGTGAGGTCTCCCGCCTGATCGGGGGCTGGATCGACCGGCTCGGGGCGATCTGGGTCGAGGGGCAGATCACGCAGCTGTCCCGACGTCCCGGCGCCGGGGTCGTCTTCCTGACCCTGCGCGACCCCTCGCACGACATCTCCATCGGCGTCACCTGCTACCGGCAGGTCTTCGACGCCGTCGCGGACGTCGTCTCGGAGGGCGCCCGGGTCGTCGTCCGTGCCAAGCCCGAGTGGTACGCGCCGCGCGGCCAGCTGTCGCTGCGGGCGGTCGAGATCAAGCCGGTCGGGATCGGCGAGCTGCTCGCCCGCCTGGAGCAGCTCAAGCGGAGCCTGGCCTCCGAGGGCCTCTTCGCGCTCGACCGGAAGAAGCCGCTGCCGTTCCTGCCGCACCGCATCGGGCTGGTCTGCGGCCGCGCCTCGGCCGCGGAGCGGGACGTCCTGGAGAACGCGCGCCGGCGCTGGCCCGCCGTCGCCTTCGAGGTGCGGAACGTGGCGGTGCAGGGCGTGAAGGCCGTCCCCCAGGTCGTCCAGGCGGTCAAGGAACTCGACGCGCACGCGGACGTCGACGTGATCATCGTCGCCCGGGGCGGCGGCAGCGTCGAGGACCTGCTGCCCTTCTCGGACGAGCAGCTCGTCCGCGTCGTCGCCGACTGTCGTACGCCGGTGGTCTCGGCCATCGGACACGAACCCGACTCGCCGCTCCTCGACCTGGTGGCCGACCTGCGCGCCTCGACGCCGACGGACGCGGCCAAGAAGGTCGTCCCCGACGTCGGCGAGGAACTGGACCGGGTCCGGGGGCTGCGGGACCGCGCCCTGCGGACCGTACGGGGACTCCTCGAACGGGAGGAACGCGGCCTCGCGCACGCGCTCGCCCGGCCCGTGATGGAGCATCCGCAGCGCATGGTCGAGGTCCGCGAGGACGAGGTCGCCGCGCTGCTCGCCCGCAGCCGCCGGGTCCTCGGGCACCTTCTCGACCGGGCGGACTCCGAGCTGTCGCACACCCGCGCGCGGGTCCGGGCGCTGTCACCCGCCGCGACGATGGAGCGGGGGTACGCGGTGCTCCAGCGGGCGGACGGATCGGTGGTCCGCTCCCCCGAGGAGGTCGCGGCCGACGAGGAGCTGCGGGCACGCGTCGCCGAGGGCGAGTTCGCGGTGCGGCGCGTGGCCGACCCGGCCTGAGCGGGGGACGGCGGGCGGTCCGCCCGGGCCGCCCGACCGCCGCCGGGGACCACGCCGGCCTGCGGGACGCGCGCGAGACGGGCGACACGCGATTCGCAGGACTCGCGGGAGCCCCAGCACGCAGGGCACGCAGGCACGCAGGGCATACGGAACACGGCACACGGAACACGCAGGATTCGAGAGAACCGGTCACGGAGGGTGGAGCGGCACATGGCAGCGGGAACGGAAGAGGCGGCGCTCGGTTACGAGCAGGCGCGGGACGAGCTGATCGAGGTCGTACGGCGGCTCGAAGCGGGCGGAACGTCCCTGGAGGAGTCCCTGGCGCTCTGGGAGCGTGGCGAGGAGCTGGCGAAGGTCTGCCGGCGCAGGCTGGAAGGGGCGCGGGCCCGGCTGGACGCCTCGCTCGCGGCCGAGCGGGCGGCCGAGGAGTCCGAGCGCACGGCGGGCGTCGACGAGGACGAGTAGCCCGCCGCTCCGCCGAGGACGAGGGGCTGGCA
>NZ_RDBH01000164.1 GCF_008042145.1 Streptomyces sp. adm13(2018)
GTTCATCCCGTTCCCCGTCCGCACCCCGTCGTTCTCCACCGTCAGCAGCACCGCGTCCCTCTCCTCCCGTACGGCGATGGCGCAGCGCCGTGCGTCCCCGTGCCGCAGGACGTTCGTCGTGGTCTCGCGGACCACCCAGCCCAGGGCCGCCTGGACCTCGGCGGGCAGGTCGAGCGCGGGCCCCGGGGAGTCGACGGCGCAGTCGATCCCCGCCGCGTCGAGCACGCCCCGCGCGCCCTCCAGTTCGACCCGCAGATCCGCCTCGCGGTAGCCGCGTACGACATCGCGCACCTCCCGCTGGGACTCCCGCGCGATGCGCTGGACCTCGATCATCTGGTCGACGGCCTCGGGGCGTTCGCGGCGCGCGAGCCGGACGGCGAGTTCGCTCTTGAGGGCGATCACGGACAGGTTCCTGCCGAGGATGTCGTGCAGGTCGCGTCCGAAGCGCAGGCGTTCCTCGGCGACCGCGAGCCGGGCCTGGACGTCGCGGGCCTCGCGCAGCTCGAAGACGACGCCGAGCACCCAGAGCGAGAGGCGGACGGTGAAGGCGAGCCAGCCGGTGAGGAAGACGACGGTGACGACGGCCGCGAGGCTCTGCCCCCCGCTCAGGCCGGTGAGCGGGACGAGGAGCAGGAGCACCCCGGCGAGCAGGGCCTGGTGGAGGGCGACGAAGCGGAGGCGGTGGAGCAGACAGTGCCCGGCGAGGAAGGGCACGAGGGCCGCCGCGAGCATCCCGGGCAGCAGTTCGGCCAGATCGGTGGCGGACGCGGCGAGGAGTACGGCTCCGGTGGTGCTGCCCGCGACGGCCGCCGCGGGCAGCACCTCCCGCGGGGGGAGTACGGTCCCGGGCCGGAGGTAGGCGTCCATGGCGCGGCGCAGCAGGCGGTGGCAGAGGACGCCGTTGGCGAGGTCGAGGAGCGGGGCGACGACTACCAGGAGGGGCGGGGCGTCGTGGCGGATCGGCCGGATCAGGAGCAGGAGGCCGAGGACGAGGACCGCGGCCCAGAGCAGCATGTAGGCGGTGACGCGGGTGTAGAGGTCGACCTTGGACAGGCCGCTCCGGCCGCTCCAGCTCTTCACGGGCCGTTTCACGGGCACTTCACGGGCGCGGGTCCGTCCTCTCGTCCTCGGTTCGTCCTGGGCGGCGGCTCTCTAGCGCCGGGGTTCCCAGCGGAACCACCGCTGGACAGCAAACACCGAGAGGGCGATCCAGACCACCGTGGTCGCCGCCGCGCCCAGCAGGTCGCCGGCGTTCGCGCCGCCGGTCCAGCCGGCCCGTACGAGGGTCATCATCCCGGTCACCGGCAGGAGTTCGCAGGCGGCCGCGATCTCGTCGGGAAGCATGCTGAGGGGGACGAAGAGCCCGGAGCCGAGGGCGGAGACCAGCACCAGTGGCAGCGCGGTGAGCTGGGCGCTCTCGGGGGTGCGGGTGACGGCGGAGGTGGCGGCGGCGAGCGCGGTGAGGAGGACGAGGCCGAGGACGACGCCGGCGAGGAGCAGTCCGGGCGCGGCGGGGGCGGGCAGGCCGAGGACGGCGATGCCGCCGACGGTGAGGAAGGCACTCTGGGCGAGGGCGAGCACGGCGGCCGGCAGCGCGATCCCGGTGAGGATCTCGGGGTCGGTCGGTTCTCCGGTGCGCAGCCGCTTGAGGACGAGGGCCTCGCGGCGGGCGGCGAAGGCGGCGACGAGGTTGCTGTAGACCCCGATGAGGAGGGCCATGCCGATGGCGCCGCTGACGGCGACCTCGGCGATGCTCGTGCCGGCCTTGCCGAGGTCGACGCTCTCCAGGGAGCTGCGGACCGCGCCGACGGTGAGGAGGGGGACGAGGAGGGCGCCGAAGAGGGCGGTGCGGTTGCGGACGAGGAGGGTGACCTCGGCCCGCCCGAGCGCGACGAGCCGTCGGAGGGAGGGAGGTCCGCCGCCGCGATGGGGCGCTGTAC
>NZ_RDBH01000165.1 GCF_008042145.1 Streptomyces sp. adm13(2018)
GGCCTACGGCCACGCTCAGGGCGGCCGTCGCTGCGGCGAAGCCCCGGCGAGTGAGGACACCCCAGCGGGAACTCGCCCGCAGCGGCTCGACGAGCCACCGGTAGCTCACCCGCAGCGGTTCTCGAAGGCTCGCGCCGACCCCTCCGCCTGAACTCTGCAACCCGCCGCCGGACGGCCTACGGCCACGCTCAGGGCGGCCGTCGCTGCGGCGAAGCCCCGGCGAGTGAGGACACCCCAGCGGGAACTCGCCCGCAGCGGCTCGACGAGCCACCGGTAGCTCACCCGCAGCGGTTCTCGAAGGCTCGCGCCGACCCCTCCGCCTGAACTCTGCAACCCGCCGCCGGACACCCCGTCCGCGCCGCCACGCACGCCCGCCGCCTCCCTTCGCTCGCTGCTCGGCCCGCAGAGCAGGCCGTCTCCTCGGTTGATCCGGTCGTGCACGGATCGCTCCTTCCCATCCGGTCGCCGCGAGTTCGCAGCCGACTCCGTCGACAACGCACCTCGGGCGACACCACCGTGGGCGCGCCGGGGCACACCACGAGAACGACACGGAAGCGGTCCGATGCGTGGCCGCCGGAGCGACTGGGCCTCCTCGGCGGGAGCTCGATCGCGGTAGACGACTCCTTCACCGCACCAGACGCGCACGGAGCCGGACCCAGGAGGAGACGGCCCTACCCCCTTCTCCCGATCCGATGCAGGCATCGGACACGCCGCCCCTCCGTCGCTCGCCCTTCCCGGGCTGTCCCGTGTCCCGGGACAGGAAAGTCCCCGCAGGTCAGCGGCGTTCGGATCCCGACTTCTCCGAAGCAGCCGGGACACGCTTGCGGTCCTCTCGACGGCGGCCACAGACTTCGGTTGTCCGGCCGCCGCATCGCTCAGCGGCGGCACGCCGACCGGATGTATTCCCTCGGCGCGCCCCGCGATCGGCGTGCCCCACGATCGCCGCGACGCGTTCACGGCGCACCGCACCACGGCAGCCGCCCCGACGGAGAGTCACCGATCCTCATCCCTCAACGCCTTGCCGACGTCACCGGAGTCCCCCATGCCTCGGACCAGCCGCGCCCGCCGCCGATCCCTACTGCTCTCCGCCTCAGCAGTGACGACCGCCGCGATCGCGCTCTCCGCCGCCGTGATGGCCGGCCCCGAGGGTCCGCCGCCGGGCGAACGCCCGCCCCCGCTCCGCCCCGTCGGAGCACCGAGGAACACCGAGCACGACGGACTGCTCCACGACGCCGAACAGCAGCTGCTCCGCGACTGCATGAGCCGACGCGGCTTCACGTACCGCCCCTTCCATCTCGCCGCCGAACCGGAGTCCACGCTCTTCCCGTACATCATCGACGACGCCGACTGGGCCCGGGAGCACGGCTACGGGTCCCAGCTGCGTCGCCGGCAGGCGGCCCTGGCGAAGAGCGATCCGAACCGCACCTACTTCGCCGCGCTGCCCGCGCACCGCAAGGCCGCGGCACTCGTCGCCGCCAACGGCCCGTCCCCCGACGGACTGACCGTACGACTCCCCGGCGGCGGAACCCTGCGGCGCAGCGATCGCGGGTGCGTCGCGGAGGCCCAGCACCGGCTCTACGGAGACCTCGGCGCATGGTTCCGTTCCTCGACCCGAGTGAACACGCTGGAACAGATCCTCCGCAGCCGGGTCGTCGCAGACGTCGCCTACGCGCAGGGCCTCGCCGTATGGCGGCGGTGCATGGGGCGTGCCGGGCACACGTTCGCAACACCGGCGGCCGCCCGTGCCTCCGCGCTCTCCCCCGCACACCCCCTGCCGGAAGACCGAGAGGTCCACCTCGCCCTGACGGAGGTCCGGTGCGCCGGAGAGTCCGGACTGTCCGGCACGGCCCGGCGTCTCGAATTCCACCACGGCCGGCTCCTGGCCGAGGAGTACCGGGCGGACGTCGAGACACGGGACCGGTTGAGAGCCGCCGCGCTGCCCCGCGCCCGCCGGATCCTCGACG
>NZ_RDBH01000166.1 GCF_008042145.1 Streptomyces sp. adm13(2018)
GGGGGGCGGCTTCCGCATCGGCGAGGGGGGCAGCTTCCGCATCGGCGCGCAGTCGGCTCTCGCGTCGGCCGAATCCCACGATCGGGCCACCCGACGCGCGTACCAGGACCTCTCGTCACAGGCTGATCGGACAGCGCGCCCCGTACCGAAGGGAGGGCCGCGCCGCCGACCTGCCCCCACCGGAGAGGCGACCGTATGCAGCACCCCCGACGACGGATACGCAGACCCGTCGCCATGGCCGCGACCACGGCGCTCTCCTTCACGCTGCTCGCCTCCGCGAGCAGCACGCTGCCCGATCCCGCCCCCGCCTCGGCCGGCCCCGTCGCCGCCGCGCCCGACGGCGCGCAGCTGGGACCCTGCCGCATCGCCACCACGATGGGCGTACAGATGTCGGAGGGACTCCCCACGGCCCCCGGGTACGTCCGCTCCACGGGCCTGGTCCGAGCCCTGAACCTGATGATCGACTTCCCCGACGCGACCGGGGACGGCACCGCGATGGGCCGCTTCCGCGAGTTCTTCCCGCAGACCGCCGACTGGTTCCGCGTCAGCTCGTACGGGCGGCTGCACTACCAGGCCGAGGCCCCGATACCCGACTGGCTGCGGATGCCGAAGGCCTTCTCGGCGTACGGGATCGAGCGCGGCGCACCGTACGAACCGGGCTACCGCACCCTCGTCGAGGACATCATCAAGATGGCCGACCAGAAGGTGGACTTCAGCGCCTACGACCTGGTCAACGTCCTGGTCACGCCGAACGCCGGCCCGTCCGCCCTCGACACCGTCCTGTCCGTCACCTTCTCCGGGAACGACGACGCCCCCTACGCGGACGGCGTGCCGCTGGCCAACACGTCGTTCGTCTACAGCCGCCAGGACGACGGGTCGGGCAGCTTCGCGGAGACCGGCTACCGGGTGCTGCCGCACGAGAACGGGCACGTCTTCGGTCTGCCCGACCTGTACACCTCGGACGGCGGCGGGACCGTCGGGCACTGGGACATCATGTCCGAGGACTGGGGGGCCAACAACGACCTGCTCGGCTGGCACAAGTGGAAGCTGGGCTGGCTCGACAACGACCAGATCGGCTGCGCCTCCACACCGGGCACCGGCGACTACTCGCTCACCCCGCTGGCGGTCGCCGGCGGCCCCAAGCTCGCGTTCGTCCCGCTCTCCGAGACGTCGGGGTACGCGCTGGAGGTCCGCAGCAAGGACGGCAACGACGAGGCCGTCTGCGAACACGGCGTCCTGGTCTACCGGGTGGAGGCGGACGTGGACACCGGGCACGGACCGGTGACCGTCTCGGACAGCGAGCACGCGAGCGGCGGCTGCACCCGCCGCGCCAACGTCCACGCGGAACTGTCGGACGCGCCGTACCGGCCCGGGGAGACGTTCACGGACCGGGCGAACGGCATACGGATCAGCGTGCTGGACGAGGACGAGAACGGCACGTACCGGGTACGGATCACCCGGAGCTGAGCCACCAGCGGACGCCGGTCATCTCTCGCACGTGAGCGACGAGCGGACGCCGGTCATCTCTCGCAAGTGAGCGACGAGCGGGCGCCCGTCACGGACTGCCGGAGCCGAGCGACGACCGGGTTCCGGTCAAGGAACCCCGCAGTTCCCGCTTGAGGAGCTTCCCGGTCGGGTTCCGGGGCAGTTCCTCGTCCCGTACGAGGACGTGGGCGGGCACCTTGAAGGCGGCGAGGCGGCCGCCCACGTGCGCGCGCAGCCCATCGGCGCCGACCTCGGCGCCGGGCCGCAGCCGGACGACGGCCGCGACCTCCTCGCCGAGCAGCGGATGCGGGATGCCGAGGACGGCGGCGTCGACGACGTCAGGGTGCTGCTGGAGCACGTCCTCGACCTCGACGCAGTACACGTTCTCGCCGCCGCGGACCACCATGTCGGTGAGCCGGTCGACGATGCTGACCCGCCCGTCCGCGTCCACGCGCGCGAGGTCCCCGGTCCGGAACCACCCGTCCTCGGCGAAGGCGGCGCGGGTCGCCTCCTCGTCGCGCCAGTAGCCGCGGACGAGGGACTGCCCGCGCAGCCACAGCTCGCCGACGCCCTCGGCGTCGGGCCGGTCGATCCGCACCTCGGTGACGGGCGTGGGCCAGCCGACGCTGCCGGGGTGGGCGCGGTACTCGGCACCGGCGTTGGCGAGGACACCGCCGCTGGTCTCGGTGAGCCCGTAGCCGTTCCGGGGCTCCAGCCGGTCCCCGTACCCGGCGGTGATCCCGCCGACGATGCCGGGCGGGGCGGCGGCGCCGCCGGTGCTCAGCAGGGTGAGACTCGTGAGCGGGTCGCCGGTGGCGCGGGCCAGGTCGAGCAGTTGGAGGGCGGTGGCGGGAACGCCCGCGTAGTGGGTGACGCGGTGCTCCCGGATCAGCTCCAGGGCCCGGCCGGCGTCCCACTTCCGCATCATGACGAGGGTGCCGCCGGCCGCCATCACCCCGTAGAACGACGTGAACGCGGCGACGTGGAAGAAGGGGAACGTGGTCAGCGACACCGGGACGGGCCCGGCGCCGGGCATGTCCCCGCGGGCGAGGGCGGCCGCGGCGGCGAAGAACCGCGGGTTCATGGCGGCCCCGGCCTGCGCGAGATGCGTGGCGACGGCACCCTTGGGGCGGCCGGTGGTGCCGGAGGTGTAGATGATGGTGGCGTCGTGCTCGGGCAGGACGTCGACGGGCGGCGGCCCGAGGTGGGGATCGGTGTCGGGGAC
>NZ_RDBH01000167.1 GCF_008042145.1 Streptomyces sp. adm13(2018)
CGTCAGCCCCAGCAGCTCCGCCTCCGCCAGCGCCCAGCGCGCCAGCCGCGACCGCAGGTCACCGCCCTCGTCCGCGGCCGCCGCCCCCCGCAACGGCCGCTCCCACCGCAACCGCGCGAAGAGCGACTCCGGCTCCACCGACGACCCCGGCGGCAACGTCGCCAGCAGCCCGAGCACCCGGTGCCGCACCTCCGGCGCCGGCGACCGGTCCAGATCCGGCCCGAGCACGGACAACGTCCGGCCCTTCGCGTCCTGACCACCGGCCAGACCCGGCGTCCGGGTCGCCGTCAGCCACGGCGTGACCAGCAGCGCCCAACGCTCCGCCGGCGGCAGATCGAGCCAGTCGTCGTACGCCGGCGTCGGCGCGTACCGCTCGTCCGCCTCCCCGTCCGAGGCCAGCAGCCCCGCCCCGAAACACAGCTCCAGCCAGAACGCCGCCGTCTCCTCCGGCACGTCCAGCGCCGCCGCCGTCCGCTTCAGGTCCCGCACGGCCAGACCACCCGCCCGCAGCACCGGCGGCCCGCCCCGGTCCCAGGACTTCAACAACTCCTCGACCGTCGCCAGCGCCAGCTGCGCCTGCCCGGCCGCCGCACTGTCCACCACCTGCGGCCGGTACTCCCGCAGCACGCCCGGCACCGGCGCCACCGGCTCCGGCACCCGGTGCGCCCGCCCGCCCCGCAGATGCAGCGCCACCTCACGCGGCAGCACCATCGTCCGCGGCGACACCGGAAGCAGCAGCCCCCGGTCACGCAGCCACCGCACCGGCGGCGCCGGATCGGCCGTCACCTCGCCGTACGGCGGACCCCACACCAGCCGGTCCAGCACGGACAGGGCGTCCGGCGGCGCCGTGTCGAGCAGCGCCCCCATCCGCTCCCGGTCCGTGAACAGACCCGTCAGCGAACCGACCGCGGACACCGCGTCATGAGTCCCGGACAGCCCCGCCGTCGCGATGATCTCCTGCACCCGGCCCGGGGACATCCCCGACGTCGCCTCCGCCACCGTCGGCCCCAGACCCGTCGGCGACGGATGCTGCGCCGACGGGGCCAGCAGCTCACGGGCCGTCCGCACCAGCCGCAGCCGGTCGTCCTCACCCCACACCAGCGCCTGCTCCCGCAGCAGCGCGACGGCACCCGGCAGCGCCGCCTCGATCGCCGGATCGCCCTCGTCACCGGTCAGCAGCCCGAGGAGCACGGGATACGGCGCCGGGTCCTGCGCCACCGCGAGGGCCTCGGCCGTCTGGAGCGCGAACCGGTCGAGCCGCTCAAGCGCCCGCACCACCGACCCCCGCGTCCCGGCCCGCGTGGCGAGCTGCGTCAGATCGTTCGGTACGGGATTCACCAGGTCGGGCCGCGCCCGCAGCAGCGCGGCGAGCCCCTCGTCACCCCGCGCGCGCAGCGCCTCGGCGAGCGTGCGGGGCGCCGCGGCGGCACCAGTTACCTCGGGCACGTGCGCCTCCCGGTCGAGCTCACCGATCCCCATCCGCCCCACGTTAGCCGCTGCGCAGGCGCTAACGTCGGGCCGTACCGGGCGAACCGGCCGTGGAGGGGCACCGTGGGCATCGAGAGCGACCAGTTGGTCTACGACTATCTGAGCCGGGTCGGCGATCTGGCCCAGCAACGACAGCTGCCGGCGAGCGACCGCATGCGGCTGGTGTCCACCCTCCGCAACGAGATCGACCGCCGCCGCGCCACCCACGGCGAGGAGACCCCGTCGGCGGTACGGGGAATCCTGGGCGCGCTGGGAACACCGGACGAGGTGGTGGAACGGGCGGGCGGCTCGGGCGCGTCGCAGGAGGGACCGGGGGAGACGGGCCCGGGGCGGAAGCCGGAGGGGAAGCCGGGGCCGGAACAGCCGGTGCCGAAGCCCCGCCGCGGAGAACGCGGGGAGCGCGACGAGCGACGCATCGGCTGGATCCCGGGTGGCCGCCGCTCCCGGGAGGAGAAGGCACCGGAACCACCGCAGGGCCGCCCGGGCGCGACAACGACCCCGAAACCGGCTCCGAAACCGGCTCCGAAACCGGCCCCGGGTGCCGACGCGGTCGGCCCGCTCGACCTGTCGGGCCTGGCCGGAGCCGACCACGGCATGGACGGGGACTGGTGGCAGGTCGACGCGGCGGCGGGCCTCCCGGGCTTCGTGGGCGGAGTCGAGCGCCCGGACCTCTTCAGGGAGCCGGTTGCAGAGGGGGACGAGGACGAGGAACGGGCGGACGAGGAGGACACCCCCGGCCCGGCATCCGGGAGACGCCGCCTGTCCAGGCTCCTGCGCAAACGAGCCGGTCAGGCGCAGCCGGTCGCGGACGGGGAGCTCGTGGCGGCCCCGGCCGCCCGGCTCCGCCTGTCCAGCCCCTTCGTCCTGCTGGCCGCGCTGCTGCTGCTGGGCGGGGCGGTGTTCGGCTCGCTGGTGGCTCTGGCAGCGGGCTGGCTCATCGCGTACGCCTCACGCCGTCTGACCCCCGGTGAGGTCAAGGGGGCCGTCCTGGTGATCCCGGGCCTGGCGGCCGCGTCCGGCGTCGGCTGGCTGTGGGGCAGGGTGGAGGGCCGCTGGGGGGAGCCGGTCGCGGCGGGCGGCGAGGCGATGGGCGCGGCGGTGGCGGAGACCTGGCCCTGGGTCCTCAGGGGCGCGGCGGTGGCGTCGGCCCTGTTCCTCCTCTGGCGCACGAGAAGACACTGAGGGTCCCGGCTCCCTGCGTACGCCACGTGCACGGGTCACCCAGCCCGCAAACCCCGCGACGCGTTCGCCGAGAATGGCGTCATGACGACCTCAGCC
>NZ_RDBH01000168.1 GCF_008042145.1 Streptomyces sp. adm13(2018)
GGCCCCGCGTCCTCGACTTCGGCATCGCCCGCGCGCTGGAGTCCACCCGGCTCACCGCCACCGGCTCCGCCTTCGGCACCCCCGGCTACCTCGCCCCCGAACAGGCCCTCGGCGCGGCGGGGTCGCGGGCGCGTCCAGGACGGTCGGCGGCGGCGCACCGCCCTCCGCCAGTCCCTCCGGCACCGCCTCCGCCACTCCCTCCCCCAGTGCGTCCAGGATCTCCTCCGGCGTCGGGCGTCCTGCCGGGTCCTTCGCGAGGCAGCGGCCCACCAGGTCCCGCAGCGGCTCCGGTACGGCGGCGAGGTCGGCCTCCTCGTGGACCGCGCGGTACATCAGGCCCATCGGGGTGCCCTCGCCGAAGGGGCGGCCGCCCGCCGCCGCGACCAGCACCGCGCCGAGCGCGAAGACGTCCGCCGCGCCCGTGACCGCCTCGCCGAGGGCCTGTTCGGGGGCGAGGTAGCCGGGGGTGCCGAAGGCGGAGCCGGTGGCGGTGAGCCGGGTGGACTCCAGCGCGCGGGCGATGCCGAAGTCGAGGACGCGGGGCCCGTCGGGGGCCATGACGATGTTGCCGGGCTTGAGGTCGCGGTGGACGAGACCGCAGGCGTGGATGGCCTCCAGGGCCTCGGCGAGGGCGGCGCCGAGGGAGCGCAGCCGGCCCTCGTCCATGGGGCCGTCCGCGGTGACGAGCGCCGCGAGGGTGGGCCCGGGGACGTAGGCGGTGGCGAGCCAGGGCGCCTCGGCGTCGGGGTCGGCGTCGACGACCTGGGCGGTGTGGAAGCCGCCGACCCGGCGGGCGGCGGCGACCTCGGCGCGGAACCGGGCGCGGAAGGAGGGGTCGGCGGCGAGTTCCGGCCGGGCCACCTTGACGGCCACGGCGCGCCCGCCGCGCGATCGGGCCAGATAGACGGTGCCCATGCCGCCTTCGCCTAGCTTGTGCTCGATGACGTATCTACCGATGAGGGTCCCCACGCGGGACAGTATGGCCGAACTCCGCGTCTTGACCGGTCCATGACACAGGCCCACCATGTGGGCCAGCACCGCACCACGCGAACACCGCACGACCGCACGAGCTTGTCGCACCCCCCACCCTCCCCACCCAGGAGATAGCATGCGACGTCCCATCCGCGGCAGAAGGTCCGCCACC
>NZ_RDBH01000169.1 GCF_008042145.1 Streptomyces sp. adm13(2018)
ACCGGGCAGTGCGTGGCCGGACGTGCCGTAGCCGGGCTGCGGAGACCGGGCAGTGCGTGGCCGGACGTGCCGTAGCCGGGCTGCGGAGTGCCGTACGGGTACCCCTGACCCTGCGGCGGCCGATGCGACGGCGGGGCCGGGGCCGGCACCATGATCACGACCGGGGCGGGCTGGTGGTGCCGGATGTCGACCACCAGGAAGTAGCAGGTCACGATCGTCATCTGGACGAGCAGCACGATCATGCCCGCGGTGTTCATCCACGTACCGGCGAAGCGCTGCTCCAGCGGCACCACACACCCGACGTTCAGGACGAGCTGGGCCCAGAACAGCGTCCAGTCCCGGCCGGTGCGCCGCATGATCGCGATCCGGAGCATGGCGACCCACGCGAGGAAGCCGAGCGACAGGACCACCAGGACCGTGATGAGGACCCGGACGGTGATCGTGGCCGCCGACGGGCCGGCGGGCCGCGGCGGGGCCGCGGGTGCGGGCACCTGACCGTACATACGACGCTCCCCCAGGACGCTTGACCGGACCACGCCTGACCGGACCGCCGGGGTCGGTCAGACCAAGAGAGTATGACGGCCCTTCACGCGGGCTCCACACTTCCGTCCGCGAGACCGTCGTACAGCCCCTGGACCAGCTGCTCGCCGAGCCGGGCGGCGAGGCGCAGGGCCTCCTCGAACTCGGCGAGCGACCTGAAGTGGGCGCCGTGCCTGCGCTGGTCGGCCGGCGGCAGCCGGGGCAGCTGGAGGCGGCGCACGTCGAGCCGGGTCGCGGTCGAGGCGAAGCTGCTGGCCTGCCGGTTGTTGGCGGTGCCGCGGAGGAACCCGGCGAGGAACCAGGGGTCGAGGGCGGCCGGTTCGGGCCGCAGGAGCTGGAGGTTCCGGCCGAGGGCCGCGCCCGCGGTGGCCGCGTCCACGACCCGGGCGACGGAGCCGCCGCCGAGGACGGGCACGACGACGTCACCCTCGGCGACGAGGACGGGCTCCTCGGGCTCCTCCCCCGGGCCGCCGGCGGGCAGGGTGCCGGAGGGGGCCGCGCCGGACAGGACGTCGTGCTCGGTGAGGACCGGCACCCGTCCGCCGCCGGCGGGGGCCGTGCCCGAGCCGCCCGTACGGRGCTGGAGGGCGCCGGTGCGGGCGAGTTCG
>NZ_RDBH01000017.1:0-9239 GCF_008042145.1 Streptomyces sp. adm13(2018)
CTCCCCGACCGGCCCCGCGGGGGCGACCACCGGGCACAGGTCGGCGAGCAGCGCCCGCGCCCCGGCCGCGGTCAGCCTGGGGCTGGTCGCGGACGGACTGCTGCGCCGGCGCAAGGGCGGGGCGGTCGACTTCGACGACCCGTTCCTCGGGCGCGCGGCACTCGCCTCCACCGGTACGTCCTGGCGGGAGGCACCACGGGTCCACG
The DNA here is from genome assembly GCF_008042145.1 of Streptomyces sp. adm13(2018). Taxonomy (GTDB): domain Bacteria; phylum Actinomycetota; class Actinomycetes; order Streptomycetales; family Streptomycetaceae; genus Streptomyces. Next base: position 207 of record NZ_RDBH01000017.1, read on the forward strand.
GCCCGGCCTCCCCCGCGCCACGCGGCCACGCAGCGGACGGGCCGGCCCCGGAGGGTCGTACGGCGGTGGGCCAGACGTCTCCGGCGGACCGTGCGGCGGTCGGAGCGGCGCTCGCGCGGGGCGCGGGTCATCGTGCCGATCGGCTGGGGCCGCCCGCCGGCGTCCGCGGGCTCTCGACGCTCGCCCGCGGCCGCGCCCAACTGGTGCGGGGACTCGCCGCGTTGGCCGGCGGCCCGGTGATGCACGCCCACGAGGCGCTCCTCCAGGCGGCGGAGCTGCTGCGGGGGCGGGCGCCGGTGGAGGCGTCCGACGCCCGGTTCCTGGCGATGGAGGCGGCGTGGGCGGGCGGCGACGTGGCGGCGTGCCTGGCCGCCCTCGACGGCGGGGAGGAGGTGCGCGGTCTGGAGCGCGACTTCGCCGAGGGGCTGAGCGCCGCGCTGACCGTACGGCTGGACGAGGCCCGCACGGCTCTGACCCGGGTGGTGCAGGGGGACGGGGGCGCGGACGACCCCCGGTTGCTGCTCCGAGCCGGGTCGGCGGCGCTGGTCATCGGCGACACCGCGGCGGCGGCGCGGATCCACGCCCGGGCACTGGTCCGGGCGCGGGCGGAGCACCGTACCGCCCTGCTGCCCCACGCGCTCGAGCAGCTCGCCTACGCCGAGCTGCGGGCCGGGCGGTACGGCAGGGCCGCGCGCGCGGCGCGGGAGGGGTTGCGGACGGCGGAGTCGACGGGGCAGTACAACGTCGCGGCCCACCAGCACGCCGTCCTGGCCCTGGTGGCGTCCGTGGCGGGCGACGGTCCCGCCGTCGCGGAGCACGCGGGGCGCGCGCTGGCGGCCGCGGGACCGCACGGTCTCGTGCAGGCCGCGACGCTCGCGGAGTGGGCGCTGGCCCGGGACGAAATGGGGCGCGGGCTGGCGGCGCAGGCGGCCGCACGGCTCGGGCCGCTGGTCCTGCCGGGTCCCCGGGGTGGTCACTTCGCGCTGCGGATGCTGGTGGTCCCGTGCTTCGTGGAGGCCGCGGTCGCGGCCGGCCGGGTCGCGGAGGCCCGGGAGGCGGCCGGGGAGTACGCGGCCTGGGCCGCCCTGGGCGTCGACGGGCCCGCGCGGGCGCAGTCGGCCCGCTGCCGTGCCCTGCTCGCGGAGGGCGAGGCTGCGGCGTACTGGTTCCGCGAGGCGGTGCGCCACCACGACGGCTGCGGGAACGACTTCGAGCGGGCTCGCACCCTGCTCGCGTACGGCGCGTGGCTGAGGCGGCGGAGGCGGCCGGGAGACGCGCGCGGTCCGCTGCGGGACGCCCTGGTGACCTTCGAGCGGGCCGCGGCGGAGGGCTGGGCCGCGCACGCGCGCTCCGAACTCCGTGCGACGGGAGGCGCCACGGGCGGGGCGGCGGGCTTCGGGGCGCCGCGGGAGCTGACCCCGCAGCAGCAGCGCATCGTGCGTCTGGTGGCGCGGGGCGCCACCAACCGGGAGGTCGCCGACCGCCTGTCCCTCAGCCCCCGCACCGTGGACCACCACCTCCGGGGCGTGTTCGCCCGGTTGGGCATCCGTTCCCGGGTGGAGCTCCCCGGAGTGGTGGAGGGGTGGGACGCGGACGCGCGGCCGGCGGCCCGCTGACGCCGTCGGCCGCGCGACCCGTCGGCGGTTCCGGCAGGTCGCCGGGGCCGCGCCCCCGCCCCCCGCGGATGATGGGGGGATGACACGTACCTTCGAAGAACTCGTCGCGGAGGCCTCCGAGGCGTCCGTCGACGGCTGGGACTTCTCCTGGCTCGACGGGCGGGCGACCGAGCAGCGGCCCTCCTGGGGATACCACCGGCTGCTCGGCGACCGGCTCGCGCGCGCCTCGGCCGCCCTCGACGTCCAGACGGGTGGCGGCGAGGTCCTGGCCGGTGTGCCGGCGCTGCCGCGGACGATGGTGGCCACCGAGTCGTGGCCGCCCAACCTCGCGCGGGCCACCGCGCTGCTGCATCCGCGGGGCGCCGTGGTGGTCGCCGATCCCGACGAGCCTCCGCTGCCCTTCGCCGACGGGGCGTTCGACCTGGTGACCAGCCGCCATCCGGCCACGGTGTGGTGGGCGGAGATCGCCCGTGTGCTGCGGCCCGGCGGCACCTACCTCGCCCAGCACGTGGGTCCCGCGAGCGTCTGGGAACTGGTCGAGTACTTCCTGGGCCCGCAGCCCGAGGCGGCCCGGCACCGGCATCCCGACGACGAGGCCGCGGCGGCGCGCGAGGCCGGGCTTGAGGTCGTCGGTGTGCGCTCCGAGCGGCTGCGGATGGAGTTCCACGACATCGGGGCGGTCGTCTGGTTCCTGCGCAAGGTCATCTGGATCGTGCCGGGGTTCACGGTGGAGTCCCAGCTGCCCCGGCTGCGCGAGCTCGACGGGCTGATCCGTGCGGAGGGGCCGTTCGTGGCCCACTCCGCGCGGACCCTGGTGGAGGCCCGCAGGCCGGAGGCCGCTCAGCGCTCCAGGTAGGCGGCGCGGGGGACGGTGCCGGCCGTCAGGGGGGTCAGGTGGTCGCGGTAGCGGCTCGACAGGGTTCCGAGGGAGGCGATGCTCTCCAGGGGGACCCAGTCGAGGCCGATCTGGTCGATGTCCTGCGCGGCGCCGCCGACGAGTTCGGCGCTGCCCTCGACGCTGCAGAGGAAGACGATCTCGACCCGGTGGAAGTTCTCCGAGGCGAGGGCGGCGGTGTCCTCCGTCCAGCCTTCCAGGACCCAGAGCAGGGGGCCGACCTCGACGGTCAGGCCGGTCTCTTCGAGAACCTCCCGGCGCAGGGCGTCGGGCAGCACCTCGCCGGTCTCCTGGCCTCCTCCGGGGAGGAAGTGGCACTCCTTGCCGTTCCAGAGGTTCCGGGTGAGGAGGATCGCTCCCTCGTGCAGGACGACGGCCTTCGCGGAGGTGCGGATACGGGTCGGGACGGTCATACGGGTCCTCCTCGGTCGGGCGGTCCGGCACACACCCCGGCAGCATGCCCACCCCGACCGGCGGAAATGCCCGTTACCGGAGCGCGGAGGGGCGCCGGGGGCCGGGCGGATCCCGGCCGCGCCCGCGGGGGCGGAGCGGCTGGGGGCGGACCGCGGGGTCAGAAGACCGACAGGCCGGTGATGGTCGTGAAGCGGTCGAGAGCGGTCACGCCGGCGACCGAGTTGCCCCGGGCGTCGAGGCCGGGGCTCCAGACGCACAGGGTGCAGCGCCCGGGCACGACGGCGACGACCGCGCCGCCGACCCCGCTCTTGCCCGGAAGGCCGACCCGGTAGGCGAACTCGCCCGCGGCGTCGTACGTCCCGCAGGTGAGCATGACGGCGTTGACCTGTTTGGCCTGGCTGAGGCTCAGCAGCCGGGTGCCGTCGGACCGTACGCCGTGGCGTGCCAGGAAGCCGGTCGCCCGGGCCAGATCGGCGCAGGACGCTTCGAGGGAGCACTGGCGGAAGTACTCGCGGAGCAGCGCGGGCACCGGTCCCGTGATGTTGCCGTAGGAGGCCATGAAGTGGGCGAGGGCCGCGTTCCGGTCCCCGTGGGCGGCTTCCGACGCGGCCACGTCCGCGTCGAAGGCCAGGTCCGGGTTGCCGCTCTCGGCGCGCAGGAAGGCGAGGAGGCTGCCCGAGGCGTCGCCGGTCAGCCGGTGCAGGCGGTCGGTGACGACGAGGGCGCCGGAGTTGATGAACGGATTGCGGGGGATGCCGTTCTCGTACTCCAGCTGTACCAGGGAGTTGAAGGGGTCGCCGGAGGGTTCCCTGCCGACGTGGGCCCAGAGCGCGTCGCCCTCTCCGGCGAGGGCGAGCGCGAGGGTGAAGACCTTGGTGACGGACTGGGTGGAGAAGGGCCGCCGCCAGTCCCCCACCCCGTAGACGGTGCCGTCGAGTTCGGCCACGGCCATGCCGAAGTCGGTGGGGTCGCCGGCGGCGAGCGCGGGGATGTAGTCGGCCGGGGTGCCCCGGTCGGTGAGGGCGGCGACCTCATCGGCGATGCGGTCGAGGACGGGCCGGAAGGAGGGGGTGGCGGTCGTGGTCACGCGCGGTCCCGTGGTCCTCGCTCCGCGGCGTCCCGCCGGGCTGCGGCGAGGCCGAGGTCGCCGCCGGCGGGTTCGGTGAAGAGGCAGTCGGTCCAGCTTAGGGCCGTGAGGGTGTCCGGCCCAGGCCGTGGGGTGGTCCGGCCCCGGCCGTGGGGGTGGTCCGGCCCCGGCCGTGGGGGTGGTCCGGCTCAGGCCGTGGGGCTGCACGCCAGGGGCGCGCCCGGCTCCAGGTGGTGACTCTCCGCGCCCCCTCCGACCCTCTCGGTATCTCCGCAGGTCAAACCACCCTTATGTGCATAAGACACTCTTTCGGCGTACCGTCGGGTGTCCCCTGTTCCTCGACGCCACGGGAGAGCGTGTGCCCCGCTCCACGACCCACCATGCCCAGACGCCCCCGCGGGGGCGCCGTCCGCGTCTGCGGACGGCCGCGATCGCGACGGGCGTCGTCGCCGTGGCGGCGGGCGGCCTGTACGTGGCCGGGCTCGTCGCCACCGGCGACGACATATCCGCCGGCACCCGAGTCGGCGGCGTGGACATCGGCGGCATGAGCCGGGCCGACGCCGAGGCCAGGCTGGCGGCCGAGGCCCCGGCCGCGTGGAGCGCGCCGATCCCGGTGCGGGTCGGCGACCGTGCCGCCACGGTCACCCCGGCGTCCGCCGGCCTCACCGTGGACGTGGCGAAGACGGCCGAGCGGGCGGCCGACCCGGCCCGCGACCCGATCACCGTCATCGGGCGGCTCTTCTCGTCAGGCGAGCGCGAGATCCAGCCGGTCCTCGCGTACGACGCGGGCAAGGCGAAGACCGTCGTGGCGGAGCTGGCCCGCACGAGCGACCGCCCTGTGCGCGAGGGGGCCGTGGCCTTCCGCGCGGGCAAGGCCGTCGAGACCCGGCCCGTCACGGGGCAGAAGCTGGACGCCGGGAGAGCCGTCGAGGCGCTGCGCGCGGCCTATCCCGCCACCGGCGCCGGCCCGGTCGCGCTCCCCGTGGCCGTGACCCGGCCGAAGCTGCCCGCGGCCGAGGTGACCCGCTTCCTCGACACGTACGCGAAGCCGGCCGTCTCCGGCCCGGTGACCCTCACCGCGGGCACGGACCGGCTGCGGATCTCCGCCGCCACCCTGGGCGACCACCTGACCGTGAAGAACGACGCCGGCCGGCTGACGGCCGCGCTCGACGCCGAGGCGCTGCTGCGCGACCCGGACGTCGCGGACCCGATCTCCGTCCTGACGGGCGCGCCCGTGGAGGCGACCCTCGGCGTGCGGGACGGCAAGGCCTATGTGGAGTCGGAGGGCAAGCCGGGGCACGAGGTGACCGCGAAGGCCCTCGGCGACGCCGTGCGCCCGCTGCTCACCCGGTCCGGCGACGCCGCGCGCACCGCCCCGGTGGCCACGAAGGTCACCCAGCCGGAGCTGACCTCGGAGTCCCTGGCGCGCCTCGGGATCACCGAGGAGATGTCGACGTACACGGTGAACTTCCCGGCGGCCCCGTACCGGACGACGAACATCGGGCGGGCCGCCGAGCTCATCAACGGTTCGCTCGTGCAGCCCGGCGAGGTGTGGAGCTTCAACAAGACGGTCGGCGAGCGCACCCCGGACAACGGCTTCGTCGACGGCACGATGATCCTGGACGGCCAGTACCGCTCCGCGCCCGGCGGCGGCGTCTCGGCGATGGCCACCACGATGTTCAACGCGATGTTCTTCGCCGGCGTGAAGCCGGTCGAGTACGGCGCCCACTCCTTCTACATCGAGCGCTACCCGGCCGGCCGCGAGGCGACGGTCGCCTGGGGCTCGCTCGACCTCAAGTTCCGCAACGACTCGGGGAAGCCGATCTACATCAAGGCGGGCGCGACGGACACGTCCGTCACCGTGAGCTTCCTCGGGACGAAGAAGTACGACTCCGTCGAGGCGGTCGCCGGGAAGCGCACCAACCTGACGGAGCCCAAGAAGGCCGAGGGCACCGGCAAGGCGTGCGTGCCGCAGCCGCCGCTGGAGGGCTTCGACATCTCGGTGGACCGGGTGTTCAAGAACGACGGCGCCGAGGTCAAGCGCGAGACGTTCAAGACCCACTACACCCCGCGCGACGAGGTCACCTGCAAGCCGGTCGAGGAGCCCGACAAGGCGGCGGACGCCGGGTGACGGGCTGACGGTCCACCGCCGGGTGACGGGCCACCGCCGGGTGACGGGCCACCGCCGGGTGACGGGCTGACGGCCGGCGCCAGACCCGCCGGGTGACCGGCCGACGGCCGGCGGGAGACGGCCACCCGGAAGGGTGTCTTCCCGTACGGCATGGGCATGACTCCGGAGCGCGGCCCACCAGGCCAGGGCCGCCCTCAACCGTCCGGAGGCCCGCCTTGGCGCAGCGCAGCGACCCCTTCGAGCGGCTCCTCTCCGACGCCGTGCGCGCGGGCGTCTGTCCCGGCATGGTGTGGGCCGTGGGCGACGCCCGGACGACCCTCTCGGCCGGGTCCGTCGGCCTGCTCGACCCGGCGGAGCCCGGCGGGCCGGCGCGGGACGACACCCTCTTCGACGTCGCCAGCCTCACCAAGATCCTCTCGGTCTGGGCGGTCACCGGCGTCCTCGTCGACGGCGGGAAGCTCGATCTGACGGCCCCGCTGGGCGACTACTGGCCCGAGGCGGCGGGGCGGCCGCTCGCGGACGTGACGGCGCACCACCTCCTGACGCACACCGCGGGCCTGCCGCTCCGCGCCAACCTCCGGCACCTGTACGGCTCCGACCCGCAGGACGTACGGGACGGCGTCCTCGCCGAGCCCCTCCGGCACCGGCCCGGGGAGGCCGTCGCGTACACCGACCGCGCGGCCCTGATCCTCGGCTACCTCGCCGAGCATCTCACCCGCCGTCCGCTCCCCCGGCTCGCCCAGGAGCTGGTCTGGTCGCCGCTGGGGATGACGGAGACCCGGTACGGGCCACTGCCCGCCGCGCTCCGGGAGCGGTGCGCGCCCACCGAGTACGACGAGGAGAGCGGTCGGCCCCTGAAGGGGACCGTGCACGACTTCTCGGCCCGGCTCCTCGGGGGTGCCTGCGGGATCGCCGGGGTGTTCACCACCGCCGGCGACGTCGGCGGCTTCCTCCGCCATCTGCTGGCGCCGCGGCCCGGCACCTTCTCGCCCGCGTGGACGGCGGGGTCGCTCCGCGTCCACACCGGCGGGCTCGAACCGCCCCGCGGCCTGTTCTGGCATCCGGCCCCGTACACGGGGCCCGCGGACGACGTCTGGTCGCACTTCGGCTTCACCGGCACGGGCATGTGGGTGTCGCCGACGCGCGGCCGCTGGGCGGTCCTGCTCACCAACCGGCTCCGGCTGACACGCGACCCCGGTCCGCTGGCCAGGGTCCGCGAGGTGTTCCGGAACCTGGCCTTCCCGTGACCTTCGCCACCCTCTTGATCGATCAAACGAGCCGGGGGTTAGCATATGAGCGCCGCCTAGCTCGAAAGATAAACTTGTGACTGTCAATGACGACTCGTTCACCAGCTGGAAGAACCGCGAGGAGATCGCGGAGTCGATGATCCCGATCATCGGGAAGCTGCACCGGGAGCAGGACATCACCGTCCTGGTCCACAGCCGCTCCCTGGTGAACAAGTCGGTGGTCAGCATTCTCAAGACCCACCGCTTCGCCCGGCAGATCGCCGGCGAGGAGCTCTCGGTCGTCGAGACGCTGCCCTTCCTCCAGACGCTGACCACGCTCGACCTCGGCCCCTGCCAGATCGACATCGGCGTGCTGGCCGCGGACTACAAGACCGACGACCGCGGTCTCTCGGTGGCGGAGTTCACCGCCGAGGCCGTCGCCGGTGCCACCGGTGAGAACAAGACCGAGCGCCGCGACGGACGCGACGTCGTCCTCTACGGCTTCGGCCGCATCGGCCGCCTCGTCGCCCGCCTGCTCATCGAGAAGGCCGGTTCGGGCAACGGTCTGCGTCTGCGGGCGATCGTGGTCCGCGGCGGCGGCGAGCAGGATCTCGTGAAGCGCGCCTCGCTGCTGCGCCGCGACTCGATCCACGGCCAGTTCCAGGGCACGATCACGGTCGACGAGGCGAACAGCACGATCGTCGCCAACGGCAACACGATCAAGGTCATCTACGCCAACGACCCCTCCGAGGTCGACTACACGGCGTACGGCATCGAGAACGCCATCCTCATCGACAACACCGGCAAGTGGCGCGACCGCGAGGGGCTGTCGAAGCACCTGCGCCCCGGCATCGACAAGGTCGTCCTGACCGCGCCCGGCAAGGGCGACGTGCCGAACATCGTGCACGGCGTCAACCACGACACGATCAAGCCGGACGAGCAGATCCTGTCCTGCGCCTCCTGCACCACCAACGCGATCGTGCCGCCGCTGAAGGCGATGGACGACGAGTACGGCGTGCTGCGCGGCCACGTGGAGACGGTCCACTCGTTCACGAACGACCAGAACCTCCTGGACAACTACCACAAGGCGGACCGCCGCGGCCGTTCCGCGCCGCTCAACATGGTGATCACCGAGACCGGTGCCGCCTCGGCCGTCGCCAAGGCGCTGCCGGACCTCAAGGCCCCGATCACGGGCAGCTCGATCCGCGTCCCCGTCCCGGACGTCTCGATCGCGATCCTGAGCCTGCGCCTGGGCCGCGAGACCACCCGCGACGAGGTGCTCGAGTACCTCCGCGACGTCTCGCTGCACTCGCCGCTCAAGCGCCAGATCGACTTCACCACGGCCCCCGACGCCGTCTCGATGGACTTCGTGGGCTCGCGCCACGCGTCGATCGTCGACGCCGGCGCGACCAAGGTCGACGGCGACAACGCGATCCTCTACCTCTGGTACGACAACGAGTTCGGCTACTCGTGCCAGGTCATCCGGGTCGTGCAGCACGTCTCCGGCGTGGAGTACCCGACCTTCCCGGTCCCGGCCCCGGCGGTCTGATCCCCGGACACCGCCCGGCACCACCACGCGCCGCACCTCCCCCGGGGGTGCGGCGCGTGGTGGTGCCGGGCGGTGTCCGGGGATCAGACCGCCGGGGCCGGGACCGGGAAGGTCG
>NZ_RDBH01000017.1:9339-20855 GCF_008042145.1 Streptomyces sp. adm13(2018)
GACGTACGACGGCATCCAGTTCAAGACCGGCGGCGGCGCCATGCCGAACGTCAAGGTCGCCAACGTGAAGATCGACAAGTCGCTCAACGGCTGCGGCGTCCTCGCGATGAGCGGTGCCCGCGGCAGCGCCACGCTGACGAACGTCACCGTGACGAACTCCGCCAAGGGCGACATCTGCTCGCAGCCCGGCACGCAGTTCGTCTTCAACCAGGGCTGCGAGCAGATGTCGCCCTTGGCGGAGTTCGTCACGGTGACGTTCGTCAGCGTGGCGCTGCCGCGGGCACCGCTCATCGCGAGGACGCCGCAGCCGTTGAGCGACTTGTCGATCTTCACGTTGGCGACCTTGACGTTCGGCATGGCGCCGCCGCCGGTCTTGAACTGGATGCCGTCGTACGTCGACTCGTGGATGTCGGTGTCCCGGATGGTGACGCCCGGGATGTCCGGCCCCTGGGCGAACAGGGTGATGGCGCCGAACTCCTGGTCCTCGTTCCAGAACGCGCCGCCCGTGCGGTACAGGGCGTTGTTCGCGATCAGGGTCTGCCCGGTGAAGGGGATCGGGTCGTGGTCGGTGGCGAGCATGATGCCGGGGTAGTTCATGGTGTCGGCGATCACGTTGTTCTCGATCGTGTTGCCGTAACCGCCGTAGACCGCGATGCCGTTGGCCCGCCACGGGAGCTGGACCGTGTTGTTGCGGAAGTGGTTGTCGTGGCCGACGTCGACGGAGGTGTCCTTGACGTACTTGCTGGCCCACACCGCGAGGGCGTCGTCACCGGTGTTGCGGAAGGACGAGTTGTAGACGGTGGAGTTGCGGGTGCCGTTGGCGAAGTTGATGCCGTCGGCGTAGGTGTTGCGGATCCGCATGCCGTTGAACTCCAGGCCGTCGCCCGGCCCCCACAGCTCGGGGATGTTGGAGTAGTCGCGGCCGGCCCAGACGCCGACGTTGGCGTGCTCGATCCAGACGTTGTTGATCTTCGTGTTCTTGCCGAAGCGGCCGTTGAGGCCGACGCCGCCCTCGGCGTTGCCGTCGCCGCCGCGGATCGTGCCCGAGCCGAAGACGGCGATGTCCGAGATCTTGGTGTTGTCGTCGATGTCGAAGCCGAAGTTGCCCTCGTGCGGGTGGTTGATGCCGTTCGCCAGGTGCGGCGGGGTCAGCGTGTAGAGCTGGGAGTGCCACATGCCGGCGCCGCGGATGGTGACGTCCCGGATGCCGACCTGGTTGTGGGTGCCCCGGTTCAGCGGGTCGTCGGTGAGGATCTTCTGCTCCTGGCGCCACTGACCGGCCGGGATCCACACGCAGGGGATCTCGCCCTTCTGGTCGGCGGTGACGGCGCGCTGGAGGGCGTCGGTGTCGTCGATTCCGTCGTTGGGGACGGCCCCGTACTCGGTGATCGAGACGCACTCGGCCGGCTTGGCGGCCGGCGGCGCGACCTGCTCCAGGTCGATCAGGTCGACGACGTAGAACGCGGCGGTGTCGCCCGCGTCCCGCTGGAGGCGGAACTTGGTGCCGGCCGGGTAGGACTGGGTCAGCAGGGCGTTGGACTCGTCGAACAGCCGCCGCGCGTCACCGCCCGGGGTGTTGGTGAGCCCCTCCGGCTGGTCGGTGTTGCCGTAGAGCCAGCTGTGCTTGGAGGAGAGGGTCAGCTTCCGCACGAACTGGCCGTTCGCGTAGAGGCTGAGCGTGGCCTCCTGGCCGCCGCCGCCCGGGGCGTCCGGGATGGAGTTCCGTACGACGATGGAGTTCGCGGCGTTGGTGGAGGTGAACTCCACGTAGTCGCCGGTGGAGTTGAGGCGTACCGACTCGCGGCCCGAGGACTCGGTGGCGTAGTTGGTGTGGCCGAACGGGCGGGTGGAGTCGGTGTACAGGAGCGAGCCGCGGTAACTGGCGTCCTCCGCCTCGTACTCCGTGTACGGGACGGCGGCGCCGCGCCCCACGACGAGGGACCGGCCGAAGACGTTGTTGTTCTCGTTCGTCTCGGTGACGGTGCCGGTGGCGTCGGCGGTCGCGGTCAGTGTGACCCCGCCGTTGGTGGCCGTCCACGTGCCGCTGAGGGCGACGTTCGCGGTGTCCCCGGCGGCGATGGCCGGGGTCGTGCCCGAGAGCGTGGTCGTGCCGGCGGTCAGCCGGGTGACGCTGCCGGCCGGGACCGCGGAGGTGCCGCGGTTCTTGACGGCGACCGTGAAGGAGACGGGCGCCCCGACGGCGGGGGTGGCCGGGTTGGGGGTGATGCCGGTGACCGTGAGGTCCGGACCCGGGGTCTGGGTGACCGTCAGCTTGTCCGTCGCGGTACGGCTGTTGTTGCCGTTGTCGAGCTCGGGCACCGTGTCGGTCGGGTCGACGGCGGCCGAGACCGTGTACGAGCCCATCGGGCGCTTGCCGACGGGGACGTTCACGGTCGTCGACTGGCCCGCGGCGAGGGCGGGGACCGGGGCCGATCCGGCGACCGTGCCCTCGGCGCTGACGTTCACCGTCGTCGCCACGGCGGCGGCCGTGCCCGCGTTGCGGACGGTGACCTTGGCGGTCACGTCGTCGGCCTCGGAGGGGGTGGCCGGCTCCCAGGTGAGGTCGTTGACGACGAAGTCGGGGGCGGGCGCGGCCTTGCCGAGGACCTGGATCTCCGCCACCTGGACGCCGGGGGCGCCGGTGTTGGAGAAGCCGGTGAGCCGCAGGTCGGACACCCGGCCGGTCACCGGGATGGTGATGGTGTTCTGCCCGGCCGAGGGGCTGAAGACGTAGTCGGCGCGCGCCTTCAGCGTGGTGAAGCCGCCGGCCGCCGAGGCCCGGCCGAGGACTTCGAGGGACTGGGTCCGCGGGCCCCAGGCGGCGTCCGGGTTGAGCTTGACGACGACGGCCTCGACCTCGGCGTCCGAGCCCAGCTTGACGGTCAGCGAGGCGGGGTGGCCCGCCGACTCCCAGTAGGTGGAGGTGCTGTCGTCGTTGGCGTTGGCGGCCGTGTAGTTCTGTGTCGTGGACGTGGCCTCGATCGGCTTGTTCCGCGCCAGGTTGGTACCGGTGATCGGCGGCGGGTCGCCCGGGTCGCCGCCGGCCTCGCCGTAGATCTCCAGCTCGGAGAGCTGTGCGGCGTTCCAGCCCGTGTTGGAGCCGACCTGGACGCGTACGAAGCGGGCCTTCGCGGTGGGCAGGTCGATGGCCACCGTGTTGGCGGCGGAGGGGGTGAACGACCGGGCCTGCGCCGCGGTGATGGTGCTGAAGCTGCTGCCGTCGGCGCTGCCGAGGACGGCGAGGGACTGGTTGCGCGCCTCCCAGCCGGTGGGCAGTTTCAGCGCCAGGCGGTCGAGGTCGACCTGAGTGCCCAGATCGACCTGGACCCACTGCGGGAAGGAGCCCGACGGGCCCTCCCAGTAGGACTGCTGGCTGCCGTCGGTGACGTTGGAGGCTGGGTAGCCGCCGTTCGCACCGCCGGCCGTCGCCGCTCGGCCGAGGGCGAGGTTGGTCTCGCCCGCGGCCTGTGCGGGGACGGGGAGCAGTCCTACGGAGATCAGGCCTGCCGTCAGCAGACCGACCCCCAGACGCCTGCTCGGATGTATGCCTCTCATGGTGACCTCTCCGCGATGCGGGCGTGGCCCGTGGCCCGTCTCCGTGCCGTGCGGTCTCCCCGGCGCGGCACGCGGCAGGGGAGCTCGGACGAGTTCGACAGGGTCACGCGCCAGGAGCCCGACATGACTCCGACAAGGATCAAATGACGGCTCGCCATCTTCTTGAGTAACTCTGTAACTCATTTGCGCCGTCAGCCCGCAAGGTTTCTACTGGATGACGACTTTGTCAACGGTCCTCGTTCACTTGCAAACATCCGTCATGTTTCGGAAACGCCGACGGCACCGGTGTCGGGGCCGCTTGGGGCGGTGACACCGGTGCCGTCGGGTGAGGGTCAGTCAGTTCTGTTCTGTATGCAGGTGGTTGACGGTCGGCCGGGGCGCGGGCGGGGCGCCCCGGCGGATCAGCGCGGGGTCGGCGGGGCGGTCGATCCGCGGACGACGAGCTCGGGCTCGAAGAGCAGCTCGCCGGGGTGCTGCTGGGTGCCCCGGATCTGCGCGATGAGCAGGTCGACGGCGGCGCGGCCCATGGCCTCGATCGGCTGCCGGACCGTCGACAGCGGGGGTTCCGTGCAGGTCATCAGAGCGGAGTCGTCGAAACCGACCACCGACACGTCCCCGGGCACGGAGAGCCCGCGGCGGCGGGCGGCCCTGATCGCGCCGAGCGCCAGCGGGTCGCTGCCGCAGGCGATGCCGGTCACCCCGCGGGCCAGCAGGCGCGCGGTGGCGGCCTGCCCGCCCTCCAGCGAGAAGATCGACCGCTCGACCAGGTCGTCGGACCAGGGCATGCCGGCCGCCTCGGAGGCCGCCCGGGCGGCCTCCACCTTGCGGCGCGAGGGGATGTGGTCCTCCGGGCCGACCACGAGGCCGATCCGCTCGTGGCCCAGCGAGGCGAGGTGCCGCCAGGCCTGCTCGATGGCGACGGCGTCGTCGCAGGAGACGCAGGGGAGGTCGAGGCCTTCGATCGACGCGTTGACGAGGACCACGGGGATGCTGCGCTCGGCCAGCCGGTAGTAGTGGTCGTGCGGGGCGTCGGCCTGCGCGAAGAGCCCGCCGGCGAAAACCACTCCGGAGACCTGCTGCTGGAGCAGCAGTTCGACGTAGTCGGCCTCCGACACGCCTCCCTTGGTCTGGGTGCAGAGCACCGGGGTGAGCCCCTGCTGCGCCAGCGCACCGCCGATGACCTCGGCGAACGCCGGGAAGATCGGGTTCTGGAGCTCGGGCAGGACGAGGCCGACGAGCCGGGCGCGCTCGCCCCGCAGCTGCGTCGGCCGTTCGTAGCCGAGCACGTCGAGCGCGGTCAGCACGGACCGCCGGGTCGCCTCCGAGACCCCGGGCTTGCCGTTGAGGACACGGCTCACCGTCGCCTCGCTGACCCCCACCTTCTTCGCCACCTGAGCAAGTCGTCGCGTCATACACGCAACTCTAGCGCAAACAACGCAAGGGAATTGCGCCAATCTGACGACTGATGAAACCGGTCAGCGCAAACCGTGCGGTACTCCGGGACGGCTCCGCGTCACCGCCCCAGGGTGGCCGGCGCGTCCGGCGCGGGGCAGATCCGGTCGCCCCGGTGGTCGAACACGTACAGCTGCTCCAGGTCCACCAGCAGCGGGACCTGGGCACCCACCCGCGCCGGCCGCCCCTGGGGCCCGGTCCGCACCACCAGGTCGCTCCGCACGCGACCGCGGCGCTCGGCACCCGCGTCGGCGTCCCGCTCCGAGGCCGCGGTGTACGACGGACCGGCCGGGGCGGCACCGCCGCGGGCCGCGGGCCGGCCGATCCCCCGCCACCACGGCTCGCTCCGGCGGCGCSGCGCCGCCCGGGAACGGGCCGCCTCCAGGTCGCCGACGGACGCCGGCCGTGAGCCGGTGTTCAGATGCACCAGCACCTCGTGTCCCTGGTACTCGACGTGCCCCACGACCCCGACCAGCGGCACCTCGCCCCGCCGGGCCTCGCTGGGAGCGGCGAGGCGTACGGCCTCCGAGCGCAGTCCGACCGTGGTGCGGAGCCCCTGCTGGATGCGGAGCAACTGGTGGTCGACGCTCAGCGGTTCGGGCAGTGGCAGGCTCTGGGAGCCGAGGATGAGCCGCATGGGCCCGTCGAGGGGGGCGTGCACGACGCCCTCCAGCAGGTTGATGCGCGGGGTCCCGACGAAGGCGGCCACGAACACGTTCGCCGGGCGGGCGTACAACTCCCTGGGCGGGCTGATCTGTTGGAGGGTCCCTTCGCGGATGACCGCGACCCGGTCGCCCAGCGACATCGCCTCCGCCTGGTCGTGGGTGACGTAGACCGTCGTCACGTCGAGCTCCGCGGTCAGCCGCGCTATCTCGGCGCGCAGGTGACCGCGGAGCTTGGCGTCCAGGCTGGAGAGCGGTTCGTCCATCAGGAAGACCGACGGTCTTCGGGAGATCGCCCGCCCCATGGCCACCCGCTGCCGCTCACCCCCGGACATCTGGCCGGGTCTTCGGTCCAGCAGGTCCTCGATGGCCAGCATCCGGGCGGTCGCCACCACGCGCGGGTCGGGGTCGGCCGAGGGGTCCTTCAGGCGCAGCGGGAAGCCGATGTTCTCGCGCGCCGTCATGGCGGGGTAGAGCGCGAAGTTCTGGAACACCATGGCGATGTCGCGCTCGCGGGCGGTCATGTGGTTGGCGAGCCGGTCGTCGAGGTACAGCTCGCCCTCGCTGATGTCCTCCAGACCGGCGATCAGGCGCAGGACGGTCGACTTGCCGCAGCCCGAGGGCCCCAGCAGGACGAGGAACTCGCCGGGCCCGACGGTGAGGGAGAGGTCCCGCACCACCGGCGCGCCGGCGTCGGGGAACCTCTTGCTGACGTTCCGTAGCGTGATGGTGCGACTCATGCGGACCTCCGCCTGGCGTCGGTGGGATGGGAGGGGCGCGGTCGCGCCCTGGAAGGCCGCCGGAAGGGCGCGCGCCGGGGAGCGTCCCCGCCGGCGGCCGTACGTCAGGACCAGGGCGAGGGCGCCGGGGGTGCGACGACCGGCGGCCGGTCGTCACAGGTGATCGTGTTCGGCAGCAGCCAGGGCGCCAGCCAGCCGCCGTCGTTGCCGCCGCGGTCGGTGAGGGTGAACTCCGAGCCCGTCGAAGGGAAGTTGAACGCGCCGCAGTTGTTGACGCCGACGGCTCCGACGTTGCGGGCGTCGACGTTCTCGAAGGTCGCGGAGCCGGCCGTACGGGCGCTGACCACGGAGTTCCCGGTGCCGTCGACGCGGATGTCCTTGAAGTGGACCGACGGGATGCCGTAGCGGTCCTTCACCCCGTACTCGCTGACCAGCATGATCGCGTTGTGGGTGGAGTCGAGGTAGTGGTCCCCCGTGACCCGTACGTCGGCGTCGATCGAGCCGTCGAGGGCGTAGAACCAGAGGGCGCCGAGTCCGATCCGCCAGTTGAGGTCGAGGGTGCCGGCCCGGACGGTGGTGTTGTCGGTGAACCGGAGCGTCCCCGTGAAGGGTTCGGCGCCGAAGCGGGCGCCCGCGTGGAGCCCGCTGCCCTCGCGTACGGGGTCGGCGACGAGGTTGCCGGTGACGGTGGTGTCGGCTCCGCCGTAGACGGCGATCCCGTTGGCGAGGGTGGGTGACTGGACGGTGTTGCGGGCGATGGTGTTGCGGGCGTCGGCGGTCTTCTCCGACCAGAGGGCGATGCCGTCGTCCCCGGTGTTGCGGATGAAGTTGTTCCGGACGAGCGAGTCGGTGACCCCGGTGTGGAAGTTGAGGGCGTCCGCGATCTGGTCGGTAATGATGTTGTTCGTGACCTTCACGTTCCGCATCGGGCCGTCGAACCAGAGGCCGACCTTGGTGTGGCGGAGGTGGAGGCCGTCGATGGTGGAGTCGCTCATGGCCCCGCCGACGGCGTTCACCTGGTCGGTGTCGATCCGCTCGCGGACGTCGCCGTCGATGGTGAACCCCCGCAGGTGGACGTTGCGGCTGCCGCCCTCGGCGGCGGGCTTCCCGTAGAGGCCGACGCCGGTGTGCCGCGAGCCGTCGGGGGCGGGTTCGGCGAGGGTGACCTGGCGGCCCTTGAGCACGGTGTGCCAGTTGCCGGCGCCGACGAGGGTGACGTCGTCGACGACGATGTGCCGGTCGACGCGGAAGGTGCCCGGCGGGAGGTAGACGGGGCGGTCCAGGCGCCGGGCGAGGGCGATGGCCCGTTCGATGGCGGGGGCCGCGTCCCTGCGGCCGGTGGGGTCCGCGCCGAGCAGGCGCACGTCGACGCCGCCCCGCTCGACGTGCGGCGGAGCGACCAGTTCGGTGTCGAGGAGGTCGATGACCGTCCAGGCGGCCGGGCTGCCGGCGGGCACGGTGAGCCGAACCTTCTGCCCGGCGCCTGGACCGCCCCGTCTACCTCCCGCCGGGCACCTTCCGCGTCGACCGGCACATCGTCGTCGACGACGTCACCCTCGTCGGCGCCGGCAACTGGCACACCGTGCTCAAGGGCCGCCAGGTCACCCTCGCCGAACCCGCCCCCGACGGCTCGCGGCACACCGGCGTCGGCCTCTACGGGAAGCCCGCCGCCGAGGGCGGCAGGCCCGTCGCCCGTGGTTACGCCCCCCCGGGGTCCGGCCGCCTCCGAAGTCCCGTGGCCGCTTCGACTCCGAAGCCCCGTGGCCCCCTCGACTCCTGACGGAGGACCCGCACGTCTCCGATCATGGCCTCACCCGGGCCGTTGTCAGTGGCTGCGCCTACCGTTCTTCCCATGACGACGACCTATCTGGAGCTGTCGCAGGACGACGGCGCCGCCCACAAGTTCTACGAAGTGACCGTGGACGACCTCACGGTGTCGGTCCGCTACGGCCGGATCGGGGCCGCGGGGCAGACGCAGACCTCCACGTTCCCGACGGGGGCGAAGGCGCAGGCGGCCGCGGCGAAGAAGATAGGGGAGAAGGTCCGCAAGGGGTACGCCCCGGCGGTCCGCGGGGTGCGTGCGGCCCGTGCCGTGACGCGCCGCGCGGTGACCTCCGCGCCCTCCACCGCGCGCGCCGTCGCCCCCGTGCTCTGGCGCTTCCGGACCGGATCGGCCGCCTTCGGCATCCACGTGGACGAGGAGCGCTGCTGGGTCGGCAACCAGGCGGGGGACGTCTTCACGCTCGACCGCTCCGGCGAGGTCCAGGCCCGGTTCAGCCTGCCGGACGGCGTCAAGTGCCTGGTCGCCGACGACTTCTGGATCTACGCCGGCTGCGACGACGGCAAGGTGTACGACCTGTCGTCGAAGCTGCCCTTCGCCGCCTACGACATCGCGACCGACGTCGACATCTTCTGGCTCGACATCCACGAGGGCGTCCTGCACGTCGCCGACCGCTCGGGCCGGCTCACGGTCATCGACCACGAGGACGAGCACCAGTGGGCGCGCGGCGGCCAGGGCGAGCACGCCTGGATGGTCCGCGCCGACAAGGACGCCGTCTACTACGGGGACACGCGCGGCGTCGCCGCCCACGCGCCGGACGGCGGCGGCGAGCTGTGGCACACGGCCACCGACGGCGGGGTGCTCTTCGGCTGGCAGGAGGACACCGCGGTCTACGCGGGCACGGCCCGCAAGAAGGTCCAGCGGCTCGCGAAGAAGGACGGCCGCGTGGAGGCGGTCTACGCCTGCGACAGCCCGGTGTACTCCTGCGCCACCTCGCCCGGCGGCCGGTTCGTCTTCGCGGCCGACTCCGCCTCCTCCGTCTACTGCTTCGCGGAGGACGGCACCCGGCTGTGGAAGCTCGGCACGGGAGGCGGCTCCGCGCTCTCCATGCAGTACCGCGACGAGCGCCTCTACCTGGTGACCACGGACGGCTCACTGGTCTGCGTGGACGCGAGCGAGGCGGCGATCCAGGCCGCCCAGGGCGGCACGGTGCCGGTCGCGCGGGACATCAAGCTCGCCGCGGCCATGCCCGTGTACGAACCGGCCACGACCGTCACCGCCGTCACCTCCGTCAGCGTCGCCCCGGCCGGTTCGGTGGTCGTGGAGTGCGTGAACGAATCGGGCAGGACCCGGGTCCGGGTGGTCTCCGACGGCTACGACTCCGCGTGGAACGTGCAGTTCCCGCGCGCGATCCGGCAGCCCGGCGCGCGGTACGTGGTCGACGCCCTGCACGCGGCGGCGGGAGGCTTCTACCGGGTCCGCGGTGACATCCGGCGGTTGCAGTGACGACGGGTCACGGGGGCGGCGGCACGTTCGAGGCGGCCACGGGGGACGGCCCGCCGCCCCCGGCGGACGCCGAGCAGCGGTCCCGGGAGGTGCGGGCCGCCCTCGACGGGCTGCTCCAGATCAGACGGCTGACCCACCGTCGGGGCGGCGGCGACCCGGGGGCCGTGCCCGCGGACTGGGAGCGCCGGCAGCCGGTCCGGGCCGTGGCGCTCGCCCTGGAGTCGGGCTCCCTCAGCCCCTCGGCCGTGGACGCCGCCGGACTCCGGACCGCCACGGGCTACCGCGTCCGGCCGGCGGACCGGCCGGGCGCCGTGGTGGTCGAATGGCTGGGCCCGCCGGGCTCGGGCGCGGCCCTGGAGGAGGCGACGGCCCTCGGCGGCTGCGTACCGGTCCTGGAGCGGCTCGGCTGGGAGGCCCTCCTGTACAAGGGGCCGCGCGGCCGCCGATACCTGGAGGTGGAGCCGCTGCCGGGCTGAACGGACCGGGACCGGCGGGGCGAGCGGCGCGGGCCAGGGGTGCGGCGCGGCGGACGGGCCCGTGCTCCGGGGAGGGGCGTGGCGGACGGGCCGTGCCCCGCCGGAGTCAGGCGATCGAGGCGGAGACGATCGCCGAGACCGCGATGTTGCAGGAGGCCGTCACCCAGACCGCCGGGTGCGGCTCGGGGTCGACCAGGGTGGCGCCCAGCCTGCCCGGCGTGACCAGGTCCACCACGAGGAACGCCACGGCCATCATCACGAGACCGAGCAGGCCGAACGCGGCCGTCGACACGAGGCCCTTGCCGAAGTTGTCGTACGTCGTCCAGATCGAGGTGAAGACGATGCCGCCGATGCCAAGGAGAGCGGAGCTGAGCAGGATCGAGGCGTTGCGGTTGCGGTCCTCCCAGATCTGCCGGCGCAGCTTGCCCGGGGTCAGCACGTCCACGAGGACGATGCCGAGTATCAGCAGGACCACGCCGAGGGCGCCGTAGGCTCCGGCCCGGCCGAGGCCGTTGACGATGTCGCTCATGGTGTGCCGGTCTCCGGGGGATCGCGATCACGGGGGATCGGTGGTCAAGGACCGGCAAAATGTAGCGCACGCGTCAACGACGCCGCCGCCCACCCGGGAACCGGGCGGACGGCGAGGGGGGGTGGGGGTGGCGCGCGGACGCCGTCAGACCCCGGGCGGCAGGTCCCTGGCGCGCGACCGCACCTGGAACGCGGTGACGATCTCGACCGCGCCGACGGCCAGCAGCCAGATGCCGCCCAGGACCATCAGCACCGCGGCCGACTCCAGCGGGGAGACGATGAGGACCACACCGGCCAGCGCGTTCACGACGCCGAGGAACACGTGCCAGCCGCGCGCCGGCATCGTCGGGTCGGAGGCGGCCGCGATGGTCTCGGTGATGCCCCGGAAGAGCCAGCCGATCCCGATCCAGAGCGCCAGCAGCAGAATCGACTGCGTCGCGCCCCGGAGGCACAGCAGGCCCAGCAGGATCGAGAGGGCGCCGCTGATGAAGGCCATGACGCGCAGGGCCGTCGTGGTGTGGGTCCCGAAGGCGGCGATCAGCTGCATGACACCGCTGCACAGCAGGAAGAGGCCGAAGAGCAGCCCCGCCACGAACAGCGAGGCGTCCGGCCAGACCAGCACGATGACGCCGAGGACCAGTGAGGCGATGCCGGCGAAGAGGAGCGCCTGCCAGGCGGCGCCCGCGAGCGCGCTCAGCGGGCCGGGCGGCACGTCCTGGTGCCGCGGGCCGTCTTGAGTCCGTGTCATGGACGGTTCCCGTCCTTCCGTGGAGAGAGGGGCAGAGTCGGGGGCGGGCGGAACGGATCTGGGGTTGCC
>NZ_RDBH01000170.1 GCF_008042145.1 Streptomyces sp. adm13(2018)
GGCTTCGGTGAGGCCGTCGGTGTAGAGCAGGAGCAGGTCGCCGGGGGAGAGGTGGAAGGGCACGTCGGTCAGGTGGACGGTGTCCATGATCCCCAGCAGGGTGCCCATGGCGCCCAGCGGTTCGACGGTTCCGCCCGCGCGGCGGATCAGGGCCGGGGCGTGCCCGGCCAGGGCGATGGTGCCGGACAGGCCGCCGGGGGTGCGGTGGAAGGCGGTGTAGACGGCGGTGAGGAAGCGGGAGGTGTTCTGCGCGAGCAGGGCGGTGTTGAGCCGGTCGAGCAGCTCGGCGGGCGAGCCGGTCTCACCGGCGTCCGCGCGCACGGTGTAGCGGGCCATGGAGCTGACCTGGGCGGCCTGGACGCCCTTGCCGCACACRTCRCCCAGGACGGCGGCGTAGTTTTGGCCGTAGGTGTGGAAGAGGTCGTAGAAGTCACCGCCGACCTCGATGTCGGAGTAGTGGCGGTGGGAGGCAGGCAGGTAGGAGGCGGCGGCCTCCACGCCGGGAACCTTGCGCAGTTGCGGGGGCAGGAGGCCGGCCTGCAAGGTGTGGGCGAGGTCGGCCGACCGCTGCTGCGCGGCCTGGGCAGAGGTCAGCATCTGACGCAGGTGTATCTCCGCCGAGACCGAGCGGGCCAGCGTCGCCAGCGTCATCAGATCCGCCCGCTCCCAGGAACGGGGGGTGTCGGTGATCACGCAGAAACTGCCCAGGACCCGGCCCTCGGGATCGGTCAGGGGATAGCCGGCCCAGGCCCCGATGTTCAACGGACCGACCGAGGGATGGTGCTCGGTGCGCGGGTCGGAGGCGGCGTCGTCGACGATGAACGGCTGCCCGCCCAGTCCGACCAGGAAGTAGCAGAAGCTCTGCCCCACCGGGTTCTGCCGGTCGGCCAGCTCGACGGCGTCCACACCGACGCACGCCTTCCAGAACGAGCGATCACCGTCGACCAGGGTCACGAACGCCCGCCCCGACCCGGTGATCCTCGCCGCGAGCGCGGCCAGGTCCTCGAAGACCTCCTCAGGCCCGGTATCAAGCAGACCGGTGGCTGTCACCGCGGCCAGACGCGCGGGATCCGACAACGCGGCCGGCAGACCATCAGCCCGCAACCCGCCTACGAAATCCATCCCCGCC
>NZ_RDBH01000171.1 GCF_008042145.1 Streptomyces sp. adm13(2018)
CGGATCGGGGCTGGGTTCCCGCGTGGGGCCGGACTCCGTCTGCCGCTCCGGGCCGGGCGCCGGGGACGGCTCCGAGCCGGGCGTCGGCGCGGGGTCCGGGCCGGGCTCGGGCTCCGGGCGCGGTTGCGGCGCGGGTTCCGGCGCGGGTGCCGCGCGGGGTTCCGGCACGGGCGGGCGGCGGACGTCGTCCGCGCGGGTCCAGGCCGCCTCCAGGGCCCGCCGCTCCTCCTCGTCCGCCCCGCACAGCCGGGCGAGACGGTCGACCACGGCGAACTCCTCCGGGACGGTCGCGCCGGAGCAGTAGCGGTGGAGGGTGGACGCGCTGACGCTCAGGCGCCGCCCCAGCGCCTCGTAACTCCGCCCGTCCCGCGCCTTCAGCGCGCGCACGAGCCCCGCGAACTCCTCGACGGCGGCTTCCTTCGGCATTCCATCCCCCTCGACCCTGCGTCCCACCCTTCACGTCCTTGCACGTCAGCGGGGGTGGAATGGTTCCGGGACGGAGGACGGGCGTGCCACCGTTGCGGCCGGCGGGCGCCGGGCCCGACGCTGGTGGAGCACTGACCGAACCACCCGACGGGGGATCCACCACCATGAACAAGCTCCGCACCGCACTGGCCACCGCCGCCGCTGCCGCCCTGGGCCTCGCGGCCCTCGCCACCGGCCCGGCGCAGGCCGCCGCGCAGCCCGCCTTCCTCGCCGCCTCCCAGATGCCGCCGTCGGCCACCCCGTGGACCGCCACCCAGGTCTTCGCCGGCGTCCCGGAGAACGGCGGCGCCCTCTGCGCCCCGTACAAGATCCCGGCGCAGAACTCCCGCTACCGCGAGTTCAGCACCGAGCTCGACACCAACGGCGTCCAGATCACCCACGTGTCCCGCACCGAGGCCGACGCCGTGAAGCTGGTCGACACCCTCCGCACGTCCCTCGCCGGCTGCGGCCCCCTGCTCCAGAAGCAGAACCCGGGCCTGAAGGCCGTCAGCGCCGCGCACGGGAAGGTCGCCGTCGAGGAGGGCGCCTGGGTCTACAGCCTGGACACCGCCGACCCGCAGATCGGCAGCACCGACATCCACCTCTTCTCGGTGGGCCGGGACGGCAAGACGGTCACCTTCGTCCGCTGGGGCCAGCTGGGCGACTTCAAGGACGCCCCGCTGACCGCCTTCAAGACGACGACGAAGACCGCGGTGAACAAGCTCTACTGAGACGCGTCCCGCCGAGGCGCCGGGGCTCTCGCGGAGCCCCCGCGCCTCAGCGGGACCCGAGCGCGAACCACAGCTCCATCCGCACGTCCGGGTCGTCCAGGTCCCGGTCGAGGAGGGCGGCGCAGCGGGTGATCCGCTGGCGGACGGTGTTGCGGTGCACGTCCAGGGCCACCGCCGTCCGGTCCCAGCTGCCGTGCAGCGACAGCCAGGTGCGCAGGGTCTCCCCGAGCGGTTCCGTGAGGGGGCCGAGCAGGGCGCGCGCGTGGGCGGCGGCCTCGTCCGGGTCCACCAGGGCGGCGAGTCCGCCCGGGCGGTGGCGGACCAGGGGCGCGCGGGTGGCCTCCGCCCGGCGCAGGGCGCGGGCCGCCTGCGCGTCGGCCGCGGCGAGTTCGTCGGCCGCGGCGGGCGCGGCGACCCCGAGGGTCCAGCCGGGCTGCTCGGTGACGGGCGTGGAGGCGGGCAGCAGCAGGCGGACGGCCACGGGGGTGCCGTCCCGCCCGCCGCCGCCCGCCTTCACGCCGTCCGTCCTCGCAGCGTCCGCCCCTACGCCGTCCGCCCTCACGCCGTCCGTCTTCGCACCC
>NZ_RDBH01000172.1 GCF_008042145.1 Streptomyces sp. adm13(2018)
CTCCCACCCCTGTCTCCCACCCCTGTCACACCGCCCAGGCCGTTCGGGTTCCCATATCTCCGGACGTCCTGCTCGGCGAGGTCCTGGGCCTGCCGGGCGAGCGCGTCCGCCTGCCGGGCCTCCCCGAGGGCGGTCTGCGGGTCGTCCGCCTCGGCCAGCACCCGCGCCTTCTCCCAGCGGCGCTGCGCCTCGGCCAGCCGCGTACGGGCCTCGCTGCCCACGGCGCCCCGGTGCGTGGTGACGTAGTCCGCGGCCGCCCCGATCGCCGAGCGGGCCGTCAGCATCGCCTGGTCCAGGAGCGCACGGGCGCGTCGGCTGCCCGACTCGCGCTCCCGTGCGCCCTCCAGTGCCTCGTCGAGCGCCCCGTCGGCCTCCTCCACCCGGCGCAGCGCGTCGAGCGGGTCGTACCGTCCCGATTCCACGACCCGCCGCACCTCGGCCAGCACCGATTCCGCGCGGGCCACCCGGCCCTGCAGATCGGCCGTCGACACCCCCTCGGCGGTGCCGCGCAGCAGCCCCCGGGCCTCCGCGAGGTCGGCGTCCGTCTCCGACAGGGCGCCGGGCAGCTTCCCGAACGCCTCGGCCAGCTCCTGCGCCCGCCGGTCCACCGCCTCCGCCAGCCGGGCCGCCTGGTCCACGGCGCCCTCGGCCGCCCGGATGTGGACGGCGGCCCCGCCGTTGTCGCCCGCGTCGATCCGGGCGCGGGCCTGCCCGACGTGGTCCGCCGCGAAGACCAGCCGGTCCCTGGCCTGGTCGACGTCGCCGGCGACCGGCGCGGCCGCCGTCTCCGCGTACCGCTCGCGCATCGCCGTCAGCGCCGCCTCGGCCGTGTCCGTCCTCCCGGTCTGCTCCCGGACCGCGGCCTCCACGGCGGCCAGAGCCTCCGGGGCGGTCCGCTCCAGGGCCCGCAGCCGGTCGAAGTCCTCACTCTCGGCGTCCAGCCGGGCGTTCGCCTCCGCGCAGCGGCGCAGGATCTCGTCCAGCATGCTCCGCCGGGTCGAGTCGTCCTCGGGGAACGCGTCGTCCAGCTTCTGCCGCAGCCGGAACGAGGCCGTCAGCTGCTCCGCGGCGAAGGCGACCGCATCGGTGAAGGGGCGGACGGACTCCTCGCCGAACTGGGCGGTCGCGAACCCGAGTTCCTCCTGGCTGGTGCGGACGGCGTCGTCGGTGGCGACCAGCGTCTGCCGGGCCTGCCCGTCGAGTTCCTCCTGGGAGGGCGGTGCGGGCTCCTTCGGCGGGCCCCAGCCCTGCCCGCCCTGCGGCGTGGTGCGGGTCTCCGACCGCCGGCGCCGCTTGCTGTACGCGTAGGCGGCCACGGCGCCGGCGCCGCCGACGAGGACCACCGGAAGGACGAGGTCGGTCGCCGAGGTGCCGTCGTCGGCCGCGCTGCCCGGGTCGGCGGGACCGGGGGTGATCGCCGGAGCGGGGACGGGCTGCCCGGCGAGGACGGCGGAGTAGCCGTCGGCCGCGCCGATCGCGGCGCCCGCCCAGTCGTTCTGCCGCAGCGCCGGTTCGATCGCCGTCCTCGCGACCTCGTCGAGCCGGGTCTGGCTGAGGGGGCCGTCCGGGGCGGCGGAGTAGCCGTACCGGCGGTCGTGGGTCGCGACGGCGAGCAGCAGGTCGTCGGCCCCGAGGCCGTTGCGCTCGGCCGTGGCGTCGGCCCACTCCTGGCCCGTGCGGCCCGAGAAGTCCCGTACGTAGACGACGAAGAGCTGGACCCGGTGTGCGTCGTAGAGCCGGTCGAGGGCCTGCGCGACGGACGCGCGGCGGTCACCGAGGGCGTCCACCCGGTCGGTGATC
>NZ_RDBH01000173.1 GCF_008042145.1 Streptomyces sp. adm13(2018)
CCACCGGCCTCCCGTGCCCGTTCCCCGCGTCTCCTCCGGCTCCTCGCCTACGCCGCCCTGCCCGCCGAGGTCGTCCTCGCCGTCCTGCTCGTCGGCGGGTTCCGGATCCCCCCGGCGGTATGGGCCGGCGCCGAGCTGCTCCTCCTCGCGCTCCTGCTCGCCGAGGGCCTCGCCTATCTGCGGCTGCGGCGCCGCGGGCTCTCCCGGCGGGAGGTGCTGGCCGAGCTCGTGCCCGCGCCGGTGCTGCGGATCATGGGGCACGAGCTGCGGATCATGGCGAGCCTGGGACGCTGGGCGGCCCGGCGCCCGCACGGCGTCGAGGGGGTCGACGGCATGTTCCCGCACGCCCGTGACCAGGCCGCGCTCATGTACGGCTTCGCGTTCGTGTGCGTGGTCGAGACCGTCGGCCTGTCGTACCTGCTCGCCGACTGGCCCGCCGTCCACGGGGTCGTCCTCGTCCTGGACGTCTACACCGTGCTCTTCGTCCTCGGCCTGCACGCCGCCTCCGCGACCCGCCCCCACACCCTCACCGGCGACGTCCTGCGGCTCCGCCAGGCCGCGCACGTCGACGTGTCCGTACCCCTCGACCGGATCGCGTCGGTCCGGCACGAGCTGGTGTTCTCGCACGACAAGGCCGAGGGCGAACTGAACCTCGCCGTCGGCTCGCAGACCTCCCTCACCGTCGAGCTGACCGAACCGGTCGACGCGCCCCGGTTCTTCGGCGCCCCCCGGCCCGTACGGCTGATCCGCTTCCACGCCGACGACGCCCGCGCCCTGTACCGCGCGCTCGGCCCGGCCGTCACGCGGGCGCGAACAGCACCTTCGCCGTCCCCGGATCCGCTTCCGCGAGCCTGACCCGCAGCCACTCCCCCAGCGGCAGCCGGGACGTGCCGCCCGCGATCCGGGCGACGACCGCCGGGTCGTCCAGGTGGACGGTGCCGACGGCCGGTTCGCGCTCCTTCACGTCGATCACGTACGCGTCGAAGATCTCGCCGACCCGTTCCCGCAGCAGCGCCGCCTCGACGATGTCGACGCTCTCGCGTTCCACGGTGTTCGCGCGGCGCGAGCCGTCCGCCATCTCGTCGGGCAGGGCCGGCAGGGCGGCCCGTACCCACTCGGGCGGTTCGTCGCCCGCGACCGCCGCCACGCACAGCTCGCCCGCGTACCGGTCGACGAGGCGGCGGAGGGGCGCGGTGCAGTGGGTGTACTCGTCGGCGACGGCGGCGTGCACGGCCGGGGTGGGGACGTGGCCGTCGGTGAAGACGGTGTAGCCGGCGCCCCGGAGCAGGGTGGTGCACTCCTGGAGGAACGCGGCCTGGCGCGGGTCGGCGGGGTCGGCGGCCCGGACGACGTCGGCGTACGAGACGTGGTGCGGCCAGTCCACGCCGAGGGCCTGCGCGGAGCGGCGCAGCCGGGCGACGGCGCCGTCGGGGGCGGTGGGCAGGGTACGGAGGATGCCGGTGCCGGCGGCGGTCATGAGGTCGGCGGCGGCCATGCCGGTGAGGAGGGAGATCTGGGCGTTCCAGCCGTCCGCGGGGAGCGGGGCGCGGTAGGCGAGGGAGTAGGTGTGGTCCTGCTCGACGATCTCCTGCTCGGGGACGTTGAGGGAGATCCCGCCGCGTTCGGCTTCGAGGGCCTCGCGGAGGCGTCCGATGTCCCGGAGGAGGGCCACGGGCTCCTCGGCCGTGCCCGTGTCGATCTGCCGCTGGACGCCCGCGTAGTCGAGTTTGGCGCGGCTGCGGACGAGGGCGCGGCGGACGTCGGTGGCGACGCGGCGGCCCTCGGGGTCGAGGTCGATGCGCCAGAGG
>NZ_RDBH01000174.1 GCF_008042145.1 Streptomyces sp. adm13(2018)
GGAGGACGGCCAGCGAGTAGATCGTGCTCAGCAGCGAGAAGTCGATCGCCGGGAGGACGGCCAGCGAGTAGATCGTGCTCAGCAGCGAGAAGTCGATCGCCGTGCCGATGGCGACGAGCACGATCGAGATGATGAAGTTGAAGAGCTGGAACATCCAGAATTCTTTGCGCCGTGCCCGGCCGCTGAAGACGGCGTACTTCTTGATGACGTCGAGGTACCAGTTCACTTTGTCCCCCCAAGGACCGGGTGTGCGAGCGGGAGAGCCTGTCCCTGTGGAGCAAGCTTTACGCAGAACTTAGGTGGCCGAAACGGCGTGGGTCAATTCGTTACCGGGCAGTGGCCGTTCCGGAGCGGGAAAGCGGCGAACGGCGGCACCTCCGGGAGAGGAGGGGCCGCCGTTCCGGAAGAGGATCCGGGCCTCACGTCCTTCGCTTGGTCATGAGCAGTCCGCCGGCCGTGAGGGAGAACAGGCAGACGCACGCGCCGGTGATGACGTTGCTGAGGACGGTGCCCGTGTCGGGGCTCGACCCGACCACCCACGGCGCGATGATCAGCCAGGCTCCCATCAGCAGGACGACGAAGTTGAGGTCCTGGGACCGCTCGGGAACCATCGACATGCACAGCCCGAGGACGGCCAGGGCG
>NZ_RDBH01000175.1 GCF_008042145.1 Streptomyces sp. adm13(2018)
GGTGAACACGGCCCGCTCCCCGCCGAACTCGTCGCGACCAGCGTGTTCTGGATCCACCAGGTGAACACGGCCCGCTCCCCGCCGAACTCGTCGCGACCAGCGTGTTCTGGATCCACCACGGAACCCGCCTGGCCGGCGGGGACACCACCTACCTCAACCAGTACGTCCTGGTCCGCGTCGGAGCGGCCTTCGGCGGCTGCGCGTTCGAGTCGGGCGAGCTGACTCCGGAGATATCCCGCGCCTCCTCGGGGGCTCCCCTGGACGTCCTGCTGCGTGACGCCCCCCGCCCCCTGCGGACGGCCGCCCTCGACGCCTACCTCTCCCACGCCCGACCGCACCGGGCCGCCGCCGAAGAGGGGGACGCCGAGCCGGTGACCCTGCCGAGCGGCACTCCGGAGCTCCGGGCGAGGGCCCGGGACGCGGCCGTCGCCGGCCTTCTCGACATCGAGGAGGGCGCCCAGGTCGGGCTCATCGGCGTGGTGAACCCCCTGGTCGCGGCGATCCGCGAGCGTGGCGGCGAACCCCTGCCCTGCGACTTCAACCTCAGGGCGACCCAGTGGGGCGACCCCGTCACCGACGACATGCACGAGGTCCTCGACCGGGCCGACGTGGTCGTCGCCACCGGGATGACCCTGAGCAACGGCTCCTTCGACACGATCCTGGAGCGCTGGTCGGGGTCGGTGACGGCCATCACGGTGTAGTACTCGGAGACGCCGGCGTTGGTGATCCACCGCTTGACGCCGTTGAGGACCCAGAAGTCGCCGTCGCGGACC
>NZ_RDBH01000176.1 GCF_008042145.1 Streptomyces sp. adm13(2018)
CCCTGCCATCGGCAGTACGGGTGCGGGGGGCGATCCAGGGGGTGCTGGCCCGGCCCCCGCACGGCTTTCTTTCATGAGAACGGCAGCGGTTCACCGCTCTGCGAGGCACGGCGAACGGTGACTGTCCGATTCTCCGTAGGGTGAGAGCTTCCTGGCAGGTATCAGTCGGAGACGGTGTGCCAGGCGGTTTCGGCGTCCTGCCCGACCCGCACATCACCACCACCGCCATCCACCTTGCCCCCGGCGACACCCTGCTCCTGCACACCGACGGCCTCACCGAAGCCCACACTCACGCCGTGACCGGCGGCGAGGAACGCTATGGCGACGACGCCCTCCTCGACTTCGGCCGCSAGCCACACCATGGATGCCGCCGCAACCATCACCCACCTCACCAGCGTTCTCGACGCCCACCACAGCGGCTGGGCCAGCGACGACACCGCCCTGCTCGCCYTGCGCGTCCCCCTCGCAGACGTGAGCACGTCCTCGGGCGACGCAGATGTCTGAGAGGCTGGGCAGATGGACGACGCAGCAGGACCCGCACCCCGTGACCTGCGCATAACCCACACCGTCCACCCCGGCGCTACCTGCTGACACTGAGCGGCACGGCCGACGCCCACACGTCTGAACGCCTCGAAGAGGACTTCGTCTACGCCGCCGCCTACGGCCCGCGTCTCGTCGTCGACCTCTCCGCCCTGGTCTCCGGCGGCGCAACCCTCCTGGGTCTGCTCCTCCACGCCCGCCGGTTCAACGACATCGAACTCGTCGGCCCCCTCACCCCCGCCTTCCAACGCCGCCGGAGACCAGGGCGGAGAGGTCGACGACGAGACGCGGGCCGTAGGCGGCGGCGTAGACGAAGTCCTCTTCGAGGCGTTCAGACG
>NZ_RDBH01000177.1 GCF_008042145.1 Streptomyces sp. adm13(2018)
CACGGTTGTTTTCTCTTCCTGAGGGTACTGAGATGTTTCACTTCCCCTCGTTCCCTCCACATGCCCTATGTGTTCAGGCATGGGTGACAGCCCATGACGACTGCCGGGTTTCCCCATTCGGAAACCCCCGGATCAAAGCCTGGTTGACGGCTCCCCGGGGACTATCGTGGCCTCCCACGTCCTTCATCGGTTCCTGGTGCCAAGGCATCCACCGTGCGCCCTTAAAAACTTGGCCACAGATGCTCGCGTCCACTGTGTAGTTCTCAAACAACGACCAGCCACCCATCACCCTGACTCAAACAAGTCAAGTTCACTGGGGCCGGAATCTTGAAGGACGACCAGCCGGCCGTACCCTCAGACACCCAACAACGTGCCAAGCACAGTCCGTTTCCAGAATCCCGTTTTCCACGCCGAAGCAGTACTCACGATTCACCGGATCAAGACTGTGCCAACTAATCAACGTTCCACCCATGAGCTGACCGTGCAGAACATTTGCCTGCAATCGGTACTGTGCTCCTTAGAAAGGAGGTGATCCAGCCGCACCTTCCGGTACGGCTACCTTGTTACGACTTCGTCCCAATCGCCAGTCCCACCTTCGACAGCTCCCTCCCACAAGGGGTTGGGCCACCGGCTTCGGGTGTTACCGACTTTCGTGACGTGACGGGCGGTGTGTACAAGGCCCGGGAACGTATTCACCGCAGCAATGCTGATCTGCGATTACTAGCAACTCCGACTTCATGGGGTCGAGTTGCAGACCCCAATCCGAACTGAGACCGGCTTTTTGAGATTC
>NZ_RDBH01000178.1 GCF_008042145.1 Streptomyces sp. adm13(2018)
GGTTCGTACGGGGCGGTCGGGGCGGGGCGCCACCAGACGGGGTCCGGGCAGAGGAAGGCGGCCCGGCGGAGGGCCACCCGGTGGATCTTGTTCGTGGCGGTGAGGGGCAGCTCGGCCATCACCCGGACGAAGCGCGGCGGCATCTTCGTGCCCAGGTCCCGCTGCGCCGCGAGGAACGCGGCGAACTCCGCGGGCGCGAAGACCTCCCCCTCCCGCAGGGCCAGGGCCGCCATCACCTGGTCCCCGGCCACCGGGTCCGGTATCGCGTAGACCGCGACCCCCGCGGCCCGTTCCCAGCGGGCCAGGATGTGCTCGATCATCGCCGCGGCCAGGTTCTCGCTGTCGACCCGCAGCCGGTCGTCCGTACGGCCCGCGAAGTAGAGGTGGCCCTCGGCGTCCCGGTAGAAGAGGTCCCCCGTCCAGTACCAGCCCTCGCGCAGCCGTGCCGCCTCGGCGTCCGGGTTGCGCCAGTAGCCCTCGAAGGTGCTGCGGCCCCGGTTGACGAGCTCCCCCACCGCCTCGGAGGCGTTGAGGAGCCGGCCCGTCGGGGAGAACACGGCCGGCGCGCACTCCCGGCCGGTCTCCGCGTCCACCACCGCCAGGTCGTCGCCCGGCGCCGCCCGGCCCACCGCGCCCCGTGGCGTGTCCGGCGTCCGCTGGATCGACGCGCCGCCCTCGGAGGAGCCGTACCCCTCCACCAGCGGCACCCCGAAGCGCTCCCGGAAGCGTGCCGCGTCCACCGCCCCGGCCTCCGTGCCGAAGCCGAGGCGGAGCCGGTGCGCGCGGTCGTCGGGGGTGGGCGGGGTCGCCAGGAGGTACTGCACCGCCCGGCCGACGTAGGTGAAGTAGGTGGCCCCGAAGGCGCGTACGTCCGGCAGGAATCGGGAGGCGGAGAAGCGGGCGCGCAGCGCCACTCCCGCTCCGGCGACCAGCGCCGGTGCCCAGTCCGCGATCACCGCGTTCCCGTGGAACATCGGCATGCAGACGTAGTGGACGTCGTCCCGGCCGACGGAGAAGTGGTCCGCCAGCGAGGCGCCGGCCGCCGCCAGCCGTCCCTGGCTGCAGAGCGCCGCCTTCGGGGCGCCCGTCGATCCGGAGGTGAAGGAGAGCAGGAACCGGGTGCCGGGGCGTACCGGGCCGAGGCGCGCGTCGCCCGGCCGGGCGGATCCGTACGGCGCGAGGAGTTCCCGGTACGCGTCGGTGTCCGTGACCAGGATCCGGACGCCGGGCAGCGGGAGGCCGTCGAGGAGCGGCAGGTGGGCGCGCTGGGTGACCAGGACCCGGCACGCGGTGTGCCGGACGTCCCGGGCGAGTTCGGCGCCGCGCCGGGTGGGGTTGAGGCCGGCGACGGCGGCCCCCGCGAGGGCCGCCGCGCTGAGCCAGAGCGGGTACTCCGGCGTGTTGTCGAGCAGGATGCCGAGGTGCGGCTCGCCCCCCGGCAGGGGTGGCATCAGGTCCACGAGCAGTGCGGCCCGCGCGGCGGCGCCGGCGGCGATCTGGTGGTGGGTGAGGGTGTGGTGCTCGTCCCTCAGCCCGATCCGGTGGTCGCCCCACTGGCGCCGTACGAGTTCCGCGACGGTGTCCGCACCCCTCATGGGCCGGACTGTAACTGACGTCCCATCAGAAATGAACGCCCAGGGACGGTCAGGGACGGTCAGGGACGGTCAGGGAGGTCGGGGGCGGCGGCTCGGCGGCCGTCGGAACGGCCGCCGAGCCACCCCGGCGTCAGAACTTGACGTCGGAGCACGCGTAGAACGCGTTCGCCGTGTCCGCGACCGTCCACACCGCCAGGATCAGGTGACGGCCCGTCTTGCCCGCCGGGATCGTCCCGGAGTGCGAGAGGGTCGCCGGCGGCTGCTGGTTGTTGTAGGGGACGGTCAGGAACGGCTGGGGGTCGAGCGAGGCCCGGGTCAGCTTCTGACTCGGGTTCCAGCCGTTCTTGGTGATGTAGTACTTGAAGTCGGTGGTGCGGTGCCGGGCGGTGAACTGCCAGCGGAAGCTGTAGCTCTGCCCCGCCGTGAGCTGCGTGGCGGGCCACGCTCCGCCCCGGGGATCGTCGAGCTCTGCGAACTGCGAGAGCCCGGCGGAACAGATCTTCCCGTCGGCGGGACCGGCGGAGGGGAAGCCCTTGAGGCCCTCGACCGACTGCGGCTCCCACTGGATGTTGCCGCAGTTGGTCACGGTGCCGTTGGCGCAGAGCTTCTGGCGGCTGATCGGCGAGTCGGTGTAGCCGTGGCTTCCGGCACTACCGGTGGCGAGGAGGGTGGCGCCGGCGACGCCGAGCGCCACCACCGCCGACCCGACTGACTTTTTGCGCATGCTTCGCTCCAGGAGAACGTGGGGGAGTTCCGAAGGGCCGTGCGCGCACGCGTGCGGTGGTACGTCGTTCCGATTTTGGTCTGGACCAAGTACCAAGGTATGGACGGAAGTTGCACATGTCCATCCCTTCACGCCCCCTCTACAGGACCCGTCCGTCCCGTGTAGAACGCCACCGTCAGGTCCTTGACCAGCGCCTTGCGCTCGTAGTCGTCGAGCTCCACCAGACCACGACTGGTCAGCCGGTGGACCACGTCGTCCACCGCGTCCACCACCGAGGTGAGCACGCTGTCCCGGTGCTTCGCGTCGATCGCCGCGATCCGGCGCCGCCGCATCGCCGCCGCCACGTCCGGCGCGTACTCGATCCGCGTCGGCTGCGCCGAGAACACGTCCACGCCGACCGGCGCGCACTCCGCCGACAGCATCCGGGTCAGCGCCTCGCCGACGGCCTCCGCGTCCCGGAGCGTCGGGGCGTCCTCGTGGAAGGCGTCGGCCGGGAGCTGCGACAGCACCCGGGCCATGGCCGCCTCCACCTGCTCGCGCAGGTAGTCCTCGTGGCCGTCGACACCCAGCGCCGCGCGGACGGTGTCCCGCACCCGCCACACCACGAGCACGGTGACGTCGAGCGCGGTGCCCTTGGCGTCCACCGCGGACAGCGGCTCACTGCGCCAGTGCCGCAGCCGTACGTCGACCCGGCGGCGCAGCAGCAGCGGGCTGGCCCAGAGCAGACCGGTCCGGCGGACCGTGCCGCGGTAGTCGCCGAACAGCGTCAGCACGTACGCGTAACCCACCCGGCCCCGGCCGAGCCCGCCGAGCGCGAACAGGGCGAGGACGACACCGAGCGCGAGGAGCGCCCACTGGCCGAGGTGGATGCCGTGGTACGGGCGTTCCGGCAGCCGCAGCATCCGGGCCGCCTCACCGGGAACGGCCCCGGCCCACCACACGACCGCCGCGCAACCGGCGAGCGCGAGGGCCCCGCCGACCACACCGACCCAGCCGGGCAGCGCCGGCCCAGGACGCTCGACGAGCGCGGGGTCGGCGGTGCCCGGCTGGGTCGGTGTGGGCGGCGGGGCCCTCGCGCTCGCCGGTGGCGCGGCGGTCGTGTGGTGGGCCGGGGC
>NZ_RDBH01000179.1 GCF_008042145.1 Streptomyces sp. adm13(2018)
GCGTAGCCGGGCGGCCCCTCCCCGCCCGGCTACGCGCCCTCCGCCAGGCCCCGGATGTGGGCCWGGTAGCCGGCCAGGGCGAGTTCGAAGGCGGTGTCGGTCCGGCCGCCCTCGGGGAAGGCGGCGAGCGCCCGCGCGAGGCGCGGTGTCGCCGTGTCGTCGGCCAGCTCCCACATCGCCTCCGGCGCCGCCATGTCGAGGGCGGAGCCCAGGACCAGGTTCTCCAGGGCGATGATCACCGGCATCACCTCGGGGAGGGCGAAGCCCGCGTCGAGCAGCAGGGCGACCGCCTTCTCGTACTGCTCCAGGACCCGGGGCGCGCGCACCGGCGAGGTGGTGAGCAGCGGGATCGCCTTGGGGTGGGCGGCGAAGGCGGCCCGGTAGGACCGCGCCCAGGCGGCGACGGCCGCGTCCCAGGGCCGTCCGTCGAGCGTGCCGCCGTCGATGGCCTCGCAGACCCGCTCGCGCAGCAGCTCCACGATGCCGTCCCGGCCGTCCACATGGTGGTACACCGAGGCCGTCTGCACGCCGAGCCGGCGGGCGATCTGCGGGACGCTGAAGTCGCCCTGTTCGTCGACGAGTTCGAGTGCGGTGGTGGTGATGCGCACCCGGTCGAGCAGGGGCTTGTGCGGCCGGCCCATGGACGTACTCCAGCTGTTCAGGTCTTCCCGAATCGTCGGGCACGAGGCTACATTGCGCCAACCGAAAGCCTTTAGGTTTACGAGAAGGGCTTCTCCCGCATGTCCTCCCGCCTGCCTTCCAGCACGCCCTCCGGCACGTCCGCCGACAGGTCCTCCCGTACGTCCGCCGGCCCGTCGTCCCGCACCCCCGACGAGCCGGCCGGCCTGCGCCCCGGCACCCTCGGCACCGCCGACATCTCCTTCTTCGTCGTCTCCGCCGCCGCCCCACTCACCGTGATGGCCGGCGTCGCCCCCATCGCCCTCGTCCTCGGCGGCATCGGCGCCCCGGCCGGCTACCTCCTCGCCGGCATCACCCTGGCGATCTTCGCCGTCGGCTTCACCGCCATGAGCCGCCACGTCCGCAGCGGCGGCGCCTTCTACGCGTACATCGCCCAGGGCCTCGGCACCCCCCTCGGCATCGCCGCCGCCCTCGTCGCCATGGTCGGCTACAACGGCATGGAGATCGGCGTCTACGGACTCCTCGGCTCCGCCACCTCCGACACCGCCGGCGCCCTGGGGGGCGCGGACCTCCCCTGGCTCCCCGTAGCCCTCGCCGGCCTGGTGCTCATCTGGTACGGCGGCTACCGCTCGATCGACTTCGGCGCCAGGGTCCTCGGCGTCCTGCTCGTCGCCGAGACCGGCATCCTCGTCCTGCTCGCCGGCGGCGTGCTCCTCAAGGGCGGCGCCGACGGGCTCTCCCTCGCCTCCTTCGCCCCCGGCCACGTCCTCGTCCCCGGCACGGCGGCCGTCCTGGCCTTCGCCTTCTCGGCCTTCACCGGCTTCGAGTCCACCGTGATCTACCGCCGCGAGGCCCGCGACCCGGCCCGCACCATCCCCCGCGCCACCTACATCGCGGTCGGCTTCCTCGGGCTCTTCTACGCCTTCGTCGTCTGGACCGTGATCCAGGCCTTCGGCGACGACCGGGTCGTCGCGGCCGCCGCCGGCGACCCCGGCGGACTCTTCTTCGCCGCCATCACCACCTACGTCGGGCCCTGGGCCGCCGACCTGATGCACGTGTTCATCGTGACCAGCATCATCGCCTCGCTGCTCGCCTTCCACAACGCCATCAACCGCTACGCCCTCGCCCTCGCCGAGGAGGGCGTCCTGCCCGCCGCCCTCGGCCGGATCCACCCCCGGCACCGCTCCCCGTACGTCGCGGGCCTCGCCCAGACCGTGCTCGGCGCGGTCGTCGTCCTCGGCTTCGCGGCCGCCGGCGCCGACCCGTACACCCAGCTGCTGCTCTGGGTGAACACCCCGGGCATGCTCGGTCTGATGGCCCTGATGCTGCTCGCCGCCCTCGCCGTCGTCCGCTACTTCCGGCGCGTCCCGCACCAGGAGGGCGCCCTGCGCACCCTCGTCGCGCCCGGCACCGCGGCCGTCCTCCTCGCCGTGGCGATCTGGCTGGTCGCCTCCAAGGTCGCGCTCTTCACCAACGCCTCCCCGACGGTCAACACCGTCCTGGTCGCCGTCGTCCCCGCCGTCCTCGTCCTCGGCCTGCTCCTCGCCCTCCGGCTCCGCCGCACCCGCCCCGAGGTCTACGCCCGCTTCGCCGCCGAACCGTCGGCCGAG
>NZ_RDBH01000018.1 GCF_008042145.1 Streptomyces sp. adm13(2018)
CCCTCCATGCCCGCGATGCCGCCCACGCCTACCTGGAGGATCTTCCCGAGCCGCTCGCACAGCCCGCCGGAAGCGACGAGCCCGCCGCGGCGGCCCCCGCCGGTCCCGCCGGACGTACCCACGGCACCCGCGCGGCCTTCCGGCGCTGGCGGCGCACCCGGCCGTTCTGGGCGACCGTCTGGACCGCGCTCGGCGGCTTCGTCATCTTCTTCCTGCCGATGGCCCCGCTCGGGAAGATCCTCCAGGTAGGCGTGGGCGGCATCGCGGGCATGGCGGGCGGTGTCGTCCTCATGGCGATGCCGATCGCGAGGTCCGGCAGGGTGATGGCGCCGGAGATGGTGGCGCCGTGGGCGTCGGCGTTGAGGTTCCTGATGTCGGTGCGGCCACCGGTGGCGTCGAGTCCGAACTGGCCCGGGGCGCCGTCGGTGATCCCGCTGCTCTTGATCCCGGCGCCGTCGGCGGCGGCGCCGATGACGTTCGGGCTGGTGTCGCTCGCGTGGAGCGTGGCCGTGGCGGCCTTGAGCGACTGGGCGTCCAGGACGAGCTTGTTGGCCTGGAGTCCGGCGCCGGCGACGAGTTGGTCGCTGGTCAGCGGCGTGGCCGCCGCCGGTGAGGAGATGTTGAGCGACCAGGTGCCGAGGCTGCCGATCACCGGGAGGTTGACGGACTGGACGGCGTGCACGCAGATGCCGTCGAGGCCGGCCTTGGCGAGGCCGACCTCGGCGGCCCCCTTGGCGCCGCCGGCGTCGATGGTGTGCATGACGGCGCCGATGCCCTGCGGGGCGGCCACCGTCTTCGAGCTGAGGGTGAAGGGGACGCTGGTCAGCGAGAGGTTCGCGGCGAGCGCGCCCTGGACCATGGCCGTGGCCATGGCGGCGACGGCCGCCGTGGCGGGCACGGCGAGGAAGGCGGATCTGCGCCAGCGGGTGACGCCTCGGGTCTCGTGCTGCATGTGGTCTCCAACCGTCGTCCCGCACGTGCCGCGCGGGGGATCCGGAGTCGCATGACACTTCACGACTGCTTGTTTGAGAATTGGACACTCTTCCAAGAAGTGTCAACACTTCGAACAATTCTGGGGCCGAACGCGGCTGGACTAGGCTTGCCCGATGCCACGGTTCAGGGAGACGGTCCGGACGCTGCTGCGCGAGCGGCTGCTGGACGCCGCGTACGAGGCGGTCGCCGACCGCGGCTTCGACAAGCTCCGGATGTCCCACCTGGCCGGCGCGGTCGGGGTCAGCCGCCAGACGCTGTACTCGGAGTTCCCCTCCAAGGAGGCGGTCGGCGAGGCCCTCTTCCAGCGTGAGCTGGAGCGCTGCCTGGTCGGCATCCAGGAGGGGCTGGACGCCCACCGGGACGACCTGAGGGCGGCGGTCGAGGCCGCGGTCGGCTTCACGCTCACGCTGGCCGGCCGGAACCCACTGATCAAGGCCATGCTGACGAGCACCGGCGAGGACGGCCTCCTCTCCTACCTGACGACCCGCTCGGCGGCGGCCTTCGACCTGGCGACGGCGATGGCCGACGCGTACGTCACGGAGGCCTGGCCGACGATCGACCCGGTGGCGCGGGACCTCGCCGTGGACGCGGCGGTGCGCCTGACGGCGAGCCACATCGTCCAGGCGACCTCCTCGCCGGAGGAGTCGGCCGGCCGGATCGCGGACACCGTCGTACGGGTCGCCCTGAGTACGGGCACCGAGCGCATGCCGGCGGCCGCACCCCAGGCCTGAGCGGCGACGGATCCCCGGCCGGGACAGGAAGCTCCGGCCCGGCCCGCTGCGCTGCCTAGGGCCCCGGCCCCGCATAACCCTCCAGGACAGGGCGGTTGCCGATCTCCGCGGACGCCGAGACCGGGAAGGCCCGCAATCCGACCCGGCCCTCGATCCGCGCGATCTCGCCCCAGCCGTACGTCCGCGAGTCGTCCGACAGGTCGGGGTTGTCGCCCAGGTAGAAGAACGATCCCTCGGGCACGGTCCGCAGCGCGGTCCGCGCGGAGCCCGTCCCGTCGGGCCCGCAGCAGGCACCCGCTCGACGGGCCTGCGCCGCCCACTGCGGTGCCACGACCCGCCGGACCGGGCCCGTGCCCGCCTCCTGCAACAGCACCTGGAAGGGCTCCTCGGGCGTGGACACGATGGCGACGCGGTCGCCGGGCAGCCCGATCACCCGCTTGACCAGAAGCGCGTCCCTTTCGGTGGCCCGGAGCAGGACCACGTCGAAACGGCGCGCCGCCGCCGCGGAGCCCGGCGTCGCGAGCACCCGGTCCCCCGGGTGGAGGGTCGGCGCCATGCTCGTACCGTCGACTCGTACCCCGAGTGACGTCACGGCCACGACCGCCACCAGGCAGAGCACCACGCCGACCCCGAGGACGACGGCGGCCACCCGACGCACGGTCACCGGGGTCCGGTCCGGCCCGGGGGACGGGCGCGGAGCCGGCCGCTGAGGCGAACGCGGGGACGGCCACCGGGGAGTGCGCAGGGGCGTCCGCGAGTACGTCCCTGCGGACGGCCGTCCCGGGAGTCCGGCAGCCGTACACCGCCGGACCGGTCGATTTCGGTCATGGCGGGACGGTAGGCCGGACGGCGGGCGGCGGCCGTGACCGTACCGCTCAGGGTTGTTGACCGGACGCGCGCGACAAAGGGACCGAGGGGGCGACCGGGTGGTCCGCGGTCCCGGTCCGGGCCTGGTAGGCCCGGGGCGTCTCGCCGGTCCAGCGCCGGAACGCCCGGTGGAACGCGCTGGGTTCGGAGAATCCGAGCCGGCGCGAGAGACGCTCGATCGAGATCCGGCCGACGGCCAGCTCGGCGAGGGCGTGGTCGCGCCGCACCTGGTCGCGGACCCGCTGGTACGTGGTCCCCTCGGCGGCCAGCCGGCGGCGGAGGGTCTGCGGGCTGACGGACAGCAGGACCGCGATTTCCTCGGGCGTCGGAACCCGGCCCGCGGGCAGGGACCTGCCGATCAGGTGCCGCACCCGGCCGGTCGCCGTGCTCCCGTAGTCGGCGCGGACGAGCACGTCGACGGGAGCCCGCCGGAGGAAGACCTTGAGCGCGGCCGCGTCCCGCAGGACAGGCTCGTCGAGGTCGGCGCGGTCGAGGACGGCGGCCGTTCGCGGGGCGCCGAAGACGCAGGGCGCCTCGAACAGGAGGGCGCACTCGCCCGCGTGGCGGGGTTCGGGGTGGACGAACTCGACTCTGCGCAGCCCGACCCGCCGCCGGACGAGCCAGCCGGCGAAGCGGTGCGCGACCAGCACGGTGGACTCGGCGCCGACGTGCAGGGGGTCGTCGTACCCGGAGAGGTCGAACTCCAGCCGGGCCTCGTCGGCGTCGCCGGCCCCGGCTGCGTCCGCCGCCGGTTCGACGAGGCGGAACCACGGCCCGCCGGGGAAGAGCGCGTAGAAGGCCCCGGCCCGTCGGAGCGCCTCGCGCAGGTCACGGCTGCCGTGGACCACGGCGTGGGCCATCATCGCGAAGGTCCCCACCTTGCTGGGGGCGCCGCCGAAGCCGATCAGCTCGTCGTCGAGGGCGGCCCAGAGCATTCTGACGAGCTGCCCGAACCGCTCGGCCGGAACCCGCTCCGACGGGGCCCGGTCCGCCGGGCCCCGGTCCGCTGGGGCCCGTTCCGCCAGAACCCGCCCAGCCGTGCCCCACTCGGCCGTGCCCCGCTCCGACCCCCGTTCCAGCGACGGGACTTCCTCGGCCAGCGTCGCGGGCAGGCCCGCCCGGGCGAGCAGGGGTCCGGTGTCGAGGCCGCGCCGCTGGGCCGCAAGCAGCACGGCTCGTACGTGATGGGCACTCACCGACTGCGTCAGCACCCCCGCCGCTCCCTCCCCCGTGGACAGTTTCCCTGCCAGTTGTCCAGGATCGGACACTCTAGTCAGAACTGTAAGGCGGAGAACGTCCGATCCTGTGAACGGGACACAGGTCACAGCCGTACCTTCGGGCTGGGGCGGAAGCGCGCCGAACGCACGAGGATAAAGGGGCAGCAGATGAGCGGAGTGGCACGCCGGACCGTGGTCGCGGCGGCAGGCGGTACAGGGCTGGTCGCGGTGCTTGCCGCCTGCGGGGGCGGAGACAAGGGCGGCACCGGCGACGGGGACGGCGGCGGCACCGGTGGCACCGAGGGCGCGGTGAACGGCGGGACGGACGACGGGGGCGACGCCCCGGAGGCCGAGACCCTCGCGCTGACCGGGGACATCCCGGTGGGCGGCGGGAAGGTCATCGCCGGCAAAGGCGTGGTGATCACCCAGCCCAAGGCCGGCGAGTTCAAGGCCTTCTCCTCGAAGTGCACCCACGCGGGCTGTGCCGTCGGCAGCGTCAAGGACGGGGTCATCGTCTGCCCCTGCCACCAGAGCCACTTCAGTTCTGCCACGACTGGCTGATGTTCACCCTGCGCTCGCAGGGCATCGAGCCGCGGATCGGCCATCTGGCGGGGGAGCTTCCAGCAGGCGAGTACGTCGTCGGTCGTGGTGATCGTGGCGACGAGCGCCAGGGTGTGACGGATCATCGCGGGGGTGTAGTCGGCCGGCACCCCCGCGATGGCGTCCGCGGGCACGACCACGGTGTAGCCGAGGTTGACGGCGTCGAAGACGGCGTTGGGCACGGCCACGTTGGCGGAGACGCCGGTGACGATCAGGGTCCGGCAGCCGAGGTTGCGGAGCAGCGGGTCGACGTCGGTCCCGGCGAGGGGCGAGAGCCCGTGCAGCCGCCGCACGACGAGGTCCTCCTCCGCGACCTGGATCGGCTCGGCGACGCGTACCGCCGCGCTCCCGCTGTGCTGCTGGACGGGCAGCCGGGACGCGGCCCGGAAGAGCCGGGCGTTGCTGTTGGCGCCCCGCCCGTCGGGGCGGCGTTCGGCGACGGCGTGGATCACCTGGACGCCGGTCTCGTGGGCGGCGGCGACCAGCCGTGCGACGTTCCGCAGGGCTCCCGACGTGCGTGCGGCGGCGGCCAGTTCGGGCAGGGCGCTGTCCGGCCCGACGACCCCCTGCTGGCATTCGACGGTGAGCAGTACGACCCCGCCGTCCGGCCTGATCCGCTCCCCGAGCCGCTCTCTCGCAGTCCGCTCCATGGCCTCTCCCCTTGCACGCGCGCGAATGGCCCCCCATGCTTTCTGACGTCTCATCAGAAATCCAGAAGGGTGCGGACGATGACCGTCGCACAGCGCCGTGGACGCCGGATCATGATGACCCCGGCGGAGCTCGACTCCTTCCTCGCCGAACAGCGCACCTGCCGGGTCGCGACCGTCTCCGCCGACGGCCGCCCGCACGTGAGCGCGCTCTGGTTCGCCTGGGACGGCTCCTCGCTCTGGCTGTACTCGCTGACCCGCAGCCGGCGGTGGGCGGAGCTGCGCGCCGACCCGAGGATCGCCGTCGTGGTGGACGACGGCGTGGAGTACGGCGAACTGCGCGGCGCGGAGCTGTCCGGCACGGTCGAGTTCGTGGGCGAGGCGCCGCGTACGGGCGAGCCGTGCCCCGAACTGGACGTGCCCGAGCAGCTGTTCGCCGCGAAGAACTTC
Source organism: Streptomyces sp. adm13(2018) (assembly GCF_008042145.1). GTDB lineage: Bacteria > Actinomycetota > Actinomycetes > Streptomycetales > Streptomycetaceae > Streptomyces. The sequence continues at coordinate 5,506 of NZ_RDBH01000018.1, forward strand.
GGCCTCGACGCGATGCCGCACGACGGGAGGCACGCCTGGATGCGCCTGACACCGGACGCGATCGCCTCCTGGGACTTCCGCAAGCTCGCGGGCCTCTGACGGGAGGCGGACGGTTCGGCGGGAGTCGGCCGGTTCGGCGGGAGGCGGACGGGCGCGCGGCGGCGGGCGGCTTCGTCCGGGGCCCGGTCAGCCCCCCAGCGGACCGGCCGCCTCCCGCAGCGCTCCGATAACCGCCCGTACGGAGGGCCGACGCCCCGCGTCGGACCGCCAGGTCGCGTAGATGTGGCGCCGCACCAGCTGCCGTACGGGGACGAAGACGACCCCTTCCGGGACGGGCCGCCCGAGCCGGGGCGTGACGCACACGCCGAGTCCGGCCGCGACCAGAGCCAGCTGGGTGTGGTGCTCCCCCGCCAGATGGCCGATCCGCGGCTCGATGCCCTGCGAGCGCAGGGTGAACATCAGCCAGTCGTGGCAGAACTCGCCCTCGGGCCAGGAGACCCACTCCTCGTCGGCGAAGTCCACCAGGTCCACCGCCTCGCGCCCGGCGAGCCGGTGCCCGGCGGGCAGGGCCACGTCGGCGGCGTCGTCGAGGAGGTGGGCGCGTTCGAGCCCGCCGGGCACGGGTGCCCGCTTGTTGCTCCAGTCCAGGACGAGCGCGAGGTCCGCGTCGCCGCGGAGCACCGCGCGCACTCCGCTCTCGGGCTCCAGTTCCGTCGTACGGACCCGGAGCTCGGGGTGCCCCTCGCGCAGGGCGGCGAGCGCGGCGGGGAAGAGGCCCCGGGCCGCGGTGGGGAAGGCGGCGACCCGCACCTCGCCCACCACCTGGCCGCGCTGTGCCTCGATGTCGGCCTGGGCCAGCTGGACCTGGGAGAGGATCCGGGCGGCGTGCTCGGCGAGCAGCTGCCCGGCGTCGGTGAGCCGCACCCCCCGGCCGTTCTTGGCGAGCAGCTGCTGGCCCACCTCGCGCTCCAGTTTGGAGAGCTGCTGGGAGACGGCGGATGTGGTGACGTGCAGCCCGTCGGCCGCACCGCTGACCGAGCCGTGCCGGGCGACGGCGTCGAGCGTGCGCAGGCGCTCCAGATTCAACATGTAAGCAATACTAAGGGGAGGGGTCGAGGAATTCTCGCTTGTTCTAAGAGGTCGCTGCGGCCACTCTGAGTGCATGAGCCCCGCAGCCCCGCTCCCGCCCGCATCACCGCCCGCCGTCTCACGCCTGCTCGACTGGCGCGTCCGCTTCGGCATCCTGGCCCTGATCTGGGGATTCAGCTTCGTCTTCATCAAGGTCGGCACGGAGGGCTTCGCGCCGTTCCAGGTGACCTTCGGACGTCTCCTCTTCGGTACGGCGGTGCTCGCCGTGGCCCTGGTCGTGAAGCGCGACCGGCTTCCGCGCGGTGCCCGCGTCTGGGGCCATCTGACCGTCGCGGCCTTCCTCCTCAACGCCCTGCCGTTCTCCCTCTTCGCGTACGCCGAGCTGACCATCCCGTCGACCCTGGCGGGCATCTGCAACGCGACGACACCGCTCTGGGGCATGCTGCTCTCCCTCGTGGCGCTCTCCGAGGACCGCCCCACCCGGGTCCGCGCGGCGGGCCTCGGGATCGGCTTCGTCGGGGTGCTGACGGTGCTCGGCGCGTGGCAGGGCTTCTCGGGCGTCGACGTGACGGGCACGGCGCTGGCTCTGCTCGCCTCCCTCAGCTACGCCGTCGGCTGGATCTACGTCCGCAGGACGCTGAGCGGCACGGGCGCCTCGAACCTCTCGCTCGCCGGCTCCCAGGTCGGGCTCGCCACCCTGCAACTGGCCGTGGTCACCCCGCTGTTCACCTCGATGCCGACGTCCGTGGAGGTGCTGCCGCTGCTCGCCGTGATCGCGCTCGGCGCGCTCGGCACGGGGTACGCGATGCTGCTCCAGTACGGGGTGGTGGCGGAGGTCGGCCCGACGACGGCCGCGATGGTCACGTACTTCATCCCGGTCATCGCGACGGCGGCGGGAGTAACTCTCCTGAACGAACAACTCACCTGGAACACCCCGGTCGGCGCGATCGTGGTCCTGGCAGGAGCAGCCCTCACCCAGACCCGCCGCACACCCCGTACTGGAGCAGCATCGCGTACCCCGTGCCGAGCGCGCCGAGCGCGATCACGGCGAGCAGCGGCAGCACCTCCACGGACGTCGGCATCGAGGTGAACAGCGGGGTGACCACGGCCAGTTGCAGGGTGGCGAGCCCGACCTGGGAGCCGGCGAG
>NZ_RDBH01000180.1 GCF_008042145.1 Streptomyces sp. adm13(2018)
GGGTCGACTTCGTCGGTGACGTCGACGGGCTCGACCCCGTCGGCCGCGGCGGCCGGGAGGTCGGGTTCGTCGGTGGGGCCGACGTCGGCGTGGGGGCCGTGGTCGTCGTCGGCTCGTCCGAGGTCGACGGGGTGCCGGAGCTTCCCGGGGTGCTGGACGTACCGGTGCCCGGGGAGCCGGACGGCGAGCTGCTCCCGGACGCGGCGGGGCTCGGGGAGCCGGAACCGCTGGGGCCACCGGTCTCGTCGGGCCCGCCCTCCTCGCCCTCGGCGGGCCGCTCCTCGCCGTCGGTGCCGTCGTCGAGGGGGTCGTCGGTGGCCGTGCTGTCCGAGGTGACGTGGTTGGTGGCCGGGTCCTCGCCGTTGCCGGAGGTGGCGCCGAGGGTCACGACGGTGCCGAGGACCGCGACGAGCAGCGCGCCCGCGCCGACGGCGGCGAGGTTGCGGCGCGCGCCGCTGATGATGCCGCCGCGGAGGCTCTGACGGCCGGTGCCCTTGTCGGTGTCGGGGCGGGTGATGAGCGTCGGGCCCTCGTCGGCGAAGTCGGGGAACGCCGACTTCGCCGCGCCCCGGGCGGGGCCGCCGGTCGTCGGCGGCCTGACCGGGAAGGGGGCCGGCGGGGTCGTGGCCGGCGACGGGGCCGCCAGCGCCGGGAAGGGCTCGGCGGCCGGTCTGCGGCCGGGACCGCGCAGGGAGGGGATGCCACGGGGCGGCGAGACCGGCTCCTCGGCGCCGGCGGCCGGGGCGGGGTGCTCGCCGGAGAGGTCGGCGACCAGGGCGAGTGCCCGGCGTCCCGCGACGGTGCCACGCTTGTCGGCGAGCACCCCGCGCATGCCGATGGAGGCCTCCAGTTCCGCGCGGGCCCGCTCCAGATGTCCGGCGCACAGGGCGAGGACGCCGAGCTCGTGGTGGAAGTAGGCCTCCTCGGCGACCTCGCCGGCGAGCCGGGCGGCCTCCTGTCCGGCGCGCAGCGCCCGCTCCCAGGCGCCCCAGTGGAGTCCGGCGGCGAAGGCGGGAGCGGCGGCGCGGGCGAGGAGGACGGCGGTGGCGCGGTGCTCGGCCTCCGTCTCGGGGGTGCTCCCGTGGCCGGCGACGAGGACGGACAGGGCGGCGAGCAGGGCGTCGGACTCGGCGGCCGCCCGCTCGGGGGTGACGGAGGGGTGCGCGGCCCACCAGGCGTAGTGCTGGGCGACGGTGTGGGCGCGGTCGGCGGCCGCGTGGGCGGGCTCGTGCCCCTGGGCGAGGAGCTGGGTGAGGACGCCGGCGGCGAGCCGGTAGCGGGGGCCGACCGGGGAGAGCAGACCGCAGGCCCGCAGTTCGCCGAGGGCGGCGTCGGCGTGGGTGTCGCCGACGAGGGCCGGCAGGTGGGCCTGGTGCGGGACCTCGCCGCCGAGGGCGACGGCGAAGCGGAGGGCCGTCTGGGCGGAGCGGCTGAGGCGGGAGGCGAGCAGGGCGGCGGGGGCGGCGCCCTCGCCGAGGCTGGGCAGGGGTATCTCGCGCAGTTCGACGTCGGGGTCGTCGAGTCCGTCGAAGGCCGCGGCGGCGGCGGCCGCGGCGGCTTCCGGGTCGGTGGGCCCGAAGGCCTCCTCCAGGGCGCCGAAGGCGTCGAACTCGGCGGGGGTGACGCGGAGCCGGTCGCGCTGGCGGAGCAGGGCGCCGGCCTGGACGAAGCGGAGCGGCAGGCCCTCGGACTCGAACCACAGGTCTCCGGCCCAGTTGGCCTCGTCGTCGCTGAGGGTGCGGCCGACGGCGCTCTCCAGGAGCTCGATCGCGGCGCCGCGGCCGAGGCCGGCGAGGTGGATGTCCTCGACGTGGGCGTCGGGCGAGGGCGCGGGGGTGTCGGGTCCGGCGGCGAGCAGGAAGGCGCACTCGGGGGCGGCGGCGAGGAAGTCGTCGAGGGCGGCGCCGCCGAACTCCAGGTCGTCGACGAACACGACGGCGCCGATCTCGCGGAGCCGTTCGCGGAGGACGTCCTGGCCGGGCCGGTGGTCGGGGGCGTACCGGACGGCGGCGAACAGTTCGTGGAGGAGTTCGGCGGGGGTGCGGTGGCGGCCGGAGAGCCGGACGACGCCGTCGGGCGCGAGGTCGGCGCAGTCGGCGGCGACGGCGTCGAGGAGGGCGGTGCGGCCGGATCCGGCGGGGCCGCTGAGGCGGGCGGAGCGGCCGCGGCCGAGGATGCCGGAGAGGCGCTCGCGCTCCTCCTGGCGTTCGAGCAGGGGCAGCGTGGGCGCGGCCGGGCCCGGCGGTACGGGCGGGGTGGCGGCGCGGGCGGCCTCGGCGCGTTCCTCGGG
>NZ_RDBH01000181.1 GCF_008042145.1 Streptomyces sp. adm13(2018)
CCGCCGGACACCACCGTCGTCATCACGCTCCTCCCGCCGGACACCACCGTCGTCATCACGCTCCTCCTCCGATCAGCGCGCTCAACCGCTGCCAGCCCCGCTCCCGGACGAACCCGGCCGCGCCCCACCGCAGCGCGGGAACCGTGCGCACCAGGCCTTCCCGGTCCCGCTCCAGGACGTGCGCCTCGGCGATCCGCCGACGCCCGTCCCGGTCCCGCGCCAGATGGAGGACCACCGAGAGGCCCGCCCCCAACTGGCTGTGCAAGGCGGCCCGGTCGAGTCCGGCCGCCGTGCCCAGGGCTTCGAGTCGCGCCGGCACGTCCGCCGCCGTGTTGGCGTGGACCGTGCCCGAGCCGCCCTCATGACCGGTGTTGAGGGCGGCGAGCAGGTCGACCGCCTCGCCGCCCCGGACCTCGCCGACCACCAGCCGGTCCGGCCGCATCCGCAACGCCTGCCGGACCAGGTCCCGCAGGGTCACGAGCCCCGCGCCCTCCTGGTTCGCCGGCCGCGCTTCGAGGCGCACCACGTGCGGGTGGTCGGGCCGCAGTTCCGCCGAGTCCTCGGCGAGGACGATCCGTTCCCGCTCCCCCACCAGGCCGAGCAGCGAGGCGAGCAGCGTGGTCTTCCCGAACCTCAGGACAAGACACCGCTAATACGCCACACTTCACCCATGAAGACGACGAAGACCCCGGCCGGGCAGCGCACTCGAGCGGTCATCTACGTCCGCATCAGCCAGGACCGAACCGGCGCCGGCCTCGGCGTCGACCGGCAGCGCGAGGACTGCGAAGCCCTCGCCGCGCGCAACGGCTGGGACGTCGTCGAGGTGTACGTCGACAACGACATCAGCGCCTACTCGGGCAAGAGGCGGCCCGACTACCGCCGGATGCTGAGCGACCTCTCCGAGGGCGCGGCCACCGTCGTCATCGCCTGGCACAACGACCGCCTGCACCGCTCCCCCACCGAGCTGGAGGAGTACATCGACATCTCCGAGCGCCACGGGGTGTCGACGCACACCGTCATGGCCGGCCACCTCGACCTGTCCACGCCGTCCGGCCGGATGACCGCGCGCATCCACGGCGCCGTCGCACGGCACGAGTCGGAGCACAAGGCCGAGCGCGTCGCTCGGGCACGCATGCAGAAAGCCATGGCTGGCGAGTGGGGCGGAGGCATTCGCCCGTTCGGGTGGGGCGTGCCCACTGGGGAGACGAAGCTGGCCACCGATAAGAAGACCGGCGAGGAGGCCAGGGTCCCGGTCCTCGACATGAACAAGGCCGTCCCGGAGGAGGCCGCGGCCATCGTGCACGGCCACGAGATGCTGCTGACCGGGCAGTCCCTCAAGAGCTGGATCCGGTGGCTGGCCGACAAAGGTTTCCTCACGCCCCGCGGGAATCCGATCGGACATGTCGAGGGCCGGGACATGCTGATGCGCCCGAGGAATGCCGGAATCGCCGTCTACAAGGGCGAGGAGGTCGGCGTCGGGCTCTGGGAGCGCCTCGTCCCTACAGAGAAGCACAGGGCTGTCGTGGCCATCCTGAAGGACCCCACCCGACGCACCTCCCCCGGCTCGACCCCCAGGTGGCTGGGATCGCTCATCTATCGGTGCGGCATCGGGGCCTGCACAGAGACCACTCGGGTGACGAAGGCCGGCGGATCAAAGCGCCCTGGCTACCGCTGCCTCAGCAACCACGGTGGGGCCCGGCGGGCGGACAAGGTCGACGAGTACGTGGAAGACCTGATCGTCGAGCGACTGTCCCGGCCCGACGCGGCCGACCTCCTGGCGCCAGGCCCCGACGACCTGGACGTGGCTGGCCTACAGCAGGAGAGCGAGGCGATCCGGCGGCGGCTGACTGACCTGGCTGCCCTGTTCGGGGCCGGGCAGATCAGCATGGTCCAGTTCACCGAGGGCTCAGATGTCGCGCGTGCGCAGCTGGAGGGCGTGAACCAGCAGCTAGCCCGAGCCGCGACCCGAGACCCGCTGGTCTCCCTGGTCGGCGCGCCAGACGTGCGGAAGGCATGGAAGGCCATGGACCTGGAGCAGCAGAGGAGTGTTCTGCGCACGCTCCTGGAGGTCGTCATCCGGCCGGCACGACCGGGACGGATGCCGGATGGCAGCTACTTCGACTATCAGGCCATCGAGACGAAGTGGAAGCGAGGGGCCAGCTAACCGTCCCTGCCTGGAAGCTCACCTCCCAAGCTCCGCAGCTCCACCTCGAGCTCACGCCGCCTGATTGGAGGGAGGTCCTCCATGCTGTCCTTGAGTACCCACTCGATCTCGAGGCGCCTTTCAGCGTGCTGGTCTCCGTACATCCCCGCTGGCACCCCAGCCGGCGGGAGCATCTTCTTGCGCCGCGCTGAAGCCACCCACTTCGCCGCCGTAGAATGCGGCGCCTTGAAGTGGTTAGCCACTTCTCGCGTTGGAGGCACCCCCTCGTTCTCGGCGATTCGATAGACCTTCGCCACTTGCCGCAGAAAGTCATCCGTAATGCGCACACGCTTGCGTCGAGGCGAAGGCGCGTCGCGGGCAGTGGCATAGGCCTCAGACGCCTGCGCTTGCAGCTGGTCCAGCCACTCAAGCGCCGCCTTGGGGCGATGGCCATAGGGGTCATGATCCTTCAGGGAAGCCCAGTCATGGCCTGACCTCATGTGATCCTCCTGCGGCCGCCCCTCCTCCTCCATGAAACGGACCAGGTACTGGGTCATGTAGTGGATGCCGAGCATCTTCCACTTCTGCGGCTTAGCAACCTTCCTGACCTTCTCAAGCACGACGCCTACATCCTCGTAGGCGGTGCGCGCCTCAGTCATCGTCAGATCGCCCTCGAAGACCTGGAAGTTCAGGAAGAGCACAGGCCCCCCTCGGCCGCTGGCCTCCTCCGATCCGTCTCGCAACGTGCGCCAGGCGGACTCAGGGGCGATGACGAGGTGGAAGAACTCGGGTAGCAGGACCGCGCCCACTCTCACGAGCCTCGGCAGCTCAGGCAGCTCGTCCATGGCGAACCACGGGTAGGCAGCGAAACGCCACCCTGCGGGCGCCTTGAGGGATTCATCCATGGCCCCATCCTGCCCGCAACGGCAAGGTATCGGCAAGGCCACTGACAGTGAACGGGTAGCCCACTACCGCTCCATCCGTTGCGTGAATGGCAAAGCAATGGCTAGGGTGTGGGGCATGGCACAAGTACACGTCTTGCGTCTGGCGGAGGTCCGCGCTGCCGTGAGCAGCGGCGAAGCCGAGCGCCTTCGGGTCGAAGCCCAGCTCTCCATTGGCGAGGTCGCACGTGCTTGCGGCGTCGACCAGTCCACCGTTTGGCGGTGGGAGAAGGGGGCTCGCAGGCCTCGCGGCCTCGGAGCGCTCGCCTATGGCGACCTGCTCGAAACGCTCCGCGCGCAGGCAGCCCAGACGAACCGCAAGAAGACGGCATGACGCCCAGTGCGGTCGATGCCGCAAACGACAACGGCGCCGCGGGGGCAACCGCGACGCCGTCTGTCGAGCACTTCAACGAATCCGCCAGCAAGCAGATCGAAGGAAGCTCAGTGACCATCATCGCAGAACCGCAGTCCGGCACCAAGACGAACATCGGCCAGTCCGGCGGCGAGATGTACGACACCGTGCTGTCGGCCCTCGCCTTGGCCGGCGTCGACAGTGCCACTCTTCAGCACGCCCACCAGGCCCTCGCCACCGGCTACGTCTACGGCGTCTGGGCGCAGGCGGTCAATGACCTGGGGCTCGAAGAACTCATGCCCGTAGCCGCGATCAACGCCGAAGTCATCAAGCGCGTCACCAGCCGCAGGCCGATCAAGCCCCTCATCGACATGATCGAGCCGGAGCACGCGGCGCAGTCGAAGACCGAGCCCGGTCACTTCCCGTGGTGCCGCTCGGGCACCTGCACCACGCGCCACTTCGACGACGGCACGCCCTACACCGAGCACACCGGCCGACGGATCACGATGCCCATCCCCGAGGGCATGTCGTGCCGCGCCAATCAGCTCCTCACTGCCGAGTTGTCCGCCCTGGAGGAGTTCTCCGGCGCCCCGATGGTCTCGTTCACCTCCGGCGGTAACGGCGTCTGCCTCGAAGCCGCCGAACTCGACACGGTGATCGGCAACCTCGACACCTTCCTCGACGGCCTGCGCGCCATGCGCCGCCAGCTGGAACAGGAGCAGGCCCAGTGACCGAAACCGCAGAACCGAGGCCGGAGCGCCCCGACGGCTACTGGGAAAGGGTCGACCGCGTAGTCGCCCAGGCCCCGCCCCTCACCGACGCCCAGCGCGCCAAGCTCCGAGTCATCTTCAACCAGTCCAACGTCACCAAGGAGGCGGCGTGAACCCTCTGACGCACACCGAACGCGCCCAGTACTTCGCCGCCGTCCACAACATGGGCCACGGTGACGAGATCCGCGACCAGGCCTTCATGCTCGCCGTCCAGGTGATGGCCGAGACCCCGGCCCCGTGGGACGAGACAGAGCCCTTCGCCGCCGAGCGCTACCTCGCGGCCCGCGGGGCGACGCCCACGGCCGCCTCCGAGAACGCCATCGGCTTCGAGCTCTGCATGCGGGCACTGCACGCCCTCGCCACCGGCAGCATCGCGATGTCCTTCGACGAGATCACCCACTGGATCGAGACCAACCTGGACGGTGCCCAGTGACCAGCGTCCCGGGCCAGTGGCCCGTCTCTGAGCCCGTCGACACCAGCGAGAGCAACGACCAGGGCGCCGCGCACCTCGCGCTCGTCGCCGTTCAGGCCCGCTTCCACGTGACGCTCGGATCCATCCGGGCGGACCTCGAGGAGCAGCCCTCGCCGATGGCCGTCCTGAACGCGGCCCGCCGCTGGAACTACGCCATCACCGCCATGGCCGACGAGGTCGCCTCGTCCCTGAAGAAGGCCGGCTAGTCGCACGGCCCGGGATTCCGTCACGAAATCCGTAACGGAATCCCGGGCCCGACACGGACACCCAGCACCTGCTCGAAGAAGAGAGCCCCCGTTCGTGAACGACACCATCGCCTTCAACCGGCTCGCCGACCTCCTCGGCAGCATGGGCGAGCCCACCCGCTACACCGGAGGAGCGCTCCGCACCCGCGGCATCTGCCACGGCGGCGACTCCCCCGGCACCGTCGCGATCAAGCGCATCAACAACGGCGTCGGCGTGTACTGCCACAAGTGCCAGGGCAACGCCGACTTCCTCGCCGCCATCGGCTGGACCGAAGCCGACCTGTTCGACGAGCCGCTCCCCGAACGGCCCCGCGACCGTCCCGAGAACGACACCTGGATCCCCTGCCAGGACCGCGGCCACAAGCGTGTCGCCCAGTACCTCTATCGGGACGCCTACGGGGCCATCGTCCATGGCGTCACCCGCTGCGACGCGAAGGACTTCGCGCAGTGGCGGCCCGAGCCGTCCGCCCGCTCCGGCCGCCGCTGGAGCCTGAACGACGAGCGGGGTAACCGGCTCGTCGCCACCGTCCCCTACCGCCTGCCCGAGCTGCTGAAGGCGGTCAAGGGCGAGCAGGTGGTGTGGATCGCCGAGGGCGAGAAGGACGTCCACGCCCTCGTCGACCACGGACTCGCCGCCACCTGCAACGCGGGCGGGTCCGGGAAGTGGACGACCGAGCACGCTCAGTACCTGACCGGCGCGGACGTCACCATCGTGGCCGACCGCGACCAGAAGGGCAGGCAGCACGCCGAGGCCGTCGTGGCCACCCTCACCGGGGTGGCGCGCTCCGTGTACGTCGTCCAGGCCCTCACCGGCAAGGATGCCGCCGACCACTTCGCGGCCGGGCACGGGGACTCAGAGTTCCAGCAGGTCTGGGCCCCGGTCCCCTACCCCGGCGACACCGGGGCGGCAGCGTGACGACCGCGCCGGCCTGGGCGCCGGACATCCGCGAAGCCGACCCCGTCGCCGTCGGCCGGCCGGGCCGCCTGCCTGAGGAGTTCTTCGCCGCCCGGCCCGTGTTCGCCAGGATCCGGCAGGCGGCCCATGCCGAAGGCTGCTCGGGCGACGTCCTGTTCTACAGCACCCTCGCCCGCATGTCGGCACTCGTACCCCACCAGTACAGGGCCGTCACCGGCATCGGCGGCCGTGCCTCTCTGAACATCTTCGCCGCGATCGTCGGCACGTCCGGCGCGGGGAAGTCGACGAGCTCGTCCCTCACCCGGATGGTGATGCCCGCGCTCGACGACGACTTCCGCGACGGCCTGCCCGTCGGCTCCGGCGAGGGCATCGCCGAGGCGTTCATGGGCACGGTCGACGAGCCGACCGGCGAGCTCCACAAGGGAGGGCCGAACAAGGGCGACCCGGTCATGCGCAAGGTGCGCAAGCAGGTGCGGCACAACGCCTACTTCTACGTCGACGAAGGTCAGACAATCGCCAAGCTGAGCGAGCGGAACGGCTCAGTGCTCGGCGAGACCCTCCGGCGCGCCGCTGTCGGCGAGACCCTCGGGCAGACCAACGCGAGCGAGGAGCGGACCCGGTACGTCCCGGCCGGCTCCTACAGCCTCGGCCTGCTCGTCGGCTTCCAGCCCAGCACCGCCGTGCCGGTGCTCGCCGACGCCAGCACCGGCACCCCGCAGCGGTTCCTCTGGGGCTGGGCGGACGACCCCTCGATCCCGGATGTGCCTCCGGCCTGGCCTGGCGAGCTGGAGCGCGGACACTGGCAGCGCCACCTGTCCGACCCGGTCGACATCAGGTTCCCCGAGCGCGTCCGCAGCATGCTGTGGGCCGAGAAGGTCGGCCGGGCACGCGGCGAGATCGAGGTGCCCGAACTGGACGGCCACGCCGGGCTGATCAAGGTGAAGGTGGCCGCGCTGCTCGCCCTCCTCGACGGCCGGGACTACGCGACCGAGGAGGACTGGTCCCTCGCCGAGGTGGTCTGGACCGCCTCCTGCGGGGTCCGTGACCACCTGGTGGAACGGGCCCAGCGCGAGGCCGCCGTGGAGAAGCAGCGCGAGCAGGACGCCAAGGTCCTTCAGGTCGTTCGCGAGCACGAGGCCAAGGCCGAGGCCACGGTCGCCCTGGAGCGAGTAGCGGCACTGGTGCGGAAGCACGCGTCGGTGGTCGGCGGCATCACCTGGGGTGAGCTCAACCGCCGCATGGCGAGCCGCGATCGGAAGGGACTCCGGAAGGCGGTCGACGTCGCGGAGGCCCGCGGATGGGTGGTCGTCGAGGGCGATCGCGTCTCCATCCGCACGGACTAGATGCGGCCGATCAGGACGTGGACACACGTCGGGGTGTGGACATGTGGACGCGTGTCCACGCCCCCCCGTCCAGAGACCGAGAGGCCTCCGAAAGCCTCTCTAAATAACAACAAAAAGGACATGTGTGTGTACTCACGTGACGCGCGAGCGGGGGCTGTGGACGCGTGTCCACGTGTCCACGTCCACATGTCCACACTGAACGTCCACCTACCGAGGAGCACTTGATGACTCTGCCTACTAGCCCCACCGGATGGCTCGCCTACTACCGCACCAACGAGGAGGTCGAACGGAAGCGCCACGGCCGCCACCTGCCCGTCGACGGCTGGTCTCCCGAAGGTGATGCGCTCGTAGTCGACCGCCGGCGCGGCGCGCGGGTGCCCGCCGCCTCGCTCCCTCACTTCAGAGGCCTTCAGGTCACCGAAAGCGACACCGTCAACACCGTTCCGGGGCAGGGCTGGAGCATCGCCTACCTGAACGGCGCCACCCCTGACCCCGTCATCGCCTGGGCCGTCGACAGGCACGGCTACGCCAAGCCGCTTATCGCCAACTCCGACGGCTACGCCGAGCCCTGGGAGCAGGAAAGCCATGGCGGCTTCCTCTCCCCCGGCAACCCCGACAACAGCCCCTACCGCCCCGCCCCTGAGCAGGAGATGGACTGATGGCCGGAGAAACCACGATCACAGTCGTCGGCAACCTCGTCGACGACCCCGAGCTCCGCTTCACCCCCGCCGGCGCCGCGGTCGCTAAGTTCCGCATCGCCTCCACCCCGCGCGTCTTCGACCGGCAGACCAACGAGTGGAAGGACGGCGAGGGGCTGTTCCTTACCTGCTCGGTCTGGCGCCAGGCTGCCGAGAACGTCGCCGAGTCCCTCCAGCGCGGCATGCGTGTCATCGTCCAGGGCCGTCTCAAGCAGCGGTCCTACGAGGACCGCGAGCAGGTAAAGCGAACCGTGTACGAGATCGACGTCGAGGAGGTCGGCCCCTCCCTCCTCCGCGCCTCCGCGAAGGTCACCAAGAGCGCGTCCGGCGGCGGCCAGCAGGGCGGCCAGCAGGCGCCTGGCGGCTGGGGTGCCGCCCGGCCCGCGCAGCAGCAGGCGCCCGCGAACGGCGGATGGGGCGGTCAGCAGCCGGCCGCCGCCCCGGCCCAGCAGGCGCCGGGCTACTCCGACGAGCCCCCGTTCTGATCGAACCCACCGGGGCGGCCGCGTTCCCGCGCGGCCGCCCACCCGGAGAGGAGACACCCATGCCCAAGCCCGCCGGCCACCACGTCAGCACGGAGGGGATGAGCACTGCTCTTGTGCTCGCTGATTCTCCGGCCGACCCTCTCGGCACCATGGCATACCAGCGCATCCAGGAGCGCGCCTTCGAGGCCTACGGCATTGCGCACCACTATGCCGTCCACGACGGCGCTGACGCCGAGCACGCGAGCCGTACCGCCCTCGACGCCGCACTCGGCGCGGCGGCTCGCGGGTTCGCCGCCGCTGCCGTTCACCGCATCCTCGAACGCCTCGCCCTGGAACTGACCGAAGACCAGGCGGAGCTCCTGGGCGGTTGGGCCGCCGACCTCGACCTGGAGGTCGTCGAAGACATCGCCGGCGCCAACGGCGATCAGTGGCCCGCGGAGCCGCAGCCGTGAGCACCTGTCACCTGTGCGAGAGCCGCGAGACCGACGACTACCTTTGCCCCGGCTGCGCACGCGCCCTCGGCGAGCAGCTGCACCGCCTGCCCGTCCTGTACAGCGGACTCGCCGCCTTTCTGGCTCCGGCCGCCCGGGGCGCCCAGCACGGCGGCCACGCACAGGCTGTGGACGGCGCCCTGCCCGTCTCGGAGAACGTCCTCGACCTCCGGGGCCCCGGCGGGATGGTCACCACCTTGGAGTCGTGGCGCGAGGCCCTGCACGACGCCCGCCGCTGGCCCGCCCCCACCCTTGGCGTCAGCATCCCGAACCGGGTCGGGTCCGCGGCGGCCGCGCTGCACCACTCTCTCGACTGGATCGCCCAACACTGGCCCGCCGCCGGCGACCTCGCCCGCGAGATCCGCGACCTCCACGGCGCAGCCGCGAGCATCGTGCACCCACGGCTGGTCGAGGAGCGCGGGACCCGGCTCGGGAAGTGCCCGGCCGTCGATCCGTCCGGTGTGGTGTGCGGGGCGGTCCTGCGGCACTACCCGGGCGAGCGAGCGGTGACGTGCAGGTGGTGTGGGTGTGCGTTCGAGCCGCAGCAGTGGGGAGAGCTGCGGAAGTGGATCGACCTGGACGAGACCGAGGACTCGAACGCCGCTTAGGAACAAGCGAGTTGACGCCACAAGTGCTCGTCTATCACACCCTCCCTGTGATAACGTCTCAGCGATGGACACGAAGCCCTGGCGGGAACGTGTACGCCTGGAGGACGAGCTGCTCGAACAGCTCCAAGCCCAGGTCTCACAAGCCGCCAAACGACGCGCCGCCGCTCTCGTGGAGGGCGTGACCGAGCTGGGAAGCGTCTACAAGGTCGCTCAAGAGCTCAACAAGAGCTGGACCGCCATCGATAACGCGATCAAGAAGAACGGGTCCGCACCCTCGGACCCCATCACAACCCCATAACGCAGAGCGGGAGCCGGCCGACAGCTCTCCCAGGTGCTCGAACACCTGAGAGGCGCGCGCGTCGCCCGACTCCCTGACCCAGCCACATCCTGACTAGACCAGGAAGGCTCGGCTATGCCGAATCTTATGCCGACCGGCACAACTCCGGTCCCCCCGCCCCGGCGCCTCATCGCCGTCGGCACCATCCGCCACCACGGCGGCCGCACGATCACCGTGCGCGCCACCGAGGCCGGCGTCACCGGCACCATCTCCGCCCGCGGCGGTGCCCGATGAGCCAGCCCACGCCCGTCCTCAGCGACGACACCCGCACGCTGCTTCTCCAGGTCGCCGACACCCTCGACAGGGTCCAGCCGGGCGCCGCCATGCACGAGGCCATCCGCCTCGCCCGGCCCCTCGTCCTCGCCGAACGCCTCCACGGGCCCACGGAAGCCGCGTTCGCCGCCGAGCAGGACCTCCTCGCCGCCATGCCCCCCGTCCGCGACCGGCAGACCCGCGGCGAGTACGCCGCCCTCCTGCGGCTCATCGTGCAGGGCGTAGCCGCATGAGCGACCGCGACCCCCTGGAGGGGATCCCCGACGCGCTGCTCGACTGGCACAAGGGCGCTCTGGAGGGTGACGCGGTCGTGTGCGCGGCGCCGCAGCCGGGCTTCCCGAACTTCCCGTGCATCAACAACCGGCTCGCCCACGCGCGGCACCGGGACGTTCTGGGCCGCACGTGGCCGCTGGACACCGAGGAGCCGCTGTACGTGGCCCACCGGGTGCCGGTCATCGACGGCACAGTGACCCTGGATACGAGCGACCACGGCCCCGTGACCACCCAGGAACCCGACTGGTGCCTCGGCCACTCGGCCCGCGCCCCGGGTTACCGCATCGACTTCACCCACCGCGGCGCCGAGCACACCTTCGCCTTCGCCAGCGACACCCTGCTCGTCGCCATGCTCAGCCAGGACCCCTTCGTCACCGACCCCGAGCGGCGGCGGACCCGCCTCTACGTCGAGCAGACCGGCTACTCCGCCAGCCTCGACCCCGCCGAGGTCCGCCAGCTGGCCGCCGCGCTCACCGTGCACGCCATGCACCTGCGCACCCTCGCCGACCAGCTCACCACCCTCCGAGCCGAGGAGGGCAAGCAGTGAAGACCACTCCCTCCCAGGCCCTGGCGGCCGCCGCCGGCCTCGTCATCATCACCCTGACCGGCGCCGCGTTCTGGCTGTCCTACGCCCACCTCGCCGAGGTCGCCTTGGCCCACGGCCTCGGGCAGGCCACCGAACGCGCGTGGGCGTGGCCCGCCACCCTGGACCTGTTCATCGTCGCGGGCGAACTCCTCATGCTGCGAGCCGCGCTCAGGCGCCAGGTCGACGGCTGGGCCATCGCCCTCACCGCGGTCGGGTCAGTCGGCTCGATCGTGCTGAACGTCGCCGGGGTCACCGGCGACCGCGACCCGGGCAACGTGCCGCTCCTCGACTACGTGGTGGCCGCCGTTCCTCCCACGGCCGCGCTCCTCGCGTTCGGCGCGTTGATGCGGCAGATTCACCAGGCCCTCGCCGAGCGAGGCGAGCCGTTCAAGCTGGATAACATCCCACTTGAACAGGCCCCCGATGTTCCGGCGGAACCGGCGCCTGCCCGCGGGCTGCCTGAGGTGATGCCGGCCGGTGTTCGGCTGCTGCCGCTGACCGCCCGACCGGAACCGGTTGCCGCCGAGGCGGAACCGTCGCCCGCCGCCGTGGTTCCGGTGCCTGCCGTCGAGCCCCTGCCGAAGGTCCCTGCGCTGCCCGTCCTCGGACCGTGGATGCCCGTGGCGGAACTCCTCGCGGCACCGACCGGAACCGCTTCCGACCTGCACGCTTCTGGGCGCCCAGAAGCTCCGAAGGATCACCCGGAACCGGCCGGCAGCATCCCGGTTCCGCCGGTTCCGCCCGCCGATTCCGGCGCGGCCGACATCGAGTCCGAGGACACCAGCAACACCACCTTCAACCGGCAGGTCGCCGACGCCCGGAACTGGCTCGCCGCCGAACCGGAACTCACCGGAACCGCCATCGGCCAGCGCCTCGGCAAGAGCGATACCTACGGTCGCCGCGTCCGCCGCGCCGCCCTCGCCGAGCATCGCGAAGCGATCACTTTGCGGGCAGCCGCGAAGTGATCACCTACCACGCCCTCGGCTACTACAGCCTCTACGGCATCCCCCTCGGCATCCTCGCCTGCCGCCTCGCCCCGGCCGGATCCACCATGCGCCGCATCACCGCGCGCATCACCCTCGCCGCCCTCCTGCTCGTCGCCGCGACCGTCGCGCTCTCCTACTGAGGACCCACCATGAAGACCGCCCTCCTCGCCGCCATCGACACCGCCACCAACAAGGGCATGGCCGCCCCCGCTGCCGTCACCGGACAGACCGGATCCGTCCCCATCTCCGTCCTCCTCGTCCTCGCCCTCAGCGGTATCGCCTGGTGGATGTTCAAGCACGGCGACAAGACCAAGAAGCTCCACATCGCCCCCGGCATCGTCTGCCTCGGCCTCGGCCTCTCCTTGAGCGGCACCCAGATCGGCGCCCAAGTCGGCATCCTCTTCGGCAGCATCGCCCAGATGGTCGCCAACCTCGCCGGCACCGTCTGACCGTGGCGCTCGACCCCGAGGCCGACACCCTCGAACTGCCGCCCGTCCCCCGGTGGGGGCGCGGGCGGCCCCGCCTCGCCGCCCACCGCATCCACC
>NZ_RDBH01000182.1 GCF_008042145.1 Streptomyces sp. adm13(2018)
CGGTGGCGTCGATGACGCGGGCACCCATGAGGTCAGCCAGGCGCACGGCCGGATCCTGGGAGGGGGTGATGACGTTGTCACGGATCCAGTCCTCCAGCGGGTGCACGGCGTCGTCGTCGGGTGTGGTCGTGGCGGTAAGGGCGGCGGTATGGCCTGTCAGGGCGGTGCTCCCGCCGCGGCGGGCGGCGATCCGGGCCGAGGCCAGGACATCGCCGGCTTCGGAGAGCGCCTCGTTGACCTCGGTGCGCAGCCGGTCGGCCTGCTCACGGGGAGGCTGGGAACGTCTCCTGAGCGCCGGCCAGGTCCTTCTCCGCCTCGCCCAGCAGGACCGACAGGTAGGCACTCGTGGCGTTGCCCCGGTCGGCGGCGGTGGCCAGGCGGGCGGTCCCCACCGCCGAGGCGGCGGCTTCCACGCTGTTCGCGACCTTGAGGCGGTAGTCCTCGTCCGTTCGGGAGGACCCCGCGCACCCGGACAGCAGCACGCAGCACACAACCGGCCACAGCGATCGAGCCACCGGGAACCGGCGTGGCGCGCCGCCGGCGGGACTCACCGGCGCCGGGCGATGAAGTACACCGCCAGCGGCAGGAGCACGGCGAGCTGCGCTCAGCCCGCCAGCGGTACCAGTCCCTGATCCATCCACAGCCTCCGGCCCGCCTCTCCCCTCCGGAGCACCACCTGCCCCCGGAGAACGTCCCGTAGTCAATACCCGGGGCGCCGGGTCCGCGCGCACCGCGCCGTACGCGCCCGTGCAGGGCTACCTGCACCCCCTGCTGATGGAACGCGGCGCCATCCCCGACCACATCACCGTGCGCGGGGATGGCCCCTCTCGTCAGTTCTGGTGCCCTTGAGCCAGTTGGTGGCCTTGCGGATGCGCTGGGATATCGCCGACAGGGTGCGGAAGGGAGCGCGCCTGCGGTGGAGGGCAGTCGGGGTAGGTCTCTCCCAGAGGCTCGGGCCTGATGCGCCGAGGGAGCAGACCTGAGGAGACCTCGTGGCACACGAGAACCACAAGCCCGAAACGTGGGATACCTTCCGCGAACTGGTCATCATGCCACCGGCGGAGCTGGCACGGTGGCTGGCGACCAGCACCGCGGTCCGTCGGCACGGTCGGCCCGGCGGCGACCCGGCCCACGCTCGACTGGGGCCGGAGCGACGCGCGGATGGACCTCACCCCTGGGGGTACACGCGAAGCAGGCCCACACGGAGAACCGATTCGGAAAGGGAGGTGTTGGTCATGGAAGGCCAGGCAGGAATCCAGTCGGCCACCAGCCGTGTACCGCTCGAGAAACGGATCCGCACATGCCGTCCTGCCATCGTGCGTCAGACACGGTCTGAGCACGAGTCGCCGGAGGAGAGATCGGCCCGTCAGGAGGAGAACGTCATCCGCGGTGAGGACTGACTCAACCGGGCGGCGCGCCGCGACCGCAGCGCCACCGCGAAGCGCCCCCTTACTGACTAGGGCCGCATGCCCCCGGTATGTCCAGTGCTGCCGGGAGGCTGCGGTGAGTGAACCAGAACTAAGATGTCGACGCGGCTGCCTCCGGTGCTTCCGACCAGGGCGGGGTCGCACCGCGTACGCGTGAGCAGACGGAAGGCTCAAAGCTCGGCTCGGCGTGGCCGCCGTCGCCGCGTTCTCCTCGCAGCCGCAGGTCACACACATGTTCGCCCCTTTGCGCTGTTTGCCGGGGGGGGTGCGGCAAGCTCCGCAGTGTGGGCGACCGTCACAGCGTCGCCCCGTTTGTTTCCCGTGGGGTTACGGTCAGCTACCGCCTCTTGGTCGCCGCCTCAGGCGCCGGCTTCACCGCTTCCTCGCAGCTGCGGCGGCCGGATCGCCGCGGAAATGATCACGCCCTAGCCGCCGGGGATCCCCGCTCTCCTGCCGGGAGGAGCGTCTGACCCGCGAGGTCCTGGAGTATCTGCGCACAGGCGTGCAAGCCGGCATGGTCATCCCCGACGCCGTCGACCCGCAGATCAAGAGCGTCCGCGTCCTGCGCGAGGGCTGATCCCGGGGTTGCACGACGGCCCGGCGGACAGAGAAGCCTGGACGGAGGCACATCACGGGCGGACCATCTCCCGATGCTCCCTACGGACCGCTAGGAATCCGACGGCGCCGCTCCCGGGTGATCCGGCCGTTCCGGGGAAGAGGCCCACCATGGACGAGATGAAAGCGGGCAAACCCGGCGAGATCGTGACACAGAGTGGCATCTACGCATGCGATTGCGGTCAGGAGCACCTGTGGAGCAAGAGCACCGATGTGCGCGGGCATCGGTTCCCTCCACTCCCCTTCGACTGCACGGGGCAGGCGTGGGTCCTGCGCACGCAGGCTCACCCTGGCGAGGACTGAGGGTGCGGCTGCGCACCAGCGATCCCAGCAAGCCGGGGTGGCGCCGTATGCGCCACGGTCGCGGGTTCCGCTATCTGAGCAAGGACGGAAAGCCTCTGCCTTCCGACGATCGTGACCGCGTACGCGCCCTGGTGATCCCTCCGGCCTGGGAGGACGTCTGGGTGTGTCCCTGGCCGAACGGTCACATCCAGGCGGTGGGGACAGACGCCGCGGGCCGGCGCCAGTACCTCTACCACACCGCGTTCCGCGAGCGGCAGGACGCCGCCAAGCACGAGCACGTCCAGCGCGTCGCCCGTTCGCTGCCCCGCTTGAGGCAGCACGTGGAGAGGGACATCGCCGGGCGCGGACTGTCACGGGCGCGCGTTCTGGCCTGCCTGACCCGCCTGCTGGACCTGGGTTTCCTCCGTGTCGGCGGAGACGGCTACGCGCGCGACAACGGCAGCTTCGGCCTGACGACCCTCCTTCGGGAACACGCGGACTGCCGAGGCGGGGAGATCCGTCTGCACTACCCGGCCAAGTCCGGCAAGGAGGTGACGCGTGCGCTCGTGGACGAGCAGGCGTACACGGTGGTGCGTGCGCTGCTGCGACGCGGCAACCCGGACTCAAGGCTCTTCGTGTACTGGGAGCACGCGGAGTGGCACGAGCTCCACGGAAACGACCTCAACGCCTACCTGCGGGACCGGTCGGGACAGGATGTGACGGCGAAGGACTTCAGGACCTGGTACGCGACCGTTCTGGCCGCGGTCGCCCTGGCCGTGTCCGACAACACCACCGATGCCTCCGCCGCCCGCCGCAGCAGGGTCGTCGCTCGTGCCGTGCGCGAGGTCAGCGGGTACTTGGGCAATACGCCCGCGGTGTGCAGGGCGTCCTACATCGATCCGCGCGTCATCGAGCTCTACGACCAGGGAGAGACCATCGCGGCCGCCCTGGGGGAGCTGGGCAGAGGCGTCACCTTCGGCCACCCGGCCACCCATGGCCGCGTCGAACGCGCCGTTCTGCACCTTCTCGGTTCGGCGGGCCCGTGACGACTCCGTACACCTTCCCGTCGCCGGCCGCGTACCGGTGCTCGTGGTCGCCCCGCACGCGTTCGGCCGTACAGTCACGGCTCCCCATACTGATGGCTGGTGTCGGGGCTTTTCAGGGGATACCCAACAGACGTCCGGGTAGCGGAAGCGCATGGGCAGCATGGGCACCACCGACACCGCCGCCCAGCGGGCCGTAGCACTCGTCTGCACGCTCTCGCCTTCGCCCGGTCCTTCAAGCCCGTACCCGCCTTCCTCCTGACCACAGTCGAACAGGACGGTCCTTCGATGACT
>NZ_RDBH01000183.1 GCF_008042145.1 Streptomyces sp. adm13(2018)
CTCGTCCTTCGACTTCCGCTCGATCCCCGGACGATCCGCCGTGGTGGTGAACGTGACCGGGCGTCAGGCGGTGGGCATCTCCCCGCTGTCCGTCGGTTTCAACGGCGACCGCGCGGACGCCTACACGTCCGCGCACTTCGGCGAGGCGGCCTCGCGGATCCTCTACAACTTCGAGGCGGTGGGCGTCGGGGAGGAGGCCGTCGGCGTCGGGGTCGCGGACGGACCCCCCGGGGTGGGCTTGCAGGTGAACGTGGAGGACCCGGTCCACGGGTAGTTGTGGGTCTCGTTGCCCGTGCCGTGGGTGCGGAGGTTCCCGCCGACGTAGACGCGGCCGTTCGTGCTTGCGGTCAGGTCCGCCGAGGCCTCGGGGGCGAGGATCGACCCCATGAAGTTCCCCCCGCCGCTCAGGGTGAGCGAGGGGGCCGCCTCGAAGTTGTAGAGGATCCGCGAGGCCGCCTCGCCGAAGTGCGCGGACGTGTAGGCGTCCGCGCGGTCGCCGTTGAAACCGACGGACAGCGGGGAGATGCCCACCGCCTGACGCCCGGTCACGTTCACCACCACGGCGGATCGTCCGGGGATCGAGCGGAAGTCGAAGGACGAGGCGCCGTCGAGTTCCTTGGCGGAGATCTCGAACACCTGCGGCCCGTCGCCGGCCGCCCCGCCCTGGAAGGTGACGGTGTCCCCGCTGCGCGCGGTCGTACCGGTGGGCTTGAGCGCTCCGAGGGAGGCCGACTCCTCCCGTACGGTCCCGGCGAACGCGTCGTACGGAGCGAGGGCCGCGCGGGCGCCCGTGCCGGTCGTGCGGCTCCCGCCGTTCGTCTCCAGCCTGCCCTTCTCCTGGAGGGAGCCGCCGACGCGGACGGCGCCGCCGTGGCCGGTGGCGGAGGTGAGGCCGTGGCCGACGTCGACCGTCGTCCCGGCGGCTATCGACAGGTCCCCGCCCACGGCCAGCATGACCGAGCCGGCCGGCGGCACGATGCCCGAACCCGCTCCGGCACGGCCGACGTTGAACACGCCGCCGGAGGCCTTGGCGAAGGTGGCGTTCCCGCCGACGACGAGCAGGCCCTCGGCCTCGGCGGACGCGCCGTCGGCGGTGTAGTCGCCGCCGGCGAAGAGGGACACGTTGGTGTCGGTGAACCGCGGTTCGTGGCCGATGCCGGGTTCCTCGCCGGGGGCCGGGCAGGTCCGGGTCTCCGCCGGGGCGGGGG
>NZ_RDBH01000184.1 GCF_008042145.1 Streptomyces sp. adm13(2018)
GGCCACCCCCCGTCCGTACGCCCCCCAGGGCGACGGCGGGACGGACCTCCAGCAGCCCAGCGCCCTCCCCCGGCGCACCCGCGGCTCCAGCCTGGCCGTACAGCTGCGCCGCGAGGCCGCCGACGCGGGCAGCCGGATGGACAACGACGGCGGCCGGCCGGCCAACCCCGAAGCGTCGGCCCGCATCTTCGCCGCGATCCGACGAGGGATGGATCAGGCCACCGGAACCCATCACTTTCCTGGCGCGGGCGATCGACCGGCAGACTGACAGCACGTTGGACTTGACGAACCGTGAAGGATTGAAATGACTGAAGTGGCTACCAGCAGGCAGCTGGACTGGGTCCTGGACGATCTGGTGGGACGCATCCCGGAGATCCGCTGCGCCATCGTTCTGTCAGGCGACGGCCTCTTGATCGGAAAGTCGAGGGACCTGCGCAGGGACGACGCCGAGCGGCTCTCCGCCCTGGCGTCCGGCCTGCACAGCCTCGCCCGGGGCACCGCGCAGTACTTCCACGGCGGAGCGGTCCAGCAGACCGTCATCCAGATGGAGAACGCCTTCCTCTTCATCACCGCGGCGGGACAGGGCGCGCGACTCGCCGCCCTCGCCTCGCAGGAGGTCGACGCCGGGATGATGGCCTACGAGATGGGAACCATGGTGAAGCAGGTTGGAACCTACCTCAGTGCCGCGCCGCGCCTTTCCGCCCAGCACGCCGTCGCACACGTCCAGGATGCCTGAGCCACACGGGCTCGACGGGTCGCCCACCGGACGTCATCTCCGGCCGTACACCATCACCGGTGGTCGGACCCGCCACACGCACTACCACTTCACGCTGATCACTCAGGTGCTCACGCGGGCAGCGGACCTCGAACGTCCCAACCGGACGCCGGAGGCGGCGCAGATCCTCGATCTGTGCCGCCACCGGGCCGTGGCCATCGCCGAGATCGCCGCGCACCTGGATCTGCCCGTAAGCGTTGTCAAGGTCCTCTGCGGCGATCTGCTCGCCGACGAGGACATCCTCGTGCAGGCGCCACCCTCACAGTCCGACAGGCCGAGCGTGGAACTCATCGAAAGGGTTATCGATGGCATCCGCCAGCTCTGAATCAATTCCTCTCCCCACCGCCGTGAAGATCCTCGTCGCGGGGGGATTCGGCGTCGGCAAGACGACGATGGTGGGGTCGGTGAGCGAGATCGCCCCCCTGGAGACGGAGGAACGGCTCACCCAGGCCGGCCAGAACGTCGACAGCCTCGCCGGCGTCGCGGGCAAGACCTCGACCACCGTCGCCATGGACTTCGGCCGCATCACCATCAGCCCCGAACTCGTGCTGTACCTCTTCGGCACCCCGGGGCAGGAGCGGTTCTGGTTCATGTGGGACGAGATCGCCTACGGCACGCTGGGCGCGCTCGTCCTCGCGGACACCCGCCGGCTCGACGCGTCCTTCGGCTCCATCGACTTCTTCGAGGAACGGGGCATCCCCTTCGCGGTCGGGGTGAACTGCTTCAACGGCGAGCGGGCCTGGACCACCGATCAGGTGCGGGCCGCCCTCGACCTCGACCCGGCCGTACCGGTGGTGATGTGCGACGTCCGCACCCGCGAGTCCAGCAAGGAGGTGCTGCTCGCCGTCCTGGAGGCCGCTCATCGCCGCGCGTCCCCCCAGTTCTCGACGAGTACGCCCTGACGGACCGGCGGGACGGCCTCCGAGACCGCCGCGACGCCCCCGACGCCCGCGCCCGGCCGACCCGCGCGGCCGGCCCCGGCGGTCCCGTCGCGCGTCACGAACCGCCGGACTCCGTGTCCGGCTCGCCCCACCCCGGCAGGCCGCCCGAGCCGGGCATCGTGCCGGTCAGCCGCACCGGTCCGGTCGCGTCGGTGCGGACGGCCAGGAACTGCCCTCGTACGGAGGCGGTGACGGGACCGTCCGCGGTGACCCCGGTCAGGGCGCGGCTGCCGGCGGCGAGGTAGTAGCGGGCCCCGGACGGCGCCGTCCAGTACGTCCCCGCCAGCAGGTGCTGACCGAAGCGGCTGCACGCCGCCGTGTCCTCGGGCGTCGCTCCCGGAACCCGCACCGGACGGCCGCGCGGGTCGGGTCCCTCCCATGCCACCGTGACGCGGCCGCGCCCGTTCCACAGGTCGGCGCGCGTGCACGTCCAGGTCGCGGGTCCGGCTTGCTCCGGCAGGGCCTGCCGGGCGAACTCCCAGCGGTTCACGGCGCGTACGCCGGTGCCGCGGAGTCCGGGCAGCGTGCAGGCGGAGCGGGCCCAGGCGGCGAGGCCCGCGGCCGACGTCGCCTCGCGGGGCTGCCGGGCCGGGGCTCCGGTGCCCGGAGCGGGAGTCCACGTCAGATGGGCGGGGCTCAGCTCCCCGAGGTCCGTCAGCAGGAACGAGTGGTCCTCGACGATCCGGGTGGAGGACCGCACCTGGAGCGCGGGCACCCGGCCGCAGTCGGCCGCCGGCTGCGGGACGGGGTCGGTGAGGCCGCCCCCGGACACGGGCAGCGGAGCGGCCGGCACGTCGGGCCGCAGGAGGTCGCGCACCGCGCTCTCGTCGATCCAGGGGGCGAGCAGGAACCGGGTCCCGAGTCCCGTCCTGGCGACGGCGACGGCCGCGCCGGTGGTCACGTCCGCGTCGTCGGCCCGGGCCAGTTCGAGGACCTGGCCGCCCCGCCCGGCGAGGGATTCGGCGTACCGGATGAGCCGCTCGCCGTCGTGCAGGAGGACCACGGCGGAGCCGTCGACCGAGCCGGCGAAGAGCAGCCGGGGCGGCGCGGCGGGCGGGGTCGTCGGAGTGCTCGGCGTGAACGACACCCGGACGCCCGCCCCGCCGCCGGTGCCCCGCGTCCAGGCGTCCAGGGCACGCGACAGGAGGGCCGTGTCCCCGGTGCGCTCCCCGCGGGCCGGCCACTGCGTGAGGTCGACGCGGGCGGTGTCGGACCAGCGCTCGGGGGGCGTACGGACGAGGAACCGGGGGTCGGTCGCCCGGGCCGACGCGGCGGCGAGCGCGGTCACCGGCGGCGTCGGCTCGGGTGGTTCGGGCCGCAGGGCGACCAGGGTGCCCGCGGTGGCGGAGAGCACCAGGGCGGCGGCCACGAGGGCGGTCAGGCGGGTCCGGCGCCGACGGCGCAGGAGGTCCGTCGGCCGTGCCTGCACGACGCACGGGTCGAACTCCGTGCCGTGCAGCAGGGCTTCGGCCTCGGCGCCGACGATCGAACGGAGGTGCTCGGCGGCGTGCAGGGCTT
Source organism: Streptomyces sp. adm13(2018) (assembly GCF_008042145.1). Classification (GTDB taxonomy): domain Bacteria; phylum Actinomycetota; class Actinomycetes; order Streptomycetales; family Streptomycetaceae; genus Streptomyces. The sequence goes on from NZ_RDBH01000184.1 coordinate 3,235, forward strand.
CCTCGGGGGAGGCGACGCCCGCGGCGGCGAGCACGGGGGCCGCGGACCGGGGGCCGAGACCTTCGAGGACCCGCAGGGCGAACGCGGCCCGCACCTGCGGGGTCACCGTGGCCAGCGCGGTGTCCAGCGCGAGTTCGTCGACGCCACCGGCCCGGGGGAAGAGCCGCAGCCCGAGGACGGCGGGGAGCGGGGTCCGCCAGACCGCCCGCCGGGGCCGGGCGGCCGCCCGGAGCGCGGCGGACACGACGGCCTCCCGCAGCCAGGCGAGGACGGGTCCCGCTTCGCCGCGCTGCGCGGGGACCGTCGGGCCCGGGCTCGCTCCGTGGCCCGACGGCGCGGCCGC
>NZ_RDBH01000185.1 GCF_008042145.1 Streptomyces sp. adm13(2018)
GGGATCTGGGGTTGCCGGAACGGCCGGGGGTGGCGCGCCGGACGTCGACCGGGCTTGCGGTGCGATGGGGGCCGGGCGCGGGGGCGTCCGCGTACCCCGTCAGGTCACCGGTGCGGCGTTCGCGACCGGGCGTAGTCACGGAGGAAGAGCGCCTCGGCGAGTGCCATGTGCTCGATCTCGGAGGGGTCCACGCTCTCGTTGGGCGCATGGATGAGGCAGCCGGGCTCCTCGACCCCGATCAGGGCGATCTCCGCGCCGGGGAACTGCGCGGCGAGCACGTTGCAGAGCGGGATCGAACCGCCCTGGCCCGACTGGACCATGTCCTTCCCGTACGCCTCCCGGAGCGCCTCCCCGAGGGCCTCGTAGGCGGGGCCGTCCGTGCGCGCCCGGAACGGCTGGCCGCCGCTCTCCGCCTCCACCTCCACCCGGGCGCCCCACGGGGCGGCCGACGTCAGATGCGCGGCGAGGGCGCGCTGCGCGTCGTCGGCGTCCACCCCCGGCGGGATCCGCAGGCTGACCCGGGCGCTCACCTTCGCCTGCACGGCGGCCGAGGAACCGACCACCGGCGGGCAGTCGATGCCGAGCACGGTGACCGCGGGTCGCGCCCAGAGCTCGTCGGCGACCGACCCCGTACCGACGAGGGACACCCCGTCGAGGGCGCCGACATCGGCGCGGAACTGCTCGGCCGGGTAGTCGACCCCGTCCCAGGCCCCGTCGCCCGGCAGCCCCTTGACGGCGGTGTTCCCGTGCTCGTCGCGGAGGCTGTCGAGGATCCGGATCAGCGCGGCCAGCGCGTCGGGCGCGGGCCCGCCGAACATGCCGGAGTGCATCGCGCCCTTGAGCGTGGAGACGGTGACGACGACGTTGGCGAGCCCGCGCAGCGAGGTGGTCGTGGTGGGCAGCCCGAGCGAGAAGTTGCCGGTGTCGCAGATCAACAGGGTGTCGGCGGCGAAGAGTTCGGGCTGCTGCGCGACGAGCTGCTCCAGCCCGCCGGTGCCCTGCTCCTCCGAACCCTCCGCCACGAACTTGATGTTCACCGGGAAGCCCCGGCCCTCCGGACCGCCGAGGGCGCGGAGCGCCGTGAGGTGCATGGCGATGTTGCCCTTGCAGTCGGCCGAGCCGCGGCCGTACCAGCGCCCGTCGCGCTCGGTGAGTTCGAAGGGCGGGGTCTCCCACGCCGCGTCGTCCAGCGGCGGCTGGACGTCGTAGTGGCAGTACAGGAGCACGGTGGGCGCGCCCTCCGGGCCCGGCGCGTGTCCCACGACCGCGTCCGTGCCGTCGGGGGTCGTCACCCGGCGCATGTCCTGGAGCCCCGCCTCCGTGAAGGCCCGGACGAGGAAGTCGGCGGTCCTCGCGCACTCCTCGGGCGGGAACTGGCGGGGGTCGGCGACCGAGCGCATCGCCACGAGGGCGGCCAGGTCCTCCTTCGCCCGGGGCATCAGCTCCCGGACCCTCTTCCGCAGGGCTGCGGTCCCCGTGGACTCGGTGGACTCGGTGGTCATGCGTACCCACTTCCCTCGGGCCGTGGCGGGGCGCGGCTCACGGCCCCGGGACGGTGACGGCCCTCCCAGCCAAGCACCGGCGGACAACTGCCGCAAAAGGGGACTCGAACGGAGTAGCCGCCCGGGGGCCCGGGCGGCGCGCGCCGAGCAGGACGACGACAGTGGACGGCGTATCCCTCCGCCCCTCTTCTCCTCCCGCACCTGGAGCAACGCCATGGGCCACCCCAACCGACGCGACCTCGGACTCCTCCTGCTGCGGGTCGGCACCGGAGCCGTACTCGCCGCGCACGGCACCCAGAAGCTCTTCGGCTGGTTCGGGGGCGGCGGCATCGACGGCACCACCAAGGCCATGGAGGCCATGGGCTTCCACCCGGGCCGGGGGAGCGCCGTCGCCGCCGGGCTCGGCGAGGCCGGCGGCGGGGCCCTGCTCGCCCTGGGGCTCGCCACCCCGGCCGCCGGGGCCGCGGCCGCCGGAGCCATGACCGGCGCCGTCGCCGTCCACGCCCCGGCCGGGTTCTTCGCCCAGGGCGGCGGCTACGAGTACCCGGCGTTCCTGGGCTTCGTCGCCGCCGCCATCGGCGTCACGGGCGCCGGGCGGTACTCCCTCGACCACGCCACCGGCCATGTCCTCGACCGCCGCTGGGTGGTGGCCACCGCCTTCCTCGGCACCGCGATCGCGGCCGCCACCGTGGTCAACCGCCGGGCCGACGACCAGGCCGCGACCCGGGCGTCCGAGGAGGAGCCGGAGCCGGGAGCCGCGTGAGGCCGAACGGGGGCGGGTGTGGCGGGTGGGGACGGCGGGAAGCGACGCGGCACGCGCGCATGCCCGCCCGCCGGTGAAGCCGGGTGGGCCTCGGGTCGGCCTGCGTGGATCCGCCTCGGACCGGCCCACGTCGGCCCGTCTCGGAAGCGGTCGGTCGCGCGGACCCGCCCAGGGCCGGATCGGCCGCAGCAGGGGGCCCGCACGCGTCCGTCGTGCGGGAGGGTTAGGCTCGCCGCAGAGGAAGGGACGGTCGCCGCGCATGAAGATCGATCTGACGGACACCAACTCCAGCAAGATCAACAAGGCGATCCTGGAAGGCCGCCGGGCCGTCGGCACACCCGCCGCAGGTGTCGTGCTCACCCTCGTCGTCGTCACCGACGAGGAGAACGCCTACGACGCGGTCAAGGCCGCCAACGACGCCTCACGGGAGCACCCCTCCCGCATCCTGGTGGTGATCAAGCGCCATGCCCGCTCGCCCCGCGGACGCCACGAGACCCGGCTCGACGCCGAGGTCCGGCTCGGCACCGACGCCGGTTCGGGCGAGACGGTCCTGCTCCGGCTCCACGGCGAACTCGGCGACCGCGCCGACTCCGTGGTCCTGCCGCTGCTCCTGCCGGACGCGCCCGTCGTCGTCTGGTGGCCCGTCGACGCCCCCGAGGTGCCCTCCCTCGATCCGCTGGGCTCCCTCGCCCAGCGCCGTATCACCGACATGTACGCGGTCGAGGACCCCCTCACCGCCCTGGAGGAGCGGGCCGCCTCGTACGCCCCCGGCGACACCGACCTCGCCTGGACCCGGCTCACCCCCTGGCGCTCGATGCTGGCCGCCGCGCTCGACCAGGCACCGGTGACCATCACCTCGGCCGCCGTCGAGAGCGAGGCGGAGAACCCGAGCGCCGAACTCCTCGCCCGCTGGTTCGAGGTCCGTCTCGGCGTCCCCGTGGACCGGATCGTCACCGACGGGCCCGTGGTCACGGCCGTCCGGATGGGCACCGCGGGCGGCGAGATCCGCATCGACCGGCCCGAGGGGCCGGTCGCCCGGCTCGCGATCCCCGGCCAGCCCAGCCGGGTCCTGGCCCTGAAGGTCCGGACGACGGCCGAGCTGATCGCCGAGGAACTGCGCCGCCTCGACCCGGACGAGGCCTACGCGGCGGCCCTGCGCGGCCCCGACGGAGCCGCCGGCCCGAACGCCGAACAGCAGTCCGCGAACCGGAAGTAGAAGGAGGCGTACGTCCGACCGCGGGACCCGCACCCCGATCCACGCGTACGAAGGCCCACCGCGGCGGCACGGCCGACGGCACCTCCTCCGGGAGGGCGTACGGATGCGAGGCGGACGGCTCGTCTCTCCTCACCGGCCCCCTCGCCGACCGTGCGGGTCAGGCCTCGGGGGTGAACGCGACGGGCAGGGTCGCCATCCCACGCAGGATGCCCTCGCGCCGGCTCAGATCCGCGTCGGGGTCGGCGAGCCGCAGGTCGGGGAGGCGGCGGAGCAGCGTGCCGATGGCGATCCGCGCCTCCACGCGGGCCAGCGGCGCGCCCAGGCAGAAGTGCACACCATGGCCGAAAGCAAGCTGTTGCGGGACCTCGCGGCGTGCGATGTCGAGGATGTCCGCACGGTCGTACCGTGCCGGGTCGCGGTTGGCCGCTGCGAGCCCGATGATGATCATCTCGCCCGCCGGGACGGTGACCCCGCCGATCTCGTAGGCGTCGGTGGTGAAGCGGGCGACGCCGCGGCTCACCGGCCCCTCGTAGCGCAGGAGTTCCTCGACGGCGCCCGGCAGCAGTGCGGGGTCGTCGCGGAGCGCGGCGAACTGGTCGGGGTGGCGCAGCAGCGCGTGGACGCCGTTGGCGATGAGGCTCGCCGTCGTCTCGTGGCCGGCGAGGGTGAGGAGGATCGCCATGGCCGTCAGCTCGCGGTCGCTGATCCGCTCCTCGGCCTGCGCGGCGCAGAGCGCGCTCAGCAGGTCGTCCTTCGGGTCGGCCTTGCGCTGGGCGATCAACGGCTGGAAGAACTCGGTGAGTTCGGCGCGCGCTCGGGCGCCCTTGGCGAGGCGTTCGGGGGTGTTGGGCGGCATGATCAGGCCGACGGCGAGCCGGGCGAAGTCGGGCTGTCCCTCGGCCGGGATGCCGATGAGTTCGCTGAGGACGGCCATGGGGAGCGGCAGGGCGAACTCGGCGACGAGATCGGCGGTTCCGCGCGTGGCGAAGGCGTCGACGAAGGCGTCGGCGTGCGCCTGGACGCGGGGCGCCAGCTGCTCCACGCGGCGGAAGGTGAAGGCCCTGGAGGCCAGGTTGCGCAGCCGGGTGTGGTCCTCGCCGTCGGCGACCAGCATGCTGGCCATCAGGACGTTGGTGCGCTCCTGGTGGGCCATCTCCTCCTCGAGTCCGGTGACCCCGACGGGGCTGCTGCTGAGCCGTGTGTCGGTCAGCGCGGCCACGGCCTCGTCGTAACCGGTGACCATCCAGACTTCAAGGGTGGGATTCAGCCGGACGCGCTGCACGACACCGTGCTCACGGATGCGCTCGAAGAGCGGGTAGGGGTCAGGCTGTTGAGCGACGTCTACCGGGACATCGTGAATGATTGTCTGCTCTTGACCGGTCATCTTCCCTGTCTCCCCGCTTATTTGTGCAAGATCTCTGCCAAGTAGTCATACCAGCCAACCCAGTTGCGTGGTAGCGTCACCGGCGCTCGGCTCGGATCGATGTTCGGACAAGGACCGGCGAACCGTCGGTGGCAGGATCAGCGAGGTGCCCCGCCCACCGGTGATACCGGCGCCCCGTACCGCACGACTCGGTAGCAGCCAAGGCCTCAACCAGGCCCGATGCGCAGGGGGATACGTTCCGTGGAGCAAGCGGCAGCCGTGGACCCGATTCTGGATCTGGCCCGTCCGTCGATCCTGCGGAACCCCTACCCGGCGTACGCCCGGATGCGCGAGACCTCTCCCGTCCTCTGGCACGAACTGCTCGGTTCCTGGGTCCTGACCCGGCACGCCGACTGCCTCGCCGTGCTCACCGACAGCAACGGGTTCGCCTCCGACTGGCGGCGCGCCGGGGAGGACATCCCCGCCCCGCTGCTCAGCGTGCAGACCCTCGACCCGCCGGAGCACACCGCCATCCGGCACCTGCTGCTCGACGGCTTCCGGGCCCAGGACCGCCACGCCCTGCACGACGACCTGGAGGGGCGGATCACCGACCTGCTCGCGGAGTTGGCCCGGCGCCCCTCCTTCGACCTCGTCGGTGAGCTGGCCGAGCCGGTGGCGCTCCGCTTCGTGACCGCGTTCCTCGGGGTGCAGGCCCCCGAGCCGGACTGGTTCGTGCCCATGTCCCGTACCGTCGTCGACGGCATGGACGCCGGCCTCTGGCCGGAGAAGCACGAACCGGCCGTCGCGGCCCGCGCCCGGCTCGCCGAGTACGCGGGCGGCTGGCTGGCCGACCCGCCCGAGGACGGCCTCATCGCGTACGTGGCCGCGCATGCGGCGGACAGCGGCGTAGCGGAAACGGTTCTCCGCAACAGTCTGCGTGCCGTCCTGCACGCCGGCTACGAATCCGCGTCCCGGCTCCTCGGCAACGCGGCGGCCGCGCTCCTCACCACTCCCGGCGCCCTCGACGCGTTCCGGGCGGGGCCGGCCACGGCCGTGGACGAACTCATCCGGTACGACGCACCGGTCCAGGCGGACGCCCGGGTCTGCGTCGCCGACACCGAACTGGGTGGCGTCACGATGAAGGCGGGTGATCCGGTCACGCTCTTCCTGGGAGCGGCCAACCACGACCCGCTCCGCTTCGCGCACCCCGCAGAGCTGCGACTCGACCGCGCCCCGAATCCGCACCTCGGTTTCGGCCGCGGGGCCCACGCCTGTCTGGGCGCGTCCATGGCGATCCGGCTCACCGGATCGGTCCTGGGCGCCCTGGCGAGGGACTACCCGCAGGCACGGGCGGTCGCGGAACCGGAACACCGGCGCAATCTGACCCTGCGCGGTCTCGACCGCTTCGAGGTCACCCTGCGTCCAGACACGGGGGAGGAGGTACGACCATGAAGTACTGGCACTGAAACCAGTGAGCGCGGTGCCGTCCGGGGGGACGGGCACCACGCCGGTGCACGAGCCCCGTGCACCCCGCCGGAGCCCGAGCCCGCTGCACGGCTCGGGCTCCGGCCCTTCCCGGTAGCCGAGCGCGGGGTACCGGCCGCCGCGCCCCGCCCACGGGTCGAACGGCCGCCGCGGCCGGACGGACGCGCCCGGCTACCGGTCGACGGCCGGAGCCGGAAGGCGCGCGTCGTCGAAGAGCAGGCGCAGCGCGCCGTCCTGGGGACACCGGAGGCCGACCCGGAAACGCCGGAGGTGAGCCCCCGGACCGAGCGTGTACGCGGCGGCCACCTGGAACACCTCGTGACCTGTCGCTACGGCCGCAGGCCACCCAGAAGGAGGGTGATCCTCGCCGCGTCGACCGTGCCCGTGTTCCAGTCGGGGGAGATGGGAGCGATCGACACCTTGTCCGCCGTGACCGCCTCCGCGTCGCCGCCCCGTCGGCTCGGTGCCGGGGCCAGGTCGACGGCGACCTTCCACGTGCCGTCGCCCGCGTCCGTGTACGTGGCCGCCAGTACCGGCTGGGGGTCCTGGCTCGTGACGGCGGCGCCCCGTGCCGTCCCCCGGCCGTCCGCGCCGACCACGGGATGGTTCACGTTCAGGCCCACGCCCGCCGGGAGCAGCCGGCCGTTTCCGGCCCGGGCCCGCAGCCGTTCGATGAGCTTGACGGTGAAGTCGTTGGTGGGACGCATGGCGTTGAGGATCTGCTCGGGTACCGGGACGGCCAGTTCGCCGGTGCTCACGGCGATGGCGGGCACGCCGCGCTCCAGGGCGGCGATCGCGCCGCCGACCGTGCCCGAATGGGTCGCCAGGGCGGCCACGTTGGGTCCGAAGTTCGTGCCGGAGACCACGAGGTCCGGGGCGCGGTCCCCGAACACCGCGGCGAGGCCGAAGGACACGGAGTCGCCGGGCGTACCGTCCACGGCCCACACCCGGGGCTCGGGGTGCACCACCTTGACGGTGCTCCCGCCGGCCAGCTTCGTCCCGGCGCCGCTCTGGTCGGTCAACGGGGCGACGACGGTGACCTCGTGCCCCGCGGCCGTCAGCCGCTGGAACAGCATGCGGATGCCCGGCGCGTCGTAACCGTCGTCATTGGTCAGCAGGATGCGCAGCGGCCGGACCGTACCGCCCTCGCCGTGAGCCCCGCCGGCCGCCGCCGTACCGGACAGCGCGGGCGTGCACAACAGGACAGCGGCCAGGGGGAGAACGCGCGTGCGTCTCATGGATTGGCTCCTTCGGTAGGAGAGTTGGGGTACGGGCAGCGCGGAACCGCCCTGCCGTTCCCGGGGGTCGCCGTGTGTGGTTACACGTGTAACACGCTGTCTGTGACGCCGTAAACAGTTCTGTCGCACACCGGGCGCGGCCGGGATTACCCCGTGGCTGGCGGGCCGGTGGCCGTCCGCCGCCCCGTCTGCATGAACGGACCGGCTCCGCAGACTCGCGGCCCCCGCTCGGACACCTCTGCCCGACCCGCACCCCGGACCACGCGCCGTGCCACCCCGTCGGCGGCCGGGGTGCGTGATCCGAGGAGAAGCGGAATCCACCGTCGGCGCGCGCCCGCGGCCTTAGGGTGTGCGAGGGAAACAGGGGGAGACGATGATCGACTACCGCAAGAACACCATTCCGGTGTGGACGCTCGCCACCCGTGACGTCCGGGTGCCCGCCTTCACCGGTGAGAAGCGGATGACGGCCGGACGGCTGGCGGAACTGCGCACCGTGCTGGCCGCGCTCGCGGACGAGCCGGTCGCGACGCTCGAAGCGCATCCCCTCCCCGAGCGGCTCGACCGCGCCCGGGGCATCCCGCTCGACGCCGCGAGCCCGCTCGCGCAGCATCTCTCGCAGCTCGTCACCGAGTCGGCGCGGAGTTCCTCCTCGGCGGCCACGATCGCGGGCGAAGGGCTGTACCGCATGGTCGTTCCGGCGAAGTTCGCCGACGCCCTCGGGCGGGGCCTCGTGCGCTCGATGAATTCGGGGGAGGTGGCCGGCGGGCTCCGTGGGCCGCTGGTCGACTCGACGGGCCGCATCGTCGCCGGTGCGACGTTCGTGCCGGTCGAGTCGACCAGCGGCCCACGGAGCCCGCCGGCCACCTCCCCCGAATTCATCGAGCGCACGAGGCCCCGCCCGAGGGCGTCGGCGAACTTCGCCGGAACGACCATGCGGTACAGCCC
>NZ_RDBH01000186.1 GCF_008042145.1 Streptomyces sp. adm13(2018)
TGTTTTCTCTTCCTGAGGGTACTGAGATGTTTCACTTCCCCTCGTTCCCTCCACATGCCCTATGTGTTCAGGCATGGGTGACAGCCCATGACGACTGCCGGGTTTCCCCATTCGGAAACCCCCGGATCAAAGCCTGGTTGACGGCTCCCCGGGGACTATCGTGGCCTCCCACGTCCTTCATCGGTTCCTGGTGCCAAGGCATCCACCGTGCGCCCTTAAAAACTTGGCCACAGATGCTCGCGTCCACTGTGTAGTTCTCAAACAACGACCAGCCACCCATCACCCCACCCGACAAGCAGATGAGTTCACTGGGGCCGGAATCTTGAAGGACGACCAGCCGGCCGTACCCTCAGACACCCAACAACGTGCCAAGCACAGTCCGTTTCCAGAATCCCGTTTTCCACGCCGAAGCAGTACTCACGATTCACCGGATCAAAACTGTGCCAACTAATCAACGTTCCACCCATGAGCTGACCGTGCAGAACATTTGCCTGCAATCGGTACTGTGCTCCTTAGAAAGGAGGTGATCCAGCCGCACCTTCCGGTACGGCTACCTTGTTACGACTTCGTCCCAATCGCCAGTCCCACCTTCGACAGCTCCCTCCCACAAGGGGTTGGGCCACCGGCTTCGGGTGTTACCGACTTTCGTGACGTGACGGGCGGTGTGTACAAGGCCCGGGAACGTATTCAC
>NZ_RDBH01000187.1 GCF_008042145.1 Streptomyces sp. adm13(2018)
TCGCCGGGGGTTCCGGCTCGGGCGCGGGCGCCGCCGGAGGCATGGGCTCGGGCCTGGACTCGGGCGCGGGCTCGGCTTCCGGCGCCGACTCGGGCGCAGCCGCGGGCTCCGGCGCCGACGTGGGCTTCCCCTCGGTTGCGGGCGTCGTCGGGGCCTTCTCGTCGAAGGCCGGGCGGGCGTGGTGCCAGGGGGCGTCCGAGCTGCGGGTGCGCGGCGGTGCGGGCTCCGCGCGCGGCGCGGGAGCGTCCGGGGTCGACTGGCTCGCCGAGCCCTCCGTCACCGAGCGGTTGCGGCGCGGCGGGCGCGCCGTCGGGGGCTGGGCGTCGGCACCCGGCCCCGCCTCGGCGGCCGACTCCGGAGCCGGAGCCGACTGGCTCGCCGAGCCCTCCGACACCGAGCGGTTGCGGCGCGGCGGGCGCGCCGTCGGGGCCTCCGCCGCCGACGCTTCCGGACCCGTCTGGCTCGCCGAGCCCTCCGTCACCGAGCGGGTTCGACGCGGCGGGCGCGCCGTCGGGGCCTCCGCCGCCGACGTCTCCGGACCCGTCTGGCTCGCCGAGCCCTCCGTCACCGAGCGGGTTCGACGCGGCGGGCGCGCCGTCGGGGCCTCCGCCGCCGACGTCTCCGGACCCGTCTGGCTCGCCGAGCCCTCCGTCACCGAGCGGGTTCGGCGCGCGGGGCGGGCGGTGTCTGGCGT
>NZ_RDBH01000188.1 GCF_008042145.1 Streptomyces sp. adm13(2018)
GACCAGCGCCGGACGGACCGGACGCCCACGCCGAGGAGAGTCACCATGCAGCTCAGCACCGCACCGGCCGCCCCGCGCACCGACCTGCCGCTCGACGGGGCTCCGCACCTCGCCGCCCCGCTCGCCGAGTCGCTCCGCCCCGCGGACACCGCGGCGCAGCTCTCGGAGCACACCGTCGGCTCCCTGCTTCGCGAGGTCGCCGCCGACCGCCCGGATGCCCCGGCCCTGGAGTCGGTCCCCGACGACGGCGCCGCGCCGCGCACCTGGACGTACGCCGAGCTGCTCGCCGAGGCCGTGAGCGTGGCGGGCGGGCTGCGGGAGCGCGTCGGACTCGGCGCGCGGGTCGCCCTGTGGGCGCCGAACGTCCCGGAGTGGCCGATCGTGGCGTACGCGGCGGCGCTGGCCGGGGTGACCCTGGTGGCGCTGAACCCGGCGCTGCGGGCCGGCGAGCTCGCCCACGCCCTGCGCACCTCCGAGGCCGAGATGCTGATCCACGCCGACGCCGTCCGGGGCCATGACATGGCCGGGACGGTGGCCGCGGTGGTCCCGGCCATGCCCGGTCTGCGGCACGTCGTGCCGCTCGCCGCGTGGGAGTCGCTGCGGGGTGCCGCGCCGCTTCCCTCGCAGGAGGAGGTCGCCGCCGTCCCGGCGCAGATCCAGTTCACCTCGGGCACCACCGGCCTCCCGAAGGCGGTGCTGCTCTCCCACCGGTCCGTGGTCAACGTGGCCCGGCTGACCTTCGAGGGTCTCGGCGTCCGCGACGGCGCGACCGTGGTCTCCCCGCTGCCGATGTTCCACACCGCGGGCTGTGTCATCTCCTGCCTGGGGCCGCTGTGGAGCGGCGGCGTCTTCACGCTCCTGGAGCGCTTCGACCCCAAGGTCCTCTTCGAGGTGCTGCGCCGCTCCCCCGGCGCGGTGCTCACCAGCGTTCCGACGGTGCTGACCGCCCTGAACGACGTGGCCCGCGCCGCCGACGGCGTGCCGGCCCGGCTCTCCTCCGTCCTCACGGGCGCGGCGCCGGTCCGCCCGCAGCTCATCACCGAGACCGAGGAGCTGTTCTCGACCACGGTGTTCAACCTGTACGGGCAGACCGAGCTGGCGTCCGTGGTCACACTGACCCGTCCGGACGACACCGCCGAGGACAAGACCAGCACCGTCGGCCGTCCCCTGCCGCACGTCGCGTGCAAGATCGTGGACCCGGACACCGGCCGGGTGCAGCCGCTCGGCGTCCCCGGCGAGATCTGCGCCCGCGGCTACCAGCAGCTCCTCGCGTACTACGGCGACGCGGAGGCCACCGCCCGGAAGGTGGACGCGGACGGCTGGCTGCACACCGGCGACATCGGGTCGATGGACGCGAGCGGCGCGGTCCGGATCGAGGGCCGGCTGAGCGACCTGATCATCCGGGGCGGCGAGAACATCGCGCCCGGCCCCGTCGAGTCCTTCCTCAGCACGCTGCCGGGCGTCCGCGACGCCCTGGTGGTGGGGGTGCCGGACGACCGGTGGGGCGAGATCGTCGCCGCGGTGCTGCTCCCCACCGCCGACCGCCCGGAGGGCCCGGACGTCGAGGAGTGCGTCGCCCACTGCCGCGAGCAGCTCTCCCCGCACAAGATCCCGGTCCGGTGGTACCTCGCGGACGGGCTGCCGCTGACCGCCTCCGGCAAGATCCAGAAGTTCCGGGTCCAGGAGCTGATCGCCGAGGGCTCCCTCCCC
>NZ_RDBH01000189.1 GCF_008042145.1 Streptomyces sp. adm13(2018)
GTAGCGCGCGTCGACAGAAGCGTCATGGCGTGTTCCTAGCGTCGGTGTCCGGTCGGTCCGGAGGACGGGAGCGGAGGTACGGGCCTGAGGTGTACGGCAGCCCGAGGCCGAGGGCGATGACGAGCGCACCGATGAGGCTGAGGTTCTGCCCGCCGGCGGCGCGCAAGCGCTCCCCGCTGGCCGCCCTGCATCACCACGATCCGGTCGGCGAGTCCGAGCACCTCGGGGAGTTCGGAGGAGATCACGAGCAGGGCGACGCCGTCCCGGGCGAGGTCGGCGATGATCCGGTAGATCTCCGCCTTGGCGCCGATGTCGATGCCGCGGGTGGGCTCGTCGAGGATCAGGACCTTCGGCCGGCGCAGCAGCCACCGGGCGAGGACGACCTTCTGCTGGTTGCCGCCGGACAGTTGACGGACCTCGTGCTCGATGGACGGGGTGCGCACCCTGAGCCGGTCGGAGAAGTCCTGGGCGGCGGTCTTCTCCTGGCCGCGGCGGACGAAACGCATCCGGCGCAGGCGTTCCAGGCTGACGAGGGAGGTGTTGTCGCGGATCGACCGGTGCAGGAAGAGCGCCTGGGCCTTGCGCTCCTCCGGGGCCAGGCCGATGCCCGCCCGGATGGCGTCCTTCGGGCTGCGCAGCCGCAGGGGCCGGCCGTTCAGGACGATCCGGCCGGAGCGCAGGGGGCGGTCGCCGGCGAGCGCGAGGCCCAGCTCCGAACGGCCGGCGCCCATCAGGCCGGCGAGGGCGACGACTTCGCCGGCCCTGATCCGGAGGCTGATGTCGGTGACGTCGTCGGTGGTGACGCCGTCCAGTTCGAGGACGACGTCGTCCCGGGCGACGTCCTGCCGCACGAAGAGCGAGGAGAGGTCGCGGCCGACCATCATCCGCACGACCTCGCTCTCGGTGGTCGCGGAAGCGTCGAGGACTCCGGCGGAGGCACCGTCGCGGAGCACCGCGATGCGGTCCGCGAGCCGGAAGATCTCCTTCATCCGGTGGGAGACGTAGATGATCGCGATGCCCTGGGCGCGCAGCCGGTCGATGAGGGCGAACAGTGCCTCGGCCTCGTTCTCCGCGAGCGAGGAGGTCGGCTCGTCGAAGGCGATGACCTTGGCGTCGCCTGTGAGGGCGCGCAGGATCTCAACCAACTGCCTTTGAGCAGGCGTGAGTTCAGCGCCGAGTTGGTCGGGGTCCATGACCTTCTCGAAGCCGAGCCGCGCCAGGTCCGAGATGATCCTGCGGCGCAGTTCGGCGCGGTCGAGGCGGCGGCCGGCCTTGCGGGGCAGGGATCCGGCGTAGACGTTCTCCGCCACGGAGACGTGCGGGATGATCTCCGGCTCCTGCGGAATGATGCGGATCCCGGCCCGGCGGGCGACGTGCGGGGAGGAGAAGGAGACGGGCTCCCCGGCGAGGAGGACGCGTCCTTCGGTGGGCTGGTGGTCGCCGGTGAGGATCTTCAGCAGCGTGGACTTGCCGGCGCCGTTCTCGCCCATGAGGGCGGTGACCTGCCCGGGGAGGAAGGTGAGGGTGACGCCGCTCAGGGCCTGGACGGCACCGAATCGCTTGGTGATGTTCTCGACGGCGACACCGACACCTGGGGTCGCCTGCGTGGGGGGTGGGGTGCCGGGTGTGGTCATGCTGGCCTCACGTGCTGAAGGGACGGGAAGGACCGGGGCGAGCGCCGGCCGGCGGACGGGGCCGGTGCGGGG
>NZ_RDBH01000019.1 GCF_008042145.1 Streptomyces sp. adm13(2018)
GGTACGGGTCCCGTGAGTACGGCTCCCGCGGGTACGGCTCCGGCGGTTCCAGCTCCCGCGGGGGGTGCGGGCGGCGGACCGGAAGGCCGTACGGCGGGCCGGAGGGCCGGGACCGACGGCGCCCCGCACACCGGCTCGGTCTGCGGCCGGACAGCGGCCGGGGCGTGCGCGACGCGGGTCGTCTGCGCCGCGCCCGTGGATGGCTCGGGTCGCTGTCGCTCCGGTCGTCGCGTGACACGGGCCGTGGTCATCGGAGTTCCTCCAGGAAGCGGCCGAACTCCGAGAGTTTCCGGGCCACATGGGGCAGTGTCTCCGGGCTGCTCGTCGCGAGTGTCTCCGCCCGTTCCTCCGCCGTGTCCCCGAGGAACATGCCGGTGCCGAACCTGACGCGCAGGGCGCCGAGTTCGTCGCCGAAGCGGTGGCCGCCGGTCGCCGGGGCGCCGAGGTGCGCGCCGAGGTGGCTCTCCAGTTCCAGGGAGTCGGTGACGCCCCGGGCGGCGAGTCCGGCCCGCAGCGGACCGAGGTCGGCGTACAGGTGGCGGCCGGCCTGCGGCGGCCGCGCGAGGGCGCCCGCGTCGAGCACCGCGCGGTGTGCGGCGGCGGCGAGGCGGCCGTGGACGGTGGCGGCGTGCCGGGCCCGTACGGTGACGTCCTCCGGTTCGTCCAGGGCGTGCGCGGCGGCGGGCGCGACCGGCCCGGGGACGACGGCGCCGAGGGCGGTGAGCACGTCGAGGACGCGGGCCCGGCGGTCGGTCCAGCGGTCGGCGCGGGACGGGTCGGTGGGCGGGAAGCGGGCGACGGCGCAGGGCCAGGCGGCGGGGGTGAGCGCGCCCCCGAGGTCGGAGAGGACGGTGACGTCGTCCGGGCACATCTCGGCCGGGCTGAGGAGCACCGTCTCCTCGGGCCGGTGGCGGGTGTCGCGCCAGGTCTCGTCGCTGATGACGTGCAGCCCTTCGGCGACGGCCGCCTCGCACGCCTCGCGGACGAGTTCGGGCGGGGGGACGGTGGCGGTGGGGTCGTCGGCGACCGAGAGCAGGAGGACCCGCGGGGTGCCGCCCTCGGCGCGGATCCGCCGGACGGTCTCCAGGAGGGCGTACGGGTCGGGGACGCCGCCGGCCTCGGCGGGCGTCGGCACGTGGTACGCCGGGCGGCCGAGGAGGCGGGCCTGCGGGGTCCACCAGGCGGGGCAGGGCCGGGGCAGCAGGAGGTCGCCGCCGTGGGCGGCGATCAGGGCGAGCAGCAGCGCGGGGGCGCCGGGGCCGGCCACGACGTCCTCGGGGTGGGTGCGCAGGCCGCGGCGCCACCAGTAGCCGGCGGCGGCCTCCCGCAGGACGGGGCCGCCGCCGGGCGGTTCGGGGGTGGTCCGCCCGGCGGCGGCGACGAGGAGCCCGGCGAGTCCGGGCAGCACCGGCAGGCCGGTGTCGGGGGCGGGAGGGCCGTAGCGCACCGGGCCGCGGCCTTCCGGAGCCGTCTGCCGCATGTCCCGTACCTCCTGAGGGCGCGGGGGCGCCGGCACGGCACCCCCGTGCCCTTTATACGAAGGTTCGGCCGGTTCCGCCGCTCCAGGCGTCGCTTCAGGCGACGGTCACGGGGTGCCGTACGACGGCGTTGAAGAGGTAGCCCTGGGTGTTGTGGACGGCCCGTTCGGGCTGGGTGTTCCCGGCGGCGTCGGTGGTGCGGGAGAGCAGGGTGGCCGGTCCGGTGGCGCGCGGGAGCCAGGGGGCGCTCCAGCGGACCCAGCCGTCCCGCCGCGGGGTGTCGTGGAGGTGGGCGCGGCGCCAGCGGGCGCCGCCGTCGGTGGACACCTCGACGGTCCGTACGGGGGCGAGGGCGGACCACGCCCTGCCGGTCAGCCGGTGGGGCCGGCCGGCCTCCAGGGTCGCGCCGAAGGGCAGCTGGTAGCCGGACTTGAGCGTCTGGCGGCTGATCGGGGCGCTGCCGCCGGCCGGGTGGGCGTCGCCGAAGAGGCGGTACCAGTCGGTGGACCAGGGCGAGCTGAGCGGGCGGGTGGAGACCTCGATGTCGCCGAGCCACTTGATGGAGGCGATGCCCACCCAGGAGGGGACGACGAGCCGGACCGGGTGGCCGTGGTCGTACGGGAGGGGTTCGCCGTTCATCTCGTACGCGAGGATCGCGTCGTCGAAGGCCTTGGCGACGGGCAGCGGGCGGCGGACCCGGCCGTAGTCGACGCCGCCGGAGACGTAGGGGTCGTCGAGGCCGCGCGGCTGGAGGTCGACGGCGTCGCGGGCGATGCCGGCCCGGCGGAGCACGTCGGCGAGGCGGACGCCACGCCAGCGGGCGGCTCCTACGGCGCCGAGGGTCCAGGCCGTGCCGGTGACCGGCTCGCCCTGCTGGCTGGTGTAGAGGCTGCGGCCGTTCCCGGCGCATTCGATCAGGGCCGTTCGGGTGACCGAGGGCAGGTCCCGGAGCTGTCCGTGGGTGAAGTGGACGGGGCGGCGGCCGTGCAGTCCGTCGCCCCAGACGGTCAGGCGCCAGTCGGCGGCGTCGAGGACCGGGGTGGTGGTGTGGTTGCGGACGAAGAAGCGGTCGACGGGGGTGAGGGGGCCGGTGTCCCCGAAGGCGTCGAAGCGGGCCTCGGCGTTGGTGCCGCGGACGGTGAAGTGGGCGGCGGGGAGGTCCTTGACGATGCCGGGCGCCGCGACCGCGGAGGCGGTGCGCGTCGGGGCCCGTCTCGACGAGGACCTCGGACCGGTCCGGGGCGGTCAGGCGGGTGCGCCAGGTGGCGGTGCGCTCCTCGACGTCCAGGGCTTCCAGGTAGGCGCGGGGGACCAGGTCGCGGTAGGCGGCCCGCCAGGACAGCACGTGCACGGCGGCGATCCCGGCCGCGTCCTCGGGAAGGGCTTCTCGCATCGGCATGGCGCATTGTCGGCCGGGCGGCGCGCCGAGCGCCTCCCTGTTTCCGGGCCCGGGCCCCGCCGTACCGCCCGCTCGCCGCCGTGCACGTGCTGTCCTGGCGGGCCGCCTACCGCGACCTGGTCCCCCGCGCCTACCTGGAAGCCCTGGACGTCGAGGAGCGCACCGCCACCTGGCGCACCCGCCTGACCGCCCCGGACCGGTCCGAGGTCCTCGTCGAGACGGGCCCCGACGGGCGGGTGCGGGCGTTCTCCTGCTTCCGGGCCTGGCCCGGCGAGGAGTTCGACCGGCGGACCACGGCCGAGCTGGCCGCCCTCTACGCCCTGCCCGAGGTGTGGGGCACGGGCGTGGGACGGGCCCTCCTCACCGCGTCCACGGAGGCCCTCGTGGCGCGCGGGTTCCGCACGGTGGCGCTGTGGGTGTTCGCCGGGAACGCCCGGGGCCGCCGCTTCTACGAGGCGGCGGGCTGGCGCCCGGACGGCCAGTTGGCGCGGGAGGAGACGGGCGGCCGCCTCCTGGACGAACTCCGCTACCGGGGAGACCTGTCCAGCTGAGGGCTGTCCATATATCAAGACGCGTATCTCATCATGCGACATCCGTGCGTACGGTGGTGAGCACGCACCCACACCGAGGGAGACGCTCCGATGACGCATGCCTCCACCTCCTCCGCGGACCACGGGACCGCCCACGAGACGGCCGTCTACACGCACGGCCACCACGAGTCGGTCCTGCGCTCGCACAGCTGGCGGACCGCGGCGAACTCCGCCGCCTACCTGCTGCCCTCGCTCTCCGCGGGGCTGGACGTCCTGGACGTGGGCTGCGGGCCCGGCACCATCACCGCCGACCTGGCCGCCCTGGTCGCGCCCGGCCGGGTGACCGCGGTCGACGCGGCCGAGGGGGTGCTGGCGAACGCACGCGCCGTCGCGGCCGAACGCGGCCTGGAGAACGTCCGGTTCGCCGTCGCCGACGTGCACGCGCTGGACTTCCCCGACGACTCCTTCGACGTGGTTCACGCCCACCAGGTGCTCCAGCACGTCGGCGACCCCGTACAGGCACTGCGCGAGATGCGGCGGGTATGCCGCCCCGGTGGCGTCGTCGCGGCCCGCGACAGCGACTACGGCGCCTTCGCCTGGTATCCCGAACGGCCCGCCCTGGACGGCTGGCTGGACCTGTACCACCGGGTCGCCCGCGCCAACGGCGGTGAACCGGACGCGGGGCGGCGGCTGTTCGCCTGGGCGCGGCAGGCGGGCTTCACCGACGTCACGACGAGCGCCGACGCCTGGTGCTTCGCCACGCCCGAGGAGCGGGCCTGGTGGAGCGGCCTGTGGGCGGACCGCACGACGGCCTCCGTCTACGCCGAACTGGCCGTGGGCGGCGGTCACGCGACCGAGGCGGAACTGGCCGGCGTCGCGGACGCCTGGCGGGAGTGGGGTACGCGGGAGGACGCGTGGTTCATGGTCCCGCACGGCGAGATCCTGTGCCGGGTGTCCTGACGGGGCGGCCCTCGGGCGGGGCGCGGCCGGGCCGGCGGCGGCAGGGGACCCACCCGCGTCCTCAGCCCCCGGGTCCGGGGCCCGCGTCCGCCCCGGCGGCCCTCAGGAGATGTCGTGGAACCCGAGGCAGTCCGGGTC
>NZ_RDBH01000190.1 GCF_008042145.1 Streptomyces sp. adm13(2018)
CGCCAGAGTCGGATCGGGTCCGTTCGGGTCGGGCCGGTCAGGTCGAGCGACCCGACCCGACCCGAACGGACCCGATCCGACTCTGGCGTGGCCGAGACACGCCCGTGACCTGCGGAAAGATCCACTGCGGGATTCCGCCGGTTTCGTCGCGACGCGCACAGGATCGTCACCGAACCGACATACCGAGCGGTCGGGATCCCCTTACGCGAGAGCTATACCCATGAGTAACGTTCGCGGACCACCGGCGCCACCCGCCCGTCCCCGGGGCGGCAAGGAGCAAGATCGATGTCGTACCACCAGCCCTTCCCGGGCCCACCGCCCGTACCCCACCGGAACGCCGGCCGGCACCGCCAGGAGGCGACGCCGCATCCCTGGTCGGGCGAGCCGCCGTCCTGGGACACCGATCCGCAGGCGGCCCGTGAGTCGTCCGCGCGATCATGGGAGCCCGTACAGCAGAACCAGGCCTCCGTACAGCAGCACCAGGCCTCCGCACCACAGCCCTGGGACTCCACGCAGCAGCCCTGGGACGCCGCCCCGTCTCCGCAGCCGCCGGCCGTCACCGACCAGCGCGACGACCTGCACCGGCTCGGATCCGCCTACCGCAGGCTCCGCCGGGTCGCCACCTTCACCGCGCTCGGCTACTTCGTCGTCTTCCTCCTCCTGTCCGGCTACGCCCCCTCGCTGATGACCGGCACCCTCACCGGTGGCCTCACCACCGGTCTGGTCCTGGGCCTCCTCCAACTGCCCGTGGCGCTGGCCGCGATCGCGGTGTACGAGCGGATCGCGCGCCGCCGCGTCGACCCGCTCGCCGCGACGATCCGGCAACGCGCCGAGCGGGCCGCCGAGGCGGCCGAGCCCCGGCCGGAACGCCGGAGCCGCTCCGGACGTCCCGGGTGGCAGCAGCCCGTCGGAGGTGGCCGCGCATGACCGGGTTCAGCTCCGAGGCCCAGACCATGTCGCTGATCGCGTTCATCGCGGTCATCACCGTCACGCTGCTGCTCTGCGTGATGACCGCCCCCGACCGTGACGACCTGGGCGACTTCTACACCGGCTACCGCTCGCTCTCCCCCGTGCAGAGCGGCCTCGCGATCGCCGGCGACTACATCTCCGCGGGGACCGTGCTCGGCACCATCGGCATCATCGCGCTCGTCGGCTACGACGGCGTCACGCTCGCCCTGAGCACCGTGCTCTCGCTGGTCCTCATGATGTTCCTGCTCGCCGAACCCCTGCGCAACGCCGGCCGGTTCACGATCGGCGACGTCCTCACCCGGCGTCTCCCCGGCCCCGCCGTGCGGATCGTCACGGCCGCGGTGACCCTGACCGCGCTGCTGCCGCTGGTGATCTTCCAGCTCGCGGGCGCGGGCGATCTCCTCTCCGTCGTCCTCGGCTTCGACTCCGACGGCTTCAAGACCGGGGCGATCGTGTTCCTGGGCCTGCTGATGATCGCGTACGCGGCGATCGGCGGCATGAAGGGCACCGCCTTCATCCAGATCGTCAAGACCGTCGCCCTGCTCGGCACGTCCCTCGCGATCGCCGCGCTCATCCTCCACCGCTTCGACTTCAGCCTGCCCTCCCTGCTGGACGCAGCCCAGCGCGGCAGCGGGGCGGGAGACGCCTACCTCGCCTCCGGCCTCCAGTTCGGCGGCAACGAACTCGACATGATCAGCACCCAGCTGACGGTCGTGCTCGGCGCCGCGGTGCTCCCGCACATCACCATGCGCATGTTCACCGCGCGCAGCGCCGCAGCCGTGCGGCGCTCGATGTCCTGGGCCGTGTCGACGGTCGTCGTGACCTGTCTCCTGATCGCCGTCATCGGCTTCGGGGCGGCGGCGATCGTCGGCCACCAGGGGATCGTCGCCGGCGACCCGCAGGGCAAGACGGCGTTCCTCACGGTCAGCCAGGCCCTCATGGGGACGGACCAGACGACCGTCGAGACCCTGCTGTTCACGGCCGTGGCGACCGCGGTCTTCCTCACGCTGCTGGCCTCGGTCGCCGGGATCACCCTCGCCTGCGCCAACACCCTGGCGCACGACCTCGTCTCGCACGGGCTGCGCCGAAAGGCGCGGCTCAAGGGCTCCACGGAGATGGCCGTCGCCCGGATCGCCGCGGCGGGCGTCGGGCTCGTGGCGATCGCGATCGCCGCCGGCGCACGGCATCTGAACCTGCAGGCACTGCTCACCCTGTCGTTCTGCATCGGCGCGTCCGCGGTCGCACCGGCCCTCGTCTACAGCCTTTTCTGGCGCCGCTACTCCCGTACGGGACTGCTCTGCACCCTCATCGTGGGCAGCGCCTCCGCGGTCCTCCTCATGACCGGCAGCAACCTGGTGTCCGGATCGCCCCAGGCGATCTTCCCGGACCGGGACTTCAACTGGTTCCCGTTCACCACCTCGGGCATCCTCTCGGCCCCGCTGGGCTTCCTCGCGGGCTGGCTCGGCACGGTGCTCCGCGACCGCGACCCGGCCGGCCAACGCGTGCGGTACGAAGCGGTGGAGGAGACGATCCTGGCCGGCGCCCCCGCGACGCCCCGGGCCTCGACGTCCCGCTAGGGGGTGTCGAGGCTGTCGGTGAGGCGGGTAAGAAACGCGGCGGGGCAGGTGTCGCTCAGGCGCACCCGTGGGGGCCGTTCACCGGAGCTCGTGCGTCCCCGGACGTACGGTCAGCGGTACTCGCAGAGGTACGCCGTCTCGACGGCGACCCGCAGCTGGAACCGGCTGTCGCCCGGGACCTTGGAGTGCTCCCCGGCGGCGACGTCCTCCCACGCGTCGGCGCCGGGCAGCCGCACCGTGAGCGCGCCGCTGACCACGTGCATGACCTCCGCGGCGGCGGTGCCGAACTCGTACTCGCCCGGAGCCATGACGCCGATGGTCGCGGGACCCTCCTCCTGCGTGAACGCGATGGACTTGACCGTGCCGTCGAAGTACTCGTTGACCGTGAACATGGGCAATCCTCAGCTGGATCGAACGAACAGGGGGCGCGGGGGCATCGGGTTCCGGCCACGCGTACCGGCACTGTAAGGGCGCGGACGGAGCAGGCGAATCCCCGGCCGTCCCGGTCTCACCTGCTGGACCGGGCGGGCCCGGCGTTCCGCACAGGCCGATCCGGAACGCCGGGCCCCGGATCCGGAACGGTGGGCCCGCAGCACGACCGGCTCCGCCGGACCCGTTCCGTCGTAGCCTGAACGGCATGAGCGAGGACGCTTCATGAGTGCCGACCCGGGGCTCTTCGGACCCCGTTCCGTGACCTGGCAGGTGCACAGCGACCCGGTGATGTGGATCGCCGGGGTGCGCGCGCTGTGGCTCCAGGCGCTGCATCCCGTCGCCGTCCGCGGAGTCATGATCAACAGCAGCTTCCGCACGGACCCCTGGGGACGGCTCATGCGGACCGCGGACTTCGTCGGGACCCTGAGCTACGGGACCACCGAGGCCGCCGAGGCGGCCGGGGCGAGGGTGCGGCTGATCCACCGGCGCCTCGGGGTGGACGACCCGGAACTGCTCCTCTGGGTCCACTGCGCCGAGACCGACTCCTACCTCGCGGTCGCCCGCCGCTCGGGCATCCCCCTCACCGACGCACAGGCCGACCGGTACGTGGACGAGCACCGCACCTCGGCCCGGCTCGTCGGACTCGACCCCGCCGCCGTCCCCGGGTCCACCGCCGCCCTCGCCGCCTACTTCGCCGGGATACGCCCCCGCCTCGCCGCCGCCGAGGACGCCCGCACCGTCGAGGACTTCCTGCGCCGGCCGCCCGTCAAACCCGTGCTCGTACCGGCGCGCGAGGTGATCTGGCGGCGCGTCGCCGCCCTCGCGTACGACACTCTGCCTCCCTACGCCCACGAGCTCTACGGCCGCCCCGCACCGCCCGCGGAGACCGTCACCCGCCGACTCGTCGCCACGGCGGGCCTGCTGCGCCGCGTCCCCGCCCGCCTGCGCTGGCGGCTGCCGCCCCGGCACATCCTCCGCGCCATGGACCGCCTCGGCCCTGGATCAGTCTGGAGTCCCCCATCGTGTGCTGC
>NZ_RDBH01000191.1 GCF_008042145.1 Streptomyces sp. adm13(2018)
GCCCCCCCGAGCGGCCCCGAGACGGGAGCGCAGCCCGGTGGCCTCCTCGAACGGACCGCCCTCGGCGGCCACCGCGCCGCCCGCCGCGCCTACGGACGGCGCGAACGGCGCCGGTTCACCGAGGCCTTCCACCAGCTCGCGCTGGGCGTCTGTGCGGACGCCGCCGAGCCCGGCGGGAGCCCCGCCGGCGCCCACCGGCCCGGACCGGACGGAACCCCGCCCGGCACCGCCTTCGCCGACGGCCTCTACGCCCTCGCCGAACTCGCCCGCGAACGCGGCGGCCTCTCCGGCGCACTCCGCTCCGACGACGCCGTCCGCACCCTCGAAGCCGCCTGCCGCGCACCCGGCGCCCGCCGCGGCGCCGCCGCCGCCGGACTCCCCGACCACCTCGCCTTCGCCGAACACCTGGCGCGCACCCTGCGCCCCCTCTCCCTCGACTGGTACCAGGAGGACGCGCTCGGCGCGGCCGACCTCTGCCACGCCGCCGCCGGCGGCACCACCGCCCTCCCCGGCCTCCTGGCCAAACGCTTCTTCGGCACCCCGCTGCTCGTCACCGAGTACGGCGTACAGCTCCGCTCCCACTACCTGTCACCCACCGGCGCCCACCGCAGCGCCCCCCTGCGCACCCTGCTCGCCGCCCTCCACGGCAGGCTCGCCGCCGAGGTCTACGGCCAGGCCGCCCTGCTCACCCCCGGCAACGCCCACACCCGCCGCTGGCAGGAGCGATGCGGCGCCGACCGCGCCCGGATCCGCACCGTCCACCCCGGCATGGCGGCCGACCGCTTCGCCGAGGTCGGCGAGGACGAGGAGAGCGGCGATCCCACCACCCTCGTCTGGGTCGGCCGGGTCGAACCCGCCAAGGACCTCATCGCCCTCCTGCACGCCTTCGCCGAGATCCGGGCGCGGCAGCCCGACGCCCGGCTGAGGATCGTCGCCGTACCCGCACACGACCCCGGCTCCGGCGCCTACCTCGCCCACATCAGGGCCCTCGCCGCCCAGCTCTTCCCCGACGAGGCCGCCGGCGCGCACGCCGTCGGCGAAAACCCGGTCTCCTTCGAGGAACTCGGCGGCCCCGAGGCACCCACTCTGGAGGACACCTACGCCTCCGGCGCGGTCGTCGTGCTGTCCAGCGTCGTCGAGGGCTTTCCCGCGAGCCTCGTCGAGGCCATGTTCTGCGGGCGGGCCACCGTCTCGACCGACGTCGGAGCCGTCGTCGAGATCATCGGCGGCACCGGCCTCGTCGTCCCCCCGCGCAACCCCCGGGCGCTCGCCGACGCCTGCCTCGCACTGCTCCGCGAACCCGGGCGCCGCCACCGCCTCGGCGCCGCCGCCCGCGCCCGCGCGCTCGAACTCTTCACCGTCGAACAGAACCTCGCCGCGTTCCGCGGCATCTACCTGGAACTCCTCTCCCACGCGCCGGTGCGCCACCGCCCCGGGGACGGCGTGCTCTTCGCCCATCCCGCGGAGGCACACGTACCGGGCAGCTGGGCGCCCCAGGGCGTGGCCGCCCGGACGGGAGCCCCCGATGCCTGAAGGAGACACCCCCATGCGCGGCTCCGCCGCCCCGACGAGCCCCGGAGCCTGGGACGCCCGCTCCGAGGCCCTCCTCGGCACCCCCGCACCGACCCCCCGCGGCACCGGCGGCGTCCTCGACGCGGCCGGTGCCGCGGGGGGTCGGTGCGGGGGTGCCGAGGAG
>NZ_RDBH01000192.1 GCF_008042145.1 Streptomyces sp. adm13(2018)
GCGCGGGCTCGATCGTAGGCCGAACGGCGTCCGGCGGAGCGCCCGGGGGTTCGCGGAAGCCGGTCGGAAGCGCGCGGCACGCCCGTTCGGCAATGCCGTCGCATTACGGGATCCCGCCGATTATCGGGGCCGCTTCCGGCCTCGCCATTCGTATTTCCTGCCTCGAACAGGAAGATGTGTGCGCCCTGGGCGAACACCAGTCCGCCCGGCGTGTTCCATTCGGCCCCGCGGCCTTCCCGTGATAACCGAATGCGTCTCCGGGGAAAGTCCCGCATCCCGCCGCACGCCTGCGGCCAGGGGTTAACTCGGCGCGTACGTGAGCCAGTTGCCCGCGCCGTACCTCCGTCGATCCTACGGATCCGGCCCCACTCTGGTGAGCCGAAGCCGGAAATGGATTCAGAAAGGCATACGTTGGTGAGGAAGACATCATGAAGAAGACCACGGGGGCCATCGAAGTCGCACACGAGGTGGTGACGGAATTGAACAAGCCGCTCGCGGAGGCCGGAATCCCGTGTCCTCCGCCCGGGCCCGAAGCCGTCGCCCTCGCCGCCGATCCTCCGAGGCCCCTCGTCGCCATGGGATGCCACACGGTGGATTCGGCCCGGCCGCGCGCCGCCGCCGTCCCGCCGGGGGAGGAGAACCGGTCATGACACTGCCCATCGGGTCGTACGTCGTCGAGATCCGCACCGGACGGGTCGGGAGGGTCATGGGTCACGAAGGGCCCTACGTCCAGATCCGGCCGCTGGGCGGCGGACGGGAGTGGGACGTGGAGCCCGACGGGGTCCGCGAGGCCACCGCCGCCGAGCGGCTGAGCGCCGCCACGGCCCACGTGAACGCGCGGAGCCGCGGCGAGGTGCCCTGACTCCCGGGTGGGCGCGGAGCGGAACGCCCGGCGGGGAGGGGATCTCCCGGCCGGGCGTTCGCCGTACGACGGATCAGGCCTGCCGCTGGACCCGGAGTGCCCGGAACCCCTTCACGGCGATGACCGAGCCCAGGAGGACGGCCCCGACGAGCATGAGCGCGCCCTGGTCCAGGGCGAGGCCGGCCAGCAACGTCAGGGAGCTCACGGCGTCGAGCAGATCGAGCCGGGCTTCGGTCCTGACCGCGGGGTCGGGACGGCGCATCCGGCGGACGGCGGGAACGAGGGCGACGAGCTGCAGGAGCAGCAGGGCGGCGAGCACCCAGCGGAACGCGACGGGTATGTCCACGCCCGGAGCGTACGCCCCGGCACCCCCACCGGGAGGTGGACGGGAGGTGAACTCTCGGCCTCCCGCGCGGGCGCGCGCCCCGGCGCCTCCCGCCCGCCCCGAGGGCCCGTGCCACTC
>NZ_RDBH01000193.1 GCF_008042145.1 Streptomyces sp. adm13(2018)
CCCCGGGATCCGCGCCCACGTGGACGACTTCCTGCGGGGGTGCGAGCGCGAGGTCGCCTGGCGGACGATCGCCGACGACGAGGATTTGAGGCGGTACGTACAGGAGTACTCGCTGCCCGCGCTGATGCTCACGGCCGGCCTCCTCGCCCCCGAGGACGCCGCCACGCGGACCGCGTTCACCGAGGGCTGCCACGTCCTGATGCGCGCCATGCAACGCATCGACTTCCTGGAGGACCTGCCGGAGGACGTACGCGGGGGCCGCCACGGCATCCCCCTTAACGCGCTGGCCCGCCACGGCGCGGACGTCACCGTGCCCGGTCCGGCGCTCGGACGTCTGGTCGAGGAGCAGGCCGACCGCGCCGCCGCCGACCTCACGGCCGCCGCGCCGCTCCCGAGCCTGGTGGCCCCGCCGTACCGCCCCTTCGTCCGCGCGCTCGTCGGTGTTCAGCGCCTCCGCCTCGACGGTGTACGCCGCGCAGGCGCCTCCCTGGCGACCCGCACCTCGGGCCCCTCGGTCCAGGCGGCCGCGCTGCTGCTTCTGCGGGAGGCGACCCGGCGGTTCGTCGGTGCGGCGTGAGAGCCCGCGGGGCATGAGTCACGACCTCGCCGTCTGGGAAGGCGATCGCCCGGCGGACGACAGGGCTGCCCGCCGGGCCTTCAGCGACGTGTACGACCGCTTCCCCGACGGTGAGGACATGGAGTCTCCGTCCGAACGCATCACGAACTGCGTGACGGCGCTGCTAGAACGGTGGTGCGACATCACCGAAGACGAGGAGGAGTCCTCGCCCTGCACGCGTTCGCCGATGTGCCCGCCCTGTCGGGGGCACGGCCCACCTCAGCGGTCCGCGAGTGCCCGGATCTCGTCGGCGATCAGCTTGGGGTCCTCCTCGGCCATGAAGTGGCCGCAGGACACCGTGCGGTGCCGCAGCGTGTCGCTCCAGGCGCTCCACAGCCCCTCGGCGTGGTAGCCGAGCGCGGCGCCCCAGTCCTGCTGGAGGACGGTGACGGGCATGGCGAGCTTGTTTCCGGCCTCGCGGTCGACGGTGTCGTGCTCGACGTCGATCCCGGCCGACGCACGGTAGTCGGCGACGATGGAGGGGACGGCCGCCGCGGAAGCGTCGAGGTAGTGGGCGCGTACGTCGGCGGGAATCGCGTCCGCGTCCTCGGTCCAGGCGTCGAGGAAGTGGGCGAAGAAGGGTTCGGCGGCTGCCTTGATCATCTTCTCGGGCAGCCCGGGCGGCTGCGCCATCAGGTAGAGGTGGAATCCGACGGCCGCGGACACTCCCCGTAGTGCGTCCCACATGTCCAGGGTGGGCAGGACGTCGAGGAACAGGGCGTGGGAGACGGCGTCCGGGTGGTCCATGGCGGCTCGGAAGGCGACCAAGGCGCCGCGGTCGTGGCCGGCCAGAGTGAACCGGTCGTGTCCCAGCGCGGCGGCGAGGCGTACGACGTCCCGTCCCATGGTCCGCTTCGAGTAGACGCCGGCTCCCGTCTCGGCGGGCTTGTCGCTGGCGCCGTAGCCGCGCAGATCGGGGCAGATGACGGTGTGATCGGCGGCGAGGTCGGCCGCGACGTGCCGCCAGATCAGATGGGTCTGGGGGAAACCGTGCAGCAGGACGACCGGGCTGCCCGCCCCGCCGACGGCGGCGTTCAGGGCGACCCCGTCGTCGACGCGTACACGGTGCTGGGTGAATCCGGGAATGGTGGGGATGGTACGGGTTCTCACGGCGGCTCCTGGAGTTCGTGGCAGAGTTGCTCCTCCGGACCTCCGACCTTTGACCTCTGACCTTGGATCTCTGATCTTTGGCCTGCGATCTTTGACCCGTGATCGCTGATCGCTGATCACTGATCTCGGTGGTCGTGTCGTCCGGGGACGTCACCCAGGTTGCGGGCCCCGGATCAGCGATCGATGAGTGAGTACGCGGCACCCACAAAGGGCGGTGCCGCCCGCGAAAGGATCTGCGGTGGGTGTGACCTTCGGACTGCTGGGGCCGGTCGCCGCGTGGGGACCCGACGGTGAACCCCTCGCACTCGGCGCACCCCGCCACCGGGAGGTGCTCGGGCGGCTCCTGATCGCCCGGGGGAGGGTCGTACCGGTCGGCCGGCTCGTGGCGGACTTGTGGGAGGACGAGCCGCCCTCGGGGGCCGTGGGCGCGGTACGCACGTTCGTAGCCGCCCTGCGGCGCGCGCTGGAACCCGACCGGCGTCCCCGCCAGCCGTCCCGGCTGCTGATCACCGACGGCCCCGGCTACGCCCTGCGCGCGGACCAGGACGCGGTGGACGCCTGGCGGTTCCAGCGCATCGCCGCCCGGGCCGCGGAGACGCCGCCCCACGCGGCCGTCATCCTGTGGGACGAGGCCCTGGCCTGCTGGCGGGGGCCGGTACTGGCCGACTTCCCCGCCGCCGCGTGGGCCTCGGCCGAACGTGCTCGGCTGGAGGCGTTGCGCCTGGACGCGCTCGAGCGGCGCGCCGATGCCCTCCTGGCCACCGGTGCCGCCCGCGACGCGATCGCCGATCTGTCGGCCCACGTCGCCGAGCACCCCGGCAGGGAGGACGGCTGGGTCCTGCTGATCACGGCCCTGGACCTCGCCGGGCGGCGCGCCGAGGCCCTGGAAGCGCTGAGCCGGGCCCGTACCGCACTCGTCTCCGAAGGCGAAGGCGAAGGCGGAGGCGCAGGTGGAGGCGGAGGCGCCGGGCCCACCTCGACGGGAGCCCTGGCACGTACCGAAGCACGCCTGCTCAGCCGTACGAGGCCGGCGGAGGCCGCACCCGCCGGGACGATCGACAGTCTCTGGAACCGGGCCGCAGCCGCCTGGGACCGCTCTGTGCCCACCCGGTCCCGGTCACGGCTGCACGCCACCGCCGGCCTCCTCCGCGACCTCGCGGTGACCGGCCCCGACGGGCTTGAGGAGGCACGTCGGCACCGCCGGGACCTGGTCACCGCCGCGGAGACCACTGGGGACACCGAACTGGCCGCCCGCATCATCGGCTCCTATGACGTCCCGGCGGTGTGGACGCGCGCCGACGACCCCGCGGCCGCGGCCGAACTCGCCGGGGCGGCCGCCCGGGCCGTGGCCCGGCTCGGACCGGAAGCCCCGGCCGCACTGCGCGCCCGTCTGCTGTCCGTCATGGCGGTCGAGTCCCGCGGGGACGCCACCGCAGATGCGCCGCTGCTCCGTGCGGCGCACGCTCCCGGCCCGGAGGCGTGGCGACAACGTGCCGAACGCGCCGCCGAGCAGGCCGTAGGACTCGCCCGAAGCCTGGGCGACCCCAGGCTGCTCGCCTTCGCCCTCAACGGCGCCTTCATGCAGTCGTTCGCCTCCTGCGGCTCAGCCGCCCAGCGCGTCTCACTCGGGAGCGAACTCACCCGGCTGGCAGCCGACCACCAGCTCACCGGGCACGAGATCCTGGGCCGGATCATCCGCCTCCAGGCACTCGCCGGCTTGGGACGCTTTCCGGAGGCGGATGCCGAGGCGGAAACGATCGACCGGCTCGCGCAGCGCAACGAACGGCCGCTCGCCCGGGTCTTCACCACCTGGTACCGGGCGCTGCGCACCTGCGAGACCGAGGGCTGGGAAGCCGCACGCGTTCTGTACACGAAGGCCCTGAAGGACTCCGCCGACTGCGGAATGCCTGGCCTCACGGAAGGCGCCGCCGCCCTCGTCGCCCTGGTCCCCGTCCTGCGGAGCGGCGGCCTGCCCGACCCCACCTCCCTCACCGATGTGGACGCCGGTCCCTACAAGCCCTGGCTCGACCCGCTGATCGTGGCGGCCTCAGGAGCCACCGACGAGGCACACCAGGCACTGACCCGGGTTCCCCGGCCCCCGCACGACCTCCTGCAAGAGGCGCTGTGGTGCGTACTCGCCCGCGCCGCCGCGTCCGTCGGACACGTACCGCTCCTGCGCCGCGCCCGCGCGGTACTCGCCCCAGCGGAGGGCGAGTACGCGGGAGCCGGCAGCGGCCTGATCTCCTTCGGCCCCGTCACCCGCCACCTCAGCGCCATTGACCTGGCCCTCGGCGCGGCGCAGGAGCGGTACG
>NZ_RDBH01000194.1 GCF_008042145.1 Streptomyces sp. adm13(2018)
GCAGCTTCCACCCTCAAGTCCTGGCGCGCCTCGAAGAGGAACACGGCTTCAACGGTGTCGGCCAGCAGATCCCCGGCGGCGAAGAGGCTGCCGCGGCAGTGAAGCGCTCCGGGCCTCTCGGCGTCGAATGTCCGGTCCCGGCCTGCCCGGAGTTGTTCGCGGAGGAAGCTGGACAGGTCGCCCTCACGCCGCATGGCCGCGATGTCCTCGGTGCTGAAGTCGTCACTCACCGAGGGCCTCCTCGCGGGCGGCTTCCTGGTTGGCGATGATCCGTTCGAGGCTGGCCAGGGAAGCGGAACGACGGCGCTCGATCTCTTCCGGCGACTCGCTCGTCACGGGCTGGCCCTGGGCTGCGCGGCGACGGGCCGCATGTATGACCTTGCTCGCCCGGCTGCGGAGGGCTGACTTACACGGCCGGCCGATCGGCGCTTGGCAGGCCGGGACCGGACATTCGACGCCGAGAGGCCCGGAGCGCTTCACTGCCGCGGCAGCCTCTTCGCCGCCGGGGATCTGCTGGCCGACACCGTTGAAGCCGTGTTCCTCTTCGAGGCGCGCCAGGACTTGAGGGTGGAAGCTGCCTTCGAGGGCGGGCGTTTCCGCAGGGCCAGCAACACGGCCGGAGGCGACGGCGTCCATCTGGCGGCGGTAGTTGGCGAGGTACTGCTTGGGTGACTCGTCTGGATTGCCGTCGTAGACGAAGTTCTCGAGGCGTTCCTTACGGATGATGTCGCGCCAGGAGCGGACGTCGTGCGGCTGGATCCACAGGCGCTGGCCGGCTTCCTTTGGCGGGGTGCCATAGAAGCGGGCGACGGCGTCGAAGCAGTCCTGGTCGAGCGGAACGTCCTTGAGAGATGTCGCCCAGGCGCGCATCGCGATCTGCGACGGTTGCCGGTTGTCGAAGGCGGCGCACGAGGCGAGGAGCTTGGCTGCGTCGTCGGGGGTCACGAGTTTTCCTCTCCTGAGGCGAGGGCCAGCCAGCCGGCGACTTTGGCGTCGGTGCCGGTGAGGGTCTGGCCGCTGGGGAGCTGGATGACGTTGCCGGTCTGGCGTCGTTCGCTGGCGCGCTTGGCGGAGTCTCCGAGCCACTTGCGCCAGGCCTCGTGCCAGTTGCGCTTCTTGCGGCCTTCGGCCCGCCAGTAGGAGATGAACTGCTGGGTCTCGAAGTCGGGGTCGAGCTGCGGATAGGTGCTGGCGGCGAAGCGGCGCATGGTGTCGTTCAGGTGGAAGTCGTCAGGGATGGAGTGGAGGCCGTCAGGCCGCTGCTGCTCGAGTGCCTCGGCGGGTTCGATGACGACGGCCTCAGCCCCCCTCTCTTCTTCTGGGGCTGGGGTAGGGGAAGGGGG
>NZ_RDBH01000195.1 GCF_008042145.1 Streptomyces sp. adm13(2018)
CACGCCCACCGAGCTCGACTTCACCCCCGACCCGAAGCGGGCGCCGAAGACCGCTGCGGAGGCCCGGCGCCTCGCCCTGGCCACCGTCGCCGGACCCGACGCGTGGGCCCCGGGCTACGTCGAGCGCACCCCGCACCTCAGCGACCCGGACTACTGGCCCGTCCTCGGCGCCACCTGCTCCCACGCCCACCGAGCTCGACTTCACCCCCGACCCGAAGCGGGCGCCGAAGACCGCTGCGGAGGCCCGGCGCCTCGCCCTGGCCACCGTCGCCGGACCCGACGCGTGGGCCCCGGGCTACGTCGAGCGCACCCCGCACCTCAGCGACCCGGACTACTGGCCCGTCCTCGGCGCCACCTGCTCCTGGGAGACCGGCGCCCGGCCCGCCGACGTCCTCGCCAGCGTCACGGCCTACAGCGAACTCCCCGCCGTCGACGGCAAGGGCGTCCTGCGGGTCGCCGCCACGGTCACCGTGCACCGCACCGAGTCCGACGCCGACTGGGAGATGGCCTCGACCCTCGAAGAGGCGCTGCGCTGCCCCGACCAGAAGCTGCGCGACGGCGAACGGGTCACCGGGCTCATGTCCCTCGGCAACCCCTTCGGCGTCGGGGGCAACGCCACCGCCGACGACTCCCTCCGCGAAGGCGGCACCTACCTCAACGACGCGGTGAAGGGGAAGCAGTTCTACAGCTGGTACCAGTCCCGGATCGGCCAGGTCACCGTCGCCACCGTCGTCAAGGGAGCCCCCGGCTACGCCGAGTTGAACGACGGAGCGGCCACCGGCACGAGCCAGGCCCAGGTCCGGGCCCTCGTCACGATGCTCGACCGCGTCAAGAACGAGCTGGAGGTCCAGTCGTGAGCCCCACCGCCCCCCGGCTCGGGCCGGGCGCCCTCCAGCCGCTGCTGCCCTCCGACCCGTCCGCCCTCGCCGGCTACCGGCTCCTCGGCCGCCTCGGCGCCGGCGGCATGGGCGTCGTCTACCTCGGCCGCACCGCCGCCGGCGAACTCGCCGCCGTCAAGGTCACCCACGCCGACCAGGCCGACCAGCCCGACTTCCGGGCCCGCTTCCGCCGCGAGGTCGAGGCCGCCCGCCGGGTCTCCAGCCCCTGGGCCGTGCCGGTCACCGGCGCCGACCCCGACGCCCCCGAACCCTGGATGGCCACCGCCTTCGTCGCCGGTCCCTCCCTCGGCGAGGCCGTCACCGCCCACGGCCCGCTGCCCGAGCGCAGCGTCCGCCACCTCGGCTGGGCCGTCGCCCGCGCCCTCGCCGCCGTCCACGCGGCCGGACTCGTCCACCGCGACGTCAAGCCCGGCAACGTCCTGCTCGCCGTCGACGGGCCCCGGCTCATCGACTTCGGCATCGCCCGCTCCACCGGCGAGACCGCCCTCACCGCCACCGACATGGTCGTCGGCACCCCCGGCTTCCTCGCCCCCGAGCAGGCCGAGGCCCGCGTCGACGCCATCGGACCGCCCGCCGACGTCTTCGCCCTCGGCTGCCTCCTCGCGTACGCGGCGACCGCCCGCCCGCCCTTCGGCACCGGCGCCGTGGACGCCCTGATGTACCGGACCGTCCACGACGAACCCGACCTCACGGGCGTCCCCGACGGGCTGCTCGACCTCGTCCGGGCCTGCCTCGCCAAGGACCCGGCGGCCCGTCCCACCACCGCCGCGATCGGCGTCCGGCTCCTCGAGGACAGCCCCGGCGACGGCACCGGCTGGCTGCCCGACCCGGTCGTCCGGACCATCGCCGAACGCTCCGCGCGGATGCTCACCCTGCCCGAGATCGACCTCACCGAGGCGGGCGGCGGCACCACCGCCCCGGCCACCCCCGGGAAGAGTCGGCGCGGCTTCCTGCTGCTCGCCTCGGGCGCCGCCGTCCTGGCCGTCGGCGGCGGCGCCGCCGCCGTCTGGGCCGGGCGCGGCGAGTACGGGCCGGACGGCAAGGGCGACGGCGGGAAGACCGCCCCGCCCCGCACCGCCTGGTCCATCGGCGTCCTCGCCGACCTGTCCGGCCCGGCCAAGGACATCGGCCGGGCCCAGGAGCACGGCGCGCGCCTGGCCGTGGAGCAGTTCAACGCCCGCAAGGACAAGCCCTTCACGCTCGGCCTCAAGGTCGTCGACGACCGGGGCGACGCGGCCCGCGCCCTGGAGAACGTCAGGACCCTCACCACCGACCCGGGGGTCCTCGCCGTCCTCGGGCCCACCACCGACGCCGTCGCCCAGGCCGTCATCCCCGCGTTCGAGGAGGCCGGGATCCCGCTGATCACGGTCTCGGCCGGCTACAACCTGCTCACCCTGCGGACGGGCGGCGCGCGGAACGAGACGGTCCTGCGCGCCATCCCGAACCACATCAGCGCGGGCACCCACCTGGCCTTCGCGTCCACGCTGCTGCCCGCGATCCGCCGGCCCGGGGTCCTGGAGGACCGGACCGAGGACCACTACAGCTGGCAGGTCACCGGCGGCGTGCGCTTCGGGTACGGACAGGCAGGCATCGCCCCGCACTTCCGGGTCGTCCCGGCCCGCGCCGACGCCGCCGCCTACCGTCGGGTACTCGGCGAGATGGTCGACGCCGGCATCGACGCCTACGTCCACTGCGGGGTCACCGAGACCGCCGTCCACGCCGCCCGGACGCTCGCCGAACTCGGTTTCCAGGGGCCGAGGTTCACCGGCCAGGCCGTCTTCGGCCAGGAATTCCTCCGGAAGGCCGGGGCCGCCGCCGAGGGCTGGTTCGTGTGCGCGCCCGTCGTCGACCCCACCGCGCAGAAGACGGCCGCCGCTTTCGTCGCCGCCCACCGCAAGCGGTTCGGGGCGCCTCCCGCGTACTACGCGGGCGAGTCGTACGACGTCGTCACCATGACGGCGGGGCAGCTCACGGCCCGGGCGAAGGCGTCCGGCAAGCCCGCCCGCAAGGGCCTGTGGGCGGCGCTGCAGAAGCAGAAGTACACCGGTGTGATGGGCGGTTACCACTTCAACGAGTTCGGCGACCTGGGGATCGGCGGCACCTTCGTCTTCGCGGTGCAGAACGGCGCGTACAAGCCCATCGGCTCCGCGCCCCTGCTGCCGAACAAGCCCGGGAACGACAAGCCCGGGAACGACAAGCCCGGAGACGACAAGCCCGGGTCCGAGAACGACACGGCGGCCTGACCCGTGCAGCCGCTCCGGAAGGCCGACCCGTCGACGCTCGCCGGCTACCGCCTCCTCGGGCGGCTCGGCGCCGGCGGCATGGGCGTGGTCTACCTCGGCCGGTCCGCCGGCGGGGCGCTCGCCGCGCTCAAGGTCATCCGGGCCGAGCACGCCGCCGACGCCGGCTTCCGGGAGCGGTTCCGCCGCGAGGCGCGGGCCGCCGAGCGGATCACCGGCCGGTGGGTGGTCCGGGTCCTCGGGTCCGACCCGGAGGCCCGGGAGCCGTGGCTGGCCACCGAGTACGTGCCCGGGCCCTCGCTCGCCGAGGCCGTCGCCCTGCACGGCGCCCTGCCGGAGGCGACGGTGCGGGCCCTGGGCGCCCGGCTGGCGTCCGCGCTCGCCGACGTGCACGGGGCCGGGCTCGTCCACCGGGACGTCAAGCCGGGCAACGTCCTCCTCGCCCTCGACGGGCCCCGGCTCATCGACTTCGGCATCGCCCGGTCCGCCGGGGCGACCGCCCTGACGGCCACCGACGCGATGATCGGCACCCCCGGCTTCCTCGCCCCGGAACAGGCGAGGGCCGCGGGCTCCGGCGAGGTCGGCCCGGCCAGTGACGTGTTCTCGCTCGGCTGCGTCCTCGCGTACACGCTGACCGGGGAGCGGCCCTTCGGTACGGGCGGGGTGGCGGCGGTGGTCTACCGCACCGTCCACGAGGCGCCCGCGCTCGACGGGGTGCCCGCCGCTCTCCTTCCGCTGGTCGCCGCCTGCCTCGCCAAGGACCCGGCGGCCCGGCCCACGGCGGCCGAGGTGCGGGCCGCGCTGGGAGGCGCCGACGGTCCGGCCGGGGACTGGCTGCCGCCCGGACTGCCCACGCTCATCGCCCAGCGCTCCTCGGCGGTCCTCGACCTGCCCGTCGCCGAGCCGACGCTCCTCGTCGACCGGGAGCCGCGGGGGCCGTCGCGCCGGCGCGTCCTGGTGGCGGGCTCGGCCGCCGCCGTGGCGGGGGCCGGCGGGCTGACCGCCTGGCTGCTGAACCGGACACCGGGCGGGACGGGCGCGGGGCCCGGCGGGACGG
>NZ_RDBH01000196.1 GCF_008042145.1 Streptomyces sp. adm13(2018)
GCGGCAGCCCGGCGCCGGCCTGCGGCCCGGCGGGCGGCAGGGGCCGGCCGGGCGCGGGCGGCGGGACGGCACCGGGGCCGGGGAACGGTCCGGGAGCCGCGTCGGGGGCGAAGCCCTGCGGTGCGGCGTCGGCCGGCGGGTACGGGACGGGGGCGAGCGGCTCCGTCAGGGCCTCGGGAGCGGGGGCCGCGGGAGCCGCCTCCGGCTCGGGGCGCGCGGTGCCGGCGGCGTCCACGGGTGCGGCGTCCACGGGTGCGGCGTCGGTCACCGGGTCGGACTCCGGGGTGGAGTCCTCGGGGGAGTCCTGGGCGGAGTCCTCGGGGGAGTGCCCGGCGGGGTCTGAGGCGGACTCCGGCTCGGCGTCCTCAGCGGACGGGGTCCGGGAGACGTCGGTCTCCTCGTCGTTCGCGACCGCGTCGCGGGTCTCCGGAGTCTCGGAGGCCTCAGAGGTCTCAGAGGTCTCGGAGGTCTCGGAGGTCTCGGAGCCCTCCGAGGGCTCGGGCGCCCCAGCCGTCTCGGCAGCCTTGGGGGCGTCCGTCGCCTCCGAGCGCTCCGGCCCGTGCGGGGCCTCGGCGGAGAGGGCGTCCTCCCGGCGGGGCTCCGTGGCGTCGGAGGCCGCGGGATCGGTGGTCCCGGTCGGGGCGCCGCCGTCGGCCGACGCGCCGCTCCCGGAGGTCCCGGCTGCCACCGGCTCTTCCGCGCCGGCCGCGTGCGCCGCCGGGGCGGCCTCGGCCCTGCGCTCGGCGATCTCGCGCTGTAGCGCCGCCGGGGAGAAGCGCATGGTCGAGCCGCTCTCCACGTCCCCGCCCCCGAAGGGCGCCGAGGACGCGGGAGCCTGAGTACCGGGCAGCGGAGCGGGCGGCGGGAAGGCGCCCGGCGCCGAGGCGTCGGCGGCCGGGACGCCCGGGGGCGTCGCGACCGGAGGAGCGGCGAAGGGAGGCGGGGCGACCGGAGGCGTCACCACGGGGGGTACGGCGGCCGGGGGCACGGCCGCGGGAGGCACGGCGGCCTGCGGCGCCCCGGCGGGAGGCTGGTGACCGGGGAAAGCCTCGTGCGCGATCGGGGGCTGGTGGCCCTGGGCAGGCTCATGCCCCGCGGAAGGCTGCTGACCGGGGAAAGGCTGCTGACCGTGGACGGGCTGGTGCCCGGCGGGAGGCTGGTACCCGGCGCCCGGGGGCATGCCCTCCGCGGGACCACCGCCCAGGGGCGTACCAGGCACATACGTACCAGGCGCGTAAGCACCCGGCACCGGAGTGCCCCCGGCAGGCGTACCCGGCGCCGGCATCCCCCCGACGGGCGTGCCCGGCACCGGAGTTCCCCCCGCAGGCGTGCCCGGCACCGGAGCTCCCCCCGCAGGCGTGCCCGGCACCGGAGTCCCCCCGGCCGGCGTGCCCGCCGGGGGCGCCCCCGTGTTCCAGCTCGGCTCGAAGCCGCTGCCCGCCGGGAGGCCGGGCACCGGGGCGCCGCTCGGCGGCGGGGGAGTGGCACCGCCGGCCCCCGCACCGCCCGACGCGTTCTGCGTGTACCAGGCCGGCGGGGTGTAGTCGATGGTGAACTCACCCGTCATCTCGGCGGGATCCGCGTCGGACTGATCGTCGGCGGGCGGACTCCAACCCCCGCGGATCTCGTCGCGATCGCCGTTCACTTTGCCTCCTGGTGTGGTCGAGCACCCTTGTGCCGTGGTGGGGCGGGGCTCTTCCACCCTAATCGGCGCGGGCAACCCCCGGGCAGGCCCGAGGACCCCACCGCGCACGTCCCCATGGCCCGGTCCGGCCCCCAAGTGACCCGCCCGCGTCGCAGAGTGAGAACCCCGACCGTTCAAATCGATGCAAAAACGGACGTACTTGAACGTCTTCAGGCCGTTACGTGCCGCTCAGTCCATTCTGCGCGCGGCGCCCAACAATCCGGTCTCGGCGTCGGTCCCCTGGGTCATGACGAACTGGCGGTCGCCGGGCGTGCACCAGAGCGTCACCCCGTCCGCGAGCGTGGAGAGCGCCTCGTACTCGTGGCGCGGCAGGCCCATGATGCGGCCGATCTGGGTGGCCTCGTCGGGCGAGACCCGCTGGACTCCGACCAGCGAGGACTTCTCCAGGAGCCGGGGCGCGACCGGGCTCAGATAGGGCAGCAGCGTGACCACCGACTGCCAGGGCGCCGACACCACGCGGCCGCGCGGCGGCCGCATGCCGCAGTCGCGGACCACGACCACGGGACTGCCCGCGGACGCGCCCTGCGGCGGCACGCGTCCCACGTCGTGCAGCGCGATGCACGGCTGACCGCCGCCTGCGGCCTGCGCGAGCGCCGTCCAGGCCTGCGCGCGACCGGTCTCCACCGCGACCCGGGCCCCCGTCGCGGCCGCCCGGAGGGCCAGCACCTGCGCGGTCCACAGACCACCGATGAGCGTGATGTCGTACGGGACGGGCCGGTTGATGCCGAGCACGGCGGGCCGGTTCTCGGCGTCGACGCCGATCACCATGCCGTCGTCGCCGACCGGCAGGGCCAGCGCCTCCAATTGGTCGAGGGGGACTGAGTGCCGGTCGCGGCGCGGTCCGACCAGCCCGAAGCCGAAGCGGGGCTTGGTGCCCCGGCCGGCCCGCGAGGCTCCCCGGGAAGCGGCCCGGCCCGAACCCTGGCGCGCCGGGCCACCGAAGGAAGCCGGGCCGCCGAAGGAAGAGGAAGAGGGGGAAGAAGAGGAAGAAGAGGAGGCGGCGTGGGACATCAGCGCGCACCCCCCAGCGGAAGCGTCGCGAGGATGCCCGGCACCTGTTCGCGGTCCAGCCGCACGAGCCCCGTCCTCACCCCGCGCGCCGCGCGCTCCAGTTCGTGGCGCGCCGCCACCAGTTCCTCGTCGCTGCGCCCGGTGATGCGGACGTGCCCGGTCACCGTCACCTCCTGCCGGTCCCCGCCGCTCAGCGTCAGGCTGAACGTCGTCGCGAGGGCGGGCAGCGAGGTCAGCAGGGCCACCAGCTGGGGCATCGAGGCCCCCGAACCGCCCTGGCCGCCGAGCTGCGGCCAGCGCCCCACCCAGTACGTCGTGTGCCGCCGGTCGTCCACCCGCCAGGTCCGCGCGGTCTCCTGGGTCCGGCGTCCCTGCGTCTGTCCCCGGCCCGCCTGGGCTATCGCCATCGGGCTGGCGCAGGTCGAGGTGGCCAGCGCCGAGACGAGTTCCTGCTCCGTCAGCACGCTCGCCGCGAACCCGGCGCCCGCGAGGCGGCTCGCCAGCTGGTCCGCCGCCCGCACCACGCACTTCTGCGCGCCCTTGAGGCCGCCGCCGCGGGCGGCGACCGCCTCCGGGCAGAGTTCGGGGTCGAGCTTGAGCGCGATCCAGGTGATCCGTACGGCGGGCGAACCCGTCTGCGCCTGGAGCGGTCCGTAGTTGCGCGCGGCCATCGACTGGGCGGGCAGGTGCGGCGCGGGCGCGGGCTGCGTGTGCTGCACGATCTGCGCCGACTCCAGGCGGATGCCGTCCACGCTCAGCACGTCCCGGACCAGCCCGACGGGCAGCGGCGCGGCCGCCCGGTCCGGGCGCAGCGCCGTCCCCTCCGACTCCACCCGCAGGACCGCGGTCAGGAAGGTGCCGTCGCCGACCATGCCGACCGGGCGCCGGTCGCGGTCGCTGTATCCGTAGGTCCGCAACGCCGGGTCGCACTCCACGACCGGGGCGATCCCCGGCTCGGTGCCCTCGGGCACGGTGAAGGACGAGGCCCGGCGGGTGCGCGTGCGCAGCGCGAGGAACGTTCCGAGCCACTCGGGCAGCGAGCGGCGGTGCCGGCGGACGACCGCCATCAGGACGAGCGCGACGGCGACGACGCCCGCGGGCACCATCAGCATCGGCTCGACGACCCAGGCGACGAGCATCAGCGCCGCCGCCACCTCGATCAGTACGAGCTGTTGCAATTGGAACGAACCGAAGTGTCCGGGGCGGGCCTGGAGCTTCGGTGAGACCGAGGACGCAGGCCCCGTGGACGGGGGTTCGGAGGCGGTGGCCGCGGCGGGCCGCGTCCGCGTCGCGGAAACCATGATGGAGAATCCCCCTCAATTCATCCCGATCACCCTGGCCCGCCAGGGCTTTGGCGGCCGGATCACCCTACCCGCCCCACGAACCCCACGGGACAGCAGGCATAGTAGGGGGCCGGTCCGACGGCCGGGGCCCGGGTGCCACCTCCCCGGCTCCCGCGCGAAGATCGCGCCTGACGAGAATGGGGACTCATGGCATCGCGGCGGGACGAGCTCAACGCGTACACCTTTGCGAAGAAGCGCACGGTGGCGGCATTCCTCCAACCCTCGCCCTCGGGTACGGAGGAGGGGGCGCCGAAGCCGCTGCGCGCGATCCTTCCGGGGCTGATCGTCGCCGCGCTCGTGGTGGCCGGGTTCGGCGCCTGGGGCATGTTCAAGCCGAACGCCCCGAAGGGCTGGGACACCCCCAAGACCCGGGTCATCGTCGGCAAGCAGTCGACGACCCGGTACGTGGTCCTGGAGACGGGCACCGGCAAGGACAAGAAGACGCTGCTCCACCCGGTCCTCAACCTGGCCTCCGCCCGCCTCCTCCTCGACCCCGACCAGTTCCAGGTCGTGCAGGTCGCCGACGAGTTCCTCGACCGCGGCAAGCTGCCGCGCGGACCCATCATCGGCATCCCGTACGCCCCCGACCGGCTGCCCAGCGCGGACGAGGCGGGCAAGGCGAAGCGCTGGGCGGTCTGCGAGCAGCCCGGCGGCGGCGCCGGGGCCAGCGTCCAGAAGGCGACGTTCCTCTTCGCCGAGCGGGAGGTGAAGCTCACCGAGGGCGGCAACCGGCTCGACGACGGCGAGGTCCTGTACGTCAAGGGGCAGGCGGGCTCCGCCCAGTTCCTCGTCGACCACACCGGCACCAAGTACCCGGTGAAGGCCGAGTCCACCGGACTGCTCACCGCGCTCGTCGGCCTCGGCAAGGAGCCCCAGCCGGTCACCGACGACTGGCTCGCCACGCTGAAGACCGGCGACGAGATCGACTTCCCGCGCATCGACAGCGCTGAGGTCGGCCGCCCCACCCAGGTCGCCGGCGCCACCCTGACCGAGACGGAGAGCCGGATCGGCAACGTCCTCCTGGCCCCCACCGGCTCCGGACCCCAGCACTACGTCGTCCTCCCCGGGAAGGTGCAGCCGGTCACGCCGTTCACGGCCTGGCTGCTCATCAACGCCCCGCAGACCCGCTCGCTCGACATGGACGGCAAGCCCACCCCGGCCGACGCCTCCTCCTTCGTCCCCGACCCCACCGTCTTCCACGGCGAGGCGAACTGGCCGAAGCTGAAGTCCACGCAGGTCAACGCCCTCTCCGGGCCGGGCGCCCGGGACACCGTGTGCAGCGTCCTCACCGGCGTCGACGACAAGGGGCGGACGACCCTCACCACCTGGGCCGGCCCCCAGTACCCGGCGGACATCACCGCGGGCGGCAGCAGCACGTACGTCACCCCCGGCACCGGCCTGCTCTACACCCAGATCCAGGGCCGGCAGAAGGCGCCCGACGGCTCGCTGTTCCTGGTCACCGACACGGGTCTGCGCTACGCGGTGCAGGCCAACGGCGACAGCGACTCCGCCCGCTCCGAGATCGGGGCCGGGGACAAGGAGAAGCCGACCGACGGCCGCCCGGAACCGAGCGACGCCCAGAAGCATCTCGGCTACGAGAAGGTCGTGCCGGCCCTGGTCCCGCTCGAATGGTCCGAGTTCCTGTCCAAGGGCCCCCGGCTCGACTCCAACAGCGCGGCCCAGCCGCAGGGTTCCTAGGGGGTGCGCACGGTGACGACCTCCCGCACGCCCGCCCGCGCCATATCCCGTACGACGTCCGGTACGCCCTCCGCCGAGGCGGCCGGCGCCAGGTCCCGTACGCCCTCCCGCGAGGCAACTGGCGCCAGGTCCCGTACGCCCTCTCGTACGCCCTCCCGCACGGCCGCGCTCCTCGCCGCCGGCACCCTCACCGCGCTCCTCGCCGCCCCCGGCGCCGCCTCGGCCGCCCCGGACCACCGCGAAGGCCGCCCCGGGGCCGGCCCCGCCCTCAACGGCAGCGGCGAGTGCACCTTCCCCATGAAGAAGCAGATCGCCGACACCCCCTGGCCGCTCCAGCGGGTCCTGCTCGACGAGCTGTGGCAGGACACCAAGGGCAAAGGAGTCCGGGTCGCGGTCATCGACACCGGCGTCGACGACGTCAACCCGCAGCTGCGGACCGCGGTCGACGCCAAGGCGGGCAAGGACTACCTCAAGCCCGACAAGAAGAACCCCGGCCTCGACGACGCGCAGCGCGGCAAGACCGACGGCACCGTCGACCAGGTCGGACACGGCACCAAGGTGGCCGGCATCATCGCCGCCCGCCCCCGTCCGGGGACCGGGTTCGTCGGACTCGCCCCCGAGGCGACGATCATCCCGATCCGGCAGAACGACGAGAAGAACAGCGGTAAGGCCGACAGCATGGCGGAGGCCGTCAAGTGGGCCGTCGCCAAGGGCGCCCACGTCATCAACATCTCGCAGGACACCACCGCGCGCCTCGGGCCCGAGACGGACCTGGCGAAGGCGGTGGCCGAGGCCGTCAGGAAGGACGTCGTCGTCGTCGCCTCCGCAGGCAACGACGGCATGGACGGCACCGCGAAGATGACCTACCCGGCCGCCTTCCCCGGCGTCCTCGCGGTCGCCTCCTCCGACCGGAACAACGAGCGCGCCGCGTTCTCCCAGGCGGGCCCCATGGTGGGGGTCGCCGCGCCCGGCGTCGACATCGTCTCCACCGTCCCCGGCGGCGGCCAGTGCGTCGACAACGGCACCAGCTTCTCCGCGCCGTACGTCGCCGGCGTCGCCGCCCTGCTCCGCGCCGAGCACAAGGACTGGAGCGCGGCCCAGATCATCGCCCGGATCCAGCAGACCGCCGTCCGCTCGGTCAACGGGCGCGACAACTACGTGGGTTGGGGCGTCGTCGACCCGGTGCGCGCCCTCGCGGACGCCCCCGGGACGCCGCCGGCCGCGCC
>NZ_RDBH01000197.1 GCF_008042145.1 Streptomyces sp. adm13(2018)
CGCCGCGCCGTGGAGCCCGTACTGCCGCGTGAAGAGGGTGGTGAAGTACCGCCCCATCCCGGCCTCGCGCGAGGCCGGGATGGGGCGGTACTTCACCACCCTCTTCACGCGGCAGTACGGGCTCCACGGCGTGTGCGAGCGCACCGACGCGGCCGCCGCCTTCTGGGTGGCGCCCGAAGGGCAGGACAAGGCCGTTCCCGACGCCGCCACGGTCCGTGAGCTCCAGGAGATCCTCGGCGATCGCGCCGACGTCTTCCGGCAGGCCGTCGAGGCCGCCGCCGCGCACACGCCTCCCGAGCCCCACTGGTACCTCGCCGTCATCGGCGCCGACCCGGCCGCCCGCGGCCAGGGGCACGGCTCCGCGCTGCTGCGTTCCGGGCTCGCCCAGGCCGATGCCGCCGGCCTGCCGGTCTACCTGGAGTCCTCCAAGGCGGACAACCTCCCCGTCTACGAGCACTTCGGCTTCGTCGTCCTTGGCGAGGCCTCCCTCCCCGGCGGCGGCCCCACCCTCTGGGCCATGCGGCGTCCGCCCCGCGACCAGTCCGAGCGCTGACCACTCCCGGGAGTCGCGAGCGGCCCGCGGACGCCGACCCACCGGCGTGGCGTCGGCCTCCCCGCCGGCGCCCCCCGAAGGAGCGCACCTCGTGAGGGTCGCCGTACTCGGCACCGGCCACATCGACTTCTCGGTCGTCACGGCGCCGGCCGGCCGGCTTCCTCCGGTTCCCGGCCGCGCAGGTGGTCGAGGAGTCCCGCGGGCTCCGGGTACGGCTCCTCGTGCGGGAGCAGCCGTCGGGCCGCCGGCACGTCGCCCGCGCGGACCAGGTCGTGGATCCGGTGCGCGAGCGGGGTCACGTCGCGGACGGAGACCGTCCACTCGTCCGCGTACCGGCGGGACGCCTCGCCCGCGAGGCCGAGCTGGAGGGAGCGGTACGGGAGTTCCCGGAGCCGCAGATCGCGCTCCGGGTCCCACTGCACGCGCGCGGGCGCCTGTCCCAACTCCCTTTTCCAGGCAGCCTGGTCGGGGTGGAACCCGCGCTTGTAGTGGGAGAGGCAGGCGTTCCGCAGGGCCCATTCGAAGCCCTCGCGGGTGATCTCCACGGCGAGGACGGTCTCCTGGCCCTCCTTGGTGCCCCAGCCCGAGCGGTACATCATCCACAGGAACGAGGGCTTGATCCAGGTCATCCGGTCCCGTTTCCAGGCGGCCGGAAATCGCCCTTCGCGGGCGGCGGGCAGGCCGATCCCGGGCCGGTACGCCTGGTAGACGGTGACCGTGCGGTCGGTGTGGAGCGCGCGGATGCGGTACTTCGGCTCGTCGGTGGCCGGCGTCGTATCTTCCATGCCCTGAGGATGGGCGAGGCCGGGGAGCTTGGCCACCGGTTATCCGCGCCCGCGCCCCGCGCCTGCCCCGTGTGCCTGCGT
>NZ_RDBH01000198.1 GCF_008042145.1 Streptomyces sp. adm13(2018)
ACGCCCACCACCCCGAAGACCGGCGCCCCTTCACCCGCGCAGGGCGGGGGAGGGACGCCGGGCCCGGGCCTCCCCATCGTCCAGCGACAGACCGAGGACACCCCCCGGGACACGTCCGGCGTGCCCGCCTCCGGCCCGGTGCCCCCGAGCCGTTCGGGTGCGCGGGCGCGCGGCGGCCTGGGCGCACCCCTGTCCGCGATGCCGCCCAGCGCGACCCCGCCCGCCGGTTCCACGGCTTCCGGCGCCCGGCCCGGCCGCCCCGCGCCCGGCCCCGGTGTCCAGCGCGCCCCGGCCTCGCCCGCGGGGGAACGGCCTTCGCCCGCCGCGCCCCGCCCGGACGCGTCCGCACCCGAGGCTCCGTTGCTGGGGGCCACCGACGTGCAGCGCCGCATCACGGACCGCCCGGCGTCCCCGAGTACCGACCGCACGGACCGCACGGCGGGCAGCGCCCCCGTCGTACGTACTCCGGGCTCCGCCGTGCCGCCCTCCGGGGGCGCTCCGCGGCTCGGCGCGAGCCGCGGAGCCGCGGGACCCCACACGGCCCCCGGCGGCTCCGGCTCCACGCCTCCCGTGCCGGTCGTCGTGGCCCGCGCCGTGTCCGGACCGGGTACGCACGCCCCCGGCGCGGCGTCCGGCTCCGGCGGCGACCGGTCGGGGACGGCCGGACCGCAACCCACCCCAGGACGCGCCAGCACCCCGGGACCCTCGAGCACCACCGGACCGAAGCCGACGACCGGATCGAAGCCGACCGTCGGGCGTCAGGCGGGCCCCGGTCCGAAGCCGGGCACCGCCGCGCGGACGGCCGCCGGACCGTCGGGGACCGTCCGGGCCGACCCGCCCGGGAACGGTCCGCGCCCCACCTCCGGCTCCGCGACCCGGGTCGGGGCCGACGCCCGGCGTCCGGCGTTCGCCCCGTACCTCGGGAGCCCCTCGAACGGGCTCGTTCCGGTGGCGCGGCGTACCCTCGCGCTGCTGCCGGCCCGCCCCCTCCGGCTCAGCACCTGGGCCGCCGAGAGCCTGGCCCCGTCCGCCGCGTCCCGCGCGGTCAGCGGCCCTCCCGTGGTGGCGGCGCGCTGGAACACCGCGCAGGATGCCCCGGGCGGGCCCGCCCACGCGTCGACCCCCGGCGGCGGTGGCGCCTCGGCGCCCGTACAGCGAGCCGCGTCGGCACCCGCACGGGGTGCCGGAGCCGCCCACGCACAGCGAGCCGCGTCGTCATCCGTACGAGGAGCGGGAGCCGCGCCCGTACAGCGAGCCGCGTCCGCATCCTCACGGGGAGCCGCAGCCGCCTCCGTGCAGCGAGCCGCGTCGCCCTCCCGGAGTCTCCCGGCGTGTCCGGGCGGGTGGACGGGGGAGGTACGGCGCCGGACGCCGGGAGACTCCGGGAGGGCGACGCGGCTCGCTGCACG
>NZ_RDBH01000199.1 GCF_008042145.1 Streptomyces sp. adm13(2018)
CCGCCGCCCTCGCCGAGCCGGTCGACCTCGCGATCGTCGCCGTTCCCGCCGAACGGGTGCCGGAGGCCGTCGCGGACTGCGGCGAGCACGGCGTCCAGGGGCTGGTCGTCCTCTCCGCCGGCTACGCCGAAAGCGGCCCCGCCGGCCGTGAGCGGCAGCGCCAGCTGGTGCGGCAGGCCCGCTCGTACGGCATGCGGATCATCGGACCCAACGCCTTCGGCATCATCAACACCGCCGCCGACGTCCGCCT
Source organism: Streptomyces sp. adm13(2018) (assembly GCF_008042145.1). Lineage (GTDB taxonomy): Bacteria > Actinomycetota > Actinomycetes > Streptomycetales > Streptomycetaceae > Streptomyces. Next base: position 251 of record NZ_RDBH01000199.1, read on the forward strand.
CAACGCCTCCCTCGCCCCGCAGATGCCGGCCGCCGGGCGGATCGGGCTCTTCACCCAGTCCGGCGCGATCGGCATCGCCCTCCTCGCCGGGCTGCACCGGCGGGGCGCCGGGCTCTCCTCCTTCATCTCGGCCGGCAACCGCGCGGACGTCTCCGGCAACGACTTCCTCCAGCACTGGTTCGACGACCCCGGGACCGACGTCGTCCTCCTCTACCTGGAGTCGATCGGCAACCCCCGGAAGTTCACCCGGCTCGCGCGCCGCACCGCCGCCGTCAAGCCGGTCGTCGTCGTCAAGGGCGCCCGGCACAGCGGCAGTGCGCCGCCCGGCCACCGGGTGCCCGTCACCCGCATCCCGCACGCCACGGTCTCCGCGCTGCTCCGCCAGGCCGGCGTCATCCGCGTCGACACCGTCACCGAGCTGGTGGACGCGGGTCTGCTGCTCGCCGCCCAGCCGCTGCCCGACGGCCCCCGGGTCGCGATCCTCGGCAACTCCGAGTCGCTCGGGCTGCTCACCTACGACGCCTGCCTCACCGAGGGACTGCGCCCGCTCCGGCCGCTCGACCTCACCACGGGCGCGGAGCCCGCGGACTTCCGGGACGCGCTCGCCGCGGCGCTCGCGGACGAGACCTCCGACGCGGTCGTCGTGACCGCGATCCCGTGGGTCGGCGAGAACGGCGCCACCGAGTTCGGCGACGGCGAGGTCCTCGCGGCGGCCCTCCGCGAGGCGGTGGCCTCCGCCCCGGCCCCCGCCAAGCCGGTCGTCGTCGTGCACGTCGAGATGGGCGGCCTGGCGGAGGCTCTGGCCGTCGCCACGAGCACCCGCCCGACGCCCCCGGGCGGGCCCGCCGGCACGGCCCCGACGTCCCGGGCGGCCGCACCGGGAACCGGGACGCCGCCCGCACCCGGCACCGGAACGCCGGCGGGGGCCGGGCACGGAGCCCCGGCAGGAGCGGGCCGTGCAACCCCGGAAACAGCGGGCCACGGCGCCCCGGCCGGGTCAGGGGCCGGTGCCGCGGTCTCGGCCGGGTCCGGCCCCGCCGACCCGACCGGTTCCGGTTCGGGCGCGGCGCCCAGCCCCGGTCCGGGCGTCCACGCCGGGCACGGCGCCGACGCTCCGGGTCCGGTTCCGAGCCTCGGCGGCGCGGCCCCCGGGCCGCCGAGCGGGCCGTGCGGGCGTTGGCCGAGGCCGTGCGGTAC
>NZ_RDBH01000002.1 GCF_008042145.1 Streptomyces sp. adm13(2018)
CGCGACGCCCTCCACCTCACCACCGGCCGCGCCACCGACCGGCTCGCCCTCCAGGAACAGGACGCCGTCGCCGCCGAACTCGGCCTCCTCGACGCCGACACCCTGCTCCGCGAGGTGTACGAGGCCGCCCGGACCATCTCGTACGCCGCCGACGTCACCTGGCGCGAGGTCAACCGGGTCCTCAAGGCCCGCTCCGCCCGGCCCCGGCTCCGCGCCCTGCTCGGCCGCGGCGGCGGCCCGCAGGGGCAGGACGGGGTCGCGTTCGGGCCGGGCGGAGAGGGCGAGGACGACCTCGCCGTCCATCTCGACGACTCCTTCGGCGAGCGGGGTGCGCTCGGCGGGCGGTTTCCCGGCGCCGCGGCCGGTGCCGCCGCGGCCGAGCAGGGCGCGGAGCCGGGGCCGGGCGGAGCGGGCCTTGAGGACCCGGTTGACCTCGCGCCAGGTGACGTCGGCGGCGTACGAGATGGTCCGGGCGGCCTCGTACACCTCGCGGAGCAGGGTGTCGGCGTCGAGGAGGCCGAGTTCGGCGGCGACGGCGTCCTGTTCCTGGAGGGCGAGCCGGTCGGTGGCGCGGCCGGTGGTGAGGTGGAGGGCGTCGCGGGCGTCGAGGAGGCTCCTCCACGACATCGGCAAGGGCTGGCCCGGCGACCACTCCGTCGCCGGCGAGACCATCGCCCGCGACCTCGCCACCCGGATCGGCTTCGACCGCGCCGACGTCGCCACCCTCGCCACCGCCGTCCGCCACCACCTCCTCCTGGTGGAGACCGCGACCCGCCGCGACCTCGACGACCCCGCCACCGTCCGCGCCGTCGCCACCGCGGTCGGCTCCGTCGGCACCCTGGAGCTCCTGCACGCCCTCACCGAGGCCGACGCCCTCGCCACCGGCCCCGCAGCCTGGTCCGCCTGGCGCGCCTCCCTCGTCGCCGACCTGGTCAAACGGGTCGCCGGCGTCCTCGCGGGGGAGACCCCGCCCGACCCCGAGGCCGCCGCCCCCAGCGCCGAACAGGAGCGGCTCGCCATCGAGGCCCTGCGCACGGGCGAACCCGTCCTCGCCCTCCGTACCGAACCGGTCGCCGCGGAACCCGAGGAACCCGAACCGGTCGGCGTGGAACTCGTCATCGCGCTGCCCGACCGGCCCGGCGTCCTGCCCGCCGTCGCCGGCGTCCTCGCCCTGCACCGGCTCACCGTCCGCGCCGCCGACCTGCGCGCCGTCGACCTCCCCGGCGGCCTCGGAGTGGGGGAGGGGCCCGTCCTCGTCCTCGACTGGCGGGTCGCCGCCGAGTACGGCTCCCTGCCCGAGGCCGCCCGGCTCCGCACCCGTACGTCCGCGCCCTCCAGGGCCCGGCCGATGCGGTGGAGCAGGCCGGGCGCGTCCTGGGCGCGGACCTCGATGACGGTGGCGAGGCGGGAGC
>NZ_RDBH01000020.1 GCF_008042145.1 Streptomyces sp. adm13(2018)
CCCGTGGCGCTGCCCCACTACCGCCGTACCGCGCGCCCCCAGCCGAAGAGCACCCCGAACGTCATCACCGCGACGCTCGTGATCACCGCGCCCGCGGTCCTCGCGACGGCGATCCTGCGCGCCCGGTCCAAGTGAGCCGCCGTCCCGCCGACCCCCGCGAACCGTCCTTCCGACGGCCCCCGTTGCCCCTCTGAGTCCCACCCGAGGAATCCATGTCCGAATGGCTCGTTCTCACCCTTGCGATGGCCGCCGCGTGCGCCGTCGTCCTGACCATCGTCGTCATCAACCACCGCCGGATCCCGGAGGACGACGACCCCAGCGAGACCCCCGACGTCATCGAGTACATGACGATGATGATCGGCGTGATCTACGCCATCGTCCTCGGCCTCGCCATCGCCGGCGTCTGGGAGGCCCGCGGCGCCGCGCAGGAGACGGTGCGGCAGGAGGCGCAGGCGATGCACGAGATCTCGGCCCGCGCCGAGGTCTACCCCCAGGCGGTCCGCGACGGGATCCGCGCCGACGTCGACGCCTACGTCTCGTACGTGATCGACGACGAGTGGAGGTACATGACGGAGCACGGCGAGCTGAGCGAGGAGGGCACCGCGCTCCTGGAGAAGGTGCGCCGCAGCGTCACCGACTACCGGCCCGCGGACGACTTCGAGGGCCAGGCGTACCAGCCGCTGGTCGACCAGGTGGCGGTCGCCGACGACGCCCGGGGGGCCCGGGGGCAGAACGCGGGCGCGACCATGCCCGGCGTGGTGTGGTTCGGTCTGATCATCGGGGCCCTGGTGACGGTCGGCCTGATCTTCACGCTGCAGATCCGCAGAACCGGCCGCGAACTGCTGCTCGCCGGACTCTTCAGCGTGCTCATCGCCTTCCTGCTCTTCCTCATCTGGGACTTCGACGCACCGTTCGGCCGGGGCATCTCGGCCACCGCCGCGCCGTTCACCGATCTGTTCCCGCAGCTCAGGCGCTGAGGCGACCCGCCCGGTGAGCCGATCGGGGGACATGCGTGCCCCATTCGCACGTCTGGGATCGCGGCTGTGATAGTGCGCTCCTAGCGTGTCCGGCATCGAGGTGTACGCACGGTCTTTCGCGGAAACCCCCTTCCGCGGCTACCCCTCGGGACCCGGAGGATTCACCATGCGCGCGATACGTGCCGCGTCCACTGCCCTGCTGGGGGCGGCCGCCCTCGCCCTGGCCGCCCCCACCGCCGTCGCGGCGGACGGTGCCCCCGCACCCAACCCGCGGGCGGCGCGGGCCAAGGCACCGGGCGACTTCGTCGTGTCGCCCTCGCTCGTCGCCCCCGGCGGCCGGGTGTCGCTGAGCGCCCCCGGCTGCGCCAGTACGGCGACGGCCTCGGCCGGCATCTTCGACACCGTCACCATCGCACCGGGGTCGGCGGCCATCGCCACCGTGGACGCGGACGCCCGGCGCGGCGCCGTGTACACGGTGTCGTTCAACTGCACCGGCGGCGTCTCGGAGACCGTGAACCTGACGATCAGCGGCGTTCCGACCGCCACCCCGACGATCAGCTCCACCGTGCTCACTCCCCCGCGCGGGGTGCGGGGCGGGCTGGGCGGTTCGGTCGGCGGCTTCGAGCCGCTCGAACTCGCCGGGGGCGGTGCGCTGGTGCTTGCCGCGGCGGTCGGCGGTGTGTACGTGCTGCGCCGCCGCTCCGGTGCGGCCCGCCGGCACTGAGCGGACGCCGCGGCCGGCCCGGTCCGCGGCGGACGCCCCCGGACGCCCGTCGCCCCCGGGTCCCTGCCGGGACCCGGGGGCGACGGGCGGAGCGGGTCGACCGGGAGGTTCGACCGGTCAGACGCCCGCGCCGGTCACACGGCGACGGCGGACGATGAAGAGCCCGCCGCCGAGCGCGGCGGCGGCGACCAGGCTGCCGCCGACGGCCATCTCCGTGGAGCTGGGAGCCAGCGAGCCGCCGAGGCCGCCCTGGGCGCCGCGGCCCGGGAGGACCCGGAACGGCTCGGTGACCACGGAGGAGCCGCCGTTGCAGCGGACCGCCAGGTTGTAGTTGCCGGGGGTGGCGTTGTTGTAGACGCGGGCTACGGCGGTGGAGACGCCGGGACCGCCGGACAGCGTGGCGTCGGGGAAGGCGTTGGACGTGACCGTGCCGCCCCGGTTGCAGCCCCTGGCGGTGATCGTGAGCGTCGACCCCGGGTGGACCTCGGAGGGGCTGACGGTGACGTTGGTCGGGCTGTTGTTGGACCCACCGCTGAGGACGTTGCCCGGGCCGTAGGTGGCGGCGGCGAGGGGGGCCGCGAGGCCGACCGCCGCGATCGCGGTGGCGGTCACCGCCAGAGTGCGTGCAGCACGCATGGTTGAACCTCCAGTGGAAGACGCCCCAAAGCGGTGCTCCGGGAGTGTCGACGAGTACGCCTTCCATGACGAACCATCACAAATGCAGGCAAGCCGTGCATGTTGTGACTGGTCCACCCGATGCGGCGACACGCCCGGAATCCGGACCTCGCGAGCACCAGAACCGCAGGTCAGAGCAGAGCGGGTCGCTTATCTGACGATTACTCGGATGGGTCAGCCCCGTGTCACCCGCCTGTCGGCGCCGGGGAGCCGCGCGGGCGCACTCCGCGAGCGCCGGGGGCAGGCTCGGCGGGGCACCGAGAGCGGGGGCCGACGACGGGCCGAAGAGGGGTGGCAGGGGGCCCGGCCCCCACCCGTTCGCTCCGTCCGGCGCGACGGCCCGTGGGCCCGCCCTTACCGTTCTGACGACGCCACGAAGGGAGAACCATGCCCCCGAAGGATTTCCGCGTCGTCCCGCGCAGGAGACGCCGGCCGTGGGGCGTCCTGGCCCTCGCCATGCTGTCCGGGATCGCGATGATGCGCAACGGCGTGGACCTCGGCCAGGGGCCGCCGCAACCGGCCGCCGCGGCGCGTCCGGTGGGGCACCCGGTCGCCCCGCCGCAGGACGGCGCGACCGAGGGCCTGGAGCCGCTGCCGTTCGCCCCCGCCTCCCGCATCAAGATCCCCGCGATCCAGGTCGCGGCGCCGATCATGGACGTGGGCCTGGACCAGGACGGCTGGGTGGCGGCCCCGCCGCCGCAGGACACCAATCTCGCCGGCTGGTACCAGAACGGCATCTCCCCCGGCCAGCGCGGCACGGCCGTGGTCGTCGGCCATGTCGACAACGCCCAGGGACCCGCGGTCTTCTACGGGTTGGGGTCCCTGGAGAAGGGCCAGCACGTCGAGGTCGAGCGGTACGACGGCCGGATCGCGGTCTTCGAGATCTACGGGGTCGAGGTGTACGCGAAGGACGCCTTCCCGGGCGTACAGGTGTACGCCGACACCGGCGCCCCAGAACTGCGGGTCATCACCTGCGGCGGCGGCTACACACGGGCGCGTGGCTACGACGGGAACGTCGTCGTGTACGCGCGGATGGTCGGCTCCCGCTAGGCCGCGAAAGGAAGGCCCCCGCATCCGAGACCGGTGCGGGGGTCCTTCCCGTGCCCCGGCGCTCAGCGCTGGGGCACGGTGATGTGGTAGCCCGCGTCGAGGAGTTCGGGAAGGTAGCGCCGGAGCGCCGCCACGCTCTGGGAGCGGTCGCCGCCGGCGTCGTGGGAGAGCACGACGGCGCCGGGCGCGGCGCCGTCGAGGACCCGGCGGACGACGGTGTCGGTGCCCGGTTCCTTCCAGTCCAGGGTGTCGACGGTCCAGGCGAGCGGTTCCATGCCCAGTTCGGCCCCGATCTCGAAGGAATGCCGGTTCCACGCACCGTAGGGCGCGCGGTACCAGAGCGGGGCCGTGCCCAGGGTCCGTTCGACGACCTCGCTGGTGGAGCCGAGTTCGTCCCGGATGCGGGAGGGCCGCAGCTTGGGGATGAGCGGGTGCGACCAGGAGTGGTTGCCGACGACATGGCCGTCCGCGGCCATCTCCCGCAGCAGGTCGGGGTTCTCCACCGCCATCTCGCCGCAGACGAAGAACATGGCCCGGCAGTCGTGGCGGCGCAGCGTCTCCAGGATCCCCGGGGTGTAGCGGGGGTCGGGCCCGTCGTCGAAGCTCAGCACCATCGAGCGGCCGACCCCGGACATACTCAGGAACGGCCGCTGGCGGACCGGGGGCACCCCGCGCCGGTACGCCGGGGGCGCGTACGCCGTCATGGGCTGGAGGCGGTAGGAGGCGGGACCCAGCCGGGCGGACTGCGCCTGCGGGCCCGCGGCGGGGCCCGGCCCCCCGCGGGGCGGAGCGGGCGGCCCGGCGGTGCCCGGCCGGTCGGGTGCCGTCAGCCGGTCCGCCGCGATGGCTCCGACGGTGACGGTGGCGCCGAGGGCGGCGGCCAGCCGCAACACCGCACGGCGCCCCTTGGGCATCTGATCCTTTTTCATGACCAATGGTCCCTACGGCTGAGTTCCCGTGCGGCTCATCGACACCGCCCGCCCCGCCGAATGCACCCGATGAGCCGATAGCCTCGACGGGTGAGCGAACAGCAGCCCGGTGGGTTCGAACGGGGTACCGACGGTCCGAAGGTGATCATGGCGGGGGTCGACGGCTCCGACTCCTCGCTGCGCGCGACGGCGTACGCGGCCGGGCTGGCCCGACGGCAGAACGCCCTGCTCGCGCTCGTCTACGTACAGCCGGTGCTCACCGCGGGGGTCGCCCTGGGCGCGCCCACCGCCGGGACCACCGAGGAGATCGCGCAGGACCTGGTCGCGCAGATCCGCAGGTCGGCGGAGCAGGTGAAGGACCTCTGGCAGATCCGGTGGGAGTTCCACACCTTCCGCGGCGACGCCTACACGGGTCTGGTGCGGGCCGCGGAGGAGCTGACGGCGGACGCCGTGGTCGTGGGCGCCTCGGAGTCGGCCGGGCACCGGTTCGTGGGTTCCGTGGCGGTCCGGCTCGTGAAGGCGGGCCGCTGGCCGGTCACGGTCGTCCCGTGACCGCACGGACGCCGGGGCGCGCGGCGCCGGGCACCCTGACCCGCCGCCGGGTGCAGGGGGGCGTACTACCTCCCCATCACGAGGCCGTCCCGGGCCGCGCCGCGGCTGAGGACCACCTCCCGGATGCCGTCCCGGATCTCGGTGTGGCGCGGGTCGGAGCCGTCGGCGGCGCCGAGGTTGACCACCCGGCCGCGCCCGGTGTCGAACCACTGCGGCACGAACTCCGCCTCGGTGACCTCCCAGCGCCCGCCGGGGGCCTTGGGCGGTCCGAAGGTGAAGCGGCCGATGCTGCCCTGGTTCCCGCGCGGGTCGTGGGCGCCCTCGTGATTGATCATGTCCCCGGCGACCTGGTCGCCCATCCCGTAGACGATCCAGGTGCCGTTGACCTTCTCGTAGGCCTGCGGGACGTGGGCGTGCGTCCCGAGGATGAGGTCGACGTCGGGGCGGCCGCCGCTGCGTGAGGCGGTGAGCGAGCGGCCGAGCGCGAGCTGCCGCTCGTCCGGTTCGGTCTGCCACTCGGTGCCCCAGTGGAGGCTCACCACGACCACGTCGGCGCCGGCCGCGCGGGCGTCGCGGGCGTCGGCGATCACCTTCCGCTCGTCGAGCACCTGCACGGCCCAGGGCCGCCCCTCGGGGAGGGGGTAGCCGTTGGTGCCGTAGGTGTAGGCGAGCTGGGCCACGGTGGCTCCGCCCGCCTTCAGCAGCGTGGGCCGGGCCGCCTCCTCGGCGGTCCGGGCCGATCCCGCGTGGCGGACGCCCGCCCGGTCCAGGGCGTCGAGGGTGCGGCCGAGGCCCGCGGACCCGTCGTCCAGGGTGTGGTTGGAGGCGGTGGAGCAGGAGTCGTAGCCGGTGGCGCCGAGCGCGGCGGCGACCTCGGGCGGCGACTTGAAGGCGGGGTAGCCGGTGTAGGGCCCGCCCTCCTCGCCGTACACGGTCTCCATGTGGCAGAGGGCGAGGTCGGCGCGGGAGACCACGGACTTCACCCCGGCGAGCATCGGGGCGAAGTCGTAGCCGTCCCCGCCCGCGTCCTCGGCGGCGCGCCGGATGATCGAGTCGTGCGGGAGGACGTCTCCGGAGGCGACGAGGGTGAACCCGGCGGGCGCGGACGGGCCGCCGGGGGCGGCGGGGCGTTCGGAGCCCGGTCGCCCGGTCGTCGCCCCGGGGCTGGGGGCGTCACCGGCCGCGGGGCCGCCCCCGCCGGTGCAGCCGGTGGCCACCACGAGCAGGACGGCGGCGAGCGCGACCACGCCCGCGGGTCTGGTGCGTGAGGTCATGTGCGGCTCTCCGCCCGATTCCTAAGCTGAACAGATATGAATACAAATTCATCTCCTGGGAAAGCCGCAGTCAAGGGTCAAGGCCGCAGAACGTCAGGAACCCCGCTGAATCGGACGCAGTACCTCCGGTAGGCCGCCGCGTGACCGCTCGCCGTACCACTCGCCGCTCGGTGCGACCGTTCGTCGCAGACCGATGTCCGTTCCCTGTCCCTCGTCGTCCGAATGGGTTGCGATACGCCCCGGACGACGAGCCGCAGAGAGGCGGGGAGCATGACCACGGCGACCACCGACGAACGGACCCTGGAGGAGCTGCAGCGGGACCACGGCCCCGCGCTCCTCTCCTTCCTGCTCGGCCTCACCTACGGGGACCGCCAGCGGGCCGAGGACCTCGCCCAGGAGACCCTGGTACGGGCCTGGCTCCACCCCGAGGCCTTCGACGGCCCCTACGACTCGATGCGCCCCTGGCTCTTCACCGTGGCCCGCCGCCTCGCCATCGACGCCCGGCGCTCACGTCTCGCCCGGCCCGCCGAGATCGGGGACGGGGTCCTCGCCGTCACCCCCGACCCCGCCGACGCGACCGCCTCGGCCGAGGCCGCGCTCGACGTCCGGGCGGCCGTCCGCGAGCTGAGCCCCGAACACCGCGCGGTCCTGGTGCGGATCTACTTCCACGGCCTGACCGTCAACGAGGCCGCCCACGACCTCGGCATCCCGGCCGGCACCGTCAAGTCCCGCTCCCACTACGCGCTGCGGCAGCTGGGCCGGTCACTGCCCGGCTACCGGCCGCACCGCACGGCCGTTGCCCGACCCCGGGCCGCGGCCCCACAATGACGCCGTGACGCTGACCCTCGCCGCCGCCGAAAAGATCCTCGCCGACAACTTCGCGCCCTGGGTGCTCGATCTGGGCCTCACCGTCGCCTCGGTCGACGGCCAGGAGGCCCTGCTCCGGCTCCCCTGGTCGGAACGGCTGGCCCGGGAGGGCGGCGGTCTGTCCGGCCAGGCCCTGATGGCCGCCGCCGACACGGCGACGGTGATCGCCGTCGCCGCCGCCCGGGGCGGCTTCGTGCCCATGACCACCGTCCAGCAGTCGATCAGCTTCCAGCGGGCCGTGGTCGGCGCCGACGTCCTGGTGCGGGCCCGGCTCACCAAGGTGGGGAAGCGGATGGCCTTCGCCGACATCACCATGACGGGCGAGGGCACCGAGGAGACCGCGGCCCACGCGACCGCGGTGTACGCGCTGCTCGGCTGAACGCCCCGCCCGCCGGCCGTGGGGGTGTTCGCGTCGAAGG
>NZ_RDBH01000200.1 GCF_008042145.1 Streptomyces sp. adm13(2018)
GCCATGTCCACAGCAGTCACCGCCGAAGCAGTCCCCGCCGAACCCGCGGCCGTCCCGGTCCCGTCCGTCCCCGTCTCACCTGTCTCCCCCGACGCCCCCGCCCTCGACCTGGTCGCGGCGGAGGAGGCCGCGCGCCGGTTCCTCGCCGCGCTCAACGTGCCGACCGACTCCGAGAGCCTGCGCGACACTCCGCGCCGCATGGCGAAGGCCTACGCCGAGCTCTTCTCGCCCCGCCCGTTCGACCTCACCACCTTCCCCAACGACGAGGGATACGACGAACTGGTCGTGGCCCGTAGGATCCCGCTCCGGTCCGTCTGCGAACACCACCTGCTGCCGTTCGTCGGGGTCGCCCACGTCGGCTACCTGCCGCAGGACCGCATCCTCGGCCTCTCCAAACTGGCCCGTGTGGTCGAGCACTTCTCCTGCCGACCGCAGGTCCAGGAGCGGCTCACCAAGCAGATCGCCGACTGGCTGGAGACCCGGCTCGCGCCCAAGGGCGTCGGCGTGGTGATCCAGGCCGAGCACACCTGCATGACGCTGCGCGGGGTGCGGGCCGGCGGCTCCGACACGGTGACCTCCACCCTGCTCGGTCGCCTGCGCGACGACCCGCGCTCCCGCCAGGAGTTCCTGGCCCTCACCCAGTCCTGAATCCGCCCACCCCACCCCGAGGGTTGCCATCAGCATGACCACCTCACTGGACTACTCCACCATGTTCCGGCTGGACGGCCGCCGGGCCGTCGTCCTGGGCGCCGGAAGCGGCATCGGCCGGGAGGCCGCCCAGGCACTCGCCGCCCAGGGAGCGGAGGTGGTCTGCGCCGACCTGGACCCCGACGCCGCCGCCGCGACGGCCGACAGGACGGGGCCCGGCGCCACCGCCCTCGCACTGGACGTCCTGGACCGCGCCGCGCTCGCCGGGGCGGCCCGCGACCTCGGCGACGTCGACGTCCTGGTCCTCACCGCCGGAACCCATGTGCGCAAGCGGCTCCTCGACTACTCCGCCGAGGAGTTCGACCGGGTGGTGGGGCTCAACCTGCGCGGCGCCTTCGACGTCATCCGGGCCTTCGGCGGTCCGATGGCCGCGCGCGGCCGGGGCAGCATCATCGGCTTCTCGTCGATGCGCGCGGTGGCCCTCGAACCGGGCCAGGGCGTCTACTCCGCCAGCAAGGCCGGAGTGACCCAGCTCCTCCGGGCGGCCGCCACCGAGTTCGGGCCGAGCGGGGTCCGGGTGAACGCGATCGCCCCCGGCATCGTCGAGACCCCGCTCACCGCGCAGATCATGGCCGAGCCCGACTGGTACCGGGCGTACGCCGACAAGAGCGTGCTCAACCGCTGGGGCCGCGCGGAGGAGCTGGCGGGCGCGGTGGTCTACCTCGCCTCCGACGCGTCGAGCTTCGTCACCGGCGCGGTGCTCGCCGTCGACGGCGGCTGGACCGCCGCCGAC
>NZ_RDBH01000201.1 GCF_008042145.1 Streptomyces sp. adm13(2018)
GCCCACGGCAGCAGCCGCCGCAGGGCCTCACCGGCATCGATCCGGCCCAGATCCGCGCGCCGGGCCGCCCGGGACAGCTCCGGCTCCAGCCACTCCCCGGCCCGCTCCACCAGCGCCCCGTCCGCCACGTCCGGCCAGGGGTCCCCCACCTCCCGGGGAGTGGCTGGAGCCGGAGCTGTCCCGGGCGGCCCGGCGCGCGGATCTGGGCCGGATCGATGCCGGTGAGGCCCTGCGGCGGCTGCTGCCGTGGGCGTCGGGCGAGGCGGGCCGGCTGGGCGAGCTGGCGCCGGAGCGGATCGAGGTGCCGAGCGGTTCGCGGATCCGGGTGGAGTACGGGGGTGAGCGGCCGGTGCTCGCGGTGAAGATCCAGGAGATGTTCGGGCTGGCCGAGACGCCCCGGGTGGCGGGGGTCCCGGTGCTGGTGCACCTCCTCTCCCCCGCCGGGCGGCCGGCGGCGGTCACCGCCGACCTGGCGTCGTTCTGGCGGGACGGCTACCGGTCCGTGCGGGCGGAGCTGCGGGGGCGGTACCCGAAGCACCCGTGGCCGGAGGATCCGTCCTCGGCGGAGGCGACGCGGTTCACGAGCGCGCGGCTCAGACGGGAGGGGTGAGCGGGGCGGTGGCCGGG
>NZ_RDBH01000202.1 GCF_008042145.1 Streptomyces sp. adm13(2018)
CCCCTACGCCGACACCCGGCTGCTCGGCCCGGACGGGCGCGCCGTCCCCGACGTCCCCGGCGCCGAGGGTGAACTCTGCGTCACCGGCGACTCGGTGATGCTCGGCTACTGGGGCCGCACCCCGCTCGCCGAGGCCGGGGGAGCGGCCCGGACCCACCGCACGGGCGACCTCGTCCGGTCCCTGGAGGGCGGCGGCTACCTCTACCTCGGCCGCCGCGACCACATGATCAAGATCCGGGGCCACCGGGTCGAACCCGAGGAGATCGAGGCCGTGCTGATGCGGCGGCCCGATGTCCACGAGGCCGTCTGCGTCGCCGTCCCGGACGCCGACGGCAACCAGGAACTCCGGGCCCACGTGGTGCCCGCCGACGGCGCGGCGCCCGAGGCCGCGGAGCTGCGCGCCCACTGCGGCGCGACCCTCCCGCGCTACATGGTCCCCGCCGCCTTCCACCTCGCCGGCTCCTTCCCCCGCACCTCGACCGGCAAGATCGACCGCCGGGCGCTGGCCGCCCCCGCCCTCCGGGAGTCGGCGTGACCGCCCGCGTGCTCACCCTGCGCCGGCCCAGCCGGCTCCTCGGCCGCGACAAGGGCGTCAACGTCGTCCTGCCCGGCGACTACAGCGAGGACGGACCGCCCCACCCCGTCCTGTACCTCCTGCACGGCTACGGCGGCAGCAAGGAGACCTGGCTGGTCAACACCCGCCTCGTCGACCTGGTCGGCGACAGCCGGACCATCGTCGTCCTGCCGCAGAGCGGACGCCGCTGGTTCGTCAACGACCACGCCGGACTGCGCTACGAGGACCACCTCGTCCACGAACTGCTCCCGGAGATCGACGCGCGGTTCCACACCCGCGCCCACCGCTCGGGACGCGCTGTCGGCGGCTTCTCCATGGGCGGGGCCGCCGCGCTCTTCCTGGGGCTGCGGCACCGCGACACCTTCGGGGCCGTCGCCTCGCACGCCGGGGCCTTCGAGGCGCCGCTGCGGACCGGGGACCCGTACGCCGCCTTCCGCTCGGACCCCGCCTTCGCCATGCCGACCGTGGAGAGCCACGAGCGGGTGTGGGGCCCGCCCGGCAGCGAGACCCGGCGGCGGTACGACCCGTACCGCCTCATCGGGCAGGACAGCGGCACCCCGCCGCCCGCCCTGTACCTGGACATCGGCACCGAGGACCACGACCGGATGCGGGCCATGAACCGCCGGGTCCGCGACGCGCTGCGCGAACGCGGCCACGAGGTCACGTACCACGAGCGGCCCGGCGGCCACGACTGGCGGTTCGTCGACGGAGCCCTGCCGGCCTCGCTGGAGTTCGTCGCGCGCCACACGGAGGAGCGGACCCGTGAACGCATCTGAACCCTCCCTCCTGGTCACCCGCCCGCTCCCGGGCGTCGTCACGGCCTCCCTGAACCGGCCCGCCCGCAGGAACGCCCTCGACGAGGACCTGTTCGCCCGCCTCACGGAGCTCTGCGCCGCCCTGCGCGCCGACCCCTCCGCACGGGTCCTCGTCCTGACCGGCGCGGGGGACACCTTCTGCGCCGGGTACGACATCGACGAGGTCGGCCGGATCGCCTCGCTGCCCCCGCTCACCCTGCTCGACCTGCTGCACCGGCAGGCCGAGGCGATCACCGGGCTCACCGGGCTGCCGCAGACCGTGATCGCCGCCGTCGACGGCGCCGCCGTCGGCGCCGGGCTGTCCCTGGCGCTCGCCGCCGACATCCGGCTCGCCGCGCCCGGCGCCCGCTTCCGGGCCTCCTTCGTGAAGATGGGGCTCTCCGGCGGCGACATGGGCGCCTCATGGCTGCTGCCCCGGCTCACCGGCCTCGGCTTCGCCTCCGACATGATGCTCACCGGCCGGTTCGTGGCCGCCGACGAGGCCCGCGCACGCGGTCTGGTGAGCCGGGTGACCGCCCCCGGCGAACTCGCCGCCGAGGCACTCGGCCTCGCCGCCGAGATCGCCGCGCACAGTCCGGTCTCGCTGGCCCTCACCAAACAGGTCCTCCATGCCAACACCGACGCCCCCTCCCTGGCGGCCGCCCTCGCACGGGAGGCCCCCGTCCAGGTCGTCGCAGCCCACTCGCCGGACGTCCACGAGGCGGTCGCCGCCTTCCGTGACCGCCGAGCCCCCGACTTCGGGGCGGCCCGACCGACGAACCCCCCTCCCGCCGGGGACGCCGTCCCTTCGGCGACCCCCTCCTGAAAGGAACCCCGCGTGACCACCGAGAACGCCTGGCAGCCCCGGATCCTGCGCCCCGCCGACGTGGGCGCCGACGCCACCCCGCAGGGGCTGGAGGAGTACCTGCGGGCCACCGACGTCGGCCGGCTCCTGGCCGAGGAACGCGCCGTCTACTTCCGCGGCTTCGGCATCACCGCCGACACCTACGACGGCGCCGCCGACCGGCTGCTGGCGAACCGGCTCGCGTACGTCCACGGCAACTCGCCCCGTACCAAGGTCGGCCGCAACCTCTACACCTCCACCGAGTATCCGGCCGAGTTCGAGATCTCCATGCACAACGAGATGTCCTACGCGCACACCTGGCCCTCGCGGATCCTCTTCCACTGCGACGTCGCGGCCGCCACCGGCGGTGCGACCCCGCTCGTCGACGGCCGCCTGTGGCTGGAGTCCATCGACCCCCAGGTCCGGGCGGCCTTCGCCCCCGGCGTCCGCTACACCCAGAACCTCCACGACGGCGTGGGCTTCGGCAAGAGCTGGCAGGCCACCTTCGAGACCGAGGACAGGGCCGAGGTCGAGGCGTTCCTCGACGGGGCCGAGGCCGAGTGGAGCTGGCAGCCCGACGGCACCCTCCGGGTCACCCAGCTCCGCCGCGCGACTCTGGAACACCCGGTCACCGGCACGGAGGTCTGGTTCAACCAGGCCGACCAGTGGCACATCGCCGGACTCGGCGACGACGCCGCCGCGCTCGCCGAACTCATCCCCGAGGACGAGCTCCCGCAGAACGCGTTCTTCGCCGACGGCAGCCCCATCCCGGCCGACCACATCACCCACGTCCAGGAGATCGGCATGAAGACCGCCGTGGACGTCGCCTGGGAGGTCGGCGACCTGCTGCTCGTCGACAACGTCGCGGTCGCGCACGGCCGCCGCGCCTTCACCGGGCAGCGCCGCATCCTGGTCGCCATGGCCTGATCCGCGACCGCACACGCGGACGCCTCGAAGGGCCGGCCCGAGCGGGCCGGCCCTTCGAGGCGTCCACCGTGAGGGAGGGGCCGTCAGCACGCCCACCGGTCGAGGGAGGCCAGGAACTCCGGCACGTCGTCCGCGATCCGGCCGGTCGCCGCGAACCGCCGCGACGGCAGCCCCTCGACGACGCGCCGCAGCGTCTCCTCCGTCTCCCGGACGACCGGGGAGAAGTCGAGCCGCAGCAGCTTCGCCACCGCGCCCAGGGTGCTGCGCGGCCCCGCGCCCAGGACCTGCCCGGCGCGTCCCCCGGAGGACGCCGGAGCCTCGCCGTCCCGGTCCACGAAGACCACCAGGTCCACCGGCAGCGGCAGCGCCGGCAGGGGCCCGGCCCCGGGGCGCACCGGAAACAGGTACTCCCGCCCCCGGTGGTCCGCGGGCAGCTCCGAGGCGTGCCCCTCGACCGGCGTCCCGGTGACCCGCTCGATGAGGGCCCGGTCGTCCGGGTGCGCCCGGCACTCCCACGCGCCGCTCAGGAACAGCGGGACGACGGCCCGGTCCGCCGTCACGAACACCAGGTCCTCCGCGACGACCCGCCAGCCGTGGGCGAAGGCCGCGAGCCCGAGAGTGGACTTGCCCGACCCGGACGCCCCGGCGAGCAGCACGGTGAACCCGTCGTCCCGGGTGACGGCCACGCCGTGGATCAGCGCCATCCCGCCGTTCAGCATCAGCGGGGCGATCAGCGCCATCCGCGCCAGCTTGCGCCGGAACGCCTCGTGGCTCGCGGACACCTCCACGAGTGCGCCCGGCGCACCGCAGGCGACGGGCGGGGAGCCGACGGCCGACGCTCCGCCGGCCGTCCCGCGGGCGGGGTCCGGCGAGGCCGTCAGCAGACCGGCCGTGCCCGACGACTCCCGGGCCGGCCAGTGGATCCACCGCTCGTCCCCGCTCTCGCCGTACGCGGCCCAGGGCCCTCCCTGAGCGGCCGGCGGCTCCCCGGGCGGCGGGCGGTACGCGTCCACCGCGCGCACCCGCAGCCGGACCGCCCCGGGGCCGGGGATCGGTCCGGCGCCGCGGGCCAGCGCCCCGGCGAAGACGTCGAGCCCCTCGACGGGGTCGACCGCGTCCCAGAACGATCCCGGCGTGCCCGACGGCACGGCGAAATCCCAGTCCGCGACGACCCGTTCGGAGGCAATCCGCCCGGAAGCGGCGGGACGCCGACATCCGGATGCGGCCCCGTCGGCGGACGCGCCACCAGCAGACACGCGGTCGGCGGACGCGCCCTGGACTGCCCGGCCCGGAGCGGCCGGGACCGGCACGCTCAGGTCACTTGTCACGGTAGGCGGCCTGCCTCGCCATGGTGTGGAGCGCGGAGGCCCAGTCCGGTTCCAGCGCTCCGCGCACCGCGGACCGCGCGGTCTCGATGCGCTCCCCGATCACCGCCTCCACCCGGTCGCGCACCCCGGTCCGGATGAGCACCTCGTGCAGCCGCTCGGGGGCGACGCCGGCGAGGTCGTCGCCGACCAGCTCCCGCACCTCCTCCTCGTGGCGCAGCGCGATCGACATCAGCAGCGTCATCTTGTGCTGCTTGAAGTCGAGCTGGGCGGGCTTTCCGGTCACGTCGGAGCTGCCGAACGCGTCGAGCAGGTCGTCCCGGAGCTGGAACGCCTCGCCGAGCGCGAGACCGTACCGCTCGAACGCGGGCTGCAGCTCCGACGCGCCGGCGAGCTGCGCCCCCATGGCCAGCGGACGGTAGACGGTGTAGC
Source organism: Streptomyces sp. adm13(2018) (assembly GCF_008042145.1). GTDB lineage: Bacteria > Actinomycetota > Actinomycetes > Streptomycetales > Streptomycetaceae > Streptomyces. The sequence continues at coordinate 4,897 of NZ_RDBH01000202.1, forward strand.
GCCCTGACTTGAACAGCGCGATCCAGCTGGACAGTTCGGGGTCCGGAACGAAACGAGCCGCGGCCCGCACGTCCAGGAACTGACCGATCATCAGCTCCGTGCACAGCTCGCCCCAGATCCGGCGGGCGTGCGGCGGGCAGTCGGCGAGCAGCCGCTCCGCGTACACCAGCGCGAGGTCGCCGGCGAGGACGGCGACGCTCTCGCCGTACCGGCGCGGCTCACCGCGCCAGTCCCGCTCGGTGTGCAGCGTCGAGTGCACGACGTGCGCGGTCGGCTCGTTGCGGCGCAGCCCCGAGTCGTCCATGACGTCGTCGTGCAGCAGGGCGAAGGTGTGCAGCAGCTCCAGGGCGGCGGCCACGTCGACGACGACCTGCTCCTCCGGGTCGCCGCCGCCGGCGAGATAGCCCGCGACGCAGAACGCCGGGCGCAGACGCTTGCCGCCGCTGCCGACCATGCGGGTCACGCAGTCGATCAGCTCGGCCGAGTCCGCGTTGAGCGCCGCCCAGGAACGGCGCTCCTCGGCGAGGAATTCGTGAATACGTCGTTCCACCCGCGCCAGGACGCGGTCGCGTGTTTCACGGGCGGCGACACCGGTGAATTCCGGACTCACCGGAAAGGCAATGGACATACGGATCTCCTGATGGCGGATAGACCTCAACAGGCTCTTTCTCGCACACCCAAGCGCCCCCGGAAAGAGGCAGCTTGGCGTATAGGCGCTGTCCAGAGAGGGCGGTGGTGCGCGCACTACCGTTCAGCGCAGTGTGCAGACCACGTCTGCGAGAAACCACTGACCTGATTGTTCTTGCGGTGTGCCAGGAGTCGCCTGTCGCACATCTGACAGGTGGATGGCGAGGAATCATGGACCGGTCTCAGTCTTTTGTCGACGGCGAGCAGCGGCTTCCGCTGACCGGGGCTCAGGCAGGGGTGTGGTTCGCGCAGGCCGTCGAACCCGACAGCCCGATCTTCCGCGCGGCGGAGTACCTGGAGATCCACGGCACGCTGGACACCGCGGTCTTCGAGCGGGCGCTGCGCCGGATGACCGCCGAGGCGGACGCCCTGCACATCCGGTTCGTCGACACCGACGACGGCCCCCGCCAGATCATCGGCTCCGAGCCCGCCTGGACCCTGCACACCGTCGACGTCTCCGGCGAGGCCGACCCCCGCCGCGCCGCCGAGGAGTGGATGGGCCGCGACCTGCGCCGCCGCATCGACCTGACCGGCTCACCGCTGTTCACCTACGCCCTGTTCAAGGCCGCCGAGGACCGCTGGTTCTGGTACCACGCCTACCACCACATCCTGCTCGACGGCGTCGGAGCCGCCCTCCTGGTCCGCCGCGTCGCCGACGTCTACACCGCGCTCGCCACCGGAGCCGACCCCGGCCCCACACCCTTCGGCTCGGTGCGCACCCTGCTCGCCGAGGACGCCGCGTACCGCGCGTCCGGGGACCTCGCCGACGACCGGGAGTTCTGGCGCGGCCGGTACGCCGACCAGCCCGAGCCGGTCGCCCTCTCCACCCGCCCGCTCAAGCCGTCCGCCGACTTCGTCCGGCGCAGCGCCGAGCTGCCCGAGGACGTCCGCGAGGACCTGGTCCGCGCGGCGGAGCAGGCCGGCACCGCCCGCTCCCGCGTCGTCATCGCCGCCACGGTCGCCTACCTGCACCGCATGACCGGCCTGACCGACATCGTGCTCGGCCTGCCGGTCACCGCCCGCCCCGGGCCCAAGTCCCGCACCGCGCCCGGCATGGCCGCCAACGTCGTCCCGCTGCGGGTCGCCGTCGACGACGCCACCACCGTCGRCGAACTCCTGGAGCGCACCCGGGTCGCGCTGCGCGGCCTCGTCGCCGAGCAGTCCGATCCGGCCGAGGGGCGTCCCCGGCTCGTCGAGCGCACGGGCGATCCGGCCGACGAACCGCAGGTAGCGGTCCTGGTGGGCGGCGAGCTCGGCGGGGGCGTACAGCTCCGGGTGGGCGTCGAAGTCGACGCGGATGCTGCCGCCGTTGCCGCGGTCGTAGACGGAGACGGCGAGGYCCTCGATGAGCCGCAGCGACATGTTGTGGGCGTCGGCGCGCAGACCGGCGAAGCTGAGGTCGTAGTCGAACGGGACGACGTTGAGCAGCGGGCCGAAGAAGCGGCGGTGGTCGTTGGGCAGGCCGAGGTCGCGGCGCAGCTCCTCGCCGCGGTAGCGCTGGTGGGCGACGAGGCCGCGCAGCGCGACCCGGGTGCGCTCCAGGAGTTCGCCGACGGTGGTGGCGTCGTCGACGGCGACCCGCAGCGGGACGACGTTGGCGGCCATGCCGGGCGCGGTGCGGGACTTGGGCCCGGGGCGGGCGGTGACCGGCAGGCCGAGCACGATGTCGGTCAGGCCGGTCATGCGGTGCAGGTAGGCGACCGTGGCGGCGATGACGACGCGGGAGCGGGCGGTGCCGGCCTGCTCCGCCGCGCGGACCAGGTCC
>NZ_RDBH01000203.1 GCF_008042145.1 Streptomyces sp. adm13(2018)
CCGGCCCGCCGACCCGCCCGCACCCCTCACCGGCAGCAGGCGGGGACTGGCGATGGTGGCCCTGGCCCAGGCGGTCGTGCTGTTCGACGCGGCCTCCTTCCTGGCGGCGATGTGGCGGGGCGGCTACGCGGGCCTGGGGTACGGCGGCGTCTTCCGGCTGACGTCCACGGTCTACCTGCAACTGGTGCCCGCCCTCTATGCGCTGGCCTTCGTCGTGACGCTGGTGTTCGGCGCACGCCTGGCCGATCTCATGGGTCGCAAGAGGGCCCTGGTCACCGGCCTCATGGGCTTCGCGCTCACCGCCGTGCTGCTCACCATGGCGCCCTCCTCCGGTGTGCTCATCACGGGGCGGATCCTCCAGGGCGTCTTCGCGGCCCTGGTCTGCTCGTCCGCCCCGCTCCTCGTGTCCTCGTCCCTGACGGGCCGGGAGGAGCGGCGCAGGGCCTTCGGGATCCAGGTGGCCGTCGCGGGCAGCGGACCGGTGCTCGGCCTGCTGGTGAGCTGGTGGATCCTCGAAGGGGTGGCCTGGCGCTGGTACGTGCTCCTCATGGTCCCGCTCGCCGCGATCGCCGCGGTCGGTACGTCGACCCGGGTGCAGGACCGGCCCGGCCGCCTCGGTGCGGGTTTCGACGTGCCCGGCGTGCTGCTCGGCCTCGGCGCGATCGCGGCCGTGAGCGGAGCCGTCCCGCACTTCACGAGCCGGGAGGTGGTGCTTCCCGTGGCCACCGGGCTCCTGGTGGCCGCGTTCCTGTGGCGGCAGACCAGGACGGCCGGAGCGCTGGTCCCCGGGCCCGGGGGCGGCGCGGGGGCTCCGGTCGGCTGGGTCGTCGGAACGGCCCTGGCGGGCGTCGGCGGCGGCTACCTGGTCACGGCCATGGGGTTCGCGCACTACTGGTGACGGGCCCGCCGGCCCCGGCCGGCGGCACCACCGCGACCCCCGTCCCTCAGGGGACGTCGAGCGGTCTGCGGCCCCAGGCCGTGAGCATGCCCGCGGAGAGCGCCGCACAGGCGTCGGACTCCAGATACCGGATCGCCTCGTCGACGGCCGCGTCGTCGACGAGGCCGGTCGCGAGCAGCGGCGCCCGGCTCCGCTCCCACGTGTCCGCCCAGAAACGGCTGATCGGGCTCCCCGCGAGCAGCGGCGGCACATGGATCTCGGCGGCGACGGGCACGAGGCCCGCCTCGCGGAGCAGTCGGGGATACGCGGGCACCCGGGTGACGTCGGTGCCGATGGTCTCCCGCAGCGCCTGCCACATCGCCCGCATCACCGCGGTGTACGGGGTGGCGGGGGCCCGGTCGCTCGTCAGGTCGACCGCGTCGCTGATCACCAGCACCCCGCCCGGCTCGACGAGGCGGGCCAGCCGGGCGATCACCCGCTCCCGGTCCGGCAGGTGCATCAGGACGAAGCGCGCGTGGACGAGGCGGAACCGGCCGGGGTCGAAGTCCGGGTCGGTGACGTCGGCCTCGATGACGTCGAGGCCGGTCACGGGCCGTTCGACGAGGAAGCGCACATCGCGGTCGACGGCGAGCACTCCCGTCACCCCGGCCTCTTCGAGGAGCCTGCGGGAGACGGTGCCCGTACCGGCGCCCACGTCGAGGCAGCGCCACCCGGGACCGACGCCGAGGGCGCGGAACCGGGCCATGGTGAGGTCGTCGTAGGCGAGTGCGCCGAGGTCGATGCGCTCGTCCTCGCCCTCCCGCCCGGGAGGGAACACGGCCTCGCCGTAGCCGCCTTCCTCAGGGGCGCTCCCGCCCGGGGCGGCGTTCACGCCGCGACCGGACGGTCGAGGGGACGCGGCCGAGCCGCCCGGCCGGCGCTCTCGCTGCCGGGCGCGGGTCGGCGAAGGCGTCGGAGGGCGAGGGCGCGGGGGCCGCCCCCGGCGCCGTCCGGCGCCCGGTCGGCGCGGCACGGGAACAGCGGGCGTTCGACCCGTCTCATGGCCGGATCCCTTCAGCTTGCGGGGCGGTGGCTGGTGGCGGGCGGGCGTCGCCGACAGCCTGGGCACCGGCGCTGCGACCGCCTTGCCGTCGATCCTCCACGGCGCACCGCCACCCGGGGCGAGGCGCGCCGCGCCTGCGCCGATCGAGCACACGCCGCCCGCCCCGAGCACCCTCGGATCCGGCCATGAGACGGGTCGAACGCCCGCTGTTCCCGTGCCGCGCCGACCGGGCGCCGGACGGCGCCGGGGGCGGCCCCCGCGCCCTCGCCCTCCGACGCCTTCGCCGACCCGCGCCCGGC
>NZ_RDBH01000204.1 GCF_008042145.1 Streptomyces sp. adm13(2018)
GCCCCGAGGAGATGCCGCCCCGGCTCGCCCACCGGCTCGCCGACTGGACCGCCGCCACCGAGACCTGGCTCCGCGCCCACCACGTCCGCCTCGTCACCGCCTGCCGCCCCGAGCACTGGGAACGCGCGGGCGCCCTCTACCGCCCCGGCGCCCTCCACCGGCCCGCCTCCGACCACCGCGACCCGGCCTCCCACGGGCTGCCGGCCGCCCTCGTCCTCGGTCCGTACTCCGCGACCGAGGCCCGGGCCGTACGCGAGGGGTACGGGCTCGGGGAGGAGGACCTCGCGGCGGCCGACGCCCGCCACCCGCTGGCCCTGCGGCTGCTCGCCGAGGTGCGGGCCGCGCTGCCGGGGGACGTCCCCGGGCGCCCGGACCGCGAGGAGATCTTCACCGCCCACCTCGACCTGATGTGTCTGCGGATCGCCGTCCGCATCGCCGCCGGCTCCCGGCCGCTGCCGTCGGGGACCGCCGTGCGCCGCCTCGCCGCGCGCGTCACCGGCCAGGTCCACGAGGCGGCCCGCCGCTGCCTCGGCCCGGGGCACGGGGTCCTCGACCGCGCCTCCTTCGAAGAGCTCTTCCCCTGGCGGGAGGGCTGGGCGTCGGCGGTCCTCACCGAAGGCCTCCTGGCCCCGGCCGGCACGGGCTACCGGTTCGCCCACGAGGAACTCGCGGACTGGGTCCAGGCGGCACACCTGGACCTGGACACGGCCCTGAGGACCCTGGTCCCACCCACGGCCCCACCGAACCCCGACACGCCCGCGGCCCTGCCGTCCGGAGGGGCCCCGACGCTCCCGTCCGCAGGGAC
>NZ_RDBH01000205.1 GCF_008042145.1 Streptomyces sp. adm13(2018)
CCCGGCCCCCGTCCCGATCCCCGACCACGTCACCCCGGCCCCCGTCCCGATCCCCGACCACGTCACCGCGGAACAGCTGGCGGCACTCGCGGCGTGGGAGGTCGAGCAGGCGCGTTAGGGGTGTCCTGCCCTTGACCGTTCGCCTCCTTCGGCTCGTTCGACGTGCCGGTCGCGCGGTCGAGGTGGCTCGGGCCGGCCGGTCCGCCTGCCGGGAATCGGATCGTCATCAGCGGGTGACGCGGTCGGGGATCGCGGCGACGGTGGTGTCGGGGGCGGGACCCGGTCGTTCGCGTGGCCGCCCGGCCTGGGCCTAGCCGGTCGCCAGCAGGACCGTGCCCACCAGGGCGAGGCCCGCGCCCGCCGCCTGTACGGCGCGGAGGCGTTCCTTGAGGACGGCGTACGCCGCGAGGGCCGTGACCACCGGGTAGAGGCTGGCGAGGACGGCGGCGACCGTGACCGGGCCCTGCTGGGCGGCGACGGCGTACGTGCCGTTCGCGGCGACGTCGGCGAGTCCGACGAAGGCCAGGGCGGGGAGGGCCGCGCGGATCACCCCGGCCCCGCTCCCGATCCCCGACCACGTCACCGCGGAACAGCTGGCGGCACTCGCGGCGTGGGAGGTCGAGCAGGCGCGTTAGGGGTGTCCTGCCCTTGACCGTTCGCCTCCTTCGGCTCGTTCGACGTGCCGGTCGCGCGGTCGAGGTGGCTCGGGCCGGCCGGTCCGCCTGCCGGGAATCGGATCGTCATCAGCGGGTGACGCGGTCGGGGATCGCGGCGACGGTGGTGTCGGGGGCGGGACCCGGTCGTTCGCGTGGCCGC
>NZ_RDBH01000206.1 GCF_008042145.1 Streptomyces sp. adm13(2018)
GCCCTGATCCTCGGCCACGTCGTCCAGCCAGGCGTACCGCGCCMCCCGGGCCGGGCGTCGCCCCCGGGGTGCGCGGTACGCCTGGCTGGACGACGTGGCCGAGGATCAGGGCCCGGCGCCCGCACCCGCGTCCGTACCCGAGCTCCCCGCGCTGCCCACGGGGGGAGCGACACCGAGGGGGGCACGGTTCGGAGGTGCCCAGCCCGCGGAGACCGCCGTGCGCGGCGGTGCCGGGGTCGCCGCGCCCGCCGGGACCGACTCCGCCGAGGCGACCCGCGCCGCCGCCAACGCCGTCTACGCCCTCCAGCGGCTCCGCGCCCAGGGCCGCAGCGGCGAGGCCCACGCGCTGCTCTGCGAGGCGCTCGGCGGGCCGCTCTCCCGGCTGCCCGCCCTCGCCGAGGAGCTGCGGCGGGCCGGGCTCGCCGCCGACTGGTCGGTCCTGCTCTGGGAGGCGGCCTCGCTGCCGCCCGCCCGGCTCGCCGCCGTCGCCGGGGTGCTCGCCGACGCCGACCGGGCCGCCGACTGCGAGCAACTGCTCCGCCAGGGCGTGGCGCGCCCCGCGGAGGAGCTCGCCGGGGCCTGCGCCGCGCTGCGCGCCGAGGGCCACCACGGCGAGGCCCGCGCCCTGCTCACCGCCTTCGTCCGGGTCCGCGCCCCCGAGGACGCGGCCCGGCTGGCGGCGGAGGACCCGCGGGAGCTCGTACCCCAACTCGTTGAAGCCGCCCGAGCGGTGTCGGCGAGCCGCGAGGGCGACCTGCTGCACGCCCTGCGGGTGGCCGGACTCGCGGGAGCCTGAGCCACGCGCCCGCCCCCTCGTACCC
>NZ_RDBH01000207.1 GCF_008042145.1 Streptomyces sp. adm13(2018)
GTTCTTGGCAGTCATGCGCGGCTCTTTCGCGACTCGGAGACCAGCAGCCAGATGAGGTAGAGACCGCCGACGCAGCCGGTCGCCGTGCCCACGGGGAGGAGTGCGGGGGCGAAGAGCCGCTGGACGGCGAGGTCGCTCAGGGCGAGCATGACCGCGCCCGTGAGGGCGGAGGGGACGAGGGAGGGCCCGGACGATCCGGTGAGTCTGCGGGCGACCTGGGGCGCGGCGAGCGCGATGAACCAGATGGGGCCGGTGACGGCGGTGGCGAAGGCGGCCAGGGCGACGCTGATCACGAGCAGGATCGTGCGGGTGCGGGAGACGTCGACGCCGAGGGCGGTGGCGGTGGTGTCGCCCATCTCGACCATGGAGAGTCGGCGGGAGAGGAGGAAGGCGAGGGGCAGGAGGACGGCGACGGCGAGGCCGATGGCCTGCGCGTGCGTCCAGAGCCGGTTGCCCAGGCTGCCGATGAGCCATGCCTGTGCCTCCAGGGCCTCCTGGAAGGTGGCGCGGGTGATCAGGTACGAGTTGACGGCGAGGAGGAGGGCGCTGACGCCGATGCCGACGACGACGAGGCGGAAGCCCTGGATGCCGCGGCCGATCATGAGGAGGTGGACGGCGAGGGCGGTGGCGAGGCCGCCGACGAGGGCGCCGGTCGCGATCTGGGTCATGCTGCCGTGCAGGACGACGGTGACGACGAGGGCGCCGACGGCGGAGCCGTTGGTGAAGCCGATGATGTCGGGGCTGCCCAGCGGGTTGCCGGTGATGCTCTGGAGGATGGCGCCGCTGACGGCGAGGGCCGCGCCGACGCAGAGCGCGGTGACGAGCCGGGGCATGCGGAGGGTGTTGACGACGAAGTCGGCGACGCCGCTGCCGCTGCCGGTGAGGGCCTTGAGGACCTCGCCCACGGAGAGGTCGAAGTCCCCGGTGGTCAGGGTGGTGCCGGCGACGGTGACGAGCGCGGTGAGGAGGGCGGCCGTCACGACGACGGCGCGGCCGCGGACCCGCAGGGAGAGGACGCCGGAACGGGTGCGGAGCACCCGGCCGCTGACGACCCGGGGCCGGTGCTCGGCGGTCGCCGTCCCCGGGCGGGGCGTGGTGCCGTCCCCGGGGTCGGGCGCGGAGGCCTTCGCCTCCCGTACGGCGGTCACAGCATCACCAGCTTCCGGCGGCGGCACAGGGCGATGAACAGGGGGGCGCCGACGAACGCGGTGACGATGCCGACCTGCACCTCGCCGGGGGCGCCGAGGACCCGGCCGGCCACGTCGGAGCCGACGAGCAGGACGGGCGCGATGAGCATCGAGTACGCGAAGACCCATCGCTGGTCGGGGCCGACGACGAACCGGGCGATGTGCGGCACGGCGAGGCCGATGAAGCCGATCGGTCCGGCGGCGGCGGTGGCGGCGCCGCAGAGGAGCATCACGGCGGCGGCGCCGAGGGCGCGGGTCAGGCCGACGTTGACGCCGAGGGCCCGGCCCACCTGTTCGCCCATGGCGAGGGCGTTGAGCGAGGGCGCGAGGACGAGGGCGAGGACGAGGCCGACGCCGATGAAGGGCAGGGACATCAGGACGATGTCGTAGTAGCGGCCCGCGAGGGAGCCGACGGTCCAGAAGCGGAACTGGTCGAAGGCCCGCGGGTCGAGCAGCAGGACGGCCCAGTTGAAGGCGTAGAGCACGGCGGTGACCGCGGCGCCGGCGACGACGAGCCGCTCGGGGGAGGCGAGCGTGCGGCCCGAGGAGCCGAGCAGGTAGACGCCGACGGACGCGGCGGCGGCGCCGACGAGGGCGAACCACACATAGCCGAGCGGGGCGGCGACGCCGAAGAAGGCGATGGCGACGACGACACCCGCGGAGGCCCCGAGATTGACTCCGAGCATGCCTGGGTCGGCGAGGGGGTTGCGGGTCAGGGCCTGCATCAGGGCGCCCGCCAGGCCGAGGGCGGTGCCCACCAGGATGCCGAGGAGGGTGCGGGGGATCCGGTAGTCGTGGATGATCACCGAGGTCTCGGACCCGTCGGGGTGCCAGAGGGCGTCCCAGGTGGCCGTGAACGGGATGCCCCGGGTGCCGACCCAGATGCTCAGGAGACCGACGAGGACGAGGGCGGTGAGGCCGACGACGAGTCCCAGTCCCCGGAACGCGGCGCCGGTGCGGCCCGACCCGCGCGCGCCGGGGCCGGTGGTCTTCTCCGCGGGTCGCTCCTGGGGCTGCTGTCCCCGCACCACCCGGGATTCGACGGACAACGACAACTCCCCCTGGCGGCGGTACAGATGTACGGCGGAACCGGCGGCGCGCAGCCGAAGGATCACGACTTAGGTGAGGCTAACCGAACCGTGTCGCGAGGTCAACGCGCCGGACAGGACCTCTCCCAC
>NZ_RDBH01000208.1 GCF_008042145.1 Streptomyces sp. adm13(2018)
CTGCCTCATCGTCTCGACGGAACGGCGCGGCGGTCGTCCGCGGCCGAGGCGGGAGCCGTGGCGGGGGCCCGTCGGTCAGCCGCGCCGTTCCGTCGAGACGATGAGGCAGACCCCGCCGACGACGATCGCGCCGCCCAGGACGATGGGCCACGACAGGGTCTCGTTCAGGACGAGGGCGCCGAGGGCGACCGCGACGACCGGGTTCACGTAGGCGTAGGTGGCGACGAGCGACAGCGGCGCGGCCTGGAGGAGCCAGGCGTACGCGGTGAAGGCGATCAGCGAGCCGAAGACGATCAGATAGCCGAGGGCGACCCAGGAGCGGGTGGAGATCTCCGCGAGGTCGAGGCCGTGCTGCTCGCCCCGGAAGAGGCCGAGGGCGATGCCGGCGAGACCGCCCGCGACCATCTCGTACGCGCTGGCCGTGAAGGGGTTCGGGGGCATCGGGAGCCGGGCCGAGGAGAACGAGCCCACGGACCACAGCAGGGTGGCGACCACGACCAGGACGACGCCGCCGACCTTCACCTCGCCGCTGATCCCCGGCAGGGTGAGGACGGCGAGACCCACGAGCCCCAGGAGCACTCCGGCGAGACCCCCGGCGCTCGGCCGCTGCCCGGTGGCGGCCTTCAGGATGACGACCCAGGCCGGGACGACGGAGATCAGCAGGGCGGCCAGGCCCGAGGGGATGGAGGTCTCGGCGAGGACGACGAGGGCGTTGCCGCCGAGGATCAGGAGCAGGCCGACGAGGACGGCGGAGCCGAGCTGCCGCCGGTCGACCCGCAGGGCGGCCGGGCCCTGGCGCCAGGCGATGATCCCGGCGAGGAGCAGGCCGGCGGTGACGAAGCGGACGCCGGCGGACAGGAACGGCGGCATCGTCTCGACGGCGATCCGGATCCCGAGGTATGTGGAGCCCCAGACGACGTAGACGATGCCGAGCGCGGCCCATACGGCCCCGGTGATCCGGCGGACCGGCGCGACGGTCGGGGTGGTGCGCGCGGGGGTACGGGACCCGGGTTCGGCGGCGGCCTGGGGTGCCGCCTCGGGGGCGGGATCGACGGCGGGGCTTGTCATGAGCAGGAGAGTAAGGAGTCATCGGCCGGATGACCAGGAGAGGTGCCCGCGATCGGGCAGGCGGGGCCGGGTTTCCGGGCGCCGGGAGGGGAGTTCCGTGGAGTGGCAGGATGTCGGGACCCCACCGCGGAGGCGGTGCGGGAACACGGAGGGCAGGGGGACTCGCATGATCCTGGTCGCGTTGACCGGCGTCCTGGTACTCGTCGTCGGGGGCTGCGTGTGCGTGGTGTGGGCCGCGCGGGGCGGCCCACACCACGC
>NZ_RDBH01000209.1 GCF_008042145.1 Streptomyces sp. adm13(2018)
GCCTGGCGACGCTCCCCCTGACGAAGGAGGACCTGGCACGCGCTGCGTACTGAGGCGAGCGACGAGGGCCACCGGTCAGGGCGTACGCCACTTCCCCTTGGCGGTCCTCAGGGACCTCCGCGCGATCGACGGGGCCGTGTACGCCGCCGTGGCCGCCACGCCCACGCCCACCCTCGACACCGGCTTCCGCCGTCTGTCGTACGCGGCGAACCACTCGAAGATCTCCTTCGCCCTGGCCGCCGGGCTCGCCCTGGTGCCCGGCCGTCCGCGCCGGGCCGCGCTCGCCGGTGTCGGGGCGATCGCCGTCGCCTCCGCCTCCGCCAACCTGTTGGGCAAGCGCCTCGTCCGCCGGCCGCGTCCGGACCGGGAGGAGGCCCGGGTCGTCGTGGGCCGCCACGTGAAGATGCCGGACTCGGCGTCCTTCCCCTCCGGGCACACCGCGTCCGCGGTCGCCTTCGCGACGGCCGCCGGGGTGGTCTTCCCGCCGGCCTCGGTGCCCCTCCAGGTCCTGGCGATGGCCGTGGGCTACTCCCGCGTCCACACCGGGGTGCACTACCCGGGCGACGTGGCGGCGGGAGCCGTCCTCGGCATCGCGAGCGCGGCCGTCTCCCTGACGGCGATGGCGTCCCTGACGCCCGCCAAGGGGAAGTGGCGTACGCCCTGACCGGTGGCCCTCGTCGCTCGCCTCAGTACGCAGCGCGTGCCAGGTCCTCCTTCGTCAGGGGGAGCGTCGCCAGGCGTTCCGGGTCCGCCAGGATCTGTAGGGCCACGATCCGGTCCCCGACGATCGTGAACGCCATGAGCGCGCCCGGGCGCCCGTCGCGGACGGAGAGGTACGCGGGCGCGCCGTTGACCTCCACCGGCAGCGACGCCGTGCGGAACTTCGCGTAGGTGAGGGCCTGCGCGATGACGGCCTCCGCGCCCCGTACGACCTGGGAGACGGCCGCGAGCGTCCGCCCGCCGTCCGCGCGCAGCACGACGTCCGGGTCGAGGACGGCGAGCAGCCCCTCGAAGTCGCCGCCGTGCGAGGCGGCGAGGAAGGCGTCGGCGATCTCCCGCTGGCGGCGGGCGTCGGGCCCGGTCGCGGGGGCCGCGTCCTGCACGCGGCGGCGGGCGCGGCTGGCGAGCTGGCGGGTGGCGGCCGGGGTGCGGTCCACGATCCGCGCGATCTCGTCGAAGGAGACGGCGAACATGTCGTGCAGGACGAACGCGAGCCGTTCGGCCGGGCCCAGGGTCTCCAGGACGACGAGGAGCGCCAGGCCGACGGACTCGGTGACCTCGGCCGCGTGCTCCGGGTCGGTGGGGCCGGCGACCCGGACGACCGGATCGGGGACGTAGTACTCCAGCGGGTCCTCGCGGCGGGAGCCGCGCGAGCGCAGCATGTCGAGGCAGACGCGGCCGACGACCGTGGTCAGCCAGCCGCTGAGGTTCTCCACCGCGCCGACGTCGCTGCGGTTGAGCTTGAACCAGGCCTCCTGCACGGCGTCCTCGGCCTCGCTGAGCGAGCCCAGCATCCGGTACGCCACCGCCCGCAGGTGCCCGCGGTCGGCCTCGAAGCGCCGGGCCAGCCCGTCCTTGCCGCCGGTTCCGTCGGTGCCTTCGATGCCGTTCTCGTGGTTCCGGTCCACTCGTCGCTCTCCCCGTTTCGCGTGCGCGTCCCGTCACGTCGTCATGACGGGTCCAACCTCGCCGATGCGGCGGCTCCTGTCACGCCCCTCGGGACGGGCATCGCCGGTCGCGGCGATTCCGGTACGTGAGATCCACGGCGACCCGGCATGCACACGCGGGATTCCCCGGTCGATGCCCCTGAGTGCCGTGGATCGTCCCTTCATCGTGATGATCGTCATCCATAGATTGATCCGCATGACGACGACAACTTCGCAGGTGAACGCCGTACTCCGGACCCCGCCCGCCTCTCCCGCCGCCGCAGCCGCGTTCTTCTCCGCGAGCCTCGCCTTCCACGCCGACGTGTCCGACGTGGCCGCCGCCCTGGCCGCCGAGGCCGCCGACGGCACCGACCCGGGCTTCGTCGTGATCGACTCGCGCTCGACCGCCTCCTGGGACCAGGGCCGCATCCCCGGCGCCCTCCACCTGCCGACCGCGTTGATCCCGGAGCGGGCCGAGCAGCTGCTCGACCGGTCCGTGCCGGTCGTCACGTACTGCTGGGGCCCCGGCTGCAACGGCGCGACGCGCTCCGCGCTGGCTCTCGCGGAGCGCGGCTTCCAGGTGAAGGAGATGCTCGGCGGCTTCGAGTACTGGGTGCGGGAGGGCTTCCCGTACGAGACCTGGGAGGGGCCCGCGGAGAAGGCCGCGGACCCGCTCACCGCGCCCGTGGCCGCGGCCGACTGCGGCTGCTGACGGAAACCGATTTCCGGTTCGCCCCGCCCATGCCGTAGAGTCATGTCTACCGACGCGGGGTGGAGCAGCTCGGTAGCTCGCTGGGCTCATAACCCAGAGGTCGCAGGTTCAAATCCTGTCCCCGCTACTCAGTAGCAACGAAGGCCCGGATCCAGTCACTGGATCCGGGCCTTCGTCGTGTCCGGACGCCAGTGCTTGACCTTGACGCAACGTCAAGATCTAGCGTTCTCGGCATGGAGTGGTCGATTCAGGAGATCGCCAAGAAGGCCGGCACCACCAGCCGCACCCTCCGGCACTACGGAGACCGCGGACTGCTGGAACCGAGCCGGATCGGCGCGAACGGATACCGGTACTACGACCAGGCGGCACTCGTCCGCCTGCAACGGATCCTGCTGCTGCGCGAGCTGGGGCTCTCCCTGCCCGCCATCGCCGAGGTCCTCGCCGGGCAGCGGGACACGTCCGCCGCCCTGCGCACCCATCTCGCGCTCCTGGAGCAGGAGCGCGAGCGCATCGGACGGCAGATCGCCTCGGTGCGGACCACTCTCCACAAGACCGAGAACGGAGAAGAACTGATGGCCGACGAAGTGTTCGACGGATTCGACCACACGGTGTACGAGGCGGAGGTCACCGAGCGCTGGGGCCGCGACGCCTACGAGAGCGGCGACCGCTGGTGGCGCTCGCTCACCGCGGAGCAGAAGAAGGCGTTCATGGACGAGCAGGCGGACATCGCCCGCGCCTTCGCCCGGGCGCTCCGCGACGGCCTGGCCGCCGGCAGCGACGAGGTGCAGGAGATCGCACGGCGCCAGGTCGCCTGGCTGTCCACCACCACGACGCCGACCAGGGAGTACGTCATCGGTCTCGGCCGCATGTACGTCGACGACCCGCGGTTCACCGCGAACTACGACCGGCACGGGGAGGGCACCGCGGTCCTCGTCCGGGACGCGATGGAGATCTACGCGGAGCGGAACCTCTAGCGCTAGCGGAGCCTCCGGCCCGCCGAGGTGAACGGTGGCCGAAAGGTCGCCTGCCTCTTTGTGCGCCCGCACTACCTCACCGTAGTGTCGCGTGCACCATGAGTGACGAGAGTGTCGGTGACGTACGACGGCGGGCGCCCGCCGTCCTCGTCCTGTTCGCGCTCCTCGCCCTCCTCGTCAGCGTCTGCCACGGCTCGCACGGCCACGTCCTGCCGCCCTCGGGCTCCGTCACCGTCTCCGCCCCCGCGCTCCCGCACGGCTGCGACCGGTCCGGAGAAGGGTGGTCCTTCGACGCCCACCTCCCCGCGCAGACCGCCGGCGCACCCCTCGCCGCACCGGACGCCGGCGGAGCCGTGCTCCTGCCGTACGCGGCCGACCTCCGCACCGATCCCCGCGCGCGCTGCGTCCGCGGCCGGGCGGGACCCGGCCCCGAGCCGGGCAGGCTGCTGATCGCCCTCGGAGTGGACCGGAACTGAGCCGGGTCGCGCCCCCGCGTGACCAGGCCCCCTTCCGCGTACTCCCCCCAAGGACGTCCCACCCGTGAACAACCTGCTGTCCGGCGGCCTGCCGCCCCTCGCCGAGCAGACCGTCGGCAACACCCCCGTCCTCCGCACGGACGACGGCTACTGGGCCAAGCTCGAAGGCTTCAACTTCGGCGGCATCAAGGACCGCGCCGCCCTCCACATGGTCGAGCAGGCCCGCCGCCGCGGCGAGCTGCGGCCCGGCGCGCCGATCGTCGAGTCGACCTCCGGCACCCTCGGCCTCGGCCTGGCCCTCGCCGGGGTCCTGCACGGCCATCCGGTGCACGTCGTCACCGACCCCGGCCTCGAACCGATCGTCGAGCGGATGCTGGCCGCCCACGGCGCCCGGGTCCACGTCGTACGGGAGCCGAGCCCGCGCGGCGGCTGGCAGCAGGCCCGGATGGACCGGGTCGCCGAGCTGCTCGCCGACCTCGACGGGGCCTGGTGGCCCGACCAGTACGGGAACCCCGACAACCCCGCCGCCTACGCGGGGCTGGCCGCCGAACTGGCCGGGCAGCTCGACCGGATCGACGTCCTGGTCTGCGCGGTCGGAACCGGCGGCCACTCGGCCGGGATCTCCCGGGCCCTGCGCGCCACCAGCAGCCCCGCGCTCGAACTCGTCGGCGTGGACTCCGTCGGCTCCACCGTCTTCGGCCTGCCCGCGGGGGAGCGGCTGATGCGCGGCCTCGGCTCCTCCATCCACCCGGGGAACGTGGACCACGAGGCCTTCGACGAAGTCCACTGGGTGGGGCCCGCCGAGGCGGTGCGGGCGGCCCGCCGGCTGGCCTCGCGCCACTTCGCCACCGGTGGCTGGAGCGTCGGCGCGGTCGCGCTGGTCGCCGGGTGGCTGGCCCGCACCCGGCCGCGCGGGACGCGGATCGCGGCCGTCTTCCCCGACGGACCGCAGCGGTACTTCGACACCGTCTTCAACGACGAGTTCTGCGCGGCGCACGGCCTCCTCGACGGCCCCGTACGGGAGGACCCGGCCGGGTACGTCTCCGCCGACGCGGTCAGCGGCTGGACCCGCAAGGTCATGGACCGGACGGGGGCGGCCCGTTGACCACGACGACGGCGCCCGCCCGGGGCGGTTTCTGGAAGCAGAGCCGTACCTTCGAGCCGGCCGTGCGGCTCCTCTTCCTCAACCAGCTGACCATCAACCTCGGCTTCTACATGCTCATGCCGTACCTGGCCGCGCACCTCGCGGACGGGCTCGGCATGGCGGCCTGGTCGGTCGGGCTCGTCCTCGGCGCCCGGAACCTCTCGCAGCAGGGCATGTTCCTGGTCGGCGGGGCGCTCGCCGACCGGCTCGGCTTCAAGCCGCTCATCGTGGCGGGCTGCGCGCTGCGGACGGTCGGCTTCGGAGCGCTGGCGTTCGCGCAGTCGCTCCCGGCGCTGCTCGCCGCCTCGCTCGCGACCGGGCTCGCGGGGGCGCTGTTCAACCCGGCCGTCCGGGCCTGTCTGGCCGCGGAGGCGGGGGAGGCGCGCCGGGTCGAGGCCTTCGCGCTGTTCAACGTCCACTACCAGGCGGGCATCCTGCTCGGCCCGCTCGTGGGCGTGGCCCTCACGGGGGTGTCGTTCCGGCTGACGTGCGGGGTGGCGGCGGTGCTGTTCGCCGGGCTGACCCTGGTCCAGCTCCGGTACATGCCCGCACGGGGGGAGCGGCGGGAGCCGGCCGGGAAGGGGCGCGGGCAGTTCCGCACGGTCCTCTCCCACCGCACCTTCTGGCTCTTCTCGCTCGCGATGACCGGCTCGTACGTGCTGTCCTTCCAGGTCTACCTGGCGCTGCCGCTCGCCGCCGGCGGCACGGGGCCCACCACGGCGCTCTTCGTGGTCTCGGCCCTGGTGGCGCTCGCCGGACAGCTGCGGATCACCGCCTGGTGCGGGCGGCGGCTGACCCGGGAACGGTGCCTGGTGCTCGGGCTGGCCCTGATGGGCGGCGCCTTCCTGCTCCCGGCCGCCCTCGGCCGGGGCCTGGTGGGGCTGCTGCTGTGCGCGGCGGTCCTCGCCGTGGCGAACGCGGTGCTCTACCCGTACGAGATGGACACCGTCGTCGCGCTGTCCCGGGGGCGCTGGGTGGCCACCCACTACGGGCTCTACAACACGGTGTGCGGGTTGGGGTTGGCGCGCTCCGCGCTGACCGTCTCGGTGGCCTGCTCGGGGAGGAGGTCGCCGACGCCGGGGAGGTCGTGGGCGTCCGGCAGCTTGAGGTCGGGGAGGTCCGGGAGCGATATCGCGACCGGGGGCTTCTCCTGCGCGGTGGCGAGGCCG
>NZ_RDBH01000021.1 GCF_008042145.1 Streptomyces sp. adm13(2018)
CGTCGAAGGATAGGCGGGGGGCGTGCGCGGGCGCGGGCCGTGTCGGGCCGAGGGCTTCGGGGGCTTCGATGATGTTCGGGTACGCGGACGAGTGGTGGGCCCTGTTGTTCGTGCCCGTGATCCTGTGGGCGCCCTTCGGGCCCTTCCTCATGGGCGGTGTGGGGGTGTGGTGCGCCCGGCGGCCGGGGTGGTGGCCGCGGCTCTGGTCCGTGCTGCTGCCCCTGGTGCCCGTCGCGGTCTCGGCGACGGCCGTCGTGCTGCCCGTGGACAGCTGGGACGATCCCCGCCACACGGAGGACGTGCTCGGGTACGTCCTCGTCTACGTCCTGGGCCTCACGGTGCTGCCCTGGGCGCTGGGGTACGGGATCACGCGCGTGGTCCGAGGGGTCCGGGCGGGCCGGGAACGGCGGCGGGCACCGGAGCGTACGCCCTAGGCGGGCGAGTCTCCCGCGGGCACCGCTCCGGCGGGCTCGGGCACCTCGCCCGGCCGCGCTGCCCGGGCCGTGGCGGCGCGCGGTGTCGCGCCGGACGGCCGGGTGCCTTCGGGCTGCCGGGCCGCCTCGTCGGCGGTGTGGGCGGAGGCGAAGGTGAACGCGCGCGGGGACGGGCCGTTCGTCCGCAGGTCCGCCAGCCGCTCCAGGGCCTCCTCGACGGTCGGGAGGTGCCCGGCGGGGACCCACCACAGCACCATGTGCGCCTCGACGTGCCGGGCGAACCACTCGCGCCGCCGTCGCATGACCTCCAGGTGCCCGCTGCGGTAGGCGAAGTCCCACAGCGCTTCCTGGTCCTCCCAGACCGACAGGTTGACGATGACGTTGTCGCCCGCCGGACGCAGGGCGGTGGCGTCCGGCGCACCCTCCCCGACCAGCCGCCACACGAAGCCGGGCGCGGCGTCGGCGGCGGCGTTGACCGGAACGAGCAGCTCGACGAACGGCGCCACGCGCGGGTCGTCGAGGGGGTGGAGGAGCGTGGCGACGTTCAGCTGGGCGAGATGGACGGCGGCGTGCGGGGATGCGGTCATGGCCTCATCCCAGCACGGCGTCGATTTCTATGTCAATGATCGTTGTTTTTAGAATTTTCGACCACCACGCAGCACGCGCCGGGACGCGCGTCCAGGCGCGCGCGTACCGGGCCGTCGGTGCCCAGCAGCCCTTCGAGCAGGGCGAGGTTCATGCCGCAGACGAGCGGCGGGAAGCGTTCCGCGACGGCGTGGAAGGGGCAGTTGCGCATCCGGAGCACGCGGGCGGGTGCCGCTGTCTCCGGCACGGCCGCTGCGGGCGCGGCTGCTCCCGGTGCCGCCGCTCCGTGAGTCGCGGCAACGGGGTCCGTACGGGAATCGTCGGCGGTGTCGCTGCCGGCGGGCTCCAGGTGGGGTTCGTAGCCGCGTGCCGCCAGTGTCCGCATGGCCTCGTCGAGGTCGCCGCAAGGTGCCGCCGAGCCGCGCAGCTCCTCCCCGCGGCGGCGGGCGGCCGCGCAGAGTCCGACGTCGAGTCCGGCCTCTTCGGCGGCCTCGGCGAGCAGTTCGGCGGCGGTGCGGTAGTCGCGGGCCGGCAGGGAGACCGACCGCTCGGCCGACGCCCGCGTGTAGACCTTGGCGGGGCGGCCGGCCCCCGGCCCCGAGCGGCCCGTCAGGCGGCGGCTGCCGCTCTCCAGGAGCCCGGCGCCGGTCAGCTTGTCCAGGTGGTGCGCCGCGAGCGTGCGGGCCACCCCGGTGGCCTCGGCGGCCTCGTTGCGCCCGACCTCGCGGCCCTGCGCGACCACGTACGCGTACAGCCGCCGCCGCACCGGGTCCTGGAGCATGGCGATCGCGTCGATGTCCTGCGTGTCCTCCATCCGCCCATTCTAGGAACGACGCAGGTTGGAGATAGAAAGCCTGCGCCGGCCCGGGGACGCGCCCGTGATCACGGGCCGCGCCAGACGTTGGCGAAGGCCGTGTTCTCGATGGTCCGCCGCTGGCGCACCGCCTCGAGTTCCATCACCGCCTCGTTGACGACCGCGACCACGGTCGTCACCGCCTCGTCGGCGAACCCCGGCTCCTCGTCGGCCCACTCGCCGCCGACACCCACGGCCGAGGCGAGGGCGGCCAGTACGGGCTCGCCCTCCTCCCGGCGCGCGGCGGCCCGCCGGCTCGCCGGGGTGTCGGCCGGCTCCACGGTCTCCGGCCCGAAGGACAGCAGGCCGCTGCGCCTGCGCGTGAGCTCGCCGGCCCGCTCCAGGGCGCTCCGGTAGGTGGCCGAGAGGTCGCGGCCCCGGCGCCACAGCCAGTCCTCCACGAGCTCGTAGGGCTCCTGCCGGACGAGCTCCGCCCCGGCCTCGGCGAGCAGCCCGTCGTCCGGCGCCGACGGCGCGCCCGGCACGATCCGGTCCTCGTCGATGGTGGCCGCCCCGGCGCCGACGAGGTCGATCAGCTCGGCTCCCGCGAGCGCGAGCGACAGGTCCCCCTGACCTACGGGCCGCTCCGACCCCGGGTCAATGGAGATGATGAACAGGTCTTTCGCCGTGGTCATGAAGGCTCCCCTCGAAGGCGTCGACATGGCTGGGCTCCCGCCCCGCCGGCCGTCCCGGTCGGGAGACCGGTCCGGGGCGAAGCGGCCGCCACGATCAGTATCGCTCGCCGCCGTCGTGTCCGAAGCTCCGGCGGGGGACGGGGAGTTCGAGGCGGTGGGCCAGCGGCGGACCATCGAGAACACCCGTACGGGCCGCGCGCCGCGGACGCGACCGGAAGGCCGACGTCGTCCCCGCCCACGAGGGCCGCGACCGGCACACCGGAGGAGACGCGCCCCGCTGCGCCGTCGTCGGAGGCGGGATCGCGGGCCTCGCGGCGGCCACCCTGCTGGCCGAGCGCGGTGTCGACGTCACCCTCTACGAACGGGAGGCCTCGCTCGGCGGGCGGCTGGCCGGCTGGCCCGTCGAACTCGCCGACGGCTCCGCGGCCACCATGAGCCGCGGCTTCCACGCGTTCTTCCGGCAGTACTACAACCTGCGCGGCCTGCTCCGGCGCGTCGATCCGGGCCTGGAACGGCTGCGGGGCATCGGCGACTACCCCCTCCAGCACGCCTCCGGCCTCTACGACAGCTTCGCCCGCGTCCCGCGTACCCCGCCGTGGAACGCCCTGGGCTTCGCCGCCCTCAGCCCCAGCTTCCGCCGGGACGACCTCGGCGGTCTGGACGCGCGGGCGGCTCTGCCCCTCCTCGACGTCCGGCTGCCCGAGCTGTACGCGCGCTACGACGGGATCAGCGCCCGCGCGCTGCTCCAGCGCATCGGCTTTCCCGAGGCGGCCCGGCACCTCGCGTTCGAGGTGTTCTCCCGCAGCTTCTTCGCCGACCCGGACGAGCTCTCCGCGGCGGAACTCGCCCTGATGTTCCACATCTACTTCCTCGGCTCCTCGGAGGGCCTCCTCTTCGACGTACCGGACGAGCCCTATCCGCAGGCCCTGTGGGACCCGCTCGCGCGCTACCTCGACGGCCACGGCGTACGCCTCCGCACCGGTACGCCGGTGCACGCCGTGGAGCCCGACCCGCGCGGCGGGCACGTCGTCGTCACGGAGGAGGGCACGGACCGTGCCGACGCCCTCGTCCTGGCGCTCGATCCGGCCGGGCTGCGTTCCCTGGCCGCGCAGTCGCCGACCCTCTGCGACGACGCCTGGCGCGCCCGCGTCGGCCGCCTCGCCTGCGCCCCGCCGTTCCTGGTCCACCGGATCTGGCTCGACCGGCCGGTCGGCGCGGACCGGCCCGGCTTCCTCGGTACCAGCGGCTACGGACCGCTGGACAACATCAGCGTCCTGGAACGGTGGGAGGGCGAAGCCCTCCGCTGGGCGCGGAAGTCCGGCGGGTCGGTGGTCGAGCTCCACGCCTACGCGGCGGAGCCGTCGAGCGACCCCGAGGCGCTGTCCCGCACGCTGCTGGACGAGCTCCACCGGGTCTACCCGGAGACGCGTCGTGCGCGGGTCGTCGACGAGCGCCGGCTGTGGCGTGCCGACTGTCCGCTGTTCGCGGTCGGGGGTGCAGACGACCGTCCGACGGTCGACACCCCGGACCCCACCGTGACCGTCGCCGGCGACCTCGTCCGTACCGACCTGCCCGTCGCCCTGATGGAACGCGCGGCCACCACGGGCTTCCTGGCCGCGGCGGCGCACCTGCGCCGCTGGGGTCTGCGCGGCCAGACCCTGTGGACGGTCCCGCGGCGCGGCCGGTCCGCCGTCCTCCGCGGCCTCGCGACCTTGGCGGGCACCTCATGACCTGACGTCGTCACGGGGCCGTCCGTCTCACCCCGGGAAGCGGCCCTGGCGGCGGAGGGACCAGCGCCGTTCCGCGTACGCCAGGTCGTCCCGCCACAACCGGCCCGCCGCCGCCCGGATCAGGGGCCGGAGCAGCGGCGACGTCGCCCTCGCGGCGGCGAATCCGCGCCGGTCCGACGCGGCCACGACCGCCTCCACGACGGCCGTGCGCGGGGTGTCCACGCCGGGCGCCGTCAGCGGCGTGGCGTGGGTCTCCACGACCGACCCGGCGCCCTCGCCCTCCTCGATCCGCATCACGACCGTACGGGGGTCGGGCGCGGTGAAGGCGGCCCGCACCGGGACGACGGCGCGTCCGGCCAGCTTGAAGGCCACGTCCACCACCAGGGCGTCGTCGTCACCGACGGCGGCCTCGGACGGGACCTTGAGCACCTTCAGGTCCACGAAGGAGTACGGGTGCAGCCACGCGCCGTGCCAGGGGTCGAGGCGGTTGGCCACGACGTCCTCCGGTTCGCAGACGCCGAAACCGGTGTAGACCGCGCTCACCGTCTCGCCGCCGGTGCCCCGTAGCGGCACCACGGGCCGTTCCGTGGGTGTCTCTCCTCCCGCCGCGTCGAGGCGCACCCACACCAGGAGGCCGTCGTCGTGGACGGGCCACGGCTGCCAGCCCGCGGCGGACCGCCCGTCCAGGCGCATGCCGTGCCAGTGGCAGATGAGGGTCCCGCACCGGACGACGGCGTCCTTCAGGGGTGCGCCGAGGTGGGGGCAGGCTCCCGGGCCGGCCACGGGAGTCCCGTCGGCGTCCCGCCAGAGCACCAGCTCGACGCCGGCGACGCTCCGGCCGAGCGGGCGGTCGGGTCGTACGTCGCGGCTGTCGGCGACGACGAACCAGTTGCCCGACGGCCGGGCCTGCGCGCGACGGAGCGCGGCCGCGATCGACGCCGGCCGGGCCTCGCGCCAGGTCGGCCGCTGACGGTCCCAGGCGACGGCCTCGCGCCGCCATCGCAACGGCATCGCCCTCACCGCTTCTCACCCCCGGCCCGTGAGGCGCGCGGGGCCCGGGCGGTCTCCCCGTCGGGCGCGGGCGGCGGTGCGGCGTCCGCGCCGAGGCGGTCCGTGCCGCTCCCCGCTCCGGGCCACCCCCGGCGGGCGGCGACGGCCCGGACGTAGCCGCGTCCCGCCACCGCGAGGCGGCGTCGCCGGCCCACCACGGCGCGCCGGTGCAGGACGGAGAAGCCGTCGTCCTCGATGGCCCGCAGGATGTCGCGGTAGAGCACGAACGCGGTACGGACGCAGGGAGCCGACACCGAGTGGAGCTGGGCGATGCCGGGCTCCGCCACGCGGTAGATCCGGCGGGTGAGGGAAGCCGCGTCCTTGAGCGCCTCGGTGACGCGCCCGTCGCGCCGTCCCGTCGTCCGGCTCCACAGCAGGAGGGAGCGGTCCACGCCGTGGGCGGCCAGCAGGTCGGCGGGCAGGTAGACGCGACCCCGGTCGAGATCCTCGCCCACGTCCCGCAGGAAGTTCGTCAGCTGGAACGCCACCCCCAGGGCCGCCGCCCGCGGCTCGGCCTCCGCCCTGGGGACGACCGTGCCCAGGACGGGCACCATCTGGAGCCCGATCACGGCGGCCGAGCCGTGCATGTACGCGGCCAGATCCTCGTACGTCGGGTAGTCCCTGACCGACAGGTCGCTGCGCATCGAGGCCAGGAAGTCGCGGAAGTGGGCGGCGGGGATGCCGTACCGGGCGCGGGTGTCGGCGACCGCCCGGACCACGGGTTCCGCGACCCGGCCGCCGGCGAGCGCCTTCTCCCACTCGGTCTCCAGCGTGTCCAGCGCCGCTTCCCGTTCGGCGAGCGTGGCTCCGCTCCCGAGGTCGTCGACGATGTCGTCGGCGTGGCGTGCGAAGCCGTAGAGGGCGTGGACGGCGGACCGCCGGTCCGCGGGGAGGAGTCGGGTGGCGAGGAAGTAGGTCCTGCCGTGGCGGGCGTTGAGTCGGCGGCACGCCGTGTAGTCGGCGCGGAGTCCGGCGTCGAGGATGCCCGCGGCGTCCAGTTCGCGGGCCGTCACCTCGGCACCTCCTGGCGGCGCGCGGGCGACACGGCCTCCGTGGGCGGCGGGGGCGGGGCGG
>NZ_RDBH01000210.1 GCF_008042145.1 Streptomyces sp. adm13(2018)
GGTTCCGGGGACCGCGTACGGGTGGGCGAAGCCGCCGCCGAGGTCGAGGAGGCGGACGGGGGTCCCGTACGTGTCGCGCAGTCGGGCCGCGGTCCGGACGTTGGCGAGGAGTTCCCGCAGGAGGCTGTCCTCGTCGCCGGCGTTGGTGAGGGAGAAGAGGTGGAGGCCGACGGGCTCCACGTGCTCCGCGTCCGCGATCCGTTTGGTCCAGTCGGCGGCGGTCTCCAGGTCGAAGCCGAACTGGGAGGCGGTGCCGGTCATCCGGAGTCCCGCCGAGCCCGCTCCGGTGGTGCCGTTGATCCGCAGCAGGCAGCGGGCGGTGACGCCATGCGCGCCGGCGGCCGTGCCGATGCGGTCGAGGTCGCCGGGGGATTCGGCGGAGAAGAGGGTGACGCCGCGGTCGAAGGCGTGGGCGAGTTCGGCGGCGGTCTTGCCCGGCCCGGTGTAGAGGCAGTCGGCGGGGGCGTGCCCGGCGAGCAGTGCGGCGTCCAGTTCGCCGGTCGAGCTGATCTCGGCGCGGCAGCCGGCGGCCCGGAGGGCGCGGACGACCTCGGGGTGGGGGTTGGCCTTGAGGGAGTAGAACAGGATTGATCCGTCGGGGAGTTCGCGCCGGAGCGCGGCGGCGGACCGGTCGGCGGCGGTGAGGTCGTAGACGTAGAGCGGGCTGCCGTACCGCTGGACCAGGGTGGTCGCCTTCATCGGTTCTCGTTCCTCACGGTCTTCGCCGAACGCTGGGGTCGGCCCTCTGGGGAGTGCGCGGCGGCCGGTCCTCCGGGTGCGCGGCGGCGGGTGGCGGTCCGCGGGGGCGGGCGCGGGGTCCGGCGCGGTGGGCGGCCGGTCGCCGCGCGTCGGATCGTGCCGGTGGGCCGTGTGCGGCCTGCCCGCGCCGGGGGCTGTCCGGCGCCCTCGCCCCGGGAACGCCCGGACGAAGATACACACGGCGGGGCGTGTTCGACTGCGGACCGGGAGCAGTCGAACGCGTCCGCCGCCGGTGGTCCTGACGGGCTGGCCGCGGGACGATGGGGTGGGTGCGGTGACCGACGGGTCTCAGTCGCGCCGGAGTTCGGCGAGGACCGCGGCGACGTGTCCGAAGTCCTCCGCGGTGCTGGTGTTGCCGAGGACGAGGACCCGGACGCCCGCCGCGCGGTAGCGGGCGAGGTAACCGGCCACGTCGGCGTACGCCCCGACCAGGAGCGGCAGGGTGCCCTTGTCGGCGCGGTAGGCGCCGGTCCAGTACACGTCGTCGTAGACGTCGCCGTCGATGGCCAGGGCGGCGAGCCGCCGGCTCCAGTCCGAGCCGCTGGTCCTGCGCAGCGCGGTGGCGAGCCGGGACGCCCGGGTCTCGCGGTACGCCTCGCGGGCCACGGTCCACGCCTCGGCGGCGGTCGGGCGGGCGACGATCCCCACCCGGATGCCGATCCGGGGGCCGCCGGCGAGGGCTCGGGCGTAGTCGGCGGCGAAGCGGTCGACCGGCTCGGGGTGGGTGACGGCGACGTCGGCGGCCTCGCGGGCGGTGGCGAGGGCGGCGGGTGAGGAGCCGGCCAGGAAGACGCGGGGGCGCAGTGCGAGGGCGAGGGGTGTGTTCATCCGCAGCCCCTCGAAGCGGTAGTGGGTGCCGGCGAAGGTGATCGGGCCTTCCTCGGACAGCAGTCGCCGGACGACGTGGGCGTACTCCGCGGCGCGGGCGTACCGTTCGGTCGCGTCGAGGGTCTCGCCGACCTGCCGGAGCTCCGCCCCGGTGGCGCCGGTGATCAGGTTCAGGTCGACGCGGCGGCCGTGCAGGACGGTGAGCGTGTGGATCATCTGGGCGGCGGTGAACGGCGGCAGCGCGTACGGCTGGGTGGCGATCAGCGGGACGAGGCGGTCGGTGGCGCCGAGCAGGGTGGAGGCGACCAGCCAGGGGTCCGGGTTGTGGTGGTGGTAGAAGGCCAGGAGGCCGGTGACGCCGTTCGCCTCCGCGGTGCGGGAGATCTCGGTGAGCGCGGACAGGCCGTGCGGTTCGCCGGGGCGCGCGGTCCTGGCCGTCGCGTAGACCTCGAAATCGGGTGTCACCGGCACGCTCCTCGGTCCGTTCGGTCGCTCACGGCGTGGAGGGGGACGGGGTGGGCCCGGGGCCGGACACCCCGTCAACTCCGGTGCCGGGAGGGCACTCTGCCGCACGGAGCGGCGTACGGGCCACCGTCGACTATTGGTCTAGACATGCAGAACGGGCGCTGTTAGGTTCACCGGGCATGATCCCGGGGCGGCACCGGAGATCGGGCGGAATCCCCCCGGGGACACCACCCCTTCCCGTGTCCTCCCGGAAACCGGGCCGAGGATGTCCCCCATCCCTGCCTGTATCCGGAATTCCGTTCCCGTGGGGGCCAGGACCTGGCCCGGAACGGAATCCGGCCGGTGGAGCTGGCGGAATCTCCGACACCCGGAATTCCCGAAGCCCGGATCTCCGACGCGGAATCTCTGACGTCCCGAATCCGGCCCGGGCCATCCGAAGAACAGCACCGAATGCACATTCACGGGGGAAACACCGATGGAACACTGCTCCCAAACGGACGAACCCGAGCCCGGGGCCGATGGGTCCGGGAGGTCCCCGGTCGAGTCCGTCCTCATCGCCTCGCTGCGCTCCGCGGACTCGCCCCGGCTCGACCCCGAGGACCCCGAGCACATCAGCACCCTGGCCCAGTCCGGCACCCCCCTGCCGCCGATCGTGGTGCACCGGCCGACCATGCGCGTCGTCGACGGCACCCACCGGGTCCACGCCGCCGTCCGGCGCGGCGACGACCGGATCGACGCCCGCTTCGTCGGCGGCGACGAGGACGAGGCGTTCCTCCTCGCCGTACGGCTCAACGTCGCCCACGGTCTCCCGCTCACCCTCGCGGACCGGCGCGCCGCCGCGGCCCGGATCCTGCGCTCCCACCCGCAGTGGTCCGACCGCGCGATCGGCGAGACCACGGGCCTCGCGGCCAAGGCCGTCGCCGCCCTGCGCACCGAAGCGGCGGCCGGCGTGCCGGGGCTGCCCAGCAGGATCGGGCGGGACGGCCGGCGCCGCCCGCTGAGCGCGTCCGAGGGCCGCCGGTCGGCCGGGGAGCTGGTGAGGGCGAACCCGCACGCCCCGCTGCGGCAGATCGCCCGCGAGGCGGGCATCTCGCTGGGCACCGCCTCCGACGTTCGCGCGCGGGTGCTGCGCGGCGAGGACCCGGTCCTGCCGCAGCGGCCTCGCGGCGGCGCCGGATCCGAGGTCGCCACCGTGGTCCGTCACCCCGCCCGGCCGGGTGTCGCCGTGGCACCCCAGCGACGCGACGCCCAGGCGATCCTGCGGATCCTCATGGCCGATCCCTCGCTGCGCTTCTCCGAGAACGGACGCCAGGTCCTGCGCTGGCTCGGCGGCCACAGCCTCATGCCGGACGAGTGGGCGGCCGTCGCCGACCAGGTCCCCAGCCACGCCGCGGACACCGTCGTGGACCTGGCCCAGTGGTGCAGCGACGCCTGGCTCGAGTTCGCCGAGCGGCTCGCCCACCGCCACCGCGGGTCCGCCTGACCGCACCGCGCACGCCGCGCGCACCGTCCCGCAGCTCCCGAACGTCCCAGGTGAGGAACCGTGACCGACCGTCTGTCGACCCTCGTCAACTCCTGTCTCCTGCCGGCCTACGGCGGAGCCGTACCGACCGACTGGCTCAAGCACGCGCTCGACGACGGCCTCGCCGGGATCGTGCTCTTCGGGGCCAACCTCGGGCTCCTGGACGGCCGGGTCCGCGAGGTGGTCACCGACCCCCTGCGGGCCCACCGCCCCGACCTGATCGTCGCCCTGGACGAGGAGGGCGGCGACATCACCCGCGCCGAGTACCACCGGGGCAGCAACTACCCGGGCGCGCTCGCCCTGGGCGTCGTGGACGACGTCGAGCTCACCGAACGGGTCGGCTCCGCCGTCGCCGCCGACCTCATCGAGGCCGGCGTCTCGGTCAACCTCGCCCCCTGCCTCGACATCTGTCCCGGCCCCGAACTGCCCGTCTTCGGCACGCGGTCGTTCGGGCCGGACCCGTCCCGGGTCGCCGCCCACGCCCGTGCCTTCGTCACGGGGGTACAGCGGCACGGCGTCGCCGCCACCGCCAAGCACTTCCCCGGCCTCGGCGCGACCCGCGTCGACTCCCACTTCACGCTGCCCACCGTAGGGGCGTCGGAGGCCGAGCTGCGGGCCCGGGACCTCGCCCCGTTCGCGGCCGCCGTGGAGGCGGGGGTGCAGGCCGTCATGACCGGGCACGTCATGGTCCCGTCCGTCGACGAGGCCCCGGCCACGTTCAGCCGGCGGTTCGTCACCGACGTCCTGCGCGGCGAACTCGGCTTCGACGGCGTCGTCATCAGCGACTCCCTCGACATGGAGTCGGCCCGGGGCCCGCTGGGCTTCGGCGGCGCCGCCGTCCGGGCCTGGGCGGCGGGCGTGGACCTCATGGTCATCGGTCCGCAGGACGGTGAGGAGCTGTGCGCCGAGATCCGGGAGAGCGCCCGGCGGGCCGTCGCCGAGGGCGTCCTGTCCCTGGCCCGTCTGGAGGAGGCCGCGGAACGGGTGGCCCGGCTGCGCGCGGCGACCGCCGCCCCCGTACCGCCGGAGTCCGACCTCTCGGGGACCGGCCTGGCGGCGGCCCGGCGGGCCCTCGCCGTCCGCGGGGCGCCGCCCCTCCCGGCACCGCGCTTCGTCGTCGAGGCGCGGCCGGAGCCCACCATCTCGTGCGGGACCGTCCCCTGGGGCCTGACCGGCGCCCTCGACAGGCTCGGCGGTCTCGCGGGATCGCTCGCCGTCCCGCCCGGCACCGCTGCCGACGCCCTGCCCATCCC
>NZ_RDBH01000211.1 GCF_008042145.1 Streptomyces sp. adm13(2018)
GGGCGGCCCGGGCCGCCGGGCCCGCCTCCGCCGCCCGGGCCGCCCGGACCTCCCCCGCCGCCCGCGTCCGCCGCGGCACCGGCGCCCGCGGGTGCCGTCGGCGGTGCCGCCGGTCCGCTGATCGGACCGGGTCCGATGGCGGGCCCCAAGGGAGCGCACCGCGCCCCCGCCGGGCCCGGCGACGAACCCAAGCCGGACGAGCGCAGGCTGCCGCCCCAGCTGGTGTGGTCGGCGCCCGAGAGCTTCACCGGGTTCCAGGCGCTCTCGGTCTGGACCGAGCAGGTGACCGGTCACGGCGAGGACGCCGAACCGTTCGTGGTGCACCACTGGCCAGGCGACGAGGGCATGATCGCGGTGTTCGACGGTTCGGGCGGCGCGGGCGCGGGCCCGGTCTGGCAGGGCCCGGACGGGCTCCGGCACACCGGGGCCTGGGTCGGCTCACGGGTCGCGCGGCTCGCCACCGAGTGCTGGTTCCGCGAGGTGGCACGCGAGGGCGAGGAGGCCGGTCCCGACAGCCTCCACCAGTACCTGGACTGGTTCCTCGCGATGGCCCCGCAGCGCCGCAGCAAGATCGGCGGCACCATGCGCCGGCACCTGCCGACGACCCTGGCCGGTGTGCACTACCGCGTCCGCGGCGAGCAGGCCACGGTCGAACTGCGCCCCCTGTGGGCCGGCGACTCCCGCGCGTACGTCCTCACGCCCTCCGGCGGCCTGCACGTCCTCACCCGGGACCACACCCGCGAGAGCGATGCCCTCGAACTGCTGCGCACCGACCCGCCGATGACCAACGTCATCTGCGCGGACCGGGAGTTCACCATCGACACGCAGCACATCGCCTCGTTCGAGATGCCGTGTGTGCTGATCGCCGCCACCGACGGCTACTTCGGCTACGTGCACACCCCGGCCGACTTCGAGTACCTGCTCCTGGACACCCTGCGCCGGGCCAACACCACGTACGAGTGGGCCGACCTGCTCCGCCGCGGCGTCCAGCGGTACACCGGGGACGACGCCTCGCTGGCGCTGCTCGCCCTCGGCCACCAGGACTTCCCGGCGCTGGTCGCCACGTACGAGCCCCGGTTCGCCGAACTGACCGAGCGGTACATGCGGGGCCGTCCGGCCGTCCTCGACGGAGCGCCGCGCGCCGGAGGCGGGGAGCCGGAGGAGCCGGAGGGCCCCCAGGCGACGCAGGCCCGCGTCCGCGCCTGGCAGGACCACACCTGGGAGACCTACCGGACCACGTACGAGAGCCACCTGCCGCCCGCGTCCGAGGAGCACCGATGAAACTGGGCGACACGATCGCGGGCTACCGCATCGTCACCGAACCGACCAACGCCAACGGGGGGAAGTGCATCTGGGCCTTCGCGGAGAAGGACGGAGGCCAGTACTTCATCAAGCAGTTCCTCGAACCCAAGCGCCCGCGCGACGACGCCGCCGACTCCAAGAGCGTCCGCATCCGCCGCGAGGTCGCCAAGGAGTTCGAGAAGCGGCACCGGGACGTCATGAAGCGGCTGCGGCCGGACACCCTCGGCGGCGGCAACATCGTGCTCGCCACCGACTTCTTCCACGTGGGATCCACGTACTACAAGGTCACGGAGCGGATCGACACCACCAGCCTGGACCGGCCCCAGAGCCTGGAGCCCCGGCAGAAGACGGTGCTGCTCAAGACCCTCGGATCGAGCCTCAAGCAGCTGCACGACAGCGGCACCGTGCACGGCGACCTCAAGCCGCTGAACGTGCTGGTGCAGAAGCGGGAGGGCGCCGCCTTCCACGCGGCGAAGCTGATCGACTTCGACGACTCGTACGGCTCCGGGAACCCCCCGCAGCCCGACGCCATCGCCGGCGACTCCGTCTACGGCGCCCCGGAGTGGCTCCGCTACATCAAGCTCGACGGGACGGTCCGGCCGAAGGACCTCACCTGCGCGGTCGACATCTTCGCGCTGGGCCTGATGACCCACACCTACGTGGTGGGCGAACTCCCCGGCTACGATGCGGGGTTCGACTCCCCCGCCGACGCCGTGAGCAGCGGTGCGGAACTCCGCTTCGACCCGCGCCTCTCGGACGAACTCCTCGCCCTGCTCCGGGCCATGACGGCCGCCGACCCACGCGCCCGGCCGGACGTCGCCGCCTTCCTGGACGCGCTCGCCGACCCCGAGGTGTGCACGCTCCGGCACCGCAGGCCCGGGACCTCGGCCGCCCCGGCGGCCACGACGGGCGGGGCCGGCGGGGGCTCCGGCGCGGCCCCGGCCGAGCCGACCCGTACGAAGAGCCGGATCCGCTCCACCTTCGGCCGGCGGGGGGAGACCCCGGCAGC
>NZ_RDBH01000212.1 GCF_008042145.1 Streptomyces sp. adm13(2018)
GGGTGGGGTCCGTGGCCAGGTCGAGGGTTGTCCAGGCCATGGCCAGGCCTCCGTCCAGGACCGCTCGGTCGGCCTGGGGAGTGGTGCCGTAGCGGGTGAACTCGGGGTTGTGCATGATCGTGTCGCCGCAGTCGTAGCCGATCATGGGGTGGATGGTCGGTACGTGGTGCGAGACGTTGCCCATGTCGGTCGAGCCGCCGCGGATCGAGGGGTCCTCGGCCTTCGCGTCGCGGCCCAGCGCGCGGGCGGCGGCGAGGTAGGAGCGGGACATCGCGAGGTCCTGGCGGAGGTCGGCGTAGTCGTTGCCCACGGCCTCCAGGGCCAGTTCGGCGCCGGTGGCGAGGGCGCCGGCCTCGAAGCAGGCCCGGATGCGGGCCTGGAGTTCGCGGAGTTCCTCGCTGGTGACCGCGCGGCAGTCGTAGTCGGCCGCGGTGCGGGCCGGGATGACGTTGGCCGCGTCACCGCCCGAGGTGACGACGCCGGAGACGACCGCTCCCGGCCGCATCTGCTGGCGGTACGCGGCGATGGCGACCTGCGCGATCATCATCGCGTCGGCGGCGTTGACCCCGCGCTCCGGCATGGCTGCGGCGTGCGCCGCGCGGCCCGTGTAGCCGACCTTCCAGCTGCTGATGGCCAGCGAGCTCATGCCCACGGAGTCCGCGGGCGCGGCGTGCACCATCATCGCGGCGGCGACGTCGTCGAACGCGCCGCCGCGCAGCATGTCGACCTTGCCGCCGCCCGACTCCTCCGCCGGGGTCCCCAGCAGCTTGACGGTGATGCCGAGTTCGTCCGCCAGCGGGGCGAGGGCCAGGGCCGCGGTGACGGCTGCCGAGCCGTTGACGTTGTGGCCGCAGGCGTGGCCGATGCCCGGCAGCGCGTCGTACTCCGCGCAGATCCCGACGACCAGGTCACCGCTGCCCGCGGTGGCCGTGAACGCCGTCGGCAGATCGCACACCCCCCGGGTGACGTCGAAACCGGCCGATTCGACCAGGTCCGTGATGCGGCGGGCCGCCCGGTGCTCCTCGTAGGCCAGTTCGGGGTCGGCGTGCAGCTGGTGGCTGAGGGCGAGGACGTCGTCCTGCCACCTCGTCACGAGGTCGCGGGTGCGGGCGCGCAGCCGGTCCAGGGGGGCGGTCGTGGTGGTGGTCATGAGCGGGCCTCGCGGTCCTTCGGCGTGCGGTAGAGGAGGGCGAGCGCGGCGCCCGCCAGGGAGACGACCGCGCAGATCGTCCAGGAGGTGGTGTAGGCGCCGAGTTCGGGCAGGGTCTCGCCGGCCGGGGTACGGGCGGCGAACACGGTGAGGACGATCGCGGCGCCGACGGAGCCGCCGACGTTGATCAGGAGTTCGTTGATCCCCGAGCCGACGGACGTCCGGTCCGGCGGCACGGACTCGACGGCCAGGGTGCGGGTGGAGTGCTGGAGGAAGCCGATGCCGAGCCCCGCGACGGCCGTTCCGGCCAGGAACAGCGGCATCGAGCCGTGCCAGGTCAGGGAGGCGAGGTAGCCGGCGGCCATCAGCAGGGAGCCCGCGCACAGCGTCAGCCGGTCGGAGACCGCCGCGGCGACCCTCGGCGCGGCCAGCGCTCCGGCGGCGATGGCGAGCATGTTGGGGAGCATGGCCAGGCCGGTGGCGAAGGGGTCGAGACCGAGTCCGTAACCGTGCTCGGGCCCGGTGCCCATGAAGACGGGGTTCGCGACCTGGAGGCCGATCATCGGGACGGTGAAGGTCACCGTCACCAGGGAGACGGTCACGACGTTCCGGCGCCGGAACATCCGGACGTCGATCATCGGCTCCGCGATCCGCAGTTCGACGCGCACCCACAGGGCGGTGACCAGCGCGCCGCCGACCAGACAGCCGAGGGTGCGCGGCGAGGTCCACTCCCAGCCGGGCAGTCCGCCCATGCCCAGGCCGAGCATGATCGCGACGAGACCCACGCACAGGAGGATCCCGCCCGCCCAGTCGATCCGTCCGCCGGGGCGGGCCTCGGACTCGGGCAGCAGCGGCCAGGTGACGGCGAGGGCCAGGCCGACGGCAGCGGTGGGGACCCAGAGGGCGGCGGTGGGGCTGTCGACGGTACGGGCCACGAAGCCGCTCGCGACCAGGCCGACCGCGATGCCGGCGACCAGCGCGGCGACCATGTAGCTGATGCCGCGCCGGGACTCCCCGTCGCCGTCCGCGCCGCCGCGGTTGCGGAGGACGCCGACGAGCAGCGGGAAGAAGCCCGCGAACGCGCCCTGGAGGATCTGGCCGGCGAGCAGCACGCCGAAGGAGCGGCTGAAGCCGACCAGGACGGAGCCGAGCAGGACGATCGCGAGGTTCCAGCGCAGGATGCGCCGGTGGCCGTAGAGGTCGCCCATCCGGGACAGGACCGGGGTGAAGGCGACGGACGCGAGCAGGTTGGCGATGCTGATCCAGTTCAGCTCCGCGGCGGTGACCCGGAGGGTCTCCGTGAGCCCCTTCAGGAGCGGGGAGAGGAAGCCCTGGGTGATGCCGCTGGACAGCTCGACGAGCGCGACGGAGGCGATCACGGCGGCGCCGGGGGTCGCGCGGACGACGGCCCGTGACGCCTGTGGCGTCCGCGCGGTGTCGGTGTCCGTCATACGTACCACCTGTTCGGGGGGAAGGGGCCGGG
>NZ_RDBH01000213.1 GCF_008042145.1 Streptomyces sp. adm13(2018)
ACCCCTTCGAGGACGTCGACGCCCGCTACCTCGTGCTCGTCAACGCCGAGAACCAGCACTCGCTGTGGCCGGCGTTCGCCGAGGTCCCGGACGGCTGGACCGTCGTGCACGGCGAGGACTCCCGCGAGGGCTGCACCCGCTACGTCGACGCCCACTGGACCGACATGCGACCGGCGAGCCTCGCGGCGCGCGGCTGAGCCACCCCGACGCGGACCCCCGGCGCCCCCGTGGCGTCGGGGGTCCGCGTCGGGGCGGGCCGCTCGCGCCCGCCCCGACACCACCGGGCGGTCAGACCAGGGAGCGCACCAGGACCCGGGAGCCCCGCGCCGGGTCGAGGCCGGAGCGCCACCGCGGGGGTGCCTCCTCCTCGCCACCGGGGGTGAATCCGTGGCGCAGGAAGAGCTCCCCTCCGCCCGCGGTGGCGGTGAAAACCCGCGCCACCCCCTGGGCGGCCGCCTCACCGAGCACGGCCCGCAGCAGCGCGGAGCCGACACCACGACCCTGACTCCCCTCCGCCACGCAGAAGTTGTAGAGCACGGCGGCCGCCCGGCCGTACGCATCGGGCCGATGGCACAGCGCGACACAGCCCTCCAGACCTCCCTGCCCGGCCTCGGCCACCAGGAAGTCCGCCGCGTCACGGGCGTACACGCCCGCGGGGCGGTCCCGCAGTGCGCCCTCGCGCACGAAGGGAACGGACAGCCGGTGCAGGGCGGCGGCGTCGGACCGGCCGGCGGGCCGGACGGAGACGGCGGCGACGGGCTCCGACCGGACGCCCGGGCGGGGCGTGGCTGTGGTCAACGGCTTCTCACTCTCGCGCTCTTGGGGGGCGACGGACCACAGGGATCACCGCCGCTTGACTCCCCCACACCATAGAGAGTTAGGTAAGCCTTACCTAACCAACCTGCCCACTCACAGCATCCGCATCACCTCGCATGTCGGACGGGAAGAGGACACGACGATGGTCGACACGGCCGGACAGCAGACGTTCACACGCGAGCGGCTCATGCGGGACGTCGCCGACGTGCTCTACGTCGACGCCGCGGAGATCGAGACGGACGAGAGTCTCGTCGAGCAGGGGCTGGACTCGATCCGGCTGATGACCCTGGTCGAGGGATGGCGCGCGGACGGAGCCGAGATCGGCTTCGTGGAACTCGCCGAACGCCCCACCCTCGACGCGTGGGTGGAGCTCCTGAACACCTCGACGGGAGCGTCCCGTGCGCGCCGGTGACTTCCTGATCGACATCGGCCCGCTGCGGACCAGCCCCGACTTCCGGGCGATCTTCATCGCCCGGGTGGTCTCGCTGTTCGGCCTCGGCATGGCCACCGTCGCCCTCGCCGCCCAGGTCTTCGGCATGACGCGCTCCACCTTCGGTGTCGCCGTCGCCAGCATGATCATGAGCGTCACGGTCCTCGTCGGCTCCCTGTGGGGCGGCTGGATGGCCGACCGCACCGACCGCAGGACGCTGATCCTCTGGGCCCGCGGTTCCGCCGCGCTCGCCTTCGCCGGTCTCGCGGTCAACGCCTTCCTGCCCACCCCGGAACTGTGGGCCGTCTACCTCTGCGTCGCCTGGGACGGACTCGCCACCGGAGTGAGCGTCACCGCGCTCATGGCGGTCGCGCCGACCCTGGTCCGGCCCGACCAGCTGCCCGCCGCCGGCGCCCTGATCTCCCTCACCGGCGAGATCGGCTCCGTCGCCGCCCCGCTCATCGGCGGCGTCCTGCTCGCCGCCTCGGGCCCCGGCCCGGTCTTCGCCTTCACCGCGGTGACCACCGGCATCACCACCCTGCTGCTGCTCCGGCTGCGCCCGCTGCCCCCGTTCAAGGACGAGGACGACGAGGAGGGCCACGAGGACTCCGGTTCGCCGGCCGCCGCCTTCCGGTTCGCCGTGCGCCACCGCGTCGTCGGCGCCCTGCTGGCCCTCGGCGGTGTCAACGCGCTGTTCAGCCTGCCCGTCGTCCTCTTCCCCGAGCTGGTCTACACCGAGTTCGGCGGCGGCGACGTCATGCTCGGCGTGCTCTACACCGCTCCGGCCGTCGGCGCCATCGTCGTCTCCGCGACGAGCGGCTGGATCACCCGCGCCGGACGCCCCGGACGCCTGCTCCTGACGGCCGCGTTCACCGGCGGCCTGGCCGTCATCGGCTTCGGTCTCAGCGGCAGCGCCGTCGTGGCCTACGCCATGCTGGTCGTGGGCGGCGCGGCAGGGACCGTGTACGAGATCCTGGAGTACGCCCTCGTCCAGCACAACACCCCGGACCGGCTCCGTGGCCGGATCGTGAGCGTCGTCACCGCCCAGGGCACCGCGGGCGGCATCGCCGGCGACGTCGAAGTGGCCCTGATCGCCCGCTGGTTCAGCCCGGCCGGCGCGGCCGTCGTGAACGGCGCGATCTGTGCCGTCGCCGCGGTGGTCGTGGCCGTCACGGTCCCCGGGCTGCGCAAGGCGACCCTGCCCCGCGAGGAACCGGACGACGACGAGACGCCCCCGGCCGGCGACGGCGACACCCCCGTCCCCGCCGTGGACGTCCGGGCCGCCACCGCCTGACCCGGCCGGGGAACCGCGCCACCGGGCACCGCCTCCCCGCGCGCTGGCGCGGTTCCCCGGCCGGGTCAGGCGGTGGCGGCCCGGACG
>NZ_RDBH01000214.1 GCF_008042145.1 Streptomyces sp. adm13(2018)
CCCCGCACCCCCGTGAGCACCGAGTCGAGGAAGCGGGCCCCGGTGAGCCGCGCCTCGTCGAGGGCGCAGTCGCGCAGCGCGCAGTCCAGGAACCGCGCGCCCTCCGCCGACTGCCCCGCGAGGTCGAGCCCGGCCAGTTCCAGCCCGTCGTAGTCCCCGTCCGGTGCGAGCCCTCCCCCGTACGCCTCCAGGGGAGGCAGCCGCAGGTCGGGCCGCCGCGCCGCCGCCACCGCCGTCTTCTTCTTCCGAGTCGTCGCCATGCCTCCATGGTGATGTACGCCACTGACAACACCCCCGATGTCACAAACGCGGTGCCCCCGGCCGTCCCATGGGCGGGACCGGACACCAGGTCCGTTCGAGGGACAGGGAGAGCGACATGCGCAGGCTCACGATCGTCGGCGGCGGCTTCGCCGGACTGACCGCCGCCATCACCGCCGCCGAGGCGGGCGTCCGGGTGACCCTCCACGAGGCGCACCGGACCCCCGGCGGCCGGGCCCGTACGTCCGAGGGCCCGCACCACACCAACGAGGGCCCGCACGCCCTGTACGCGGGCGGCCCGCACTGGACCTGGCTCAAGCAGCGCGGACTCCTCGGCCCGCTGGCCCCGCTGCCGGCCTCCGAGGTCCTCCGGCTCCGCTTCCACCGGGGCGGTTCTGTGCTCCGCACCCCGCCGCCGGCCATGATCCGCCAGGCGCTGCGCAGCGCCGGGAAGGCCCCCGTGGACACCGACTTCCGCACCTGGGCGACCGGGCTGGCGGGCGAGCGGGGCGCGCGGGCGGCCGCCGCGTACTCCGGGGTCGCGCTCTTCCACCACGACCCGGGGTCGCTCTCCGCCCGGTTCGTGCAGGAACGGCTGCACCGGGCCGCCGCCCTGCCGCCCGAGGCGCACTACGTCCGGGGAGGCTGGGGCCGGCTCGTCGAGCGGATGGTCGCGCGCGCGTGGGAGCTGGGCGCCCGGATCGAGACCTCGGCCCGGGTCGACAGCCTGGACGACCTGCCGCGCGACCAGGGGCCCGTGATCGTCGCGACCGCCCTGCCGGCCGCCGCCCGGCTGCTCGGCGACCCGTCGCTGACGTGGGAGAGCGGCCGTACCGTCCTGTTCGACCTGGCGGTGCGGACCCGGAAGGGCGACCCGTTCGTGCTCTCGGACCTGGACGCCCCGGGCTGGATCGAGCGCTTCACCGCCCAGGACCCCACGCTCGCCCCGGCCGGGCAGCAGCTGATCCAGGCCCAGCTGCCGATCGGCCCCGACGCGTCCAAGGCGGACGGCGTGGCCCACGCCGAACGGCTCCTCGACCTGGGCTTCCCCGGCTGGCGCGAGCGGACGGTGTGGCGGCGGGAGTCGCTGTCCCAGGGCCGTACGGGGGCGGTCGACCTGCCCGGCACGACCTGGCGCGACCGGCCCGCCATCGACCGGGGCGACGGGGTGTACCTGGTGGGCGACCAGGTGGCGGCGCCCGGGGTGCTCTCGGAGGTGTCGTTCACCAGCGCGGTGGAGGCGGTGTCACTGGCGCTGCGCGCGCGTCGCGGCGACGACCGGAAGGGGCTTGACCTCAAGCATGCTTGAGGTCGGAGGCTGTTCCTCGTCACTCACCGACCGCCCGCACGACGAACGGGGAACGCCATGCACGCCATCCGCCTCCACGCCTTCGGTCCCGCCGAGAACCTCGTGTACGAGGAGACCCCCGACCCGGTACCCGGCCCCGGCCAGGTCCGCATCAAGGTCGCGGCGGCCGGCGTGCACCTCCTCGACACCGCGCTCAGGGAGGGCCGGACGGGCCCCTTCCCCGCGCCCGTCGAGCTGCCCACCGTCCCGGGGCGCGAGGTCGCCGGCACCGTCGACGCCCTCGGCGAGGGCACCGACCCCGGCTGGCTCGGCAGGCGGGTCGTCGCCCACCTCGGCATGGCCCCCGGCGGCTACGCCGAACTCGCCGTCACCGACGCCACCCGCCTGCACGCCCTGCCCGACCACCTCGGCGAGGCGGAGGCCGTCGCCATGATCGGCACCGGCCGCACCACCCTGGGGATCCTCCAGTTCACCGAACTCGGCCCCGACTCGGTGGCGATCGTCCCCGCGGCGGCCGGCGGCATCGGAACCCTGCTCGTCCAGTACGCCAAGAACGCCGGCGCCACCGTCATCGGCCTGGCCGGCGGCCCCGCCAAGACCGCCCGCGTCGAGGAGAACGGCGCCGACCTCGCCGTCGACTACACACGGCCCGACTGGCCGCGTCAGGTCCGCGCCCACCTGGACGGGCGCACCGCCACGGTCGTCTTCGACTCGGTCGGCGGCGACACCGGCCGCGCAGCCGTCGACCTCCTCGGCAAGGGCGGGCAGCACCTCGTCTTCGGCTGGTCGAGCAGCGGCCTCCTCGACGGCGAGCCGCTCACCTTCACCCCGGAGGAGCTGGCCGAGCGCGGCATCACCTCGGAGTCCGTCCTCGGCCCCGTCATGCTCCAGAAGGCAGGCGGGGACGTCCGCACCCTCGAACTCGCCGCCCTGGACGCCGCGACCACCGGCACCCTCCGCCCGGCGGTCCAGCGCTTCCCCCTCGCGGACGCGGCGGCCGCGCACCGTGCCCTGGAGACGCGGGGCACGACGGGCAAGGTGGTCCTGATCCCCTGATCCCCTGATCC
>NZ_RDBH01000215.1 GCF_008042145.1 Streptomyces sp. adm13(2018)
GAACCTGACCCCGACCCCGCCGTCGCTCCCGACCCCGTCGTCGTACGTGATGCCCTGGACTTCGGGGTCTACGCGCGCACCGGCGGCTGGGCCTTCGCGCTCAAGGTGGCGCGCAGCGTCCGGCCCGGTGGGCAGGCCGCCGAGGGGACGGCCGCGGTGAAGGTCTCGGCGAAGGCGTTCGCGGAGCTCGCGGGCTGCTCGCCGGAGCGGGTCATGCGCTACTACAAGGCCTGGGACATGGCGGCCGACGACGGCCTCGTCCCGCAGTTCGAGGTGCTCGTCCCCGGCGAGGAGATCGAACTGCCCGACGCCGACGTCTGGCTCGCGTACTACACCTCCCGCAACAGCGCCTCGTCCGTGCGCGGCCAGGCCATCACCGCGGCGGCCGAGGCGGAGGGCATCCGGCCGACGAAGGCCCTGGAGGTCGCCGAGAACCCGACGGCGCTGCGGGCCGCGATCCTCGCCGACCCGGGCACGGCCGAGGCGGCGCGCGGCGCGCTGCTCGACCGGATGAAGGAGGACCCGGCGCTGCAGACGGAGATGGCCCGGGCCATCGCGCGCACCGACGATCTGAAGAAGGCGGTGGCGAGCGAGGCCAAGGCGGCCGACCGCATCGGCTACGTGCGGCAGATCGTCGAGCAGGGCCAGATCAAGACCCCGGCCGGGCAGACCGTGGAGGCGCCCGCCGAGCTGCGGGCCGAGGCCGAGCGGCACCTGTCGCTCCTCGACGAGCTGGACGACTCCGAGGAGGCGGGCGAGTGGGCCGGGGAGGCGTACGACACCGTCAAGGGCCTGGTCGCGAAGGCGGTCGAGGACGACCCGGCGCTGCGGGTGCAGGAGCGGCGGACCCGGTTCTACAGCAGTCTGCAGAAGGCGACGAAGGTCTTCGAGGAGCTGACCCTGGACGAGGTCCTGGAGGAGGAGATCTTCGAGGACGACATGCTCCAGCGGCTGGAAGCGCTGCAGGAGGCGATCAGCTCCTGCATCAGCACGCTGCGCAGGGCGACCTCGCCCTCCTGACGCGGCACGGCGCGGCCGCCGGTCGGGCCGGCGGCCGCGCCTCCCC
>NZ_RDBH01000216.1 GCF_008042145.1 Streptomyces sp. adm13(2018)
GTACCGCTCTCACCTCTGCCAATGTGGCGCCACCGCAGCACCAACAGCTACCGGATACGGGCGCCTTGTACCCTTTTCCCGGAATCAGATGGGGAGAGCGATGTGCCCGATTTCGCGGTACCCGCCGATGAGGGGCGGTACAGCCTCGAACAGAACGTCATGAAGCTCGGAAGCCGGGTCCGGGAGCGTTCCCCTTCCGTCAAGTCGGTGTGGGAATTCACCTCCAAGCGCGACGCGAGCGTCTATTCTCAAGGCATCCCGATTCTCTTCCCCCGGTACGACCTTCCGGAGGACGGACTCACGACCCTCGCCGCGACCGACGGCCGGCACATCGGCCTCACCGCGACGGGTCACGCGGGCCACACCCCCGCGGCGCTCACCTCGGCCACGCTCGCGTACTCCCACGACGGGGGCACGACCTGGACCGAACTGCAGGTCTCTCAGCAGGGCGGCCACGGGACCGCGACCGTGAACCACGCGGGCGCGACCGGCGAACAGGTCACCCCGAGGACCCAACTGACGGACGCCCACGGCAACTCCGTCACCCAGACCGTGGTCCGCGCCTACGACGTGCGCTGATCACGCCGGTCCGCCGGGCGTCCTTCCCGTGGGGGGTGGGGCCGCCCGGCGGACCACCCCTTTCCGGCGACGGTTTTCCCGATGTCCCGTTTTCGGGCGCCCCGAGCGGTGGACAATAAGGGCATGACTCAGCAGGGGGACGACAACTGGTGGGACAAGCTCTACGACGCGTCGGCGCCGGACACGGCCCCGACGGCGTCGGGTGACACCCTCGACGACCACTTCACCACGGCGACCCGCGCGACCACGGGGCCACCGGACCGGGCACCCTCGGCGCCTCCGGCGCCCCCAGCACCTCCGAACCCCGGCCCGTCTTCGGGAGCTCCGGCATCCTCGGAACCTCCTAACCCCGGGCCGTCTTCGGCACCTTCGGCATCCTCGGCACCCTCGATGCCCCTGGCACCACCAGCACCTCCAGCACCACCAGCGCCCTCGGCATCCCCGGCATCCCCGGCATCCCCGGCATCTCCGGCGCCCCTGGCAGCCCCGGCCCCGGGG
>NZ_RDBH01000217.1 GCF_008042145.1 Streptomyces sp. adm13(2018)
GGGTCAGGCCGCGTAGAGGTCGAAGGTCGGGGTCGGCCGGCCGCCGTGGGCGGGGGCGTCCAGGCGCGGATCGACGGAGAGCATCGCCTGGTGCAGCCGCTGGAGTTGGGGGGCGGGCTCCAGGCCCAGCTCCTCGACGAGCCGCCGCCGCAGGCCCCGGTAGAGCTGGAGCGCCTCGGACTGCCGGCCGGCCCGGTAGAACGCCACCATCGCCTGGGCGTACAGCCGTTCGTTGGCGGGGTGGAGGCGGGTCAGCTCGACGAGTTCGGCGAGGAGTTCGCCGTGCAGCCCGAGCCGCAGTTCGGCGTCGAGCCGGCGTTCGGTGGCGAGCAGCCGGGCCTCTTCGAGGCGGGCCGCGTGGATCCGCAGCGCCGCTCCGGCCCGTACGTCGACCAGGGCCGGCCCTTTCCACAGGGCGAGGGCCTCGCGCAGCAGCCGGGCGGCACGGGCGCTGTCGCCGTCGGCGAACGCGCTGTGCCCGGCCTGCGCCGCGCGCTGGAAGGCGAAGGCGTCGACGTCGCTCTCGGCGACGCGCAGGAGGTAGCCGTCGTGGCCGGTGGCGAGCAGGGCCCGTGCCCGTGCCGCGCCGCTGTCCGGCCCCGTCTCCGGCGCGCCGTACGGTCCGCCGAGGGCGGCGGCCAGGGCCCGGCGCAGCCGGAGGACGTAGGTCTGGAGGGTGCTGTGCGCGCTGTTCGGCGGCACCGCGCCCCAGAGTTCCTCCTTGAGGGTGGCCACCGGCACGGGGTGGCCGGGGTGGAGCGCGAGCAGCGCCATGATCTGTCGTGTCTTCGCCGCGCTCGGGACGACCGGGGCGCCGGCCGTCTCGGCGTGCAGCGGGCCGAGAATCCGTATCCTCACGTGTCCTCCGTCCATCGCCCGGGTGCCGTCCGGATCGGTTCCTTTCCGGATCGGCCGTTCTGGGAAGGAACGTAGGAGTGCGGGGGTGAGGGCCTCAATACGGTGGGACCGTAGGGCTGACCGAAGAATCTGCGGGGGTGTGTTCCTACGGGCCTGGCGAGGGTGCGGTGCGGAACGGCGGGCAAGGGGTGCGGGGAGCGCTTCGGAACCCCGGTC
>NZ_RDBH01000218.1 GCF_008042145.1 Streptomyces sp. adm13(2018)
GCCCATCCCCCCCGGCACGCCGCTTGCCGTGGTGGCCCGTGCCGACGCCGCCGACCCGTGGCAGGAGGCGCTGGTGTCCGGGCTCCTCGCCCGCCGGCCGGACGCGGTCCTGGTGGACATGGGCTACCGCGACATTCCGGTCCCGGCGGGGACGACGGTCGTCAAGACCTACGGCGCGGGCCTGGTGAACGCCGTGGCCGCGGCGGAACTCCTCGCAGGCCGCCGGTCGGAGGGGGCGCCGCGCACCTGGTGGTGACGTGGGGCCCGCTTGGGCCGCGGGCGGGCGGCCGGCGGCCGCCACGCCGGAGCCCAGCCGTCCCGCCGACGGCCGCCCGTCACCGGCGCGCACCCGTCACCGACGGCAGCCGGTCTCACCGGCGCGCGGTCAGCCACCCTTCGTGGGCCGCGCAGACGACCTCCCACAGCCGCCGCCGCTCCGCCGCGTCCAGGTCGTCGAGCGGCAGCCCGAAGGTGTCCCGCAGGACGCCGAACCACTCCCCCGCGTCGTCGATCTCCCGGCGGGCCTCGCCGTCGGCCGTGATCCTGGTCAGCACCCGGCCGAGCAGCAGGTCGGTGCCGAGGGCGTCCCGGCGCTGGACCCGCGCGGTGCGGACGAACTCCGAGTCGGGCGCGGTGGAGAGGCGGACGTGCTCCGCCCCGAACTCGTCGATGCGCGCCTC
The DNA here is from genome assembly GCF_008042145.1 of Streptomyces sp. adm13(2018). GTDB lineage: Bacteria > Actinomycetota > Actinomycetes > Streptomycetales > Streptomycetaceae > Streptomyces. The sequence goes on from NZ_RDBH01000218.1 coordinate 681, forward strand.
GGCGGTGGAGATGTCGGCGCCGGTGAAACCGCGCACCGGTTGGTGGTCGAGCCGCCAGACGCCCGGCCCGGCGGCGGACGGTGCGAGAGCGTAGGCGAACGGCCCCTGTACGGTCCGTCCCGCGCGCAGCGGCAGCGGCTCGTGGAAGGCGAAGCCGAGCCCCACGTCCGCCAGCCAGCGCCCCTCGAAGGCGTCCCCGGACACGGTCAGCGCCAGATGGTTGCCGTTGACGCCCACCGGGGCGGGGTCCTCGGTGCCCTGTACGCCCACGGAGTGCAGGGTGACCTCGTATCCGAGCGCCGTGAGGAGCGTTCCGAAGGCCCCGTTCAGCTGGAAGCAGTAGCCGCCCCTGTGGTGCTCCACGATGCGGCGCACCGATTCCCCGGGGTCGAGGCCCGCGGGGACACCCCGATGGAAATCGAGGGTCTCGTAGGGAATCCGCTCCACATGGGCCCGGTGAAGTGTGCGCAGGTTTCCGAGCGTGGGTTCCGGATTCCCCCGGAGCCCCAGCCGATCGAGATATCCGGCGGTGCTGTTGGTCGACATGGCGGGCACCCTAACAACGCGTTCCCGCCGTTCAACGGCTTGCCTCTGCCGCTGCCCGGACCGCCCCGGTGTTCAACTCGCGCCATTCCGCCGCATGGTCGGACACGGTCCCGTTCCGTAGGGTCGTGACCGTTTCGGAAAGGTCTTCGGAAACAGTACGGAAAAGCCGGGAGAATCACCGTGAGTTCGCTTCGTGCACAGGAGTTCCCCACCGCTCTCGCGGTGGCCGAGCGGACCGCGGACGCCGTCGTGGACGCCGTGCGGAGGACTGTGGCCGAGCGCGGCGACTGCGTCCTCGCCCTCACCGGGGGGAACACCCCCACCGACGCCTACCGGCTGCTCGCGGCGCGCGATGTGCCCTGGCACGCGGTCCACGTCGTGCAGACCGACGACCGGGTTCTCCCCGAGACCGAGACCGGTTCCAACTGGCGCATGATCACCGAGACCCTGCTCGATCCGGCCGGTGTGCCCGGGGCGCGGCGCCACCCGATGCCGGTCCGCTCCGGCGACCCGGCCGACGCCGCCGCCGGCTACGCGGGACTGCTCGCCTCGCTCTCGCCGGGCGGCGGCGCCGACCTCGTCCTGCTCCAGCTCGGTCCCGACGGCCATCTCGCCTCGCTCTTCGCCGACCGCTACGACCCGAAGGACCCGGCCGGGGTCACCGTGACCACAGCCGCGGACGGGGCGGTGCGGATGACCCAGACCCTGCCGCTGTTGAGCGGCGCCGCCACCCGCATCGTCATGGCCACCGGCGCCGGGAAGACCGAGGCCGTGGCCAAGGTCCACGGCGCCACCCCCGACACCCTGGCCGCCCGGACGTTCCTGGCCGGCGACGGGCTCCTGCTGCTCGACGCCGCGGCCGCCGGCTCCCACCCGTGACGTCTCCTCCGGCCCCGTACGACGGCGGCTTCCGCGCCGACCTGGCCCGCGGCAGCCGCCGGCCGATCATCGTCCTGGACCTCGGGGGTACGTGGTTCCGGGCGGGAGTGCTGCGTGCCGACGGCACCGTCGCGGTCTTCCGCCGCGATCCCGCCGTCGGGGCCCGCACCCGGCCGGGCCCCGTCCGCGCGCTCCAGGACGGCATCGTCGACTGGCTCGTGGGGGCGGTGGACACGGTCCTCGGGGCGGCCGGCGCCGACCTGGCCGTCCCCCACGGGGAGCCGCCCGGCCCCCCGCGCTGCGCGGTGTCGCTCGGCGCGGCCATGAACGGGACGACCGGGGAGGTACGCGGCAGCGCACCCCTGTTCGGGAGCGCGACGACCTCCTGGTGGCCGGCCGCCGAACTCGTCGCGCGCCGGCCCGACGTCCGCTGGTCCGTGGTGAACGACGTGTCCGCGCTCGCGTACGCCCTGCTCACCGACCCGGCCGCACCGGCGCGGGGCAAGGCCGCCGCCCTGACGGTGAGCACCGGCATCGCCTACCGCACGATCGAGCTGGCGACCGGCCGCATCCCGCTGGACGCCCGCCACGGTCTCCAGGGAGAGATCGGGCATCTGCCGTCCCGCCTGGACTGGGAGGGCGGGCCGCTCTCCGCGCGGTGCGACTGCGGCGCGCCGGACCATGTCGCCGCGTACTCGTCCGGCTCGGGGATCGCCGCGCTGCTGCGCCGCCTGCCCATCGCCTCCTGGGGCGGGCCGGACGAACCCGGGGCGCGGCGGGGCCCGTTGACCGATGTCTTCGGTGCGCGGGTCGCGGACGGCCACCCCGGCGCGCTCCGGCTGCTCGACGCGGTGACCCGGCCGCTCGCCGAAGTCCTGACGACCCAGGCCACCCTCGATCCCGAGGTCACCCCGACCGTCCTCACCGGCGGCGTCGTGGACGGGCTCGGGGACGCCTACCTGCACAGCCTGCTGCGGAACATGGCCCGGACCGGCCTGTACGGCATCACGGACCGGGACCCCGACCACTTCGCCGACCGGATCGTCCGCGGTCGGCCCGACGGACTCGGCGCCCTGCGCGGCGCGGGGGTCCACGCACGGGGACTACCGAACGAGAGAGTGCACACAGCATGAGCCTTGGGCAATGGACCGTCCACGCCCACCAGTCCGTCTCCTACCGGGTCGCCGAGGCGCCGGGGCTGCTCGCCCCCACCGACGGCGCGCTCGCCCGTGCCGCCCGCCTGACGCCCGGGACGCGGCGTCTCGTCGTGATCGACGAACGGGTGCTCGCCCTCCACGGCGACCGGATCCACGCCTACTTCCGGGCCCGGGAGGCCGTGCCCCACGTGCTGGCGCTGTCCGGCGGCGAGTCCGGCAAGGAACTCGCCGCGGTGGAACGGGTGGTACGCGCGGCCGACGCCGTCGGCCTGGACCGCCGGGACCCGATCGTGGCGATCGGCGGCGGGGTCCTCACCGACCTGGTGGGACTCGCCGCCAGCCTGTACCGGCGGGGCACACCCTTCGTACGGGTCCCGACCACTCTCGTCGGGATGATCGACGCGGCCGTCGGCGCCAAGACCGCGGTGAACGCGCACGGGCACAAGAACCGGCTCGGCACCTACCATCCCGCCGCCGACACGCTCGTGGACCGCTCCTTCCTGCGCACCCTGGGTCCGCGCCACATCCGCAACGGCGTGGCCGAGATCGTGAAGATGGCGGTCATCGACGACCCCGTCCTGTTCGACCTGCTCGACGCCCACGCCGAGACCCTGGTCGACACGCGGATGGCCGGCCCCGAGGGCGGCGAGGTCATGCGCCGTGCCATCACCGCCATGCTCGCGCACCTCGAACCGAACCTGTGGGAGAAGGACTTGTGCCGGGCCGTGGACTTCGGCCACACCTTCGGCCCCGCGCTCGAGATGGTGCTCCAGCCCGCCCTGCTGCACGGCGAGGCCGTCTCCCTCGACATGGCCCTGTCCTGCGCGATCTCCGTCGACCAGGGACTCCTGTCCCCCGCCGACGCGGTACGGGTGCTACGGCTCCTGGAACGGATCGGGCTGCCCGTCCGGCACGAGCGGTGCACTCCCGTGTTCCTGGCGGAGGCGCTCGCCGAGTCCACCCGGCACCGCGACGGTCACCAGCACCTCCCTCTCCCCGCCGGCATCGGCAAGTGCGTCTTCGCCGAGGACCTCACGCCCGACGGGCTGGCGCGCGCGGTGGAACTCCTCGACCGGCTGCTCGTCGGCGCGGAAGGAGCCGCCGCGTGAACGCCCCGACCGACACCTCCGACCGGCTGCCCGCCGACGACGTCGCCCTCTTCCGTACGCCCGGCGGCGCGTTGCGTCTCGCACCCGACCCCGCCCCCGCGCGGGGCGGCCCCCCGCTGCGGGTGCTGCGGGTCGGGATCTGCGGCACGGACCTCCAGATCCAGCGCGGAGTCCGGCCCGACGGCGCCGCCGTCCTCGGCCACGAGGGACTGGCGGAGCACCGCACCGCGTCCGGGGTCCGGAGGGTCCTGTTCAACCCCGTGGACCCGGACGACCAGGAGCGCATCCTCGGCCACTCCCACGACGGCGTCCTCCGTCGCCGGTACCCCACACCCGGTGAGGGCCCGGCGGCCGAGGGCGACTTCACGGCGGCGGCCGATCCGGTCCTCCGCCACCTGGTACCGGCCCTGCCGGACCTCCCCGCCGACCTGACGGTCCTCGTCGAACCGCTCGGCGCGGTCCTCTACGGCTGGGAGCTGCTCGACGCCGCCGGTGCGCACGGCGACACGGCGGTGTGGGGCAGCGGTACGACGGCGGTCCTCGCGGCCCTCGTGGGCGAGATCCGCGGCCTCGCGACGACCCTCGTCCACGCCCGGCCCGAGCGCCTGGAGTGGCTGCGCCGGCGCGAGGTCCTGGACACCACCCGGCTCCGTACCGCACCCCCCGCCCTGCCCGTGGCCTCGGCCTTCGTCTGCCTGCCCCGGGAGGCTGCGGGAGCGGCCTTCGGCCAGGCTCTGGAGGCCGTGGCGGACGGCGGAGCCATCGATCTGTTCGGAGGTTTCGGGACCGGCGCCACGCATCCGCTGACCGGCTCCCTCGACCTCAACTCCGTGCGACGGGCGCAGGTGTGCGGCTCCCCCGCGCCCGCGGCCGTACCGGCCGTGACCCTGCCCTCGGGCAGGCGGGTCCGGCTCACCGGGCACCGCGGCACCTCTGCCGGGCAGCTGCGGCGGGCCCAGGAGCTGCTGATCGCGCAGCCGGCGCGGTTCGCCCGGGTCCTCAGCCATGTGGTCGCCCTGGAGGATGCGGGAGCGGTGCTGCGGTCGATGGCCGCGGACCCGCCCGGCGCCCGCCTGGTCGGCACGGGCCGTGCGGGCGAGCCCCTGCGGGGGGAGCACCTGAAGGTGCTGGTCGACCCGACGCTCCCGGCCGGCGCCGTCCGCGCCCCCGACCCGGTCACCACGGTGGCCGACCTGCCCCCGGGCTGCTGAGCCCGCTCCCCGAGCCCCGGAAGACTCCGCGGAAGAACCAGGAAGACGACCATGCTGGTACCCCGTTACGGCTATCCCGCCCAGTTCGACGATCTCCCCGCGCTGGCGGACAGGATCTCCGAGCTCCTGCTCTCGGGCGACTACATCCTCGGCAAGCCGGTGGAGCGGTTCGAACGCGCCTTCGCCGAGCGGCTCGGCGCCGGTGCGGCCGTCGGCGTGAACTCCGGCACCGACGCGCTGGTCCTGGCGCTGCACGCGCTGGGCATCGGCCCGGGCGACGAGGTCATCACCGTGGCGAACACCTTCCACTCCACGGTGCTCGCCATCGTGCGGGTGGGCGCCGTCCCGGTGCTCGTCGACTGCACCGGCACCGACTACATGACGGACCTGGATCAGTTGGAGGCCGCGATCACGCCCCGTACGGCGGGCATCATCGCGGTGCACATGTTCGGGCAGGTCCTGGACATGGACCGCATCGGCGCGCTCGCCGCGCGACACGGCCTCGCTCTCGTCGAGGACTGCGCCCAGGCCGTCGGCGCCGCGTGGAACGGCCGGGCCGTCGGCACCTTCGGCGACATCGGCTGCTTCAGCTTCCACCCCTCGAAGACGCTCGGCGCGGCCGGGGACGCGGGTGCCGCGATCACCGGCCGGCCGGAGCTGGCGGACCGGCTCCGGGTGCTCCGGGGGCTGGGCCAGCGGGAACAGAATCATCATGCGGAGGCCGGGTACAGCAGCCGGATGGACTCGGTGCAGGCGCTGGTCCTGGAGCACAAGCTGCCCCGGCTCGACGAATGGAACCGGGGCAGGCGCGCCGTCGCGGCCCGGTGCGACCGGGCGCTGGAAGGAAGCGCCGTCCGCGTCCCGGAGGCCGGGCCCGGGCACGTCTACCACATGTACCAGGTGATCGTGCCCGACCGGGACGCCACGCTGGCCGCGCTGCGCGCCGCGGGGATCGACGCCGTGGTGCGCTACCCGGTGCCCGTCCCCCTCCAGCCGGCCTTCGCCGCCTACGACTTCGACCCCGAGGCGTACCCGAACGCCCGCTTCCTCGCGGAGAACGCGCTCTGTCTGCCGCTGCGGCCGGAGCTGACGCCCGAGGAGACCGACCTGATGACCGGCGCGCTGCTGTCGGTCGTCGCCCCGAACCGAGGAGCCCACGCATGACCTCCGCCACCGTCCCCGCGGATCCCGCTGATCCCGCCGTTCCCGCTGCTCCCGTCACCGAGGTCACCGTCGTCCCCGGACTGTTCGGCGCCGACCCCCTGGAGTACGGGAAGGCCGTCGCCGACGTGTCGGCGGCCGGGGCCGAACTGCTCCACCTCGACGTGATGGACGGGGTGTTCGTCCCGGACGTCAGCTTCGGCCTCAAGGCGGTCGGCGCGGTCCGTACGGCCTTCGGCGGCCGGCTCGACGCGCACCTCCAGGTGGCGCGGCCCGAGACGTACCTGGACGGGCTGGCCGCGGTCGGGGTGGACCTGGTCACCGTGCACGTGGAGGGCACACCTCACATCGGGCGGGTGCTGCGCGAGCTGGAGCGGTCCGGGATCGCCGCGGGTCTGGCGCTGAACCCGGGCACCCCGCTCTCGGCGGTGGAGGAGGTGGCGCATCTGGTCGAGCAGGTCGTGGTGATGGCGGTGAACCCCGGGACGAGCGACTTCCTCCCGTACACCGTGGACAAGATCCGCCGTCTGCGGGCCGCGTTGGACGCGCGCGGACTCGGTCACATCCGGATCGCCGCCGACGGCGGGGTGACGGCGGAGCGCGCAGCCGGGCTGAGGGCCGCCGGGGCGGACCGGCTGGTGGTGGCCTCGGCACTGTTCAAGGACCCCGCCGGGGTGGCGTCCGCGCTCCGCTCGCTCGGCGCGGCCGCGGCGGGCACGCCGTGACGGGGCGGCGCGTGCCCGCGCCGGAGCCGTGGGTGCTCTTCGACATCGACGGGACCCTCGTCGACTCCAGCCGGCTCATCGAGCAGGTCTGGCGGGAGGTGGCGGCCGAGTTCGAGGCGGACCCGGAGGCGATCCTGGCGGAGTGCCACGGCCGCCGGGACGCCGAGATCGTGCCGATGTTCTTCCGGCCGCCGGACGTCCCCGCGGTCCTGGCCCGCATCCAGGAACTGGAGGCGGCGGGCGGCGACCTGCTGAGTCCCGTGCCCGGCGCTCCCGAACTCCTCGCCTCGCTCGCGCCGGGGCGGTGGGCCGCCGTGACCTCCGGGCCGTCCGGCCTGATGACGGGCCGGCTGAGGGCCGCCGGGCTGCCGGTACCGGCGGTGCTCGTGGCCGCCGACCACGTGGAGCACGGCAAGCCCCATCCGGAGGGGTACCTGGCGGCGGCCCGCGCGCTCGGCGCCGCTCCGGAGGCGTGTGTGGTGGTGGAGGACGCCCCGGCGGGGGTCGCCGCCGGTGGCAGGGCGGGCATGTTCGTCGCCGCGCTCACCACCACGCATCCCGCCGACCGGCTGACCGGGGCGGACGTGGTCCTCGACCGTCTCGTGGACCTGCCGGAGGTGTGGTCCCCGGCCCGGAGCGGTCGGTCGTGAGGGGCGGCACCGACCGGGTGTGACTCCCCTCGGCCTGCCCTCGGCTGCCAGCTTGCCCAGCTCCCCTCAGCTCTCGGCGGGGAGCGCGGGGAAGACGACGACCGAGCCGTCCTTGTCGCGGGCGATCTCGATCGCCACGTCCGAGGCGCGGCCGTACGTCGGGACCGCCTCGGCCAGTTGGTGGATGCGGTGCGCGGCCCGCATCAGGCGCTCGACCTCACCCGTCGTGAAGACGGGTCGCAGTCCCTGCGGGCGGGCCGGCTCCAGTGCCGACAGGCGGAGCAGGACCCCGGCGATGCCCGACTGCATGTCGTCGAGGCGCTGTTGGTCGCGCTTGAGTGCGCGGGTGAAGTTCTCGAACAGGTTGTCGGGGTCCTTCTGGGCATGCTCGACGGCCTGCAGGACGTTGACCCGCTGCTTCAACGCGATGGCGAGGGAAGCGAGTTCCAGGTGCGCCCGGAACTCTCCGCCGTCGTCGTCGACGCCGGGGAACGCCTTCGCCAGCGTGGCGATGTCGACGGGCTCGCCGTCGGGCAGCCGGTCGAGGGCGCTCCGCCAACGGGCCAGGCGGCGATCGGCGGCGCCGAGAGCCGAGTTGATGGCGTGCACGGCCGAGTCCAGCCCCAGCGACGCACCGATCACGCCCTGATCGAGGAGGACGGCGGTGGCCTTGTCGATGGCGTCGCGGCAGCCGTCGAGTTCGCTGTGCTCCGCCTCCAGCTTGTCCTCGTGCAGTTGCTCCAGCAGTTCCGTGATGCGTGCGACGGCCTCCCGGCGTTTGGTGTCGGCGTGCGCACTCACTCCCACCGCCAGCGCCATGAGGACGAGCGGCGCGGCGACGGTGAGGGCCGCGCTGCCCGCCACCGCGACCCCCGCCGTGGCCC
>NZ_RDBH01000219.1 GCF_008042145.1 Streptomyces sp. adm13(2018)
CCCATGACCACCACCCTCACCACGACCGGCACCCCGCGCCCCCGCAGGGCGCCCGCCGGGCCGCCGGGCGCCCTGCGGGGGCGCGGGGTGCCGGTCGTGGTGAGGGTGGTGGTCATGGGCCTGCCCCTGTCGTCGCGTCACCGAGTGGTACCGGTCAGTAACTTTCTGTAGGGGATCTTGTACGGGCGGGCGTGCCGGGGCCGCAAGGAGCCGGCGGCGGCCCGGCGGCGCGAAAGTCGAATCACCTATCCGGGTGACGTGAGAGAAAATCGGCTCCCGGGGGTCTCGCGGGGGGCTTGTCCGGGATGGACGTACGGCCCTGTCGGCCGGCCACCCCGAAGGGGGACTCCGCACGTATCCTGAGGGCCTCTCCGTCTACGAAAGCGGCCAGCCATGCGCGTGTACGTCCCCCTGACCCTCCCCGGTCTCGCACAGGCGCACAAGGCGGGCGAACTGGGCCCCGGTCCGCTGACCGCCTACGCCGTCACCCCTGCCCTGCGCGAGTGGTACGTCTCCGACGACATCGAGGAGCTGGAGTACGCGGCGCTCAACCGGGCCGCGTCCGCCTCCCTGCGGCTGCTCGCCGGTGACCCCGAGGCCCCCCGGCGGCGGATCGTGGTCGCCGTCGACGTCGCCGACAAGGACGCCGCCACCGACTCCGAGGGACCGCTCACCGTCGACTCCATCGGCGAGGTCCGGATCGCCGGACCCGTCCGGCTCGCCAAGGCCGCGGCCGTCCACGCGGACGCGGACGACGCCACGGCCGACGTGACGGCGGCGGCGGAGGCCCTCGGCGCGGCGGACCGCGGCGACGACGACGCGCGGTTCGTCGTCGACGGGGCCGAGGACCACGAACTGCTGTGGTTCGGGGTGCAGGAGATCCCCGCGTTGCTGGGCTGACGCCCGCCCGGCCGTTCCGGTCCGGCGTCCGGAACGTGAGTGTCCGAGTGGCCGGGTACCGTCTTTCCATGGGGAAGCACGACAGCTTGCGCGGCAAGCATCTGGTCTGGGACTGGAACGGCACACTGCTCGACGACACCAGCGCGGTCATAGGGGCGACGAACGCCGCCTTCGCCGAGCTGGGACTCGAGGCGATCACTCTGGAGCGGTACCGCGACCTGTACACGGTGCCGGTGCCGAAGTTCTACGAGCGGCTCATGGGGCGGCTGCCCACCGACGCCGAGTGGCTCGTCATGGACGGCGCGTTCCACCGGCACTACTGGGCGCGGGCCGAGGACTGCGGACTGACCCTGGGGGCGGCGGAGCTGCTCGCGGCGCGGCAGGCGTCCGGGTTCACCCAGTCCCTGCTGTCGCTCGCGCCGCACACCCATCTGATACCGCTGGTGCGGCGGCACGGGATCGCCGAACGGTTCACGCGGATGGACGGGCGCGTCGACGCCTCCACGGAGGGGAAGTCCGCGCACATGGTGCGGCACCTCGCCGCGCTCGAAGGGGTGCTTCCGGAGCGGGTCGTGGTCATCGGTGACGCCGCCGACGACGCTCTGGCGGCGGCCCACGTGGGGGCGAAGGCGGTGCTGTACACCGGGGGCTCGCACAGCCGGGCCTCACTGGAGCGGGCGGGGGTGCCGGTGGTGGACTCGCTGGCGGAGGCGGTGGCCGTGGCAGAGGAGTTGGTCTAGCCCGGTGCCGGGTGCCGGGTGCCGGGTGCCGGG
>NZ_RDBH01000022.1:0-3776 GCF_008042145.1 Streptomyces sp. adm13(2018)
GCCCGGGGTGGGCGCGCAGCGCGGCCAGGCCGCGGCGGGCGTGGGTCTTGACCGTGCCGATCGAGCAGTGGAGCACGCTCGCGATCTCCTGCTCGGTCAGATCCTCCCAGTAGCGGAGCACCATGACCGCGCGCTGGCGGACGGTCAGATCCGCTAAGGCGGCCAGCAGCGCGGTGCGCTGCTCGACGGTCTCCGCGTGCCCCGCGGAGGTGTGGCGCAGCGACTCCGGAAGGACCGGGGTCAGGAGGTGGACGACGCGCTTCCGGCGGATCCGGCTGAGATTGTTGTTGATGAGCGCCCGGCGCACGTAGAGGTCGATCTCCCCGCGGGGGATCCGCCGCCACCGCGCGTACACCTTGGCGAGCGTCGTCTGGACCAGGTCCTCGGCCTCGTGGAAGTCCCCGGTGAGGAGCTGGGCGGTGCGTACGAGACGCGGCCAGGCGCCGACGGCGAACGCGGTGAAACCGTCGTCCTCGGTGGGGCCGGTCGGGCTGAGGGTTCCGGTCTCGGGCCCGGACCCAGCCCTGGCCCCGGTCCCGGTTCCGTTTCCGGTCCCGGTCCCGGTTCCGTTTCCGGCCCCGGTTCCGTTTCCGGTCCCGGTTCCGCCGGGCGTCGCGGTCGACCCGTTCGGCCCCATGGCCGTCCCGGTCGGGCCGGGGGCGCCGGACGTGCCGGTGGCCGCGGTGACCTGGGGGGCGGACTCGTGCGGCACGGTGCCGGACCTCGCGATCGGTCGGTGGGCGGTGAACGGCGGAGCGGTGGAGCGGTGGAGCGATCGGCCGTCGGACGGCCGGAAGAGGGGGTGGCGGGGCCCGCCCCGTGCCGGGCCCCGCCACGTTCTCTGCCGCGGTCAGCCGCGGCCGGTCGGGAAGTCGAAGCCCGGGAGCTCGTCCAGGAGCCTGCCCGCGCGGTCGTAGAGGGTGACGCCGAGGCTGCCGCCGCCGTTCCCGGCCGCCGGGGTGTGGGCGTACCAGACGCCCCAGTCCGGCCGGCCGGACAGCGCGACGAGGGTGGCGACGGTCCGGTGGCCCTCGGCGTCGGTCAGCTCGACGCGGCCGGCCTTCCGGGTGCCGTAGTAGAGCCCGGAGTGGAAGACGCCGGTCGCGTCGCCCTCGCTCTGGTGGCTGACGCCGGGCTCGGAGCGGTCGATGTTGCCGTCGACGACGCTGCGGAAGTTCTCGTAGCCGTCCGGGCCCGTCCAGTGCTTGCCCTTGCGGGTCAGCCAGACGGTGAAACCCCGTCCCGCGTCCACCCGCTGTCCGGGGCGGACGGTGCGGACCGGGTCCTCGGCGGGCGCGGGGGCCTTGGCCGTGGCCTTGGGAGCCGTGGTGGCCGTGGTGGCCGTGCGGGTCTCGGCGGCCGCGCGCGTCCCGGTGGGCGCTCCCACGGCCGACGGTGCGGCGATCGCCACGGCGGCGACGACGGCCACGCCGCCGACGGCCGCCGGCCAGTACTTCTTCATCGGTTGCTCCCGTGATGCGAGGTCGGTGGAGGACCGCGCACGCCGCGCCCCTCCTCCCTCTACAACTCCTCCGGGGCGCGTGCCGGATGACATGCTCGCGAAATTCGTACGCGGCGGGACCGGACGAGGCGGTACGGGGCCGGGTGGAGCTACCGCGTACGCGCGCGCGTGGAGTCGGTCAGGGCCGTCGTGACCTCGTCCAGGGCCTCCAGGATGAGCGCCGCGCCCTTGTGCAGCAGGAAGTGGTCCGGTGCGTCGTCGGACCAGGCGTCGACCGTCTCGCGCAGCTCGTCCCACTCCGGCGGCCTGCGCTCCCGGATCTGCTTGGCGCCCTGTTCCGTCGCGTGCCGCAGCGCTTCCGCCAGGGTCGCCGCCTCCGGTACCGGCGGGGCGCCCGGCTCCGGGAGGTGCGCCTCCATGAGCATCGCCACCCGCCCGAACTCCGCGAGCGCGTGGTCGGCCTGCTCCACCGCCGCGTGCGAGAGCCCCCGGTGCCGCACCGGCTCGTGCGTCGCGCGCTCCACCGCCTCCTGCCAGGCGACCCGCGCCGCCCGGGTGTTCAGGAGCGCCTCGCGTACGTCGGGGCTGCCGGGCCCCACCGGGTCGGCGTACCGCGCGACGACGACGGCCGCGTACCCGCCGACCGAGGCCAGCCAGTCCGCCAGCCGACCGCGGAGCCGGGGCGTCTCCCAGGCCGGGTAGACGGCGTACGCCAGCATCGCGAGGAGCCCGCCGATCAGGGTCAGCGTCACCCGGTCCCGTACGGTCTGGCCGACGCCGGCGCCCTCCATGCCGAGCAGGAAGACGACGTACGCGGCGACGAAGACCTGGCCGGCGGCGTACCCCGTCCGCATGAACAGGTACATGCCGAAGGCGCACACGACCGCGAGTCCCGCCGACAGGTACACGCCCGGGTGGAAGGACTGCACGACCCCCGTCGCCAGGGCCACCCCGACGAGGGTGCCGCCGAACCGGGCCACCGAGCGCGCGTACGTCTGCGAGAAGTCCGGGCGCATCACCATCACCGAGGCCATCGGCGCCCAGTAGCCGTGGCCGAGGCCGAGGGGGAGCACCGCGCCCAGCAGGTAGCCGGCGGCGGTGACCGCCGAGACGCGGATCGCATGGCGCAGGACCGGGGAGTCGCGGCGCAGCTCGGCACGCCCCTTCACCAGGACGAGCGGCGCGAGGCGGACCAGGGAGGGGCGGGTCCGGGGGGTGGCACCGTGCCCCGAGGTCTCGGTCGGGTGGCACCGTGCCCCGAGGTCTCGGTCCTCGGCTCGGCCGTGTCGACCACGTCGCCGAGGAGGGCGACGAGGCGGATGGCGGCGCGGCGGGGCGGCCCGTGCAGGAGCGAGAGGGTGTCGCGGGAGTGGAGCGCGGCGACGGCGGGTTCGGGGAGGTCGACCGGCTCCCCGTGCCGGATCGCGTGGGCGGCGGCGTCGAGGAGGGAGCCCGTCGCCCCGAGCATCTCCCGCACGCGCGCGCGTGCGGGTCCTTCCTCGGGGACGCCGACGGCCGGGTCGGCGAGGGAGGCGAGGACGGGGCGGATACGTTCGGCGAGGCCGCGGGCGCCGTGCAGCTCCGCCGGGCGACGGCGGGCCTGCCCGCGCGTCAGGGCGGCCGCGCTGCGGGCGTGCATGAGGGGCAGGGGGTCGAACGGGGCGACCGGGTCGTGGCGGAGGCGGCGCGCGTAGTCCGCCTCGGCGGCGAGCGCGTCCGCGAGGGCGTCGCGCTGGGCGCCCCAGGGGCGGACGGGGAGCAGGACGACCAGGGCGGCCTGGACCACGCCGCCGGCGAAGATCATGGCGGCGTGGCCGGCGGCGGTGGCGACGGAGGAGGGGAGCGTGACGGTCACCAGCATGATCGCCACGTTGGAGGAGGCGATCATGCCGGCGGTGGGGCCGGCGGCCCAGGCGAGCCCCGAGAGGAACGTCCAGAGCATCAGCAGCGCGAGGAAGAGGGGCTCGTGGGAGACGGTGAGGTAGCCGAGGAAGGTCGAGACGGCGAGGCTGGCGCCGGAGGCGAGGGCGAGGGTGGGGCGGGGGCGCCAGGAGCGCTGGAAGGTGGCGATGGCCGCCTGGAAGGCGCCGAAGGCGGAGGAGGCGGCGACGGCCGGACCGAAGACGGCGAGCGAGAAGCCGACGACGAGGGCGAGACCGAGGGCGGCGCGGGCGGCGATGACGGGGTCCAGCCGCTGCCGCTCGACGGTGAGCCCGGAGCGTGCGGTCTCCCTCAACGCCCGGAGCCAGCTCATGCCCCCGAGCGTATCCGCGATCGGGGCATAGCAGGGCATTACGGATGCGGGGGCGGGGGT
>NZ_RDBH01000022.1:3876-10414 GCF_008042145.1 Streptomyces sp. adm13(2018)
CCTCAGCAGCGGACCGCGCGGGCCTCCACCCCCCGCCGTCCCTCAGCAGCGGACCGCGCGGGCCTCCACCCCCCGCCGTCCCGGGTGGAGGCCCGCGCGGTCCGCTGCTGAGGCGCCGTGGGTCCAGCCCTCCTCGTCCCAGGCGGCACGCACGCGCGTGGCGCGGGTCTCCGGGAAGAGTTCGTCCGTGCGGGTGGTGACCGCCAGGTCCCGGGAGGCGAGGGCGGGCAACAGGCTCGGGGCCTCGGACTCCACCCGGCGGGACGTCGCCGCGAGCCGCGCGCCGAGCCGGTTCGCGTACGCCAGCAGGAACGACTGCCGGAACGACTTCGTACGCTTCCGGCCGCCCGCCCGCTGCTCGGCCTCCGCCCGCGTCATCGCCGCCGTCCCCTGCACGAGCAGCGACGTGTACAGCAGCTCCACCGGGTCGAGGTCGGCCTCGAAGCCGACCACCGTCGAGAAGCCGTACGCCTCGTTCCACACGGCCCGGCAGTGGTTCGCCGTCGCCACCGCGTCGAGCAGGATCGCCTTGGCCTGCTCGTACGGCGGCTCCACCCCGATCCGGATCGCCCCCGGCGTCTCCGGGGTGGGCGCCCCCGCCGCGAGCGTCGCCCCGTCCAGGCTGTGCCGGGCCATCAGCTCCTGCGCCTTGGCCGTGAGCGCCTCCGCCTCCTCCGGGTACCCCGTCGCCTCCGCCTTCGCGAGCAGCGCCCGGATCCGGGACAGCATCCGCGGCTCCCCGGCCGCCGCCGGCGGCAGCGCCTCCCCCGGCACCGGGCCGACGGCGTCCAGCCGCGGCAGCCGCACCAGCAGCCGGTACACCTCCAGGACCGTCGTCGCGGACGAGAAGCGGTCCGCCGGCCGCACGGGCGACGCGTCCAGCTCGTCGAGCTGGGCCCGCCAGCGGTGCGGCAGCGTCTCGTAGCGGGCCGTCTCGCCCAGGACCAGGCCGCTCAGGAACCGGAGGTGCTCGTCGGAGAGGTCACGGCGGGCGATCCGTACGAGGTCGGCGGGCTGCCAGCCCCGGGCCCACAGGGTCCGCAGGAACTCCTCGCCGCGCCGCTCCAGTTCCGCGTCGGCGCCCCGGTCCGCGGCAAGGAGTGACGCCGCCGTGTCGAGGGACACGTCGTCCCGCGCGTACAGCGCCTCGAAGGCCCTGCCGATCGTGTCACCGGGGCCGCCGCTGCCCCTGTCGCCGCTGGTGCCACCCGTGCCGCTGGTGCCACCGGTATCTCTGGTGTTCACGCCGTCCTCGCGTCCCATGCCTCGCGCGACCGGGCGATCACCGAGCGGTGATCGAGCGACCAGTCGACGAGCTGCTTGATCAGGTGGGTCATGCTGTGCCCGGTCTCCGTCAGGGCGTACTCGACCTGCGGCGGCGTGGTCGGGTACACCGTCCGCGAGACCAGGCCGTCGCGTTCGAGCCGGCGCAGCGTGAGGGTCAGCATCCGCTGCGAGATGCCCGTGACGAGCCGCTGGAGCTCCCTGAACCGCCTCGGCCCCGCCGCGAGTTCGACGACCACGTGCACCGTCCACTTGTCGCCGAGCCGGTCCTGGACGTCCCGCACCCCGCAGTCCTCCGCGCAGCTCACCAGGGGTTCCGTGGTTACCTCCGTGTGCCCCTCGGACATCGATGTGCCTCCTTACGCGATGCGCCCCGTCCCTCCACGATGGTCTCAGCCACCACGTCCTCACCACGTTCCCAGGGGGAAGCATGCTGCTCGTCACCGGTGTCTCCGGAGCTCTCGGCTCACTCGTGGCCGACCGGCTCGCCGGTCGGCCGGACGTCGCCCTCGGCACGCGCGCCGGGCTCCCCGGCACCCGCCGGGTCGACTTCGACGCGCCCGGGACGCTGCCGGAGGCCTTCGCCGGCGTGGACACCCTCCTGCTCGTCTCCGCGGGCTACGGCGAGGACGACACGGTCGTGGCCCGCCACGAGGCCGCGCTGTCGGCCGCGGAGGCCGAGGGCCTGCGGCACGTCGTCTACACCAGCCTCTCCGGCGACGGCGACCACCTCACGTACGCGCTCGCCCACCGGTGGACCGAGCGGCGGCTGCGCGGCTCCCGCGTCCTCGACTGGACGATCCTCCGCAACGGCCTCTACGCCGAGCTCCTGGCCGGGATCGCCGCGCCCGACGCGGAGCACCGGATCACGGCTCCGCTGGGCCGCGGCCGCCTCGCCGCCGTCGCCCGCGCGGACCTCGCCGACGTCGCCGTCTCGGTCGCGACGGACCCGGCCGCCCACCGGAACCGGGTGTACGAGCTGGTCGGCGAGCGCGCCCTCGGCGGCGACGACCTCGCGGCGGCCCTGGGCGCGGTGTACGCCCCCGGCACCCTCGCCGACGCCCGCGCCGCGATCGCCTCGTCCGGGGCGGCGCCGTTCCAGGTGCCGATGCTGACGAGCACGTACACGGCGATCGCCCACGGCTTCCTGGACGGCACGGGGGTGCGGAGCGACCTGCGGACCCTCCTGGGCGGACGCGAACCGCTCGACGCGCTGGACGTGTTCGTGAAGGCGGTGCGGGCGCCGCGAGGTCGTCGCCGGGCGTACACCGCGCCCAGGGCCGCCGCGAGGTCGTCGCCGCCGGCCGCACCCGCCGCACCCGCCATGCCCGCCACGCCCGCCACGCCCGCCACAGGCGCCGCACCCGCCGCGTCCGCCCTCGCCACCGCCGTACGACTCCGCCGGCTCACCCGCCACCACCGCGACGTCCGGGCCCTCGACGGCGTCGACCTCGACTTCCGCGCCGGGACCTTCACCGCCGTCATGGGCCCCTCGGGCTCCGGCAAGTCCACCCTGCTCCAGTGCGCGGCCGGGCTCGACCGGCCGACCTCCGGGCAGGTGGAGGTCGGCGGGGTCGCCCTCGAAGGACTGAGCGAGCGGCAGCTGACCCTGCTGCGGCGCGACCGGATCGGCTTCGTCTTCCAGGCCTTCAACCTGCTGCCCGCCCTCACGGCCGCACAGAACGTCGCCCTGCCCCTCCGCCTCGCCGGCCGCCGCCCGTCCCGTACGGAGGTGGGGGAGGCGCTGGCCCGTGTCGGGCTCGCGGGGCGCGAGCGGCGCAGGCCCGGCGAGTTGTCGGGCGGACAGCAGCAACGGGTGGCGATCGCGCGGGCGTTGATCACCCGTCCGGCGGTCCTCTTCGGCGACGAGCCGACCGGCGCGCTCGACTCCACGACGAGCCGCGAGGTGCTCGACATGCTGCGGGAACTGGTCGACCGGGACGGGCAGACGATCGTGATGGTCACCCACGACCCGATGGCGGCGGCCCGCGCGGACCGCGTGGTCTTCCTGGTCGACGGGCGGGTGGCGGGCGAACTGCCGGGGCCGACGGTCGAGGCGGTCGCGGCGCGGATGACG
Source organism: Streptomyces sp. adm13(2018) (assembly GCF_008042145.1). Lineage (GTDB taxonomy): Bacteria > Actinomycetota > Actinomycetes > Streptomycetales > Streptomycetaceae > Streptomyces. The sequence continues at coordinate 7,238 of NZ_RDBH01000022.1, forward strand.
GCGCTGGAGACGGGCGCGCCGGTGGTGGGCTCGGCAGCGGGCCCGACACCGGCTCGCACCGCCACCACCGCCACCACCGCCACCACCGGCACCACCGGCACCACCGCAGGGAACGCCACCACAGGAAGCACCACCGCCGGAAGCACCACCCCCGGGAGCCCCACGTGCTGACCGTCGTCCTCTCCGGCCTCCGCGCCCGCTGGGCCTCCTTCCTCGGCGGGTTCCTCGCCCTCGCCCTCGGTGTCGGCCTGCTCGTCACCATGGGTCTCGGACTGTCCGCGACCTTCCACGCGCCCGAGCGCCCTCCGCAGCGGTTCGCCTCCTCGCCCGTCGTCGTACAGGGTCAGGACCGGCTGACGCTCGACGTGCGGCGCGGCCCCGGCACGGCGTCCGTGGCGCACCGGCTCGACCGTCCACAGCCTGTGGACAGAGAACTGCTCCGCGAACTGCGGGCCCGCTGGACCGTCACCCCCGGCGACCGCAGTCCCTCGGATCCCGCCCCCGCCAACGCCTCCGCCTCCGCCGCGCCCGACGCCGTCGGCGTCGACGCCCCGGCCGCCGAGGTCAGGGCCCTCGTCGGGCATCGTGCCCAGGTCCTCACCGGCGACGAACGGCGGCGCGCCGACCCCGACCACGACCGGGACGCCGACGCGCTCGTCGGCGTCAACGCCCTCCTCGGCACCGCCGGAGGCGTCACCGCCTTCGTCTCCGTCTTCGTCGTCGCCTCCACGTTCGCCTTCGCCGTCGCCCTGCGCCGCCGCGAGTTCGGCCTGCTGAGGACCGCCGGAGCCACCCCGGGACAGATCCGCCGGCTCCTGCTCGCCGAGGCCGCGGCGCTCGGCGTCCTGGCCTCCGCGGCCGGGTGCGCGCTCGGCGCGGCCGGTGCGCCGCTGCTCGCCCGGCTCCTCGTCGACGGCGGCCTCGCGCCCGCGTGGTTCACGGTCGGCGGCCCGGTCTGGCCGTTCCACGCCGCGTTCTGGACGGGCGTGACGGTGGCCCTGGCCGGGGCCCTCGCCGCGTCCCGTCGGGCCGGGAAGGTCGGCCCGACGGCCGCGCTCCGCTCGGCGGACGTCGACACCGACACCCTGCCCGCGGGCCGGGCCCTGCTCGGTACGGGGCTGCTGCTTGCCGGGCTCGGACTCCTCGTCTGGACGTACGCCACGGACCCGTCCGCGCTGCTCAAGCGGAAGACGTACACGACCCTCCCGATGCTCCTGATCACCGGCATCGCGCTGCTCTCGCCGGTCCTGGTCCGCCCGGTGGCCCGGCTGCTGCGGCTGCCGGGGGCCGTGGGGACGCTGGTACGGGAGAACAGCGCCGCCTCGGTCCGCCGCACCGCCGCCGTCGCCGCCCCCGTCCTCGTCACCGTGGCGCTCGCCGGAACGCTCTTCGGCTCGGCGACCGGCGTCACCCGCGCGAAGGGCGCCGAGGCGCGTGAGCAGACGACCGCCGCGTACGTGGCGGCGGCACCGTCGCTGCGGCCGGTGACGGCGCCCGCCGGGGCCGTCCTCTCCCCCACCGGGCCGACCTCCGTCTTCGTACGGGACGGGGACGCGGCCGTCGTGAAGTACGGGGCGCGGGCGGTCGGCGACCCGGCGGCCTTCGCCGACCTCGCCCGGCTGCCCGTGGTCGACGGCGATCCGCGGGACCTCGACGACCGGTCGATCATCGTCAACGAGGAGTTCGAGCGGCGCCGGGTCGGCGAGACCGTCGAGGTCTGGCGGGCGGACGGGACCGGCCCGGTGCGTCTCCGGATCGCGGCCGTCCTCGCGGTCGGCACCGGCGACAACGGCCCGTACGTCACCCGGGCGAACGCCCCCGGCTCCGTCACCGACCGGATCGACGCGCGCGGTGGCGGTACGGCCGCGGTGCGCGCCCTGGAGGCGAGCGGCGGCACCGTCGGGACGGCCGACGCGTGGGCCGCGGCCGCGCGTTCGTCCGGCGGCAGCCCGCAGGCCCGGCTGGGCATGGTCCTGGTCCTCGGCATCGCCCTCGTGTACACGGTGATCGGCCTCGCCAACACCCTGCTCATGGCGACCTCGGTGCGCGGCGGGGAACTGGCCTCGCTCCGGCTGGCCGGCGCCACCCGGACCCAGGTGCTGCGGGTGGTGACGGGCGAGGCGGCCCTCGCCGTGGCGATCGGCACCCTGCTGGGCCTGGCGGTGACCGCGCTCGTCCTGGGCGCCCTGGGAGCGGGTCTCGCCGCGCTCGCCGCCCCGGTGGTCGCGGTCTTCCCCTGGGGGACGGTGGGCGCGACGGCCGGTGTGTGCGCGGCGGTCGCGGTCGCCGCGTCGGCCCTCCCCGCGTGGCGCCTGACGCGCTGAGCGGCGATGGTGGGACGGACGGGGCGGTGACCGGGGTCGGAGCCGGGTCACCGCCCCGTCCACCGCCGGGCCCGCGGGGCCTCCGGGATCGACCGCCCCGGGGTCGCCGCCCGGGCCCGACCGCCCTCCCCCGGGGCGGTCGATCCCGGAGGCCCCGCGGGCCCGGCGGTGGACGGGGCGGTGACCCCCACCCCGTCCCCCGCGGACGCGGACGCCGACGCGGACCGCGCCGCTCTCCACTCCGGGGCGAGGACCGACCAGACCTCCTCGTCGTGGCGGCGGCCCCGGTACGGGTGACTCGCCCTCAGGACGGCGTCCCTGCTCATGCCGAGGCGGCGGGCCACCGCGATGCTCGGCGCGTTGTCGGTGGAGACCACCCACTCGACGCGGTGGATCCCCCGCACCTCGATCGCCCAGTCGATCAGCGTCCGGGCCGCCCGGGTCACCAGGCCCCTGCCGACCGCCGCCGGCTCCAGCCAGCAGCCCGCCTCGGCCGTGCCGCGCGCGGTGTCGAGCTGCCGGAGGATGACCGCGCCGACGAGGGTGCCCTCGCTCCAGATGCCGTGGATGCGGCCGGAGTCGGCGGCCACCTTCTCCGCGTAGAGCCGGAGGAACGCCCGGCTGGACTCCAGGTCGGTGACGACGTCGGGCAGGCCGTTGCGGGCGCCGATGAACTCGCGTCCGCGGTCCATGTGCGCCAGGAACTCCTCCGCCTGCCACGGTTCGAGCGGCCGCAGCTCCGCGCCGTCGTCCCCCAGGGATATCGCGTACATCGTCCTCGCCTTCCGGTGGTTCGGGACCGCCCCGCGCGGCGGAGGGATCCTCCCACCCTCCGCCCGTCCCCCACACGGAA
>NZ_RDBH01000220.1 GCF_008042145.1 Streptomyces sp. adm13(2018)
GGCGCACGCGTCGGGGTCGCAGTCCGGTTCGACGGCGGGCTTGCGGTCCTGGGCCCCGTCGCTGCCGGTGGCCCGCTCGATCCAGCTGCGGTCGGCGGCGTTGACGATGACCAGGCTGGTGACGACGGTGGTGGTCGGCCGGACGACGATCACCCGGTCGGGGTCGAAGTCGTCCCAGGGCTCGCCCTGGTGGATGCCCTCCCGGGCGGCGGCCGGGGTGCGGAGCGGGTTGCCGCAGGCGCAGCGGACGCGCGGGGAGCCGTACTGGTCGACGAGGACGGCCGTGCCGGTCTGGAGGACGGACTGATAGGCGTGGGCCCGGCCGTCGCGGTAGCCGTGGTTGGTGACCCGGGTGTCCGAGCGCAGGGTGACCGGGGTGAGCCCGCGCAGCCAGTCGGAGACGTTGCTCTCGGGGATCCCGGCGGCCTCGGCGAAGGCGCCGGTGCGGTCCGGGTCGGCGGTGAGGAAGGCGACCTGGCGTTCGACGTCGCAGCTGCCCTCCGCGCGCGTGCCGCCGTAGAGGCCGGGGGTCGAGCCGGTGACCTCGCGGACCCGCTCGCCCTCGGGCTCCGGGCCGCGGGCCGGGGCGGACGCCCGCCCGGCGATCCGGGCCGAGGACTCGGTGAAGGGGTCGGGGCCCTGGCCGGCGAGCGGCTGGAGCAGGACGTCCTGCTGGGCGCCGGCCGCGGCGGGCTGGGCGCCGCCGCGGGAGCCCTCCCAGACGGAGGTGCACCCCGCGAGGAGGAGGGAGGCGGCGAGCGCGGCGAGCGCGGACCGGGCCGCGGCGGCGCGGAGGGTCGGCCGGGAGGCGGTGGGGTTTCGCCGCGTCCGGCGGTGGGGTGAGCTCACCTGCGTGTCCCGCTTTCTCTCCCCGGGCCGCTGTGCCCGGTGACGGCCAGTCCTCCATGTCTTTCGCAGTGCGCGGGGCCCCGCAAGCGGAGCGCCGCCGACCGTGTCGACGAGCACGCTTGAACGCGTTCAAGAAACGCTCTACGCTCGTGATGTCCAGTTGAACGCGTTCAAGTGGGGGATGAGTCATGACCGCACTGTCGGTGCTGGTGGCCACGGTCGTCACGATCGGGATGCTCTGGGTGGTCCCGACGGGGCTCGCGCTCCTCGACGGCCCGCGGCCGCCCGGACTCGACGCGCTCCGGCGCGCCTGGCCCCTGCTCGCCGCCCCCGGCGCGCTCGCCCTGTGGCTGCCGCGCTCCGGACCCGCGACCGCGCTCGCCGCCGTCTACGCCCTCGCCACCCTGGCCCTCGCGCTCCAGGCCCCGGCCCGGCTGGTCCTGACCCGCTCCCTCGCGCCGGGCGAGGTCGCCGTCCTCACCGCCCTGGTCGCACCCTCGGTCGCCGGCCTCGCCCTGGTCGCGGAGCGGGCCTCGTACCCGCTCTTCGGCTTCAACCTGGACATCCTGGCGCTGACCGTCCCGCACTTCCACTTCGCGGGCTTCGCCGCCGCCCTCGTCGCCGGCCTCCTCTGCCGCGCCTCCGACGGCCCCACCGCCCGCTTCGCCGCCCTGAGCGTCCCCGCGGGCACCCTGCTCGTCCTGCTCGGCTACTTCGTCGACGACTGGGCCGAGCTGCTCGGCGCGGTCGTCCTGACGGCCGGCATGACGGCGGTCGCGGTCCTGACCCTGCGCGAGCGCCGCGCCTGGGCGGCCGACCCCGTCACCCGGGGACTCCTCGCCGTCTCGGCCCTGGTCCTCTTCGCCACCATGCTGCTCGCGCTGAGCTGGGCGCTGGGCGAGGCGACCGGCCTTCCGCACCTCGACCTGACCTGGACCGCCGCGACCCACGGCCTGGGCAACGCCCTGGGCTTCGMCGTCTGCGCCCTGCTCGCC
>NZ_RDBH01000221.1 GCF_008042145.1 Streptomyces sp. adm13(2018)
TCGTACCTGCGCCCGCCCCCTTCGTCGTACCTGACCTGACCGCCCTACCCGAGTGAGCGACACATGCCTTCCTTCGACGTGACCCGATCCCGTTTCCGGCTGGCCGACGACGAGGTCTTCGTCCTCGCCCAGCTGGCGACCGGACAGCCGGTCCCGGAGTCCATGGCGCCCGCCGAGGCGCGGCTCCGGGACGCCGGGCTCATCAACGGGGCCGGGGAGCTCTCCGCGCTCCTGCTGCCCCTGATGCAGACCCTCGTCAACCCGTCCGTGATCGTCTCCCTGGAGGCCGGCGGCCGGCAGGGCACCCTGCACCACGGGCTGCTCGTCGGCGACGAGCACGTCGTCTGCCACGAGACCTGGCCGGGCGAGGAGGAGGCCGTGTACCGGCTCGTCGAGCCGCGGACCGTGGTGTGGACGCTGGCCGACCTGATCGCGCTGCGCCAGTCCGACGCGGGGGGCCGGGACGGGGCCGACGAGCAGGTCGTGGAGACGACCGTGGGTGTCCTGGAGGCCGGTCTGCAGGCGCTGGAGAAGGCGGCGTCGACGCCGGGCGGGGACGAGCGGTCCCTGGTCGTCGAGGCGCTGCGGGCGGCCGGGGCGTCGGAGGTCACCGCGACGCTGCTCTCGCAGCTGATCGTGGAGGTGCGGTCGAACTGGCGGATGACCGCGGCGTGGCAGGGCCGTCAGGACGGGGTGCCGGGCGTGACGGCCCGCGCGGTCGCCGCGTGGGACTGCGGTCCGCACGGCCAGTGGCTGCGCGAGCTGCCCGCCGAGCCGATGGCGGAGGGCGGGGCGACCGCCCACAGCCCGTTCCGGCYGCGCCGACCTGGTCGTCCTGCCCGAACTCTGGCCCATGGGGGCCTTCGCGTACGAGTCCTTCGCCGCCGAGTCGGAGCCGCTGAACGGCCCGACCCACCGCGCGATGGCCGAGGCCGCGCGCGACGCCGGGGTCTGGCTGCACGCCGGCTCCTTCGTCGAGGCGGAGGG
>NZ_RDBH01000222.1 GCF_008042145.1 Streptomyces sp. adm13(2018)
GGGTTGCGGGACTGCGAGCGGGCCTGGCCGACCGCCTCCGCCACCGCCTCCAGGGGCAGATCGGCGTGCGAGAACGCCGCGAGACCGGTGTCCCGGACCCGGCCGACGGGTTGCGGGACTGCGAGCGGGCCTGGCCGACCGCCTCCGCCACCGCCTCCAGGGGCAGATCGGCGTGCGAGAACGCCGCGAGACCGGTGTCCCGGACCCGGCCGACCAGGTCGGCGAAGCTCGGCTCGCCCGTGAGGTCGGCGCGCAGGACGAGGGTGTTGAGGAAGAACCCGACCATCGGGTCAAGCTCCGTGGCTTCCGCATCGAGCCCGGCGAGATCGACACGGTCGTGGCGGCGGCTCCCGGGGTCTCCCGGGCCGTCACCGTCGTCCGCGAGGACCGGCCCGGATTCCAGCGGCTCGTGACATACGTCGTCCCCGCCGCCGGGGCCACGGTGGCCGCGGAGGCGCTGCGCGCCCACGCCGCCGCACACCTCCCCGAGTACATGGTCCCGAGCATCGTCCTCGTGATCCCCGCCGTCCCCCTCTCCCCCAACGGCAAGCTCGACCGCCGCGCCCTCCCGGCACCGCCGGACGCCGCGACCGGGCGGTCCCGGGCGCCGCGGGACGCGCGCGAGGAGATCCTCGCGGGGGTCTTCGCGAGCCTGCTCGGGCTCGCGTCGGCGGGGGTCGAGGACGACTTCTTCGCCCTCGGCGGACACTCCCTGCTCGCCGCCCGGGCGGCGGCCCGGGTGCGGGCCGCGCTCGGCGTGGAGTGCTCGGTGCGGGACGTGTTCGAGGCGCGCACGGTCGAGGCGCTGGCCGCCCGGCTCTCCGCGCGCGGTGCGTCCGGCCGGCCCGCCCTCGCACCGGCCGGGACGCGACCCGAGCCGACTCCCCTCTCGTACGCCCAGCGCCGGCTGTGGCTGATCGACCACGTGCGGGGCCCGGGGACGGCGTACAACGTGCCGCTCGCGGTCCGGCTCGACGGTCCGGTGGACCCGGAGGCCGTCCGCGCGGCGGTCCGGGACGTCGTGGTCCGGCACGAGGTGCTGCGGACCGTGTTCACGGAGATCGACGGGGAGCCGTACCAGCGGATCCTCACGCCGGAGGAGGCCGGGGTTCCCTTCGAGGTCCGGCGCGTCGCAGCCGGGGCGCTGGGCACGGAGGCCGAGACCGTCAGCGGCCATGTCTTCGACCTGGAGCGGGAGATCCCGCTGCGGGTGGCCCTGCTGAGCGCCTCGGACGAGGAGCACGTCCTCGTGGTGCTGCTGCACCACATCGCGACGGACGAGTGGTCCACCGGCCCGCTCCTCGCCGACCTGGACACCGCCTACGCGGCCCGCGCCGCCGGTCACGCGCCGGAGTTCGCGCCGCTCGCCGTCCAGTACGCCGAATACGCCCTCTGGCAGCGCGCGCTCCTCGACGACCCGGGCGACCGCGACTCCCTCGCCGCCCGCCAGGCCGCCTACTGGCGCGACCAGCTCGCCGGACTTCCCGAGGAGCTGGCCCTCCCCACCGACCGACCGCGCCCCGCCACGCCCTCGTACCAGGGCGACGTGGTGCCCTTCGCGGTGGACGCGGAGACGGGCTCGGGGCTCGCCCGGATCGCCCGGGACTCCGGCGCGACGATGTTCATGGTGGTCCACGCGGCCGTCACCGCCCTACTGCACCGGCTCGGGGCCGGTGACGACATCGCGATCGGCACACCCGTCTCCGGCCGGGGCGACGAGCAGCTGGACCCGATGGTCGGGTTCTTCCTCAACACCCTCGTCCTGCGCGCCGACCTCACGGGCGAGCCGAGCTTCGCCGACCTGGTCGGCCGGGTCCGGGACACCGGTCTCGCGGCGTTCTCGCACGCCGATCTGCCCCTGGAGGCGGTGGCGGAGGCGGTCGGCCAGGCCCGCTCGCAGTCCCGCAACCCGCTGTTCCAGACGATGGTGACGTACCACTCGGTGGAGACCGGGGTGTCCGAGCTCTTCGGGGTGCGGGCGAGTGAACTGCCGGTGGAGATCGGCGGGTCGAAGTTCGACCTGGAGTTCGCGTTCGGCGGCTCCGAGGCCGACGGCGGGATCAGCGGCGGTCTCCGCTTCGCGACGGATCTCTTCGAGCGGGCCGGTGCCGAGCGGCTGACGGAGCGTCTGCTCCGGCTGCTGGCCGCCGTGGTGGCCGATCCGGCCGCGCCCGTGACGTCGATCGACCTGATGGACGCGGCCGAACGGCGGCGGCTGCACGGCTGGAACGACACCGCGCACGTCCTGGACGGACCCGTCGACCTGGCCGACCTCGTCGCCGCCGGATCCGACCGCGCCGCCCGTGCCGCCCACGCCACCGGCTCCGAAAGCCCCGCGCTCGTCTTCGAGGGCGAAGACCTCTCCCGTACGGACTTCGACGCACGCGTCAACCGGCTCACCCGCCTCCTCGTCGGACGCGGAGTCGGACCCGAGTCCGTCGTCGGTGTCGCCCTCCCCCGCTCCTTCCACCTCCTCATCGCCATCCACGCCGTCGTCCGCGCGGGCGGCGC
>NZ_RDBH01000223.1 GCF_008042145.1 Streptomyces sp. adm13(2018)
CCTTCGGCGACTCCGACGACCGCGTCGCCGAGCGGTTCCGCGACCCCGAGCGGCACGACGGCGCCCTCCGCCTCCTCGTCGGCCACGATGTGCAGCCACGACTGGTAGCGGGCCACCGCGTCGCGGACCTCCTCGTCGTACCGTCCGTCGATGCGGCCGAAGTAGACCCACACCGAGGCCAGCCGCCGCTGGAGCTGCCGCACCTCGTGGCCCGTGGAACCCATGCTGAGGGTCGTGACGTCCTCCCCGCCCTCCTCCGGCGGCTCCGCCGACGGTGCCGTGGTCGGCGGGGGCGTCGTCGGCGCTGTGGTCGTGGCCGACGAGGAGGCGGAGGGCGCCGTCGTGCCGCTCGGGGTCGCGGAACCGCTCGGCGACGCGGTCGTCGGAGTCGCCGAAGGTGCCGTGGTCGACGGCGACGGCGACGCGGTGGTCTCGCGCGGGGTCGGCGAGGACGACGTCGGCTCCGGAGTCCGCGACGAGGCGGAGGCGGAGGGTGACTCGGACACGGCGAGGTTCAGGGACGCGCTCGTGGTGACCTCGGGGACGGCCGCCCGGTCCTCCGGCTCCTCCCCGCCGCCGAGCACGGCCGCCGCGAGGGCCGCGGTGCCCGCCACGGCGACGGCGGCCACCACCGCGACCAGCGCGCCGCGGCGCCGGGCCCGCCCCCGGCCGGCCCCCTGCTCGTACCCGGCCCCGGAACCGGTTCCGGCCCCGGGCCCGTACTCAAACCCGTATCCGGACTCACGGCCGGGCGGCGGGGGTATGTCGCCGATCCCGCGCAGCAGGAGCGGCATGGTCTCGGAGGGGTCGCCCCCGGGGTGCGCGCCCGGCGACGGAACGCCCCCCGCGCCGTACGAGCCGCCGGCCTTCGCACCGTACGACCC
>NZ_RDBH01000224.1 GCF_008042145.1 Streptomyces sp. adm13(2018)
CCAGACCCCCGAGCGGATCCACGTCCACCCCGGCCCCTACGAGCCCGACCTCCTCGGCCCCGACGCCGCCCACCTCCTCGGCCCCGACGCCGCCCGCTGGGCCCTCCTGCGGGCCGCGCCCCAGGATCGGCCGCTCGACGGGACGCCCCTGCTCGCGCAGCACGAGCGCAATCCCCTCTTCCGCGTGCGGTACGCCCACTCCCGTGCCCGGCGGCTCGTCGTCAACGCCGCGCAGCTCGGGTTCGAGCCCTCGTACGACGTGCCCGTGCCCGCACCCGAACTTCTCGGCGTCCTCGGCGACCACCCCCTCGTCCTCCTCGCCGCCGCCCGCCACCGCGCCCCCGACCGGGTCGCCCGGGAGAGGAAGGCCTTGCCGGCGTAGAAGACGTCGGCGTCCGGGCCGAAGGCCTCGGCCCAGGCGCGGCAGCGGGCACGGAAGTCGGCCTCGTCGAGGAAGTAGGCGGGGGTCCCGAACTCCTCGGCGAGGTCGGTCACGCTCCGCCCGCCGACGGTGGCGACACCGCGCTCGTCGCGCTCGACGGTCCGCGACCACACCTTGGGGTCGAGGACGTTGAGGTCGGCGGGGGGCGCGGTGTAGTGGCCCTCGGGAAGGACGTCGGCGTGGCGAGGACCTGCGGGGTGGGCGGAACGACTCATGTCTGAACTCTTTCAAATCCGTTCGGGTGCGCTGATGCCGAGCACGGAGAGGCCACCGGCGAGCACCGTCCCGGCGGCTTCGGCGAGCGCGAGCCGGGAACGGTGGGCGGCCGAGGGTTTCTCGTCGCCGAGCGGCAGAACGGTGTGCTGGAACGCGAGCAGCGCGTCGGCAATGGCTTCCAGGTGC
>NZ_RDBH01000225.1 GCF_008042145.1 Streptomyces sp. adm13(2018)
AGCCCGCCGCCGTAGCCGGTGAGGCCGCCGCCCGCGCCGATCACCCGGTGGCAGGGGACGATCACGCCGACGGGGTTCTTGCCGTTGGCGAGGCCCACGGCCCGGGAGGCGGCCGGGTTGCCCAGGACCTCGTCGGCCATCGGGTCGTACGGGGTGGGCTCGGCGTTCACGATGATCAGCCGGGCGCCGTGGTCGGCCGCGATCCCCGCGAGGGACGCGGCGGGCTGCACCTGGAGGCTGCTGCCGACCGCGACGAAGACCTCCGTCGCCTTGGCGATCGACATGGCGTTGCCCAGCACCACCGGATCGAGCCGCTGGCCGAACATCACCGTCGCCGACTTCAGGATCCCGCCGCAGGCCCGGCACGCCGGATCGGGCTCACCGGCCCGCACCCGGTCGAGAGCCTCCGCCATCGACGACCGCGCGCGGCATCCCGTGCACACCACCGACCGCGCCGAACCGTGGAGTTCGAGCACCTTCCGCTCGGGCAGGCCGGCGGCCTGGTGCAGACCGTCCACGTTCTGCGTGATCACCCGGAGCGCGTTGCCGCCGGCCCGCTCGTACGCGGCGACGGCGCGGTGCGCGGCGTTCGGCTCGGCGTTCAGGGCCGGACCGTCGAGCCGCATGCGCCACGAGCGGCGGCGGATCTCCGGATCGGCCATGTACGGCCCGTAGGTCACGAGCCGCTCGGCCTCCGGGTCCTGCCGCCAAAGCCCCTTCGGCCCCCGGTAGTCGGGGATGCCCGAGTCCGTCGAGACACCTGCTCCGCTGAGAATCGCGACCATCGTCATGCGGCGACCCTAGGCAGCCGGATCCCGCCCCGCGAACGGGTTTCCGGGTGCTA
>NZ_RDBH01000226.1 GCF_008042145.1 Streptomyces sp. adm13(2018)
CCCGGAAGGCCCGCCGCCCGGAGGCCCGCCGCCGGGTGGGCCCCCGCCGGGCGGCGGCTGCTGGCCCCCGGAGGGCGGCGGAGGCTGCTGCGGCCTCTTGAGGAACGGGTCCTCCTCGGGCGGCTGGCCGGGCGGCGGCTGGTCGGTGCTCATGGGGGCAGTGCATCCCGGGGCGGACGCCCCCGCAAGGAATCACCGCCCGTTCGGGGGACCCTCCGCCATCAGGGTTCCCCGCGCCCCCGCCGGGGTCAGCGCGCCACGAAGGTGCGGGCCGCCTTGTCGTGCCAGCACTGCCGCCAGGGGCGGTCGAAGAGGCACCACAGCACGTTGAGGACGCCGACGGCCAGGAGCCCCAGGACGCTGTAGACGAGCCAGCGGCGCAGGGCCGCGCCGAACCGCGGCGCCTGGTGCGCCTCGATGTCCCGCACCTCGATCCCGCACAGCCTCTTGCCGAGCGTGCGGCCCCACTTGGCGGTGGGCAGCACCTCGTACAGGACGCCGAGGACGAGGAACGCCGCCAGGGCGATGCCGAACTGCACGGAGGTCGTGCCGTCGACGAGCCACACCTGGACGGTGACGCCGGACTGCTCGGCCGCCGCGATCTTGCCGTCGATGTGGTCGAGGGCCGCGGTCACGAACGGGAAGGCGGCGGCGCCGACGAGCGCGCCGAGCACGAGGGTGTCGATCAGCCGGGCGGCCAGCCGGCGGCCGAGCCCGGCGGGCCGCGCGGAGGCCTGGGCGCGGGCCGCCTGCACGAACAGGTCGTCGACCGGCGGCTTCCAGGGGACGACGGGCTGCTGCGGGTCCTGTCCCTGCGGGGCCTGCGGCTGGGGCTGGGGCTGCGCCTGCTGGGCCCAGGAGGGGGT
>NZ_RDBH01000227.1 GCF_008042145.1 Streptomyces sp. adm13(2018)
GGGTACGGGGCTCCCCGGAGGAGCCGGGGGTACGGACATTCCAGGTGGAGCCGGGGGCGCGGGCCCCCTCGGAGAGGCCTGGGGCACGGGTCTCCCCCGTGGGGCCGGGACCACCCGGGCCGCGGGTCTCCCCCGTCGGGCCCGGAGCATCGGAAGCGCGGGACCCTGCGGTGGGACCGGCAACGCCCGGACCGCCGGCCCCCTTCACGCCCGGGGCGGCCGCCGCCCGGTCGGGGTGGTCGACGCGGCGGATCTGGAGGGTCTGGTCCGGGGCCTCGGGGCCGTCGCGGTGGCCGCCGTCCCCGTCCACGGGGCCGGCCGCACGACCGTCGCCGCCGGCAACGGCCTTCCCGGCCTCGGGAGCGGTGCGGGCCCACGCGCGTTCCGCGCGCTCCCAGTCGGTCGCGAGGCCCGCCGGGTCGCTTCCGGTCACCTCCGCGAGGGCCACGACCGCGCTGCGGGGCGCCGGCCGGCGGGCGTTCAGGTAGGCGTCCCAGGCGGACCGTTCGCGCCCGGTGCGCTCGGCGACGGCGGTGACGCCGAGGCCGCTGCGCTCGATGAGGCGCCGGAGCCGTTCCGTGAACGCACGCACATCCGGATCGAGTTCGTCCGGCAGCGCCTTCCAGCCAGGCATGGCGGTCCCCCTTGTCCCGTGCCTCCCGGGTCTCCCCTGCTTCTCCGAAGGATGGCAGGTCCCCGGGCGATGCGCGCCCCCGGATGCGTACCCGAGGTACCGGAATGGTCACTTCCGTGCCACAGCGCCCTGCCGGACCTTGAACCGACCTTGGCACGTACATGACCCTGGAACGCAGCGGTGCCCGCCCTCCCACGGGGGAGAGGGCGGGCACCGCGCCACGGATCGTCGGGGTCGCCGGGAGGCCGCGCCCGTCAGGTGACCGTCAGATGGAGGATGTCCTCCAGGAACGGGATCTGCAGCCAGGGCCGCGGCTGCACCATGAGCGCGAGCAGCACGATCAGGCCACCCATCACCCCGTACGTGATCATGTCCGTGAACCGGGACCGTACGGCGAGCATGCCCACCGAGGGCATCACCCTGCGCAGCACAGCCCCCACCAGGAGCGCCGCGCCGACCAGCATCGTGCCGATGCGGAAGGACTGCGCGAAGGCGTCCGTCCCGACCACGAGCAGACCGATGCCGGCGAGACCGAGCACGGTCAGCAGCGGCCACTGACGGGCGGGCGCCGGGGCGTCGCCGGGCGCCGCCCGGCCGCCGCCCTCGGGCCGCGCGGTGTCGGTGGTGAGAAGGGGGGCGGGCCGCTTCCAGACCTCGTGACTGAGGACCGGAACCGCACCGATCGCCGAGTCGGCCCCGGTGTCGGCCGCCGAGCCGCCCGCGGTGTCGGGCGGGGTCTCGCCCACGGCGTCGGGCTCCGGGGCGCCGTCGGCCGGGGCGGGGGGCACCGGGGCGTCACCGCTCCCGCGCCCCGCCGCACCCCCGTTCCCGTCCCCGTGGCGACGGCGGTCGCGCTGGTGCTCGCCGCGAACC
>NZ_RDBH01000228.1 GCF_008042145.1 Streptomyces sp. adm13(2018)
GCACCCGGCCGAGGGACGCGCCGGCCGCGCCCCGGGCGCCCCGCCGGACGAGCGCCTGGGACTCCAGGCCGTCAAGGAGCGCATCCTGTGCATGCTCCGGCGGATCGACCCGCACGGACTCGACATCGCCCGCGCCGCCAGCATCCTGCGCGGTCCGGTGGACGCCGCCCTCCTCGCGGACCTCTGCGGCGTCCCCACCGAGGACGCGTGTCGATGTATCAGCAGACTCACCGAGTCGGGACTCCTCTGTCCGCACGACATGAAGTTCCGCCACCCCCTCCTCGCCGGACTGCTCTACCAGGACATCCCCTGCGCCGAACGCGCCGAGCTGCACCGGCTCGCCGCCCGCAGGATGCGGTACCGCGGCGACCCGAGCGAGGACGTGGCCGCGCACCTGCTGCGCTCCCACCGCCTGGACGAACCCTGGATGGCGCAGCTGCTCATGGAGGTGGCCCAGGGCGTGGTCGAGCACGACCCGGCGGGCGCCCGCCGGCTCATCGAGAAGGCCGTCCTGCACGGCGTGCCCGAGGGGCACGAGCGCCGGGCGGAGGCCCTGCGGATCCAGGCGCTCAGCGGCCTCGACCTGCCCGCCGCCGCCCGCGCCCTCACCGCCCACTCCTCCACCGTCACCGCGCCCGCCGAAAGGTTCCGGCACGCCCTGCGGCTCGCCTACCTCCGGCTGCGCCTGGACGACACCGCGGGCGCGATGGAGGTCCTGGAGCAGGCGCGGCGGGAGACCGCGGGCACGCTCGGCCCCACCGCCGCGGCCCGACTCCGCGAGGCGGTCGCGCAGGTACGGTTCCACGACGGCGGCCGCGCGACCGGCGGCGACCCCCGCGCCGACCCGGCCCACCC
>NZ_RDBH01000229.1 GCF_008042145.1 Streptomyces sp. adm13(2018)
CACCGCACACACCGATACGGGTATGTGCGCCCAGGCGGCCGCGCTCACGGCCCAGGCCGAGCGACAGACCAGCACCGCGCAATGGGACCTCTCCGCGGCCGGCACCACCCTGGCCCGCACGACGGCCATCCGACTCGGCGAGACCATCGGCCCCGCCGACGTACAGCAGGAGCTGCCCGGTATCGAACGCCTGGAGCGCCTGCGCGAAGCCCTCGCCATCCTGACGATCGGCACCGCGCACACCCACGGCCAGCTCGCCTGGTTCCTCTCCAGCGCCACGGTCACCCTGACCCCGGTCCTCCGCTGGCGCGCCCTGACCGCCGACGAACGGCAGTCGTTCGGCACCGTCGTGCCCACGTCGGAGGAGTTCACGGACGCGGAGAACGCCGTCCGCCACGTGAGGACCGCGCTCTCCCACATCACGGCCCACGAAGAGCCCACATCCCCGGCCCTCCCTCAGCCCGCCACACGCGACCTGTAGCGCCCCCCGCGCGCGGGGGCGGACGATCTCGTCGCCGCCCCCGTGGACGTTCAGCGGCGGGGGGCCGCGTCCGCTTCCTGGGGACGTGCGATGACGACGTCGGGGTGTCGCCGCTGCGGCGGAGGCTTGCGCCGGTCCTCCCATTCCGGGGCGAGCCAGTCGAAGACCAGGTGGTTGTGCCGGCGGCCTTCCTTCAGGTCGACCTCGCGGAAGAGGCCCTGGTGGCTCATTCCGAGACTGACGTAGAGGCGCCTGGCGCTGGTGTTGTCCTCCCGGCACATGCACCAGAACCGGTGCCGCCCGAGGTCGTCGAAGCAGAAGGCCGCGGTGAGTTGGGCCGCTTCGGCGCCGGCGAGGGGCAGGTTGCGCGCCCTCGGG
>NZ_RDBH01000023.1 GCF_008042145.1 Streptomyces sp. adm13(2018)
GTGTCCTCCCGCCCCGCACCGGCTGGCGGCCGGTCCCCGGGCTGCCGGACGCCGCGGACATGCGCGCCGCGGTGGCCGCGGCCGTCGCCGAGTTCCGGGCGCGGGACGAGGAACTGCCCGCGGAGCGGCGTACCCGCGCCGAGCCCGGGACGTGCGACGACCCCGGACGCTGACGCGTTCCGGGGTCGTGCGGTGGTCACGGGGCGATCGCGCTGTGACGCGGATCACTCATCGGACCGGTGGCCTTCCGGTGCCGGCGGGGCCGGCACCGGGGCCGTGGATCAGGCGCCGGCGGTCTTCTTCTTGCGGAGGAAGAACACCGCGCCGCCGCCGATCACGACGAGCGCGGCGGCGATGCCCGCGATCATCGGGGTGGCGTTGGAGCTGCCGGTCTCGGCGAGGTCGCCGCCACCGGTGGTGGTGCCGGTGGAGCCGGTGCTGCCGGTGGTGCCGCCCGTGGTGTCACCGGTCGAGGGAGCGGTGGTCGACGGGGCGGGGCTCGACGGCTCGGTCGAGGGCTCCGTGGTGGGGGTCTCGGACGGCTTCGGGCCGGGGGTGGCCGTCTTGCAGTCCAGGACGCCCTCGAAGGTCTCCTCGAAGCCGTTCGGGCCGGTGATGGTGAACTTGTAGGCCTCGTCCTCGGCGAGCGGGACCGGGATGGTCTTCGTCTCACCGGCGGCGACGGTGTACGAGGTGCCCTTCAGGTCGAAGGTCCAGGCCTCGTCGCCCTCGTTGGAGGCGATGACCTCCAGGCCGCCCTTGGCGCAGTCCTTGGCGACCGTGACGGCCGGGACGGCACCCTTCTTCGCCCACGTGGCCGAGGCCGGGGCGTTGACGGTCGACTCGCTGGAGCCGGCCAGGATCAGGGTCTGGGACGGGCCGTCGATGGAGACGAACGCGCGGCCCAGGGAGACCTTGGTGGAGGCCTCGGCGGTCAGACCGGCGGTGCCGTCGGCGGTGCCGGCGGGGACGTCGAAGTAGACCTGGTCGCCGTTCTTGGCCTCGGTGACGGGCTTGCCGTCCTTGTCCACGACCTTCACGCCGTCCGGGGTGCCCGGGGCGGTCGCCAGCTTGGCGATCTGGGCGTTGGTGGAGACGGTGATCGGGCCGAGCCGCTCACCGGCCTTGCCCGCGACGGAGGAAGGGGAGAGCGAGAGGGAGGCCTTCGGCTCCTCGAGCTTGACCGCGTCGTTCAGGAGCTTCTTGGTGAGCTTCCGGGCGTCCTTGCTCTTCGGCGTCGCCTTCACGTCGTCGGACAGGGTCCAGATCGCGGCCTGGGTGGCCGCGGCGGCCTCGTTCTTGGAAAGGTCGACGCCGACCTTCTTGCCGAGCTCCTCCGCGGAGAGCTTCGGGTAACCGTTCTGGAGGATCCAGAGGATCTTCCCGGCGTTCTCGTTGTTGTGCAGGGAGGACTGGTCCCAGCCGACTTCCTTGTAGTCGAAGTCGTGCTTGGCCGGCGTCCGGAGGTCGATGCAGTAGAGCTGGAGCGTGCCTCCGCCCTCGACCTGCATCGAGAAGAGGCCGCCGTCGACGCCCCACTTCTCGCCGTTCTTCTCGGAGATCACGACCGCGTCCCGGTCGGTCATCTCGCCGAGCTTCGCCGTCACGCCACCGGTGCCACCGTCATCGGCCAGCGCCGGGCCGGCGGTCGCTATCGCACCGGCCATGACAAGGCCGGAGACGAGGGCGGCTGCGGCGAGGCGGGTGATGCCTCGTCCACGAACTGAATACATTGCTTTCCCCTCCGGGCGAGTCGCTCCACGAACAACGCACGAACATCGTCGGTTCGCGTGGGGGGAGCGCACGCCAGCAGATCACAGACCCGATGGGCTCACGTGCCACATGAGTACCCGGGAATCCTAGGGATGCGGAACCCCCCGGTGCCCGGCCATACGGTCAGATAACCATTCCGAATCGGAATCGTTATCACCCAGGGCGAGTTGGTAGACAAGTCGACACAACTCATGGTCAGGGCACGGTCACCAACCGCTCCGCCGCCCCCTCCCCGGCCTTCGCGGCGATCGCCCAGGGGTCCCGGTCCYGTGTCGCCGCGAGCCCCGGCCCCGGCTCCGACGGCACCCCAGGACCGTACTCCGCCCCCGGCCCCCGATCGGCCCCGGCAGGCCGTGCCGCACGGCGGAAGGCCGCCGTACCACGGCTCAGATCATGGCCCACGGCCAGCGCGGCCACGTCGACGAAGGTCTTGCGCAGGCCGTCCCGCTCGTCCTCACGCACCCTCAGCCGACCGTGCACCACGAGCGGTTCCCCGACGGAGACGGAGGCCGCCAGATTGGCCCCGAGGGAGCGCCAGGCCGACACCGTGTAGAAGCTGGTGGGGCCGTCCGACCAGAGCTCCTTCTCGCGGTCCCAGCGGCGGGCCGTCACCGCGAAGCGGAACCTGGCGACGCCTCCCGTCGGCGTGTCCCGGTACTCCACCGCCGTCGCCACGTTGCCGACGAGCGTCACGGTCGTGTCGTTCATGGTCCGTCCCCCCACCCTGCGTTCACGCTGCTGCGTCTTCACCGGTCGAGCACCATCGTGGCGCCCTGGAGGAGAAGCCGCTGGGGGCTGTGGACAAGGGCGGGAATGGGGACAACTCGCCCACTCGGATGGGGGTACGGGCTTTGCGCCCCGGGCCCCTTGACGGGGCACGGGCCGCTGCGGGGCCTGCCTGCTCGGGGCTCCCGGGCGGGGTACGGCCCGGGATGGGGCTCGTCGGCGCACGCCCGTCGGCCCGTACCGCCGCGGGCGCCGCCGACGATCCGGGCCGACGGGCGTGCGCCGACGACGGTCGCGTACTGCTCGCGCACCTCGCGGTAGCGGACCAGTTCCGCCGCCACGGGGTCGAGCACCCGGGCCCGGCCGCAGGCCGCGGTCGCCTCGCGCAGCCTGCGTTCGGCCTCCTGCCCGTACCGCCGGGCGGGCCCCTTGACGGCGCCCTCGCAGGCCCATTCGACGAGCGGTCCGCCGATGATGCCGCCGAGCATGACGAGGACCGGCGGGAGCAGCCCCGGTTCGACGACGCCGACGATCTGGCCCACCAGCCACAGTGCGCCGAAGATCTGCAGGAGCGTCATCACGGCCTGGGCGAGGACGGCGGCGGGCCACCAGGCGGGGCGGGGCGGCCGGGCCGCGGCGTCGCCGATGCCGGCCGTGAGTTCGTCGAGGGCCTCGGGCAGCCCGTCCGCTCCGCGTGCCGCCGCCTCGCGGACGGCCTGCGCCCAGGGGACGGGCAGGCCGCGGGAGGCCTCGTCGGCGACGATCCGGACGGCCTGTTCGACGCGTTGGCGTGCCGTCAGCTCCTCCTCGACCGGCGGGGTGAGATGGGGGGCGGCGGGGCCGTGCTCGCGGATCCGCTCGTACCAGCGGTAGAGGCGCAGCCAGGGGGTGCCGCAGGCGCGGATGGCGCCGCGGCGCCAGACCCGTTCGGCGGCCTCGCCGGCGGCCTGGGCGCCGACGGCGACGGCGAGCCGGTCGGCGAAGGCCTCGCGGGAGCGTTCGCCGAGACCGGCGYGGCCCTCGGCGAGGTAGGCGGGGCGGAGCCGGGCCGCGGCGGCGTCGMCGTCGGCGGCCAGCCGCCGCTCGGGAGCGGTGCGTTCCTGGACGAATCCGCCGATCATCTCCCGTAGTTCGGGGACGCCGTCGCCGGTGAGGGCGGAGACGGCGAGGACGGTGGCGCCGGGTTCGCCGTGCTCACCGAGGGCCACGCCGTCCTCGTCGAGGAGGCGGCGGAGGTCGTCGAGGACGAGGTCGGCGGCATCGGTACCGAGCCGGTCGATCTGGTTGAGGACGACGAAGGTGACCTCGGCGTGTCCGGCGAGGGGCCGGAGGTAGCGCTCGTGGAGGGCGGCGTCGGCGTACTTCTCGGGGTCGACCACCCAGATGACGGCGTCGACGAGGCCGAGGACCCGGTCGACCTGGTCGCGGTGGGCGGTGACGGCCGAGTCGTGGTCGGGGAGGTCGATGAGGACGAGTCCCTGGAGCGCGGTGTCGGCGGCGCCGCCCGCGAGGGGCCGGCGGCGCAGCCGGCCGGGGACGGCGAGCCGGTCGAGCAGTCCGGCGGCGCCCTCGGACCAGCTGAGGGCGATGGGCGCGGAGGTGGTGGGGCGGCGGAGCCCGGTCTCGGAGACGGGGACGCCGGCCAGGGCGTTGAAGAGGGTGGACTTGCCGCTGCCGGTGGCGCCGGCGATGGCGATCACGGTGTGCCGGGAGGAGAGCCGCTGCCGGGCGGCGGCCTCGTCGAGCACCCGCCCCGCCTCGGCGAGGGCCTCGCTCTCGACCCGCGTACGGGAGAGCCCGACGAGTTCGTGGAGCGCGTCGAGGCGGGCACGGAGGGGCCCGCCGTAACTCCCACCGAGCGGCGGCAGGGTGTCGGGCTCCCGGACCTCGTCCGCACCGGGCAGCACGTCCCCGACGACGGCCCGCTCGGCGGCCCGCCGGGCGATCAGCCCGTCGTCCCAACGGCCGGGGGCGCGGGTGTCCACGGGGGCGCGGGTGTCGCCGGG
>NZ_RDBH01000230.1 GCF_008042145.1 Streptomyces sp. adm13(2018)
CCGGGCGGTGCCGTCGGGGCCGCGCGGGAGCGGTGGCTGGCGGCTCTGGAGGTCCGGGGGATGCTCCCCTTCCTGGAGCGGGAGAGGGAGCGGGGAGCAGTACCGGCGCAGGCGCCCGCCCCCGAGCGGGAGGCGGCGGCGGTCGGCGGCGAGGGTGGGCGGCCCGGCCCGCTCGCGAACGGCCCCACGAGGTGGCCCGCCCCCGACCGGCCGGCCGGGACCGTCCGTCCCGAGCGGCTGCGTGGGGCCGACCGGAGCGCCGCTGCCCGGCGGCGGGCCGTGCTGGAGCGTTCCTTCAGCCAACTGCCGGACCCGGGCGGAGACTTCGCGGGGCGGCGGGAGGAGCTGGCCCGGATCACCCGCTGGGTCCAGACCGGGCGAGCGTCGGCGGCGACGCGGCCGACGGTGGTCCTGCTGCACGGCGAGCCGGGCTCCGGGCGGACGGCGCTCGCGGTGCGGGCCGCGCACGCGCTGCGCGACCAGTTCCGCGGCGCCTGCGTGGTCGACCTGCGGGGAGGCGCGAGCGACGAACGGCCCCTCGCCACCCGGGAGGCGCTGCTCCATCTGCTCAACCGGCTCGGCGCCCCGCGCGAGCGGCTGCTGTTCCGGGAGGGCGCCACGGCGGACCAACAGGTGTCCCGGCTCACGGAGTTGTACCAGCGGCAGCTGACCGGGGTCCCGGTGACGGTGATCCTGGACGACGCCGTGGACGCGGCCCAGGCGCGGGCCCTGCTGCCGGAGCGTTCGGAGAGCCTGGTCCTGGTGACCTGCCGGGAGCCGCTGGACCTGGGGGACGTGGCCGCGCACGTCCTGCCGGTCGCGGCGCTGGACGCGGCGGGGGCGGAGGAGCTGTTGCGGGC
>NZ_RDBH01000231.1 GCF_008042145.1 Streptomyces sp. adm13(2018)
CCCCCCGGACACCGCCGCCTGGCTGCGCGCCTGAGCCCGGGCCGCTCCGGCAGCCGCCGTCCCCGCCCCGCACGCGGGCGCGGACGGCGGCCCGTGGAAAGACCCCACCGTGCGGCCGAGGCCGCTCAGCCGACTCCGTCGGCCACGGCGCACGGTGGCCGAGGCCGGGACCTGACCCGGCCGTGACGGAAGCCCCGATCCCGTTCCGTGGGGGGCCGGGAGCGGGGCTTCCGTGCGCGCGGCGCGCTTCTCCCACCCGGCGCCGCGCGCCTCGCCCCACCGCGGCGACGCCCGTCCGCCGCGGGTCCCCACCGTCCGAGAAGCGAGCCCAGATGATCCCCAGCCGCGTCCGTCCGCGCGTCCGCGCCGGTGCCAGAGCCACCGCCGTCGCCTGCGCCCTCCTCTGCCTCGGCCAGGCGGCCGTCACCACGGCCGGGGCCGCCCCGCGCCCCGCGTCCGGCACGCCCGTCACCACCCGTGCGGCGCTCGACCCCGCGCTCACCGCCGGGCGCGGCGCCGCCGTCGCCTTCGACGAGCAGGAGGCGGAGAACGCCCGCTCCACCGGCACCGTCATCGGCCCGGACCGCACCCCGTACACCCTCGCCTCGGAGGCCTCCGGCCGGAAGGCGGTCCGGCTCGTCCCCGGCCAGTACGTCGAGTTCACCCTGCCCCGCGCGGCCAACGCCCTGACCGTGCGCTACAGCATCCCCGACGCGCCCGGCGGCGGCGGGATCACCGCCCCGCTGGACGTCTCCGTCGACGGCCGCGACCGCCGCACGATGACGCTCACCTCGCAGTACTCCTGGCTCTACAACCAGTACCCCTTCACGAACGACCCCGGGGCCGGCCTGCTCCACCCGGACTGGTGGCTCGCCGAGTGCTCCTGCGTCCCGGCCGCCACCACCCCCGTACCCGAGT
>NZ_RDBH01000232.1 GCF_008042145.1 Streptomyces sp. adm13(2018)
CCGCCCCCCCGTCCTCAGCCCCCGGGCCTCTGCGGCACGTCGACGAACGGTCGGGTCAGATGGGCCGTCGCCAGGACCGCCCCGCTGTCGGCGGCGCGGGCGAGCGTCTCCTCGCGGGAGGCGCGGGCGGCGGCCGGGTCGCGCTCATGGGCGTAGGCCACGGCCGGCGCGGCGAGCTGCACCGCGTGCACCAGGAGGTCGCCGGTGACCAGGACGTCCCTGCCGTCGGGCCGTTCGACCAGGACGGACTGGTGGCCGGGGGTGTGCCCGGGAGTGGGCAGCAGGGTGACCCCCGGACGCAGCCGGTGCCGGCCGTCGACCTCGTGCAGCTGTCCCGCGGCGCGGAGCGGTTCCACCACCCAGTCCCACACCGGGTCCTGACGGTCCAGGGCGGCGGTCTCCGCGCGCTGCACCACGTACCGGGCGGCCGGGAAGAAGGGCCGGCCGGCGGTGTCGGCCGCCCAGCCCGTGTGGTCCTCGTGCAGGTGCGTCAGGACCACGGTGTGGACGTCGGACCGCTCGATCCCGGCCTCCGTGAGCACCTCCGGCAGCCTGCCCGGTACGGGGCACCAGGGCGCCCCGGGCCCCTCGGCGGGGCCGACGCCCGCGTCCACCAGCGTCCAGCCCCCGCCGTCGGGATCGGCGACGGCGAAGCAGCGGAAGTCCAGCCGCCACGCGCCGTCCGGGCCCGCCGCACCGGGGTCCAGCGCGGCGGCGGCCGCCCAGTCGGCCTCGACGGCACCGGGGAAGGCGTCCCGCGCCGCCCTGAAGAACAGCCCGGTGGCATCCAGGAGTGCCGTCACCGGGCCCACGCGCGTCCGTGCGTCGCTGTCGGCCATGAGGCCGACCCTGTCATCACCGGGCCCCGCCCGTACGGGAAACCGGGCACCCGCCCACGCGCGCGTGGCCACGGCCGGCCGCGGCCGGACCGCCCCGCGGGCCCCCCGTGGTTACGCCCCC
>NZ_RDBH01000233.1 GCF_008042145.1 Streptomyces sp. adm13(2018)
CAACGGCACCGCCCGCCCCAGCGCCCGCGGCGTCACCATCGAGGCCGAGCAGGTGTTCTCGAACTGCCCGAAGTACCTCCAGAAGAGGGAGTGGTACGGCTCCGATGCCGCCGGCCGCGGAACCGGCACAGTCCGGCACGGCGAGGCGCTCACCCCCGACCAGCTGCGCCGGGTCCGGGCGGCGGACACCTTCTTCGTGGCCAGCGCGGGACCCGACGGAGTCGACACCAGCCATCGCGGGGGCAACCCCGGGTTCCTCCGGGCCGACGCCCCGCGGGAGCTCAGCTGGCGCGACTACCCGGGCAACGCGATGTTCCTGACCCTGGGGAACCTGGAGGCGGACGGTCGCGCCGGGCTGCTCCTGCTCGACTGGGAGACCGGGACGACGCTGCAGCTCAGCGGCCTCGCCCACACCGAGTACGGCCCGGAGGGCCGCGTCACCCGCTTCCGCGTCGAACGCACCGCCGAGACCCCGGCGGGCAGTCCCCTGCGCTGGTCCCCACCGGAGTACTCCCCGGCCAACCCCGCCGCGGCCTGACGGTCGTCGTCTCCCGGCCTTCTCGGGCCCGTCGGCCTCCCTTCGTCGCAGATCGGCCGGAAACCGCTCAACCGGCGCACCCCCGGTCAACCCTCCGGCGGGCCCCGGGGTCCTCCCCGCCGACCGCGGTACACACACCGCGGCACCGTCCCAGGGGAGACCGCATGTCAGCCGTACGCACGACCCGCACCGTCCTCGCCGCCGTCCTGGTCGCCGGACTC
>NZ_RDBH01000234.1 GCF_008042145.1 Streptomyces sp. adm13(2018)
CCCCGGGCCCGACCGGCCACCCGTCCGAACCCCTGTGGCGGGACCGTACCCGCTACTGGGTGGACCGGACCGTGGTGAAGGGCATGACCGCCGTCGCGGGCTGGCTCGCGCTGGTCTGCCTGGCCGTCGTCGCCCCCGCCAGCGCCCTCCTCGTCTGGACCGACAGCCATGCTCCCGACACCCTCCGGGGGAAGGTGGAGACCGTCTGGCGGACGGTCGGCCAGACCCTCCGACTCGGCGGCGAGGTCGGCCCGCCCCTGCGGATCGGCCTCTCCGTCCTGCTGGCCCTCGTCTCCCTGCTCTACGTCTCCACCCTCGTCGGCCTCGTCACCACGGCGATCACCGACCGGCTGACCGAGCTCCAGCGCGGACAGTCGACGGTCGTCGAGCGCGGTCACTCGCTCGTCCTCGGCTGGTCGGAACAGACCCCGACGCTCGTCGCCGAGCTGCTCGCCGCCCACGCGCAGCGACGGAACACCGCGGTCGTGGTCCTCGCCGACCGCGACAAACTCGACATGGAACGCGAGCTGAGGCCTCTGCTCGTCGCCGCCGGAGGCCGACGCGTCCGGCTGCTCTGCCGTCGGGGCCGCCCCGCCGACCCGGCGGCCCTCGCCCGGGTCAGCCCGGCCGCCGCCGCGGCGATCGTCGTGCTTCCGCCGGACGCCCCCGAGGCCGACACCCAGGTCGTCAAGACGCTGCTCGCCCTCCGGGCCGTGGTCGGCGACGCCCGCGCCGTACGGGTCGTCGCCGCCGTCCGGCAGACCCGGAACGTCCCCACCGCCCGGCTCGCCGCGGGACCCGGCGCGGTCGTCCTCGACGTCGACGGCATCACGGCCCGGATCATCGTCCAGTGCCTCGTCGAACCCGGACTGTCCCGTGTCCTGGAGGACCTGCTCGACTTCGCCGGCGCCGAGCTGCACGTCCACCGCGTGCCCGGCCTCGTGGGGCGGACCTTCGCCGAGCTGAGGGCGGCCTGCGCGGACGCGTGCGTCGTCGGCCTCGTACGCCCGGACGGCTCCCCGCTCCTCAACCCGCCACCGCGCACGGCGCTCGGCCCCGGAG
>NZ_RDBH01000235.1 GCF_008042145.1 Streptomyces sp. adm13(2018)
GTGTGGGTGGGGGCGAGGCTAGGGACACGCTGGGTGGTGAATGGTCGGTAAATCTGATGGTCTGTGGTTTCTTTGGGTCTATGCGTGGATTGCGGAAGGGTGTGCGTGTGGGTGGGGGCGAGGCTAGGGACACGCTGGGTGGTGAATGGTCGGTAAATCTGATGGTCTGTGGTTTCTTTGGGTCTATGCGTGGATTGCGGAAGGGTGTGCTCGGGGTCGCTCTCGCGGCCGCGGTGGTGGTGGGGGCCGGTACGGGTGCCGGTGCGGTGGAGCCGGCGGCCGGGCCCGAGGCGGATCTGGCCCATCACGGCCATGTCTCCCTGTGGGACGGGCGGGTCGGGGTCTGGCTGGTCAGTGAGAACTTCGGTCCCACGGATCTCGCCCAGGCGACGGTCCGGCTCGCGTTCTCCGTGCCGATGGCCGGTGGCCGGGAGCTGCCCGACGCCTGCCTGTGGAGCAGCGACCGGGTCGTCTCCTGCCGGACCGGTGAGCTGCCGGCCGCGGGAGGCGTCGGCGAACTGATGCTGGACCTGCGGACCGCCGGCTCGCCGGACGAGCTGACGGTGGACATCACCACCGCTTGGCGGGGCGGTGTCGCCGACCGCAATCCGCGGAACGACCGGCATCGGGTGCTGGTGCTCGCCACCGGCGATCCCTACGTCTTCTGACGGCCCCTCGGGCGCCGGTCAGTTGCTCGTCCAGTGGACGTACCCGTCGGGGCGGACCAGGACCGCGGTCCTGCGCGCCGGGTCGGTCCAGGTCGCGCGTATCAGGCGCTCCGGGGCGACCGGGGCGTTCCCGGGCAGGGTGGGGTCGCCGCCCTCCGGGGTGATCAGTACGAACTCGCCCGCCCGCAGCAGTTCGTAGAGGCGGCCTTCGCGCAGTCGTGCGTCGGGTGCGCGACGGCCCGCGGGGCGGCGGGAGCCCGCCGGGGGCGCGTAGGCGATGCCGATTCCGCTGATCATGCCCATGGCGCGGGCGGAGGCGGGTCGCAGGGTGCCCAGGAGCCGGGTGATCAGGGAGCGGGCGGCGCGGGTGAGCGGGGTGTGGGCCATCGCCAGGCGTACGAGCGCGCCGCTGCTGCGCAGTACGGCGGCGCCGACGGGATGGCGCTCGGACTGGTAGCTGTCGAGGAGGGCCTCGGGATCGGGCGCGTCGCCGCGGAGGACGGCCGCGAGCTTCCAGGAGAGGTTGGCGGCGTCCTGGAGGCCGGTGTTCATGCCCTGGCCGCCCGCGGGGGAGTGGACGTGGGCGGCGTCGCCCGCGAGGAAGACCCGGCCGACCCGGTAGAACGGGGCCTGGCGCTCGTCGCTGTGGAAGCGGGAGATCCATCGGGGGTCGTGCATGCCGAGGTCGGTGCCGAGGGCGCGCCGGGTGATCTCGCGGAGCTCGTCCAGGTCGACGGGCTCGCTGTCCGGGAGCTGGCGGGTGCGGTCCCACCCCATCACCCGGTGCCAGCCGTCGCCGAAGGGGGCGAGGAAGACGAAGGTGTCCTCCGAGCCGCTGACGCTGAAGGAGTCGGCGGGCTCCTCGGCGAGGCGGACGTCGGCGAGGACGAGGGACCGGATCACGGATCCGCCGGGGAAGGGCAGGCCCAGGGCGGTGCGGACGGCGCTGCGGACTCCGTCCGTGCCGACCAGGTGGCGGGCGGTGAGGGTGAGCGCGGCCCCCTCGGGGTCGGTGAACTCCGCCGTCACCGTGTCGGCGTCCTGGCGCAGGTCACGTAACTCCGTGCCGTGCCGGAAGGTGACGCCGGCGGCCTCGGCCCGGCGCTCCAGGAGGCGCTCCATCTCGTACTGCGGGGTGACGAGCAGGTGGTTGAAGCGGCTGGGCAGCCGGGTCAGGTCGAGGTCGAGCCGCCCGAAGAGCCGCGCGCTGCCGAGGGTCGTGCCGGTGGCGACGAGCTCGTCCGCGAGGCCGCGGGCGTCGAGCTGTTCCAGGGTGCGGGCGTGGACGCCGAAGGCGCGGGTCATGTTGGCGAGACCGGGGCGGCGGCGCTCGACGAGGGTCACGTCGAGGCCGGCGGCGGCGAGGTCGCCCGCGAGGAGCAGGCCTGTGGGGCCGGCGCCGATGACGAGGACCTGGGTGTCCGTCGGTCCGGTGCCGGTCGTGCGTGTGCCGCTCGTGGTGGTCGTCGTGGTCGTCGTGGCCGTGGCGCGCGTCGTGCTCGCAGGGCGCGTCGTGTTCTTCGGTGTCTCCGCGGTGCTCATGGCTGCCTCCCGGGGGTGCCCACGACTGTTGGCCAACGGCTGTTGGTCAACGCTTGTTGGCAACTGTAGGGCCGACCGCGATGGAGTGTCAACGCCTGTTGGCCTACAGTTGTTGGTATGACGACCGCCCGCCGTTCCGACACCACCAGAGCCGCCATCCTGGAGGCCGCCCGCGAGCGCTTCGCCTCCGACGGGTACGAGCGCGCCACGATCCGGGCCATCGCCCGGGACGCCGGGATCGATCCGTCGATGGTCATGCGCTACTACGGCAACAAGGAGGGCCTGTTCGCCGCCGCCTCGCAGATCGAGCTGAACCTCCCCGAGCTGGGCGCGCTGCCGGCGCGGCACATCGGGGCCGTCCTCGTCACGCACTTCCTGGAGCGCTGGGAGCGGGACGACGTCCTCACCGGTCTCCTGCGGGTGGGGGTCACCAACGCGGCCGGGGCGGAGCGGATGCAGGCGATCTTCGCCCAGCAGCTCGGTCCCGTCACCCGGGGCGTCTGCCCCGACCCGGCGGAGGCGCCGCGACGGGCGGCGCTCGTCGCCTCCCAGATCCTCGGCATGGCGCTCACCCGCTACGTGCTGCGGCTGCCGCCGCTCGTCGACATGCCCCCCGAGGAGGTCGTCGCCTGGCTGGGCCCGACCGTGCAGCGCTATCTGACCGCGGAGGCGCCGTGACGGCGACCCCCGAGCGGATGGCCGTCGGCCGGTGTCTGGTTCGTAGAATCTCTGCATGACGCAGAAGAGTTCAGGCCGGCGCGAGGCGCTGATGACCGAGCTGTACGGGGAGGCCCGCCGCTACATGGCGGCGTACGCCCTGTTCAACCAGGCCGTCGCCGACCATCTGGGGCTCCACCCGACCGACGTCCAGTGTCTGAACCTGCTCAGCCTGGAGGAGGGTCCGGTGACCACCGGGCGGGTCGCCGAGCTGACCGGGCTCACCACGGGCTCCGCGACCCGGCTCGTCGACCGCCTGGAGCGCTCCGGCTACGTCACGCGGGAACGGGACACCGAGGACCGGCGCCGGGTCCTGGTGGCCCTCGTGCCCGAGCGGATCGCCGAACTCGGTGCCCTGTGGCGCAAGCTCAACAGCACCTGGGGCACGATGTTCGACGTGTACAGCGACGCCGAGGTCGCCCTGCTCATCGCCCACATGCGGCGCACCGTCGAGGTCAGCGCCGCCCAGATCGAGCGGCTCCGCGGCGGCGGACTGGACTGAACCGGGGCCGGGCCGGGCGATGCCCGGCCGGGGCGAGCGACGCCCGGAAGCCCGCCCCGGGTTCAGCCGGTGGTCGCGCCGCCGAACTCACGGACCGCGTCGGAGACGATCGCCTCGAGCCGGGCGTGGTGGGCGCCGCGCCAGTAGACCCGGCCGCACTCCACGCACTCGGCGAACACGTCGTACGACTTCTCGGTGCCCTGCTCCAGGCGCTCGCGGACCGTGTCCTTGTCCGCGTCGCTCAGCCGCCCGTTGCACGCGGTGCACCGCGTCCAGGGTGCGAGCGGCGGCGCGAAGCGCTCCAGGACGTCCCGGAGCTGGTCGTCGGGGCGGTCGCTGTAGACGTACGCCCCCGCCCACAGCTCGCGGCGGCGGAGCAGGCCGCGGTCCCGCGAGAGCATGACGCGCCGCTCGCTCGCGGACAGCGTGGCCAGGGCGGGGTCGCCGATGTCCTCGCTCTCGTAGGCCGCGTCCACCCCGAGCAGCCGCAGGCGCCGGGCCAGCGTGCCGAGGTGCACGTCGAGCAGGAACCGGAGAGGCGCGCCCGGTCGCACCGGCTGGGGGCGGACGACCGCCTCCACCTCGACGCTCTCGCCCGCCGCCGGGACGTACGAGGTGTCGACGGGCCGTCCGTCGACCAGCAGCCGGCCGGCCTCGGTGAGCGGCACGCCGAGCGACTCGACGACATGGCCGAGCGAGGAGGTGCCGTCGGTGGTCAGGGTCGTCCGGCCCACGCGGCGGTCGGCCGGGACGAAGAGCCCCAGGTCGGGGGCGAAACTGATGTGGATCTCCGGTCCGTTCACGGGGACAGGATCGCACCGGGGCGGGACGGGCTGCCAGGGAATTCGCCGCCGTCAGGGGCGGAAGGCCCGCTCGTGGTCGGCGGCCCACGCGGCGAAGGTGCGGGCCGGGTGGCCGGTCAGCTCCTCCACCGTGCGGGTCAGCGGCGCCGGCCGCCCGTCGTGCGCGGCCCAGTGGGCGAGCAGGGCGTCGGCGAAGGGCTCCGGCAGGAAGCCGGCGGCCGACTCCTTCCACTCCGCGGGGGTCACGACGGTGTGCGGCGCGGGCCGGCCCGTCACCTCGGCGAGCACCGCGAGCTGCTCGACGAAGGTCAGCGACTCGGGGCCGGTCAGGAGGTACGAGGAGCCGCGCAGCCGGGGCTCGGTGAGGACCGCGAAGGCCGCCTCGGCGACGTCGCGCTCATGGATCGGATCGCCGTACGCGCGCGGCACGGGCAGGGCGGGTCCCCGGCCGTCCCGGAGCCCGGGGGCCCATTGCAGGGCGTTGGTGGCGAAGGCGCCCGGCCGGAGGTGGGTGGCCTCGAAGGCCCCGGCGTCCGCGGCGGCGGAGAGGGCGCGCTCGGCCGCGAGATGGGAGGCGGCGATCGGGTTCGCGGCGGCGTCCGGGTCGAGGACGGAGCTGGAGGAGAGCAGCACGACGTGCCCGACGCCGGCGGCGCGGGCCCGGTCGGCGAAGGCCGCGGCGTGGGTCGCCTCGGCGTACAGGAAGACGGAGTCGACGCCGGTCAGGGCCGCGTCGAAGGTGGCCGGGTCGGCGAGATCGCAGCGCACGGCGTCGACGCCGGGGGGTGGGGAGAGGTCCACGGGGTTCCTGGAGGCGGCCTTCGCCTTGATGCCGGCGGCGTCGAGCAGCCCGAGCAGGGTGGTGGCGACCCGGCCGCGGCTGCCGGTGACGAGAACGGTCATGAGGAGTCCTTCCGGAAGCGAGCACGATAGTTCTGCGTGACGCATCATCTGCGTCACGCAGATAAATATCCAGGGGTGGCCGCCGCTCGTCAACCCCGCCCTAGGCCACGGGGTACCGTCCCGCCATGAAGATCACCGACCTCGAGCCCGGCGACCCCCGGCTGGAGAACGACCTCCTGCCCGTCCTCACCGAGCTCCGGCCCCACCTCACCCCGGAACTCTTCCGTGAGGTCTACGGCACCGGGTACGCCCAGGGACTCCGCTTCAGCGCCGCCTACGCCGAGGACGGCCGCTGCGTCGGCGCGGCCGGCTGGCGGATCATCGCCAACACCAGCACCCTGCGACAGCTCTACGTCGACGACCTGGTGACCGCCGCCGCCAGCCGCTCCACCGGCGTCGGCCACGCGCTCCTCGCCCACCTGGACGCCCGCGCCCGCGCGGAGGGCTGCCACACGCTCGACCTGGACTCCGGCACCCACCGCACCGGAGCCCACCGCTTCTACCTGCGCGAACGCCTGGACATCGTGGCCTTCCACTTCAGCCGGACGCTCACCGCGCCCGAGGACGCCTCCTAGGAGGCCAGGTCCAGCCGCCAGTCGTTGCAGACCATCGGGTGGCCCGGCGGGTACTCGAAGTCCCGCTCGCCGAGCAGCTCGAACCCCGCCTTGCGGCACACCGCGTTCGACGCGGCGTTCTCCGTGGACGGGTACGCGTGCAGGAAACGGTGGAGGCCCGCGGCCCGGGCCTCCACCGCCACCGCGCGCGTGGCGGCCGTCGCCA
This sequence comes from Streptomyces sp. adm13(2018), assembly GCF_008042145.1. Lineage (GTDB taxonomy): Bacteria > Actinomycetota > Actinomycetes > Streptomycetales > Streptomycetaceae > Streptomyces. Next base: position 5,916 of record NZ_RDBH01000235.1, read on the forward strand.
CGCCCCGGCCCTGGAAGCCCGGCAGCACGGCCCACCCGGTCTCGTACACCGGCTCGCCGTCACCCGTCCGCACCCAGAAGCCGATGCTGCCGACCACGGCCTCCTCCGGCAGCAGCACGATCCGGTACATGCGGCCCGAGGCCGGGGCGCCGGCGCTCAGGGCCACGTAGCGCGCGTGGCGGCGGACGAGCCGCTCCTCCGGCTCGGGACCGCCGAGGTGATCCGTCAGCTCCGGTGCGTTCAGGGCGCGCAGCAGGCCGGCGTCGCCCTCGGACCAGGGTTCGAGCCGTACGGGCGAGGAAGAGGAGGAGTCCATCCCCGTACGGTAGGTCAGGGCGCCGACAGTCCCCGGGCGTAGGCCGTCGGCGACGCCCCGATGGTCGCGGTGAAGTCCCGTACGAGATGGGCCTGGTCGCTGTAGCCCAGCTCCGCCGCCAGGGCCGCCCAGTCCGGTCCGCCCGCCTCGCCCGCGGCCTCGGCCCGCTCCAGGGCCTCGTGGATGCGGTAGCGCAGGATCACCCACTTCGGGCCCACGCCGACGTGGGACCCGAAGAGGCGCTGGAGCGAGCGCGCCGACAGGCCGGCCGCCGCGACCAGTTGGGACACCTTGCGGAGCCCGCGGTCCTCGCGCACCAGGTCCACCAGCTCCATCGCCCGGTCGGCGGCCGGATCGGGGGCGGGGCCGCGGGCGAGCAGGAAGGCGTCGAGCGCCGCCACGCGCGGGTGGTCGGTCTCGGGGGAGAGGACGGCGTCGAGGAGGCCGGGGGCCGTGGCCGGGCCCGGCTCGATGTCCGGATCGGGCTCGATGTCCGGATCCGGCTTGGTGGTCGGATCCGGCTCCGTGCCCGTTGCCGGGCCCCTGCCCGCGCCCGTGTCCGTGTCCGGGAAGACCGTCGGCAGGGAGACCCGGCGGCCCGTCCAGGTCGACACCGGCCACGCGGGCGCGAAGGGGCGGAAGCCGCCCGGGCGGAACTGGATCCCGCAGACCCGGCCCGTCCCCGTCAGCTTCCGGGTGAACAGGCCGAGTCCGATCCCGGCGACCTCGGCACACGCGCGCGCGTGAACCGCCGGGGCGTCGAGCGCCCCGTACCGCTGGAAGACGATGTTCACCGACGGGTGCGGGACGACATGGGTCGCGTACGGCTCCGGCAGCTCCCAGTCGATCAGCCAGTAGTGCTCCAGAAAGGGCCGCAGCTCCGGCGCCGGGGTGTGGCGGCGGAAGCGGACCCGGGAGAGCAGTTCGGCCGGGTCGACGATGCCCCGGGTGTCCCTGCGGGGAGCGGAGTCGGACATGCCCCGATGCTAGGTCGTCGTGTCCGGAACGTGCCGCCTGGCGTGTTTCTTCAAGACCGGGCGGGCGGCGGCTCCTAGCGTCGGTCCCATGACGAACGACGAACCGCTCCGCCCCGGTGCGCAGCCCCGCATCGGTGATCTGCTCCGTAGCGCCGCCGCACGGGCCGTACCCGTGGTCGGCGGCATCGGCGACGCCTCGCTCGGCGCGCCGACGCCCTGCGCCGCGTACGACGTCCGCGCCCTGCTGAACCACCTCTACGGCGTCGTCGTGCACTTCCAGGCACTCGCCGCCAAGCAGTCCGCCGAGCTGTCCACCACCACGGACTGGCTCGCCGACGCCGACTGGCGGGACCGCTTCGAGACCGAGACGGGGAAGCTCGTCGAGGCCTGGTCGGCGCCCGGCGCCGAGGAGGGCACCACCGGGGGCATGGGGCTGCCGTCCAGGACCGTCGGGTCCATGGTGCTGCTCGACCTCACCGTGCACGCCTGGGACCTGGCCCGGGCCACCGGGCGGGACTTCACGCCCGACCCGGTGGTGGTCGACGGGCTCGTCGGGGAGGTGGAGGCGATGGCGCCCATGGCCCGGAAGGCGGGCGTCTTCGAGGAGGCCGTCGCCCTGCCCGGCGACGCGACGCCCTTCGAGCGGCTGCTCGCGACGACGGGCCGCGACCCGTACGCGCCCCTGGTCTGAACCCCGGTCCGGCGGGCCGGGCCCGTACGCCCCTGGTCTGAACCTCGGCCCGGCGGGCCGGGCCCGTACGCCCCTGGTCTGAACCTCGGCCTGGCGGGCCGGGCCCGTACGCCCCCGGGCTGAGCCCGTCCGCCGGGCCGGGCCCGTACCGCTCACGGCCCGCCGGTCGGGGCCCGCGCCGGGGGCTCAGCGCAGGCGGCCCGGGGAGCCCGGGGAGAGGCGGGAGACGACCTGGCCGAAGGCGTGCTCCTCGGCGGGCGTCAGGACGATGGACTCCTGCGGGTGCCAGATGCGCTCCAGCGGCCTGCGCGCCCGGCCGCGGGCGCGGGCGCGCAGGCCGAGCGACAGCCACACCACCGTCGAGACGGCGAGCAGGCCGAAGAGCGTGATCACACGGGGATCGGAGAACTGGCCGGGCAAGGACATGACTCACTCCAGGGCGTGAGGGCCGCCCGGCGCCGCACGCCCCGGCAGGTGGCGCGCGGGCACGGAGGCCCGACGATTCCTACTGCTTCCTCCCGACCTGTTCAGTTAACACCCACCGGGGGGACTTTCGGCAGGGGGGTCCGGGACCTTGGTCCCGGACCGGGCGCTGCCCCGCCCCGCAGGTCACCGGGGCCCCTGCCGTCCCGGCGGCCCGTGGTTGCGGCAGGCCCTCTTGTGCGGGCCGGGGAAGCGCTCCAAGGTGCTCGGGGAGAGGCACATGTCCGGCCGGGAGGGAGCAGCCGAATGTCCGGGACGAAGGCGTGGGGATTCACGGACGACAGAGGGGCGGAGCCGGGCGCGGCCCGGGTGCCGCGGCGGGTGGTCGCGTACGTAAGGGCCGGGGCCGCCCTGTGCGACCTGGGCGTGACGCCGGTCGCCGTGTACGGCTCGGGGCACGACGGGGACGTCCTCGACCCGGCGAAGGAGGGCGGTCTGAGCGCGGCCGCGGTGACGTACCTCGGGCCGGGCCGGGGCATCGACGAGGCGCGGCTGCGGGAGCTGCGGCCGGACGTGCTGGTCGACGTGACCTACGACGGGAAGAGCCCCTACGCGCTGGACGAGGCCGTCGCCGAACGGCTCGGGGTGCCGCTGGTCGCGCTCTCCGTGGGCAACGAGCTGACCCTGCCGGCCATCCTCGACCGGTTCGGCGCGCTGGCGGTGAGCCTGGGGGCGGCGCCGGACGGCGGCCCGGCCGCCGAGGGTTCCTCGGCCGCCCTGCGGGCCGCCGAGGACGAGCTGCGGGAGGTCGCCGCGCGGACCGGGCTCGGGGTGCTCGCGCTCTCCGGGGCCGGGCCCGATCGGGTGCACCTGGCCCGGCCGCTCGCCTGGCCCGAGCTCGCGAGGCTCGCGGAGCTGGGCGTCCGGCTCGTCGACCCGGGCCCGGGTCCCGGCGCGAACTGGCTCACCGGTGACTGGGACCGGGCCGCCGAGCTCCGGCCCGACCTGGTCCTCTTCGACAGCCGGGCGCACGCCACCGCGCCGGACGCGGCCCTGCCCGGTGTCCGCCGCACGCCGTGGAACCCGGAGACACCGCCGAGCCCGG
>NZ_RDBH01000236.1 GCF_008042145.1 Streptomyces sp. adm13(2018)
ATGCCCAGACGTTGGCGCATCCCCAGCGAGCAGCCGCCGATGCGGCGACGCGCCCCGGAGCCCACGCCATGAAGATCTCCATGCAGCTGAAGTACGACACCGACATCGTCGCCGCGGCCGGTCAGGTCGCCGAACTGGAGCGTGCCGGCCTGGACCTGGTCTGGGTGCCGGAGGCGTACGGCTACGACGCGCCCAGCTTCATGGGCTTCCTCGCCGCCCGTACGGAGCGGATCGAGATCGGTTCCGGCATCCTCTCCGTCTTCAGCCGGACGCCCGCCCTGCTGGCGATGACCGCGGCCGGAGTCGACGCCCTGTCCGGCGGACGCTGCCACCTCGGCCTCGGCTCCTCGGGCCCGCAGGTCGTCGAGGGCCTGCACGGGGTGCCGTACGCCGCCCCGGTGGCCCGGACCCGCGAGACCATCGAGGTCATGCGCGCCTTCTGGCGACGGGACGAACCGGTGCGTCACGAGGGGCGCACGGTCACGCTGCCGCTACCCGAGGGGCGGGGCACCGGCCTCGGCAAGCCGATGCGGCTGCTGACGGCCCCGGTCCGCCCGACCGTCCCGGTGTGGGTGGCGGCGCTGGGACCGAAGAACGTCCGGATGGTCGCGGAGACCGCCGACGGCTGGCTGCCGCTCTTCTTCGTCCCCGAGTGGTGCGACCGGGTGTGGGGCCCGGCCCTCAAGGAGGGCGCCGCGGCCCGCGGGCCCGAGCTGGGACCGCTCCAGATCTCCGCGGGCGGTCTGCTCGCGATCGGCCCGGACGCCGAGCGGGCCCGGGAGCTGGCCCGCGGACAGCTCGCGCTGTTCGTCGGGGGCATGGGCGCGCCCGGCCACAACTACTATTACGACCTGGTCAGCCGGTACGGCTATGCCCGTGAAGCGGAGACGATCCAGCGCCTGTTCCGGGCCGGGGACAGGGCCGGGGCCGCGGCCGCCGTGCCCGCCGCGCTGCTCGAGGCCACCACGATCTGCGGTACGGAGAGCTACGTGCGGGACCGTCTGGACGCCTACCGCGAGTCCGGGGTCACCCATCTCCAGGTCGTGCCCGTCCCGCAGGAGGGCGAGTCCGAGGCGACGGTGGTCTCCCGTCTGAAGCACATCACCGGCTGACGGGGCGACGCCGGCCACGGAGCCCCGAAGCCGTGTCGGGCCCGGAGCCCTCACCCCTCTCAGTCCCCTCGGCCCTGTCGGCCAGCCGGTCCGGCCGACACTGTCACCTCCGTCAGCCCACAGCGACGAACCCCGACTCGTACGCAAGGACCACCGCCTGCGTCCGGTCGCGCGCCCCCAGCTTCGCCAGGGTGCCGCTGACATGGGTCTTGACCGTCTGCACCCCCAGGAACAGGCGCTCGGCGATCTCCGCGTTGGACATCCCCCGAGCCATCAGCCGCAGCACCTCCGTCTCCCGCTCGGTGAGCTGGGCGCGGGCCAGCGCGTCCCCGGGCTCCCGGGCCCGTCGTCCCTGCACCAGCGAGCGGATCGCGGCGGGGAAGAGCACCGAGTCCCCGGTCGCCACCGTACGGACGGCCTGGACGATCTCGGCGGGTCGGGACCGCTTGAGCAGGAACCCCGACGCCCCTTCCCTGAGCGCCTCGTAGACGTAGTCGTCGCGTTCGAACGTGGTGATCACGAGGACCCTCGGCGGGTCGGGGACGGCGGCCACGAGGTCGCGGGTCGCGGTGATGCCGTCGACGGTGGGCATCCGCACGTCCATGACGACGACGTCCGGGCGCAGCCTGCGGACGAGCGGCACGACCTCGCATCCGTCGGACGCCTCGCCGACCACGGTGATGCCGGGGGCGTTGCCCAGGATGGCGGACATGCCGGCCCGGACGAGCTCCTCGTCGTCGACGAGGAGGACGGAGATTTCCATGATCACGATTCCAAGCGTAGGGGGAGACGGGCGCTGACGGTCCAGCGCCCCGAGGCGGCTCCGGCGCTGGCCCGGCCGCCCAGCAGCGCGGCGCGCTCCCGCAGACTGCGCAGCCCCTTGCCGGTGCCGGAGGCCTGGGGCACCTGCTCGACCAGCCGGTTGGCGACGGTGAGCCTCACCTGTGCGCCGGTGACCGCGAGTTCGACGTCCACGGGTGAACCGGGGGCGTGCTTCATGGCGTTGGTGAGCGCCTCCTGGAGGATGCGGTAAGCCTCGCGGGAGACGACGCCCGGAACGGCGTCCACGTCGGCGGCCGTGCGCGAGCGCACCGTGACGCCCGCCGCGCGGCTGGCCTCCAACAGCTGACCGATGTCCGCGAGCGTGGGCCGCACGGTGCGGACGCCCTGCTCCTCGTCCTTCAGGTAGCCGAGGGTGCGCTCCAGGTCGTCCATGGCCCGGCGACCGGTGTCCTCGATCGCCGTCAGCGCCCGGACGACGAAGTCACGCTCGGAGTCGATGAGTTCGCGGGCCGCACTCGCCTGAAGCACCGTGACGGTGAGGGCGTGGCCGATGGAGTCGTGGAGTTCGCCGGCGAGCCGGTTGCGGGCCAGGAGCTCGTCCGCCCGGCGCTCCGCGAGCGCCAGCCGTTCGGCCGTCGAGGGCCCCAACAGCCTTCGTGCGAGGGCGAGTTGTACGTTCCCTGCCCATACGACCAGTCCGAGCACGGCGACGAGCAGCGGCGGCACGAGGCCCAGGTACCAGATGTGCCGGTGGCCACCGGGGACGGTGACGCCGAGGATCGTGCTGGAGCCCTCGACGGCGGGCGCGGACGCCAGCGTTCCGGTGACGGACAGCAACTGGGCCACGACGCTGGCGACGAGCAGTCCCCACCAGCAGCGCAGCACCAGCCAGACGCTGGTGCGCCGGCGGTCGGAGAGGCTCCGGGCCGGGGCGCGGCCGATGTCGTTCTCGTCGTCAGGAACGAGCAGCAGTCGCGCCTGGATCCCCTCCGCCCGCCGTGCCCCCGGCACCAGGCCGAGCAGCAGCAGGGGGACCACCGGCACGAGGGCGCAGGCCACGAGGGTGCGCGCCAGGTTCTCCGTGATGCCGGGCCACGCAAGGACGCAGACGGGCCCGACGGCCGCTCCGAGCAGCAGGTGGAGCCCTCGGGCGTACGTACGGCCCTGGCGCAGGGCGTCGTAGAGCGTCGACGGCAGACGTCTCATGGTGGATCAACTCCCTCCCCGGGGGGAGGTGACTCCCGCCGCCGGGGGATCCGTCCGGCGCCGCCGCACGGTTGGCTTGAAGACATGAACAGGGACAACGCAACGACGCACGGTGCGGGCGACGCACCGGCCGTCGAAGTATGCGGCCTGGTGAAGGCGTACGGCGACCGGACGGTGGTGAAGGGCCTCACCTTCCAGGTGCGGGCAGGTTCCGTCACCGGCTTCCTCGGCCCGAACGGCGCGGGGAAGTCCACGACCCTGCGGATGATCCTGGGACTGGACCGGCCCACGGCGGGCGAGGTCCTGGTCGCGGGACGGCCGTACGCCCGGCTGGTCGAGCCACTGCGCCACGTCGGCGCGCTGCTGGACGCACAGGCGGCGCATCCGGGCAGGACCGCGCGCGACCAACTGCTCTGCGTCGCCCACGCCGGCCGCATACCGCAGGGGCGGGTCGACGAGGTGCTGGAGCAGGTCGGCATGGACTCCGCGGCCCGTCGCCGCATCGGCGGCTTCTCGCTGGGGATGCGCCAACGTCTGGGCATCGCCGCGGCGCTGCTCGGCGACCCCGCGGTGCTGATCCTCGACGAGCCGGTCAACGGTCTGGACCCCGAGGGCATCCGCTGGCTGCGGCACTTCCTGCGGGGACTGGCGGACCGGGGCCGGGCGGTGCTGATCTCCAGTCACCTGATGACGGAGACGGCGCTGCTCGCGGACCGGCTGGTCGTGATCGGCCGGGGCCGGCTGCTGGCGGACGTGTCCATGGCCGAGTTCGCCGCCGAGCACGGCCGCTCCCGGGTGCGGGTGCGGGCCGACGAGCCGGAGCGGCTGCGGGAGGCCCTGGAACGCAAGGGGCTGCGGGTGGTGCCCGGCGAGGGCGACGCGCTGGAGGTGTACGCGGCGGAGGCCGCCGACGTCGGCCGCTGCGCGGCTCACGAGGGGACCGCCGTCCTGGAGCTGGTACAGGTGGAGGACTCGTTGGAGGAGGCATTCATGCGCATGACCGCCGATTCGGTGGAGTACGGGGGGCGACCCCTCGGAGAGGTGGTCTGACGATGTCTGTCGACGCGGTGCTCCGCTCGGAGTGGACGAAGATCCGCTCGGTGCGTCCGGTCTTGTGGTCACTGCCGCTGGCCGCGGCCCTGCTCGTCGGCATCGGGGCCGGCGTGACGGGGTCGGTCGGCTCGGAGGAGGCGGACGGCCCCGGCTTCGACCCGGTGCAGCTCGGTTACTACGGCATCCTGTTCGCCCACGTGGTGGTGATCGCCTTCGCCGTCCTGGTGGTCGGCAACGAGTACCAGCACGGCGCCATCCGGGTGTCGCTGGCGGCGGTGCCCCGGCGCGGTCTGTTGTACGCGGCCAAGCTCACCGTCGGGGCGGTGCTGGCCCTGGTGGCAGGCGCGGTCGCCTCGCTGGCCACGTTCCTCCTCTCGCAACGTCTCCTCGGCGAGCACGGCGCGGCGTTCGGCGACGCCGGCACGGTGCGGGCGATCGTGGTGGGCGCCCTGTACTTCCCGCTGCTCGCGGTCATGTGCATGGGGTTCACGGCGATGCTGCGCAGTCTGATGCTCTCCATGGGCGTCCTGGTCCCCGTGCTGTTCCTGGTCTCCCCCGTCCTGGCGGAGATCCCCGGCCTGCAGGAGCTGGCCTGGTACCTGCCGGACCGGGCGGGCCAGTACGGACTGCGGCTCGACCCCGCCGCCGCGCCCTACGGCCCCCTGACCGGGGTGCTGGTCATGGCGGTGTGGGCGGGGGCGGCGGCGGTCGGCGGCTGGCTGACGCTCCGCGCACGCGACGCGTGAGCGTCCCGCCGCCGTGAGGGGCGCGTGAGGGGACGGGGATGGTGGGCATCGACGACCGTCCCCTCACGCCGTTCACTGTTCCCGGGCGTGGAGGCGCACCAGGGGCGAGAAGACGTACTCCTCGCCGGCGCCGACCGGGGGTTCGAACAGCTGGTGGTCGACCAGCCGTTCCAGGAGGTCCTCCGTCTGGTGCCCGCCGCACCGCAGCACGGCGGCCGCGCCGTCCGGGGTGAACGCCCGGTCCTCGGACCGGGCGAGGGCGCGCACGGCGTCACGGAGCACGGGATCAAGGCCCTCGTACGCGGACGTCAGCCGTTCCCGTACGGACAGGTCGCCGGCGACCAGCTCCGACAGCCGCCGGTCCTCGTCGGCCAGCCGGTCCGCCAGCCGGGCCAGGGTCCAGTGCGGGCGGGCGGCGAGCCGCATGCCCGCGATCCGCACGGCCAGCGGGATCCCGTCGCACAGCTCGGCCAGGGTCTCGGCCGCCGCCCGTTCGGCCAGCACCCGCCGCTCGCCGGCGATCCGGGCGAGCAGGGAGACGGACTGGTCAACGGTGAAGCGCTCGACGCGGAAGTGCTGGGCGCCCTCCAGGCCGGGCAGCGGGGTCCGTCCGGCCAGCAGGGCGGCGGCGCCGGGGCCGGACGGCAGCAACGGGCGCACGGCGCGCTCCCCCGGCGCGTCGTCGACGACCACCAGGACCCTGCGGCCGGCGACGGCCTCCTGGTAGAGGGCCGCGAGCTCGGGCAGTCCCGTGGGCAGCCCGGACGCCGGTACGCCCAGGGCCCGGGCGAAGCCGCGCAGCGCCGTACGGATCTCGCCGGGCGCGCCGGTGCGCAGCCGGGCGTGCAGGASGCCGTCGGGGAAGTGGCGGGCGACGGCGGCGGCGATCTGGACGGTCAGGGCGGACTTCCCGACGCCGACCGGCCCGTGGAGGGCGGCGACCGGCGCCGCGCCGAACGCGGCCAGCGGCCCCTGCCCGGTCAGGTACTGACGGACCTGGAAGTGCTCGACGCGGCCCACGAAATCCCCGACGCTCTGCGGAAGCTGGACGGAGCGCGGCCCGTCGGCACGGCCGGCGGGTCGCTCCGTGCTCACGGTCCCGGCCCGGGCGTCCTCCCGCAGCACGGCCATCTGGGCCTCGCGGAGTTCTACGCCGGGCTCGATGCCGCTCTCGGCGCGGAGCCGGCGGGCGACCGCGGCGAACATCTCCAGCGCCTCCGCCCGGCGGCCGGAACCGGCGAGCGCGGCGAGCAGCCGGGCGTGCAGGCCCTCATGCAGCGTCTCGTGCCGGGCGATCGGCCCGACCTGGGCGAGCACCTCCTCGTGCTGTCCGCGGGCGAGGGCGAGATCGGCGAGGCGCAGCGCCGAGGCGACGCGCAGCCGGCCGTGCTCGACGGCTGCGGCGTGCCGGGCCAGCCGCGGCGGGGCGCCTTCCAGGAGGCGACCGCGCCAGAGCCCCAGCGCCTCGGAGAGCAGCGCCTGCTCGTGGACCGGGTCGTCGCCGGCGCGGGCCCGCTCCGCCTCGTGCGTCAGTCGGCCGAACTCCAGGACGTCGAGCCGGCTGTCGCCTTCGATCCGGAGCTCGTAGCCGCCGCCGTGCCGCACGACCGCGGTGCGGCCGACGTCGGGGAGGGCGTGCGCGTCCAGCGTCAGCCGGATGCGTGAGATGTAGGTGTGGATCAACTGCCCGAATGTGTCGGGCAGTTCGCCGTCCCAGAGGACTTCGATGATCTCGTCGCGGTCGACCACCTGGTGGGCCCTGAGCGCGAGGAGTCCGAGCAGGATCCGCTGCTTCGGCGTTCCGGTGAGCAGTTCGGCGTTGCCGCGCGTGGCGGACATCCGGCCGAGGATCTTCAGGACCAGCGGGGCGTCCTCGGGGACGTCCTCGTCGGCACCGGTGGTGACTCCGGCCTGCGCCAGCAGGGCGGGTTCGTGCAGAGCTTCGGCGATTCTGCGCAGCGATCCGGATCTCGGAGCCCTGACCCGGCCCCGTTCGATCTCACGGAGCGTCCGCAGACCGATCCCGGACTTCTCGGCGAGGTCCCGCTGACTGACCCCGTTGCGGGTCCGCGCGGCGCGGACCATGGTGGCGACGTCTCGTTCAGCCAACGCCGTCGCCGGACTACCACCCGTCATGACTCCCCCATGGCATGGTCGTTCGTTTCGCCGTCCGTCCCGTCGTGGGCGACGGACCGCGCCGGCGTGATCAGCCGCGGCTGTCCCACTCGTGGATGTCGTCGATGATCGGGCCCTCGGCCGCGACGGTGCTCGTCACGGGCGCCGTGACCTGCTGCTCGACGACGGCCAGGAGGGAGAGGCCGAGCACCGCGGCGATCGCGACACAGGCGGTGCGCAGGGCGCGGGTGGTGGGACGGGTGGAGGTGGTCGCTCGCATGTGCTCGGTCTTCCGTTCGCTCGTCGTTCGTGCTGGCGAGTCAGACTCTGCCGCCTGCCGATCTACGCTGGATAGATCCTGGATATCCGCTCTGACCTGCGGATATATTCCTGCCGCCGGGGATGCCGGGGCAGCTTCACGGCAGGTCGCCGAGGGCCGTGAGGAGAGCGGCCGTGTGGTCGGCGTCGGGCAGCCCGAGCCGGGTGAAGAGCAGGTGGGCCTGGCGGGCGCGGACCACCGCGGCCCCGGTGTCGCCGAGGTCGGCCAGGGTCCGGCCCAGTACCAGGAGGGCGAGCCCCTGGTCGCGTGCCGCGCCGCGCTGCTCGCACAGCACCAGCGCACGCCCCGCCTCCTTGAGGGCCTCCTCCCGGCGTCCCATGGCCCTCAGGGTCTCCGCCAGCCGGTGGCGGGCCTGCGATTCCTGTCCGCGGATCTGCCAGGTCTCGCACAGGTCCAGGCACCGGGTGTGGCTCGCGACCGCCTCGCCGTGCCGGCCCAGTTCGTGCAGTGCCATGCCCTGCACGTACAGCGCGTAGGCGACGCCGTGGTGGTCCTCGACCTCCCGCAGCGCGGCCAGCGCCTCGTCGGAGGCGACGAGCGCCTCCTCCGCAAGACCGCCGCGCAGCCGGGCCTGCGCCGCGTTGAGCCGCGTCACCAGTTCGCCCGAACGGTGCCCGAGCGCGACCGCCAGCTCGATGGCCTGGTCGTAGAAGTGCACCGCGTCCTCGTAACGGTGCTGGAACTGCGCGATCAGGCCGCGGTCGTTGAGCGTCTGACGCAGGATCACCCGGTCGCCGACCCGCTCGCACGCCTCGGCCGCGAGCCGGGCGAACTGCTCGGCCTCGACGAGCCGGGCGCTCTGCAGGGCGGCGTTCCCGCAGACGAAGCGGGCCCGCCCGGCGACGTGGTCGTCACCGCGCAGCGCGGCGGTCTCGGCCAGCGCCTGCGCGGCGGAGGCGAGCTGCGCGTACGGGATGTCCTTGCCGAACGGCGTGAGGGCGATGAGCAGGTCGGCGGCGACCCGCAGGATCCGCGGGGCCGACCCGGCCGGGCTGCGGGCGGCCAGCGTCAACGCGTGGGTGAGGCATTCGAACTCGGTGGTCACCCAGGCGCGTGCTTCCGCGAGCCCGGCGAAGGGCGGCGCGGGCGCCGGGTCAGAGGTGAGGAAGACACCGTCCGGGTTGCCGGGCACCATGCAGTGGAAGGCGGCGCGCCCGGCGGCCAGCAGGTGGTCGAGGAGCGGAGCCAGCACGGGGATGCCGGCCTCGCCGCCGCCGTCGCCGGGCGGCACACCGAGCTGGAGCGCGAAGGCCCAGACGAGGTCGTGGTAGCGGTACCGCCCGGGCTGCGGCGCTTCCAGCATGGCCGCGTCGACCAGCGACTCCAGGATCTCCTCGGCGTCGTAGGCGTCGAGGCCGAGGGCCGCGGCGGCCACCTCCAGGCCGATGCTGGGACGGGCCACCGGCGCGAGGAGCCGGAAGACGCACGCCTGTTCCTGCGGGAGCTGGCGGTAGCCGAGTTCGAAGGTCGCCGCGACGGCGAGGTCGCCGGCGCGCAGCTCGCCGATGCGGCGGCGCTCGTCGGCCAGCCGGCGGGTCATGGTCTCCAGCTGCCAGCGCGGCCGGGCGGCGAGGCGGGCGGCCACGATCCGGACGGCGAGCGGGAGATGCCCGCACGCGCTCACGAGTTGGACCGCGGCGTCGGGCTCGGCCTCCACGCGTGCGGCGCCGACGATCGCGGTGAGCAGCGCGATCGCCTCGTCGGTCACGAAGACCTCGAGGGCGACGGCGGTCACCGCACTGGGGATGCCGACGAGCCGGGTCCGGCTGGTGACGATCACGGCGCATCCCGCCGAGCCGGGCAGCAGCGGACCCACCTGCGCGGGATCCCGGGCGTTGTCGAGGAGCAGCAGCATGCGCCGGCCGTCGAGCAGGGTGCGCAGGAGCCGGGCGCGGTCGTCGGTCATGGCCGGGAGCACGTGCGGGGCCACGCCCATCGCGGCGAGCATGCTGCCGAGGACGGCCGACGGGTCGGCAGGTTCGAGACCGCTGCCGCGCAGGTCGACGTAGAGCTGCCCGTCGGGAAACTCGTGCTTGATCCGGTGGGCGACCCGCAGGGCGAGGGTGGTCTTGCCGAGGCCGCCCATGCCGCTGACGGACGCGACCGGGAGCGAGGTCCGGTCGGGGGCGGTGAGGACCCGGCTCAGCTCCTCGACCTGTTCGGCGCGCCCGGTGA
>NZ_RDBH01000237.1 GCF_008042145.1 Streptomyces sp. adm13(2018)
CCCCGGCAGCCCGCCGCCGCCCCCGTGCGACACTCCCGAGGTGGTCTCGTGACCAGCGTGTCTCCCCTGCGGGTGCTCGTCGTCGAGGACGATCCCGTCGCCGCGGACGCCCACGCCCTCTACGCCGGGCGGGTCGACGGGTTCACCGTCGTCGGCGTCGCCCACTCCCGGGCCGCCGCCGTCCGCGCCCTGGAGCGGACGCCCGTGGACCTGATCCTGCTCGACCTCTACCTCCCCGACGGCCACGGCCTGCAACTGCTGCGCGCGCTCCGCGCCGCCGGGCACACCGCGGACGTGATCGCCGTGACCTCCGCCCGCGACCTTGCGGTCGTCCGCGAGGGCGTCTCGCTGGGCGTCGTCCAGTACGTCCTCAAGCCCTTCACCTTCGCGACCCTGCGGGACCGGCTCGCCCGGTACGCCGAGTTCCGGGCGACCGCGGGCGAGGCCTCCGGGCAGGACGAGGTCGACCGCGCGCTCGCCACCCTCCGGGCCCCGCACCCCAGCACGCTCCCCAAGGGACTGAGCGCGCCGACCCTGGAGTCCGTCACGCGGACCCTGCGGTCCACGCCCGGCGGGCTCACCGCCGCCGAGGCCGGCGCGGCCCTCGGGATCTCCCGGATCACGGCCCGTCGGTACCTGGAGCACCTGGTCACCGAGGGCCGGGCCGTACGTGCCCCGCAGTACGGGCAGATCGGGCGGCCGGAGCTCCAGTACCGCTGGCTGGAGGGCCCGGCCCGCGGTCACTGATCGTCCCGGAACCGACCACCCGCGGTTACCGACCGGTTCCCATGTTCCTACGACTCCGCATGTTGGGGGAACGCACCGTAGCCAGCCGTCACCCTCCGCTCTACGGTGACCGGGTGCACCAACCCTCCCCACCCTTCAACGCCCTGGCCGCGCGACGCCTGCGCGAAGGTCTCGGCATGGCCCCCGGTCACGTCGCGTACGGCCTGCGCGCGCAGTACGGCCTCTTCGTCACCCCGGACACCGTCGTCGCCTGGGAACGCGGCCGCGTCCTCCCGAGCGAGCAGGAGCTCACCGCTCTCGCGGGCGTCCTGTGGTGCGCCCCCGCCGAGCTCATCTCCGTCGCCTCCACCCTGCGCGAGCACCGGATGGCGCGCGGTCTCGCCCCCGAGGAGCTGGCCCGGCGGGTCGGCGTCGCGGCACCGGCGTATCAGCGCATGGAGGACGAGGGCAGCTGGCGCGGCACCGAACGCCAGACGGCCGCGCTCGCCGAGGTGCTCGGGCTCGGCCCGCGCGCCCTGATCACCGCCACCGGCGGCGACGAGGCGCTCGCGGAGCTGCTGCGGAACGCCGCCACCACCCACCGCTGGCAGGCCTACGTGAAACCGGCCGTGAAGCTGCTGCCACTGCCCCGGCAGACCGTGGAACGCGTCCTCCAGCGGCTGCACGCCGACTATCACGCCCGGATGGCGGCGACCAGCAGCTGGGGCGCCTCGGCCGGCACCGGCAACGAGGGCCGGGCCTACCTCGACGACATCACCGGCCACTTCTGGGCGGCCGTCGGCGCCTGAGGGGCCCGTGGCCGTGGACGGCCGGCTCCGGACCGCCGGCTCTGGATGGCCGGCTCCGGACCGCCGTACCGCCGGAGGCCCAGTCCTCAGGCGAGTACGGCCGAGTAGCTGTCCAGCGTGACCCAGGTGATGTCGTTCGCGGTCGTGCCGCCGAACACCGTGATGCGGCCGGTCGTGTGGACCTCCACGCGGCAGGAGTTGATGCCGGCGGAGTTGTTGCGGGGGCAGACCGCGCGTACCACCTTCGGCACGGTGATCGTCGTCGGCATGCTGCCGATCACGGTGTCGGCCGAGAACTGGCCGGTGAAGCCGCCCCGCATCTGGAGGAAGTCCGTACCCGCGATCTTCACGACGCGGACGGCCGGGACGTCCACGGCGGCGGTGACGCCCGAGGCCAGGGTGAGCGGCTGCCAGTCGTGGACGACACCGATGCCGCCGGGGGCGTCGACCGCGGCGGCGGGGGTGGCGAGCAGGGGGGCGCCGAGC
>NZ_RDBH01000238.1 GCF_008042145.1 Streptomyces sp. adm13(2018)
TCCCGGCCTCAACCGCGGGACCGCCGAAGAGGTCACGCGACACCCTGGCCGGCGCCCTCACGGCCCGCCGGTCCCGGTCCTCGCGTCGCCGCCGGCCGTACGCAGCATGCTGCGGAGTCACGGTGCCGTGCCCTTCGGTGCCAGCCGCGACCGGCCGGTGCAGAGCCCTGCCCCTGGTCCGTGGCCGCAGCAGGCCCGTTGATCAGTCATGATGACCGCAGACTGAAACAGACCACTCCAGACCGATCTGGTTCACACCAGGTCATTCCAGTAATAGATCCGAACAGAGAAGACCCGGGGGCGGTCCTCCTCGCAGGGACTGCGGGAGCGGCCACCCGCGGGCAGACGCGCGGGGGCGTTGATGCGGGGCAGCGGCGGGACGGTACTGCTGGACGTGCTGACGGGAGCGGCCGAGGCCGCGCCCGGCCAGGTGCTCGTCCACGTCGGCGGCGACGGCACGGAGCACTCCGTCAGCCATCGCGAACTGCTCGACGACGCCCTGCGCGTCGCCGGCGGACTCCTCGACGCCGGCCTCGCGCCCGGGAGCCATCTGCTGCTGCCGGTCGAGCGCAGTGAGGAGTTCCTGCCGCTCTTCTGGGGAGCCGTCGCCGCCGGGCTCGTACCGGTGCCGCTCGCCCCCGACCCGCGGCGCGTGCGGCCCGTGGGGGAGTTCCTCGGCGGGCCCCCGGTGGCCGTCGGCGGCTCCACCGTACGGCTGCTGGACGCCCTGCCCGACTCCTTCCGCCCTCTGCACCTCGACGACCTCCGCGCATGCCCCGCTCCCCCGCTGCTGCCCGAGCGGGCCCCCGACGACGTCGCCTTCCTTCAGTTCTCCTCGGGGAGCACCGGCGCACCGAAAGGGGTCGAGCTGACACACGCGGCCGTGCTCGCCAACCTGGCGCAGATCCGCGCCGCGGCCGGCATCCGCCCCACCGACGTACTGGCCACGTGGATGCCGTACTTCCACGACATGGGGCTCATCGGCACCCACCTCGTGCCGTTGTCGGCACGCATCAAGCAGGTGCGGCTCGAACCACTGACGTTCGCCAAGCGGCCCCTGCGGTGGCTGGAGGCCGCCTCCCGGCACCGCGCCACGCTGCTCTCGGCGGCCAACTTCGCCCTCGCGCTCGTCGAACGGCGCGTGCCCGCGGACGCCCTCCGGGACCTCGACCTCACCTGTGTCCGCATGATGCTCGTCGGTGCCGAGCCGATCTCGCCGTCCGTGTGGCGGTCCTTCACCGGGCGTATGCGTCCGACGGGGCTCCCCGCGAGCGCGCCGACACCCGTGTACGGCCTCGCCGAGTCCACCCTCGCCGTCACCTTCCCGCCGCCGGGCGAGATCGCCCGGCCGCTCGCCCTGGACAGGACCGCGCTCGGCCGCGGCCTCGCCGTGGACACGGCGCCCGGCCCGGACGCGGTGGAGCTGATGGACGTCGGCGGACCCGTGCACGGCTGCTCCGTGCGGATCACCGACGACGCGGGACACCCCGTCGGCGAGCGGCGGGTCGGCCACGTCGAGGTCCGCGGTCCCCAGGTGGCCCGCGGCTACCACGGCGCCCCGGAGGCCACGGCGGAGACCTTCCGCGACGGGTGGCTGCGCACGGGGGACCTGGGGTTCCTGCGCGAGGGCCGCCTCTGTGTGACCGGCCGGTCCAAGGACGTCGTCTTCGTCGACGGGCGCACCCTGCACGCCGCGGACCTGGAGGAGGTCGCGGCGGGCACGCCGGGGCTCGACCGGTGCCCGGTCGCGGTCGTGGGGTCGACCGGCCCCGGCGGCGAAGGCGAGCGCGTGGTCGTCCTTGTCGCCCCCGCGGGTCCCCTCACGGCCGTGGCACCCGAGCTGCTGCGCGCGGTCCGCGACCGGGTGCGGCAGGCCCTGGGACACGACGACGTACGGGTGTTGGCGCTGCCGGCACGCGCGCTCCCGCGCACCACGAGCGGCAAGGTACGGCGCGGGCTGCTGCGCGAACGCTTCGAGGGCGGGGAGTATCCGGAGATCGCGGGGCGGGCTGCGGTGGGGG
>NZ_RDBH01000239.1 GCF_008042145.1 Streptomyces sp. adm13(2018)
CACCGAAGGCTTCGCCCTCCCCGACGACATCCACCCCGACCGCTACGCCGAAGCCGAGGCGATGGCCGCATGAGCACCCGCGACGCCATCACCGCCCTCATCCGCGACGGACACACCGACGCCTCGATCGCCCTACGCCTGGGCTGCGACCGCAGCACCGTCAGCAAGACCCGCCGCGGCCTTGCCAAGCCGGACGCCTGCCGAGTCGTCGAGTACCGGCCCGACCGGATGCCGACCTCGCCCGCCCAGCAGGCCGCCAACCGGGCCCGGCTCCTCGAAGCTCTCCGCGCCGCCTGACCACGCCCGCGCCACCCGCGTCGCCACCTACCTCACCACCAGCGGCTGGACCATCACCCCCGCCTGAAGGAGAACCCCATGCGCCAGCGATGGAGAGCCCAACAGCCCACCTGCCTCCACGGCCACCCCTTCCCGCAGAACCTGTTCCACAACAGCAGCGGCTACGCCCAGTGCCGCGCCTGCTTCCGCAAGTCCAAGCGCGCCTGGGCCTCCAAGCACCCCGACCGCCGCCCCCGACGGCGCACCTACATCCCCGCGGCCCCCGACCCCATCGCCATCGACCGCGCCGTCGGGGGCGGCGGTCGGGG
>NZ_RDBH01000024.1:0-12694 GCF_008042145.1 Streptomyces sp. adm13(2018)
GGCGCCGGTCGCCCGGACCCTGCGGGTGCCCGGCGTCCTGCCCGTGCTCGCCGTGACGTTCACCCTCGTCCTGGCCCACACCGTCCTCTACACCTACGTCTCCGCCTACCTCGGCCATCGCGGTCTGGCCGGGTCCACCGGGCTCGTCCTGCTCGTGTTCGGCGTGGCCTCGCTCGTCGGGTCGTTGGCCATGGATCTATGCTCGAACCCTCACATCGGTGTGAGGGTCAAGCGAGTTCCTGGAGGGGCGCCCATGCGGATCGGGGAACTGTCGGAGCGCACCGGAACACCGCGCCGGCTGCTGCGCTACTACGAGGAGCAGGGCCTCATCGTCGCGGACCGGCTGCCGAACGGCTACCGGGACTACGACGAGTCGAACCCGGACCGGGTCATGCAGATCCGGGGCCTCCTGGACGCCGGTCTGCCGACCCGGATCATCAAGCAGATCCTGCCCTGCCTGAACAAGCCGCGGATCATCCACTTCCCGGACGCCACCCCGGAGATGCTGGCCACCCTGGAGGACGAGCGGGACCGGATGACCGAGCGGATCCGCTGCCTCACCCGGAACAGGGACGCGGTGGCGGAGTACCTGGACGCGGTACGGGTGAAGGCGGAGCAGTCCGTCTGACCGCCGTCGCACTCCGGGCGGTCCGTACGCTCCAGCGCCCGCCGTGCCGCTCCAGGCTGAGTGGGAGCCCGAAGCAGGCCCCCACGTGCGCGCCGGTGAGCACGTCGCCGACCGGCCCCTGGGCCAGGACCCGTCCCTGCCGGAGGCGCCCTGGCGTGGGGGTGCCGGAGGGCAGCTCCTCCAGGTGGTGGGTCACCGTGACCGTGGCCTGGGCGGGATGTGCGGCGCCGAGGGCGTCGAGCGCGTCGAGCAGCTGCTCACGGCCGGGCAGGTCGAGACCGGTGGCCGGTTCGTCGAGGAGGAGGAGCCGGGGCCCGGAGGAGGCCGCCCGTCTCGCCCGTACGGAACTGGAGTCGACGTTGGCCCTGCTGAAGGACCGTGGGTCGGAGCTGGGGGCCGGGGCGCGCGTACGGCTCCGCTCGCCGGGTCCGCGCGTACGACGCGGTTCGCCCGCCGGCCGGCCGGGTCAGCGACCCGGTTCGCACGCCAGGAGGGCCTAGGCCGTCTCTTCCGGATCCTGCCTGACCCGCGCCGCCCGGCACCGCACCTCTCCGCCTTGCGATGCACGGCACCGGACGACGCGGGCTTGACCGGCAAGATCCGGAAGAGACGGCCTAGGCGCGCACGCCGACGAGGAGACGCCGCAGGGTTTCCTCCTGGCGTGCGAACCGGGTCGCTGACCCGGCCGGCCGGCGGGCGAACCGCGTCGTACGCGCGGACCCGGCGAGCGGAGCCGTACGCGCGCCCCGGCGCGGGCGGAGGCCCCCTCGGTCCGCCCGGGCCCGCAGGCTCGCCGCCGAGCGGCGCAGGGCGGTCGGGCGGAGTTGGGCCGGCGCGATCCGCGCGCGCTGACCGCCGCCCGCGATCAGGGCGTTGACGGAGGCCATCGGGTCGCCGCCCACCGACCGGGCCAGCAACGCGCCGACGACCACCGGGCCGAGGGCGACGGCGAGGGCCGCGCCGGTGGCGGTGGCGCGCTGGAGGGGGCGGTTGCGGCGGACGTCGAAGCTCATGGTGATAGTCCAGCAGGGCGTTGGCGGGCGGGGTATCGGTCCGGGTACTCAGACCGGCGCACGTCCGTACTCAGGCGCGGGGGCGCGGGAACTCCCGCGGGGCCTCCCGCACCATCGTTTCTTCCGCGATGCTCGGGCGCCGGGCACCGGGCACCGGGCGTTCCCGGTGGACGGGTTGAGCATCGGGCTGGGCAACGGGTTGAGCATCGGAGGCGGAGGCACCGTGACGACGGAGACGGCGGAGACGGCGGAGACGACAGGGATGGCGGCGGCAGGACCGGTGGTGGCGGATGGTGTGGCCCACGCCGACCGGTCAGCACGCGCGGACGAACCGAGCGAGACGGGCGGGCCGGGCGCGGCGGGCGGCGCCGCGTCGGACGGGTCCCGCTCATGCGGACCGGGACCGGCGGACGCCCCGCCCGCCCCGGGCGGGCCAGGTACAGCGCGCGGCTCGCTCGTGCCGGACCYGGGCATCGGCGCGGGGCGCGTGCCCCGGTCCGGCCTCGTGCTCGTCGTGCAGCACGAGGAGGACGCGGGGGTCGGGATCGTCGGTGAGCACCTCGTGCGGTGCGGTCTCCGGCTCGACGTGGTGCGTGCCTGGGAGGGCGTCGCGCTGCCGGACGACCTGTCGAGCCACGCCGGTCTGCTGGTCCTCGGCGGGTCGGTGAACTGCGAGGACGACGCGGCCGCCCCCTGGCTGCCCGGGGTCCGGGCGCTCGTACGCCAGGCCGTCGCCGAGGCGGTCCCGCTGCTCGGGATCTGTCTGGGCGGGCAGATCGTCGCCCACGCCCTCGGCGGCTCGGTCGCGCCGCGCTCCCGTCCCCCGGAGGTGGGCGCGGTGCCGCTCCGGCGGCTGCCGGCCGCGACCGGGGACCCCGTACTCGGCCGGGTGCCGGACGGCGCGCTCGCCGTCCAGTGGCACTGGGACGACGTGGACCGGCTGCCGCCCGGCGCGGTCCCGCTGCTGACGGGTGACCACTGCGCACACCAGGCCTTCCGGGTCGGCGCCGCCGCGTGGGCGGTGCAGTTCCATCCGGAGGCGGACGGCAGCACGGTCGCGGAGTGGGCCGCCGAGGACGCCGGGCGGATCCGGGAGGCGGGCCTCGACCCGGTGACCGCGGTCGCCTCGGTGCGGGAAGCGGAGCCCGGGCTCCGCGCGGTCTGGGGCGCGGTCGCCGAGGCTTGGGGCGCGGTGGTCGGAGCCTCGGCAGGCCTGCGGCCGTAGGTCGTGTCCGGGAAGGACCCGCCCGGCTCGCGACACCTGACACGTGCTCTCGGCGCGCTGCCCGCGTCGTACGACCTCACCCGGCGCCCTTCCGGACACGACCTTGCGCCCGCGCCGCCGTACCGTACGGGGAGGCACCCCCAACGAAGGAGACCGTCGCCATGGCCGACTACCGGATCGAGACCGTCCGCACCGGGTACCGGAACTGGACCGCCCGGAACGACCGGGGCGCGGAGGTCCGGATGGCCGCCGCGGACGACGCCGACGCGCAGCCCTCGTTCACCCCGGTCGAACTGCTGCTCGCGGCGATCGGCGGCTGCGGCGGTCTCGTCATCGACCGGACCGCGCGGGCCGTGGACCACGACGACCTCAAGATCGTGGTGGAGTCGGTCTCCGGACCGGAGGACGACGGCCGGATCGGCCGGATCCGGGTCAGCTACGAGTTCGAGCTCCCGGACAGCAACCCGAAGGCGGCCGAGGTCTTCGCCCGCGGAGTGCGGCTGACCCACGAGAAGTTCTGCACGGTCAGCCGGACCGTGGAGCACGGCGCGCGCGTCGAGGCGATCCTGCCGGACGGCACCGTCGGCTTCGAGGGCTGATACGTGGGCGGGGGCGGCGGCCGCATCCCGGACCCGCCCCGGCCGGCGGTCGGCCGTGTTCCCCGGCTCTCCCCCGGCTCCCCCCGCCTCACTCCTCGATCGCGCCGCCCGTCGCGCGCAGATGCTGCCGGAAGGTGCGGGAGGGGTCCTCGGCCCGGGCCGCCAGATAGGCGTCGAACCGGGTCTGGGCACGGAGCGTCTCCCCCGCCTCGATGCGGCGGGCCTGTTCCCGCTCCGTACGGGCCAGGGCGCGCGCCACCTCCAGGACCTCGCCCGTCCGGGCGGCCCGGACGAAGAGCACACCGTCGTCGTCGGCGAGGACGACATCCTCCGCGGTCACCGTGTGCTCGCCGAACCGTGCGGCCGTCAGCGCGTCGGCGTCCCGCGGATCGAGGCGTACGGGGCCGGGCGCGTACCGTCCGTAGGAGAAGACGGGCAGTCCGATCCGGAGCAGGTCGGGGGTGTCCCGGTGCAGGCCCCAGACGACGACCCCGGCGACACCCGCGGCCCGGGCCTCCAGGACGGCGAGGTCGCCGATGCAGGCCTCGTCGCGGCGGCCCGCGTTGTCGATGACCAGCACGTCGCCGGGTCCGGCCCGGGTGAAGGCCTCCAGGAAGACGTCCACGCTGCCGTAGTGCCGTACCGGCAGGGCGCGCCCGGCGACCCGCTGCCCCGCCGCCACGGGCAGGATCCCGGCCGGCGCCGCGCGCAGCGGTTCCCCGAGACGCACACAGGCGTCGGCGACGAGCGGGGTGGAGAGTTCCGTGAAGTCGACCGGATCCTGCGGCATGGGTGCTCCGTTCGGTGACGTGTGCGGTTCGGCGGGCGGACGTACGGACGTACGGGCTGCGCGATGGTATCGGCCGCCGGTCCGCGAACCTGCGGCATGGGTGCTCCGTTCGGTGACGTGTGCGGTTCGGCGGGCGGACGTACGGACGTACGGGCTGCGCGATGGTATCGGCCGCCGGTCCGCGAACAGCCGCGCCGCGGCCTTCCTACGATGAAGTCACCCCTCTTCAGAGCGAGGCACCATGGCCGCAGAGGACGCCCCCCGTCCCGCCGAACAGCCGGCGGGACTGAAGGCGAACGCGATCGGGTTCGTCGACGCCCTCGTCATCGGACTCAACTCCACCTCCCCCGCGTACTCCCTGGCCGCCGTCATCGGCCCGATCGTGGCGCTCGCCGGGATCTACGCACCCGGCGTGATGTTCGCGTCCTTCGTCCCGATGCTGCTGATCGCGTCGGCCTTCTACTACCTGAACAAGGTCGACCAGGACTGCGGTACCACGTTCTCCTGGGTCACGCGCGCGATGGGCCCGTGGATCGGATGGCTCGGCGGCTGGGCCATCGCGATGACCGGTGTCCTGGTCGTCGGCTCGCTCGCGGACGTCGCCGTGAGCTTCGCGCTGCTCGCCGTCGGCCTCGACAGCTGGGTGGACAACACCTTCGTACGGCAGTCCCTGACCGTGCTGCTGATCCTGGTGATGACGGCCGTCTGCGTCATCGGCACCGAACTGTCGGCCAAGGTGCAGAACGTCCTCATCCTGGCGCAGGTCGCGTTCCTGCTGGTCTTCGTGGGTGTCGCGCTGTACCAGGTGTACGACGGCACGAGCGCCTACGACTCCGTCGAGCCCGCACTCGGCTGGCTGAACCCCTTCGGCGCCGGAGGCGCGGCGCTGACCGGCGGGCTGCTGCTCGGCGTGTTCATCTACTGGGGCTGGGAGTCGGCGGTCAACCTCACGGAGGAGGTCGAGGACTCCGCGACCGCCCCGGGCAAGGCCGGCCTCTGGTCGACCGTCATCCTGCTCGTCACCTACGTGTCGGTGGGCTTCGCGGTGGTCGCGTACGCCGGTCCCACGTTCCTCGCGGAGAACGCCGGCGAGGAGGAGTTCATCTTCGCCCAGCTCGCCACCGACGTGCTGGGCGGCTGGGACTGGGTCCTGCTCCTGGCCGTCTCCACCTCCGCGATCGCCTCCACACAGACGACGATCATCCCGGCCTCCCGGACCGCGCTGTCCATGGCCCGGCGTCGTGCGCTGCCCGCGCACTACGGCCACATCAGCCCGCGGTTCCGCACGCCCGACGTGAGCACGTGGTGGGTCGCCGGCATCGCCATCGCCTGGTACCTCGTGGTGAACCAGATCAGCACCAACGCCCTCTTCGACTCGCTGACCGCCCTGTCACTCCTGATCGCCTTCTACTACGCGCTCACCGGCATCGCGTGCGCCGTCTACTACCGGCGCCACCTGTTCGAGAGCGTCCACAACTTCCTGCTCATCGGCCTCGGCCCGCTCGTCGGCGCCGGGCTCCTGACCTGGCTCCTGGTGCGGTCGGTCTCCGACATGTCCGATCCCGCGAACTCGTACAGCGGCACCTCGTGGTTCGGCCTCGGGCCGCCGCTCGTCATCGGGATCGGCATCGCCCTCACCGGGGTGGTCCTCATGATCGTGTGGCGGCTGCGGTCGCCCGTCTTCTGGGAGGAGCGGCCGGGCGTGGCCGACCCCGACCTGGTGCACGGCAAGGAGCGCTGAGATGTCGGTCGTGCTCGGTTACGACGAGTCCCCCGGCGCGGCCCGCGCGCTGCGCATCGCGGTCGAGGTGGCCGCGGCCTTCGACGAGCAACTGGTGCTGGTCTACGGCGCGGCGGCGCCCGGTCCGCTGGGCGAGGAGTACCGGTCCCACTACGACGCCATCCGGCAGACCGGCCGCGCCGGCCTGGAGCACGCGGTCACGGAGGCGGACCGCGCGGGGGTCCCGACCGTCGTGGAGGTGCTGGACGAGAACCCGGCGCAGGCCCTCATCGACGCGGCGGCCCGGCACGCGGCCCGGGTCATCGTGGTCGGCAGCTGGGGCGAGAGCCCGATGCGCGGCGCACTGCTGGGCTCCACGCCCCACAAGCTGCTCCACATGTCGACCGTGCCGGTGCTGTGCGTGCCGCCGGAGTCCCGCGCCTGACGACGCGGGCTTCCTCCTCCTCAGCCGAGCTTCCGCAGTCCGGCTTTCTCGACCGGGCTTGCTCCGGCGAGCGTCCTCAGTCGAGCCAGAGCGCCCGGACCGGGCCGAGCGGGTCCTCCGCGACGCGGGGTTCGACGTCCCAGATCCTCGTGGCGCGCCCGTCGGCCGTGTAGCGGGGCCAGTCGGGGCCCGGGTCCTGGTCGGTCACGAACGCGACCCAGGCGCGGTGCATCTCGTCGGCGAGGGCGCGCGGCGGCGTGTCGCCCGCGACGGCCGGGACTCCCTCGGCGTCGAGGAGGTCGAAGGCGAAGGGCAGGTCGACGCAGTGGAAGGCGAGACCCGCGGCGGGTGAGCGCCAGACGAACTCGTAGAGCCAGGTGGGCCGTCCGCGGGCGGCGCGGGCTTCGGCGACGGCGAGGTTCGGGGCCCGGAAGGTGGCGTCGGTCAGTGCCTGGCCGAAGAGCCGCTCCGGTCCCGCCGCCGCGTACGCCTCCGCGAGGGCGTCGGCCCGGCCGGGATCGAGGCCCAGTCCGCCGAGCAGGACGGCAAGCGGCGGGCCCTCCGGTCCGGGCGCGGGGAACATCGTGAACTCGTGCTCGGTGAACCCGAGCATCAGCGGTACGTCCGCGCCGGCCCCGCCCGTGGTGAGGGCCTCGTGGACGGGCAGCGGCACGAGCTCGCCGTCGGCGAAGGGGGCGAAGGACAGCATCGGCGGCAGGCCCTCGCGGTCGGGGCCCGGCTCGTTCAGGCGGTCCTGGAGGGCGAGGATCTCGTCGTCGCCCAGATCGCGCAGGGCGGCCGCGGTGGCCGGGACGCCGGTGCGGGCGGTGAGGAGCCGGGCGGCCGCCCGGGCGACCTCCGGGCCGTCGGGCCGCGGGACGGCGCCCGAGACGGAGAGGGCGCCGCGGAACAGGCCCCGGGCGGCGGGGACCGCGAGCAGGGTCTGGACGGCGCCGCCGCCCGCCGACTGCCCGGCGACGGTGACCTTGGCGGGGTCCCCGCCGAAGGCCGCGATGTTGTCCCGGACCCAGGAGAGGGCGGCGATCCAGTCGCGTACGCCCCGGTTGTCGGGGGCGTCGTCCAAGTGCAGGAAGCCCTCGATGCCGAGGCGGTAGCCCACCGAAACGAGGACGACGCCGTCCCGGTTGAAGGCCGCCCCGTCGTACCAGGGGCTGGCGGCCGAGCCGGCGACGTAGCCGCCGCCGTGGATCCAGACGAGGACGGGCAGTCCGGCGGCCGGGTCGGCACCCGGGGTGAAGACGTTCAGGTTGAGGATTC
Organism: Streptomyces sp. adm13(2018); assembly: GCF_008042145.1. Taxonomy (GTDB): domain Bacteria; phylum Actinomycetota; class Actinomycetes; order Streptomycetales; family Streptomycetaceae; genus Streptomyces. The sequence continues at coordinate 7,699 of NZ_RDBH01000024.1, forward strand.
CGGCGCCCGGCACTGTGGGCTCGGGGATGGTGGTGATCTCCGCGAAGGGGCGGCGCTGGGCCGTCGGGCCGTACGCGGTGGCGTCCAGCGGTTCCGTCCACGGCTCCGGCGGCACGGGCGCCGCGAACCGCAGGTCGCCGACGGGCGGCTGGGCGTACGGGATGCCGAGGAAGCACAGGCTGCCGTCGGCCCGGCGCTCGCCCCGGACGGGTCCCCGGTCGGTGGCCACCACGGTGCCGCCGGCGGCTGGGCCGGTGCTCGCGAAGGTGCCGGTCGCGCTGGTGATGCCGGTGGTGTCTGAGATGCCGGTGGTGCCGGTGACGCTCATGGGTGCTGCTCCTTCTGCGCGGGGGCACACGACGCCCGGGGCATGAGCCTGCCACCCTTCACTTACACGTGTCAACGCTGGGCGGCGCCTCGTCTGCAACCCCGGCCCGCCGCGGCAGCAGGAGGGGGGTCGCGAGCAGCAGAGCACCGACGAGGCCGATCGCCGCCCGCGGTCCGACCACCGCCGCGAGGAGCCCCCCGAGCGCGGTCAGGGCGGCGATGGAGGCCTTCGCCGCGACGGACCAGGCGGTGAGGGTGCGGGCGACGCGGTCGGTCGGCGTCAGGTCGAGGCGGTGGGCGGCCAGGACCGGGTTCCACACCCCGATGCAGGTGATCAGCGCCAGCTCGACGGCCATCACGAGGATCAGCCCGGTCGGCCCGGGGTGCACGAGGACGAGACCGACGGGCCAGCACGCCCGGAGCGCCCCCGAGGCCCGCAGGACGCGGTGCCGGCCGTACCGGGCGACGAGCGGCCGGGAGAGCCGCGAGCCCACGAGGCCGCCGAGGCAGGGCACCGCGAAGGCGAGCCCGTACTGCCAGGGGGCGAAGCCGAGCGGCCCGAGCATGAGGACGGCGAGGAGCGGCGCGGTCGCCATGATCAGCCCGTTGACCAGGACGGCGTTGAGGAACAGCGGGCGCAGGACGGGCTGGGCGAGCAGGTGCCGCCACCCTTCGAGGAGGTCAGCGACGCCCGCTCTCGGACCCTCCCTACGGGTGGGGACGGGCTCCGGGGCCGTGATGGCCCGGATGCCCAGGGCCGAGAGCAGATAGCTCACGGCGTCGACGAGCACGGTCGCCACCGGGCCGAGGAGCGCGATCAGGGCGCCGCCGAGCGGCGGTCCGAGGACGGTCGCGGTCCAGGTGGTGGATTCGAGGCGGGACTGCGCGAGGAGGCGCCCCTCGGCGGGTACGAGCGCTTTGAGGCAAGCACCGGAGGCCGCGCCGAAGGTGATGTCGGCGGCGGCCACGACGACGGAGACGAGGAGCAGCTGGGCGAAGCCGAGCCGGTCCAGCGCGTACGCGGCGGCGACGCTCAGGACCGCGGCGCCGCGCACGAGGTCCATGGCGATCATCACCGGGCGCTTGCGGCGGAACTCCACCCACGGGCCGAGCGGCAGCGCGACCGCCGCACCGACGGCCGCGCCGACGGCGGCCAGCGCGGCCACCTCGGCGGAACCCTCGTGGAGCACGGTGACGGCCAGCAGCGGAAGGGCGTTGAAGGCGACCCAGGTGCCGAGGGTGCCGGCCGCGTACGCCGCCCAGAGCCACCCGAAGTCCCGCCCGAGGGACGCTCCGCCCGCCATGCCCGCACCTCTCCGCCGAAGGTCCGCACAACCGCGCGCCACCGCCTGACATCAAAGCGAGGGGAGAAGCCGCAGATCAAACAACCGTGGACCACTCACGTCACAACCCGGGGTTGTCGCAGCGACGGGAAGCCGGTGCCGCGACGCCCTAGGCTGCGGGCATGGATCTCGATGCCGTACGCACCTTCCTGACCGTGGTGGACTCGGGCCGGTTCCGGGATGCGGCCGCCGAGCTGGCGGTGACCCAGCAGGCCGTGTCCAAGCGGATCGCCGCTCTGGAGAAGGAGCTCGGCGTGCGGCTGCTCGCCCGTACCGCGCGCGGTGCGGAGGTGACGATCGACGGCCAGGCCTTCCTGCCGCACGCGCGCGCCCTGCTGCACGCCGAGGCGCGGGCACTGGCCTCCGTACGGCCCGAGCGGCGGGCGCTGCGGGTGGACGTGATCGGTCGGAGGCTGGCCACTGCGGGCCTGCTGCGGGGGTTCCACCGGGCACATCCGCAGACCGAGCTGGACGTCGTGACCCTCTTCGACGCCGACGCGGCCGTCGCCGCCCTCGCGGCCGGCACGATCGACGCGTCCTTCCGGGCGGTCACCATGCCCGGCCGGCGGCTGCCCGAGGGCATCGGCGCGCTGCCGGTCCTGGACGAGCCGTTGCAGCTCCTGACGGGGCCCGGGCATGTACTCGCGGGCGCGCGTTCCGTGCCGCTCGCCCGGCTCGCCGGCCATCGGATCTGGATTCCCGGCATCGTCGGCGGAACCGAGTGGGCGGCCTACTACGCCGACCTGGCCGCCGCGTTCGGGCTCACCATCGAGGTGACGGGCCCGGACTTCGGCCCCGAGGCGCTGTTCGACACCATCGCGGACTCCCCCGAGCTGGCGACGTTCGTCGGCGAGGGGACCAGGCTCGTCTGGCCGGCCGGCCACGACCTGCGGCGCGTCCCCGTGCACGGGCCGACTCCCGTGTATCCGCACTCACTTCTGTGGTCCGTGGACAACCCGCACCCCGCGCTCCTCGCCCTTCGCGCGCACCTGGCCGCCTCCCCCGAGGCCCAGGGGGCGACGCCGCCGGAGGGCGGGCGGGGCGACATCTGGACACCCGACTGGGCACGGCCCCGCGATCAACGCTCGGCACCCTAGAATCACCACGCCTGGGAGACGTGGCGGTGGCGGAAGGCGGCCGGTGATGCAGTGGAAGCCCGACGCCATCGTGGGCGTGCTCGTCTTCCTGCTCGGCGTGGGACTCATCGTCGCCGGAATGGTCTGGAAGGGGCGCGCGGTACGGCCGTTCGCCGCCTCGCGGGCGCGATCCGTGGCGCAGCGGGAGTACGCCCGCGACCTGCAGCGGGCCGCCGACCACGTGATCGCGCGGGCCCGCCGGTCCGCCGGAGAGGGCGAACCGGCCATCGTCACCGTGGAGGCCGTCGTACGCACGACGCAGGACCGCTACGGGTACGCCGAGGTGGAGCGGCGGCACGCGGCGGCCGCGCTGCGACGGCGGTTCGAGCACGGGCGCTGTGCGGCCGACTGCGTCACCGACGCCTTCGGCTGAACACCGCCCGCCGGTACGGGGGTTGCCTTGCGGTGGTACCTCCACGAGCCAGTACGAACGATCCGGCGGGGCGCCGAACCGTCCCGTCGGCCGGGGCGCCCCCGCCTCACTCCCCCGTAGAGCCGTCGAGGCGTTCGCGCAGCAGGTCCGCGTGGCCGTTGTGCCGCGCGTACTCCTCGATCATGTGGGCGAGGACGTAGCGCACGGAGTAGGTCTCCTCCTCGTGGGTCCCGGTGACGTCGAGGGAGGGGGCCGCGGCCACGATCGCGCGGGAGTGGTCGCACTCCTTGCGCCAGACGGCGAAGGCCTCTTCGGGGTCGGCCTCGTCGACGTCGAAGTCGGCCCGGTCGGTGGAGCCGGGCGGGGTCCAGTGGCTGGGGATCTCCTCGCCGTTGAGCACGTTGCGGAACCAGCCGCGCTCGACGTCGGCGGCATGGCGGACGAGCCCGAGGAGCGAGAGTGCGGAGGGGCCGATCGCCCGGCTGCGCAGCTGCTCCGGGGAGAGCCCCCGGCACTTCAGGGCGAGGGTGTCACGCTGGAAGTCGAGCAGGGCGGTGAGCGTGGTGCGCTCGTCGCCGGTGTGGGGCACGGTCGTACGGTCATCCTGGATGGTCATACGGGCATTCTGCCGCCGCGACCCACGCCCGCGCCCACGGGTTTCACCGGTCCGGCACGGCGACCGCAGGGGCGGGACCGCGGCTCAGCCGGACGGCTGGGCGTAGTCACCGAAGCCCGACCAGTCCACAGCGACGCAGGCCTCCTCGCCGATCACCCACGCGTCGTGGCCGGGCTTGACCTCCATGTAGTCCCCGGCACCGTACTCCGCCGTCTCGCCGTCGTTCATGACGACCTTCAGGCGGCCACTGACGACGTACCCGACGTGCGACGCCTGGCAGCTCTCCGTGCCGGCGATCGGCCCCACGTGCCGGGACCACCGCCAGCCCGGTTCGAACACGGCCCGGCCGACCGGGCCGTGTTCCCCATGGAGCAGGTCGAGCCTGCCCTTGCCGTCCTCGAAGGGGCGGGTCTCGTCCGCCGCGTCGAAGTTCTTCCTGACGATGCCGGTCATCATCGCCTCCCGGCGATGGAGGGTCGACCCCGAGTCCACTTCCAGGCTACTCCCGGGCTCCGCGGCGCACACCGCCGCCGGTACGGCCCCGCCACCGCTATCCGGGTCCTTTGTGAACGACGGTCGGCCTTTGGTGGATCCACGCATATCCGGGGCTCGAATTCTGTGCATATCACTTACCGGACAGACCTACACATAAAGGCCAGATAAGAGCACAATGAAGCAGCGGCAGCATTCGCCGCAAGTGCGGTCAGACGTGCATCACGCCAGAAGGAGGCGAGTCGTATGGCCGACGTCTCTCACCGTCCCGGTGATATCGCGGGACACCCCGATGCGCCGGAAATGCGGGACCGATATGCCCGTATGCTCCAGACCCGAGGTGTCGCGGCGGTCGAGGAGCTCGTGATCCTCGCCGGCATCTACGCCGCGATCTCCGCGTGGACGGTCCACTTCTCCGCCGCCCAGCCCGCCCTCGCCACCGCGAACCTGGTCGTCGGCATCGCCCTGGCCGTCCTCGGGCTGTGCATGTCGATGGTTCCCGAGCGGTCCCAGGACCTCAACTTCGTCGTCCTGCTGATGGGAGCCTGGCTGATCATCGCGCCGTGGGTGGTCGGGTCGAGCCCCGACACGGGCACCGTCCTCAGCAACGTCATCACCGGCGCGTGCGTCTGCCTGTTCTCCCTCACGGCCGGCGGACTGCTCATGACCAAGCGAAGGACGTGAGGCCCGGATCCTCTTCCGGAACGGC
>NZ_RDBH01000024.1:12794-20153 GCF_008042145.1 Streptomyces sp. adm13(2018)
GCCGAAGTCGATCCAGGTGATGGCGTTGTCGCTGGTGGCGCCGTAGGCGCGGAGGGCGCCGGTGACGTCCGTCTCCAGCCGGCACACGCAGCGGCCGGTGTTGTTGTTGCGGGGCACGTTCTGGCGGGTCAGGCGGGTGGCGCGCAGCCGGTGCGGCAGGGTTCCGATCCGGCTGTCGGCGGTGAGGCCGGGGGAGCAGGTGACGGTGCCGCGGAGCTGGAGGTAGGTGGTGCCGGCGAGGGCGATCAGCCGGCCGCGCGGGCGGTCGGCGCCGGGGGAGACGCCGGGTTCGAGCGTGAGGTCCTCCCAGTCGGCGAGGACCTTGACGCCGTCCACGGCGGGCCTGGTGGGGTAGAAGCCGATGGTGACGTCGCGGGAACCGGTGGTGTCGGGGACGGTGTTGCTGAAGCCGAAGAGCAGCCGGGCCTCGCCGGTCGCGGGGTCGACCTCGGTGGTGACGCCCTCGGGCTCGCGGCGGGTGAGGCCGTCGGCGTTGGTGACCACCTGGCGGTCGATGCGCTGCCCGGTGTTCCAGTCGTACGAGGTGAGGAAGGCGACGCCGGGGAACTTGTCGGCCGCGTCGTACGGAGCCCACTGGTAGGAGTAGAGGACGTCGCCGAGCGCGGTGAAGCCCTGGGAGACGAGGGTCTTCTGGAGCGGGTGGGGCGTGTGCACGTCGGGGGTGACGTCCTCGCCGGCCGGCATGACGAAGGTGGTGCCCACCGGGGTCCACTCGCCGGCCGCGGCGGCGGCGGAGTCGTAGCGGGTGAAGTGCCGCTTCCCGTCCTTGTGGTACATCACGCACAGCCGGCCGTTCACCGGGTCCAGCGAGGGGCCGGTGCTCGACGTGCTGCCGGGCGGGGTGAACTTCCGGCTCTGCGGTATCGCCGCGCCGTCGAGGACCGTGCCGTCGACGAAGCGGAACCGGGTGACGGCCTTGCCGAAGGCGCTGTTGTCGGCGGAGAGCTGGAGCGGGCCGACCTCCGTCCAGAGGTAGGTGTCGGCGCCCACGGGCTCGGCGCCCATGGAGAGGCCGTGGCCGAAGCCCTTCAGCTGCATCGAGCCGGTGATCGCGCCGGTGCGGCGGTTGATGCGGTTGAGCCAGAGGTTGCCCTGCGGGGCGGTCGCCGAGCTCTCGACCTGGAGGACGAAGACGTGTCCGTGGACGGTGTCGGTGGCGATGGCCTGCGGGGCGGGGCCCTTCTCCAGGTCGACCGTCTGGATGAGCCTGCCGGTGGCGCCGGACAGGTCGACGCCGTTGGCGTCCGTGGTTCCCATGCTCTTTCCCCCTGGGGCGTGCGTGGCCGGAATCGGAAGGGTGATCATCACATGAGCTGTCAGAGGCCCGACGCGGGGCCGGATTCGGACGTTCCGTAGCGAAGGGAGGATGGGTTAGCTTAGGCTTACCTAAGTAGGGCTTCTGGGCGCAGGCTCGGCGGCCTGTCCCCGTCACCTCTCCCGGGAGAACTCGGATGCGTCCCTTCACCACCCGCGTCACACGGCCCACCCCCGCCGAGCGCGTGCGATCGATCCTGGCCGCCGCCCACTCCATGACGGTCGTGTCCGACGGACACCACCAGGAAGTGCACCTCCTGGACGGCACCGGGCCCATGGGGCACATCCACCTCCACGACCCCTCCGAGGAGAGCCACACCGGGGGAACCGGCCGGATCCCCGTCCGCCTGGAGTTCACCGACATCGCCCCCACCCCGGTCCGCGACCGGCTCCGGGCCCGCGTCACTCTCACCGGACTCCTCTCCGCCCCCTACGAGGCGGAGGCGGCCACCAGCATCTGCATGGAGTTCGGCCAGGCCCTCCTGGAGGACGCCGACGGCCGCAGCTACATCACCCTGGAGGAACTCCACGCCACGGACGTCGACCCCATGGCCTCCTGCGAGGCCTCCATGCTGACCCACCTCGTCGACGGCCACGCCGAACTCGTCCCCCTGCTGCTGCGCCTCGTCCGGCCCCGCCCCGCCCGGGACATGGTCCGCGCCCTGCCCGTCGCCCTCGACCGGTACGGCATCACCCTGCGCCTCGAACACCCCACCGGCCACCAGGACGTCCGGCTGCCCTTCCCCACTCCCCTCACCGACATCGACCAGGCCGGACCCCGCATCCACGCCCTGCTCGCCGCGGCCCGCCGCTCCTCCCACCCGAACAGCCTCCTGACCTGACCTGACCTGCCCGAACGTCCTCCCCAGCCGGTCGAGATGCCGGACCGGCGAGGCGGGCCAACAATGGACGGGTACACCCGCGCCCGGTCGGTGCGGGGGACCGCTCGGGGACTTCCCTATCGGACACGGCCTTGCCCATGAACGCAGGAAGCCCGGCCGCCACCCGGCCGACACCCCCCAAGGGTGCGCTGTACCGACTGGGGCGCTGGTGCGCCCGCCACTTCATCGTCGTCATCGCCCTGTGGCTGGCGGCGATGGTGGGGCTCCAGATACTCGACAGGGTCGTCGGAGGGCAGTACTCCGACGACTTCGACCTCCCCGGAGTGCAGTCGACGGAGGGCCTCGACGCCCTCCAGGCGCACGACCCCGCCGCAGCGGGCTACGCGGCCCAGATCGTGCTGAACAGATCCGCCGGGCCCCTCACCGACGAGGCCCCCGCCGTCAACTCGACGGTCGCCGCGCTCCAGAAGCTGCCCGACGTCATCGGCGTACAGAACCCGCTGCCGCCGCCCGGCACCACGCCGCCCGCCCTCCCGGCCGGAGTCCCCAACACCGGTCCGCTGTCCACCGACGGCAAGACCGCCTACATCACCGTCCGCTTCAGCGAGCCGCCCTCCACCCTCGGCACCGACTACCTGCCCGGGGTCGACTCCGCCGTCCAGCCGCTCCGGGACGCCGGCGTCGAGGTCGAGTACGGCGGTACGCTCGGCGAACTCGCCCGGCCCGAGGCCGACGACCGGACCAGCGAGGCCATCGGCTTCGCCGTCGCGATCGTGGTCCTCCTCATCGGCTTCGGCAGCGTCATCGGGGCCGTCTTGCCCCTGGTGACGGCCCTCCTCGGGGCCATCTGCGGCCTCGCCCTCCTCGGCCTGATGGCCGCGGCGTTCACCTTCGGCACGGTCTCGCCCACCCTCGCCACCATGATCGGCCTGGGCGTCGGCATCGACTACGCGCTGTTCCTCATCACCCGGCACCGCCAGAACCTCATGAACGGCCACGATCCCGCCGACTCGGCGGGGCTCGCGACCACCACCAGCGGACGCGCCGTCCTGGTCTCCGGCTGCACGGTCGTCATCGCCCTCTCCGGACTGTGGGTCTCCGGCGTCAGCTTCATCGGCAAACTCGGCCTCGCCGCCGCCTTCACGGTCGTCACCGCCGTCCTCGCCGCCCTCACCCTCGTCCCCGCCATGCTCGGACTGGTCGGCACCCGCATCGACCGCTACCACGTGCGCAAGCCGGTCGCCGAGACCGACGCCGAACCCGGCGCACCCGCCCACGGAACCTGGCACCGGTACGCCCAGCGCGTGGAGAAGCGCCCCTGGTGGTTCCTCACCGGCGGCGTCCTGGCACTGCTCGTCCTCGCCTTCCCGCTGCTCTTCATCCAGCTCGGCCACATCGGCGACGGCGCCGACCCCGAGTCCTTCACGGACCGGCGCGCCTACGACCTCGTCTCCACCGCCTTCGGCCCCGGCGCGAACGGCCCCCTGACGCTCGTCGTCGACCAGTCGGCCGTGCCCTCCGCCGACCGCGCGGACCTCGCCGACACCCTCCAGAAGTCCCTGACCGGAGTACCGGACGCCGCCTACATCACCCCGCTCCAGCCCACCCCCGACGGGGACGTCCTGGTCGGCACCGCCTACTCGGTGGCGTCCCCGCAGGACGAGAGGACCACCCAGCTGACCAACCACCTCGTCGACGACGTGCTGCCGCAGGCGGTCGCCGGCACCGACGCCCACGGGTACGTCACCGGCACCACGGCCGCCCAGGTCGACTTCCTCGACCTCGTCTCCAGCCGTCTCCCGCTGATCATCGCCGTGGTGGTGGGCCTCGCCTTCCTCGTCATCCTCACCGTCTTCCGCGGCCTCCTCGTCGCGGTGAAGGCCGCCGTGCTCAACGTCCTCTCCATCGCCGCCTCGTACGGCGTGGTCGTCGCCGTCTTCCAGTGGGGCTGGGGCGGACCCGCGCTCGGGGTCTCCGGCAAGGTGCCCATCGAGAGCTACGTACCGATGATGATGTTCGCCATCGTCTTCGGCCTCAGCATGGACTACGAGATCTTCCTGCTCTCCCGCGTCCGCGAGGCGTGGCTGCGCACCGGCGACTCCAAAGCCAGCGTGGCCCACGCCCTGGAGATCACCGCCCGCGTGATCACCTGCGCCGCCCTCATCATGGTGAGCGTCTTCGCGGCCTTCATCGTCTCCGACAACATCGTCGTCAAGATGCTCGGGCTGGGACTCGCCGCCAGCGTCCTCATCGACGCCACGGTGGTACGCCTGCTGCTGGTGCCCGCCGTGATGACCCTCCTCGGCAAACACGCCTGGTGGACTCCGCGATGGCTGGACCGGATCCTGCCCCACCTGGACACCGAGGGCGAGGGCGAACCCGAACCGGCCCCGACCGGGGCGAAGAAGGCCTGAACCCCGGCCTCAGCCGCGCGACAGCTCGCCCAGCAGTCGCCAGGTCCGCACCCGGCCCTCCTCGCCGTCCAGTTCGGTCGCCGTGAACACCACCTCCGTCGCCCCCGCCTCGCGATAGCGCCGCACCTCCGCGGCGACCGCCTCCTCGTCGCCGATGACGGCGATCTCGGCCGCCCCCGTGGCGCCGGACGCCTCGATCGCCCGCCGGTACGAGGGGATCCGCTCGTACAGCGCGAGCTCCCCGGCCGCCCGCTCCCGCACGCCCGCCACCCCGGACCGCGCGGTCACCACCCCCGGGACCAGGGCCACGATCCGGGGCGCGGGCCGGCCGGCCGCCTCCGCCGCGGCGGTCACGGCGGGGACGATGTGCTCGGCCAGCGCGCGCGGCCCGGCCAGGAACGGCAGGATCCCGTCCGCCAGTTCACCGCTGACGCGCAGAGTCTGCGGCCCCATCGCGGCGACCAGCACCGGCACCGTCGGCCGCGCGCCCGGCACCTCCGCCGAGTAGGGCGTCGTCGCCGTCAGCAGCTCGCCGTGGAAGTCCGCGGTACCCGTTTCGAGCAGCGGGCGGAGCGCCGTCAGGAACTCCCTGAGCAGCCCGACGGGCCGCCGGTACGGGATGCCGAAACCGGCCTCCGTCAGATGCCGGGTGCCCAGCGCGAGCCCGAGGTGGTAGCGGCCGCCGGTGGCCGCCTGGGCGGTCTGTGCCTGACTGGAGACGAGAAGCGGATGACGGCCGAAGACCGGGAGGGCGGCGCTCCCGACATGCAGCCCCGGCACCTCCCGTCCGACGATCGCGGCCAGCGAGGGAGAGTCGTACGCGAAGGACTGGCCGAACCACGCCGAGTGCAGGCCCGCGTCGCGCGCCTCCCGTGCGAGGCGCACCGTCGTGTCGATGGTGCGGCGGACCGTGGTCGAGCCGAGCGTTACCCCGAGAGTCATACCAGCGCCAACCCGCCCCTCCCCGAACGCGATTCCCGCCCGTGTGTGAAGAGTGTGTTGCGCGCGCGGGTCCGCCCGCCGCGGTCGGCGGGGCAGGAGCGGGGCGGCTCCGGCCGCCCCGGGATGATGGGGCCATGATGACCCTCGCAGAAGTGGACGCGCTCGCCGACCGCGCGCACGCCGGACAGACCGACAAGACCGGCGTCCCCTACGTCGAACACGTCCGCGCGGTCGCCGCCGGCCTGGCACCCCTCGGCCCGCACCTCGCCATGGCGGGACTGCTCCACGACGTCGTCGAGGACACCGACTGGACGGCCGCCCGGCTCCGCGCCGCCGGGATCCCCGACCGCGTCGTCGACCTCGTCGAAGCCGTGACCAACACCCCCGGAACGGACTACGAGGAGAAGATCCGCCGGATCACCCGGGACCCCGAGGCCACCCTGGTGAAGATCGCCGACAACGCCCACAACAGCCGCGCCGACCGGTCCGCGTCCCTCCCGACCGCGCAGCGCGAACGGCTCGCCGCCAAGTACCGAGCGGCCCGCGAGGTGCTGTGGGCGGCGGCCGACCCCCAGCGGATCGCCACCGTCCTGCGCATCGTCAACCCGGACCTCCTCGCCGAGCTCGCCGAACTCCCCGCCCCCGGTGACGCGCGTCACCGGAACCCGCTCCTGGAGCCGGACAGGTCACCGAGGACGTGACGGCCGCGACCTCGGCCAAGGGTGAGGACTGCGTGGACGGCGTGGACGGCCTCATCGGGCCTGGACCCGTCGCCTCCGCCCGCGCGGTCGTGGTCCGGGCCTTCGTGGACGGTGTCCAGATCGTGCCGTAGCCCTCAGGACACCCGGCCCGACGACCAACCGCCCAGTTCCGTCGGGCGGTTGGTGATGATCCCGTCCACCCCGAGCGCGTCCAGGGCCTTCCACCGGGTCGGGGTGTCCACCGTCCAGACGTTCACGGCGATCCCCGCCGCGTGCAGGGCGTCGACCACCTCCGGGCGGGCGGACAGGGCCCGGTCCGAGGGGTTGTACGCCGCGAGGTGCAGGTCCGCGGCGAGCGCGACGGGGTCCGCGTCCAGGGTGTCCCGCAGCAGCCCCAGGGGGAGTTCGGGGGCCAACTGGTGGACGTACCGCAGATGCGCGACCTCGAAGCTCTGGACGAAGACCCGGTCGCTCATCCCCTGCGCGCGCACCAGGTCGACGATCCGGCGCACCTGCTCGTAGGTGTGGCTGCCCTTCACCTCGAGGAGCAGCTTCCCGCCGCGCTGCCGCAGGTCCGCCAGCTGGGCCTCCAGCGTGGGCACGTGCGTGCCCGCGAAGGACGGGGCGAACCAGGAGCCGGCGTCCAGGGAGTCCAGCTCGGCCGAGGTCAGCGAGCGGATCGGACCGGTGCCGTCCGTCGTCCGGTCCACGGTCGCGTCGTGGAGCACGTACGGCACGCCGTCCACACTGGGCTGGACGTCGTTCTCGATCCACACGGCCCCGCCGCGCCGGGCCACCTCGCCGGCGACCAGGGTGTTCTCCGGGGCGGCCGAGGAGGCGCCCCGGTGGGCGATCACGGTCACCGGGGCCCCCGCCGGACGCAGCCAGGGACTCGTCGCCGCCGCGCCGTCCGCCCCGGGGCGGACGGCCGGGCGCATGGCCGCCAGCGAGGGCGGAGCGGTGGCGACGAGGACGGCCGCCCCGGAGAACACCCTGGTCGCCGGCGAGGTGGCCCGGCGCGGCGGGGCCGTGTGGATCGAGAACGACGTCCAGCCCAGTGTGGACGGCGTGCCGTACGTGCTCCACGACGCGACCGTGGACCGGACGACGGACGGCACCGGTCCG
>NZ_RDBH01000024.1:20253-22908 GCF_008042145.1 Streptomyces sp. adm13(2018)
CACCCGCAGTTCGGCCCAGATCGTCTTGCCGCGCCGGCCGTACCTGGTGCCCCAGCGGTCCGCGTACCGCGCCACCAGGTACAGCCCGCGGCCGCCCTCGTCCGTCGCCGCCGCGTGCCGCAGGTGCGGCGAGGTGCTGCTGCCGTCCGACACCTCGCAGATCAGCGTCCGGTCGTGGAGCAGCCGTACCCGCACCGGGTCCGCCCCGTACCGCACCGCGTTGGTGATCAGCTCGCTGAGGACCAGCTCCGCCGTGAACGCCAGGCCGTCGAGCCCCCAGTCCGAGAGCTTCTCCGCCGCCGCGTTCCGCACCGGCGAGACCGCCGACGGATCGCGCGCCACCTCCCACTCCGCGATCCGCTCGCGGTCGAGCAGCCGCGTGCGGGCCACCAGCAGCGCGATGTCGTCGCGGGGCGAGGGCGAGAGGAGGGTCGCGAGGACGTCCGCGCAGGTCTGCTCCGGGCTCCGGTCCGGGCGGGCCAGCGTGGACCGGAGCATCCCCATCCCGGTGTCGAGGTCCCGCCCCCGGTCCTCCAGGAGGCCGTCGGTGAAGAGCACCAGCTTGCTGCCCTCCGGGAGCAGCAGCTCCGTCGCCTCGAACGGCACGTCGCCCAGGCCGAGCCCCAGCGGCAGCCCCGGTGACAGTTCGGGGAACTCCACCCGCCCGTCCGAGGCCACCAGGGCCGGACCCGGATGGCCCGCACTCGCCATCGTGCACAGCCCCGACGCCGGGTCGTAGATCGCGTACAGGCAGGTCGCGCCGGTGATGCCTTCCTCCCGCCGCCGCCCGTCGTCCTCCGTTCCCTCCGACTCCCGGTCGTCGATCCGGCCCGTCAGCTCGTCCAGGTGCCCGAGCAGCTCGTCCGGCGGCACGTCGAGCGTCGAGAAGTTGTGCACCGCCGTCCGCAGCCGGCCCATGGTGGCCGCCGCGTGCAGCCCGTGCCCCACCACGTCCCCGACGACGAGCGCCACCCGCGCGCCCGGCAGCGGGATCACGTCGAACCAGTCGCCGCCCACGCCCGCCTTCGCGGGCAGATAGCGGTACGCCACGTCCACCGCGCTCTGGTCCGGCAGCACCCGGGGCAGCAGGCTCCGCTGGAGCGTCACCGCCATCGCGTGCTCCCGGGTGAACCGGCGCGCGTTGTCGATCGCCACCGCCGCGCGGGCCGCCAGCTCCTCCGCGAACGACAGGTCCTCGTCGCCGAACGGCTCCGGCGAGTCCGCGCGCCAGAAGTTCGCCATCCCCAGGACCACCCCGCGGGCCAGCAGCGGCACCGTGAGCAGCGAGTGCATCCCGTACGCCAGGGCCTGCGCCGCCCCCTCCGGGTCCTGCTGCCGCCAGCCCTCCGCGGAGGCCAGTTCCGCCTGGGCCATCGCGTGCCCGGCGCTCAGGGCCGTCGCCATCGGGGTGCTGGGGACGTCGAAGCGGATGGTGTCCCCGACCGGCTGGAGCGGCTGGTCGGGACGGAGCCCGCACAGCGCCGTCCGCCGCATCTCCGTGGTCGCCGACGCGGACGCCGGCGGCTCCTCGCCCCGCAGCACCGGTTCGAGCAGCTCCACCGTCGCGAAGTCCGCGAACCGCGGCACCGCCACCTCCGCCAGCTCCTCCGCCGTCCGGACGACCTCCAGGGTCGTGCCGATCCGCACCCCCGCCTCGTACAGCAGCTGGAGCCGGCCGCGGGCCACCGCGGCCCGGCCGGTCAGGGCGGCCAGCTCGGTCGTGTCCCGCATCGTCATCACACAGCCGGACTCCCGCCCGGCGGGCAGCGTGGGCCGCACGCTCACCGCGAGCAGCCGGTCGCCCGCCCGGTGCACCTCGTCCGTCGCCGACCGGCCCGACTCCAGGAGCTCGACCGTCCGGGCGTCCAGCCCCAGCTCCGATACGTGCCGCCGCTCCGCGTCCGCCGTGAGGCCGAGGAGCCGGCGCGCCTCGTCGTTGGCGAGCAGCAGCCGGCGGTCCGGGCCCACGATCAGGACCCCTTCGCGCACCGCGTGCAGGACCGCCTCGTGGTGCTCCTTCATCCGGGTCATCTCGGCCGGACCCAGGCCGTGCGTCTGCCGCCGCAGCCGTCTGCTCACCAGGGCGGCCCCGCCGACGGCGAGGACCAGCGCGCCCGCGGCGGCGCCGACGAGCAGCGGCAGCCGGTTCCGTACGGCGTCCGAGATGCTCTGCACCTCGACGCCGCTGGTGACCATGCCGACGATCCTGCCCCGGTCGTCCACGACGGGGACCACGGCCCGGACGGCGTCGTTGGGCGCGCCCCGGAACAGCTCCGTGTAGGACTCGCCGTCCACCACCGCCCGGCTGAGGTCGCCGGTGGCCTTGCTGCCGATCAGCTCCGGCTGCGAGTCGGTGTACCGCACGCCGTTCAGGTCCAGGACGGAGATGAAGTCCACCCCGGTGGCCCGCCGGGCCTGCTCCGCGCGCGCCTGGAGCACGGCCGTGGGATCGGGCGAGGCGAGCGCCGCGTCGATGCCGGGCGCCTTCGCGAAGGCCTCCGCGACCGCCAGCGAGCGCACGCTGGCGTCCCGTTCGGTGTCACTGCGCGCCTGGTAGAACGTCACGAACACGGCCGCCGCGATCACCAGGAGCGCGATCAGCGCCTCCAGGGCGAACACCTGCCCGGCCACGCTCCGCAGCCCCGTCCCCCGGCC
>NZ_RDBH01000240.1 GCF_008042145.1 Streptomyces sp. adm13(2018)
CCCGTACGGTCGCCACGGCACGCGCGACACCCGGCGCGCCCGTCAGGGCGGCCTCCACCTCGCCGAGTTCGATGCGGAAGCCGCGCAGCTTCACCTGGCCGTCGGCGCCGACGACAACTTCTTCGCCCTGGGCGGCGACAGCATCAACGCCATCCAGGTCGCCGGCCGCGCCCGCCAGGCCGGCCTCGTCCTCACCCCGCGGGACATCTTCCGGCACCAGACCGTCGCGGAGCTGGCGGCCGCGATCCGTCCCTCCGCCGCGGAAGCCGCGCCCGTCGCCGACGACGGCGTCGGCCCCGTCCCCGGCACCCCGGTCGTCCGCTGGCTCCACCAGCTCGGCGGCCCGTTCCAGGGCCTCAACCAGTCCGTGGTGCTCCGGGTTCCCGGCGGCCTCGGCCAGGACGAACTGACCCGGGCCGTCCAGGCCGTCGTCGACCACCACGACGTGCTGCGCGCCCGGCTCACCGGCGCCGCGCTCGGCCTGCCGTGGAACCTGGAGACCACCCCGCGCGGCACCGTCGACGCCCGGACCTGCATCACCCGCGTCGACGTCCGGGACACGGCGGCCGACGCCGCCGACCTCGCCGCTGCGGTCTCCGCGCACGGCGAGGAGGCCCGGCGCCGGCTCGACCCGGAGAACGGCGTCCTGCTCCAGGTCGTCTGGTTCGACGCCGGCCCGGACGAGCAGGGCCTCCTCCTCGTCCTCCTCCACCACCTCGTCGTCGACGGCGTGTCCTGGCGGATCCTGCTGCCCGACCTCGCCGACGCCTGGCAGGCCGCCCGCGCGGGCCGCGAACCCCGGCCCGCGCCGGTCGGCACCACCTTCCGCCGCTGGGCGCAGGCCCTCGTCATGGAGGCGCAGAACCCGGCCCGCGTCGCCGAACTCCCGCTCTGGCGACAGCAGACGCAGGGCGACGACCCGCTCCTCGGCGCCCGCCGCCTCGACCCCGCCGTCGACACCCGGGAGACCGCCGAGCACCTGATGGCAGCCCTGCCCGCGGACCTGACGACGGCGCTGCTCACCGACGTGCCCGCCCGGTTCCGCACCAGGATCAACGACGTGCTGCTCACCGGCCTGACCCTCGCCGTCGCCCGCTGGCGCCGCCGCTGGACCCAGGACCCGTCCCACGCGGTCCTCGTCGACATGGAGGGACACGGCCGCGAGGAGCTCGACGAGACCCTCGACCTCTCCCGCACGGTCGGCTGGTTCACCAGCCGCTTCCCCGTGCGGCTCGACCCCGGCCCCGTCGACCTGGACGACGCGCTGGACGGTGGCGCGGCGACCGTCGCCGCCCTCGGACAGATCAAGGAGCAACTGCGCGCCCTCCCCGACAACGGACTCGGCTACGGCCTGCTCCGCCACCTCAACGCGGACACCGCGCCCGCCMKGGCGGGCGCCGCCACCCCGCAGATCGGCTTCAACTACCTCGGCCGGGTCGGCAACGGTGCCGACACCCTCGGCGAGGCGGGCCCCGCCGGCTGGTCCAGCGCGTCCGACCTGCGCATCCCGCTGCTCCCCGCCGACCCGGGCATGCCGTTCGGCCACGCGGTCGAGATCAACGCGGTCACCCGGGACGGCGACGACGGGCCGCGGCTCCACGTCACGTACTCCTGGCCCGCCGGTCTCTTCGACCGCGCCGAGATGGCGGAGCTCGCCGAGCTGTGGTTCACCGCCCTGCGCGCCCTCGCCGACCCCGGCCAGTCCGAGCGCGGCGACGCGTTCACCCCCGGCGACCTGCCGACGTCCGGGCTGACCCAGCCCGAGATCGACGGCTTCGCCGCCGCCCCCGGCGGTCTGGAGGACGCCTTCGCGCTCACCCCGCTCCAGGAGGGCCTGTTCTTCCACGCACTCCAGGCGGACGACAGCGGCACCGACGTCTACACCGTCCAGCTCGTCCTCGACCTGGAAGGCCCGCTGGACCCGACGGCCCTGCGCGCCGCCGGACAGACCGTCCTCGACCGGCACCCCAACCTGCGGGCGGGCTTCCACCACCGCGCGGACGGCGCGGCCGTCCAGGTCGTGCCGCGCGCCGCGGCCCTGCCCTGGACCGAGACGGACCTCGGCGCGCTGCCCGACGACGCCGCGCAGAGCGCACTCGTCGCGCTCACCGAGGCCGCCCGTGCCCACCGGTTCGACCTGAGCCGACCGCCCCTGGTCCGCTTCCTGCTGATCCGCCTCGGCGACGAGCGCCACCGGCTGGTCATCACCAAGCACCACATCCTGCTCGACGGCTGGTCCATGCCGCTGTTCCTGCGCGAGCTGGTCACCCTGTACGAGAGCGGCGGCGACGCGGCCACCCTGCCTGCCCCCGCCCCGTTCCGCGCGTACGTCGACTGGCTCGCCGCGCAGGACCGCACGGTCAGCGAGCGGGCCTGGCGCGACACCCTCGCCGGGGTCGAGGAGCCCACCCTGCTCGCCCCCGGCCGGGGACCGGCCGGGGCCGCGCTGCCCGAGCAGCTCGTGCACGACCTGTCCCCGGAGCTCACCGCCACCCTCCAGGGGCACGCGGCCCGGGCCGGCGTCACCATGAACACCGTGGTCCAGACGGCCTGGGCGCTCGTCCTCGGCCGTCACCTCGGCCGCGACGACGTCCTGTTCGGCACCACCGTCTCCGGCCGGCCGCCGGAGCTCCCCGGAGCCGAGAACATGATCGGCCTGTTCATCAACACCCTGCCGGTACGGGTCCGCTTCGACCGCTCCGAACGCTGGAGCGCCGCCCTGGCCCGCGTCCAGGACGAACAGACCGCCCTGCGCACCCACCAGTACCTCGGCCTCGCCGACGTGCACCGGATCGCGGGCATCCGGCCGCTGTTCGACACCGCCCTCGTCTACGAGAACTACCCGCTGCCCGAGGACACCGAGCGCTCCCCGTCCCGGCTCCGCGCCACCGCGGTGCAGGGCCGCGACGCCGCCCACTACCCGCTGCTGCTCGTCGCGTCGCTGCGCTCGCAGGGCCTGCGGTTCCGTCTCGACCACCGGCCCGACGTGCTGGGGGAGGCGACCGCCCCCGCCCTGCTGGAGCGGCTGACCCGCGTCCTGGAGTCGGTGGCCGCCGATCCCGAGCAGCCGGTGGGACGCGTTTCGGGACTCTCCCGGGAGGAGCGGCGCGCGCTCGCCGACGGCGGCACGCGGACCCCGCTCGCGGCCGGCGCCCACGGCGACCCCGACGACACGATCCACGGCCGGGTCGCCGCCCTCGCCGCCCGCACCCCGGACGCCACCGCGGTCTCCCGGGGGGACGAGCGGCTCACGTGGCGGGAGCTGGACGAGCGGGCCAACCGGCTGGCACGGCTGCTGCGCGAGCTGGGCACCGGCCCGGAGGACCGGGTCGGCATCCTGCTCGACCGGTCGCCGCTGCTGGTCGTCGCCTTCCTCGCCGTCCTCAAGGCAGGCGCGGTCTGCGTCCCGCTGGCGCCCGCCCACCCCGCGCAGCGGCAGCGGACCGTACTGGAACGCGCCGGCGCGCGCCTGCTGCTGACCGACGCGGCCCGCGCCACCGAACGGGCCGACGCGCCCGACGACGGGGTGACGGCCGTCGCCGTCGACACCGACCCGCGTCCGGCCCGCCAGGACCCCACGGACCCGGGCGTGACCGTCGAGCCGGAGCGGCTGGCGTACGTCATGTTCACCTCCGGCTCCACCGGCGTCCCCAAGGGCGTGGCGGTCACCCACCGCGACGTCGTCGAGCTCGCCGACGAGCCCTGCTGGGCCCCGGGTGCCCGGGAGCGGATGCTGTTCCACTCGTCGCACGCCTGGGACGCCGCCCTGCTGGAGCTGTGGGGGCCGCTGCTGAACCACGGCACGGTCGTCGTCGCCCCGCCCGGCGAGACCGACCTGAAGGAGCTGGCTCGGCTCCTGGTCGACGAGCGCGTCACCGGACTCTGGCTGACGGCCGGCCTGTTCCGCTGGCTGGCCGAGGAGGAGCCGGACTGCTTCGCCGGCGTCCGCGAGGTGCGCACCGGCGGTGACGTCGTCCCCGCCGACGCCGTCCGCAAGGTCCTCGCCGCCTGCCCCGGCACCGTCGTCAGCAACGGCTACGGGCCCACCGAGACCACCGTGTTCGCCACCCACCACATCATGCGGGCGGGCGGCCCGGTCCCGGACAACGTGCCGATCGGCGTCCCGCTGGACGGGATGTCCGCCTACGTGCTCTCCCCGGAACTGCAGCCGGTGCCCGCCGGGGCCGTCGGCGAGCTGTACCTTGCCGGCTCCGGGCTCGCCCGCGGCTACGAGAACGACCCCGCGCTCAGCGCCCGTTCCTTCGTCGCCGACCCGTTCGGGAGCCCGGGGACGAGGATGTACCGTTCCGGAGACCTGGCCCGCCGTCGCCCGGACGGCACCCTGGAGTTCGTCGGCCGGGCCGACGACCAGGTGAAGCTGCGCGGATTCCGGATCGAACTCAGCGAGGTCGACGGCGCCCTCGCAGCCCTGCCCGGCGTGGCCCACGCGGTCTCCCTGGTCCGTGAGGACCGGCCCGGCGACAAGCGCCTCGTCGCCTACGTCGTGCCCGCGCCCGACGGACCCGCCCCGGACCCCGCGGAGCTGCGCGCCCGGCTGGCCGAGACGCTGCCGGACTACCTCGTCCCGGCCCGGATCGTCCCGCTCGACGTCCTGCCCCTGACCGCGAACGGCAAGCTGGAC
>NZ_RDBH01000241.1 GCF_008042145.1 Streptomyces sp. adm13(2018)
AACGGGCCAGGACCAGCCCGTCGACGTGGGTGACGGTGACGCAGACGGTGGTGTCGGGGGCCTGGACGAGACTGCGGCTCGCGACGGACCCGTGCAGGTACAGCAGGTCGCCGTCGACGCCGTACGCGGTGGGCACCACCATCGTCGTCCCGTCCACCGGCACCCCGATATGGCAGAGGAACCTGGGGGAAGCATGGGCAGCGGTACGGACAGCGGCGAGGACGGCGGCAGGGACGGGGTGCTCCCCGTCACCGAGCGGACCCGGTTGCGGCGGCTGCGGGAGAAGGGCAGCCATCGGCGGGCCGATCTGGACGCGGTGCTCGCGGCCGGGTTCCTCTGCCATATCGGGGTGCCGGTGGACGGGACGACGATGGTGGTGCCCACCGCGTACGGCGTCGACGGCGACCTGCTGTACCTGCACGGGTCCGTCGCGAGCCGCAGTCTCGTCCAGGCCCCCGACACCACCGTCTGCGTCACCGTCACCCACGTCGACGGGCTGGTCCTGGCCCGTTCCGTCTTCGAGCACGGGGTCAACTACCGCTGCGCGATGATCTACGGCGTTCCCCGTCGCGTGACGGACCCGGACGAGAAGCTGCGCGGCCTGCGGGCGCTCACCGAGCAGAGCTCCCCCGGGCAGTGGGAGTACGCGCGACAGCCCAGCCGCAAGGAGCTGGCCGCGACGTCCGTGCTCGCGCTCGACCTGACCGAGGCCTCCGTGAAGACCCGCGGCGGGCCGCCGGACGACGGCGACTCCGAGGACGCGGCGCTCGGCCTGTGGGCCGGGGTGCTGCCCGTGGTGACCACCTTCGGCGAGCCGGTCACCGATCCCGTACTGCCCGCCGACGTCCTCCCGCCCCCGCATGTGGCGTCCCGGGCGGGGCGCGTTCTCGGGGAGTGAGCGCGGGGGCGCAAGGTGGCGGTGCGGAGGGTGCGGGGCGTTCAGACGTGGAGGTCCAGGCGGGCCAGGTGGTCCTCGTCCGCCAGGGCGTCGATCGCCGTGATCCGGTCCTCCAGGACGGTGAAGACGAGTACGAGCCGCGGTGCGCCCTCCGCCGGCCACGCCAGCCCCGCCGCCCCGTCCACCAGCGCCTTCCGCGCCGCGCCCGCCCGGGGGCCGACCGCCTCGGCGACCGCCGCGGCGCCGTGCGCGGCCGCCGTGCCGGTCCGCTCGGCCGTGGCGTCGGCCCGCAGGGCAGCGTCGGGGTCGAGGAGCGCGCGCAGGGCGGCGGTGTCCCCGCTCCGGGCGGCCGTCAGGAAGGCCGCGACGGCGGTCCGCTGCCGCGGCGGGTCCCACTCCGGCATCTCCTCGGCCTCCCGCAGCCGGTAGCGGGCCCGGCCCGCGAGCCGGCGGGCGGCGGCCGGGGTGCGGTCCAGGAGCGGGCCGATCCGCTCGTACGGCACGGAGAACTCGTCGTGCAGGACGAACGCGAGCCGCTCCGGCGGTGTCAGTCCGTCGAGCGCCGCCGGTGGCGGTTCGCCCGGGGCGCGGGGGTCGCGCGGTACGCCCGAGGCCCAGGGGTCCCACGGGTCCCAGGGCCGCTCCCGGTGGGACTCACGGGACCGGAGCCGGTCCAGGCAGGCGCGGGTGAGCGCCTCGACGGGGTCGTAGGGGGTCGGCACCGGGCCCGGGGCGACCGGGGTGTCCCGGTCGGGCCAGGTCCTCCGGACGTCCTCCACCGCCGCGTCCGCCTCCTCGGAGGTGCCGAGGAGGCGGTACGCGACGGCCCGCAGACGAGCCCGGTGCTCCTCGAAGGGAGCTGCGGCGAAGACGTCCCGGGGTGGTGCCGGGGCGGCGCTCTCGTTCACGTTCTCCTCCACGTGCGCGGCCGCGGACGGGCGAGAGGGGCCGGAAGGGGTCAGACGGGAAGGTGGGGGCTCAGTCGCCGTGGCCGGTGCCCCCACTGCCGAAGCCTCCGCTGGAGATCCCGCCCCACTTGCGCTTCTCCTCGCTCGGCGGGTCGGGCGACGCCTCCGAGCCGTCCTTGAGCTGATACGGCATGAGCCGGTGCTCGCCGTCGGTCACGGGCATCTCGGTGGGCCTGCGGTACCCGGAGGCCTCGCCCGGCAGGCTGCCGTCCTCCGGCCGGTGGGGCTGGTCCTCCGGCTTGGGCGGGTTGGACTCGCGGTTGCGGACCCGGGTTCCCAGCCAGAACGCCGCGATCAGTACGGCCACGAGGACCAGGCCGCCGATGACCTGGCCGAGTCCCGACTGCCAGACTCCCGCGGCCAGGGTCTGGGCTGCGCTGAGAGTGTTCATACTCCAGCATTACCCCTTTTCTGCCGGTTTGGACGTCCAGGGTGAAGGTCCCCGGGGATCCCCCGGGGAATCCCGGGGGATCCGCTGAAACATTTCCTCCGCCCCGTCGCGTCAATGAGGTGTACGGCGGTCGCACCCCGCGGCCGCGAGGGGGAGGGAGGGGCATGAGAAAGTCCCGCGCGGACGGGTTCCTGGAGTTCGCCGCCGCACGCACGGGCCCGCTGTACCGCTCGGCATGCCTGCTGACCAGCGGAGACACCCATCTCGCCGAGGACCTCACCCAGGAGACCCTCGGCAGGATGTACGCCCTGTGGGGCCGTATGAACCGGATCGGCAACCCGGCCGCGTACGCCCAGACCGTGCTCGTCCGGACGTTCCTCAGCCACCAGAGGCGCCGCTCGGCCACCGAGCGTCCTCTCGGCGAGCTGCCCGACCGTGCCCCCGACAACGGCGAGGACCCGGCACTCCGGATCGCCCTGCTCGACGCGCTGGCCGGACTCGCCCCCAAGGACCGGGCGGTCGTGGTGCTGCGGTACTGGGAGGACCGGAGCATCGAGGAGACCGCCGACGCCCTGCACGTCAGCTCCGCCGCGGTGCGCACCCGCTCCGTCCGCGCCCTCACCAAGCTGCGGGAACGCCTCGGCGGCAGCATCACCGAGTTCGCCACCCGCTGAGGCGCGAGCGCCGGCCGGCGACCGCCGACCGCCCCCCGC
>NZ_RDBH01000242.1 GCF_008042145.1 Streptomyces sp. adm13(2018)
GGCTTCCGCCGTGACCTCGGCGTCCACCTGCTCGACGGTCCTGTCGCCGTACTCCAGGATGTCGTACTCGTCGTCGAGCAGGGCCAGCCACCCGTGAGGCGCTGACCCGCCGGCCGCAGAGACCGGGCGGCGCCATCGGCTTCCGATGGTGCCGCCTCCGCACGCCGTCGGCGGTGTGGTGCCGGTCGGGCGGTGCCGTCAGCGGCGGCCGCCCCGCCTGCGTCGTATCCAGATCCCGGCGGCGGCTCCGGCGAGTGCGGCGACCGCGAGCCCGATGGTGGTCAGCCAGGGACCCCAGGTCTCCTGCTCCCGGGGTTGGGTGGTGGCGGTCTGCGACGCCGAAGGCGAGGGCGTCGCGGGTACGGGCGACGACGGGGCGGGTGTTGACGGGGTCGGTGTCGCGCGGGCGGGTGTCGACGGGTCCGGTGTCGAACGGCCGGGTGTCGACAGGGCCGGCGTCGAGGGGGCCGGTGTCGCGCGTGCGGCGGCGACCGTCAGCTGTCGCTCGGCGTGACCGAGTCCGGGGTGACCGGCGTCGACCGTGACCTTCCAGCTGCCGGTCGGCAGTGCCTCGGCGGTGGTCCAGTCGACCGGCCGGGCGCCGCGGACGAGCTTCCAGGGGCCGACCGTACGGCTGCCGTCCGCGCTGACGGCACTGACCAGTGCGGCGACGCGTTCGTCCACGGGGTCGCCGTCGTTCTCCCAGGTCACCTGGGTCAGGACATGGCCGTCGCGGTGACCGGTGATGACCACCTCCAGGTTGTCGCCGTGTGCGGCGGCGGGCCGGGTCAGGGTCAGGCCGACGGCGACTGCCGCAGAAAGGACGAGCGCGGGTCGGGTGGCGGTGTGCATGGCGGTGCTCCGGTCCGGGAGGGAGAGAAGGAGGGGGCGGCGGGGCCGGCGG
>NZ_RDBH01000243.1 GCF_008042145.1 Streptomyces sp. adm13(2018)
CTCCCGCTCCCCACCGCAGAAGACACCCGAGAGAGGCGACACAGTGACGGACCCGGCCACGGACCAGGACCCGGCGCACCAGCAGGACGCGCCCCCCGTACCCACCCTCTACGAATGGATCGGCGGCACCGAGGCGCTGGAGCGGCTCACCGAGGCGTTCTACGCCCGCGTCCGCAAGGACGAGATGCTCGCACCGCTCTTCCGGCGCATGGACGACGACCACCCGCAGCACGTCGCCACGTTCCTCGGCGAGGTGCTGGGCGGGCCGACGCACTACACCGAGCAGCACGGCGGCTACCCGCACATGGTCTCCCGCCACCGGGGCCGGGCCATCAGGCCGGAGCAGCGGGCCCGCTGGGTGGAGCTGATGCTGATGGCGATGGACGAGGTCGGGCTGCCCGAGGACGCCGAGTTCCGCTCGGCCTTCGTCGGCTACATCGAGTTCGGCTCGCGTCGCGCCATGGCCAACTCGCAGCCGGGCGTCGGTCCCGGCAGCCGCACCACCATCAAGAAGTGGGGCTGGGGCGAGGGCGTGCCCGGTGAGGAGTGAGCCCCGTCCCGGTATCGGCAACAAATGTTGTCCGTGCACGGAGCCCGGTTCCAGCATGGGGGCCACTGGTGATCACCACGATCCGGCGGACCGCCGAGGCCGGCAGACCGGCGCGCGCCCGCCCTGATCCGTATGCCCGAACCATCTCGACGAGGAGTCCGCTCATGCGTTTGGCCATGGCGCGACGCGAGCCGAACTCGATGTAGCCGACGAAGGCCGAGCGGAACTCGGCGTCCTCGGGCAGCCCGACCTCGTCCATCGCCATCAGCATCAGCTCCACCCAGCGGGCCCGCTGCTCCGGCCTGATGGCCCGGCCCCGGTGGCGGGAGACCATGTGCGGGTAGCCGCCGTGC
>NZ_RDBH01000244.1 GCF_008042145.1 Streptomyces sp. adm13(2018)
GCCCACCCTGCGCTGGCTGGTCGTCACTGGCGAGGAACTCCCCGCCGACCTGTGCCGCCGCTGGTTCGACCGCTTCCCCGGCATCCCGCCCACCCTGCGCTGGCTGGTCGTCACTGGCGAGGAACTCCCCGCCGACCTGTGCCGCCGCTGGTTCGACCGCTTCCCCGGCATCCCGATGATGAACGCGTACGGACCCACCGAGTGCTCCGACGACGTCACCCACGCCGTCCTCACCCCCGACACCCTCGACGAGCGGCGCATCACCGCCCCCATCGGCCGTGCCGTCCGCAACACCACCCTCTACGTCCTCAGCGACGAGCGGCAGCTCGTCCCGCCTGGCACGGCCGGCGATCTGTACGTGGCCGGCGTGGGTGTCGGCCTCGGCTACCTCGGCGACCCCGAGCGGACCGCCGCCGCGTTCATCCCCGACCCGTTCGCCGCCGACGGCAGCCTCATGTACCGCACCGGCGACCTCGTCCGCCACCGCCCCGACGGGCAGCTGGAGTTCATCGGCCGACGCGACGCCCAGGTCAAGATTCGCGGCCAACGCATCGAACTCGGCGAGGTCGAGGCCCACCTGCGGGCCCTGCCCGACGTCACCGACGCCGCCGCCGCGGTCGTCCCCGGACCCGGCGGACACCGCCACCTCGTCGGATACGTCGTCGGCGACGACGACGTCCGCGCCCTGCGCGAGGCCCTCGCCGCAGCACTGCCCGAACACCTCGTCCCCGCCGTCCTCGTCGCCCTGCCCGCCATGCCGCTCACGCCGAACGGCAAGACCGACCGCAAGGCCCTGCCCGCCCCCGACTTCACCACGGCCGAACGCCGCRCAGGATCTCCTCCTGCGGGGTGCGCGGGGCGCGGCGTTCGGCCGTGGTGAAGTCGGGGGCGGGCAGGGCCTTGC
>NZ_RDBH01000245.1 GCF_008042145.1 Streptomyces sp. adm13(2018)
CCGCGGGACGGTCGCTGGGACGGGACCCTGTGGTCGAGCTCCTTGCGCACGTCAGCAGCGTGACGGCGGCGCCGGGGAGAAACGCCGTCAACGGGCGCTGTTCATCCTTTCGGGCAGGCGGCCGGGAGTCAGGCGTTCGACGGGCGGGCGCCGTCGCGCTCCTCCGCGCGCCCGGCTGTCGGGCGGGCGTACGGGTGCGCCCTCGTCCCGGCGTGCGCAGCCGGGCCGCCCTGTGCCCGGCTCGGAACGGAGGCGACCGTCGGCGATCGGAGCCCACGGCCCGGGCTGGAGCGACGGCGAACAGCGACGGCGAGCACGACAACCGTACGGCGACAGGCCAACACGACAACCGACCGGCCACAGCGAGGCCTTCGGTGTCGATCCCGCTCAGGTGTGCCGGTCCGCGACCGGCGCGCGTACGACACGCTTGTCGTAGAACCAGGGCCACCGAGCCACCACCACCAGGATCCACACGAGCGCGCCCGGGTACCCGCCGCTCGTGGCAGCGGCCAGGACGACCGGTGCGGCCACGATGGGTACCCCGACCGCCAGGACCCACCGGAGTCCACGCCCCGACAGCGCCCCGCCGAGGAGACCGACCGCCAGGAACACGGCGACGCTGCCGCACATCAGCCAGCGCACCTTCGCCGGCAGCGGTCCCTCGGCCTGTTCCATGGCTCCGCCGAGGGACGCGGCCAGCGCGGCGAGCGCGCCGGTGGCCAGACAGTGGAGCGGGAGCGCGAAGCGCGGGGCGAGCACCCCGAACCCGAGCAGGGGCACGCCGCACGAGCGGCGGACCGCGAGCGCCCACAGGGCGAGGAGAAGGACGAAGGAGCCCACGGCCAGGGTGCCCAGCCGGCCGTCCCACTCGGCCTCCGACGCGGCCTCGACCGTGAGGGCGACGCTCTCGCCGATGACGATGAGGGTGAACAGGCCGAGCCGCTCGTCGAGGTGCCTCGGGTCGAAGCGGGCGGCCACGGGCCGCGTCCGCGACGGTCGCTCGCGCTTCCCGTGCTGGTCCTGCCACTCCTCCGTGGCCCGGCTCAGGAGCCGGTTGCGCGACAGGACGAAGGTGAGCCCCAGGTCGATCGCGAGGCCGGCCGCCCAGAGCCAGTAGCGGGTCGGGGTCTCCGCCCAGAGGGAGACGAGCCAGGGCACGACGCCCACCGTGAGCTGCGCGGTCGGCCAGTCGACGACGACCTCGCCACGGGCCTGCCACACCCGTGAGGCGAGGAAGCGCACCAGGACATAGGCGAGTGCGAAGGCCCGTCCGTGGTCGGAATCGATCTCGGGCACGGCCGCGGCCATGACGGCGAGGCCGAACATGCCGAGGAGGATGGTCCGGGTGTGCGCCTTGCTCGCGGCGACGTTGCCGTAGGTGGTGAAGCACATCCAGGCGGTCCAGAACGCCAGGAACAGCAGGCAGTAGAGCCCCAGGTCGCCCCGGTCCGGATCGTCGTGCAGGAGGTGGGCCAGCTGGGCGATGCCGACGACGGCGACCAGGTCGAAGAACAGCTCCAGCCAGGTGGCGTGGCGCTCCGACTCGGCGGTGGTCTCGGCGGGCGTCGTGGCAGGGCCCTCGGGATCGGAAGACATACTCGTGTGATCGGCCGGACAGACGACTTCCTCCAGCTCTGATCGCCACCGCGCGCCAGAGGGTCGGCCGCGGCCATGAACACCCGGGGCGTCCCGTTACGAGCAGGCCAAGGCGGCCTCAGCCCTCCGGAGTCGCCGCGATGACGACGAGGGAGCCCTGGTAGGTCGGGCGGGCGCGCAGATGGCCGTGGCGTGCGTCCCAGGCGCCGGAGGCCAGATCACGGCGGAGGGTGCGGTCGAAGTGCTCGCGGGCCGCGTCGTCGACGAAGCTCCAGGCGGAGCACGCCTGCCGGGCGGCGGGGTCGAGGAGCATCTCGGGCCGGCCGTAGTACGCCTCGTTGAAGTCGTCGGTGCAGTCGAGCGGGATCGGGAGGGCCTCGACGGTGACGGTTCCGCCGAGGGCGGCCGCGATCCGGTCGACGGACGGGTACCTGCGGGCCTCCGTGTCGAGGACGGCGGGTGCGTACGCGTGCAGCCAGAAGTCCCGGACGAGGGCGGGGTCGCAGGTGAGGACGACGACGGGGCCGGTGGTCACGCGGCGCATCTCCCGCAGGCCGGCCGTGACGTCGCTCCACTGGTGCACGCTGAAAAGCGTCATGGCGGCGTCGAAGGTGCCGTCCGCGAAAGGGAGTTCCTCGGCGACGGCGTTCACGGCCGTCACGTGTCCGTCCGGGCGCCGGGCCCGCATGGCGGCCGACGGCTCGACGGCGGTCACGATGCCGTCGATGTTCTCGTAGGAGCCGGTGCCGGCGCCGACGTTGAGGACGGTGCGGCTGTCGCCCAGGGCCCGGGCGACGAAGCGTGCGATGCGCCCGTCCGGGCGGCGGTGGGCGCCGGAGCGGCCGGAGTCGACGGCCGTGCTGTCGTAGGTGCCTGTCGTCATCTGTCCGACCTCGCCTCGTGAGCAGGAGCAGCGGATACGGAGGGAGGTACGGGCCCGCCCCGGGCGGCGCGCTCGGGATGTCCACGGCACCGCCCCGCAGCATTATCTTGCAGATGCGAGGATCACGTCACAACAGATTCATGGATGCCTGGATGAATACCCGTACTGGCCAGCAGCTGTGACTCGGAGATGTCGACGGGGTGCGCGTACGGTCCGGGTCGTAGGAGGCGCTCGACACGAACGGGAGGGGCGCATACGACCGAAGGGCCCCTGCGTGCAGAACACCGCGAACGACACGCAGGGCCCTTCCGGTCGACCGTCGGGGGCGGCGAGAGCCACTCCTCCGCCTCGGCGGCGACGCGACACAGTCAAGCAGCCTCCGCGCGGCAGGGGCGATTGGACCCGGACACAGAAATCCGCCCACTCGGACGGCAACCGCACAGGCGATCATCCAAGAGACAGACACGTCCTCATAACACGTCTACACTCGTCGACCGTGGCCAGGGTCATGGCGTGCGCGTCGGGGACACCGGCGTTCACCGCCTCCCTGAGCCAGGCCAGGAACAGCTCGGAGGGCTCGGCCGGTGCTCCCTCCGGGTCGAACGCGGGCAGCGGGCGGGCGAAGACCTCGATGCCGCGCAGCCAGTCGCGCACGGTCGAGGGGCTGGTCTCCGGCATGGGGCGGGTCTCCCTCGGGG
>NZ_RDBH01000246.1 GCF_008042145.1 Streptomyces sp. adm13(2018)
GGGTTGACCTGCACGTTCACGGGGGTGAGCTCGGTGTACGCGGTGGGGTGCGGGCCCGGTTCCAGGTCGGGCTGTGGGTCCTGTGGCGCTCCGGGCCCGAGCGCGCGGGCGCCGGCGCGCCGGCGCCCGTCCGGGGCGTCCAGGGCGCGCCCCCCGGGCTCCGGCTCCGCCCCCGCCTGGAGGGGCGCCCCGCAGAAGCCGCAGCGGTCGCCGATGAGTTCCATCGCGCACCAGTGGCAGGTCTCGCGCCGTACGGAGGAGACGAGTTGGTAGAGGACGGACAGGTCGGGCAGGTACGCCGCGAACTCGACCAGCTTGCCCGTCCCCCACCAGCGGGGCGAGGCCTCGGGCAGCGGGGTCTCCTGGACGGGGCCCTGGATCCGCCAGCCGGGTACGAGGGTGGTGGCGGGCCAGTCGGTCTGCAGCTGGCCGCGGGCGAGGAGGAGTTCGGTGCCGAACTCCGGACCGGGGAGGGCGGTCTCGCCGGCGCCGCCGACGCGGGTGATCCGGGCGGTGGGCCCGGCGAGTACGGCGAAGTGGGCACCGGGCAGCCAGCCCTTGAGGTGGGAGCCGAGGCTGACGGGGACGCGGTCGAGCCGGGAGACGGAGCCGAGGACGGCGCCGGCGTAGATGTAGTGGGCGAGCAGCCGGGCGGCGGAGGCGAGGACTCCAGGGCTGAACTCGCAGCCGGCCAGCTGGCGGAGCTGGCGGACGAGGACGGCCGCGCCGAGGGGTGGCAGGTCGGTCCTGACCAGGGCGATCCGGTCGCTTTCGAGCAGGGCGCGGACGGCGCGCAGCCGCTGCTCGACGGCGGGCGGGGCCGAGGAGGGGCAGACGACGACCACGTGCCCGTACCGCGAGATCAGCTGCTGCATGTCGGCGATCGAGGCTTCGAGCGACCGGGTGTCGGGGGCCGGGAGAACGGTGGCGTGCGGGGTCCCGGGGTCGGTCGGCGGCAGTGCCAGATCGGCACTGGTGACCGCGATCGCTGTCGGCACGCCGGACCCCCCGTCCCCTCCGGCCTCCGGTGTCCCGGGGGCCGCGGATCACTTACCGCGTTCACGGCATCACCGCAGGGTGCTGCCGCCTCTGCACCTTATCCGCGCGGCCCGGGGTGGTGAACACACAATCCGCCAAGCCGTCCGGCTTTCTCGGGGGTCGCGGGGCCGGGACCTGCCGCGTGGTCCCGTGCCGTCGCCACCCGCTCTCAACAGGGCTTGCTGCCAGAGGTCTTGACAACGCGATTGGTCTGGACCAACTTGTCCCCACAGCGGTGGCCACCGTCGCACTCCCCGTACCCCGCATCACCGCCCGTACCCCCGCACCGCCCGAACCCGCATGCCCCGGTACAGCCTCGTACCCCCGTACGAGCCCCTCCGTACGACGACGTACGGCAC
>NZ_RDBH01000247.1 GCF_008042145.1 Streptomyces sp. adm13(2018)
GTGCCAGTGCGTACGGCATGCCTGCGGCGGCATCACCCCCACCCCGTAGAACTGCGTCAACAGTGCCAGTGCGTACGGCATGCCTGCGGCGGCATCACCCCCACCCCGTAGAACTGCGTCAACATCGCGCGGACCGATCGCGACATCGAACACGTCCTCGTCCAGATCGAGCGGCTCCGACCGCTCGTTGACGACCCGCTGGCCCCCGCCTTCCGGCACGCCCGCGAACAGCACGAGCTCGACCGCCTGGAGCGCATCGTCACCGCCCACAACCCCACCGGAGAACCCAGCGATGGCCACTGACCGCGACGCCGAGCGCGACGCCATCACCGCAGCGATCCAGCGGCTGCTCGACGGGCGCCCGACCCGGTCCACCGGAGCGCTTACCACCCTGCAACTCGCCGCCGAGGCGGGCGTCAAGCGCTGGGTCCTCACGCACAAGCACGTTGACCGGAAGGAAGAATTCACACGCCGAAAGTCCGAAGCGAACGGGATCCCGCCTGCGTTCCAGCATCTGCACGCCCGCGCTATCGAAGCCGAAGCCGCCAGCCGCGCGCTGCGGAAGGACAACGACCGGCTTCGCGAGCGGGTCGCCGTCTATGCCCAGGTCATTCACGAAGTCCGCACCGAACTGGACCGGTGCACCAACAACACTCAACGCAGCCCTATCCGGAGCCTGCCGACCCGCGCTACCTAACGCGCGTAGCGCGGTGTTACACCTCCGGCACGCTCAACCCAGTGGCGGCTGTGCCGGCACCCAGGCCATGGGGTAATAGCGGGACCAGGAGCACGGTGCGGTACACCGCGGAGCGATCGAGGCACCTCATGGATCAGCCGTGGTCCTCCCATTGCGCCTGGCAGAACCGCGCCTCGCTCACCACGGTGTCCCCGGCTCTGCTGGCTCGTACGTACATGCTGAGCCCGTCCACCCCGAGATCGCCGCCGCAGCCGATCACCAGGCCCAGATCTCGCTCTTCGATGTGCTGGATCAGGGCTGCGTCAACGGCCGAGACTGTCATGCCGATCAGCCGGATGCCCGCGAACTCGACCTGCGGCCCGGTCCGTCCGTGAATGGTGACAGCGCCGAGAGTGGGGGGCCAGTTGTAACCACTGGAGTAGTGAGCGGTCACGCCTATGCGGTCGAAGCGGTCCTCGCCCAGGATCCACTGTCCCAGGCCCTCCCACGACGTTCCGAAGGGATACCGGCCATGGCGGGTGGTCGGCTCCTCGCTCAGTGCAGCAGCCACCTCCTGCGGCTTCATACCGAACCTGAGCGGACCGGTGCTCTCCAAGGGTGTCCAGTCCCAGCGCTGTCGCTCCTGCTCAGCCCTTACTGGCCACGCCCCCACGTTCGGCGGCTCGTCACGGACGTCGCGCCAGCGGATGACCGGCTCGGACTCGAACGGGTTCTTCGCCAGCTCCGGACCAACCAGCAGCGCGTTGGTGATC
Source organism: Streptomyces sp. adm13(2018) (assembly GCF_008042145.1). Lineage (GTDB taxonomy): Bacteria > Actinomycetota > Actinomycetes > Streptomycetales > Streptomycetaceae > Streptomyces. The sequence goes on from NZ_RDBH01000247.1 coordinate 1,450, forward strand.
ATCGTGTCCAACCGCTGTGTGTAGCCCTCGGGCGACAGCCCCTGCTCCTGTGAGGCGCCCATGGAGACTCCCCATGCCTCGACTTCCTGATCACCGCTCCAGTTCACTCGCACGGAAAGCCCCTCCCGGAGTGCGAGGTCCTGAATGTCTGCGCATACCTCGGACGGCACCCGGGCTATGAGGTCGATGTCCCGCAGGCGCACCAGCGGCCCATCCATCGCATCGATCGCTACGGCGACCAGGCCGTTGTCCTCGCCGTAGACCGCGGTCACACCCCAGTCCGTGTAGTAGCCCCAGCCGATGCCGCTGCCCAACCCCTGCGAGACGTGGGCAACCGCTCCGCCCAGGGCCGATGCCACCTCGTCCGGGTTCATCCCGAACCGCAACGGCCCTACCTTCACCAATGGCTCAAGCAGCCATTCCGCCCGCTCCCCGGGCTTCCTGTTCCACCAATGCACGGCAACCCCCACGATCGCTCCGAATACCTCTGACGCCTCCCGTCAGTGATCTTGCGGATCAACCTAGACGTCCCCTCCGTCAACGCGGTGTCCAGGAACGTTTGCTGGCACAGGGGACAGCCGCTGAGCCGTGATCGATTGAGGCCGAGAGCAACAGTTCGGCAGAGGCGAGAGAAAGGGAGGCCGTCACCGCAGTGTCGCGGCGGCCGAGACAGTCGGCCGGCTGGTCTGGGAGGCATGGGGCGAGGCGTACGGCGTCGACATCGAGCACCACCACAGCGACCACCCCGTCCTGACCTCTCCCACCCGCGCCTGACCCGCCCTGCTCGCGCGGCCCGCCGTTCGCCTGCCAGGCCCCCGCCGCTCCGGCGGGGGCCTCGCCGTCTCCGCGGGCGTTCCGGCTCACACGTCCGCATGCGATCCGCCCTCGTTCAGTGGGCGCACCGTCGTTGCACTGCCCCGCCGCTCCGGGGGTGCCGGCCGCGCGGTCACTCGTCACGGTGGATCCGCGCCGCGCCGTCCCCGGGCCGTATCCCTCCTGCGGGAGCGTGGCCCCATGCATTCGGAGGGTGCGGCGGGAATGCATGGGGCCACGCTCCCGCAG
>NZ_RDBH01000248.1 GCF_008042145.1 Streptomyces sp. adm13(2018)
CCGCAGCAATCCGGCGCCTCGACGCCCGCGGCCTGTCCGCCCAGCAGATCGCCGAACGCATCGGATGCAGCCAGCGCACCGTCCACCGCGTCCGCACCCGCATCCCCGCCTGACTCGCCCCGCCACCACACACCCAGGAGACACCGTGCCCGACCTGAGGATCGGCAGCCTTTGCACCGGCTATGGCGGGCTGGACGCCGCCGTGCAGCGCGTGTTCGGCGGCAGCCTCGCCTGGACCTCCGACATCGACGAAGGCGCCCGCCGGATCATCGCCCACCGCACGCCCGGGGTCCCGAACCTTGGCGACCTCACCACCACCGACTGGGCCGCCGTCGAGCCCGTCGACATCGTCACCGGCGGCTACCCCTGCCAGCCGTTCTCCACCGCCGGCAAGAGGAAAGGAACCCAGGATGAGCGGCACATCTGGCCCCACATCGCAGACGCCCTTCGCGTTCTACGACCCCGATACGCAGTCTTTGAGAACGTCGCAGGTCACCTTCGACTGGGATTCGACACCGTCCTCGCCGACCTTGCCCGCCTCGGGTTCGATGCGCAGTGGTGCCTTGTACGCGCATCGGAGGTCGGCGCTCCCCATCAACGACAGCGGCTGTTCATCCTCGCCACTGATGCCGACACCGACCGCCGGGAACCCGAACGACGGGGAGTCTTTGGAGTCGTGGGAGGCACGCCGGCAGCGGAACCTCGCCAAGGGAATCAACGGCAACGGGCAGGGCACCCCACTGGGGATCGCGGTGAAGCTCCTGCCGACGCCGCGCGCCTCGGACGGGGAGAAGGGCGGCCCGAACCAGCGCGGCTCGAAGGGCGACCTGGCGCTCCCCTCGGCGGTAGTGCAGCTCCTGCCGACCCCCACCTCCTCGTTCCCGGGGACAACGGCGAACTACCGGCCGGACGGGACGCCCTACGGCACGGGGTACGGGCTGACGCTCCTCGATGCGGCTCGGCTGCTGCTGCCGACACCGACCCGCGCGGACGGGGAGCGGACGAGCAGCACGTTCGGCCGGGGGAACCCGACGCTGACTGGGGCCGTTTCGCCCCCGCCATCGCCCGCTGGGAAGCCGTCACCGGACGACGTGCCCCCCGGGCAACTGACGATCGCAATCGACTGAGCCCCGCCTTCGTCGAGTGGCTCATGGGCCTCGACGCCGGCCACGTCACCGACGTCCCCGGGTTGACCCGCACCCAGCAGCTCCACGCCCTCGGCAACGGAGTCGTGCCCCAGCAGGCCGAGGCCGCCATCCGCCACCTGTACGCCCGCGCCACCGCCTGACCCGCCCGCCACCACACACCCAGAAGGACACGCCATGACCGACCTTTACGCCTACCTCGCCGAGCGAACCGACGAGCCGGACCCCGACCGCCGGGCCCTCAGCGGCGGATGGATCCCTAGCCGCCCTGCCGCATCCGTCGAGGCCCTCGCCATCGACGTGGCCCAGACCGTCCGCCTGACCCGCAACTACTTCGGCCCGCTGCGCGTGTCCCTATGGCCCCAGCAGGACGACGAGCCGCACCCGATCAGCCGCTTCGAGCCGGCGCCCGCCCACGCCGAGGCCCACGAGTACGGGGCCGTACCCAACCACCGTCCGCCCGCCTGACCTACGCCGCAGGCCGCCCTGCTCGCGGACATCGAGCAGGGCAGCCCGACCCGACACTACCCACGACAGGAGTACACCGTGACCGCCGGCGTCATCCCCGTCATCCGCTGCGACCACCGCGACTCCGACGGCGAGCAGTGCGACCGCGAGCGCGGAGCCCCCGTCCACATGCCGCACCACCGGGCCCTGCGCGCCTTCCTCCGCGAGCAGGGCTGGCGCCGCCGCCGCGACGGCCGCGACCTCTGCCCCGAACACGCCTGACCCCTCGCCGCTGCCGGGTCGTCCCCGTGGCGGCCCGGCCCCAACACCAGGAGCAGCACATGACCGACCAGCCCGTCTTCGACTACCGCGACAGCGACGGCGCCCGCCTCGCCGTCGATGCCGTGAACGCCAGCACCTACTACGGCAACGAACCCGTCGTCGCCCTGCTCACCGAACACCGCGACGGCGACGACCTGCCCGTCGTGTACGTCCCGCTGGACCGCGTCGAGGAGGTGATCGCCGGGATCCGGGACGCCGCCCGTCAGGCCAGCGGACAACAGTCGGACACGGCCGAGACCGTCGTCGCTTACCGCAACACCGAACGCCCCGGCGTCCTACTCTGCCGCGAGCACGGCGAAGGCTGGATGGGCCTGACCCCGCTCACCTCCGACGACCTCCCCGACGGCGGCATCTGCACCTGGGGCCGCGAGTACGGCCACGAGTGTGGCCGCGACGTCCTCATCCCCGTTGCACGTTCTGCAAGCGGGGTTGACACGCAGCAGGCCGTCGACGAAGCCCGGCCGCCGCGCGAGCAGTGGCGCGTCGAGGGCTACGACGCCGACGAGTGGAATCCCGTCAGCCGCAGCTTCACCACCTCCCAGGACGCGCACGCCCGCAAGCGCGTCAGCCAGCGCTACCCCGACATGCCCACCCGCGTCGTGCGGGAGACGACCACGTGGACCGTCGAGGAGGACGAGACCCGATGACCCAGCCCACCACCGACGCCCGCGAGCGCATCGAGAACCTGTGGGACCGCGCCACCCCCGTCGGACCGCTGCTCGACGCGTACCGCGCCACCGTCCTCCGCGAAGCCGCCGCCGCCATCGACGACGACCTGGAACGGTTCTTCACCGAGTGGCCCGACGAGCCCCGGAACTCGCCCTACGTGAACGGCCGGAAGGACGCTGCTGCCGACCTCCACCGCATGGCCGACGAGGAGACCAGCCGATGACCCAGCCCAGCCCCGCCGACCAACTCCGGGCCGCCGCCAAGGTGCTGCGCGGGAAGACGTCGATCGGCGCATTCACCGCCACCCCCGCCGGAGCTGGCCTCCTCCGAGCACGCGAGCCGATCGCCCAGTGGCTCGACTCCGAAGCCAGCCACCTCGACCACGACGACTTCCCCGCCCTCCACGAGACGGCCCTCGAGGTCGCCCGCGCCATCACCGGAGACACCCCATGACCCAGCCCGAGCCTCTTCGCCCGCGCGCCGAACGCTGCCCCGACCCGCAGTGCACCGACGAGCAGCAGTGCTGGCGCTGCGACTACGAGG
>NZ_RDBH01000249.1 GCF_008042145.1 Streptomyces sp. adm13(2018)
GAGCCGGCCGCCGCCCCCGGCGGCGACGGCACGCCGGGGAGCGCGGGCACCGGTGTCGGCCACGCCCCCTGTCACCACGGCGAGCTTCTCCAGGGCGTCTTCCTCGACGCCCACGGGGACCGGTGCGCGGGCCTCGTCACGCTCCCGCTGGACGGTCCCGGCAGCCGGGCGGAGTTCGTCCGCCGACCCGGCACACCGCCCGGGGCCGTCACCGTCACTCCCGCCGACCGGGGGAAGGCCGGGCGCGCCGCCGCCCTCGCGGTGGCGGAGTGCGCGGCCCTGGCCGGACTCCCGCCCGCCGGGGGCGAGTTGCGGCTCACCTCGGACGTGCCGATGGGACTGGGCATGGGCAGTTCCACCAGCGACGTGATCGCGACGATCCGGGCGGTCGCCGACGCGTACGGGCGCCGCCTCGCCCCCGGCGCCGTCGCCCGCCTCGCCGTCCACGCCGAACGGGCCAGCGACCCGCTGATGCTCGATGCCCGGCCGGTCCTCTTCGCCCAGCGGGAGGGCCGGGTCCTGGAGGTCCTCGGCCCGGCCCTCCCGCCCCTGGTCGTCGTGGGCTGCGTCCTCGGCGGGGGAGCGCCCGTCGACACCCTCGCGCTACCCGTCCGGGAGGCGACCGACACCGACGTGCGGGAGTACGAACGGCTGCGCGCCCTGCTCCGCGGCGCCGTCGCCCGGGGCGACGCGCGCCTCCTGGCCCAGGTCGCCACGGCGAGCGCCCGGCGCGGCCAACGGGTGCTGCGGCACCCGGAGTTCGACGACCTCGTCGCGGTCGCCCGGCACACCGGGGCGGCCGGCGTGCAGATCGCGCACAGCGGCGCCGTGGCGGGCGTCCTCTTCGACCCGGCGACACCGGACGACCTGCGCCACCGCGTGCACCGCTGCCGGAACGCCCTGCACGGCCACGGAATCCCCACC
>NZ_RDBH01000025.1 GCF_008042145.1 Streptomyces sp. adm13(2018)
CGTCGACGCGGAGGGGGAGAGCGTCTCCGGGGTCGACGGGGAGTCGGACGGGGACGTCGAGCCCGAGGTCGAGGGCGAGGTCGACGGGGGCCGGGTGGGCGGTGGGGTCGGCTTGTCCTGCTCGGCCCGGTGGTCCCCGTTCCGCCGCGCGAACCAGCTGTCGTCCTGCACGTCGTACACGACGAAGACGTTCACCACGGTCACCGACGGCGCCACCACGACCACCTGGTCGGCGTTGTAGCCCTGCCAGGGCGTGCCCGTCGTCCGCGGCGACTTCTGCGCCACCGGCGGGGTCAGCGGGTTGCCGCAGGCGCAGCGCACCCGGGGCACCCCGCGGTCGTCGACCAGGACGGCGGTCCCGGCCTGGAGCACCGACTGGTAGGTGGTGGCGGCCCCGTCCCGGTAGCCGTGGTTCGTCACCCGGGTGTCGGCCCGGAGCTGGAGCGGGGTCAGGGAGCGCAGATAGCCGGGCACCTGGTTCGCCTCGATGTCCAGGGTGGAGGCGAAGGCCGCGTTCTTGGCCGGCTCGGCGGAGAGGAAGCGGACCTGCTGCTCCACGTCGCAGCTGGCCACCGACTGCGTACCGCCGTAGAGGCCGGGGGTGGAGCCCGACACCTCGATGGTCGCCGACGAGGTGCGCGGCGGCAGCGAGGCGGGCGAGGCGGACGCGGTGTCCGTCCGGGCCGTCGACGCGGTGAACGGGTCGGGGCCCGTCGCGGCCGCGTTCTGGAGGAAGACCTCGCCGCCGCCGGAGCCCGCGGTGTCGTTCTTGTCGTCGGGGCGGTTGGTGAGCACCACGGCGAGCGCGACGGCGGCGACCACGACGGCGGTGACGGAGGCGACCTTCGGCACGGACCGCCACCACGGCGTCTTGCCGGGGCCGCCGTTCCCGGACCCGCTCGGGCCGCCCGTGTCCCCGGGGCCGCCACTGCCGGAACCGCCGGAAGAACCGCCCGAGTACCCGCCGGAGGAACCACCGCCGCCCGGGCCGCCTGGGGGCGGTCCGGGGGGTGGCGGGTGACCGCCGGATCCTGGGCGTGCGCCCGGGCCCCCTCTCGCGCCCGGGCGCACGCCCAGGATCCGGCGGTCACCCGCCACCCCCCGGACCGCCCCCACCGCGACCGGCACCGGGCCCCTCGCCCGCGTCGGCCTGCAGAGCCTGGCCGCGGTCGTCGCCGGATACGTCGCCATGGGCGTCACCGCGGCCCTCGGCCTCTGGGCGGCCGGCGCGGCCGACCTGCCCGGCGGCTTCACCGCGATCCTCGCCGCCGTCGTCGTCATGGCCTCGGGCGGCCAGGTCGAACTCTCCGGCGACGCCGGCGCCCTCGCCGGGACCCGCGCCGAACTGACCGCCATGCCGCTGACCGTCACCCTGGTGGGCGCACTCGTCACCGGCTACTGCTTCCTGCGGCCCCTGCGCCACCACGCCGTGGCCGGCACCCGCGCACTCCTGCTCCGGGCCGCCACCACGGTCGTCCTCTGGCTCCTCGCCCTGGCGGGGGTCTCGGCCGTCGCCCGCCACGACTTCCCCCTCACCTTCGGCGGCGGCGAGGAGGAGGGCTCCCTGACGGACATCTTCGGCGAACTGCTCGACGCCGTGAACCCCACCGTGGGCTTCCACACGGTCCTCGGCCCCACCCTCTTCTACGGGCTCCTGTGGATCATCGGCGTCCTCGTGGCCGCGCTCCTCGTCTCCCGCAGAACCCCGCTGCCGCCCCGGCTCGTCCGCTTCCACGCACCCGTACGGCCGGCGGCGCACGCGATGCTCCTCCTGCTCCTCGCCTACGTGGCCGTGGGCCTGGTCGTCGGCCTGGTGGTGGCCGCGACCAGGGGGCACGCGGCGGAGACCTTCGCGGTGCTCCTCCTCGGCCTGCCCAACGTCTCCTGGCTCGCCCTCGGCGTGGGCATCGGCGGCTCCTGGGAGGGCCGGGTCGACGGCCCGTTCGGCCTGCCCATGCCCCAGGTCCTGGACGCGGTGCTGCGCCGGGGCGACGGCACGGACCTGTCGACGATCGACCTCGGCTCGCTCGCCGCGGAGGACGCCCGCGCGTGGTGGCTGCTTCCGGTGGCCGCCGTGCTCGTCCTCGCGGCGGCCTTCGTCGCCGCGGTCCGCTCCCCGGCGAGGATCAGGCTCTGGCAGCACTCCCTGCACCTGGGCATCGCCTTCGCCCTGACGATGCTGGTCGTGGCGCCCCTGACCCTGGTCGAGGCGCGGCTGGGCCTCTCGGTCCTCGGCATCGGCGAACTGGACTCCCTCGGCGGCGAGGTGATCCTCCGCCCGAACGTCTGGAGAACGGTCGGCCTCGCCCTGCTCTGGGGGCTGTTCTTCGGCTTCCTGGGCGGCCTGCTCGCCACCCGCGTCCGCCGCAGGGGCGAGGTCGAGGACGGCGAGAGTCCGCCGCCCCGTCCGGTGAAGTAGCGGGCGGGGCCCTCCCGGTCGCGGGCTCCCCGACCGCGGCGTCTCCGGTCGCGGGCTCCCCGATGGTGGGCTCCCCACCTGCCGTGTCCCCCGTAGCCTTCCCGCCCGCCGACCGGCAGGCGGGAGGGGCCGCGTCACGCCACGGCGGTTCCCTCCAGCT
>NZ_RDBH01000250.1 GCF_008042145.1 Streptomyces sp. adm13(2018)
GGCGGTGGTCTTCGCCTACGAGTCGGGGCCGGGGACCGGTGGCGCGGGGCGCCGCGCCCCGCGCGGGTCAGGACGCCGTGCCCGGGGTGACCAGCCCCGACTCGTAGGCGAAGACCACCGCCTGCGCGCGGTCGCGCAGGTCCAGCTTGGCCAGCACCCGGCCGATGTGGGTCTTCACCGTCTGCTCGGCGAGCACGAGGTGGTCCGCGATCTCCTGGTTGGACAGCCCGCGTGCGATGAGCTCCAGGACCTCGGTCTCGCGCGGGGTCAGACCGTTCAGGCGGAGCGCCGTGGTGTCCTTGCGCGGGGCGGGGCGGGACGCCGCGAAGTCGGCGATGAGCCGGCGCGTCACGGAGGGGGCGAGCAGGGCCTCGCCCGCCGCCACGATCCGTACCGCCGCGATCAGGTCCGCCGGGGGCGCGTCCTTGAGGAGGAAGCCGGAGGCGCCGGCGCGCAGTGCCTCGTAGACGTAGTCGTCGACGTCGAAGGTGGTCAGCATGAGCACCTTCGGCCGGTGGACGACCCCGGTCGGCGGGTGGAGGATCTCCCGGGCCGCGGCCAGGCCGTCGAGTTCCGGCATCCGTACGTCCATGAGGACCACGTCCGGGTGCGTCGAGCGGGCCACGTCGACGCCCTGCCGCCCGTCCGGGGCCTCGCCCACGACGTCGATGTCGGGCTGCGCGGCGAGGAGCGCGGCGAACCCGGCCCGCACCATGGCCTGGTCGTCGACGATGATCACGCGGATGGTCACTCGGGGTC
>NZ_RDBH01000251.1 GCF_008042145.1 Streptomyces sp. adm13(2018)
ACCCGGCCCCCCGCCCGTACGTCCCGCCCTCTGTTCCGTCGATCGGTGAGGTGAAGCGCTGATGGACCAAGCTTCCGACGTCCGTACCCTCGCCCTCGGCGAGGCCAGTGGCACCGTGCCGCTCGCGCGTGACTTCACGCGGTCGGCGCTCCAGGAGTGGGGCTGGCTGCCCGCCGCCACCGCCGACCGCAGAGCCGCCGCCGAGGACGTCCTGCTCGTCGTCTCGGAGCTCGTCACCAACGCCTGCCTGCACGCCGAGGGCCCCGAGAGCCTCCGCGTCCTGCGACTGCCCAAGTCGCTCCGCCTGGAGGTGACCGACCGCGGCGCCGGAACCCCCGAGCCCCGCACGCCGCACCGGTCCGGGCGTCCGGGCGGCCACGGCATGTTCATCGTGCAGCGGCTCTGCCTCGACTGGGGCATCGAGCGCACCCCCGACTCCCCGGGCAAGACCGTCTGGGCCGAGCTCTCCGCACCGGCGTAGCCAGGCGTCCGGCTCCGCGCCCGCCTGACTCCTCGCCTGTCTGACTCCCCGCCTGCCTGACGCCCCGCCTGCCTGACGCCCCGCCCGGCTCCGGCCCGGGCGGGGCTTTGCTGATCCCGCCGAGGACTTTCACCGTCCCTCTTCTTCCCTCCGCAAGGGCCCGGGCGTACCTTGACGCCCAATCTGAAAGACCGTCAGGTCCATTGCGGTGAGGGGTGCTCGGGGTGTCCAAGGAGCCGAACCGGAGGAGAAGGACCGCCGCGCTCACGGCGGCGGTCGCGGTGGCGGGCGCGGCCGTGCTCGCCGGCGCGCCGACCGCCCAGGCGGCCGTCGTCGACATCGACTACGCCTGCGAGACGAAGATCGGCCCCAAGGGCGCCGTCTCGCCCGTCGGCATCAAGGCCGTCAGGAGCGGCAGCGCGTACACGGTCACCATGTCGTTCGAGAAAGGGGTCTCCGACAGCCCCGTCGAACTGCCCAAGGGCGTCATGACCCCGCGCGCCGAACTCGTCCTCGGCGGCGCCGACTCCGGCACCGTCAAGGTCAAGGGCACGCCGAACACGGCCGCCATCCCGCCCGACACCCCCATCAGCATCGGGACGCTCACCGGCACCTACACGCCGAAGAAGAACGGCAGGGTCACCTTCACCGCCGGAACGCTCACCGTGCACGCCCTCGGCATGGACGCGGCCGTCTGCAAGCCGAAGAACGACCCCCGGCCCGCCCTCGAACTGGAGGTGACCGGCCTCTCCGGCGGCTCCGCCGCCCCGCCGCCCGCCGACGCGGACGCGGACGGCGACGAGAGCGACACCGGCGCCGAACTGCCCAGGACCGGACCGCTCGACTCCGCCGTGGCCCTCGGCACCCTCGGCGGCACCGTCCTCCTCACCGGCGCCGCGGTCGGTCACCTCCAGGCGGAGCGACTTGGGCAGTCGCAGGACGCGGAGGCTCTCGGGGCCCTCGGCGTGCAGGCAGGCGTTGGTGACGAGCTCCGAGACGACGAGCAGGACGTCCTCGGCGGCGGCTCTGCGGTCGGCGGTGGCGGCGGGCAGCCAGCCCCACTCCTGGAGCGCCGACCGCGTGAAGTCACGCGCGAGCGGCACGGTGCCACTGGCCTCGCCGAGGGCGAGGGTACGGACGTCGGAAGCTTGGTCCATCAGCGCTTCACCTCACCGATCGACGGAACAGAGGGC
>NZ_RDBH01000252.1 GCF_008042145.1 Streptomyces sp. adm13(2018)
GGTGTGCTCGGCCATCCGCCGTCCGGGATCCCCGATGACGACGACGGCGCCGGTCGTCTGCTGGGTCTCGTCGTGGTAGATCGGCCGGGCCACGGCGTAGGCGGTCCGGTCCCCGGCCGGGACCTCCTCGCGCAGCGTGACGTCCTCGTCCATGGCGGTACGGGCCAGGGCGGCGATCCGTTCGTCGGAGACGGGGAGGGAACGGCTCCCGGAGGTGAAGACCCGGTCGAGCCCGCCGGGCCCGGCCGGACCGGTGGAATCCGCCGGGCGGGGGTGCGGCCGGTGGAGCCGGCCGGGCGAGGGCCGCTGGAGCCCGCCGGGCGCGCCGAAGCGGTCGCCCGGCCGGCTCCACCGGCCCGCACCCCCGCCCGGCCGGACCGGTGGAATCCGCCGGGCGGGCTCGACCGGGTCTTCACCTCCGGGAGCCGTTCCCTCCCCGTCTCCGACGAACGGATCGCCGCCCTGGCCCGTACCGCCATGGACGAGGACGTCACGCTGCGCGAGGAGGTCCCGGCCGGGGACCGGACCGCCTACGCCGTGGCCCGGCCGATCTACCACGACGAGACCCAGCAGACGACCGGCGCCGTCGTCGTCATCGGGGATCCCGGACGGCGGATGGCCGAGCACACCCGTCTGACGTACGCGGTCCTCACCGGCTCCGGACTCCTCACCCTGCTCGCCGCCTTCACCGGCCACCTCCTCTCGGGGCGCAGCCTGCGGCCCGCGTGGCGGGCGCTCGAAGCCCAGGAGCGGCTGCTCGCCGACGCCGCGCACGAGCTGCGCACCCCGGTGGCGATCATGCGGAGCTCGATGGACGTGGCGGGGACGGACCCGAGGAACCTGCCCACGCATCTGCCGCGGATCCGGCGGGCCACCGACCGGCTGACCGACGTCGTGGAGAACGTACTGACCCGGGGGCGGCTCCAGGACTCGGCGGCCTCGTTCAGCCCGGTGCCGCTCCGCCTCGACCAGCTGGTGGAGGACGCGTGCGGGGAGCTGCCGCCCGCCCGGCTCACGCTCACGATGCGGCTCGACGAGTCGGTGGTGGACGCCGATCCCGCGCTCACGCGCGTGGCCGTGCGGAACCTGCTGGACAACGCGCTGCGCCACGGGCGCACGCCGGACGATCCGCACGGTGGGGCGGAGATCGACGTCGGTGTGCGGGGGCACACGGTGTCGGTGGCGGACCGGGGGCCGGGCGTGGCGGCGGAGGAGCTGCCGGAGCTGACCGAACGGTTCCGATCGCGCGGGGGCGGCTCGGGGATCGGTCTTTCGCTGGTCCGGGAGATCGCGGCGGCGCACGGGGGGACGCTCACCGCACGTCCGAGGCCGGGGGGAGG
>NZ_RDBH01000253.1 GCF_008042145.1 Streptomyces sp. adm13(2018)
CGCAGTTCCGACCGGCTCGGTACGGCCGCGTGGAAGGAGCCGGCGGCGCAGGAGAACATCAGCCCCTCGCACCAGGCGATGAGCGAGAGCGCGTGGCGCTCGGGTTCCGTCGACCCGGCGGCCGCCGTCATCGCGACCAGGGGGCGGCGGAAGACGGAGCCCGCGGCGTCGAAGAAGGCGCGGAGCTCGGGGCGTCCCTCGATCCCGATGTCCTCCTGGACGCGCTCTCGGGGCGTCCCTCGATCCCGATGTCCTCCTGGACGCGCTCTCGTCGGCCCTGCACCGGTACCTCACCGACCACCGCGCCCTGCTCGTCTCCCGCTACGAACTGGCCCTGGAGGCCACCCGACGCCCCGAGCTCCGCGCCTTCTTCGACGCCGCGGGCTCCGTCTTCCGCCGCCCCCTGGTCGCGATGACGGCGGCCGCCGGGTCGACGGAACCCGAGCGCCACGCGCTCTCGCTCATCGCCTGGTGCGAGGGGCTGATGTTCTCCTGCGCCGCCGGCTCCTTCCACGCGGCCGTACCGAGCCGGTCGGAACTGCGCACCGGTTTCGAGGAGTTGCTGCGGGGCATGCTGGGTGCCGGGCCCGGTCCGGGACAGCCGGAAAGCGGTGGCGCCGCCGATGGTCCTGGGGGACGATGCCGCGCATGACCATCGAACGCACAGACAACCCGCTCCGCGTCGACCCGTCCACCACCTCGGGCGAACGCGAAGCACTGGAGCAGTGGCTCGAGTTCCATCGCGCGACCCTGGCGCAGAAGTGCGAAGGGCTCGACGACGCCCAGCTGCGCACCCCGTCCGCCCCGCCGTCGGAACTCAGCCTCCTGGGCCTCGTACGCCACATGGCCGAGGTCGAGAACGGCTGGTTCCGCAACGTCCTGGGCGCCGAGAACGCGGGCTGGGTCTACTCGACCGAGGAGGACCCCGACCGGGACTTCCACACCACCGACGAGGACACCTTCGAGGAGGCCCTCGCGACCTGGCAGGCGCAGATCGCGCACGCGCGCACCCTGGCCGCCGCACATGACCTCGACCACGTGGCCGAGGGCGGGCACCACTCGGGCAAGCGCTTCAACCTGCGCTGGATCTATCTGCACATGATCGAGGAGTACGCCCGCCACAACGGCCACGCGGACCTCATCCGGGAGCGGATCGACGGAGCGACCGGCGACTGAGCGGCCCCTCCGCCGGCCGCGCCCGCCGGGTCAAGGCCGGGCCCGCGCCGCCTCGGACCACCTCGACGACGACGGCTACGGGAACGGGGTGCGGGCCGCGATCGAGCGCCTGGAGCTACGGCTGCGCGCCATGTGAGGACCGGGGGAGCCCCGCGGCCTGCGGCGGTGCGCACCCGGCGCCCGTGCGGTCGGTGTGGGGC
>NZ_RDBH01000254.1 GCF_008042145.1 Streptomyces sp. adm13(2018)
CCGCCCCGCCGCACCGCCTACGGCAAGGAGACCTGGAAGGAGATCTCCTTCCTCCTCTCCAACCTCTTCACCGCGCTGGCCGGTTTCGTCTACGCGGTCGTGAGCGTCGTCCTCGGCGTCGGCCTGTCCGTCACCGTCGTGGGGCTTCCGCTGCTCGCCCTCGGGCTCGGCGGCGCGCGCCTCCTCGGCCGGTCGGAGCGGGCGCGGGCCCGCGCGCTGCTCGGGATGACGATCCCCGAGCCGTCCCCGCTGCCGTCCCACGACGGCTTCTTCGGCTGGCTGTGGAGCAGGCTCAAGGACCCGGTGGGCTGGCGGACGCAGTTGTACGGGCTGATCCGGCTGCCCTGGGGGATCGTCACGTTCACGGTCACGCTCGTCTCCCTCCTCGTGCTCTGGCCGGTGCTGCCGTTCCTGGCGCGGGGCATGGCCGGCGCCGACCGGGGCATGGTCCGCGGCCTCCTCTCCCCCTCGGACGAGCTGGAGCGGCGGATCGCCGAGCTGGAGTCGGACCGCGGGGTCGTCGTCGACACCGCGGCGGCGGACCTGCGGCGCATCGAACGGGACCTGCACGACGGGGCGCAGGCCCGGCTGGTCGCGCTCGCGATGGGGCTCGGCCTGGCCAAGGAGAAGCTCCTCGACGACCCGGAGACCGCGGCGGCGATGGTCGACGAGGCCCACGGCGAGGTGAAGCTCGCCCTCCAGGAACTGCGGGACCTGGCCCGGGGCATCCACCCGGCCGTCCTCACCGACCGCGGACTGAGCGCCGCGCTGTCCTCGGTGTCGGCGCGCTGCACGGTGCCGGTGAAGGTGACGGTGGACCTGTCGGAGCGGCCGGCCGAGGCGATCGAGGGCATCGCCTACTTCACGGTGTCGGAGCTGCTCCAGAACGTCTCGAAGCACGCGCGGGCGCGGTCCGCGTCCGTGGAGGTGTGGCGGGCGAAGGACCGGCTGCTGCTCCAGGTCCGGGACGACGGGGCGGGCGGTGCCCGCTTCGACGGCGGCACGGGCCTGGCGGGCCTCGCGGAACGGCTGGGCGCGGTGGACGGCGTACTCGTCCTGGACTCGCCGGAGGGCGGCCCGACGACGGTGACGGCGGAACTGCCGTGGCGGTCGCGGCCGAAGGCGTGAGCTGTGCGGACGAGATGAGCTGTACGTACGCGGTGAGCCGTACGTACGCGGTGAGCCGTACGTACGCGGTGAGCCGTACGTACGCGGTGAGCCGTACGGGTACCCGGGCGCCCGGGGTACGGAGGCGCCCGGCGGGTTGCGTCGGCACCCGGCGTACGGACGACCGCGCCTGACGGCCGGTGGGGAGCGACACGGTGTGTGCGCTCCCCACCGGCCCTTCGCGTATCCGCCGTCACCGGCCCCTCGCCGAGGTAGGGAAAACCCCCGCCC
>NZ_RDBH01000255.1 GCF_008042145.1 Streptomyces sp. adm13(2018)
CGCAGCGGCGTAAGGGGCGCTGACTGCGGGCTTCCTTCGGTCGGTGACTCCTAAGCCTCATTCGCAGCGAATCGCCCTTATCGGGCGACAAATCTGCAAGAAACCCTCGTCGGTCGCTCCTCACCACCACCAAGGGTGACCAGCGGGGCCCGAGTCCCAGCCCGAGGACGTCGGTCGGCTGGGGGTGCGCGGTYGTYGAATGGGGCGGCCCGGCGGCGCTCRGCGGSYGACCGAYGTCSTCGGGCTGGGMYTCRGGCCCCGCTGGTCACCCTTGGTGGTGGTGAGGAGCGACCGACGAGGGTTTCTTGCAGATTTGTCGCCCGATAAGGGCGATTCGCTGCGAATGAGGCTTAGGAGTCACCGACCGAAGGAAGCCCGCAGTCAGCGCCCCTTACGCCGCTGCGCGTCGAAACGGACCAGTACCCGTACCAAACGCCATACTCCCGCCGACGCTCCAAGCAGGGCGCCCGCTGTCAGCGTGGCCTTTCCCGCTGGACTGGAGGTCCCCAGGGCAATGGCGGGAACCAGAGCCACGGCAAAGACCACCGCAGCCAGCGCGATGGCAGTCACCAAAGCGAAAACGATCTCCACCGTCATGGCGTCCTTCTCCCACCGTGACTCACGTCCCATGTCCATGCCCCAAGTCTCACATCGCGATCCAGCACACCGAACAGCAACTGTTGTCATCCTCGCTGAGCAGTGACAGCCCATGAGATGACTCATTAGTCTCCGCCGATGGAACCTTCCAAGGTGATCGAGACGCTGTGGGGCCGGATCCAGGAGCGGGACTGGGCGGGTGTCGCCGATTTGATCGCGGAGGACGTCGTTGTCGAGTGGCCGGTCAGCCTCGAACGCATCATCGGCCGGGAGAACTTCGTCGCGGTGAACCGCGAGTATCCGGAGGGTTGGTCGATCCGGGTGCTCAAGGTCGTGGCCGAGGGCGACCAAGTCGTCTCCGAGGTCGAAGTGCCGCACGACAGTCTTGGCGTCTTTCGCGCGGCGTCGTTCTGGACCGTCCGTGACGGGCAGGTCGTCCAGGGGACGGAGTACTGGACGAGCCCGGGAGCTGACCCGCAGCCTGAATGGCGGACCGCCCTCGTCGAGCCGATGTGATGCGGCGGACCCCGCTGGTCACCCCTGATGGGTGGTGGGAAGCGGTCGGCGAGAGTTCCTTGCAGATTCATCGCCCAGTACGGGTGATGAGTCCCGAATGAGGCTTAATTCGAGACCTATTACCCGGAGTAGTGCGTGGTTTCTCTGGCTGCGACCCACCGGGAGTGATCAGCGGGGCCTGAAGCCCCGCCACGGACGAGCGCAATCCGCTGAGCCGGACCCCGACTGCCCCATTGAACGACCGCGCACCCCGGCCCGGCGGACGGAACCCCATCGGCCCCCGCCACTAGCCAAG
>NZ_RDBH01000256.1 GCF_008042145.1 Streptomyces sp. adm13(2018)
CCGCCCCGGGTACTCGCCGCCCGCCGCCCCACCCGCCAGCTCCAGGTCGGCAAGGTCGGCGTGGGCAGCCGGTCGCCGATCTCGGTGCAGTCGATGACGACGACACTCACCTCGGACGTCAACGCCACGCTCCAACAGATCGCCGAACTCACCGCCGCGGGCTGCGACATCGTACGGGTGGCCTGCCCCTCCCAGGACGACGCGGACGCACTGCCCGCGATCGTCGCCAAGTCGCCGATCCCGGTGATCGCGGACATCCACTTCCAGCCGCGGTACGTCTTCGCCGCCATCGAGGCGGGCTGCGCCGCGGTCCGCGTCAACCCCGGCAACATCAAGAAATTCGACGACCGGGTCGCGGACATCGCCCGGGCCGCCAAGGACCACGGCACCCCCATCCGCATCGGCGTCAACGCCGGCTCCCTGGACGCCCGGCTGCTGAAGAAGTACGGCAGGGCCACCCCCGAGGCCCTGGTGGAGTCGGCGCTGTGGGAGGCGGGCCTCTTCGCCGAGCACGACTTCCACGACCTGAAGTTCTCCGTGAAGCACAACGATCCCGTCGTCATGGTCCGCGCCTACGAGCTCCTCGCCGAGGCCTGCGACTACCCCTTGCACCTCGGCGTCACCGAGGCCGGCCCCGCCTTCCAGGGCACCGTCAAGTCGGCCGTCGCCTTCGGCGCGCTGCTGCGCCAGGGCATCGGCGACACGGTCCGCGTCTCGCTCTCCGCGCCGCCGGTCGAGGAGGTCAAGGTCGCCGACCAGATCCTCCAGTCGCTCAACCTGCGCCCGCGGAAGCTGGACATCGTCTCCTGCCCGTCCTGCGGCCGCGCCCAGGTCGACGTCTACAAGCTCGCCGCCGAGGTGAGCGCCGGCCTGGAGGGCATGGAGGTGCCTCTGCGCGTCGCCGTGATGGGCTGCGTCGTCAACGGCCCGGGAGAGGCCCGCGAGGCCGACCTCGGCGTCGCCTCCGGCAACGGCAAGGGCCAGATCTTCGTGAAGGGCGAAGTCATCAGGACCGTACCGGAGTCGAAGATCGTCGAGACCCTGATCGAGGAGGCACTACGACTCGCCGACGCCTTCGACACCACCACCCTGGGCACCGGCGTCCCCGAGGTGACGGCCGTGGGCTGACGCCCCCGGCCTCCACTGCGGCAAGGGTGTTCCGCCCGGCGGGCGGGATACCCGTCCGCACCGGCGCGCAAAGGGTGGTGCAGAATGCTCAGCCCGCAGCATCCCACCCATACAGGAGAAAGGCCCGGAACTGAGCCTTCTGCAACACCCTTTAGCCGGGCAGGAACCGGAGGCTTGGCGCTGTCCTGGGGTAGGACCTCGAAACCCGGACGCGCAGTTCTCAGCCCGCCCACTGAAGCGCACAGTCACACCCATGTACGCCCGGGCACGCCTATGGTCTCTGGCGTGGTGGAGTACGTGTAGTGCGAATGCTCGGCATCACCGAGCAGACCGCCGTACGCGCCCTCGGTGCGGTCACGCGAATCGCACACCCAAGCTGCCCGGCCAGGTCGTCTGGCTCAGTCCTGGAGGGTGGCGAGCCAGTCGGTCAGCATGCTGTTGACCTCGTCGGGGCGTTCCTGCTGGATCCAGTGGCCGCAGCCGTCCAGGAGGTGGGAGGCGGACAGGGC
>NZ_RDBH01000257.1 GCF_008042145.1 Streptomyces sp. adm13(2018)
TCCCACCACCCGCTGTTCCAGGTCATGATCTCCATGGACAGCTCGGAACGGTCCCTGCCCGCCGTCGACGGGCTCGCCCTCGGCCTGGTCGACGTGCCCACCGGCACCGCCAAATTCGACCTGTCGTTCAACGTCCGCGAGCACCGCGGCCCCGACGGCGACGAGGCCGGCCTGTTCCTCGCCCTGGAGTTCCGCACCGACCTCTTCGACCGCACCACCGCCGAAGCGGTCCTGGCCCGCCTCGCCCGGCTCGCCGAAGCCGCCACGGCCGCCCCCGACACCCGCGTCGGCAGCGCCCCGCTCCTCTCGGACGAGGAGACCCACCGCCTCCTCGTCACCTGGAACGACACCGCCGCGCCCGAGACCATGAACGACGTCGTGGGCCGCGTCCGCGCCGTCGCCGCCGAGCACCCCGAGGCCGTCGCCGTCACCGACGACCACGGCGACGTCACCTACGCCGCGCTCATGGACCGCGTCGACCGGCTCGCCGCCCGGCTGCGCGCCCACGGCGCCCGCCGGGACACCGTCGTCGCCGTCCTCGCCGACCGCGGCGCCGCCGCGATCACCGCCTTTCTCGGCATCCAGGCCGCGTCCGCCGCCTACCTCCCGCTGGACACCCGCGCGCCGCACGAACGGAACGCCTCCCTGCTCGCCGACGCCTCCGCCGCCTGGCTGCTCACCGGCCCCGGCCACGAGGAGACCGGCGCCGCCGTCGTCGCCGGAACCGGGACGCGGGCCCTCGCGGTCGACGAACCGGCCGGCCCCGCCCCGACCGC
>NZ_RDBH01000258.1 GCF_008042145.1 Streptomyces sp. adm13(2018)
CCTCCGGTCCGTCGTCATGGTGGACCCCAGCCGCGCCGCCGCCAGACCCCGCCCGAACTCGGCAGCGTGGACACCCGTGCACCATCGCCGCACGACTGTCCCGTCCTTGCCGCGCTCCTCACCAGCGGCTGCGTGGCGGTCCTGCCCCGGTTTCACCCACCCGGCCACGCCGGACTCGCGCCCGCCGGCGAACGCCCGCCAGTCCCGCTTCCGGCATGGCCGGTGCCCGGCCATGCCGGCCCAGGCGAGGAGCTGGCCACGACCACCCCCCGTTCCGCCGCCGCGTCCATGGATCGCGCAGCATCCGCGGCGGGACGCCCTCGCGTACAGTCGGAGGCGGGCCCGCCCGACCGCCGTACGCAGCAGCGGAAGCGTTCAGGCGTCAGCCCGGTCAAGGCGGGGACGGGCCCGAAGCCGCCGAACGCCGGCAGGAGGGCGACGCCTATCACGACACCGCCCACGCCGCTTGAACCGCGGGTAGCCGACAGGAACCCCTGACGCCGAGCTGCGCTCCTTCAGTTGCCGAACGCGGCATCCACCCCGGACTCCGCCTGTGCACAGACGTGATCGGGCACGTCCGCTGCCGCCCGAGCACGTCCCCCAAGGACTGCCGCAACGTCCTGGACCTCCTGGCCGGCTTCACCCCGCAGGTCCAGCCGCTTTCGCCGCTCGCCGCGCTCGCGCAGGTCAGAGGCTCGCCGCGGCTGTCCGGCGTGGACGCCGGCGTGCTCGCGGCCCGCTTTCACCGTGCTGGAATCACTGCCCCGCGATGAGCAGCCGATAGCCGTAGTCGACGGAGTCCCGCTCCAGCAGGTCAGCGTGGCGGCGGTGCCAGGCCCCCGAAGCCAGGTCTGCGCGCAGCCGCTCGATCGCGGGCTCGACCACCGACGCGGGCATCTGGGCGAAGGTGGAGCTCGCCTGTCGAACCACGGGATCCAGGAAGCGCTCCGGGCGCCGCCAGTACGCGATCTGGAAGCCGTCGGTGAAGTCGTGCGGAATGGGAAAGGTAAGCACTGTGTGGGCTTCCAACGCGTCCACCACAGTGGACAGGGGTGTGAAGCGGGCCCGTTCGAACGCGCGGAGCTCCGGCAGGTAATCCTTGATCAGCCACAGCTCGGGCACATGGTACGGATCGAAGGTGAAGAGTACCTGTCGACGAGAGACGCGCCGCATCTCAGCGAGGCCACGCCGCAGGTCGGGCCAGTGCTGCACCGTCATCACCGCCATCGCGGCATCGAAAGCGCCGTCCTCGAAGGGAAGGTCCTCCGCTCCGGCCAGGACCTTCTTGCCACCAGGGTGCTGATCAAGCATCACCTGTGACGGGTCGACCGCGGTGACCTCGACGTCCTCGGGCTCGTAGGAGCCGGCACCAGCGCCGATGTTGACGACCGTGCGAGCCCCTCCCAGCCACTGGCGAATCAACGCAGCCAGCCGGGGGTCGGCCCGGCGGATGTCCTGGTACCCGATCCCGATGCGGTCGTACGTCGCCGTCAACGGAGCCGGTCCCGAAGCAGAAGCAGTCATGGGCTGGATCCCATCAGCTGATCACCGGCGGGCCAAAAGATTTAGGCTGGCCTGAATGTTGATGCTCCGACTCGACGTCGACGACCTCGCTTCCGTCCGCTTCGCCTGCTCACCCCTGCAAGAGACCGTCCAGAGCCTGCGAGCCTGGCGCAGCCCCGTCCGTTACTCCGTGCACAAACCACTGCTCCGGCAGGCCGCCCCGCTGCTCCGGCACGTCGACTGGCCCCTGCTACAGGCGCTGGTCGGCCCGACGCGTCTCATCCCTGACTTCCTCACCCCTGACCCTCCGACACCGAGCACCGACATCGACGACGAACTCGCCACCCTGCGCTCCACACCCGCGCCCCGCATCACACGTGAACTCCTCCAGGCCGCCGACGGCCACCCTCTGCACCCCCTCCTGCGACAGGCACGCACCCACCCCCTTCGCCTGCTGCACAAGATCGCCGAGGCCCTGGAAACCTACTGGCTCCTGGTCATCGCACCGCACTGGCCACGCATGCACGCCCTGCTGCGCGCCGACATCCTTCACCGGGCCCGCCGTCTCACCGACGGGGGAGCCACCCTTCTCTTCGCCGACCTCGACCCCGGCCTCCGATGGCACCCCGGCACCGGCACCCTGGCCGTCGACGCCTGGCCCGCCAGGCAGCACGACGTGGCCGCCAACGGCCACGGGGTGATATTCACACCCTCCCTCTTCTGCACGCACGCCGTCACCGTCGTCGACCTCACGCTGCCACCCCGGATCTGGTATCCAGCCCGAGGTCTCGCGACCCTCTGGCACACCGACACCACCGCCCCGCCGACCGCACTCGCCGACCTGCTCGGCCGCACCCGCGCCCGCATCATCGGCCACCTCGTCGAACCTGCGAGCACCACCGAACTGGCCCAGCGGCTGAATGTCTCCCCTGGCACGGTGAGCCAGCACCTCGGTGTCCTGCACCGCGCAGGACTGGTCACCCGGGCCCGACACGGCCACGTCGTGCTCTATCTGCGCAGCCCTCTCGGCGACCAGCTAGTGACGTGAGCTTCCAGCCACCGAAGGGGCGGCCGCCCCTGTCTGCTTTCTTAGAGGTGCGCTGCCATTCAGGTGTTGAGGGCGTGTTCGACGTCGGGATGGCGGTCGAGGACGGTGTCGTCCTGCTTCAGCAGGGCGGCGGGCAGCATGTCCTTGGTGGTGTGGTCGATCTCGCCTTGCAGGGTGACGATGCGGACTTTGTCGACCACACGCTGCATGGTGGACAGCCGTTCGGGCCGGTCCGTTTCTTCGATACTGCTCATGGTCTCCTTGACTGCGCCTCGTGCCCACCCCAGGGGGTGGGGGCGGGCAGAGGTGATTGTGCCGCACCCGAACGGGCCCGATACACCCGCGTGGCGGTACGGTCCGCCCTTGCCGTGTTACAGATGACCGGAGCGGGTAAGCGCGCCAGGTGAACAGGAACAGGGGCGAACGTCAGTGAAATCCGATGCCGGTGATGGCAGTGGTACCCCTTCTTCACCGGACGGGTACCTGATGCGCATCGGCTGCACCCTGGACGGTGGTGGCGGCCGTATCGCCGCCGCCCGCCGCCACGCCACTGCCTTTCTCGACGAGGCCCGTGGCGAGCTCGGTCTGCCCGTGTCGCAACGCACACGGGATCTGGCTGAGCTGGTGGTCAGCGAACTGGTCACCAACGCTCACAAATACGCTCCGGGCCCCGTGCTGATGGAGCTGCGTATCACCGCCGTCCATGTGGACATCGTGGTGCGGGACAGCGAGCCCGTTCTCCCCTCGGCCCGGGCTGCTGATCCGGGCAGGGTCGGCCAGCACGGCCTGGAGATCATCAAGGCGGTCGCCGAGGAGCTGTTCGTCGAGCAGGAGCCGGACGGCAAGCGCATCACCGCCCGCCTCGCCCTGGCCGACACCCTCAGCCCGGCCTAGAGGCGCCGCCACCCGGCTCGGGACGTAGGAAGAGCCCGACGCGCTTTGATGACTCGTTGCCGGGACGGGCTGAGGATCCAGCCAGTCGACCAGCCTTGACAGAGCAGCGGTTCGGGTGATGACCGTCTCGGCGTCCGCGCGGGTGTGGGTGAAGGCCCCGTCCGTAGTCTCCCGCTGTCGCCCGAGGACGGTGGTCTGCTCCTGGATCGCTTTGCGTATCACGCTCCAGCGCTCGCTCACGTCGCGTTCGCCTTTTGGTTTCCCCCCCGGTCGCCCCCAACTGCTGTTGCGGTCGATGTGGACCAGGGCGWGGCGGGCGGTGATGCGCTTGCCGTCCGGCTCCTGCTCGACGAACAGCTCCTCGGCGACCGCCTTGATGATCTCCAGGCCGTGCTGGCCGACCCTGCCCGGATCAGCAGCCCGGGCCGAGGGGAGAACGGGCTCGCTGTCCCGCACCACGATGTCCACATGGACGGCGGTGATACGCAGCTCCATCAGCACGGGGCCCGGAGCGTATTTGTGAGCGT
>NZ_RDBH01000259.1 GCF_008042145.1 Streptomyces sp. adm13(2018)
CACCTCCACCGGAACTCCGCCCACTCCCAGCGACACTCCGCCGACCACACCGTCCGCCCCGCCCCCCGTCGTGGTCACCGCGGTCTCCGTCACGAGCCTGCGCCAGACGGGTGTGACCACCGCCGAGGGCACCGTCGAGGTCACCACCGACGGCACCGGCCCCGTGACGATCCACATCGAGTGGTTCACCGGGGACGAGCAGGGGGTGGCGGGCACGCCCGACGGCTCCGAGACCTACCAGCGCGAGGGAGCCACCCGGTACACCCTCTCGCTCGCCCATGACGTCCGGGGCGCCGGCTGTTACTGGGGGCTGCGCGCGTCCACGTCGCCCGCCGCGTCCGACGGCGGTTCCCTTCAGCAGGTCTTCATCCGGCGGTGCACGATCTCATGAACGACGACGACTACAGCGCCACCCAACTCGGCAGCCACTGGTTCGAGCGTCCCGTGCCGGAGGCGGCACCGGACCGGGTGGAGGGCGAGGTGCTGCGGTTCGGGCCGGGGGTGACCGCGGCGGCGCTCCGGCGGGCCGAGAACACCCCCACGGCGGTCGAGATCTGGCACGGCACGCTCCCGGGCGTCCCCGCGCCGCGACCCGCCCGCTCACGAGGGCCGCGGCGGTACGCCCTCGCCGCCGTCGTGCTCGTCGCCGTGCTGCTCTTCCTCGCCTGGCGGGAGTACGGCCCCGGCGTCGCGGTGCGGGACGTCACGGTCGGCGTCGCCGAGCAGCGGCTCGGCTGTGACGGTACGGCGGACGTGGTGGGCCTGGTGCGCACGGACGGCAGGCCGGGCACCGTCACGTACCGCTGGGAGCGCAGCGACGGGACCCGGTCCGGGGTACTGACGGAGAAGCTGGCGCGCGGGCAGGAGGAGGCGAGGCTCCATCTCCTGTGGACCTTCCACGGCTCGGGCACGCACCAGGCCGTCGCACGGCTCGTGGTGACGTCTCCCGGCCAGCGCTCGTCGGAGGTGACGTTYACGTACGACTGCGGCTGACCCGGCCCCTTCGGGTTCGGTGGGGGGAGTCCTTGGGG
>NZ_RDBH01000026.1:0-1140 GCF_008042145.1 Streptomyces sp. adm13(2018)
CGGGAGGGGTGCGGCGGGTGGCGTGTCGTGTCGACCGCTGCGTCCCATGGTTTCCTACCTGTTCGCTCGGATTCCCCGTCCTGAGTGTCCGACCGGCTCCTGGCGACGTCAAGGGTGCGGTACGGGCCACCTCCGGGGGTGTGCGGAATAATGCGCGCATGCGCATTTCAGCCAGGGCCGACTACGCGGTGCGTGCCGCCCTCCAGCTCGCCGCCGCCCAGGACGCGGGTCCGCTGAAGGCCGAGGCGATCGCCGAGGACCAGGGCATCTCCCACAAGTTCCTCGAAGGGATCCTCGGGGACATGCGCAAGGGCGGTCTCGTGCTGAGCCAGCGGGGCGGCAACGGCGGCTACTGGCTGGCCAGGCCCGCCGAGTCGATCTCGGTCGCGGAGGTCATCCGCTGTGTGGAGGGTCCGCTGGTCTCGGTCCGCGGGGAGCGGCCGCCGGACCTCTCGTACACGGGTCCCGCCGAGTCGCTGCTGACCCTGTGGATCGCGCTGCGGGCCGGTGTCCGCGAGGTGCTCGGGGTCTCGCTCGCGGAAGTCGCGGCGGCCCACCTGCCGGACACGATCGTCGCGCTCGCGGACGATCCGGAGGCATGGACCAACCCCTGAGCCCTCGGCCCAACCCCGCGCGACCTGCGGCGATGTGACCCCTTCTCATCTTCCGAGACGACGCTGTCCAGCTTGCGGACGCCCCTTGGGGCGACCACCCCACCTCTGCCACTATCCCTACTGTTCCAGTGGGGATACGGGAAACCATGTGAGGTGACGTGAGTACGCCGAGGAAATCGCCGAAGAGACCAGCGATACGCACCGCCTCCGCACCGGCCGCGCCACCCGTGGCACGGGTCGCCGAACGGCCGGGTGACAGCCCGGTCGACCGGCCCGCCGACGACGCCCTCTGGCCCCGCGTCACCCGCGAGCTCGCCGACGACCTCGCCGTCGACGCGCTCACCAGGGACCGGGCGGGCAAGGCGCCGTTCGACGAGGTCGCACGGCTCCAGGAGGCCGGACTCCCCGCCCTCCTGACGGCCCCCGCGCAGGAACTCCTCCAGCACCTCCACGGCACCGTGCGACGGCTCCCACTCCAGCTGCTCACGGGCCCGCTCCGTGGCGAGCAGCGGCATGTGCCGCATGG
>NZ_RDBH01000026.1:1240-5127 GCF_008042145.1 Streptomyces sp. adm13(2018)
CGGCCCCAACCGGCGCGGAGCGGAGTGGCAGGCCGCCTGTGCGGTCGTACGGGAGATCTCCGCCGCCGACAGCTCGGTCGGCGAACTCCTCGCCCACCACTACGCGCTGTCCTGGAGCAGCCGCTTCTTCGGCGGCCCGGGACGGGACCACGACACCCCGCTCGGCGACGACCACCCGCTCGACGTACGGACCACCGAGGGGCGCTGGCTGCTCGCCGGAGGCGTCGAGGGGCCGCCCTCCGCGCCCGGCACCGGCCTCGCCCTCACCCCCGCCGACTCCGGCGGCTGGATCCTCGACGGGACCCGCTCCTTCGCGTCCGCCGTGACCGTCGCCGACCGGCTCGTCGTCGGCGCCCGCCCCGGCGGCAGCGGCGACCTCTTCGTCGTCCTGGTGGACCCGGCCGAACCCGGGGTGTTCACCGACGCCGGGGCCGAACGGGTCGGCCAGCGGCTCGCCGGCGCGGGCAGCGTCACCTTCGACCGGGTGCCCGTCGCACCGGCGGACGTCCTCGGCGTCCTCCCCCACGACGAGCATGCCGTCGCCCCCTTCTCCACCCTCGCCCCGCTGGTGCTGCGCCTGCTCCTGGTCCACGTCGGGCTCGGCATTGCCGAGCCCGACGTGGACCAGGAGCAGGCGCAGCACCAGCGGGGCGAGGGTGGTCGCCGAGGCCCGCGTCATCAGCCGCGCCGACCACGCGGGACCGGCACCGGCCGGCGGCGCCGCGGACGGACCGGCGCCGGGCGCCGGGGACGATCCGTACCTCCTCCTGGCGTACGGGGAGCTGGCGACGGCCGCGCACGCGGCGGCGGCGGTGCTGGAGCGCGCGACCGACGCGCTGGCCCACGGTCTGCTCGCCTCGTGGTCGCTCGGAGTGGAGGAACGCGCCGACATCGCCGTCCTGGTGGCGGCCGCCGAGACCGTCACCGGCCGGGCGGCCGTGCACATCACCACGCGCATCCTCGAACTCGTCGACGGCACGGCGGGCGCCGACGCGCGCTCCGGCGGCCCCGGCTTCGACCGCTTCTGGCGCAACGCCCGCGCCCTCACCGCCCCCACCCAGTCGGCCCACCGGCTCCGCGACATCGGGGACCACTACCTCAACGGCACCCACGCGCGGCTCACCCTGCTGGCCTGACACGGGCCCGCCCCGCGCCGGGGACGGAGCGAAGGGACGGACGGACCGGCATGTCGGGACGTCCGGCCCTCTCCCCCGGCGGCCGAATGGCCCAAGCTGGGAGCTGCGGGTCCGGCCGTCCGGCCGGCCCGACCGGCAACCCACGGAGGCAGCCTGATGAGTCGTGAGATCGTCGCAGGAGTGGACGGATCCCCGGAGAGCCTCGCCGCGGCGGACTGGGCCGCCCGCGAGGCGCTCCACCGGGACCTCCCGCTACGGCTCGCGCACGCGTGGCGGTGGGAGCCGCTCGACCTCCCCCTGCTCCAGGACCGCGCGTCGCAGGAGCACGTCGCGGAGCAACTCCTGAGCGACGCGCGGGACACGCTCGCCCAGCGCTACCCGGACCTCGCGCTCACGGCCGAGGTCCTGGACGACACTCCGGTCGCCGCGCTCCTCGGCACCGAGGACCGGGCCGAGATGCTCGTGATCGGCTCGCGCGGGCACGGAGCCGTCGCCGGGTTCCTGCTCGGCTCCTACGGGCAGCAGATCATCGCCGACGCCGGCCGCCCCGTGGTGGCCGTCCGGTCCCGCGACGGCGAACCGGCCGAACCGCCCACCGGCCACGTCCTGGTCGGCCAGCTCGGCAGCCCGGAGGACAGCGCCGCCGCGCTCGGCTTCGCCTTCGCCACCGCCGCCGCGCGCGGGGCGTCCGTGCGGGCCGTGCGCGCGTGGAGCCTGCCGACCCTGTACGCGTACAGCCCGGCCTCCATGCGGCTCGCCGACGAGGCCGGCGGGCTCGTCCCGTACGAGGAGAAGGCCCTGCGCGAGGCCCTGGCCCCGTGGCGCGAGCGTTACCCCGACGTGCCCGTGACCGAGCACGTCGAGCTGGGCAGCGCCGGTCAGGTGCTGCTCTCCTCGGCGGGGGCCGCCCAGCTCCTGGTGGTCGGCCGACGGGCCCGGCGCGGGGCCGTCGGACCGCGCATCGGCTCCGTGGCGCACGCCGCCCTGCACCTCGCGCCCTGCCCGGTGGCGGTCGTCCCGCAGGGCTGAGAGGGTGCGGAAAGGTTGACGCGCGGGGTTGACGCGTCACGTTGACGAGGAGTGTCGGGGTGGCCGGGGCCGGACAGTGTTACCGCCGTCGCCCCGGTGGCTCTCCCCAGCGCCGGCCCGTTCGGCGACCACGGCGAGAGAGCGGAGTTCCATGCGGCACCACGACCGGCCCGGACAGCCCGACCCCGTTGCGCCGTACGCCGTCGCGAGGGAATGCGCGGCGGACGGCACGGCGGCTGACGATCGCCCGGAGAGCGACGCCGGACGGCACGCATCGCCCTCGGCGCGTACGGTCGCGGCGCGGACCGGCGGGCGGCACCGGAAGGCGGGCGGCCTCCGACGGCGGGCCCGGCGCAGGCCCGGCTTCCGGACGGCCGTCACCGTGGCCGGTACCGCGGCCGCCGTCCTGACCGTGGCCGCCGGGATGTACGTGGCGACCCTCAGCGCCGCCCGGCCCACCGGCAGCCACACGGCGGCCGCATCCGCCGTGCCGTCCCGCTCCGCCGTCGCCGATGTCACCCGGGCGGAGCCGGACGGCGGACGTGAGGACGGGCGGGAGGCTGCGGCCGGCGGTGAGCCGGGGCGCGGACGGAGGGCGGTCGCCGGAGCGCCGGAGCACGCCCGGACGGCGGAGCCCGGACGGGTACGGCGACCGGCCTCCGCGCCCCCTTCGGCGCCCCCGGCCGGGGCAACTCCCCCGCCCGTGGCCGAGCGGGCAGCGGCACCGGACGGCTCCGCGCCGGAGACCCCTCCGAAGGCGGAGGCGGATCAGGGACTCGCCCCGCGGGGCGGGCGTCTCCCGGAGCGGCCGGGGCCCGGGCTGCCCGGGCGACCGCAGCCGGCGCCGCAGGGCGCGGCCCCCGTGGCCGCGGTGCCCGCGGTGACGGCCGACCGGTTCGTCAAGGACGTGGTGGCGCTGGCCAACGCCGAGCGGAAGAAGGCGGGGTGCGGGCCGCTCCGCTCCGAGCGCCACCTGCGGACGGCCGCGCAGCGCCACGCCGACGACATGTCCGCCCGCGGCTACTACGAGCACGACGACCCGGAGGGCCGGGACGCGGGCGACCGGATGACCGGCGCCGGGTACGCGTGGACGACCTGGGGCGAGAACATCCACCGCGGGCCGAAGACCCCGGGGCGCGCGATGGCGGACTGGATGGGCAGTCCCGGCCACCGGGCGAACATCCTCAACTGCGCGTTCGAGGACATCGGGGTGGGGGTGACGCTCACGGCCAACGGCCCCTGGTGGGTGCAGAACTTCGGTGTCCGGCGCTGAGCCCCTGGCCGGTTCGTCAGGAGGCGGGAGCGGCGAGCTTCTGCACCCAGACCGTGCCGGCGGGGCCGGGCGCCGAGGCCACGCCGGTGTCCCGGTAACGGCAGTCGAGCATGTTCTCCTCGTGCATCGACCCGTCCGTCCAGTCGTCGACGACGGAGGCCGGATCGGTCGTCCCCCGGTCCAGGTTCTCGGCCCAGGCGCTCCATGCGTAACCGGCGTCGGAGATCCGGGAGTCCGCGTACTCGCCCTCCGGGCTGGCGTGCCCGAAGTAGCCGCGCGCGGMCATGTCGCGGGCGTAGCCGCGGGCCGCCTCGGTGAGGCGGGGGTCGATGCGCAGCGGTGCGCAGCCGGCCTGCGCCCGGAGCCGGTTGACGAGTCCGGTGACCCGCTCCTCGCGGCTGGGGGTGGGCGTGGGGCGCGGGCCGGCTGCGCACCGCTGCGCATCGACC
>NZ_RDBH01000260.1 GCF_008042145.1 Streptomyces sp. adm13(2018)
AGCCGGAGCCCTCCGCCGCGGCCCCCGCCGGGCCCCGGGCCCGGCGGGGGCCGCGGCGGAGGGCTCCGGCTTGGGCGGCCGAGCGGCGGGGGCGTACTTGAGGATGCGGAAGCGGTGGGTGCCGGCCGGCCGGCCTCCGGCGCGTACGTCGGTCCGGGTGGTGACGAAGTGGCCGGACCCGAGCTTGGTGGTCTTGAGCCCCGACACGGACTCGATGACGGTCTCGAAGGTGATCTCGTCGCCCGGCCGCAGCGGCCGCAGGTACTCCTGCTCGCAGTCGGTCGCGACCACCGAGGTGTACCCGGCGCCGTCGAGGAGGGCGAACAGCTCGTCGTGGACGGAGGAGCGGGCCGTGTGCCCCGAGAGGCCGCCCATCGTCCAGGCCTGGAGCATCGTCGGCGGCGCGACCGCGTCGGGCCCACGGTAGGCGGGGTGGGCGTCCCCCATGGCCTCGCACCAGTGCCGGATCATGGGCAGGTTGACCGGGTCCTTGCCGACGCCGGCCTCCGCGGCGACCAGCCCGGCGAACCGGGCGAGCCGCTCCGAGAGCCCGTCCGAGGGCTCGGCGGACGGCCCATCCGGCGGCTCGACCGACGGCCTGTCCGAAGGCCCGACCGACGGCCCGTCGAGCCGCACGTCCGGCACCCCGTCCGACGGCCCGACCCCCGCCCCGTCCGGCAGCCCGACCGACGACC
>NZ_RDBH01000261.1 GCF_008042145.1 Streptomyces sp. adm13(2018)
GTGGCCGTCGTGGCCGTCTTCCCGGCCGGGACGGTCCCCCGGTACCCGATCCGCTGCGCCTCGTACGTCGCCGTACCCAGGTCCGCTCGCACGTCGCCCCGGTAGTCGGCGTCGTCGAGGGTCCCCGTCAGGTCGTCGCCGAACCGGACGTCCGGCCGGTCGACCGTGCCGGTGTTCCGCGCGGCGAAGCCTTCGTCGCGTCCTCGCTCGCCTTCTCCGTACCGGTCCCCGACCTGGAGATCGCCAAGACGGCGAGCCCGCGCACGGTGAAGCCGGGCGACACGATCACGTACACGATCACCGCGCGGAACACCGGCACGGTCGACCGGCCGGACGTCCGGTTCGGCGACGACCTGACGGGGACCCTCGACGACGCCGACTACCGGGGCGACGTGCGAGCGGACCTGGGTACGGCGACGTACGAGGCGCAGCGGATCGGGTACCGGGGGACCGTCCCGGCCGGGAAGACGGCCACCGTCACCTACTCGGTGAAGGTGAAGGACCGGCCGGCCGGCGACGGCCGGCTGCTCGGCGGCGTGACGGCCGAGACACCCCGCTCGACCTGTGGCGACGGCAGCTGCGCAGGCCGGGTCCCTGCTGCCGTCGCCACAGGTCGAGCGGGGTGTCTCGGCCGTCACGCCGCCGAGCAGCCGGCCGTCGCCGGCCGGCCGGTCCTTCACCTTCACCGAGTAGGTGACGGTGGCCGTCTTCCCGGCCGGGACGGTCCCCCGGTACCCGATCCGCTGCGCCTCGTACGTCGCCGTACCCAGGTCCGCTCGCA
>NZ_RDBH01000262.1 GCF_008042145.1 Streptomyces sp. adm13(2018)
CTCGAGGCCGAGCTGCTGGTCAGCGCACCGGCGGCGGTCGCCGACGAGCTGAGCGCCGCGACCGGCACCAAGGTCGGCTGGCTGCCCTTCGACACGGTGGCGAGGACGTGCGACGCACGCACCGGGGCGCGAGCCTTCTCAGGCCCGGGGCAGGGCGCCTTCCCTCGCGTGCTCGGGGAGCTGAGCCCCTACGGGCGGCGCCGCGTCCGCGACACGGCGGGGTCCGCCCCAGCGGCGCATGACCGGCGTCTCCACCCCGTGGTAGAGGGCCAGGGACAGCAGGAGGCCGACCACCAGGGCGGCCAGGGAGACGAGCACGCTCTGCACCGTCGTCAGCGGGTGTGCCGCTCCGGCGATCCGCTCACCGACGAAGGCCAGGACGATGCCGTGAAGGAGGTAGAAGGCGAACGACACCTCGCCCAGGCGACGCATCACGCGGGAGGTGAGGCCCGTCCGCAGGCCCCCGGCGTCGGCGGAGGCTAGTGCGGCGATGAACAGAGCGAGCGGAACGACGGTCACGGCTGCCGCGGTGAACAGCATCGGGGTGTACAGGCCCAGGACGTAGGCCACCACGGTCAGTGCCGCGGCGGGCAGCGCGCCCAGCCCGATCCACCGGCCGCTGAGGACGACGCGTGCCATCAGCATGCCGAGGACGAACTCCAGCAGCCTGGACAGCGGGAAGATGTAGACGAACCACAGGCCTTCGACGGAGACGCCGTCCAGCCACGCCCCCACCGTCGGGAAGGCGGGCGACGACGGCAGCAGACGGGTGGCCACGAGAGGCAGCAGCATGACGGCGGCGGCGAAGCCGCCGGCCCACCACCACAGACGGCCCGCGCGGATCCGGGCGACCAGCGGCAGCAGGAGCGGGAAAAGGGCGTAGAAGAGCAGCTCGCAGGAGAGCGACCAGCTGGCCCCGTTGACGCTGAGGAAGACCGAGGGGTCGGACGACCAGGACTGCAACAGCAGCAGGTTGAGCACGGCCGTGCCGAGCGGAGTGGCGGCCGCGGCGTACACGGCCATCGCCAGCGCGAAGGTCACCAGGTGGTTGGGGAAGATCTTCACCAGCCGGCGGCGCAGGACCCGGGTGTACGTCTCCCCCGGGCGTGCCGACCAGGTCAGGACGAAGCCGCTGAGGACGAAGAAGAAGGAGACACCGATGGTCCCGGCGGTCTTCGTGGCGGTCATCAGGCCGTCGGCGGCGCCGGAGCCCGGGGCGAAGATGCCGGCCGTGGCGAGGTGGCAGACGAACACCAGGGCCGCGGCGATGAACCGGGCTCCGGTGAGGGAATCGAGTCGTGGGTGGCGCACGGCACCCGCGGCGCTGTCCATGGGGATCTCCTGAATCGGGGTGGTGTGGGGTCAGACCCGGGCGAGGGCCCTGACGTGCCGTCCGTACACGGAGCCGGCGGTGAGCTGGTCGGCGAGTTCCCTGAGCTGGTCCATGCCGATGAAGCCCATGCGGAAGGCGGTCTCCTCCAGACAGGCGATCTGCATGCCCTGGCGTTTCTGGAGGACCTGTACGTACTGGCTCGCCTCCATGAGGCTGTCGTGGGTGCCCGCGTCGATCCACGCGTTGCCCCGGCCGAGCTGGACGATCCGGCTGCGCCCCTCCTGCACGAGGAGGCGGTTGACGTCGGAGATCTCCAGTTCGCCGCGGGCCGAGGGTGAGATCTTCTCGGCGTACCCCAGGGCGTCGTTGCTGTACATGTACAGCCCGGTGACGGCGATGTTGGACGGTGGTTCCGCGGGCTTCTCCACGATGTCCACGAGCTCGCCCCCGGCGTCGAGGACGGCGACGCCGTAGCGTTCGGGGTCGGAGACGGGGTAGCCGAAGACGGTGCAGCCGTCGACCTCCTGCGCGGCCCGGTGCAGCGTGGCGGGCAGCCCCTGGCCGTAGAAGATGTTGTCGCCGAGGATCAGGCAGACGTCCTCGTCACCCGCGAACTCGCGTCCGATGACGAGCGCTTCGGCGATTCCGCGCGCCTCGTCCTGCACCGCGTACCGCAGGTCGAGACCGAGGCGGCTGCCGTCGCCGAACAGGGATCGGAAGGCTTCGAGGTGGCTGCTGTTGGTGATGATCAGGATCTCGCGCATCCCGGCGAGCATCAGCACCGACAGGGGGTAGTACACCAGGGGCTTGTCGTAGACGGGCAGCAGTTGCTTGGAGCTGGTGGTGGTCAACGGCAGCAGCCTGGTCCCGGAGCCGCCGGCCAGCAGAATTCCGCGCATCGCGATGGGTTTCCTTGCCTCGGGGGCGGTCAGCCGACGGTGCCGGCCGGCACGTCGGGTCGTCGGGTACGGGGCGGCAGGTCGGCACCGGGCGCTCGCCACCAGCCGGGGTTGTCCCGGTACCAGCCGACGGTGGCGGCCAGTTGGGTGTCGAAGTCGTGGAGCGGCCGGTAGCCGAGCTCGTCCCGCGCCTTGCTCCAGTCGACCGAGTAGCGCAGATCGTGCCCCTTGCGGTCGGCCACCCGTTCGACCGAGGACCAGGTCCGCCCGGTGGCGCCGAGGAGTCGCCCGGTGAGCTCCCGGTTGCTCAGCTCCCGGCCGCCGCCGAGGTTGTAGATCTCGCCGGGCCGGCCCGCACGGCGCACGAGGTCGATGCCGCGGCAGTGGTCCTCGACGTGCAGCCAGTCACGCACGTTGGCCCCGTCTCCGTACAGCGGCACGGAGAATCCGTCGAGGAGCCGGGTCGTGAAGAGGGGGACGACCTTCTCCGGGTGCTGCATCGGCCCGTAGTTGTTCGAGCAGCGGGTGACGCGCACGTCGAGGCCGTGAGTGCGGTGGCAGGCCAGGGCCAGGAGATCGGACGACGCCTTCGACGCGGAGTAGGGGGAGTTGGGTCGTACGGGTTGGTTCTCGTCCCAGGAGCCGTGCTCGATCGACCCGTACACCTCGTCCGTGGAGATGTGCACGAAGGTGCGCACCCGGTGGTGGAGCGAGGCGTCCAGGAGGCTCTGCGTCCCCAGGACGTTGGTCCGGAGGAACGCGCCGCTGTCCTCGATCGAGCGGTCGACGTGGGACTCCGCCGCGAAGTGCACCACCGTGTCGACGCCTGGCAGCACCGCGTCGAGGGTGCCACGGTCGCAGATGTCGCCCTGCCGGAAGCGCAGCCGGTCGTCGCCGGCCAGGTCCGCGAGGTTGGCACGGTTGCCGGCGTAGGTGAGCTTGTCCAGGACGGTGACCGCGCTCACCTCGGCGTCGGCCGACCGGAGCAGCATGCGGACGTAGTGGGAGCCGATGAAGCCCGCGCCCCCGGTGACGAGCAGGTGCGTGCCCTTCTGCATGTACTCCTCCTGGGAAATAAGAGCATGGCGATCGGCCGCCCGAGAACAGCACGACGGCAGGAACATAAATCAACCGGAAGAATCCTGTAAAGCCTCTTCACGTTGAGCCCGGAAACAATTAAAGCTAAAGCGATGCATGCAGCCGCACATTCTCGGAATCCTTGCAGGCAACCGCATCGACAATGCAGGTAAATGGTCTCTGACGTGCCGCTATTGACACTTGACTGAAGTCGCGAGGGGCACGTACCTTGCGGATCAATTACGTGCCGCACTGCCCGGAGATCACGGCCGGAATTCGACGGGAATTTCCCCCTGGCTCGAATACCCGAACCGTCCGAGCGGCTACGTCGACATATCCAGGAGGGGAAACCAGGTGGGGCAGAGTACGGCCGGGGTCCACGCGGTGAGAGCCGATGGGGCGGCCCCGCACCCCGTAGCGGAGCAGCAGCCCGCCTGGCCCGACCGGCAGGTGCTGGGACACGTCCGCGCGACGCTCGCAGGCCGCCCCGGTCTCGTCACCGCCGAGGAGACCGCCCGGCTGAGGGCCCTGCTCGGGGAGGTCGCCGCGGGCAGCCTGCGCGTTCTACAGGCGGGCGACTGCGCGGAGGACCCGGCGCACTGCACCCCGGACGGGGTGCGCGGCACCCTGCGTCTGCTCGACGGGCTGGCCGCCGCGATGGAGGACGGTACCGGGCGGGGTGTCCTGCGCATCGGCCGGATGGCGGGCCAGTTCGCCAAGCCGCGCTCGCACCCCGTGGAACGGGTCGGCGGTCGCGAACTCCCCGCCTACCGGGGTCCGATGGTGAACGCGCCCGAGCCCGACCCGTCGGCACGCCGCCCCGACCCCCGTCGGCTGCTCCGGTGCTACGACCTCGCCGCCACCGTCCACTCGTCGCTGGCCGCGCAGGGACGCGCACCGACTCCGGCCGGCGACGCGTCCGTGTACACCAGCCACGAGGCGCTGCTGCTCGACTACGAACAGCCGATGCTTCGCGAACTACCGGACGGCGCGGTGCTCCTGGCCTCCACCCACCTTCCGTGGATCGGCGAACGCACCCGGCAGCCCGGGGGGGCCCACGTCGGACTGCTCTCCCGGGTCGTCAACCCGGTGGCCTGCAAGGTCGGCCCCACCACGACGGAGGCCGAACTGCTGACCCTGTGCGCCGCACTGGACCCCGGCCGCAGCCCCGGGCGGCTCACCCTGGTGGCCCGGATGGGCGCGGGCCGCGTCCGCACCGCGCTTCCCCCGCTGGTGCGGGCGGTACGGGCGGCCGGCCACCCGGTGATCTGGTTGTGCGACCCCATGCACGGAAACACCGTGACCGCCGCCGACGGCCGCAAGACGCGCGTCGTGGCGGAGCTCGTCGACGAGGTCGAGGCGTTCCAGGACGTGGTGCTCGCCGAGCGCGGTGTCGCGGGCGGCCTGCACCTGGAGGCCACCGCCCGGGAGATCGCCGAGTGCGTGTGGTCCCCGGACGAGGCTCCCGCGGGTCCGTACACCACGCTCTGCGACCCCCGGCTCAACCTGCCCCAGGCCGGCCACCTCGCCAGGTCCTGGCATGCCTGACAGGGCGGCCGCAGATCGGCTCCTGCCGGCCTCCGGCGACCCCGTTCGGCCCCAAGTGATGTGAGGAGAAGCAGCTTTGAAGATCAGCGAAGACACCGGCAGTCGACCGTCCGCCGAACTCGTGGGCGGCGTCGCGCTGGTGACCGGCGCGACCGGTGGTATCGGTGAAGCCGTGGTGCGCACCCTCGCCGAGGCGGGCGTCCACGTGGCCGCCCTCGATCTCGACACCCCCTCCCTCGCCGAACTGGAGCGGACGGCCCGGGCCAAGGGCCTTCCGGTGACCGCGTTCGCCGCGGACGTCACCTCCGCCTCCGCGGTGGAGGCGGCCGTCGCCGCGGTGGAGGAGCGGCTGGGCCCGATCGACCGGCTCGTCAACGTGGCCGGCGTGATGCTCGCCGCCCCCGTGCTGACGCTGGGCGAGGAGGACTGGGAGCACACCTTCGCGGTCAACGCCTCCGGCGTCTTCCGGGTCTCCACCGCCGTCGCACGCCGCATGGCCGGACGGGGTCGCGGTTCCATCGTGACGGTCGCCTCGAACGCGGCGGTCGTCCCCCGGACCGGGATGGCCGCGTACGCCGCGTCGAAGGCCGCCGCGGTCGCCTTCACCAAGAACCTCGGTCTGGAACTCGCCCGCCACGGCGTGCGCTGCAACGCCGTCTGCCCCGGCTCCACCGACACCGCCATGCTCCGCTCCCTCTGGTCGGACGACAGCGGCCCCGAACGGTCGCTGCACGGGTCCCCGGAGGACTTCCGCGTCGGCATCCCGCTCGGCAGGTTCGCCACCCCCGAGCACATCGCGGACGCCGTGGCGTTCCTGCTGTCCGAGCGAGCCGCGCACATCACCATGCACGACCTCCAGGTCGACGGAGGCGCGGCGCTGGGCCGTTGAGAGGCGTCCGGCGGTCCCGCCCGGCTCGCGGGCGGACGGCGGACACCTCCGGAGAACCCCAGGCCAGCGTCCCCACCGGTCGTACGACATCCGGTCCGACTCCACCAGGAGAACATCCCCATGGCCATACCCGGCATCGCCCCCTACCCCATGCCGCAGCAGGACGAGCTCCCCGCGAACACGGCCTCCTGGCGCCCTGATCCGCGACGTGCCGCCGTCCTGGTGCACGACATGCAGCGCTACTTCGTGGCCCCCTTCCCCACCGGCCAGGAACCCGCGCTCAGTCTGGTCTCCAACACCCGCAGGCTCGTCGAGCGGGCCCGGAGCCTGGGCATTCCGGTCGTCTACACCGCTCAGCCCGGGGACATGACGCAAAGCCAGCGCGGTCTGCTCAGGGACTTCTGGGGGCCGGGCATGCAGACGGCGCCCGAGCACCGCGCGATCATCGACGAGGTGGCGCCGGCCCCGCGGGACGCGGCGGACTCCGTCTTCACGAAGTGGCGCTACAGCGCCTTTCACGGGAACGGCCTGCGGGAGCACCTCGGGCGCCTGGGCCGCGACCAGCTGATCATCTGCGGCGTGTACGCCCACGTCGGCTGCCTGATGACGGCGGTGGACGCCTTCACCCACGACGTCGAGACCTTCCTCGTCGCGGACGCCGTCGCCGACTTCTCCGAATCCCACCACCGGTCCGCCCTGGAGTACGCCGCCGCCCGGTGCTCGGTGGTCCTTCCCACGGACTCCGTCCTCGCCGAACTCGGCGCGGCCGAACTCGTCGGACAGGACTGAGGCGATGACGTCCGAGGACTGTCGCTTCCGGGAGCTCCTGGGCCGCGTGCTCACCGGGGACGCCCCCGACTTCGCCCTGCTGCACCGCCCCGAGGCCGTGGGCGACAAGGTGGAGCTCCTGCTCGGAGACGTGAACGAGGTGACCCGGCTCGCCGACATACCGCCGGCTCACCGGCCGCGGGAGGCGGGACCGGGCCACGAAACGCTCGTCCTGGTCCCCTACCGCCAGGTCGTCGAACGGGGCTTCGCCTGCCACGACGACGGCTCTCCCCTGCTCGCCCTCAGCATCTCCGACCAGGCCGCCCACCCCCTCGACGAGGCCCTGGCCCTGCTGCCCGACGTACCGGTCGACGTGTCGAACGGACGCTTCGACATCGACGACGAGGCCTACGCCTCTCTCGTTCGCCGGGTCCTGGAGGAGGAGATCGGGAACGGCTCGGGGGCCAACTTCGTCATCAGCCGGGCCTTCACCGCCGACCTGACCGACTGGACGCCCGCCGTGGCGCTCAGTCTGTTCCGCAGGCTGCTCGGCGGCGAACGCGGCGCGTACTGGACGTTCGTGGTGCACACCGGCGACCGGACCTTCGTCGGCGCCACCCCCGAGCGGCACATCAGCCTCTTCGACGGCACGGCCGTCATGAACCCCATCAGCGGCACACTGCGCTACCCGCCCGGCGGCCCCGGCCTCGACGACGTGATGCGCTTCCTCGCCGATCCCAAGGAGACGGCCGAACTGCGCATGGTGGTCGACGAGGAACTGAAGATGATGGCCCGCATCTGCGACGGGGGCGGTCGGGTCGTCGGTCCGTACCTCAAGGAGATGGCCACCCTCGCCCACACCGAGTACCTCATCCAGGGCAGTACCACCCGGGACGTCCGCGACATACTCCGCGAGTCGATGTTCGCCCCCACGGTGATCGGCAGCCCGCTGGAGAGCGCCTGCCGGGTCGTCCGGGAGTACGAGCCGCGTGGGCGGGGCTACTACAGCGGCGTCGTCGCCCTGATCAGCCGGGACGTCAACGGCAACCCGTCGCTGGACTCGGCGATCCTGCTGCGCACGACGGCCGTCACGGGCCGCAGGCTGCGCCTCGCGGTCGGCGCGACGCTGGTGCGCGACTCGGACCCGCTCTCGGAGGTGGCCGAGACGCACGCCAAGGCGCGCGGCGTGCTCGGCGCCCTGGGCGTGGCCGGGCCCTCGGCGACCCGCCGGGCGACGGGCTCCGGGCTTTCCGGCCACCCGCTGGTGCGCGCGGCCCTGGAGGACCGCAACGCGGATCTCGCACCGTTCTGGCTGGACCTCTCGCCGACCACCACCGTCCCGGCCGCGCCGCGACCGTACGAGGGTCGGCGCGTTCTGGTCGTGGACGCGGAGGACGACTTCACGGCGATGATCGCCGTGGTGCTCCGCTCCCTCGGACTCCGCGTCGACGTACGGCGCCACGACGACCCCGGCGGCACCACCGGGTACGACCTGGTGGTCATGGGGCCGGGCCCCGGTGACCCCCGTGACGCCGGAAGCGCCCGCATCACCGCGCTCCGTCACTCGATCCGGAGGATGCTGGACACCTCGACGCCGTTCCTCGCGGTGTGTCTGAGCCACCAGGTGCTCGGCCTTCTGCTCGGACTGCAACTCGTGCGCCGCGACCGGCCCAACCAGGGCGTGCAGCGGAAGATCAGCCACTTCGGCGAGCACGTCGTCGCGGGCTTCTACAACACCTTCGCGCTGAGCTGCGCCGACGACATGGTCGAGGTCCCCTGGCTCGACGCCCCCGTGGAGATCAGCCGCGACCCGGACACCGGGCAGGTGCACGGGCTGCGCGGACCCGGCTTCGCCTCGCTCCAGTTCCACCCGGAGTCGCTGCTGAGCCGGGACGGGGTGGCCGTCCTGACCGGGACGGTGGCCGCCCTGCTCGCCCCGCCGGCCGACGCTCCCACGGGCCGGCCGGCCCTCGCCTCCTCACATCCGTCACCGTCGACCACGAGGTGGACACCGTGCTGAACATCGCCGTCGCGGGCGGCGGCATCGGCGGACTCGCGTCCGCCCTCGCCGTCGCCCGGGCCGGGCACACCGCCCACGTACTGGAACGCAACGCCGAGTTCGCCGAGCTCGGAGCGGGTATCCAGCTGGCCCCCAACGCCTTCCGCGCCCTGCGCCGGCTCGGCGTCGCCGGACCGGTGGAGGAACGTGCCGTCCGCGTGGACGCCCTGCGGCTCCTCGACGCGGACTCGGGCGCGCTGCTGGCCGAGATGGCTCTGGGCGACGCCTACCTGAGCCGGTTCGGCGATCCGTACGCCGTCGTGCAACGCGGCGACCTGCACAGCGCGCTGCTGAGTGCCTGCAAGGAGCACGAGCGGGTCGTCATGCACCCCGGCACCGCCGTGACCGGCTATCGCGACACGCCCGACGCGGTCCACGTGGCCACCGCGGGCGGTCGGACGGTGGTGGCCGACGCCCTGGTCGGGGCGGACGGCATCCGCTCCCGGGTGCGCGCCCGGATGCTGGGCGACGGACCGCCGCGGGTCTCGGGGCACACCATCCACCGCACCGTCGTACCGATGACCGAGGTACCGGCCGAGCTGCGGTGGAACACGGTGAACCTGTGGGCGGGTCCCGGCTGGCACATGGTCCACTACCCCATCGCGAACGGCGAGAAGCTGAACCTGGCCGTCACGCGCGACGACGGAGCACGCACCGCCGTGGCCGGCGTCCCCACCGGCCGCGACGAGGTCCTGGCCGCCTTCCCCTCCCTGCATCCGCAGGCTCGCGCACTGCTCGGCCTCGGGCGTGACTGGCGGACCTGGGTGCTGTGCGACCGGCCGCCGACCGCGACCTGGACCGAGGGCCGCGTCTGCCTCACGGGCGACGCCGCCCACGCCATGCTCCAGTACGCCGCCCAGGGTGCCTGCATGGCCCTGGAGGACGCGGTGGTGCTCGGCGAGGTGCTGGAGGGCACGTCCGCGGACGTGGCCGGGTGCCTGGCCCGCTTCGCGGCCCTGCGCGGCGAGCGCGCCGCCCGGGTCCAGGAGGTCTCGTCGTGGATGGGGCACGCCCTCTACCACCCGCGGGGCGCCGCGGCCGCCGAGCGCGACGCGATGCTCGCGGCGCTGTCCCAGGACGACCTGTTGACGGCCGTCGACTGGCTCCACGGTCATGACGTCGACGACCCGGCCCACCGTGGTGCCGCCCGCACGGCCGTACTGACCTGACATACGGGTCCCGTCGTGATCACGACGTGCGCCTCCCGCCCTTCCTCAAGCCGTGACCAGGGGGCTCCCGAGCCCCCGCCAGAAAGGACAACCCAGCGTGGACACCACCGAGCGCGGTCTGGCGCGCCGACTGCAGTTGCGGCAGGCCCTGGTGTGGCTCGAGGCGGCGCGCGGCGACAGCCACGCGGCGCTGCTGCGGGGGCTCGACGACGACCCCCGGGCCCACTGGGGGCGGCTGCGCGAGCGCCCGCTGACCCGCAGCGGCACCGGCGACCGTGTCGCCGCGCGCCACGCGTCCGTCACCGCCGCGCAGTCGTCCCCCGCCCTGCGCCTCGTCCCGCTCCCGGACCTGGCGGGCGGCCCCGGGGGCCTGCCGTGGCCGGATGCCGAGGCCGGGTCGCCGGACCACGCCGATCAGGCCTGGCAACGGGCCCTGGAGCGGGCGGGCGAAGGACCGGACCTGGTGGACGTCGCACGCGACGCGGCCGTCGGCACCCTGGCGGCCGCGTGGGGGCTCGGCCCGGACGCCGAACAGACCCTGCGCACCGCCGCCGTGGGGGCCGCCGGAGCACTCGACGCTCCCTTCTACGCACAGAGCGGGGCCCGCACCCGTGCGATCGCGCAGGCTGTGGCGGCCCTGCGGCGGCTCGTTCCCGAGGGCGCCGCCGGGGGACTGGCCGTCGCCGTCGCGGGGACCTCGATGGCGACCGACCTGGTGACCGACGCCGTCGTACTCGGCCTGCCGCCGGACGGTGAGCCCGGCCTCTCCCGGAACCTGTGGGACCAGGACCCCGACCGCGTGCGGCGCACGGTGCTGGAGACGCTGCGCCTGGCCCCGCCCGTACGCCTCGAAGCGGCGACGGCGGAGACCGGGTGCGTCCTGGCCGGCGAGGAGATCGAGGCCGGGGAGCGGGTCGTGTCGCACCTGGGGGCCGCCAACCGCGATCCCGAGGTGTTCTCCTGCCCGGACCGCTTCGATCCGGACCGCTCCGCGGACGAGCTGGCGGCCGTACGCGTGCCGGGCGCGGCCGGCACGGATGCTCTGTCCTTCGCCGTGACGTGCGCCGCGCGGGGTCTGCTCGCGCTCGCCGCGCTGCGCCCCCGGTCTGCCACCGGGCTTCGGGTCCGCCGCACCGCCGCACCCGTGTCCCCGTCCCTGCTCGCCTGCCCCGTCGTCTCGGGCTGACCGACGACGGCCCGCCGCCACCGGACGGGCCCAGTGAGGAAGTACCCAGCGTGAAGATCCTTTTCGTCAGCATGCCCCACCCGACGCATTTCCAGCCGATGCTGCCCCTGGCCTGGGCGCTGCGCGCGGCCGGCCACGAGGTACGGGTCGCCGGACACCCGGACCTGACGGAGACCTCCACCGGGGCCGGCATGACCGCGGTGCCGGTCGGCACGCCCGCCTGGTATGCCGACGACCCCTACGAACCCGCGCTGTACGCCCGGTTGATGGGCGCCGGCGCCTCCGACTTCCTCGGCTCCTTCGACTGGCCGAGGTCCGACGCGTCGGCCTGGGGCTGGGAGGGGCTGCTGGGCCTGGAGAAGGTGCTCGTCCCCGCTCTCTACACCGGGATCAACACCGACACGATGATCGAGGAACTCCTGGCGTACGCACGCCATTGGCAGCCCGATCTGGTCGTCTGGGAGCAGCTGACCGTCGCGGGCGCGGTGGTGGCCGAACTCCTCGGGGTGCCGCACGCCCGGTTCGTCTACGGTCTCGACTTCATCGGCCGGGCCCGCGAGGCGTTCCTGCGGCGGTACGAGGAGCAGCCCGTGGCGCACCGGGAGGACCCCACCCGCGAGTGGTTCGAGCCGTTCATGGTCCGGCACGGCGGCTCCTGGACGGAGCGGTTGCGCACCGGCGGGTTCACCATCGACACGTCGGTGCCCAGCACCCGGCTCGACACCGGCGGCCCTGTCGAGGGACTGCGCTACGTGCCGTACAACGGTCCCTCCGTCGTCCCGGAGTGGCTGCGCGAGCCGGCCGGCCGCAGGCGCGTGTGCCTGACCCTGGGCCGCTCCAACGAACTGGAGAACACGGGCACCACGGTCGCCGAGATCCTCGGCGGGCTCGCCTCGCTGGACGTGGAGGTCGTCGCCACGCTCGGCGCCGAGGAGGCCGCGGGGCTCGGCCCGCTCCCGGACAACGTCCGGCTGGTGGACTTCGTACCGCTGCACGACCTGCTCCCCACCTGCTCAGCCGTCGTGCATCACGGGGGCATCGGTTCACGACTCACCGCCGTGCACCACGGCGTCCCCCAGCTGGTCCTCGGCTACGGCTACGACACGTGGATGATCGCCCGGCGCCAGGAGGAGCTGGACGCCGGACTCGCCCTGGCGGCTGCGGACGCCACGGCCGACTCCGTCCGCGACCGCGTCGCGCGGCTCCTCGACGAGCCCCGCTTCACGGCCGGCGCCGCGCGCATGCGGGACGAGCAGCTGGCCCAGCCCTCCCCCGCCGACTTCGTCGCCACGCTGGAGCGCCGGGTCGAGGAGTGGGCGGAGGCGGCGCGATGACCGTGTCCGCGTCGCCCACCGCGCTCCCGGCGCACGCTCCGCGGCTGGCGCGCTCGGCCGCGACCCTGTCCACGAGAGCGGGCACGGACGCGGACTGCGCTCGCTGGCTCACCGAGTGCGCGGAGCGCCTCGCCGCCGAGGTGGAGCCCGTACCGCTGGACGCGCTCGTGGGCTGGCACCGCAGGCCGGACACGGGCGACCTGGTCCACGAGAGCGGCCGCTTCTTCTCCGTGGAGGGCTTGTCGGTCGAGCGTCCGGGGGCGGCGGTCGACCGGTGGTGCCAGCCGGTCATCAACCAGCCGGAGACCGGCATCCTCGGCCTGCTGATGACGGAGATCGACGGGGTCGCGCACTTCCTCATGCAGGCCAAGATGGAGCCGGGCAACCACAACGGTGTCCAGCTGTCGCCCACGGTGCAGGCCACCCGGAGCAACTACACCGGCGCGCACCGGGGGCGCCCGGTCCCCTATGTCGAGTACTTCCGCGACGCCGGACGTCACACGGTGCTCGCGGACGTGCGCCAGTCCGAACAAGGCGCCTGGTTCCTCCGCAAGCGCAACCGCAACATGGTCGTCGAGGTCCGTGAACCCGTCGTCCTACGGGACGGCTTCCGGTGGATGACGCTCGGGCAGATCCACCGGCTGCTGGCCCTGGACGACGTGGTCAACATGGACGCACGCACCGTGCTGTCCTGCCTGCCCTTCGAAGGCCCCGGCCTGCACGAGGACGCGTCGACGGGCCAGGATGCGTTCCGGACCTCGCTGCTCAGGTCCTGCGCGGCCGGTGTCGACGAGGGGGCGCACTCGATGTCCTCGGTCCTGCACTGGATCACGGAGGCGCGCAGCACCGCCGAACTCCACGCCCGGACGGTGCCGTTGGACCAGGCCGCCGGCTGGCGCACCGAGGACGGCAGGATCCGTCACGAGAGCGGCCTCTTCTTCGACGTGCTGGGTGTCCGGGTGCGGACCCGGGGACGCGAGGTCGACCGCTGGACCCAGCCCCTGGTCGCGGCCGGTGGACGGGGCCTCATCGCCTTCCTGACCCGGAGCATCGGCGGCGTGCTGCACGTGCTCGTGCACGCCAAGGACGAGCCGGGGCACACCGACACGGTCGAACTCGCGCCGACGGTGCAGTGCAATCCGCGCAACTACTCCGTACTGCCGTCCGCGGCCCGGCCCGCGTTCCTCGACGAGGTGCTCGCCGCGGGACCGGAGCGCATCAGGTTCGACACCACCCTCTCCGAGGAGGGCGGCCGTTTCCACCACACCCGCAACCGCTACCTGATCGTCGAGGCGGACGACGACCAGGGCGAGCCGCCGGGCTACCGCTGGGTGACCCTGCGGCAGCTCTCCGCCCTGCTGCGCCACAGCTACTACCTCGACGTGGAGGCCCGCAGCCTCGTCGCGTGCCTGCGCAGCCTCCTGGTCGTGCCGCAGTGACGCCCACGACGACATCACAGAGAAAGGACGTGACGATGATGGATTCCTCCCGCGCCCGGCTGATCCGGGACATGGTGCGCATCCGCACCGTGGAGGAGGTGCTCGCCGACTTCTACCGCGACGAGCAGGAGATGCGTACCCCCACGCACTTCTCCATCGGGCAGGAGGCGACCGCGGTGGGAGTGTGCTCGGCGACCACCCCGCGGGACTGGGTCTACTCGGGACACCGCTCCCACGCCCCGTACCTCGCCAAGGGCGGTGACCTCGAAGCACTCGT
Source organism: Streptomyces sp. adm13(2018) (assembly GCF_008042145.1). GTDB lineage: Bacteria > Actinomycetota > Actinomycetes > Streptomycetales > Streptomycetaceae > Streptomyces. Next base: position 13,979 of record NZ_RDBH01000262.1, read on the forward strand.
CGCGGAGCTGTACGGCAAGGAGGCCGGCTGCTCTCGCGGCCGGGGCGGCTCCATGCACGTGATGGACCAGGCCGCCGGGTTCGCCGGATCGGCGGCCATCCTCGGCGAGATGATCGCCGCGGCCGTGGGCGCCGGTTGGGCGTTCGCCCGGGCCGGCGAACCGAGGGTCGCGCTCACCTACTTCGGTGAGGGGGCCGCCGACGAAGGCGTGTTCTTCGAATCGCTGAACTTCGCCGCGGTGCACCGGATCCCGGTGGTCTTCGTCTGCGAGAACAACCGCTACTCCATCTCGTCACCGCTCGGGGTCCGGCACGCTCCGGGCACCTCGGTGCGCGGCCGCGCCGAGGCGTGCGGGGTGCGGTCGCTCGCGGTCGACGGCAACGACGTCTTCGCCGTCCGGGACGCGGCCCGCGACGCGGTGGACCACGCGCGCGACGGCCGGGGCCCGGTCCTGCTCGAACTCGCCACCTACCGCTGGCGTGCGCACGTCGGACCCGGCCTGGACCACGACCACGGATTCCGCTCGCAGGAGGAGATCGACTCCTGGACCGCGGCCTGCCCCATCCTGCGCGCCGCCGACGCGGTACGCGGGGAGACTCCCGGCATCGACACGCTGGTGGAGTCCTGGCGCGCCGAGTTCCGCCAGGAGGTCCACGCGGCCGTCGACCGCGCCAAGGCCCTGCCCTTCCCCGACATCGCCGGGCTGCTCTCGGGCGCGTACCTGCCCGCGGCCCGCTGACCGCGGCACATTCCAGGCAAGAGGAGATCGGACATGCGCACCCTGACCTACTGGCAGGCCATCAGCGAAGCCACCGTGCAGTGCATGGAACGCGACGAGAGGATCTTCGTCGCCGGTGAGGGCGTCGACGACGTGGCCGGGGCGTTCGGCACCACGAAGGAGGCGTTCCGCCGGTTCGGCCCCCGCCGGGTGGTGGACATGCCCAACGCGGAGAACGCCACCGCCGGCATCGCCGTCGGCGCGGCCGCCGCGGGACAGCGCCCCCTCGTGGTGCACGTACGCGCGGACTTCATGTTCCTGGCGATGGACGCCCTGGTGAACATGGCGGCCAAGTGGCGCTACACCTACGGCGGTGACAAGGGGGGCGTGCCGGTGGTGACCCGCGGCGTCGTGGGCCGGGGCTGGGGTCAGGGCTCGACCCATTCGCAGAGCCCGCACGCGACGTTCGCCCACTACGCGGGTCTGCACGTGGCCACGCCCGCCACGCCCGCCGACGCCAAGGGCATGCTCGTCCAGGCCCTGACCGGCGACACCCCCGTCGTGCTGATCGAGAACCGCAACCTGTACCCCCTCGTCGGCGAGGTGCCCGAGGAGCCGCTGCCGGTCCCCTTCGGGGTCGGCCGGATCGCGCGCGCGGGCACCGATGTCACCGTCGTGGCGGCGTCGTTGATGGTGCACGAGGCGGAGCGCGCGGCGGAGCAACTGGCCGAGCGCGGTATCAGCGTGGAGGTGGTCGACGTCCGCAGCCTCCGGCCGCTGGACGAGGGGATCATCTGCGAGTCCGTCGCCAAGACCGGCCGGCTCGTCGTCGCCGACACCAGCTGGGCCCGGTACGGGTTCACCGCCGAGGTGGCCGCGGTGGTGGCCGAGCACGTCCCGCACGCGCTGCGCGCCCCGGTCCGTCGCGTGTCCCTGCCCGACAGCCCCGCCCCCGTGTCGCACCCGCTGGAGGAGGCGTTCCACCCGAACGCGAGCAGCATCGTGTCGGCCTGCCTCGACGTGTGCGGGGAGGCCGGTGCGGTGCTGCCTCGGCTGGCCAGTGTGAGCGCCGGCTTCCAGGGCCCGTTCTGAGTGCCCTTCCCCCACCACCCGAGTACGTCGATCGATGTGAGGAGCAACCGGTGCAGGTACGCGAGTTGAAGATCGAAGGGGCCTACGAGTTCACCCCGCAGGTGTTCGGCGACCCTCGGGGAGTCTTCCTCTCCCCCTATCAGGAGGACGTGTTCACCGAGGCCCTGGGGCGGCCGCTCTACCCCGTCGTGCAGTCCAGCTACAGCGTCTCCAAGCGGGGTGTCGTGCGGGGCATCCACTTCACCGCCGTACCTCCGGGCATGGGGAAGTACGCCTACTGCACACGTGGGAGGGCCCTGGACTTCATCGTCGACACCAGGGTCGGATCGCCCACCTTCGGCATGTGGGACTCCGTCGAGCTCGACCCCGTGGACTGCCGGTCGGTGCACATCCCGATCGGGGTGGGGCACCTCTTCGTGGCGCTCGAGGACGACACCACGATCTCGTATCTGCTGTCCACGGGGTACGAGCCGCAGCGGGAGCACGCCATCCACCCGCTGGACCCGGAGCTCGGCCTCCCCTTCCCGGACGGTCTCGACCTGCTGCTGTCGGAGCGCGACCGCACGGCTCCGACGCTCGCCGAGGCCGGGGAGCTGGGCATCCTGCCCGGCTTCGAGGAGAGCCTGCGGCTCGACGCCCGGTCGGGAGCGGTGCGCGGCTGAGGGCACCGAGGCGGACACAGGCGAACGCCGTG
>NZ_RDBH01000263.1 GCF_008042145.1 Streptomyces sp. adm13(2018)
CCGGCATCAGCGTCGACTAATACGTACGCCTGGAACGCGGCAAGGAGACCCGCCCCAGCCCCGCCGTCCTCGACTCCCTCGCCCGCGTTCCAGGCGTACGTAGTAGTCGACGCTGATGCCGGCGAGGGTGGCCAGTTCCTCGCGGCGCAGGCCCGGGGTGCGGCGGATGCCGGTGCCGACGGTGAGGCCGACGTGTTCGGGGCTGGTCCGGGTGCGGCGGGCACGCAGGAAGCGGCCCAGCTCGGCGCCCTCGCTGGTCGCGCTCTGGGATGCCATGACCCCGGTCTCACCCGGCAGGCGGCCGCGCCGCAGACGGTAGGGGGCCCTGCCCTTACCCCTGAAGAGCCCGCCCTGCCACACGCGCGTGATCCGGGCGAAGGTAGGTGAGGAAGACGCCGGCGCTCTTGCCTCCCGCCCGGACCTCGACGGGCACGGCCTGCCGGGCCGGGCAAGAGTGAGAGACCAGGCGACACCTTGATCGGGAAAGGACGACATGCGGTACATCAAGCTGCGTGACCTGGAGGTCTCCCGGATCGGGCTGGGCGCGATGGGCATGTCCCACGGCTACACGGGCTGGGGCACCGATGACGCGGAGTCGATCCGAACCGTGCACCGGGCCCTGGAGCTCTCGATGGCGTCGCCCAGTACGAGCAGGGACCGATCGGCCCGGCCGAGTTCATGCGCACCATCACCCCGACCGGCGGCGGCCCCGTTTGCGCCTCCATCGAGCGGCTGCTGCCCGACGTCCTGGACGGCACCATCACCCCCGGCCGCGTCTTCGAGGAGACCTTCCCCCTCGACCGGGCTCCGGACGCCTCCCGGGCCATGGCCGACCGCCGGGTTCTCAAGGCGCTCCTCCCACCCTGACCCCCGCCACTGGCCGTAGACATCGCCGAAGGGCTGGTGCATCAGGTAGAGGTCGAGGTGGTCCAGGCCCAGCTTGCCC
>NZ_RDBH01000264.1 GCF_008042145.1 Streptomyces sp. adm13(2018)
CCACCACACCCACGCCGACGCCCACGCCCACGCCCACACCGACGCCGACGCCCACCGGTCCGAGGCCGGGTACCGGGCCTGACGTGACCGCCGGTCAGATCCAGGCGGACTCCGTCCCACCACACCCACGCCGACGCCCACGCCCACGCCCACACCGACGCCGACGCCCACCGGTCCGAGGCCGGGTACCGGGCCTGACGTGACCGCCGGTCAGATCCAGGCGGACTCCGTCGTGGTGAGCTGGCAGCGGGTCACCGGAGCCTCCTGGTACCAGGTGCTCCTGGACGGGCGGCACCTGACGTGGGTCCAGGGCACGACGCTGCGGATCTACAACCTGCGGCCGGGCACGTCGTACACCGTCGCCGTCTCCGTCCGCGACGGTCAGGGCCGTGACAGCGGACCGGGCAGGGCGACGACCTTCCGCACCGCCGGAGCCGGCGGCACCACCACGCCCGGCACCCGCTACCTGCTCTCCAACGGCAGCACCGGGCTCAGCGCCCAGCTGTGGGGCGGCCGCAGCGCAGACGGCACCGTGCTTGTCGCGGACCAGAGCAACGGGTACGAACCGCAGCAGTGGTACTTCGACGACGCGGGCAGCGGACTCGTACGCGTCCGGTCGGCGGCATCGGCCAAGTGCCTGCAGCCCGGCGGAACGCCCGCCCCCGGCATGTGGGTGGCCCAGCAGCCCTGCGCCGCGGGATCCTCGGCCCAGCAGTGGCGGATGAAGGTCGCGAACGGCGCGGTCACCCTCACCGACCGGAACGGCTCCTACGCCCTCACGGTCAGCAGCCGTCCGTACTACGGGGCCTGGCTGCTCGACCTCCAGCGCGTGGACGGACGGCTGCTGACCGTGAGGGCGTAGGAGCCGTTCCGGTC
>NZ_RDBH01000265.1 GCF_008042145.1 Streptomyces sp. adm13(2018)
GCCGCACAGGGGGCCGGTGTATCGCCGCATGGGCAGGGAAAAGGCCGGAGCCCCGCGCACGGGGAGTGCGCGGGGCTCCGGCCTCGGGGCCGAACAGGGGGGCAGGGGTCAGTGGTGGAACAGGCGCAGGCCGGTCCGGGCCAGGGCGATGCCGAACTCGCGGCAGGCGTCCTCGACGTCGCCGGAGCGGATCGAACCACCGGGCTCGGCGATGCTCGTCACCCCGTGCCTGCGGGCGTGGTCGACGTTGTCCCGGAACGGCAGCGAGCCGTCCGACACGAAGGACACCCCGGTGAGCTTCGCGAGCCAGGCGGCCCGCTCGGCGGCGTCCAGCGTGCCCGGCTCCGCCTCGACCGCCTCGCGGAAGCGGACGCGCTCGTCGTCGGTCAGATCGCCCTCGACGAAGCGGACCTGCCAGTTCACCCGGTCCTGGCGGCGGACGCCCGGCCGGAACTCCAGCGCCTGCGCCAGCGGGTGGCGTCGCAGCCACCAGGTGTCCACCTTGCCGCCGGCGAGCCGGGTGCAGTCCACCCGGGACTGCTGGCCCGCTCCGATCCCCAGGGTCTGCCCGTCCCGCACGTAGCAGACCGAGTTGGACTGGGTGTGGCGCAGCACGGCCAGGCCCAGCAGCAGGTCGGACCGGGTCTCCTCGGAGAGGGATCCCACGTGCACCTCGTCCAGGAGGTCCCCGGAGAGCTCGACCCGGTCGCGCTCCTGCACCAGGCGGAGGCCGAAGACGTCCCGGGACTCCTCCTCCGGCGGCTCGAACGCCGGATCGGCCTCCATCACCAGGAACGCGCCCTTCTTCTTCCCCGCCAGGATCTCCAGCGCTCCGGGGGCGTACCCCGGGGCCACGATCCCGTCCGAGACCACCTTGGTGAGGAGTTGGGCCAGCTCCACGTCCACCTCGTGCGAGACCGCCACGAAGTCGCCGTACGAGGACTTCGGGTCGGCGTCGCGGGCGCGCAGATAGGCGCTGGTCAGCTCGCCCACGGAGGCCGCGTCCACGCCGTACAGGCGAGCGGTCGCCTCGTCGACCCGGCCCGCGAGGGCGGCACCGGCGGGGGAGACGTGCTTGAACGACGCGGCGGCCGGCCGGCCCAGGGTCCGCGCCGCCTCCCGCACCAGCTGCCAGGAGTTCAGCGCGTCCAGGAGGTTGATGTACGAGGGGCGGCCCTGGAGCAGCCGGAGCGGCACCTGCTCCGGGTCCACGGGCACGGCCCGGGCCGTCGCCTGCTGGGGGTTGGTTCCGTAACGCATGTCCACGCCGGGTCTCCTCGGGTGCTGGGGAGGCTGGAGGGAGGACGCCCAGGCGGTCGACGTCGGATCCGGTGAGAGGCCGCTTCCCTGTGGTGCTCCACTCTCGCCAGTCACGACCGGGGGGATCGTAGCCGCGACCGCGGACGACCGGCAACGCGTGTTCGAACAGCGGTCGTTCACCGTTCGGCACGACGACCCGCACGACGACCCTCACCCACGTTTCGAAGGCGCGTTCATCAGTCCTCCCTTCCCCATGTCTCCGTTCACCCGTCCTCTCGGGCGAGCCGTGCCCGGTCCACCTTGCCGTGGGCGGTCAGTGGCAGGTCCGGGACGATCCGGACCTGCGGTGGCACCTTGTACTGCTCCAGCCGCTCCCCGAGCCCCGCGAGGAACTCCGGCAGCCCGAGCCCGGTCACCAGGAAGAGCCGGGCGGGCCGGGCGTCCGACGGGGGGAGTACGGCGGCCTGGGCGACGCCGGGGACGGCCAGCGCGGCCCGCTCGACCTCGGTGCCGCCGACCCGGAAGCCGTTCTGCTTGTACAGGTCGTCCCGGCGGCCCGTCACATGGAGGTAGCCGTCCGTGTCCACCCATCCGTAGTCGCCGGTCCACAGCTCGGGCGTGCCGTCGGGGCGGACCGGGAACCGGGCGGCGCTCGCCTCGGGGGCGTTCCAGTAGCCGGCCATCAGATGCGGCCCGCGCACCACGATCTGCCCCTCGGTCCGCGGCGGGACCTCCCGGCCGGCGTCGTCCACGATCACGCAGCCGGTCCCGGTCAGCGGCCGACCGACCGAGCCGGGCCGGTCCGCCCGTTCCCCGGGCGTCAGGATCGACACGCGCTTGCACTCGGTGAGCCCGTACATCAGGGCGATGTCTGCGCCCGGCAGCGCTCCGAGCGTCGCCTCGACGAGCGGCTCGGGGAAGGCCGCGCCGGTGCTGGTCACCAGTCGCACCCGCTCCGGCCCTCCACCGGCCCGTTCGGCGAGCCGCACCAGGACCGAGGCCATCGCCGGCATCAGGGGCAGGACCGTGGCGCCGCTGTCGGCCACCGCGCGCAGCAGGCGCGGTCCGGTGTCGGCGGGTGACGGCAGGACCAGACAGGCCCCCGCCAGGGTGGCGAGGAAGACCTGGTAGAGCCCGTAGTCGAAGGAGAACGGCAGGGGGCAGAACACGGTGTCGTCGGCGCGGTAGCCGAGCCGTGCGGCGACGGCGTGGACGGCGAACAGCATCGCCGTGTGCGGGGACACCACGGCCTTGGGCGCGCCCGTGCTCCCCGAGGTGTAGATGAGGGCGGCCGGCCGGTCCGGGTCGTACGGCGGTTCCGGCAGGTCGTCGCCGTCCGTCCCGGGATCCGGTACGGCCAGGGGGACGACCGGCACCCCGGAGTCCTGGTGCAACGCGGCCTGGTCCGGGGCCACCAGGGCGAGGACCGGGGCGCAGTCCCGGACGACGTGGTCCAGTTGGGGCCGCCGGATGCCCGGGTGCAGCGGCACGAGCACCGCGCCGGCCCGCGAGCAGCCGTAGACCGCCGCGGCGAGCGCGAGCGAGTTCGGTCCGTGCAGCAGGACCCGGTCGCCGGGTCGCACTCCGTGCCGGGCCAGGAGGGCGGCCACCGCCTGGGCGGCACGGAGGAGTTCGCCGTAGTCGTGCCGCCCGTCGGGGGCGGTCACGGCGGGTGCCGAGGGCGTGACGGCGGCCCGGTGGGAGAGGAGGTCGTGCAGGCGGACGGCGTCGGTGTCCCGCGGGTGCGTCGCGGTCACGCCGGCACCTCCTCGCGAGTGCGCAGCGAGGCGCCGCAGGGCGTTCCGTTGTGGGTGACCGGCCGCAGGGGTGTCCCGCCGAGCCGGTGGAAGAGTCCGACGGGGGCCAGCGTCGGCGACCACAGCTCCGCCCCCGGCACGCCCCAGGCCCGGAGCGCCTTCGGCAGCAGCGGGTCCACCGGGTACCAGACTCCGTCCACCCGGCACTCCGCCCAGGTGTGGGTGGAGGAGAAGGGGACGGCGACGAGGAGGCCGCCGGACAGTCGCGCCTCGATGCCCCGCGCGTGGGCGGCGTCGACCAGGACGCGGCTCATCAGGACGCAGTCGGCGATGCCCGCGCGGTCCAGGAGGTCCGGCTCGGCGGCCGCGTCGCCGGGCAGCAGGTAATAGTCGATCTCCCGGAACTCGGCGCACAACTCAGCCAGTGCAGGCGGCAGTTCGCGCGGACCTCCGGTGCCGCCCAGGGTCAGCGAGGCCAGCACCCGCTGGGGCTCGGGCCCGGTCTCGAAGACACCGCCGGCCCCGCCGTCGCCGAGGTCGACCTTATAACGGCACGCGCCTTCGTGCCCCGGTTCCGGGCAGCCGACGGTGACGTCGACGCGATGCGCGAGCGGCGTGCCGGGCGCTGTGAGCCGGCGCAGGGCGCGCAGCCAGAAGGCCATCACGGCGCGCCGGGCGGAGGGGAGTCGGAGGTGGAGCGAGAGGGAGGCGATGTCGTTCTCGTCGAAGAGCGGCCCGTCGGGCGTCTCCCGTCGAGGGAGCCCGAGGCCGGTCAACTCGTCGACGAGCGGGGTGCTCATCCCGTACTCCTTCTCCAGCGCGGGGAGCGGCAGCCGGAAACGCCGACGGGACGCGGGGATGGTGAGCAGCGGGGCGAGGACCCGCGCCGGGGTGGGGAGCTCCG
>NZ_RDBH01000266.1 GCF_008042145.1 Streptomyces sp. adm13(2018)
GGCCCGGTACGCCTCGCGGGCCGCGTCCGCCGCCGGACCCGAGGCCGCCACGTCCAGCCGCGTGAGGCGCGGCCGGTGGGGCTGACGCTGGCGCTGGGCCGGCTGCGGCGGCTCGGGGTGACCGGGTGGCGGGTGGCGCTGGCCCGGTACGCCTCGCGGGCCGCGTCCGCCGCCGGACCCGAGGCCGCCACGTCCAGCCGCGTGAGGCGCGGCCGGTGGGGCTGACGCTGGCGCTGGGCCGGCTGCGGCGGCTCGGGGTGACCGGGTGGCGGGTGGCGCTGCCCGCGCCGGGGCATCCGCTGGGGCTGAGCGGGCCGCCGGACTTCAACGCGCGCGCGTTGGAGGCGGAGGAGGCGGTGGTGGGCCACGGCGCGCCGTACGGCCTGGTGCCGGAGGTCTCGGAGGCGGGGCCCGTGGGGGACGTCCACGTGGAGGTGGTCTGGCGCTGCCTCGCGGTGCGGGAGGCGCCTCCGGCGGACGTGCCGTCGCTCGGCGAGGCCGAGCGGGAGCTCGCGGAGGCGCTGCGGGACGCCACGGCGGTCCTCACGCGGCTGGACGTGGCGGCCTCGGGTCCGGCGGCGGACGCGGCCCGCGAGGCGTACCGGGCCCGGGCGGAGGTGGGCCGGGAGGTCCTGGCCCCCGGCTACCCGGCGCGCGCGGTGCGGGTGCTGGAGCTGGCGCAGCGGGTGGGGCTGCTGGTGGACCTGGCGTACGACCACGGGCACGGGGGCGCGGTGAGCGCCTCGGAGATGGCGGCGCGG
>NZ_RDBH01000267.1 GCF_008042145.1 Streptomyces sp. adm13(2018)
GTGGTGCCCACGGCGACCGGGACCAGCCCCGACGAGATCCTGCTCACCGCCCTCGCCCTCGCCCTCGCCGAGTGGCGGCGCGGCCGCCGGCGCGGCGCGCCCGGCGCCGGACCCGTGCTCCTCGACGTGGAGGGCCACGGCCGCGGCGACGACGACGGCGCCGAACTCTCCCGCACCGTCGGCTGGTTCACCACGATGCACCCGCTGCGCCTCGACCCCGGCGTCAGATGGCACGAGGTCCGCGGCGGAGCCCCCGCCGCCGGAGAGGCCCTGCGCCGGGTGAGCGGCCAGATCCGCGCGGTCCCCGCCAAGGGCGCCGGATACGGCCTGCTCCGCCACCTCAACCCGCGCACCGCCGACCTCCTCGCGGGCGGCGCCGGACCGCAGATCGGCTTCAACTACCTGGGCCGCGTCCGCACCGACCACTCCGCCGGCGCCGCCGACTGGGGCGCCGCGCCCGAGGACGTACGCATCGCCCCGACCGACCCGGAACTGCCGTTCGCCCACAGCCTGGAGGCCAACGCGGTCACCCACGACCGTCCCTCCGGACCCGAACTGACCGTCACTTGGACCTGGCCCGGCGGACTCTTCGACGAGACCGAAGTCGAGTCCCTCACCGACCTCTGGTTCGAGGCCCTGGACGCCCTCACGCGGTACAGCACCGCACACGCCGCCCCCGCCGACGGCGCCCCCCGCAGTCTGACGACATCCGACCTCTCCCTGGCAGACCTGGACCAGGACGAGATCGACGAGCTCGAGGCCGACCTGGCCGACCTGGAGGATCTGACGTGACGCACACCAGCCGACCGGCCCGCAAGCCGTCCGGACTCGAGGGCGTCCTGCCCCTGTCCCCCCTGCAGGAAGGCCTCCTGTTCCACTCCCTGCTCGACGACGGCGAAGGCCCCGACGTCTACGCCGTCCAGCTCGCCGTCGACCTGGAGGGACCGCTCGACGCGAACCGCCTCAAGGACGCGATGGCCGCCCTGCTCCGCCGCCATGCCAACCTGCGCGCCGGGTTCCGCTCCGTACGCTCCGGGAAGCCGGTGCAGTTCCTCCTCCGTGAGGTCGACCTGCCCTGGCGCGAGGCCGACCTCACCCGGCTGCCGGTGGAGGAGAGGGAGGCCGCACTCGTCCGCCTCGCCGACGAGGACCGCGCCGAGCGCTTCGACCTGGCCGCGCCGCCGCTGATCCGCTGCCTCCTGATCCGCCGTGAGGAGGACCTGCACCGGCTGGTCGTCACCAACCACCACATCCTGCTCGACGGCTGGTCCATGCCGGTCGTGCTGCGCGAACTGTTCACCGTGTACGAGCAGGGCGAGCAGGCCCTGCCCCCCGTCACCCCGTACAAGAACTACCTCCGGTGGCTGGCCGCCCAGGACCGCACGGAGACCGAGCAGGTCTGGCGGCGCACCCTCGCCGGCGTCGAGGAGGCCACCCGCCTGGTCCCCGCCGACGCCGGCCGCGAGGCCCGCATGCCGGAGCGCGTCGAGTCCCTGCTCCCCGCCGACCTCGGCGACGGCATCGCGGAACTCGCCGCCTCCGGCGCGGTCACGCTGAACACCGTCGTCCAGCTCGCCTGGGCCGTCGTCCTGGGCCGCCTCACCGGCCGCGACGACGTCGTCTTCGGCACCACCGTGGCCGGCCGCCCGGCCGAGGTGCCCGGTGTCGAGTCCATGGTCGGCCTCTTCATCAACACCGTCCCGGTGCGCGTCGCCCTCGACCACGACGAACCGTGGTCGAAGGCCCTCGCCCGCGTCCAGAACGAACAGGCCGACCTCGGCCCGCACCAGCACCTCGGCCTCGCCGAGATCCAGGCACTCGCAGGCGTCGGCGAACTCTTCGACACCACCGTCCTCGTCGAGAACTACCCCGTGGACCCGGCCGCCGAGGGCACCCGGCTCGACTCCGGGCTGCGCCTCGTCGGCGCCAAGGGCCGTGACGCCACCCACTACCCGCTCACCCTCGTCGTCTACCGGACGGCGGCCGGCGTGCAGGTGCGCCTCGACTACCGCCCCGACCTCTTCGACCACGCGTCGGCCGCAGTGATCCTGCGACGCCTGGAGCGAGTGCTGCGCGCGGCGGTCATGGACACGGACCGCCCCGTGGGTGCGGTCGACGTCCTTGATGCCGTGGAGCGTGAGCGGTTGGTGGGTGGTGTGAACGCGACGGGTTCGGTGGTGCCGGTGGGTGTGGTGCCGGTGTGGTTCGCGGAGTGTGCGGCGCGGGTGCCGGAGGCTCTGGCGGTGGTGTGTGGTGGGGTGCGTCTGTCGTACGGGGAGTTGTGGTCTCGTGCGGTGGGTGTGGCGAATGAGTTGGCGCGTGTGGGTGTGGGTCGTGGTGCGGTGGTGGCGTTGGCGGTGCCGCGTTCGGTGGATGCGGTGGTGGCGATGCTGGGTGTGGGTCTTGCGGGT
>NZ_RDBH01000268.1 GCF_008042145.1 Streptomyces sp. adm13(2018)
CCCGTGCCCGGCGACGTGCCGGGGCCGCCCGGTCGGTGCGGCGGAGCCGTGGCGGACCCCGCGCCCGTACCCGTGCCCGTTCCCGGCCGCGTGTCCTGACCGGAGCCCGTCCTCGCCGACGGCGACCGGCGCTGGTGCGAGAGGGTGACGGTCACCTTCCGCAACAGCGGGGGAACGGCGGCCCGTTCGGGCACGGTCACCTTCGCCACCCACGTCATCGGAGCCCTGGGCGTCGACTGGGCGACGCTCACGTCCTCCCAGCCGCTGCCCGCGCCGATCGCCCCGGGCACGGCGCGGACGGAGACGTACACCGTGTGCGTGGACTCCTGGCGGGTGCCGCTCGGGATGCGGATCGACACCCGGAAGGTCTCCGCTACCTGGCGGTGACGGGGAAGCTCACCTCGGTCAGGCGCTCCGACAGCTCCCACAGCGTGCGCCCCGTCCCCGGGTCGGCCGCCGCTTCGGAGGGACGCACCCGCGTGGGCGCGCCGCGCAGCTCGCCCATGCCGTCGGGGCCGATGAACTCGCCGCCCGAGAGGCCCGGTTCGGTGGCCGCGTACAGCTGCGGCAGCGCGCCCCGCTCCGGGCGCTGCGCGATCAGCGGGTTGCCGATGCGGCCGAAGGCCAGCTTCACCAGTCCCGAGGCGTCCCGGGTCTGGAGCCGGGTCGCCGTGTAGCCGGGATGGGCGAGCACGCTTCGGACCGGGCTGCCGGCCTCGCCGAGGCGCCGGTGGAGTTCGAGACCGAAGACGGTGTTGGCGAACTTCGACTGGTTGTAGAAGGCCATGGGCGCGTAGCCGCGTTCTCCGTCGAGGTCGTCGAGGCGGAGGCCGCCCTGCCGGTGGTTGATCGAGCCGACCGTGACCACCCGGGGGTCCCGCCCCGCGGCGAGCAGGTCGAGCAGCAGCCCGGTGAGCGCGAAGTGGCCGAGGTGGTTGGTGGCGAACTGCAGCTCGTGCCCCTGGGCACTCAGGGTGCGGGGCGGGGCCATCACACCGGCGTTGTTGACGAGCACGTCCAGGCGCGGGTGCTCCTCGCACAGCCGCCCGGCGAAGGCGCGTACCGCATCGAGGTCGGCGAGGTCGAGCGGACGTACGGCGAGCAGGTCCGGCGCGATGCCGGCCGCGACGAGCTCGTCGACGGCCCTGCGGCCCTTCTCCTCGTCCCGTACGGCGAGGATCACCCGCCCGCCGCGGCCGGCGAGCGCGCGGGTGGTGGCGAGACCGAGGCCGCTGTTGGCCCCGGTGACGAGGAAGAGCCGCCCGGTCTGGTCCGGGATCCGGTCTGCGGTCCAGCGCTGCTTCGTGGTCATGCGACACACGCTGGCGCCTGTGTCACCGAGTGTCAAGCATGCGATCGAGTGCCATAGATGGATCCTGGTGTCATCGAGGGCACCACGGTACGATTCCGAGCGTGAGCACCCGCCCCGCAGTCGACCCCGGTCCCGGCCGAGCCGCCGGCCCCGCCCCCGCGAGCCTGGCCCAGCGCAAGCGCCAGCTCGTCGCCACCGAGCTCACCGAGGCGGCCCTCCAACTGCTCGCCCTCAAGGGCTTCGACGCCGTCACCGTCGACGAGATCGCGACCACCGCCGGGGTATCCAAGCGGACCTTCTTCCGGTACTTCGCGTCCAAGGAGGACGTGGTCGTCCAGTTCCTGGCCGACATGGGCGCCGACATGCGCGCGGGCCTCGCCTCCCGGCCCGCCGGGGAGCTCCCCTCCGAGGCGCTCCTGCACGCCGTGTCCGTGCCCCTGACGGTCTGCGACGCCCACGCCGAGCGGGCCCTGCCGGTGGTCCGGCTGATCCTGCGCACCCCCGCGCTGCTCGCCCGCTTCCTCGAACACCAGGCGCGGTGGCGGGAGGACCTGACGGAGGAGCTGGCGGCCCGCCTGGACCTCGACTCCGGGGCCGACCTCTACCCCCGGCTCGCCGCCGGCATGGCGCTGGCCGCCTTCGACGCCGTACTGCACCGGTGGAGCGCGGGCGAGGACGCCGGGAGTTCCGCCGACCCGGGCACCCTGATCGGGGAGGCCTTCGCGGTCCTGGCGCCCGCCCTGGACTCCGCCACCGCCTGAGCCGCCCTGAGGGCGTACGAAGAAAGGTGGGCCGGGTCCGCGGGATGCGGATCCGGCCCACCTCGGAGCTCGGTGAAGGACGGGTCGGTCAGCCCAGCGCCAGCCAGGCGACGGCCGCCAGGACGACGATCACCGCGACCACGCCGACGATCAGACCGACCTTCGGGCCGCCGCCCGACGTGGCCGCGGCCTGCGGCTGCCGCTGCTGCGGGGCGCCCTCGTCGACGAAGGCGCGGAACATCTGGGTGTTGCCGGCGGGGTCGTAACCCTCGGGGCCCTGCGGGGGCTGGCCCTGGCCGTACGGTGCTTGGGGGTTGTGTGCCATGGGTCAGGACCCTAGCGAAGGACGGGT
>NZ_RDBH01000269.1 GCF_008042145.1 Streptomyces sp. adm13(2018)
ACCTGGACGACAGCCCCTTCCACCTGCCCGAGGCCCCCCGGCCCTGGCCCGACGCGCCCGTCCGGCGCGCCGCCGTGAGCGGCTTCGGCTTCGGCGGCACCAACGCGCACGTGGTGGCCGAGGCGGTCCCCGCCCCGGCCCGCGGCACCGGGACGGCACCCGCGGGGGCCCGGCAGTCCGCCCACGTCCTGACGCTCTCCGCCGACACCGCCTACGGCCTGCGCGAACTGTGCGCCCAATGGGTGGAGTTCCTCCCGACCCTCCGGGGCCGCCCCGAGGAACTGGCCGACGTGTGCGCCACCGCCCGGCTCGCCCGGCCGCACCGCGCCGAGCGACTGGCCGTCGTCGGCGAGGACGCCGACGCGCTGACGGCCGCCCTGCGCGCCCGCCTCCTCACCCCCGGTGGCACCGGAGGCCCCGGCGCCACCGGCGTTCCCGGAGCCGCGGCGCCCGCCGGCACGAACCGCGCGACCGTCTCCGTACGCCCCGAGGCCGCCGCGGCGCCGCCCGCGTGGCTCACCGCCCTCGACCGCTCGACCCCTGCCGTCCACGACGTCGTACGCCGCTTCGAGACGGCCACCGGCACCCCGCTCGCCGCGTTCTCCGGCGAACTGCTCCGCATCCTCTCCGGAGTCGCCCTCGCGATCGCGCTGCGCGACCTCGGGCTGCCCGACGACGCCGTCGACCTCCCGCCGGGCTGGGACGCCGTCGCCGCCTTCGCACGGGGGAGGGTGCCGCTGGAACAGGCGCTCGGTGACGTCCTGCGGCGCGCCGGCGACCCCGCCCGCGACGCCGGCCGTCCGGACACCGCCGGCCGTGACGTCGGCGCCCGACTCGCCGGGGTCCACGACGAGCGGACCGCCGCGGCCGTCCTGGCGGCCGTCGCCGCCGACCTGTTCGAGGCCGGCCGCGACATCGACTGGGCCACGTTCCAGAAGGCCGCCGGCGCCGCGTGGAGCAAGCGCCTGCTCCCGTTCGCCCAGCCGCGCGGCCGCGCCCTGAACCTCGCCGAGCCGCTCCGGTCCGCCGAACCCGGCTCGCCCGCCGAGCTGGTGGACGACGGCGGGCCCGCCGGCTACACGTACGCCCGGGTCTTCAGCCCGGGCGAGGCGCCCATCGCACAGCACTCCGTCTACCGGACCCTGATGCTCCCCGGCGTGGCCTGGTTCGACTTCCTCCGCGAGGGAGCGGCCCTGCGCGGCGAACCGTTCCACGGCGCGCTGGACGTCCTCTTCCACCGCCCCCTCATCCCCGCGGGAGCCCGCCGCGTGGTCGGCCGCGTCGACGGGGACGGACGGTTCCGCGTCGAGGACGGCGAGACCGGCGACGTCTTCGTCACCGGGCGCCTCGCCACCCGCGCCGAACCGGCACCCCGCCTCCCGGTCGGCGACCTGCTGGCCGACTGCGCCGGGTCCGCCGTCCACGCGGGCTCCGGCCTGTACCGCTGGCTGCGGCGCATCGGCTACCACCACGGGCGCTACTACCGGAACATCTCCTGGGTGGCGAGCCTGCCGGACGGCGGCACCCTCGCCCGCATCGAGGGGCCTCGCCAGCGCGAGCTGAACCCGATCGACGTCCAGCTCTTCCCGGGCCTCCTGGACAGCGTCACCGTCGCGGCCATCGACCCGGCCAACCCGGTCTTCGGCACCGCGGACGCCTCCGCGTTCATCCCGCTGTCGGTGGGCCGGCTCGACGTCCTGGGCCCGCTCGACGAGGCCGCGTACGTCCGGACCGAGATCGCCTTCTGGAACGACGAGGCGTGCCGGGTCACCCAGACCGTCACCGACGAGTCGGGCACGCCCCTGCTCGTCTTCGGCGACATGGCGTCCAAGCGCGTCCCGGCGCTGGCGTTCCGCGAGGACACCGCGGCCGGGACCGTCCCGGGCACGTCGGCTGCACCGGCCGCGTCCGCCGCCCCGCAGACGTCCGCCGTCCCGGCCGCGGCCGCTGCGCCCCCGGTTGACGCACCCGCACCCGCCGTCGCCGCACCGCTGCCGGTCGAGCCCGCTCCCGTCGCCCACGCGCCTGCCCAGGGCGCTCCCGCCGCCGAGCCGGCACCCGCCGCCTTCGGCACGCCGTCCGCGCGGGCGCTGGCCTGGTTCCTGGCACTGACGGGCACGTCCGAGGAGCACGCCGACACCGAGTTCCTCTCGGCCGGTTTCGACTCCGTCGGCCTGGTGGCGCTGAGCGAGCGGATCTCCCAGGAGCACGACCTGTCCCTTTACCCGACGGTCTTCTTCGAGTACGCGACGCCCCGGCAGTTCGCGGACTTCCTCACGGAGGAGGCACCGGAACTCGTCGACCGGCTCCCGAGCCCCTCGACCCCGGGCGCCCCGCCGGCCGCGGCTGCCGAGGCCGCCCCGGCGGCACCCCAGGCACCGACGGCCCAGCCTCTCCCGACAGCCCCTGTGGCACCAGAGGTTCCGGCGGCCGGGGGGCCGAGGG
>NZ_RDBH01000027.1 GCF_008042145.1 Streptomyces sp. adm13(2018)
GGGGTAGGGGGCGGGGCCGGGTGGCCGGGTGGGCTCCCCTGTCCCCGATCCTGCTCGCCGCCGCGTCCCCGCACAGCGGTGCCCGCTCCCGGAGCGATGGTGGAGCAGGCTCCACCGCGCCCCTCGGGCCCTCCGCATAACCTGGCGGGCATGCGCGACGCGATCAGGGAATCCGGCCGGGCGTCGCTCCACCTGCTGGGCGGGGCCGCGCTCGCGATCCTCTGCTACCTGATGGTGGGCGTCGCCCTCTTCACCGCCTTCCTCACCCTCACCGTCATCGGCGCCGGCGTGCTCCCCGAGAGCGTGCTGCTGCTGCGCCGCCTGGCCGACCGGGAGCGGCGGCGGACCGCCGACCGGACGGGGACACCGGTCCCGGAGGCGTACCTGCCGCTCGACGGCCCCCTCCCCGCGCGCGTGCGGACCGCCGTCACCGACCCCGGCACGCGGCAGGACCTGGTCTGGGCGGCCGCGCAGCTGGTCTACGGCCTGGTCCTCTGGTTCGCCTCGCTGGTGCTGTGGGCGCCCGCGCTGCTGGTCGACGGCGTGGTCGCCGGGCTCGCGGGACGGCGGCCGGTGGCCCTGCCGCTGATCGGGCGGCTCGCCGACCTGGACGCCGCGTGGTCGCGCGCCCTGCTCACCCCGACGCCCGCCGCCGCGCGGGCCGCCGGGCTGGCCGCCCGGGTCGAGCAGCTCACGGCGACCCGGGCGGGCGCGGTCGCCGCGCACGGCGCGGAGCTGCGCCGGATCGAACGCGATCTGCACGACGGCACGCAGGCCCGTCTCGTGGCGCTCTCCATGCGGATCGGGCTGGCGAAGCGGGTGTACGACTCCGATCCCGCGGCCGCGCGGAAACTCCTCGACGACGCGCAGACGCAGGCCGAGGAGGCGTTGGCCGAGCTGCGGCACGTGGTGCGGGGCATCCACCCGCCGATCCTCACCGACCGGGGCCTGACCGGGGCGGTACGCGCCCTCGCCGCGAGCAGCGGCCTGGAGGTGGAGGTCTCCGTGACGGGGCTGGCCGACCACGCGCCCGTCGACGGCGCGGGCCGCCCCGAGCACGCTCCCCCCGGCGACCACACCGACCGCCCTGGCCACACCCTCGTCCACCCGGCCCACCCGGTCCTTCAGGAGGTAGCCGACCCCGCGCGCGCCGCCGCGTCGAGGCCGCCGCCTACTTCGTGGTGGCCGAGGCCCTCACCAACGCCGCGCGGCACAGCGGCGCCACGCGCGCCTCCGTCGCGCTCTCCCGCGAACCGGCCGCTCTCCGCGCGCGCGTGGCGGACGAGGGCCGCGGCGGCGCCGAGGCCGGCGAGGGCGGCGGATCCGGGCTCCTCGGCATCCGGCGCCGGGTCGCCGCGCTCGACGGCACCGTACGACTGACCAGCCCCGAAGGGGGCCCGACCGTGATCGAAGTGGAGCTTCCGTGCGTGTGGTGATCGCCGAGGACAACGCCCTCCTGCGGGAGGGCCTCGTGCTGCTGCTGACCTCGTCCGGCCACGAGGTCGCCGGGGTCGCGGCCACCGGCCCCGAGGTCCTGCCGCTGCTCCTGGAACACCGGCCGGACGTGGCCGTCCTCGACGTCCGCATGCCGCCCGGCTTCCGCGACGAGGGGCTGCGGGCGGCGCTCGCGGCCCGCGAGCGGCTGCCGGACCTGCCGGTGCTCGTCCTCTCCCAGTACGTGGAGGAGACGTACGCGGCCGAGCTCCTGGGCGGCGGCGCGCGCGGGGTCGGCTACCTCCTGAAGGACCGGGTGGGCCGGGTGGACGAGTTCCTGGACGCCCTGGAACGGGTCGCGGCCGGCGGTACGGCCCTGGACCCCGAGGTCGTCACCGAGCTGCTCGCCCGCCGCCGCGACGACCCGCTGGACTCCCTCACGCCCCGGGAGCGGGAGGTGCTCGAACTGATGGCGCAGGGGCACGACAACGGCACGATCGCCCGCTCGATGGTGGTCACCGAGCGGGCCGTGCACAAGCACATCGGCAATGTCTTCCTGAAGCTCGGTCTGCCGCCCACCGACAGCGGCGGCCACCGCCGGGTCCTCGCCGTCCTCGCCTACCTGAACGCCTGAGCCGGCCACCCTCGTACGTACGCATCCACCCTCGCACGTACGGATCCGGTGCGGGCCCGGGCCTATGACCGTCCGCCCGACGCCGGCAGGAACACCCCCGCGCAGACCGTGGCCAGGACCGTGCCGGCGATCAGCGCCGCCTGCCCGGGCGGAAGGTACGGCAGGCCACCCGTGAGCGCCCAGGCGAAGGCGGTCAGCGGCAGGGCGGCCACCGCGAGGCCGACGAGCAGCCCGGTGGCGGTCAGGAAGCCCGCCTCCAGGCCGAGCATCCGGCGCAGCTGGCCGGCCGACGCCCCGACCTGGCCGAGGAGGTGGAGTTCGCCGCGCCGCCCGGCCCCGATGAGGGTGAGGGTGCTGAGGACGGAGAGCAGGGTCAGACCGCCGATCGCGGAGACGACCACGGCCGAGACGACGGCGTTGAGTTCGGCACCCGGCGGGCTGACCCGCTCGGGCTCCACGACGGCATGCGGACCGGCGTCCGCGACGGCGCCCGCAGCGGCACCCGGGCCGGCGTCCGGGCCGGCGTCCGCGACGGCGTCCACAGCTCGCTCTCCCGTGAGCCTCTCCCCCGTGGACGCCAGCACGCGCGCGGGATACGGATCACTCGTGTGCGGGGCGAGTTCGGCCTTCGGCAGCAGGAACTCACCGAGGGCGAGCGAGCGTTCGTACACCGCCACCACCCGCAGCCGCTTCGGTGTGCCGTCGCCGAGGCGCAGCTCGACCGTCGAACCGGGCTGCACGTCCAGCGAGTCGGCCATGTCGGCGCCGACCGCGACCGTGCCCGGGCGGGCGAGTCCCGCCAGGTCGCCCGCGACGACCCCGGGGTCGAGCGTGCCGACGAGGCCGGCCGCGTCCACGCCGAGCACCGGCAGCCGGTCGAGGCGCGGGTCTCCGGCCTGGGTGCGGGCCAGGACGACCGTGGAGCGCACGACGTCCGTGGCGGAGGCGATCCCCGGCCGCAGCCGCACCCGTTCGGCGGTCGTGCCGGAGAACGCGAGGTCCGCGGTCGTGGCGACCCGGGCCTGCTCCTCGGCGGCGCGCCCCATCGTCGTACCCGCCGAGAGCTGCACGAGCGCGAAGGCGGTGACGAGGACGACCGGCACGAGCGCCGCTCCGAGACGGCGCGAGTGGGTGCTCGCGCCGGCGGCGGTGAGCCGCCCGGCCGCGCCGCCGAGCCGCCGGAACGGCAGGTCGAGGACCTTCGCCGCGGCTCCCGCGATCCACGGCCCGAGCACCGCGCACCCGGCGACCAGGGTCACCGTGGCCGCCCCGGCCGCGGCGCCCGCCGCGTCCCCGCCCTGGGCGGTGGCGGTGGCCGCCGAACCGGCGCCCAGCACGAGCAGCGCGATGCCGACGGCCTTCCGCACCCCGCCCGTCCCCGGCTTCCCCGGCCGCCGGGCGGCGAGGAGGACCACGAGCCGGGCGATGCCCGCGACCACGGCGGCGACGGCCGCCACGCCGGTGAACAGCCAGGGAGGAGCCGGGAGTTCGAGACCCTCGGGGACGACTCCGGTACGGTGCCGCAGCGCCGACCACAGGACGGGGAAGACCGCCGCGGCCAGGACCGCGCCGCACAGGGCCGCGAGACCCGCCACCCGGGTCACCTCGCGGCCGGCCGCCGCCCGAACCTGACGGGGCGTCGCCCCGACCGAGAGCAGCAACTCCCGCTCTCCGGAACGCTGCTGGAGCGACTGCGCGACCAGCGAGGCCAGTACGAGGACGGCGACCAGCACGACGGTCCCGGAGACGGCCGCGAGCAGCTGGAGAAGCTCCATGCGCGCGGGTGCCGCGGCGAGGTGCTCGGCCCCGCCCCGGCCGTCACCGGTGAGCGCCCGCAGCGGCTGCCCCGAGGCGGTGTCCCGGAGCCCTGCCTCGTCCAGGGCCGCCCGCACGCGCGCGTGGAGGACGTCGGCGGGAACGCCGGGGTCGGCGAGTACACCGACGGCGTCGACGGAGCCCGGCCGGCCGGCGAGCCGCCGCGCCTCGGCCTCCGTGACGTACAGCGCGGCGGGCCCATCAGCGAGGCCGACGACCTTCCGCCCGGCGACGGTGTCCCCGACCCGCGCGCCCGCGCCGGGCCCCAGTACGGCCTCATCGGCGGCGCGCGGCTCCCGCCCGTCGGTCAGCCGGTACGGGGCGAGCCGCGCGGCCTCCCAGGACCGCCCGGTGTGGGCCGTGCCCGTGTCGTCGCGTACGGCGAAGGCGCGGTCGGGCACGGCGGCCCGGACGCCGGGGACCGCCCGCAGCACGTCGACGGTCGCGGCGGGGATCCGAACCCGCTCGGTCAGGGCGGTCACGGTCGTCGTCGGCTCGCTCCCCCACGGCTTCGTCGTCCACCGGACCTCCTGGTCACCGGCGACGACGACGGCCGCGGCGGCGTACCGCTCCACGCGCGCGTGCCCCAGGGCCGCCGAGCCGGCGGCGAGCGCCAGGGCGCCGAGCAGCGCGGAGGTGACGGCGACGGCGGCGAACACGGCCGCCCACGCCTTCCGGTGCGCCCGCAGGGAACGCACGGCGAGCAGACGAACGGCGGGCCCCTGGGACAACCTCATCGGACGACCCCCGCCACACGACGGCCCAGGCGACCGACGTACGCGACGACCCCCGCCACACGACGGCCCAGGCGACCGACGTACGC
>NZ_RDBH01000270.1 GCF_008042145.1 Streptomyces sp. adm13(2018)
GAGGGAGGGAGCGGGTGGGAGAAGGGGGCGGGCCGTTCAGGAGGAGACGAGGGCGGTCGCCGGTACGAGGGTGGCGGCGCGTTCGGCGGCGAGCCGGCGTACCAGGTGGAGCACCCCGAACCGCGGGGCGCCGTCCTCCTCACCGCCCCCCTCGCCGGGCAGGCGCCGCACCAGGCCGCGGAGCATGAGCGCGTGGACGTCGCGCACCACACCCGCCGGGGTCGCGGACAGACCGGCGGCGGCCTGGTCGGCGCTCCAGCCGTCGGGGAGCAGGCTCAGGTCGCCGAGCAGGGCCGCGGGCCCGTCGTCGAGCCGGGCCACGGCGTCCGCGAGCAGCGCCGAGAGCCCCTCGCCGGCCGCGTCTCCGCCGGGCTCCCCGGCGGTCACGTCGTCCACGACGTCGAGCGGCGCGGTCTGCGCGATCCGCAGCAGTTCCGCGGGCGAGCGCAGCAGCAGCCAGGAGGCTGCGGCCTCCATCGCCCGCGGCACCCCGTCGAGGGCCCGGCTGATCCGCGCCACCGTGCGCACCAGCGAGTCGCCGGGCATCAGGTCGGGACGCATGTGGCCGACGTACGACAGCATGAGTTCGACGGCCGGCTGCCCGGCGGTCAGGGAGGCCCCCGGTGCGCCGGTTCCGCCCGTGGACGCCCCGGGCTCCGGCTCGGGCACGGGCAGCGGGCCGAGCGGCAGCATCCGGTTGCCCGGGGTGCGGTGCGGTTCTCGGGTGGTGATCAGCACCGTGAGGCGCTCGCAGACGTGCAGCAGCTCCAGGAGCTGGGGCGTGATGTGGGGGCCGGTGTCGTGGCCGTCGAGGACCAGGAGGGTGTCCCGGCCGCGTATCACGGAGGCGAGTTCGTCGAGGCCCCGGCCGCCGAGGGCGAGGGAGCGGGCCCAGCCCGTCAGCGCGGAGCGCGGGCTGCGGGTGCCCGCGGGCCCGGCGGGCTGCGGCGCGGTCCCGGTCATGTCGACCCAGACGACGGGGGTCCGGTCGCGGCCGTGGAGCAGGAGGGCGGCCTCCTGGGCCAGCCGGGTCTTGCCCACGCCGGCCAGGCCCACCACGCTGACGAGCCGCTCGTGCTCGGTGGCCAGCAGACCGGTCAGGGCGCGGAGTTCCTCGGCGCGGCCGACGAGTCTGCGCAGCGGCTTGGGCGGTGGGGCGAGCTCGGCGCCGTACGCCTCGCGCATCACCGTGCCGGCCTCGGCCCCGTCGACGGCCAGTTCCAGGGCGGCCCGGCGGGCGTCGCTGAGCCGCATGGCCCCGGCGAGCAGCCGGAGCGTCTCGCGGCGCGGGTGCCGGACGCGTCCCTGCTCCAGGTCCCGGATGGCCCGCACGCTGACGGTCGACAGGCCGGCGAGTTGCTCCTGGGTGATGCCGGCCCACTGCCGTGCCGCCCGCAGCTGTTCGGCGAGTCCGTCCGGCGATGCCTGTGCGGTCATGACCAGTCTCCTTGCTGCATGGGGGGTCCTCGGTCGAGGGCCGTGCAGGAGGCGGCCTCGTGGTTCCTACGGTGCGGGAACCGCTTACCGATCGCGTACCGCCTCGTTCCCGGGGGTCACGGGAACGGGCTAGGATCCGCAAAACCCGGCGCCGAGGGCGTGGCCGGAAGACCTGGGGGGGTGCTCGCGGCAATGGCCGGTGCCGAGGAGCAATCGCTGAGATTCAACGTGCTGGGGCCGCTGGAGGGCTGGGCCGGCGGCGCGCGCCTGAGGCTGGGGGGCCTCATCCAGGAACGGGTGCTGGGCACGCTGCTCCTGGAGCCGGGACGGGTGCTGACGATCGGCCGGCTCGTGGAGTCGGCCTGGGCCGAGGAGCCGCCGGCGACGGCCTCGCACCAGGTCCGCAAGGCGGTCGCCGACCTCCGCCGGCGCATCCCGTCGGGCAGTGAGGTCATCGTCACCGACGGCCCCGGCTACCGGGTGGTCCTCGCCCCGGAGCAGCTCGACCTGACGGAGTTCGGAAATCTTGTGAGATCCGCCCGGGACGCGCCGGGCGAGGGCCGGACGGTCGACGCCGTGGCGGATCTGCGCCGGGCCCTCGGCCTGTGGCGCGGTCCGATCCTGTCGGGTGCGGGCGGCCCGGTGATCGAGGCGGCTGCCACGGCCCTGGAGGAGCGCAGGCTGGCCGCCGCGGAGCAGCTCTTCGAGCTCCGTCTCGGGCTCGGCGAGACGGCGGAGCTCGTCGTCGACCTGCGGGACCTGGTGCAGGCGCATCCCCTGCACGAGTCGCTGCGCGCCCAGTTGATGCTCGCCCTGTACCGCTCGGGCCGGCAGGCCGAGGCGCTGGAGGAGTACGGCCGGGTCAGGGAACTCCTGGTGGAGGAGCTGGGCGTCGATCCCGGCCCCAGGCTGACCAAGGTGTACGAGGGGATCCTGCGCGACAGTCCGGAACTGGCCGCCCCCGCTCCC
>NZ_RDBH01000271.1 GCF_008042145.1 Streptomyces sp. adm13(2018)
GCCGCGGACGATCGCCCGGACGCCGGGCGATCGTCCGCGGCCGGCACCAGCTGCACGCCCTGGAGTTCACCGGCGAGCAGGACGCCGGACGCGAGTTCCAGCACCGCAACGACGAGCTGCTGTACGTCGCCGACGGCGCCGCCGAGGTCGAGGCCGAGGGACGCGCGTACCGCCTCGGGCGCGGCGACACCCTCTACCTCTCGGGCGGCGTGCGGCACCGCTGGCGGGCGACGGAGGCCGGCACCCGGCTGCTCGTCGTCGCGGTCGCGGAGCACGTCGAGGCCGAGGAGGAGTGACCACCGGCCGCGGCACGGTCCGGAGGGTCGTCTCCCTCGTGCCGTCCCTGACCGAGGCCGTCGCCGTCACCGCGCCCGGCCTGCTGGTCGGGGCCACGGACTGGTGCAGCCATCCCGCGGACCTCGGCGCGGCGCGGATCGGCGGGACCAAGAACCCCGACGTCCGCGCGATCGCCGCCCTCCGCCCCGACCTCGTCCTCGCCAACGAGGAGGAGAACCGGGCCGCCGACCTCGCCGAGCTCCGGGCCGCCGGGCTCGACGTCCTGGTCACCGGGATCCGCACCCTCGACGAGGGCTTCCGCGAGCTGGAGCGGGTCCTCGCCGCGTGCGGCGCGCCCCGCCGCCCCCGCTGGCTCGACGACGCCGAGGCCGCCTGGGCGGCCGTCACCCCCGAGGGCGATTCCACAGCCGTCGTGCCGATCTGGCGGCGCCCCTGGATGGTCCTCGGCCGGGACACCTTCGCCGGCGACCTGCTGGCCCGCCTCGGCGTCCGCAACCTGTACGCCGACCACCCCGAGCGCTACCCCCGGCTGCCGCTCGACGAGCTCCGCGCCGCCGCGCCGGACCTCGTCGTCCTGCCCGACGAGCCGTACCGCTTCACGGCCGACGACGGCCCCGAGGCCTTCCCCGGGACCGCCGCCGCGCTCGTCGACGGACGTCACCTCACCTGGTACGGCCCGTCTCTCGTCGAGGCGCCGCGGGTGCTGGGGCGGGCCCTGCGAGCAGCGCGCCGCTGAGCAGACCGCGGACCGTGTGGGTCCCGGCCACCAGCCAGGCCGCGACGAGGAGCACGTACAGGCCGACCGCGAGCCACCGGAAGGCGGCCAGGCCGGTGTGCTGCGCGAGCCCCTCGGCGCCGGTCACACAGGTCCCGACGGGGAACGTGAACGCCCAGAAGGTCATCGCGAAGCCCATCCCGCGGCGGCGTGCCCGCAGCACCATCGCGCCGGCGAGCGCCAGCCACAGCAGGGCGAAGCCCATGACGGGCACGCCGTAGAGGACGGCGAAGGAGGCGAAGCCGTGCGCGTACGGGGCGGGGAGCACGCCCGGGGCGACGTCGGCGAACTTGTTCGCGGCGGTCGTCGACTGACCGAGCGGGCCGAGCACGAGGAAGAGGGTGGGGGTGAGCGCGAGCGGCAGCGGACCGCCCGTCACGAGCCGGCCGAACACCAGCGGCAGCATCACCAGGGTCGCGAGGAGGCTGACGCCGAACATCGCCCAGCAGGCGAGGAGCAGGGTCTCCCGGGCCGGGCCCGCGGGCAGGTGGGGCACGAGCAGCGGGCCGAGCGCGGCGGAGACCATCGGGGCGACGACCGGCAGCAGCCACACCGGGGACGCGCTCTCGATCCGGTGGTGCACGACCATGAGGTACGGGATGCCGACCGCGGCCGCCAGCCCGACGACCGTGCCGACGGTGAACAGGACGGCGTCCAGCGCGACGGCGGCGGGCAGCCCGATCCAGTCCCGGCCCACGATCACCGCGCCGCCGCCGACCGCGAGCAGGGCCATCGACAGACAGCCGTAGAACGGTGCCACGGCCGGGTCCAGGAGATGGGCACGGGCCTGGTCGCGGTGGCGGGCCCAGTGCGCGGTACGGGCGGCGGCCAGGGCGAGCAGCATCGCGAGGGACAGCGCCCAGACCGCCGCGCAGGCGGTACGCAGGCCGGGGACGTCCACCGGGAGTCCCGCGCCCGCGCTGCCCACGATCGCCGTCCCCATCACGGCGGCGTACCAGTTGGGTCCGAGGTGACGGACGGAGCGGACCGGTGAGGCCCCCGGCCGGGCGCCGGGGGTGGTGGCGCGGACGGCGGGGAGCGGAGGTGCGAGGCTTGCCATGACTCCACCGTCGTCCGATCGCCCCGCCCCCACCAGGGATCTTGCGGCTATGACGTCATAAGCTGGGTTTATGGCCAGCAACGGGGAGCATCGCGGGGAGCGGCACGAGGAGCAGCAGCCGGGCGGGCGCAGGAGCGAGGAGTACGGCTCCGGGGGCCGGGCCCAGCTGCATCACCGGGTCCCGGACCTCGGGGCGCTCGAACTGCTCCTCGCCGTCGCACGGCACGGGAGCCTCGGCGCGGCCGCGCGGGAGGTCGGCATCACCCAGCCCGCGGCCAGCAGCCGGATCCGGTCGATGGAGCGGCAGCTGGGGGTGGCCCTGGTCGACCGTTCGCCGCGCGGCTCGCGGCTCACCGACGCGGGCGCGCTCGTCACCGACTGGGCGCGGCGGATCGTCGAGGCGGCCGAGGCCTTCGACGTGGGCGCGCTGGCGCTGCGCGGGCGGCGGGACTCCCGTCTGAGGGTGGTCGCGTCGATGACGATCGCCGAGTACCTGCTGCCCGGCTGGCTGATCGCGCTGCGCGCCGAGCGACCCGACACGGCGGTGTCGCTCCAGGCGGGGAACTCGGCGGTCGTCGCGGAGCGGCTCCTCGCGAACGAGGCCGACATGGGCTTCGTGGAGGGGCTCGCGGTGCCGGACGGCCTCGACGGGGTGGTCGTCGCGCACGACCGGCTCGTGATCGTGGCCGCGCCCTCGCACCCCTGGGCGCGCCGCCGCGGCCCGCTGGACCCGGTGGAACTCGCCGCCACCCCGCTGGTCCTGCGGGAACACGGCTCGGGCACCCGGCAGGTGCTCGACGCGGCCCTCTCGGGCCACGGCGGTCTCGCGCAGCCGCTGCTCGAACTCGCCTCGACGACGGCGGTCAAGGCCGCGGCGGTCAGCGGGGCCGGACCGGCCGTCCTCAGCGAACTCGCGGTCGCCGAGGAACTGGCCTCGCGGCGCCTGGTCGCCATCCCGGTCGAAGGGGCGCGGCTGCGCCGCGACCTCCGCGCGGTGTGGCCCGCCGGCCACCGCCCGACGGGTCCGGCCCGCGACCTGCTGTCCTTGACCCGCGCCCGGCCTGGGGGGTGACGGGCGGGGGCGGCGAGGGCGCGGGCCCCCGCCGGTCCGGGCTGCGCCGGTCCTCCGAGTGCCCGTACAGCGCCCCCGTTACGACCGCCGGGCGCTCCGTCAGATCCCCGTCGCCCGGTGCGTGATCCGTCCGTCCAGGACCGTCAGCAGGATCGGCAGGTCCGGGAGGTCCGTCGCCGGGGTCGTCAGCGGGCTGTCCGCGAACACCGTCACGTCGGCGCGGAAGCCGGGCGCGAGCCGCCCTGCCTCGTGCTCCTCGCCCGCCGCGTGCGCCGCCGCCGTCGTCATCCCGCGCAGCGCCTCCAGCGCCGTCAGTGCCTGCTCGGGGCCGTGCGGCGGGCTGCCGAGGTCACGGGAGGGACGCCGGTGCCGTGCGCCGGCCATCACGCCGAGCGGCGGGAACGGGGCGATCGGCCAGTCGGAGCCGAGCACCACCGCGGCCCCCGAGTCGACCAGGTCCCGGCAGCGCCACGCGCGCGAGGCGCGCTCCTCGCCGAGTCGGCGCGACCAGTTGTCGGTGTGGTCGGCGCGGGTGTAGTCGCAGCAGTGGGTGGGCTGCATGGAGGCGATCACACCCAGCTCCGCGAAGCGGCGCAGGGTGTCGTCCGGGACGGTCTCGATGTGCTCGACCCGGTGCCGCACCGCGCCCCCCTCACCGGCCCGCGCCTTCTCGACGGCGTCCAGCGCGTGCCGCACGGCCGCGTCGCCGATGGCGTGGGTCGCCGTCGCGACCCCCGCCCGGTGCAGCTCACCGATGATGCGCGTGTACGCCTCGGGGTCCGGCCAGAACGCGTGGGTGGACTCCCCGTGGCAGTCGGGCTTCTCCAGCCACGCGGTGCCGTTGTCGATGGTGCCGTCCATGAAGAGCTTCACGCCCGCGACCCGCCAGAGCGCGCCGCCGGTGCCCTGCCCGGCGATGAGGTCCCGTACGCCGTCCTCGTCCGTGCCGGGCTGGCACCAGGGCGCCACCCGGAGCCGCAGCGCCAGGTCGCCGGCCGCGTCGAGTTCCCCGTACAGGCGGAGGCTCTCGCCGTTCGCGTCCATGACGTGGCCGCCGGTGAGTCCGGCCGCGGCCATGGAACGCAGCGCCGCCGCGAGCCGTTCGCGGGTCTCCTCGGCCGTCGGTCGCGGGGCGACCCGTTCGACGAGTTCGCAGGCGGCGTCCTCCTGGAGCAGTCCGGTGGGGCGGCCGGAGGCGTCGCAGACGACCTCGGCGGATGCCTGGGCGAAGGTGCGGGGCCCGTCGACCCCGGCGAGTTCCAGGGCGCGGCGGCTGGCGAGCGCCGAGTGGGCGTCGAAGAGCAGCAGGAACGCCGGGATCCCGTCGAGGACCGTGTCGAAGGGGGCGATGTCGACGGTCCGGTCGCCGAAGACGTTCGGGTCGAGGCCCCAGCCGAAGAGCCAGTCGCCCCGGCCGAGGGTCCGGACCTCGCGGGCGAGCGCCTCCCGTACGTCGTCGACGTCGGAGCAGCGGGACAGGTCGAGGCCGTGGGTCAGCTCGGCGCCGCTCACGGGGTGCACGTGCCCGTCGACGAGCCCGGGGGTGACGACGGCGCCCTTGAGGTCCACGACGGAGGTGCCGGGCCCCGCGAGCGCGCGGATGTCGCGGTCGTCGCCCAGGGCGGCGATCCGGCCGTCGTCGGCGACGGCCAGCGCGGTGTCGGGCAGGAACGCCCCCGTGTCGGGGTCGAGCAGGCGGGCGGAGAGCAGGACGAGTCGGATGCGCACGGGTGGCTCCAGGAAGGGATGGGGGAGGGA
>NZ_RDBH01000272.1 GCF_008042145.1 Streptomyces sp. adm13(2018)
GCGTACCCGTACCCGCGCCCGTACCCACGCCCGCACACCCGGCCCCCGCCGCCCCGTACGCCCCCTCGGCAGAATCCTTTACTCGCTCTGCGGCATTCGGGTGATATTCAGCGCCCGCTGACTTACCCCGCCCCTAAGATCCACTCTCGTGACAGAACGTCAACGCCCCTTACGTGCACCCGACATGACACGCGCCGCCGACGTGGTCATCCTCGGCGCGGGCCCCGCCGGACTGGTCCTCGGAAACCTCCTCCTCCGCAGCGGCGTCGACTGCGTCGTCCTGGAGCGGGCGAGCCGCGAGCACGTGCAGCAGCGGGCGCGGGCCGGCTTCCTCGTCCCGCACACGACCCGGGTGCTGGCCCGGCACGGGCTCGACGAGGGCCTGCGGAAGCGCGGGCAGGCGCACGGCGTCTGCGAGTTCCGCACCGAGGCCGGCCGGTTCCGCCTCGACTACGCGCACCTCGGCGCACGCGAGCCGCACACGGTCTACCCCCAGCACGACCTCGTCACCGACCTCGTCCGCCTCTTCCTCGCGGCCGGCGGGCGGATCCGCTTCGAGACCGAGGCCGTGGACGTGACCGGCCTCGACGGACCCCGCCCCTCGGTGACCGTACGGGAGCCGGACGGCGGCACCGCGCACTGGCGGGCGCGGTACGTCGCCGCCTGCGACGGCCGGTACGGCGCGGGCCGCCGCTCGCTGCCGCCGGGCGCGGTCCGGCGCCACCACCGCGACCACGGGGTCTCGTGGCTGGGCCTGCTGGCCGAGGCGCCCCCGAGCCTGGACGCCGTCGGCTACGCCACGCACGCCCGGGGCTTCGCCGGTCACATGGCGCGCTCGCCCGAGGTGACCCGCTACTACCTCCAGTGCCCGCGCGGCACCGTCCCGGACGACTGGTCCGAGGAGCGGGTGTGGGACGAGCTCGACCTGCGGATGCGGGCCGAGGAGTTCGGGCCGCTGACCCGGGGGACCATCCTCCGGCGGACGGTGGTCGACTTCGAGTCGGACGTCCTCGAACCGCTGCGCCACGGCCCGCTGTTCCTGGTCGGCGACGCGGCGAGCCTGATCAGCCCGTCCGCCGCGAAGGGGGCCAACCTCGCCGTCCTGGAGGCCGAACTCCTCGCCGAGGCCCTCGCCGACGACCTGCTGCGCGGGGACGCGAGCGGACTGGACGGGTACTCGGAGCGGTGCCTCGCGCACATCTGGCGGGCGCAGGAGTTCTCGCACTGGATGATCCAGCTCCTCCACCGGGTGCCGGGCCCCGACGGCACGACCTCGCCCTTCCAGGAGGGCCTGCGGCACGCGCGGATGGCGGCGCTGCGGAGTTCCCCGGCCCAGCAGGCCTGGTTCGCCGAGAACTACGTCGGCGTCTGACCCCCCTCGGAGCGGACGGGGGCAACCCCCTGCCCTCCAGCCACCCCAATCGTCCCCTTTCCTTGCGTTTCCTCCCGTTTCTTCCCCGAAGGAAGCCCCACCATGACGAGCACCACCCCGGTCGCCCCGGCAGCCGGCGTCCCGACGCCCACCGCCTCCGCGGACGTCGAGCGGCTGCGGGCCGCCGCCGCGTTCGTACGGGAGCAGGAGACGTCCGATCTGCTGGCCCGCGTCCTGCCCGGGCTCGACGGCCCCGAGCTGCGGGCGACGGCCGAGCGGTGCCGGTTCGCGCACGCCGCGCTGCTCGTCTCCCCGCCCGACGAGCGGGTCCTGCGGGCGGAGCTGGCCGCCGCGGGCCTGTCCCCGGACGGGGAGGCGCGGCCGAGCGTCGTGGTGCGGGAGCGGCTTGCCGCACGGCACGGGCTGGCCGCCGGGGAGCTGGACGTCCGGATCGTCCGGCCGGCGGTGCACGGTCCGGGCGGCGAGCGGCGGGCGGTCGAGGTGTTCGTGCTGACCGACCCGGCCGGCACGGCGGCGGCGGTCGCCGCCGAGGAGCGGACCGCCGACCGGGAGGCGCACCTGGCCTTCGACGTCGAGCGGCCGGACCCGCTGGTGCTGCGCGGGCTGCGGGCGGGCTTCCTGCGGTACGGCGCGCGGCCGGACGGCGGCGGCTACAACCCGCACGAGGACGGGACCGTCTTCTACTTCGCCGCCCCGGAGGAGACGAAGACGCCCTATCGGCGGGTGGAGCTGTACGCGCGGGGCGACCACCGGGACGTGCTGGCCGAGCACCTCGTGGAGCGCGGCGCCGCCCACCCGGCGGAGACGCTCCTGCGCCTGCTGACGGGCGCCTGGACGACGCAGGCCCTCGCGGCGTGCGCGGAGCTGCGGCTGCCGGAGGCGATGAGCCCGTCCATCGCACGGAAGGCCGAGGAGCTGGCGCCGGTGGTGGGGGCGCGGCCGGAGAACCTGGCGACACTGCTGCGCCATCTCGCGATGTCGGGCGTCGTGGCGGAGGCCCCCGGCGTAGGGGGCGCGTACCGGCTGACGGAGGCGGGGCTGCTGCTGCGGGAGGACGTGGAGGGTTCGGTGCGGGCGCTGGCCCTGATGTACGGCGGGCCGTTCTACGAGTCCTTCGGCCGGCTCGCGCACACCGTACGGACGGGGCAGCCGGGGTTCGAGGACCGGTACGGCGAGAACCACTTCGACCACTTCGCGCGCGATCCCGAGCTGGCCGACCGGTTCGACCGGTCCATGACGGCGAGCGCGCCGATGTTCGACCCGCTGCCGGAGCACCCGGTCGTCACGGCGGCGGCCGCCGCCGGGGGCCGTACGGTCGTGGACATCGCCGGGGGGACCGGGGAGCTGCTCGGGCGGCTGCTCACCGCGCACCCCGCCCTGCGCGGCGTCCTCCTCGAACGCGCCCACGTCGTGGCGGCGGCCCGGGACCGGCTCGGCGCGCTGGCGGACCGGTGCGCCTTCCGGACGGGGGACTTCGCGGACGTGCCGTCGGACGGGGACGTGTACGTGCTCTCCCGGGTCCTGCACGACTGGGACGACGAGCGGTGCCGGACGATCCTGCGCCACTGCGCGGCCGCGATGCCGCCGGAGGCCGATCTGCTGATCGTGGAGCGGCTGCTGCCGGTGGACTCCGCGCCGTCCCTGGCGACCGCGTGGGACCTCCACATGATGTGCAACACGGGGGGCCGGGAGCGGACGGCCGCCGCGTACGCCGGGCTGCTCGCCGACGCGGGCCTGACCCTCGTGGGCCACAGCCCGCTCCCCCTGGAGGCCCACGTCCTGCACGCGCGACGGGGGTAGGCGCCGCCCGGGCGACCCGGGCGCAACCGGCGACCGCCTCACCCRGACCGGCGCCCCGGGCGCGACCACCGGCTCAGGCGCACCCCCGGCGCCTCACCCGCCCCCACCGCTTCACCCGGAAGGGTCGGCCACCGGC
>NZ_RDBH01000273.1 GCF_008042145.1 Streptomyces sp. adm13(2018)
GGGGCGGGGGCCGTTGGTGGCGGGGAGTTCCTCGGTGTGGATGTCGGTGAAGCCGGCCTGGTTCAGGAGGTCGGTCCACACGTGTTTCCGAAGCACCCACCGGTGCAGGGTGGCGCTCTCGCCCTCCGGGGTTTTCGCCGGTACCTCGGCGGCCGTGACGTCCGGCTGTGCGGGCTGGCCGGACAGGTAGTGGGCGAGGGTGGAGAAGGCCAGGCGCCCGCCGGGGCGGAGCGCGTGCGCGGCGGCCGGGAGCAGTTCGCGGGGGTCGGTGAAGTCCACCGCTCCGAAGTTGCTGTAGAGCACGTCGTAGGCGCCCGGGTGCGCGCGGAGGTGGGCGACGACGTCCGCGTGGACGAGGTGCAGGCGGGGGGCGAGGTCGGCGTACAGGGTGGTGGCCAGGCCGTGCTGGGCCGGGGACGCGTCCACGGCGTCGACCCGGTCCGGGGCGTGGTGCACGGCCAGGTGCGCGGCGTGGCGGGCGGCGCCGGCGCCGAGGTCGGCCACGGTCTTGCCGGTGAGGTCGCCGAGGACTTCCGGGCCCGGCCCGGCCTGCTGGTCCCAGGCCCAGTGGAAGGAGTCGGGGACGGCGCGGTCCTGCGCGGCGCGGGCCCGGCCGTAGTGGTGCCATAGGTCTGTGGTCGTCACCCTGGTCATCCTGACGGCACCCTGCGGGGGCTGTTGCCGGTTCGGAGGCCTTCTCCTACGGATCACTCCTGACCCGCGCCGCCCCCATGGACCGAAAGAGACCAGCTAGAGCCGGCCTTCGCCGCTCGCCTCCAGGTTTGCGCGGAGGGTGGTCAGGGTGGTGGCGAGGTTCGTGAGGTCGGTGGCGGGGATGCCCTCGGTCAGGGTGGCGAGTGTGGTCTCGACCACGGGGCGGGCGGCCGACAGTGCCTTCTCACCCTCGGTCGTCAGGCGCAGTACCGAGGAGCGGCGATCCTGCGGGTGCGCGGCGCGCACGCACCAGCCGCCGGCCACCAGTCGGTCGACCGCCTTGCTGACGGCCCCCACGGTGATCGCCAGATCGCCCACGATGTCGAGGACCCGGCACCCGTCCACCCGGTCGATGATCTGCAGGATCTCGAACTGGCCCAGGGTCAGGTCGCTCTCGGCGCGCAGGCGGGCTCCGACCGCGTTGTAGAGGCGGGTCTCCACGCGGACGAGGTCGAGGAACAGCGGAGTGGCGTGGCTCACAGAACCTCCAATAGATTCCCAGGAATCATCTTCCCTGGAATGTGCTTAGCTGAAAGCAGATGGATTCCAAGGAATCAATCTTCGCATCCGGCCGAGCCGATGGAGGCCCGCCATGTCCGCACAGCAGCGCCACGCCCTGGACGCCCTGCTCCGCTCCGTCCCGCGCGGCGACGAGCCGCACACCCCCGCCGAGCAGCGCTCCGGCTTCGCCGCCGCCATGACCCGACCGGCACCGGACGACGTCACCACCCGTCGGACGGTCGTGGGCGGCAGGCCCGCCCTGGAGCTGGAGCCGGCCGGAGCGGCCGACCGCGGCCGGCTGCTCTACCTCCACGGCGGCGGCTACGTCCTGGGCTCGCCCGACACCCACACCGGCCTCGCCGGTGAACTCGCCGCCCGCACCGGACTGCGGGCCACCTCGGTCGACTACCGCCTGGCTCCCGAGCACGCCTTCCCGGCCGCGGTCGAGGACGGCCTCGCCGCCTACCGCGACCTGCTGGAGACCGGTACCGACCCCCGGGAACTCGTCCTGGCCGGCGACTCGGCCGGCGGCGGCCTCGCGCTCGCCACCCTGCTCGCCGCCCGGAAGGCGGGACTGCCGCAACCGGCCGCCGTGGTGGTCTTCTCCCCGTGGGTCGACCTCACCCTCTCCGGGGAGAGCATGCGCACGAGGGCGGACGCCGACCCGATCTTCACCGAGGCCGGCATACGCGCCTTCGCGGACCTCTACATCGGCGCCGGCGACCCCGGCGACCCCCTCGCCAGCCCGGTCTTCACCGACCTCACGGGCCTGCCCCCGCTGCTCGTACAGGTGGGCGCGAACGAGGTGCTGCTCGACGACGCGGTACGTCTGGCCGCCCGCGCGGGCGCCGCCGGCGTCGAGGCCACGCTGGAGATCGGAGCGGGCCTCCCGCACGTCTACCAGGGCGAGCACGGCCGTCTGGAGGAGGCGGACGCCGCACTCGACCGCGCCGCCCGTTTCCTCACCGCCCACCTCCCCGTCCCGGTCGCCCCCGTCAGGCCGCGGAGCGGTGAGGAAGACCGCTGACGCGAGGCGGGGGACGGCCCGCGGGGCCACGCCTCCGGTCGGAAACACGACCAGGACCCCGGCTTCCCGTCACAGAGCGTCCAGTGCGCCCACCGGCACGTGGAAGTGCGACGGGCCGCCGCCCGAGCACCACCAGAACAGGCGCTCCTCGGCGTCCTCCGCCGGGTGCATGCCCAGGCCGTGCTCGGGGCACAGGGGCCACGCCCGCCACAGGAGCTCCACGACGGTCTCCTGTGCGGCGTCGGCCACGCTCGCCAGTGCGGCGGCAGGGCTGTCCTGCGACTCCGCGTCCAGGTTGTTGCCGTGCCACTCGCCGTTGGCCATGGCGACGTGGACGTGCTCCGGCTCGTCCTCCTCGTAGGGCGGGAGGGCCAGCAGTCGCAGGGGCTCCACCTGGGGAAGCGTCGCCGCCAGGTCCCGGTTCAGGAGGGCGAGGGCCTGGTCCCACCCGGGATACCTGCCCGGCGGGACGTGGCGGGGGTAGTCGGCGGGATCGATGGCGGCGCACATGGGAGCATCCTCCGTCACACGGGTCAGATGACGGGCGGGCGGCCCAGGCTCGTCATGCGGCGGACCGTCGACCAGCGCATGGGGCGGCGGGGGCCGCCGGAGCGGCGGACGCCCTCCGCGAAGCCGGCGAACCAGGACGCGAGGCCCGGCAGGGAGCGGGTGCGGGCCACCGTGAGCAGCGTCCACACGCCCAGGTAGACGGGGACGAGCAGGACCGGCAGGTTGCGCTTGGCGAGCCAGACGCGGTTGCGGGCCGTCATCCGGTAGTAGACGGCGTGCCGGGCCGGGCTGGTCTTCGGGTGCTGGAGGAGGAGTTTCGGCTCGTAGACGACCTTCCAGCCCGCGTCCAGGGCACGCCAGGCCAGGTCGGTCTCCTCGTGGGTGAAGAAGAAGTCCTCCGGCCAGCCGCCGATCTCGTCGAGCATCGTCATCGACAGTCCGTGGCCGCCGCCCAGGAAGGTCGTGACCTCACCGCCGCGCATCGGGTCCTTCGCCCCCAGGCGGGGCACGTGGCGGCGCTGCGTCTCGCCCGTCTCGTCGGCGATGCGGAACGACACCACACCCAGGGCGTCGTCGCCCTCGTACAGGTCGGCCAGGCGGCGGAAGACGTCGGTGTCGACGAGCAGGCCGTCGTCGTCGAGGTCCACCACGACGTCGACGTCGCCGAACGCGCGCAGGGTCTCGATCGCGACGTTACGACCCCCGGACACGCCCCGGTTCTCGGGCAGTTCGACCCCGGTGACGCCCTCGGGGAGTTCCGGCAGGGTCCCCGTGCCGTTGCCGACGACCACGATCCGGGCGGCGGGCTCGTCCTGCGCCGCCACGGCGCCGAGCAGCGCCCCCAGCTCGTCCGGGCGCGTGCCCATCGTCAGTACCGCCACACCCACACGAGGTCGCGCCACGACTCTCTCCGTTCCACGGTCACCGGCGTCCGCCGGCACTCACTTCCGGACTCACTCCGGCCCGCGATGCTAACCGGACGACGCCACCCTCCGTTCACCCGAGGCTCGGCCGCCGTCCATCGCCCCGCCCGGATCCCGGGGGCGCGGGCGCCCGACGTGGGCTTCCTCACGGGGGCCGGCGGGCGCCCCGGGGGGAGCGCCGCGAAGCGCGTCGCCCGGCGGCTCTACGCTGGTTCCCTTCCGTCAAGTTGATCGATCGTCGAAGGAGTGGTCTCCAGGTGCTGGTCGCGGACCGATATCGGCTTCATGTGTGTATCGGCCGGGGCGGCATGGGCGAGGTGTGGCAGGCCACCGACGAGGTGCTCGGCCGGGACGTCGCCGTGAAGCTGATGCTGGCGCACGGGACCGACCCCTCCGCCGCCGACCGGTTCCGGCTGGAGGCGCAGACCGCCGCCCGGCTGAGCCACCCGCACGTGGTGGGCGTCTTCGACTTCGGCACCTGGGACGGAAAGCTGTTCCTGGTCATGGAGTTGGTGGAGGGCGACAGCCTCGCCGGGAGTCCCTCCGACCCGCTGGTGCTGCCCGCCGAGCGGGTCGCGGTGGTCGCCGCGCACGCCGCCGCCGGGCTGGCCGCCGCGCACCGGCAGGGTGTCGTGCACCGGGACATCAAGCCGGGGAACCTGCTGGTCGACGGGGACGGCACGGTGAAACTGGCCGACTTCGGCATCGCGCGGTTCGTCGACGACCCCTCCGGCGCGCTCACGACGACCGGTCAGATCGTGGGCACTGGCCTCTATCTGGCCCCCGAGCGGGCCCTCGGGCAGTCCGCCTCGCCCGCCTCCGACGTCTACTCGCTCGGCTGCGTGCTCTACCAACTCCTCACCGGACACACGCCCTTCCGCGCGGACACCGCCACCGCCCTGCTCTACCAGCACATCGACAGCGCCCCGACGCCGCCGACCCGGCTCGGTGTGGCGCTGCCGCCCGAGTTCGAGACGTACCTGCTGAGCCTGCTGGCCAAGCAGCCGGAGCAGCGGCCGCCGGCGCAGGCCATCGCCGACTGGTTCTCCTCCGGCGCCTGGCGCGCCTACGCCCGGCCCGCCCCCGCCCAGCACACTCCGCACCACACCGCCGGTCGGCCGGGGGGCGCGGCCACGCGCGCGGTGCACGCGCCGAGCGGCCGGACCCAGGGGGCCGGACCCATGCCCGGCACCGGCCCGATACCGGGAAGCGGCGGGCTGCCCGAGGGCCCGCTCGGGGGCCAGATAGAGGCCAGTGCCCACGATCTGACCGGTCGTCGTGAGCGCGCCGGAGGGGTCGTCGACGAAC
>NZ_RDBH01000274.1 GCF_008042145.1 Streptomyces sp. adm13(2018)
GAAGAGGGCCCGGATGCCGAGCTGTACGCCCAGGACCGAGCGGATGCGGCTGAGGAGCCGGGTCGCGAGGAGGGAGTGGCCGCCGAGCGCGAAGAACCCGTCGTGGACGCCGATCCGGCCGACGCCGAGGACGTCGGCGAACAGGCCGCACAGGATCGCTTCCTGCGGGGTGCGCGGTTCCCTGCCGCGTACCACCGCGGTCTGCTGTGGCGCGGGCAGGGCCCTGCGGTCGGTCTTGCCGTTCGGGGTGAGCGGCACCGCGTCGAGGGTGACGACCGCCGACGGGACCATGTACTCGGGCAGGGCGGCGGCGACGTGGCGGCGGGCCGTCTCGCCGTCCGGGGCGGCGCCCTCGACGGGGACGAGATAGCCGACCAGGCGGCGGTTGCCGGGGGTGTCCTCGCGGACGGCGGCGACGGCGCGGGCCACACCGGGGACGGTGGCGAGCGCGGCCTCGACCTCGCCGAGTTCGATGCGGTGGCCGCGGACCTTCACCTGGTCGTCGGCGCGGCCGACGAACTCCAGGCTGCCGTCGGCCCGGTGGCGGACCACGTCACCGGTGCGGTACATCCGCGTGCCGGCCGGGCCGAACGGGTCGGCGACGAAGCGCTGGGCGGTGAGCGCGGTGCGGTTCAGATAGCCGCGGGCCACGCCCTCGCCGGCGAGGTACAGCTCACCGGGGACTCCGGCCGGGACGGGGTTGAGCCGTCGGTCGAGGACGTACGCCTGGGTGTTGCGCAGGGGACGGCCGATGGGCACGGCTCCGTCGGGCAGGTCCTCGCCGGGGGCGGCGCGGTGCTGGATGGCGCTGACGGTGGTCTCAGTGGGGCCGTAGACGTTGACGACCGCGCCATCGGGGTGCCGGCGGCGCCAGGGGGCGACGGCAGCGGAGGTGAGGGCCTCGCCTGCGACGAGGAGTTCGGCGTCGGCCTCGGCCGGTTCGACGGAGTCGGCGAGCATGCCGAGGTGGCTGGGCGTCACCTTCAGGAGGCTGAAGTCCTGCTCGACGGCTCCTTCGAGCAAGTCGGTGAGCCGGATGCGGCCGCCGACGGTGAGCGGGACGTGCAGCGAGGTCACCGTGGTGTCGAAGGAGACCGAGGAGTGCAGCGGCACCGTTCCCGCGACGCCCCGGTAGTCGGCCGCGGCGCCCGCGACGTAGTCGGCGAGGCCGGCGTGGCGGACGACGACGCCCTTCGGGGTGCCGGTGGAGCCGGAGGTGTAGATCACGTAGGCGGGATGGTCGGCCAGCAGCGGGCTCGTGCGGTCCGCGTCGGCGGGGTCGTCCGCGCGCTGCCCGGCGAGGTCGGCGACGGTTGCCGGGGCGTCGAGGGCGAGGAGGGGCTGGGCGGCGCCCTTGGGCAGGTGCGGCACGACGTCCTGGGCGGTGACCACCAGGGCGGGTGCGGCGTCGGCCAGCATGTAGGCGATGCGGTCGGCGGGGTACTCGGTGTCGACGGGCAGGTAGGCCGCGCCGGACTTCAGCACGGCGAGCACGGCGACGATCATCTCCGGCGACCGCGGCACCGCGATCGCCACGACCGACTCCGGACCCGCGCCCCGCCCGATCAGCAGATGCGCCAGGCGGTTCGCCCGCGCGTTGAGCTCGGCGTACGTCAGCGTCACGTCGCCGCCGGTCACCGCGGGCGCGTCGGGGGTACGGGCGACCTGAGCCTCGATCATCCGCGGCACGAGCAGGTCGGGCAGGGGGCGGGCGCTGTCGTTCCAGCCGTAGAGCAGCAGCTCGCGCTCGGCGCCGCCGAGGATGTCGAGATCCTCGATCCGCCGGTCGGCGTCCGCGACCACGGCCTTCAGGACGGTGACGAACCGCTCCGCCATCGCCTCCACCGTCGCCCGGTCGAACAGGTCCGTGGCGAACTCGACGAGGGCGTCGAGGCCGGCGGGCGCGCCGTCGGCGGTGAGTCGCTCGTTGAGGCCGAAGGACAGGTCGAAGCGGGCCACGCCGCCGCTGCCCGGCTCGGCGCCGATGGTCAGGCCCGGCAGCTCCAGGGTGGGCTGCGCGGTGTTCTGAAGGGCGAGGACGATCTGGAACAGGGGGTGGCGGCCGAGGGAGCGGGGCGGGTTCAGGGCCTCGACGAGTCGCTCGAACGGCACGTCCTGGTGGGCGTACGCGGTGAGGTCGGTCTCCCGGACCCGGGCGAGGAGGTCGCGGAAGGACGGGTTCCCGGAGGTGTCCGTGCGCAGCACGAGCTCGTTGATGAAGAAGCCGACCAGCTCTTCCACGGCGTCGTCGGTGCGGCCCGCGACCGGGGTGCCGATCGGGATGTCCGTCCCCGCGCCGAGGCGGCTCAGCAGGCTCGCCAGGGCCGCCTGGAGGACCATGAACAGGCTGGTGCCGGACTCCCGCGCGAGGCTGACGAGCTGCCGGTGCAGCGCGGCGTCCAGCTCGAAACGGATCCGCTCGCCCCGGTGCGAGGAGGCGTCGGGGCGCGGGCGGTCGGTCGGCAGGGGCAGCTCGTCGGGCAGGCCGGCGAGGGTCCGCGTCCAGTGGGCCAGCTGGCGGGCGATCTCGCTGTCGGGGTCGGTCTCGTCGCCGAGCACCTCGCGCTGCCACAGTGCGTAGTCCGCGTACTGGACCGGCAGCGGCGCCCACTGCGGCGGGGCGCCCTCGCACCGGGCGGCGTAGGCGTCGCCCAGGTCGCGGGCGAGCGGTCGCATGGACCAGGCGTCGCCGGCGATGTGGTGCAGCACCAGCACGAGGACGTGCTCGTCCGGGCCGACGGTGAGCAGGGTGGCCCGCAGCGGGGTCTGCTCGGCCAGGTCGAAACCGTGCCGGACGGTCGCGGCGACCCGCGCGGGCACCTCGTTTTCTGTGACGTCGACGGTCCGCAGGATCCGGCCCGCGACGGTCCCGGCGTCGAGCACGACCTGCGTGGGCGTGCCCTCGGGCGCGGGGAAGAGGGTGCGGAGCGACTCGTGGCGGGTCACCACGTCGGCGAGCGCGGTCTCCAGCGCGAACACGTCGAGCGGGCCGTGCAGGCGCAGGCCCAGGGAGATGTTGTAGAGCGGGCTGTCGGTGTCCAGCTGGTTGATGAACCACAGGCGGCGCTGCGCGTAGGAGAGCGGGATCTCGGCCGGACGCAGCTGCGGGACGAGGGCGGTGCGCGCGGCCGCCGCGCCGCCGCCGTCGAGGTGACGGGCGAGGGTGGCGACGGTCGGGGTCTCGAACAGTGCGCGGACCGGCAGCTCGACGCCGAGGACCGTGCGGATGCGGGAGACGAGACGGGTCGCGAGGAGCGAGTGGCCGCCGAGGTCGAAGAAACTGTCGTCGATGCCGACCCGGGACAGTCCCAGGATCTCCGCGAACAGCCCGCAGAGGATGTCCTCCTGGGCCGAACGCGCCTCACGGCGCACGACGCCCGAGGCGGACGGAGCGGGCAGAGCCTGGCGGTCGGTCTTGCCGTTCGGAGTCAGCGGAACCGCCTCCAGCGCGACTACGGCTGAAGGGACCATGTACTCCGGCAGCAGCCCCGCCACCGCACGACGGACCGATTCCGCCTCCAGGACCACTCCCTCTACGGGAACCACATAGCCGACGAGACGACGGTCGTTCGGCGTGTCCTCCCGGACCATGGCGACCGCCCGGGCGACCCCGTCCACCGTCGACAGCGCCGACTCGACCTCGCCCAGCTCGATGCGGTAGCCCCGCACCTTCACCTGGTCGTCGACACGGCCGACGAACTCCAGCACACCCGCATCCGTCCAACGGACCAGGTCACCGGTCCGGTACATCCGGGCACCCGGCGCACCGAACGGATCGGAGACGAACCGCTCCGACGTCAGACCCGGCCGACCGAGATAGCCACGGGCCACACCCTCCCCCGCGACATACAACTCACCGGAAACACCCGGCGGAACGAGACGGAGCCGGCCGTCGAGAACATAGACCTGCGTGTTCGCGATCGGCGCACCGATCGGCGTACCACCATCACCCGTCAGCAGAGCGCTGGTCGACCAGATCGTCGTCTCCGTCGGACCGTACATGTTCCACACCGAGACACCTGCCTGCGCCAGTGCATCAGCGAGGGCCGCGTCCACGGCCTCCCCACCGACCAGGATCTTGAGCCCCTTCACGGCCTCCGGGTCCGTCTCGGCCAGCGCGCGCCAGAGGCCGGGCGTCGCCTGCATCACCGCGATGTCCTCGGAGCGCACCAGAGCGCCCAGGCGCTGCGGATCACGCACCACCTCGCGATCCGCGACGACGACGACGGCGCCGGAGACCAGCGGCAGGAAGACTTCGAGAAGGGAGATGTCGAAGCCGAACGTGGTCACAGCCAGCCACTTCTCCCCCGCCGACAGCCCGACCTGCGAGCCCATCGACCACAGGAAGTTCCGCAGCGCGCCGTGCGGCACCACCACACCCTTCGGACGGCCCGTCGAACCCGACGTGTACAGCACGTACGCCGCGTCCTCTGCCGACACCACGCACTCCCCCGCCAGTTCGGCAGCGGGCTGGATGTCGTCCAGCAGCAGTACGGGAGCGGCGGACCCTTCCGGCAGCCGGCCGGCAGCCTCGTGGTTCGACAGGATCACCGCCGGCTGGGCGTCGGAGAGGATGTACGCGATGCGGTCGGCCGGGAAGTCCAGATCCACCGGCAGGAACACCCCACCCGCAAGACCCACACCCAGCATCGCCACCACCGCATCCACCGAACGCGGCACCGCCAACGCCACCACCGCACCACGACCCACACCCACACGCGCCAACTCATTCGCCACACCCACCGCACGAGACCACAACTCCCCGTACGACAGACGCACCCCACCACACACCACCGCCAGAGCCTCCGGCACCCGCGCCGCACACTCCGCGAACCACACCGGCACCACACCCACCGGCACCACCGAACCCGTCGCGTTCACACCACCCACCAACCGCTCACGCTCCACGGCATCAAGGACGTCGA
>NZ_RDBH01000275.1 GCF_008042145.1 Streptomyces sp. adm13(2018)
CGAGCAGGTCACCTTCCTCGGCAACCACGACATGGGCCGCATCGGGACCTTCCTCCAGCAGGACAACCCGAACGCCTCCGACACCGAACTCGTCCGCCGGGCCACCCTCGCCAACGAACTCATGTTCCTGTCCCGCGGCAACCCGGTGATCTACTACGGCGACGAGCAGGGCTTCACCGGCCCCGGCGGCGACAAGGACGCCCGCCAGACCCTCTTCGCCTCGAAGACCGCCGAACCGACGGGGACGGTGACCGTCTTCGCGGTGGTGGCGCTGTTGGTGGCGACRAGGTACTCGGTGCGCGCCTTCGGGTCCGTACGGGAGAAGGCGTAGACGGAGCCCCCGGCGTACCGTTCCTGCTGGATGCCGTCGCGGAGGGCCGGGTGCTCGCGGGTCAGCTTCGACAGCGCGGCGACGGACCGGTACACCGGGTGGGTGGGGTCGTACGCGTCGGTGGCGTGGGTGCGGTCGGTGCCGAGCTGGTCGTCGTCGAGGTAGTCGGCGGTCTTCGAGGCGAAGAGGGTCTGGCGGGCGTCCTTGTCGCCGCCGGGGCCGGTGAAGCCCTGCTCGTCGCCGTAGTAGATCACCGGGTTGCCGCGGGACAGGAACATGAGTTCGTTGGCGAGGGTGGCCCGGCGGACGAGTTCGGTGTCGGAGGCGTTCGGGTTGTCCTGCTGGAGGAAGGTCCCGATGCGGCCCATGTCGTGGTTGCCGAGGAAGGTGACCTGCTCGT
>NZ_RDBH01000276.1 GCF_008042145.1 Streptomyces sp. adm13(2018)
GGGGTGGGGCTGCTCGCGGTCCGCAAGGGCGTGCGGTTCAGCCCGCAAGGCCCCTCGGACGAGCGGGAGTCGGGCCGGGCGCCGGGCTTCGAGAACCTGCCGGCGATCGTGGCGGCGGCGGCGTCGCTGCGGGCCGTACGGGCGGAGGCGGCGGCCGAGGAGGCGCGGCTGCGGGCGCTGGTGGACCGGATCCGGGCGCGGGTGCCGGAGCTGGTCCCGGACGTGGAGGTGGTGGGCGACCCGGTGCGGCGCCTCCCCCATCTCGTCACCTTCTCCTGTCTGTACGTCGACGGGGAGACGTTGCTGCACGAGCTGGACCGGGAGGGTTTCTCCGTTTCGTCCGGTTCGTCGTGCACGAGTTCGACGCTGACGCCCAGCCATGTGCTGCGGGCGATGGGGGTGCTGAGCGAGGGGAACGTACGGGTGTCCCTGCCGTCGGGCACGACGGAGGAGGACGTGGACCGGTTCCTGGCGGTGCTGCCGGGGGTGGTGGCGGGGGTACGGGAACGCCTGGACGCGCCGTCGCCTGCGGCGAGCGTGTCGGGTACGGGGTCCCTGTTGGTGGACGCGCTGGGGCGGCGCTGCCCGATCCCGGTGATCGAACTGGCGAAGGTCATCGGCGACGTGCCGGTGGGCGGGACGGTGACGGTCCTGGCGGACGACGCGGCGGCGCGGCTGGACATTCCGGCGTGGTGCGAGATGCGGGGGCAGGAGTATGTGGGGG
>NZ_RDBH01000277.1 GCF_008042145.1 Streptomyces sp. adm13(2018)
CGTCCGCACCGCACACCAGCGTCGTCGACCCCTTGAGCAGGACCGTCGCCCCGAACCGCCCCGCCAGTTCCCGTACCGCCGCGAGCCGCCCCGCCTCCACCTCCTCCCGGGTCGCGCCCAGCAGCGCCGCCGCCTCCCCCGCGTGCGGGGTGAGCACGGTGGGCGCGCTGCGGGCCCGTACCAGCGACGGGTCGAGGCCCCGCAGCCCGTCCGCGTCCACCAGCACCGGCACGTCCGAGGCGAGGACCTCGGCGACGCCGGGATCGTCGCCGAGCCCGGGCCCGACCACCCAGGCCTGCACCCGCCCGGCACGGTCCGGCGGCCCCGGGTGGACCAGGGTCTCCGGGTGCGCCGCGATCACCGCGTCCGCCGCGGGACCGACGTACCGCACGGCCCCGGCACCGCCCCGCAGCGCCCCCTCGACGGCGAGCACCGCCGCCCCGGGATAGCGCGCCGACCCGGCGACGACGCCGAGCACCCCGCGCCGGTACTTGTCGCTCTCGGCGCCCGGCACGGGCAGCAGCCGCGCCACGTCCTGGTGCTGGAGCGCCTCCAGGTCGGCCACGCCCGGCAGTTCGGCGCCGAGCCCGATGTCGACGAGGCGCAGCGCGCCCGCGTAGGACCGCGCAGGGTCGACGAGCAGGCCGGGCTTGTACGTCCCGAAGGTGACCGTCACGTCCGCCCGCAGGGCCTCCCCCGCGACCTCGCCGGTGTCCGCGTCGACGCCGCTCGGCAGGTCGACGGCGACGACGACGGCGTCGGAGCCGCGCGCGGCGCGGGCGACGGGCACGGCGTCGGGCCTCAGCCCGCCCCGGCCGCCGATGCCGGTGATGCCGTCGAGGACGAGGTCCGCGGCGGCCAGCGGTTCGAACGGGTCGTCGTGGGAGCCGTCCAC
This sequence comes from Streptomyces sp. adm13(2018), assembly GCF_008042145.1. Lineage (GTDB taxonomy): Bacteria > Actinomycetota > Actinomycetes > Streptomycetales > Streptomycetaceae > Streptomyces. The sequence goes on from NZ_RDBH01000277.1 coordinate 896, forward strand.
GACCCGGCCCCCGGCCGCCCGCAGGGCCGCGAGCCCGCCCGCGTGGGCGCGGTCGCCGAGCAGGACGGCGGTGACGCCGGCGCCGCGCCGGGCGAGCCGGGCGCCGGCGTGGAGGGCGTCGCCGCCGTTGTCGCCGCTGCCCACCAGGAGGACGACCCGTGCCCCGTACACCCGCCCCTTCCCGAGGAGGGAACAGCAGGCGGCGGCGAGTCCGGCGGCGGCACGCTGCATGAGCGCGCCTTCGGGGAGTCGGGCCAYGAGGGCGCCCTCGGCGGCCCGTACGGTCTCCACGCGGTAAGCGGTACGCATGGGGGCAGTCTGCCGCAGCCCCCGGACCCCCGCCCGCCGCCGCCCGCACGCCCCTCCAC
>NZ_RDBH01000278.1 GCF_008042145.1 Streptomyces sp. adm13(2018)
CCCTGGGGGTCCTCGCCACCTGCATGCTCATGACGATCCTCGACGGCAACATCGTCACCGTCGCCATGCCCGCCATCCAGAGCGACCTCGGCTTCACTCCCGTCGGCCTCAGCTGGGTCGTCAACGCCTACCTGATCGCCTTCGGTTCGCTCCTGCTGCTCGCGGGGCGCCTCGGCGACCTCCTCGGCCGCCGCCGGATGTTCCTCGCGGGCACCGCGGTCTTCACCGCCGCCTCGCTCCTCGCCGGGGTCGCCACCTCCCCCGGCCTCCTCGTCGCCGCCCGCTTCCTCCAGGGCGCCGGCAGCGCGATGTCCTCCGCCGTCGGCCTCGGCATCCTCGTCACGCTCTTCACCGAGCCACGCGAACGGGCCCGCGCCATCGCCGTGTTCAGCTTCACCGGCGCCGCGGGCGCCTCCCTCGGCCAGGTGCTCGGCGGCGTCCTCACCGACGCCCTCGCCTGGAACTGGATCTTCTTCATCAACCTGCCGATCGGCCTCGCGACCGTCCTCGTGGCCCTCCGCGCCCTCCCCGCCGACCGGGGCATCGGGCTCGGGGCGGGGGCCGACGTCCTCGGTGCGGTGCTCGTCACGACCAGCCTCATGACCGGGATCTACGCGGTCGTCAGGATCGAGGAGTACGGGGCGGGTTCGGCGCACACCCTCGGCCTCGGGACCCTTGCGCTCGCCCTCCTGGCCGGCTTCCTCGTCCGCCAGGCGAAGACCGCGAACCCGCTCATGCCGCTGCGGATCCTGCGCTCGCGCAGCGTCTCCGGCGCGAACGCCGTGCAGATGCTGATGGTCGCCGCCCTCTTCTCCTTCCAGATACTCGTCGCCCTCTACCTCCAGAAGGTCCTCGGCTACGGAGCCGCCGAGACGGGTCTCGCGATGCTCCCCGCGGCCGCCGTCATCGGAGCCGTCTCGCTCGGGGTGTCGGCCCGCCTCATCACCCGCTACGGCGAGCGGAACGTCCTGCTCACCGGCCTGGTCCTGCTCGTCGGCGTCCTCGGCCTGCTGGCCCGCGTCCCGGTCCGCGCCTCGTACGCCACCGACCTGCTCCCCGTGATGCTGCTCGCCGCCGGCTTCGGCCTCGCGCTCCCCGCCCTGACCTCGCTCGCCATGTCGGGCGCCGAGGAGAAGGACGCGGGCCTCGCCTCCGGCCTGTTCAACACGACCCAGCAGATCGGCATGGCCCTCGGTATCGCCGTCCTCTCCACCCTGGCGGCGACCCGCACCGAGTCCCTCACGGCGGCGGGACGCCCCACGGCCTAGGCCCTGACGGGCGGCTACCACCTGGCCTTCACCGCCGGCGCGGCCCTCCTGCTCGCAGCCCTGGCCATCGCCTTCACCACCCTGCGCACCCCAAGCAGAACGAAGAAGACGGAGACGGAGGAGCGTCCGACAGGCGAATCAACAGCCGACCACCGGGCCGTCTCTGCACCGGTGGAGGGCGCTCAACGGTGCCAGCCCATGACCGCTGAGCCGCAGGTCAGAGAAGATCTGCGGGGCAGTAGCCCAGTCGGATCAAGAACCAGCCCCCGGCATCTGTTTCCCCAAGCAGCAGGGACCTCACAGCGGCTGTGAGCCGCCCCCTGAGGACAACGCCACGCTCGTCGGGCACATCGTGCCGTCCGCCATCGATCTGAGCACCAAAGCGTACTTCGAGATGGACTGGACGCTCATGGAGGCCGGATGGCCCGCCGTAGGTCTACGCCACACGCGGACCGGGGGTCACGACAAGCGACTCCGGTGCCGGCGACGTCGACAGGGACGGCCTCCTTGACCTCCTCGGTGGCATCAAGGCCTGCCCACATTCCAGTACCAACGACTCCCTCTACCAGGAACTCAGCGAGCACCCTTCGCCCCGGCGCCGAAATCCTCGGTGTACAACCCGGGTCACACGTGGGACAAAAATCGTCTGAGGCCGTACACGCCTCGCAAGGCACTGCCGCCGGGCGAGAGCAGCCTTGATCCCACCCGGGAATATGACGTTGTGGTCTTCCGTCGAGACTTATGACAATGGGTCCTGCACCCCGTTTACGGAGGCGCAGGACCCATCGCAAGAGTCACAGTCAGGAAGGAATGGAGACAATCTGCCAAGCGACCATTCCCGTGGCCCGGGAAGCCGCGGTGATATCGATCGGCAATTGCGCCGGGGAGTTCTCGATTCGTTGGCCTGTCGGCACTCCATCACACGGCACGGACTGCGGTGCCTTGTCTGCGATGACGACCTTCACGGTCCCGGTGCCAACGCAGGCTACGGAGACCTTGTAGGCCTTGCCCTTTTTGAGCGGGGATAGATTGTGCACACCCTCCGAAACCCGCTCCAGACCGGATTCCACGAATTCCGGATCGTCAGGCGAGACCGTCTCAAGAGCAGCCTTGGCGCGCTTACCCTGGTCATCCTCGCTGTCCGCTGAGGGTGACTGCGTCCCTGTCGGCTTTCCCGTCCCCGATGGAGTGGGCGACGGCGTCGTGGTGTCACTGCAGCCTGTCGCCAGGAGGGAGGCAAGGGCGAGGCCCGCAGCCACGGCCAGCCGCCCGCGTAGCGCCGTCACGAGCTCGTCTCCCAGTAACGCCATCCGAGCTCCGAGGTGGGCAGCTTCGCGGTTCCGCTCTTGAGGAGCTTCTTACCGCATCGATCCGCACTGGTCTCGTACTTGGCCCACTTCACGGAGAACCCCCAGGAGCCGTACTGGAGGTGCCCGTACTTGCCGTTGGTCACGTTCCTGCGGTACTCGTGCCCGACTGTGACCGTGGACTCGGTGCCAATCGAAGCCGAGATCGAGACCTTGGCCTTGGCGACGATGCCGCTGACCTCCACCTCGCCGCCCGCGCTGACCTCTCGCGTGATTTTGCCTGCCTTTTCCACCCTGACTACCATGGTGCCTCCCGGCCCGTCCTTGAAGGACGTACCCCCGAACTTGGCCGGCATATGGACGCCGGTCTTCGAAGAAATCTCGATCCATGTGCGGCGAGGGTTGTCACATGCCTGAGTGCCGGTCTCTCCGTTGGCGGATGCCTCCGGCAGCCGTTCCAACGAGTCGTCCTCGGGTGCGGCCGCCTCCACAACCTCAGCTGAGGTCGCCGTGGGCTCCGATTCCTCGCCTGCTGCGTGCGCCGGGGACGCCAAGCCGCTCAGCAGAGCCAGAGCGAAGACCGGGACGACAGTCCCCCGTGTCGTATAACGCATAATTCCCCCACATCAAGTCTGCTTGCCAGGTCACCTGTTAGGTCAGTGAGGTGGCCCAGTGAGAAGACCGTAGCTGTGTTCGCAGAGGATAAGGGAGGAACGAGTGCTCTTCTGAGCAAGAATTGAGGTTGGTGCGTATCAGCTGCTGACAGAACTCGGATGGACACGGCCGAGTTCACTGCGAGCCGCATCAGTGCTCACCGGTCTGCGCCGTTTCCAGAGCCAGGCGGCTGGTCGGGCCGGCCATCGTCGCGAGGGGCTGGTTCGGTGCGCACACGCTCGTGCCGCAAGGCTGAAACATGCGGTGTCATTGGTGTCATGGCGTCATAAATCCTTGGTGATCTGCACGTATTCAACGATGGCTGCCCCGCCGCCCCATGTTGCAGCAAGAGCAACACCCTGTTGGATCCGGACGGAGTTGCCCCTCCTAGGACGTCGTTGCCTTCGACACTCGGCTCGTTTCGCTGGGCATGACATGTCTCGCCGCGCAGTTGGCGGCGGATGAGGTCTGGGAGTCGGCAGGTAGTGGCGGTGCGGTCTCAGGGTGGTGGCCGTAAGCGGCCTGGGAACCCCGAGAGTCTGGCTGCGATCGTGTTCGTCGCCACGTCGGGCTGTTCGTTGTGCCTGGTACCGCCGTTGTTCGACCCGTCTGGCCAACCGTCTACCGGCATTGCCCGCTCAAGCCCGGTCCTGGGTCCGGGCCCGGCTCCACCGCCTCGTACTGGACCAACTGGCGCTCACGGCCGCCCCGGCCACCCAACTCACCCCTGACCGGCCTCGGTCGGTGTCGACAGGCAGGTCGGGAGGTCCGACGCGTGGATCACGGTCAGTCGGGAGACCGCCCGGGTCAGCGCCACATAGAGACGGTTCGGGCCCCGCGTCTCGGCCGCCACGATCGCGGCCGGTTCGACCACCACGACGTGGTCGAACTCCAGGCCCTTCACGACCGTGGCGGGCAGCACGCTCACCCGCTCTCCCGCCCCGCAGCCCCGTACGGCCTCCTCCACCGGCCCCACCAGCGCGTCCGCCGTGATCACCCCGACCGAGCCCTCCGCGGCGAGCGCCCCGCGCACCGCTTCCGCCGTCGCCCCCGGCAGGCCGGTGCCGTCCGGCGCCCGGGTGATCGTCACCTCCCCGTCCGTCCGGACGGAACGGCCCGCCGGCACGTCCGCGCCCAGGTGCGGCAGAAGCCGGTTGGCGAGGTCGACGACGGCCGCGGGAACCCGGTAGCCGAGGGTGAGCGGCACCACGGGCGTCCCGGGCTTGCCCAGGTGGGCGAGTTGTTCCGGCCAGTCGTGGGCCGCCCACGGGGTCGTGCCCTGCGCGAGGTCCCCGAGGACGGTGAGGGACCCGAACCGGGTACGGCGGGCGATCGCCCGGCACTCCATCGGCGAGAGATCCTGTGCCTCGTCCACGACGACGTGGCCGTAGCCCTCTGGACGTTCGATCAGGCCTGCGAGCTCGTCGAGGAGGACGAGGTCGGCGACCATCCAGCCCGAGCAGGACGACCTCGTGCGCTCCGACCCGGCCGCCTCCCTGTGCGTGCAGGGGGCGCCCGGTACCGGCAAGACCGCGGTGGGCCTGCACCGGGCCGCGTACCTCCTCTACACCCATCCGCAGCGGATCCGCCGCTCCGGTCTGCTCGTCCTCGGCCCGCACCGCGCCTTCCTCTCGTACATCTCCGAGGTGC
>NZ_RDBH01000279.1 GCF_008042145.1 Streptomyces sp. adm13(2018)
CGGTCTTCGTCCTCCTCGCGGCCCTCAACACCTGGCTCCTCACCCGGCACGCCCGCCGCGGCCCGGCCGAGGCCGGCCTCGACCGGGCCGCGGCGGGCGTGCCGGGTGAGGAGCCAGGTGTTGAGGGCCGCGAGGAGGACGAAGACCGTCGTGAAGACCGTCAGGGAGAGGCGCATCGTGCCGGGGGAGAGGTCGGAGACCGCGTCCTCGGTCCTGAGCAGGCCGTAGACCACCCAGGGCTGCCGCCCGGACTCCCGAAAGACCCAGCCGCTGATCATCGCGATGTACGGCAGCGGGACGGCCGCCATCAGGACGACATGCCACGGGCGGAACCGGAAGACGGCCTTCCGGAAGGCGGCCAGGATCACCCCGGCGAAGCACAGGTACATCATCAGCGCGAAGCAGATCAGCATCACCAGCGCGCCGCCCCGGGTCCAGGCCTCGGAGGGCACGTAGTCGCCGGGACCGAAACGTTCCGTCAGCTCCGCCTGGACCCGCGCGATCTCCGCCGACTCGCCCCGGAACACGGCCGACTTCATCGGCTGGAAGGCGTCGAGGACGGCGAGCTGCACCCCGCCGAAGACGGCGGTCACCATCAGCGCGGGTGCCGACAGGAACACCCCGATCCGCAGGCTCCGGCCGAAGAACTCCCACTCCGGGCTGCGCCGGAACAGGTGGTAGGCGCTCACCCCCGCCATGAAGAACCCCGCCGTGAGCAGCGCGCCCGCGATGACGTGGCCGAAGGCCAGCAGTGCCGAGGGGTTGGTCAGGACCGCGACCGGGTCGGCGAGGACGAGCTCGCCGTGCTCGGAGCGGTGGCCGACGGGGTGGTTGAGGAAGCCGTTGGAGACGAGGATCCAGTACGCCGAGACGTAGGCGGTGAGGACGACGACCCAGATCGCGGCCAGGTGGGCCCACCGGTTGAGGCGGTGCCAGCCGAAGATCCACAGGCCGAGGAAGGTCGACTCGACGAAGAACGCCACGATCGTCTCGACGGCGAGCGAGGCCCCGAGGATGTTCCCCGCCTCGTGGGTGAGCCCGCTCCACGCCATGCCGAACTGAAACTCCATCACCAGACCGGTGACGATGCCGACCGCGTAGTTGATCACGTACAGCTGGCCCCAGAACCGCACCATGCGCGCGTGCAGCGGCTCGCGGCTGAACGTGGCCCGGGTCTGGAGGACGGCGACGACGGTCGCGAGCCCCAGGGTGAGGGCGACGAACAGGAAGTGGCCGCCCGCCGTGAGGGCGAACTGGAGCCGCGCGAGATCGAGTACGTCCTGGTTCACCCGGTCAGCGTCGGCGTACGACCGGGACCGCGGCGTCACCCCGGGGTGGACAGTGGCCGTACCCCGGGGGTTGTGCCCGGGCACGCGCGCGTACTCCGTGAGTCGCACCGGAGGGTCCGCCGTGCCCCGGGGGCGCCCGGGCCGGGACCCGCCGACCGGCCCTCGGTCAGGCCAGCCAGCCCGGCGTGATCATCCCCGACTCGTACGCCAGGATCACCAGCTGGGCCCGGTCCCGTACCGCCAGTTTCGTCATGATCCGGCTGACGTGGGTCTTGGCGGTCGCGGGGGACAGGACGAGCCGGCCGGCGATCTCGTCGTTGGAGAGCCCGGCGCCGACCAGGCCGAGGACCTCGCGCTCCCGCTCGGTGAGGGCGTTGAGCCGGGGGCTCGGATCCGGCTGCCGGTCGGCCCGGCCCGCGAACTCGGCGATCAGCCGGCGGGTCACGGCCGGCGCGATCAGGGCGTCGCCGCGCGCCACCACCCTGACGGCGTGCAGCAGTTCCATCGGCTCGGTGTCCTTCACCAGGAACCCCGAGGCACCCGCGCGAAGCGCCCCGTACACGTGGTCGTCCGCGTCGAAGGTCGTCAGGATGACCACCCGTACGCCTACGAGCCGTTCGTCGGCGGTGATGCGGCGAGTGGCCTCCAGACCGTCGAGGACCGGCATGCGGATGTCCATCAGGACCACGTCCGGCCGCAGTGCGCGGGCGAGCGCGATGGCCTGCTCGCCGTCGCCGGCCTCTCCGACGACCTCCAGGTCCTCCTCGTCGGAGAGGATCGACCGGAAGCCGGCCCGGACCAGGTTCTGGTCGTCGGCGAGCACGACACGGATCATCGGGGGTCCCTCTCGGCCGCGTCGCGCTCGGACGCGGTGGGTTCGGTGGTGGGCGGTGTGGTCGCCGTGGGTGGTGTGGGCGGTTCGGTCGCCGTGGGTCGTTCGGGGAACGGCAGTCGGGCGTCGACCAGGAAACCGCCGCCCTCGCCGTTCCCGGCGGTCAGTTCGCCGCCCAGCGCGCGGGCCCGCTCGGCCATGCCGCGGACACCGCTGCCGAGCGGCCGGTCCTCCGGCGCGCCCCCGCCGTCGTCCGCGATCCGCAGCCGCACGGCGGCGGCTTCCCAGTCGAGGGTGATGCGGACGGTCCTCGCGCCCGCGTGGCGGGTGACGTTCGTGAGCGACTCCTGCACGATCCGGTACGCGGCCAGGTCGACGGGCGGCGGCAGGGCCACCGCGGTGCCCGTGGCCTCCGTACGGACGTCGAGACCGGCGCCACGCGCGCGGGCGGCGAGGTCGCCGAGGAGCGTGAGCCCCGAGGGGGACGGGGCCGTCGGCGTCGGCTCGTCGGCCCGGCGGAGCACTCCGAGGGTCGCCCGCAGCTCGCGCAGCGCGTCCTTGCTCGTGGACCTGACCGCCTGGAGGGCCTCGGTGGCGGTGGCGAGCCCGGCCTCCGGCGCGGGCCCCTTGCCGAGGCGGTGGAGCGCGGCTCCCGACTGGACGTTGATCAGCGAGATGCTGTGACCGAGCACGTCGTGCACCTCCCGGGCGATCCGCAGCCGCTCCTCGGTGGCGCTCTGCCGGGCCCGCGCCTCCTGCTCCCGTTCGGCGGCCAGCGCCCGCTGCTCCACCTCGTGCAGATAGGCGGCCCGGGTGCGCTGGGCCCGGCCCACCGCCACCAGGCTGATCAGCCAGCCGGCCAGCATGACCAGGGACGTGTCGTCGATCTGCCGGTGCCCGGGCCGCTGCCGGATCTCGCCGAGCCCGACCGCGAGGAGCGTCACGGCGGCCAGCGCGACGGCGGCGGCGAAGCGGCCCTCGGCGGCGGTCGTGTACAGCGCGAGCGCGAAGGCGATCATCAGCGGGCCGTCCTGCGCGGACAGCGGGTAGTAGACGACGCAGGCGAGCAGCGTGACCACGGAGACGGCGACCGGCTGCCGCCGCCGGACGTACAGCGCCCCGCAGCCGACCAGGATCAGCGCCCAGCCGAGCGCCGTCCGGGCGGGGGGCTCGCTCGCGTACCGCGCGGAGACGAGCGTCCAGACGGCGACGACGAGCAGGACGGCACCGGCCACGGCGGCATCGGCGGCCCGTGGCGCGAGACGCCCGCCGTCGGGGGAACGGTGGGGGAGGGGCATGCGTCGAAGGATAGGCGG
>NZ_RDBH01000028.1 GCF_008042145.1 Streptomyces sp. adm13(2018)
CCCGCCCCGCCGCCCCATCCGTACTACCGGGAACTGGAGTTCCTCACCCCCAGGGAGGCGCAGAGCCGCTTCGTCGTGCGGTTCGGGGAGGACCCGCCCCGCCGCCCCATCCGTACTACCGGGAACTGGAGTTCCTCACCCCCAGGGAGGCGCAGAGCCGCTTCGTCGTGCGGTTCGGGGAGGACCGCAGGCCCCCCGGCCGCCCCGGGTTCCTCGCCCGCCGGGCGGTCCTGGGGGCCGGCGGCGTGCCCGTCGTGCAGTACCGGCTCGCCCCCTCCGAGGCGCAGGGCGGCCCGGAGGCGTACGGACTCCTGGAGCGAGAGGTGGCGGCCTCGGTCGCCCTCGAAAGGCGTTACGGCGCGGAGAAGTTCGTCGGCGTCCTCACCCGGGTCGTCGGCTTCGACCTGTCCGCCGCCGAACCCTTCGTGCTCTACCGCCCGCCGATCGGGCGCCCGCTCACCGAGTGGGCGGGCCGTCTCGACGCCGACGACCAGGAGCGCATCACCGGCCAACTCGCCATGGCCGTCCGCCTCATGGCGGGGCTCGGCATCGTCCACCGGGCGATCACCCCCGAGAACGTCCGCTGGGACGGGACCCGGGCCCGGCTCTGCGAGCCGTACGCGGCGCTGCGCGCGGGGGAGCAGCGCGCGCCGTACGGGGCGGCCCCCTGGGCCCCGCCCGAGCAGCGCGCGGGACGCGGCGCCGTCGACCCGCGCGACGACCTGTGGTCCGTCGCCGCGCTCGCCTACCACCTGCTCTCCGGTCGTACGGACCGGGGCGACGGGCCCCCGGCGGACCTCGGCGACTACCGGCGGCTCGCCGCCCTCCGGCACAGCGGCCTCTTCTCCCCGCACGCGGCGGAACGGCCGCACCCGGACGAGCTGCTGAGGCTCCTCCACGTGCCCGACCCGCTCGCGGCCGGGGCCGAGGCGGTCGACGTGCTCGAACCCTTCCGGGCCCGGTACGACGCCCAACTCGCCCGCAAGCGCGCCCTGACCGGGGAGCGCCGCCCGGTCGGTGCCCCGGCCGCGGAGACCCCGGGAGTCCCCGTCCGGGACGCGCGCCCGCCGTCGCGTCCCTCGCTGTTCACGCGGATCATCCGGGGCGTCGCTCCGAGATCGTCCAGCCCCCGCCGTCCCGCAACCGGATGTGCCCGCACTGCCTGCTCCCCGTCGAGTTCGACGAACGCCTCCTCGTCACCATCGACGCCAAGGGCAACCGCGTCCCGCTCGACCTCAGCACCGAGCGCCGCCCCGCCCACCGCGCGGACGCCCTGCGGAAGGCGTACCACCTGTGCCCGCACACCGTGGACGGCGACGAGGGGCACGAACTGCCCCTGCCCTACCTCGTCAACGGCGAGCCGCTCTCCGTCGCGCTCGTCGGCAGCTCCTCGGTCGGCAAGACCCACCTCCTCGCCGCCATGCTGGGCGAGGTCGAACTCGGCGGCCTCGAACCGTACGGACTGAAGTGCCTGCCGCTCAACCCGGAGGCGCACCGCGCCTATCTGCGCGAGCGCGTCCAGAGCCTCCAGCAGGGCAGGCAGCTGGGACGCACGGGGCAGCAGACCTTCGCCCGCTTCGCCGACGGCCTGCTCGTCTCGGCGGCAGGCGCCGTGCCCCGGCCCGTCGTCTTCTTCGACCTCGCGGGCGAGGACCTCGCCCAGGACAGCGAGGTCGGCCGCTTCCTGATGGGCGTGGACGCCTTCGTCTTCGTCCTCGACCCGCTGCGCGCGCTCCGGCTGCCCTCCCTCGAACCGGTACGGGAGCAGAGCGGGCTGCGGCTGCGGGACCTCGGCGACGAGGCCTTCGCCACCGTGCTCAACCGGATCCCCCGGCAGCGCGGCGGGCTCGTCGCCGCCCCCGCCGCGCTCGCCCTCAACAAGAGCGACCTGGTGCGCTTCGAACCGGTCGTCGACCGCTGGCTCGGCCGCGACCTGCCGGGCCGCCTCGACCCCGCCGCGCTCCACGCCGAGAGCCGGGACGCGTACGCCTTCCTGGCCCAGGCGGCCAGCCCCGCCTGGCTGAAGCCCTTCGACGACTGCGCCGACTGCACCCTGCACTTCGTCGCGGCGACCGGCGGCCAGGCGCGCGGCGACCGATTTCCGCACGGGGCCCGGCCGCGCCGGGTCCTCGCGCCACTGCTGTCGCTCTTCGCCCAGTGCGGGCTGCTGCCCGGGGCGGAACCCGCGGGACCTACGGAGGGGATCGACCGATGACGCGGTCGGAGAACGAGGTCGACCAGATCGTGTTCCGGTGGGACAGCGAGAACCTCACCGGCAGCACCGGCTTCGGACCGGTGGCCTGGTCCGGTCCCCGCGAAGAGGCCGAGAACCTCTTCCGGACGTCCGGGCCCGTGTTGCGCGCCAGCGGCGAGGAGACCCGCCCGGCGCTGATCCGGCTCCAGCGGCGCTCGGAGGTGATGCTCATCCACCGCGCGCCGCTCAAGGACGCCGACGGCGGTACGTCCGTGCTCTGCCACGCCCTCGTCGGTTCGCCCGAACTCCTCGAACCCGCCACCTGCCTCGGGCTGCACGCCTGGAACTGGGAGGGGGCGGCCATGGACGGGGCCCGGGTGCGCGGGCAGCTGCCGGTGATCCCGGAGCGGATCCTGGTCCCCGCGACCGGCCGCGGCCAGGGGGAGCTCGACGGCGCGCTGGAGCACGCGCGCGAGGAGCTCCACGGGATGGTCGCGGAGCTGCTGCGCCACCCGGAGGAGCGGTTCACCGTCCTGGACGAGCGCGGCGACACCGCGGGCCCGGTCCTCTGGGGGCTGCACAGCATGTTCGGCGCGCTCACCGGCCGCCGGTGGACCTTCGCCACCCATGACACGGCGGAACTCACCGCGCTCCGCTTCGTGTTCGTCGGCCGCTGGGCGGGGGCGGCGAGCCGTAACGCCGACCGCCGCCGCGTCGACCCGCGCGAGCGGGTCGGGGACCGGGCGGAGGAGGTCGCGGCCCGGCTCGTCGACCACCACCTCAGGGGCGTCGCGGAGGAGGAGGGCCAGGAGTACGCGGTCGGCAGCGCCCTGCACGGAGCCTCGGCCGTCCGCGGCTCGTCGCTCCTGGAGACGGCGGTGCGGGCGCTGGACGTCCTCGACCGCCGCCACCCCGGCGGGCCCAGGCCCGCCCCGGCGGCACCGGTGCGACAGGCGGGACCCC
>NZ_RDBH01000280.1 GCF_008042145.1 Streptomyces sp. adm13(2018)
ATGTACGACACCGTCGTCGCCGTACCCCGGCTCCTGGCCCACTACGGCGAGGGCGGGATGCGGGAGGGGCGCGCCCTCGCCGTAGTGGGCCAGGAGCCGGGGTACGGCGACGACGGTGTCGTACATGGGCCGTTCCTCGGCCCGCCAGGGCACGTGGTCGGCGAGCTCCTCGAACAGCACGTCGGCTCCGTGCAGCCAGCCGGGCAGGTGGTCGACCCAGGCACCGGCGTCGAGCGGCGTCCGCCGGAGGCCGTCCAGCGGGCCGAAGCGGATCTCGTCGCCCTGGTCGAACAGGGAGCCCTGGAGTCCGGGGAGGGCGGGTCGTGCTGCGTTCACGGATTCACCCTAACGCTAATTCGAACAAATGGGCGAACGGTCGCGGACGGGGCCCGGGTCAGCCGCCCGGGGGCCGCCGCGGCGGCACGGACTCCCCGTCCGCCGCACCGGTCACTCCCGCCCCGCCGATCCCACCGTCCTCGCCACCGCCACGACTGCCCTCGCCACCCGCCACGATCCGGCTCACGCGCGAGCGCAGGCAGGAGGCGACCACCACCAGGGGCCAGGTGGACTGGACGCAGGTCACGAGCCGTTCGGCGACCCCGACGGGCCCCTGGCGGTTCATCTCCACCAGGAACCAGACCGCGCCGAGGGCCATCACCACGGTCGCGGCGACGGACGGCAGCAGACGCAGCCCCCACGGCCCGCCCTCGCTGCGCACGGCGGCCAGCACCGGCCACACCGCGAGCAGCGTGAAGCCGACCACGACCACCGCCCCGTGGTTCAGGGATCCCCCGCTGCTCGGTGTGGGCACCAGCGCGACCCCCAGAGCCGCCACACCGCCCCCGGCGAGCGCCAGGCGTCCGGCGCGCGCGGCCGGCCGCAGGCCCCAGGCGGTGAGGAGATGGCAGACGCCGAGCGCCAGGAACGCCCCGGTCATGGCCCAGGAGCCCGCCGCGCCGTAGGCGGCGAGAACGCTGATCGTCTGGGTGACGGGGTCGTAGGCGGGCCCTTCGAGCAGGGCCGCGACGGTCCAGCCGCCGGCCAGCAGCAGCGGGGCGCACCCCGAGGACAGAAGGGCCCATCTCGGTACGGATCGCATCGGACCACCGTAGGACGTGGCCCTCGTCGCCCCTCGCGGCACGCGGAGGCGTCAGCCGTGTCGCGTACGCCGCCGCCCCGGGCGCCCGGGGCGGCGGCGTACGC
>NZ_RDBH01000281.1 GCF_008042145.1 Streptomyces sp. adm13(2018)
CCGAAGCCGCCCGCGTCCCCCTGGCCGTCGAACCCGAGCCCGGTCACCTCCTCGCCACCCTCGACGACTTCCACCACCTGCGCGGCCGCCCGCACCGCCCGGGTCGCCCGCCGTCTCGGCGAGCTGGGGCTCACCGCGACCGTCGAGACCGGCGCCCGCTACGTCCTCGACCCGCGGCGCAAGCACGGCCCGTCGCTGCTCGACCCGGACGCCGACGGTCGGGCCGCCCGCATCGGGCTGCTCCTGAGGGCCGTCCGGGTCGCGTCCGACCTCGGCGCCCACGCCGTGCACTGCTTCAGCGGCGTCGTCCCGGCCGACACCCCGCCGGACGAGGCATGGAAGCGGCTCACCTCCTCCCTCGCTCCCGTCCTCGAAGCCGCCGAAGCCGCCCGCGTCCCCCTGGCCGTCGAACCCGAGCCCGGTCRCCTCCTCGCCACCCTCGACGACTTCCACCACCTGCGCGGACTCCTCGGCGACCCGGCGCCCGCCGTCCTCGGCCTCACCCTCGACATCGGCCACTGCCAGTGCCTCGAACCCCTCCCTCCCGCCGACTGCCTCCGCGCCGCCGCCCCCTGGGTGCACCACCTCCAGATCGAGGACATGCGCCGCGGAGTCCACGAACACCTGCCCCTCGGCGACGGAGAGATCGACTTCCCGCCGGTGCTCGCCGCCCTCGCCGAACTCACCGCCGCCGGCTATCCCGGACTCACCGTCGTGGAGCTGCCCCGCCACTCCCACGCGGGCCCCGAACTCGCCCGCGGCTCCCTCTCCTTCCTGCGCCGGGAGGCCCCGACATGCTGACCGCCCCTGCCGCCCGCGCCTGGCTGGACACCGCTCTCGCCGAGGCCGAGGCCCACGCCCCCGGCTGGGAGGAGCGCTTCGTCACCGCCGGCCGGCACTGCGGGCGCGCGCACGCCGACGAGGCCCGCACCCTCCTCCTCCGGGCCGCCGCGGCC
>NZ_RDBH01000282.1 GCF_008042145.1 Streptomyces sp. adm13(2018)
ACGGGCGGCCGTCGTGGCGGCGCCGGTGCGGTCGTTCCCCGCGGAGGTGTTCCGGGCCGCCTCCGCGGCCTCGTACCGGGCGCGCTCCTCGGCGGTCAGCCGCGCGAGCAGGGTCCGGGCCGCCCCGAGCTTGCCGAGGACGGCCGCCTTCTGCCGCCGCAGCTCCGCCTCGTGGCCGCCGAGCGCCTCCAGGCGGCCCGCCGACTCGCCGCGCAGCCGCTGTACGGCGGCGAGTTCACGCCGTACGCCGTCGACGGCGACCGCCTGCCGGTCCGCGGCCTTCTCGGCGCGCGCGGCCCGGTCCAGGTACTGGTCGGGGTCGGAGGTGAGGACCAGCTGGACGGCGGGGTCGAGGCCGCCGGACCGGTACTGGGCGGCGGCCATCGAGCCGAGCGCGTCCCGGGCGGTGTTGAGCCGCTGGGTCCTGCGGGCGGCCTCGTCGCGCAGCCGCTCGAAGGCGGTGCGGGCGGCGTCGGCCTTCTCCTTCGCGCCGTTGTACCGCTCGGTCGCGACCTCGGCCTCCTCGTAGAGCCGGTCGACCTTCTCCCTGACCTGGGCGGTGGTGGGACGGGGCTCGGCGTGCCCGGACCCCTCGAAGAGCGTCGCGGTCGCGGCGGAGGCGAGGGCGAGGGTGGCGGCGGTGCGGCCCGCCTGGCCACCGAGGGGGGAATGCCGGGGTTTTCGGTGGGCTGCCACGAGGGCGCGTCACATCCTCTGCCTGGGGGACACGGGCCCGCCGGGCCGACGGCGGGCCGCACAGGGGAGACGGACCGCCGCCGGGGTTTCTCGGCGGGGGTGACCGGCAACCGCCGGATCGCCGACGGTGGTGGGGAGCCGATCACCTGGTGAAGGACGCTAAACCTGGGGTCACGACCCGGCGGGGTGATGACCGCTATTGGCGTCACTTGGCGGTGGGCGACCGATGTCTTTCGCCCGGAGGGCCGGTCCGCCAGGCATCGCGGTGACCCTCCGACCGAAGCGGGGGAGTGGGTGGACCCGGCCGGAAGGTGGTGCTAGGGCCCCCGTTAGGCTCCGGCCCATGGACGTCCTCATCAATGTCTTCGTCGCCCTGCACATCATCGGTATCGCCTCCCTGCTGGGCGGCTTCCTCACCCAGATGAAGGCGATGGGGGCCGGTACGGCCCGCTTCGGCCCCGCGATGCTGCACGGCGCGCTCGTCATGCTCGTCACCGGCGTCGCGCTGGTCGGCCTGAACCAGGCGGACGACCAGACCGTCAACAACCTCAAGATCGGCATCAAGCTCGGGATCCTCGTCGTGATCCTCGCCCTCGTCTACGTCAAGCGCGACGAGGAGCAGGTCGACAAGGGCGCCTTCGCCGCCGTCGGCGCTCTGACCACGGCGAACATCTTCATCGCGACCCTCTGGACGTGACCCCCGGGGCCCGTCCCGGGCCCTCCGGGGCGACTCCCGGCCGCCCCGGTGTGACCGGTACCGCAGGCCGCAGGAGAAGGCGGCTCCCGAAGGCGGGCCCGGATGTCGGCGGGGCGTCCTAGACTCGTGAGGCGATGAGCAGCCTCTTTGACGACAGCTTCCTGGCCGGTCTCCGGATGAACCACTCCTCGGAGGAGCCCCCGCCCCACCCCGAGGACGACCACCACGGC
>NZ_RDBH01000283.1 GCF_008042145.1 Streptomyces sp. adm13(2018)
GCGCACCACCCCGTACGCCTTGGACGCCACGAGTACGCCGAGCGCCGCCGGGTACAGCTCCAGGCCGCCCGTCTGTGGGGCACTATGACGGAGTGGCAGCCGCACGGTCACCCGCACGATCCGAAGATCATGCCGGGCCGCTCAGCCGAGCGGGCCGGTCGGTCGGTCGTGCCCTGCACCTGCCGTTCACCGGCACCGCGAAGGGCATCCGGAAGGCCACCCACGCCCACGGCGCGGGCGAGTCGGGGCTCGGGAAGCTGATCGAGCTCCACGCCGTGAACGGCGCCGGGGACGTCATGATCACCGTCGCCCTCGCCTCCACCGTCTTCTTCTCCGTCCCGACCGACGAGGCGCGCGGCCGGGTCGCGCTCTACCTCGCCGTCACCATGGCCCCCTTCACCCTCCTCGCCCCCGTGATCGGTCCGCTCCTGGACCGGATCCCGCACGGGCGGCGGGCGGCGATGGCGGGCGCGATGGTGACCCGCGCCATCCTCGCGATCATGATGTCGGGGGCGGTGGCGACGGGCGGCCTGGAGCTGTACCCGGCGGCGCTCGGCGTACTCGTGGCGTCCAAGGCGTACGGGGTGGTGCGCAGCGCCGTCGTGCCCCGGCTCCTGCCACCGGACTTCTCGCTGGTGAAGGCGAACTCGCGGGTCACCCTGGCCGGGCTGCTCGCGACCGGCATCGCCGCGCCCATCGGGGCGGGGCTCCAGATGCTCGGGCCCCGCTATCCGCTGTACGGGGCCTGTGCGCTGTTCCTGCTGGGGACCTTCTGGGCGCTGCGGATGCCGCCGAAGGTGGACTCCGCGAAGGGTGAGCGGCGGGCGCACCTGCTGACGCACGGGGAGCGGAAACCCAGCCTGCGGACGGTGGGGCCCTCGGTGCTGCACGGCCTCCAGGCCAACGCGGCGCAGCGGATGCTGTCGGGTTTCCTGATCTTCTTCCTGGCGTTCCTGCTGCGCGACCACCCGCTGTCGGGGCAGAGCGCCGCCGTCTCGCTGGGCATCGTGGGCGTGTCGGCCGGCGTGGGCAACGCCTGCGGTACGGCGATGGGCTCGCTCCTACGGGACCGGGGGCACGGGCCCGAAGTGATCATCGCCACGATGATCAGCGTGGTCTGCGCCACGGCGGTCTTCACGGCGATCTTCTTCGGCGGGGTGATGGTGGCCGTCCTGGGCGCGGTCGCGGGCCTCACCCAGGCCCTGTCGAAGCTGTCGCTCGACGCGCTGATCCAGCGGGACGTGCCGGAGCTCGTACGGACGTCGGCGTTCGCGCGCTCCGAGACGGCGCTGCAGATGGCGTGGGTGGTGGGCGGCGCGATCGGCATCGCCCTGCCGCCCGCCGCCCGTGCGGGATCCGGTCCAGGAGCGGACCGATCACGGGGGCGAGGAGGGTGAAGGGGGCCATGGTGACGGCGAGGTAGAGCGCGACCCGGCCGCGCGCCTCGTCGGTCGGGACGGAGAAGAAGACGGTGGAGGCGAGGGCGACGGTGATCATGACGTCCCCGGCGCCGTTCACGGCGTGGAGCTCGATCAGCTTCCCGAGCCCCGACTCGCCCGCGCCGTGGGCGTGGGTGGCCTTCCGGATGCCC
>NZ_RDBH01000284.1 GCF_008042145.1 Streptomyces sp. adm13(2018)
CCGCCGTCGAGGACACCACCTGGGCCTTCCTCCTTCCCGACGCGCCCGCGCCGCTGGCCGCGCACGCCCCCGAGCGGGTCCTCCTCGTCGACAGCCTCTCCAAGCGGCTCGCCCCGGGGCTGACCGTCGGCTACCTCGTCGAGGACGGCCGGCGGCGGGGAGGCGAGCCCGATGCGGACCGCGTCCGGCGCCGTTCCCGTATCGTCCCGGCCGCCGACCGCGAAGGCGCCGCCCGGGGTGACCGCCACGCCCGCGCGAGCGGCCGCCGCCGCCACGAAGGTCTCGGCCCTCCACGGCGCGGGCAGCTCCCACCAGCAGTGGTAGGCGTGCGGTGAGGTCCGGACCGTCTGCCCGGCGAGGCGCCGGCGGACCAGCGCGTGCCGGGCCGCCGTGTCCGCGCGTTTCGCCGCGACCACCTCGGCGACGGTCCCGTCCCCGGTCCACCGGGTGGCGGCGGCCAGGGCGAGGCCACCCGCCGTCCAGGCGCCGGAGCGCAGCGCCTCCGCCACCGCGGCCCGGAACCGGCCGGGCACGACGAGGTAGCCGACGGTCAGCCCCGGGGCGAGCCGCTTGGAGAGGCTGTCGACGAGGAGGACCCGCTCGGGGGCGTGCGCGGCCAGCGGCGCGGGCGCGTCGGGAAGGAGGAAGGCCCAGGTGGTGTCCTCGACGGCGGTGAGGTCCGTACTCCGCAGCAGTTCGGCGAGTGCGGCCCGCCGCTCCTCGCCCGCTGTCGCGGAGAGCGGGTTGTGCAGCGTGGGCTGGAGGTAGACGGCGGCCAGCGGCGCCGCCCGGTGGGCGGCCGCGAGCGCCTCGGGCCGTACGCCCTCCTCGTCGAGGGCGAGCGGGACGAGCCGGATGCCGAGCGTCTCGGCCACCGCTTTGACCAGGGGATACGTGAGGGCCTCGACACCGAGCCGGCCGCCGGGCGGGACGAGGGCCGCGAGGGCGGCGGCGATGGCCTGGCGGCCGTTCCCCGCGAAGAGCACGGCGTCGGGGTCGGGCGCCCACCCGGGCCGGGCGAGGACGGCGGCCGCCGCCTCGCGCGCCTCCGGGGTGCCGGTGGCGGCGGCGGGCCGGGCCACGGCCTCGGCCAGTACGTCGGACCGGGCGAGGGCGGCGAGGCCGGGGGCCATCAGCGCGGACTGCCCTTCGGCGACGGGGTAGTTGAGCTGGAGGTCGACCGGCGCGGCGCCGGTCGCCTCCGCGAGCGCGGGCCCCGGCAGCGGGGGCGCGGCGCGGACGAAGGTGCCGCGGCCGACCTCTCCGACGACGAGGCCGCGCCGGGCGAGCTCGCCGTAGACGCGGATGGCGGTGGAGTTGGCGATGGCGTGCCGCCGGGCGAAGACCCGCTGCGGCGGCAACCGGTCACCGGGCCGCAACCGACCGTCCCGCACGGCGGCCTCGACGCGATCGGCGATCCGCCGGTACTCCTCCATCGCCCTGCCCTTCCCCGTATCCACGAACCCGCGGCGCGACCGAACACCGGCGCCCAGCGCCCCGGTTCGGACTGAGGACACCCGCCTCCACCTCTATTGCACCGAGAGCAAAGAAAGTATTGCACCGAGCAAAGAGCGGTGCCTAGCCTGCCGACATGCCCGTCATCCACACCACCGC
>NZ_RDBH01000285.1 GCF_008042145.1 Streptomyces sp. adm13(2018)
CACGAGAGGAGGCCCCGGGATGACGCACCCCACCGACGACACCGACCGGGGTTCCTGGACCGGGCGGCTCGCCCGCCGCTGTCTGCGCCACCGGCGCAGTGTGCTCGTCGCGGTCCTTGCCGCGCTCCTCGGAACCGCGACCAGCGCCCTCGTCCCCCTCGTCACCATGGWGATCGTCGACGACGTCGTCCTGCGCCCCGCCCGGTCCGCCGCCCTGTGGACCGGAGCCCTGCTCGCCGTCGCCGCGCTCGGCTACCTCGCCGCCCACCTCCGCCGCCACCACGCCGGACGGCTCGCCGCCGACGTCCAGCACGACCTGCGGGTCGACCTGATCCGCTCGCTCTCCCGCCTGGACGGCGCACGCCGCGACGAACTGAGCACCGGTCAACTCCTCAGCCGCTCCTCCGGGGACCTCAACATGGTCTTCGGGCTCGTCTCCACCCTGCCCACGGCGATCTCCAGCGCGGCCCTCCTGCTGGTCTCCCTCGTCCTCATCGCGCTGCTCTCCCCGCTCCTCGCCCTGGTCGCACTCGCCCTCGTCCCCGCCCTGTGGTTCATCGGCCGACGCAGCCGGACCTGGCTCTACCCCGCGACCTGGTACGCCCAGAACCAGGCCGCCGCCGTCGCCGGAGTCGTCGCCAGCTCCACCGCCGGCATCCGCGTCGTCAAGGGATTCGGCCAGGAACAGCGGGAGCAGGACCGGCTCGCCGACGCCGCCCGGCGGCTCTTCGCCGGCCGGATGCGCGCGGTACGGCTCAACGCCCGCTACGGGCCCGCCCTCCAGTGCGTCCCCTCCCTCGGACAGGTCGGCGCCCTCGCCGTCGGCGGCTGGCTCGCGGCCCGCGGCGAACTCAGCCTCGGCGCCCTCCTCGCGTTCTCCTCCTACATCGCCCAGCTCGTCGGCCCCGTCAAGACCCTCGCCGCGCTGCTCACCATGGGCCAGCAGGCCGGCGCCGGGATCGAGCGGGTCCTCGAAGTGATCGACACCCGCCCGCTGCTGACCGAGGGCACGACACGGCTCCCCGAAGAAGGTCCCCTCGGCATCGAGTTCGACCGCGTCACCTTCGCCTACGGCGCCGGCCGGCCCGTCCTCACCGACCTCTCCCTCCGCGTCGAACCCGGCGAGACCCTGGCCTTGGTCGGCGCCCCCGGGTCGGGCAAGTCCACCCTCGCCCTGCTCCTCTCCCGGTTCCACGACGTCTCCGGGGGAGCCGTGCGGATCGGCGGCGCCGACGTCCGCGACCTGACCTACGCCTCCCTGCGCGGCGCCGTCGCCGGCGTCCCCGAGGACACGGCCCTCCTCACCGGAACCGTCCGCGAGGCCATCGCCTACGGCCGGCCCGGCGCCACCGACGCCGAGATCCACGCCGCCGCCCGCACCGCCCAGGCCCACGCCTTCATCACCGCCCTGCCCGACGGCTACGCCACGGTCCTCGGCGAACGCGGCGCCCTGTCCGGCGGACAGCGTCAGCGCCTCGCCCTCGCCCGCGCCCTCGCCGCCACCCCCCGCGTCCTCGTCCTCGACGACGCCACCTCCGCCGTCGACGCCCGCGTCGAACAGCGCATCCACGACGCCCTGCGCGACCGGGCCGGGGACCGCACCACCCTGATCGTCGCCCGCCGCCGCTCCACCCTCGCCCTCGCCGACCGGATCGCCGTCCTCGACCACGGCCGGATCATCGACCACGGCACCCACCAGGAAC
>NZ_RDBH01000286.1 GCF_008042145.1 Streptomyces sp. adm13(2018)
GGCCCGGACCATCTCCAGGGCGGCCGTCGTCGAGGCGTCGGACGACCGGGACGACGAACCCAACCGTTCGCTGACGGGGCCGGCCGCCCTGGAGCTGGTCCGGGCCCACACCGCCGCCGTACTCCGCTACGACTCCCCCGCCGAGATCGAGCCGCGGCGGACGTTCAAGGAACTGGGCATCGACTCGGTGACGGTCGTCGAGCTGCGCAACCGGCTCGTCGCCGCCACCGGCCGCAAGCTCCCCACCACTGTGGTCTACGACCATCCCAGCCCCGCCGCCCTGGCCGCCCTGCTGGCCGAGGGCAGGCAGGACGCCACGGCCCCCGAGGACCGCGCGGGTCGGGACGACGACCCGATCGTGATCGTCGGCATGGGCTGCCGCTTCCCCGGCGGGGTGGACTCCCCCGAGGGCCTGTGGCAGGTCGTCGCCGAACAGCGCGACGTCGTCTCCGGCTTCCCGGCGGACCGGGGCTGGGACCTCGACGGCCTCTACCACCCCGACCCCGCGCACGTGGGCACCACGTATGTGCGGGACGGCGGATTCCTGGCGGGCGCGGCGGAGTTCGACGCCGAGCTGTTCGGGATCTCCCCGCGCGAGGCGCTGGCGATGGACCCGCAGCAGCGGGCCTTCCTGGAGACGTGCTGGGAGGCCCTGGAGCGGGCGGGGATCGCCCCGGACTCCCTGCGCGGCACGCAGGCGGGCGTGTTCGCCGGGGTCATGGCCCAGGAGTACGGTCCGCGGCTGGGTGAGGCGGCGGCCGGTGCGGCCGGCTTCGGACTGACCGGAACGACGTCGAGCGTCGCCTCCGGCCGCGTCGCCTACACCCTCGGCCTCCAAGGCCCCGCACTCACCGTCGACACCGCCTGCTCCTCCTCACTCGTCGCACTCCACCTCGCCGTCCAGGCCCTGCGCTCCGGCGAGTGTTCGCTGGCCCTCGCCGGCGGCGTCACCATCATGTCCACCCCCGGCATCTTCATCGAGTTCTCCCGCCAACGCGGACTCGCCACCGACGGACGCTG
>NZ_RDBH01000287.1 GCF_008042145.1 Streptomyces sp. adm13(2018)
GAGCATCCGGTCGCACATCAGGGCCGCCTGCTTGTTGAGCGCCACGTTGTGGATGCGGAGCATGTCGACGCCGGCGGCGATCCCGAGCCCGGTGAGGGCGACGGTGGCACCGTCGCGCTCGGCGGGAGTGCCGCCGACGACCTCCCCGATGAAGTTCTTCCGGGAGTGGGAGAGCAGCGCCGGGGCACCGAGCTCCCGCATGGCGGAGAGGTTCTCGAAGAGGACGAGGTTCTGCGCGGGCGTCTTGCCCATGCCGAGGCCGAAGTCGGCGATCAGCCGGTCGGCGGCGATCCCCTGCTCCCGGGCGTACTCCAGCTGGGCCCTCAGATCGGCCATGACCTCGGCGAAGACGTCGGTGTACCCGGGGTCCAGCCAGTAGCCCCCGTTGGGCCCGGTGACGGAGACCGAGGCCCGGTTGTGGGTGAGGACGAGCGGAACCTCCCGCTCGGCCACCACCTTGGCGAGGTCGGTGTTCCAGGCCCCGTCCGTGGTGCGCAGCCCCCAGCAGCTGTTGATCATGTGGGCTCCGGCGTCCAGCGCGGCCTCGGCGACCCGCGCCTGGCAGGTGTCGACGGAGACGGCCACGGGCACCTCGCGGGTGATCGCCGAGACGATCGGCGTCACCCGGCGCAGCTCCTCGTCCCAGGGCACGGGGGCGGCCCCGGGGAAGGTGGGGACACCGCCGATGTCGACGACGTCGGCGCCGTCGGCGAGGGCGGCGGCGGCCAGGCGGACG
This sequence comes from Streptomyces sp. adm13(2018), assembly GCF_008042145.1. Lineage (GTDB taxonomy): Bacteria > Actinomycetota > Actinomycetes > Streptomycetales > Streptomycetaceae > Streptomyces. The sequence goes on from NZ_RDBH01000287.1 coordinate 737, forward strand.
GCGGACTCCTCGGCGGCGGGGGTGGCGTACACGCCGTCGCCGCTGAAGGAGTCGGGCGTGGCGTTGATGACGGCCAGCAGATAGGTGCGGCTGCCCCAGTGGATGTCCAGGGGGCCGACGGCGGTGGTGTGCGTGGACATGGGCGGGAGCTCCTGGGGATCGTCAGCCGGCGGGGACGAGGGCGGTCTCGATGGACGCGGCGAGGGCCGCGTCCGCCTCGGTGACGGAGCCGAGGGTGTGGGTGTTGCAGCGGAAGGTGAGGGAGAGCACCGCGGGCAGCTTCACGGCCGGGTCGTCGGCGGGGGTGCGCACCGGCGGGCGCCAGCGGATCTCGATGTCGGGGTGGTGGTTGGCGGCCTCGGCGATCCGCTCCACGCGCTCGACGGTGGCGAGGAGTTCGGGGAAGGTCTTCGGCTCGAAGACCCGGACGAGGGCGCTGTCGCGCACCTCCCAGCCGTCCGGGGCGGCGGTGGGCGTGGCGGTCATGTTTTCCTCCGGAGGCGGACGCGGGCCCGGGGCGGTGCCGGGGCGCGCGGACGGACCGCCGCCGGTACGGCCGGGCGGCGGGAGCGTGGACGGTGGCGGGCCGCGGGTGGCGGACCTCGGGG
>NZ_RDBH01000288.1 GCF_008042145.1 Streptomyces sp. adm13(2018)
GTGGGGGCGGTTCTGGCGGGCTTCGCCGCGCCGGGCGCACACGCCGGTCGCGGGCGAGACGCAGGCCCCGGGGCGGACCTCGCCCCTGGTCCGCGCCCCGGTCGCGTGCAGGACCTCGCCCCTGGTCCGCACCCCGGTCGCGTGCAGGACTTCGCCCCTGGTCCGCACCCCGGTCGCGTGCAGGACTTCGCCCCTGGTCCGCACCCCGGTCGCGCGCAAGACTCCGCCCCTGGTCCGCGCCCCGGTCGCGTGCAGGACTCCGCCCCCGGGCCACTCCCACCGTCCGTCCTCGGTGTCGGGGTCGCCATGCCCGGCCCGCTCGACCACCTCGCCGGCGTGCCCGGCCGGGTGACGGGCTTCCCCGAGTGGGACGGCCACCCCGTCCGCGAGGAGCTGGCCCGGCGCCTCGGGCTGCCCGTCGTCCTCGACAAGGACACCAACGCCGCCGCCCTGGGCCTCGCCGTCCGCCCCGCCGCCCCCTCCTCCTTCGCGTACGTCCACCTCGGTACGGGGCTCGGCGCCGGTCTCGTCCTCGGCGGGGCCCCGCTCCGGGGGGACAGGACGGGCGCCGGCGAGCTGGGCCACCAGACCGTCCAGCTCGACGGGCCCGCGTGCGGCTGCGGCGGCCGCGGCTGCCTGGAGGTCCTCTGTCTCGCGGCGGTCGCGCGCGGCGACGGGGCCGAGGCCGCGCGGATCCTCGGCGCGGGCGCGGCCAACGTCGTACGGCTCCTCGACATCGACGAGGTGCTGCTCGGCGGCCGGCTGGTCCTGGCCGCGCCCGAGGTCTTCGCGGGCGGGGTGCGAGAGGTGCTCGCCGGGCTGGGCCTCACGGCCCCGGTGCGCGTGGCGGGGGACCGGGACGCCGTGGCGGAGGGCGCGGCCTGGCTGGTCCTGGCCCCGCTCTTCGGCGGCGGGTCCGCACCGCGGTCGGCCTGAGCCGGGCCCTCGCGCCGGGTCCGCGCGCCCCGGGGCTTGAGCCGACCATCCGCCAAGCCGCCCATCCGACCGTACGACTGTAGGCCGATCAGGCGGATCGGCCCGGCCGTCCGGGGGTGGTCGCGGTGTCGCCGTCCCGGCCCCCGCCCCTCGGCGTGGCAGCGTCGCGGCCGACCCGTACGTCCGCGAGCAGCGAAGGTCCTCACCCCATGCCC
>NZ_RDBH01000289.1 GCF_008042145.1 Streptomyces sp. adm13(2018)
GTTTTCGCTCCTTCCGGTGGTGGGTCAAGGGTGGCCGCAGGCCATCGCGCAGCGACGCGACGAAGGAGCGCCCTTGACGCACCACCGGAAGGAGCGACTCTCGGAGAGAGGGCGGTCCCACCCGTCACTCACGCACCCGGCCCACCCTTAGAGGCCCCCGAGGCACCTGGGGCAGAACGTCTCGTCGGCCACCGGCCGGAAGAGCATGGGCTGGGTGTGCCCGTCGCCCGCGCACTCCCGCGTGCCTTCCAACCGCGACGAGAGCCGTGGGCCGGACACCGGGGGAGTCGGCGCGGGCAGTGGGAGCGCGCGGGGCGGGACCTCCCGGAGCAGGTACCGCACGAGCCCGCCGGGACGCAGTACGGGCGTTCCCTCGCCCGGCAGGCCGCGCAGGACGTGTTCATGGACATCCGCCGAGCCGTGCCCGGCGGCCAGCCAGCGGGCGGCGAGCCGGGTCAACTCCTCGCGCATGCCCGGCGGGATGTGCCGGAGCGCAGGCGAGAGGAGGGGCAAGGCGCCCACGAGCGCGCGTGCTTCGTCCAGCCGGAGGGCGTCCCGGTCCTCGGGGTCCTCGGAGTCCTCGGGGTCCTCGGCCCGCACCCCGGCCGGGCTCTCCGGCGACGACGCATCCTGGGCCCCGGTGTGTGCGCGGGCCCGCTCTGGCGGCGGGGCGTTCCCCTCCTCGGGCCGCGCCGCGCCCCCGCCTTCCGGTGGGGTGACGCTCTCCTCCCCGCGCCGCGCCGCACCCCCGGCTCGGCTCCGATGCCACGCGCCTGCTCACCTGGCAGCTCTCTCTCCCCGCCCACGCCCGGGAAACCCTCTCGGAC
>NZ_RDBH01000029.1 GCF_008042145.1 Streptomyces sp. adm13(2018)
GCCCCGGACCGAGAAGCCCTCGGCCGAGCCGACACCGCCGCCTCCCGCCCCGCCGCGGGTCTACCGGGTCGACGAGCTGGACTACGGGGTCCTCGGCGACGGCACCGAGCCCGAGGTCGACCTCGCCGGCAGCAGCTGGCTGTGGCAGCGCCGCGACCTGTCCGCCGGCGGGACCCCGTACGCGTACGGGGTGAGCGTGCACGCGCCCTCGTCCCTGCTGATCCGCCTCAACCGGTCGTGCACGAGCTACGACGCGATCGCCGGTGTGGACGACCTGAGCGCCCTCGTCGGCTTCGGCGGTGTCCGGTTCTCCGTGTACGGGGACGAGGAGCGGCTGTGGCGTTCCGGCGTGGTCCGGGCCGGTGACCCGCCCGTCCCGGTGCATGTCGACCTCACCGGCCACCGCACCCTCCGGCTGGTCGTGGAGGAGCACACGCCGTTCGGGCGGGCCCTGGTCGCCGACTGGGCGCAGTCCCGCATCAGCTGCTCCTGACGCCCGCCGCGCTCACCGGTCGCCGAGGCCCTCCGCGAGGGCGAGCACCTCGTCGACGCCGAGGCCCTCCCCCGCCGCGCGGGCGGCGGCGACGCCCGAAGGACCCAGGGCCGCGACAGCCCGGTCGGTCACCTCCCGGACGTCCCGCAGGCTCGGCACCGAGCGGGGCAGCTCAGTGCGCCAGCCCTCGACGGCCGCCATGACCATGACCGCCGGGGCCGGTTCGTCCGCCGCGGACAGGACGACCGCGAGGCACTCCCCCAGGCCCGAGACGAAGAACTCCGCGCACTGCGCGTCCCGCGCGCCGCGCAGCGCCCGGGTGGCCGTGGCGACCGCGGACGCCCGCCCCTCGTACGCCTCGACGCGTGCGGACAGCCCCACGAACGCCGCCTCGAAGTGCGGTGGGGGCGCCCCGGTCGTCATCGTGCGGCCCGCCTCCTCCAGCTGGGCGCGGGCCTCCGCGACCTCACCGCGGTACAGGGCGACGCCGGCCCGCAGGAAGCAGACGAACACGCCGCTGTCCCGCACCCGGTAGCGCTCCGCCTCCCGGGCGGCCTCGTCGAGCCCCTTCTCCGCCGCCTCCATGTCTCCCGTGTGGTAGGCGAGTTCGGCCATGCGGGCGAGGAGGAACGGGGACTCGGCGTGCGCGCCGACCTCGCGGGCCAGCCGGAGGGCCTCCTCGTACGCCTCCCCGGCCTCGTCCGTGCGGCCGCGCAGCATATGGGCCTCGCCCACCGCGCTCGCGATCTGCGCCCCCATCCAGCGGTCCCCGACCCTCCGGGCGAGGACGCGGAGCTCGGCCAGGTCCTCGTCGATGCCGGGCATGCCGCCGGGCATGTCGACGACCATGTGCGTACGGAACATGAGGCTGACGCCGACCTCCCAGTCCTCGCCGTGGCGCCGGCAGTTGGCGACGGCCTCGTCGAGGAGAGTGAGGACCACGGCCGGTTCCTCGGTGAGGTACGCGGTGAACGGCCAGAGCAGGCCGGGGAACCGGGCGCCCTCGGGGCCGGGTGGCTCGCCGAACGCCGACCGCACGCGGCGGGCGAGCGCGAGCGCCTCCGGTTCCTGGAAGTCCCCCAGCGTGCGGCTCTCCACCTCCAGGAAGAAGTGCAGCATGCGCAGGCGCATCCGGGGCCAGTAGCGGGGGTCGTCGGGGTCGTCCGGGTCGTCGCCGAGCGCGACCGTGCGGGCGACCCAGGTCAGGCCCTCGGGCCGGTAGTTGCGCAGCCACCAGAACCAGCCCATGGCGAAGACCAGGCGGTGGGCGGCGGCCTCGTCGGGCGGTGTGCCTCCCCTCGCGGCCGGGGCGGGCGGCTGCGGGGCGGTGCCGACGGTGCGGTGCAGGGCGGCGCGGATGTTGTCCAGGTCGCGCTCGATCCGCTCGATCCACGGAAGCTGCTCGGCCGAGCGGAGCTTCGGCTCGGCCGCTTCGGCGAGGGCCGTGAAGTGGGCGGTGTGGGCGGCCTCGGCGGCGGCGAGCAGCTCCGGGGTCTCGGCGGCGCGCTCGGTCGCGTACTCGTGGATGGTCTCCAGGAGCCGGTAGCGCATCTCGCCGCCCTCGACGGGGGTGGCGACCACGAGGGACTTGTCGACCAGCGCGCCGAGCGGGTCCGCCGCGCGCGGGGAGAGGGACTCCGCCGCGGCGAGGTCCCAGCCGCCGGCGAAGACCGAGACCTGGCGGAGCAGGGTGCGCTCGGTGGGGTCGAGCAGGTCCCAGGACCAGTCGACGACGGCGCGGAGGGTCTGCTGGCGGGGCAGGACCGTGCGGGAGCCGGAGGTGAGGAGGCGGAAGCGGTCGTCGAGGCGGTCGGCGATCTGGCGCGGGGTGAGCAGCCGGAGGCGGGCCGCGGCCAGTTCGATCGCGAGGGGCAGGCCGTCGAGCCGCCGGCAGATCTCGTCGACGGCCGCGCCGCCGTCCCGGGTGAGGTCGACGTCGGGGCGTACGGCGCGGGCGCGCTCGGCGAAGAGGCGGTGGGCGGGGTCGGGCGGCAGGGGTTCGAGGGGCCGGACCGACTCCCCCGGCACGCCGAGGGGTTCGCGGCTGGTGGCGATGACGCGAAGCTGCGGACAGCCGGTGAGGAGGGTCTCGGCGAGGGCCGCGGCCGCGTCGATCACGTGCTCGCAGTTGTCGAGGACGAGGAGGAACGGGCCGCGGGCGAGGTGCTCGACCAGCCGGGCCGTGGGGTCGTCCTGGAGGGTGGCGCCCTCGCGGGTGATCAGGGTGACCTCGCGGAGCCCGAGCGCGGAGAGGACGGCGCCGGGGACGGCCTCGGGGGCGTCGAGCGGCGCGAGCTCGGCGATCCAGGCGGCGGGGGCGAGGGGCCTCCGCGAGGCGGGTCTTTCCCGAGCCGCCGGGGCCGGTCAGGGTGACGAGCCGGAACCGCTCCAGGTCCGCGCGGAGGGCGGCCAGTTCGGGCTCCCGGCCGACGAAGGAGGTGAGGCGGGGGCGGATGTTGCCGGAGGCCGGGGTGAGGTCGGCGCGGTCGGCCGGGGCTGCGCCCGCGTGCGGCCGGTCCGGCGGGCGGCTCTCCGGTGCGGTTCCGGCGCCTTGCCTCCCCTGGGACGGCGGCGGACTCTCCGGCACCGCGAGGAGTTCGCGGTGGAGGGCGGCGAGTTCGGGGCCGGGGTCGGCGCCGAGGGCGTCGGCGAGGGTGCGGCGGGCCGACTCGAAGGCCGCGAGGGCGTCGGCATGACGGCCCTCGGCCCGCAGGGCCCGGATGAGGTGGGCACGGAAGGCCTCGTCGTACGGGTACGTGGCGGTGAGCTCGGTCAGTTCCGGTACGAGCCCGTCGGTGGCGCCCCTGCGCAGGTCGGCCTCGACGCGCCGCCGCAGGGCGGCGAGCCGCTGGGCCTCGGGGCGGACGCCGGCCGGGCCGGGCAGGTCGGCGAGGGCGGGGCCCCGGAAGAGGCCGAGGGCGTGGCGCAGGAGGACGGCGGCCTGCTCGGGGTCGCCGGCGTCGAGGCGGGTGCCCGCGTCCCGGACCTGGCGCTCGAAGACGTACAGGTCGATGTCCTCGGGGTCGGCGACGAGCCGGTAGCCGGGGCCGGGGGTGGAGGCGACGGCGTCGCCGCCGATGGTGCGGCGGAGGCGGCCCGCGAGGGCCTGGAGGGCCGTACAGGTCGATGTCCTCGGGGTCGGCGACGAGCCGGTAGCCGGGGCCGGGGGTGGAGGCGACGGCGTCGCCGCCGATGGTGCGGCGGAGGCGGCCCGCGAGGGCCTGGAGGGC
>NZ_RDBH01000290.1 GCF_008042145.1 Streptomyces sp. adm13(2018)
GCTTGGTGCTGGGGAGGTTGCGGGGGCGCCTGGTGCTGCTGCGGTGGAGGCGGCGCCTGGTGGTGCTGCGGAGGCTGCGGCGGGTGCCCCTGGTGCTGCTGCGGAGGCTGCGGTGCCTGATGCGACGGCGGCGAGAGGACCCAGTCGTCGTCCCCGCGCGGCTGCGGCGGCGCGGGCGCCGGCGGAGCCTGCGCCGGAGCGCCCGGGGGCGCGGCCGGCGTCTGGAGGTACGCCGGAGGCGCCGGCGGCTGCTGACCGGGAGGACCGAAGGGGTCACCCTGGCCGGGCGGACCGAACCGGTCGCCCTCGCCGGGCGGACCGAACCGGTCGCTCTGACCCGCCGGGCCGGGCGGCTGCTGCGCCGGCGGGCGCTGCGGCGGGGCCTGGTGGTGGGTGGGCTCGCCGCCCAGCGGCTCGGCCGGGCGGTTGACCTGCGAGGGCCGCGAACCCTGGTAGCCGAACGGGTCCTGGCCCGGCGGGGGCCCCTGCGGTCCCTGCGGCTCGGGCCGGCCCGGCGGCGTGGCCTGGAAGCCCGGCGGGAGGTTCAGACCGGGCGGGGGACCCGTCGGCCGCTGCGCCGACGGCACGTTCTGCGGGGCCACCGGGGTGTACGAGGTCGCGGTGTTCGTGAGGAAGTTCCAGCGGCACTCCTCGCAGAACGGCGCCATGTGCTCACGGGGCGTCCGGCACTGCGGGCAGAGCTCGGCCTGGGCCGTCGCGTTCGGGTCGCCACCGTGGCCGAAGCCGCCGGGAGCACCGGGCGCGTCATAGCCCCCCGGGTCGGCCGGGGGGCTCGCTCCGGCGGGGCCGGGGTACCCGTAGGCGGGG
>NZ_RDBH01000291.1 GCF_008042145.1 Streptomyces sp. adm13(2018)
GGCCCTTACCAGCCACCCCCCGGCCCTCCCGGACCGTACGGCACGCCGCCACACCGATAAGCACCACAACTCCCCCATCCGGGTGCATACTCGGTCTGTGGGTGCGATGGCCTAGGCAGGCGACGCGCAAGGCCCCAACCTTTCCCCCCAGGTTGGGGCCTTCTGCATATGCTGGACCCAAAGAAAGGGGCCAACCATGGCAGCGCCACTTACCCCCGACAAACTTGTCGACGCCCTCCGCGCCGAAGGCGTCAAGGTCGTCGAGCATCCCGGCTGGCGGACGAACAACCGCAACCACGTCGGGAAGTGGGGTCCCGTCTACGGCAGCATGCTCCACCACACCGTCACCCCCAAGACCATGTCCGCCGTCCCCATGTGCTTCAACGGCACCGGCGACCTCCCCGGCCCGCTGTGCCACGGCGTCATCCGTCGAGACGGCACCGTTCACCTCGTCGGCAACGGGCGCGCCAACCACGCCGGCGGCGGCGACCCCCGAGTCCTCGACGCCGTGGTCGCCGAGTCCTACGGCACCCGGCCCCCGGCTCCCACCGAGCACCAGGGCAGCGCTGGCGCGGTCGATGGCAACGCGCACTTCTACGGCTGGGAGTGCGAAAACCTTGGCGACGGCAAGGACCCCTGGCCCGCAGCGCAGGTCGAGGCGATGGTCCGCGTGTCCGCCGCGCTGTCCCGGGCACACAAGTGGACGGAGAAGTCCACGATCGGGCACCTCGAATGGTCGGATTGGAAGAGCGATCCGAAGGGGCCCGACAACGTTGTCAGCATGCCTGGCCTGCGCACCCGGATCGCCGCCCGCCTCGCC
>NZ_RDBH01000292.1 GCF_008042145.1 Streptomyces sp. adm13(2018)
GACCCCTGGTCCGGGCCTCTCCTTCGGGGGGGATCCCGCGCGGGCGGAAGCGCGGTCTCGGATCCGCCGTCTCGGATCCGCCGTCTCGGATCCGCCGTCTCGGATCCGCCGTCTCGGATCCGCCGTCTCGGATCCGCCGTCTCAGGTCCGCCGTCTCAGATCAGGAGCACGATCCTGCCCGGCCGGTGGCCGGCCTCCGCGCGGCGGTGCGCCTCCGCGACGGCCTCCAGCGGCATGACGTCGGCCACCCGGGTGATCACCTCGCGGGCCGCCACCTTCTCCAGGGTCTCCTTGAGCCGCTCCGCGTCCGGCGTGGCCCGGACCGCCTCGACGCGGATGTCCCGCTGGGAGGCCGGAATCCGGTCGGGCGCGATCGCCACGAACACCCCGCCGTCCTTCAGCGCCGGGAGCAGCGCCTCGCCGACCAGCGCCCCGTCGAAGACCCCGTCGACCCCGTCCGGGGCGACCTCGGCCACCCGGGCGAGCACCACACCCGGCATGTCGCGGGTGACGGCGTGGTCCGCGCCGAGGATGCTCAGCTCGCTCTCGTCGCCCTCGTGGGCGACGGCGACGACCCGGAGCCCGGCCGCGTGGGCGTACTGGACCGCGAGCCGGCCCACGACGGCGCTGGCGCCGGTGACCAGGAGCGTCGCCCCCGGCGGCAGCGCGAGCCGGTCGAGGCCCTGCTGGGCCGTCGCCGAGGCCAGTGGGACGGACGAGGCCACGGTGAACTCCACGTCGTCCGGGATCGGGGCCAGCCACGCGGGGTCGACCCGGACGATCTCCGCGTACGTGCCCTCGCCGGTCAGCTCCTCGTACCAGGGCACGTAACCGGCCACCCGGGTCCCCTCGGGCATGCCCGGCACGGGGTCGAGCAGCTTGCCCGCGAAGTCCGTGCCCAGCACGAAGGGCGGCTTGAGCGCACCGACCGCGTCGGAGTACAGGCCGGCCCGGATCCGCAGGTCCGCCTGGTTCACACCGGCGGCCTTGAGCCGCACCCGCACCCGGCCGGGCACGTCCCCGGCCACCGGCTCGGGCCGGCGCGCCATTCTGAGGACCTCGGGTCCGCCGTAGGCGGTCACTTCGACGACACGCATGGGGTTCTCCTCAGACTGAACGCCCCCTCGTGGCCATTACACCCACGCTCCCCGGCACCGGCAACCTCTGATGAGCCGCCCGCGCCGGGCCCCTGCGGCGGCGGGCCGACGGGAGGGACGGCCGTCCCGCGGTCTGGCATGCTCTGACGACGTGGACCCCTTGAACGCGGAAGACCCGGTCAGCATCGGCCCGTTCCGTCTGCTCGGCCGCCTCGGCGTCGGCGGAATGGGCCGGGTGTTCCTCGCGCGTTCGGCCGGCGGGCGGACCGTCGCCGTGAAGATCGTGCACGCGGAACTGGCCGCCCAGGACGAGTTCCGGCGCCGCTTCGCCCGCGAGGTCGCGGCCCTGGAGCGGGTCGGCGGCACGGGCACCGCGCCCGTCCTCGGCTCGGACACCACGGCCGGCTCCCCGTGGGTCGCGATCGGCTACGTGCCGGGCCCGTCGCTGCGGGCCGTGGTCGGCGACGAGTTCGGGCCGCTGCCGCCCGTGACCGTGAAGGCGCTGGCCGGAGGCCTGGCCCGGGCCCTGGTGCACATCCACGCGGCCGGGCTCGTCCACCGCGACCTCAAGCCGTCGAACGTGCTGCTCACCGTCGACGGCCCGCGGATCATCGACTTCGGCATCGCACGGGCCGTCGACACCGTCGCCGAGGGCGGCAACCTGACCACCACCGGCGCGGTCGTCGGCTCCCCCGGCTTCATGTCGCCCGAACAGGTGCGGGGCGACCGGCTCACGCCCGCGTCGGACGTCTTCTGCCTCGGCTCGGTCCTCGCGTACGCGGCGACCGGCCGCTCCCCCTTCGGGACGGCGGACAGCGGCGTGCACGCGACCATGTTCCGCATCGCCCACGACGAGCCCGACCTGACGGATCTGGCCCCCGAGCTGACCGGGGTGATCCGGGCCTGCCTCGCCAAGGACCCGGGGGCGCGGCCGACGGCCGCCGAGATCGCGGAGACCCTGCCGGTCCCCGACCCCTGGCTCCCGGCGGACGTCCTCGCCCGGCTCGGCCGCCACGCGGCGCGGCTCCTGGAGGCGGAGCCGACGA
>NZ_RDBH01000293.1 GCF_008042145.1 Streptomyces sp. adm13(2018)
GGACCGAGGGGAGTTCCTCGGCTCCGGGCATCACCTGGAGGTCGAAGTCCCGGGGCGGGGTTCCCGCCAGGGCGTCCCGGGTGAACTGGGCCCAGATCTCGGTGGGTTCGCCGCCGCCGTTGATCCGGGGCCGGCCGAGTGCGCCGTAGAGGGGTTCCTGCCGTCCGGACTCGGGGTCCTGGCCCATCAGGGCGACGACGGTGGCGAGTTCCGGGGTGTAGCCGGCGAACCAGGCCGCCTTGTCGTCCTCGGCGGTGCCGGTCTTCCCGGCCGCGGGGCGGCCGGCGGCGAGTGCGGCGGTTCCGGTGCCGGTCCTGACGACGTTCCGCAGGACGGCCGTGGTGGTGTCGGCGGCCTCCCGGGTCACCGCCTGCCGGGCGGTGGGGGTGGGCACGGTGATCTCCTGGCCGTCCCTGCTGAGGCTCTCGACGAGGGTGTACGTGCCGTGCCGGCCGTGGGCGGCGAGGGTCGCGTACGCCGTCGCCATGTCGAGGACGCTCGCGGTGGCCGCGCCGAGGGCGATGGAGGGGGTGGCGGTGAGGTCGGGGGTGGAGCCGGGCAGGCCGAGGGCGACGGCGGTGCGGCGGACGTGTCCGGGGCCGACGTCGACGGCCATCTGGGCGTAGACGGCGTTGACCGACAGGTCGGTCGCGGCGCCGACGGCGATCTCGCCGAAGTTCTCGTCGTCCTCGTTGGAGGGGTCGTACGGGAGACCGGGCCAGCCTTCCACCGGGCGGCGGTTGCGTCCGTCGTACACGGTGTGGGGGGTGATCGGTTCGCCCTGCTGGGTCTGGGCGCCGCTCTGGACGGCGGCGGTGAGGACGAAGGGCTTGAAGGTGGAGCCGACCTGGTAGTCGCGGCGGGTGGCGTTGTTGACGTACTGGCGGGTGTAGTCGACGCCGCCGTACATGGCGAGGACCTGGCCGTTGGCCGGGTCGACGGCGGCGGCACCGACCCGGACGTACCGGTCGACGGGGGAGGCCGCCGGGTCCAGCCGGGACGTCACCTGGTCCTCGACGGCCTTCACGAGGGCGTCCTGCTTGGCGGGTTCGAGGGTGGTGGTGATGCGGAAGCCGCCGCCCGCGAGGGTCTTCTCGTCGACGATGCCGTGCTCGGTCAGGTACTCCTCCACGGCCTGGACGAGGTAGCCGCGCTGGCCGGAGAGGCCGGTGGCGGGGCGGGCGG
>NZ_RDBH01000294.1 GCF_008042145.1 Streptomyces sp. adm13(2018)
CGTGGGCGCGGTTCAGCGTCTCGGCGGTGCTCGCCGCGCCTGGCGGGCCGCCGCCACCGCCCTCGCGGTCTGGGCCGCGGCGAGCACCGCCGAGACGCTGAACCGCGCCCACGTCCTCGGAGACGGGCCCGACGCCCCCGACTTCCCGTACGCCCTGCTGCCCGCCGGCGGCGCCGCGCTCGCCTTCTGCCTCGTCCTCACCGCCCTCGACGGCGGCATCCGGGCCACCGCCGACGGCCTGCCGCTGCGAGCCGCCTGGCACGGCCTCCTCGGCCGGGCCCTCGCCCCGCACGCCGTGCACGGACTCGCCGGACTGATGATGGCCGTCCTCTGGCGCAGCACGTACGGGCCGGTGTCGGCGCTCTTCGTCCTCCTCCCCATCCACATCTCCTGCTGGGTCTTCGCCCAGTACCACCGCGAGCGCGCCGCCCACCAGGCCACCATCCGCGCCCTCGTCCAGGCCGTCGACATCAAGGACCGCTACACCCGGGGCCACGGCGAACGCGTCGGCCACGCCTCCGTCCTGATCGCCCGCGAGCTGGGCATGGCCGAGGACCGGCTCGACGTCGTACGGTTCGCCGGCATCCTCCACGACGTCGGCAAACTCGGCGTCCCCACCCGGATCCTCCGCAAGGACGGCCCCCTCACCCCCGCGGAGCGCCGGATCATCGAACTGCACCCCGAGTACGGCCACGAGATCGTCCGCGGCATCGGCTTCCTCGGCGAGGCACGGGGCGCGATCCTCCACCACCACGAGCGCATGGACGGCAGCGGCTACCCCTACGGCCTGCGCGGCGACGAGATCCCCGAGTGCGCCCGGATGGTGGCCGTCGCCGACGCCTTCGACGCCATGACCTCCACCCGCTCCTACAGCCGGGCCCGCCCGGTGCCCACCGCCGTCGCCGAACTGGAGCGGTGCGCCGGCAGCCAGTTCGACGCCACCATGGTCGCCGCCCTCGTCCGCGCCCTCGACCGGCACGGCTGGCAGCCCGCCGTCACCGCCGACGAGATCCCGACGGGCCCG
>NZ_RDBH01000295.1 GCF_008042145.1 Streptomyces sp. adm13(2018)
ATCTCCGGGTGAGGACGTCCGGGGTCAGGACACGGTGACCGGCCCGCGCCCTGACGGATGCGAGCCGGCCACCTCCACCATGCCCGGGGCCCGCGCGGACGGGGGGAGACCGCAGGCCCTCAAGGAGCGGCCATGTCCTCCGCTCCAGAGCTCGTGTGCCCCCGAACCACGCACCCATGCACGTCATGCAGGACCGTGCATCCGCGGTCCGGTCCACGGCAGAAGTAGCGGTACGGGCGAGGAGCGGTACGGGCAGCAGGCGAACGGTGAGGGCAGGCCATGAGCGACGTGGACAACGAGTCCGACGGCCCCCGGGGACACGGACCCGCCGGGGCGCGGCCGGTGGAGTCGGTGTGGGACTACCCGCGGCCGCCGCGGCTGACGGCCGACGACCGTCATGTGCGGGTCACGGTCGGGCCCCACGTGGTGGCGGACACGTACGAGAGCCTGCGTGTCCTGGAGACGAGCCACCCCCCGGTCTTCTACCTGCCGCGCGGCGACGTGCACACGGAACTCCTGCGGGCCGGGGCGGGCCGGAGCGTCTGCGAGTGGAAGGGCGCGGCCACCTACTGGGATGTCGTCGTCGCCGACATCGTGGTGCCCCGCGCCGCTTGGAGCTACGAGCAGCCCCTCGCACCGTACGAGTCGCTCCGCGGCCATCTGGCCTTCTACCCCTCCGCGGCGCGCTGCACGGTGGACGGCGAGGTGGTGGTCGCCCAGGAGGGCGACTTCTACGGCGGCTGGATCACACCCGAGATCGAAGGTCCCTTCAAGGGCGGCCCGGGCACATGGGGTTGGTGACGGCCGACCGGCGGAACGGGTCCGACAAACGAGGCCGGCTCGCCACGCCCCGCCCCTGACCTGCAAGGCATCACATGATCTAGCGGATTCACGTGATGTGCCGCCGCGCGGTTCGCTGACAGGCTGCTGTCAGAGCTCGACCCGCCAGAGGAAACACCCATGCACACGCTTTCGCCGGCATCCGCGCCCGGCCCCCTCATCCGCACCCGCCACGCCGCGGAGACCGTGCCCGCCGCGCACCGCCGCGGCCACTGGCGCGAGGCACTGTCCCGGACGTTCGGAGCCGTGGACATGGCCATACCCGAAGAGGTGCGGTCCGGCACGATCCGTACCGCGGCACTGGGGCGCGTGCAGGCGGTCACGGTGGAGAGCGAGCCCCAGTTCGCCCACAGGACCAAGCGACTCATCGCCTGCGCCGACGACGAGGACCTCGTGGTCGTGAAGCTGCTCAGCCGGGGCGGCGCCCGCGTCGAACAGGACGCCCGGGACAACGTCGTACTCCCCGGACAGCTCTTCGTCTACGACATGGCGCGCCCGATCCGGCTCGCCCTCCCCGAACCGTTCCAGACGAAGTCCCTGGTCCTGCCGCGGGCCGTCCTCGGCCTCGACGAGTCCGACGTCTCCCGGATCACCGCCCTGCCCGTCGGGTCCGAATCCGCGGTCGGGGGGATCCTCGCGCCGCTCCTGTCGCAGCTGGTGGACACCGCCGAAACCTGTCCGGAGCCCGTCGGCGAGCTCATCGCCCGCAACGTGATCGACCTGCTCACCGTCCTCGCCGACGAACAGCGGGGCGCGGACACCACGGAGTCACCGAGCGGCGCTCGCGTGCTCCTCACCCGGATCCGCGCCTTCATCGACGCCCATCTGACCGACCCCGACCTCACGCCCGAGCTGGTCGCCCGCGCCCACCACGTCTCCGTGCGCTATCTACACAAGCTCTTCGAGGGCGAAGGCGTCACCGTCAGCCGCTGGATCCAGCGGCGCCGCCTCGAAGAGTGCCGGCGGACCCTTGCCCGCAGGGACGCCACCGACACGACGATCGCCGGAGTCGCACACCGGTGGGGGTTCACCAGCGCCTCGCACTTCAGCCGTGTCTTCCGTGCGGCGTACGGGCAGTCCCCGATCGACTGGAGGAACTCGGCGGCGGACGGGTGGAGCGCGCGATCCCGTCCGGCGGAGCCGTACCAGAGCGCGCTCGGCCAGGCCGTGTGACCAGACACTCACCTCTCAGATGTGCGTTGAGCTGCGGGTTTTGCCATAGTGACCCTCCTGGGAACGCTTCGGCGCCGGTGACGGTGGCCGGGGGCGGTC
>NZ_RDBH01000296.1 GCF_008042145.1 Streptomyces sp. adm13(2018)
GGCACCCCCCACGTCCTCGCGCTGTCCGCCCGCTCGCCCCAGGCCCTGCTCGACCTCGCCGAGGCCTACGTCGCCCACCTCGGCCCCGGCGGCCGCGGAGCCGCGTACCCGCTCCGGGACATCTGCCACACCGCGGCCACCCGCCGCACCCACCACGCCCACCGACTGGCCGTCGTCGGTTCCAGCCACGCGGAGCTCGTCCGGGCCCTGTCCCGCGGCGCCGCCGGGGAGCACGCGCACCCCGCCGCCCCCGCCGCCCTGACGGAGGCCGTCGAGCGCTACCGCGCCGGCGAGGACGTGCACTGGGAGGCCCTCTTCGACGAACCCGGGACCGTGGTCCCGCTGCCCCGGTACCCGTGGCAGACCCGCAGGTACTGGCCGGGAGAGGACCGCGCCACCGACACGGAGAGCGCGGCGGACTGGCTCCTGCGCGAGCACGCCCGCACCGACTTCGACGACGCGTCGCGCCTCGCGGACATAGGCATCGACTCCCTCGCCAGACTCCAGCTCATCGTGGAACTGACCCAGCAGACCGGCCGGGAGATAGACCCCGAGGAGGTCGGACGCCTCGGCACCGTGGGCGAGCTCCGGGTCTGGACCGGCTCGCTCGAGGCCGGTGTGCGATGACCGGACCACGCGACGCGTACAGCTGGTTCACCCGGTCCGTCGAACGGTACGGCGACAGCCGCGTCGCCCTCGAAGTCGCCGGCCAGACCTTCACGTACCGCGGGCTCGGCGCCCTGGCCGAGGGCTACGCCGCGCAGATCCTCGCGCGCACCGGACCCGCCCCCCGGCGCATCGGACTCCTCGCCGGGCGGTCGCCCTCCGCCTACGCGGGCTATCTCGCCATCCTCCGGGCCGGCGCGACCGTGGTGCCCCTCAACCCCGAGCACCCCCCGTCCCGCACCGCCTCCGTCGTCGACGCGGCCGGCCTCGACCTGGTCCTCACCGACACCCCGGGCGCGGCGGCCGGCCTGAGCGTGACGGAACTGCCGCTCGACCCCGCGGCCGTGCCCGACGTGCGCCCCGCCGACCCGTCGGCCGTCCCGGAGACGGGCCCCGACGCCGTCGCCTACATCATCTTCACCTCCGGGTCGACGGGCACCCCCAAGGGCGTGCCCGTCCTGCACCGGAACCTCTCCGCGTACCTCACCTCGATGGCCGAGCGCTACGACGTCGGACCGGACAGCCGGATGTCGGCGGCCTTCGACCTGACATTCGACGGCTCCGTGCACGACCTCTTCGTCGCCTGGGCGGCGGGCGCCACCCTGGTGGTCCCCTCCGCCGCGCAACTGCTCTCCCCGGTCGCCACGGTCAACAACCTGCGGCTGACCCACTGGTTCTCGGTGCCCTCCCTGATCTCCTTCGCGGAACGCCTCGGCACGCTCAAACCGAACAGCATGCCCACCCTGCGATGGAGCGTCTTCGGCGGCGAGGCCCTCCCGCTCCGTGCCGCGCGCGCCTGGCGCACCGCGGCGCCCGGCAGCACGATCGAAGTGCTGTACGGGCCGACCGAACTGACCGTCTCCTGCACGGCCTACCGGCTCCCGGACGACCCCGCCGACTGGCCCGCCACTCCCAACGGCACCACGCCGATCGGACAGTGCCACCCGGGCACGGAGTACCTGATCCTGGACGAGGACGACCTCCCCGCCGACACCGGCGAGCTGCTCGTCCGCGGACCGCAGCGCTTCCCCGGCTATCTGGACCCGGCGGACGACGCCGGCCGCTTCCACCCGCCCGTACCGGGGGAGGGCGACGGCGCGGACAAGCAGGCGGGCGCCGACCACTGGTACCGGACCGGCGACCGGGTCGCCCTGCGCGACGGGGCGCTCGTGCACCTCGGCCGCACGGACCACCAGATCAAGGTGCGCGGCCACCGCATCGAGCCCGGCGAGGTCGCGGCCGTGCTGCGTGAGCTGACCGGCGTGCGCGAGGCGTACGTCCTCGCGGTCCCGGACGTCCACGGCACGCCCGAGCTCCACGCGGCGGTGAGCGGCACCGGCTGTGACCCGCAGAAGCTGTTCGCCGAGCTCGCCGACCGCCTCCCGCCCTACCTGCGGCCCCGCCGCATCTCGGTCCTGGACAGCCTTCCGCTGAACGCCAACGGAAAGATCGACCACCGCGCCCTGCTGACCGAACTGTCCCCCGCACGCTGACCACCGCCGCGCTGGGCCCGACCCGGGGGAGTGGGGCCCAGCGCGACGCGGTTCAACCCACCATTCCTATGAGGCAGCACCCATGTACGACGTCATCGTGGTCGGCGCCCGCGTCGCCGGCTCCGCCACCGCCCTCCAGCTCGCCCGGGCGGGCCACCGCGTCCTGGTCATCGACCGCGCCGCCTTCCCCTCCGACACCCTCTCCACCCACCTGATCCACCAGCCGGGGATCGCCGCCCTGGCCCGGTGGGGACTGCTTGACGAGCTGCGGGCCACCGGCTGCCCGCCCCTCGAGAACGTCGTGTACGAGGTCGACGGCATCCGACTCGAAGGATGCGGCCGCGGCGCCGACGGCCAGCGCGCCGCCTACGCGCCCCGCCGGCACATCCTCGACCCCCTCCTCGCCGAGGCCGCGGCCAGGGCCGGCGCCGAGATGCGGCTGAGCTCCCGCGTGACGGGGCTCCTGCGCGACGACACCGGCCGCGTCGTCGGCGTGGAGGGCACCCACGCCGGGGCGCCCTTCCGCGAGCGGGCCCGGCTCGTCGTCGGCGCCGACGGCATGCGGTCCACCGTCGCCGACCTCACCGGCGCCCCGATCACCCTCCAGCACCCCCGACTGACCTGCGCCTACTACTCGTACTGGCAGGGCGTACCGGCCGACCTGGAACTGTACGAGGCCCCCGACCGCTGGGTCGCCGCCGTCGCCACCCATGAGGCCACCCTGGTCCTGACCTACTTCCCCCAGGCGCGCTTCGAGGAGATCCGGGCCGACGCCGAGCACCACCACCTCCGTCAGGTTCAAGCCACGGCACCCGCCCTGTACGACCGGCTGCGGGGCGCCACCAGGGTCGAGCGCCTGCGCGGCACCGGCGACCAGCAGAACTTCTTCCGCCAGGCGTCCGGGCCGGGTTGGGCCCTGGTCGGCGACGCGGGCCACCACAAGGACTCCATCACCGCGCGCGGCATCAGCGACGCCTTCCTCCAGGCCGAACTGCTCGCCCGGCACGTCGGCGGCCGGCTCGACGGCGACCCCGCCCTCCTCGACCAGGCGCTCGACGCGTACGGGAAGGACCGGGACGGCGCCCTCCAGCCCGGGTACGAGGCGACCCTCGCCGTGGCCCGGCTCGACGAGCAGCACCCCAGCCGCCTGGCCATGCTGCGGGCCATCCGCCAGGATGCCGAACTGACGTCGATCTACTTCGACATGGTCGCCGGCACCGCCACGATCGGAGACCTCTACACCCCGAAGCTGCTCGCGTTGCTGTGACTCCGCCCATTCGGTGCAATCGCTGATCAACTCGCCTTGCGAATGGATCTGTTGAGGGCACCGAGTGGCAACGGACGTGGCGGACTCCCGTCATGGACTCCTGATACGGTGCGGCATGATCACTGCCGCGCTGTTCCGTGTCCAGGCGCCACGCCGCAGGAATCAGGACCGCTGAGCATCAACTTCACTGTCGTCAGCTCGCTGCGAGGATTCAATTCAGATGTCAGGCACTAGCGACCCGAAGGCGCGCCACCGGCTTGCCCCGCGCAGGTCTCTCCGCAAGCAGCTGATCATGCCGATCGTCGCACCCGCCATCGCCCTCACCGGTCTGTGGGGCTATACGGGCGTCGGTCTGGCCAGTGAACAGATCCAGCTCCAGGACGACGCGGAACGCACCGGCACCACCGGCGGCAGCGCGCTGAGCGTGGTGTCGGCCCTCCAGCAGGAGCGGCGCCTGACGGCCCTGTGGCAGGCGAGCCGTTCCGACGCGGCACGGACCGCCCTGGACCAGGCCCGCACCCGGACGGACGCCTCGGTCGTGGACTTCCGGGCGGGCCTGGCCGCCGTGGACGGATCGCTCGGCGCACCGGCCCGGAGCCTCGGCGCGTCCCTGGACACCCTGGCCGGACAGCGCGAGGCGATCGACGCGCGCACCCTGTCCCCCGAGAACGCCTTCCGGCAGCTCACCGACGTCATCCGCAGCGGCACCGATCTGATCGGCTTCGCGGTGCGCAGCGAGGACGGCCCGCTCTCCCAGGGCGGCAACGCCACCGCCACCCTGGTCCGCATGGTCGAGATGCTGTCGCGCGAGGACGCCCTGCTGACCGCGGCGCTCCCCGGCAGCAGCATGTCCGCGGCGGCCCGGCAGCAGTTCGGCCACTACCGGGACGCCCAGCGCGAGATCCAGGCCGCCCTCGCCGTCGGCGACCTGCCCGAATCGGCCCGCGCCCGCTACACGCGACTCGCCGCGTCCGAGGCGTCGTCCACCGTCGTGTCGATCGAGGACGCGGTCGCCACCGGATCGGCCACCCGCCTCCCGGACTCGGCCAACGCCTGGCGGACCGAGGCCGACGCCCTCGTCACCGATCTGCAGGGCCTCGCCGCCGGCTCCCTGGACGAACTCGCCGACACGGCGTCCGGCCGCGCCACCGGCCTGCTCATCGGCCTGCTCGCCGGTACGACCCTCACCGTGGGCCTCCTCACGGCCGGCGCGGTCCTCGGCCTCAGGGCACGCCGCTCGACCCTCGACGCGGTGACGGAACTCCAGCGCCGCACCGAGGAGATGGCCCGGAACTGGCCCCAGACGCTGGCCCAGTCCGAACGCGGGGAACCGCTCGCCCCCCTCGCCGACGAGCCGGACGGCCCGGTCCCCGGTGAACTGCAGCACCTCGGCGCCGCGATCGACCGGCTCCAGCACGCCGCCGTCGACACCGTTCTCAGCCAGTCGCGCGGACACGCCGGCGCCGAGAAGGTGCTCGGCCAGCTCACCCGCCGTACCCAGACCCTGATCCACCGTCTCATCGCCCTCCTGGACGACCTGGAGCGCAAGCACGGCGACTCCGACCTCCTCAAGGACATCTTCAAGGTCGACCACCTCGCCACCCGCGTGCGGCGCCACGCGGAGAACCTGGTCATCCTCGGCGACACGCCTCCGAGCCGCCGGATGACCGAACCGGTCACCATCACCGACGTGATGCGCAGCGCCGTGGCCGAGACCGAGCACTACACCCGCGTCAAGGTCGAGAACCTGCCCGCGACCAAGCGCGTGGCGCTGGCCGGCCGCGCGGTCGCCGACGTCACCCACCTGCTCGCCGAACTCGTCGAGAACGCCACCAACTTCTCCCCGCCCTACACCCAGGTCGTCGTCAGCGCGCTGCACGTCGCCGAGGGAGTGGCCCTGCACGTCGAGGACCACGGACTCGGCATCCCCGCCGCGCAGTTGGCCCAGGCCAACCACATCCTCGCCCACCCCCAGAAGCCCGACATGGCGGCGCTCGGCGCGGACCCGCGGCTCGGGCACTTCGTCGTCGCCCGCCTCGCCCAGCGCCACCGGATCCGGGTCGAACTCCGTGCCTCGGTGTACGGCGGCACGGAGCTGGTCCATGACCGGGGAGTCGAGCTCCTCCAGCATGTGGGCCGGCAGGAAGACGATGGCGAGGGTGCCGCCGTACACCGAGGCACGGAGTTCGACCCGGATCCGGTGGCGCTGGGCGAGGCGGGCGACGACGAAGTGCCCGAGCCGCGGGTCCGCGCCGAGCGCCGCCATGTCGGGCTTCTGGGGGTGGGCGAGGATGTGGTTGGCCTGGGCCAACTGCGCGGCGGGGATGC
>NZ_RDBH01000297.1 GCF_008042145.1 Streptomyces sp. adm13(2018)
GGGTTGTGCGGAGTCGTGGGGTGCAGGGGACGTCGACACGAGGACTCCTCGGAGTGGGAACCGCTGTGGGCCGGGCGGTGGAGAGAAGGCAGAGGGTTGTTCACAGAACGTGACGGAGGGTGCGGTCACGCATCATGAGGGCCGCTTGTTTGTCGGGAAGGTCGACTTCCGCCGCGAAGCGGAAGCCGCCGGTGAGGAACGCGGAGACGGAGGGGGTGTTGCGGATGTCGGGTTCGGCGACGACGCGGGTGCAGCGGGGACGGTGGTCGAGGACGAGATCGGCGACGGTGCGCAGCAGGGTGCTGCCGACACCGCGGCCACGGTCGGTGACGCCTCCGACCAGCAGATGGATACCGGTGTCGTGGGGACGCGCCGGGTAGTGCCGGGCGAGCGGGTCGAGGTCCGCCCGGTAGATCTCGAAGTAGCTCACGGGCGTGTTGTCGAGCACTCCGAGGCAGGGGACGCTGCGGCCGTCGCCTTCGAGTTGGGCGCTGATGTGCTCGGCGGTGGCGCTATCGGGTCCGGCCAGTTCCCAGAAGGCGGCGACGGCGGGGTCGTTCATCCACCGGGTGATGAGCGGCAGGTCTCGTTCGAGCCGCACGGGGACGAGTTGGAAGACGCCTACGGGTGTGGGGGCCGGGTTCCAGGAGGCGACGGAGTCCAGCAGGTCGCCGTCGAGGATCTCGGCGTCCATGTGGCCGCCTTCGAGGAGGGTGACGAGTTCGTCGAGCCTCAGATCGAGGGTGTCGTCACCGGGTGGG
>NZ_RDBH01000298.1 GCF_008042145.1 Streptomyces sp. adm13(2018)
GGTGTGACGGGCCGGGGCATGGTGGTCGGTCCGGAGGCCTTCGGCGGGGGCGTCTTCGCCGCCGGGGTCCTCGTCGGGGGCGTCCGCGTCGGGGGCTTCTGCGGGGCGGCGATGCGCAGGGTGAGGCGCTGGCCGGGGAGGATGAGGTCGGGGTCGTCGCCGACGACGGGCCGGTTCGTGTCGTACAGGCGCTGCCAGCCGCCCGGGACCCGTTCGTCGCGGGCGATCTTCGACAGGGAGTCGCCCGGCGTCACGGTGTACATCTCGCGGACGGTGGGGACGGCGGTCGGGCCGACGTTCCTGGCCGGCCGCTCGGACAGGGCGCGCTGCCCGGGCAGGGAGGCGGTGGCGGGCGCGTTCCCGCCCCGGGACGCCTTCGGGGCGGCGGAGGCGGTGTCGGGGGCGTCCCCGCCGCGGGCGAGGCCGGCCCGCTGGCCGCAGGACGGCCACGCGCCGGGTCCCTGGCCCTTGAGGACCCGCTCGGCGACGGCGATCTGCTGGTCCTTGGAGGCGAGGTCGGCGCGCGGCGCGTAGTGCGTGCCGCCGTAGGCCTCCCAGGTGGACTGGCTGAACTGCAGACCGCCGAAGTAGCCGTTGCCCGTGTTGATGTGCCAGGTGGAGGTCGACTCGCAGGCCGCGACCTTCTCCCAGACGTCGAGCGACGCGGCGTGGACGGTGCCCGCGCCGATGAGCGGCAGCGCCATTCCGGCGCCTCCCGCGGTGACGGTCAGCGAGGCACGGTTGATCCGGCTCGGCTGGTGGCGACGGTGACGTCCGCGTACGGCCATGGGCCCCCCTTGAACACAGCAGTAGCGGTCCAAGTTAGGGCTTGTGCACGCTCCGTGACAAGGGCTTCGSCGAAGCCCAAGGCCCGTATGTCACCTTCCCGTTGACGCGGACACCGTCAGGCGGGCCCGGGCTGCGGCTGCGGCTCGGGCTCCGGGACGGGCCCGCCGGGCTGCGGAGCAGGACTCGGATCGGGCGTCGGCGGCCCCGGGACCGGGCTCGGCGGGCCCGTCCCGGAGCC
>NZ_RDBH01000299.1 GCF_008042145.1 Streptomyces sp. adm13(2018)
GCCCGGCGCCCCGCCCGGGTTCGGCCCGCCGCCCGGGTACGGTCCGCCCGGCTACGGCCCGCCGCCGCCCGCGCCGCCGCGCGGCGAGGCCAACGGAGCCCAGGCCGCCCTGATCGGCCTGCTCAACCTCTCCTGCCTGGGACTCGGCTACGTCCTCCTGCGCCACTGGATCGGCGCCGCGGTCTGCTGGCTCGCCACCGCCGTCTTCCTCTTCCTCGCCCTCCCGGCCGACGTCGACGGCGTGCCCGTCGGCCTCCTCGTCGGCTACGGCGTCTTCCTCCTCCTCGCCGCCGCCGACGGCGCCCGGCGCGGCCTGCGCGCGACCCTCCGGATCGGCCCGGCCTTCCGCCGCCTCGCACTGCCGCTGGCCCTGGTGCTGCTCGCCGTGCCCGCGGGCGGTTCGCTCGCCTACGGCGCGGCCCGCGACGAGGCGAAGCAGCAGGCCCTCCTGGACCGCCTCGCCGCCGCCGACGCGCTCGTGAAGTCGGCCGACGGCCTCGCCTTCGACAAGGCCGAGCCGACCCTCGGCAAGGCCCTCGACACGTACGAGGAACTCGGCACCCAACACGCGGGGTCGCGGGCCGGGAAGCTCGTCCCCGCGCGCCTCGACACCTTCTACGCGACGGTCTCCGCCCCGTACGCCGCCAAGTCGTACTGCGACGCCGTGCCGCGCCTCGGCTATCTGCGGGCCCTTCCGGGCACCGTCGACAAGGACCTGCTGGGCACCCGGCCCGCCAAGACCGACGAGCCGCTCGCCCACTCCCTCTACGAGTGCGGGGCGGCCGGCATCGGTGACGCGACCTACGAGCCGGACCCCCGGGAGAGCTTCAACGAACTCCTCAAGACCTTCCCGAAGTCGTCGTACGCGCCCAAGGTCGCCCCGGCCTTCGAGGCGTCGATCAAGACGCGGGCGAACGCCCTCGCGGGCGGCGACCCCTGCGACACCACGGCGGAGCTGCACGTCATCGGCGCCTCCCTGGACGGCATGACGGACCCGTCGGTCGAGGGCGCCTCGGACCAGGCCGACGCGGCGGTCCAGAAAGGCGACTTCGCCTGCGGGACCGACCAGTTCAAGGACAAGGAGTTCAAGGCCGCCCTCGACACGATGACGGCGTACGCGAAGGAGTACCCGAGCAGCCCGCAGGCCGGGCACGCCCGCTCCATCGCCATCGCCGCCGAGATCGCCGAGGAGGAGCCGGCGGCGGGCGGGAAGCTGCCCCCGGCCGCGGCGCCCGGCGGTTCGCGGATGGTCATGGTGGTGAGCAACGACGGACCCGGCGAGGTCGAGCTGCTCTACACCGGTCCCATGACCGGCAGGGTCACCCTGAACGCGTGCGGGACCTGCACCAAGTACCCCAGCCCGATCTTCGCGGGCGCCAAGAAGATCAAGGCCTGCACCGGACCGTCCTCGAAGTACCCGAAGGCGACCCTGCTGCTGCCCGCCGGCGACTACCACTTCCTCCAGAAGCGGGCCTCCACCGGCACGTCCACGGCCGGGGACACCAAGTCCAGCAAGGCGAAGATCGAACCGGGCTACAGCTACACCAACTGCCTGTACGTGACGTCGGGGTTCTGACCCGGCGCCGGTGAAGACCGGTGGCCGCCCCTGCGCAGGGGCGGCGACCGGGCCGTTCCGGCTCAGCCCCGGCGGCGCAGGACCCGCAGCGAGTCCGTGACCGAGACCTCCTCGAAGTCCCCCGACTCCAGCGCGCGGAGATAGATCCGGTACGGCGCCTGGCCCCCGTCCTCCGGGTTCGGGAAGACGTCGTGGATGACCAGCAGGCCCCCGGCGGCGACCTTCGGGGCCCAGCCCTCGTAGTCGTTCACGGCGTGCTCGTCGGTGTGCCCGCCGTCGACGAACACGAACCCGAGCTGCCCGCCCCACACCTTCGCGACCTGCGGCGACCGTCCGACCACGGCGATCACGTGCTCCTCAAGGCCCGCCTTGCGCAGCGTCCGCCGGAAGGTCGGCAGGGTGTCCATGAGCCCCACCTCCGGGTCGACCACGGTCGCGTCGTGGTACTCCCAGCCCGGCTGCTGCTCCTCGCTGCCTCGGTGGTGGTCCACGGTCACCGCGACCGTCCCCGCCCGCCGGGCCACGTCGGCGAGCAGGATCGTGGACCGCCCGCAGTACGTGCCGACCTCAAGGAGCGGCAGCCCGAGCTTCGCGGCCTCGGCGGCCGCCGCGTACAGGGCGAGCCCCTCCCCGACGGGCATGAAGCCCTTCGCGGCCTCGAAGGCGGCAAGGATCTCGGGGCTGGGCTCGGACATGGTGGCTCCTACTGACGGGTACGGCGATACGGGCGCCCATCGTGCCCTACGCGTCGCACTCGAACCACACCGTCTTCCCGTCGGCCCGCTCGTCGACCCCCCACCGGTCCGTCACGGCCTCCACCAGGACCAGGCCCCGCCCGCCCTCGTCCAGCGGGCCCGCCGCCTTGGCGTGTACGGCCCCGGGCACGCCGTCGGCGACCTCGACCCGGAGGCCGTACGGCTCGCGCAGGATCAGCACCGAACAGCGGCGCCCCGGCACGTGCCGGACCACGTTCGCGACCAGCTCGGTGAGCGCGAGGGTCGCGGAGTCGGACAATCGGAGGAGCTCCCACCGCGTGAGGAACATGTGCAGGATGCGGCGCATGTGACCGGCGGAGTGCTCACCGACGGTGAACCGCATCCGGTAGCTCCTCGCAAGTGGCGCAGGGTAGAGGTCTGTTGCCTGATTCATGCCTCCAGACTGGGCGACCTTCGTTACGCTCGGCTACGGCCTGAACACAACGCCTCGTCGCGTCGATCTGAGGGGTGACCTCGCCGTGGTCAACATCCGCAACCTCGATCCCAGCGCCTCGCCGCTGGACTACTACGGATCGGAACTCCGCCGTCTGAGGGAGGAGGCCGGTCTCAATCAGGCTCAGCTTGGCGACGTCGTCTACTGCACGGGCTCGCTGATCGGCCAGATAGAGACGGCGAAAAAGGTCCCGACGCGGAAGTTCTCAGAACAACTGGACGCTGCGTTGATGACGGGCGGGTCGTTCTCCCGGATGGTCGGCCTCGTGCTGAAGAGCCAATTGCCTACGTGGTTCCAGCCGTACGCGGACATGGAGGCGCGGGCGACTTACCTGTGCACCTTCCAGGCCCAGTTGGTCTACGGCCTGCTCCAGACGGACGCGTACGCCCGCGCGGTCCTGGGTGCCAGGACCGAGGACGACCTCGATGCCAAGGTCGCCGCCCGCATCGACCGGCAGCGAATCCTGGATCGCGAGACCCCGCCGTTGATCTGGGTTGTCCTGAGCGAGGCGGTACTACACCAGGAGATCGGCGGGCGCGAAGTGGTGCGAGAACAACTCGCCCACCTGTTGCGCATGCAGGAGCGGGAGTGGGTGAAGATCCAGATCCTCCCGTTCGCTTCTGGAGCGCACGCGGGCCTGATGGGCTCGTTCAACCTGTTGCGCTTCGAGGACGACCCTGACCTTGTCTATACCGAGGACTTCGTGCGGGGTCATATGACGGCCGATCCAGCCGCGTTCAGAGAGGGTTCGCTCCGTTACGATCACCTACGGGCCGCAGCTCTCTCGGTGGAGAAGTCGGCCGAACTGATCGCCCGCGTCATGGAGGAACGATATGGGGACCAACCGGAACCTGACCGGCGCGCACTGGCGTAAGTCCTCGTACAGCTCCGACACCGGCGGCAACTGCATCGAGTGCGCCCCGCTCGGTACCGCCGCGTGGCGTAAGTCCTCGTACAGCGGCGACACCGGCGGTGACTGCATCGAGGTCGCCGACCTCTCCGCCCACGTAGCCGTCCGCGACTCCAAGAACCCCGAAGGCCACGCCTTCCTCGCCGCCCCGGCCGCCTTCAC
This sequence comes from Streptomyces sp. adm13(2018), assembly GCF_008042145.1. Taxonomy (GTDB): domain Bacteria; phylum Actinomycetota; class Actinomycetes; order Streptomycetales; family Streptomycetaceae; genus Streptomyces. The sequence continues at coordinate 3,858 of NZ_RDBH01000299.1, forward strand.
GGCGTTCGTGGCCGCCGCCGCCGAGGGACGTCTCGGCGGCCGCTGAGGATGGCGACCCTCATAGGAATGGTGATCCTCGCCCTGGTCCTGCCGGCCTGGGCGGGGATCACGTTCGTCGGTCTGGTCCGGGCCCGGCGGGGCGACGGACTGCCCCGGCCCCGCCCCCGGCCGCGCCGCTCGCCCGCGAAGAAGGCGGCGTGGGTCGCGGTGCTCGCGTTCCTCGCGGGCGGGGCGCTTCACCTGTACGGCCTGTCGTACATGCCGTTCCTCCAGCCGGAGGACGCCTGCTGGTTCAAGGCGGGGTACATGGCGGTGCCCGACTCCAGCAGCGCGCTGCCCGTGAGCCTGGTGTGCGCGGGCGAGGAGATCGTCCCGTGGTGGGTGAACCCCGGGCTGCTCGTCCTCGCGGTCACCGCCGTGGTGGCGACCCTGGCGAGCGTCGTCCTCGCCGTGCGGGGAGCGCGACGGGCGGTGGCCGTCAGGCGGGGTGCCTGATGCTCTCGAAGATGCGGGCGAAGCCCTCCGTTCCGTGGCCCGCGTCGATCTGGCGCTGGATGAGCCGCTGGACCATGTCGACCACCTCGGTGCTGACGCCCTGCTCGGCACTCGCGGCTTGGAGGTCGCCGAGCTGGGAGAACTCCAGGCTCTGCTGGCCCGCGACGGTGTAGTCCCCGCCGTCGATCACCTCGGCGTAGCCCGCGAGGCCGCCGGTCATGGCGGACAGCCAGGGGGCGGCCGAGGCCGCGAACTCGCGGGCGGAGATCCCGGCCGGGGCGACCATGGCGGCGCCGTGGACGAAACCGGCGAACATGACGTACATGCCCGCGAGCAGGGCGAGGTCGTACAGGGACGCGAGTCCGGCGTCGTCGCCGTGGTAGGTGCCGGCTCCCCACAGGTCGAGCAGCGGCTTGTACCGGTGGAAGGCGTCGGCCGACCCGCTGTAGAGAACGGACGCCCCGGGTCGGCCGATCATGTGCGGTACGGCCATGATGCCGCCGTCCAGGTACGTGACGCCGGCGCGGGCGGCCCAGTCCGCCAGCTCCCGGGACTGGGCGGGGGTGGTGGTGGTCACGTTGATCAGGGTGCGTCCGGCGAGGTCGTCGGTGAGTGGGTCGAGCACGTCGTGGACGGACGCGTGGTCGAGGAGGCAGGCGATCACCAGGCCGCTCGCGCGGACGGCGTCGGCGGCGGTGCCGGCGGGCGTGGCGCCGAGGGCGAGGAGGTCGTCGGCCCTGCCCGGGGTCCGGTTCCAGACGGTGGTCGGGTGTCCGGCCCTCACCAGGGCGGCGGCCAGCGCGCTCCCCATCGCTCCCAGGCCGAGGACGCTCACCTGGACGCTGTTGTCGGTCGTCATCTCTTGGGCTCTCCCTCGTGTTCTTGATCTATGAGGGAATGCTCTTCGCCACCAGTGGAGTTGACCAGTACGGACTATTTAGTGGGGTACGCACCCGGGGGTACGTACCCCCGGGTGGTGGGTGGTTCGAGGAGGGGTGGATGGCGGCATCGGCTCGGCGTGGCCCGTACGTCTGCGGCGTCGACGCGGCGATGGACGTGGTGTCGGGGAAGTGGAAGGTGCTGATCCTGTGGGAGCTTGAGAACCACGGGGTCCGGAGGTTCGCCGAGCTTCGGCGGGGGCTGCCGGGCGTGAGCGAGAAGATGCTGAACCAGCATCTGCGGGAGATGGCGGAGGACGGCCTCGTCCACCGCGAGGTGTACGCGGAGGTGCCGCCGAAGGTCGAGTACTCCCTGACGGAACGCGGCATCTCCCTCAACGCGGCGCTGGCCCCGCTGGGGAAGTGGGGCGGCGAGCGCGTCCGGGAGATCGGGGCGGAGAAGGTCTCCGTCGTCGGTGCGCCGCCGGAGCGGCGATAGTCGGCCATTCAATGGCTGTAAATCGCTGCCGTTCGCCTCGTTCTTCACGGGTCTCTCACACCGGCCGCACCGCACCTGACCTCGTCGATCACTCACGTGGGGACTGAGGAGAACCGGCAAGGGGTTTTCCCCCTCCGACTTCCGGAGTCCCGGGTCGGCGCTTGCCGAGCGTTGTTTACCCGGGGTTAAGTAGCGCCGCGCGTGTCCGGGACCGACCATCCCGGCGTGGCACGCGCACGTCATCGGCGGTCGGGGGGACACCACCGCCACGGGGGAAGACACGGCATCGCCATCGCCGCGACGCCGACTCGTCGTCGCGCAACGCCCGGGGCCTACCCCCTGCCTGCCCTCGTTCGCTGTGAAGGACGCCTTCCTTGCGGTTCAGACCGGGGTTGTTCACCTCTCGATCACGTTTGTCCACCTCTCTCGCGACCTCCCTCACGACGGCGGTGACGTCCGTCGTCGCCCTGGCCGTCATCGGCGGGACGGCCGTCACGCCCCAACCCGGCCTGCGGAACGCGCAGACCGTCGCCGCGGCGGCCGACTCGTACGACGGCTACGACCCCAAGGCGGCCCAACAGCTGCGCGAGGACCAGTGCATGGGCACCGAGGCCCTGCGCATGGGCGGACCCAACCTGCACGCCCTCGCGCAGAACGCGCTCACGCTGCCGCCCGACCAGCTTCACACGAAGCTCGTCCGGAACATGTACGACGACAAGACCCCGCTGCACGCGGCCTGGAACGCCGACCGGACGCTCACCGACCAGTGGCTCGACAAGGTCCAGAAGCAGGGCAACGCGTGGAACAGCGCCGCGAGCCTGGACTCGTACCCCGGCGCCCCCAAGGACTTCGACGAGATCTTCGAGAAGACCGGGCTGCTCCCCTGGCTCTACCAGGGCTACTCGGACCCGCTCAACCTGTTCAACCCCTTCTACGAGTCCTCCCCGACGGCCGACGACAAGACGAAGGCCGCCGCGCTCGCCATCGGTGACCCGCTCTACACGAGCGGCGGGACGCCGAAGGAGAAGGAGGCGTGGGCGCTGTGGAAGAAGAACTCCGGGAAGGTCGAGGAGAACCAGCTCTTCGTGCCCCGGGTGTTCGCCGACGACGCCCGCATCTTCCTCGGCTCCGGCGGCTTCCCCCGTACGGCCCCGGCCCCGGACAGCGCGGAGTTCCGCATCGCGGTCGAGGACCTCAAGGCCCGCTTCGGGGCCTGCGGCTGGCACGACCCGATCGACCCGAACCGGGTCCTCGGTCAGCAGGTCGCCAAGGCCGCGTCCGAGTGGCAGCAGGAGATCGCCGGCCAGACCACCCAGCGGCAGCAGATCCTGACCGCGGGCAAGGACGCGGCGAAGGCGCTCCAGGACGGCGCGTACGCCCTCAGCCTGCTCGTCGGGCAGTCCTGGCTCGCCGACTACTACACCCGCTGGCAGGACCACTGGACGCCCGGCGGCGTCGGCTGGATCGGCAACGGCTACACGGTGATCGAGGTCCCCGGGGCGAAGGGCACCTGCCTGGACGTCCAGGGCGGCGCCAAGACCAACGGCACACCGGTCCAGATCTACACCTGCAACGGCAGCGCCTCGCAGGAGTGGTCGCTCGAAGGCGGTGAGGAGGACCTCCACCTCCGCAACACCGGCTCGTTCAAGTGCCTCGACGTGGCGGGGAACGCCTCGGCCAACGGTACGAAGATCCAGATCACGGACTGCTACAGCACCAAGGGCCAGTCGTGGAAGGCGGACGTCCGCGCCCCCTCCACCCTGCGCAGCGTCAGCACCGGCAAGTGCCTGGACCTGAGCGCCTTCACGGTCGGCACCGACGCCCGGCTGTTCGACTGCAAGGACACCAGCGCGCAGAAGTACCTGATCAAGCCGAACGGGAAGAAGGGCGCGGGCAGCACCCCGTACCCGGCCAAGGCGCAGTTCGACGCCGCGACCAAGGGCCTCGCCGACGCCCGTGCGGCGGCGAAGACCCATCTGGCGACGGTCAAGGCCCAGCTGGAGAAGGCCAAGACCTCGGCCACCGCCTCCGACGCGGCCCTCCAGGCCGCGTACGGCGTCGCGGACGCCGCCGGCGCCCCGCGCGGCCGCGGCCTCCTGGTCGGCCAGCAGAAGGCCCAGGTCACCAAGGGAGCCGTCGCGGCGCTGACGGCGATGGCGAAGGCCGGCGAGACCGCCGAGGCCGCCACCCGGGCCGCGGCGGGCGACAGCGCGACCATCACGCAGCGCGCGCTCGCGCAGACCGCGCAGGTCAACGCCGAGTTCCGCAAGGAGGCCGCGCGCATCGCCTCGGAGCAGGCGAAGGCGGCGTCCGACGGCGCCAAGCTGCACCGCGACAACGCGAAGAAGGACAAGGAGACCGCCGAGGCCAAGCTCGCCCTCGCGCTCAAGGCCGAGGGCGACGCGAAGGCGGCCGCCGCCGACGCGCACGCCAAGCGGCTCGCGGCCGAGGCGGAGGAGGCCACGGCGCAGGCGGAGAAGGACACGGCCGCCGCGAAGCAGAACGAAGCGGCCCAGCACAAGCAGACGGCCCAGGCGGAAGCCGGTAAGGCCCAGGAGGCCAAGGAGCAGGCCGAGGCCGCGGAGGCGACCGCGGTCGCCCGGAAGAACGACGCGGTCAGGGCCCGCGACAACGCCCGTGACCTCAACACCGACGCGTGGGACGCCGCACAGAAGGCGGACGCGGCCCGCGCCAAGGCGGACGCCAAGAAGGCCTTCGCCGAAGCCCACGACGCCGATGAGAACGCCCAGGAGTCCCGGGCGGCGGCGGACGCGGCGGACACCTACGCCGACAACGCCGAGGCCGCCGCGGGCCGGGCCCGTACCGCCGCGAACGCCGCGAGCGAGGCGGCGGCCGAGGCGGACGCCGCGGCCACCCGCGCCGAGGCGGCCGCCAAGCGGTCCCGCGCCCACGCGGACGCCGCCCAGGCCGCCAAGCTGAAGGCCGACGCCGCGGTGCGGACCGCGACCAGCGCGGCGGCCGACGCCATCGACGCCTCCGAGCACGCGGCGGCGGAGGCCCAGGCCGCCGTCCGGCTCGCCGACGAGGCGCAGAAGCTCGCCAAGGCCGCCAAGGCCGAGGCGGACGCGGCGAGCAAGGAGGCCGACAAGGCCCTCGCCGCCTCCGTGAAGGCCGCGGGCTTCGCCCACGTCACCGCGCAGGCCGCCGTGGACGCGGGCAAGGCCGCCGTCCAGGTCGCCAAGCCCGCCAACGACGCGATCCAGCTCGGCTCGCCCTATGCCGCCACCGACTCGGCCGCCGGCCTCGTCGTGCTGACCGGTCAGGGCTCCAAGACGATCGCCGACCAGCAGAAGGCCGTCGCCGACGCCCACGCCAAGAACGCGCAGGCCGAGGCCGTCGCCGCCAAGAGCATCGCCGACCAGGCGGCCGGCGACGCGAAGATCGCCTACCAGTACGCGGCCACCGCCGCCGGACACGCGGCGACCGCCCGCGGCTACTCCAAGGAGGCCCTCGGGTACGCGGCCGACGCCGCAGCAGCCGCCGCGAAGGCCACGCAGTCACTGGCCCGCACCGTCGAGTACGACCGCAAGGCCGCCGAGGACGCCGCCGCAGCCGACCAGGCCGCGGGGCGGGCCGAGGGCTACGCCCGGCAGGCCCGTGACTCGGCCGACCAGGCCGCGCTCGACGCCCAGGCGGCCCACCAGGCGGCGGCCGCGGCCGAGCAGTCCGCCAAGGACGCCCGCGCCGCCGCCGACCGCGCCGCCATCGCCGCCACCGAGGCCGAGGAGGCCGCCAAGGAAGCACTCACGTTCGCCAAGGACGCGCAGAAGGCCGTGGACGAGGCGCTGCGCAACTCCGCGAACCAGCAGGTCTCGACCGGAGCGGGGACCGGGGTCGGCGGCACGTGGTACGTCGTCGACGAGGACAGCATCGAGATCACCGATGCCAAGCAGCATGAGCCGTGCGTGATCACCATCGGCTTCGAGGGCTGCACGACCACCTTCACGGTCACCTTCAGCGCCGTGGTCGACTTCTTCCTCTGCACCGACCCCCAGCTGACCACCGGAGCGGACGGCTGCCCGCGGGCCGACACCCTGCTGATCGAGAGCAAGCGCATCCCGGGCCTGAAGAAGGAAGTCACCCGGTACTTCTCCAAGCTGGAGCTCATCCAGGAGACGCTCACCTACAAGCTCATCAAGGCGGTCCTGGTCCAGGACTTCGTCGACTGCTGGCACGGCAGCGTCAGCGGCTGCGCCTGGGCGGCGAGCAACTTCATCCCCGGCAAGGCCTTCGGCAAGGTCTTCGAGGGGATCCGCGCGCTCGACGCCGCGATGAAGACCGGCGTCGGCATCCGGGACGCGTTCAGGGCCCTCCAGGTCCTCGACCTCGACCCCGGGACCATCGCCAAGCTCAACGCCCTCGTCAACGCCGAGGAAGCCCTGTACACCGCCTGCAAGGTGAACAGCTTCCCCGGGACCACCCGGGTGCTGATGGCCGACGGCACGCGCCGGCCCATCAGCGAGGTGGGCCCGGGAGACCTCGTCAAGGCGACGGACCCGGCCTCCGGCCGGCTGGAGGCCCGGCGGGTCACCGACACCTTCGTGCACGACACCCGGCGTCTCGTGGACATCACCGTGGCCGACGGCGGGAAGCTGGCCAGCACGGCGGGCCACAAGTTCTACGTGGTGCAGCGCGGCTGGACGCTGGTCTCCGACCTGCGCGTCGGCGACCGGCTGCGCACCCCGGACGGCTCCGTCCGCGCGGTGACCGCGCTGCGCGACCGCTCCGGCCTGGCGCCGCGCACGGTCTACGACCTCACCGTCGACGACCTGCACACGTTCTTCGTGCTGGCGGGCGCCACCCCGGTCCTCGTCCACAACTGCAACGTGGCCCTGGGCTGGCAGCGGGGCGGCGCGCTCGACGAGTGGGCCAGGGCGAACAAGTTCGCCACCTTCTCCATCGCGAAGGCGAGTGACTTCGCCCAGATCGTGGAGAAGGCCGTCGCCGATCCGAAGGTCGTCCTGCACATCAACATGACGGGGCTGAGCGAGCAGGGAACGTTCGTGCAGGCCGCCCAGCGCGGTCTGACCCATGGCGAGTACGGAAAGGCCACGGACTACGAGATGTCCATGATCGCGAGAGCCCTCATCAACGGCCAGCGGCCGTGGAGCTCGATCAAGTTCTACACGCCGACCGGGCCGAACGGGGCGATGGAGCTGGTCCCGCCGACGGCGATGCCCGACCTGTCGGGGCTGAGGGGGGACTTGTCTCCGGTGAAGGGGTCGATCATCGGATACTGCCATTGCAAGTGAACCCGATGAACCCGATGAACCTTGCGAACCGGACGAGGAGGTGGACATGGAAGCCCACGAGCGGGACCCGTATCCGGACGTGACCGCGGCGGGCGGCCTCGTCGCGGCCCTGCGGCAGGAGGCGGAGGCGCGCGGCCGTGACATCGGCCTGTCGCCCCACGCCACCGAGGCCGTCGGCATGGAGACCCGACGGGGCTACCTGTCGGTCGACACGGCCGGCGGGGAGCGGCGGTTCCGGCTCCGCACGTCCATTCCCGACTTCGGCTGGGACATCGGCGGCACGAGCGATCTGGGCACGCTGGTGGACGCGATCGCCGCGTGGCGGGAGGGCGTACCGCTGGACGCGCTGAAGGCGAGGTTCGACTTCCTGGACCTCGACGCGTTCACCGGGGCTCTCGCGGCGGGAGAACCCACCGCCTCGCAGTGGGCGGGCCTCCTGTCGTCCGCGTACTACCGGCCGCAGCGGAACCTGCTGCACCGCCTCCACGCGGACGAGGTGCTGCGGAACGCCTTCCCGACCATGACGCACCGCGCCGTCCGCCTCCAGGTGGACCCGATGGACCACACGAGCCGTCAGGTCCTGGTGGAGGAGCCGGACGAGGGGCACTACTCCGTCGTGCGCGTCGGAGTCCCCGGTGCGGAGTGGACGGAGGTACCGGGTGATCGGCTGATCACCTACCTGCGTACCGCCCTGGACGAGGACCGTCCGGAGTGACACCCCGCTGAGACCGAAGCCCCGCCGGCCCGCCGGCGGGGCTTCTTCGTCCGCCCGGCCGGACCCACGACGTTCACGCGGTCATGCCTTCACGTCACGCCCCCGCCAGCACCGCCCGCAGCTTCCGCACGCCCGCCTTCCACTCCTCGCCGTCCGACTCCTCCCAGAGCTCCAGGAGTTCGGAGGGCTCGGTGAGGATCCGGTCCAGGGCCGTCACGGCCTCCGGGCGGAGCTCGGCCGGGAGGGTCGGCAGCGGTTCCTTCGGGGCGTACGAGGTGGTGACGGGGTCGCCGCCCGGGCACTGGGCCGCCAGCAGGGCCGCCGAGGCGATCGCCTCGTCCGCCAGGTCCGCGTCCAGGTACGCGTCACCGGTCCCGATCACCTCGCGGAAGGCCGTGCGCAGCACCTCCGCCTTCTTCTCCGCCGGGGCCTCGTCCACCCGGTACGAGAAGTCGGCGGCGGTGTCGTTGTCGAAGGGGCCGATGTCCCAGGTGCCCATGGCGTGCTCGCTCTCTCCGTGCGCGGTCGTTCCGTTGTACCGACAGCGTGGCAGGCACCACTGACAACGCCCCTCCGGCGGCCGGGTCCTGGGACCGGACCGCGGTCGTGGCGGCGGCCCGCTCAGTCCTCGACGCCCAGGTCGGCGCGCATGGTCTTCTTCATCGCCGCCACGTGGGGCCAGACCTCCTGGTGGAGGTCCGCCTCCATCGTCGCCAGTTCCGCCGCGTACGTCACGGGGTCCGCCGCGTACTTCCGGAGCTTCCCGTAGGCCTCGTTCAGGCGCACCTTGGCCGCCCCGGAAGAGCGCGCCACCACGTCCGGGACGATCATCTGGGACTCCGCGTAGCTCTCCCGGTAGGCCAGCCTGGCCGCCTCCAGGCTCTCCAGGGACGCGGCGACGCCCTCGCCGCGCCCCACCGCGTGGAGGTGGTTGGTCATCTCCGTCAGGTACAGGCGCGCGGCGGTGTTCAGCCTGATGTAGCAGGTGCGCCGGCGCTCCAGGCTCTCCCGCTGTCCCTGTCGCGCCTGCTCCGCCCGGAGCAGTTCCTCGGCGTGGCCGCGTTCCTCGCGCCGCTGCTCGGCGGCCGCCTGGAGCTCCATGCGCTTGGTGCGGTCCGCGCGGCTCTGCGTCAACAGCGCCGCTCCCAGTGTTCCCGCCACACCGACCACGGCGATCAGCAGTGCCGTCCAGCTCGCGCCCATGTTCCCCCCTGAGTACGGTCCGTCTCCCTCACCATGCTGCCACCGCGGGGCCCGGACATTCGCATCTGACCTTCCGTCAGAATGGAACGTGTTCTAGTCTGCCGCGCATGGGCATCGCCATCACGCACGAACAGCGGGAGCTCGCCCGATCCGTCCGGGGCTGGCTCACCCGCGCCGTACCCCCCGAGGAGGTCCGCAAGCACCTGGACGTCCCCGGCACCGCCACCGGCCGCCCCGCGTACTGGGACGCCGCCGCCGAGCAGGGACTCCTCGGAGTCCACCTCCCCGAGGAACACGGCGGCGGGGGCGGCGACCTCGGCGACCTCGCCGTCGTCGTGGAGGAGGCGGCCAGGGCGCTCCTGCCCGGCCCCTACCTGCCCTCCGCGCTCGCCGCCGAACTGCTCCTCAGAGCCGGCGAGAACGGGCTCGCCGCCGCACTCGCGCGCGGGGAGCGGATCGGGGCCGTCGCCCTCGGCGGCACCGGCACCCTCACCGCCGTCCGCACCACCGGCGGCCACCTCCTCGACGGCACCGCGCCCCCCGTCCTCGGCGGCGCCCAGGCCGATCTCGTCCTGCTGCGCGCCGCCACCGCCGACGGCTTCGTCTGGCTCGCCGTCGACACCGGGGACCTCACCGTCCGCCCCCACGAGAGCGCCGACCCCACTCGCCCCACCGCCGAGGTCACCGCCCGCGCCCGGCACGTCCCCGCCGCCCGCGCACTCGCCCTCGACACCGCCCTCGTCCACGACCTCGCCGCCGTCCTCTTCGCCGCCGACGCCTGCGGCACCGCCGCCCGCGCCGTCGAGACCGCCGCCGAACACGCCCGCACCCGCGAACAGTTCGGACGGCCCATCGGACAGTTC
>NZ_RDBH01000003.1:0-18470 GCF_008042145.1 Streptomyces sp. adm13(2018)
GACCCGGATCTGGTCGCCCTGGGCGGGCTTCACGATGTTCACGGTCGTGACTCTCCTCCGACGGGTGGTCGATGGCTCGATCAGGGGCGCGAAGGCGGCGGGGAGGTCTTTCCAGCCGTCCGGCCCCGCCGCGTACTCCTCGTCGGTGAGGAGGCAGGACTCCAGGAGCCGCTCCAGTCCCTCGCGGTCCAGGCCGGGCGAGGTGAAGACGAGGTGCTGGCAGCAGTCCCCGTGCGCGGGGTGCCAGTCCAGGGCCGCGGCGGCCCGGCGCATCGGCGGGACCAGCTCCCACGCGGCGTCCGGCAGCGAGGCGAGCCAGGGGCCGGCGCTCTCCACGCACAGGGCACCGCCGGCGGCGTCCCAGGCGAGCAGGGTGTCGGGCCGGTCCGCGAGCCAGAACCGGCCCCGGCTCCGGGCGGCCGCGCAGCACAGGTCCTCCAGCGCCGCGTGGAGCCGCTCGGGGTGGAAGGGGCGGCGCCGGTGCCAGACGAAGGTCGTGACGCCGGCCTCGTCCGCGTCGTGGGGCAGCAGGGCGCACGCGGGGTGCTGCGCAGCGGCTGCCGCCTCGACGTCGAAGCCGGCGAAGGCGGCCGCGGCGAGGTCGCCCGAGGCGGCCGCCACCCGCCGGGCGGTCGGGTGCAGTTGGGCGAGCAGGGCGCGGTCCTCGTCGTCCGCCCGCCCGTGGTCGACGAGGGCGAGGACGGGCGCGTACTCCAGCTGGCGGGCCCAGGTGTCGCCGACGGTGCGCCGGTCGGTGGGTGCGGCGGCGAGGCCCGCCTCGGCGAGGTCGTCGCCGTCGGCGAGGCAGGGCAGGACGAGGGCCGGGTCCACCGCGGTGATGACGTTCGTCAGGACCAGGAGGTCACCAGCGTGCGCCGCGACGACCTCGGCCATCGTCTTCGGCTCGACCGAGTCCCACAGTTCGACCACGGCGAGCCGCGTCGGGCCGTGGGCCAGCCTCAGCAACTCCGGTACGAGGTCCTCGCGCAGGGCGCAGCAGGCGCAGCCGTCGACCAGCGGGGTCCCGCCCTCGGACAGGATCCCGCCGGCGTCGCGGACCAGCCGGCGCACCGTGCCGTCGGCGGCGCCGGCGAGGTCGTGGTGGAGGGCGACGCTGCCGGGGACGGTCCGCAGGAGGCGCTCGACGACCTCCTTGCGGGCGTCGGTGTGGATTCCGGCGACGATGACGACGGGCAGCCGGGGGTCCGGTGCCATCAGCGGGCACCGTAGCGGCGCTCGAAGCGCTCGACGCGTCCGGCGGTGTCCATCACCCGGGCGGTGCCGGTGTAGAAGGGGTGGCCGGCCGAGGAGATCTCGACGTCGACGACCGGGTAGGTCTGTCCGTCCTCCCACTCGATCACCTTGCCCACCGCGCTTTCGGCCAGGGTGGAGCGGGTGAGGAACGCGAAGCCGGAGGCGGTGTCGCGGAAGACGACGGGGCCGTAGGCGGGGTGGATGCCGGGCTTCATGGCGGGGCCTTTCTCCTGTGCCGCGGCCGGTGTGCGGCGGCGGGCCGTGCGGTGGTGGTGGGGCGGGCGGCCCTTCCCGGTGACTGCTGGTTCGGGCGGCCGCCCCGCGGCGACCCGTGCGAGCCGCCGCGGGGCGGCTGCGGTCAGCGCTCTTCGCGGAAGTCGACGTGACGCCGGGCCGTCGGGTCGTACTTGCGGAGCACCATCCGGTCGGGGTCGTTGCGCCGGTTCTTGCGGGTGACGTAGGTGAAGCCGGTGCCCGCGGTGGAGCGCAGCTTGATGACGGGGCGGATCTCGTTGCGTGCCATGACACCACTATACGACAACGGTTATCGTTTCCAATAAGCGGTGGTCACCTCGGCCGCCGAGAGAGACAGGAACCACCCATGTCCGCCCACTGCCGGCTGACCGGCGCCGAACCCGGCTTCGGCCGCCGGATCTCCCACTCCCACCGGCGCACCCCGCGCCGCTTCGACCCGAACATCCAGCACAAGCGCTACTGGCTGCCCAGCGAGGGCCGCACCGTCCGTCTCACCCTCAGCGCGCGGGCGATCCGCACCGTGGACCGGATCGGGATCGAGGCGGCCGTCGCCCACATCCGGGCGCGGGGGGGGAGGGTCTGATGGCCAAGCGCAGCAAGATCGTGAAGAACGAGCGGCGCCGGGCGGTCGTGGAGCGTCACGCCGCCCGGCGGGCGGAGCTCGAGGAGACCGTCCGCCGCCCCTCGTCGACGCCCGAGCAGCGCCGGGCCGCGCGGGAGGAACTGGACCGGCAGCCGCGTGACGCCAGCGCCGCCCGGGTCCGCCGCCGCGACGCCGTCGGCGGCCGGCCCCGCGGACACCGGCGGAAGTTCGGGCTCTCCCGGATCAGCACCCGTCGGCCGGCGCACGCGGGACTCCTGCCCGGCGTGACCAAGTCCTCCTGGTAGCACCGCCGGAGGAGACCCGGCGGAGGGCCCGGCGGAGGGCCGGTCACTCCTCACGTACGGCCCGGCACGCCCTCCGCGCGATCCACGGAAAAAACTTCCCCCGGAGCTGAATCCTCTGGGGACCCCGCCGTCTCTTATGTGTGTACCGGCCGAACGGGCCGGCGAGGCAACAGGAGGAACACTATGGTCACGGCCCTCGTAGTCATCGGAGTCCTGCTCGTGGGCGCGTGCAGCTGGCACCTCATGCGGCGCTACAAGAGCCGAAGCTGACGAGTGCCTGCGCGCGAGGCGCCCGCCGGGTATGAGTAGCACATGAACCAACGTTTCTCCTGGCCGGACGAGCGGCTGATCAAGGCCGCTCAGGACGGCGACGTCACGTCGCTCACCACCGTCGTCATGGAATCGCAGCCCCATGTGCGCAAGTTCGCCAACTCCCTGTGCGCCTCTCCCCAGGACGCGGAGGACGCCGCGCAGGAAGCGCTGATCATCCTGTACCGGAAGATCGGCAGCCTGCGCGCCACCGGCGCACTCGCCTCGTGGATGTTCCGGATCGTGCGCAACGAATGCCTCCGGCAGGTGCGGCTGCTCGTCCGTCGCAACGACGAACCGCAGACCGCGCCGGAGGGCTCCCCGGAGCCCTCCGCCGAGGAGGCGGTGCTGCACCGGCTGGAAGTGGAGCGGATCGCGGCCGCGGTCGGCGCCCTGCCCCGCGACCAACGACAGGTCCTGATCATGCGGGACGTCCAGGGCCTGCCCGGCCGGACCGTGGCTCATTCCCTCGGTCTCAGCAACGCCGCGATGAAGTCCCGGCTGCACCGGGCGCGCGCGGCGGTCCGTCAGTCACTGGAAACGATCGACCAAGCACCCGATGAGGCCACCGACCAGGCGGCCTGATCGAGCCATCGACCACCCGTCGGAGGAGAGTCACGACCGTGAACATCGTGAAGCCCGCCCAGGGCGACCAGATCCGGGTCAGCACGAAGGCCCCGGCGAACGACCTGAACTTCGCCAGCAAGTCCGTCCCGCGTCACCTGGCGCGCGGCGCCATCGGCTTCGGGCTGATCATCGGCTCGATCGCCATGGTGCCCGTCGCCGGACCGGCCACCCTGCTCGCGGCCCCGCTGGCTCTCATCGCCTTCCGCGGCTGCCCCACCTGCTGGATGGTCGGCCTGGCGCAGACGATCTCGCGCGGCCGGCTGGAGCGGCAGTGCGTGGACGGCGTGTGCACCCTCACCAAGGCGGACCCGGCGGCGAAGACCGCGGGCGCGCCCGCGACCGAGGGAAACGTCCCGGCCACCTCCCGGTGACCGGTCCACAGCAGGCCCGTGGCCCGGTCGACGGGCGGCCCGCACCGTCGCCCGACGGCCTCCCCGTGATCGGGGAGCCAGGTCCATCGGACGTCCGGCCCGGCTGATTCTCACCCTTGCCGAAAGCACGGGGTGAGATCGCCGGGCCGGACGGCACGCGGCGCCGAAATGTCCGCCGTTCCCCGCCGGCGTACTTCTTTCGAGGTGGGAAAGCACCGTGCTGCGCACGTACGGCCTGTTTCCGTGCGGTTAACCCAGCAGCTACGCGACACAGGTCCCCGATGCCGGTCCCCCGATTACCGGCATATTGATTCCTGGACCAACTCCCGCGCCCCGGACCATTGGTTTACGGCGCGCCGACTCGGTGCTAGGGTCCAAATTGAGATTGAGTCAGGCTGGGCCGCCGAGTCGGCCGTGCCGTTGATCGTGCTTCACGGGGGGAGCAACAACATCATGATCCGCCATGCCCAAATTCAGGCGGCAGCAACGCCATCACACAGCACGGTACGGGGATCTTCCGGCGGTGCGGCGGAAAACCAGGAGCCGACGGTCCAGGATGGACCGTCGCAGCAGGTACCGGGCGGTATCGACGACCGGACGGTCGCCGTCGTCGGACTTTCCTGCCGCTTTCCCGGCGGGGCGAACCCCGCGGAATTCTGGGACCTTCTCAGGAACGGTCGCGACGCCATTGCGGCACCGCCCGCCGATCGCGCACATCTCGCCTCCCTCGGCGACGGATCCCCGCGCCCCGGTGGATTTCTGCCCCGGGTGGACGCGTTCGATGCGGATTTCTTCGGTATTTCTCCGCGTGAAGCGGCCGCGATGGATCCGCAGCAGCGTCTCGTCCTCGAACTGGCCTGGGAGGCCCTCGAGGACTCCGGCATCGTTCCGGCCGACCTCGCCGACACCGCCACCGGCGTCTTCATGGGTGCGATCGCCGACGACTACGCGGCCCTGACGCACGCCGCCGGCCCCGCCGCCACCTCGGCGCACACCGTGACGGGGCTCCACCGGGGCATCATCGCCAACCGGGTCTCGTACGTCCTGGGGCTCCGCGGACCCAGCATGGTGATCGACACCGCGCAGTCGTCCGCGCTGGTCGCGGTGCATCTGGCCTGCGAGAGCCTGCGCCGCGGCGAGTCCGTCGTGGCCCTGGCCGGCGGCGTCAACCTCAACCTCGCGCCGGAGAGCACCCAGGCCCTGGCCGCCTTCGGCAGCCTCTCGCCCGATGGGCGATGTCATAGTCTCGACGCCCGGGCGAACGGGTACGTACGGGGCGAGGGCGGCGCCGTGGTGGCGCTGAAACTCCTCAGCCGGGCCCTGGCCGACGGGGACCGCATCCACTGCGTGCTGCTCGGCGGGGCCGTCGGAAGCGACGGCGCGAGCGAGACCCTCCCCACTCCGAACGGAGAAGCCCAGGAAAGCGTGATACGCGATGCCTGGGAGAATGCGCGAATACCGCTGGAACAAGCACAGTACGTAGAAATACACGGATCGGGCACACGGGTGGGCGACCCCATCGAAGCAGCCGCTCTGGGCGCCGTTTTCGCCTCCTCCCGCTCTCCGGAGAATCCCCTCAGGCTCGGTTCCGTCAAGACCAATATCGGCCACCTCGAAGGCGCCTCGGGTATCGCGGGACTCGTCAAGACGATTCTCTGCCTCGCCGAGCGGGAGCTCGTACCGACCCTCAACTTCGAGACACCGAATCCGCAGATCCCTTTCGCCGATCTCCGGATCGCCGCCGCGACCGAAACCGGCCCTTGGCCGAATCCCGATGGATCCCTGGTCGCCGGTGTCACCTCCGTCGGAATGGGCGGAACCAACTGCCACCTGGTTCTCGGATCGCGGCCGGAGTACCCCGCGGCGACCGCCGGAATCGAGCCACAGCAGCCGGCCTCCCCCGCCCCGGCCGATTCCCATCCTTCCGGCTCCTCCGAGTCTTCTGCGCCTTCTCGCTCTTCCGGGCCCGCCGAACCGCTCGCCTGGGTACTTTCCGGACGGGGTGACAAGGCGCTCCGGGCGCAGGCGGACCGCTTACGCGCATTCCTCGCCGCACACCCGGAACTCGGTGCGGCCGAGATCGCCCGTTCCCTCGCGCACCACCGCACCGTCTTCGGCCACCGGGCCGTCCTGGTCGGAGCCGACCGCGACGAACTGCTGGCCGCCGTGGACGCGGTCGCCGACGCGGGTGTGCACCGCGGCGCGGTGGCGGGCAGCAGCCACGACGCCGTCCGCCGGGCCGTGTTCGTCTTCCCCGGGCAGGGCTCGCAGTGGGCGGGCATGGCCGCCGAACTCCTCGACACCGCCCCGGTCTTCGCCCGGGTCGTCGAGGACTGCGAGCGGGCGCTGAGCCCGTACCGCGACTGGTCGCTGACCGATGTGCTGCGCGGACGCCCCGGCGCCCCCGCCCTCGACCGCGACGACGTCGTCCAGCCGGCCCTGTGGGCCGTGATGGTCGCCCTGGCCGCGCTGTGGCGTGCGGCGGGAGTGGAACCGGCCGCGGTCGTCGGCCACTCGCAGGGCGAGATCGCGGCGGCCACCGTCAGCGGCGCCCTCACCCTCGACGACGCGGCCCGCCTGATCGCCGTACGGAGCGCGGCGCTCGGCGCGCTGGCCGGACGCGGCGGCGGCATGCTGACCGTCTCGCTGCCCGCCGACCAGGTGCGCGAAGACCTCATCTCCTACCCGGGGTTGAGCGTGGCCGCCGTCAACTCCCCCGGCATGACCGTGGTCGCCGGTGACGGCGCGGCCCTGGACGCCCTGGCCGCCCGGTACGGCGAGGACGTCCGCACCCGGCGCGTGCCGGTCGCCTACGCCTCGCACAGCCCGCACGTCGACGCCGTACGCGACACCCTCCCGGCCGAGTTGGCCGGCATCGCACCGCGCGCCGGAAGCGTGCCGCTGCACTCGACGGTGACCGGCACGGTCCTCGACGGGTCCGAGCTGGACGTCGACTACTGGTACCGGAACCTGCGGGAGCCCGTACGGTTCGAGCCCGCCGTGCGGGCGCTGCTCGACGCGGGGCACGAGCTGTTCATCGAGATGAGCCCGCACCCCGTGCTCGCGCTCGCCGTCCAGCAGACCGCGGAGGCCGCGGACCAGCCGGTCGCCGCGCTCGGCACCCTGCGCCGCGACGAGGGCGGCCGGCAGCGGCTGCTGCTGGCGTTCGGCGAGGCGTTCTGCCACGGCGCGGACGTGGACTGGTCCGCCGTCCTGCCCGCCGGCGCCGCCCGCGCCGAACTGCCGACGTACGCCTTCCAGCGGCGGCGCCACTGGATCACCGCCGAGTCCGCCCCGCCCGTCCCGCCCTCGGCGGTCGCCGCAGCAGGGATGCGCGCTCCGGCGGCCGTCGTCGAGGGTGAGGGCGCCGCTGACGGTGGCCGCCGCGATCTCGCCCTGCGAGTGGCCGACGACGGTCGTGGTCGGCGCCGTGGTCGTCGGGTCGCCGGTGGGCGACCCCTCGGGCGTGACGGTCGGGCCGGCGCCGCTCGGCGAGGGGGAGGACGGCGTCGGCTCCGTCGAGGGTGCCTCGGAGGCCGACGGCGGGGACGACGGTGCCGCCGGGGACGTAGCCGGCGTGGCCGTGCCCGGTCCCGTGCTGGTCGTCGCGAAGGCCTGAGCGGTCTCGTCGCCGCTCGCGGCCTCGACTCCGGCCCGCGCGGCGAGGGCGAGCAGCAGGGCCAGGACGAGCGCGGCCGCGCCCGCCGGCACCCCGCGGGGAACGCGCCACCGGGGGCGTCGCGGCGGATCCGGCAGGGTGGTGGTGGCGAGCGCGGTCGTGCCCTCGGACACGCCCCCGCCCGACGAGGGGAGGAGCAGCGGCAGAAGCGCGGCCAACGCCGCGAGCCGCCCCCGGCCCCGCTCCTCCCAGTCGGGCCCGTAGGCGGCGGTGGCGATCGCCTCTAGTTCGGACACGAACGCGGCGGCGTTCTCCGGCCGTTCGTCCGGTGACTTGGCGAGGCCCCGCCGGATCAACGGGCGCAGCGGCTCCGGGGCCTCACCGTCGGGAACGGGCGTGCCCAGGTGGTGCAGGGCGAGTTCCGCGAAGTTGTCCCCGGTGAACGGCTTGCGGCCGGTCAGGCACTCGAAGAAGGTCGCGGTCGCCGCGTACACGTCGGCAGCGGGCGAGGCGGGAGCGCCGTTCCACTGCTCGGGCGCCATGTAGGCGGGCGTCCCGGCGACGCCCGGCGTCGCACCCCGGCCCGTCGCGATCCCGAAGTCGACGAGCTTGGACGCCCCGTCGGCCGCGACCAGGACGTTCTCCGGCTTGTAGTCCCGGTGCACGACCCCCGCCCGGTGCGCGGCGGCGAGGCCCAGGAGCGAGCCCTTGAGCACCACGAGGGCGGCCTCGGGGCCCGTCGATCCCTCACGCGCGATGAGGGCCCGCAGCGCGACCCCGTCGACGAGCTCCATGACGATCGCGGCGCCGCGGGGCGCCTCGACGTACTCGTAGAACCCGACGACGTACGGACTGTCCAGGGCGCCGAGCAGCTGCGCCTCCGACCGGAACCCCCGTACGAACGCCTCGTCCTCGCGGAACCGCTCGCTGAGGTACTTCACCGCGACCGGCAGCCCGGTCCGCTCGTGCCGGGCCAGCACCACGCGCCCACTGGCGCCCGCGCCCAACTCCCGGGACTCGACGTACCCCGGGACCACCCATGCGCCGCTCATCCCCATCCCCCCGACGGCCGGCCCTTCCCCTCACAGGGACAGATTCTGGCCAGGGCCGGTTCCCCGCGGAAGGGGGTGTCCGCGCACGAAGCCGAACCGCGCCGACGCAAGGGTTCTGTGGGATGCCTGAGGCCCAGAGGACCGGGGGCGGGGGCGCGCGGCCCGTAACTGACAACCCAGGACCGAGGCGCCGGACGCGGACGCGCCCGCGGGAACCACGACCCTCACGGGCCTGCCCAGCTCGGTGAGCGTCAGGGTGGTCACGGACGACATGACGTCCTTGACGGTCATGGACAGGCGCACCCCGATGGCCCGCTCGCGACCGTCGACCCACACGTCGACGGTGACGGGGATACCGCCTCCGAAGTACGTCCGGAGCGTGTCCGCCTCGGCCCGCGTCTCCTCGCCCATCTCCAGGGTGAGCGCGCTGTGGGGCAGCAGACCGCGGTAGCGCGTGACGGCGGCGCCACCCGGCTTCTCCTCGCCGACCCGCTCGGACCTCTCGCCCATGGAGGCCTGCCGGAGCGTGTACTCCGGGTCGTTGGCGGGCGCCCGCAGCATGTGGCGGGCCTCCGCGTCGGCGCGGTCGGCGTACGACCACGGCATGCTCTCCCCGCCGGCCTTCCCCCGGACGTACACCCGCCCGTCCGCGAACACCTCGTCGAACCGCACCGCGTCCGCCAGCCCGACGCTGACGGGTGCGGCAATGCCCCCGGACCACGTGACACGCATACTGCGCTGACCAGCGTAGATACCCGATCCACGCCCCGAGGCGCCGGGGTGGCGCACCGACCGCGGAGACGGGGCGCGGAGCTCCGGCGGGACGACCCCGTCAGCCGGGCCCAGGCCACCGGCGTTGGCCCGACCGGGTCCTCCGTGTGGGCGGGCGCCGGTGTCGGGACCTGGTCGTCGCGGCCCTCGGTGAGGATCGGTGTATGGGCGTCGTACTGCCGGTTCTCTTCTCCGTGTTCGCCGCGTTCAGCAACGCGCTCGCCACGGTGCTCCAGCGGCGTGCGGCGCTCACCGTGCCGCAGACGGACTCGTTCCGGCCCGGACTGATCCTCGACCTGCTGCACCGGCCGCTGTGGCTGGCCGGCATCCTCGCCGTCATCGCCGCCGGTGTCGGCCAGGCCGCCGCCCTCGCGACCGGCCCGCTGGCCCTCGTGCAGCCCCTCTTCGTCCTCGAACTGCCCCTCGCCCTGCTGATCGCCACTCTCCTCACGCGCGAGCGGCTGCCCGCCCGGCTCTGGGCCGCCGTCGCCGGGGTCGTGGTCGGACTGGGGGTGGCGCTCGCGGCGGCGTCGCCCACCGGGAACCGCACCCATGTGGCACTGGACCGCTGGGTGCCGGTCCTCGTCGCCTGCACCGTCGCCGTGGTGGCCCTCGCCGCCGTCGGGCTCCGCAGACCGGCCGGACGGGCGCGCGCCGGCTGCCTCGGAGCCGCGACGGCGATCTGCTACGCGCTCACCGCGGCCCTCATGAAGACCTCGATGCACATCCTCGGCGACGGGGGAGTCGGCGCCTTCCTGACGGCGTGGCAGACCTATGCCTTCTGCCTGGCCGGTATCGCGGCTCTCCTCCTGCTCGAACACGCCATGCAGGGCGGACCGCTCGTCGCCTCGCAGCCCGCCCTCACCCTCGGCGACGCCACCGTGAGCCTGAGCCTCGGCGTCCTCCTGTACGAGGAGCACGTACGCGCGGGCTGGTGGCTGCTGCCCCAGCTCGCCGGCGTCGCGCTGATCGTCCTCGGGGTGTTCGCGCTGGCGCGCAGCGGCGTCGGCACCTCCTGACCGGCCACCGCCGACGCGGTCCGCCCGCCAAGGGTCCGGCCGCCGCGCGTCACTCAGGTCTGCTGAAGCGCCGCGCGGCCCACAGCACGGCGAGCAGGCCGGCACCGAGAAGGAGCCCGGCCTCGAGCACCACCGGCGGCTGCCAGCCGGCCCATTCGATGCCGGTGGCGGCCTGCTGGTCGGGGACCCGGTATCCGATGCAGCGCCGGAGCAGGTCCACCGCGTAGGCGAGCGGGTTGGCGGCGGCGACGGCCTGCGCCCAGCCCGGCAGGGTGCTCAGGGGGAAGAAGCCCCCGGAGAGGAACAGCAGCGGCATCATGATCAGCCCGAGGAACGTGTGGAACGTCTCCGCCCGGCTCAACGACACCGCCAGGGCCAGGGCCAGCGCCGTGATGGTGAACGAGGCCAGGACCATCCCGGCGAGCAGCAGGAGCAGCAGCAGCGGATCGTAGGGCAGACCGACCGTGCCGGCGAGGCTGAGCAGGACGGCTCCCTGCACCGCGGCCGTGAGGGTGCCGCCGGCGCAGAGCCCCAGGAGGAGGGTGGTCCGGCTCACCGGGGCCATCAGGAGCTCCCGCACGTACCCGCTCTGCCGGTCCGTGATCAGACGGATGCCGACCATGATGGCGGGCGTCTGCACCGTCATCATCAACATGCCGGGGAACAGATAGGTCTGGTAGCCGACGCCCAGGGAGGAGCGGGGGATGAGGGCGGCCAGTCCGCCCCCCAGGATGAGCAGGTAGAGCATCGGGTGGAGCAGCATCAGCGCGGTGTGCGCGCGCTGGCCCGCCAGGCGCAGCATGTCGCGGTGGACCAGGGCGTGGATCGCGCGCAGTTCGTGCCGCAGCCGAGACGCCCGCCCGCCGTCGGAACCGCCCGCGTCGCCGTAGGGGCCGGGGCCGCCCGAGGCGTGGGCGGCGGCCGGGGATTGCGGAGTCCCGGTGGCGCCGGGGGACTTCGTCGTGAGTTCGGTCATCGGCTGCCACCGCTCTCTGACGTGGAGGGGCTGAGGGCGGGACCGGCGGAGGCACGGCCGGGCCCGGTCGGGTCGAGGCTGCGGCCGGTGTGGTGGAAGAAGACGTCGTCGAGCGTCGGCGGCGCCGCGGACGCGGCG
This sequence comes from Streptomyces sp. adm13(2018), assembly GCF_008042145.1. Lineage (GTDB taxonomy): Bacteria > Actinomycetota > Actinomycetes > Streptomycetales > Streptomycetaceae > Streptomyces. The sequence goes on from NZ_RDBH01000003.1 coordinate 11,280, forward strand.
TGCACGGCGATGCCGTGCCCCTGGAGCGCCGCGCAGAGCCGCGGAATCCAGGTGCTGCCGTCCGACACCCGCAGGGACACTCCGCCGGAGAACGCTGTGACGGTCCGGTCCGCCGGCACGATCCCGCGGACGACCTGCCGGGCCGCCGTGTCGTCGCTGGTGCGCAGCACGACGAGGTCGTCCCCGATCGCGGCCTTCAGCGCGAGGGGCGTGCCCTGCGCCACCACACGGCCGTGGTCGATGATCGCGATCCGGTCGCAGTTCTCCGCCTCCTCCAGATAGTGGGTCGTGACGAAGAGCGTGTTGCCGTGGCGGTCGCGCAGCGCCCGGAGGTGCTCCCAGACCTGGGCGCGGGCGTGCGGGTCGAGTCCGGTGGTGGGCTCGTCGAGGAACAGCAGGCGGGGGGAGTGGAGCAGGGCGCGGGCGATCTCCAGGCGCCGCCGCATGCCGCCCGACAGGGTGCGTACCGGCGAACGCCGCCGGTCGCTCAGCCCGGCGGTCTCCAGTACCTCCGCGGCGCGCGACCGTGCGTGCCGGCGGGAGAGGCCGTAGAGCCGTGCGTGGATGTGCAGGTTCTGGTCGACCGTCAGGTCCACGTCCAGAGCGCCGTGCTGGAAGAGCATGCCGACGCGCCGCCGCACCTCGTGGGGCCGGCCGACCACGTCGACGCCCGCGACGACCGCGTGACCGGCGGTGGGCCGGGCCAGGGCGCACAGCATGGCGATGGTGGTCGACTTCCCCGCGCCGTTGGGCCCGAGGAAGGCGAAGCTCTCGCCCTGCCGCACGTCCAGGTCCACTCCGCGGACCGCCTCCGTGGTGGTGCCCTGCGGGCCCGGGTAGCTCTTGACCAGGCCGCGCATGCTGATGGCGCACGCGGGCTCGGGGTCCGGGTGCGCGGGTGTGCCGCCGAGGTCGGTCGTCACGAGGGAGTCCGGTGCGGGGCCGTCGACTCCTGCGGGTCGTTGCATGGGGTCCGCTCCTGGTCGACGTCGGGTCGCTGCATGCGGTCGGGTCCTCGTGCGGCCGCAGGGGGCCGCACGGAGACGGGTACACACTCCCGGCACACCGGCCTCGCTCGACCGGCCCCTCGACCGCGGGGGCCCAGGGATCGGTGAGGTCCTGAGGTCGGTGTGCCGGAAGCGTTCGGCTCGCAGATCATCCGGCCGGCGGCTTCCCGGGTCGGTCCGCCGGCCGGATGGTGGAGCCTGTCGGTGCTACGCGCAGCTGATGCCGATACAGACCGTGTTGAGCAGGGTCAGCAGGCCGACGCACTCGCACGTCGCGGCGAACGGCGCCCCGTCGATACCGACCGGGTCGGTCTCCGGGAGGGCGTGGAGGTGAGCCAGCAGTTCGATGTCGTTGTTCTCCATGGGTCTCTCCTTCGTTCAGTGAGCTGGCGACAGACTTCCTGCCGCTCAGACCGGCCGCTGGACCATCCAGTGCCGGTGGTCTGTGTGTCGGGTCCGCAGGAGGAAGGCGAGGATTCCTGCGGATCCGTCGCTCCAGCTGGTCGTGACGTCCCCGTACTCGTTGGGGAAGACCACCTGGGCGTGTCGTCGGGCCCTCTCGGTGACGACGAGGCGGGCCAGGTCCGCGGCATGGGCGCGGTGCACGGGGTCACCCGTCAGCTCGGCCATGTCGAGGAGGAAGTCGCCGTTGCCGGCCAGGCCGTGGCACTGGCCGAGGGCGGCGCGCGAGGCGCGTTCGGTGACGGCGTGCGTACTGCGGCGGGCGAGGTCGGCGAACCGCTCGTCCCCGGTCGCCTGCCACAGACGGACGAGGAAGCTGCCGATGCCCGCCGCGCCGTGGCACCAGTACGGTGCTGTGGGCAGGCCTCCGGCCTGGGCGGGCCACTGGGCGGTCTCGCCGACGTGTACGGCGTCGGTCAGCAGCTGTTCGCCGACCTCCACCGCGAGGTCCAGGTGCTCCTGGCGCCGCGAGACGGTCGCGGCGGCCAGGAGGAAGCAGGCGATGCCGGCCGCGCCGTGGGCGAAGCCGAGGTACCGCTTGCCGTACTCCGCGGAGACGGCCTCCGCGGGAATCGGCCAGCTCACCCCCGACCGGTCGCGTTCCGCCGAGGCGGTCAGCCGGTCGGCGGCCGCGACGGCCAGCTCGGCGAAGCGGGCATCCCCGGTGCGCTGCCACAGATGGACCGCCGCCAGCCCGCTGCCGGCGCTGCCGTGGGTGATGTCGTGGTGGGGCGTCACCTGCTGCGGGGCCAGCGCCAGCGCGAGCGCGTGGTCCCTGAGTCCCCGGTCGTCGACGGCCTGCCCGGTGTCGTACAGCGCCCAGGCGGTACCGAGCCCGCCGAAGTGCAGGCCAGGGCGGGTCGAGCGGAGATCGGTGTGCGCCGCGATCCAGTGCCCCGCGATGGACAGCACCTCGGGGAGGCGGTCGTCACCGGTGAGTTCCCAGTACCGCGTCAGCACCGCGAGCACACCGGCCGCGCCCTGCTGCACCGTGCAGGGGTCCGCCTCTCCGGCGAGGGTCGACACCGGCCACAGCCGGCTGTCGTCCGCCGGGGTCATCGACGTGATGAGGTGGTCCACGATCCCGGCCACCGTGTCGTCCTGCTCGGCTCTCCGGTCGTCGTGCCCGTCCTCCCGGCCGCTGCCGCCCGGGAGCTCGACGCGGGCTTCGTTCCGCGTCGTCCAGGTGGCCTGATCGTCCCGCGGCCGCGTGGTGTCCGCCCCTCGGAGGGCCTCACGCGCCCGGACCGGGTCCCACCGCTCGGCGGCGTCGTCCCGCATCAGCCCGAGGATCATCTCCGTGAGGGCGTCGGGCAGCCCCAGGGGCCCCGCGCAGGCGTCGAGCCATGCGGCGAGCCGCTCCTCGGTGGCGCGTGCGGACGGCTCCTCGGCCAGCAGGTGCGGAACCTTCCCCGCCAGCACGAAGCACACGGTGGCGCCGAGACTGTAGTAGTCGGCCGTCGGGCTGACGGGGGCGTCGGCGAGGCGCTCGGGGGCGCTGAAGCCGGGAGTTCCCACCCGGGTCGGCAGGGCGGTCTCGTCTTCCAGGACCGCGAGTTCGAGGTCGATCAGGCGCAGGGCGCCGTCCGGACGCACCATGACGTTGCCCGGCGTGAAGTCCCGCAGGACGCAGCCCCGGGCGTGCGCGGCCGCGACCAGCTCCACCAGCCGCGCGATCTGCGCCACCGCGTCGGCGCGGTAGCGTTCCGCCCCGGCGTCGCGGAAGTGCTCGGCGACCCAGGTCTGCAGGGTGACGCCCGGTACCTCCTCCTGGGCCAGGAAGAGGTGCCGCCCGTGCTCGAAGACCGCCAGCGGATCGGGGGCGAGCCCCGTGCCCTTGAGCTTCTCCAGCGTCCGGGCCTCGGCACGCAGCCAGTCGCGGACGTCGTAGCCGGAGGCGTCGGCCTCCACGTGCGGTCTGGCCTCCTTGATCACCACGGAGGCGCCCGTACGGACGTCGCTTCCCCGGTAGACGCCGCCCTTGTTCGTGTGCCGGATCGCCTCCCGTACCGCGAAGCGACCGCCGAGCAGCACCGGGGCCTTCGTGCCGGCCTTCCCGGCCGGTTCCTTCGCCCCGCCCGGCTTCTCCGGACCGTCCGTCCCGTCCTCGCCGTCCGCGGCGCGGGGCACCACGGGAACAGTGGCGGGGAAGGGACTGACCGCCCATGACGGGGGAGCGTACTGACCGGTGCGCTTGTCCTCGACGGGATTGCCGTCGGGGTCCTCGATGATCCAGACCAGCAGTCCGTCCTCCGAGAGCCGCCTCCGGCCCACGAACGAGCCGTACCGGTAGTGCACCAGCGAGTGCACGGCGTACGGCTGGTCGGAAAGGATCCGGGGGCCGGCCAGCCCGGCGGTGGCCGCGTGCAGCTCCTTGGCGAGCCGGGCAGCCTCGGCATCCGAGGACGGATAGACGGTGATGAACTTGCCCGAGCTTCCCCGGGGCGTGGCACGGGAGTTGAGCGCGCCCACCTGGTCGAGGGACCGGGCGAACTTGAAGGCGGACTCTCCCCGCAGCAGCACCTCCAGGGCCTTCCCGAGGACGGCTGGCGCGGAGGCGGTCGTGGCCGACACGTGCAGCTTCCACCCCTGCTCACGCGGCGTCCTGGAACCGGGCGTGAGACGGCACCACATCTCGTCCGTCCGGACCGCCCAGAACTCGCTCGTACCCGTGGCGTTCAGGGCTTTGCGGAGAAGGCCTTCCAGTTCAACTTCGGTAACCTGGCTCGTCATTCGCGTCCTTTTCAACGGTGTGGTCCGCTGATCGGAAAATGCCCACTGGCATATCCCGACCAACGCATCGCCGGACCTATTCACCAGATCCGGCGAGCGCACGGCGTGACGGCTTCGGATCATGAATGCGCCCAGCGCAGAAGGGGGCTCACGAAACCCCCGGATCGGAACGCGCCAGAACCCCGTGGTCCACGCGCCGTACGGCCCGGACTCACGGCGCTGTTCCCGCTTCGTACTCGGGCGGGCTTCGGCGCACCCGCAGCTCAGGGCCCGCCCGCGGGTACGGAGAGCGACGAAGGAAGCGCGGCGGAAAGCGGGAGGGCGAGCCGGCCGGCGACTCTCCGGCAATGTCCTTCGATCGCTTGTCGGATTGTGTCGAGCAGGAGTGCGTCGAGCTGACGCTTGCCGAACGACCGAACGATGGACACCTGCTCAGCGGCTTTGGGGCTCTACATCGTGCCACGAGCAGGCACAGGGACCCGCGGGCACGGCGAAATCGGCTGCCCGACCGCCGATGCCGCCCGCCGACTGCGCTCCTCTACTCCGCTACGGGAGAATGGAGTCCACGTATCCGCCGTCCACCCGCAGGGCGCCCCCGGTCGTGGCGGACGCCTGGTCGGACGCGAGGTACACCACCATGTTGGCGATCTCCTCGGGCTCGATGAGCCGTTGCAGCAGGGACTGCGGCCGGTACTCGCGCATGAAGACGCGCTGCGCCTCGTCCCACGGCAGGGACCGGTCCACCAAGTCGTACACGAAGTCCTCGACGCCGCCCGTGTGCGTCGGGCCTGCGATGACGGAGTTCACCGTGACACCGGTACCGGCGGCCTGCTTGGCGTAGCCGCGCGTGACCGCGAGAAGGGCGGTCTTGGACGTGCCGTAGTGGATCATCTCGGCGGGGATCACCACCGCCGAGTCGCTCGCGATGTTCTGGACGCGTCCCCAGCCCCGCTCGGACATCCCGGGAAGGTACTGGCGGATGAGGCGAATCGCGGCGAGGACGTTCACCTCGAAGTAGCGCCGCCACTCGTCGTCGGTGATCTCCAGCGGGTCGGCCTCGCCGAAGACGCCCAGGTTGTTCACCAGGATGTCGAGCCGCGGCAGTGCCTCGGCGGCGAGCAGCGCGCCCTGCTCGGTGGCGACGTCGGCCACGACGGGCACGAGATCCGCGTCGGGGACCTCGGACCGCAGGGCCGCGATGGCGCGCTCGACGCGCTCCTCCGTCCGCCCGTTGATCCCGACGCGGGCGCCGGCCCTGGCCAGACCGGTGGCGATGGCCGCGCCGATCCCCTGGGTGGAGCCGGTGACCAGCGCGGTACGTCCCGTCAGATCGATGAGCATGGCCGGACGTACTCCTTGCAGAACTCGACGAGTGCTTCGGTGACCGCTACTCGTCCCCTCTACCCCGCCGGTGCCGGCGACCACCGGAAACCCTCGCACCACCCTTCGTACGGCCCAGCCCGCCCGACTCCGGGCCTGCCCCGCGCAGGACCCGCCGACCCGGGGATCCCACCGGCCGCCCGGCCCCGCCGCGAGGAAGGCGGGGCCTCAGTGGCGGACCGGTCAGTAGCGGAGCAGCCCCGCGTCGATCCGCTCCCAGGCGCTCCGCAGCTCGGCCAGCCGCGCCGCCTCGAACGGAGCCCGGTCCGCCTGCTCGCGGGAGTCCTCGGACAGGTCGAAGAGCTGGTCGCGACCGGACTTGCCCCGGTAGTACTTCCAGTCGCCGCGGCGCAGCGCCCGCTCGCCCCGCACCCGCCAGAAGAGGTCGCGCTCGGGTACCTCCGTACCGCGCAGCAGATGGCCGGCGAGGCTCGTGCCGTCAAGGGGGTACGCGGAGTGGGCTCGGGCGCCGGCCAGGTCGAGCAGCGTCGCCGTCCAGTCGGGTGAGAACACCGGCAGATCGCTGACCTGGCCGCCGTCGATCCGCGCGGGCCAGCGCAGGATCGAGGGGACGCGGATGCCGCCCTCCTGGAGCGACCCCTTGTTGCCCGCGAGCGGCCAGTTGTACGAGAAGCGCTCGCCGCCGTTGTCGCTGGCGAAGAAGACGAGCGTGTCCTGTTCCTGCCCGGAGCGCTTCAGCGCCTTGAGGACCTGCCCGATCGAGCGGTCGAGGTCCTCGACCATCTCCTTGTACTTCTCGACCGACCCGCCGTCCTGGTGCCAGAGGGCGGAACGGTCACCCGCCTTGATGCGGCGGACGATCTCGTCGCTCGCCTTCTTGTCGCCGTCGGCGATCCAGGGCCAGTGCGGGGTGGTGAAGTTCAGGTTGAGCAGCCAGGGCTTGTCGTGGTCGCGGCTGACGTACTCGCCGGCCCGCTCGGTGAGGATCCGGGTGTAGTAGCGCAGGTCCTTGTACTCGGCGTCGCCCTCGTAGAGGTCGTATTCGCCGCCGAGGCCGAGCTTGGAGTAGTACTCCAGGGCCCCGCCGAAGTTGCCGAAGAACTCGTCCCAGCCGGACCGGGTGGGGGAGTAGTCGGGCAGGTAGCCGCAGTGCCACTTGCCTATCAGGGCGGTGGCGTAGCCGGAGTCGCGGAGGAGCGAGGCGAGCGTCGGGTGCGTGGGCTCCAGGCCGACGGACTTGTCGGCGATCGGCTCGGCCAGCCCGCCCTTGGTACGGCCCGGGTAGCGGCCGGTGTACAGGCTGAAGCGGGTGGGGGAGCAGGTCGCCGAGCCGGAGTAGGCGTCGGTGAAGCGGACTCCCTCGCGGGCGAGGCGGTCCAGGTGGGGGGTGCGGATGTGCGGGGAGCCGTACGAGGAGAGGTCGGCCCAGCCGAGGTCGTCGCCCAGGATGAACAGGATGTTGGGCCGGCGGGAGTGACGGCGCGGATGGGCGGCCCGGAAGGGACGCTCGCGCGTGTCGGCGGCGGGGGCCGCGTGTGCGGCGGAGGCAGCGGTGCCGAGGGCGGCGGCAGCGGCGGCACCGGCGGCGACCCCGCCGAGGGCACGGCGGGACAGGGGCGTGGACATACGGGTCTCCAGGGAGCGGCGC
>NZ_RDBH01000003.1:18570-27432 GCF_008042145.1 Streptomyces sp. adm13(2018)
GCGCGTCCTGTACCGCCCCCCTGCCCGCCGTGCCCGTCCAGGCCGGGGAGACAACCCAGCGCGCCGGGTAACCGGCCTCCACTGACCGGTCCTCGACGGCTCGGACGGCTCCACCACCCAGCCACGCGACCGTTCGCTCTGGTCGCCCCGCCAGCTGTGTGCGGGCCGCACACCGCGGTGTGCGGCCCGCACACGCCCGCCGTCAGGTCAGGGAAGGGCCCACTTCTGGGCGTCCGTCCCGTTGCAGGTCCACAGCTGGACCTTGGTGCCGTCCGCCGTGGCGCCGCCCGCGACGTCCAGGCACTTGGCGGACTGCGGGTTGCGCAGACTGCCGTCGGCCTGGGCCTGCCAGGTCTGGGCGCCCGATCCGTTGCAGGTCCACAGTTGGACCTTCGTGCCGTCCGCTGAGCCGCCGTTGGAGACGTCAAGGCACTTGCCGAGGACCTTCAGCGCGTCGTCCGCAGTCACCGTCCACTTCTGTGCGCCGGTGCCGTTGCAGCCCCACACCTGGATCTTCGTGCCGTCCGCGGTCTGGGAGTTGTCGACGTCCAGGCACTTGTTGCCGAGGCCCCGCACCTCTCCCGTGTGCGCCCCGCCGGCCAGTTGGTTGAGCGTGTACCAGGCCTCGGTGCTCCACAGGTTCTCGCCGGTGGACGAGCTGAAGGGTCGGGGCGAGCGGACGTGGACCACCCGGTCGGCCTTGAGACCGGGGATGGTCAGGGTGACCGTCTTGCGGTCGGCGGAGAGAGTAGCCGTCTGCGCGGTGAGCGTCTCCTCGTCGATCTTGGGGCCGCCGTAGCCGGCGGTCGGCGCGTAACGCCACTGCTCGATCCTGTAGTGCTTGGCCAGGTCGGTGGCCGTCTGCGTCGACAGCGGCTGGGTGTATTCCAGGGCGAAGCCGCCCGGTACGGCGCGCATGGCGCGGATGTCGAAGGCATTGGAGCCGTTCGGCGTCAACTTCTGCAGCCCGTACTTGAGTTTGCCCTCCTGTCCCCAGTTTCCGTCCGCGCCCAGCCCGCCCGCGTACAGTGCGCCGTCCGGGCCGATGCTGATCCGGGTCACGCCCGCCTCCAGGCCCTGGGTGAGCCGGAAGACCGCTCCCTGGTACTCGCCGCCCACCTTCTCCAGGAAGCCGCGCTGGACGCCGCCGTAGGTCACGTCGCCGAACAGCATCTGACCGGCGAACGGCCCCTCGGTCAGCTGGAGCGGTGTGCTGGGGGAGTTGCCTATCTCGTTCTGCGGCAGCCAGAGCACCGGCTTGGTCACCGGCCGGCCGTCGAAGGGGCCGGCCGGGTTCATGTAGTGGTTGAAGAAACGGCCCTGCTTGACGTGCAGCAGCTTCGACGAGGGGAGCCAGCCGCCCTGGTTGTCGGTGACGAAGATGTCGCCCTCGGGGCCCCATCCGATCCCGTTCGGGGTGCGCAGCCCGCCGGCGACGTACGACACCTCGCCGGTCTGCCGGTTCACCTTGACGGTGGTCCCGCGGTTCGGAGCCGGCTGCGGGTTCGTGGTCGCCCCGCCGTAGTTGATGGAGACCGACAGGTTCAGGTAGAAGAACCCCTCCTTGTAGAGGAGGCCGAAGGCGAACTCGTGGAAGTTGCCGCCGAAGGGCCAGGTCGCGACCCGGCGGTACTGGTTGGTGACCTCGTCCCCGTCGGTGTCGTTCAGCTCGGTCAGCTCGTGCTTCTGGGAGACGTAGAGCTTGCCGTCGACGTACTTGATGCCCATGGGCTCCTTCAGGCCCGAGGCCACCTTCTTCACCGTCACCTTGTCCGGGCCGGTGCTCCCCGTGACGTTGTCGAGCAGGTAGACCTCGCCCGTGGTGTTGTTGCTGCCGCCCCAGGTGGCGACGGCCAGACGGCCGTCCGGCAGCCAGTCCATCGCGGAGACCTGCGGCTCGAAGCCCTGGGGCCGGAGGCCGGTGAGGGTGTAGTTCGGGTGCACCCCGGTGAGCGGCAGGCCGTCGCCGGGGGTGTCCGCGACGCCCTCGCACTCCTTGCGGCCCGGCGCGGTCACCCGGACGACGTCGGCGTCCGTGCTCAGGGCCGAGTTCGGCACGACGCCGAAGCCGGTGGCGCCCGGCGGCTTCCAGGACAGCGTGACCTGCTGGCCGCCGTCGCGCTCGAAGTGCTCGATGCGCAGGGAGTGGACGCCCGCCGTCAGGTTCACGGTCGCGTCCTTGGGGTCCGGACCGTGCAGGCCGTCGTGGTTGATCACCACCTGGTCGTCGATGAGGAGGCGGGAGCCGTCGTCGCTGGCGAGGCGGAGGGTGTGGCTGCCCGCCTGCGCGACGTTGAGGTTGCCGGTCGTCTGGGTGACGAAGTTGGTGTCGAGGCCGAAGTCGGCGGTGGTGGACCAGTCGATGACCGGCATCAGCTTGTCGATGTTGGGGGTCTGACCGGGCTTCAGCACGCAGAGGTTGTTCAGCGCGACCTGCACGTCGAAGACGCGGAGCGTCACGCCGGGTGTCTGCGGGGGGAGCGCGGCGACGGAGCGGCCCTTGAGGATGGAACCGGCCGGGACGGCGGCGCCCTTCACACGGACGGGTCGGCTGGTGCCGACGGGATCCTTCGCGGGTCCCGAGGACACCGGCGAGGTCGGCGAGGTCGGGGACGGCGGGGACATGGGAGAGGTGGGAGAGGCGGGAGAGGCCGGGGAGGCCGCCAGGGCGGCGGTCAGGAACGAGGCGATGAGCGTGCCGGCCAGGCGTCTGACCGGTCGGTGGGGGTACAGCCGTGGATACACGTGACCTCCTGACGGTCCTTCAGGACGTGAAGGACTCGATCGGGCGAGGGAGGAATCCACCGCTGCCGGGACGCGCCGTCGGCCCGGACACGGAGGCGCTGCGGGCGGAACGGGAACGGGTCCGCACCGCCGCGACGGACACAGTAGGGACTTCTCCTGACACCGTCCATGCTTTGTCCCCGACGAGAATAAAGTGGCGACAACTTGCGCGCACCGGGTTACGGACTCCGACAAAGCCCGCTAACTTCCTTGAAATGAACCGGTCATGAGTTGGTGGCCGGTCCCTGCGGCGTGACGGCGCACGCCCCCTAGTACCTCGGCAGCACCCCGAGGCTTCCACCACCCCACCCCTGTCGGGAGACCCCTGTGCGCATGAGAACGCCCGGGCGCGGACGCGCCCGCTTCTTGCTGACCGCCGTGGCATGCACCCTCGGCTGCCTCCTGCCGGTGTCCCCAGCACACGCCGCGCCCGCCCACCGGGGCCACGGCACCGGGACCGGGACAGAGTCCACGGCAGCGGCCGCGGCCGCCCCGGAGTTCCAGCAGGTCACGCTGGCCAAGGGCGTGGCCGAGACCGGCGAGCCCATGACCCTGGCCGTGCTCCCCGACCGCTCGGTCCTGCACACCTCGCGCGACGGCACGCTCCGCCTGACCAATGCCGCGGGCACCACCACCGTGGCGGGCAGGCTCGACGTGTACAGCCACGACGAGGAGGGCCTGCAAGGCGTCGCGGCGGACCCGGGCTTCTCGACCAACCGGCAGGTCTACCTCTACTACGCCCCCAAGCTCACCACCCCCGGCGGAGACGCCCCCGCGGACGGCACGGCCGCCGACTTCACCCCGTACGACGGGGTCAACCGCCTTTCCAGGTTCGTCCTGCGCACCGACGGCACCCTGGACCTCGGCAGCGAGAAGAAGATCCTGGACGTCCCCGCCTCCCGCGGCCTGTGCTGCCACGTCGGCGGCGACATCGACTTCGACGCCGCCGGCAACCTCTACCTCTCGACCGGCGACGACAGCAACCCCTTCGCCTCGGACGGCTTCACCCCCATCGACGAGCGCGCCGGCCGCAACCCCGCCTACGACGCCCAGCGCTCGGCCGGCAACACCAACGACCTCCGCGGCAAGGTACTGCGGATCAAGGTGAACGCCGACGGCTCCTACACGATCCCCAGCGGCAACCTCTTCGCCCCCGGCACGGCGAAGACCCGTCCCGAGATCTACGCGATGGGCTTCCGCAACCCCTTCCGGATGAGCGTCGACAAGACCACCGGCACCGTCTACCTCGGCGACTACGGCCCCGACTCGGGCACCGCCTCGCCCGCCCGGGGACCGGAGGGCCAGGTCGAGTTCAACCGCATCACCAAGGCGGGCAACTTCGGCTGGCCGTACTGCACGGGCAACAACAACGCCTACACCGACTACGACTTCGCCACCGGCACCTCGGGAGCGGTGTTCCACTGCGCAGCCCCGAAGAACACCTCCCCGCGGAACACCGGCCTCACCGATCTGCCGCCCGCCCAGCCCGCCTGGATCCCTTACAACGGCTCCTCCGTCCCCGAGTTCGGCGGCGGCTCGGAGTCGCCCATGGCCGGCCCGGTCTACCGCTACGACGCCGCCTCCACCTCCGACGTGAAGTTCCCCCAGGAGTACGACGGGAACTTCTTCGCGGGTGAGTTCGGCCGCCGCTGGATCAAGCGGATCGAGGCCGCCGCCGACGGCACCGTGCAGTCGATCAACCCCTTCCCCTGGAGCGGCACCCAGGTGATGGACACCGCCTTCGGACCGGACGGCGCCCTGTACGTCCTCGACTACGGCACCGGCTACTTCAACGGCGACGAGAACTCCGCCCTTTACCGCATCGAGCACGTCACCGGCGGCCGCGCCCCGATCGCCCAAGCCCGCGCGAACCTCACCTCCGGCAAGGCACCGCTGGCCGTCTCCTTCTCGTCGGCCGGCACCTCCGACCCCGACGGCAACGCCCTCTCCTACGCCTGGACCTTCGGCGACGGCGCCACCTCCGCCGCCGCCGACCCCTCCCACACATACACCGCCAACGGCCAGTACACGGCCACCCTCAAGGTCACCGACACCACCGGCAGGTCGGCGACCGCCTCGGTCCTGATCACGGTCGGGAACACGGCCCCCACGGTCCGCCTCGACCTGCCCGCCGACGGCAACGTCTACGACTTCGGGGCGGCGATCCCGTTCAAGGTGACGGTGACCGACCCCGAGGACGGCACCGTCGACTGCTCCAAGGTGAAGGTCACCTTCATCGTCGGCCACGACAGCCACGGACATCCCCAGACCTCCGCCACCGGCTGCACCGGCACCCTGCAGACCCTCGCCGACGGGGAGCACGACCCCAACGCCAACATCTTCGGCGTCGTCGACGCCGAGTACACCGACAGGGGAGCCAACGGCCAGCCCGCCCTGACCGCCCACGACCAGCACGTCACCCAGCCCGCCCACCGCCAGGCCGAGCACCACACCGACGCCTCCGGGGTCCAGGTCGTCAGCCACGCCGCCGCGCACGGCGGAAAGACCGTCGGATACATCGAGAACGGCGACTGGATCGCCTTCCGTCCCTACGCCCTGGAGAACACGGACCGCTTCACCGCCCGGATCTCCTCGGCGGGCACGGGCGGCACGATCGAGGTGCGCGCCGGCTCCCCGACCGGCACCCTGCTCGGCACGGTCGCCGCACCCGTCACCGGCGGCTGGGAGACCTTCCAGGACGTGACCACCGCCCTCACCAACCGCCCGGCCGGCTCCACGACCCTGTACCTCGTCTTCAAGGGCGGCAGCGGATCGCTGTTCGACGTCGACGAGTTCTCCTTCACGACCACCGGCGGCGGCGCCCGCTCGGGCCCGGTCAAGGGCGTGAACGCCAAGTGCCTGGACGTCGACAACGCCGGCACCGCCGACGGTACGAAGATCCAGATCTGGACCTGCAACGGCAGCGCCGCCCAGACCTGGACGGTCCCCGGCGACGGCACCCTGAAGGCCCTCGGCAAGTGCCTGGACGTCTCGGGTGGCGGCAGCGCGGACGGTACGAAGGTCCAGCTGTGGACCTGCAACGGCACGGGCGCCCAGAAGTGGACGCCGCAGTCCGACGGCACGGTCCGCAACCCACAGTCGGCCAAGTGCCTGGACGCCTCGGGAGGCGTGTGGAACGACGGCACCCCGGTCCACCTGTGGACCTGCCACACCGGCGCCAACCAGAAGTGGACCCTGCCGTAGCCCTGCGGCTCCACACCCCCCGTACCCCCGCAGTCCACCGATTCGCACACACTCCCACGGACAAGGAGGCGACCGTTCCATGCGCACCCCCCTGAAAGCGGTCCTCGGCCTGCTGGCCTGTGCCGCCCTCTGCCTGACCCCCCAGGCGGCGGCCCAGGCCGCACCGCCGGGACACTCCGCCACCGCGGCCGGCACCGCCGTCGCGGACCCGGCCTACAAGGTCCTCGTCTTCTCCAAGACCGCCGGCTACCGGCACGCCTCGATCACCCCCGGCATCGCGGCCCTGCGCGACCTGGGCGCGGCGAACGACTTCACCGTCGACGCCACCGAGGACGCCCAGGCCTTCACGACCGGCAACCTCGGCCAGTACAAGGCGGTCGTCTTCCTGTCGACCACCGGCGACGTCCTGGACGCGGCCCAGCAGACCGCGTTCGAGCGGTACGTGCGGGGCGGCGGCGGATACGTCGGCGTCCACGCCGCCGCCGACACCGAGTACGACTGGCCCTTCTACGAGGGACTGGCCGGCGCCCTCTTCCAGTCCCACCCCGCGATCCAGTCCGCCACCGTCCGCGTGGAGGACCGGGCGCACGACGCCACCGCCCACCTGGGTCCCGCCTGGCAGCGCACCGACGAGTGGTACAACTACCGCACCAACCCCCGCACCACCGCCCGCGTCCTGGCCTCCCTCGACGAGTCCAGCTACACGGGCGGGAACATGTCCGGCGACCACCCGATCGCCTGGTGCAAGGGCTATGAGGGCGGCCGGGCCTTCTACACGGGCGGCGGCCACACCGACGAGTCGTACGCCGAACCCTCCTTCCGGCGCCACCTCCTCGGCGGCATCCGCTGGGCCGCGGGCATGACCGAAGCCGACTGCCGCCCGGAGACCGGCTACACCTCCCTCTTCGACGGCTCCTCCACCACCGGCTGGAGTCAGGCGGGACCGGGCGGGTTCGCCCTCGCCGACGGCACCCTCACCTCGCGGGGCGGCCTGGGCATGCTCTGGTACTCCGCCCGGGAGTTCACCGGCGACTACTCCGTCAAGCTCGACTGGAAGGCCCCCGGGGACGACAACTCCGGCGTCTTCCTCGGCTTCCCCGCCTCCGACGACCCCTGGTCCGCGGTGAACAACGGCTACGAGATCCAGATCGACGCCACGGACAGCGCCGACCGCACCACGGGCGCCGTCTACGGCTTCAAATCCGCCGACCTCGCCGCCCGGGACGCCGCCCTGAACCCACCGGGCGAGTGGAACACCTACGAGCTCCGGGTCACCGGCGAACGCCTGGAGATCTTCCTGAACGGCAGCAAGATCAACGACTTCACCAATGCCGACCCGGTCCGGAGCCTGCGCCAGGGCCACATCGGCCTCCAGAACCACGGTGACGGCGACGACGTGTCCTTCCGCAACATCCGGATCAAGCAGAACGGAGGACAGCCCGGTCCCCGCACGGGCGAGGTCAAGGGCGTGAACGGCAAGTGCCTGGACGTCGACAACTCCCAGTCAGCGGACGGTACGAGGATCCAGCTGTGGACCTGCAACGGCACCGGCGCCCAGAAATGGACGACCGGGACCGACGGCACGGTGAAGGCCCTCGGCAAGTGCCTGGACGTGTCGGGTGGCGGCAGCGCGGACGGTACGAGGGTCCAGCTGTGGACCTGCAACGGCACGGGCGCCCAGAAGTGGACGCCGCAGTCCGACGGCACGGTCCGTAACCCACAGTCGGCCAAGTGCCTGGACGCCTCGGGAGGCGTGTGGAACGACGGCACCCCGGTCCACCTGTGGACCTGCCACACCGGCGCCAACCAGAAGTGGACCCTGCCCTGACGGGACCGGCTTCGAGGGATGCCCGCCCGGTGACGCGGAGGAACGCGTCACCGGGCTCGCCCTCTCTCCCCTATCCCCGCCTGTCCGGCCGATACGATGCGCCTCTCAGGGCATGCGCGAAGGGCGGAATCCACCCTCCGCCATCATGATCGATCTCCCGATGCGGAATCCGACCCCGTCTCTTCGACATCATGTCCACCATGTGTGCCATGCGCCGCATCAGTGGCTGGGGTACCAGTGTTCGCCGGGAGCCAGGTGGGGGGCGAGGGTTCGGACGCGTTGCCACATGCCGTGGATCTGCTGGGCGGGTCGCTGCTGTTCGCCGTGGAGTGCGTTCAGGACGATCAGTCCGCAGGTCAGTGCGGGGACGGCCCACTGGGCGTAGGCGAGGTGGTGCTGTGCCTGGCCGGTGTCGAGGGGATGCTGCTCGGACTTCTCGGCGTCGTGGGGGTCGTCGGAGGCGGCGCGTTCGATCTTCTTGCCCGCGATGCGGGTGTAGGCGGTCGCGGCCAGGGCGGCGCCGGTGAGGACCGTCTTGGCGAGGGTGGAGGCGGCGACGCCCTTCTGGGCGGCGACCCTGGCGGCGTTCGCGCCGAGGAGACCGCTGGTGCCGATGAGGTGTGCGCCGATGGCGACGGCGCAGACGGGCGTCCATCTGGCCCAGCCCGAGCTCGCGATCCGGGCCTGCGCCTGCCAGGTGTCGCCTTGGTCCTTCGCGGCGCCGTTGAGGCCGACGGCGCCCATGAGGGATCCGCCGAACCAGGCGGCCAGGCCGACGTCGTGGAGGCTGCGCAGGACGGTGTTGCGCTCGGACATGGCGGGCTCCTAGCCACGGGGGGAGTGCCGGCGGGGTGACGGCACCTTCGTCACCGTCCCCCGAGATACGCAGCGGCGCATCCCGGCGTCACGAGCGGCCCATCGAAGCTTCGGCGACAGACCGGCGAGAGCCCTGGGCTGCCGACCCACGGACTAGCCGACTTGTCCGTGGGAGTGTGTGCGAATCGGTGGACTGCGGGGGTACGGGGGGTGTGGAGCCGCAGGGCTAC
>NZ_RDBH01000003.1:27532-37757 GCF_008042145.1 Streptomyces sp. adm13(2018)
CTCCTGTACGTCTCCGACTACGGCGACAACAGGGTCGTCTCCCTGGCGACCGCCGGCGACACCCGGATACGTCCAGCCCGAGATCGACGTCCCGGCGCTGTCGGCCGTTCTCGACGGCGAGTACGCCGGGATCCGCGGTCTCGTACGGACCAACCTGTCCCGGTACGCCTCCGTTCTCGAAGAGGCCGAGGAACTCGACCTCGACGCCTTCCGCGAACGGGTGCGGGAGATCGTGGTCGAGATGGCCGCGACGGGACAGACCGGCATGGGGTTCCCGGCCTGCTACGGCGGGGGCGACGACGTCGGCGCCTCGATCGCCGCGTTCGAGACGCTGGCCTTCGGCGACCTGTCGGTCCTGGTGAAGGTCGGCGTGCAGTTCGGTCTGTTCGGCGGCGCGATCCTGCACCTCGGCACCCAGCGCCATCACGACGCCCATCTGCCCCGGCTGATCACGGGCGAGCTCATGGGCTGCTTCGCGATGACCGAGACGGGTCACGGCTCCAACGTCCAGGCGCTCGGCACCGTCGCCCGGTACGACGCCGCACGCCAGGAGTTCGTCATCACCACGCCCGGCGAGGAGGCGCGCAAGGACTACATCGGCAACGCGGCCCGGCACGCCGAGCTCGCGGTCGTCTTCGCCCAGCTGGAGGTGGCCGGGGAGTCCCACGGCGTGCACGCCTTCGTCGTACCCGTGCGGGTCGGCGGTGAGCCCGCGCCCGGCGTCCGCATCGAGGACGACGGCCGCAAGATGGGGCTCAACGGCGTGGACAACGGCCGGCTCCGGTTCGACGGCGTACGGGTCCCGCGCGAGGCGCTCCTCAACCGGTTCGCCGACGTCAGCCCGGAGGGCGTCTACGAGAGTTCGATCGACAACCCCCACCGGCGGTTCTTCACGATGCTCGGCACGCTGGTACAGGGCCGGGTGAGCATCGCCGGCGCCGGCATCGGCATCTCCAAGGTCGCCCTGGCGGTCGCCACCCGGTACGCCGTGCGGCGGCGGCAGTTCTCGGCGGCATCGGAGGCCGAGGAGCAGGTGCTGCTCGACTACGGGCTGCACCAGCGCCGGTTGCTGCCGCTGATCGCCCGGACGTACGCGCTGCACTTCGCCCAGGACGTGGTCCGCTCGGAGCTGCACGACGTCTTCTCCGGCATCACGGACGACGCCGAGTCGCGGCGCCGGCTCGAATCCCGCGCCGCGGGGCTGAAGGCGCTCGCCACCTGGCACGCCACCGGGGTCGTCCAGGAGTGCCGCGAGGCCTGCGGCGGCGCCGGGTACCTCGCGGTCAACCGGTTCGCCGCGCTCAAGGCCGACAGCGACGTCTTCACCACCTTCGAGGGCGACAACCACGTCCTTCTGCAGCTCGTCGCCAAGGGGCTGCTCACCGATCAGGCGAGCGCGTTCGAGGACCTCGACCAGGCGGGCATGGTCCGCTTCGTCACCGGTCTCGCCGTCGAGACGGTCCTGGAGCGGGCATCCGTCCACAAGGTGCTCGAACGCGTGCGGGATCTGCTGCCCGGCGGCGACGAGTGGGACCGGGAGGCCGGTCTGCTCGACTCCGAGTACCAGCTCGCCATGGTCCGCTTCCGGGAGGAGCACATGCTGGCCGGCCTGGCGCGCCGGATCAAGAGCGGGACCGACCAGAAGCGCGATCCGGGCGAGGTCTTCTCCCAGGTGCAGGACCACGTCGTCGCGCTCGCCCGCGCCCACGTCGAGCGGCTGGTGACGGAGGCGTTCGTCGAGAAGGTGCGCGCGATGCCCGAGGGCGACGAGAAGGCCGCGCTGGCCCTGCTGTGCGATCTGTTCGCCCTGTCGACGATCGAGGCGGACCGGGCCTGGTTCATGGAGCACGGCCGGCTGACCGTGCAGCGCTCGAAGGCGATCAGCCGCGAGGTGAACGATCTGTGCCGGAAGGTCCGGCCGCTGGCGGTCGACCTGGTCGACGCCTGGGGCATCCCGTCCGAGATGCTGCGGGCACCCGATCTCGTGGGTTGATCCGGCAGGGTGGCCGGCCCCGGTCCCGGCCGCGGTTCCGGCCCCGGTCCAGGTCCCGGCCACGGTCCCGGTCCCGGTCCCACGGGGTCGCGCGCCGGTTCACCGACCGCCCAGGACGCGGACGGCTTCCACGATCAGGTCCCAGAAGCCCTCCGTGTCGACCTCCATGCCCACCTCGACGTCGGCGGGAGCGCCGGTCACCCCGTGCAGGTCCACCACCGTCGCTCCCCGGGTGTGGGTGCCGGTCAGCTCCACGGTGACCGCGGCCCGTACGAGGCTGACCAGGGACGGGTCGATCAGGTGGGCGACGGTGAGCGGATCGTGCAGCGGGGGCGCGTCGAATCCGTAGACCTCGCGATAGGTGGAGGCGAAATAGGTGAGCAGATCGACGCAGAGCCCGCTCAGCGGGGTGCCGAGCGCGGCGATCCGGTCGACGACCTCGGGGGTGGCCCGCACCTGGTGGGTGGCGTTCAGACCGAACATCGTCACGGGCACCCCGCTGCGGAGGACGATGTCCGCGGCCTCGGGGTCGCACAGGATGTTGAACTCGGCGGCGGGCGTGGTGTTTCCCCGGTCCGTCGAGCCGCCCATCAGCACGATCCGGTCGATGCGGGAGGTGAGCTCGGGATGAGCGAGCAGGAGTACGGCGATGTTGGTGAGCGGGCCGGTCGGCACGAGCGTCACCGGTACCGGATGCGCGAGCAGCGTGTCCCGGACGAGGGCGAGCGCCCCGCGCGGGTCCTCCGGTACCGCCGGTTCGCCCGATCCGAAGCCGGGACCGTCCAGGCCGGACTCCCCGTGGATGTTCTCAGCGGTCCGGGGCGGCCCGTGGAGCGGGCGTGCCCGGCCGGCGGCGATCGGTACGCCGCTGATCCCGGCCACCGAGCACACCCGGCGGGCGTTGAGCGTGGTCTTCTCCAGGGTCTGGTTGCCCGCGACGGTGGTGATGGCGAGCAGCTCGACGGCGGGGTGGGCGGCGGCCAGGAGGATGGTGAAGGCGTCGTCGTGACCGGGATCGCAGTCGAGGATCACGGGGATCGGCATGGTGTCACCGTCCCATACGGGGGCAGTCGCGCGAAGGGGGACGCGGCGGCGGACAGGGCCGTGCCGGCCGGATCCGTGGCAGAGGGGTCCGCGGCTGGCGGGCCGGCGGCAGCCGCGTCCGTGGCGTCGCGGCGCCCGGCGCCCCGTGCCGCACCGGCGCCGGGTCCGCCCTCGTTCAGTACCGTACAGAGACGTGGTTCCGCACCGCGCGAAGCACCGGAAGGGGACTCGCAATGGCAGGTCTGAGGCTGGGCCCGCTCCTGCGTCACGTGGACTGGGAGTCGGGCACGAGCGCGACGGTTTGGGTCGAGACCGACCGGGCGTGCACGGCGGAGGTCCGGTGTCCCGGCGGCGCCGGCGGCTCGGCCCCCACGTTCCGCGTGAACGGTCACCACTACGCGCTGGTCGTCGTGACCGGACTGACGCCGGGGTCCGCGACGACGTACGAGGTGCTGCTCGACGGCGATCGGGTCTGGCCCCTCGCGGACTCGGTCCAGCCGCCCAGCACCATCCACACGCCGCCGATCCCGGCGACGGGCGCGGTGGTGGCCTTCGGCTCGTGCCGGTGGGCGGCGCCCGCCGTGGGCCACGACGATCCGGTGGGCCCCGACGTCCTCGACACCCTCTCCGCCCGCCTCGCCGCCGACCCGGAGGCCGAGCGTCCCGACGTGCTCGTCCTCCTCGGGGACCAGGTGTACGCGGACGAGACGTCCGCCGAGACCCGCGCCTGGATCGCCCGGCACCGGGCGAGTGCCGGAACGGGCGCCTCGGCCCCGCCGGACCAGGTCGCCGACTACGAGGAGTACACCCGGCTCTACGACGAGTCCTGGGGCGACCCCGAACTGCGCTGGCTGCTCTCGACCGTGCCCAGCTGCATGGTCTTCGACGATCACGACGTCATCGACGACTGGAACACGAGCGCCGCCTGGGTCGCCGAGATGCGGGAGACGTCCTGGTGGCACGAGCGGATCACCGGTGGCCTGATGTCGTACTGGGTCTACCAGCACCTCGGGAACCTCTCCCCCGCCGAACTCGCCGAGGACGAGCTGTACGCGGCGGTCCTGGCGGCCGACGACGGAACGGCCGTCCTGCGTGCTTTCGCGGAACGCGCCGACGCCGACCCGGCGGCGGTGCGCTGGAGCTACCGGCGGGACTTCGGCCGGACCAGGCTGCTGATGGTCGACACCCGGGCCGCGCGGGTGCTGGAGGAGCAGCACCGGTCGATGCTGGACGAGGAGGAGGCCGCCTGGCTGCGGACGCAGGCCTTCGACGACCTGGAGGGCGTCGACCACCTCCTGGTCGGGACCTCGCTGCCGTGGCTCCTGCCGCCCATGGTCCACTTCGCGGAGGCCTGGCACGCGGCGCTCTGCCGGGGTGAACGCGGGCCGCGCTTGGCCCGCTTCGGCGAGTGGCTGCGCCGGCGGGCGGACCTGGAGCACTGGGCGGCGTTCACCGCGTCGTTCACGAGGCTGACGGACCTGCTCGCCGAGGTGGGGAGGGCGGACCCGGCCCCGGCGACGGTGAGTGTGCTCTCCGGGGACGTACACCACGCCTACGTGGCGGAGCCCGTCTGGACCTCCGGTCCCCCGGTGCGCTCCCGGGTCTACCAGTTCACCTGCTCGCCGCTGCACAACTCGGTGCCCGCACCCATGAGGGCCGCGTTCCGCTTCGGCTGGAGCCGGTTCGCCAAGGGCATCGGCCACCTCCTCGCCCGGCACGGGCGCGTCGCGAGGCCGGCGATCCGGTGGGAGCGCGACGGCGGGCCGTGGTTCGGCAACCAGTTGATGACGCTGACCCTGCGCGGCCGCACCGCGCGGCTGCGGCTGGAGCAGGCGTCGGACGGCGCGAAGCGCGGGCACCGCGGGGCCGACCGGTCGGGAGCACGGCTCACGGGCGTACTCGACCGGCCACTGACCGACGAGAGTTGACCGCCCCTGAGCGGCGCTCGCGGGAGCCCGGTCCGCCCGGGGCGGGTCGGGCCGCGAGTGGTCGGCGATCTGTGGTGCGGATGTGGAGAAGTGAGGGACACGGCGTGAGTCTTCGGTCGGCGAATGCGCCGCCACGGCCGTTCTACAAACGGTTGAAATCACTTACTACTCAGCGGTAACCGACTTCTGAACAGCAGAAACGCCTTTCGCCGGGCGTCGTTCGCGGGACTCCGTGGGATGCGGAGGGGCGGGGTATGGTCGGCCCCGTTCACCCGTACGAGTAAGCGTCGAACGACGTGGGCGAAGGAGATCGGGGCACGAACAGACCCCGCGGAAGACGACCGACCGACGACGTTCGAAGCGAGGCACACCGATGGCAACTCCGACCACCCCGTCGGCCGGCGGGTACGGCTCCGACGCCGCCGCCGGCGGCCAGGACGGCGGATGGTTCGGGCGAAGCCCGTCGGCGCCGGAGGGCAGCGGGCGGCCGGGGAGCCCCGGGGACGACCGGGCGACGGGGAAGCCCGCGCACCCGGCGGAGCGCGCATCGGCACCGACGCCGCCACGCGCCCCGAGCCCAGCCCCCGGGCCGACATCGGCTTCGTCCACGACGGACCTGCTGCGGCGCACGATGGCGGAGATCGAGCCGATCGCCGACACGGTGACCTCGTACTTCTACGCCCTGCTCTTCCTCCGCCACCCCGGGCTGCGGGACCTCTTCCCCGCCGCGATGGACACCCAGCGCGACCGGCTGTTCAAGGCGCTGCTCACCGCGGCGACCCACGCCGACGATCCGGTCACGCTGACCACGTACCTGACCCACCTCGGCCGCGGGCACCGGAAGTACGGCACGCTCCCCGAGCACTATCCGGCCGTCGGGGAGGCCCTGATCGGCGCCCTCTCCCGGCACGCTCCGGGGACCTGGGGGCCGAGAACCGAGGCCGCGTGGGTGGGCGCGTACACCACGATCTCCCAGATCATGATCGACGCGGCGACCGAGGACGAGCTCCGCGCGCCCGCCTGGTGGCAGGCGGAGGTCGTCTCCCACGTCATGCGGACGAAGGACATCGCGATCGTCACGGTCCGCCCCGACGGGCCGTACCCCTTCCTCGCCGGGCAGTACACGGCCATGGAGACGCCCTGGTGGCCGCGGGTGTGGCGGCACTACTCCTTCGCGTCCGCGCCCCGTTCCGACGGGCTGCTGTCCTTCCACGTGAAGGCCGTGCCGGCGGGCTGGGTCTCCAACGCCCTCGTCCACCGGGCGCGTCCCGGTGACGTCGTCCGGCTCGGCCCGCCCGGCGGTTCGATGACCGTGGACCACACGAGCGACAGCGGACTGCTGTGCCTCGGTGGCGGCACGGGGATCGCGCCGATCAAGGCGCTGGTGGAGGACGTCGCGCAGCACGGTCGGCGCCGTTCCGTCGACGTGTTCTACGGCGCCCGGCGGAACCAGGGGCTGTACGACATCGACACGATGCTGAGGCTCCAGCAGTCGCACCCGTGGCTGTCGGTGCGGCCCGTGGTCGACGACGGGCCCGTCGGGCTGCTGTCGGGTGGCATACCGGAGGCGGTGCGCGAGTTCGGGCCCTGGCACACCTACGACGCGTACCTGTCGGGTCCGCCCGGGATGATCCGCCGCAGCGTCGACACCCTCGTGGGCATCGGGGTGCCCACCCACCGCATACGGCACGACTCCATCGAGGAACTGGTCGGGGCAACGACGTGACACCCTCCGAACGCGCCGCGCAGCGGGATCTGACGACCTTGCGGACCATCCGCCCGGGCAGCGACGGCGAACACCTCGTGCAGCAGCGCATGGGCACCACGGACCGCGCGGACCGCTTCTACGGCGATCAGGTGCTCGACCGGTTGAACCCGCGGATGCGGGAGTTCGTGACCCGGCAGGAGATGTTCTTCCTGGCCACGGCGGACCGGCACGGCGCCTGCGACAACACCTTCCGGGCGGGCCCGCCGGGCTTCGTCCACGTCCTGGACGAGGAGACGCTGGCCTACCCCGAGTACCGGGGCAACGGCGTCCACGCGAGCCTGGGCAACATCGAGGAGAACCCGCAGGTCGGCATCCTCATGGTCGACTTCCTCCGGGACCGGGTCGGGCTGCACGTCAACGGCCGCGCGCGGGGGGTGACGGACGACGAGATCCGCGGCGAGCACCCCTGGCTGCCGGTCGAGGAAGTACCGGGCCGGCGGGCGCTGGTATGGGTGGTGATCACCGTCGAGGAGGCCTACATCCACTGCGCCAAGCACATCCCGCACCTCCAGAAGGCCCCGGCACGGGGCCAGGGCCGCTCGTGGGGCACGGACGACGTCAGGCGGAAGGGCGGCGACTTCTTCGCCGCGGCCCTCGAAGCCCCGGAACGCGGCCCGTACCTGCCCCCACCGCGCCCGGACGCGGACGCGGCGACTTGGCGCGCGCAGGCGGAGAGGGCACTGGCCAGAGCCGAACGGTACGGCCCCGGCCGCACTACAGACGTCACCACGGCGGCGGACGCGCCCCCGTTCAGGGGCTGGTTCAGCAGGAGCAGTTCGGTCTGAGCCCCGCTTCCAGCCGCCGCGGCCGGCGGGTCAGCCGGTCGGTTCGGGACCCGCCAGGAGGCGGGCGACGTCGAGCCCTGTGCTCAGATGACGTGTGTTCACGCGCGCTCCTCAGAAACCGGCCATGGACTTGTCGAGCACTCCGCCCAGCGCCCCGTAGACGCTGCAGCGAACCGAGTGTCGTGCCCTGCGGCGCAGCCCGAATCCCCCAAGGAACGACGCCGTGAACAGCCCGACGAGAACCACGGCCATGACTGAGCCGCCGACGACGAACAGGAAGGTCGCGAACCCGGCCCAGAGCAGGATCGGCAGGAGTGAACCACGCACCACCGTCCCGAAGCGGATCCGCTCCGGTCCCGACGGCAGCGCACGGCCGTGCCACACCTCGATGTGGTTCCTTGTCACACAGTGCTCTGGTCGCATGCGGCCATCAGACCATCGACGGCACGGGCGTCGTGCGTGGTCCCTGAGATGCGGCCTATTCTGACGCCGTTCCCGCGTGCCGGGTCTGCATCGCCGCGATGACCCGCTCTCGGGCCAGTTCGCGGGCCTGTTTGAGTTTCCAGTCGGCCAGGAGGAGCGGCGCCAACCAGAACCAGCCCCACACGCTGAAGGAGACCGTCCCGGTCATCACCAGCGTCTTGTTGGTGATGAAGACCAGCACGAAGGCGGTGGCGTACGCAGCCACCCGGTGGCGGATCAGGAGCCGCAGCGGGGCCTGCCACGGGCCCGCCAGGAGTTCCAGTGCGGCCGTGACCTCGGCGGCTCTCAGGTCCTCGGGGTGAGCGGGCGCCTGGCCGCCCCGTTCCAGGGCCTCCGCGACACCGACACTGTGGGACGTCAGCGCCGCCCGCTCGGTCCGCGCGGCGGCCGTCTGTGCGCGGATGTCTTCCCAGTAGCCCCGTCCCGCCCAGTCGAGCGCGGCCTCCACCTGAGCCGCTTCGGGCGAACCCTCGGGTGCCAGGCTCGCGATCCGCTCCTTGAGCCCGCCKACCCGCGCGACCCGGCCCGGATACGTCCATCCGTCGGCCCGCAGGCACAGCTCCAGGTAGGAGACGAGCAGCCCGAGGTCGTCCGGCCACTGCGCGAGGCCGCTCCGGTAGGCCTTCTCCGCCTCGGCGTCGTGGTCGTCCTCGTCCTCCGCGGCGTGCGCGAGCCCGAGCCACCGGTAGAGCACCGGATCCGGCCCCAGTTCCTCCAGCCCGGTCTCGGCCACCTTCCGGGCCTCCGCGAACCCGCCCACCGCGAAGAGTTCTCTGCAGCGGTCGGCGTAGTCGTCGTGCGTCATGTGTTCCCACCCCAGTTGATCAGGGGTCCACTTTCAGCCACACCAGCGCCCTGGTCAAGACACTTCCGCGGGAGCCCGGGCCTCGGCCCGCATCCCGCTCCCCGCAGCGTCCTTGACGGGCACGGCACACGTGTCACATCGTCACCCCGTGGCCGCCCAGCGAGCGGACGTGCAGAGACGAACGGGGCAAGTGGACAGCTGGTCACATGTGATGGGCCTTCTCCGGGAGATCGCCCCGGCCGATCACGCGGATCTGCCCGGACCCGCCACGGAGCAGATGCTGACGGCCGCCGAGAGTCTTCCGGTCTGCGCGATATCCGAAGGGCGACTCGTCCGGATGTGAGGCCGGCGGACACCATCCCCGGCGCGTACCCGGGCTCCCGGACATCCCCGCGCCCACGGCGAACGGCCCGCACCATCACCCGGTGCGGGCCGTTCCACCATCCAGGAGTCCGCCGGAAGGGGCGTCCGACAAACCCTGCCTACCCTGAGCGGTCCCATGCGCTCGCTCTCCGCCTGCCCCCGTTGCAACCACCCACACCTCCCGATCCCACACCTTTCGGTGAACCTGCCCTTCTCGCGGGCAACGTCGTCGACCGCACCTCGCCCGCCGCGGTCATGACGCCCGGGGGTCTCACCGCCACCCTGGTGGCCCTGGTGGTCCAGCTGCACTTCGTACGCCGGGAGACCCGGCCGTATCCCGTATCCCGCCCGCGAGAACGACGCCGCGCCGGTACGTGTACAGCAGGGGCACGGGGGATGACCGTCCTCCCCCTCTGTTGGCCGGATGCCTGTGTGAGGTGGCCGGGGGCCGTCTGTGTCTGTCACTCGAAAGGGGGAAGCGCGGGGCGAGCTGTAGACCGCTGGCACATGCCTCCGTAGCGTCCCTGCTCTGTCAGCGCCGCTCACCGTAGAGGCGGTGTGGGTCGGGGTCGGGGCGGGGGAGCATGGACGAGCGCTGGATGGTGTCGGCGTTGTGCCGGACGGTGGACGCGGAGGAGCTGTTCGTCGAGGGAGCGGCGCAGAACCGGGCGAAGGCGCTGTGCACCGGCTGCCCCGTGAAGGCCGAGTGTCTGGCGCACGCGCTGGACCGCCGGATCGAGCACGGCGTCTGGGGCGGCATGACGGAACGGGAACGCCGGGCTCTGCTGAAACGCCGGCCGACGGTGGAGTCCTGGGCCCGGCTCCTGGACGCGGCCAGGCGTCAACGCGAGACGAGGGCGGCGGCCGCGGTGTCGAGGCGCGAGTCGGCGTGAACGGGCGGGGACCCCGGGGAACCCGGTCCGTCTGACGTGGGGGCCGAGGGACCCAGGCGTCAACGCGAGACGAGGGCGGCGGCCGCGGTGTCGAGGCGCGAGTCGGCGTGAACGGGCGGGGACCCCGGGGAACCCGGTCCGTCTGACGTGGGGGCCGAGGGAC
>NZ_RDBH01000030.1 GCF_008042145.1 Streptomyces sp. adm13(2018)
CCGCCCGAGTCCCTGGCTCCGGCGACCGGTCCGCGGGACGGGCGGTCCGGCGGTTCGCGGCGGATCGTGCTCGTCTTCGGCGTGATCGCGCTGTGCACGGCGTACGGCGAAGGGGCCCTCGCCGACTGGGGAGCCCTCCACCTGGAGCAGGACCTCGGCGCGCATCCGGGGGTGGCCGCCGCCGGGTACTCCGTGTTCGCGCTGACCATGACCGCCGGGCGCCTCTCCGGCACCGCCCTGCTCGAACGCCTCGGCCAGACCCGGACCCTGGTCCTGGGCGGGGCCACCGCCGCCGCCGGGATGCTCCTCGGCGCCCTCGCACCGAGCATCTGGGCCACCCTCCTCGGCTTCGCGATCACCGGCCTCGGGCTCGCCAACATCTTCCCCGTCGCGGTGGCCCGCGCCGGCGCCGTCGCCGGTCCCGGCGGAGTGGCGACCGCGTCCACCCTCGGCTACGGAGGCATGCTGCTCGGCCCGCCGTCGATCGGGTTCCTCGCCGACTGGTTCTCCCTGCCGGTGGCACTCACCACCGTCGCCGCCCTCGCCGCCGGCGCGGCCGCCATGGGCTACTGGGCCCGCAACGCCGGAGCCGCCCGACCGAGTGGAACGTGAGGCCCGTCGTCTGCTGCCCGTCGACACCGTGACGCTCACCGGTGACGAGGCCCTCGCCCGGCTGTGGTGCGAGAACTCCGCGATCACCTGGTCCTGAGGCGGGGGGCGCCCGGGCCGCCGCGGGTGCTTAGCCCAGCCACCCGGGGCGCACCAGGCCCGACTCGTAGGCCAGGACGACGAGTTGCGCGCGGTCCCGGGCGCCCAGCTTCACCATGGTGCGGCTCACGTGCGTCTTGGCGGTGAGGGGGCTGACGACGAGTCGGCGGGCGATCTCCTCGTTCGACAGGCCGATGCCCACCAGGGCCATGACCTCCCGTTCCCGCTCGGTCAGGGCGCCGAGGGCCGCCGTCGCGCCCGGGGCCTTCGAGCGGGCCGCGAACTCCTCGATGAGCCGGCGGGTGACGCCCGGGGAGAGCAGCGCGTCCCCGTGGACGACGGCCCGCACGGCCCGCAGCAGTTCCTCCGGCTCGGTGTCCTTGACCAGGAAGCCGGAGGCACCCGCGCGGATAGCCTCGAAGACGTACTCGTCGAGCTCGAAGGTGGTGAGCATGACGACCCGGACTCCGGCGAGGTCCGGGTCGTCCGTGATCCGGCGGGTCGCCGCGAGACCGTCGAGGCCCGGCATCCGGATGTCCATGAGGACGACGTCGGGGCGCAGGGCGCGGACCCGCTCCACGGCCTCGTCGCCGTCGGCGGCCTCCCCCGCGACCCCGATGTCCGGCTGGGCGTCGAGCAGGGCGCGGAACCCCGCGCGGACCAGCGCCTGGTCGTCGGCGAGCAGGACGCGGATCACGGGGTCTCCTGGGGTGACGGGGGCTGTTCACGGCCGAACGGGAGGACGGCGTGGACGCGGAAGCCGCCGTCCGGGCGGGCGCCCGCCTCGATGGTGCCACCGAGGCCCGCGGCCCGCTCCCGCATGCCGGCGAGCCCGTTGCCGCTGCCGCCCGCCTCGGTGCCGGTGGCGGGGCCGTCGTCGTCGACCGTCAGGTCGAGCTGCCGGGACCCGTAGCCGAGGCGCACCCGGGCCGTGCGCGAACCGGAATGGCGTACGACGTTGGTGAGCGCCTCCTGGACGATCCGGAAGGCGGCGAGGTCGGCGCCGGCCGGGAGTTCGGCACGCGGGCCGGCCGTCGCGACGGTCACGGTGAGGCCGGCGGCCGCCGCCTGCTCGACGAGTTCGGGGGCGCGTCACCGGGGGTACGGAGGGTGTCGAGGACCTGCCGCACCTCGCCGAGGGCCTCCTTGCTGGCCGCCTTGATGGTGGTCAGCGCGGTGCGAGCCTGCTCGGGGTCGGAGTCCAGGAGGGCGAGCCCGACCCCGGCCTGCACATGGATCACGGAGATCGAGTGGGCGAGCACGTCGTGGAGTTCCCGGGCGATGCGGAGCCGCTCCTCGTCGGCACGGCGCCGTTCGGCGGCGGCCCGGTCGGCCCGCTGCTGCGCCCGCTGCTCGCGCCGCACGCGGACCGTCTCGGAGGCCGCCAGGACGGCGACGGCGAACGCGGCCGCGGGCAGCTCCTGGCCCCAGGGGGCGGGCCCGTCGCCCGCCGGGGGCAGCCAGCGGTACAGCCAGTGCGAGAGCAGCAGATGCCCGGCCCACAGCAGGCCGAGGGCCCAGGCGGCGGCGGTCCGGTGCCCGTGCACGACGGCCGCGAAACAGGCGACGGCGACCAGGGCGAACACCGGCCCGTACGGGTAACCGGCCGCGAGGTAGCCGAGGGTGACGGCCGCGACGCCGAACACCACCGGCACCGGCCACCGGTGGCGGAGCAGGAGGGGCGCGGCGCCGAGGAGCAGCAGGGCGCGCCCGAGCGCGTCGAGGCCCTCCCGGTCGGGCTGGTTGGCGGCGGCGAAGCCCGTTCCCGCCATCACGACCACGGCGAGCAGGACCGTGGACCGCCAGGGCAGACCGCCGCCGGTGTCCCCGCGCTGCCGTCGGCCTCCTACGCGACCGGCAACCCGGGCCGGGTGTGCCCGGCGCTCGTGAGCCCGGCGCTCGCGCGTCCCGTGCTCACGCGCCCCGTGCTCACGCGTCCGCCGCTCGCCGGGCGGGTGCGGCGCCGACGTCGGCCCGGCGTGCCCGCTCTTCGGCTCGCGCCTCCGGTCCTGATCCATGTCCGCCACGCTAGCCGCGCGGCACCCGTGCGGACGTCAGCCCGGCGGGGTGGTCACCCGTACTCCCGGCGGAGTACGCCCCGGGGCCGACCCGGGGTGTCCGTCGTCCGGTGTCAGCCCCGCGGGAGCAGCCCCACGTCCTGGCCGAGGCGGCGGGCGGCCGTCGCGAAGAAGGTCTCGCGGTCCTCGACGACGTTGTGGAAGTGTCCGAACACCTCGAAGGAGACGAGGCCGAAGAGCTGCGACCAGGCGGCCACGAGCGCGACGGCGAGGGCCGGGGGGAGGTCCGGGGCGACGTCGGCGGCGAGCCGCGCCGCCTCGGGGCGGAGCCCCTCCGGCAGCGGGGGCGGGGCGACCCCCTCGCCCGCGTGCGCGCTCCGGGCCGTCTCGATGAGGAGGAGGCCGACGCGGGCGGCGGGGACGATCGTGTCCTGGGGGGCGCTGTAGCCGGGGACCGGGGAGCCGTAGATCAGGGCGTATTCGTGGGGGTGGGCCACGGCCCAGGCGCGGACGGCCCGGCAGACGGCGGTCCACCGGTCGAGGGGCCGCTGCCCGGCGGCGCCGGCGGCGGCCTCCTCCGCGGCGGCGCCGATCGCGTCGTACGCGTCGACGATCAGGGCGGTGAGCAGGTCGTCGCGGCTGGGGAAGTAGCGGTAGAGGGCGGAGGAGACCATGCCCAGCTCCCGGGCGACGGCCCGCAGGGACAGCTTGGCGGCGCCCTCGGCGGCCAGCTGGGTGCGGGCCTCGTCCT
The DNA here is from genome assembly GCF_008042145.1 of Streptomyces sp. adm13(2018). Classification (GTDB taxonomy): domain Bacteria; phylum Actinomycetota; class Actinomycetes; order Streptomycetales; family Streptomycetaceae; genus Streptomyces. The sequence continues at coordinate 3,478 of NZ_RDBH01000030.1, forward strand.
TGATGGCGGCGGTGATCTCGATACGGGCGCGGGCGCGGGCTCCTCGGACGGTCGTCATGGTGAGCAGTGTGCCACTTTCGKATCGSCGATMCGAAACGAGAGCACCGCTCTTGATTGCGAGCGGCATTTCCTGCACACTCGACTCAAGCG
>NZ_RDBH01000300.1 GCF_008042145.1 Streptomyces sp. adm13(2018)
GGGTCCAGTCCTCCTCGCCGAGGACCACCACCACCCGCCCGCCGGGCCGCAGCCCCCGCTCGGCGAGCAGCTTCGCCAGCCCGTCCGAGCGGACGTCCCACTCCCGGTGGCTCAGCCCGGGGCCGTCCACGGCTGCCACACCTGGGACGAGCTGTGCGCCGCGCTCGTCCGGCTGCCCGAACTGGTCGGCCTGGCCGAGGCGATCCTCGGGCGGGAGGTCTACGTCTACCAGTTCAAGGTCAACTTCAAGCCGCCGCGGGAGGGCGCCGCCTGGCCCTGGCACCAGGACTACGCCTTCTGGAGCGAGGAGGACGGCATGCCCGCGCCCGACGCGGTGAACATCGCCGTCGCCCTCGACGACGCGCACCGGGGCAACGGGCCGCTCACCCTGCTGCCCGGCACCCACCGGCTCGGTCTCCTCGACCTCCCCGAACGGGCCGCGCGCTCCGGCCACTGGCGCGACCACGTGTCGGCCGACCTCGCCTACACCGTCACTCCCGAACGGGCCGCCAGGCTCTCCGCCGACCACGGCACCCGGACGCTGGTCGGGCCGGCGGGCAGTGTGCACGCCTTCCACCCGAGCCTCGTCCACTCGTCGACCGACAACCTCTCCGACGACCGGCGGGCCCTGCTCCTGATCACGTACAACGCGGTCGACAACGCCCCGCCCGCACCGACCCGTCCTCCGTTCCTGGTGGCCCGCGACACCGCCGCTGTCCGCCCGCTCCCCGATCCGCGGCTGACGCCGCGCACCCTGGCGTGACGGCGTGAGCGGGAGCACGACCCGGCTGACCCGGGTCTCCCTGCTGCGCCGGAACGCAGCCGAGCGGCCCGACCAAGTGGTCCTCGCCACGGTGGACGGCCCCGGGCTGAGCCACCGGGAGTGGGACGTCCGCTCGGACGGGCTGGCGAAGCTGCTCGCCGAGCGGGGGCTGCGGCCCGGCGGGCGGGTGGTGGTGGTCCTCGGCGAGGAGGACTGGACCCTCCTCGCCTGCTGGCACGCGGCGGTGCTCAAGGCGGGCGCCACGGTCCTGCCGGTCTCGTCGCGCTTCACCGCCGCAGAGGTGGCCGGACTCGTCGCGGACGTCCTTCCGACCCATCTGGTGACCCGGGAGCGGCCCGTCGCGCCGCCCGCCGGGACCCGATGGGTGGACGCGGCCGAGGAGCCGTCCGCGACGACGGCGGCCCGGCCGCTGCCCGAGGTGCCGCCGGCGGAGGTGAGCGAACTGGTCTGTACCTCGGGCACGACCGGCCGCCCCAAGCTGATCGCCTGCTCCGAGGAGAATCTGCTGGCCCCGCTCGCGCTCGCCGCGGATTCCGGGCACGTGGTCCCCGCCGAGCCCGAACGGTCCCTGCACTCCGCGGTGATCGGCACGGCGGGCGGCCAGCGGGTCCTCAACGGCGCCTACACCGGCGGCGGCGGCCTCCACCTCGGTCTGGTCGAACCGACGCCCCGCCGCCTGCTCGACGCCGTCGCCCGGCACCGCCCCGACCGGGTCGGGCTCGTCCCGGCCGTGGCGGCGGCCCTGGTCCGGGCGGGCGCCGGCGGGTACGACCTGACGTGCGTACGGATGGTGACCGTCTCCACCGCCGCGGCCACCCCCGCCCTCCTGGCGGGCCTCCAGGAGCTGTTCCCCGCGGCCCGGATCCTGCGGATGTACGGGGCCACCGAGATCCTCCCGGCCGGGGCCGCGGCCTTCTTCGACCCCGCGCGGCCCGAGGTGGTCGGCGCGCCGGTCGGCCGGACCCGCATCTCGGTGCGGGACGAGAGCTTCGCCGTACTCCCTCCGGGCCGCACCGGACGGGTGTGGCTGCGCTATCCGGGGGCGCCGCCCCGGGGCCTGTGGGTGGCGCCGGGGACCGTGCGGCCGCTCGACCGCGAGGGCTGGCTGTGGGCCGGCGACCTCGGGTCGGTGGACGGCGACGGACTGCTCAGCGTCGAGGGCCGGGCCGACGACGTCCTCAACGTGGCCGGGACGCGGGTCTCCCCCGCCGAGGTCGAGGCGGTCCTCGCCGGACATCCGGCGGTGGCCGACGCGGCCGTGTACGGCGAGGCCGGGGGCGACTCCGGCGACCGGGTCGCCGCGGCCGTCGTGGTCGGCTCGGCCGTGGACGCCGCCGAGCTGCGCCGCTTCGCCGCCGAGCGGCTGGCGCGGCAGAAGGTGCCGTCGACGGTGCGGTTCGTGCCGGAGCTGCCGCGGGGGGCGACGGGCAAGGTCCGGCGGCACCTCCTCGCGGGCCTCGCGGCGGCGGAGCCCGCGGCTCCCGTCGTACCGGAGCCCACCGGGCGGCCGGGACCGGACGCGGGTCCCGTGGCTTTTCTGCGGGGCCTCTGGGCCGAGCACACCGCGGACGGCGCCGGGGCGGATTCCGGGGCGGACTTCTTCGACCTCGGCGGCACCTCCCTGGAGGCGATGCTGATGCTGACGCGCCTGGAGGAGCGGTTCTCGGTGGAACTGCCCGCCGACGCCCTGTACACCCACCCCACCCTGGACGGGTTCACCGCGCTGCTGACCGGCCTGCTGGCCGGCAGCGGAGAGCCCCGGGAAGGAGCGGACCGTGACGGACACCGGCCCTGAACCGACACCGCGGGAACTCTACGACGCCGTGCTCGCCTCCTCGCGCCCCCGCCACTGGGACGAGGAGTTCGAACTGGACCGGGTACGGCGGCTGATGGCCGTCCTCGGCGACCCGCAGCGCGGACTCCCCGTGGTCCACGTCGGAGGAACCGCGGGCAAGGGCTCCACCGCCCGCATGATCGCCGACATGCTGCGGGCCGGCGGGTACCGCGTCGGCCTCGCCACCAAACCGCACCTGCGCAGCCTCACCGAGCGCTTCCTGGTCGACGGACGGCCGATCGACCCGCGCGAACTCCTTCAGCGGGCCCGGCACCTCGCCGGGCTCGTCGACGGCATCGGACCCACCTGGTTCGAGTCCGTCTCGGCGCTCGCCCTCCGGTACTTCGCGGACTCCGCCGTGGACGTGGCCGTGGTCGAGGTCGGCATGGGCGGCACCACCGACGCCACCAACGTGGTGGAACCGCTGGTCAGCGTGATCACCAACGTGGGCGACGACCACGTCGAGCACCTGGGCGGCAGCCTCCTGACGGTGGCCCGGCACAAGGCAGGAATCATCAGGCCCGGGGTCCCCGTCGTGAGCGGGGTGACCGGTCCCGGCGTCGCCGAGGTCGTCCGGGAGCGCGCCGCCGCCGTGGCGGCGCCCCTCGTCGAACTCGGCCGGGACCTCATCGCGGAGATCGAGTCCGCCACGGCCGACGGCACGCGGTGGCGGCTCTCCGGCCCCGGCGGGGACCGTTCGGGGCTGTGGCTGCGGGCCCGTGGCGCGCACCAGGTCCGCAACGCCGCCCTCGCGGTGACCGCCGTCGACGCGCTGGCCGCCCGCGGCCTGCCGGTCGCCGAGCCGGTCTGGCGCGCGGCCCTGGCCGCCGTCACCGTGCCGGGTCGGCTCGAGACGCTCCGGCGGAGCCCGGAGGTCGTCGTGGACGGGGCGCACTGCCCGCCGAAACTGGAGGCGCTCGCCCAGGCACTGGACGAGCTCTATCCCGGGCGCCGTCGCATCGGGGTGCTCGCGCTTGCGCCAGGCCGGGACGGCAGGCGGTCCCTCGGTCTGGTGGCGGGCCGCTTCGACGCCGTGGTGGCCACCCGCTATAGGGCCCACACCGAGTTCGGCGCGATCTCGGGCCGTCCCACCCCGGAGATCGCCCGGGTCCTCGACGGGCTCCGGCCCGGCCTGCCGGTGCACGAGGAGCCGGACCCCTGGGCGGCGTACCGGCTCGCCCTGTCCCTGGCGGGCCCGGACGACCTGGTGTGCGTCACCGGGTCGTTCAACCTGGTGGCGGAGGTCCGGAATCGGCTCACGGCCGACTGAGGACGTCGTGCGGTACGTGGAAGGGCCCCGAACCGGATCGGTTCGGGGCCCTTCCACGTACCGCGTGAGGCGTTGTTCCTGCCGCCCTACGGCAGTTCCCGGACGGCGGCGTCGACCACCAGTCGCTCCACCGCCAGGAGGAGGCCCCGGGCCCGCTCGCGGGGCAGGTACCAGAGGTCGACCAGGGCGTGGTGGACGTCGGCACCGTCCCCGTCCTGCGCCCAGTACCAGAGGCGGGCCTCCTGGCGGGGCTTCGGGCCGTCCCAGGCCGTCTCGGTGCGCGGCAGCAGTGCGAGGAGCTCCGCGGCCGTGGCCGCGGTCTCGGTGCGCGGGGGTCTCAGGTCGTTGAAGCCGCAGGTCAGTTCGATCTCGGGCACACCGCGTTCGGCGCCGACGCGGGCCTTGAGGGCCGCGAGGGCGACCGGATCGCACTGGGCCCTGCGGTAGGCCCGCATCGCGGCGCTGCCGGTCGCGCGGACCACGTCGGGGAAGTCCTCGCCCGCGGTGCGGACGAGGGTGACGCAGCTGCCGAAGGCGATGCCGATGAGGTCGCGGAACTCGGGGAGGCCGCGGTTGGAGGCGATGAGTCGCAGGGGTACTCCGGGCCGGCCGGTGAGTGTGCCGAGCGCGCTGTGGAGGGCGGCCATGAGCACGGTGGTGCCACTGGTTCCGAGCCGGGCGGCCAGGGTGCCGGTCGCCAGGGCGAGCGCCGGGGAGACGAGGGTGACCTGGCCGAAGCGGTCGGGGTGGTCGAGCGGCGGAGGGTCCCCCGCGGGCGGGTCGAAGAGGGTGACGGGCGCGGCCCGCAGGATCTCCTCCCAGTGGGCGAGGGCCGCCTCGGAGCGGGCCAGACCGCGCGGCGACGCCTCGGCGCGTTCCTGGTCGAGGTGCTGGTGGGTGACGGGGGCGAGCTCAGCCGGGGTGGCGCGGCCGTGCAGGAGCGTGTCGAGCTCCTGCACCAGCAGCAGGAGTCCGGCGTGGTCCAGGGTGACGTGGGAGACGACCACGACGAGCCGGGCCGGGCGGTCCTGGTGCTCCAGCAGGGCGACGCGCAGGGGGAGTTCGACGGCGAGGTCGAAGCGGGTCGCCCGCCTGTACTCCGCGAGGCGGGCGCCCTCGGCGGCGGGGTCGGCCTCGGGGCCCGTGGTCCGGTGGACCTCCAGCGGCAGGGTGACGGTGTCGTCGAGGACCTGGACGGGGGTGCCGTGTGCGTCGGTCGAGTAGCGGGTGCGCAGGGCCTCGTGCCGGCCGGTGACGGTGGCGACGGCGTCGGCCACCGCGGCCTCGGTGGTGCCCTCCGGCAGGTCGAGGACCCTGACGTGGTTGAAGTGGTGGTCGTGCGGCTTCATCCACTCGGTGTCGTTCCACTGGAGCCGCTGGGACCAGGTGAGGGGGGCCGTGGCGGACCGCTCGCCGGTCACGGTGACGGTGACGGTCCGCACGTGGGGCGGGGGC
>NZ_RDBH01000301.1 GCF_008042145.1 Streptomyces sp. adm13(2018)
GTCCCCACCCTCGCCTGGACCGGCTGCGCCACCGAGGCGTACCCCAAACTCCAGTGCGCCACCCTCAGAGTGCCGCTCAACCACGACGACCCGGCCGGCCGGACCGTCACCCTCGCCCTCACCCGGGTCCCGCACACCGCGAAGACCTTCCAGGGGCCGCTGATCGTCAACCCGGGCGGGCCCGGCGGCAGCGGCCGCGGCATGGCCGGGTACGTGGCGGCCTCGCTGCCCCCGAAGGTGGCCGCCGAGTACGACGTGATCGGCTTCGACCCGCGCGGGGTCGGCAAGAGCGAGCCCGCGCTCGACTGCCGGCCCGGCCACTTCGCACCGGTCCGCCCGGACTCCGTGCCGAACGACACCGCGGGCGAGCGGCTCGCCATCGAGCGGGCACAGGACTTCGCCGCCGAGTGCGGCCGGAAGTACGCGGACGTGCTGCCGTACATCGACACCGTGAGCAGCGCCCGGGACATGGACGTGATCCGGCGCGCACTCGGCGCCCCGAAGATCAACTACCTCGGCTACTCGTACGGCACCTACCTGGGGGCCGTGTACGCGCGGCTCCACCCGGACCGGGTGCGGCGGATGGCGCTGGACTCCGCCGTGAACCCGCACGGCGTCTGGTACGAGGACAACATCGCGCAGGACTACGCCTTCGACACCCGGCACAAGGACTTCATGGCCTGGGTGGCCGCCCGGAACTCCGTGTACAAGCTGGGCGCCGACCCGGCGGCGGTCGAGGCCGCCTGGTACCGGATGCGCGACGCGCTCCGCGCGCAGCCCGCCGGCGGAAAGGTCGGACCGGGCGAGCTGGAGGACACCTACCTGCCCGGCGCCTACTACAACGGCTACTGGCCGCGCCTGGCCAAGGCGTTCGCCGCGTACGTCAACGACGCGGACCCGGCCCCGCTCACCGAGGCGTACGAGCGGTACGGCGAGGCCGACGCGGCCGCCGACAACGGCTACTCGGTCTACACGAGCGTGCAGTGCCGGGACGCGGGCTGGCCGCGCGACTGGAACGTCTGGCGCAAGGACAACTGGGACGTGCACGCCAAGGCACCCTTCTCCACCTGGAACAACGCCTGGTACAACGCGCCCTGCGCGTTCTGGCCGGTGGAGTCGCTCACGCCGCCGGACGTGAGCAACGACGAGGTGCCGCCGGTCCTCATCCTCCAGGCCACCGACGACGCGGCGACGCCGTACGAGGGCGGGGTCGCCCTGCACCGGCTGATGCGCGGCTCCAGCCTGGTGGTCGAGGAGGGCGGCGGGAACCACGGGGTGACCCTCGCCGGGAACGAGTGCATGGACGAGCACCTGTCCACCTACCTGGCCACCGGCAGGGTCCCGCGCGCCACCGGGGACTCCGAGGTGGACGCCGCCTGCGCGACGCTGCCCGATCCCGAGCCCGCCGCGGCGAACCGGGTCGAGCCGACCGCGGCCGAGACCCCGGGCAGCGCGCTGCACGGCTTCCTCGGCCACGTGCGCTGACCTCCCACCGGGCCCGCCGGCGCCCCACGAGAACGCCCGCACCCCCCGGGGTGCGGGCGTTGTCAGTGCCGTGGGCGAGGATGTGGGACATGACGAGCCACCTGACCCACGTACCCGCTCCCGAGGGGATCGCCGCCAGCCCGCAGTACAGCCATGTCGTCTGGGGCACGGGCCGCTTCGTCGCGATATCCGGCCAGTGCGCCCTCGACGCCTCGGGCGCGGTGGTCGGGGAGGGCGACGCCGTGGCGCAGGCCCGTCAGGTCTTCGCCAACCTGGACCGCTGTCTGGCCGCGGCGGGTGCCGGGTTCCGGGACGTGGTGAAGCTGACGTACTTCGTCACGGACGTCGCGCACCTGCCGGCGGTCCGGGAGGCCCGGGACGCCCACTTCGCGGGGGCGCCGCTGCCGGCGAGCTCGGCGGTGCAGGTGTCGGCGCTGGTCCGGCCGGAACTGCTCGTGGAGATCGAGGCCTTCGCGCTGGTTCCCGAGCGGCGGCCGGAGCCCGCCGGCCCGGGCCGCCCGGTGCTCCGCTCAGTGGGCGGCGGCCAGTCGGCCCAGTGACGTCCGCGCGGCGGCGCCGAGCCGGGGATGCGGGAGCGCCGCCTCCAGGGCGGGGC
>NZ_RDBH01000302.1 GCF_008042145.1 Streptomyces sp. adm13(2018)
GCCCTCAGCCCCCAGCCGCACCGTGCGCCCCCACCTGAAGCTGCTGCTGGAGTCGCTGCGGCCGAACCCCGCCTACGTCATCAGCCGCGGCATGGACATGCTGGCCTGGAACCCCGGCGGCCTCGCCCTGTACGCGGGGCTGGAGGACTGGCCTGCCAAACACCGAAACCTGGCCCGCCACCTCTTCCTCCACCCGGCCTCGCGCACCCTGTTCACTGACTGGGACCGCCAGATCACCGCCTGCGTCGCTCGCCTGCGCGCCGTCGCGGGCACAGCTCCCGACGCCCCGGATCTGACCAACCTCGTCGGCGAGCTTCTCCTCAAGAGCCCCGTCTTCGCCCGGCTGTGGGAACGCTACGAGGTCACCGGCCGCAAGCCCGCCCAGAAGACCTTCCACCACCCCCGCGTCGGCACCCTCACGCTCACCTCCCAGTCCATGCAGCTGGAAGGCACCCCCGGACAGCGCATCGGCGTCTACACCGCAGAACCCGGCACCCCCGACCACGACGCCCTGCTCCTGCTCGACATGAACGCGCCCGCAGCCGCGCCCAACCCGGAAATGCCGCAGACATCGCCCTGACCGTCCACTTACCGGGCCTGCTTCGGCAGTTCGGAGGTTCGCTACGGGTGAGCTGCGGTGATGTACCGCATGGCGGCGCCGTCACCGATCCCGAAGAGGCGCATCAGCCGCAGCGGGGCTCACTGACAGCGGTGCGACGGTGTGGTTTGCTTGCCCGTTGGCAACTATTGCAAGGAGGGGCTACCGGATGTCCGGTACGGAGTTCGCGGGCGCCCCCTGGGACGGTCTGCCGGCCGCGCTGTCCGATCCCGCCCGGGTGGCCGCGGTGCGGGCGACCGGCCTGCTGGACACCGGGCCGAGGAGGTCTTCGACGATCTCGCCTCGCTGGCCGCCAGGATCACCGGTACCGGCCGCGCGTTCGTCACCCTGGTGGATGCGGACCGCTCGTTCTGGAAGTCGTGCGTGGGCGTGGACCTCGACAAGCCGGCCGACCGGGAGTCCCCGGTCGAGCAGAGCTTCTGCTACTTCCTCGTCGAAGCCGGCGGGGCCCCGTTCGTCGTCGACGACGCGGCCACCGATCCCCGTACCGCCGCGCACCCCGCGGTCGGCCCGATGAACATCGGCGCGTGGGCCGGCTACCCGCTGCTCGACGACCAGGGACACGTGCTGGGCAGCTTCTGCGTGATCGACGACTCCCCCCGCTCCTGGTCTGCGGCCGACCTGACGACGTTGGCGACGCTGGCCCGATCGGTGTCGGCGGAGATGCGGATGCGGCAGATGCTCACCGCCGCCCAGGAAGCCCACCAGAAGTCCGCCGACCTCGCCCACACCCTGCAGGCCGGGCTGCTGCCATCGGCCCTGCGCGCCATCCCGGGCATGGAGGCCGCCGCCTCGTACCTGCCGGCCTCCCTGAGCGCCCGCACCGACATCGAGGTCGGCGGCGACTTCTACGACCTCTTCCGCACCCACGGCGAAAACTACGCCGCGGTCATGGGCGACGTGTGCGGCAAGGGTGTCCAGGCCGCCCAGGTCAGCTCCATGGCCCGGTACACCGTCCGGGCGGACGCCGCCGACACCGGCACGCCCGTCGAGCTGCTGACCCGCCTCAATGCCGCCATGCTCGCCCAGAGCGCCCCGCGGTTCCTGACCGCCGTCTACGCCGCCTTCCACCTCACCCCTGCCGGTGCGGCGGGGACCATCACCCTGGCCGGTCATCCTCCCGCGCTGATCCGCCGGGCCGACGGATCAGTCCAAGAGCTCGGTACGCCGGGCACCCTGCTGGGCATCCTGGGGCGGCTGCACCTGAGCGGCACGCCTTTCCAGCTCGCCCCCGGCGACCTCCTCCTGCTCTACACCGACGGCGCCATCGAGGCCCGGCCCCGGCCCGGAACCGCCCCCCAGGACGCCGGAGCGGTCTTCGGGGAAACCGACCTCGCCCAGGCCTTGGCGGCCACCCACACCATGGACGCCACCGCGACCATCGACCACCTCACCGGCGTCCTGCACGCCCATCACCACGGCTGGGCCA
>NZ_RDBH01000303.1 GCF_008042145.1 Streptomyces sp. adm13(2018)
CCATGGAACGCTTCCCCTCCTCCTTACTCCGCCGCCTGCCGCTCGTCGGGCTCCTCCTCGCCGCCTGCCTCGGCTCCCTGGCACCCGCCGCGGGGGCCGCCGAACCCCTGGCCCCCGTCGATCCGGCCCGTGAACTCGCGCGAACGGCAGAGCCGTTGACCGATCTCCGGCCGCTCGACCGGATGATCGGGTCGGCCAAGGTCGTCGGGATCGGCGAGGCCACGCACAGCTCCGCCGAGTTCTTCACCACCAAGCACCGCGTCTTCGAGCACCTCGTGGAGAGCAGGGGCTTCACCACCTTCGCCCTGGAGGCGAACTGGTCCACGGGACTGCTCGTCGACGAGTGGGTCCGCACCGGCCGCGGGGACATCCGGGCGATCATGCGGGACGAGTTCCAGGAGTCGTACCGGCTCTGGAACACCGAGGAGTACCTCGACCTGTTCCGCTGGATGCGGCGGCACAACCAGCGCCATCCGGACCACCCGGTCCGCTTCATGGGCAACGACCTCGGGTACGCGGGCGCGAACGTCTTCGACGAGGTGACCGCGTACGTGGCCCGCACCCGGCCCGCGCTGCTGCCCCGCGTCCGGGAGCTGTACCGGGACTCGCGCCCCACCGGCGGGGTCGAGTCCTGGATGAAGGGGTACATGGCCCGGCCGCGGGCCGAACGGCAGCGGATGGCCGCCGACGTGAACACCGCGCTCGCCCTCCTGGAGCGGCGGCCGCCCGCCACGCGGGACCCGCGCGCGCGGGAGGCGGCGCAGTGGGCGGTGCAGCACGCGCGGGCGATCGCCCAGGTCGGCACCGAGTACGCCCACGACCTGGAGACGCCGGCGGGCGTGGCGGCGGCGATGCTCTACCGCGACCGGACCATGGCCGACAACACCGTGTGGTGGCAGCGGCACACCGGCGACCGGATCGTGCTGTCGGCGCACAACGGGCACGTCGGCTACGAGACCCCGAAGGCCGACCAGTACCCGCGGATCCAGGGCGCCTTCCTGCGGGACGCCCTCGGCCGGGACTACGTGAGCGTCGGCACCTCCTTCGGGCGGGGCTCCTTCCGCGCGCACGACACCGAGGCCCCCGGGGAGCCGCTGCGGGTCGTCACGCTCGGCACGCTCGGCCCGGACAGCAACGCCCACGTCCTGGACCGGGTCTCGCCCACCCCCTTCTACCTGGACATGCGGCGGGCGACACCGGCCGCGCGGGACTGGCTCGCCGTCCCCCGCCCGACCCGCGGTATCGGTACGGCCTACCCGTGGCCGGACGCCGTGCATCCGGCGCGCCTCTCCACCGGGTACGACCTGCTGATCCACTTCCCGCGGATCACGGCGGCGCGTATCCGCTGAGGCGGGAGGTACGGCCGGGACGTCCGGTGCGGCCCGGGGCCGGGCCGCCGTCCGGGCGGCCCGGAACGGCCCCCGGCCGAGGTCTGGCCGGGGGCACGCGCGGGCATGCTGGCCTGGAGCCGCCGCCCGCGCACGGCACGCCCTGGGTGCGACGGCCACCTCGACGGAGAGGGCCGGGCCGTGACCGGGATGAGTGTGGAGCCGTACCGGGAGATCACCTTCGACAAGGAGGGCGACGGGCCCGCGGGGCAGCCCGCGGCCCTCGCCGCGCCGGCCCGGCAGGGCGTCACCGATCTGGTGGTGTTCGCCCACGGGTGGAACAGCTCGCCGGCCGGCGCCACCCGCCTCTGTTCCGACTTCTTCGCGCCCTTCCCCGGGCTGCTCGCGCCGGGCGTCGAGGCCGGGTACGCGGGGGTGATCTGGCCCTCGATGATGTTCACCGGCGAGCCGGTCCCCGACTACCGGGCCCTCGTGACGGTCCTGCCGGAGAAGGAGCCGGTCCTCGACCGGCTGACCGAACTCCTCGTGACGGCGCCGGCGGACGAGGCGGCGTTCGCCGCGTTCGGGGCGCTGCTGCGGGAGCTGACGGACGTGGACGGCGGCGGGCCGGGGGGACCGGGCGCGGCCGGGCCCCGGGGGCCGGTGCCCGCGTTCCTGGTCGGGGACCCGGTGGCGGTGTGCGCCCGGTTCACCGAGGCGCTGGAGGCGGAGGCGGAGGCCGAGCGGGAC
>NZ_RDBH01000304.1 GCF_008042145.1 Streptomyces sp. adm13(2018)
ACCGCCGTCAACCAGGACGGCGCCTCCAACGGACTCACCGCCCCCAGCGGACCCGCACAGGAACGCGTCATCCGCGCCGCCGTCACCGACGCAGGAATCTCCTTCTCCGACGTCGACGCCGTCGAAGCCCACGGCACCGGAACCGTCCTCGGCGACCCCATCGAAGCCCAAGCACTCCTCGCCACCTACGGCAACCAGCGCCCCGACGACCAGCCCCTCATGCTCGGCTCCCTCAAATCCAACCTCGGCCACGCACAAGCGGCCGCAGGCGTCGGCGGCGTCATCAAAATGGTGATGGCCCTCCAGCACGGCGAACTCCCCGCCACCCTCAACGTCAGCAAGCCCAGCGAACTCGTCGAATGGGAAACCGGCAGCGTCGAAGTCCTCACCCAGCCCCGACCCTGGCCCGCCACCGAAGACCGCACCCGACACGCCGGCGTCTCCTCCTTCGGCATCAGCGGCACCAACGCCCACGTCATCCTCGCCGAAGCCCCCACCACCCGACCGGCCGTGTCCGGTGGCGAGTCCGGGGACGACGGCGCCACGCCCCTGTGGGTCCTCTCCGGCCGGACCGAGGCGGCGCTGCGCGCCCAGGCCACCGCGCTCGTCGACGCCCTGGGCGCCTCCGACGAGGTGTCCGTCCGCGACCTGGGCCGCGCCCTGGCCACCACCCGTACGGCCCTCGACCACCGGGCGGTCGTCACGGCCGAGGACCGGACCGAGGCCGTCGAGGCGCTGGCCGCGCTCGGCCGCGGCGAGACGCACTCCGCCCTGGCGGTCGGCACGGCCCGTCCGGACGACGGTCTCGCCTACCTGTTCACCGGGCAGGGAAGCCAACGTGTCGGCATGGGACGCGAGTTGTACGAGAGCGAGCCGGTCTTCGCCGCCGCCCTCGACGCGGTGTGCGCGGAACTCGACGCCCGGCGTGGCGAGGTGCCCGGCGCCCCGCCGATCCGCGACGTGATGTTCGGCGACGCCGACGCGCTCAACCGGACCGAGAACACCCAGTGTGCGCTCTTCGCCCTCCAGGTGGCGCTGTTCCGGCTGCTCGAACACCGGGGTTTGGCCCCGGACGCCGTCCTGGGCCACTCCATCGGCGAGTTCGCCGCCGCGCACGTCGCCGGGATCCTCACCCTGCCGGACGCCTGCACCCTCGTCGCCGCGCGCGGTCGCCTCATGCAGGCGCTGCCGGCCGGTGGCGCCATGCTGGCCGTCCAGGCCTCGCAGGAGGAGGTGCTCCCGCTGCTCGAAGGCCGCGGCCACGAGCTGAGCATCGCCGCCGTCAACGGCCCGCTGGCCGTCGTCGTCTCCGGTGACGTCGAGGCCGTCGAGCAGGTCGCCGGGGCGTTCGCCGCCACGGGCCGCAAGACGCGCCGGCTCGTGGTCAGTCACGCCTTCCACTCGCACCGCATGGACGGGATGCTCGACGCGTTCGCGGCCGTCACCGCGGGTGTCGCCCACGCGGAGCCCCGTATCACCATGGTGTCCACCGTCACCGGCGGACCCGTCGAGATCACCGCCGACTACTGGGTGCGGCAGGTCCGCCGGGAAGTGCGGATGTCCGACGGTCTGGCGGCGCTGCACGGCCTCGGGATGCGGACCTTCCTCGAACTCGGCCCCGACGGTGTGCTGTCGGCGCTGGGGCAGGACTGTCTGGACGACGCCTCGCTGGCCTTCGTGCCCGTGCTGCGCCGCGGCCGCGCCGAGGGCCGCACCCTGGCGGCCGCGCTCGGTGCCCTGCACGTCCGCGGTCGCGGCCCGGACTGGAACGCCGTGTTCGGCCCGGGGCCCACACCCGCCCTGCCCACGTACGCCTTCCAGCGGGAGCGGTACTGGCTGACCGCGCGCGGCCCCGAGGGCGCGGCCGGTCATCCGCTGCTCGGCCCCGCCGTCGAGCTCGCCGAGTCCGGGCAGGTCGTCCTCACCTCCCGGCTGGGCCGCCGTACGCACCCCTGGCTCGCCGACCACGCGGTCCTCGGTTCGGTGCTGCTGCCCGGCACCGCGTTCCTCGAACTCGCCGGCCGCGCGGGCTCGGCGACCGGGACGCCGCGGATCGCCGAACTCACGCTGCTCGCCCCGCTGGTGGTGCCCGAGGAGGGCCGCGTCGAGGTGCAGGCCGTCGTGGCCGCTCCCGGCGCGGACGGTCAGCGGGCGGTCACCGTGCACGCCCGTGCCGAGACTGCGGAGGGCGCGGTCGAGCCGTGGACCCTGCACGCCGCCGGCATGCTGGCCCCGCACGACGCCGACGCGCCCGCGCCGGCCGCGTACCCCGCCGAGGGCGAGCCGCTGGCCGTGGACGGCTGCTACGACGAGCTGGCCGGCGCCGGATACGCCTACGGGCCGGTCTTCCAGGGCCTGCGCGCCGCGTGGCGACAGGGCCAGGACCTCGTCGCCGACGTCGCGCTGCCGCCTTCGGTGACGGACGCCGCCTCGTACGGGCTGCACCCGGCGCTGCTCGACGCGGCCCTGCACCCGATCGTCATGACGGCGCTGGAGGACGGCAACCGGCGTCTGCTGCCGTTCTCGTGGCACGGCGTGACCGTGCGCCGGCCCGGCGTCCGCGCCGCCCGCGCCGTGATCACCGCCACCGGCCCGGACGCGGTGTCGCTGACCCTGTTCGACGAGTCCCGCGCGGTGGTCGCCGAGGTCGGGGAACTGGTGCTGCGCCCGGTGAGCGACGAGGTGGCCGTACCCCGGTCCCTGCTCCGGCTGGACTGGATCCCCGCGGCGGCGGACCCCGGACCGGTCCCGCCGGCCGTCGCCCTCGGCACCGCCGACCTGGGCGTCGGCACGCCGTACGCCGACCTCGCGGCCCTCGGCCGGGCGCTCGACGAGGGGCTTCCCGCTCCTGCGGTCGTCCTCGCCCCGCTCACGGACCTCGACGCCCACGGTGACGACGCGGGCGCCCCCCTCGGTCCGCCGACCGTCGTGCACCGGGCGCTCGCCCTGCTCCAGGAGTGGCTGGCCGACGACCGGCTCGCGGACTCCCGGCTGGTGCTCGTCACCCGGTCCGCCGTGGCCACGTCGGCGGACGCCGACGTCGACGCCGACGCCGCCGCCGTCTGGGGCCTGGCCCGGTCGGCGCAGACCGAGAACCCCGGACGGGTCGGACTCCTCGACGTGGAGTCGCCCGCGGACTGCCGTACCGCACTGCCGCTCCTCGCGGCCGAGCACCAACTCGCGGTGCGTGAGGCCGAGTCGCTGGTGCCGATGCTGGGCCGGGCTACGGCGGGCGGCTCGCTGGTGCCGCCGGCCGGGGGCCCCGCCTGGCGGCTGGCGATCCGCGAGCGCGGGACCCTGGACCACCTGGCGCTCGAACCCTGCCCGGAGGCCCTCGCCCCGCTCGCCGACGGCGAGGTGCGCGTCGCCGTCCGCGCCGCCGGCGTCAACTTCCGCGACGTCCTGAACACGCTCGGCCTCTACCCCGGCGACCCCGGTCTGCTCGGCCTCGAAGGGGCCGGTGTGGTCACCGAGGTCGGCCCGGGCGTCACCGGCCTCGGCGTCGGCGACCGGGTCATGGGCCTGTTCTCCGGGGCGTTCGCCCCGGTGGTCGTCGCCGACCACCGGCGGGTCGCCGTCATGCCCGCCGACTGGACCTTCGCGCAGGCGGCGTCCGCGCCCATCGTGTTCCTCACCGCCTACCACGCCCTGGTCGACCTCGCCGGTCTGTCCGCGGGCGAGCGCGTCCTGATCCACGCCGCCGCCGGCGGTGTCGGAATGGCCGCCGTCCAGCTCGCCCGGCACCTCGGGGCCGAGGTGTACGGCACGGCGGGACCCGGCAAGTGGGACGCCCTGCGGCCGCTGGGCCTGGAGGGCGCGCACCTGGCGTCGTCCCGCACTCTGGACTTCGAGTCGGCGTTCACCGCGGCCACCGGGGGCCTCGGCATGGACGTCGTACTGAACTCGCTCGCCGGTGAGTTCGTCGACGCCTCCCTGCGGCTGCTGCCCGGCGGCGGCCGCTTCGTGGAGATGGGCAAGACCGACCTGCGCGAACCGGCGCGCGTCGCCGCCGATCACCCGGGCGTGGCCTACGGCTTCTTCGACCTGCTCCAGGAGCCGACCGAGCGCATCGCCGAACTCCTCACGGACGTCCTGGCGTTGCTGTCGACGGGCGCGCTCACGCCGCTGCCGCTGAGCACCTGGGACGTCCGCCGGGCCCCGGAGGCGTTCCGCCACGTCAGCCAGGCACGGCACATCGGCAAGGTGGTCCTCACCCTGCCCCCGGCCCTCGACCCCGACGGCACCGTCCTGGTCACCGGCGCCACCGGCGCACTGGGCGGACTCGTCGCACGGCACCTGGTCGCCGAGCACGGGGCCCGCCGCCTGCTCCTGGTCAGCCGCCGCGGCGCCGAAGCGCCGGGCGCCCTGGAACTGGCCGCCGAGCTCACCGCCTCGGGCGCCGAGGTCACCCTCGCCGCCTGCGACACCGCCGACCGCGACGCGCTCGCCCGACTGCTCGACGGCGTACGGCTCACCGCCGTCGTCCACGCGGCGGGCGTGCTCGACGACGGGGTGATCACCGCGCTCACCCCGGAACGCCTGGACACCGTCCTCGCGGCCAAGGCGACCGCGGCCCGGAACCTGCACGAGCTGACCGCAGACCAGGATCTCGCGGTCTTCGTCCTCTTCTCCTCCGTCATGGGTGTCCTCGGAGGCGCCGGCCAGGGCAACTACGCGGCTGCCAACACCTACCTGGACGCCCTCGCCCAGTACCGCAGGGCCCGGCACCTTCCCGCGCTGTCCCTGGCCTGGGGCATGTGGGCGGACACCGCCGGACGACCGGGAGCGGCCGGCATGGCGGGCTCGCTGTCCGAGGCCGACCGCGGCCGGCTCGCCCGCACGGGACTCGCACCCATCGACCGGACGGAGGGCCTGGCCCTGCTCGACGCGGCACTCCGCCTGGACGCCGCCGTCCTCGTACCCGCTCCGCTCGACCGGGACGCCCTCGCCGCGCTGGACGGCCGCGTGCCGGCCGTGCTGCGGGACCTGGCCCCGGCCGCGCCGCGACCCGCCGAGGCGACGGCCACCGCCTCGGCGCCCACGACCGCGACCCTCCGCGAGCGGCTCTCCCCCCTGGGGCGGGCCGAGCGGGAGGAACTGCTCCTGGACCTCGTCCGGGCGCAGGCCGCCGCGGTACTCGGCCGCTCCTCCGCGTCCGGCATCGCCGCCGACCGGTCCTTCAAGGATCTGGGCTGCGACTCGCTGACACTCGTGGAGCTGCGCAACAGGCTGCAGACCAGCGCCGATCTGCGGCTGCCCGCCACGTTCCTCTTCAACCACCCCACGCCGACGGCCGTCGTGGTCCAGCTGCTCGCCGAACTCGTCCCGACCGAAGCGGAGTCCGTCGCCTCCGGCGATCCGGACACCATGCCGGGTCTGGTCGAACTCGACGGTCTCGAGGCGGCCTTGGCCGATCTGCCGGAGAACACCCGGGACGACGTACGGGAGGAGATCGTCCAGCGGCTCAAGGCCCTGGTCGCCCGCGTCCCGGCCCAGCGGACGCGGTCCGCCGAACCGGATCCGGCCGAACAGGATCTGGCCGCACGGGTCGAGTCGGCCTCGGTCGACGAACTCCTGGCGTTCATCGACTCCGAACTCTGATCCGGACTCCCACTCCCACCACGACTCCACCCGCGCTCCGCACGGACCGGAGCCCGGTCCACCCTTCCTGTCCGCCGCGCGCGGCACGCCCCGGCACGTCCCGGAGGCCTGCCGCGCCCGGACCGCGCACACGCACAGCTTCACGACGCCTACGGGGGCATCATCGCCATGACGACACCGGACAACGACAAACTCGTCGAATACCTCAAGCGCCTCACCGTCGACCTCCACCAGTCCCGTCAGCGGGTCCGCGAGCTGGAGGCCGGCACCAACGACCCGATCGTGATCGTCGGCATGGGCTGCCGCTTCCCCGGCGGGGTGGACTCCCCCGAGGGCCTGTGGCAGGTCGTCGCCCAGCAGCGCGACGTGATCTCCGGACTGCCGACGGACCGGGGCTGGGACCTGGACGCGCTGTACCACCCGGACCCGGACCACTCCGGTACGTCCTACGTGCGCGACGGCGGATTCCTGAGCGGGGCCGCCGAGTTCGACCCCGCGTTCTTCGGGATCGCGCCCCGTGAGGCGCTGGCGATGGACCCGCAGCAGCGACTGCTGCTCGAAGTGGCGTGGGAGGCACTGGAGCGAGCGGGGATCACGCCCGGCACGCTGCACGGCAGTGACACGGGTGTGTTCCTGGGTGCGATCGCCCAGGAGTACGGTCCGCGGCTGGGTGAGGCGGCGGCCGGTGCGGCCGGCTTCGGACTGACCGGAACGACGTCGAGCGTCGCCTCCGGCCGCGTCGCCTACACCCTCGGCCTCCAAGGCCCCGCACTCACCGTCGACACCGCCTGCTCCTCCTCACTCGTCGCACTCCACCTCGCCGTCCAGGCCCTGCGCTCCGGCGAGTGTTCGCTGGCCCTCGCCGGCGGCGTCACCATCATGTCCACCCCCGGCATCTTCATCGAGTTCTCCCGCCAACGCGGACTCGCCACCGACGGACGCTG
>NZ_RDBH01000305.1 GCF_008042145.1 Streptomyces sp. adm13(2018)
GCCCACGCGCCCGCGGACCCGCGCCCTCCGGGCCCGCGGGCGCGTGGGCGGTCCGGAGGGTGGCGGTCCGCGAGCGCGCGGTGGGGGCGGTCTGTGGGGGCGCTCGGCCGACCCCCGGCGCACGGCGGTCTGATCATCCGAACGTTAGGGTGCGCGTGTGAGCGATTTCGTACAGAGCGTGCGCCTGTGGTTCGCACCGCAGCGCGTCCGGGACGAGGGGGAGACGCCCGACTACCGGTTCTCCCTGGCCAACGAGCGGACCTTCCTGGCCTGGATCAGGACCGCGCTCGCCCTGGTGGGCGGCGGCTTCGCCGTCGACCAGTTCCTGCCGGACCTGCGCTGGGGCGTCCGGGTCGGCCTCGCGCTCGCCCTGCTCGCGGCCGGAGTGCTCTGCGCGCTGCGGGCGGTCAACCACTGGGTGCGCTGCGAGCGGGCCATGCGGCGCGGCGAGGATCTGCCCGGGTCCCGCTTCCCGGCGTTGCTGAGCCTGGTCGTCGCCGTGGTCGCCGTCGCCATGGTGGTGGTCGTGCTCTTCGGCTGGGCCGGACGGTGACGGCGGCCGCGTCCGGGATCGACGCGCGTGATCCCGGGCTCCAGCCGGAGCGGACCCGGCTCGCGTGGCGGCGTACGACCCTGTCGTGCACGGTGGTGGCGGTGCTCGCCGTCAAGCTGGCCGTGAGCGACGAGACCAGCGCCGCGGGCCTCACGGGGCTCGCCCTGTCGGCGCTGGTGTGGATCGGGTTCCTGGCCGTCGCCCACCGCCGGATCCGCTCCCTGAGCCCGGCCCGGCCGCGGCCCCTCTCCCACCGGGGCGCGCTGCTCGCGGCCTGCTGCACGATCGCGCTCGCCGGCTTCGGGGCGGTGCTGATCTGGTGAACGGCGGAACCGAGGGGGTGGCGGCTCAGGGGACGGTGACGACGACCTTGCCGTTCAGGCCGCCCGCCGCGTTGGCGCGCTGCGCGTCCGCGGCCTGTTCCAGGGGGAACGTCCGGGCCACCCGGACGGTGAGCGCGCCGTCGTCGACCAGGTCCGCGAGGGCCGCCAGGTCGACCGGGTCGGGGCGGACCCAGAAGTAGCGTCCGCCGAGGGCCAGGACCTCGGCGTCGGCGATGGAGGCGAGCCGGCCCCCGGCCGCGAGCAGCCCGGCGGAGATCCGCAGGAACGGTCCGCCGAGGGTGTCGAGCACCGCGTCCACGCCCTCCGGGGCGAGCGCGCGGACCTGCTCGGCGAAGGTCGCCTCGTCGTAGACGACGGGCTCGGCGCCGAGCCCCGCGACCCGTTCCAGACCGGTCTCGCGCGCCGCGCCGATGACCCGGCAGCCGAGCCGGCGGGCGATCTGCACGCCCATCGAGCCGACCCCGCCGGCCGCCGCGTGCACCAGGACGGTGTCGCCGGGGCCGACCGCGAGGGGCCCGCGGAGCGCCTGGTAGGCGGTGAGGCCGGCGAGCGGCAGGGCCGCGGCCTCCTCGAACCCCACCGAGCGCGGCTTGCGGGCGAGGGTGCGGACGGGGGCGGCCACGTACTCCGCGAAGGTGCCCCGGGAGAGGAAGTCCTCGCGGACGTAGCCCATGACCTCGTCGCCCTCGGCGAACTCGGTGACGGAGACGCCGGGCCGGACGACCACCCCGGCCACGTCCCAGCCGGGCACCACGGGGAAGACCGCGTCCATCATCCCGTCGAGGTAGCCCGCCTGGCACTTCCAGTCGACCGGGTTGACCGCGGCGGCCCGCACCCTGACCAGCACCGCGTCGGGTCCGATCTTGGGATCGGGCAGCTCTCCGTACTCCAGCACCTCGGGGCCGCCGTACCGGCGGTAGCTGATCGCCTTCATGTCTTCGACCCTCCGCGCTGCGGTGTCCGCCCGCAAGCCGGGGAGACTCGTCCCTGTCCGATCGGGCTCTCACGTCTCTCCGTTGGGGGAATCCCTGTGTCTGCCACCACCACCGCCACCACCCCTGACGCGCGCGCCCCATGTGGTCGCGCTCGCGCCGAACGTCCACGCGTTCCTCCAGCCCGACGGCGGCTGGTGCCTGAACAACGCCGGCTTCCTCGGCGACGGGCGCGAGTCGCTGCTCGTCGACACGGCCGCCACCGAGCGGCGGGCGCGGCTGCTGCGGGAGGCGGTCCTCGCGGAGGGGCTCCCGCTGCCGGGGACGATCGTCTCCACCCACCACCATGGCGACCACACCTACGGCAACGGGGTGTTCCTGCCGGAGGCGCGGATCGTCGGCCACGAGAACTGCCGGAGCGAGCAGCTCGCGGCCGGGCACCAGCTCCATCTGCTGTGGCCGCAGACCGACTTCGGGGCGATCGACATCGTGGCGCCGTCCGTCACGTACCGCGACCACCTGACGCTGTACGTCGGCGGGATCGAGGTCCGGGTCCTCCACCCGGGTCCCGCGCACACCACCGGCGACTCGATCGTGCACCTGCCCGAGCAGGGCGTCGTCTTCACCGGCGACCTGGTCTTCCAGGGCGGGACGCCGTTCCTGCCGATGGGTTCGCTGGCCGGGTCGCTGCGGGCGCTCGACGTGCTGCGCTCGCTCGACGCGCCGACGGTGGTCCCGGGGCACGGGCGGGTGACCGACCCCTCGGCGTACGACGCGACCGAACGGTACCTGCTCCGGGTGCGGGAGCTGGCGGCCGAGGGGCGAGCGCGGGGGGCGACGCCGCTGGAGACGGCGCGGCGGGCGGATCTCGGTGAGTTCACCGCGTGGCGGGAGAGCGAGCGCCTGGTGGCGAACCTGCACCGGGCGTACGCGGAACTGGCGGGCCTGCCGGAGGCCTCGCCGCTCGATCCGGTGGCGGTCTTCGGCGACATGGCGGCGATGAACGGCGGGGTGCCGG
>NZ_RDBH01000306.1 GCF_008042145.1 Streptomyces sp. adm13(2018)
GCGCGGACCTGCGCTCCAGATCCCCGTACGTCAGGGTCAGCGACCCCGTGACGACCGCGGGCGCGTCGGGCGTCTCCGCCGCCCGGGCGAGCACGGCGTCGTGCAGCAGACCGCCGGGCACCGGCCCGTCGGTGGCATTGGCCTCGGCCCGTACCTCCAGGTCGGCGACCGGGGCGAGGGCGGGCCGGGGGCGCCGCCAGGCCGCCGGGTCGCGGGACAGCTCGCGCAGCGTCCGCTGGTAGGCGGCGAACATCGCGTCGATGCAGCCCGCCGGGAACAGCTCCTCGATCACGTCCCAGTTCAGCAGCAGCTCGCCGGCCTCCTCGACCGCCTGGTGGTCGAGCCACACCTGCGGGGTGCGGACCGAACTGCTCACCTGGCGGCCGTTCTCACCGATCCCGGCGAGGTGCCGTACGACTCCGCCGCGCTCGCCGTCCTGCTGTCCCTCCATGTTCACCAGGCTGGTGAAGACGACCGGTGCGGCGGCGCGCATCGACGCGCCGCGGGCCCGGTTCAGCTCCCGGAGCACCTGCACACCGCTGACCTGGCTGTGCTCCATGTCGCTCCACAGCCGGCGCTGGACCTCCGTGGCCCGGGTGGCGAACGCGTCCGTCGCCGCGTCGCGGATTTCCAGCATCAGGGTCGTCGAGAACTGCCCGACGACATCGCCGACCTGCGGGTGCAGCGGCAGCCGGTTGAAGTAGAGCAGGTTCAGACAGAAGTCCGGTGTGGCGCTCCACTCCGCGACGACCTGCGCGTACGCGGTGCACAGGGCCGCCGAGGGGCTGACCCCGGCCGCGGCCGCGTGCTGCTTGAACCGGTCCCAGTCCGCCCGCTCAAGCGTCGCGCCGCGGTGGTTGAACACCGGCCGCTCCAGACTCGACGGACTGACGGCCAGCGGCAGTTGCGGCGCCGGCGGCAGCGTGTCCAGCCGGTCCCGCCAGTAGGCGAGGGCCCGGTCGTACTCGGGTCCCGTCTCCAGGGACCGCGCCTCCCGTACGTAGTCCCGGTAGCGCAGCCGCAGTTCGGGCAGCGACTCGCCGCGGTAGTGCGCGGCCCACTCCTTGAACAGGATCGACGTGCTGAACCCGTCGATGATCAGGGCGTCGAAGCCGGCGTGCAGCCGGATCACCCGGTCGTCGATCCGGGTCACCCGCACGTCGAACAGCGGCCAGCGCGTGGTGTCGAAGACCTGGTGCCGCATCTCCTCGTGCACCGCCAGCAGTTCGGCCTCGCGCTCGGCAGGCTCCAGCGCGGAGGCGTCGGTCTCCCGGATCACATAGCCGGGGACCGTCCGCCGGATGCGCTGCTCGCCGTCGGCGGTGAAGACCGCCCGCAGCATGTCGTGCCGCTCGATCATCGCCCGGAAGGACGCGCCGAGCCGCTCCAGATCCACGTTCTCCAGGTCGATCTCGATCTGGAAGTAGGTGGAGGTGTTGCCGAGTTCGAAGGCGTCACCACGACCCACGAGGTACGCCTGCTGGAGATCGGTCAGACCGAACGGCCGGTACCGCTCGGCGTCCTCCTCCGCGGAGGCGTCCGAACCGCCGGAACCGCCCGCCTCCTGCTCCGTGCTCTCACGGACCGGGGTGTCGGCGCCGAGAGCGGCGAGGACGTCACCGGCGATGTCGTCGGTGCTGCGGCCGTCGAGGAACGCCGACATCGGCAGCAGGACCTCGAACTCCTTGTTCAGCGCGGTCCTGATCTTCATCGCGATCAGCGAGTCGAGGCCGAGCGCCTGGAGCGACTGCCGGGCGTCGAGCCGGGCCGCCGTCGTCCCGAGGGCCCGGGCGACGGTCCGGACCACCAGGGCCCGCACCGCGTCGGGCGACGCGGCGGCCGCCGGGGCCGGGGTCTCGACCGGGGCCGGGGCGGTCACGGCCGCGGCGCGCGTCCGGGCCGTGGACTCCGGGGCGGATGCCCGCTCGGCGGCGGGCGCCTGCCGTGCCGTGGTGGCCGGAGGCGTGACGAGCGGCTCCTCCGCACGGGTCAGTGCGTCGACGAACCGTACGCCGTCTGCCTCGGCGACCAGCCGGCCGTTCGCCGCGACGAGCCGGATACGCGCCCGGGCACCGCCGTCGAACAGTTCGGCGTGACATCGGAGCCCGTCCTGGTGCCCGCCTCGGTCGTAGTGGACGAACCGTTCGAGGCCGGCCGGCACGAGGGCCGGGCCGTCCGCCGGGAAGCAGGCCAGAGCTGTCTGGAACATCGCGTCGACGAGCCCGGGGTGGATCACGTACGGCTCCGTCTCGGCGGGCGAGGCGGGCCGGATCCCGGCGGTGGCCTCGCCCCGGCCGAGCGTGATCCGCTCCACCCAGCGCACGGCGGACCCCAGGTACAGGCCGCGCTGCCAGAGGAGTCGGTACAGCTCCTCACCGGTCAGTTCGCGCCCCGACCCGCCGGCCGCGAGCGCCACCGTCGGCGCGGCGGCGGCACCCGAACGGGCCACGGCCCGCGCATACAGGTGCCAGGCACCGGAGGCGTCCTGCGCGTGGTAGTCGAACCGCTCGCCGTTCACGACGAGTTGCGCCGTCCGCGCGGCACCGGCGGGCGCGAGCGCCAGATCGGCGGGGAGCTCCAGATCCTCGACCGACACCGGACCCGGTCCGGCGAGCTCGGTGACCGCCTCGATCAGCGACTCCACGAACACGCCGGCACTGACCACCGGACGGCCGCCGACCACGGACTCGTCGAGGCAGGGGTGCGCCGACGGGTCGAGCGACGGGGCGAACTGCGCCTCGGCGAGCGGCGACGACGGCAGCCGCGCGCCCAGCAGGCTCCCCGCAGCGGCGGGCGCCACCGGATGCGGGGCACCGGTGCCCACCGCAGGGGCTTCCGGGTGGAGCCAGTAGTGCTGGTGCTGGAAGGGGTAGGGCGGGAGTTCGACGGTGTGGGGCTGGTAGGGGTGGAGGAGGGTGGTCC
>NZ_RDBH01000307.1 GCF_008042145.1 Streptomyces sp. adm13(2018)
CCCCCCGCGGCCCAGATCCGAGACGACGCCCGCCCGGGCGGCCGGCCCCGCACTGCGCCCCCCGCGGCCCAGATCCGAGACGACGCCCGCCCGGGCGGCCGGCCCCGCACTGCGGGGCAACCACGAGGGCCGGCTCCTGCGGGCCCACCCCACCGAGTCCGGCCACGGCGACGTGGCCTGGTGGCTCGTCGACGACTCCGACCTCACCGCGGCCGAGGACGCCCTGAGAACCGAGCGGGAGCGCGCCGCGCTCCTGTCGGAGGCCTCCACCCAGCTGCTGTCCTCGCTCAACCCCCAGCGCTGTCTGGAGCGGGTGGCCCTGCTCGCCGCCGCCCACCTCGCCGACGCGGCGATGGTCATCTCCCCGCCCGCGAAGAATCGGTACGGCGTGGTGACCGCCGTGGGGGACCGGATCACCGCGCGCCCCCTGCGGCTGGACCCCGCGGCCGTTCCCGGCCTGTCCGAGGCCCTCCAGGGATTCCCCCGCGTACCCGCCCGGTGGCTGGACCCCGCCGACCTGCCGGACTGGGCGGTCCCCGAGGGTTTCGACGGCATCCCGGGACCCGTCTCCATCACCTCCCTGCCCGGCCACGGCGTGCCCGCCGGAGCCCTCATCCTGCTGCGGCGCGCCGGCCGCTCGGCCTTCGACGCCTCCGAGGAACTCTTCGCCCGGCTGTTCGCCGCGCGCGCCGGCGCCGCCCTCTCGGCGGCCCGCATGTACGCGGAGCAGGCCGGCATCACCCGTGCCCTGATCGCCGAACTCCTCCCCCCGCAGCTCCACCACGTCCACGGGGTCGACTTCGCCGGCGGGTACCGCACCTCCCAGGACACCGAGCGGATCGGCGGCGACTTCTACGACGTCCACCCCGGCGCCGACGCCGAGCAGGAATCGCTCGCCGTCCTCGGCGACGTGTGCGGCAAGGGACTCGACGCCGCCGTCCTCACCGGCCGGATCCGCAGCACCCTGCACGCCCTGCTGCCCCTCGCCGACGACCACCAGCACGTGCTGAAGCTGCTCAACGGCGCCCTCCTGACCGCCCGCCACACCCGCTTCGCCACCCTGGTCCTGGCCTCGGTGCGGCGCTCGGGAGGACGGGTCAGGCTCCGGCTGACCAGCGCGGGCCACCCCGTACCGCTGATCCTGCGCGGCACGGGCGAGGTCGAGGAGGTGGACACGGGCGGAACCCTCGTGGGCGTCCTACCGGAGGTCACCTCCCGGTCCGTGACGGTGCACCTGGCGCCGGGGGAGACGTGCCTGCTCTACACGGACGGGATCACCGAGGCCCGCGGCGGGCCCCTCGGATCGACGATGTTCGGCGAGCGGCGCCTGCGGACCGCGCTGGCCGAGTGCGTCGGACTGTCGGCCGAAGCCGTCGTCGAGCGCGTCCAGATGCTCGCCGGCGACTGGGTCGGCGGCGGACCGCACGACGACATGGCGATCGTGGCGATCACCGCCCCGCACACCACCCATCTGACCGCGGTCAACGGACGCACCCGGGGCAGGTACACCGCATGACGACAGAGACCATGATCGCCCGGCCGGACCTCGCCGACGTCCGGGAGCGACTGTGGGCGGCCCTCGGCGCCAGGAACGAGCGGGCAGCCGCCGAGGCCGTCTTCGCCGCCTGCGACGCCGGTGCGCCCCTGGAGGACGTCCTGCTCGACGTCATCGGCCCCGTACAGGCCCGGGTCGGCGCCGAATGGGCGGCCGGCCGGATGAGCGTCGCCCAGGAGCACGCGGTGACGGCGATCCAGGACCGGGTCATCTCCGCACTCGCCCACCGGACCCCGCCCGACCTCCCCGCGGACCGGGACACCCCCGGCACCTTCCGCCGACACGTCACCGTCGCCTGCGTCGACGGCGAATGGCACGCCTTCCCCGCCCGCCTCCTCGCCGAGGTGCTCCGCGCCCGAGGCTTCGCCGTCGACTACCTCGGGGCACACGTCCCCACCCCGCACCTGATCGCTCACGTGCACCAGAGCGCGACGGACGTCGTCGCGCTCTCCTCGTCACTGCCCGTCCGCCTGCCGACGGCCCACGCGGCCGTCACCGCCGTCCAGGCCGTCGGGATCCCCGTGATCGTCGGCGGAGCCGCCTTCGGCCCCGACGGCCGGTACGCCCGCCTGTTCGGCGCCGACGGATGGGCGTCCGACGCCCGGGCCGCGGCCTCCCTCCTCGCAGGCGGTCTGGGGCCGCCCAGACAGGCCATGGCCGATCCGGACCACCATCTGCCGCATCTCCTCGACCAGGAGTACACCCTCGTCAGCCGCGCCCGGATCCAGCTCACCCGCGAGGTCCTCGAAGGCCTGGAGGCCAAGGTCCCGGCCATGGCCGCCTACAGCGACGAGCAGCGGGAGCGGACCGCGGAGGACATCGCCCACATCATCGACTTCCTCGGCGCGTCCCTCTACGTCGACGACCCGGAACTGTTCACCGGATTCCTCACCTGGACCGCGGGAGTGCTCGCGGCCCGCGGTGTCCCGAACAGCGCCCTGCTCGGCGCGCTCGACCTCCTCGCCGACGCCCAGCACGACTTCCCCCGCGCGCAGGCCCACCTCACGGCCGGTCGCCGCGCGCTGACCCGCGTACCCGCTCAGGCCCCAGGACTCCACGCATGACCGCCTTCTCCGACCTCCCCGACACCGACTTCGAGCTGGAGGCCACCACCGGCGGGGACGGCGCCCTCCGCGTGAAGCTCGCCGGCGACCTCACCTGGGACGCCACCGACGAGCTGCTGACCGCCGTGCGCGCGCACCTCGCCTCGGCCGCCGGTCCCGGCGACGTCCACCTCGACTGCGCCCGCATGACCCTGTGCGACTCGATGGGGCTCTCCACGTTCCTGGCCCTTCACCGGGACACCACGGCGGCCGAGGCGAGGTGCGCGCG
>NZ_RDBH01000308.1 GCF_008042145.1 Streptomyces sp. adm13(2018)
GGGTGCGCGGCGAACGCCGGGTACCCGGGGGCCGCCGGCGGGCCGGGGCGTCCGGTCCGGCCGGGCGGACCGGCCGGCCCGGCGCCGTGGTCGGCGCCCGCCGGGACGAGGGGGCCGGAGCGGATCGCGGGGCCCGTCCGTATCTGCTCGGTCAGCAGGTACGGGTTGCCGCCGGTCCCCGCGACGAGCGCGCCCACGGCCTCGTGTCCGTGGCCGTGGCCGCACAGGGACGTGGCCAGGTCGAGGGCGGCGCTCGGGCTGAGGTCGCTCAGGTGGATGTGGCGGTCGGGGCGCAGCCCCTCCATGAACTCGACCAGGAGGTGCTGGTCGCTGGCCGGCTCGCCGCAGCGTTTGGTGGCCAGCAGGACGACGGGGAGGTTCTCCAGACGGCGGCTCAGGAAGCCGAGCCAGAGCAGGGACGGGCAGTCGACGTGCTGGACGCTGTCGACGGTCAGCAGGATAGGGGTGCGCCGGGCGGCCCGGCCGACGCTCGCGCAGAGCTCCGCGAGGAGCGGGTAGTCGGGCTGGACCCGGCCGCCCTCGTGCGGCTCCCGGTAGGCGGCGAAGGTGCGGCCCCAGTCGTGGGCGGTGTCCGGCAGCGTTCCGAGCAGCTGGTGCACGACCCCGAGCGGGAAGCGCTGCTCCGCCGGTGACGCGGTGGCGGAGAGGACGGTCATCCCCTCGTCGCGGGCCGTCTCCTCGGCCCAGCGCAGCAGCGAGGTCTTGCCGGTGCCGATGATGCCCTCCAGCAGGGCCACGGCGCCCGCGCCCGCTCTCGCGGCGGCCAGTATGTCGATGATGGTCTTCGATTCCCCGCTCCTGCCGAACAGCTCCTTGGGCACCGCCCCACACCTCCCTGCCGCACAGTGGAATGACTCGGACGAGGTCGCCACTTCGGCAGGGGGAGCCAAACGGAAAAGCGGTGGAACCGGCGCCGTCAAGGCCGTTTTCAGGTCATGGCCCGAAACGCCGCCGTCATACTGGAAATGCCTTCTTCAGACGGCGTGGAGATCGATCGAACTCCTCCACGCCGATCCCCCGAACACCGGTGAACGGCCCACACCTCCGAGGATCCCGACGCTAACACGGGGGCGGCGATATTTGTACAGCGGATCTCGTCGCACGGATTCCGGACGTATTCCTTCGGCCATTGCTTCGGTTCCACCGTATTGAGGGAAATGGGGGCCGCACGGGTACGGTCGGCACCGATGCACGGCGGTGACCAGTGAACGTCCCGGAATGCGTTGCCGCGTGCGGCAGTTCACCACCGGCCAATTGGCGTGAATCTGATGGAGGGAGCGGTACCCGCGTGTCCGCGATCAGCGAGGAGCTCCGCACCGAACAGTTCGTCATGTCCCTGCGCGGAGTCGTGCCGTACGTGTACGAGCAGGCCTGGCAGTCCGTCCTGGACGGCACCCCGCTGTCCCGCACCGCGCTCCACCGCGGGCCGGACGGCCCGCCGCGCCGCACGCCTCGGTCCGAGGTCCGCTTCCGGCTCCAGATCGTCGACTGGCGGGCGACCCGGGCCGAGGTGCAGGACGCCCGGCTCGCCGAGCGCCTGGCCGGCGAGTCCGCCGCCGGACTGCCCCTGGACCGGGGCCCGTCGATGTGCGCCACCCTGATCCGGCGCTCCGACCGCGACTGGACCTTCGCCTGGCGGTACGCCCGGGAGCTGATGGACCGGCAGGCCGGGCTGCGGATCCTGGAGGAGGCCGCGGACGCGTACGCGGTGCTGCTGCGCGGCGGCACCCCGCGGACCGCCGCCCGTACCCGGGGACCGGTGGCGCGATGAGCGGCGACCCGTCGGTGCGGCTGTTCTGCCTGCCGTTCGAGGGGGCCTCGGCGGGCGTCTACCTGCCCTGGGCCGAGGCGCTGGGGACCTCGGTGGTCGTCACCCCCGTCGAGCTCCCGGGCCGCGGCCGGCATCCGCGCCGCCGCCCCTGCGGCCGGCTGGAGCCGCTGCTCGCCGAGATCATCCCGTACGTGGCCCGCATGCGGGACCGCCCGTTCGCCCTCTACGGGCACGGCTTCGGCGCCCTCCTCGCCTACGAGATCGCCGCCCGCCTGGAATGGGAGTACGACGCGGTGGCGGAGCGGCTGTACGTCTCCGGGGCCGGCGTCCCGTACCGGCGCGCCCCCGAGCACGCCGTCGCCCAGCTGCCGGACGCCGAGCTGCTGCGGCGGCTCGGCCGGCGGGGCCGGATCCCCCCGGGCGCCCTCGACCCGCTGCGGGCGCCCCGGGTGCTGCCCGCGCTCCGCGCCGACCTCGCCGTCCTGGAGGCCTACCGGCGCGACCCGCGCCACGTCGTGCACTGCCCGGTCACCGCGATGGGCGGCAGCGCGGACCCGAGCGTCACCGGGGCCGATCTGGCCGGCTGGCGCCGGTGCACCCGGCGGTCGCTGCGGGTGGACACCGTCACCGGTGACCACTACTTCCCGCTCACCGCCCGCTGGGAGCTGCTCGACACCTTCAGCCGGGACCTGATGCGCCCCCGGATCCGTGCTCCGCGGGCGGTCGGCGGCGGCCGTCCCCGCGTGACGGCCGGTTCCGGCCCCCACGGTCCGGCGGCCGGTCCCGGAACCGGCAACAAGAGTTGTCCGGTCTCCCCCGCGTCCCCATCCTGGCAGGCGGAGGTGACCGCATGACACCCACACAGGACACCGGAGGCCTCGCCGGTGACGCCCTCGGCAGCACGGCCGAGGACCTGGCCGAAGACCCGACCGGTCAGGAGGCCGACGACCCGGCCGACGACCCCGCCGAGCAGGAGGCCGAGCTGCACGCCGGCTTCCTGACCGAGGCCGTCCACTGGCTGCGGGGCCTGCTCGGCCCGGCCGACCGGGCCGCGACGGCCGTCCACCGGATCCTCGATCTCGGCAGCGGCCCCGGTGTCGCCTCGCGCGCCCTGGCCGAGGCCTTCCCGGAGGCGCGGGTCGTCGCCGTGGACCGGTCGGCCGCCATGCTGGCCCGGGCCCGCTCGCTGGCCGCCGAGCACGGACTGGCCGACCGGATCAGCACACAGCAGGCCGAACGGCCGGAGGAGTTCGCCCGGTCCGGGCCCGTCGACCTGATCTGGACCGGGAACGTCTGCCGTCACCTCGGCGACCAGCAGGCCGCCCTGCGGAGCATGGCCGCCGCCCTGCGGCCCGGCGGGCTGCTCGCCGTCGCCGAACGCGGTCTGCCGCCGCGCTTCCTCCCCCGGGACATCGGCATCGGACGGCCAGGGCTCCAGGCGCGCCTGGACGCCGCCGCCGAGGAGCAGGTCACCGCCCGGCGGTCCCGGCTCCCCGGAGCCACCTCCGTGGTCGAGGACTGGCCCTGCATGCTGGCCTCGGCCGGGCTGGTGCCCGCCGGCACCCGCACCTTCCTCATCGAGTTCCCGGCGCCGCTCGACGTACCGGTGCGGCGACACCTCCACACCCGGCTGCGGGAACTCCTCGCCGACCTCGGCGACCGCCTCGACCTCGTCGACCGGCTCACCGTCGAGCAGCTCCTCGACGGGGACGCCTGCACCGGCGTCCTCTGGCGGCCCGACGCCTTCTACCTGACCGCCGTCACCGTGCACACCGCGCGTTTGTGCCGGCCCCTCGCCGCCCACTGAATCCGGCCGCTGAATTCGTCACCTTGGCGGAAACCGACCAGGGAAAGAATAGGAGAACGAATTAACTAAGGAGATTAGCAGCGCCCGTACTTCCGCAATGCCCCCGAAGCGCCCTCTCGCCCTCGGGGGCCTTCGGCATGCCCTGAATCC
>NZ_RDBH01000309.1 GCF_008042145.1 Streptomyces sp. adm13(2018)
CGGTTCGCGGCGTCCGGATCCAGTTCGTCCGCGGCTGGCAGGACGGCCTCATCACCGGCGGCGCACTGTCCGCGTCGTTCCCCGGTGGCGATGCGACCGCCCCGTACATGACGGCCCTCCCGACCACGTTCAGCTTCGTCGCCTGGCCGGCGGGGTCGGTGGCGGTGGCCCGGCAGGACGTCGTGACCCTCACGAACGCGTCACGCGCGGCCTGTGTGGCTTCGGCGCGGGTCTTCCGCTCGGCGACGGCGGCCGACAGCTCCTGAAGCTGGCTGGCGAGCCCGGACAGTTCGTTCGGGTCGGCGTCGGCCTTGGCGGACAGCTCGGCTCCGGCGGTGCGGACGCGCCCGTACTCGGCGATCAGCTGCTCGTCGGTGGCGTTGGTGATGTCGAAGGCGACCGGCTCGTTCGGCTCGGTGTTCTCCGGGGTCTGCTCTGCCATGACGGTGGTCTCCTTCCAGTCGGCAGAACGACAACGTCTCGTCTGCATCGACCGGCCCACCGCCAGCATCGAAGCTGTGTGCAGGGTACCGCGAACCGGGCGCCGTGTAATGGGCGCCCGGCTGTCGGCGTGTTACTTCGTGCCTGGAATTCCCTTCAAGCTGGATGTTATCCAGCTTGAAGAAGACCTACTTCGTGCGCGGGACGGCCCTGTAGGTGCCGCCGCCTGCCGACTTGGCGAGGAGCTGACGGACGGCCATGAGCCCGCCATCCTCGTGCTTGACGGTCACCTTGGAGCCGTCGGATCGCATGGTGACCTCGTAGTCGGTCAGGGTCTTCTTGCCGCCGCATCCGCAGCCCATGTCAGTCCTCCGTTGTCGCTGCGGCCCACGCCCACCGGGCACGAGCCTGTTCCGCCTCGTTGACCTGCCTATTTCCCGGCTCCGGGAAGAACTCTCCCTGCTGCGGTGTGATGCCGAAGCTGCCGATCAGGGCCCGCTGGGCGCCCGCCGCAAAGTGCACCCGCGCGCGGGGCACCGGGAAGCCAGGCGTGTTCACGCTGCACACGCCGATCAGCTCCAGGCTGCCGCCCACACGCCGCCAGTCACCCGACACCGGCGACGACCGGAACGTGTCCAGGGCCTCCTCGCTCGCGCCCGGGAGGAGCCAGCCGGCCACCCAGATGCCGTGCTCGTCCTCGCCTGCGACCACGCGGGCGACGGCTGCGGACGGGTCGTCGTAGTGCTCCTGAGCGGCCCGGAACGCGAGTTGGGCGTCAGCGTGCCGGGGACCGGCTACCAGCGTCCCTACGGGCAGCACAGCGCCGTCTGTGGTGCGCTGCTCGGCGACGTGGAAGTACGTGTAGCCGGTGGGGGACGACGGCGGGGTAACGCAGCCGGGCAGGCCGACGTGGCAGGTGTCCCACCCGGCGATGTGCCCGAAGACGCGGCCGGTGTCGGTGACGGTGAGCGGGGTCAGGCGGTCCACGTCAGGGCGCTGGAACCAGTCTGCTGGGGGCAGCTCAGCCGGTACAGCCGATGCGGTGAGATCCCACTCGGCCCAGTGGGAGCCGACTTCCTCGGACACCATCGGCTCGGCAGGGAGCGGGTCGAGGGTGAGGGACACGTCCGCGAAAGCCGGGATCGCCACGAGCGTCGCCCCGGCGATCCGCCACTTCGTGATGACCAGCCGCTCCTGCTCGTCCATCACGTACTCGATGTCGTCCAGGTCGACGGACGGGCCGATGACGCCAGCCTCCAGCTGCTCGATCACCTCACAGGGGGCGGACTCCAGCATGCTGCCGGTCGCGGTGACCATGCCGTCCGCGATCCGCAGGGTCTCCATGCGGGCGACGACCTGTGAGCCGCCGTGGCCGTCCTCGCTCTTCTCCTGCCATGCGAGGGGCAGTGGCAGGTCACGGGATGAGCCGCCTGCGGGGTCGATGATGCGGCCGTCACCGGTGGGCACACCCAGCCGGGCCAGCACCGCACTCCACGTCCTAGCCATCGGAGTCCTCCTCCAGTTCGGGGAACGCCAGCGACAGCGTCACCTCGGCGTATCCGGTGTCCTCCACCACCAGCGGAATGAAGCCGCCGTCCATCTCCATCCAGGCTGTGCTGTCGCTCATGGGTCCTGCCTATCTGTCCAGTCGATCTCTTCGCCGAGCACCACCGGGAACATCGAGCACCGGCAGTTGATGACCTCCCCAGCCGGGCCCGCGGGATCGCCCGGGAAGAGAAGCCGGGCAGTCCCCACCTGGAACGGCTCGGACAGCAGCGTCCGCTGCTTGTCCGCCTCCCGATGCGTGTCCCGCGTTCTGGGGTCGGCCGTGGCGATCCACTGCTTGAACGGCGCAGGATCCCCACGCTGCTGTGCATCCAGCTGCGCGCTGCGGTAGACGCCAGCGTTCACCGCAGCCAGCGTCTCCGTCCGAGCCACCGTCACCGCCCGATGCGGCCACCGCTCCGACCCTGTCGCCGTCAACACCGTCGCCACCCGCTTCGCGATATCCGGCACAGACTCCTGCTCCCGGATCCCTCGCTCCAGCTCTGCGACGATCAGCCCGTACACCTCATCTGGCAGGCGCACCAACCGGTTCCCCGCCTGGTTCAGGTACTCCGACACCCAGGCGTCCGCCTCCGGTACCCCCTGCCGGCGCACCCGCCGCGCCGCCCGCTGCAAGATGCCCTCCACCACAGGCATGACCTCGACGTCGACCTGTTCCGTCCAAAACTGCTGGTGGTCGGAGACGCGGTTGGGGTCGATGGTGTCGCCCTGGACGACGGCGGGGCGGACGCGGTCGAACCAGCGGGTCGCAGAACGGAACCAGGTGCGCTTGACTTGGTTCTCGCCGTCACGGATGAACGCCTCCGCCCGGAGACGCTGGGGCAGCCCGTCATCGGGTGGCAACGTTGTCACCGTAGGGCCTGGAGGTAGACCACGAGGTCTTTGCGGTCGTGGGGCTGCTGAGTGATGAGGCGGTTCATGGCGTAGCCGTGGAGGCTGCTGCGGAAGCGTGTGGAATCCAGCCCGAACGTCTCGGCGATCGCGTCGGCGAACTGGAACGAGTCGTTGAGGAGCGCGGCGCCGCGTCCCAGCGTTGAGATTACGGTGTGGAGTTCGTGCTTGGGCACGCTGGTGAACTGGCCCCGGTTCTCGCGCGTGAGCAGCCGCCCTCCCGCGCGTGACAGGGCGTCGAAGACGAGGAGCTCAGCCGCCGCCGTCAGCCCGTCCGGCACTGCCTCCGGTACCGGCTCGTCGCCCTGCGACGCTGGCAGCGCACGAGGCTGCTCCACCGGCGGCTCCGGCGCCTCCTCGACAGCCGCAGCCTGCGCCGCCGCCAACTCCGGCATTCCCAGAGCCTCCGCCACACCCGGCTCGCTGAGGATTGCCGGGGAGGAGATCACCAGCTTCTCCAGCAGACGCCGCTCCCGCTCCGCCTCATCCGGCATCGCGTCCTCAGGGATCCCGTTCTCCGCCAGCATGTACTCGTCGCTGATCAGGATCTTGTCGTACAGGGACTCCAGCGTCTCCCGATCGTCCGGCCTCGCCACAATGCTCGTGGTGTCCCAGCCGATTTCGTACCGAGCTGCCTGGTCGACGCTCATCCCCATCGCGACGAGCGCGGGCCGGAACCACTGTTCGGTCAGCGCGTCGCCAAGCTCGCGGAGCAGCGGCTCAATAAAAATCTTGTAAGTGCTCTCCTCCACCTGCCACGCCGACCAGTGGTTCGACTCGTCCTGCGACCCGGCCGCCACGCTCTTCGGCATGTCGAGTGTCGCCGCAAGCCGATCCAACGCCTTGTCGCGCAGCTCGTCGAGCCCCTGCACGAACGTCGTCGAGGAGTCGACGAACGCGAGCGCACTCCCCGCACCGATCATCTCCGCCGGAGCATTGAACGCAACCGGCACCACAGCAGCCGGCGTACCCGGCTGCTGGATCCCCGTCTCCGCAACGGACAGCAGCTCGTCCATGAACGCGAGCGCCGTCGTCTCGTGATCGCCCTTCGGGAGGTCCAGCTCGTCGGCGACGAGCCACACGCCGGCAGTGGCCAGCCGGGAGTCAAGCTGCCCGGCCAGCGTCTGACTGGTCTTCTCGATCTCGCGGCAGATCGGAAGCGCCGGCCGCACTGCACTGTCAGCCTGGATGAAGTCCGCAGGGTGCGGCGACCACACGCGGAACAGCCGGGACTGGGCATCGAGAGGTACATCGGTGCCGAGCTTGGGGTCCCGGTACTGCCAGGACGCGGTCGCCCCGGTGCCCTTGGTTGTGACCTGCGACGGGGGGAGGACGATCCACTCGTCCGGCTTCCCTGCGCCGCGGGGGCGGACGATGACCCACACCTCGCCCGGCACCTGCCAGCACAGCGCAAGCACCTTCAGGAGCGTGGCCCGCTTCGCTGCACCACCCAGAACCTGCGCCGCGGCCTTCACCGCAGTCGGGTTCTCCGACGGGCCAGTCGCCTTCCCAGTCGCCGGATCCAGCTCGGTGGCGTGCAGGTCCGCCTGCGACACGGCGTTCGCGATCCACACCAGCGGCGACCGGAGTTCGCCGATGACGTCGTAGTAGTACCAGCCCTGCTTCTGCCAGTCCGAGTTGGCGGAGTGCTTGCGTGCCCGGTCGGCAATCTTCACGCCGGGGCCGGACATCGGCATGGCCGCCGCGGTGATGCTGCGGGGCGTGACGGATGAGTCCTGCTGCTCGGGGAGCAGCGGCCCGTCCTTGGTGCGCCTGCGGAAGATCGCCATCAGTCCTCGCCCTCCCTGGAGGCCAGCCAGCCGGTGACGTACGAGAACGCGAGCGCGAGCGCCGGAACCCACGCCCACGCCCACCAGCCCACCCCCGCCCCGCCTACAGCCGCGAGGGTGCCCGTGTAGATCGACACGCACCACGGGCACGTCAGCAGGTATGCAAGCAGGTGTCCGTCGGGCAGAGCGCGCAGGACGGCGTTCCGGGGCGCGTCGAGGATGCGGTCCTCGGTGATCAGCCGTGTCACGCGGGCTGTCGCCAGGGCCGTCACCACCACGATCAGAAGCGGATACGTTTCCATTTCCATCCCATCATGCCGCCTGTCGGCGTGCTTTGAGTGCTGGATGCTGGCCGGAAACTCGCCCGGCGCGGCGTGCTGCGGTGTGCGGGTTGACCAACTCGGTACGCGTGCCGCGGTCGCGTTTCATCTGGTAGGTGATCGCGTGGACCTCGGCATCCACGCGGTCTGGGGAGTTGGGGGACTCCTCGGGGATCCACGTGGTCAGCTGGTCTTCGAGCTCGGGCAGGCTGCCGACGTGATGGACGCGGCCCTGCTCGTACAGCATGGCCACGGGCTGCGCGCGGAGCTTCTTGCCCTTGGACGCGTTGACGCGGCGGATCGGCGGCGGGGTCGTCTCGCCGGGGTGGAGGTCCCGCCAGACGCGGCGTAGGACTTCCTCCAGCCAGTCCTTGGGGCCGTTGTCCTCGACGACGATGTAGGAGGCGCCGTGCTCCTCCAGCAGGGCGTAGGCGGCCCGTGCAGCCTGGTCGGGGGTGCGCTTCGCGGAGGCGTCAGCGAGCACGTAGTGGTGCTGGTCGACGCCCCAGCCGGTCACAACGAGGCCCGTCTCGTCGCCCGCGCCCGTACCCGCGGGGTCCATGCCAACGGCCATGGAGATCAGGTCGGGCACGTCGGCCGGGGTGACCCGAGCCCGGTCAATCAGCACCCGCGCAACGAGCGCACCCGGCAGGTCTTCCAGGACTTCGGCGTCCAGCTCCTGCCGGCCGAGGGTGGTGCCCTCGTACTTGGCGATGACGGCGCGGCGGAACGTCTCAGCGAGGTTGCCCAGGTTGTCGTAGGTCGAGCCGCGGACCACGGCGGTCCGCTGGTCCTTCAACAGCTGTTTGATCAGCGGCAGCGGGCGGGGGGTGGTTGTGATGCAGATGCGGGGGTGGTCGCCGAGGCGCATGCCCATCTGCGCCATGTCCCACGCGTATTGGAGGTACCGCCAGGCGGCGAGTTCGTCGAACCAGCCGTAGTGGTGCTGGGGTCCGCGGAGTCGGTCGGGTTCGTCGGCGGAGTAGCAGACCTGGATCGCGCCGTTGGGGTAGACGAGGCGCCGCTTGGACGGCTGGTAGTCGGGGCGGAACGTGGCCGGTGCGGAGGCAAGAATGCCGGACTCGCCCTCGACGAGGATGTCGCGGGTGTCCGCAGCGGTTGGGCCGATGAGCGCACCCCGCTCCAGGTGCCGGGCCTGCTCGATGACCCACTCGGCACCGGTGCGGGTCTTGCCCCAGCCGCGGCCGGCGAGCGCGAGCCACACATCCCAGTCGTCGCCGACTGGTGGACGCTGCGCCGCGCGGGAGTGCCGGCCGGGCCGCCCGGGGTGGGGCTGCCCGTCACAGTCGGGGATGTCGCACAGCCAGGGCACCTTGCCGGCTTCCCGGTCCAGGACAAGCTTCTCCAGCCCCTCGGCAAGCTCCTCAAGCTCGGTAGGGGTGAGAGCGGCAAGCTCAGCCGGGGTGAGGATCACGTCTGGTTGGCCTGTTCGATGCGCTGGAGGTACTGCTGAACTCGGTCGCGGGCGGCGGAGGCCTTGGGGTCGTCCTTGAGGCGGAAGGCGTGCTCTTCGAGGCGGACCATGGCGGCAAGGGCCTGTGACCAGCGGACGGTCGGGTCTTCGCGGCCGCCGATGAAGCCGTCGAGCTGGTCGGACAGATGGCCGCGGAGCTTGTCCGCAAGGGCGAGGTTGTCGTCGCGGGCCGAGGCCATCTGGGAGGCGAGGCCATCGGTTGCGGCGGACGCAAGGTGCTGGTCGTAAGCGGTGGCGCGGGCACCCCAGTCATGCCGCTTAGACAGTTCGTACGCACTGTCCTTGGTAATGCCTACAGCTTCGGCTGTGGCAAGGACGGTGCGGCGGGGCCCTTGGTTCAGGTATTCGCGGAACGCGTCGTAAGCCTTCCCACGCTCGGTGGTGCGGCGCACCCACGGATACGGCTCGTCAGTCACTGACCTCCTCCTTCCTGCACACTGCGAGTTCTTCGCCTTGGATGGTCATGGCGGTGGAGATGTAGCCAACGGGGCACATCACCGACTCGCCTTGGTCGCCCTTCTCGCCCGCAGGACCCGCCGGTCCGGTGGGGCCGGGAGGACCGGACGGCCCGGCCGGGCCAGTCGCCCCGCTCGGCCCGGGAGCACCTGTCGGGCCCGGGCTTCCCTCCGGACCCGTCGGTCCCGCAGCTCCGCTTGGACCTGGGGCACCGTTCTTCCCGTTCGACCCATCCGCGCCTGTCGCACCCGTAGGGCCCGGTGCACCGCTCGGTCCCGGCCGTCCGTCCTTCCCGTCCACCCCATCGGCCCCGTCCTCTCCGTCGCGTCCAGGCGTGCCCTGCGCCCCGTCCCGGCCGTCCTCGCCTGCCGGGCCCGCCACCGGTGTCCCGCCGAGATCACGCACCTGCTGCGCCAGCGCGGCACTGGCGTGCGCTGCGGCGTCCCGGTCGTCCTGGAGTTCGCTGATGCCGGAGATCGCGTAGGCCACGGCAACAGCCAGAGCGACCACCGCGGCCCACCATCTGAGCGTCTTCACGTCTTGCCTCCAAGGAGGAAGTAGAGGACGACTCCGACGATGAGAGGTGCGATGAGCGCCGTCCACGCGTTACGGGTCAGGGAGTCGAGGCGGGCCCGGTCCTCCGCTTGGTCTTTGGCCAGGGCCGCGAGCTTGAGGTCCTGGTTCTCCTTGTCGGAGGCCCGCTGGTCCTGGGTGACGTACAGGGCTTGGGCTGCTTCCATGCGCTGTACGCCGGCCTGGATTGAGCGGATCGCCTCCCACGGTGTGGGGTCGTCCACCGGCTCTACAGGGGCGTGGAGTGCATCATGAGGCGCGCCCCGAGGAGCGTGACCGTGCCGGAGCCGAGGTTGGTGACCTCAAAGGACAGGGTTTCCGTGGGCTGGATGCGGCCGACGAGGGTCACGAGGCGGGTCACGGAGCCCTTGTCCTTGAACCCGTCGACGTTCGCCATGGGGCCCTCTTCGGCGACGCCACCAGAGGTGGTCTCGATGTGGCGGACGCGGAGGGCTTCGTCGGGGCCGAGGCCGGAGAAGAAGAGATGCAGGTTCGCCTGCCAGTCGGCGTTCTGGAGGACGGAGAACCCGCCGGCGCCGTGCTGGCCGGGTTCGTCGGCGTACTCGGTTTCCCAGTAGATGCGGACGGGGGAGTCGGGGAGGAGG
>NZ_RDBH01000031.1:0-4668 GCF_008042145.1 Streptomyces sp. adm13(2018)
TGCCGCCCCCGGCGTCCCCGTACCCACCGCTTCCGTACCCACTGCTGCCGTAACCGCTCATGCCGCGTACCCCCGATGCCCTGCACGTTCGAACCCAGGCATCCTAGGGGGCCGACGGAGGGTCCCCGGACAGGACGCCCCGGCAGGTCACCGCCCCCGTCGGCGCCAGGCCGCGTACGTCCGCCCGCCCGGGGAACGGCGGGGCCGATCATCGGACTTGGCCGGGGCACGTATGTCCGGGTGGCGCGGGCCGGGCCGGGGATGGCTTCATGAGAGGGGGCGCGGCGGTGTGCGCGCCGCAGTGGCGCTCGTACGACCCCGGGGGCGGCACGTGCCCCGGGCCCGCGATCCGTAGACGACACGCCGAGGTGATCTCTCATGGTGACAGACCGGTACGGCAACCCGCTGCACGAGTGCACCCAGGAGGCGGCCGCACACCTCGACCGCGCCGTCGAGTCCCTGCTCCACTTCAGCCCCGAAGTGGAGCAGGCGGTCGCCGACGCCCTGGCGAGCGCACCGACCTCGCCCGTCGCCCAGTCCTTCGCCGCCTACCTCGGGGCGCTGGGAACGGAGCCCGGCGACACCGTCGCCGCCCGCCGGACCTTCGACCGGTTCACGGCG
The DNA here is from genome assembly GCF_008042145.1 of Streptomyces sp. adm13(2018). Classification (GTDB taxonomy): domain Bacteria; phylum Actinomycetota; class Actinomycetes; order Streptomycetales; family Streptomycetaceae; genus Streptomyces. The sequence goes on from NZ_RDBH01000031.1 coordinate 622, forward strand.
GGCCTGGACGTCTCGGCCCTGCCACCGCGGGAGCGGCTGCACGTGGCAGCCGCCCGGGCGTGGCTGGCGGGGGATCTGACCCGCGCGGGCGGGCTGCTGGAGGAACTGTCCCTGGAGTGCCCGAGGGACGCGCTCGCGCTGGCCGTGGGACACCAACTGGACTTCTTCACCGGTGACTCGGTGCGCCTCCGCGACCGCGTCGGCGGAGCCCTCTCGGCCTGGGACGCCGCCGATCCGCACCGGGGCCTCGTGCTGGGCATGTACGCGTTCGGACTGGAGGAGTCGGGTCAGTACCGGCTGGCCGAGGAGGCGGGTCTCGCCGCGGTCGAGCAGAACCCGCGCGACGTCTGGGCGATCCACGCGGTGGTGCACACCTACGAGATGCAGGGACGGGTGGCGGAGGGCATCGGCTACCTCGACGCCCGCCGCGAGGACTGGGCGCGGGGCAACTACCTGAACGTCCACAACTGGTGGCACTACGCGCTGTACGCCCTGGAGGCGGGGAACACCCACACCGCCCTGGGCATCTACGACGCCGCCCTGCACAACGACGAGTCGGCCGGCCTCGCCATGGAACTCCTGGACGCCGCGGCCCTGTTGTGGCGGATCCGGCTCGCGGGCGGGGAGCCGGGCGCCCGCTGTGGAGTCCTGGCCGACGCCTGGGCGGCGCGGGCGGACCCGCCGTTCTACGCGTTCAACGACGTGCACGCCGTCATGTCGTACGTGGGTGCCGGACGCCTCGGGGAGGCGGAACGGCTCGTCGCCGACCGGCGGAAGTGGCTGGGCGAAGGCGGTGCGGACACCGTCACCAACAGGCGGATGACCGCGGACATCGGGCTGCCCGCGTGCGAAGCGCTCGTGGCGCACGGCCGGGGGGACCACGCCGCCGTCGTAGCGCTCCTGTGGCCGCTGCGCCGGAGGTTCCACGAGTTCGGCGGCAGTCACGCACAGCGCGACGCGCTCCAGAAGACGCTGCTCGACTCCGCGCTCGCCTCCGGGCGGCACGATCTCGCCCGTGCGCTCATCAGCGAGCGGATCGGACTGCGGCCCGACAGCTCGTACAACTGGTCCGCCCGGGCCCGTCTCGCCGACGCCCTGGGGGACACGGTCCTGGCCACCACCGCCCGCGACCGCGCGAGGCACGCGGCCGAGACGGCGGCGGAATCACTGCCGACGGCGCCATGACGTCCGAAGGACGGGCGGCCCACGAACGACAGGGCCTCCCGGGGACCCCGTACGGGTCCCCGGAGGAATGGCAGGGGTGACAGGAGTCGAACCTGCGACATCCGGTTTTGGAGACCGGCGCTCTGGCCAGCTGAGCTACACCCCTTCGGTGTGCAGACAGCGTGACACCGACGCGGATCAGAGACCACTCGGTTTCCGCGACGTGGGGTGCGCATCCGGTCGCGGCGGATCCGGCGAAACGGGAAGTGAGGGACGAAAGCGGAGCGGCCCCAGGGAGGAGACCGTCATGGTCGTCGGCGGCGTAACGCGCGCGCTCGTGGTGGGTGCCACGGGAAGCGTCGGGGGACTGGCCGCCGAGGCGCTGACCCGGCGCGGCGCCGCCACGGCCCTCGCAGGACGCGACCCCGAGCGCCTCGCCTCGCGCGCGGAACGGCTGGGCGGCCGCCCGCACCGCGGCTTCGAGGCGTACGACCTGGCCGCCTGCGAGGGGCTGGCCCCCTGGGCGCACGAAGCCCTGGGCGGGCTCGACGCGGTGGTCGTCGCCGTGGGGGTGCCGGGCTTCTCCCCGGCGGCGGACGTCCCGGAACCGGTCGCGGAGCATCTGATGACGGTGAACGCCCAGGCGCCCATGGCCGTCGTCCGCGGCGCTCTGCGCGTCCTGCCGGCGGGCGGCGCGGTGTCCGTCGTCACCGGCGTCATCGTCGACCGGCCGCTCCTCGGTACCGCGGACTACGCGGCGAGCAAGACGGCCCTGGCCACCTGGCTGGCCGTCGTCGGCCGGGAGGCGCGCCGTGCCGGGATCTCCGTCCTGGACGTCCGCATGCCCCACCTCGACAACGGCTTCGCGCAACGCCCCGCGATCGGCAGCCCCCCGTCCCTCCCGGAGGGGGAGGACACGGCCCGCGCGGTCGAGGAGCACCTGATCGCACCGCTGGTGGCCCGCCTGGGGGAGGGGGCGTAGCCGCTCCGCGCTCCCGGCTCGGTGAGGCTTGCCGTGGTTCGCCGCTATTTGCGGCCGACGCCCGCGTACATCGCGACGTCCGGCGTGACCGACACCGCGCGCCAGGCGGAGCAGGACACCACGCCGGGGTCGAGGAGTTCCAGGCCGTCGAAGTAGCGGGCGATCGCGGCGGGGGTCCGCTGCGTGAGCTTCGGCGTCCCGTGCTCGTTCCAGAACGCCACCGCCGCGTCCACGTCCGGCATGTCGGGGTGCCTGACCGTGTGGGAGAGGACGAGGTGGCTGCCGGGTGCGAGCGCGTCCATCAGACGCCTCACCACGGCGTACGACTCCTCGTCGTCCTCGACGAAGATGACCACCCCGAGGAGCATCAGCGCGACCGGCTGCGACAGGTCGAGGGTCTTCGCCGCGGCCGCCAGGATCGTGTCGACGTCCCTGAGGTCGGCGTCGAGGTAGTCGGTGCGCCCCTCGGGCGTCCCGACGAGCAGGGCGCGGGCGTGCGCGAGGACGAGCGGGTCGTTGTCGACGTACACGACCCTGGACTCGGGGGCGACGCGCTGGGCGACCTCATGGGTGTTGTCGGCGCTCGGCAGCCCCGTACCGATGTCCAGGAACTGCCGGATGCCCTCCCGCTCGGCCAGGTACCGCACCGCACGCCCCAGGAACAGCCGGTCCGCCTTGGCGTACTCCCCGATCCCGGGATGCAGCGCGCGGATCTGGTCGCCGGCCTCCCGGTCGACCGGGTAGTTGTCCTTGCCGCCGGTCCAGTAGTTCCAGATCCGGGCGGTGTGCGGCCGGGAGGTGTCGATGCGGGTCTCGATGTCGGTCACCTCCGCAACGTAGCGCAGCGCTCCGGCAACTCCCCTACGCATGTGGCGCGTTACACCCGTTGTTCACACGGCGCTCATCGACCGCACGAACGTCAGGTCCGCCGGACTCACCAACTCGCGCGGCCCGGCGGCCCGCAGCACGACGTCCAGCACGGGGGCCGGTTCGGCGGCGTACGCGTGGGAGAACCACGCCATGTTGGCCTCCACCACGGCCCATCGGTGACCCGGGCGGTACGGGTCGAGCAGCTGTCCGACATCCACGACGACGGCGCTCGGCAGGGAGGGTCCGGCCGCGGCGACCAGACGGTCGACGAACTCGGCGATCTCCCCGGCGAGATGGCCGTGCCGGTCGAGCGGCAGGGGATCGAGCCGGCCGAACACCGCGTACCGACTCCCCGCGGCGATCCGCCCGTCGAGCAGGAAGAGCCGGTACTCGGCGGCGAAGGTCACCACGTCGGAGAGGAGGACCGGGGTCGCCGGGTCCAGGTCGGCGGGCAGCCGCGAGCCGTCCGGGTACACGTCCGCAGGGAAGGACTTGTCCCGCGGCGGTTTGACGAACGCCGGCCGGTCCAGGGCCCACGCGTCCAGGACGGTGGCCGTACGGACCTCGCGCCCCGTGAACTCCTCCGGCAGTTCGGAGAGCCATTCGTCCGTCGGTTCGAGCAGCGCGAAGCCCAGCCGTGCGGCCATGCGCGCGCCGGCCGTCGGTCCGCCGTACCAGTACGCCGGCCCCGCGGCGGCGCCGACCTCCTCCGCGGCCCGGACGTCCATCCCGCGCCCCGCCGCCTCGGCAGCCAGCAGTTCCATCGTGGACGTCCGCCGTCCGGGCATGACCAGCACCGCAGTTCTCCTTCGTGACGTGCAGGCCGCCAGGCTAGACAGACCGCGTGCGGGCCGCCTTCCCATTCTCCAGCGGCCCCGGGAGCCCACCACCCGTCCGCGCCGCCTGTCGGCCGCGCCCGGATTCGGGCACCATGAGCCGCGCGAGTTGGTGAGTCCGGCGGACCTGACGTTCGTGCGGTCGATGAGCGCCGTGTGAACAACGTGCGGTCGATGAGCGCCGTGTGAACAACG
>NZ_RDBH01000031.1:4768-57004 GCF_008042145.1 Streptomyces sp. adm13(2018)
CACCCGACCTGCCACCCCCCTCACCCGGAGCCGTACATGCCTCGTTTCGCAAGCCCCGCGCTCGCGCTCGCCCTGGCCGCCCTCTCCACCGCGACCACCGCCACCACCTCTGCCACCGCCTCCGCCCCGACCGCCCTCGCCGACCGGAACGCTCCCGCCTCCGCCGACCGTCTGATCCTGACGGTGACGCACAGCGAAACTCCGGCGGCCGACGGCGCCGTCCTCCTGACCTGCCACCCGGTGGGCGGGACGCACTCCGCGGCGCAGGCGGCCTGCGACCGGCTCGACGAACTGACCACATGGGGCACGGACCCCTTCGCACCCGTGCCGCCGGACTCGCTCTGCACGATGCAGTACGGAGGACCCGCCACGGCCCGCGTCACGGGCACCTGGGCGGGCCGACCGGTCGACGCGGTCTTCACCCGGTCAGACGGCTGCGAGATCGCCCGCTGGGACTCGTTCGTCCCCATCCTGCCCGACACGGCGGGTGCCTGACCCGAAACGAGTCCGCTCTGTCACAGGCCCTCGATCCGCCCCGACCCCCTAGGCCGTCCCTTCCGGATCCTGCCTGACCCACGCCGCCCGGCACCGCACCTCGCCGCGTTGTCGAGGCACCCGGGTACGTCCCGTACGCGGGTACCTCTCCGCCTTGCGATGCACGGCACCGGACGACGCGGGCTCGACCGGCAAGATCCGGAAGAGACGGCCTAGGCCTCGCTCGTCGCCGCCGCCCGCAGTCGTCGCAGGACCTCGATCATCCGCTCGGCGACCGGCTCGGGCAGGCCCCGGTTCCCCGCCGCCGCAGCAGCCGTGTCGGGGCTCCGGAGCAGCTGGACCAGCGTCCGCGCCGGCAGCGCCGGGTGTCCGGCCGCGGCGCGTCGTACGTGCTCGTGCGGGTCGTCGAGGAGCCACACCGCCGACGCGGACGACAGCCGGGGGTCCGTGGCGGCCCGGTACCTGACCTCCTCGTGCGGGTCCCGGCTGAGACGTTCCACGAGTTCCACCGTCGACTCGGGGTCGTCGAGGGCCAGTTGCCGCATCCGCGGATTCGGGTCGTGGGCGTACCGGAGCAGGCCGGTGTGCGGGAAGTTCGGGTGGGTGCGCGGGCGGCCCGGAGCGCTCAGGCTGCCGTTCCACCACTGCCACACCCGCATGAGCATCTCGGCGGGCGCGTCCTCGCACGACTCGGCGAGGAAGAGCTGCACCACCCGGTCCCCGTCCCGCGCCAGCGACGCGACCACGTCGGGGGGCAGCCGCCGGGCCCGCGCGACGCTCCGGCGGACGAGCGGATGGGCGGAGCCGGCGAGGCGACGCATGGCGTCCGGGTCCTCGTGCAGCGCCGTCACCCAGCCGAGCGCGTTGCACCGGCTGCGGGGATCGAAGTCGACGGCGATGCCGGCCCGTTGCTCCTCGGTGAGATCGGGACGCGTGGAGACCACGGACCGGACGCCTTCCTCGGGGTCCCGGGCGAGGACGGCGAGCAGGTCGCCGTCCAGCCACGGGTTGGCGGCGAGGGCGCGGCGCCGGTCGGGCTCGGCGTGGTGGGCCAGATGCTCGGCGAAGTCGCGTGTGAGCCGGCAGCGTTCGACCGCGCCCAGGTCGAGCCCCGCCGTCTCGTGGACGGACCGGGACAGCGGATGGTCCCGGTGGTGCCGGAGCAGCGCCGCACGACGGACCGCGAGGACGGGGTCGTCGACGAGGGAGCGCCGGGCGGCGGCGTCCAGCCCGGACCAGGCGGCCCCGCCGCAGACCGAGGCGCGGACCGCGGGGTCGGCGTCGCCCGCCAGGACCCCGAGCAGGTGCGGGGGCAGACCCGTCAGCCGGGCCGCCTCCTCCCGTACCTTCGCGGACGGGTCCCCGGCGAGTCGCGCGTACGCGGTGTCGGTGAGCTGGACGCGCCGGTCCGCGGCGAGCAGGGTGAGGATCCGGCGCTGCCGGTCGTCCTGCTCGGCGAGGATCAGCCGGGCCCACTGCTCCGGGGTGAGGTTCGGCTGGACCTCGGCCAGCAGTCCGCGCACCCTCCAGTCCGGGTGCGCCATCGCGGCCTCGACGACGGGCGCCGGGAGGGGGCGCCACAGGAGGTGGTGCGTCAGCCCCAGCAGACCCGCGCGGACGTCGTCGGAGACGGCCGGATTGCGCGCGAGGCCGTGCGTCCACTCCTCACGCACCTCCGGCGAGGGGCCCGGCCCCCGGAACAGCCCCTCCCATCTGGCTTCACGCTGCTCGGCGGTCTCCGTGGCCTCGGCGCGCGCCCACGCCTCCCGCTCGGCGACGAGACCGTCCAGCGCGACGAGCCACACGTCGTACTCCTCGCAGGTCGCCCCGACCAGGGCGTCGCCGTCGGTGGAGAGCGTCACGAACTCGGGTCGGCCCGGCCGCTCGCCGAGGACTCCGGCGAGGTCCCAGTGCTCGGTGAGCCGCACCCGCGTCCAGCGCCGCGGCCCGGACGAGGTTCCGGCGACGTCGATGAGGAACGCGCCGTCCGCTCCGACGACTCCGTTCTCGACCGCCAGCCGGTGCCACTGCCGGTTGAGTTCGGCGACCAGGTCGGGGGACTCGTCCGGTACGGCCACGGCCGGCGTCGCCTCGATCGAGATGACCGGCCGCCACGCGGCCCAGGGCCGCATGACCTCTTCCACCCGGCCGTCGCCGACGACGTCCAACCCGGCCCGCCGCAGCTGCTCGACCAGTCGTTCCCGTCCACCCGTCATGGTCACTCATCCTGCCGGAACGGCCTCCCCGACCTCCGAGGGGCCCCGACGGTCGAAGGCGGGGCCGGCCGATCGCCCGCGGGCCGGACGCGACGACAGACGGACGCGATGACAGGCGGCACGACGACCGGGGGCGGACACGACGACAGGCGGACACCGCCCCCGCGAGGGTCTGGTGTCCGCCTGTCGTCACTCCTGGCTCACCGTCCCCGCCAGGGGCCGGTGGTACGCATCGGCAGTCGGCGTACCGCCTACGCCGCGTCCCGCACCCGCCCCGTGAACTCGGGCCCCGGTACGGGCTCCCAGGCCGCGTCGTACGTGGTCAGCCGGGCCCGCAGCGACTCCACCGGCTCGCGCACGCCGTCCCGGGCCGTCGGCAGGATCACCTCGGCGGTCGTCGCGCCCGCCGGGACGGACACCGGCAGGTTCAGCCCGCCGAACGGGATCCCCGACAGCGGGACCGGCGGGCTCGGCAGCTCGCCGAGCTGCTCCCGCAGCCAGGTCGGGTCGAGGTCCGCCGTGGTCAGCTCGGTACCGTCGGCCGGCGGCAGGAACTCGATGTGCCCGCTGATCTCGGCGTCGGCCGGCGCCGACAGCGTGACCCGCCAGACCAGCGGGGCGCCCTCGGTCACGTCGTCGGCCACGGGCGTCACCCCCGCCTTGGGCATGGGGTCGTCGTTCCGCACGGTCACCCCACCGCGGTGCGACCCGACCACGGTGCCGCGCACCGCCTTCACGAAGGCGTCGTATGTGACGTCGTTGCCGAAGCGGTCGTTGCCCCGTACCTCGACCGGTACGACGATGTCCTGCCGTCCCGGGCGGACCGTCACCACGCGGGAGGTCTGCTCACCCGAGGCGGGATCGGCGACGAACAGCCGGACCTGGCCGCTGCCCCTGCCGGAGACCCGCACCGGCACCCGGTAGGTGCGGACCCCGGAGGCGCCCTCCGCGACCGTCAGGCGTCCCACGTCCACCCGCGCCGCCGGGGCGGGGCTGACCGCAGGAGTGCCGGGGCGCCAGCCCCAGGCGTCCATCAGCCACGCGCGGCCGGAGGCCCCGCGCGGAGTCAGGTCGAGGGCCGTGACGCGCTTCAGGTCGAGCCCGGCCCGGGTGGCGGTGGACAGCGGTACGCGGACCTCGCGGGCCCAGTAGGAGGTGGTCCGCTCGCTGCCCGGCACCCCGTCGACCCGGACGCGGCCCAGCTGCGCGCGGCGCCCCGAGGCATCGGTCACGGCGACGTCCAGCTCGGTGCCCGTGGTGTTCGGCGGGACGATCACCCGGAGGGCCAGGGAGGAGGAGCCGGCGAGGGAGACCGGCCGCGCCGTGCGCACCGCGACCGGGGTGCCGGGACGCGACCACGTCATGGCCACGGCGTCACGGCCCGGTTCGGGGGCCGCCTCCCAGTACGCGAAGTGCGGTGAGGCGCCGCCCGCGTCGCCGGACAGGCAGGCGCGGTCCGAGTCGGGCGCGACCTGGGCGCAGAGCCTGCCGCCGCCGGAGACGGTGAGCGCCGAGGAGCCGGGCACGAAGGCCGGCCTACGGTGCGCGCCGACGGCGTGGCTGAGGGCGCGGACCGGGCCGGCCGAGGGCATCCGGCGGCCCGTGCCGTCGAGGAGCGGACGGGCCCGGTCGTCACCCGCGACGAACAGGCGGGCGGCCGCGGCGATGTAGGCGGCACCGGCGGTCTGCTGCTGCGCGGCGGTGAGCCGGGTCCTCGTACCGGGGGAGCAGACCGGATCGCGCTGCTCGTCGGACATGAAGTCGTCGAAGGCCGGCGCCTGCGCCTGGCCCGGCGTCCACTCGCTGTTGAAGAAGTTGTGGTTCGCGCCGACCATGTAGACCGCGCTGTGCAGCGCGGCGCCCCGGCTCACCCCGCGGGTGCCGTCGACGAAGTTCTGTCCCTGGAGGTCGGAGACGTCGCCGTCGCAGCCCGGCAGGATCGTCATGGAGGGGACGTCCGCCGCCGGGTTGTTGCCGAAGATCGTGGGGCCGATCGGCACGGTGCCGAGGATCTTCCACCGGACGGGGCCCCGGTAGCCGTCCTGGTCGGCGGGCGGCGGGGTGAGGCTGTCGACGGCGGCGCGGTTGACGCCCTCGCCGCCCCGGGAGTGGCCCACGAGCAGGACCCGGGACAGGTCGGCGGCGGAGGAACTCCGTACGGCCGCCGGGGCGGAGGCGCGGTCGGCGGACCAGGCGGCCCAGCGCGCCAGGTGCCGGCGTATCAGCGACGAGCGGGCCTGGGCGCCGCCGTCCTCGGCGCGGAAGTCCTGCCCGTTGATGCCGTTCGCGGATATGGACAGGGTCACGTACCCCTGGGAGGCCAGCAGCCGTTGGGCCCGCAGATACCCCTGGTGGCTCGGGATCGGCTTCGACCCGGCCGCGCAGGGCCAGTCGCCGGTCACCTCCTCCGTACCCGGTGTGTAGCAGGTGCCGTGGCGGCCGTGCAGGAACAGGGCGACGGGCCGCTTCCCGGGAGCGTCCGCGGGGCCGACGACCCTGGCACGCATCTCGACGGGCTCGGGGAACCCGGGCAGCCGTACGGACTTCAGGTCGTACTCACCGCCGACGGTCCGGTAGCGGCCCGGCATTCCGGGGTCCACCCCGTTCACGGGAACGCGCGTGCCCGGCTCCGCGGCCGGGGCCGGCGCCGGGGCAGAGGGTGCGAGGCGCGCGGAGCGGGCGGGCCCGGGCGCGTCGAGCCGCCGCCCGGCGGCCGTCACCCGCAGTCCTGTGGCCTCCGTGAGCCGGGTGTCCCCGAGGGGCAGCCGGAAGGACCGGCCGTCCCGGCCGGCCACCGGGTGCCCCAGGAGCCGGTCACCGGCGTGGAAGGCGACCCGGGCGTCCCCCATGGGGACGGGCTCGCGGGACGTCCACACCAACTGCCGGTCCGCCCCCGCACCGGTCAGCCGCCACCCCTCGGGCAGTTCGGCACCGCCGGGACGGCTGCCGGGCGCGGCCGAGGGCCCTCCCGGGGATGCCCCCGGGGACGGCGGTCCTGCGGGCTGCGCGGACGCCACCCCGGACGTCACCGAGGCGAAGGCGAGTAACGCCGCGGCGGCTGCCACCCCGCGTGTAGCACGTATCACAACGGACTTCCTCACGGTCGGACTTCATGGGGGACCGGGAGGTGTACGGCGGGCCGCGCACCCGCGTCACACGAGCGCCCCGCCCACCGCGGTCGCTTCACCCGCCCCGGCTCCCTCTCTCGCCTCCGGAGGATGCGGAGGACGGCGGAAAGGTTGCCTGGCGGCGAGAACGGAGCGGGGCGGGCGGCGGGGATCGGCGGTCCGGGTGGAAGGTGCGAACGGCCCGGATGCCGGGGATCAGCGGCCAGTCCGGCCGGGGCCGCCGAGCGGCCGGGCCGCGCTTCCCGCTATGGTCTCCGGATGACCGAACCGACCAGCCTGGGTCCGACCCGTGACGCCTACGACGCCGTCGCCGCCGTCTACGCGGAGCGGTTCCACGACTCCCTCCGCGACCGCGCCGTGGAGCGCGCCCTCCTGGGCGCCTTCGCGGAACTGGTACGCGCGAACGGCGACGGCGACGGCGAGGTCGCGGACCTCGGCTGCGGTCCGGGCTACGTCACCGCGCACCTGCACGGCCTGGGCCTGCGGGCGTTCGGCGTCGACGCCTCGCCGGAGATGATCGGACTGGCACGCGCGGCCCATCCCGGACTGCGGTTCGAGGTCGGATCGATGGGCGCGCTCGCCCTGGCCGACGGCACGCTGGCCGGGGTCCTCTCCCGCTGGTCCATCATCCACCTGCCCCCGCACGAACTTTCCTCCGTCGTCGCGGAGTTCGCCCGGGTCCTGGCCCCGGGAGGACACCTGCTCGTCGCCTTCCCCGCCACGGACGGCCCCGAGCACGAGACACAGAGCTACGACCACGTGGTGGCCACGGCCTATCGCTGGAACCCCGACCGACTCGCCGCCCTCCTACGCACCCACGGCCTGACGGAGACGACCCGCACGACGATCGCCCCCCACCCCACGGACCGCAGACAGTTCGACGAGATCCAACTCCTGGCCCGCAAGGACTGACGGGGGAGTGGGGCCATCGGGGCCCGCCGAGCCCCCTGTTAGGGTGCGCCGATGTCAACGATCAAGCAGATTCAAGTGACCTTCGACTGCGCCGAACCCGCACGTCTCGCCGGCTTCTGGAGTGAGGTGCTGGGGTACGTCGTGCCGCCGGTCCCGGCCGGGTTCGACACGTGGGAGGAGTACCACCGTTCCCTGCCGCCCGAGGAGCAGGTCGTCTACTTCGCCTGCAGCGATCCCACGGGTGCCGGTCCGCGACTGCTCTTCCAGCGCGTTCCCGAGGGGAAGGTCGTCAAGAACCGGGTGCACGTCGACGTGCGGGCCGGTATCGGGCTCGTGGGCGAGGAGCGGCTGGCCACGCTCGAGGCCGAGTGCGCACGGCTGGTCGCGCTCGGCGCGGTCCACCTGCGCACGATGCTCGCCGACGGGGAGAACGAGTCCTGCATCGTGATGCAGGACATCGAGGGCAACGAGTTCTGTCTCGACTGAGCCCGGTGTCACCACACGACCGCGCCGCCGCCGCCCGGACCGGGCAGCGGCGGCGCGACGACCGTCCTCGTCGGTCCGGGTCTCAGTAGACGTGCCCCACATGCGCGAGGGCCTGCTTCAGCAGCGCCCCGCGACCGTCCGGCATCTCGTTCTGCACGGCCGGGGACGCGGCCTCCTGCGGGCTGAACCAGACGAGGTCCAGGGCGTCCTGCCGCGGACGGCAGTCCCCGCTCACGGGCACGATGTACGCCAGCGAGACCGCGTGCTGACGGGGATCGTGGTACGGCGTGATCCCCGCCGTGGGGAAGTACTCGGCGACCGTGAACGGCTGCAACGCCGGGGGGACACGCGGCAGGGCCACGGGCCCGAGATCCTTCTCCAGATGGCGGAGGAGGGCGTCCCGGACGCGCTCGTGGTGCATGACCCGGCCCGAGACCAGGGTGCGGCTGATGGTTCCGTCCGCCCCGATCCGCAGGAGCAGACCGATGCTGGTCACTTCGCCGCTGTCGTCCACGCGCACGGGCACGGCCTCGACGTACAGGATCGGCATCTGGGCCCGAGCCGCGTTCAGCTCGTCCGTGCTCAGCCAGCCGGGCGTGGTCTCTGTCATGTCGGACATCGCTTGATCATACTTACCTCCGTGCCCCTCGGCCTAGGGCGCGTGTCTGCCAGCCGGGTGGGGCCCCCGCGGACCGGCGGCGGAGACTGCTGCCGCTCTCGGCCCAGCACGTCCTGGCGATGATCGCCGCCCCCGTCTCCACCGTCTTCCTCGTCGCCGCGTACCGGTAGGCACGGAAGACGGCGTTGGGCTCGGACGGGAAGAGGCCCCGTACCTCCTGCTCGCCGTAGCCGGCGAAGTGCGGGACGACGTACTCCCAGCAGAGGTAGCCGTCCTCGGTCACCTCGAAGAGCCGCCCCGACGGCGAGTCGGTGACGAGGGTGTTGCCGTTCGGCAGGCGCTGCGCCGATCCCATGAAGGGCGCGAAGAAGAACTCGCGCGCGGGGTCGTGGTACTCCCACGCGATCTCGCCGCTGGTCCGGTCGATCTCGATCACGCGGGAGTAGGGGACGTCGTGCCCCGGCCGGAAGACGCCGTTGTCGAAGACGAGGAGTCGGCCGTCCTCCAGTTCGGTGGGGGCGTGCTGCTGGCTGACCGCGCCGGGGCGGCTGCGCCAGAGGATCTCTCCCGTCTCGCGGCTGATGATCACGACCGCCGAGACGCTGCGGAGGCTGGCCAGGATGTTGCCGTCGCGCAGGGGGGTCACGCTGTTGATCAGCGGCCAGTGCTCGCGGGCGTAGGCCTCGTGCAGGGGGTAGGCCGCGCGGTCGAGGTGCTCCGACGCCCGCCAGGACCAGAGGAGTTCGCCGTCCGGGCCGACCTCCTTGATGGTGTCGGCCCAGACGGTGTCGCCCTCGGCCTCCGAGCCGGGCACCCCGCCCCGCACCTCGGCGGCTTCGGCGCCGGTCAGGGGTTCCAGGGCCGTGTAGAGGACGCGTCCGTCGTCGAGGTGGTGGGCGTCGTGGTGCTGGAGGGGGTCGCGGTGCTCCCGCAGCACGGTGCCGTCGGGTGCCGCGCGGAGCATGACGCCGCCGCGGTACTTGTGCCACATGGGGAAGAGGGCGCGCTCGCCCGGGAGGACGCCGTTGTAGGCGAGGGTGCCGTCGCCGAGCAGGCGGGCGTGGCGGCCGGGGCGGTACGGGAGGTTCCAGCGGTGGACGGTACGGCCGTGGAGGTCGATCAGGTAGACCTCGCCGGTGCCGGTGAGCGGGGCGTAGAGGGTGTACCCCTCGGACGCGGCCGTCTCGTCGAGGGCGATGAGGCCGACGGGACGGCGGCGGCGTGAGTTCTGGTCGATGGTGGTCACGTGGGTGCTCCTCGCGTCAAAGTTTCTTTGATGAGAACAACTGACTTTGACGGTAGAAGCGTTGTGTGACGGGCGTGTGTCGGGAGTACGAAACCGTTCCCGGGTTCTGGCGGTCCGCCGCGTAGGGTGCCTTCAGGCGCCGTCGACCAGGGAGTCACGGCGCCGCGGGGCGGGGAAGGACGGGAGCACGATGGAGGCCGAGAGCACGGACACCCCGCGGGTGGGGGCTGCTGTACGTCGCCGGCGCAGGGCGCTCGACCTGACGCTCGCCGACGTGGCGGGGCTCAGCGGGCTCTCCTCGCCGTTCCTGAGTCAGATCGAGAACGACCGGGCGCGCCCGAGCATGCGGTCGCTGCAACGGATCGCGGACGCGCTCGGCACGACGGCGGTGCGGCTGCTGGCGGCCTCGGACGAGACGCGCGCGGTCGACGTGGTGCGCGCCGGGGACGAGAGCGGCCTCGATCGGGAGGCACGCGTCCGGCCACTGGTACGGGGGCGCCATCAGGTCCACGCGCTGGAGTTCGTCGGCGAGCACGAGGCGGACCGCGAGTTCCGGCACCGCAACGACGAGTTGATGTACGTGGCGGACGGCTCGGTGGAGGTGGAGGCCGACGGCCGGATCCATCGACTGGAACGCGGGGACACGCTTCTGGTGTCCGGGGGCGTACGGCACCGCTGGCGCACCACCGAGCCGGGTTCGCGGGTCCTCGTGGTCGCGGTCGGCGACCATGTGGAGGTGCTGGAGCCCTGACGGCATCGGGCCCGGGCGGCGTCGGGCCCGGGCGGCGTCGGGCCCGGGCGGCGTCAGGCCCGGGCGGCGTCAGGGCTTCACGGCAGGGCGTCCGCCGGCTACAGCCACGCGTCCCGCCGCGAGCGGAGGGCGGCGTGGTGTCCGTTCAGGACGCGTCGCGCCGGGGCAGCCGCCAGTTCGCGCGCGGGAAGTGGCAGGTGTAGCCGTCCGGGTAGCGCAGCAGGTAGTCCTGGTGCTCCGGCTCGGCCTCCCAGAACGGGCCGGCCGGCTCGACCTCGGTGACCACCGGTCCGGGCCACAGCCCGGAGGCATCGACGTCGGCGATGGTGTCCTGGGCGACGGACCGCTGCCGGTCGTCGGCGTAGTAGATGGCGGAGCGGTAGCTGAGCCCCACGTCGTTGCCCTGACGGTTCCGGGTGCTGGGGTCGTGGATCTGGAAGAAGTACTCCAGGATCGTCCGGTAGTCGGTGACCGAGGGGTCGAAGAAGATCTCGATCGCCTCGGCGTGCCGCCCGTGGTCGCGGTAGGTCGCGTGTGGCTTGTCGTCGTCCCCGGTGTAGCCCACCCGGGTGCGCAGCACTCCGGGCAGCGACCGGATCAGGTCCTGCATGCCCCAGAAGCACCCGCCGGCCAGCAGGGCCCTCTCCTCGGAGACGTCGCTCATGCCGCTCACCTTTCCGTCCGTGATCCGCCGAACGCCCCGCGCGCCACGCGCGTGCGGTCGGGGACTCCCCCATCATAATCACCGCCTGGTCAGGCACCGAAGGACTGCTTCCACCGCTACCACATCGAAGGCTTCCGGTCGCACAAGCGGGCCGGGAACGCGGCGCGCGGGACCGACGAATTCGGGGCTCCTGATCGCGGACCCGACGACGTGCGACCGCGACATCCACACCCAGTGGTATGGCCTGTTCCAGTCCAACGCGTGGGTGACGGTCATCTGACACGGGAGGCCGGGGTCCCCTCCGCCTCCCCCTGCCGCCGGTGAGGTGTGTCGCCGCGGGTTCGCCGCGTGCGGCTGGAGACACGTATGACCGCGCAGGGCGGGCCGAGGCATGTGCTCACGTGCAGGTGATCGCGCCGGGCCCGCCGTCCGGGGCCGAGATACCCGCACGGGGCCCCGGGCGTGGGTACCATGCGCAGCACCACGCGTCCCGAGGGAGTGAGTGCACCGTGACCAACCAGTCGACCGCCACCCGCCTGGTGGAACAGGCCGGGTCGGATCTGGCGGAGAATCGCCGTCTGCAGCAGGAGCTCACCGAGCGGCTCACGGCCCTGCGGCACGAGGAGGGCCTCCTCACCGACATCCTCAAGCTCGCCCGGCAGTACGAGGGATCCGCCGTCCCGTCCCGGCTCCCCCAGCAGTCGCAGGCCGAGCCGGACGTCGCCGGGACCGAGCGCCCGTCCTCCCGCTCCGGCGGGCGCCGCTCCGCCGCGCCCAAGAGCGCCCCGGCGGCCGGCACGCCCAAGGCCGCCGCGAAGAGCACATCCCGTCAGCCCCTACTCGGGGGGCTCCTGATGGAGCTGCTCGGCAGCTACGAGGAGCCGCGTCTGGCCAAGGAGCTGCGGGACGAACTCCTGACGCGGCACCCGGGCCGCACCCCGACCCCGCAGGTCGTGCGGAACACCCTGGAGTCCCTCGTCGCCAAGGGGCGCATCCAGCGCCACAAGCAGCAGCGGTCCGTCATGTACACCCTCGTCCAGCCGGAACAGGCCGGCTGAGCCGCCCGGTCCCGGCGCCGGCTCGGACTCATGCCGACGGTGGTTCCGGCAGCCAGTCGCGCGCCGGGTCGTACTCCAGCCACCTGCTGCGCCCCGCCTCCGCGGCGCAGGCCGCGGTGAGGCCGTCCAGTCCCGCGTGTCCGCTCCCCGAGCGCCACAGCAGCGACCACGCGTACAGCGGCGTGGGATCGACCAGGGGTACGGAACGCAGTCCGGGGACCTCCGGCAGCGGCACGTCCGCGGGCATCAGCGAGAAGCTCCCCGGCGCGCCCGCCACCTCGGCGAGGAAGTGCGCGAGCCCGAGGTTGACGCCCTCGGTCGTCCGCCGGATCCCGAACCGGTCGACGAACCGCCGGAGGAAGTCCAGCCGGTCCAGGGCGCCCGGCACCCACAGCGTGCTGTCGCGCAACTCCTCGGGCCGCAGGACCGGTTCCGCGGCCAGCGGATGATTCGTGCTCAGTACGGCGTCCACCGGTTCGAGGCGGACGAGGCGGTGGGACAGCCCCTCGGACAGGGGAGGATGGACCCGGCCGAACGCCGCGTCGATGTCGCCCCGCAGCAGCGCCGTCGCCACGGAGGGCAGGTCGCGGCCGTGCCCCAGCGCCAGTTCACCGACGCCTCCCGCGATCCGCGCCAGGGTCCGCAGCGGGGCGTAGAGGTGGCCCCAGACGTCGACGCGCAGGGGGTGCTCCGTCCCGGACACCGCCGCGACCGCGGCGTCGGCCGCGGCCACGACCTGCCGGGCGGGCGGCAGGAAGCGCTGCCCGGCCGCGGTGAGGCGCACGCCACTGCCGCCCCGGTGGAGGAGCGTGGTGCCGAGCAGGGACTCCAGCCTCGCGATCCGCTTGGACAGCGCCTGCTGGGAGATCGCGAGGGTGCCCGCCGCCCGGCCGAAGTGGAGTTCCTCGGCGGTGCGCACGAAGGCGCGCACCTGGGCCACGTCGAGATCCATGGCCGCCACCCTAGGTGACAACCGACGGTTGTCGATCATGCGTGATCGTTGTTGGATCGCGGGGCCATGGTGGAGGTTGCATCGTCCCCATGCGAAGACTGACTCCCGTGGGAGACACGGCACGCCCCGTCGCGTCCGCCGCGGTCTCCCGGCCCGTGCCGGAGGCCGCCGCCCGCCCCGACGACCGGAGGAACCCGATGGATGCCGCCCGGTTCGCCGCCGACCAGTGGACCCGCGTCCTCGGCGCGGGCGTGGACCCCCACGAGTACCAGCGCGTCGTGGCGGGGCTCGGCTCCCTCGCCGGCTGGGGACCCGCCTGCGCAGGTGCCGGCGACGGTCACTTGCGGCGCGCGGAGGACGCGCGGTCGGCGCGCTCGGCGGGCGAGCACCTGCTGGCGGCTGCACGGTGGTTCCATGTGGCGACGCTGGCGCCGTACGCGGACGCCCACCGTGCCGCCCGTGCGGCGGACGAGGCGGCGGGCAAGGCTCTCGCGCTGCTGGAGCCGGGGGCCCGGCAGGTGAGCGGGGAGGGGTTCACCGGCTGGCTGCGCGGGCCGGCCGATGCGCCGGGCACCGTCGTCGTGGTGCCCGGTCTCAACTCGGCCAAGGAGGAGTTCCTCGATCTCGCGTCGGCCCTGCTGGCCCGAGGTCTGGCGGTGTTCGCCATGGACGGCCCGGGCCAGGGGGTACTCGCGGCCACCAGCACGTTCGAGGCGGACTACGAGCGGGTCGTGGGTCGGGTCGCCGATGCGCTGGGGGCCGCGCGCATCGGGCTCGTGGGCATGAGCCTGGGCGGCTACTTCGCCGCCCGGGCGGCCGCGTTCGAACCGCGGGTGGCGGCCGTCGCGACCGTGAGCGGCCCGTTCCGGCTCGACTGGGAGCTGCTGACCCCGGGGATACGTGGCCTCATCGCCGGGCGCACCGGAGGAGCCGCGCAGGCCCGGGAGTTCACGCGGTGGGTGGACCTCACCGACGTGGCGCCCCGTATCACGGCCCCGCTCCTCGTCGTGGAGGGCGGCGAGGACGTCATGCCCGGCGTGGCGAACAGCGAGTCGCTGGCCCGGCTGGCGCCGCGGGGTTCGTACCTGACCGTCCCGCACGGCGACCACCTCCTCGGGAACGCGCGCCCGGACTGGCTGCCCCGTCTCTGCGACCACTTCGCGGACGCCCTGCGGGGAGCGCCGGAGGGGACGCCGGAAGAGCAGCCGGAGGCGGCGGGCGGCCCGGCCGGCCGCGCTCGGGGATGATGGGGAGCGGACGACGGAACGCGAGGTCAGGAGCTTCATGGCGAACCGGGTGCATCAGCCGCGTGAGGACGCGGAGTTCGACTTCATCCTCGGGATGAGCGCCGTCCCGGTGCTCGCGTACTTCATCGGGACGTGGCCCAAGGCCCTGGACGCCTGCCGGACGATGGACCTCGTCGTGGGCGGGGTCGCCGACGCGTACGCGGGCCGCGTGACCGCCGTACGCACCGACATGACGCGCTGCCCGGCGGCGACGAAGCGGTTCGGAATCACCTCGGCGCCGTCGCTCGCCCTGGTGAAGGACGGGGAGGCGGTGGCGCACCGGGCTGGCCCCCTGAGCACCGCCGAGGTCGAGGAGTTCCTGGACCAGCACCTCGGAACGTGACGCGGCGCCGTGGGCCTGGTGCGGCGGTGTAGGTCCGGGGCCTGGTGCGAGGGCGTAGGCCCGTCGGCGGGCTGTGCGAGGATCGGCGGTCGGATGCCGTCGGCCCGACGTCGCCGCCCGGGGTCGGTGCGCAGGCGCACCGGCCCGGTCCCCCGCCCGACGCCCCAGGAGTTCGCCCATGCGCCCCTTCGTCATCGAGACGCTGACGCCCGGTCGGTGGCGCAACGGGGGTGGGGTGACCCGGGAGATCGCCTGCCGGCCGGCGGGAGCCGAGGAGTTCCAGTGGCGGGCGAGCATCGCCGACATCGACCGCGGCGGACCGTTCTCGGCGTTCGCCGGGGTCGACCGGACGCTGACGCTGCTGTCGGGAAACGGCGTACGGCTGAGCTGTCCGGGGGTGTTCGACCGTCTCCTGGAGCACGCGGGCGAGCCGTTCGCGTTCTCCGGCGACCTCGACCTCTCGGCCGAACTCTCCGGCGGGAGCTGCCGGGTCCTGAACATCATGGTGCGGCGCGGCCGCTGGACGGCGCCGGTGCAACGGGTGACCGACCGGATCGTGCCGCCCTCCGGACACGCCGGGGTCTTCCTCGTACTCCGGGGTAGCTGGCAGGCGGGCGTGGACGGGTTGGTGCCGGGAGGGGGCGTGTGGTGGGACGCGGGCGACGACACGGTACGAGTAGGGTTCCCGCCGCTCTCCCCGGATGCCGCGGCCCTGTGGGCGGACATCGCGCCCACGGGGTGACGCCGTACGGCACGTAAACGTGAGGTCGCGTGCGGCGACGGCAAGCGGGCCGGGGCCTGGCGGCCGGCGGTGGGGTGTGGGCGGATCACCCTCGGGCGAGTCGCGGCAGCGGCGCGCAGAGGCGCTCGGGGAACTCCGGCCGGACCCGGTGGATGCCCGTACAGCCCGCGTCGAGGCTCATGGTGACCGGCTGCCAGCCCTGGGGCTCGGCACGGTAGAACCAGCGCTGGGAGACGGACGCGGAGGAGCAGCCGTCACCGGGGTCGCCGCAGGCCGGTCCCATCCGGGTCGACAGGTCCAGGACGAGCCAGGTGTCGTCGCAGCCGCGTTCCTCCCAGCTCGTGTGCCGGGGAATGTCCGTGTCGTCGACGGCCTGCCGGTAGGAGGACGCGGTGCAGCGCGGGGGTGTGGGGTCGCAGCCGTTCTCGTCGCAGTGGCGCAGCGCGGGCGGGGTGGCGCCGGCGGGGGTGTACACGTCTTGGCTGTTCACCATGACCGTGCGTGAGCCCAGGGGCTCGGCCAGCCGCACCCTGGCCTGGACCCGCTTGGTGCCGGTGCAGCCGGATTCCCGGTCGAAGGAAGGGGTCTCGAAGGTGACCGCCACGTACACGGTGCCGTTCTCGACGGTGTCCACCTGCCCGCGCAGGTCGCGTACGCACTCGTCTGCCCCGTCGGGCACGTCGGCCTCGACGACCAGCGACCGGCCGGCGTCGGCGGTGGCCACACCGTCGATACGCATGGGGGCGGCGCGCGTCCAGGTCGTGTCGGCCGCGGTCGCGGTCGAGGTACCAGCCGTCCCTGCCGTCCCCGCCGTACCAGCCGTTCCCCCCGTCCCAGCTGTGCCCGCTGTCCCCGCTGTCTCGGTGCCGCAGCCCGCGAGGACCACCAGGACCGCGCCGAGCGCGGCCGCCCGTATGCTTCGCCGCCACATGTCATGCCCCCGTTCACCGACTGTCGGCAGCCTAACGCGCCGTCGGCCGGCGCTCTCAGCGGCTCCGGACCTGGTACACCACGGTGGGTCGTCGAGCGAGGCACTGGCCTTCCCATCCCGGTGGCCCGCCGCGGTGGCGGCTTCTAGGATCCCCGGCATGGCATCACGACTCGTGCAGATCAACATGAAGGCCCAGGACGACGCCGCGCTCGGGCGGTTCTGGGCGGAGGCCCTCGGTTGGGGGGCCGACAGTGAGGGGCCCGGCGGCACGAGCCTCGAACCGCTGGGTTTCTCCTACCCCGATCCCACGGCCGTCTGCATCGACATCATCGCCCGCCCCGAGGTCAAGACGGTGAAGAACCGGGTGCACCTCGACCTCGCCACCACCTCGTCGGCCCATCAGGCCGAGTTGGTCGCCCGGTTGAAGGACCTCGGCGCGACGCTCGCCGACGTGGGGCAGGGTGACGTCCCCTGGGTGGTGATGGCCGACCCGGAAGGAAACGAGTTCTGCGTCCTGGAGCCCCGGTCGGTCTACGAGGACACCGGGCCGGTCGCCGCCGTGATCGTCGACTGTGCCGACCCGCGGGCGCTGGCCCGGTTCTGGGACGGGGCGATGGACTGGACGCTGCACGAGGTGGCGGACGACCACGTGTCCCTGCGGTCCGCGCGAGGCGTCGGGCCGTACCTGGAGTTCGTTCGGACCCCCGACGCCAAGACCGTGTGGAACCGCGTCCACCTCGACGTGGCGCCGTACCCCGGCGAGGACCCTACGGCGGAGGCGGCCCGGCTTCGCGCGCTGGGCGCCACCGACCCCGATGTCGACCAGTCCGAGATCCACTGGACGATCCTGGCCGACCCGGAGGGCAACGAGTTCTGCCTGCTCAGGCCCCGCTGAACCCGGCCGGCCCGCCCGAACCGAGGGGCCCACCCCCGCGACGGTCTCGTCACCAGTCCCGGTTGGCGGTCAGCTCCTCCGCGTCCGCGTCAGGGAACCCGTAGGCCGACGCCACGTAGCAGAACTCCTCGCAGATCCACTCCCGTGCGACCGTCTCGATCTCGCTGCCGGCCGCGAGGAACTCCCCCTCCAGCACGTTGAACTCCTCCGTCGCCGCCAGGGTGAGTGCGTACAGGCCGGTGAGGTCCGCGGGCCGTTCGGCCTCGACGCGTTCGCACAGGCGGAGCAGGATCGCCTCGCCCCGTGCGACCACGTGGTCGGGGAAGTACTCGTCGTCGTACATCGCTCGCAGGAACGAGTGGTCCGCTGTCTGCTGGTTCGTGATCGGCACGGCACATCCCACCCTGGGCGACGGTTGATACGCCGATCATGCCCGGCCCCACTGACAACGCCCGGGGGAACGTCAGGCGGGTTCCCCTGCGGGGGTCTCAGTCGCGCCCTAGCGGGGGTGTCGCTTGCGCTCTCGTCGTTCTCGTTCCGCGGTGGCCTCGGCCCTGCCGTCCTCCTGGAGCCGGCGTCCCTCCGCGCGCAGGTCCGGATCCTGCAGCACCTTCCCGTCGGACTCCTTCATGAGTCCGGTGATCCGTGTGAGTGCGGCCTTGACGATTCCCATGGCGTTCTCCTTCCTGTGGGGCGCGTGGTCGGCGGCGGGCCGGCGCGACGCGCCCACGTCTGGCGGCTCTCCGCCCACCCGGCGCCCGAAACGGTCTTTCCCGACATTCTTCGGAAGAAAGAGCCACCCAGCCCCTGGTACGCCCCCGGGCCGCGAGGGCGCCCCCTACGCCGGCGTGGGCCGCTGGGGCGAGCGGAGGACGAGCAGCGTGATCTCACTCGGGGCGAAGACACGGAAGGGTGGGCCCCAGAAGCCGGTGCCGCGGCTGGTGTAGAGGAGGGTGCGGGTGCCGTGGCGGCTGAGGCCGGCGAGTGCGGGCTGGTCCAGACCGACCAGGTAGTGGAAGGGCCAGATCTGGCCGCCGTGGGTGTGACCGGAGAGCTGGAGGTCGACGCCGTGCGCGGCCGCGCGGTCGATGAACTTCGGCTGGTGGGCGAGGAGGAGGACGGGCAGGTCGGGGTCCGCCCCGTCCAGGGCCCCGGCGAGGTGGGCGCGGTGACCGGCCAGTCCGGAGGCCTCGGCGGTGACGTCGTCGACGCCGGCGACCACGAGGGTGTCCCCGCCGCGTTCCAGCAGCAGGTGGCGGTTGCGCAGCGGCTCCCAGCCCAGCTCGCCCATCAGGTCGACCCAGCCCTGCGCCTCGCTGTAGTACTCGTGGTTGCCGGTGACGTACACCCGGCCCCAGGTCGCCCGCACGGTGCCCAGCGGAGCGGCCTGGGCGCGACGGCGTTCGGCCGTGCCGTCGGCGATGTCGCCGGTGTGGCAGACGACGTCGGCCTCCAGGGTGTTCACCGTCTCGCAGACCCGTGCGGACCAGCGGGCCCGGTCGAGCGGGCCGTAGTGGGTGTCGGTGATCAGGGCGACCCTGGTGCCGTCCAGTCCGGCTCCGAGCCGCGGGAGTTCCACGTCCAGCCGGCGGACGCGGGGCACGCGCCGGGCCTCGGCGTAGCCCCAGCCGAGCAGCACGGCCGTCACACCGAGGACCGCCCAGGTGATGACGCGTGCCCGGTCCTGTCCGTCGCCGACATCGGCCAGGGCCAGGGCGGCCCGCAGCAGAACGCCGAACAGGACGGACCAGGTGAACAGGACCCAGATGCCGCCGAGCAGCGTGTCGCCGACGATCGCCGCCCGGTCCTGCTGGCGGCGGCCGTGGCCGCGCGCCATCGCGAGCGGCATCCCGATCAGACCGAGGACGAACACGGCGGTCGCGACCAGGGTGACGGGGAGCGGCCAGTGCTGGCCGGTGTGGACGAGGACCCAGCAGGGCACGGCCCACAGCAGGACGGGGGCGATCAGGGGGAGGTACCGCATCACGCGCTCCAACAGGCTCCGGGGCGCGGCGGGCGCCTCCTCGGCGGCGGATCGCGTGTCGCTGGTGTCGGTCACGGTGCCCCTCCTGGGGTTCTCCACGGCGGTCGCGCCCTCGGCGGAACCGGACGGCGGCCGCGGCGGCGGTCACCGTACCGGCCGGCCGTCCCGGGCCCCGACAGGAACCGCCGCCCTGGCCTGATCCTGCTCTGGCCGCGGGGGCGTCCGCATGTCTCGGACGACCCATTGTCCGCCGTCGCGCGGGGAGCGGGCCAGCGAGCTCCCCGGCAGGTTCCCCGGTGGCGCGGCGGACTCACCCCGCGTCCACGGCTCCGGGGGTCGGGGCGAACGGCAGCAGGTCGTCCCCGCCGGGCTGGATGACGAGGCAGCTGCCCTCCGGTACCTCGTTCCAGGCACCCGGCAGGTCGTCGAGGGGTTCGGAGACGATGAGGCGCGACTCCGGGGCGATGTCCCGCAGGAACGCGATGTCGGGGTGGAGCTTGCGCAGGTCCTCCACGCGGCTGCTCTCGAACAGCGAGCGCGAGGCGCGTTCGGTGGAGTAGCGGAAGGCCCAGAGGCGTTCGCCGTCGGTGATCGCGAGGGTCATCTGGAGCGGGAACTCGACGCCGTGGCGTCGGCCGACGCTCTCGACCACGCCCGCCATCCGTGCGACGGCGGCGGGCGGGTCACGGTCCAGGCCGAAGGTGAGCGCCAGGTAGAACATCACCTCGGAGTCGGTGGTGCCTTCGAGGTCGGCGTAGAGCTCGGGGTCGATCAGCAGGGACAGGTCCCGGCGCAGGCCGTGGAAGCCGTCGATGGCTCCGTTGTGCATGAACATCCAGCGGCCGTACCGGAAGGGGTGGCAGTTGGACTGCTGTACGGCGGTCCCGGTCGACGCCCGGATGTGCGCGAAGAACAGCGGGGAGCGGATGTGGTCCGCGAGTTCCCTGAGGTTCCGGTTGTTCCACGCCGGTCCGACGTCCCTGAGGAGGGCGGGGGTGCTGCTCTCGCCGGTGTACCAGCCGACGCCGAACCCGTCACCGTTCGTGGTCTCCACGCCGAGCTTGGCGTGTCGGCTCTGGTCGATCAGCGAGTGGGCCGGCTTGTAGAGGATGGTGTCGAGCAGGACGGGCGTTCCCGCGTACGCGAGCCATCGGCACATCGCTGATCACCTGGGTCTCCGGGCGCCTCGGGGGTGCTTCTGTCGACACATCGACTTCTCATTCTCGGCTTCGTCCCCGGGCCGCGCCAGGCGGACCGGGGACGCCTGCCTGCCCCCGGCGGGGGCGTGCGCCGGAGCGCGCGGGCCGTCCCGAACGGATGCGGCGCGGACTCCGGGACCCCGGAACACCCCACGGGACATGGGGAGTCGTACCCCGGGCGGGTACGGTCCGCCCGGGCTTCAAATCGCTCGAACGAGCGCATGAATCGGCAGATGAGCGGACAATGCTTGGGGTGGCCGATCCGGGGAAGACGCATCGCATGGCCCTCACCGGACGCCGGCCGAGAACGCACCCCGCCCTAAGGACGCCGAACCCGCACAGGAGACGCAGTGACCGTCCGCATAGGTGTCGAAGAAGAGTTCCATGTGATCGACGTCGAGACCGGCGCCCTGGCACCGCGGGCCGACGCCGTGCTCGGGCGGGTCTCCCGGCGTGAGGACGACTTCACCCAGGAACTCCCCCAGTCGGTCGTCGAGTCGAACAGCGGCGTGCACACGCGCCTGGACGACCTCTACGCGGACCTGTCCGCGGCGCGGCGCTGTCTGAACGCCGCCGCTTCCTCCCAGGGCCTGGCGATCATGGCGGCGGGCGCGGCCCCGATCGCCCGCCTCGGAGCCGTACCGGCGACCGACGATCCCCGGTACCACGCCATGACCGAGGAGTACCGGCGGGTCGCCGACGAGCAGCTGATCTGCGGCGCCCAGGTGCACGTCGACGTGCCCGACAAGGACACCGCCGTGCAGGCGCTCTGCGCGATCAACCCCTGGCTTCCGCCGCTCCTCGCCCTGTCCGCGAGCTCCCCCTTCTGGCTCGGCTCCGACACGGGCTACGCGAGCTGGCGAACCATGATCTGGCAGCGCTGGCCCACCTCCGGCCCGCCCGGCTGCTTCTCCGACGCCGCGGAGTACGACGAAGCGGTCGACGAGCTGATCGACAGCGGCGTCATCAGCGACCCCGGAATGATCTACTACGACGTCCGCCCCTCGGACCATCTGCGGACGCTCGAACTGCGCGTCTCCGACGCGTGCCCCCGCGTGGAGACGGTGGTCCTGATCACGGCCCTGTTCCGCGCCCTCGTCGTCGACGCCTGCGCGGGCGCCGAGGCGGAGCGCTGCGACGACCGGCACGCCTGGCTGCGCTCGGCCACCTGGCGCGCGGCACGGTCCGGTCTGGAGGGCGATCTGATCGACCCCGTCACCCGCCGGCCCGCCCCGGCCCCGGAGGTCGTACGCGGCATGCTCCGCACGCTGCGCCCGACGCTGGAGGCGCACGGGGACTGGGACCTCGCGCGGAACCTGACCGAGGAGGCCCTGGCCCGCGGCAGCGCGGCGCAGCGGATCCGCCGCGCCGCGGCCGACGAGGACCTGCTGGCGGCCGTGGACCTGCTGCTCGCGGAGACCCGCGGCGAGTACGGCACGAGCCGCTCCCGGCCGGACTCCCGCCCCGGGGTGCTCCGGCCCCGGCCGCGGACCCTGCCGGCGAAGGCCGACCGGAGATGACCCGTTTGCGCCCCACCCGGCGCAGAGCCGTGCCCGCCGCGAGCGGGCCCGCCCCGCGCACCGCAGCGCCGCGGATCAGCGGCGCGAGCGGACGACCCTCTGTCCCCGAGGACAGAGCGAGGAGTGAACACACCATGCTGACGTCGCAACCCGCGGGGAGGGGGACCGATGTCGTGCGGACACCCGGGCGCGCCGCGGGGGCGTCCGGGTGTCCGCCCGTTCGGGAGGTGCCCCGTGTGCGGCCTGAGCGGCGAGATCCGCTTCGACGGGGGAAGACCCGACCTGGCGGCGGTCGAGCGCATGACGGACCGCATGGCGGCCCGCGGCCCGGACGGCCGCGGCATGTGGGCGCAGGGGCCCGTCGCCCTCGGCCACCGACGGCTGAAGATCATCGACCTGTCGGAGCGCGGAGCCCAGCCGATGACGGACGGCGAGGCGCAGCTGACCTGCGTGTTCAACGGCTGCATCTACAACTACCAACAGCTCCGTGCGGAACTGCGGGGCCTGGGCCACCGCTTCGTCACCACCTCCGACACCGAGGTGGTCATCAAGGCGTACCGCCAGTGGGGCACCCGCTTCGTGGAGCACTTCGTCGGCATGTTCGCCGTGGCGCTGGTCGAACAGGAGACGGGGCGGCTCGTGCTCGCCCGCGACCGGCTGGGCATCAAGCCGCTCTACCTCGACGAACGGCCCGGCCGGCTCCGCTTCGCCTCCACTCTCCCGGCCCTGCTCGCGGGCGGCGGGGTCGACACCTCGCTCGACCCGGTGGCGCTGCACCAGTACATGAGCTGGCACGCGACCGTCGCGGCACCGCGCACCGTCCTCACCGGCGTCCGCAAGCTCCCGCCGGCGACCGTACGGGTCGTGGAACCCGACGGGAACAGTCGCGACCACCGCTACTGGCAGCCCTCGTACACGCGCGGCGCCGCCCACGCCGGGATGGGCCCCCACGACTGGCGGGACGCGGTCCTCGCCGCGCTCCGCACCGCCGTCCACCGCCGGACCGTCGCCGACGTGCCGGTCGGCGTGCTGCTGTCGGGCGGCCTCGACTCCAGCCTCATCGTGGCCCTGCTCGCCGAGGAGGGCCAGCGGGGCCTGGCGACGTTCAGCGTGGGCTTCGAGGCGGAGGCCGGCGAGGAGGGCGACGAGTTCGTCTACTCCGACCGGGTCGCGCGCCGTTTCGACACCGAGCACCACCAGCTCATGGTGCCGTCGGACCGCGTCTCCACCGCCCTGGACGGCGCGATCGCCGCCATGAGCGAACCCATGGTGAGCCACGACGTCGTCGCCTTCCACCTGCTGTCGGAGCTGGTCTCCAAGGAGATCAGCGTCGTACAGAGCGGCCAGGGTGCCGACGAGGTGTTCGCCGGCTACCACTGGTACCCCGCGTTGGCGGAGGTCGAGCGGGAGCAGGAGCCCGAACGCTACGGCGAGGTCTACTTCGACCGCTCGCACAGCGAGCTCGCGCGGACCCTGCAGCCGCACATGCTGGCCGACCACGACGTGTCCGCGGAGTTCGTCCGCGCGCACATGGCCGTGCCGGGCGCCGAGACCGCCCTGGACGCGGCGCTCCGGCTCGACACGCACGTCATGCTCGTGGACGACCCGGTCAAGCGGGTCGACAACATGACGATGGACTGGGGCCTGGAGGCGCGGGTGCCGTTCCTCGACCACGAACTGGTCGAACTGGCCGCCGCCTGCCCGCCGGAGCTCAAGCTCGCCGACGGCGGCAAGGGCGTCCTCAAGCAGGTCGGACGGACGCTGCTGCCCCGCTCCGTCGTCGACCGCCCCAAGGGGTACTTCCCGGTCCCGGCCATCCGCCACATGGCGGGACCCGTCCTCGAACGGGTGCGGGAGTCCCTGTCCGCGCCGGAGGCCCGCGCACGCGGTGTCTTCCGCCAGGAGTACGTGGACTCCCTCCTCGCGGCACCCGAGGAACACCGCACGAACCGAGGGGCGAACGCCCTCTGGCACGTAGCGTTGCTGGAGACATGGCTGCAGACCCACGCGATCAGCTGACGGACGAGCCCTCCGCGACCGCCCCGGTCGTGGAGCGGCTCGCCGACGCGGCCGGGCCCCGGGACACGCCCCGGCCGCGGGTGGCCCACGGCTGCTGGTACCCCTCCCCCGATCCGCGGGGCGAGCACGTCGCCTTCGTCTGCGACCGCGAGGGCGCGCCGCAGCTCTGGACCGCGCCGGTCGGACGCGACGACGCACACCTCCTCGACACCGGCCCGGACCCCGTCACGGAGGTCTCCTGGTCGCCGGGCGGCGAGTGGATCGCGTACACCGTCGCGCCGGGCGGGAGCGGGCACACGCGGGTGCTCTGCGTCCGCCCCGACGGTTCGGGCCGTCGGGTCCTGGCGGGCGCGGAGCCGGGCAGCTCGGCCTATCTGGGGTGCTGGGCCCCCGACGGCTCGGCCCTGGCGGTGACCGTCGCGAAGCCGACGGGGGACAGCGTCCCGACGGCCTCCGAGGCGGTACAGCCCCCTTCCTGGACGGAGCGGGACGGGCCCGCCACCCTCCTCGACTCCGCGCCCCCGGACGGGGCGGACGCCGGGACGGCCGCGCCGGTGCGCGACCGGCTCACGGCGTACCTCGTCGACCCCACCGGGACGAACGCGCCAACGCTCGTCGCCGACGAGACCGGG
Source organism: Streptomyces sp. adm13(2018) (assembly GCF_008042145.1). GTDB lineage: Bacteria > Actinomycetota > Actinomycetes > Streptomycetales > Streptomycetaceae > Streptomyces. Next base: position 28,847 of record NZ_RDBH01000031.1, read on the forward strand.
GCGGCCACGCTGCGGGTGTGCGACGTCAGCAGGGACGGGCGCCTGGCGCTGCTGCGCCGCGGGCCCCGGGGACGGCGGGAGGCCGTGGTCATCCAGACCTCGGACCAGACCCCGGTGTGCGCGCTGCGGGTCGCCGACGGGGATCCGTGGATCGGCCGCTTCTCGGCCGACGGGCGCACGGTGTGGCTGCGCAGCGACCACGACCGCGAGTTCGCGGCCCTGCTGGCGCTCCACCTGGACGACTCCGGCGCGCGGAAGGACCTCGTCGTGGTGGCCGCCCGCGAGACCTGCGACCTCGAACTCCTCGCCCTCGTCGAGGACGGCCGGCGCGCGGCCCTGTCCTGGAACGTCGGAGGGACCAGCGCGCTCGAAACGCTCCCCCTGGCCGGCGACGGCACGCAGCCGGCCGCCCCGCGCGCGGTGGAGCTGCCGCACGAGGTGGTCACCCGGGTGACACAGGCGGGTCCGGACGGGCTGGTCGTGGCACTGTCGGGTTCCCGGCGACGCCCCGGAGTGTGGTCCGTGCCCACCGCCGCTCCCCTGGCGCGGACGCCGTGGTCGGCGAGCGACGCCGCCTCCGTTCCCGGCGGGCGTCCCCCGGTCCGGCCCGAGCGGCTGCGGGCCACGGCACGCGACGGGCTGCTCCTCGGCGGCTGGTACCACCGGGCTCCCGGCAGGGCCGCGGGCGAGCCGGCCCCGTGCGTCCTGCATCTGCACGGCGGCCCCGAGGAACAGGAGCGCCCGGTCTTCGACCCGCTCTACCAGGAGCTGCTCGGCCGGGGCCTGGACGTCTACGCGCCCGATGTACGCGGCTCCTCCGGCTGGGGCCGCTCCTTCGTCGACGCCGACCTGGGCGAGGGCCGCTTCGCGGCGATCGCCGACGTCGCCGACTGCGCGACCCACGCGGTCGCCTCGGGCCTCGCCGACCCGCGCCGGCTGGCCGTGATGGGCCACTCGTACGGCGGCTACCTGACCCTGGCGTCCCTCGTGTGGCACCCGCACCTCTTCCGTACCGGCGTCACGGTCTGCGGGATGTCGGACTTCGCCACGTTCTACGCCGGGACCGAGGCGTGGCTCGCGGAGTCCGCCGTCCACAAGTACGGCCACCCCGAACGGGACGGCGCGCTGCTGCGGGCCCTGTCCCCCATGAGCCGCGTCGACGCCCTGCGGGTCCCCCTGCTCGCGGTGCACGGCGAGCACGACACGAACGTGCCGCCCGGCGAGTCCGAGCAGATCGTCCGGGCCGCCCGGGCGCGCGGACTCGTCGCGGAACTGCTGCTGCTCCGCGACGAGGGCCACGACTTCCGGCGCGCCGACAACCGGCGTCTGTTCCGCCGCGCCGCGGCGGAGTGGATGCAGCGGTGGCTCCTCGGCTGAACCGCACCGCCCCGGCCGCCCGTCGACCCGGCGGCCGAACCGCGCCGACCCGGTGGTCCGCCGGTCCGGCGCGGGACCGGGAGCCGCGATCGTCGCCCGCCCGCCGCCCCGTTCGGCTCCCTCCGTACCCGGCCCGGGGGTGATCCCTCGTCCGCCCGGGCGTACCCGCGCATGGTTCGGGGACCGTCCGGGCAGGCGCACGTTCCGACGGCCCCTGCGGGGCGGCGACGGGACGAGGTGGGGCGTGGCGCGCGGCGAAGGACGGAACGGCCGGTTCGGTGGGCTGCTCGGACGCCTGCGGCGCGACCCCTTCGCGGTCCAGACCCTGCGGTCCACGGCGGCGGCCACCCTGAGCTACGTCGTCGCGCTCCGGCTCAGCAGCGAACCGGTCCCCCTCACCGCTCCCCTGACGGCCCTGCTGGTCGTCCAGGTCACCCTCTACTCCACCGTGACGACGAGCCTCCGCCGGGTGACCTCCGTCGTCGTCGGCGTCCTCATCGCGATCGCGTTCAGCGTCGTGGTGGGCCTCTCCTGGTGGAGCCTCGCCCTCGTCATCCTCGCGTCGCTGCTCATCGGCCGGATGGTGAAGGTCGAGGAGTTCGTTCCCGAGGTGGCCATCAGCGCCATGCTGGTCCTCGGCGTGACGCAGGTCTCCGACACCGCCTGGGACCGCGTCCTGGAGACCCTCATCGGCGCCGTCGTGGGCATGCTGTTCAACCTGTTCCTCGCCCCGCCCGTCTGGGTCGACACCGCGGGCGGGTCCATCGAGGACCTCGCCCGGCGGATGCGGCTGCTGCTCCTCGACGTGGCGGACGAGTTCACCGGCGCGCCCCGGGTCGAGGAGGCCGCCGACCGGCTCCACGAGGCCCGCCGTCTGGACAACGACGTCGCGGACGTCGACGGGGCCCTGCGCACGGCCGAGGACAGCCTGCGCTTCAACCCCCGTGTCAAGGAGGGCCTGATGCACCGGGTGGTGCTGCGGACCGGGCTGGACACGCTGGAGATCTGCGCCGTGGTGCTGCGGGTCCTCGCCCGCACCCTCACCGACCTGGCGAAGCACCGCGACGGACACCGGCTGCTGCCCGCGCCGACCGCCCTGGCCCTGCGGGAGACCGCCCAGTACACGGCCGACGCCCTCGTCAGCTTCGCCGTCCTGGTCACCGCGCAGGGCAGTGCGGACGCCGAGGCCGCGGAGACCCGGCTCGCGGGCGAGCTGCGGKCGGCGCGGGCCTGCCGGGACCACGCGGCCGAGCGGCTGCTCGCCCTCGCCCTCGCCGACGCCGGCCGGTGGCAGTTGTACGGGGCGCTGCTCAGCGAGGTCGACCGGATCCTCGACGAACTCGACCCCGAACACCGGGGCCGGCGGCTGATGGAGGAACTGGACCGCCGGGTGCGCGAGCGCAGCGACCGCCGGCGGCGCCTCGCGCTCCGCGACCGCCGGGGCGCCCGCCGGGCGGTCCACGCAGACGGATGATCGGTCCGGACGGGGGTACCCGCACCGGCGACGAGAGGAGAACCCATGCCTGCAACTCCGTCCTCCCGGGGCTCCGGGACGGGCACGGTCACCACGGCGGTTCCGGCCCGGCTCGACCGGCTGCCGTGGTCCCGCTGGCACTGGATGATCGTCATCGGCCTCGGCACCGTCTGGATCCTGGACGGTCTCGAGGTCACGATCGTCGGCAACGTGGCCGGCCGGCTGGCCGAGGAGGGCAGCGGCCTCGACATCACCGCGGCCCAGGTGACGGGCGTGGCCGCGGCCCTGTACGTCGCGGGCGCCTGCTCGGGCGCGCTGTTCTTCGGGTGGCTGACGGACCGTTACGGCCGCAAGAAGCTGTTCATGATCACGCTGGTGGTGTACCTGGGCGCCACGGCGATGACGGCGCTGTCCTTCGAGTCGTGGTGGTTCTTCCTCTTCCGCTTCCTCACCGGCTTCGGCATCGGCGGCGAGTACGCGGCGATCAACTCCGCGATCGACGAGCTGATCCCGTCCCTGTACCGGGGGCGGGTCGACCTCATCATCAACGGCAGCTACTGGCTGGGCGCCATCGGCGGTTCGCTGCTGTCGATCGTCCTGCTCGACACCGACATCTTCCCGAAGGACCTCGGCTGGCGGCTGAGCTTCGCCCTCGGCGTGGTCCTGGGGCTGGTCATCCTGCTGGTGCGGCGGCACGTGCCGGAGAGTCCACGATGGCAGTTCATCCACGGCCACGGCGAGGAGGCCGACACGCTGGTCACCGCCGTGGAGAAGGAGATCGAGGAGGAGAAGGGCGAGAAGCTGCCGCCGCCGGCCGGCGAGATCACCATCCACCAGCGCAAGAGCATCGGCTTCGGCACGATCGCGAAGACGGTCTTCGGCCGCTACCCGCGCCGCGCCGTCCTCGGACTCGCCCTCTTCATCGGGCAGGCGTTCCTCTACAACGCGATCACCTTCGGCTTCGGCACCATCCTCATCACCTTCTTCGACGTCCCCACCGGCAGCACCGGCTACTACTTCGCGGTCATCGCGGCGGGCAACTTCCTGGGACCGCTGCTGCTGGGCAAGCTCTTCGACACCGTCGGCCGCCGGATCATGATCGCGGGCACGTACGTCCTGTCGGGCCTCCTGCTCTTCGGGACCGCCTGGCTCTTCGACAGCGGCTCGCTGTCCGCGACGACCCTGACGGCCTGCTGGTGCGTCGTGCTGTTCTTCGCGTCGGCGGGCGCCTCCAGTGCCTATCTGACGGTCTCCGAGATCTTCCCGATGGAGACCCGCGCCATGGCCATCGCGTTCTTCTACGCGCTGGGGACGGCGGCCGGCGGCATCAGCGGCCCGCTGGTCTTCGCCGAGCTCACCGAGTCGGGGGTCGTCGGGGACACCGCGCTGGCCTTCCGGATCGGCGCCGCGCTGATGTGCGCGGCGGGGATCGTGGCGGCCTTCCTCGCCGTCAACGCGGAACGCCGTTCGCTGGAGGACATCGCCGAGCCGCTCTCGGCGGTGCGGGCCGAGGAGAAGTCCGCCGGGGCCTGAGCGGGCCCCTCGCACACGGTCGCCCCGGAGCCGGTCCGACGACGGCTCCGGGGCGACGCGCGTCCTCCGGGAGGCCCGGGCCGCCACGCGGTGAGGCACGCGTCCGGGGGACTGTCAGATCATCCGTCCGGGGTGACCGCTCCCCGCGCGTCTCGTTTGCACAGTCATGCACCCCCACAACACCTTCGACGGCACGGCCATACCTCCCACGACGGCATCCCGGCCCGGCCGGAGCGACGCCGAGGCGGCGCTCGTCGAGCACTATCCGCGGCTCGTCCGGCTCGCCCATCTGATCCTCCCGCCCTCCCTCGGCCGCCTCACAGCTGAGGGAGAGTCATGCCAGGTACCCCGGCCCCGTCCGCAACGCTGTCGCCCGGACCCTCGAAGGGGCGCGCGAGGCGCTGGTGGGTCCGCCGCGTCACCGCCGCGGTCGGTCTCGTCGCACTGTGCACGCTGCCCTCGACCACGGCCGGAGCGACACCGCCGGGCGACGGCCGGCCCTCCGCGCACGGCCTCCTGTACGTCTCCGACTACGGCGACAACAGGGTCGTCTCCCTGGCGACCGCCGGCGACGCCCAGGCGACCGTCCCCTTCGACGGTCTCGTACGGCCGACGGGCATGGCCGCGGACGCGGCGGGCCGCCTCTACGTGTCGGACACCGGGAACAACCGCGTCGTGGTGCGGGCGGCCGACGGCGTCCAGTCCACCGTTCCCACCGACGGCCTGTCCCGCCCCTTGGGGCTCGCGCTGGACGCCGCCGGAACCCTCTACGTCGCCGACAGCTTCAACGACCGGGTGGTGAAGGTGTCGGCGGGCGGCGTCCAGACGACCGTACCGACCAGTGGGCTGCTGCATCCGTGGGGACTCGCGCTGGACGCCGCCGGGAACCTGTACGTCTCCGACTTCGTCAACGACCGCGTCGTGAAGGTGGCCGCCGACGGCGGCGGACAGTCGACCGTGCCCACGGTGGGCCTCTCCCAGCCGACCGGCCTGGCGCTCGGCGCCGCCGGGGAGCTGTACGTGTCGGACAGCGGGAACAACCGTGTGGTGCGGATCGCCGCGGGCGGCGGCCAGACCACCGTCGCCACCGACGGGCTCAGCGACCCCCTGGGTCTCGCGCTGGACGGCTGCGGCGGCCTGTACGTCGCGGACGGCTTCAACAACCGGGTGATCCGGGTCCGGGAGACGGGCGGCGGCCAGACGACCCTGCCGACCACCGGCCTGAACACGCCGACGGGCCTCGTCCTCCGGCCGAACGGCACCCGCCCCTGAGACACCGCGCTCACCCCGGTGTGCGGCGGAAGCGCGGGGGCATACGGACGGCACCTGTCGAAAGGAGCCCCTCAATGCTCGGCATAGTAGCCGCCGTCCTGTTCTTCATATCGTTCCTGATCAACGCCGCGGACATCGGCACCAACGACGTCTTCACCTCGGCGAATGTCATGCTCCTCGGACTCGTCGCCCTGGCCCTGCACCTCGCGGGCGTCGGCTCCGGCGGCTCCGGCCACTCCACCCGCCGCCGCCCCTGGTCCCGCTCCTGACGTGACACGCGGCGGCCCGCGGACGCGTGCGACCCGGGCGGCCGCGGTGTGAAGGTCCGGTGGACGCACGGGCCGGGACTGTAGACCTCTACTCCAGGGTGAGAGTCGGGCGCGGTCGGCGGGCCGGTGAGGACACGGATGCGGCGGTGCCGGTGGGACCGGGTAACGTCATGGCCATGGGCTTCCGGACGGCGACACACACGGGTGAGAGCATGACGGGCCCCTCCTGACGTCCTCCGACGCCGCGGTCCGTCCGTCACGGGCGCAGCCGCAGACCTCCGCACCTCACCAACGGGAGAACCCGTGACCGACAGCAAGAACATCAACAACCCCGTGGGCCAGGGCGGCGGCCATCGCAAGAAGCTGTCCCGTACCGAGCGGCAGAACAACGGCCCGCACCGCAACGGCGACCGCCAGGTAGCCGCCGACCAGAAGGCGGAGCTGGTGCGCAAGATGCGGGAGAAGGCGCGCGCCGCCGAGGAGGCCGAGCAGTCGGTCGGCGACACCGCACAGGGCTGAGGGCACCGCCGCCACGGGGCGGCACCGCAGAACGAAGGGCCCGGACCGCACGGAGCGGTCCGGGCCCTTCGTCGTACCGGCTCCGTGGCCGTACCGGGCCCGTCGCCGTACCCAGGGGGCGTGCTCTCAGGGGGTTGCGGGGCCGGTCGTCACGGCCTTCCAGCCGCCGTCGCCCGCGCGGTACACCGTCAGCGGCCGGTTCACGGCGTCGCCCGACCCGTCGAAGGCGACGGGACCCGTGACGCCGTCGAAGGAGAGCCGCCCGACGGCCCTCGCCAGCTCCTTCCTGGTGTCGTCGGCGAGCCTGCCCCCGTGGGTCTTGGCGACGGCCTTCACCGCCTCGATGACGGCCCAGGTCGCGTCGTAGGCGTAGGGGCCGTACCAGCCGGGCGGCTGCGAGTAGCCCGCCTTCCGGTAGCGGTCGAGGAAGTCGCGTCCGGCCGCGGACTCCGAGGCGGGGGCGCCGATCTGGGTCGCGAGGTCACCGTCGGCCTGCGGGTTGTCCACCAGGTACTGCTGGTCGAAGATGCCGTCCCCGCCCATCAGGGGTCCGGTCACCCCGGCCTGCCGGAGCTGCCGGGACATCGGTGCGGCGCTGTCGTAGAACCCGCCGAAGTACACGGCTTCGGCTCCCGACGACCGCACCTTGAGGGCGAGGCTCGCGAAGTCGCGTTCCGCGGGGTCCACCTGTTCGGCGCCGACGACCGTCCCGCCGAGCTTCCGCCACTGCGCCGTGAAGCCGGAGGCGAGCGTGGTGCCGTGGACGCTCGCGTCGTCGACCACGTACACCTTCGTCTTCCCCGTGCCGTGCAGATGACGGGCGGCGAACGGCCCCTGGTCGACGTCCGTCCCGATGGTGCGGAAGTACGTGGGGTACGGGCGGGCGCGGCCGCCCGACGCCCAGTCTGCGCCCAGGGTGAGGGCCGGGTTGGTGTTGGCCGGGGACACGTTGACGACGCCCGCGCGGGACAGGGCCGGGACCAGGGTGGCCGCGACCCCGGAGTTGACCGGCCCGACGACCCCCACCAGCTTGTCGTCGTCCACCAGCCGGGCGGCGTTGGCCGCGCCCCTGGTGGGGTCGGCCGCGTCGTCGACGGCCGTGATCTCGAAGGTCACGCCGGGGACGTGGCCGTTCTCGTTGGCCGTCCTGACCGCCAGCTCGGCGGAGTTCCTGACCCCCGTGCCCATCGCGGCGAGCCCGCCGCTGAGCGGCGCGTCGACGCCGATCCGCACCGTGACGGAGGTCGCGGCGGGTCCGCTGCCGCCGGACCCGCCGCCCGGTGTGTCGTCGTCACGGGTGAGGGACCAGGTGAGGAGGGAGCCCGCCGCGAGCACGGCGAGTGACGTGCTCAGGACCGCGGCGCGCCGGGTGAGGCCCCGCCGTCCCGCGGACGCCCGGACCTCGGCCCCCGGGAGAGCCGTCCCGAGCGTGAGTCGCGGCCCGTCCGCGGGGACGACGACCGGCGGGGCCGTCGGCCGCTCCGGGACGGGGCGGCGCGCCGGGTCCGCGGCGGTCCCGGCGGAGTCCGCGACCGTGGGGGTCGGGGCGGACGGCGTCGACGAGGGGAGCCGCCTGGGCATCGTCGGCGCCGAGGCGTGCTCCTCGGCGGGGTAACGCCCCGCCGTCGCCTCCGGTGCCGGAGCCACTCGCGGATCGGCCACCGGACCGCGGGGCCCACCTTCCTGCTCCGCCGCCCCGGCCTGGTTGCTGTCGCGCGGCGCGTCCGGTGCCGGCGCGGCGCCCGCCAGTACGGCCCCCAGCATCTCGGCCGCCTCCGCGGCACTCACCCGCTCGGCCGGGTCCTTGGTGAGGAGGGCGTCCAGGACGGGGGCCAGCGGGCCCGCGTGGACGGGCGGCCGGTGCGGGCGCGTGAACACGGCCACGGCGAGGGCGTGCAGGCCCTCCGCCTCGAAAGGCGGGCGCCCCTCGACCGCGTGGTACAGGGTGGCACCGAGCGCCCACAGGTCGTTGGCCGCGGTCGGCCGCTTGCCGTCCAGCTGCTCGGGCGGCATGTACTGCGGTGTGCCGATGACCATCCCGCTGTGGCTCAGTTTGGTCGTGGCGTCCGCGAGGTGGGCGATGCCGAAGTCGGTGAGGACGACACGGTCCCTGGCCAGCAGCACGTTGTCCGGCTTGATGTCGCGGTGGACGATCCGGGCCGTGTGCGCCTCGGCCAGCGCGTCCAGCACGGCCGCGCCGATCTCGGCCACCCGCCGTACGGGCAGCCTGCCCTCGCTGCGGATCGCGGCGGCCAGCGACCGGCCCCGGACCAGCTCCATGACGATGACCGGGGCGCCCCGGTGCTCCACGACGTCATGGACGGTGATGACGCCCGGGTGGCTGAGAGTGACCGCCGCGCGGGCCTCGCCGGTGAACCGCCGCAGCAGCGCCGCACGGTCGTCGCCGCTCATGCCGGGCGGGAACAGGATCTCCTTGACGGCGACCTCGCGCCCGAAGAGCTGCTGGTCGAGGCCACGCCACACCCGGCCCATCCCGCCCTGGCCGATGAGTTCGACCAGTTGGTACCGGCCGGCGATGAGTTCAGGGTTGTGCTCGGTCACGCGCACACTCTAGGTCCTGGTGGGCCGACCAGGTGACGGAAAGACAGCTTCACCGATCTCCCTGTGACATGGACGTGAGTGGTGGGCCGGGACGCGTGGGCCGGAGAAGGGCGGGCGGTCCCTCCGCGCGCCCGGAGAAGGCGCGCCGTCCTTCCGCCGCGCCCGGTCACTCCCGGACGCCGGTGCGGTACGGGGGAAGGGGACCCGGCTCCGGGCCCGCCTCCCTCGCCGCCGGCAGGGCGATGTCGGCCCGCGACGAGGCGTTCTGCTTCCGCATGATGCGCGCCACGTGGTGCTCCACGGTGCGGGTGGACAGCACCAGACTCTCCGCGATGTCCCGGTTGGCGCGCCCCCGGACGACGAGGCGTGCCACCTCCTCCTCGCGCGGCGACAACCGGTCGCCGTAGCCGAGCCGGCCCCGGCGGTGCGTGGTGACGATGGCGTGGCGCCGCAGCAGCCGTTGGCAGCGGGCGACGTCCCAGCGGGCTCCCAGCCGCCGGTAGACCTCGACCACCTCCTGCACGTCCCGGGCCGCCGCCTCCCCGTACAGACCCAGCAGGCACCGTCCCCTCGCCTCGGCCGCGCGGGCGGCGTCGAGCGGGCGGCCGAGCCGACTCCACCGCGCCTCCGCGTCCGCCAACAGGCCGACGGCCTCGTCCGGACGGTCGGCCGCCTCCGCGAGCAGCGCCCCGCACACGGCCAGGGCCGCCCGCGCCGCGGGTGCGTCGACGGTCGCGGACCCGGCGGCGAAGTCGTCGACGAGCTGCCGGGCCCTGGCGGTGCGGCCGCTGCCGTGCAGAGCTTCCACGGCGACGGGCAGCACCTCGCCGGCCCACACCCAGCCGCGGGTCCGCTCGATCCGGCGCAGGACGTCCTCCACGGCCTCGCACGCCTGCTCGGGGCGCCCGGCCTCCAGATGGATGCGGGCCGTGGCGGCGGCCGACGCGGTGAGGATGAACCCGGTGTCGTAGCAGGTGGTGCGGGCGGCCCGGGCGAGGTCGTGGCGGGCCCGGGGCACGTCGCCGAGGACATGCAGCGCGACCAGTCCCCGTACCAGCATGGCCTCGGCGGTCAGGTCGGGGATCTCCTGGAGCAGCCGGGTGGTGCGGTCCGCGGTCGTGTGCAGGCCGTCCCAGTCGCCGCCGTGCCAGGCGAGCACCAGACGGGCCGTCTCGACGAGCCCTTCCAGGTAGGGGCTGCTGGTGTCGGCGAGCCCGGCGACCGCCCGGTCGAGGAAGTCCCGGCCGCGCGTGCCGTATCCGAGGGCGCTGGCGGCGTGCGCCAGGTTGGTCCAGCCCCGGGCGTGGTGCGCGGCCTCCATCGCGGAGGCGGCGGGGCCGCGCAGCGCGTCGGCGGCGTGCCAGGCGCGCGGATCGCCCACGAGCATCAGCGCGGTGGCCCGGTTCGCGGCGATGGCGGCCCGGGCGACGGGGTCGGTGACCTGTCCCGCGAGCGCGTCGCCGCGGTCCAGCCAGTGCCGGTGCCGGTCGAGGGGCCAGCCCTGGATGGAGGGGATGGCGGCGACGGCCATGGCCCGTGCGGCGGTCTGCGGATCGGACGCCTCCAGGTCGGGGATGGCCCGGGCGACCTCTTCCAGGCTGTCCAGCGCGCCTCCGCTCTGGTTGCGGAGGACCACGCTCAGGTGCAGCCGGATCTCACCGCGCAGCCGCGGCGGCGGGTCGTCCTCGTCGAGGACGGTGCGCACGGCGGCGACCACCTCGGCCCCGGCGCGGGCCAGTTGTGCCGTGCGGGCCAGCTTCGCGGCGGTCCGTACCCGGCCCGCGGCGCCCGGATCCTCCGCGACGGCCCGGGTGTAGAGCCGGGTGGCGGTGGCGTAGTCGCCGGTCGCGGCCGCGCGGTCGGCGGCGACCACCAGGCACCGCAGGCCCTCGCGGACCCGTCCGGCCGCCGCGTACAGCCGGGCGAGGTCGACCAGCGGCAGCGGCCCGTCCCCGCCGCGGTGCAGGGCCCGGGCCGCGCGCAGGCTGAGCCGCGCCGCGCGGGGGCCCGGCACCCGGGCCAGCGCGGCCCGCCGCTCCAGCGGACTCCGGAAGGACAGCCACGACCCTTCGGCCCGCAGCACCGACCGCCGTACGCACGCGTCGACGGCCGCCTCCACCCGTCCGGGCGCGCACTCCGCGACCTCGGCGAGGACGTCGGGAGGCACCGGCCGGTCGAGGACCGCCGCCGCGGCGACGATCCGCCGCGCGTCCTCCGTGAGCGGCCCGCACCGCCGGGCGAACTCCCGCCTCACGCGCCCGGGCACCCCCGCCTTCCGTACGGCCTCCAGGATCCCGCCGTGCTCCGCGGCCTCGGGCACGTCCGCGCCCAGGAGTTCGGCCGCGTCCCCGAGGAGGGCCCCGGCGGCTCCGGGCAGGCCGCCGGACAGCTCGTGCACGAGGGCCGCGAGCTCCGGCAGCCCGTCGGCGCGCACCGAGGACCGCCGGGAGGCCCACCCGCGGACGAAGTCCTCGGTCTCCGCCGCCGTCCAGGGGCGGACCCGGACCTCCTCGCAGCGCGCTCCTCCCGCGGCGCGGACGCCGAGGACCGGAAGTCCCGGGGCCGCGTCCTCGGTGACGACCAGCCGCAGCCCGGGCGGCATCGCGTGCGTCAGGTGACCGAGCAGGCCGAGGGTCGCCGGATCCGCGTGGTGGACGTCCTCCAGGACCAGTACGACATCGCCGAGCGAGGCGAGCAGGGTCCGCACCGCGCGGGGGAGCAGCCCCCGCCGTACCTCAGGATCCGCCGCCGACACGGGTGGCCGCGGCAGCCGGTCGATCAGCTCGGGGACGACCAGCCCCACGACCCCGGCGACCGACGGCAACGGAGCCGGAGGGCCCGGGCGGTACGGAAGCCCGGCCAGAGCCGAGGCCACGGCCTCGAACGGCACCGGCGCCGCGTCGTCCGGGCACGTCCCGCGCAACTGCGTCCACTCCGCGAACTCCGCCGCGCCGAGCACCTCGTCGACGAGCCGCGACGTCCCCGCCCCGGCGTCCCCCCGTACGAACACGATGCTCCGCCCCGCGCGCAGCGCCTCCCGCAGCCGTCGTGCCTCCCCCTCGCGTCCGACGAACCCGGCCCCCTCGGGCCGTACGTCGCCGTGCGGGGGGCCGAAGGGTCGTCTCTCCACGGCTCCGCCTTTCGCAGGCCACGCACCCGGAGGCCGCGTCGAAGGTCGTGGCGGCCCTGTCGAACCGGTCTCCGCGCGCCCCGACCGGGGCCGCCGAACCGCCCGGCCGGGCAGGTGGGTCTCCCTGCACGTGGTCTACCCGCAGCGGGGCCGCCGTCGCAATAGGGGGCGGCTACCCAGGGAATTCCTCGAACCGCCGGGGTCGCCGCCGGCCGTCACGCGTCGGCGCCGCCGTCCCCACTCTTTGGGTAGCGCTACGGATTGCTGGGCTCCGCCCGGGTGACCGAAGCTCTGGGCGGTCCGGRCGCGCCGGCCCCGTCCACCCCGGTCCCCAACCGGCGGCGGCACGGGGTGGCAGCACCCCACCCAGCCGCACGGCGCGGCCGGACCAGTGCGGCGCGGAGCCCGCTCCGTGCGACACGTCACCCCGTCCCGTCGCCCGGGCGCCGCCATCAGAGGCGCCCGTACCGCCGCCGCCCAGCCTCGGGTTGTCATGGTCCCGACCAGGATCGACGTACCCGGCCGTGCGGCGTCCCCTCCGGGCGCGCGCCCTCCCCACCCCTCGACGGAGCGCGCCCGGAGCCACCGGCGTGACGGATGCCGCCCTCCGGGCGCCCAGCCGGGCCCGGAACACCTCCCACGAAGGAAGCACTCATGGAGTTCGACGCTCGCGCCCTCCGGCGCCTGCTCGCCATCAGTACCAGTGCCGCCCTGCTCGCCGTGGCCTCCGCCGCCACCGCGGCGACGGCAGCGCCGACGCCGCCCGGCGGCGGCGAAGGCCGCATCGTCGGCGCCGACCGCCCCGGCGCCGTCCAGGGCTCCTACATCGTCACCTTCAAGGACTCCGTCGCCCGGGCCGACGTCCCCGCCTCCGCGAACAGGCTGGCCGAGCGGCACGCGGGCAGTCTGCGCTACACCTACACCGCCGCCCTGCGCGGTTTCGCCGTACGGATGACGGAGAGCGAGGCACGGGAACTCGCCGCCGACCCCACCGTGGCCCGCGTCGAGGCCGACGCGGTGGCGTACGCGGTCGACACGCAGCCCTCGCCGCCCTCGTGGGGCCTGGACCGCGTCGACCAGCGCAACCTGCCCGTCGACAAGAGCTACACCTACGGCACCACCGCCGCCAACGTGAACGCGTACATCGTGGACACCGGCATCCGCATGAGCCACCGCGACTTCGGCAACCGCGCCGTCAGCGGCTACGACTTCATCGACAACGACTCCAACGCCTCCGACTGCCAGGGCCACGGCACCCACGTCGCGGGCACCGTCGGCGGCGCCTCCTACGGCGTCGCCAAGGGCGTCAAGCTGATCGGCGTCCGCGTCCTGAACTGTCAGGGCACCTCGGGCGACACCTGGGCCCCGGTCCTCGCCGGCATCGACTGGGTCACCAAGAACGCCGTCAAGCCGGCCGTGGCCAACATGAGCATCGGCGGCGGCAAGACCCAGTCGGTGAACGACGCCGTGGCGGCCTCCATATCCTCCGGGGTGACCTGGGTGGTGGCGGCCGGCAACAACAACGCCGACTCGTGCTCCTACTCCCCGTCCTCCACCCCGTCGGCCATCACCGTCGGCGCCACCAACAGCCGGGACGCCCGGGCCACCGGCTGGTCCAACGGCCAGGGCTCCAACTACGGCTCCTGCCTGGACATCTTCGCCCCCGGCGACAGCATCGTCTCCTCGTCCAACTCCGGTGACACCGCCTCCCAGACGATGAGCGGCACCTCCATGGCTGCCCCGCACGTCGCGGGCGCGGCGGCCCTGCTGCTCGCCGCCAACCCGACCTGGACCCCGGCCCAGGTCCGCGACAGGCTGGTCGCCGACGCCACCCCGGACAAGGTCACCGACCCCCGCACCGGCTCCCCGAACAAGCTCCTCTACACCGGTACCGGGGACACCACCCCGCCGCCCGGCGGGAAGAAGTTCGAGAACACCGACGACTACCAGATCCGGGACAACGCCACCGTGGAGTCTCCCGTCGCGGTCGTCGGCGTCACCGGCAACGCCCCCTCGAACCTGTCCGTCACCGTCGACGTCCGTCACACCTACCGCGGCGACGTGCGGCTCGAACTGGTCGCGCCCGACGGCACCGCGTTCCTCCTGAAGGACTACAACTCCTCCGACGGCGCCGACCACATCCAGGGCACCTTCACCGTGAACGCCTCGGGTGAGACGGCCAACGGCTCCTGGAAGCTCCGCGCCACCGACAACTGGGTCAACGACACCGGCTACATCAACGCCTGGTCGCTCCAGTTCTGACCGGACCCCCGGCCGCGCCGACACGCGGTCACCGCACCTGGGACCGGCCCTCTCCCCGACGTGTGACGCCGGGGAGAGGGCCGGTCACGGGCGTGGCCGCCGCCGGCGGCGGCGGTCGCAGGGGGTGGCCGCCGGACCGCCCGGGCTCAGCGCCAGGTCTGGTTGAGGTTGAAGGAGCACGGGATCGTCCGCAGCCCGAAGTGGCTGTCGTCCAGGCACTCGCCCGTGGCCTGGCTCTCGAACGTCACCCGGTCGCCGCGCTTGTGCGCGAACCAGCTCTGCTCACGGGAGGAGTTGCAGGCCCGCGTGTCGAGCGTGTAGCCGTCGTCGAACAGGCACTCGTTGGTCGCGAGGTTCCGCAGCTGGCGGGTGGCGTCACCCCACACGTGCACGTTCCACTTCTGGTAGACACCGCCGTTGCAGCCGTACCCGCGCAGGCCGTACTGCTGGCTGTCGTCCAGGCAGGACCCCGTGGCCATGTTCGCGAACGTCTGGACCACGTCGGTCGCCCCCGGGACAGCGGCCGACGGACCAACCGCCCGCGTGATCTCGGTCGTGGCGGACGCCGGCGCGTGAGCGGCCGGCCGGGCCTCCGGCTGCGCCGACACCGTGCCGGTGCCCACGGCGATGAACCCGGCCGCGGTCAGCAGCGCGAGGGCCCCCTGGTGGAAGGAATGCAAACGCATCTCTCTTCGTCCTCTCGTCGTGCCGCCGCGAACGACGCCGGCGGCTCCTCGTCAACCAGGCTCTGCGGCACGCCGGTCGAGTCGTGGCGTGGCCCGTTGACGCGGCTCACCGTAGGGACGCGAAAGGGGGAGGGGCCATGCTTTCGAGCCCCGTCGAAAGCATCGGAGCGGCCGTCCGAGGTCCGCGCGGAGGCGCGCCGTCCACAGGCGGCGGGTCACACGGGGCGGGAGCCCGGTTCCAGCAGGGCCATGCCCATCGAGGTCACGGTGTGCAGGACCGCCTTGCCCTCCCGCCGGGTGGTGAGGAGTCCGGCGTTGCGGAGCACGGACGTGTGGTGGCTCACCGTCGCCGGGGCGATGCCCAGCCGGCGTGCCAGATCCGTGGTGCTGCGACCGACGGCCGCCGACTCCAGGACGGCGGCCCGCGTCCGCCCCAGCAGGTCCTCCAGCGCCTGACCGGCGGACGCGCCGCCGCCGTCCCACAGCGTGCCGCCCACCAGGGCGTCGGTCACCGTGGGTACGGCGAGCACGGGAGGCTCGGCCGGATCCAGCATGGGCATCATCAGCTCGGCGCCCCCGGTGGAGAACACGGTGGGGGCGATGACGAGCCCGCGTCCGTTCAGCCGGATGTCCTCGTCCCGCGGATGTTCCATCTCCAGCACCGGCGGCCTCCACCGCAGCAGCGGTCCGCACACCTGCCCCAGCAGCCGCTCGACACCGCCTTCGGTCATCGCGTTCGCATACGCACCGCGTATCCCGGCCAGATGTACGCGCATCCCGCCCCCGTACGGAGCCACCGCCACGCCGTGGCAGGCCTGGAGGGCCGCGGTGACCTGGAGCCAGGCCTCACGGTCGCCGTCCACCAGGTTCCGGGCCCAGGCGCGGTCCGCGGGCCGGAACCGGATGTTCTCGAACTCGACGCGGAGCAGCTTCCGCGGAGCGCCGAGGAGACGGTCCACCGCCTCCTCGATGCACATCGAGTCCCCGGCCAGGCTCCACGCGTCGACATGGGGCCCGAGGGACGGCAGCAGCGCGAGAAGCGGACGTGCCCGCCCGTCCAGGCGTCCGCGGACCGCGACCTGCCAGCGGCGGAAGCCGAGCCCGATGCCCCGGCCGTGCAGCAGCTTCAGACTGTCGAGCGTCTCCGCCGCCACCCCGATGCCCCCGGCCACCCGGACCCGCATCAGATCCTGGTCCGTGAAGTGGATACGTTTCACCGGACATACCGTTCCCGTGTTCCCGTTCGCACACATCAGTCTCGGGCGCGAACCGGCCCCCGCACAACGGGCAAACAGGCCAGAAGCCGCTCACTCCTGGACGGCCTCGGCGATCCGCCGGGCGGCCTGGCCGGGCGTGAGACGCGTGGTGTCCACGACCTCGGCGGCGGCATGCAGCCAGGTGCGGGCGGCCCGGTCTCGGGTGCTTCCCGCGGTGAGGCATTATTTCCGGGTGCCCCAACGGCGGGGTGAGGTGGAGGAGGCGAAGCATGCTCGAATGGAAGCCGGTCAGCTCGGGCGTCCGGCCGGTGCCCAGTGCCGTGGCGACCCCCTCGGTGTGGGCCGTGACCTCCGTCGTCGCCCTCGCGCTCGTCACCGCGTTCAACTTCCTCGACGGCCACTCGGACCCCGGCGTCGACCTCCTGGCGATCTCCGTCGTCGTGGCCCTCGTGAGCACCGGCGCCCGGCTCGCGGCCGCACCGGGCACGGCGTTCCTCTGCTGGCTCGCCCTCAACGGGTTCGCCACCGCGCCCCTCGGCGAGATCACCTGGGAGGCCTCCTACGACGTCGCGCGCATCGCCTGCCTCCTCGCCGCGGCGACCGCCGGAACCGTCCTGGCCCGCCTGCTCCACGCCCGCGCCGCGTATCGCCGGCTCACGCCGTAGGGCACGGCGGAGGCGGAGTACGCGGCTCGGGAGCCCCTCCGCCGTACGAGCCGCAGTGCCTCCCGAGCCTGCGCCACGCGGGTTCGCCGGTTCAGTGCCCTGCCGGGCGTACGAGACCGGTGTCGAAGGCGAAGACGGCGGCCTGGGTGCGGTCGCGCACGCCCAGTTCCACCAGGATGCGGCTCACATGTGTCTTCACCGTCTGCTCGGCGACGACGAGACGGGTCGCCATCTCCGCGTTCGACAGGCCCTGGGCGACGAGGGCCAGGACCTCGGTCTCCCGCTCCGTCAGCGCTCCCACCCGGTCCTTCTGCGGACTGCGCGGGGGAACGGAGAGCCGGGAGAACTCCGCTGTCAGCCGCTTGGTGAGATCGGGCGCGAGCAGCGCGTCGCCCCGCGCCACCACCCGTACCGCCTCGGCGAGTTCGTCGGCGGAGGCGTCCTTGAGGAGGAACCCCGAGGCTCCGGCGCGCAGGGCCTCGTAGACGTACTCGTCGAGGTCGAAGGTGGTCAGCACGAGGACCTGGGACACTTGCCGCGTAGCTCTGAAGTACTACGGGTACGGGGCGTGGCGGGCCGGGCCTTCGCCCCACCGGTCGGCGAAGTCACCTCCGTGGCGGCCGACTTCGGGCGCACCGCGACCAGAAGTCGGCTACTGGCGAATTGAGTTGACGAACTCTCGGCGAGCGAAGCCGGAGCGTCCCGCGACTTTCGGACAGGATCCGGCCATGGGCATGGCCGCGACCCCGCGGGGGCAGACGAGGGGCATGCCTGTTCCCAAGACGAGCGTCCTCATCCTCGACTCCACCGATCCCGAACCCCTCGCGCGCTTCTACGCGGAACTTCTCGGCGCCACCGTCGCACCCGCCGGAGGCGACAGTGACCTGCTGCTCGTCTCGGGCCACGACGGAGTGGTCCTCGGGATCCGCCGTGACCTCGGGCAGGCGCCGCCGAGCTGGCCGCGTCCCGAGGACTCCCAGCAGGCCCACCTGCAGATCTTCGTCGCACCGGACGCCCTCGACGAGGCGGAGCGCGAGGTCGTGTCGCTCGGCGCCCGGCCCATCGCCGTCGACCACGACGGAACGCGGACCGACCGGCGCACCGACGTACGCCGCTACACCGACCCAGCTGGTCACGCCTTCGTTCTGACCACGATGGCCCCGGTCGTCACCGGCCCGCCCCCGCAGATGCCCTGACGCCTTGGACGCCGTAACTCCGTCCGAGGCTCCACCACCCGGATCGGGTCCACAGGACCCGATCCGACGCATGTCCGGAGACAACCGCTTCCCGTACCCGGAACGGCTCCCGGCCCTGAACCCCGGGGCCGTGCACGGCGAACACGTCACCCCGCCGCCGTATGGATGACCACCTTCCGGGGGATTGGCCGAACTCTGCGTAGACCAGATAGGTGCCTGAGGCATGTAGTGGATACGGCATCGATCTCCGAGCCGCCGATTCGCCCCTTGCGAGGCCCCCATGACGGAAGCCGTGGCGTTCCCCCAGAACCGGACCTGCCCCTACCACCCGCCCACCGCCTACGACCCGTTGCGCGAGGAACGCCCGCTGTCGCGGGTGACCCTGTGGGACGGCCGCCCCGTATGGCTGGTCAGCGGACACGCGGCCGGCCGCAGCCTGCTCGCGGACCCGCGCCTGTCCACCGACTCCACCCGCGACGACTTCCCGCTCCCGACCGAGCGGGCGTCCGCCCTCCGCCGGCGCAGGCGCGCCGCGCTCCTCGGCTGGGACGACCCCGAGCACAACGTCCAGCGCCGGATGCTGATCCCGAGCTTCACCCTCAAGCGTGCCGAGCGGCTGCGCCCCCGCATCCAGGAGACCGTCGACCGGCTCCTCGACGCGATGGAGGCCCAGGGCCCGCCGGCCGAGCTGGTGAGTGCCTTCGCGCTGCCGGTGCCCTCGATCGTGATCTGCGACCTCCTCGGAGTCCCGTACGAGGACCACGACTTCTTCGAGGAGCAGTCCGCCCGGCTGCTCCGGGGGCCGACGGGCGCGGACACCGAGGACGCGCTCGCCCGGCTGGAGGGCTACCTCGGCGATCTGATCGATCGGAAACGCCGCACCCCCGGCGAGGGCGTGCTCGACGACCTGGTGGCACGGCAACGGGAGGCGGGCGGCCCCGACCGCGAGGAACTGGTCCAGCTCGCCACGATCCTCCTGATCGCGGGGCACGAGACCACCGCGAACATGATCTCCCTCGGTACGTACACACTCCTGCGGCACCCCGAGCGGCTGGCCGAGCTCCGTGCCGACCCCGGTCTCGTCCCCGCGGCCGTCGAGGAACTGCTGCGGTTCCTGTCGATCGCGGACGGGCTGCTGCGGGTCGCCCGCGAGGACGTGGAGGTCGACGGCACCCTCATCCGCGCGGGCGAGGGCGTGGTCTTCTCGACCTCCGTCATCAACCGGGACGCGGCCGCCTACGCCGATCCCGACAGCCTCGACTGGACACGGTCGGCGCGGCACCACCTGGCCTTCGGCTTCGGCATCCACCAGTGCCTGGGGCAGAACCTGGCGCGCGCGGAGATGGAGATCGCCCTCGGCACGCTGCTCCGCCGGCTGCCGGGGCTGCGGCTGGCCGACCCCGCCGGGGACATCCCGTTCAAGCCCGGCGACACGATCCAGGGAATGCTCGAACTCCCCGTCACGTGGTGAAAGGACCCAGCCGGATGCGCATCTCCATCGACGGGGACGTCTGTATCGGCGCCGGACAGTGCGCCCTGACCTCCCCCGACGTCTTCACCCAGGACGACGACGGGTTCGGGCAGGTGGTCCCGGGCCAGGACGGGGGAGGGGGAGGCCCGCTGGTCCGCGAGGCCGCCCGCGCCTGCCCGGTCCGGGCGATCAGCGTCGAGGCGTAGGGAGCGGCGGGGAACGGGGGGTTCCACCGGTCGGGAACGCGCCCGGCGGGCGGAGCCCCGCGCGGCGCGGCGGGGCTCACGCCTTGTGGGTCACCCAGAGCAGCTCCGCCGGCCAGCGGTGCGCCCAGTCGGGCGGGTCGGTCTCGTTGTAGCCGTTGGGCGTTCCGATCTCGGGCCGCGGCTCGACGAGGTCGTCGATGACGAGCCCCGCACCCCGCAGGACCCTGACCCAGTCGCCGTAAGTGAGTTGATAGCTGGTCGCGCCGTCGCCCTCACCGATGGCGCTGAGCCCGAAGTAGTCCTGTCGCAGCGTCGTGGACACGCGGCCGGCCGGCTCGTCGTAACAGGCCTCGAACCAGGGGCTGGCGACGTTGAACACCAGCCGTCCACCGGGGCGCAGGACGCGCGCGGCCTCCGGGACGGCTCGGTGCGGTGGCGCCCAGCTGAGCCCGCCGAAGTCGCAGAACACGAGGTCGAAGCTGAAGTCGGCGAAGGGGAGTTGCTCGGCCGCGCCCTGCACCAGCGGGTAGCGGTCCTCGCCCATGGCAGCGGCCGCCGCGGCGAGTTGCGCTTCGGACAGGTCGATCCCGACCACGCCTGCGCCCTCGGCCGCGAGCGACCTGGACCACTGACCGGCCCCGCAGCCGAGTTCGAGCACACGCTTCCCGGCCACGTCACCGAGGGCGCCCAGGTGCGCGTCGGGCACGGAGTACATGCCCCACAGCCGGGGGGAGGCGCCGATCTGCGGGTCGTGCGCGTGTTGATAGGCGCTGCTGATCCGGTTCCAGAGCCGCCGGTTGGCGGGGACGCTGTTCACCCACCGACTCCAGCACCGCCGTACGGAAGCGGTCAACAGGGTAAGCGGCGCCCCGGGTGCGGCCTCGGACTGCTTCCGGCCGGGGWCCCCGGCCGGGCCCTAGTCCTGCCAGTAGAAGAGCAGCTCACCCACCGTGAGCGGTTCCCGCGCGCCGAAGTAGTAGACGCACAGGTCCGTGACCCGGAGCGCTCCCGTCTCGTCGTCGATCCAGCGGAAGCCCGCCGACACGAGCGCACGCACGACGGCTTCGGGAAGGGGCTCCGCGGCGGTCACGAACGGGCCGAGGGTGCTGAGCAGGAGCCGGTCCCCGCCGGCCTCGATCACGTAGTAGGTTCCGTCCCCCTGCTGGTTGTCGTCCCCGCACGAGACCGGCGGCTTCGGTGCCAGGCCGCCCGCCGTGAGGGCGGCCGTCGCCCGTCGGAGCAGGTCGGCCACGTCGGGCCCGCGAGGCGGCACGGCGCAGACGGCCTCCAGCCGCCACCGCGGATCGCTCGGACGCTCACAACCCGGGCCGTACTCCCGGACGAGGGCGCCGCGGAGTTCCTCGTCCAGTCCCTCGACCTCGACGCGGGGGCGTCCCAGTCGCTCGTACGCCGCCCGGGCCTCGGCCCGGTCCTCCGTGAGCCGGTGGAGGGCGCAGGCCGCCCAGACCTTCGCCTCGGGCGTGGGCGCCTCGTCGAGGCAGGCCCTCAGCCGGTCCGCGTCCGTGGCGAGGGTGTGCGCGAGGTGGGCGACCCGCCGGTCCGGGTCCGCGAGGGCGTACGTGACGTCCTCGCCGGCGCGGTACCGCTTCCGGACGCGGAACTCCCGGTCCTCCGGGCGGTCCTCACCGAGTTCGGCCACGACGATTTCGGCTCCGTACCGGTCCACGAGGCCGTCCAGACCGGCATCGCCCGTGTCTCGCGTATGCCGCCACGGCGAGGCGGCCAGCGTCGCCAGCTCGCGCGCGGCCGAGAGATCGCCGAGCAGACCCCGCGCCTTGAGGAACGCCGCCGCCATGCCGTACGACGCGTCGGAGGCACGGTCCTCGTGCCGCAGCCACGGCAGCAGCTCCGCCCGGTCGGAGAGCAGGTCGAGGAGGGCCCTGCGCACCTCTGCGGTGTCCGCGGGGTCCTGGATCCGCGCGATCAACTCGGGGACGTACGGCTCGGGCACCCGGCCGGTGAGCGCCGTCACGCACGAACGGCGGCGCCACCAGGGGTGCGCGGGGTCCGCCGCGTACCGGGCGAGTTCGTTCGCGTCGACCTCCCGCAGGCCCGCCGGGTCGTCGGCTCCGGCCTGCGGGGTGAGGGCCTCGATGCTTCGCATCCTGGGATGCTACGGCCCCGGCACCCTCCTGAGCAGCTCGTTTCCGCCGACCCCACCGTGCGCCACCCGATGCCGGGGCACGCGCGCGTGGTCCTGCTCAGGTCGGCCTCACGTCAGCCGGAGCGGTACCCCCACCGGGCGGCGCCGTCCTTGCCCATGAAGCACTTCGCCGGACGGCCGTCGGCCGTCGTTGCCGTGGCGSCGACGGGGGAGCAGAACTGACCGAATCCGACGCCGGATCCGCTGCCGGACCCCCCGCTCGTGCCACTCGTGCCTCCAGAGCCCCCGGAGGAACCTGAGCCCCCACCACTACCGGAGCCCCGGGAAGATCCGCCGTCCCGTGTCCCGTCGCCGCCACTCCCCGACGTACCGCCGCGTGAGCCGGAACCGGAGCCGGAACCGGAGCCGAAGTCGCGGGACGGCCGCGGTCGTGGCTCGGGCCTCGGTTTCGCCTCGGGCTTCGGCTTCGGCTTCGGTTCCGGCTTGACGGTCGGGCTCGGTGCCGTGCAGGAGAGACCCGGACCGAGGAGCCACAGGTCGACCGTCGTCGTGACGGGCACCTCGATACCGGCCTCGGGCTGTTGCCGGCAGACCTGCCAGTCCGCCAGATCCCGGCGCGAACGCTCGTCCAGACGCCGAGCCGTGTGCGTGTGGAAGCGCGTCACGCGGTCGAGGTCGAGCGCGGCGAGCGTACGTGACGCGGGGTCGAACCGCTCGCCGACGAGGTCCGGCATCACCACCCGCCGGGTCCCGTCCAACGCGGAGGGGCACGGCTCCGCCTCCGGGACCGCGTACAACGTCAGCGCTCTGCCGCCCGGCCGGGTCGGCTCACCGGGGGCGGGGTTCTGGAAGCAGACGCGCCAGTCCGCACGTGAGGTGGTCACCGGGCGGTACGCGGACGACGCGTCGGCGGCCGTCACCCACCACGACCCGCGGCGTGCCGTCGCGGCGGCCGTGGTCAGGGAGGAGCCGCGGAGGTCGGGTACGGTCCGCGCGCGGTCCGGCCCGCCCCGCGCCACGGCGTCCGGCTGCCCGGGCGCGCCGACCCCCGCGACGAGCACCGTGGCGACCGCGACGGCCATCGACACCGGATGACGCCGAATCCAGGTCGAGGTCCGCCTCCGGCCGTCGGGACGCAGGGGCGAGTCCGGCGGCAGAAGTCCTCCGGCCGCTACGAGGAGCGCGCCCTTCGGGTCGAGCTTCGATCCGTGCAGCTTGTGGGGTCGTGCGCCGACGAGGACGTCGACCGAGTCGAGCATGCCGTACGCGCTCCGCAGGACGACCGGCGGCCCGGGCACGCGAGTCACCTTCGGGGCCAGGAGGTTGCGGAAGAGGAGGAGGCCCTTGCTCGTGAGCACGGCGTAGCCCCAGCCGTCGTGGTAGACGGACCGCACGACCTCACCGGCCCCGAGCTCCTGGAGCAGGACCTTCCGGTGGCCGTCGGAGAGGGTGATGCCCTCGCCCGCGGCGACGGCCGCCGTACGGGGATCGGCGGCCAAGGGGTCGGACACGGGCTTCCCCACGCTCGGAGGTACGGCGGACGGCCCGGGGCAGCCGCGCGGCCGTCCCGGACGTACGGGATGCTAGCCGCTGCCCGGAGAAGTCCCTGGTCCGGGGCTCGTCCCGGACCGCAGGGGCTCCGAACTTCCCCACCGTGACTCTCCGATCCGGCGAGACGAGAGGTCCCTCAGGACCGTCGTGTGGGCGCCGGGCCCGCGCGTCACTCGGAGCGACGCGTACGGGGCGGCTCGTGCGCCTCGTCCGACGGGGTCCGCTCCTGGTGCAGTTCCAGGGGCGGTTCCGGCGTGTGCGAGGACAGTTCGGGTTCCAGGCCCTGGGCGGGGGTCGTGCGCCGGCGGCCGGTGTCGAGCCGCCAGGCTTCGAAGGCCAGGGTCGTCGCCGTGACGACGGTGATGCCGAGCAGCCAGCCCCCGACGACGTCGCTCACCCAGTGCACGCCGAGCGCGACCCTCGTGTAGCCGACCCCCAGGACCGCGGCGACCGCGAGGACCCAGGGCAGCGGGCGCCAGGCGCGGGGGACCAGCGGCATCAGGACCAGCAGCAGTACGGCACAGGAGGTGGTCGCGGTCATCGCGTGACCGGAGGGGAAGGAGAAGCCGGGGGCGTGGGACACCGGATCCGGCAGGTGCGGGCGGGCACGCTCGACCATGAGCTTCGTCAGCAGTCCGATCAGACCGCCGCCCACCGCCGTGACGGACGCCCAGGCCGCCAGCCGCCACGCCCGGCGCGTCAGCAGCCACACCACCACCGCGGCGACGAGCAGTCGCATCGTGACCGGGTCCCACACGTAGCTGGAGAAGAACTCCAGGACGCTCACCCACCCCGGGTGTTCGAGGGCGGTCTGGTGCAGTCGCTCGGCTGTGCCGCGGTCGAGCCGGTGCAGCGGCGCCCACTGCGACTCGACCAGCACCAGGGCGAGCGCGAAGGGGACGGCCACCACGGCGGTGGCGACCGCCGCCAGGACGAGCCGACTCCCGAAGGTCGCGTCGGCGCTGAGGCGGCGGGGGTTGAGGGCCCGGACGCCGGACCTCGGGGCTCGCGTGGTGCGCTGTGCCATGGGGAAGCAGACTTCCTTACGTGTCGGGGGAGGAACCGGAACCGGCTCCCGGGGAGGTGCGCGCTCAGACGCCGGGGTCCCGGCCCACCGGCTCCCGCACGCCCGCGCGTGTCGCCTCCAGTTGGGCGGCGAAGGAGAGGCCGAGGAAGAGGGCCAGCGAGGTCAGGTAGGACCACAGGAGCAGGGAGACGATCGCGCTCAGGGGGCCGTAGACGGTGGTGAACGAGCTGCTGGCACCGACGTACAGGCTCAGCCCCCAGGTCGCCGTGAGCCACAGGATCAGATAGACGACGGCGCCGAAGGCCAGCCAGGTGTAGCCCGGTTGGGCGCGGCGGGGTGCCAGCCGGAAGATCGCGCTGGTCGCCAGGACGGCCAGGATGATCCCGATGGGCCAGCGCAGGATCTCCCAGGCCCGCACGGTGTCGGGCCCGAGACGGTAGACCTCCGCGAACGAGTGGGTGAGGTCGCTGCCGAGGACGGTGACGACGAAGCTGAGCCCCAGCGGGAACCCGGCGAGCGCCGCCATCACCAATCCCCGGACGTACTTGTGGAGGAAGGGCCGGTCCCGCTCGTTCCCGTATATGCGGTTGGCGCCGCGCTCCACCTGGCACAGGCTGGTCGTCACGTTCATCAGGGAGAACAGCAGCCCCAGCCAGAGGGCCGCCTCACCGCCGTCGTCGGCGTGCCGGCGGCTCTCGCGCAGCGCGTCGTCGACCAGCTGCTGGCTCGGCCCGCTGGTGATCCGGCTTATCGTCAGCTCGGCGACCCGGCCGATGTCCTCGGTGTGCAGGACGCTCGACAGACCGATGGCGGCGATGGCCATCGGCACGATGGACAGCACGGTCTGCAGGGCCAGGGCGCGGGAGTGGCTGAAGCCGTCGGCGTAGCGGAACCGTACGAAGGAGTCCCGGGCCAGCTGCCAGCCCCCGTAGCGGCGCAGCGCGGCCCACGCCTCGTCGCCGGACAGCTCCTCGCCGCGGACGTCACGTCTCTGCGGTACGCGGGTGGCGGTGCCCATCACGCACCTGCCTGGGTCTGCCGCGGCGCGAGCGGCGCGAGGACGTCGGACGGGACGGGACGGTCCGGAGCCTCGGCGGGCCGGGGCAGCGCGTTGTCGGCGCGGCGCGGGGCGGAGGCTTCGAGCCGGCGCGCGGTGGCACCCGGAGCGCGCGGGAGGCGTACGCGCAGCGCGCCCGGTTCCGTCTCCACGACGAGGCGGTGTCCGTCGGCGACGGCGTCCCCGTCGACCTCACGGGGCTGCGCCGTGGCGAACCGGATGTCGATGTGCCGGCCGCTGTAGTACGTCAGGGCCCCGCCGGCGACGGACCGGCGGCCGGAGACGGCGGGGTCGGCCGTCGGTCCCGTGAGCTGCCGCGACGCCGCGGAGTTCGGGCGCAGGGCCCGGGACACCAGGTGCCCGGTCGCGGCGAGCCACCCGACCGCGCCCGACGGGTCGAACAGCACGACGTCCACCCGTCCGCTGTCGGCGCGGGCCCCCGGCAGCAGTTCGAGTCCGCCCTGCAGGGTGCCGACGTTGCCGACGACGACCATGCGGGCCCGGTGGCGGCGGCGCGGACCGCCGTCCACCTGGAGCGACACCCGGGTACGGGGGTCGCCGAGGTGCCGGGCCGCCGCGAGGAGGTACGCGAGCCAGCCCAGCCGGGCCTTGAGCGCCGGCGAGGCGTCGCGGACCATGGCGGCGTCGAATCCCGCGCCCGCCATGACGGTGAACCGCGCGGGTTCGAGCCCGTCGCCGTGGACGCGGCCCACGTCGATGCCGAAGCAGTCGCCGTCCAGCGCCTCGTCCAGGGCGGTCGCCGGGTCCAGCGGGAGCCCCAGGTTGCGGGCGAGCAGGTTGCCGGTGCCGCAGGGCACGACGGCGAGCGCGATCCCGGTTCCGGCCACCACGTCGGCGCAGGCCCGGACGGTGCCGTCGCCGCCGCAGACGACGACCAGGTCGATGCGCTCCGGCGCGGGCCCGTCCGCCACGTGCGCGGCACAGACCTCGGCGAGGTCGCCGCTCGGCCGCTCGGCGGTGGTGTCGATCCACTGCTGCCGACGGTGACCGTGGGCTTCGAGCACGGCGCGCACGCGGTCGGCGAGCGCGTCGGCGCAGGCGTGCGGATGCCGGACGACGACGACCCGGCCCGCCGAGGGTGCGTCCGTGGCCACCGAGGGAGCCGCGCCGGCTGCGGAGCCCTGGCGGTGGCTGTCGTCGTCGGTGCTGTCCGGTCGCCGTCCGGCGAGGAACACCGATCCGACCACGAGCAGGGTCAGCGTGCCGTTGAGGAGACCGCCGACGACGTCGGTGGGATGGTGCATGCCCCGGTACAGCCGCGACAGGCCCACCAGCGGCGGGACGAGCAGCAGCGCCGTCACGACGACGTACCGCCACGGGCCCCGCAGGCGCCGCAGCGCCAGCACGGCCAGCCCGCCGAACAGGGCGGTCGAGGCCCCGACATGACCGGACGGGAAGCTCGACGTCGGCGGCGCCGCGTCGAGGTGGGGGACCTCGGGGCGGTCGCGCTGCACGAAGAGGGTCACGGCCACGAAGATCGCCGACTGCAGGGCGACCGAGCCGCCGAGGAACAGGGCCTCCGCCCAGCGGGGCGCGGACGGCAGGAGGAGCAGCCCGAGGACGCAGAACAGGGCCACGCCGATGATCGCCTCGGTCCCGGCCATGGTCGAGAGCCAGCCCGTCAGGGTGTCGGCCAGGGCGGTCCGGCCGGCGGCGAACGCGCGGCTGACCCGGTCCTCCGCGGGGATGAGCACGTCGGCCACGGAAGACCGGGTCAGCAGCAGTCCCCAGCCCACCATCAGGCTCACCTGCGCGGGGACCAGTATGAGAAGCCGGGAGGGTCTCGCGGCCTCGTCCGTCAGTGTCGTCATGCCAGACCGCTTTGCCCGTCGCGGCCGGATGATGCCGCGCAGTGCGCGCGGGGCCTGAGGAGCCGGTCAGCAGCGCCGCTCCTCCCGCGGCTGCGGCGGAGCGAGACCCGCGCGTCCTACGCCCTCGGGGACCTCGGTCGACCGCGACCGCGAGGGGCGCGTCCGGGCGGGCCGGGGCGGTTCACCACCGGTAGGCGGGGTGGCTCACCACCGGTGGCCGGGGCGGCTCACCACCAGTAGGCGGGATACCTCGCGGCCCCGCGGCGCACGCGGGACGCGGCGTACGCCGTCAGCACGAGCAGGACGGTGGCGCCGAACAGCAGGGGGACGAACCGGCCCGGCGCGGGACCCTGGAGCACGATGATGACCGCCGTGGCGCAGGCGGGGGAGTGCGGGGTCCTGGCCAGCGTCGTCAGGGCCAGGGTGACGCCCGCGGCGAGGGCCGCGGCCCACGCGTTCCCGTGCCCCGCGGCGGCCACCGCGTACCCGGCGGCGGCGCCGAGCATATGGCCGACGATCACGCTCCGCGGCTGCGCCAGCGGCAGCGCGGGGGCGCAGTGGACCAGTGCCGCGCTGGCGGCGAGCGGGGGTATGAGCACGGGCTCGTGCAGTGCGGCACCGATCCCGACGAGCGCGAGGAGGGCGGCCGTGGCGACGTCGGTACTCATGCGAGGCGGGAGATTCCGGGGCAGGCGGCAGGCGGCAGGGGAGCCGGACGAGACGGCGG
>NZ_RDBH01000310.1 GCF_008042145.1 Streptomyces sp. adm13(2018)
GATCGCCGTCCTCGCGACCTCGTCGAGCCGGGTCTGGCTGAGGGGGCCGTCCGGGGCGGCGGAGTAGCCGTACCGGCGGTCGTGGGTCGCGACGGCGAGCAGCAGGTCGTCGGCCCCGAGGCCGTTGCGCTCGGCCGTGGCGTCGGCCCACTCCTGGCCCGTGCGGCCCGAGAAGTCCCGTACGTAGACGACGAAGAGCTGGACCCGGTGTGCGTCGTAGAGCCGGTCGAGGGCCTGCGCGACGGACGCGCGGCGGTCACCGAGGGCGTCCACCCGGTCGGTGATCTGCCCCTCCCGGGACAGGACGACCGGGTCGTCGGCACGGGCACCGTGAACGGCGGGCACGAGGAGCCACCACGCCGCCACCAGTACCGCGAGAAGGGTTCGGGTGGCTGTTCGCGTCACAAGGGGGAGGTTATGTCCGCATATGCCCGTCCGCGACCGGACGGTGGGTGTCCCCGAGGGTCGGCGGAAACCATTCTCCACAGGCCTGCGTCACTGTCGGTAGCCGCCGCTACGGTGAGAGAGCGGTGGGACGACCGACACGACGGCACACGGGGGGCTCGGGTGAGTGGACGGCTGAGGAGTATGTGGCGACGGGGGCGCTGGTTCGTGCTCGGC
>NZ_RDBH01000311.1 GCF_008042145.1 Streptomyces sp. adm13(2018)
GGGCCGGGCCCGCCCCCCCAGGAGGTGTTCCGTCAGACCACGTCGTTGTAGGCGGTGCCTTCCCCGGGGGCCGCGTAGAGCCGGGTGCTCACCCGTGTGAAGGGCGACTGCCAGCTGCCGGTGGCGCGGTAGAGGTAGGTGCCCTGGGGGCCGTAACCGATCAGGTCCGGGCGGCCGTCGTTGTCCACGTCACCCGCGCCGACGAGCCGGCTGAACATGTTCCAGCCGCTGCCGACGCGGGTGCGCGGGGCGAAGGTGCCGTCGCCCTTGCCGAGGTACAGCCACAGCACGCCGGCGGTGTCACGGGCGACGAGGTCGCCCGCGGCGGCGCCCGCGATGTTCCCGACGGCGGTGATCTGGTCGTAGACGCCCCAGCCGCTGCCGAGACGCACCCGGGAGGCGTAGGGCTTCGTCCAGTCGCCGGTGCCCTTGTAGAGCCACGCGACGCCGTCGGTGCCGGTGGCGACCAGGTCGGACCTGCCGTCGCCGTCGAGGTCGGAGCCGCCCGTGATCTTGTCGTAGGCGTTCCAGCCGCCGCCTACGCGCGCGCGGGCCGTGAAGGTGCCGTCGCCCTTGGCGAGGTAGGTCCACAGGTCGCCCTTGGCGTCGACCGCGACGAGGTCGCCGTGGGCGGCGCCGCCGATCTGCCCGACCGCCTCGATGTGCTTGTACGCCGCCCAGCCGCCGCCGACGGCCGACCGGCCGATCGAGGTGTACCGGCCGTCCACCGGCCCGTCGGACAGGTCGTCCCGCCACAGCGTGCCCGAGGAGTCCCGTGCGAGCAGGTCGGTCGATCCGTTGTCGTTGAAGTCGTGCGGGTTGGCCTGGCGGGTGACCCGGAACGTGCCGGTGGCGCGCGCGGCACTGCCGACGCCGTTGGGGATGGCGACGAAGTACCAGCTGTAGGCGCCGTTCGGGGCGGCGACGCCGTCGATGGTGCCGTCCCACTCCATCACCGGACGCGTGGAACGGTCCTCCGGGCCGGGCAGGGTGATCTGCTTGCCGGTGGCCACGTGCTTCAGCGTCAGCATCGCGAAGGCGGGGCGGGAGATCGTCCACTCCCACCGCACCGGGGTCCCCGGCTGCTGGAGGTCGACCGTCGTGGGGATCTTCGAGTCCAGGACGGTGACGGCGAGGTCGCGGCCCGTGCCCGCGACCCGGGTCACCGCGGGGACGCTGCCCTGGACGCCGTCGAACAGCCGGTAGAGACCGTCGGCGTCGTCCTTGACGCCCCGCACGTACAGGGCGCCGTCGGGGGCGTGGGCGGCGCTGGAGAAGCGCTCCAGGAGTTCGTACGGCTGGGCGTCGGCCTTGAAGAGGTCCACGGCGTACAGCGGGTTGATCGAGGTCCCGTCCGCCTCGCCCGGGACGCCGTACAGCAGCACGTCGCCGACGATGCCGACGACGACGGCCTTCTGGGTGAAGGTGTCGAGCGGGATCTCCCTGGGGAGCCGGCCGGCCCTGTCGACGATGATCCTGTTGCCCTCGGACCGGGTCTCGACGCGGGCGAAGTAGTCGAGGGTGAGGGCGCCCCCGGCGGCCGTCACGAGCTTGCCGGTGTCCCGCTCGTGCCGGAGGGACGTGCCGTGGACGTAGTCGACGAGCCCCAGCGAGTCCTGGTACCGGAACCCGGCTCCGGACTCGTACCGGGTGGTGACCAGGACGAGCGCGTCGTTGCCGGCGGACGCGACGACCTTGAAGCTGACGTGGTTGCCGTAGCCGGAGAGCCGGACCTTCCTGGTCTGCTCGCCGTTCGGGGTGTACAGCCACAGGTCGTGGTAGTTCCCCCCGCGGGGGACCTGCACGAACAGGTCCCGGCCGATCACGCCGACCAGCTTGGCCCCGGCGGCGAACTCGGTGGCGAGGTCGACCGTGACGGGCGCGGCGGCGGAGCCCGTCATGTCCCGGACGGTGATCGTGCCGCTGTCCTCGCCCGTGACGAGGAAGTCGGACTTGCTGTCGTGGCCGACGGTGTCGCCGCCGATCGGCTCCACCGAGCCGTCCGCCTTGCGCCACTCCAGGACGGTCGCACCGGCGGCGTCCTCGCGGGACGTGAGGTAGCCGGTGTCGCCGACGCTGACGACGTCGGTGCCGACCGGCAGGGTCGCCGCGTCGGCGGCCGCGGCGACGGCCGAGGGGACGACGGCCGCGGGGGCGGCGGCGACGGCCGGGACGGTGACGAGGGTCCCCGTCACGGCCGTGACCGTGGACAGGGTGAGAACCGCGGCGGCGAGCCGGCGGCCGGAGGTGCGGTGCTTCACGCGTGCAGTGCCTTCCGAAGCGGGTGACATGGGGGAGCGGCACGGGAGGCGTCCGCCCCCTGCCTCGGAACACGCGGCCCTCTTCGGCGCACGCGACTCCGGGGACGCGGCGGTGAGGGCCGTGCGCGAGGGGACCCGGGGTCGCCGTCCGCGACCGCGTGAGCCCCCCGGAAGCGGCGGGAACGGCACGGCTGCCCGCACGCACCGCCTGGTACGACCATCGGACCGTACGAACGGTTGTACGGGGGAACCGCATCTTCCGCACGCGGGCCGGTCCGGCCGCGGACGCGTCAGGGCGCCGGCGGACTCGGCAGCGCCCCCGGAGGGTCGTCGGGGGACTCGCGGGGAGCCCCGTACCGGGTCCGCAGTTCGCCGAGGATGCCGGTCGCCGCGGCCGTCAGCGGTACGGCGAGGAGCATGCCCAGGATGCCCGCGACGGACGCCCCGGCCGTGATCGCCAGCATCACCGCGGCCGGGTGCATCTGCACGGTCCTGCTCTGCACCATCGGCTGGAGCAGGTAGCCCTCGATCATCTGGACGGCCAGGACGATGCCGAGCACCCAGAGCGCGATCGCGAAGCCGCGGTCCGCCAGCGCGACGAGGACGGCGATCGCGCCGGAGAGGAAGGCGCCGAGGTAGGGGATGTACGCGGTGACGAAGACGAGCGCGGCGAGCCCCACCGCGCCGGGCACGTCGAGGACGACGAGGCCGAGGCCGATGAGGACGGCGTCGACGAGGGCGACGAAGGTCGTCCCGCGCATGAACCCCTCGACGGCCTCGAAGGCGCGGCGCGCCATGGCCTCCACGAGGTCGCCGGTGGCGCGGGGGGCGAGGGCCCGCAGGGCGCCGGCGGCGCGGTCCGAGTCGCGCAGGAAGAAGAAGATCAGCACCAGGGAGAGGGCGGCGGTGGCGAGCATCCCGCCGACGACGCTGAGGCCCGTGAGCACGCCCGAGGCGGCGGTGCCGCCGAACTGCTTCAGGAGTCCCTCGGCGTTCCTCGCGAGGTCGTCGAGCGAGGTCCCGGCCGGGCCGAGGTGCTCGGCGATGTCGGCGGCGGCCTGCCGGAGCGAGGCGACGATCTGGTCACCGGTCTCGATGAGGGCCGCGACGACGATGTACGTGGCACCGCCGACGACCGCGAGGACGGCGACCACGGTGAGCGCGGCGGCGAACGACTTCCGGACCTTCGTCCGGAGCAGGCGCCGGTAGAGGGGCCCGAGCAGCGCGGTACCGAGGATCGCGAGCAGGACGGGCGTCACGACCGTCTCGAAGACGACGCACAGCCAGACGCCGACGGCGGCGACCCCGGCGACCAGGAGCAGGACGACGCACCAGGCGGCGACCCGGCGCGCGGGTTCGGGAAGAAGCGGGGACGACGTCTGCACCCCACCACCGGACCACGCTCCCCGGCGCGCCGTCGCGCGAGGAACCACCGTACGGGTGACGGGGCGTCAGCGGGGGGG
>NZ_RDBH01000312.1 GCF_008042145.1 Streptomyces sp. adm13(2018)
TGTTTTCTCTTCCTGAGGGTACTGAGATGTTTCACTTCCCCTCGTTCCCTCCACATGCCCTATGTGTTCAGGCATGGGTGACAGCCCATGACGACTGCCGGGTTTCCCCATTCGGAAACCCCCGGATCAAAGCCTGGTTGACGGCTCCCCGGGGACTATCGTGGCCTCCCACGTCCTTCATCGGTTCCTGGTGCCAAGGCATCCACCGTGCGCCCTTAAAAACTTGGCCACAGATGCTCGCGTCCACTGTGTAGTTCTCAAACAACGACCAGCCACCCATCACCCCACCCGACAAGCAGRTGAGTTCACTGGGGCCGGAATCTTGAAGGACGACCAGCCGGCCGTACCCTCAGACACCCAACAACGTGCCAAGCACGACCCTGTGTCTCATCATCACGTTCCACGCCGAAGCAGTACTGGTGAAGTGATCCACTGGATCGTGCCAACTAATCAACGTTCCACCCATGAGCTGACCGTGCAGAACRTTTGCCTGCAATCGGTACTGTGCTCCTTAGAAAGGAGGTGATCCAGCCGCACCTTCCGGTACGGCTACCTTGTTACGACTTCGTCCCAATCGCCAGTCCCACCTTCGACAGCTCCC
>NZ_RDBH01000313.1 GCF_008042145.1 Streptomyces sp. adm13(2018)
GACCGGGACCGCCCCCGCAGGTGGCGATCCCGGTGCTGCTGCTCGCGCTGGTGTGTTTCGCGGTCGGCTTCTGGGCCCTCGCCCAGACCTGACCGGGGCAGCGCCCGTCCGCCCCGGGCCACAAGCCGCGAGCCGCCGGCCCGCCCTACGCCGCCGCCGCGCGCCTCCGCGCCAGACCGGGACCGCCCCCGCAGGTGGCGATCCCGGTGCTGCTGCTCGCGCTGGTGTGTTTCGCGGTCGGCTTCTGGGCCCTCGCCCAGACCTGACCGGGGCAGCGCCCGTCCGCCCCGGGCCACAAGCCGCGAGCCGCCGGCCCGCCCTACGCCGCCGCCGCGCGCCTCCGCGCCAGCAGCGTCCAGCCGCCGAGCCCCAGCAGCAGAACCGTTCCGCTGCCGATGCCGGCGACCGCGACGACCCGCAGGGAGCCGTCCGCCTCCGCCGCCTGCGCCCCGGAGACGCCCTGGTCCGCCGCCGCCCGGTCGTCGGCGGTCACGCTGAACTGCCCGGCGTCACCGTCGTACCCCGGCCCCGGCTTCGCGGCCCCGCGGAGCGTCACCCGAAGGGTCAGCGGCACCGTCCGGTCCCCGTACTCCTCGGCCAGCGCCGGGTTGAGCGTGGCCGACAGGTAGTACCAGCCGGCGAACCGCATGCCGCTGGTGGCCTCGGCGGAGGAGGTGCGGTTCTCGTGGGCCACCGGCCGCAGCGCGTCGAGCGCGAGCGTCGCGGGCTTCCCGCTGTAGCCGACGGTGGCCTCCTCGACATGGCCGAGCGCCGGGTTCTCCAGGGAGAGGACGAGGGCCTGGCCGATGTACTCGTCGCCGCTGGCGCTGCTGCCGAGTTCGGCGGTGGTGAAGAGCTGCTGCCCCCAGTCGACCGGCACCCGGTAGAAGAGCGTCTGGCCGGGCCGGATGTCGGAGCGCCACTCGCCCTGCGTCAGCGAGATCGCGTCGCGGACCCCGGAGCCGCCCTGGCGCGCCCGCGGGTCGCCCGGCGGCGGTCCGGGGGTGCCGGAGGCCCAGACCTCGGGCAGCTCGGTCGGGCCGGCCTTCTTGAGGACGGGCTCGGACGCGTAGCGGATCTCCAGCTCCCAGTCGTCCGTGTTCGCCTTCGACTCGCGCTCGACGAGCACGTAGTAGGCGCCCGCGCCCTGGCAGGTGGGGCTGTCCGCGTCGACGATGCGGCGGGCGTAGGCGGCGAGCGGCCGGGTGAACCGGCTGGAGGAGAAGTTGGCCTGCTGGTACCCGCACTCGGTGCCGGAACCGTCCTGCATGCTGACCTTGAAGCCGTCGCCGTAGTCGACCTCGCCGCCGGCCCTGGGCACGGCGACGACGGAGACGTACGCGTTCTGCCGGTCGAGGTCGACCCGGTAGTAGACCTTGCCGTCCTTCTCGAGCGTGTCGCGGTAGGTCTGCCCGGTCTTCAGCCGCACGGCGTCCGAACTCGACGCGGCGCCCTGGACCCGCTGGGCCGAACCGTCGAAGGCGTACGGCGGGACGGCGCCCCCAGCGGG
>NZ_RDBH01000314.1 GCF_008042145.1 Streptomyces sp. adm13(2018)
GCCGAGCCGGGTCGGCCGGACGTCTCGGGTATACGGGAGCTTTCGGACGCGGCCGAGGGGACGGACGGACCGGGCGTATCCCGGTGGCCGGACTCGCCAGACCGACAGGTCCGGCGAGTCCGGCGACCCCGGTCAGTCTGGCGAGTCCGGCCACCGGGATACGCCCGGTCCGTCCGTCCCCTCGGCCGCGTCCGAAAGCTCCCGTATACCCGAGACGTCCGGCCGACCCGGCTCGGCGGCCCCCTTCAGGGACCCCGGTCCCGGTGCGGACCACCGCCCCGGCACCGACACCGGCTGGTCGCCCCGTCTCGTCCGCCTCGGCGCTCCCCGTCCCGGACCCGCCGCCAGGGGCGCCCGGCGCTTCGGCGTGCCGCTCGTCCCCCTGCTCGTCGCCGCGCTCGTGGCGACGGCGTTCGTCGCCGCGCGGGGCGGGGCCGAGCCGGGCCCGTCCGCGGCCGAGCGGCCCGGCGGGGACCGGATCGGCGTGCCGTCACCGGTCGGGTCCGACGGAGGCCCCGCCGAGACCACCCCGCCGGCCGGCCTGATGCCGACCGCCCCGGGCACGGCCGGCACCGCGACGGACGGCGGCCACACGGCCGTCCCGACGACCTCAGGCGCATCCGGGTCCGCGGCCGCCACACCGACCCGTACCACCACCCCGCGCCGGACGGGCGACCCCCGGAAGGCGTCCTCGACACCCACCCGGAGCGGTGACACCACCGCCGCGCCCCGCCGGACCCGACCGGCGAAGCAGGGCGGCACATCGCCGCGCCCGGTCGCGTTCGAGGCGCTGCGCGTCGGCGAGTGCTTCGACATCGACCGCGGCGCGCCGGGCACCGCCGTCCGCCGGGCCTGCGACACGCCGCACCACGCCGAGATGGTCGCCCGCCTCCGGCTGACCGGCCGCCACGCCACCGACACGGCGATCCGCGAGGCGGCCGCGCTGCTCTGCCGCGTGCCGCTGCGCGGAAAGGCCGCACGGCAGCCGCTCGGTACGCGCTGGACCACCTTCGTCCAGTACCCGTACCGGACGAGCTATCTCCTCGGTTCGGACGCCGTCGCCTGCAGTCTGGCCGCCACCGGCGGCGGCACCCTCAGCCGGCCGCTCAAGTAGCCGCGGACGACAGGGCCGTCGCCAGCGCCGTCGCCGGGTCACGGTCCGCGGGCCCGGCGGGGGACCAGCGGGCACCGGCCTTCAGATAGGGCCACCAGCGCCCGTCCTCGCCGAGCCGCAGCTGCGCCTCCGCCCCCACCACCGTCCAGCGCGCACCCGCCGACCGTCGGAGGACCGGACGGTCGTCGTCCTCCCAGGCCTCCGCGAGCCGCGCGCCCGCCCAGGCGAGAGCCTCGGCGTCCGGCGTCCACTCCTCCTCCAGTACGGCGAGGGCGGCGGCGCCTCCGAACCGCCACGCGCGCGTGGCGAGGTCCAGCTCCGCGCGCGATCGGCCGGAACCCGAGGCGAGCCGCGCCGTGATCCACGGAGCGGGGGAGTCCGCGGCGAGCCGCGCCGCGTCCTGCGCGACCGTCGGCGGC
>NZ_RDBH01000315.1 GCF_008042145.1 Streptomyces sp. adm13(2018)
GGGTGAGTTCCCTCCCCTCCCCGTGGCGGCGGGCGTACGTCTCCGGGGTGAGTGCCGTGCGGAGCGTCTCCTCGGCCCGCGTCCTGATCAGGGACTCGGTCCCGGACGTGAAGGGGCGGAAGCCGCCGCCGGTGGACGAGCCGGCGTGGGCGTCGTAGGCGCCCAGGAGCCGTGCCCCGGCCTCCGCGTCGCCCGGTCCGCCCCGCCCGCCGAGCGCCCACGCCGCCGTCGCGAACTGGGTGACGAGCAGGTACGGGGCCACCAGGTGGGCCAGGGTCTCCACGTCCGCGACGGCGGCGGCYRGCCGCCGCACGGCCCGGTCGTGGGCGCCGTCGAGGCAGTCGAGCCAGGCCGAGGCCCCGCCGGCGAGCCCCAGGAAGAGCGACGGGGTCGACTCCCCGAACTCGCCCTCAAGACGGGCGAGCTGCTCCCGCGCGGGAGCGGTCCGCCCGGTGTGGGCGTAGTGCTGGACGAGCAGCATCCGGGCCGAGCCGGCGACCTCCGCGCCCCACTCGCCCGCGGCGTCCGCGGCCTCGACGAGCAGCTGCTCGGCCGCCGGGTCCCCCTCCGGCCGGAGCCGCAGCCGTACGGCCGCCAGGCGCGCGGTGGACAGCGGCACCTGGGAGCGCGCGTCGACCCGCTCGGCGGCCTCCGCGGCCCGCCGGTAGTCGTCGGCGGCCTCGGCGAGCCGCCCGGCCCGCTCGTGGGCCTCGCCCCGGGCGGCGAGGGACTCGGCGATGCCCCAGGGGTCGCCCGCGGCCTCGAAGAGGGCGAGCGCCTCGGCCGCGTCGGCGGGACCGTGCACGACGAGCTTGGCCCGGACGAGCAGGGCGAAGCCCAGGTCCCAGCCGGGGGCGTGGGCGCGACAGGCGTCGACGACCGCGGTGAGGACCTCGTCGAGGCCCGTGAACTCCCCCGCCATCAGGCGGGCGAAATGCCACATCGTGCCGGGCTGGCGGCAGGTCTGGGGAAGCCCCGGCCGGTACGCGGCGACCACCGCGGCGAGCCTCGCGTGGGCCCCGGGGCGTTCGAAGGCGGAGGCTCCCCGGCCTCCCTCGGTCGCGAGCGCGTAGAGCCGCCCGCCGCGCCGGGCCTCCCGGAGGCGCTCGCCGCTCCACGGCGGCGGGACGTCCGTGCACCTGCCCTCGAACGGTTCGGCCGGTCGCACCGGCTCCCGGAACGGGTCGGGTCCGAGCCGGCCCGCCTCCACGGCCCAGGCGCGGGCGTCGGCCTGGTGGTGGCGCAGCTGCCAGAACCAGCTGAGGGAGTGGACGAGGCAGAGCACCTCCTGCTCCGCGCCGAACGCGACGGCCGTCCGCAGGGCCCCGCGCAGGTTGTCGTGCTCCCGCTCCAGGAGCGCGACGGCCTCGACCTGTCCGGAGCCCCGCAGTTCGGGATCGGTGGTCCGGGCCAGCTCCCGGTAGTACGTCAGATGGCGCCGTTCGACCTCCGCCTCCTCGCCCGACTCCACCAGCCGTTCCCGCGCGTACTCGGCCACCGTCTCCAGCAAC
>NZ_RDBH01000316.1 GCF_008042145.1 Streptomyces sp. adm13(2018)
CTCCAGGGACTGCCCGGGGGCCCCGGAGGCCCCGGTGAACCCGGCGGACCGCGCGCTCCAGGGACTGCCCGGGGGCCCCGGAGGCCCCGGTGAACCCGGCGGACCGCGCGGCCCCCTCGAAGAACTCCTCGGGACGGGCGGCGTGCGGTCCGACGGCTTCGCCACGGCCGCCGTCGTCACCCCGCACCCCGCCCACCCCGGCCCGGGGACCGGCTTCCGCATCCACGAGGTCGGCGACCGCGCCGGATCCTCCTGGCGCGGCCGGCGCTTCGCCTTCGCGGCGGCCAGCGCCGTGTCCTTCGCGGCCATCGCCCTCGGCGGCACCCTGCCGCTGGAGGCCTCGGTGAACGCGAGTGCGCGCGGCGGCCAGGGCACCGGCACGGCCGTCACCCCGCTGCGCACCACCGCCACCGGCCCCGGCGGCGGCACCGCCCTCGGACGGGGCAACCGCTCCGGCGAGCGCGGGGCCCAGTCCGTCGACGGCGGGCACGTCCTTCCGGGCGCCCCGCTGACCCCCGGGGTCCCGGCCGCCCTCCGGCACGGCCCGGTGGCGCCGCTCGGCCCCGGCACGGTCCCGGCGGGCGCCGTCCCGCCGGACGCGGTGCGCTCCCCGGCGATGCCCCTGGTGGCCGTACGGTTCCGGGAGCCGGGAACACCGTCGCTGCTGGCCCTCTCGCCGTTCGTGCGACCGACGGCTCCGGCGCTCCGGCTGGCCCTCGGCCCCGGGCCCGCTCCGGCGCCCGGTCCGACGACCGCGCCGCTCGGCTCCCACCGCTGACCCGCGACCTGGTTGAATCCAGGGACAGCGACGCCCGCCCAAGGGGGGCGCGGACGGGTCAGCGGGTTGCGGGGAGAGCATGGAGAACGGGAAGCCGAACTGGTGGAGCCGGCCGTCGAGCGCACCGGAGGCGGCACGGATACCCTCGCCGCCCCCGCCGGGCGAGCACGCGGAGGACGTCACCGGCACGCATGACGCCGACGGCGACTTCCCGCTGCCCGCGCCGCAGCCGCCGACCGAAACACCCACGGCGGCGGCCACCGGCACCGCGCCGGCCGCCGATGTGACGGACCCGGCGGGTCCCGCGGAGGCGACGCACGGGCCGGACGCCACCGACGGGAAAGCCCCGGCGTCGCCGGCGGAGACCGCCGCCGACGCGCCCGCCGTACGGCTGACCAAGAGCGAGGCCCACGCGGACGCGGCCCCGGCCGAGGCCCTCCCGGTGACCGGGGCCCGCGCGGACGCGGCCCCCACCGAGACGCTCCCGGTGACCGAGGCCCCCGCGGCCCCGACCGAGGCCCTCCCGGTC
>NZ_RDBH01000317.1 GCF_008042145.1 Streptomyces sp. adm13(2018)
CCGTGCCCTGCCCTCGCCGTGCCCTGCCCTCGCCGTGCCCTGCCCTCGCCGGGCCCGGGGAACACCGGGCCCCGGGGGTCACCGCCGCGCCGCACCCGCTCGCGGGGCCGGGGCCGGGAGGCCCACGTGGGACGCGAGGAAGGCCAGGCACTCCGCCTGGAGCGCCGCCGCGCGGGACGCGGCCCGGTCGCCGTGGCCGACGCCCTGTTCGAGCCGGAGCAGGACCGGACCGGGACCCGACGTCGCGTGCTGGAGCGCCGCGCACATCTTGCGGGCGTGCAGGGGGTCGGTCCGGGTGTCACCGTCCGCGGCGGTCAGCAGCACCGCCGGGTACGCGGTCCCGGGCGCGACCCGGTGGTACGGGGAGTAGCCCAGCAGCACCGGGAGCCCCGCCGGGTCCCGCGCGCTGCCGTACTCGGGCCGCCAGCTGGGGCCCAGGCCGGACAGCTCGTAGCGGACCATGTCCAGGAGCGGCGAGGAGCAGACCACGGCGGCGTACTTCCCCGGTTCCTGGGTGAGGGCCGCGCCGACGAGCAGTCCGCCGTTGGAACCGCCCATGATCGCGATCCGGCCGGGTGCGGTCCAGCCCTCCTCGACCAGCCGGTCGGCGGCCGCGGAGAAGTCGTCGAAGGTGTTCTGCTTGTGCGCGCCGCTGCCGGCCCGGTGCCACGCCTCCCCCTCCTCGCCGCCGCCGCGGAG
>NZ_RDBH01000318.1 GCF_008042145.1 Streptomyces sp. adm13(2018)
ACAACGAGAACACCAGCATCAGCGAGTACAACCAGCAGGCCGGCATGGTCGGCCTCGGCGTCGGCGCCCGCTCGTTCACCACCGACCTGCACTACACCACCGACTACGCCGTCGTGGGCGGCCTGCTGCTGCTGGGCGGGCTGGTGGCCGTCTCGGTGCCGGGCCGACGGCGGACGGCGGTCCGGGAGGAGCGTCGGCCCGAGCCGGTGGGCCGGTGACGGCGGTCCGGGAGGCGTATCGGACGGGTCGGTGCCGGGGCCGGGCCGGTCGCCGGCCGGCCCCGGCTGCCGGCTACCGGCTACCGGTCCTGGTAACTGCTCATGTTCGCGCGTACGTGGTCGGAGAAGAACCGCGGGCCGATCGCGTCGGCGCGGGCCATGCCCTCCGGGGTGAGCAGCAGGACCGGGCCGGCGGGGCGGACCCAGTTGCGGGCCAGGAGATCGTCGAGCTGGGGGGCGAAGTCGTCCTCGAAGCGGGTGCCGAAGTGGCGTTCGTAGCGGGTGACGTCGAGTCCGGACGATTCGAGCAGGTGCTGGAGGACGTACATCCGGCGTCGCTCGTCGTCGCTCATGGCGAAGGCCCACTGGGCGCGGCGGAATCGTTCGCTCGGGGTCGCGATGTAGTCGTCGATGATGCGGCGCACCTCGGGGACGGCGACGGCGTAGTCGGTGGTGTAGTGCAGGTCGGTGGTGAACGAGCGGGCGCCGACGCCGAGGCCGACCATGCCGGCCTGCTGGTTGTACTCGCTGATGCTGGTGTTCTCGTTGTCCTCGACTGCGGCGCTGCCGAGGCGCCGGAAGACCCGCATGGACGTCTGCTCGTAGCCGGCGGAGAGGAGGTGGTCGCGGCCGAAGCGGTAGAGGGCCAGCCGCTGGTCGTCCCAGTCGGCGGGGCTGGTGGCGTGGCGGGAGCTGAGACCGGTCAGCGGGCGTACGTAGAGGGGGTAGAGGTAGATCTCCTCGGGTTCCCAGGCGAGGGCGGCGTCGAGGGAGACCTGGAAGGTGCGTTCGGTCTGGCCGTCGATGCCGTAGATGAGGTCGATGTTCAGGATGGGGAACCGGGCGTCGCGCAGGGCGGCGAGGGCGGATTCGACCTCCTGGCGTTTCTGCGGGCGGACGGCGGCGCGGACTTCGTCGTCGAGGAAGCTCTGGACGCCGATGCTCAGGCGGGTGGCACCGCGTTCGGCGAGGACGGCGAGCCGGTCGGGGGTCGCGGTGGCGGGCGAGGTCTCGACCGACCAGGACGCCGCGTGCAGGTCGGCGCCCATGATGTTCTCGGAGATGTCGCAGAGCCGGGTGAGCTCGTGGGCCGTGAGGTAGGTCGGGGTGCCGCCGCCGAAGGCGGCGAGGGTGAAGCGTAAGGGCTCGCCCTGTGCGTCGAGGGCTTCCCTGGTGACGCGCGCCTGGCGTTCGAGGGTGTCCAGGAAGGCCGAGGTGACCTCTTCGGGGGCGCCGGTGCGGGTGAAGAGGTTGCAGAACCCGCAGCGCATCTCGCAGAAGGGCACGTGGGCGTAGAGGGAGAGGCTGTCGAGCCGTTCCCCGGACCACAGGTCGCTCAGGAGCGGGCCGTCCTCCAGGAGGCGGTAGGCCTTCTGGTGCGGGTAGGCGTAGACGTACTGCTCGTAGGGGGTCTCCCTCGCGGCGGGTGCCGTGACGGGAAGGGAGGGGGACGGGAGCATGACGGACTTGCCCATGGGCGATGCGCCTCGCTTTCTGAGGGGTCGTCACGGGTGGTGACAGCTCGGCACCTTAGAGCGGCCGAGGAGGCGATATCTGTAGTGCGATCAGCAAAACATGTGTTTCGCGCTCTAGATGTTCGTCTGCACTTTTCACGGAGAACGTACTTCGTCCCGAATTGCCGCCCCAGGTAGGCCCCTTGGGCGGACCGGGCCGCCGGATGCGGCTGACGGCACGCGCGTCCATGGGGTTGTGTGGGCGTCATGAAGCGACTTCTCATCGCCGCGGGAGGCGGCGGCGACGCCATCACGGCGGCCATGGTGCACACCGCCTTGCACGGCCGGGACACACCCGCTCTGGTGCTCAGCTACGCGTGGGAAAGGCTGGTCGTCGACCCCGTGCCCGGGCCGCGCGGCATCGCGGACTTCACCGCGCTCGACCGCCCCGCGCCCGATCTGGCGCTCGTCACCCCACGCACCGCGCCCAGGGCTCCGGCGGGCTCGCTCCTCCCCCGGCTGGCCGGCGGTCTGCGGCCCGCCCTGGGGCTGCTCGACCCGTACGACGGAACGATCGGTCTCACCCGGCAGATCGAGGCGGCGGCCCGCTGGTGCGGGGCCGACCAGGTCGACCTCGTGGACGTGGGCGGCGACATCGTCGCGCGCGGCGACGAACCGACCCTGCGCAGTCCGCTCGGCGACGCGCTGGCCTTGGCCGCCTGCGCCGCGACGGGCCTTCCGACCAGCGTGTACGTCGCCGGTCCGGGCCTGGA
The DNA here is from genome assembly GCF_008042145.1 of Streptomyces sp. adm13(2018). Classification (GTDB taxonomy): domain Bacteria; phylum Actinomycetota; class Actinomycetes; order Streptomycetales; family Streptomycetaceae; genus Streptomyces. Next base: position 2,446 of record NZ_RDBH01000318.1, read on the forward strand.
CAACGAGGTGCCGCGGTCCGTCCTGGCTCCTCGACTCGGCGCCCCGGCCTTCGCGTTGGCACCCGGGGACACCGACGACGTGCTGTCCGTCTTCGACTGGCATCCCTCGGAGGCCGGCGCGATGCTCGTCGCGGCGGCCCGTGGGGTCCGCGGCGTCTGCGGCACCCGCGACGCTCCCGCCCCCGTCGTCCTGGACGACTCCTCGCACCTGGTGTACCGGCTCGCGTGCGAGGACGCGCTCCGCCTCAGCCCGCTCGCGCAGGCCCTCGCCCTGTGTCCGGGCCTGGACGCCGCCGAGAAGGTCTCGCACGCCGTCTGCGGTTTCTCCGAGATAGACCGGGAGCGCCGGCGGGCCGCCCTCCTGCCCGCGCCCACGGCCCCTCGCCCTGCCCGGGAACCCGACGTCCTCCTGGACCTGTATCTCGCCTTCGAACACGCGCGTCGCGCCGAGGGCCTGACCTACGTCACGACGCGCAGGATCGCCGAGGATCTCCTCCTCGGCCCGGTGGAGGCCGACACCCTGTTCCGCTCCCTGGCCACGAGTTCACCGGATCGGCGTGTGGCACCGCTGTGGCGGCTGGCGGAGATCTGAGGGCTCGGCGGCGCCCACGGGCCGCGGGGCGGCGGGGCTGAGCCCGTTCGGCGCCGTTAGGGCCTCCGGCGACGGGTGTGCCGAGGCCTTTTCCGACACCGCCTGGGCCGCCGTCGCCGTGGAACTCGCCACCGATCTGCTGCTGAAGAACGACCTGCTGAGGCGACACGGGATCGAGGCGGCTCTCGTCCTGCCCCGTGCGGGCCTGCTCACGGCCCGGCGCCACGGACGCCACGTCCACTACGCCCTCGACCACACGCGGATCGCGACCCTCGGTACGGACCTCCTCAGCGCCCTCCTCCGCTGAACAGAAGCGCTCCGCTGGTCGCCTTCGGCGCAAGGAAGCCACGGCTTGGCCGCCGGGACCGTGGCTCCCTCACCGTGGCTCCCTACCTAGCAGGGCCCGGCCTTCTCGTAGTACTCGGCGAGCTCGGCGCGGTACTCCGGGTCCGCACGGTGCTCGTCGGGCAGGTACTGCGGGGCGTCCTGGATCAGTCCCCGGCTCAGGTCGAGCCGGAGCGTGCGTCCGGCACGGTCGAGGTGCGTCACCGCGCCGGCCGGGATCATGACCTTCCCGAAGATCCAACCGTCCGCCTCCACGACGAGGAACGCCTCGCCGGTCACGTCGGAGTACGTGTCCACCTCGCCGACCCGCCCGTCGGCGGCGTCGACCCGCCATCCGGTCAGATCGAGGTCGCTCAGTTCTCCGCACGACGGGTGGAAGCCCCACGGGTCGTTCGCCATGGTCGTTGCTCTCCTTGTCTCAGCGGGCCAGGATCTCGTCGAGCAGCTTGTCGACGTCCATGGACTCCTCGCCCTCGCCGACGACGTCGTACGTCTGGCGCAGGAACCCCTTGAGCGCTCGGGCCTCGGCGAAGAGGACCGCGCGCCCGTCCTCGTTCTCGGCCGGGCTGCCCAGTCCGATGCGGATCTCGTGGCCGCCGGCGCCCCGGTGGGGGCCGAACGTGACGTCTCCCTCGCCCACCGGGCGCCGCAGCCCGTCCGCGAGCATCGTCCGGTCGAACTGCCAGGAGGCCAGGACGGCGAGTCCGTCGAGGAAGTCCGCCTGGACCGCGTACGGAAGGTCCGCCGAATAGGCGAACCGAGCGAAGAGCGGCACCGTGCTCTCGCCGGCATCGAGACGCACGGCGATCAGGCTGGATACGCAGGACATTGAGGGGACCTCTCAGGATCGGCGAGCACAGCGCACCGACCGCCTGCCCTCATGTCCTGCGCTCATTCCTCACTCGAACTCCGAATTTTCCGAGATGTCGGCATTTCGGACGTCGTCGATCATCGGGTTGTCGATGGTCGGGTTGTCGACTCTTGGGTTGTCGGCGTGGGCGGCTTCAGCTGCGGTGGTCGTCAGCCGTTCGCCGCCCAGATCGCCGCGTTGAGGGCGGTGGCGAAGCACACCCAGCCCAGGTAGGGCACGAGCAGCAGCGCGGCGGCCCTGGACACACGGCTGAAGTACAGGATGGTGAAGCTCGTCGCGACCACCAGGAGGAGGATCTCGACGAGGGCGGCGCCGTACTCGCCCAGTCCGAAGAAGAGAGGGGTCCAGCCCAGGTTGAGGGCCAGTTGCACCACCCACCACACGAGCGCGGGCTTCCTGCCCGCTGCGGCCTGCCGCCGCCAGACCAACCACGCGGCTATGCCGATGGTGGCGTAGAGGACGGTCCAGACAGGGCCGAAGAGCCAGGCCGGAGGAGCCCAGGGCGGCAGGTCCAGCGCTGTGTAGACGGAGCCCGCGTCCGCGGAGGCGAGGGCGCCCACGGCGGCGACGGCGTACACCGCCAGCAGGAAGCCGACCAGGGCGGCCCACGCCCTTCCGCCCTGTGCGGTCACTCGATTGGCCACGTCAGACACCACGACTCCTTGCGACGAGCGCGCCTACCGGCACCCTTCGGATACCTGGGCTTCTGCCCTCCCGTCCTGCTCGGATGCACCTGTCCCCGGCCGGTGCTTCGCGAACGGAGACGATCGGGTCGGGAGCGGCTTCTGCCGGCTGTAGTCGGCCGTTCCGGGCCGAGCAGGTCGGTACGAAGGGGGCCGCGGCGGTCGACGGCAGGACGGTGTGCGGTGCGGTGCCGGAGGCGGGTGCGGGGGCGGGTGCCCCGGCACCCGCCCCCGGCGTTACGG
>NZ_RDBH01000319.1 GCF_008042145.1 Streptomyces sp. adm13(2018)
ACGCGGACGGGCCGTCCACGGCCGGCCTCCCCGCACCGGCCCTGGCCGCCACGAAGGGATCGGGCACTCCGGCCGGGGCTCCGGCGAATCACTCCAGGCCGTCCTTCGTCGTCGAGGAGATCCCATGTCACGAGTCCCCTCCGCCTCCGCCGCGACCGGCGGCGCCCCGGCCGGAGTGCCCGATCCCTTCGTGGCGGCCAGGGCCGGTGCGGGGAGGCCGGCCGTGGACGGCCCGTCCGCGTGGCGCGGGCCCGAGCCCAACCTGCTCGCCGAGCTCGTCCGGGCGGAGTACGGCCCTCGCGGCGCCGGGGACGGCCGTCCGGCGGTCGCGATCCCCGCCGACCTGGTCCTCGCCCGGTTCAGGCAGCGCGTGCGGGCGGGCCGGACCCCGTCCCCGGAGGAATGCGTCCGGCTCCTCGGCGGCTGTGACGACCACAGCGCCGCCGCCGTCTTCGACGTCTGGCCGGACGTCGTCCTCCGGCACGGTCCGGCCCGCGCCGCGCGGGCCCTGCGCGGCGGCCTCCGGGCGGCGAGCGACCCCCGGGCGACCGCACCGGCGCTCGATCTCGCCGCGGCCACCGGCCTTCGCCCCCTGCGTCCGTCCGAACTCCTCCCGCTCTGCGCGGCGGAGGACCGTGTGATACGGCACGCGGCCCTGCGGCTGCTCACCGCCGACGGCACTCCCCTGCCGGCGCGAGGCGTGACCGGCGACCCGGGGGACGCGTACGAACGCCTCCTGCACGAGACCCTGCGGGACGGGCCCCCACGCCTCGCCGGTTCCGTCGGCCTCCGCCCCGGGATGTTCGTCGCGCAGTCCATGCTGCTGGGCGATCTCGACCGGCCCGGCGAAGGTTCGAGCGGGGGGCTCGGCGTCCTGCTGGGGTCCCTCGGCGACGCGCTCGCCCGCACCGACCGCGTGGGGGGCGTCCTCACGGTGGTGACGGCCTGCGTCCCGGACCTGGAGGTGGATCCCGTCCTCCTGCGCCGACGCGACAGCGGCCACTGGGTCCTCAGGATTCCCGTCGACAGTCCCCACCCCCTGCGCGCCGAGGAGGCGGGACGTCACCGGGAGGCGATGGCCTGGTGGGCGACGCGGCTCCTCACGTCGATCGGCCGGCCGATCGACGTGCTGCACGTGCGGTACGCCGACGACGGCTCCCTCGCCCTCGCCGAGGC
>NZ_RDBH01000032.1 GCF_008042145.1 Streptomyces sp. adm13(2018)
GCGCCGCCGCCCTCGCCGCCGCCGGCGCGCTCGACGGGACCGTCGTACCGCCCGTGGACGGCGAGGTCCGCACCCCGGGCGGCACCGTGACCGTCTCCACCGGCCCGGACCGCGTCCGCGTCCACCACAAACGGGCCGAGCTGCTCGACCGCGTAGACGATGCACTCGAAGAGGGCCTGGGTGGTCAGCTTCTCGTCGGGCGCCGTGCCGTCCGGGTTCGAGCCGTCCCACTCCGCGAAGCGCGGGTCGGAGATCGAGAAGTCGGGCGGGAAGAGGGAGAACACGCGGACGCCGGAGGGCCGCAGGCGGCGCGAGAGGATGTCGGCGAATCCCGCCTGGGCGCTCTTCGCCGCCCAGAAGGCCTCGTGCGCCGCGCCCGCGGTGGCCGCGGAGGCTCCCCCGGCGTCGCGGACGGCGACCATGTTGACGATGTCGGGGCGCAGCGAGCCCCGCAGCAGCGGCAGGAAGTGCTTCACCATGAGGACCGTGCCGCCGGCGGTCGACTCGATCGTCTCGACGATCTCCGCGTCGCTGGCCGCCTCCAGGTCCATGCCGTCGAGCCAGCGGGCGCCGTTGTTGACCAACAGGTCGACGCGGTCCGTGCGTTCGCCGACCCGGGCGGCGAACTCCCGGATCTCGGCGGGCTTGCTGAGGTCGCAGCCGAAGGCGTGGATACGGTCCCTGGCGGCGCCCATGACGTCGGTGCGGGTGCGTTCGGCCGCCTCGACGGTCCGGGCCGAGACGTAGACCTCGGCGCCCAGGTGCGCGAATCCGACGGCGAGCGCGCGACCGAAGTAGCGGGACGCTCCGGTCACGACGACACGCAGGTTCTCGAATCTCATGTGTGCCAGCTCTCCCCAGGGATACCGATGGCCGGTCCGTTTCAGCGTGGCAGAGGAGGGGGCCCGGGACCGGGTGAGAGCGGTGCGCGTTCACGCCGTTGCGTGGACACGCCAGGGCAGGACGAGCCGGTCGAGCAGCTCGGCCCGTTTGTGGTGGACGCGGACGCGGTCCGGGCCGGTGGAGACGGTCACGGTGCCGCCCGGGGTGCGGACCTCGCCGTCCACGGGCGGTACGACGGTCCCGTCGAGCGCGCCGGCGGCGGCGAGGGCGGCGGCGCCGGTGAGGGCGAGCCGGGGGTGCCAGCCGCCGACGGTGAGGGCGCGCACGGAGAGGCCCGCGGGGCCGGCGGTGAAGGCCGCGATCTTGGGGAGGGCCGAGTGGGGCGGATGGCCGAGGAGGCGGGCGGCGTGCGCGCGGAGGTCTTCGAGCCGCTCCCGCAGGCCGTCCTCGGGCAGGTGCCGGGTGTCGACGAGGACGTACGGGTTGCCGTACCGGACGAGGGAGACGGGGACGCCGTCGAGGAGGTCGACGGGGCGGCCGGTGGGCAGGGCGCCCCGTCGACCACGCCGTCGAGGAGGTCGACGGGGCGGCCGGTGGGCAGGGCGCCCCGTCGACCCGGCCGTCGGCAGCGCGCGCGTGTGGGTCACGACGGCCGGCTGGCAGAACGGCATCCGCGCCTCGACCGCCCACGCCATCGAGAGGTGGTCCACCCGCCGCAGGTGGTACGCCGGCAGCCGCCAGCGCGTCTCGAAGGCCGTCATCGCGGTGAGCCGGTCCTCGCCGACGGCCTCCGCGGAGCGCAGTTCCTGCTCGATGCGGTCGGCCGCCGACCCGCGGTCGGCGATGTGGGCCCGGTAGTCGGCGGTGTACAGGCGCTCGCCGTGGCGGGTGAGGAGGCGTTGCACGCGGTCCGCGCGGACCTTGCCTCCCAGCACCAGGCGGGCCGGGGAGAGCAGTTCGCGGACCGTCTCCAGGAGCGGGCCGCCCGGGGCGAGCATCGCGGAGAGCGGCAGGGTGAAGGGCTGCTTGGGGCGGCGCAGGACCGCCGGGGGCAGCAGCTCCGCCCCCGCCTCGTACAGCGCCCGCTTCCCCGTCCGCGCGGCCGTCGGCAGCGCGCGCGTGTGGGTCACGACGGCCGGCTGGCAGAACGGCATCCGCGCCTCGACCGCCCACGCCATCGAGAGGTGGTCCACCCGCCGCAGGTGGTACGCCGGCAGCCGCCAGCGCGTCTCGAAGGCCGTCATCGCGGTGAGCCGGTCCTCGCCGACGGCCTCCGCGGAGCGCAGTTCCTGCTCGATGCGGTCGGCCGCCGACCCGCGGTCGGCGATGTGGGCCCGGTAGTCGGCGGTGTACAGGTGCTCGCGTGGGCCCGGTAGTCGGCGGTGTACAGGTGCTCGC
>NZ_RDBH01000320.1 GCF_008042145.1 Streptomyces sp. adm13(2018)
GCAGGATGGCCTCGCCCTCGTCGAGCCGTCCGGTCTCGACGAGCGTTCCGGCGTACCGGGCGCGCAGCAGCGCCATCTGCGACTGGGCGCCGATCCGTTCCGCGTAGCCGATGGCCGCCTCGAAGTCCGCGGCCGCCTCCTCGAACGAGAGCCGCCGCTCCTGGGCCTCCGCGCGGGAGGAGAGCGCCTCGCCCGCCGCCCCCGTCGTCCCCCTGGACGAGCCGGTCACGGCGGCGCCGCCGCCGCTCGCCGAGGCGCGGCGCTGGGAGGCGCGGCGCGGCGTGCGGCTCGTCGAGCTGATCAACATGGATCACGAGACCGGACGCTGGACCAGCCCCGCCGGCATGGAACGGCTCCGCGAGATGACCGCCGTCTACGAGCCCGGTCTGCCCCAGACCGCCCGGCTGCCCGGCTCCCTCGCCGTCTTCGCGGTCCTCCTCATCGGCGAGGCCGGCCGGCTCCGGGAGCTGCTCGACACGACCATCGGGACCTGCCGCCGCTACGGCTACGACTGGGAGCTGGCCAACGCCCTCCAGATGCGGGCCAACATGTTCGCCAACCGGGGCGACCGGGCCGTCGAGGCGATCGCCGACGCCGACGAGAGCCTGGCGCTCTTCGTCCGGCTCGGGGACGCCTGGGGCGCGGCCGAGGCGCTCTCCTCCCGCGCGGAGGCCCAGGAGCGGCGGCTCTCGTTCGAGGAGGCGGCCGCGGACTTCGAGGCGGCCATCGGCTACGCGGAACGGATCGGCGCCCAGTCGCAGATGGCGCTGCTGCGCGCCCGGTACGCCGGAACGCTCGTCGAGACCGGACGGCTCGACGAGGGCGAGGCCATCCTGCGCGAGATCGTGGACGCCGGACACCTCTGGGGTCACGAACCCCTGCTGGGGGCCCGCATCTTCCTCGCCCTGGCGCTCGGCCGCAGCGGTCGCACCGACGAGGCCCGCGAGCACCTGCACGCGCTGCGGGGGGAGTTCGGCTCCGAGACGCTGTCCATCTTCGAGGGCTTCACGCTCGGCAGCCTGGGCTGGCTCGACGACCTCGACGGACGGTACGGCTCCGCGCTCGCGCTGGCCGCGGAGGCCTACGAGCGGTCCCTCGGCCCGCTGTCGATCCTCGTCGCCCCGCAGATGCCCGGGGTCCACCTGGTCACCGCGGCCTGGGCGCTGGCCGGGCTCGGCGGGCCGAGGGACCGCTCGTAGGCC
>NZ_RDBH01000321.1 GCF_008042145.1 Streptomyces sp. adm13(2018)
GCGTTACGGGCACCGCACCGCACACCGTCCTGCCGTCGACCGCCGCCACCGCGGTCCTACCGGAAGAACGCCAGGTAGTAGTCGACGAACTTCATCTTGTGTCCGGCCTCATCGTTCTGGTCGGGCACGAACTCGGGTGCGTTCTTCACCTGTTCCTTGGTGCAGCTGAGGTACACGGTCTCCGTCGCGAGGTCGACCGCGGTGACGACTCCGCCCGGGATGACGACCTGGCGGCCGATGATCCACGGGCCGGTGTCCACGACCAGGTGGCTGCTGCCGACCTCCGCCGAGTGCCTGTCCACCTTGCCGATGCCGCCGTCCGAACACTCGACCTTGAATCCCGTCACATCCACCTGTGTCGCGTGGGTCGCGGTCTCGGCGTAAGTCCAGACGTCACGAGTCATGTTCTTCCTTCCTCCCGTGCGGCCGGTGGCCGTCGTGTTCTCGTGGAGATACGTGTTCTCGAAAAGCGCCGTTTCACACGTCTCGGGTCAGTCGGCCTTCGACGGCCTCGCGCCATCGTGTATCTGGTGGGTGGTCAGGCGGCTGGTCGACGGGTGCACATCACTCCGGCTCCCGATGGGGGCGGCGCCGATGGAGCCCGTCAGGGTGACCCCGAGGGCGGCCAGGGCCGCGCTCTTGGCGAGCAGCCGCCCGGGGCGGCGGGGCGACCTGGTCTTCGTGAGGGTGGAGAGCCGGCGGCGGAGGTCGGACGAGGGCGCGGGGCCCGCCGGGGCCGTCACCGGCGGCGCGGCCTCGCGCGCGTCGGGGGTCGGCAGCGCCGCCAGCGCCTTCTGGCAGGCGCGGGCGTCGGGCCGGTCGGCGGCCTCGTGTGCCGTCATGGCCTTCAGCAGCTTGCCGAGGTCCGGGGGGAGTCCGTCGGGCAGCGTCGGCGGGCGGTGCAACCGGGCGAGGGCCGCCTCCAGGGGCTGGCCGTCGTACTCCCGTTCGCCCTTGAGGGCCTCCAGGAGCACGAGTCCGAGGCTGTAGACGTCGGCCCGCGGTCCCGTGGTCCAGCCGAGTGCCTGTTCCGGAGCCATGTAGGAGGCCGTCCCCATGAGAATGTCCTCGCCGTCGGCGGCCGGGCCGCCTTCTCCCTCGGCGGGTGCGGCCGTGGGGTCGGCGGCGGTGGTGAAGCGACGGGAGATCCCGAAGTCCGTCAGACGCGGGGTGTCGGTCCGGTCCAGGAGGATGTTCGACGGCTTGACGTCACGGTGGACTATCCCCTTGCCGTGGACGTGGGCGAGCGCGGAGGACAGCGCGACCCCCATGCGGCAGGTCTCGGTCACCGAGAGCGCGGAGCGGGCGAGGCGCCGGCGCAGGGTCGTCCCCCGGACGAGCTCCATCACCAGGAAGGGACGGCCCTCGTCGCGACCGGAGTCGAAGAGGGTCACCAGACCGGGATGCTGCAGCTGGGCCAGGAGACGTCCCTCGCCGTCGCAGTGCTCCTCCGTCCGGGTGTCGCCGCAGCGGAAGACCTTCACCGCGACGGGCCTGCGCAGCCGGAGGTCCACGGCCTCGTAGACGTCGGCCACTCCCCCTCTGCCCAGCAGGCCGTCGAGCCGGTACCGGCCGGCGACCGCGTGAGCCGTCAGCCGGGAGTCGGGTTGCACGCGCCACGGACGGACCTGCATCTCGCTGCTCCCTGTGTTCCGTTCCCGTCTTCTGCTTCTGCTTCTGCCGTCCGCCATGTCCTCGGCGAGCGGTGTCCCGCCCTTCGCTCCCCCGCCCGTGCGGGCCTTCCGGCCCGGGGCGGTGGTCGCCTCCGTTCATCGCCGCCGTTCGGCCGCCACGTGCGGAGCTTGGGATACGGGTGCCCCGGATGTTCCTGGGCATCCCTGCGACGTTCGCGCATTCGGGCGATGCGGCGGCCGGCCGCGTACGGGCGGCGGAGAACACCTTCCGGTTGATCCGGGGGACGGCGACGTGGGCTCCGCCCCGTGGCAGGGCCCCGCCGCAGGTGGTACGCGGTCTCGGAGCGGTCGGGGAGTGAGCCCCGCTGCGCCCGTCCGTGCCTCCGCGCGCCCCTGCGTGAGGGATGGCCGTGGCCGGATCTCGCCCCCACGATGAAGCGCGTCCCGCCGTCACGGCCGGGACGGTGCGCGTCCTGCGGCACGAGAGGCACGGCCGCTGGCGCGCCATCACTTCGGCGATCCGTACGGGGGGATCCATGGGCAGGCGCTGGTTGATCACGGGGTGTTCGTCGGGCCTCGGAAGGGCATTGGCCGCGGCGGCGGCGCGGGCGGGGCACGAACTCGTGGTCACCGCCCGCAAGACCGCGGACCTGGAGGACCTGGCCGCCGCCTGGCCGGGACGGATCGTCCCGGTGCCGCTGGAGCTGCGGGACGCGGCCTCCTGCGAGGAGGCCGTCCGGACGGCCGTCGACCGCCTCGGAGGCATCGACGTCCTCGTCAACAACGCCGGCGTCGGGTTGTTCGGCGCGGTCGAGGAGGTCTCCGACGCCGAACTCCGTGAGCAGTTGGAGATCCTGGTCGTCGGGCCGTGGAGGCTCGCGCGGCTCGCCCTGCCCCTGATGCGGGCCCAGGGGCACGGCCACATCCTCAACGTCTCGTCCATCGTCGGCCGGATGGCCTTCCCCGGTCTCGGCGCCTACGTGGCCGCGAAGCACGCCCTGGAGGGCATGAGCGAGGCCCTCGCGGTGGAGGCGGCCCCGCACGGCATCCGCGTCACGGTCATCGAGCCCGGCATGTTCGCCACCCGCTACGGCACCGCCATGACGGAGGCCGCCCACCGCGTCCCCGCGTACGACGTGACCAACCGCGAGATGCTCGAAGGCGCGCGGGGGCTCGCGGACAGCCCCGAGACGGGGCGTCCCGACGACTTCGCCGCACGCGTCCTGGCCATCGTCCACACCGCGGGGCCCACGCCCCTGCGCATCCCGGTCGGCGCCGACGCGTACGGCTATCTGGACGTCGCGGAGCAGGCCGCCCGCGAGGAGTACGCCGCTGCGCGGGCACTGGTCGACGGGCCGCCATCCGTGGTCTGACGGGCAGTCGTCCGCGATCTGACGGGCCCGTCCTCTGCGGTCGGACGGCAGTCGTCCGCGATCTGACGGGTCCGTCGCCCGCGGTCGGACGGCCGCCCTCCGCGGCCTGACGGGGCCCTTGTCCCTGGTCTGACGGGGGCCGCCGTCTGCGCTCTGACCAGTCATCACTCACGGTCTGACGAACCGTCGCGCCGCGCCCCGGCTGCCGCGAGGCCGGGGCGCGGCGGCGCCGGTCGTGCCGGCCGTCCGCGCCCTCGGGGCTGTTGTTACCTGTGCGTTCCGCATAGGTGGAAGGTGACAGCGGCGACTGTCGGGGTCCTCGGGAGACGTGACAGCGTCATGCCTGTCACCGACCGAGGGAGTGCGCAGTGAACAAGGGGTACGCGGTGTTCTGCGACGCCGACCGTCACTTCTACGACGCGCCGCACCGTCTGGTCTTCGCCGAGGGTGCGGGTGACTCCCTCTACCGGGCGGCCACCCTGCCCGTGCCCGAGGGCTGGACGTCCCACCGTACGGGCGACTGGCTCGCCCTGCGCCCCCTGGACCACGCGCTCCCGTCGCAGGGCTGGAAGATCCACGTCTCGGCCCGTCTCGACGACGCGGAGGAGATCCTCGACACGGTCCGCTCGTACTGTCTGGGACAGGACGTGGCCTTCAAGTTCGTCCCCAGCCGCTACCTGCTGCACCAGCGGAACGCCAAGTACGCGGACCGCTCGGCGAGCGGCAAGTTCATCACCGTGTATCCGGCCGACGACGAGCAGTGCGAGCGCGTGGCCGGCGATCTGGCGTCGCTGCTCGAGGGGCGGCCGGGGCCGTACATCCTCAGCGATCTGCGCTGGGGCGCGGGGCCCGTGCACCTGCGGTACGGCAGCTTCACCCTCCGCCACTGCTACGACGAGCACGGGGAGCTGCGGCCGGCCGTCGAGGACGGGTCAGGCACGCTCGTACCCGACCGGCGCGATCCCGTCTTCCACGTGCCCGCCTGGGTGACTCCCCCCGCCTTCCTCCGTCCGCACCTGGAGGCCAGGGCCTCGGTGACCGTCCAGGACGTGCCGTACGAGATCGAGAAGGCCCTGCACTTCTCCAACGGCGGCGGGGTGTACGAGGCCCGGGACCGGCGGACCGGGCGGCGGGTCGTCCTGAAGGAGGCCAGGCCGCACGCCGGTCTCGCCGCCGACGGCGCGGACGCCGTGACGCGGCTGCACCGCGAACGCGAGGCGCTGGAGCGGCTTTCGGGGCTGGGCTGCACGCCGGAGGTGCTCGACAGCTTCACGGTGGGCGAGCACCACTTCCTGGTCATGGAGTTCGTGGAGGGCAAGCCCCTCAACACCTTCTTCGCGCGGAGGCATCCGCTGATGGAGGCCGATCCGTCGGCGGAGCGGCTCGCCGAGTACACGGAGTGGGCGCTGCGGATCCACGGGCTCGTCGAGCGGGCCGTGGCCGCGGTGCACGCCCGCGGGATCGTCTTCAACGACCTGCACCTGTTCAACATCATGGTGTCCGAGGACGAGTCCTCGGTGACGCTGCTGGACTTCGAGGCGGCCAGACCCGCCGCGGAGGGTGGCCGGCAGACCGTCGCCAACCCGGCGTTCGTGGCGCCCGCCGACCGGCGGGGCTTCGATGTGGACCGGTACGCCCTCGCGTGCCTCCGGATCGCGCTGTTCATCCCGCTCACGAGTCTGCTCGCGGTGGACCGGGGCAAGGCGGCGCACCTGGCGGAGACCGCCGCGGCGCGGTTCCCGCTGCCCCCCGGTCTCCTGGACGAGGCGGTTCGGGAGATCACCCGCGACCCGGCCGGCGACCGGTCCGGCGGGAGCGCGCGGGCGCCCGGTCGTCCGGCGGACCGCTCCCGGTTCCTGCCGGTGGAGCCGGGCGACTGGCCGGACAGCCGTGACTCCATGGTCGCCGCGATCATGGCGTCGGCGACACCCGAGAGGGAGGACCGCTTCTTCCCCGGGGACATCGCCCAGTTCGGCACGGCCGGCGGCGGCATGAACGTCGGACACGGCACCGCCGGGGTGCTCCACGCCCTGCACGAGACGGGCGCGCCCCGATGTCCGGACGCCGAGGACAGGCTCCTGCGACACGCCAAGCAACCCGACTCCGGCACACCGCTCGGCTTCTACGACGGACTCGCCGGCGTCGCGTGGACCCTCGAACGGCTCGGCCACACGGCCGCCGCTCTCGACCTCGCCTCGCTCGTCGCCGAACAGGACCACGAGGGGCTCGCCCCCGACCTGTTCGCGGGGACGGCCGGTGTCGGCCTCGCCCTGGACGCCCTGGCCACCGCCACCGGTGAGTCCGGCCTCCACGCGGCGGCCCTCCGCTGCGCCGAACTGTCCGCCCGCCCGCTCCGGTCACCCGCCCGACCGGCGGGAATCGCGGGGAAGGCGCGTACGGGACTGCTGTACGGCTCCGCCGGACGGGCCCTGCTGTTCGTGCGGCTCTACGAGCGCACCGGTGACACCGCCCTCCTCGACCTCGCCGCCGAGGCGCTCCACGACGACCTGAGCCGCTGCGTCCGCGGTGCCTCGGGGACCCTGCAGGTCGACGAGGGCTGGCGCACGATGCCGTACCTCGGCGCCGGCAGCGTGGGCATCGGCATGGTGATCGACGACTTCCTGCTCCACCGGCGCGACGACGCCCTGGACCGGGCGCGCCGCGAGATCGTGCAGGCGGCGCAGGCCACCTTCTACGCCCAGCCCGGTCTCTTCCGCGGCGTCGCCGGCATGGTGCTCCACCTCGCCCGGACGAACGTCGGCGGACCCGGCACGACACCGGAGGACGTACGCCGCCAGGTCGGCTGTCTGAGCTGGCACGCCATGTCCTACCAGGGCCGGCTCGCCTTCCCCGGCGAGCAGATGATGCGCCTCTCCATGGACCTCTCCACCGGAACGGCGGGCGTCCTGCTCGCCCTCTCCTCGGCCCTGGGCGACCGCCCGGCCCAGCTGCCGTTCCTTCCGCCGCTTCCGCGGCCCCACGAACCGGCCCCGTAACGGGGTCGCCCTGCACCACCCGTCCCCAACGAAAGGAAAAGATCATGAACCTCTTCGACCTGCAGTCGCTGGAGACCCCCAAGGACGAGGCCATCGGCGACGTCGAGACCGGCAGCCGCGCCAGCCTCCTCCTCTGCGGTGACAGCAGCCTCAGCGTCACCACCTGTAACTGACCCGATCCGGCTTCCCGCACGGCGCCCCGCGCGCCGGTGAGGAGTCACGGGGCCCCGGGAGCACTGCTCCCGGGGCTCCGGCCGTCGGGCCCCGGACACCGGCGGCCCGGCGGGGGAACGTCGCTCCCGGAGGGGAGGAGAGAGGAGGCCGGATGGCCTCGCCGACCGGTTCCGACCGGCTGCTCCGCGGCGCCGTATGGCACACCGCGGGCATCACCGCGGCGCTGCTGCTCTGCTCGGTCGCCGGCGCGGCCTGCTCCCTCGCCGTCCCCGCGCTCGCCGGCGGGACCCTGGACCTCCTGCTCCGTGACCGGCCCGGGGCGGGCACCTGGCTGCTGTGGACCGGCGTGCTCCTCGCGGCCGAAGTGCTCCTGGAGACCGGCTCCGTCCTTCTGACGCAGCTCGCCAACGCCCGCGCCACCGCCTGGATCCGGCTGCGCGCCCTGGACGGTCTCCTCGGCACCGCGCCCCACCGGGCGGCACCCCACTCGGGCGGCGAGGTCGCCGCCCGGCTGTGCGTCAACGGCACCGACAGCGGCACCGCCCCGGCGGCCCTCGCGACCGCGGTGTCCTCCGTGCTCGTGCCCATCGGCGCACTCGTCGCCCTGGCCCTCATCCACCCCTGGACCGCCGCCGTCTTCGTGGCCGGTCTGCCCCTGCTCCTGCTGCTGCTCCGCGCGTTCGCCACCCAGTCCTCCGACTCGGTCGGCCACTACCAGCGGGCGCAGGGCGCCGTCGCCGCCCGGCTGGCCGAGGCGCTGGGCGGCGCCCGTACGATCGCCGCCGCCGACACCACACGGCAGGAGGAGGAGCGCGTCCTCACCCCGCTGGCGGAGATGACCCGGCACGGCACCCGCATGTGGCTCGTCCACGGCCGCGCCGTCGCCCGCAGCGGCGTCCTCCTGCCCCTGCTCACCACGGCCGTCGTCGCGGTCGCGGGGGTCGCGCTCGCCGCTGGCGAGGTCAGCGTGGGCGGGCTGCTCGCCGCCTCCCGGTACGCGGCGCTCGCCGCCGGGATCGGTGGCATCGCGGCGCCGCTCGGCACCCTGGTCCGCGCGCGCGGCGCGGGACGCCGCACCGCCGAACTCGCCGATCTGGCGCCGATGCCGCACGGCTCCGCGGTCCTGCCGGCCGACGCGCCCGGGGAGCTGGTCCTGAGCGGGGTGCGGGTGACCCGCGGCGGTGTCCCCCTGCTCACCGACGTGACGCTCACCATCGACGGCGGGTCGACGGTCGCCGTCGTGGGCCGCTCCGGAGCGGGCAAGTCGACCCTGGCCGCCGTCGCGGGCCGGCTGACCGACCCCGACGCCGGGAGCGTCCGTCTGGACGGAGTCGACCTCGCCGACCTGTCCCGCGCGCAGCTGCGTGGCGCGACCTCGTACGCCTTCGCGCGTCCCGTCTTCGACGGCGGGGCCACCCCCACGCTCGGCGCCGCGCTGGCCGCCGGAACCGGGCCCGCGCGGAGCCCGGCCACGCCGGCGAGCGTCCGGGAGGCCGCGGCGGCCGCCTGCGCCGACAGCTTCGTCCGCCTGCTGCCGCAGGGGTACGACACCCCGGTGGACGATGCCCCGCTCTCCGGCGGCGAGGCCCAACGCCTCGGTCTGGCACGCGCGTTCATCGGCCGGAGCCGTCTGATGATCCTCGACGACGCGACGTCGAGCCTCGACACGGCCACCGAACGCCAGGTGGAGACCGCCCTCGCCACACCGGCACGGGCGGGCACCCGGCTGATCGTGGCGCATCGGGTGTCCACGGCCGCCCGGGCGGATCTGGTCGTCTGGCTGGAGGCGGGCCGTGTGCGCAGGGCCGGACCGCACAGGCTGCTCTGGGAGGATCCGGAGTACCGCGCGGTGTTCACCGCGGAGGACCGGCCCGCGGAGGACCGGCCCGCGGACGCACCGCTCCGGGCCACCGGGCCGGAGGCTCCCCCGGAGCCCGCCGGATCCGGCGCTCTGACGTCGTCGGCCGCAGCGGGGACGGGAGCGGACGAGTGACGCCCGCGTCGAGCCCGGGGCGGGCGAAGGGACCGGCTCCGTCGCAGGCGACGGTCCGTCAAGCAGCGGATGCCGTCGCCTCCGAGGACACGGACCCGGCGCGGCGGATCACGCGTCCGGCGTCCGCGGCCGCCTCCGAGGAGACGGACTCGACCCGGCGCGTCACGGCCTCCCTCGGGTCACTCCTCGGCCGTCGCAAAGGTGTCCTGGCGAAGCTGGCGGGCTGGTCCGTCGCGGAGTCCGCGCAGACGTTCCTCGGCGGCTACTGCGTGGCCCGCTCCCTCGACGACGGTTTCCTGAGGGGCGCGCCCTCGACCGGCCTGCTCTGGCTCGCGGGGGCAGCCGTGGCCATCCTGCTCGGCGCCCCCGTCGTACGGGGCGTCTTCGCCCAGCTCCCCCACCTCACGGAGCCGCTGCGCGACGAGCTCGTCCGCGGGTCGGTGGTACGCGCCCTGCGCACCGCCACGGCCACCGGAAGGGACGGGGGCGGGGGTGTGGACTCGACCGCGGTGTCCCGGCTGACGAGTCAGACCGAGATCGCGCGGGACAGCTTCGCCGGACTGGTGCTCGCCACCCGTTCCTTCGTCTTCGTCGCCGTGGGGGCGCTCGTCGGGCTGCTGTCGCTCGCGCCGCAGTTCCTCCTCGTGGTGCTTCCGCCCCTGGTCCTGGGCCTCGGCCTGTTCACGGCCTCGCTGCGGCCCATGGCGCGGGCCCAGCACCGGTTTCTCGACGCGGACGAGGCCGTCGGCCGGCGCGCCGAGATCACCCGCACCGCTCTGCGGGACATCGTGGCCTGCGGCGCCCAGGAGGCGACCGCCGCACAGAACCGCCGTGCCGTCGAGGAGGCGGCGGCCGCCCAGCGCGCCCTGGCCCGCTGGGCGTCGGTCCGCACGTTCTCGGTGGCGACGGCCGGGCAGCTGCCGGTCCTTCTGCTGCTCGTCGCGACGCCGTGGCTGCTCCGCCAGGGCGTCACGGCCGGAGCCGTGGTGGGTGCGCTCACGTACGTCCTCCAGTCGTTGCTCCCCGCGCTGCACACCCTGATGACCGTCCTGGGCGCGGCGGGCGCGCGACTCTTCGTCGTCCTCGACCGGCTCACTCAGCCCTTGCCACCGAGCCAGGCCCCACCCTCGGCGCCGGCCGTACCCACCGCCCCGCCCGGCCCGCGCCGTACGGGCCGGGCGGTCACGGCGCTGGAACTGCACGGCGTACGCGCCGCGTACGGCCCCGGGGCGCGTCCCGTCCTCGACGCGCTGGAGCTGACCGTCAGGCAGGGGGAACACCTCGCCGTCGTCGGCCCGAGCGGCATCGGCAAGTCGACCCTGCTGCACGTGGCGGCCGGCATGCTCGCCCCCGATCGGGGCGACGTACGGATCCTCGGCCGCGCGGTGTCGACGTGCCCGCCCGCGGAGCTCACCTCCCTGCGCGCGTTGATCCCCCAGGAGGCGTACGTCTTCACGGGCACCCTGCGGGACAACCTGCGGTACCTGCGGCCCGACGCCGACCGGACCGCCGTCGACCGGACCGTGGACGCGCTCGCCCTGGCACCGCTCGTCGACCGGGTGGGCGGCCTCGACCGCACGCTGGAGCCCGACGCCCTGTCCCTCGGCGAACGGCAGCTGATCGCGCTGGGGCGCGCCCATCTGGCTCCCGCCCCGCTGCTGTTGCTCGACGAGGCGACCTGCCACCTGGATCCCGTCGCGGAGGCCACCGCCGAGCGGGCGCTGAGCGCGCGGCCGGGCACCCTGGTCGTGGTGGCCCACCGGTTGTCGTCCGCGCTCCGGGCCGACCGGATCCTCGTCCTGGACGGCACCCGGGCCCAGTACGGAACGCACGACGAGCTGCTCGCGCGGTCCGCTCTCTACCGCGATCTGGTGGGGCACTGGAACCAGGTCCAGGAGTGAGCGGACCGCTCCGGCGAGGACGCCGGGGCCGTGCTCAGGTCCACCCGGCGCCCTGGGCGATCCGGATCGCGTCCACGCGGTTCCGTGCCCCGACCTTGCGGATGACGCTGGCCATGTAGTTGCGGACGGTGCCCTTGGTCAGGAACAGCGTCGCGGCGATCTCGGCGACCGGCGCCCCGTCCGCGGCGAGCGAGAGGACGCTCAGCTCACGCCGGGTCAGGGGCATCTCCGCCGCCTGGAGGAAGCCGAGCGCGAGCGTGTCGTCGATGTAGCGTTCCCCCTTGGACAGACGGTGCACTGCCTCCAGTAATCGGTACTTCGGGGCGTTCTGGTCGACGAAGCCGCTCGCCCCCGCGGCATGGGCCCGCCGCAGCACCCCCGGCCGCTCCCCGGCGACGAGGGCCAGGAGGGCCGGACGGACACCCGAGGCCTCCCCCGAGCACCGTGCGACGGTGGCCACGGGCCGCGTCTCCGAGGAGGGCAGACACTCGGCGTCCGCCACGTACACGTCGGGTTCGCACATCCCCGTCGCCGGGCCGAGCGGCCATCGGGGCAGCGAGGAGATGACCGTGACCCCGCCCGATCTGAGCATCTCGACCAATGCGGTCCGCAGCAGCTGCGCCTCGTAGACCACCGTCACTCGTATCATTCCCACCCCTTCGGTTCCCCGTCGTGCCAGATGGGCACGACGCGAGCCATCACCCCCACCCCTCTGCCCTTGCGGCCGGATGCGGAACACAGCACCGGGTGCACAGGGGGCGCACTACGGAGCGCATCGGCCGGATCCGGTGCGTCGCTCCGAGGGCGCAGCAGGCCGAGGGCCTGTCCCGTCGGCTGCCTCGAACCGGGAATGTCCGGATCGCACCTGTACGGCGCGTGGGTCGGGCGCGCGCCCCCCGGAACCGAATCGTCCCCGGCGCGGCGGAGAGAGTCGTGCCGCCCGCAGGAGGGGAAGCCTGCGTATCGATTGCGTCGCTGTGCGGTCGCCCAGCTCCGACGAGCACCCCGGCAGGGCGTTCTCGCCCTCGACACGCCGCGGTTACCGGAGTCCGGCGCTGCCGGGGAGTCGGGTGAAACAACTGGGGCGCAGCTGCCGAACCGGTCTGCGGCTCAGCCGGAGGGGCGCGCAGACCGCTCCTTCTCCACCCAGAAGTCGTTCACCCACGGGACGGACGGACCGTCCCGGCCGATCACCATGCCCCGGAGGCACCGAGTGCGCAGATTCCGCAGGTTGTCCGCCTCGCTCACCATGCTCTTCACAGCCGTCGCACTCCTGCTCGGAACCGGCGCCGCGCAGGCCGCCGGGGACCGGTACGTCGCGCTGGGAGACTCGTACTCCTCCGGCGTCGGCGCGGGCTCGTACCTCTCGGACAGTGGCAACTGCAAGCGCAGCTCCCGTTCCTATCCCGCGCTGTGGAGTGCGGCGAACGCGCCGGCGTCCTTCGTCTTCGTGGCATGTTCCGGCGCCACCAGCACCACCGTGCGCAACAGTCAGCTCGGGAGCCTCACCAGCTCGACCAGCCTCGTCAGTGTCAGCGCGGGAGGCAACGACATCGGGTTCGCCGACATCATGGGCGTGTGCGTGCTGCAGTCCGACCAGGCCTGCATCGCCGCGGTGAACGAGGGCACGGCCAGGGCCCGCAACCAGCTGCCGGGCCAGCTGGACCAGCTCTACTCCGGCATCAGGTCGCGCTCCCCGCAGGCCCGGGTCATGGTGCTCGGCTATCCGCGGCTCTACAAGCTCGGCAGCTGCGTCGTCGGGATCGGCGACACCAAGCGCAAGGCGCTGGACGACGCCGCCGACACGCTCAACTCGGTGATCGGCCGGCGCGCGGCGGCCGCCGGCTTCCGCTTCATCGACGTACGCGGCACCTTCTCGGGGCACGAGATCTGCTCGGGTGACGCCTGGCTGCACAGCACGCGGCTTCCCGTCGACGAGAGCTACCACCCGAACGGCAAGGGACAGCAGTACGGGTACCTCCCCTCGTTCGACGCCGTCGCCTGATTCCTTCCCCTTCTCCGTGGCGGCCGGTACGACTCCGGCCGCCACGGAGGCCTCCTCGGAGGATGGGCCGTCCTTCGTGCTCTCCGAGGAATCGGTCGTCGGAGTACGGCTAGGCGAACGTCGCTCCCCAGGTGGCCGGGCCGACCAGGCCGTCCACGGTCAGCCCCTTGCGTGACTGGAAGCTGCGGCAGGCCGCGTCGGAGCCCGGCCCGTACTGGCCGTCCACGGTGAGGGCGAAGCCGTGCGCGTTGTTCATGCGGTACTGCCAGGTCGCCACGCTCGCGTGCACGGTGGCCGGGGACTGGCGGAAGGTGACCCCGGGGTACGGCAGGGGGCCGCCGCCGGGATTGACCTCGCCGCTGATGACCCGGGTGTACAGAGCGCCCGGGCATTCCGTCGCGTGGTGGTCCCGGTGGCCGGTGATGGCCTGGGCGGCGCCGCCGGACGACCGCAGTCGGTTGATCCCGTACCGGATGGCGTCGATGAGCTGGCTGGTGATGACGTCGTAGGTGCTGCTGGTACCGCCGGTCAGCGCACAGACCGCGTACCAGTCGTCGTTTCCCTGGGTGGTGCCCTGGGCCGCGGTGCGCACGTTCTCGCCGCGTCCCTGGAAGAGGTAGCCGTGGACGCAGGCGAGGTGGCTGTAGGCGATGTCCGCCCAGCCGTTCGAGTCCATGTGGTAGTTCTGGATGCCGCGCACCTGGGCGGCGCAGTCGGCGTGGTCGGCCTTGGCCACTCTGACGGCGTCGACGTGATGGACGACCACCCCGCCCTGCGCGGGGGTGATGCTGCCGCTGACGCCTCTGGACGCTCGGGCGCCCCACTGGGCGCGGGTCACGAAGGTGGCCATCAGCGGTGTCCTCCGCGCGCCACGGCGCAGCCGACGGCGGCGTTCAGCGGTTCGGCGTGCGCGCTGCGGGCGGCGTCGGGGCCGTAGACCGCGCCGGGGTCCCGGGGGTTGGTCACGGGGCCTTGTCCGCCGTCCTTCGGCGACGGCGGAAGGGGTGCGGTGGCCTGCGCGGTGCCCGCGTGGACGACGGGCAGGACGAGTGCGGTGCCGACTGCCGCGCGCAACGCGACGCGGCGAGAGAGGTCCTGGGTCAACTTTGCTCCAGACGAGAAGAGTTGGCGAAGCCGCTCGGATGCACGAGTGATCCGTGCCCCTTCCGTGCGGTCGGGGCTTCCAGGGTGCGCACGCCGGGCCCTCTCGGCGGTCGCGACATGCGGGCCGCGGAGAAACCCGTGGCCCGCCGACGCCTCCGGAGCCGGTGGCACGCCCTCGGCCTGGTGGTGCGTTCGGCGGAGGAAGGGCGCCACGTCGGGCTCCGGAGGCCGGTGGCCCGTCGGGGGGCCGGTGCGGGCGGGGCGAGGGGGTCAGCAGCCGCCGCAGTTGTAGAAGGTCACGTCCCAGTGGTTGCCCTCGTCGGCGTAGACGTTGCCCGCGCCGGACTTCCACTGCGGTGCGCCGTCCCCGCGTACGCCGATGTAGGTGAACGTGTTCTTCACGTAGTTGGTGACGCAGGTGGCCTTGGCGAAGTCGAGCTTGTAGCCGTTCCAGTGCGAGTAGGTGCCGCTCGCGTGGCCGGTCTCGGTGCCGCCGGTGATGTTCAGGGCGCAGCCGCTGGCGCTCTTGAGGGTCTGGGCGCCCTGGGCGGTGGCGAGGTTGAGCTGGTCGAAGGAGGTGCAGGTGGCGACGTTGCGGTTGGAGCAGCCGCCGGACGAGGACCAGGTGATCCCGGAGGACCGGAACATCGAGGTGGCGGTGGCGTGGCTGATCTTGCTGACCGCCTGGGCTTCGCCGGCGGCGGTGAGGACGCCGACGCCGGGCGCGAAGAGCGCGCCGAGGACGAGGGCCAGCGCTGTCAGGACGGACCGGATTCTCATGCTGATTCTCCTGTCTGACGGTGGGGAGACGCGGTCGTCCGGCACGGCTCAGGCGGGTGGAGGGCGGTCGGGTGGCCGCCCCGGGGGGAGCACCGTGGTCCGTGCCGGCTCGGACCGGCAGGCGTACGGTAGGAACCGGGGCGGGCGCCTGGACATGGACGGAATGTCGATCCGTCCACCGGCGGGTTCGACTGTTCAGCCCTGTTGGGGGACGGCGTTCCGGTATCTCCGCTGATGGGGTGCGGGGGTGCCGACCGCTCGCGCCGTCAGCGCCAGCCAGAGGTCGATGCGGTCCTCCGCGCGGTCCTGCCGTCTTCCCGTCAGTCTGGCCACTTTCTCGATGCGGTTCTGGACCGTGTGCCGGTGCAGGCCGAGCAGGGTGGAGGTCTCGGCCCAGGAGCCGTTCGTCTCCAGCCAGACGCGCAGCGTCTCGGTGAGTTCCCCGACGGGATCGGCGGCGTCGAGTGGGGCCAGTACGGTGTCGGCGAAGGCCGCCAGTGTCGCGGGGCTCCCCAGGCTGAGCAGGAGTCTGACCGACCCGGCCTCCGAAGCGCTGACGGGGCGGCCCAGCTCGGCGCTGGAGGAGAGCAGCCCGCTCGCCTGCCGGAGCGAGAGGGCCGCGTGCTGGGGGGCGACGGCCGGACCGATCCCCGCCGGGCGGCCCGGCGCGAACCGGCTGAGCACGGCCGAGGTGTCCACCTCCTCCGCCACGACCAGTTCGACGGTGTCGCCCGTCACGCGTGCGAGTCCACCCGGCACCGCGAGGGCGAGGTCCGCGGCGAGTTCGACCGGTTCGCCGGCAGCCCGCACCGCCACGGCCCGGACGGTCGTGGCGGGGACGTCCGCCGTGCGCAGCAGGGCCCGTGCCTGGTCCGCCGTGATGTCCGGGTGGAAGAGCCGGGCGAGCAGGGCCGCCCGGCGACGGCGCTGCGGTTCGTCGGCCAGGTGGCGTCGTTCCAGTTCGACGGAGAGCAGCGAGACGAGGACGCTGATCAGCAACCGGGCCTCCGGCGAGTCCGCGTCGAGGAGGACGAGGAAGCCGCGCAGACGGGTGGTGCCGAGCGGCTGCACCACGAGCTTTCCGCACGGCAGGTCCGCGCCGCCGCTGCCCCGGAGACCGTGCAGGGAGACGGTGTCGATCACGGGAGCGGCGTCCGTCAGCAGTTTCGGCCCGTCGGTGCCGGCGGAGCCGAGGAGCCGCCCCGAGGGGTCGCACACGGCCACGCCCGAGTTCACCGCCTGGAACCAGGACGAGAGCAGCCCCGTCAGCCCGTCGAGGGAGGCGGCAGCCGACGACAGCCGGCGTTGCGTGCGCAGGGTTCGTTCCAGGAGGCGTCGTTCCTCCGAGGCGCGCGCGCCGAACACCGCTTTGGTGATGGAGGCGAAGGAGACGCTCGCCGGTGCGGTGAGCAGCGGCATCCCGAGGTGTTCGGCGTGGTGGCTCAGGGCGTCCGGCACCGTCTGCAGGGGCAGTCCGGGACCCACGCCGACGATGAGGGCGGCGGCCTTGCCGGAGGTGAGTTCCTCGACGTACGCCGAGCAGTCGGCCTCGTCCTCCGACAGCAACAGGCCGCTGGTCATGACCACTTCGGCGCCTTCGAGCCAGGAGGCGGGCCGGGTGTTCTCGGTCGCGTGCGCAGCCTCGACCACTCTGCCGAGGCCCGTGCCGCCAGCCACCAGGCGCAGACGCAGGGAGGGAATGGCCAGCAGATCGCGAACGGTGAGAGGCATGGGACGCATGGTCCAGCAAGGGGCTTCGCCTGTCGACCGTATGTCCAGCGCCCAGCTGGTGAACGTTTCTCCGCCCGCGCCGTGGGCGCCGTGGGAGGAGCGCGCGGCTCGCCGGCCGYTCCCCGCGCGGGGAACGGCCGGCGAGAACCGGGCGTGTCAGCGGGCGGGCCGGGACAGTCGGCCCTGCCGCTGGACCCGGTCCACGGCGGACACCGCGTACCAGCAGGCCGCCGGTGCGTCGGCGTCGTGGTGGACGGCCCGCTTCCCGCCCGGTACCACGGCGATCAGGGTGCCGGTCCCGCGGTCGGGGTGGGGTCCGGGCCTGCCGGGGAAGCGGTGGACGGCGTACTGGAACGGGGTGCCGCTCCGGCCGTGTGCCCGGGCGGTGATGTGCAGGGTGGCGGCGCCGGTGCCGGCCTCCCTCCGGACCTCGACGGTGGGCCGGGGCGGCACCCCGTTCC
>NZ_RDBH01000322.1 GCF_008042145.1 Streptomyces sp. adm13(2018)
GGGCGGGGCCGCCGGCGGAGCAGGCCGCCTTGTTGATGAGGCAGCCGGCGGGGTCGCCCGCCTGTCCGGCGGAGCTGGTGGTGAAGCCGACGGTGACGGACCCGCCGGGTGCCAGCCGCTTGTTCCAGTCGGCGGGCTTCACGGTGACGTGGCGCCCGGAGACGGTGTGCTCGGCGTTCCAGAGGGAGCCGAGGGTCGTCCCGGCGGGGAGGTCGAACTCCAGGGTCCAGTCGGTCTGGGCGGCGGAGGTCTCGTTGGTGACGACGTACTGGCCGGTGTAGCCGCCGGTCCAGGAGCTGGTCCGGGTGTAGGCGGCGCCGACCGAGGCGGCCTGGGCCGTACCGGTGAGCGCGAAGGCGGCGCCGCCCACGACCGCGGCGGCGACGACCGCTCCGACGGCCTTGGTCCTGACGCTCGCCCTGCGCCGGTGCGAACTGGTGCCCATCGCGTGCCTGCCTCTGTGTGCCGGGGGTGGTGAGTGGGGTGCGGCAGCACGCTAGCGACCGGGAAAGGGACAAACCGGCGTCCGGGGACACGGGCGGGGATCCTTAGGACCCGCTTAAGGAAGGCATCGGGGCTACGAAAGGTTGGGCGGGCGAGGCGGGGG
>NZ_RDBH01000323.1 GCF_008042145.1 Streptomyces sp. adm13(2018)
TCCCACAGCCACCCCCCGGTGAACGCCTCTCCCACCAGAACGAACGCCGTCATTCCCGCCTCCTCGTGCTTGTGTCCCGCCACTCACGCCGCTCCCGTCGCGGCTGCGGGAGGGCGGGGCGCGGGTCCACCCGGTGACGCCGGACGGCGATCCCGGCGCCGGACTCGGCACGCGTACGGAGGAGTTGCTGGCGCTCCTCGACCGGCTCGACGACCCTGAGACGGTCCTCGTCGGGCACGGCCACGGCATCCACCCGGTGCTCGCCGCCGCCGACCGGCGGCCCGACCGGGTGGCCCGGGTCGTGTACGTCGCCGCCGGGCTCCCCTCGGACGGCGACCCGGCTGTGCTGCTCGTCCGCGACGAGACCGTCCGGGAACGGCTCGGCCATGACACCACCCCACTCCCGCCGCCCCGGGGGGAGGAGTGGGCGCTCTGGGGGAGCCTCGCCGGCCTCTCCCCGGACGACCTGGCCCGCCTGGACCGGCTGGCCGTGCCGCAGCCCGCCCGCACCCTCACCGAACCGCTGCGGCTCGGCGGCGGTCTGGACCGGGTCCCGGCCGCCGCGGTGATGTGCACGGCGGACGGACCGGGCGTCGATGTGGTCGAGATGCTGGTCCGCACGGGCCCGCCGCGCTTTCGGAAGCTGTCGGGATCCGGCTGGGTCTTCTGGGAACTCCCCTCCGGGCACTGGCCGATGCTCACTCATCCGGCGGAACTCGCCGACATCCTCGTGCGCGCGGCGGCGGGAGAGGGCCGCCGGATCACCCTCGGGGAGGACCGACCCTCCTACGAGGAGCAGGAGTTCCTGCTGGACACGCAGGAGCACCCGTACGAGCGGCACGGCCGCCTCGACGTCCACCTGCCGGACAGGGAAGGGCGCCGCCCGGCCGTCCTCTTCGTGCACGGCGGTCCCGTCGACGCCGATCGCGTAGCCACCCCACGCGACACCCCCTTCTACCGGGGCTACGCCCGTTACCTGGCCGGCCTCGGCGCGGTCGGCGCCACCGTCGACCACCGGCTGTACGCCCTGACCGACTACGCCCGCGCCGCCGGTGACATCGCGGACACGGTGGAGACGCTCCGCTCCCACCCCCTGGTCGACCCGGACCGGATCGCACTCTGGATGTTCTCCGGAGGCGGTCTCCTCGCCGCCGACTGGCTGGCGGCGCCCCCGCCGTGGCTCCGGTGTCTCGCCCTCTCGTACCCCGTCCTCGGTACGCCGCCCGGCTGGGAGACCGTCGAGAGGCGCTTCCGGCCCGTGACCGCGCTCGCGGGCGCCGGAGCGCTGCCGGTGGTCCTCGTCCGGGCCGGCCGTGAACACCCGGCGTTCGCGGCGACGGTGGAGGAGTTCCTCGCCGCCGCCGGGAAGCACGGGATGGACGTCGAGATCGTCGACGTGCCGGACGGACGGCACGGCTTCGAGGCCCTGGACCGCACGGACGCGTCCCGCGAAGCCGTCGTCCGCGCGGTGCGGGCCGTGCTGCACCGGGTGGGCGGTGCGGAATGATGGGGTGATGATCTCCAGGGAACGCGCCGTCGCGCTCGTCCGGGCCTTCCTCGCCCGGGAGCTGCCGACGTGGCCGTGGGAGGGTCCGCCGCCGACGCCCGACGTCCACCACGTGGAGGAGTGGGCGGTCGGCTGGCTCGTCTTCTGGCGCTCGGCGCAACAGGCACGGGGCGACGGGCCGCGCGGCAGCTTCGTCGGCGGCCACTACCTGGTCGACCGGCAGGACGGAAGCCTCCACTTCGTGCCGGCCGTCCGGTGGGGCGACGACGGCTGGGAGGAGCAGTACCTC
>NZ_RDBH01000324.1 GCF_008042145.1 Streptomyces sp. adm13(2018)
GGCTCCTCACCGCCGCCATCTCCGGCCCCGGCAACCACGTCCGGCAGATCCAGGGCCAGACCTGCGCGGTGGGCGTGGGCGGTGCGGCGGGGTGTGGCGGCCCGGGCGGTGGCCCGGGCCGTCGGCTCAGCGCTCGGGCTTGGGGACCACGTACGGCTGGCGGTCCTCGGTGCACTGGCCCTCGGTGGGCACCTCCACGCCCACCGCGCAGGTCTGGCCCTGGATCTGCCGGACGTGGTTGCCGGGGCCGGAGATGGCGGCGGTGAGGAGCCGGTCGAGGTTCTCGCCGCCGGTGCCGCACCCCTTGAACGCGGGGACCGTCACCTCGCCGGTGAGCGGCCCGCCGCTGGTGAGGACGTAGCCGGTGGCGTCGGTGCCGTTGAGCAGCTGGCCCTTGCCGAGCAGCACCAGGTGGTCGCCGGGGTACTTGGCGGGCTGGGGTTCGGGCGAGGCGAGCGGGGTCGCCGTGCGGCAGTCGGGGCCGACGTCCAGCGGGGTCCCGTTGACCTTGGCGTCGAGCACGCGCAGGACGAGGGGCACCCGGATGTAGGTCTCCGCGATGTTGTCGGGGAAGACCAGGAGGACGTCCGACTCGACGACGAGCGGGCCTGCCTGCTCCAGCACCAGGGTCGCCGTGGTGGGCGCGAAGCCGAAGGTCAGGAAGGTGGACGTGAAGGGCGGGGTCTGCTTGCGCCCCTGGTGGAGGAGGGAGCCCTCCGACCTCTGGAGCAGGTGCAGGGTGCCGTCCGGCCGGAAGTCGATCACCGGCTCGCCCTGTTCGAGCTGGACGCAGGACACCGGGATGAGCGAGGCCCCGTCGAGCTTGCGCACGTTGGAGTAGCCGGTGATGTACGCGGAGAGCGAGGTCGAGGTCGGCTTCTCGGTGACGCAGGGCGGCGCCTTCGGGCGGCTGCCGGGTGCGCCGGGCGTCTCCTCGGCGGCCACCCTCGGGCCCTTGCCGATCTCCGCGGGGGACGCCGGGTCCGGCGCTCCGGTCGTCCCGCGCGCGGGCTCCCGGCCGGCCGGGGCCGTCGTCCGCCCGGAGGGGGCGGCGGAGGGCCGCGCCGGGG
>NZ_RDBH01000325.1 GCF_008042145.1 Streptomyces sp. adm13(2018)
ACCGCCGTCAACCAGGACGGCGCCTCCAACGGACTCACCGCCCCCAGCGGACCCGCACAGGAACGCGTCATCCGCGCCGCCGTCACCGACGCAGGAATCTCCTTCTCCGACGTCGACGCCGTCGAAGCCCACGGCACCGGAACCGTCCTCGGCGACCCCATCGAAGCCCAAGCACTCCTCGCCACCTACGGCAACCAGCGCCCCGACGACCAGCCCCTCATGCTCGGCTCCCTCAAATCCAACCTCGGCCACGCACAAGCGGCCGCAGGCGTCGGCGGCGTCATCAAAATGGTGATGGCTCTCCGGCAGGAACAGCTTCCCGCCACCCTCAACGTCAGCAAGCCCAGCGAACTCGTCGAATGGGAAACCGGCGGCGTCGAAGTCCTCACCCAGCCCCGACCCTGGCCCGCCACCGAAGACCGCACCCGACACGCCGGCGTCTCCTCCTTCGGCATCAGCGGCACCAACGCCCACGTCATCCTCGCCGAAGCCCCCACCACCCGACCGGCCGCCGAGGACGAGGCGACGGACGGGACGGGCGGGCTGGACGGCGCGGCCCTGCCGTGGACGTTGTCGGCGCGCTCGGCCGAGGCGCTGGCCGATACTGCGGGACGGCTGGCCGAGTACGTCCGTACACGGCCCGAACTCCGCCCGGCCGATGTGGCGTTCTCGCTGGCGGCCAAGCGCTCCGCCTTCGAGTCCCGGGCCGTGGTCCCCGGAGCCGAGGGCAGGGACGGGCTCCTCGCCGGTCTCGACGCGCTCGCCTCGCGCGAGGTCGACGGTGAGAACGGCGTGTCCGTCTCCCGGGCCGTGTTCGTGTTCCCCGGTCAGGGTGCGCAGTGGGCGGGGATGGCCGTCGAACTCCTCGACACCTCGCCCGTCTTCGCCCAGACCATCGCCGACTGCGAGACCGCTCTCGCGCCCTTCGTCGACTGGTCCCTCACCGACGTCCTGCGCGCCGAGAACGACGCCCCCGGCCTCGACCGGGTCGACGTCGTCCAGCCCGCCTCCTGGGCCATGATGATCGCCCTCGCCGCCCTCTGGCGCGCCAGCGGCGTCAACCCCACCGCCGTCATCGGCCACTCCCAGGGCGAGATAGCCGCCGCCGTCGTCGCCGAAGGCCTCACCCTCGACGACGGCGCCCGCATCATCGCCCTCCGCTCCAAGGCCCTCCGCGCCCTCTCCGGAGGCGGCGGCATGGCCTGGCTCAGCATCCCCGAGACCCAGACCGAAGACATCCTCACCACCTGGCACGGACAGATCTCCGTCGCCGCCGTCAACGGACCCTCCTCCACCGTCGT
>NZ_RDBH01000326.1 GCF_008042145.1 Streptomyces sp. adm13(2018)
CGTCGGGGGCGTCGGCCGAGGGGGCGGTCGCGACGGCGCGGAGCAGCGCCTGCTCGGCGAGGGCGCCGAGTTCACCGGTGACGGCCAGGGCGCCGTCGGACCAGCCCGACGCGTAGCCCTCCCCCCGCTCGTCCGCCGTCCCGTGCGGGGCGGCGTCCCGCCGGGCCCCGGCGATCTCCTCGTGGGCGAGGGCGAGCGCGCCGGCCTCGACGAGCCCGATGAGTTCCTCCGCGTCGCCGGTGTAGACCCCCGCGCGTGCGAGGAGCTGGAGGAGGGTGGTCTTCGCGTTGAGGACGCTGGCCGCGTCCAACTGCTGCTGCCGGCCCTCGTCGGCGGTGGTCATGGGAGGGTCCTCCTCGTCGTACGGGCGGCACCGTGCGGTGCGCGGAACGCTCGCTTCGAGCCTACGCAACGACGATTCCTCCGGGGCCCGCATCCCCCCTCCTCCCGCGCGCGTCGCCGACGGCCCGGACGGCGCGGAGCGGCGTGGAGCGGCGTGGACCCCGCCGCCCACCCGGCGGACCCGCGCGACGGGATCAGTCCCGGTACACGCGCAACTGCGCCACCTCGTACGACATCGAGGACACCGAGGGGTCCGGCGCCGGGTGGTAGCGGCCCGCGCAGACCGACAGGTTCACGATGAGGTGCGCCCGCCAGGAGCGCCCCACCCCACGGCGGTCGTCGAAGACCCGGGCGCCGTTCACCCACCACACCACGTTGCGCGCGCCGAACTCGACCCGCAGGTCGACCCAGGCCCCCGGGCGGATCGCCGGGTTCCGGTAGTACAGATGGCGGGACTTGATCCGGTTCGACAGCTCCAGCAGGTCGGGGTTGTCGGGGTGGTACTCGAAGACGTCGATCTCCTGCCCGCCGTCGAGCCAGGTCCAGATCGCCGGCCACGCCCCCGTCTCGACCGGCAGGCGCACCCGCGCCTCCAGGACGTCGTCGGCCCGCACCAGGAAGGCCTCGGCACTGCCCTCCGTGGTGAGCAGGCCCGCGTCCCACTTGCCGTCGGGGCGGCGGGTCGCCCGGAAGACCCCGGACCTGCTGTACGCGGGGTCCTCCACGAGGTGGTCGAGCTTGTTGTCGCCGGGGTTGGTCGGTCCGCCGCCGGGATAGGCCCAGGAACGGCCGGCGACCCACTGCGCGGTGGAGGAGAAGTCCGCGTCGAGCACGAGCCTCCCCGGTGAGCGCGCGGGTCCCCGGGGGCCCGCCCCCGGGCGGCCGTCCGAGCCGCGGCGTCGGAACAGTCGGTCGAAGAGATCGGACAGCACGGCACGCTCCTCTCGCGCGGGCCGATCGGCCCGTCGACGATCTGCCCGGCCCGGGATCGTCCATGCGTGCAATGCGGCTTATTGGCGACAAGTCGTCAGAAGATCCGCTGTGCGGTGTGAGGTGGCGATACCGGAGGAATATCCCGTTGAGGGGGTGGTAGGTGTACGGTGCACATAGGGGCGTGGGCCACCGCACCGGGCGGCGCGCCGGGGACGCGACCCGGGAGGTGCTCGGCGCCGAGCACGGGGGCGGCCGGTCCGGGGCGCACGCGCACGACGACGCACACGAGAGGACACGCCATGAAGGCATTGCAGTACCGCGCGGTGGGCGCCGCGCCCGAGGTCGTCACCCTCCCCGACCCGGAGCCCGGACCCGGCCAGGTGCTCCTGAAGATCACCGCCGCCGGTGTCTGCCACTCCGACATCGCGGTCATGAGCCTGCCCGCCGAACAGCTGTCCTTCCCGCTGCCGCTGACCCTCGGCCACGAGGGCGTCGGCACCGTCGCGGCACTCGGCGCGGGTGCCGAGGGCTTCGCCGTCGGCGACGCGGTCGCCGTCTACGGCCCCTGGGGCTGCGGCAGCTGTTCCTCCTGCGCCCAGGGCAAGGAGAACTACTGCCTGCGCGCCGCCGAACTGGGCATCAGGCCGCCGGGGCTCGGCGCCCCCGGCGCCATCGCCGAGTACATGATCGTGGACAGCACCCGCCACCTCGTCCCGCTCGGCGGGCTCGACCCCGTCCGGGCCGTACCGCTCACGGACGCCGGCCTCACCCCGTACCACGCGGTCAAGCGCTCCCTCCCGAAGCTGGTCCCCGGCAGCACCGTCGTCGTCGTCGGCACCGGCGGCCTCGGGCACGTCGCCATCCAGATCCTGCGGGCCACGACGGCGGCCCGGGTCGTCGCCCTGGACGTGACCGAGGAGAAGCTCGCCCTGGCCCGTGCCGTCGGCGCGCACGAGACCGTCCTGTCGGACGCCGGGGCGGCCGCCGCCGTGCGCGAACTGACCGGCGGACGCGGCGCCGAGGTGGTCCTCGACTTCGTCGGCGCCCCGCCGACGGTCACGGCGGCCGGCGCCATGGTCGGCGTCGAGGGCGACGTCACGATCGTCGGCCTCGGCGGCGGGACCCTGCCCGTCGGGTTCGGCGCCCTGCCGTACGAGGTCTCGGTCGCGTCCCCGTACTGGGGGACACGGGCCGAACTGATCGAGGTGCTCGACCTCGCCCGGACCGGAGCGATCGACGTGCACACCGAGACCTACACCCTGGACGACGCCCCGAAGGCGTACGAGCGCCTGCACGAGGGGCGGGTCAACGGCCGGGCGGTGATCCTTCCGAACGGCTGAGCCGCACCGGCCGTCCCTCGCTCGAACCCCTCGCCCCCGCACCGTGCCCCGCGCTCACCCGGCCCTCCCGGGCGGGCCGGCCGGGAGGGTGGCTCGAAATCCCTTGTCCCCACCTGGGTGATCAAGTAACGTCCCCGGCGTGAACACCGGACCGGCGATTCGACGCCATGCACAGACGGGCCATCCGGTGGACGACTGACCGCTCCGTGGGTGCGTCCCCCGCGCCCCCGAGGTTCCGCACGCGGACCCCCCCAGTGCCCAGGCACTGCGACGAGTCCCTTTCGTGTCGAACCAAGAGCGAGGTCATCCCCATGGCAGTCACGTTCAACCACACCATCATCGCCGCGAAGGACCGCCACGCGTCCGCGCGGTTCTTCCGGGAGCTCCTGGAGCTCCCCGAGGCCCCGTCCTGGGGCCCCTTCGTCAACGTCCAGCTCGCCGACGGCGTGCTCATCCAGTTCGCCGAGCCCCCGGTGGAGATCCAGATGCAGCACTACGCCTTCCTCGTCGACGACGAGCTCTTCGAGCGGGCCTACGCCCGGCTCCGCGAGCAGGGCGTCGAGCACTGGGCCGATCCCCAGATGAAGCGGCCCGGCGAGACGAACTCCGAGCACGGCGGCCGCGGCGTCTACTTCAAGGACCCCGGCGGCCACGCGTTCGAGCTGATCACGCGGCCCTACCTGTAGGCCGCCGGCCGCCGGCCGGGCACCCGCACCCACGGGTGCCCGGCCGGCCCGGGCCGCGGCCTCAGGCCAGGAACTCGCCGTCCCGGGCCACCACCACGCCCCCGTGCACCACCAGATCGCGGCGGGGTATGTCCACCACCACCTGCGGCAGGCACTCACCCCGGACCAGGACGAAGTCGGCGGGTGCACCGGCCCGGAAGTCCGCGTGCGCCAGGCCCATGACGTCCGCGCCGCCGTGCGCCGCGACCTCGTAGCAGCCGGTCAGCTCGTCGTCCAGGCGTACGTCCGTCACCCAGCCGAGCAGGTGGGCGCGGTGCATCATGTCGGCGTTCCCGAACGGGCTCCACGAGTCCCGCACGCCGTCCGAGCCGAGTCCGACCCGCACCCCGTGCTCCCGCAGGCGCTCGATCGGCAGGACCAGCGAGTCGGAGGGGGCGACCGTGGTCAGCGCGATGTCCTGGTCGCCCAGGTCGGCCGCGATCGCGCCCAGTTCGAGGTCCGACAGGCCCGGCAGACAGAAGACGTGGCTCACCGTGACCCTGCCCGCGAGCGACAGCGCCCGCGTGCGGTCCACGATGCCCCGCATCGCCTTCATGCCCTTCTCCCCGCGATCGTGCAGGTGGATGTCCACGCCCACGCCGTGCCGGTCCGCGATGCCGAACACGACGTCCAGCTGGTCGTCGAGGGCGCCGTCGAAACCGATCGGGTCGATGCCGCCGATCATGTCGATCAGGCCCTCGCGCGCCGCCCGTTCGAGGAGCGCGGCCGTTCCCGGCGTCCGGATCACCCCGTGCTGGGGGAAGGCCACGATCTGGACGTCGAGGGCGTGCCGCAGCCGCTCACGGGCCTCGGCCACGCCCTCCACCCCGGCGAGACCGTACGCCGGGGCGACGTCGGCGTGGGCGCGCATGCCGCGCGTGCCCCGGGAGACGGCGTGCGCCATCAGGCCGTACGCCCGCTCCGCGACCGGGCGCCGCTGGCTGCGGAACAGCTCCACGTCCTGCGCCACGTAGTCGGCGATCCCGCTCGCCGGCCGCCGGGACACCCAAGAACCGCCCCAGGTCGTCTTGTCGGGATGGATGTGCGCGTCCACCAGGGACGGCAGCGCGATCCGGCCGCCGCCGTCGACGACCTTCGCGCCGTGCGGCGCCGGGCGGTCGGAGACGCGGCCGTCGACGACCACGAGGTCCCTGGCCCGTGCCGCGCCGAAGGGCCGCACATCGCGGAAGACGACCGCCCTCGACCGGTGCCCCGGGGCGCCCGCCGTCGCGGCTCCGGCGGTCGGGGCGGCGACCCCGGCGGCTCCGGCGGTCGGGACGGCGGCCTGCGCGGGCCCCGCCGCGGCGCCGGCGGCGGTGGTTCCCGCCAGCGCCGCGGCCCCCACCAGCATCGTCCGGCGCGAGAGGGCGCCGTCGACGGGTGCGGACGAGGGCCTGGGGGTGGGGATGGACTGCATGGGGGAACTCCTTCTCGGGGTGCGGTTTGC
>NZ_RDBH01000327.1 GCF_008042145.1 Streptomyces sp. adm13(2018)
GGCGCGGACGATGTCGCGGCGGTGCCAGGCGTTGTCGGCCCGCCCGAGGAGGTAGGGGAAGCTGCCGCCGCCGTGGGCGAACAGCAGGCGGAGGGAGGCCGGCAGGCGTTCGAAGGCGCCGGACAGGATCAGCGACAGGATGGTCAGATGCGTCTCGGCGGCCATGCCGGCGAGCCAGGCCAGCATGTACCGGGAGAACCGCGGGCCGGTCGGGAGGTCCCAGGGGTGGACGAGGACGGCGGCGTCCTCCTCGGCGCAGTGGGTGAGGAACTCCAGGAGCGCGCCGTGGTCGAGGTCGCGGTCGCCGAGGTGGTTGCCGATGTGGACGCCGTGGAAGCCCTGCCGCATGGCCTCGCTGAGCACGGCGCAGGCCGTCTCGGTGTCCTGGAKGGGCACCTGGCAGAGGGGGGCCAGTCGGTGCGGGCCGTGGGAGCCGTACGCGAGGAGGCGGGAGTTGACGGTGCGGCACCAGTCGGCGGCGCGCCCGGCTTCCAGTCCGTAGCCGAAGAGGAGCGGGGTACTGGAGAGGACCTGGATGTCCACGCCGAGCCGGTCGAGGTCGGCGATCCGCTCCGCGGGGTCCCACAGGGTGCGGCGCACCGGCCGGTACTCGGTGGATCCCGCCATCATCATCCCGGCCCCGGGGCCGTCCGTGGTGCGCAGCCAGGGGCCGTCGTCGGAGCCGGTGAGCCGCCGGGACTCGGCGCGGCCGATCTCGGGGAAGACGTGGGCGTGGATGTCGACGACGGTCATGCGTCGCCCTCTGCTTCGCGGCGGGTGCGGGGGCGCAGGGCCTCCGGCCAGTCCTTGCCCGGGTGGAGTGCGCCGCAGGTGCCGCAGGTGCGGGCGGTCTCGTCGCCGTAGAAGGAGTCGAAGACGGGCGGGAGGTCGTCGACGATCGAGGTGAGCTGGACCTCGCTCCGGTGGACGAGGTGGTGGCAGTCCGTGCAGTACCACTCGAAGGCGTCGAGCTGTCCTCGCGGGCGGGCGAACTCGACGACCAGGCCGATGCTGTCCTCCTCGGGGCGCTGCGGGGAGTGCCGCACGTGCGGCGGGAGGAGGAAGACGTCGCCCTCACGGATGTGGATGTCGCGGGGCGGGCTGCCCTCCTCGTCCATGACGCGGAGCACCATGTCGCCCTTGAGCTGGTAGAAGAACTCCTCGATCGGGTCGTCGTGGAAGTCGGTGCGGCGGTTGGGTCCGCCGACGACCGTCACCATCAGGTCGGCGTCCTGCCAGATCTGGACGTTGCCGACCGGCGGCTTGAGCAGGTGGCGGTGTTCCTCGATCCAGGCCTGGAGGTTGAACGGTCTCATGGTCATGGGCGCGGTTCCTCGTTCCGGATCTGCGGTGCCGCGGTGCTCCGCGGGATGTGGGCGACGGCGCTGATCTCGATCAGCAGGTGCGGGTGGGGCAGCTGGTGGACGGCGACGGTGGTGCGGGTGGGGCCGGTCTCGTCGAAGTACTCGGCATAGACCTCGTTGTAGCCGCGGAAGTCGTTCATGCCGACCAGGTACGTGGTGACGGAGACGAGGTCGTCGAGGCCGCCGCCGGCCGCGGCCAGGAGGCGCGCGATGTTGTCGAGCACGGCCCTGGTCTGGGCGCGGATGTCGAGGTCCGTCACGCCCATGGCGTCGGCGCTCGCACCGACGAACGTGCCGTCGGGGCGGCGGGAGCTCGTGCCGGAGACGAAGACCAGGTCGCCGGCGCGACGGAGG
>NZ_RDBH01000328.1 GCF_008042145.1 Streptomyces sp. adm13(2018)
GGAGACGGCGGGGCCGGGGACGGGGACAGGGACGGCGGGAACGGTGGGGACGGGACCGTCACCTTCACGACCGTGCGGGAGCCCCAGACGCTCGCGGAGATCGTCGCCGAGTCGGGCGGGGCGCACGCGGACGCCCTCGTCCGGTAGCGCGGGCCGGGCGACACGGTTTCGATGAAGCCATGACTGGAACGGGAACCGGTTCGAACACCACGACCGTCGTCGTCGAGCGACGGGTCGACGCCTCCCCCGGGCGGGTCTGGGAGTCCCTCACCGACCTGCCCGACATGCCGCGGGTCCTCTCCGGCGTCGAACGGGTGGAGGTGCTCACCGAGGGCGGCTTCGCCGTGGGCACCCGCTGGCGGGAGACCCGGCGGATGCTGGGCAAGGAGGCCACCGAGGAGATGCTGGTGACGGAGTGCGAGCCGCCGGACCGGTACGTGACGGTCGCCGACTCGCACGGCATGCACTACGTCTCCGAGCTCACCCTCCTCCCCGACGGGACCGGCGCGACCACCCTGCGGATGACCTTCTCCGCCCGGCCCGCCCAGGGCCGGAGGCAGGGGTTCCTGGGACGGCTGATCGCCCGCTTCGGCGCGAAGGCGGTCGCCAAGGCGCTCACCAAGGACCTGTCCGAGATCGCGCACGCGGTGGAATCGAAGACCTGAGCGCGACCTGACACAGATTCCGGTCCCGATTCGGACAGGGCCTGGCATGTTCCGATGGAAAATGCCAGAACACCCCACGGACGCCGCTGCGTTCAGTAACGTCACCGTCACTGCCGTACGTCCGCACGCCGCATCGGGAGGGGAATCCGCGTGCCCGGAATCGACGAGTGCCTGATGGAGGCCATGACCCTGCCGGGGGCTCGCGGCGCCTCCCTGGTCGACTGGACCAGCGGACTCGCCCTCGGGACGGCGGGCGAGTCACCGGTCGGCGACCACGAGACGACGGCCGCCGAGACGGCGGAGATGGCCCGCGCCGCCGCCGAGTTCGACTCGTTCACCGCCGAAGGGGAGATACCCGGCGACGAACCGCCCGTCGAGGACCTGATCGTCACCACCCGCGCCGGCTACCACGTCCTCCGCTTCGTCGAGACGTCCTTCGACAGCAGCGTCTTCCTCCACCTCTGGCTCGACCGCGACACCGGCAACCTCGCCCTCGCCCGGATGCGCCTCCGGGACCTCGCCGAACGGCTGGTCCTGGGATGAACGGCCCCGGAGTCGGTACCGTCGCCAGCCCCGTCTCCCCCATGCTGGTGCGGCTCGCCGCCGAGAAGGCCACCGGCGCCCTGCTCCGCGACCACGGCACCCTCTACCTCGTCGACGGCCGCGTCGTGCACGCCGAGAGCCCCGCCGCACCCGGCGTCGACATCCTCCTCACCGCCGGCGGACGGCTCCCCCGGGAAGGCTGGGACGAGGCCGTCGACCGGGCCGGCGCCCACCGCGCCGTCGGCCGGTTCCTCGTCGACAGCGGCCGGCTCCACGACGGCGAGCTGGAGATCTGCCACCTCGGCGCCGTCTTCGACGCGGCCTTCTTCGCCCTCTCCCCCACCAGCGGACCGACCCGCTTCCGGTACGGGGTCGGGCACTGGTTCGGCACCGTCCGGCCGGTCTCCGCCGAGGCGGTCGAGCGCGAGACGGTCCGCCGCCGCGAACTCCTCGACGCCGTCTGGCCGTACGCCGCCGTCGACACCTCCCCTTCGGCGGTGAACCAGTCGAACTCGGCGGCGGCGCGGGCCATCTCCGCCGTCTCGGCGGCCGTCGTCTCGTGGTCGCCGACCGGTGACTCGCCCGCCGTCCCGAG
>NZ_RDBH01000329.1 GCF_008042145.1 Streptomyces sp. adm13(2018)
GGCCCAGGAGTACGGTCCGCGGCTGGGTGAGGCGGCGGCCGGTGCGGCCGGCTTCGGACTGACCGGAACGACGTCGAGCGTCGCCTCCGGCCGCGTCGCCTACACCCTCGGCCTCCAAGGCCCCGCACTCACCGTCGACACCGCCTGCTCCTCCTCACTCGTCGCACTCCACCTCGCCGTCCAGGCCCTGCGCTCCGGCGAGTGTTCGCTGGCCCTCGCCGGCGGCGTCACCATCATGTCCACCCCCGGCATCTTCATCGAGTTCTCCCGCCAACGCGGACTCGCCACCGACGGACGCTGCAAATCCTTCTCCGCGGACGCCGACGGCACCGCATGGGCCGAAGGCGTCGGCGTCCTCGTCGTCGAACGACTCTCCGACGCACRACGGCTGGGACACGAAGTCCTCGCCGTSGTCGCCGGGACCGCCGTCAACCAGGACGGCGCCTCCAACGGACTCACCGCCCCCAGCGGACCCGCACAGGAACGCGTCATCCGCGCCGCCGTCACCGACGCAGGAATCTCCTTCTCCGACGTCGACGCCGTCGAAGCCCACGGCACCGGAACCGTCCTCGGCGACCCCATCGAAGCCCAAGCACTCCTCGCCACCTACGGCAACCAGCGCCCCGACGACCAGCCCCTCATGCTCGGCTCCCTCAAATCCAACCTCGGCCACGCACAAGCGGCCGCAGGCGTCGGCGGCGTCATCAAAATGGTGATGG
>NZ_RDBH01000033.1 GCF_008042145.1 Streptomyces sp. adm13(2018)
GTCCAGGAGGGTCGCCTCGACGACGGCGCCGACCGCCTCCCGCGCGTAGCCGTGCCCCCAGTGCTCGGGCAGGAACTGGTACGAGACCTCCGTCTCCCCCTCCCGCGCCGCGGGCTCCACCGAGACGAGGCCGAGCACGACGTCGTCGGCCGACCGCACCACCGCGTGGACGCCGGGTGCTCCGACGACCCGCCGCTGCCGGATCCGTACGACCTGTTCGGTGACGCCGCTGCCGGATCCGTACGACCTGTTCGGTGACCGGGCCGCCCAGATGGCGTCTGACCTCGGGGTCCGTCCACAGCCTCGTGACCGCCGGGACGTCGGCGGCGCGGGGGCGGTGTCTCGCTGACCAATCCGGAGATCCTCGACTGCATGCTCTGCTTCGGCTGGATCGACGGGCAGCGCAAGAGCGGCGACGACACCTACTACCTCCAGAAGTACACTCCGCGGCGCGCCCGGAGCCTCTGGTCGCGGGTGAACGTCCGCAAGGTCGCGGTGCTCACCTCGGCGGGCCGGATGCGCGAGCCGGGCCTGGCGGAGGTCCGGGCCGCGCAGGCGGACGGCCGGTGGGAGTCCGCGTACCCCTCGCAGGCGGAGGCGACGGTGCCGGACGACCTCGCGGCGGCCCTCGCCGCCGACGCGGACGCCAAGGCCTTCTTCGAGGGGCTCGGGAGGACCGATCAGTACCTGGTGATCATGCGGCTCTGGCAGGCCCGTACGGAGAAGGGCCGGGCGCAACGGCTGGAGCGCATGGTGGCGACGCTCGCGGCGGGCGAGAAGGTCCGGTGACGCGGGGCCGGGGCCTCAGCGGCTGCGCCGGTAGAGCACCTGGTGGGCGTCGTACTCGACGAAGGAGGCGGCGTGCGACATGCCGACGGCCTCCAGGAGACGCCGGGAGGGGGCGTTCGCCTCCTGGGTCAGCGCGACCACGCTGGGGGTGTCCAGGAGGGTCGCCTCGACGACGGCGCCGACCGCCTCCCGCGCGTAGCCGTGCCCCCAGTGCTCGGGCAGGAACTGGTACGAGACCTCCGTCTCCCCCTCCCGCGCCGCGGGCTCCACCGAGAC
This sequence comes from Streptomyces sp. adm13(2018), assembly GCF_008042145.1. GTDB lineage: Bacteria > Actinomycetota > Actinomycetes > Streptomycetales > Streptomycetaceae > Streptomyces. Next base: position 1,066 of record NZ_RDBH01000033.1, read on the forward strand.
GAGGCCGAGCACGACGTCGTCGGCCGACCGCACCACCGCGTGGACGCCGGGTGCTCCGACGACCCGCCGCTGCCGGATCCGTACGACCTGTTCGGTGACCGGGCCGCCCAGATGGCGTCTGACCTCGGGGTCCGTCCACGCCCAGATGGCGTCTGACCTCGGGGTCCGTCCACGCCTCCGATCATCTCAGTCCGCCATGCGTCGCGTCAGCGCGGCCAGCGCTCCGGGCCGTCGGCCCGGGACCCGTCGGCGCAGGGCGACGAGCTCGGGGCCGAGGGCGCGGGCCCTCGCCGGGTCGGCGATCCGCTCCCACTGGTGATGGGCGCGGTCCACGGCCCCTTCGACGTCGGTGTCGTCGGTCGGCTGCCCCAGTCCGAGCCGGGCCTCGGCAGCGGAGAGCCACAACTCGCAGCTGCGGGCGGGCTCGCCGGCGAGGCGGGCGAGGTCGGCCCGGACCTCCGTCCAGTGGACGGCCTGCGGGGACCGGGGGCCGTGGCGGCGCAGGGCCTCGCTCTCCCAGGACGAGGCCATCGCCGCCGCCTCGCCGTGCCGTCCGGCCGACGCGGCGGCCAGGATCGCGGGGTGCGGGTCCTGCGGGACGGCCGGCGCGGGGGCGGGGGCCGGCGCGAGGAGGATCGAGCGCGGCGCGGCCGCGGCCGCCCGAGCGGCGGACTCGGCGTGGAGGGTGGCGTACGGCAGGCGGGCGCCGGAGCGCCAGAGCTCGGCCCAGGACCGCAGATAGGCGGGAGCGAGGAGTTCGCCGCGGCGCGGGGCGGGGACCACCCTGCCGTAGAGGGCGGGTCCGGGGCCCAGCCGGAGGAGACCGGGCTCGGCGGTGAGGCGCTCCCATACCTCGGGGTCGGCGGCGAGGTCCGCGACGACGGTCGTGGTCCCGGCGGCGCGGACGGCGAGTTCGACGGCCAGCCAGTGCCAGGGCAGCGCGGTGTAGCGGAGGGTGGCCGGAGTGGTGCGGGCGAGGGCGAGATGGGTCAGCTGCTGTCGGCGGTCGAGGTGGAGCTGTCCCGCGAGGCAGACCACCAGCGGGCCGGGGCTCACCGCCGCGGCCCGCAGCCGGGTGAGGACGGTCTGCGGGTCGAGCGGGTCGGCGAGTTCGACGAGGGTCGCGGTGGAGGTTCCGGTGAGGACGCCGGGCGGTACGGCGGCGAGGGCCGGCAGCACGGACGCGGCGTCCATCGCCCGCCCGCGCCCGGCGGGCGCGGCGGCGAGCAGGAACGCGGTGCCGGCGGCCGACGGTCGAGCCACGCTCGGTGACGAAAGCCCGGCCTCCGGCGGTGGAGGCCCGCTCGGCTGGGGCGGGGGCCCGGCCGGCTGGGGCG
>NZ_RDBH01000330.1 GCF_008042145.1 Streptomyces sp. adm13(2018)
GGAGACGGGTGAGTTCGCGGCGACGAGCAGGGCCGCCAGCACCATGCGCTGCTTCAACGGGCCGAGGGGCAGTTCCTGGCCGCCCCGGTGGACCGCGAGCGGGCCGAGGACGGTGAACCGGAGTGCGCCGGGTGAGGCGGGCTGCGCGGACGGACTCGGCATCGAGCAGACCGATCAACTCCCGTCACCATACGGAGGTTCGCTCGATGCCGAGTCCGTCCGCGCAGCCCGCCTCACCCGGCGCACTCCGGTTCACCGTCCTCGGCCCGCTCGCGGTCCACCGGGGCGGCCAGGAACTGCCCCTCGGCCCGTTGAAGCAGCGCATGGTGCTGGCGGCCCTGCTCGTCGCCGCGAACTCACCCGTCTCCGTCGACGCGTTGACCGAGGCGGTCTGGCCGGACGAGCCCCCTCGCACCGCCCGCAAGAACATCCAGGTGTACGTGAGCGCCCTGCGCGCGCTGTTCTGCCAGGGCGCCTCGATCGATACGTCGACGGAGACGGGGGACCGGCCGCGGCTCACCCACACCTGCGGGGGCTACGTCCTGCGCGCGACGGAGGAGGAACTCGACCTCCTGGGATTCCGCTCCCTGGTCCGCGCGGCCGAGGGGCAGCCGCCCCGGACCGCCGCGCGGCTGCTGGGGCAGGCCCTCGACCTGTGGCGGGGCGCCCCGCTGGGGGACGACCTCCGCCAGTCGCCCGCCCTGGCCGAGGAGGCCGAGCGGCTGCGGCTGCGTCACGTGTCGGCGTACGAGAGCTGGGCGGAGGCGGAGTTGGAGCTCGGGGGCGCGCCGGCCGTGGTCGAGGGGCTGCGCGACCTGGTGGAGCGCCATCCGCTCCGGGAGCGGCTCCGCTCGGCCTGGATGCGCGCGCTGAGCGGCGCGGGCAGACAACCCGAGGCGCTCGCCGTGTACGACGACTACCGTCAGCTCCTCGCCCGGGAGTTGGGCCTTGAGCCCAGTGGAGCCATGACCGCCCGCTACCGGGCCGTCCTCGCGGGCGACACCCGGTCGGGCGCGGGCCCGGCCGTCCCACCGACCGGCGGGAGACCCGCCGTACCACCGAAGCCCGTCGTGCTGCTGCCGCCCGACCTGGCCGACTTCACGGGCCACGGCCAGGAACTCCACGACGTCCTTGACCTGTTGGAGGACGGCGACACCTCGGATGCGGCCGGCCCGGGCGGCACCGGCAGAGCGGGCGGCGCGCGGGACGCGGGCGGCGTCGTGCTGCTGTCGGGCCCCGCCGGCTCGGGAAAGACCGCCCTGGCGGTGCGGGCCGCCCACCTCCTCGCCGCCCGCTTCCCCGAGGGCCGCCTCTGTATCTCCCTCCGGGACGCGGACGGCTCCACCCGCCCCCTGTCCGCCGTCCTCGCGGAACTCGGCGAGCGGACGGGGCGGAGCGTTCCGCCGGGCCCCGAGGCCTGGCGGGAGTGGCTGGCCCGCCACCGCGTCCTGGTGATCCTGGACGACGTCCCCGAGGAGCGGGCCGTGCGCGCGCTGCTCCCGAGCGGCGGACGGGGCCGGGTCCTGCTCACCGCGCGCGGCCAACTCGGCGGCCTGGCACCGCTCCACCGGATCACCGTCCCGCCGCTCGACACCGCCGACGCCGTGCAACTGCTCACCGGGCTCGTCGGCCCGCGGCGGGTCCGGGCCGACCGGGAGGCGGCGCTGCGGATCGTCCGCGCGTGCGGCGGGTCGCCGCTGGCGGTCCGGGTCAGCGGCATGCGGCTCGCGGTGCTCCGGCACGTCCCGCTGCGGGAGTTCGCGGACCGGCTGACCGATCCGGCGGGCGCCCTGGACGAACTCACCGCGGGCGACGTCTCCGTACGGCAGCGGCTCGCGCACGGCTGGGAGGCGCTCCCGGAGGACCGGTGCCGTGACGCGGGCCGGCTGGCCGCGGGCACCGGGGACGGCCCGTTCGGTCTGATGGAGGCGGCGGAGGCGCTCGGCTGCGACGAGCGGCACGCGGTGCGGGTGGTGGAGGCGCTCATCGACGCCGGCATGGTCACCTCACCGGGCGGCGAGGTCACCGCGCACGCGGTGCAGTACGACATGCCGCACCTGATACGGCTCTACGCCCGAGGCGTGGGCTACGGGACGCCGGTGCTGACGTAGGGGTAGGGCGCGCCCGGCATCGGGCGGGGCGGGCGCGCCCTACCCC
>NZ_RDBH01000331.1 GCF_008042145.1 Streptomyces sp. adm13(2018)
CCCCGCCCCCGGCACGGCCGCCGGGCCCGGCGGCCTCGGCCGCACGCCGGCCGCGCCGGCCGCGCCCGGCTCCACCGCGACCTTCACCGACGACCCGGCCCTGGGCGAACTCGACTGGGCGGCCCGGATCGACACCGCGACCCCCGAGAAGGCCGGGTTCGTCACCCGCCCCCTCTCCCGGGACCTGAGGATCGCCGGCTCCTCCCGGGTGACGGTCACCGCCGTCCCGACCACCGCCACCGCCCACCTCTCCGCCGTCCTGGTGGACCTCGGCCCCGACACGATCCGGGACTACGGGGCCGCGGGCGAGGGCATCAGCACCCGCACCGACCGCACCTGCTGGGGCGCGAGCACGCCCGGGGACAGCGCCTGCTACCTGGAGACCGAGGCCCGCACGACGGACGTCCGCCACACGGTCGTCAGCCGTGGCTGGGCCGATCTCGGCACCTGGGCCGACCCGGGCAGGGAACGCCCGCTGACCCCCGGCCGGGCGTACACGATGACCCTGGACCTCGCCGCCACCGACCACGTCGTCCCGGCCGGCCACCGCCTCGCCCTGATCGTCGCCGGCACCGACAAGGACCTCCTCGACCCCCCGTCGACGACCCCGACCCTGACCCTCGACCTCGCCCGCACCTCCGCGCGGCTGCCGCTGGTCGGCGGCGCCGGGGCCTTCGCCCTGGCCGCCTCCGGACCGCACCCGGCCCCGCCGAGCACCACCACCCCCTCGCGCCGGGACGCCGCACCACCGGCCGCCGTCACCGGCCCGCGCCTGCCCGGAACCGGAGCCGCCCGATGAACCCCCGTACCGGACACCGGAGTTCCCGGCGCGCCCTCCTCCTCGCGGCGGGCGCCGCCCTGCTCGCGCTGCCGCTCGTCACCGTCCCCGCGAAGGCGGCGGACAGCGCGCCCGTACAGCCGCCGCCGCGCACCGGATTCGAGACCAGCAGCGGGGCCCGGTGGACCTCCGAGGCCGAGGAACGCGACTTCCTCGCGGCCGTGGACCGGGCGAGCGCCCGGCTCTCGGTGCGGGTCGTCGGCACCACCGCCCAGGGCCGCCCGCTCCGGCTCGCCATCCTCGGCAGCGGGCGCACCACCGTGCTGCTGGTCTGCAGCCAGCACGGCGACGAGCCGGCCGGCCGGGAGGCCTGTCTGAGCACCGTGCGCGACCTCGCCCACGCCCGGGACCGGGAGACCCTGCGGTTCCTCGCCCGGACGACCCTCCTGGTCGTCCCGACCGCCAACCCCGACGGACGGGAGGCCGACACCCGGGGCAACGCCGACGGCGTCGACGTCAACCGCGACCACATCGCCCTGCGCACCGCCGAGGCGCGCGCGGTCGCCGCCGTCCTCCGCGACCGGCGGCCCGAACTCGTCTACGACCTCCACGAGTACGGGGCCACCCCCCGGTACTACGACAAGGACCTGCTCGCCCTCTGGCCGCGCAGCCTCGACGCCGACCCGCACGTCCACGACGAGTCGCGGACCCTCTCCGAGGCGTACGTCCGGCCCGCCGCCGGGCTCGCCGGGTACAGCAGCGGCATCTACGGCATCTGGACCGACCCCCTCACCGGTAAGCCGCTCAAGCAGGTCGCCGGCGACGGACAGGAGCGGATCCTGCGGAACACCGCCGGGATCAAGCACTCCGTGGGCCTGCTCGTGGAGACCCGGGTGGACGCCCTCGACGAGGCCGAGCAGAACGACCCCGCGCGCAACCACCGGCGCCGCGTCGCCACCCAGCACGCCGCCCTGGAGGGCGTCTTCGCCTATCTCGACGAGCGGCGCGGACCGCTCACGGCGGCCACCGCAGCGGCCCGCCGCGCCGGCTACGCCGACCGCGGCCCGGTCTTCCTCGGCGGCGCCGACAACGACCCGCCGGAGCCGGCGGAGATCCTCGCCGATCCGCCCTGCGGCTACCGGCTGTCCGCCGCCCAGTACGCCGAGGCGGGCGACGAACTCGCCCTGCACGGGGTCGCCGTGCGGCCGGAGGGCGCGGGTGCCTTCGTGCCGCTCGCCCAGTCGCGGCGCGCCCTCGTCCCGCTGCTCCTCGACGGGCGGGCCGCCTATCACCTCGTCAGCGGGAGTCCTGTGGAGGAGTGTTGACGATCACGTGGCGGGTCGACCGGGATGGCGGGATTCCGTCGTTTGCCAGGGTAAAGTTACTGCCTGGTACTGACCATGCCTCGAACAGGCCCCCACGGCCTGGAAGTTGGAGAACACCATGCGCACCACCACGACGGCACGTCGCGCCCTGACGTCGCTCCTCGCCGCGACGCTGCTCGCCGGCGGCGTCCTGCTCGGCCAGACGATGACCGCCGAGCCGGCGGCCGCGGCCAAGATGACCTGCAACGTCAGCCAGCTGCGACAGGACGCGGCGAAGGAGCGCAACCGTGCCGCGCAGCTCCGCGGCCTCGGCGCCCACGCGGAGGCCCGCAAGGCCAGCGCCCGCGCCCAGGCCCTGGAGACGCGCGCCCGCCAGTGCGAGGACGCGGACAACAACGTCCGGCCGCCGCGCTGGAAGTAGCAACGCACACCGGGAAAACGATCCGGTGAGCAAACACGGGGCGGGTGCAGTCCGAAAAGGACTGCACCCGCCCCGTGCTCGCCCTCGGGCCCGTGACCGCCCTACAGCGCCCCCGCCACCGCGGAGGTCGTCGCCGTCACCTCGTCCCGCGACCAGACCCGTACCCGAAGGCCGCGCTCCGCCGGCGTCACCGCGGTCGTCAGACCGACGACCCCGCCCCCCCCACCACGATCACGTCGCTCTCCATGCCGGGGACCGTACCGGGACCGGGACATTTCCGGGACGGACCAGCCATGGAACGCGGACCCCCGCCGCGTGATGCTGGACGCATGCCGGCCGTGTACACGACTCTCGACCTCGTCCCCGCCGCCCTCCCGGACGGCGGTGGCGTCCCCTCCCGGGCCCTCGTCCGGCCTCGACCCCGTCCCGAGGACGTCGACCTCGTCGTCGACGGCCGGTCGCTGCTCCACCGGCTCGACGGGGCCGAGGGTGCCGACACGGTCTCGCCGCTGGCCGGCGACCTCCCGCCGGCCCTCCGCGCCGAGCACCTCCGCGCCCTCCTCGCCCCGGAAGCCGACGGCGGCCGCGGAGCCGTCCTTCCGGCCGGCCGCCGGGTGGTCTACTCCTGCCCCGACTGCGAGGACCTCGGCTGCGGAGCGGTCACCGCCGTCGCCGAACACGACGGCGAGGACGTCGTCTGGCGCGACTTCGCCTGGCAGACCGGCCCCTCGGTGGACCTGGAGCGCGAGGGATACCCCGGCGTCGGCCCCTACCGCCTCCACCGGACGACCCTCCGAACCCTCCTGCGCCGCCTCGGGCCCGGTCCCGAGGCGGCCGACTCCCGGCC
>NZ_RDBH01000332.1 GCF_008042145.1 Streptomyces sp. adm13(2018)
GCCCGCCCCCTGCCACAGGTGAAGACTCCCCAACCTCTCCCCACGCTGAAGAGGGCCCTAGCCCCTCTCCAGCCGCCGACGAGGCCGGCACACCATCCGCGGAGGCACCTGCACCTTCCGGTTCAGCCCTCGCCATTGCTGGGGCTCTGATAGCTCTCCTGACGCTGATCGTCGCCGGCGTCACCCTGTACCTGACGTTCCGGAGCGATGCCAGGGAAACTGTGCAAGCGGTCGACCGGGTGCAGGACCGGGCAGAGGACCGGGAGCGGCGATACGCGAACGAAGTCGGCTTCTACCGGACAGGCGACCAGGCGGCGGTTGCGAACGGCAGCACGCATTTCATGCCCATGCGTCTCGTGCTCCCCTCGAAACAGGTGTGGTGGGACCTGCTGGGCCCAGAGCCCTGCGAGCAGGTCTGGATCACCTATCGGTCGCTGATCGCTGAGATGAACAGGAAGCTTCCCGACCTGTCCCTCTCCGCGTCCGACCTGGCGGGCCTTCAACTCAAGTTCCAGGACCCTGCGGGCCGCACCTGGTCCATCGACCGAAAAGGCATCCTTTCGGCCAGCACGTGGACAACGTCCACAGGAGAGAAGGGGACTCAGCTCGATCGCTCAGACCTCCTCGTCTACCCGGACGAACCCTGGATGACGGACGCCGAGCCGGCACCCGGCTGCGGTCCTGCCTGACGCACTGGCTGGCAGCGTCTGCGTCGGGGCCGACGCCGCGGTGCCACACCGGACCCCGCCTCCACCCGCCGATCGGCCCCCGGCTGCTGCTCATCACCCGCCCGGAGCGCCGACCATGGCTCCGTCCTCGGCCCTCACCGCTGCGTCATGGGAACAGGCCGCCATCGCCTGAGCAGCCTTTCAGGGACTGCGGTTGTACGGCCTGTACGGCGCCTGGCATTCCGGGCTCGGTGGTGAAGTCCAGCGCGGTGGGCTGGGTGAGAAGGCCTGAGCCGTCGCGCTGCCACAGTGTTCCGTCGCGATCGGTATACGTCACCCATCTGGTGGTGATGTTCGGTGGTGCGCCATACGCCCGCCATTGGGCGCCGAGCGGGTCGGGAAGGGGATGCCCGTCCGCCGGGTGAGTCACGCTCTCGTTCGCTCCGAATCGCATTTCTTTCGAGGTGAAGACCAGGTCGGAGCACGGTGGCACACTCGGCACTTTGACGATGAAGATCACCTGCCAGGTTGCGGGCCTGTGCTCGTCGACAATGCCCGGGTGATTGGTATCGAAGAGCATGGTGGCGTTGGAGATCGGGTCGGGTGACCTGTTCGTCAGATGGAGGCGTGGTGTGCCGTCAGCCCGGACATCGACCCAGTACGAGACCCGTGCGGCGTGCTCACGTCTCTTCTCTTCCGCGGCCTCCTGCGACTGCCTGAGCTGTGCTCTTGCGATGCTGGCGCTGTAGAACGTCGCTACCCCGGTGGTGAGCAGGCCGGCGACGCTCGCCAGGATCGTGATGACCGCGCCAGTGATGATGAGAACCCGGGGCACGTGCTTGTGCTCAGGGCTGCCCTCTCCTCCTGATAGGTCCGCCATTTCTTCACAGTGCCGAGTCGATAGGCGCGGGACGAACCTGAGAGAGCCATACGGAGGGCGCCGTCGTCAGCGGGCACCCGCGGCCACCGCGCGACCGCGACGATCCGCTACTGGCAGGAAGGCGGCCCCGCTGCCGCCCGGACACGTCCCCCGAGGACTGCCGCCATGTCCTGGACCTCCTGGCCGGCTTCACCCCGCAGGTTCAGCCGCTCCCGCCGCTCGCCGCGCTCGCGCAGGTCAAGGGATCGCTGTGCCTGTTCGGTGTGGACGCCGGCGAGCTCGCGGCCCGCTTCCGGGTACGAACGCTCGTGCAGACCGGCATCGACACCCACATCGGCGTCGCCGACCACTTGGCGACCGCCGCCACCGCGTCCGCCCGCACCGGCCGGTCCGGGGTGCTCCACCTGCCCGACCACCGCGCGGTCGAACACTTCCTCGCACCCCTGCCGATCCAGGGGCTGCACGGCATCGGCCCTGCCCAGGCCGGCCAGCTCCAGCGGTACGGGCTCCACACCGTCGGCGCCCTGGACGCGATGGCTTTCCAGCGGGCCCGGATCCGCCGTCTCACCCTCGCTGCCGAAGACCTTCGCCCGGCCGAGGAGGGGCCGGGCACGCAGATGTCCCGCGACGACGCGCGGGAGGCGCGGCTGCGGCTGGAGCCGGTGATCGACGAGCTGAACGCGCGGTACGGTCACCGGGTCGCGGGGCCTGCCGGCGCCTACCTGAGAGCGAGCTGAAGCCCAATGGCTGACTACTATCCGTGCCGAATCGCGACGGGGAGGGGGACCTGACGCTGTTCTGGCGGTCTGGGGAGGGCGAAGCCCCTGATCAGCTCATCGTTGACGACCTCGGACGGCTCCCTGCGTTCCACGACCGCAAGACGCTGCGGGAATACTGCGATCGCGGCGGGTGGGAGCTTGTCTGGGATGGCGAAGCCGCTCTCGATCTGGACGTCGTACGGCAGTGGGTCGAGCATCCCGACCATGACTTGGTCACGGCAGGAGTGCTGCTAGAAGCATGGAACTTCCTCGAAGACCTCTCCCTCAGTCTGAAGACCGGCCCGTCCCTCCCTTCCCAAGGACCGATCCACGACAGTGCCTACGAGAAGATCTTCGGTGGCGAAGCGCTCGAACCGACCGCTGGCAAGGAGGCCTGGACGGACGAGGAGACCGCGGCCGTACGCGAACTCCTCCGCGCGGGGCTGGAACTCTGAGATCAGGCCGTCCATGGTTCCGGGACCGGCTGACCGAACCTATGAGCCTTCCGTGCGCTCCCGGTTCAAGTTTCGGTCGGTCGTCTTCAACTGACCGTGATGACCCCGGCCGGTCCTGAACGGGCAGCAGTCCGTCCGTCCCGGTCTCGACGGCCGCTGCAGAACCCACGCTGCGGCGGCCGCTGCCGAGGTGTGCGCCCACCGGCCGGCGTCCGTTCGTGCACGCGGACCCCTGCCGGCGCTACAAGTCGCAACACCGTCGAACGAGCGATCAACCGGCTCAAGCAACAGCGAGCCGCCCCGACCAGATACGGCAAGCGCGGTTACGTCTTCCTCGGCACCGCAACAGCCGCAGCCCTCTCTATCTGGCTCCGAACATGAGCGACCTGACAAGTCCGCCCGTCGACCGTCCGGCCCGACTCGTCCCCCCAAGGCGCTTGACCTCAACTTAAGTTGAGTTTCTATGTTCTTCTCATGACCACTTCGAGCAGCACCTCAGCCCCCTTCGCCCCCTCCCACGACGACGCTGGCCTCATCGCCCAGCCCATCGGATACTGGGCCAACGCGGCCGGCCAGGCCGTCGTCAAGAGCATCCGGACCGCGCTCGGCGCCCTCAGCCTGACCCAGCCCGCCTGGTGGGTCCTGCACCACCTCAGCGAGCGCCCGAAGGGCTGGGGCCGCGCGGAACTGACCGAATTCCTCAGCTACTACCCGGGCCCCGACGATGACCTGCCCGGTGACATCGACAGCCTCGTCGCCCGGGGCCTGGTCTTTCAGAACGAGGACGGGCACCTGCTGCGGACCGAGTCGGGCGCGGAGCTGTATTCCCGCGCGGCGGCGCGGCAGACGGAGTTGCGCCGCCAGGTACACGAGGGCATTCCGGACGAGGAGTACGCCCGCACCCTTAAGGTCCTCCAGCGCATGATCCACAACGTGAAAGGTGACGCGTGGCACCACTGACCCGGGCGGGCGGCCCCGGTTCACCGCTCGCGCCGCCCATTCCCCGGACCGGTGCCTGTCCAGCATGACCCGCTGGACAGTCCCGGTTGACTAAGAGCACCAGTCGCCGGTTTGCGGGTGCCGGTCGCTGCGTGGCGGTGGGCCGCGGCCTCGGGCCTGGTCCCGGCTGCCGACGCGGGCCCGCGGCTGTGGTCCCAGGCGGTCGTGGAGGCCGCTGACGCGGAAGCGGTCTGCGCGGCTCTGCGGGGTGCCGACGGGTGCGTCGTGGGCGGCGGACCGGCTCACCAAGGCGCTGGGGGAGCCCCGGCGGTTCCGTCCGCGCGTCGACCGCCTCCGCCATCGGCCACCTCGTCCGCGCCGGGCTGCTGACCTACCTCGGCGGGGAGCCGGCCTTCCCTGATGTCCACCCCGATCAGGTCGCCGCCCTCGCCCGCCGCCGGGACCTGCCCGCGCTCCTGGACCGCCACGTTCCCCTCGGCCCCGACCAGGCCGCCCACCGCTGCGGCGTCCGCCGCACCGACTTCGACCAGGCCGTCCGCCTCGGCTGGGTGACCCCGACCGCCACGGTCGACATCGACTACAAGCGCCACGGCGGATGGACCACGGTCCCGCTGTTCTCCGGCCAGGACGTCGCCCTTCTGCCCCTCACCCGCCCGTCCGTCGACTGGCACGCCTTGCGCACCCTCACCCCGGGTGCACGTCGCTGCCGCCGGCGGGGGCGGGGAAGTCGGGGTGCCGGCGGCGCCAGTTGACCACCGCCGCCCGGCCG
>NZ_RDBH01000333.1 GCF_008042145.1 Streptomyces sp. adm13(2018)
CCCCGCCTGCCCGACCCGTTGAAAGCGCGCCGCCGACCATGTCCGAACGCCTCCGCCGCCGTCTCCCCCTGTCCCGCCGCAGGGCCGTCTCCACCGCGGTCACGACCGTCCTGGTGGGCGGCACCTTCGCCGGACTCCTGTCGGTGACCGGCACGCCGAAGACGGCCGCGGCCCAGACGGCGACGCCGGGCGCGGCCGTGCCCGCGCCCCGGTCCCCGGCCACGCCGCGGGCCACCGCCCCCTCCCCGGTGCCGATGGCCACCGGCCCGGACGCCCAGGACGCCCAGGACCCAGACTCGTCCGGCCGGACCCGGGATCCGGAGTCCCCCGCGGGGCGGCCGGGCGCCGCCACCTCCGTGATGCAGATCGTGGCGCACCCGGACGACGACCTGTTCTTCATGAACCCGGACATATCCCAGACCATCCGCTCGGGCACCCCGCTGGCCGCGGTGTACCTGACGGCCGGTGAGTCCGACGGCGTCAACGCGCGCCCCCGCGACGCGGCAGCGGTCAAGGCCGACAAGGCGGGCTACGCCGAGGCCCGGCAGAACGGCATACGTGCCGCGTACTCCGAGATGGCGACGGGCAGCCGGACCAGCCCCTGGGACCGGGTGGCGATCCCCACGGCCGGCGGCGGGCTCGCCGAGCTGGACACGCTGCGCGCCGACCCGAAGGTCAGGCTGGTGTGGCTCCAGATACGCGAGGCCGGGTCGACGAACCACTACCGCCCGCACAGCCTGAACGGCCTCTGGCACGGACTGGTCGGCACCCTGGAGTCGCAGCGCTCCGCCGGCACCCCGGTGACCGCCGACTTCCGGTACACGAAGGACGAGGTCGTGGCGACGATCGCCGGGCTCCTCGACCGCTTCCGGCCGACGTTCGTCCGCATGCAGGACCCGAGCCCCGGCACCGACCCGAAGACCGGGAAGATCCGCGACCACCAGGACCACCTGTACGGCGCGCGGTTCACGCAGGCCGCGCTCGCCCGATACACGGAGCTGCCCGGGCATCCGCGGGTCGGCGTGCAGAACTACCTGGGCTACCCCACCAGTGTCCTGCCGCACACGCTCGACCCCGAGACGGCCGGCGACAAGCTGAGGACCCTGAAGACCTACGCCTGGCTGGACGGCGTCAACGACTGCGGCACGCCCGCCGGCTGCGGCGACCTGAAGGTGGCCGCGCGGCCCGCCGGCCGCGGCTGGACCGCGACCGTGCGCTACGCCCGGGGCACCTCCACCTCCTGGGTGCAGCGGGGCACGGACGGCGGGCTGCACGCGTTCTCCGTCCTCGACGGGCAGCTCGCGGCCTGGCGGAAGCCCGCCGGGGGCGGCGCGTGGCAGGGGCCGACGCTGCTGCCGGGCGGCGGCCTGGACAGCGGGGTCACCTCGGTGTCGCTGCCGGACGGCCGGATCGCGGTCTACGGCACCCGGACGCTCCTGGCGGGCGGCCCGGCGGGCTACCGTCGCGAGGTCGTGTCCACCGAGCAGACGGCGCCCGGCGGGGCCTTCGGCCCGCTCCGCTCGCTGGGGACCCCCGAGCGGAGCGACGCGACCGGCACCTCGGACATCAGCGCGCCCGCCGTGACCGTGGGCGCCGACGGCCGCGCGACCCTGGTCCTGCGCGACAGCCTGCGGCAGCTGACGGCGCGCGAGCAGGGACCGGACGGCGGCTGGGGGCCCTGGCGGGTCCTCGGCGGCACGGACGTCGTCGGCGACCCGGTCGCCGCGACGGACGCCACGGGCCGGGGATACGTCTTCGCGAGCACCGTGACGAGCGTGCTCGTCTGGGCCCAGCACGTGCCCGGGGGGCCCCTCACGGGTCCGGCGCCGACCGCGCTCCCGCCGACCACCCTGGCGCTCAGCGCGACCCCGGCCCCGAGCGGCGACGGCGTACGGCTGTGGTTCCGCAAGCCGGCCTCCGGCGACCTGCGCAGCGCCGACTTCTCGGGTCTCGCCCCGGTCTCGCCGGTGACCGAGCTGCCCGGCGGCGTGGCGGGCTTCGGCCCGGTGAGCGGCGGCGCGGGGGTCCTCGCGGTCCGCTCCCGGACCGGCTTCCTGGCGACGGCGGCGCACGGCAGGACGGGGGCCGGGCCGGCGTGGAAGCTGGAGAGGTTCCTCTTCGCGGGGGCACCGGACGCGGGGACGGACGGCGTGGCGGCGATCGGCCTGGACGGCCGGCTGCACTGGACGCCGGCGGGGCCGGACGGCCGGGCGGTCGCGGCGGCCGAATGAGCCGTGAGAAGTACGGCGGGAAAGGGCGTTTCGGGGTGCGCGGAGGGGCGTTCGTCGGGGACGGTGGGACGGCCCCGGTGTTCGCGGTCGCACCCCGCACGGTGTGCGGCCTCGGCCGGGGCGAGCCCTTCGGCCAGACCCGCCGGCGTTTCTGAGGAGATCCCCGTGAACTGGACACTGGAAGTCGTCCCGGTCCCCGTCACCGACATGGACCGGGCGAAGGAGTTCTACGCCGAGAAGTGCGGCTTCACCGTCGACCTGGACACCCGGCCTGCGCCGGGCGTGCGGATCGTCCAGCTCACCCCGCCGGGCTCGCGCTGCTCGCTCGCCCTGCTGAGCGGGATGCCCCCGATGCCGGACACGAAGGCGATGACCCCGGGCGGTCTCCAGGGCCTCCAGTTCTGTGTGACGGACATCGAGGCGGCCCACGCGGAGCTGGCCGGGCGCGGGGTCGACGTCTCGGAGGTCCGGCACCTGGGCGACCAGGGCTGGACGGCGGGCCGGGGCGGCACGTGGAACTCGTTCATGACCTTCACGGACCCGGACGGCAACGGCTGGACGGTCCAGGAGGCCCCGTCGGAACTGTCGGCCCGCTGACGGGGGGCCGAAAGACGGGCGCCTACAAGCCCAGGTAGAAATGCCGAAGCTTGTCGTCCTCGGCCACACAGCGCATCCCGGCGGCCTCCATCACGCGGTGGGAGGGCGGGTTGTCCAGGTCGGCGTCGCCCTTCACCCCGGAGGCGCCGGCCCGGCGGGCGGCCTCGACGAGCGCCCGGAGCGCCTCGGAGGCGTACCCCTTCCCCCGCTCGGAGGGCACGAGCCCGTACCCGACGGTGACCACCCCGATCTCGTCGGGCGGCCCGTGGAAGCCGATCCCGCCGATGGCGAGGTCGGAGCCCAACAGCCGTATCTCGTAGGCCCCGAACACCCCCGGGTCCCCGTCCTCCACCCACCGCCGCACGACCCGCCCGGCGACGGCGACGTCGGCAACCCCGGGATACCCCTCGGCCCACAC
>NZ_RDBH01000334.1 GCF_008042145.1 Streptomyces sp. adm13(2018)
GCACCGCAGATCCGGAACGAGGAACCGCGCCCATGACCATGAGACCGTTCAACCTCCAGGCCTGGATCGAGGAACACCGCCACCTGCTCAAGCCGCCGGTCGGCAACGCCGTCCGCTTCTTCGGTCTCACCCCGCTCCTGAAGGAGGCCGTCCGATGAGATCCGACACCACCCCCGCCGGGGCGCCCGACCAGGCCGCCGCCGCGCTCGACGGACGGGCCGCCGCGCTCGACGCCGCCGACCCGCTCGCCCCCGTCCGTCACCGCTTCCTCCTCCCCCAAGGCATCGTCTACCTCGACGGCAACTCCCTCGGAGCCCTCCCCGCCGCCGTGCCCGCGGCGGTCGAGGACGCCGTCCACCGACAGTGGGGCACCGACCTCATCCGCTCCTGGAACGCCAACGGCTGGTGGGACGCCCCGGTACGCACCGGCGACGCCATCGGCCGGCTGATCGGCGCGGCACCGGGCCAGGTGGTGGCGGGGGACTCCACCAGCGTCCAGCTGTTCAACACCCTCCTCGCCGCCGCCCGGCTCCGCCCCGGCCGACGACTCCTGCTCACCGACCCCGACCACTTCCCCACGGACCAGTACATCGCCGACTCGGTGGGCCGCCTCCTGGACCTGGAGGTCCGCCGGGTCCCCGCGGCCGAGGCCGCCGCGGTCCTCGCCGCCGAGGGGACGGACGTCGCCGTCGCCGCCTACGCGCCCGTGGACTACCGCACCGGAGAACTCCACGACACGGCCGCCCTCACCGCAGCCGCGCACGCCGCCGGCGCCCTGGCGCACTGGGACCTGTGCCACGCCGCCGGCGCGCTGCCCGTCGAACTCGACGCCATGGAAGCGGACTTCGCCGTCGGCTGCGGCTACAAGTACCTCTCCGGCGGCCCCGGCGCCCCGGCCTTCGCCTACGTCGCCACCCGCCACCAGCATGCCTTCGACCACCCCGTCACCGGCTGGCACGGGCACGCCGAGCCGTTCGCCATGTCCGGCACGTACGCCCCCGCCGACGGCATCACCCGCGCCCGCATCGGCACCCCCGCCCTGCTCTCCCTGGTCGCCCTGGAAGCCGCGCTCACGGCGTACGACGGCGTCGACATGGCCGACGTACGGGCCAAGAACCTCTCCCTCACCGGGTTCTTCCAGGAGTGCGCCGACGCCCTCCTCGACGGCCTCGGCTTCACCATGGCCACCCCGCGCGATCCCGCCCGTCGCGGCAGCCAGGTCGCCCTGCGGCACCCGGAGGCGTACCCGCTCGTCGCCGCGCTCACCGCACGCGGCGTCATCGGCGACATGCGCGCCCCGGACCTGCTCCGCTTCGGGTTCAACGCCCTCTACCTCACGCACGCGGACGTCCTGCGCGCCGTGCGCGAACTCCGCGACGTCGCCGTCACCGGCGCCCATCGCACGGACGCCCACCAGCAGCGCCCCACGGTCACCTGACCGCTTCCCCGATCCCCGATCGCGCGATCCCGACGTCACCGCACCCGGCCGACCACCGCGCGACCGGTCCACGCCGGCCGGTTCCCCTCCGTGCCGGCGGGCCGCGCCGTACCCCCGCGCGTCCCGCACGTCCGTTCTCCGCCGCCGAGACCCAAGGACAGTCCATGCGATCCCTCCGCACCAGAGCGACCCTGGCCACGGCAGTCGCCGCCGCCACCGCCGCGACCCTCCTCGTACCGGGCAGCTCCGGCGCCGCCCCCGCGGCCGCCGCCGATCCGAACGTCCCCGAGGTCTGCGCCGACCGGCGCCCCGAGCCCGCGGACCCGGGCGCGTACGGCATGCAGCTGGACGACTCCTTCCGCCACCCCGCCCTCACCCCGGTCGACGAGGAGCACGAGCACTCCTTCCCCGGCCGCAACAAGGACTACGACACCCGCTCGTACATCAAGAACATGAAGGTCGAAGCGGCTTACGAGGGGCCGGACTTCACCCCCGACTACTTCCACACCTGGCAGAACATCGTCGACTTCGACGGCCGCCGCTACATGTTCCAGTACGACAGGTCCGAGGGCCGCGTCTACGACATCACCGACGTGAAGAAGGTGAAGGTCGTCGAGCGGATGAGCCGCCAGGACGTGGACGGCGACGAGACGAAGGCCAACCGCGCCTGGGCGGCGAACGACTACTGGGGCGCCTCCACCATCCAGTGGAACAAGAAGCTCGACGCCTACGTCATGGTGCAGAGCTTCGAGGGCAAGCGGCAGATCCAGGAACTCACGGACGACCCGGCGCACGACAAGTACAACAACCCGGACGGCGTCAGGAAGCTGCGCGAGAAGCCCGGCCTCAAGGGCTTCAAGGTCTTCCGCCTGGACGGCCCCCGCAAGAAGGACTGGAAGCTCCTCGCGACCGTCTCCACCGACGCCACCCAGAAGGACCCGCTCCGCAGCGACCCCGGCACCGCGCAGCAGGGCTCCGGCTCCCTCGACACGCCGTACTGGACCGGCCAGCGGTACATGTTCATCGCGACGGCGCCCGACGACACGTACTCCCGCACCGAGTACCCCACCAACCTGCACTCGGCCGGCTACCAGTCCTGGGACATGGCCGACCCGGCGCACCCCAAGCTCCTCGACACCTGGCACCTGCCGGGCCAGCGGACCGGCGAGGACGCGGCCTACCGGAAGAACCCGCGCTGCGGCAACCGGACCAGCTGGATGGGCGCGCGCATGCCGCTCTTCATCCCCAGGCCCGTGGAGCAGGGCGGCCGTTACGCCTTCGCCGCCATGGGCGGCTACGGCCTGACCGTCCTCGACATCTCGAACCCGGCCGACCTCAGGACCGTGAGCCACCTCGACCTGCCGCCGTCCGTCGCCGGCACCGAGGGCGACAACATCGACGTCTCGCAGTACGAGAGGACCGGCATCGTCTACTACTCCGGCTACCCCCTCACCGAGGACTGTTACGAGCCCTACAAGGACGTCTACCAGATCGACGCGAAGGACCCGAAGAACCCCCGCGTCGTCGGAGTCCTGCCCCGCCCGACCCCGCCGCCGTCGGCCGGGTTCAGCGACTTCTGCYAGCGCCGCGGCAGCTTCGGCCCCAAGCGCACCGGCTCCTACACCAACCCGGGCCGGCACACCCCCGGCGTCCTCGGCTACGGCTTCTACAACGCGGGCGTGCAGTTCTTCGACGTCTCCGACCCGGCCGCACCGGAGATCGACGCCTACTTCGTCCCCAAGGCGTACGGCACCGGCACCCCGGACTACGCGTACGGCAACCAGACCCACGGCGTGTACGTGGAGTGGGACCGCAACATCGCCTGGGTGCTCACCAACCACGGCATCTACGCGCTCTCCTCGCCCAAGGTGCTGGGCAAGCCCGACCTGAACCGGCCCGAAAGGCCCTTCCGCACCAGCGAGTTCTGAGCCTCGGCTCGCCCCGGGGGCCGGTCCCGCCGGCCCCCGGCCGCACCCCCCGTACGCTGCTCCGATCTGCGCTCCGGCGAC
>NZ_RDBH01000335.1 GCF_008042145.1 Streptomyces sp. adm13(2018)
GGCTCTGGTGGGCCGTCGGGCCCGCCGTCTGCGGTTCCTGGGTGGTGGCCGTGCTGCTGGTCGTCGGCGGGGCCTTCGCGCTCGCCTACGGAGCCGGGGTGCGCGGCGCCGGCGGTCTGCTGCTCGCGCTCTCCCCCGTCCTCCCGCTCGCCGGCGTCGCCGTCTCCTACGGGCGGCACGCCGACCCGATGCACGAGATCACCACGGCCACCCCCGCCGGCGGCCTGCGGCTGCTGCTCACCCGTACCGCCGCCGTCCTCGTCGTCTGCGTACCGCTGCTGACCGCCGGAGGCGCGCTGCTGCCGCCGGTGGCCGGTCTCCCGGGGGCCGCCGCCTGGCTGCTTCCCGGCCTGGCGCTGACCCTGGCGACGCTGGCGCTCGGCTCGTTCGTCGGCTGCCGGGCGGCGGCCGCGACGCTGGGCGGCGGCTGGCTGCTCGCCGTCACGGGCCCGCTGCTCGGCCCGGTGGACACGGCCGCCCCGGCGGCCGCGCTCGCCCCGTACCTCTCCGGCCCCGCCGCCCAAGGGGGGTGGGCCGGCGCGGCGCTGGCCTGCGCCGCCCTCCTCGCGGCGCGACGCCGTTCCTTCGACCACCTGGAGCCCCGGTGACCCCCTCGACCGCCGTCGCGGTGAGCGGACTGACCGTCCGCCACCGCCGTACCGTCGCCCTCGACCGGCTCGACCTGTCCCTCGGACCCGGCGTCCACGGCCTGCTCGGCCCGAACGGCGCCGGCAAGACCTCCCTCATCCGGGTCCTCGCGACCGTCGCCGCCCCCTCCTCCGGCCGGGTGGAGCTGCTCGGCCGGGACGCCACCAGCCACCGCGAGCGCACCGGCATCCGCCGCCGGCTCGGCTACCTCCCGCAGGACTTCGGCTACTACCCGGCCTTCACCGTGCGGGAGTTCGTGGCCTACGTCGCCTGGCTCAAGGAGGTGCCGGCCGATCGCGTCCCGGGGGCCGTGGAGCGCGCGGTGGCGCGGGTCGGGCTCGGCGACCGGATCGACGCGCGCATGAAGACGCTGTCCGGCGGCATGGTCCGGCGCGCCGGAATCGCCCAGGGCATCGTGAACGAACCGGAGTTGCTGCTGCTCGACGAGCCGACGGCCGGCCTCGACCCGGAACAGCGGGTCGACTTCCGCTCGCTGCTGCGGGAGCTGGGCACGGAGGCGACGGTGGTGGTCTCCACGCACCTGGTGGAGGACGTCGCCGCGGCCTGCACCGACGTCGCCCTCATCGAGGGGGGCCGCCTCGCCTTCCAGGGCTCGACGGCCGAACTCACCTTCCTCGGCGGGGAGTCCACGGACGGGGACGACTCCGCGACGCACGCCGTCGAGCGCGGCTACACGGCCGCCCTGCGCGCCCACCGGGCGGGCACCGCCCAGGCGGGGACCGCCGCCTCGGGGACCGCGAAGGGAGCGCTCCGGTGACCGCCACCCTCACCCCTCCCCCGCCGCGCACCGCCCGGCGGACCGGCCGGGCGCCGAGGCCCGTCGTCGTCGAGCTGCGCCGCGGGCTCGGCCCCTGGACCGGTCTCGCCGTCCTCCTCACGGTGCTCGTGACCATGTACGGCAAGGCGCCCGGCTGGCAGGGGCGCTGGGCCGACGCCACGAACACGCTGCACGTGGTCGCCGGGCTGCTCGCCGGGCCGCTCGCGCTCGCGGCGGGCTGCTGGCAGGGCGGCCGGGACCGCCGGCGCGGGACGCTGGACCTGTGGGAGTCCGCACCCCGCCCGCCGCTCCGCCGGCTGTTCGTCGCGGTCGCCCCGTCCGCGCTCTGGCCCGCCGCCGGGGTGCTCCTCGCCGACGCCGTGTGCCTCCTCGCGACCTGGCCGTACGCGGCGGGCGGCCGCCCCTTCCTGGAGCTCCTCGCGGCCGACGCGGTCGCCGTCGCCGCCCTCGGCGCCCTCGGTCATGTCGTCGGACGCGCGGTCCGCTGGCGGCTGACGGCCCCGCTCCTCGGCATCGTCGGGTACGTCGCCCTGGGCGTCGGCGCGTACCACCAGGGCCCCGCCCGCTGGCTCGGACCGGCCGCCGAGCACCAGTTCCTGTGGGACCGGCCGGTGTGGTGGTTCGGGCCGGTGTCGATGGCGTGGACGGCCGGGCTCGCGCTGACCGCCCTCCTCGCCACCGGGCTGCGCCCCGCCCGGCTGCGGCCGCTCGCCCTGGTGCCGCTGGCGGTGGCGGTGGCCGCCGCCGGCCTGATCCTGCGCCTGCCGCGGGACGAGGGCCCGTGGCGCCCCGACCCGGCCCTGGCCCGCCCGCTCTGCGACGACGGCGTGCCGCAGGTCTGCCTGACCGCCGTGGACGCCCGTCTGCTGCCCGAGGTTTCGGCGGCGCTCGCCCCGCTCGGCGCGCGCCTCAAGGGGGTCCCCGGCGCCCCGGTCCGCTGGGTCGGCGGGCCCTTCGGCCCGGCTCGCCCCGGGGACGTCGAACTGCCGAGCGCCGCGGCGGACGCGGTACGCGGCCGGCTCCCGCGACCCGACCTGTATCTGAACGCGGCGGTGTCCTGGCTGCTCTCGGACACCTGCCGGCCGGGGGACGGCACGGGTCCGGACGCGGAGCGGGCGAGCATCGTCAACCTCGCCGTCATCGAGTGGCTGGCGCCGACGCCCGAGGACTACGGCCCCGACACCACCGCGGCCCGGCCGTACATCGACCGGCTCCGGGCCAAGCCGGCCGCCGCCCAGCGGGACTATCTGGCCCGCTACCTCGCGGCGAACACCTGCCGCCCGGAGGAGGTGCCGGTCCCGTGAGGCCCGCGCCCCTGCTATATCTGCGCTCCCGCGCCCTGCCCGGCGCCCTGGCCGCGCTCCTCGGCACGGCGGCGGCCGCCGCCTGGGCGGCCAGGTGGCTGTCGTCCCTGCCCGACTTCGACCACCGGGCGCGCCTGCCGGTCGTCGTGCTCGGCCCGCTGCTCGCGGCCGCCGCCATCGGCACCAGCCTGCACACGCCGAGCGACGAGCTGGACCGCACGGCGGTACGGGCGTGGTGGCCCCGGCGGCTGGCCCACGTCCTCGTGCCGACCGTCCTCGCTGTCGCCCTGCTGGCCCTCGCGGTGCCGGGCCACGCGGAGCAGTTCGGAGCGCCCGCCGCCGTGCGCAACACCCTCGGTCTGGTGGGGGTGACGGCGGGCGCCGCCGCGGTCGTCGGCGGCCGTCTGAGCTGGCTGCCGCCCTGCTTCCTGGTGGGCGCGGTCTATCTGGCGGCCCCGTCCGCACCGGGCGGCGGGGCGCAGTGGTGGGCCTGGCTGACGCAGCCGGGCGCCCAGCGGGGGGCGTGGACGGTGGCGCTCGCCGCCCTGGCCGCGGGCACCGGGCCGAGCACGACGACCGGCAGGCGCGCCCGGTGGTCGAAGTCGGGCAGGGACGACAGCCACCTGGCCGCCCAGGCGGCGGCCGCCGCCGTGCCGAGGAGCGCGGCCAGGGCGCCGGGCAGGGCGCGGGAGCGCAGATATAGCAGGGG
>NZ_RDBH01000336.1 GCF_008042145.1 Streptomyces sp. adm13(2018)
GTGGGGGGTGGTGGGGCGGTCGTGGGGGGTGGTGGGGCGGTCTCCCCGGTGGCCGGACCGGGTCTCCCCGGCCCCGCCAAGCATCCGATCGGCCCGGGGGCCGGGCCCTCAGTCCTCGTATGCGCTGGTCGGGTGGCTGCCGTCGGCCSGGCCGACCTCGCCGATCCACTGCCGGACCGCCTCGCCGAAGTCCACCCGGCCGAGGTCGTGGTGGGCGGCCGCGTAGCGGCGCGCCGGGGGCTTGTCCGGCCAGTGGGGCTCGGCGAGTTGCGCCTTCCGGAGGAAGATCTCGCAGCCGACCGCGTTGGTGTGGAAGTGCAGTTCCAGCTGTTCGGGACGGCCCTGCCGGGCGGGGCCGGACTGCACGATGGTGTCGATTTCGAGCGGTATGCCGCCCCTGCCCAGAAGACGCGTGAGAACCATGATCGCAGGCTGAAGGCTGCTGTCCCGTACGTCGTGGTCGTTCGGGGCTCGGCGGTCGGTCGGGGCGGGTCGCGCTCCACTCCGGGTGCCAGAAGGGGTGCCGAGCGCCGCCGAACCGTCCGAACGGCGAGCTCATCCCTTGAGGAACTCGATGATCTGCGGGGCGATCTTCCTCGGGGCCATGACGACGGCGCCGTGGTTGAGGCCGGGCAGGGCCCGGTGGTCGGCCTGCGGCAGGATCTCGGTGACGGCGAGGGCGGCGCGCCGGAACGCGGCCGGGCTCTTCCCGCCGGTCCACACGCGGGTGGGGACGCCCACCCCCTTCCATTCCTCGGCGTCGAGCGGCTTGCCTTGCTGGGTGTCGCCCATGACCGCGATGTCGTAGGGCAGCGTGGCGGCCAGCTCGGTGAGGTTCGCCCAGGTCTTCGGCATGAGCTTCATGAAGAACACGGCGATGCCGGGCATGCCCTGCGCCCTGGTCATGAAGTACGTGACCGCGTCACTGCGCCGGCCTTCCGCGAGCAGCGCGGTGATCTGCTGCGCGAGATCCCCGGGCGGCCCGTCGTCGCCTTCGGCGACCACGAATGGGGGCTCGTACAGGGCCAGTCGGTCGACGTTCACTCCCGCCGCGGCCGCGCGCAGGGCGAGGACCGCTCCCGAGGACGAGCCGAACAGCGACGCCTCGCCGCCGACGTGTTCGACCAGCGCGGCGATGTCTTCGATCTCACGATCGGGGGCGTACGTACGGGTGTCACCGCTGGAACCGCGCCCGCGCCGGTCGTAGTTGATCACGGTGAAGTGCTCGGCCAGGAGGCCCGCGAGTCTGGTCGTGTCCGAGCGGTCCGCCAGTGCCGAGGCGACCAGGACGACGGCCGGTCCGCTGCCCGACTGCTCGAACGCGATCTCGGTGCCGTCGGCGGAGACGACACGGGCCTCGGCTCCGGCCGACTGCTTTCGCGTTGTTGCCATGGTTCTCTCCGGTTCATGAAAGGGGGCGTACCGCTGTGGTTTGCGCTGCTGCCGGTAGGACATCGGGTGGGCGGAAAACTCATCGGTGCGAGGGGAGTTCGGCGCCGAGGGCGGCGGGGTCGGAATCGGAAGCCGGGGCGACCGGGCGCGGAGGGGCCTTGATCCCGATCCGGTTCGGATGGCGATGGCGATCCGATCCCGAACTCGATCCCGGTCCCGGTCCCGATCCCGTACGAAGGGCTACCGGTTGTGAACATCCTGTGTACGATCCTCGCCATTCGCACACGCTCACAGCTCCCGGGAGTCGCTCGTGTACCCGTCTCCGCCTTCGTTCCAGCCCCCTCCCGCTCCGCTGCCCGTGCGCCGCTGGTGGCAGCATTCGGCGTTGATCGTCTGCCTGTTGGTGTTCCTGCCGCCGGTGGGCATAGCCCTGACCTGGACGGGTCGCTGGAGCCGGAACAAGAAGATCGTCGCGACCGTCCTCGGCTCCCTCTGGTTCCTGTGGTTCCTCGTCAGCGACCCGCCGGAGGACGCGAAGAACGACGCGAAGGAGCAGGCGGCGACGGCCCCCGCGACTCCGACTCCGACGCCGACGCCCACCCCGACCCCCACTCCGTCGAAGGCGCCGGAGGCCCCGGCGATGCCGGCGCTCGTCGGCGGGACGTACGGCGACTCCCAGCGCTTCCTCACCGCGAACCTGGGCCGTTCCTACGCGGCCTACAAGGACGTCGAGCTGCCGGCGGACTACGCGTCCTGGACCGTCTGCTTCCAGCGCCCGGAGGCCGGTGCGCCGCTCTCGTCGGCGATCCCGGTGGTCTACGTGACCGCGCCGGACGTCCCGTGCCCCAAGTCGCCCGACGAGGTGCTCGACAAGCCCACCCCGAAGCCGACCCCGAAGCCCAAGCCGAAGCCGACGCGCACCCCGGAGCCCGTGCGCACCCAGGAGCCGACGCCCACCGAGGACGCCGGTGACGACGCGTCGACCGGCGGCGACAGCAGCGTCTACTACCGCAACTGCACGGCCGTCCGCGCGGCCGGCGCCGACCCCATCCACGAGGGAGAGCCGGGCTACGGCCGCCACCTGGACCGCGACGGAGACGGCGTGGCCTGCGAGCGCTGACGCCTCGGTCCGATCGCGCCCACAAGCGCGACGGCCCCGCCTCCCGGCCGGGGGCGCGGGGCCGTTCGTCGTCTACGGCGTCACGGGTGCGGCTCGTTGCCACAGTTCTTCGGCGTGCTCCGCGAAGCGGTCGAACATGCCGGCGTCCTCGTGTCGTCGTAGGTGCAGCAAGGGCGAGTCGTGGCCGACGAGACGGGCCAGGTGGGGGGTGACGAGGGCCTGCTCGTCGAACCGGAACACGGAAAGCGAGACGTGGTTCACCGCGTCCTCCGCCGTGCTGAACCGGGCCTCGACACCTTCGGCCGGCCCGATCCTGGCCAGTTCGTCGAGCGTGATCCGAATGCGCGTGGACACCGACAGCGGTACGTCCTCGATCACCTCGCGCTGCCGGGTCACCTCGCCGGCGGGGTCGCCGAGCAGGAACCGCACGCGGCACCCGGACTCCGCCTTGCGCCGGATCAGACCGGCGAACGCGGGGATCTGCGTCCAGAGGAAGTAGTTGGTGTACCCCGCGAAGAACAGCTCGTGTTCCGTGGCGGCCGTGAGTTCGGCCCACACCGTCGACGGGCACGCCGAGCGGTACGGATAGCTGCGGAGGATCTCCCGGTCGCCGCCGAGCTTGACGCGGTCCTGCACCGACTTCGGCCAGATCATGTCCTCATCCACTCCCAGCGCCCGCGCAGCGTCCGCGCGGTTTCGCGCGTGCGGCGTGAGCCTCGCGTCCGCGAGCCATCGTTGCACCTGCTTCGGCGATACCCCCACCCGGTAGGCCAGTTCACTGGCGGACACCCCGGCACCGTGCATCGCCGTTCGTAGTCCTGCGTTCACCGTCAATCCCCTCTGCCCGGACTTCTGGGCCTTATTCGACCCTAGCGAGGTACGTCTCAACCGTCCCTGTTTCGGGGGCAGATACGTCCGGACGAGGGTGCCAGGGTGGAGTTGTACCGGAGCCCGCCCCGCAAGGAGAGCAGCTGATGAGCAAGCCGCCGCCCCCGCCGCGCACCCCGCCGCCGTTCCGGCCCGTGAGTGCCGCCGAGGCCGGTGTGGTGTTCCGTGAGCTCCGGGGGGCCATGGAGGCCGCCGGGTTCCTGACGCAGGGGCTCTACCGCGAGGAGCGGGCGACCCGGGACGGGTCCCTGCACGTCTTCGGGCTTGGCGAGGTCACCGTCGCGGGGGCGAAGCGCATGACCGCGATCCTGCGGGCCGCCCGGCGGCAGCCGTGAGGTATCGCGTGGACGACGTCGTGACGGACGGAACGCGGGCCCTCGCGGGCCAGGTGCGCGCCGTGAACGGTGACCTCCTCACGTTGGCCCGACCCGGAGGCATGGAGTGGACGGCGAAGGCGGCGGACTGCTGGTCGGCGAGTCCGGAGGAGCGCAGGGCCCTGCGGCCGAGCGGGGCGATCGCCCTGATCGGCGAACACCTGCCTCCCGTACAGCCGCCCTCGCGCTGTTCCTGACCTGCGTGGCCGTCACCGCGGGCGCCGCCGCCCTCACGATCCGCACCACCTAGCCGCCCCGCCTCGGACCGGAACTCCCGGGGCGGGGCGGCTAGGTGGTGCGGATCGTGAGGGCGGCGGCGCCCGCGGACACGGCCACGCAGGTCAGGAACAG
>NZ_RDBH01000337.1 GCF_008042145.1 Streptomyces sp. adm13(2018)
GAGGCAGGGGAGGGGCAGGCCGGTTCGCCGTGCCCGTACGGCTCGGTGCCCGCGTCCACCGGCGTGGTCCCCTCCGCTGCCTCCGCCGGTCCCCGGTCGACCGCGGCGGCGAGCGCCGCCAGCGTCGAGGCAGGGGAGGGGCAGGCCGGTTCGCCGTGCCCGTACGGCTCGGTGCCCGCGTCCACCGGCGTGGTCCCCTCCGCTGCCTCCGCCGGTCCCCGGTCGACCGCGGCGGCGAGCGCCGCCAGCGTCCGGTGCGCGTACACGACGGTGGGCCGGGGCAGCGAGGGGATCGTCTCGCGCAGCCGGGCGAACACCTGGAGCACGAGCAGGGAGTCGCCGCCGAGGGCGAAGAAGTCGTCCTCGCGGCGCAGCGCGTGCGCGTCCGTGTCGAGGAGTTCGGACCAGACGCGGGCGAGCAGGAGCTCGGTCGGCGTGGCGGGACGCGATCCCGCCGACCGCCCGGGGGCTTGGTCGGTGTCCGCCGACGGCGCCTTCAGGGCGGCCCGGTCGATCTTGCCGGTCCCCGTCAGGGGGAGGTCGTCGGCGAGGTGGATCCGGTTCGGGAGCATGTACTCCGGCAGGGTCCGCGCCAGATGGGCACGGAGCGCCGTCGACCCGGGCACCGGCACGCCCGGCAGGCACTGGACGAAGGCGGTCAGCCGTTCCTCGCGGTGGATCACGGCGGCGCGGGCGACCGCGGGATGGCTCAGCAGCACCGCCTCGATCTCGCCGAGCTCCACCCGGTGCCCTCGGACCTTCACCTGGTCGTCGAGCCGTCCGAGGAACTCGACGACACCGTCCGCGCCGCGCCGGACGCGGTCGCCGCTGCGGTACCAGCGGCGCCCGTCGCGCACGGTGAACGCGGCGGCGGTCAGTTCGGGCGCGTGGAGGTAGCCGGGGGTGAGCCCCACTCCGGCGATGAGCAGCTCGCCGGGCTCGCCGGGCGCGCAGCGCCGCAGCCCGTCGGGCGTGACGACGTCGATGTCCGTGCCGGTGAGGGGGGCGCCGATGGGCAGTGTCCGTACGTCGTCGGCGGGCCGGGTGTCGATGATGTGGAAGGTGGCGTTGATGGTGGCCTCGGTGGGCCCGTAGAGGTTGGCGATCCGGTGGCCCGGGCCGAACAGGTCGTACCAGCGGCGCACATGGGAGGGCGGGAGTGCCTCCCCGCCGACGTGGATCCAGCGCAGGGCCGACAGGTCGGGCGCCGGCCCGCCCTCCCGTACGCGTGTCTCGGCGGCCTCCAGCAGTCGTGACCACAGGCTCGGGACCGAGCTCCACACCGAGATCCCGGCCTGCTCGACGCGGTCCAGCAGGGCCTCGGGGTCCCGGAGGAGCTGCCGGGGCAGGGTGACGACGGCGGCTCCGACGAGGAGGGGCGCGAGGAGCTGGCGTACCGACGCGTCGAAGCACAGCGAGGCCGTCTGGGCGAGGCGGTCGCCCGCGCGGTATCCGAAGGTGTCCAGCGCCCAGTCGAGGTAGTTCGTCAGGGAACGGCGGGTGATCGGGACCGCTTTGGGGCGACCGGTGGAGCCGGAGGTGAAGATGACGTAGGCGAGGGAGTCGGGGTCGTGGGAGACCGATTCGTCCTCCCGGGCGGCGGAGGAGGGCATCGGCAGCGAGGCGGTGTCGTCGGCCGCGACCAGGGTGATCCCGGCCTCGGCGGCGAGCGCCGCGGCCGCGTCACGGGTCGCCGTGTGGCAGACGAGCACCCCCGCGCGGGACCGGTTCAGCTGGTCGGCCAGGCGTGCGGGGGGATGGGCGGCGTCCAACGGCACCCAGCCGGCGCCCGCGCGCAGGATGCCGACCACACCGGTGACGGCGTCGGCGCCCGGCTCGGTGAGGAGCCCCACGAGGTCGCCCGGGACCACCCCGCCCGCCCGCAGACGGGCGGCGAGCGCGGCGGACGCCCGGTCCAGTTCGGCGTAGCGAAGGGTGACTCCGTCGGTGTCGACGGCGACCGCGTCCGGCGTGGCCCGGAACCGGGCGAGCAGCCGGGCGACGATGTCACCCGACGGGTGTGGGCCGGAGGGGAGGTCGATCGGGGGTGCGGTCCGCGGGTCCGTCGTCGGCTCCGGAGCCGTGAGCCGCGCTGACGTCGCAGGTGGGGCCGGCGGCTCGCCGAGTCCGGTCGCCCCGGCGAGTTCGGCGAGGTGCTCGGTGGCGAGGCGTTCGACGGTGGCGCGGGTGAAGAGCCGGGCAGGGAAGTTCCAGGAGAAGGCCAGCTGTCCGTCGGACTCCCAGCACAGCAGCCCGAGCCGGGTCGCCGCGGAGGCGGTACCGGCCGAGGTCGGCCGGACCTCCACCGGGCACCCGGGCGCGAGGGCGACCGGGAAGCGGGCGAAGCTGAACGACGCGGGCGCGGCGGTGCGGGGCCCGGCCCCGTCCGTCGGCAGCAGCCGGGCCAGGTCCAGGCTCGTGAGGAGACCGTGCCGCTCGTGCTCCGGCCAGGCGTCGCGGAGTCGTACGGCGAGCGCGTGCACCGAGTCCTCCGGTCCGACGTGGACGGGAACCGGGAGGGTGTCGGCCAGCGGTCCCACCAGCCGGTCGACGCCCGGCAGCCGCGCCTCGCGGCGGGCCCTGGCCACGTTCACGGAGACGTCCTCGCGGCCGCCGCTCCACCGTGAGAGGCAGCGCGCGTACGCCGCGAGGAGCAGGTGGAAGAGCGACACCCCGTGTGCGGCGGCGGTCTCCCGCAGCGCGGTCGACAGGGCGGCCCCCGGGGTCACCTGGTGGGCGAGCAGCGGGGGTTCGGGGAGAGCCAGCGGATCACCGTCGTACGGGAGGGCGAGCGGCTCCCCCTGCCGGCCGAGGACGCCGCGCCAGTACGTCCGGCCCTCGGCGAGGGCCGACTCCGAGCGTGCGGACTGCTCGTGGGCATGGAAGGCGGTGAAGTCGGTGGTGTGCGCGGGGAGTTCAGGTCGAGCGTCCTGTGTGAGGGCGGTGTAGAGGGCCCAGAGTTCCTCGCCGAGGATGTTCAGGCTGAACCCGTCGGCGGCGGCGTGGTGCGCGACGAGCACGAGCCGCAGGAACTCCTGGCCGGCCCCAGCGGTCGCGCGGCGAGGGCCGGGAGCCTGGGTCCCCCGCGTGCTGCGGGCGAGTACGGCGCGGAGGGGTGCCTCGGCCGTGAGGTCGAACGGCCGGTTGCGGAGGGCCTGTTCGAGCTCCGCGAACTCCGCCTCGACGTCACCGCCGCCGGACAGCTCGCGCACCTCGTACCAGTCGGGCGCGCCCCCACCGTCGTTTGAGGGTGGTACGGCGGACTGGACGGGGCCCGAACCGCCGGGGAGGACCCGGATGCGGAGCATGGCGTGCCGGTCGGCGAGCAGGGCGAGTGCCCGGCCCAGCAGCTCGGGGTCGAGCGGGCCGCGGATGTCCTGGGTGACGTACCCGTAGGCGGGGACGTCGGGGTACAGACCGCCCTGGGTGTGGAAGGCGAGCTGGACCGGCGTCAGAGGGAAGGAGACGCCGTCGTCGATCGAGGGCGCCACCCCGGAACGTGCGGGGGCGGAG
>NZ_RDBH01000338.1 GCF_008042145.1 Streptomyces sp. adm13(2018)
GCTGGCGCGCCCAGGACGAGAACGACGAGGGCTACGCGAACGGCGACGCCGAACTCAAGCGCATGTACGTGATCCCCGAGGCCCGCGGCCTGGGCCTGGCCCGCCGCATCCTCTCCGCCCTGGAGTCCGACGCCCGCACCGCCGGCCGCACCCGCATGGTCCTGGAAACGGGCACGGCTCAACCGGAGGCCATCGCCCTCTACACGTCGAGCGGCTACGAACCCTGCACCAAGTTCGGCCTGTACCGCACCTACGAAAACAGCCGCTGCTACGCCAAGCCCCTGATCTGACGCCTTTTCACCCCGAAAAGGGGCCGGCCGCCCGGCCGGCCCCTTTTCGGATCCCGCGACCGGGGCGGAGCCGCGTAAGGCCCCACAACGACGAAGATCCCACCCGATCTTGCGATCGGACGGGATCTCGTCACGTTCCCGAGAGCTACTCGCGAACTGTCGTTTGTGGACCTGTGGGGATTTGAACCCCAGACCCCCTCGATGCGAACGAGGTGCGCTACCAGACTGCGCCACAGGCCCTTGCGACGTGTGAAACATTAGCACCCCGACCGGCTCAGACAAAAATCCATTGCCCCGCAGGTCAGCCGGGGGGCGTCGCGGGCCCCCCGGGTGGGGTCAC
>NZ_RDBH01000339.1 GCF_008042145.1 Streptomyces sp. adm13(2018)
ACGACCTTGGCGGCGAAGTCGCCGTCAAGTCGCCGTCGAACTCCTCGTGGAGGGTGAGCTCGGCCTTCTCGGCGGCCTGCCGGGCGATCTCGTACGTCGGTGCGACGAGGTCGCCCCAGCCGCCGTCGTTGCCGACGAGGACGATCCGGGTGCCCGCCTGGCCGATGTGCGCGAGGTGGCCCTCAGAGCCGCCGTGCTCCGCGGCGAAGGCCCTGATCTCCTTGGCGAGCCTGGCCGCCTTGCGCTCTGCCTGCTTCGTTTCTGCCATGGAGCCGATGCTACCGAGGGGTAGATCGACTGGCGACGGCCGGGTCACGTGGCCTATCCCACGTGACCCGGCCGCCGGCCGAGCAGATCATCTGAGCGGGGGACATCCATGCAGACGTCCCCGAATGTCCCCTTGCGGGGACGCCTCCTAGCGGAGGAAGGGGTCCACCGCGACCGCCACGAAGAGCAGCGACACATAGGTGATGGACCAGTGGAAGAGGCGCATCTCCTTGAGCTTCGCGCCGGTGGCGCCCGCCTTGGCGCGGTTCAGGAGACCGTGCGCCTCCCAGAGCCACCAGCCGCCGGTGACCAGCGCGACCGCCAGGTAGAACCAGCCGGTGTAGCCGAGCGGCGTGAGCAGCAG
>NZ_RDBH01000034.1:0-12393 GCF_008042145.1 Streptomyces sp. adm13(2018)
GTGTATAAGAGACAGGCTTTGGTCTAGACCGCCTGCTACCGTCGGCCGGACGCAGGCCGGTCGACCGCGACCGGCCGCGGAGAGCTGGGGAGGCGCCGTGGGCGGCACAGGGACGGTTCGGGACCGGAGCGCGGTACGGGCGTACATCGGCTCCTTCACCTCGGCGGGCGGGCGGGGCGTCCTCGCCGCCGACGTCGACCCGGAGACGGGCGCGCTGACCCTCACCGGCGGCAGCGACGCCGTCGCCGACCCCTCGTTCCTCGCCCTCGCGGGACCCGTGCTCCACGCAGTCTCCGAGACCGCGCCGGGAGCCGTCGCCGCCTTCGACGTCACCGGTCCGGCACCCCGGCCGCTCGGCGCGCCCGTCCCCGTCGACGGCGCGGCCCCCACCCATCTCTCCCTCGCCGCCGGGCACCTCCTCACCGCCAACTACACCTCCGGCAGCGTCACCGCCCTGCCGCTGGCGGAGGACGGCACCGCCCGCCCCGCCGCGGCCGTCCTGCGGCACGAGGGCGACGGACCCGTCACCGCCCGCCAGGCCGGCCCGCACGCCCACCAGGTGCTCCCCGACCCCAGCGGCCGCTGGATCGTCAGCGTGGACCTCGGCACGGACTCCGTACGGATCTGCGCGCTCGACCCCGCCACCGGGGCGCTCACCCTGCACGCCGAGACCGGTCTGCGCCCCGGCGCCGGACCGCGCCACCTCGCCTTCCATCCCGCAGGAACGCACGCGTACGTCCTGAACGAGCTGGCGCCGTACCTCATCGGCCCGGAGCTGGCCGACGGTCTGCTCGACGTGTGAGACCCCCGTGGTCCCCGAGGGCACCCCAGGCCCCAGCTACCCCTCCGAGGTCGTCGTCGCCCCCGACGGGCGCTTCCTCTGGGCGGCCGTGCGCGGGGACGACACCCTCGCCGTCCTCTCCCTCACCCCCGACGGGGCCGCGGCCACCCTGGTCGCCACCGTGCCCTGCGGCGGGACCTGGCCCCGCGACCTGACCCTGGACCCCTCCGGCCGGCACCTGTACGCGGCCAACGAGCGTTCCGGCGACGTGACCTGGTTCGCCCTCGACCCCGAGACCGGCATCCCCGTCCGCGCGGGCTCCGTCGACGTCCCCGCGGCCTCCTGCGTCGTCCTCGGCTGAGACCGGGTCGCGTCCCCCGGGACCGCGCACGCCCCTACCGGCAACGCCGAGGGGCCCGCACCGGACATCCGGTGCGGGCCCCTCGGCGATTCCCTCACGGGCGGGGTGGCGGCCTCAGAGCGAGGGCGCGCCCTGCGGCTGCTGCGGCGGAATGCCGAGCGCGGCCGTGTACTGCGAGAGCACGAGCTTGCCGATCGCCGGGTAGGCCCCCAGCGGCTCGGCGGCGGCGCAGCCGGCCTCCTTCGAGGCCACGTCGAGCAGACCGTCGGCCAGCTCCGGGCCGATGAGGTACGGCGCCAGCGCGAGCTGCTCGGAACCGGCGCCGCGCAGCTGCTCGGCGACGGAGGCGATCGAGCCCTCCTGGTCGAGCGCGGCGGCGATCACCGGCACCGCGAGGCGGGCGGCGAGCAGCATGCCGGTGATGCCCGCGGCCTGCACGGCCTCGTCGCCGCCCACCGTGGCGAGGATGATGCCGTCGGCGGCCGTCGCCACCGTGAAGAGACGGGCGCGGTCCGCGCGGGCCAGACCCGCCTCGGAGAGACGCACGTGCAGCGCCTCGGCGAGCAGCGGGTGCGGGCCGAGGACGTCGGTGAGCTCGGCGGTGTTGCCGGCGTCCATGACGGCCTGGCGGATGTGCCGCGTCTGCGCGCTGTCCGGACCCGCGAGCAGCGGCACGACGACCGCGGACGGGCCGGTGGGCGCGCTGACCTCGCGGCCGGCGGCCAGGGCCAGCTCGTACCGCTCGGTGCGCAGCGTGGCGGCGACCGTCAGGACGGTCGCGAGCGAGGGGAACTCGCTGTCGTCGCCCTCGACGAAGCCGATCAGCGCGTCGAGGCCGGGCAGCTCGGACCGCGCGATGCTCACGACCTCCTCGGCCAGCGAGCGTATGGCGGCGGAGGGCGCGCCGGGCACAGCGAGAACCAGTGCGGGAGCGCCCTCGGGCGCCGCCGCGGGTTCGGGGCGACGGTGCCGCCCGGACTGACGGGGTCGAGGCATTCGTACAGGCAGGCCGGAAGCAGGCCCATTGGGGGAGCTCATGGCGCCGCATGCTACTGGCTTCGCCGGGGGCGGCGTCGGCTGAGGTGCGATCATGCGCCTTCTGCCCCCCTATGTCCCCCTCGGTTCCGTCCGGAATGCGGTCTCCGCCCCCTCGGGAGCGCGACGCACCGCCTCCCACCTGGGCGGATGTCAGAGCGCGGGGACGTCCCCGCGCCACAGCCGCAGCATCGCCGGGTCCTCCGGCAGCCGCAGCGTGCCGGTGGCGAGGGCCGCCGCGAGCCCGACGGCCCCGGCCAGGGGGTCCCCGGCGGGGACGGCGGTCCGGGCCTCCGGAAGCCGCCGGGCGAGCTCCGCCCGCAGCGGTACGAGCAGCGGGTCGCCCATCTTGAACAGTCCGCCGGTCAGCGCGACCAGCGCACCCGGCCCGGCCGGGCACACGGCCTCGGCGGCCTCGGCGATGTGCCGGGCGGCCCGCGCCAGGATGTCCGCCGCCACCGGGTCCCCGGCGGCGCACCACCCCACCTCGGGGGCGAAGGAGGCGAGCACCGCGGGCCGGTCGCTGCGGGGGTAGAGCGCCCCCGGCAGCCCGGCCGCGGGACCGAACACCTTCTCCGCCCGGGCCAGCAGGGCCGCCGAGCCGCCGCTCCGCCCGTCGTACGCCCGCAGGGCGGCCTCCAGGCCCGCCCGGCCGATCCAGGCCCCGCTGCCGCAGTCCCCGAGGAGGTGCCCCCAGCCGTCGGCCCGCCGCCAGGACGCGAGGTCCGTGCCGAGCGCGATCATGCCGGTACCGCCCGCGACGACCGCCCCGGGCCGCTGGCCGAGCGCGCCGGCGTACGCGGTGACGGCGTCGGCCGCCAGCGCGAGCCGCCGCACCCCCCAGGCCTCGGCGAAGGCGCCGGGCAGCACGGCCCGGAGGTCGTCCCCGAGGGTCGCCATCCCGGCGGCCCCCACGGCGACGGCGACGACCGGGCGCCCGCGGTGCGGCTCCGTCAGGGTGCGCACGGCCGGCAGGACCTGGGCGAGGAGGTGACCGGCGGAGATGCCGGCGGGGCCGGTCCGCACCGGTTCGCGCGAGGAGCGGACGCCGAGCACGGCCCCGTCCGCCGCCCTGGCCAGGGCGATCCGGAGCCCCGACCCTCCGGAGTCGACGCCGACGACCAGGGCCTCGGCCGGGTCGGACCCGGAGGCCGCGGAGGGGACAGGGGACACGGTGCACCGTCCTCGGGGCGTAAGGGGGTGGCCGGAGTCTAGGGGGTGGCCGTGGCCGCACCGGAGCCGGGTTGTCACTGTAGGCCGGTAGAGTGACGGACCGTGACAGCGCGACCTTTGAACGAACTGGTGGAGCCCGGCTGGGCGGAGGCTCTGAGCCCCGTCGCGGGACGCGTGGCGGAGATGGGCGACTTCCTGCGCGCGGAGATCGCCGCGGGCCGCACCTACCTGCCGGCCGGACAGCACGTACTGCGGGCGTTCCAGCAGCCCTTCGACGACGTGCGGGTCCTGATCGTGGGTCAGGACCCGTATCCGACGCCGGGAATGGCGATCGGGCTGAGCTTCGCCGTGGCGCCCGAGGTCCGGCAGCTGCCGGGCAGCCTGGAGAACATCTTCCGGGAGCTGCACACCGACCTCGGGCTGCCCCGGCCGTCGAACGGCGACCTGACCCCCTGGACGCGGCAGGGCGTCCTCCTCCTCAACAGGGCGCTCACCACCGCCCCGCGGAAGCCCGCCGCCCACCGGGGCAAGGGCTGGGAGGACGTGACCGAGCAGGCGATCCGCGCACTGGCCGCGCGGGGCAAGCCGCTGGTGTCGATCCTGTGGGGCCGGGACGCCCGCAACGCCCGCCCGCTGCTCGGCAGTCTGCCGGCGATCGAGTCCGCGCACCCGTCCCCGATGTCGGCGGACCGCGGCTTCTTCGGCTCGCGCCCCTTCAGCCGCGCCAACGACCTCCTCCTGGAACAGGGCGCCCAGCCGGTCGACTGGCGCCTGCCCTGACCCAGGGCCTGTCGTCACACTCCCGTCCGCCCTCCGGGCGACGACGGGAGTGTGACGACAGGCCCTCCCGCCGCCTTCTCCGGCACGGAGGGGCCGCGGTCGGTGAGGGCGCGGGCTCAGACCACCGCCGCCCGCACGCACAGCACGTCCGGCAGGTGCTCGACGAGGAGCTGCCAGCTGTCGCCGTCGTCGGCGCTCCCGTACACCTCGCCGTTGCGGTTGCCGAAGTACACGCCCGCCGGATCGGCGTCGTCCGTGCACAGGGCGTCCCGGAGGACCGTGCCGAAGTGGTCGCCCTGGGGCAGGCCCCGGCTCAGCGGCTCCCAGGTGGCTCCGGCGTCGGTCGTGCGGTAGACGCGGCACCGGCGGCCGGCCGGCACCCGGTCGGAATCTGCGGTGATGGGGAAGACGTAGGCGGTGTCCGGCCGGTGGGGGTGCGCCGCGACCGCGAAGCCGAAGTCCGAGGGCAGCCCCGAGCCGATGTCCGTCCAGGTGGCGCCGGCGTCGTCGCTGCGGAAGACGCCCCAGTGGTTCTGCAGGTAGAGCCGGTCGAGATCGCCCGCGTCCTGGGCGATCTTGTGGACGCACTGTCCGAAGACGGGGTTCGGGTCCGGCAGGAACACCGCCGACACCCCCTTGTTGGAGGGCTCCCACGCCTTGCCGCCGTCCTGGGACCGGAACACCCCCGCCGTGGACACGGCGACGGTGACGGCCGACGGGTCGCGCCGGTCGGTGACCACGGTGTGGACGGCCTCGCCGCCGCCGCCCGGCTCCCACGCGGAGCGGGTGGGGTGCTCCCACAGCGGGCGGACCAGTTCGAAGGACTCCCCGCCGTCCCCGGAGCGGAAGAGCGCGGCCGGCTCGGTCCCGGCGTAGACGACGCCGGGGGAGTGCTCCGGCGCCGGGTGCAGCTGCCAGACGCGCTCCAGGGAGGCGCCGGTGTCCTCGGGGAACTTCACCGCCGGCCGCGCCGGTTCGGCCCAGGTCCTGCCGAGGTCGTCGGAGTGGAAGACGGACGGGCCCCAGTGGGCGCTGTCCCCGCCCACCAGCAGTCGCGGGGCCGGCCCGCGGGTGTCGATGGCGACCGAGTAGACCGCCTGCGCGGGAAAGGCGGGATCGTCGAACTCCCATCGGCCGTCGTGCCTGCGGCCGATGAAGAGTCCCTTGCGGGTGCCTACGGTGAGGAGTACGTCGGGCATGGCTGCCAACCTCCAGGACGCCGTTGTCGCGGATACCGGCCAGTCTGCACCCGACCACTGACAACGGCTTCCGGACACTCCCGGCGCCCGCCGGCGGCGGGCCGCGGCCGGGCGCCGGACCAGGGCCTTCACCCTGCCCGGCGGCGGCCGCGGTCCGCGCGCCCCGGCCTCAGATCGCCCAGGCGTACTGCGGCGGAGCCGCGTGCGTCGGGGCGCCGAGGTCGCGGGCGGCGCGGCGGGCCCAGGAGGCGTCGCGCAGCAGCTCGCGGCCGAGGAGGACGGCGTCGGCCTCGCCGTTGGCGACGATCTTCTCCGCCTGGTCGCTCTCGGTGATCAGTCCGACGGCGGCCACCGGCAGCCCGGTCTCGGCCTTCACCCGGGCCGCGAAGGGGACCTGGTAGCCGGGGCCGACCGGGATCCGGGCCGGTCCGCCGTTGCCGCCGCTGGAGACGTCGAGGAGGTCGACGCCGTGCTCGCGCAGCAGCGCGGCGAACCGGACGGTCTCGTCGGCGGTCCAGCCCTGCTCGTCCAGCCAGTCGGTGGCCGAGACACGGAAGAAGACGGGCAGTTCCTCCGGCCACACGGACCGGACGGCGTCGACGACCTCCAGGGCGAGCCGCGTCCGGTTCTCGAAGGAGCCGCCGTACGCGTCGGTGCGGTGGTTGCTGTGCGGGGAGAGGAACTCCCCGATCAGATAGCCGTGGGCGCCGTGCACCTCGACGACCTGGAAGCCGGCGTCCAGCGCCCGGCGGGCCGCGTCCGCGAACTGCGTCGTGATCTCCCGGATCCCGTCGACCGTCAGCTCGGTCGGCACCGGGTGGCCCTCGGCGAACGGGACGGGGCTCGGTCCGACGGGCTGCCAGCCGGGGCCGTCCTCGGGGACCGGTCCGCGGCCCTCCCAGGGACGCTCGGTCGAGGCCTTGCGTCCGGCGTGGCCGAGCTGGATGCCGGGCACGGTGCCGTGCTCGGCGAGGAAGGCGGCGATCCGGCGCAGGGCCTCGGTCTGGGTGTCGTTCCAGAGGCCGAGGTCCGCCGGGCTGATCCGGCCCTCGGGGGCGACGGCGGTCGCCTCGACCAGGATCAGCCCCGCGCCGCCGGTGGCCCGGGCGGCGTAGTGGGCGAAGTGCCAGTCGTTCGCCACGCCCGCGTTCGGGCCGGTCATCTCCGCCGAGTACTGGCACATGGGCGCCATCCACACCCGGTTGGGCACGGTCAGGGACCGCAGCGTGTAGGGCTGGAAGAGGGCGACGCTCATGACGGACTCCGTTTCGGGATGCCTCGTGGGGACGCTGGTACGGTAACCATCGTAGTACGGCGTCTGTCAAACTACGAGGGTTCTCGTACAATGGTCGATATCCCGGATGAAGTGGAGCCGCCGTCATGACGACCGCCACCAGCCCTCGCGCCCTGGAGCACCCCGCGCGCGATCAGATTCGCCTGGAGACGGTGCTGCACGCGCTCGCGGACCCGGTGCGACTGCGGATCGTGCGGGACATGGCGCGCGAGCGCACCGAACTGAGCTGCTCGTACTTCGACCTGCCGGTCACCAAGTCCACGACGACGCACCACTTCCGGGTGCTGCGCGAGGGCGGAGTCATCCGGCAGACGTACCGCGGTACGGCCAAGCTCAACGCCCTGCGCGAGGACGACCTCGAAGCGCTCTTCCCCGGCCTGCTCGCCACGATCCTGACGGCGGCCGACGCCCAGGCCGACCGCACCGACGCGACCCGGCCCCCCGGGGGCGACGC
This sequence comes from Streptomyces sp. adm13(2018), assembly GCF_008042145.1. GTDB lineage: Bacteria > Actinomycetota > Actinomycetes > Streptomycetales > Streptomycetaceae > Streptomyces. The sequence goes on from NZ_RDBH01000034.1 coordinate 7,078, forward strand.
CTAGGCCGTCTCTTCCGGATCCTGCCTGACCCGCGCCGCCCGGCACCGCACCTCGCCGCGTTGTCGAGGCACCCGGGTACGTCCCGTACGCGGGTACCTCTCCGCCGTGCGATGCACGGCACCGGACGACGCGGGCTTGACCGGCAAGATCCGGAAGAGGCGGCCTAGCACCGGCCCGGGCTCCCCGGGGCGCCCGGGTGCGCCCGCGCCCTCGGGGCCTTCGGTCTTCCCTCCGGCGCCCTAGAGGCGCCGCATCCTGCCGATCTCCGCCGTCTGCTGGGCGATCACGTCGTTCGCCATCTCCTCCACGAGGACGTTGTTCCCCTCGCCCAGCACCTCGGCCGCCATCGTCACCGCCCCCTCGTGATGGGTGATCATCAGCTTCAGGAACAGCTCGTCGAAGGCCTTCCCCTTCGCCGCGCCCAACTGCTTCAGCTGGGCCTCCGTCGCCATCCCCGGCATCGTGTGGTGGTCGTGGCCCGCCTGTTCGCGCGGCCCACCGTTGTTTTTCAGCCAACCTTCCATCGCGCCGATCTCGGGCTTCTGGGCGGCCGCGATCCGCTCGGCCACCTTCTTGACCTGGGGCGAGCCCGCCCGTCCCGGGGCGAGCGCGGTCATGGTCAGGGCCTGCCGGTGGTGCACGATCATCATCTGCGCGTACGTGAAGTCCGCGCCGTTCGGGCTCTCGTCCGGCAGCAGCCGGGCGGCCTCCTCGGGGGATATCCGCCGGGCCGGTTCACCCGGTCTGCCCGGCGCGACCACCGTCCCCGCCGACTTCCCGGCCTCCGGGGCACCCTGGTCCGACCCCGACTCGCAGGCGGTCAGGGCGAGTGCGGCGACGGCTGACAGGGCCACGGCGGCGACGGCACGCTGACGGCGGATCAACAACGCGACCTCCAGGTGTTCTTGCGGGGACAGTGACCGTTCCTAGCACTTTTCTCGGGGCCACCGATCAAAAACCTTCATTACGTCTGTGTTGCCATCTGTTGAGATGTGCACGGCAAGGAAGATACTGCCGGGGTCCCACCCCCGTTCACAGCTGAACGGATACCCAGGAGGACGGAGTGACTTCGTTGCGTACCCCGCGTACCACGGCCACCACGCGCGACCCGCGTGCCAGGCTCAGACGCCTGGGCGTGGCATCCGCCGCGGCCGGACTGATGGCCACCCTGCTCATGGCGGGCCCCGCCACCGCGACCCCCGACCCGGGAGACGCCCCGGTCCAGGGCAAGGTCACCTCGGAGCAGGCGGCCGAGGCGCGCTCCGCGATACGGAGCGGTGAGATACCCGGCGTGGACGAGATCGTCCACAGCCCGAACATCCAGCACCTCGCCAACATCCCGAAGGACGCCCTCCCGGGCGTCAACTCGGACCTCGCCTTCCAGGGCAGGTACGCCTTCGCCGGCAACTACGACGGCTTCCGGATCTTCGACATCAGCAACCCGAGGTCCCCGAAGACCGTCGCCCAGGTCCTCTGCCCGGGCTCCCAGAACGACATCTCCGTCTCCGGGGACCTGCTCTTCCTCTCCACCGACTCCTCGCGGAGCGACGACTCGTGCGCCAGCACGTCGCAGCCCGCCACGGTCAAGGAGTCCTGGGAGGGCATGAAGATCTTCGACATCAGCGACATCCGCAACCCGCGGTACGTCGCCGCCGTCGAGACCGCGTGCGGTTCGCACACCCACACGCTGGTGCCCAAGAAGCGGGACGTCTACGTGTACGTCTCCTCGTACGCGCCGAACGCCGCGTTCCCGGACTGCCAGCCCCCGCACGACGGCATCTCGGTCATCAAGGTGCCCCGCAAGTCCCCCGAGAAGGCGGCGCTCGTCGGCTTCCCGGTGCTCTTCCCGGGCGAGGGTCCGGACGGCGGCGGCAACCCGGGCGGCCCGGCCAACCCGGGCGTCTCCAAGACCACGGGCTGCCACGACATCACCGTGCTGCCGGACAAGGACATCGCGGCCGGCGCCTGCATGGGTGACGGCATCCTCTTCGACATCGAGGACCCCGAGCGCCCGCGGATCATCGACCAGGTCCAGGACAACGTGAACTTCGCGTTCTGGCACTCCGCCACCTTCAACCAGAAGGCGAACAAGGTCGTCTTCACCGACGAGCTCGGCGGCGGCGGCGCGGCGACCTGCAACGCCGAGGTCGGCCCGAACCGGGGCGCCGACGGCATCTACGACATCGTCGGCAAGGGCAGGAAGAGCAAGCTCGTCTTCCGCAGCTACTTCAAGATCCCGCGCCACCAGGCCGACACCGAGAACTGCGTCGCCCACAACGGCTCGCTGATCCCGGTCAAGGGCAAGGACCTGATGGTCCAGGCCTGGTACCAGGGCGGCATCTCCGTCTGGGACTTCACCGACTCCCGCAAGCCCAAGGAGATCGCCTACTTCGAGCGCGGCCCGCTGTCCGCGACCACCATCGCCACCGGCGGCTCGTGGTCCGCGTACTACTACAACGGCCACATCTACTCGAACGACATCGCCAAGGGCTTCGACGTCCTGAAGCTCTCCGACCGCCGCACCGACCCCGCGAAGCGGATCCGGATGGACGAGCTCAACGTCCAGACGCAGCCGGACTACTTCGACTTCGACGACTGACCGGAGTCGGGCCCGCCGGCCGTCGTCCGCCGACGGCCGGCCGACGTCCCGACCGCGGGCGCGCCGCCGGGCGGACCCCCGTCCGGCGGCGCGCCCGCCGTCCAGTCCAGGTCGTAGCGGTGGAACAGCTCCGACCGCAGCCGCGCCAGCGGCATCTTGGCGCCCGGGAGCAGCACCGCCACCACCGCCCCCATCAGCAGCGCGCGCAGCATCGGGTAGTCGGTGTCCACGTCCTCGGAGCCGTACCGGGTCACGGTGTCCCGCAGCAGGAACGCCAGGCGCTGCTGCTCCTCGCACTGCACGAACCCCTCGGCCGCCAGGATGCCCGCCATGTGCGTCCGCATCAGGGTGGGCCGCGCCGCCGCCAGCCCCAGGATCGCGTCGATCGCGCGCGCCATGCGCTCGCGGCCGTCCTCCGTGCGCGGCTCGCGCTCCAGCGCCTCCTCCAGGGTGAGGTGCATCAGCCGGTGCACCGCGGCCTGGAGGAGCTGCCGCTTGCCGGGGAAGTAGTACGAGATCAGCCCCCGTGCCGAGCCCGCCCGCTCCGCGATGTCGCCGAGCGTGGTCGCCTCGTAGCCACGTGTGTCGACCAGCTCCACCGTGGCCTGCAGAATGCGCTCCCGCGACCTGCGTCGCAGCTCTTCATTGACCGATGGGCTACGCGGGGACATGCTGGACTCCTGCGTTGACTGGCTGCCAGCCAATATACTCGGCGCATCCCGTCGGCATGTCCGTGTGGCAGGCCGCCGGGGACGCCGTCTGTTCTGGGCGACACGGGGGATCGTCCAGAACAGGCGGCTTCATCGTGTGTCTCCCATGCTGCTCCCGTCGCCGGTCGCGTCCCCGGGCCCGGCCCGGGAGAGGCGCCGCTCGTTCCAGCGGTACGTCAGGATCGCCACGGCCACGCAGCACCAGCCCAGCAGCCAGCCCTCGACGACGTCCGAGGGCCAGTGCACGCCCAGGTAGACCCGGGTCCACCCGACCCCGAGCGCCGAGACGACCGCCGCGCCGGCGAGGGCGCCCCAGCCGCGCCACTCCTCGCGCCACCGCAGCGACAGCACCCACAGCAGCAGCCCGCAGGTGACCATGGCCGTCATCGCGTGCCCGGACGGGAAGGCGGCGTAGCGCGCCGAGTCGACCGGGTCGGCCCACACGGGCCGGTCCCGCCCCACCAGCGCCTTGAGGCCCTGCTGGAGCGCGACCGCGAGCAGGCTCGTGGCGCCGACCCAGACGGCGAGCCGCCGCTCGTGGCCCCACCACAGCAGCACCACGGCCGCGGCGACGAGCGCGCGCATCGTCCACGGGTCCCACACCCAGTCGCTGAACACCCGGTGCACCCGGGTCAGCCCCGGGTGGGCCACCGCGTCCCGGTGCAGGGCCTCGGCCACCGCGCGGTCGAAGGAGAGCAGGGGGTCCCAGCCGACGGCGACGAGGATGAACAGCAGAAGGGCCAGGACTCCGGAGACCACGGCGGAGGAGCGCATACGTCGATCCTGCCCGATGACCGGCTCCCGGCCGCTCTCCGGCCCCGCGCGCGCCGTCGCGCCCGCTCGGACCGGCGGGCCCGCCGTCACCCCTGGCGGAGCGCGCTGAGCGCGGGGACGAAGGCCACGAGCACCGGGACCACCGGGACCAGGGAGGCGGCCGCGGTGAGCCGCAGCCGGCGGCCGGCGGTGAGCCGGGGCGCCGCGGTCAGCAGCCGGTTCACCCGGCGCGGCAGGTCACCGTACGGAGCCTGGCCGGGTCCGAACACGCCCCGGTCCTCGTTCAGTTCGACCAGGGCGAGCGCGATCGTGAGCCGCCCGAAGCGGCGCGAGGCCACGTCGTCGGCGGCCAGCTCCACCAGCCGGTGCATCTCCTCGCGGAAGGCCGCGAAGACCGGGATCCCCGGGAACCCGGCGGCCAGCGCCGCCGACGAGTGCAGCAGCCAGTCGTGCCGGGCCCGCGCGTGCCCCTGCTCGTGCGCCAGGACCGCGTCCAGCTGACGCCCCTTCAGGCGGCGCAGCGCCGCGGTCGTGATGACCAGCTGGGGTGTGCTCCCGGCGAGCCACCAGGCGTTCGCCCGCTCGCCCTCCAGGACGACGAGGCGCTCGCCGCCCCGCTCCTCCCCGGGGAGCAGGGGCGCGCGGACGAGGAGTTCGCAGCGGCGCTGCCTGCGGCGCGACCGGGCCTGGCTGAACTCCCGGCCGAGCATCGCGCCGGTCCACACTCCTCCGGCGGCCAGCGCCACGGCGAGTACCGCGGACCAGGGGCCGGTCGTGCCCAGCTGGTACGCGTCGACGACGGCGCGCGGCGCGGGCGCGAAGATCTGGCCCCGTACGGCCTGCCAGGCGGTCGACGCGCTGAACGTCATGGAGAGCGCGAAGCTCAGCAGCACGGCGCCGACCACGCACTGCCACACCCAGAGGGCCACCACGGGTTCTCGCTCGACCCAGTCCGCCCGCGAGAGCAGCCGGGGGGCCGCGAGGGCGGTCAGGACGCCGAGCAGGAACAGCGCGAGGGAGACCCACATGTCGCCAGCCTATGAGCGCCGTACTGGTCGGGGGTATGCCCCGGAGCGGCAAGTGACGTACGCCACGGTTTGGTTGGACCCGGCTTCCCCCTCCTCAGAAGGGCGGCGTGCGGGCTCAGAGCGTCACCAGCATGGCCAGCGTCGCGAGCGCCATCGACAGCCGGCAGGCCAGCGCCAGCTCGGGCCGGGTCACCCAGGCGGGCG
>NZ_RDBH01000034.1:12493-32596 GCF_008042145.1 Streptomyces sp. adm13(2018)
GTGCCCCGCGTGCGCCCCCGCGCCCGGCGCCCCCATCACCACGGCCATGTAGACCATGGCGAGCGAGCCGACGACGTGGTGCAGATGGCGCCCGCCGCGCCGGACCGCCGCGAGACCGTGCAGCGCGGCGGCGCCGAACACCGCCGCGTACACCGCCCAGCTCCACTCCGGCGGGGAGAGCGCCGCGGTCGGCAGCGCCATCGACGCCATCCCGAAGCCCATCAGCGCCTCGCCGCCCGCCGTCCGCCGCTCCTCCCCGGAGCGGGCGCGCATGCGGAGCAGGCAGGCGGCGCCCGTCACCGCGCAGAGCGCGACCATCAGCCAGCCGGGCAGGGCGGGTCCGTGCACGGCACACCACCCCCTCGACGCCGTCCCCTCCCGGAGGATGCCCGCGCCCGGTCGGGGGCACGCGGGCGCACGGGCGCGCACAGGCGTACGAGGGGAGTGAAAGGGACGGGCGTTAGGCTCGGGACGATCGCGTACGGCGATCGTCAGCACCCGAGGGGAGCCCCGTTCACATGGACACCGCCATGTCGCAGGAGACCGGCAGGATCAGCTACCGCGAGGCGGTCCTGCCCGACGTCCCGGCCCTCGTGCCGCTCGTCGAGTCGGCCTACCGGGGCGACGCCAGCCGGGGCGGCTGGACCACCGAGGCGGACATCCTCCAGGGGCAGCGCACCGACCCCGAGGGCGTGGCGGCCGTGATCACCGCGCCCGACAGCCGGCTCCTGGTCGTCGAGCGCGACGGCGCGATCGTCGCCTGCTGCCAGCTGGAGCACCGCGGCGAGGCCGCCTACTTCGGGATGTTCGCGGTCCGCCCCGAACTCCAGGGCGCGGGTCTCGGCAAGCAGATCATCGCGGAGGCCGAGCGCCGGGTCCGCGAGCTGTGGGGCGCCCGCGAGATGCACATGACGGTGATCTCCGTACGCGAGGAGCTGATCGCCTGGTACGAGCGCCGCGGCTACCGGCGCACCGGGCGGATGACCCCCTTCCCGTACGGCGACGAGCGCTTCGGTCTGCCGCAGCGCGACGATCTGGAGTTCGAGCTCCTGGTGAAGCCGCTGAGCTGAAGAAGCGCGACGGAAGAGTGGCTTCCCCCCTGGCTGACAGGAAAAACTTCTGTGAGCAGGGGGGTCGCACAGGATAATTTCCCTTGCCCCCTCTTGTGGCCGAGAACCGTCCATGGTTACGGTGTCTTAACGCGAGGTTCTCCTGTGGAGGAAGAGGCATGACGGAAATTCTTGTGCAGGACGTGACTGGTGGGGCGATATCCGCCTCCGCCCGGGTGATCGACCACCCCGCCTGGCCCGAGCTCAAGAATGCCGTGGAGGAGTTCCGCACCTGGCAGAGCGCGGACGGCTCCATCGACTTCGCGCGCGAGGGCGCGCCCGCCGAGGCCCTGGCCCGGACGACCCTGGACCGGATCGCCGCCGCCGTCGAGCAGCTCTCCCCGCTCGTCCCGCACGACGACGCCTACCACCGCGCTCTCGTCGCCGACCTGCGCACGTGGGCCGCCGGCGGCTTCGCCGTCCCGGACTTCCTGGACTCGCTGCTCGCCTTCCAGCCGGCCGCCGACCGCGTCGACGGGCTCCAGCACCTGGTGCTCTTCCCGATGTACACGCAGAACGGCAACCCCGACCGCAACCTGGAAGCCGTCGTGCTGCGCATGGTGTGGCCGGAGTGGCTCGCCGAACTGGAGCGCACCCGCTACGACAACCCGCTGTTCTGCGGGATCACCTTCGAGGACTTCACCTCCGGGTACGACACCAACTCGGCCGTCCTCTTCCCGGAGACCATCGCCGTCCGCGAGGCCCCCGAGCGCTTCACCTGGGGCGGGATCTTCTGCGACCGCGAGGCCGCCCGCTTCCGCAAGGTCACCGAGGCCGCCGTCGACACCCTCGGCATCGAGCTGCCGACCGACATCGCCGCGATGATCGACGACCAGGAGCGCTGCGAGAAGGCCTTCGTGCTCTGGGACATGGTCCACGACCGCACCCACAGCCACGGCGACCTGCCCTTCGACCCCTTCATGATCAAGCAGCGCCAGCCGTTCTGGATGTACGGCCTGGAGGAGCTCCGCTGCGACCTCACCGCCTTCAAGGAGGCCGTGAAGCTGGAGGCCGAGGGCAACACCCACGGCCGTGACGTGCAGTACGCGGTCCTCTTCGACCGGATGTTCCGCTTCCCGCTCTCCGGCGACCGCAACCGCAACTACGACGGTCTCGGCGGCCAGCTCCTCTTCGCGTACCTCCACAAGAACGACGTGGTGCGCTGGACGGACAACACCCTCAAGATCGACTGGCAGCGTGCCCCCGAGGTCACCAACCAGCTCTGCGCCGACATCGAGAAGCTCTACCGCGACGGCATCGACCGCCCCAAGCTCGTCCACTGGTTCAAGGCGTACGAGCTCGTCTCCACCTACCTCGCCCCGCACCCCGGCTCGACGTGGGCCAAGGGTCCCGACGCCCTGGACCTCTCCCTCCCGCCCCGCAAGCTCGTCGACGACGTGCTTCCGGACGAGTTTCCCCTCAGCATGTTCTTCGAGGCCCTCGCCAAGAAGCTGAAGGGCGTGATCGCCGACACCAAGGGCATCACCGCCGCCGGCGCCTCCCGGACCGGACAGGCCGAGCGGGCCGCCGCGTGAGCGCTCGTACCGACGACACGGAGGAGGCGTCGCCCATGACCGCCAACGGAAACGGCGGGCCGCTCGACGGCGCCGTCATCGCGGTGGCCGGTGCGGCCGGCCCGGCCGGCCGAGCGACCCTGATGCGCCTCGCCGAGGCGGGTGCGACCGTGGTCGGCGCCGACGCCGACCCGGCGCGCCTGGCGGAGGCCGTCGACGCCGCCGAGTACGCCCACGGCGGCGCCAAGGTCGTCGGTGACACCGTCGACCTGCTCGACCTCGACGCCACCCGCGACTGGGCCGCGAAGACCGAGAAGGAGTTCGGCCGCATCGACGGCCTGGTCCACCTGGTCGGCGGCTGGCGCGGCAGCTCCTCCTTCACGGAGACGGAGATCGCGGACTGGGACTTCCTGGAGAAGCTCCTCGTCCGCACCGTCCAGCACACCTCGCTCGCCTTCCACGACGGCCTGCTGCGGGCCGGCGGCCGCGGCCGGTACGCCCTGGTGAGCCAGGTCGGCGCGCACAAGCCGCTCGCCAACAACGCCGCGTACAACGCGGGCAAGGCGGCCGCCGAGGCCTGGACGCTCGCGATGGCCGACTCCTTCCGCAAGCTGGGGGGCGACGACGGCCCGCAGGCCGCGGCTGCGATCCTGGTGATCAAGGCACTGGTGCACGACGCCATGCGCGCCGAACGCCCCAACGCGAAGTTCGCGGGCTTCACCGACGTGAAGGGCCTGGCCGACGAGATCGCCGGGCTCTGGGACAAGCCCGCCCAGGAAGTGAATGGACAGCGTCTGTGGCTGACCCCCAAGCCGTGACCGCGGCCCTCGGCCCCAGGACCGACGCACGTCGTCACCACGACCCGTCGGTCCGGGGCTTCGCCAGCGACAACTACGCCGGCGCCCACCCCGAGGTCCTCGCGGCCCTCGCCCTCGCCAACGACGGCCACCAGGTCGCCTACGGCGAGGACCAGTACACCGAGCACCTCCAGCGGATCATGCACGGCCACTTCGGCCCCACCGCCGAGGCCTTCCCCGTCTTCAACGGCACCGGCGCGAACGTGACCGCCCTCCAGGCGCTCACCGACCGCTGGGGCGCCGTGATCTGCGCCGAATCCGCCCACATCAACGTGGACGAGGGCGGCGCGCCGGAGCGCATGGGCGGCCTCAAGCTGCTCACGGTGCCGACCCCGGACGGCAAGCTCACCCCCGAGCTGATCGACCGGCAGGCCTGGGGCTGGGAGGACGAGCACCGGGCGATGCCGCAGGTCGTCTCGATCACCCAGAACACCGAGCTGGGCACCGTCTACACGGTGGACGAGATCCGCGCGATCGTCGAGCACTCCCACGCCAAGGGCATGAAGGTGCACCTCGACGGGGCCCGGATAGCCAACGCCGCCGCCTCGCTCGACGTGCCCATGCGCGCCTTCACCAACGCGGTGGGCGTGGACGTCATCTCGTACGGCGGCACGAAGAACGGCATGCTCTTCGGCGAGGCGGTCGTGGTCCTCGACCCCGACGCGGTCAGCCACATGAAGCACCTGCGCAAGCTGTCCATGCAGCTCGCCTCGAAGATGCGCTTCGTGTCGGTGCAGCTGGAGGCCCTCCTCGCGAAGGACCTGTGGCTGCGCAACGCCCGCCACGCCAACGCCATGGCGCAGCGGCTCGCGGCCGGCGTGCGCGAGGTCGACGGGGTGGAGATCCTCTACCCGGTGCAGGCCAACGCGGTCTTCGCCCGGCTGCCGCACGAGGTCACCCGACGGCTCCAGGAGCGGTTCCGCTTCTACTTCTGGGACGAGGCGGCCGGCGACGTGCGCTGGATGTGCGCCTTCGACACCACGGAGGACGACGTGGACTCCTTCCTCCAGGCGCTCAAGGAAGAACTGGCGCGCTGACCCTCTGCATGACTATGCGGCCGGATGGAAAGTCATTGACTTCCATCCGGCCGTCTCCGTACGCTCCACGCGCATGGAACCCATGGAGCTCATCCAGCAGAATCCCCGGATCTCGGCCTATCTGGCCGCGAGCGAGGCCGTCGACCACGACCATCCCGTGGTCCGGGCGGTCGTCCGCCGCCTCGCCGACGAGCAGCCCGACGCATACGCATACGCCGAAGCGGCCTATCGGTACGTGCGCGACACCGTCCCGCACTCCGCCGACGCGGATGACCCCCGGGTCACCTGGCGCGCCTCCGACGTCCTCGCGCTGCGCACCGGCATCTGCTACGCCAAGTCGATCGCGTACGCCGCCCTCCTGCGGGCCCACGGCATCCCGGCCGCCCTCTGCTACCAGCGGCTCGCCGACGACGACGGCTCGAACCCGGTGATCCACGGCCTCGTGGCCGTCCTGCTGCCCGGGGAGCGTCACTGGGCCCGCCAGGACGTGCGCGGGAACAAGCCCGGAGTCGACGCCCGGTTCTCACTGAAGGGGGAGCGGCTGGCCTGGACCGTCCGCCCGGAGTGCAATGAAGTGGATTATCCGGTGCTCTACACTGAACCGCCTACGGCCGTGCTGGCTGCGCTGCGCGCGGCCCCGGACCGGCCGTCCCTCTGGCGGACGCTCCCCACCGAGCTCTGACCCCGGACCCCAGCGAACGGCGGACCATGACTCCCACGCTCACCGTCTCCGACGAGGTGCGCACCCTCGTACCCGGCTTCACGGCCCTCGTGGTCGAGGCCCACGGCCTGGTCAACGGACCCAGCGACGAGACCTCCTCGGCCCTCCTCGACGACGCCGCGCGCCGGCTCGCCGGGCGTCTCGACGGCCGCACCCCGGACCAGGACCCGCACATCGCCGCCTGGCGCGCCGCGTACACCGCGTTCGGCGCCAAGCCCTCCCGTACCCGCAACTCCGCGGAGGCGCTCGCCAGGCGGGCGCTCGCCGACGGCGGGCTGCCCCGGATCAACCGCCTCGTCGACGCCTACAACGCGGTGAGCGTCGCCCACCTCGTCCCGGTCGGCGGCGAGGACCTGGGCAGGATCAAGGGCGCCATGCGCCTGGTCCGCGCCGTCGGCGACGAACCCTTCGTCACCGTCGCGGGCGGTGCGGAGACGGTCGAGCACCCTGAGCCCGGGGAGATCGTCTGGTGCGACGACGAGGGCGTGACCTGCCGCCGCTGGAACTGGCGCCAGGGCCCCCGTACCCGCATCGACGACGACACGGCCGACGCCCTCTTCCTCCTGGAGGCGCTGCCCCCGATGACCGGGGACGAACTCCTGGCGGCGGGGACCGAGCTGGCGGAGTCGCTGGAGGGGCTCAGTCCGGGAGCCCGGATCACGGTCCACGCCCCGGAGTGACGCCCCGGAGTGACGCCCGGCGGGGCGGCTCGGCGGCGCGACCCGGCAGGGCGGCCCGGCGGGGCGGCCCGGTGCCGCCCTCGCCGTCCGTCAGCCGGCGTCCTTGACCTCGGCCGGGGTCGGAGCGGTACCCCCGAGGTGCGCGGGCACCCACCACGTGTCGTTCGCGTCCTTGGGGCGGACCGGGTAGGCCCGCTGCGCGGCCTCCAGCAGCTCCTGGACGCGCCCGCGCAGCCGTCGGGTGATGGCGCCCGCGTACTGGTCGGTGGGAGCGTCCATGGGCTCGCCCACGCGGATCGTCACCGGGATGTGGCTGCGCCTGAAGTTGCGCGGCCGGCCCTTGGTCCACACCCGCTGCGTGCCCCAGAGCGCCATCGGGACCAGCGGGACCCCGGCCTCCTGGGCGAGCCGCGCCGCACCCGTTTTGAAGCCCTTGAGCGTGAAGGACTGGGAGATGGTCGCCTCGGGGAACACGCCGATGATCTCGCCGGCCTTCAGCGACTCCAGCGCGTGCCGGTAGGCGTGCTCGCCTGCCGAGCGGTCCACCGGGATGTGCTTCATGCCGCGCATCAGCGGTCCCGAGACCTTGTGGCGGAAGACCGAGTCCTTCGCCATGAAGCGCACCAGGCGCTTCTGCGGGAGTGCGGCCAGGCCCGTGAAGATGAAGTCCAGATAGCTGATGTGATTGGAGACGAGGACCGCGCCACCCGTGCGCGGGATGTGCTCCGAACCCTGCGTGTCGATCTTCAGGTCAAGCGCCTTGAACATGGTCAGAGCGGCGCCGATGACCGGCCGATACACGAGTTCTGCCATCAGAGAGGAACCCTTCCTTCGGTGCCTGGGGAGGGTTCTCCCGGCGAAGTTACGCAGCCGTAGGTTTTCGGCTTTGGGCAGATCGTGCCCCATGCGGGCCGCCGAGACCAGCCCAGGCGGCTTCGTACAGGGAGATTCTCGTCACTCGCGGTGGCCGTGGCGGGAATCGATCGCCCTCGTGCGACGCTGCACCAGGTGAGAAGGCCGACGGAAGAGGGGGCAGGGGTGACCGACACACCCGGAACCGACACGCTGGGACCCGAGGTGCTCGGTGCGCCGCTGGGGGAGCGCGCCACCCTCGTCCAGTTCTCCACCGCGTTCTGTCAGCCCTGCCGGGCCACCCGGCGCACGCTCGCCGAGGTCGCCGCGATGGTCCCCGGCGTCGGGCACGTGGAGATCGACGCCGAGGAACGGCTCGATCTCGTACGCGCCCTGGGCGTCGCCTGCACCCCCACCGTCCTGGTCCTCGACCGGCACGGCCGGGTCGTCCGGCGGGCCGCCGGACAGCCGCGCAGGGTCGACGTCATCGCCGCCCTCGGCCGGGCGGTCTGACGCGGTGACACTTCTCCCACCATCCGGTACGCACTTGACTGCACGCGGCAACGATCGCCACTCTGGCGGGGTGAGCCACGAACTCCTTCTCTACCGCCGGACCCATGTGGACCTGGCACGCAACGCGAGCGCGCGCTGTCCGGGCGTCTGACGACCCCCGGACCTCTCTCATGCCGCCCTCGCAGAAGGACAACTCCATGACGGTCACGCCCGACCTCCGACCCGCCGCCGTTCCCACCGTCGGCGCGCCCCGGCAGGCCTCGCCCGATCTGCTCCGCTCCGTCTTCCGCCGGCACGCCGCCGGTGTCGCGGTCGTCACCGCGCACGGCGAACGCCCCGTCGGCTTCACCGCGACCTCGCTCAACTCCGTCGCCGCCGAACCCCCGCTGCTCTCCTTCGGGATCGGCACGACCTCCTCCAGCTGGCCGGTGCTGGCCGAGGCCGAGCACATCGGCGTGCACATACTCGGCGAGCACCAGCAGGAGCTCGCGGCCACCTTCGCCCGCAGCGGCGCCGACCGCTTCGGCGCGGGGACGCGCTGGAGCGTGGGGCCCGAGGGCGTGCCGGTGCTCGACGGCGTCCTGGCCTGGCTGGTCTGCCGCGTGGTCGCGAGGGTGCCCGCCGGTGACCACCGGATCGTGATCGCGCAGGCGGTCGCCGGGGACCCGGACGGGGCCGGCCGGCCGCTGCTCTACCACCACGGTCGCTTCAACGCGCTGCGCGACTGAGAGTTCCCGTGCGCGCCGCTCTCCGCGCGTTGGGCAGATCACATCGCTGAGCGCTTGCTTACTGGTAACGGACTGGGTGTACTGGCGAGTAATATTCCGGTCGGGGCGTCCGGCGCCCCGACCGGAAACCCGCCCTTCAGGCGCCTATGCTGCGAGCAACAAGGCAGCCCCGTTATGACGATGCAGTAGGAGAGCCGGCGTGAGCTTGAGGATCGTTGTCTGTGTGAAGTACGTGCCCGACGCGACCGGAGACCGTAAGTTCGCGGACGACCTGACGGTCGACCGCGACGACGTCGACGGCCTGCTGTCGGAGCTCGACGAGTACGCCGTCGAGCAGGCACTGCAGATCGCCGAAGAGGCGGACGACGCCGAGGTCACCGTGCTGACGGTCGGCCCCGAGGACGCCAAGGACGCGCTGCGCAAGGCGCTCTCGATGGGCGCCGACAAGGCCGTCCACGTCGAGGACGACGACCTGCACGGCACCGACGTCATGGGCACCTCGCTGGTGCTCGCCAAGGCGATCGAGAAGACGGGCTACGACGTCGTCATCGCCGGCATGGCCTCCACCGACGGCACCATGGGTGTCCTCCCGGCCATCCTCGCCGAGCGCCTGGGCGTCCCGCAGGTCACCCTGCTCTCCGAGGTCTCCGTCGAGAACGGCGTCGTCAAGGGCCGCCGTGACGGCGACACCGCCTCCGAGCAGCTGGAGGCCTCCCTGCCGGCGGTCGTCTCGGTGACCGACCAGTCGGGCGAGGCGCGCTACCCCTCCTTCAAGGGCATCATGGCCGCGAAGAAGAAGCCGGTGGAGTCCCTGGAGCTGGACGACCTGGACATCGACGCGGACGAGGTCGGCCTGGCCGGCGCTTGGACCGCGGTCGACTCCGCCGCCGAGCGTCCGGCGCGCACCGCCGGCACGATCGTCAAGGACGAGGGCGAGGGCGGCAAGCAGCTCGCCGAGTACCTCGCGAGCCAGAAGTTCATCTAAGCGGCAGTCTCGCGAGTCCGGAGTCCGTCCGGGCCTCGCGCACGCCCCTCAGACCGCCCCTCTTTCGTTCGCAGGAGATTGAAGTCCCATGGCTGAGATTCTCGTCTACGTCGACCACGTCGACGGAGCCGTCCGCAAGCCCACCCTGGAGCTGCTGACCCTCGCCCGCCGCATCGGCGAGCCGGTCGCCGTCGCGCTGGGCAACGGCGCCGCCGACACCGCGGCCGTCCTGGCCGAGCACGGCGCGGTGAAGGTCCTGACGGCCGACGCGCCCGAGTTCACCGACTACCTCGTCGTCCCCAAGGTCGACGCCCTCCAGGCCGCCTACGCGGCCGTGTCCCCGGCGGCCGTGCTCGTGCCCTCCTCCGCCGAGGGCAAGGAGATCGCCGCCCGCCTCGCGGTGCGCATCGGCTCCGGCATCATCACCGACGCCGTCGACCTGGAGGCCGGTGACGAGGGTCCGGTCGCGACGCAGTCCGCGTTCGCCGCCTCCTTCACCACCAAGTCGCGCGTCTCCAAGGGCACCCCGGTCATCACGGTCAAGCCGAACTCGGCCCCCGTCGAGGCCGCCCCGGCCGCCGGCGCCGTCGAGGCCCTCACGGTCTCCTTCGGCGAGCTGGCCACCGGCACCAAGGTGACCGCGCGCACCCCGCGCGAGTCGACCGGCCGCCCGGAGCTGACCGAGGCCGCGATCGTGGTCTCCGGCGGCCGCGGCGTCAACGGTGCCGAGAACTTCAACGTCATCGAGGCCCTCGCGGACTCGCTCGGTGCCGCCGTCGGCGCCTCCCGCGCCGCCGTCGACGCCGGCTGGTACCCGCACGCCAACCAGGTCGGCCAGACCGGCAAGTCGGTCTCGCCGCAGCTCTACATCGCCTCCGGCATCTCCGGCGCGATCCAGCACCGCGCGGGCATGCAGACCTCGAAGACGATCGTCGCGATCAACAAGGACGCCGAGGCGCCGATCTTCGACCTCGTCGACTACGGCGTCGTGGGCGACCTCTTCGACGTCGTCCCGCAGCTGACCGACGAGGTCAAGTCCCGCAAGGGCTGATCTCGCTCCGCAGGTGTGACCTGCGCTTCTGTACGGCCCGGGGGCCGCGTGGTGAGGATCGCCGCGCGGCCCCCGGTCGTTTCGGACAACCATTGACTCAGGTCCCGAGGGGCTACTAACTTCGCCATACGGATTGTTGATTCCGTGAAGCGGAAAAGAGGAGGATCTGGGATGGGTCAGCAGGAGAAGGTGTCGACGAGCCTCGCGGGCGCGGTCAGCGAGGGCATCAGCGCCTCCCTCGCGGCGGTGGACGCCGAGCTGGACCGGCGCTACCCGGGAGACCCCGGCACCCGCCAGCCCGTCCACACGGTCTACGTCCCCGGCAACCTCTTCGAGGCCGGCACCATCCGCTCCTGGGGCGACCAGGCCCTCGCCGCCCTCGACGAGCACGCCCCCGACGCGGCCTCCTTCGCCGCCGTCCTCGGTCTCTCCGACGCCCTCGCCGAGGACGTCCACGCGCGCGTGCGGGCCAAGCTGGAGCGCGAGCCGATCGAGGACCTCCGGGTCGACTTCGAGGACGGCTACACCGGCGCCGGCGAGGACCAGGACGCCGCCCGCGCCGCCCGCCTGATCTCGGAGGCGTACGCGAACGGGACCGCCGCCCCGTACATGGGCATCCGGATGAAGTGCATGGAGTCGGCCGTACGCGACCGGGGCATCCGTACCACCGACGTCTTCCTCACCGGCCTCCTGGAGAACGGCGGCCTTCCCGAGGGGCTCGTCCTCACCCTCCCCAAGGTGACCTACCCGGAGCAGGTCTCCGCCTTCGTCCGCCTCCTGGAGGAGTTCGAGAAGGCGCACGGCCTCGACGCCGGACGGCTCGGCTTCGAGATCCAGATCGAGACCAGCCAGTCCATCCTCGCCACCGACGGCACCGCCGCCGTCGCCCGCATGATCGGCGCCGCCGAAGGCCGCGCCACCGGACTGCACTACGGCACCTTCGACTACAGCGCCTGCCTCGGCGTCTCCGCCGCCTACCAGGCCAGCGACCACCCGGCCGCCGACCACGCCAAGGCGATCATGCAGGTCGCCGCCGCGGGCACCGGCGTACGCGTCTCCGACGGCTCCACCAACGTCCTCCCGGTCGGCTCCACCGAGCACGTCCACGAGGCCTGGCGCCTTCACTACGGGCTCACCCGGCGCGCCCTCGCCCGCGCTTACTACCAGGGCTGGGACATGCACCCGGGGCACATCCCCACCCGGTACGCCGCCGTCTTCGCCTTCTACCGCGAGGGCTTCGAGGCCGCCGCCAAGCGCCTCTCCGCGTACGCCAACCACGCCGGCGGCGACGTCATGGACGAGCCGGCGACGGCCAAGGCGCTCAGCTCCTACCTGCTGCGCGGCATCGACTGCGGCGCCCTCGACACCGCCGAGGTCGACGCGCTCACCGGCATGGACCGGGCCGCCCTCGACCGCTTCGCCGCCCCGCGCCGCGGCGACCTCACGGCCTCCGCCGAGTAGCCGCACCCCGTCGGGGCCGCCACGACCGGCGGCCCCGACGGGCCCCGCTCAGCCGGTCGCCGGCGGGATCTCGCCCGAGCCGCGCGCCAGCAGCGTCGTCCCGAGCACCACCCGCTCCGGTGCGTCCTCGACCCCGTCCAGGCGCCGGAAGAGACGCTCCGCCGCCGTCCGGCCGAGCGCCGCCGCGTCCTGGGCGATGACGGTGATGCCGAGCAGGTCCGCCAGCTCCATGTCGTCGAAGCCCACCAGGGCCACCGGCCGCGGGTGCCCCGCGAGGGCGCGGACCACCGTCACCATCACCCGGTTGTTCCCCGCGAACAGCGCCGTCACGGGCTCCGCGGCCGCCAGCATGCCCCGCACCGCCGCCGCCACCCGCTCCGGCTCCGTCGAGCCCGGCGACACCCAGGACTCGTCGACCGGCAGACCCGCGTCCTCCATCGCCGAGCGGTAGCCGCGCAGCCGTTCGGACGCGGTGTGGATGCGGGGGCGGTCACCGATGAAGCCGATCCTGCGGTGACCGTGGGCGATCAGGTGGGCCACCCCGTCGCGCGCCCCGCCGAAGCTGTCGGACAGCACGGCGTCGACGTCGAGCCGTCCCGCGGGACGGTCGACGAAGACGGTGGCCACGCCCGCCCTGATCTCGGGCTCCAGATACCGGTGGTCGTCGCCCGCGGGGATGACGATCAGCCCGTCGACCCGGCGCGCGCAGAGGGCGAGCGCCAGCTCCTGCTCCCGGTCCGGATCCTCGGCGCTCGAACCGTTGATGAGCAGCGCCCCGTGCGCCCGGGCCACCTCCTCGACCGCCCGGCTCAGCGGCCCGTAGAACGGGTCGGCGAGATCCTCCAGGACCAGGCCCACGGTCGCCGTCCTGCCCTTGCGCAGGACCCGCGCGCTGTCGTTGCGGCGGAAGCCGAGGATCTCGATGGCCTCCTGGACCCGCCGCTCGGTGTCGGGGGTGACGCCGGGCTCGCTGTTCACCACCCGGGACACCGTTTTCAGGCCGACGCCCGCGCGCGCGGCGACGTCCTTCATCGTGGGCCGGTTGCCGTAGCGGTGTTCGGTGCGGCGGGCGATGTCGGCCACGGTGCGCGGTTCCTCCGTCGAGGCGGGATCGGTCTGCATGGGCGAGGGGTCTCCAGTCGATGACGGGCGACGGAAGTGCGGGGGGTGGTACAGGGTGTCCGGTCGACGCCCCGGCTCGCATCATAGGGCCTGGACAACGTTGTCACGGGAGGGGAGAATGTACGGAACGGGACACGAACGACACCGTTCCGTCGCCCGTCATCGACTGGAGACCCCTCGCCCATGCAGACCGATCCCGCCGCGGGCCCCGCCGACGGCCTCGTCGTCGCCCTCGACATCGGGGGCACCAAGATCGCCGGTGCCCTGGTCGACGGGGAGGGGCGCATCCGCGTCCGCAGTCGCCGGTCCACGCCCGCGCGTGAGGACGGCGAGACCGTGATGGGCGCGGTCGAGGAGGTGCTCGCCGAGCTCGCGGTCTCGCCCCTGTGGGAGTCCGCCGCGGCGGTCGGCATCGGCAGCGCCGGGCCGGTCGACGCGCACCGGGGGACCGTCAGCCCGGTCAACGTGCCCGGCTGGCGCGACTTCCCGCTCGTCGAGCGGGTCCAGAAGGCGGCCGACGGCCGGCCCGTCACCCTGGTCGGCGACGGCGTCGCCATGACGGCGGCCGAGCACTGGCTGGGCGCCGCCCGAGGCCACGACAACGCCCTGTGCCTGGTGGTCTCCACCGGCGTCGGCGGCGGCCTCGTCCTCGACGGCAGACTTCACCCGGGCCCCACCGGCAACGCGGGCCACATCGGGCACATCGCGGTGGACCTGGACGGCGAGCCCTGCGCCTGCGGGGGGCGCGGCTGCGTCGAACGCATCGCCGGCGGCCCGCACATCGCCCGCCGCGCCCTGGAGAACGGCTGGCTCCCGGGCCCCGACGGCGACACCTCGGCGGCGGCGGTGGCTGCGGCGGCGCACGCGGGCGACCCGGTCGCCCTGGCCTCGTTCGAGCGGGCGGCCCAGGCCCTGGCGGCGGGCATCGCGGCGACGGCGACCCTCGTCGAGATCGACATCGCGGTCGTCGGCGGCGGGGTGGCGGGCGCCGGGGAGATCCTCTTCGCCCCGCTGCGCCGCTTCCTCGGCGCGTACGCCACGCTGGACTTCGTCCGTGACCTGACCGTGGTGCCGGCCCTCACGGGCACCGACGCGGGCCTCCTGGGCGCCGCGGCGGCGGCCTCCTGACCGGGGCCGGCCGCCACGGGGTCCGATCGGCCGCCACGGGCCCAGCCGGGCGCCCCGTCCGGGGCCCGGCCGCCCGACCCGACCCCGCTCGACCCGGCCCGGGTATCACTCCTCCCGTACCCGCTCCGGCGTCCGCTGCTCGACGATCACCAGGAAGGTGTCGGACTCCAGGTCCATGACGACCCGGGCCGGCACCCCTTCGTCCCGTCGCGCGCCGGCGAACTCCTCCGCCGGCCAACTGCCCCGCGGGCCACCGGCCGGAAAGCGCTCCAGAACCCTACGGCTCATGCTCCGCACCCCCTCGTGCTCGACGTTCTCAACGACGCCCGCGCGGAAGTGTCACGCACATGCCCACGCGGACGCATATGCCAGGACATGCGTTCGTGGTTTTCGTGGCAGGGTGTTGGGGGCAATCCACAGGGGGCCGTCGAAGAGGGGGAAACGTGATCGTCTGGGTCAACGGTGCGTTCGGCGCGGGAAAGTCCAGTACCGCGCGCGAACTGGTCGATCTGATCCCGAACAGCACGCTGTACGACCCCGAGGTCACCGGCGGGGGCCTGCGCGGCCTCCTCCCGGCCAAGCGGCTCGCCGAGGTCGAGGACTACCAGGACCTGCCGATCTGGCGCCGGCTGGTGGTCGACACCGCCGCCGCCCTGCTCGCCGAACTCGGCGGCGTCCTGGTCGTCCCCATGACCCTGCTGCGCCAGGAGTACCGGGACGAGATCTTCGGCGGGCTCGCCGCCCGTCGCATCGATGTCCGCCATGTGCTGCTCGCCCCGGAGGAAACGATCCTGCGGCAGCGGATCGACGGGCGGTCCGAGTACGGCGACCCCGAGGTCGACGCCCGGGTCCGCGTCTGGTGCCACGGCCACCTCGCGCCGTACCGGGACGCGCTCGGCTGGCTCACCGAGGACGCGTACACGCTCGACACCTCGGCGCTCACGGCGGCCGAGGCCGCCCGAGCCGTCGCCGACGCCGTCTCGGCAGGACGCGCCGCCCCCTGCGGCATCGTCCAGACCCCCGAACCGACCGGCCAGACCGTCGCCGCAGGAGTCCTGCTCTTCGACGACCGCGACCGCTTCCTCCTGGTCGACCCCACCTACAAGCCCGGCTGGGAGTTCCCCGGCGGCGTCGTCGAGACCGGCGAACCCCCGGCCCGCGCCGGGATGCGCGAGGTGGCCGAGGAGATAGGCCACGAACTCGACGCCGTGCCCCGCCTCCTGCTGGTCGACTGGGAGCGTCCCCAGCCCCCGGGGTACGGCGGCCTCCGGCTCCTCTTCGACGGCGGCACGCTCGGCCCCGCCGACACCGAGCGCCTCCACCTTCCCGGCGCCGAACTCCGCGACTGGCGCTTCGTCACCGAGGAGGAGGCCGCCGACCTCCTGCCGCCCGTCCGCTACCGCCGCCTCCGCTGGGCCCTGCGCGCCCGGGAGCGCGGCACGGTGCTCAACCTGGAGGCCGGAAACCCGGTGGGCTGACGGCGGGGACCGGTTTCCCGGTGGGCCGGAGACCTGGGGGACGGGGCCGCCAGGTCAGGCCGCCGCTGCCGCCGCCGCGGTGAGCCGCGCCGCCGTGTCCGTGGTCACCGGCGCTCCGTGGCCGCAGCACAGCACCGAGGGCTCCAGCGTCGCCAGCCGCCGCATCGACTCCGCGGCGAGCGCGCGGTCGACGTGGAACACGCCGAACATGACCTCCGGCACCGACGCCACCGTGTCCCCGGCGAACAGCACCCCGTGGCGCGGCAGATGGACGGCGAGGGAGCCGGGGGTGTGGCCCGGCGCGTGCACCACCACCGCGCCGTCGCCGAAGTCGAGCACCTCGCCGTCCCGGACCACCCGGTCCACCCGGGTCGGCGGCGCCTCCGGAACGGTCAGCCCGTGCGCGAACAGCGGCACCTCCCAGTCCAGGAGGTGGGGCTCCGGCACCGGCTCCTCGCCCCGGATCACCGACGCGTCCAGGCCGTGTGCCAGGATCTCGGCCCCGTGCCGGTCGGCCAGCTCCTGGGCCGCGCCCACGTGGTCCCGGTGGCAGTGGGTCAGCACGATGCGGCGCAGCCGGCCGGGGTCCAGGCCGGCGGACCGTATCGCCGCCGCTGTCGCGTCGGCCGAGCCGGCCCAGCCGGCGTCGATCAGGGTCAGCTCCTCGTCGTCCTGCCAGAGGTAGGACTGGCCGACGGAGTGGTCGAGGAGGTGCAGTCGCGGGGTGATCCTGGTCGGGTCGAGGGATGCCATACGGCGAACCTACGCAGCCGCGCAGGCCCGCCGTATCGCTCTACGCTCTCCGCGAGCTTCGCCGAACGCTGAACGCCGCCGGGCGTCAGCTCTCCTTCGAGCGCGCGTAGTTGACCAGGAAGTGCGCCTCGGCGACCGACAGCCGCTCCAGCTCCTCCGGCGAGACCGACTCGTTGGGCGCGTGGATCTGCGCCTCCGGCTCGCTCAGACCGATCAGCAGGATCTCCGACTCCGGGTACAGCGAGGCCAGCGTGTTGCACAGCGGGATCGAGCCGCCCATGCCGGCCGTCTGCATCTCCTGGCCGGGGTACGCGACCCGCATGGCCTCGGCCATCGAGGCGTACGCGGGGCTCGACGTGTCCGCCTGGAACGGCTGGCCCTGGCCGACCTGTTCGAGGGAGACCCGGGCGTTCCACGGGGTGTGCTTCTCGATGTGCGCGAAGAGCAGCTTGGTCACCTCGGCGGAGTCCAGGCCCGGCGGTACGCGCAGGCTGAGCTGGGCGCGGGCCGACGACGGGATCGACGGGGTCGCCCCCGCCACCGGGTGGCAGTCGATGCCGATGACGGTGACGGCGGGACGCGCCCAGATCCGGTCGGCGACCGTGCCGGAGCCCGGCAGCGAAAGCCCGGAGAGGACCTTGGCGTCCTGGCGGAAGTCCTCCTCCGGGTACTGCAGCC
This sequence comes from Streptomyces sp. adm13(2018), assembly GCF_008042145.1. Lineage (GTDB taxonomy): Bacteria > Actinomycetota > Actinomycetes > Streptomycetales > Streptomycetaceae > Streptomyces. The sequence goes on from NZ_RDBH01000034.1 coordinate 29,161, forward strand.
CCTCCCACACCTGGTCGCCCGGCAGCCCGTCGATGACGGTCGAGCCGTCCGGGCCGCGCAGCGAGTCCAGGACGCGGATCAGCGCGGCGAGCGCGTCCGGCGCGGCGCCGCCGAACTGACCCGAGTGCAGGTTGCCCTCCAGGGTGTCGATCCCCACCCGGATCATCGTCATGCCGCGCAGGGTCGCGGTCACGGTCGGCAGCCCCACCCGGAAGTTGCCCGCGTCGCCGATCACGATCGCGTCGGAGGCCAGCAGTTCGGGGTGCTGCTCGGCGTACCTCTCCAGGCCTCCGGTGCCCTGCTCCTCGGAACCCTCGACGATCACCTTCACCGTCACGGGGACGCCGCCGTTCGCCTTGAGGGCGCGCAGCGCGAGCAGGTGCAGGATGAAGCCGCCCTTGCAGTCGGCGGTGCCGCGGCCGTACCAGCGGCCGTCCCGCTCGGTCAGCTCGAAGGGCGGGGTGAGCCAGGCGGACTCGTCCAGCTTCGGCTGCACGTCGTAGTGCGCGTACAGCAGGACGGTCGGCGCGCCGGCCGGGCCGGGCAGGACGCCGTACACCGACTGCGAGCCGTCCGGGGTGTCCAGCAGCGCCACGTCCTGGAAGTCCTCCGCGCGCAGCGCGTCCGCGACCCAGTTCGCGGCGCCCTCGCACTCGCTGCGGGGCGCCACGGCCTCGTCCGCCACCGACTCGAAGGCCACCAGCTCCGTGAGCTCGGCCTTGGCCCGGGGCATCAGGGACCGGACGGTCTCGGCGATCGGATTCGAGGTCATGGGCACGCTCCTGGTGGGTGCGACGTTGACAAGGTGAGGACGGTGTTCGGCGTAGGTCGTGGTACGCCGAACGCACCGCCGATCCTACGGCGCGGGCCTCTGGCTACCGCGCCGTAGGATGCGTCAGGAGCAGACCACCGGTCGGATCAGGAGCAGAAGGACATCGTGAGCAGCGAGCAAGCGGAGAACGCCGGTCCGGAGAACACCGCGCCCGGGGGCGCGGCTCCCGAGGGCCTCACGGACGCCGTGCCGGACGAGCCCGCGGAGGCCGCGGACTCCCCGGCGCCGGACGCCGGGGCCCCGGCCGAGGAGACCCCGGACGCCGTGGCCGCCGTGACCTCCCCCGAGGTCGCGGACGACGACGCGGACACCGAGGTCTGGGACGTCGTGGTGGTCGGCGCGGGACCCGGCGGCGCGTCCGCGGCCTACGCGGCCGCGGTGGCCGGCCGGCGGGTGCTGCTCCTGGAGAAGTCCGAGCTGCCCCGGTACAAGACGTGCGGCGGCGGCATCATCGGCCCGTCCCGCGACTGCCTGCCGCCCGGCTTCGAACTGCCGCTCCAGGACCGGGTGCACGCCGTCACCTTCTCCCTGGACGGCCGCTTCGCCCGGACGCGCCGCTCGCGGAAGATGCTCTTCGGGCTCATCAACCGGCCGGAGTTCGACGCCCAGCTGGTCGAGCACGCGCAGAAGGCCGGCGCCGAGCTGCGGACCGGCGTCACGGTGACCCGGGTGGAGCAGCACGGCCCGGCGGTCCCGGACCGGCGGACCGTCGCCGTGGTCCTGGCGGACGGCGAGACCGTGCTGGCCCGCGCGGTCGTCGGCGCCGACGGCAGTGCCAGCCGCATAGGCGCGCACGTCGGGGTGAAGCTCGGTCAGGTCGACCTCGGCCTGGAGGCGGAGATCCCCGTCCCGCCGTCCGTGGCCGAGGACTGGAAGGGCCGCGTCCTCATCGACTGGGGTCCGATGCCCGGCAGTTACGGGTGGGTCTTCCCGAAGGGCGACACCCTCACGGTCGGCGTCATCTCGGCCCGCGGCGAGGGCGCCGCCACCAAGCGGTACATGGAGGACTTCGTCGCCCGGCTCGGCCTCGCCGGCTTCGAACCGACGATCTCCTCGGGTCATCTGACGCGCTGCCGCACGGACGACTCGCCGCTCTCCCGCGGACGGGTCCTGGTCTGCGGCGACGCGGCCGGGCTCCTGGAGCCGTGGACGCGCGAGGGCATCTCGTACGCGCTCCGCTCGGGCCGGCTGGCCGGGGAGTGGGCGGTGCGGGTCGCCGAGGCGAACGACGCGGTCGACGCCCGGCGCCAGGCGCTGAACTACGCCTTCGCCATCAAGGCGGGCCTCGGTGTCGAGATGGCCGTCGGACGGCGGATGCTCGCCGTCTTCGAGCGGCGGCCGGGACTGCTGCACGCGACCCTCACCGGGCTGCGCCCCGCCTGGAACGCGTTCGCCGACATCACCCGGGGCTCGACGACGCTCGGCGGCATGGTCCGCTCGAACGGCATGGCGCGGCGGGCCCTGGAGATCCTCGACAAGCGCATGGACACCTCGTCGGGTGTCGGCCCGGCGGGCCGAGGCGTCGGCAAGGGCGAACGCCCGGCGCCCGAGGAGGCCACGGAGGCAGTAGAGGCGAAGGGCGGGGCGGTCGGTCCGGCCGCGGAGCCGACGGCCGACGTGACGCCGGAGGCCGGGGCCGGGACGGGCGCGGGTGCCGACACGGACTCGGGTGCCGACACGGGCGCGTCCGCGGGTCGGCGGGTCGACGCCTCCGCGAAGCCCGAGGCCCCCGAGACCCCGGGAGCGGTCTGAGCGATCCGGGCGGTCCGGGGGCTCCCGGCGATCTGAGTGATCGGACCACGGGCGCGCACCGGCGCCCGACGTCGGCGCGCGCCGACGTCCATCGAGTGGGTGAGGCGGACGGGCTCCGCCGCTCCGGCCGGCTTCACGCGGCGGGAGTGGCGGGGCCCGTCGGCGTGATGCGGAAGACCGGGTGCTTCGGGGCGACGGCCCGCAGTTCCGCGTCGGAGGAGTCGGGGCCGACGCCGCCGAAGAAGACGCCGACCTCGGCCTTCCAGCGCTTCAGGTAGGCGCGCAGCAGCACGGGCTTGTCGTCGTCGGAGACCTCGACGGCGGTGAAGTCCTGCACGTGCTTGCCCAGGATCAGCTGCCCGCCGCCGGACGTCCCGCAGGAGGAACCATGTCCGCACGGCCCACCGGCTCCACCCCCGCCGCCCACGTCATGAAGCCCGGCTGGTTCACCGTGAACGTCCTCAACCCCACGGTCGCCTGGGCGACCCGGCGCGGTTTCAGCGTCTGGGGCTCCCGCGTCCTCGCCGTCCGCGGCCGCAAGAGCGGCGAGTGGCGCCGCACCCCCGTCAACCTGCTGACCGTGGACGGCGACCGCTACCTCGTGGCCCCCCGCGGCCACGTCCAGTGGACCCACAACATGCGGGCCGCCGGCGGCGGGCAGCTGATCCTGGGCAAGCACGTGCAGGACTTCACCGCCGTCGAGGTCTCCGACGACGACAAGCCCGTGCTGCTGCGCGCCTACCTGAAGCGCTGGAAGGCCGAGGTCGGCGTCTTCTTCGGCGGCGTCGGCCCCGACTCCTCCGACGCGGAACTGCGGGCCGTCGCCCCGAAGCACCCGGTCTTCCGCATCAC
>NZ_RDBH01000034.1:32696-43359 GCF_008042145.1 Streptomyces sp. adm13(2018)
CGTGAGGGGGACGCACACGGCGTCGGCACGGGGCTCGACCGGGGCGGAGGGCGGCGGCGCGGCGAGCGTGAACCACACCACCTTCCCGTCGGCCCCGCACGGGCGGACGCCCCAACTCTCGCTGAGCGCGCCGACGATGGCGAGACCGCGACCGGAGGTGGCCAGCTCCTCACCCGCGTCGTACACGTCGAGGGGGTCCTGGCAGGCGACGGCCTCCGGTATACGGGGGTCGTGGTCGCGGACGGAGACCGTGAGGCGGTCGAGCAGGAGCTCGATCTCGACGGTGCACCGCTTCTCCGGCCGGGCGTGCCGGTGGACGTTCGTCAGAAGCTCGGTGACACCGAGCACGGCATGGTCGACCAGCGCGTCGAGCTGCCAGTGGCGAAGATGGGCGGAAACGATTCTGCGGATCTGTCCGATCCGCGACGGCAGGGCTTGGAGCTCCACCGCGTAATACCTGCTCGGCTCGCTGATCACGGCTGCGACTCCCCGAAGTAGTCCGGAAGAAGACGAAGATTCGGATCTCACATGCGGTACAGCAGGGTGGTGAACTGAGCTCAGTGTCACCACCGGTCAACCCTCGGTGAGGTGCTACCAGCCTGGACCAGTGGTGAACGTCCCGCAACTCACGGCGACGTGCGGGGGCGGAGTGGTTCGTGATGACCCGCGTCGACCCGAGGCGCCCCACGGGCTCACGAGGGTTCGTGATGCCCCCGCGTCGGCCCGAGGCGCCCCGCAGCCCCGTCGCGCGCCGTCAGCGCCGTCCGGCCGCCCGCTTCAGGGCCGCCAGGAACCGCCCCGACTCCTCCGGGCGGCCGGGGTCGCCCTCCTCGGAGCCGTCCTCGTGCAGGGTGAGCCGGTAACGCGTGCCGTTCACGGTGGCCACCGCCTCGTCGGGTCTCGCGAACCACGGGCGTCCGGCCCGGACCGCCGTCACCGGCGCGCTGTCGATCTCGCTGCCGTAACTCGTGAGGAGGCTGAGCCGGCCGTCCTCGATCCGCACCTCCCCGGCGCGCGTCAGCGAACGCGGCCAGCGGTCGATCCGTACGCGCCTCGCGCTGAACTCCGGTTCCGACATGCCGTTCCGCCCCTCTCACCCGGTTGCCGACTCCAGTGTGCCGGGCCGTCGCGGCCCGCGCCAGAGGCCCTCCCCGGAGGCCTCCTCAAGGCATCCCTATGGACAGTCAAAGGAAACGTTTGCCCAGGTGAGAGGGGTATGGTCGGCAGCGGGGGAGTACGTGGGAAGTGATCGAGGAGAGCGCGGATGAGCACCACCGAGAACAGTGTGGCGAGCGGTGTCGCGGCGGCGACGGTGACCGTGGACATCGACCGCACCGATCCGGCCTACCGGGCCTGGCTCAAGGAGGCCGTCCGCAAGGTCCAGGCCGACGCCAACCGCTCGGCCGACACCCATCTGCTGCGGTTCCCGCTCCCCGAGAAGTGGGGCATCGACCTGTACCTCAAGGACGAGTCCACCCACCCCACCGGCAGCCTCAAGCACCGCCTGGCCCGCTCCCTCTTCCTGTACGGCCTCTGCAACGGCTGGATCCGCCCCGGCAAGCCCGTCATCGAGGCCTCCAGCGGCTCGACCGCGGTCTCCGAGGCGTACTTCGCGAAGCTGATCGGCGTCCCCTTCATCGCGGTGATGCCCCGCACGACCAGCGCCGAGAAGTGCCGGCTGATCGAGTTCCACGGCGGGCAGTGCCACTTCGTCGACGACTCGCGGACCATGTACGAGGAGGCGGCCGCGCTCGCCGAGCGTACCGGCGGCCACTACATGGACCAGTTCACGTACGCGGAGCGGGCCACCGACTGGCGCGGCAACAACAACATCGCCGAGTCGATGTACCAGCAGCTGAGGCTGGAGCGCTACCCGACGCCCGCCTGGATCGTGGCCACCGCGGGCACCGGCGGCACCTCGGCCACCATCGCCCGCTACGTCCACTACATGCAGCACGACACCCGCATCTGCGTCGCCGACCCCGAGAACTCCTGCTTCTTCGACGGCTGGACGCACCACGACCCGCACGCCACCGCCGACTGCGGTTCGCGGATCGAGGGCATCGGCCGCCCCCGGATGGAGCCGAGCTTCGTGCCCGGGGCCGTCGACCGGATGATGAAGGTGCCCGACGCGGCCAGCGTCGCCGCCGTTCGCGCCCTGGAGTCGGCGATCGGCCGCAAGGCGGGCGGATCCACCGGCACCGGTCTGTGGAGTGCCTTCAAGATCGTCGCCGAGATGGTCGCCCACGAGCGGACCGGCAGCGTCGTCACCCTGATCTGCGACGGCGGCGAGCGGTACCTCGACAAGTACTACTCCGACGACTGGCTGGCCTCGCAGGGCCTGGACATCGGCCCGTACAGCGCCGCTATCGAACGCTTCCTGGCGACGGGGGCCTGGCCGGAGTGAGCCGCCGGTCGAGCCGGCGTGCGGCGTCCCGGAAGGACAGCCCCACGCCCGGCCCCGCGAGGCGCAGCGCCAGCCGGAACGGAGCGGCGCCGTCGGCGGCCATGGTCCACCGCAGCCGGGTGCCCCGGCCGGCGGGGGAGAGGGCCCACTCCTCCGCGAGGGCCGCGATGCCGGGGGCGTTGGTCGCGTCGACCCGGTAGGCGTACCGGGTGTCGGGCTCGGCGGCGAGGATCGTCTCCTCGAAGAGGATCCCGCCCCGGAGGCGCACCGTGCGGCCCGCCTCGTCGGCCGAGGGGACGGCCGAGGCCACCGCGGTGAACCAGGAGGGCATGCTGCCCACCTCCACGGCGAGGGCGCGGTAGACGGTCGGCGGCGGGGCGGCGAGCGTCGCCGAGAAGACCAGACGGACGGGCGCGGACGCGGTGAAGTCGAGCTCCACCGGCCTCAGTCGGCGTGCCATGGACCAACCCTCCCCAGGATGGAACCGGACGGAAGCGAAAGGGCACCCTAGCTGACGGCTTGTCAACAGCACAGGGGGTACGGAGGGTGGCCCGCCTCACGCCGACRCCCCGGCCCCACGGCGCCCGAGCGCGGGCCGCACCCCGAACGGGCCGGGTCCGTCGTCCCCGCGGTCGGCGCTCTCCGTGTCGGCGGACCCGGCCGGCGCCCCGGGCTCGTCGTACCCGCTGGGCGGGCGCTGGGCCTCGTACGCGCTCCACGTGCGGTTCGACAGGTACCAGAGGAGGCCGACCAGCAGGGTCGGGACCCAGCCCGTCCACCGCTCGGCCGAACAGGGCTCGCCCCGCCCACCCGAGCACCGGGTCGAAGGCCCGCGGCACGCCCCGTACCGTCAGCTCCTCCGTCCACACCACCCGGCTCCCGCCGTGCGGCCCGGCGGTCACCTCCACGAGGGCCCACCCCCGTACCACCCGACCGGACTTCTCCAGGCGGCAGACTCCCGGGCGGCCGGCCGTCGGGGGTTCCCAGCGCACCACCTCCATCGGGTCGTCGAAGGACAGCCGGCCGATGCCGGTACGGGCCGTGAAGCGGGTCCCCGTCCGGTTCGGCCCCGGAGTCAGCACCCGCGTGCGGGTCAGCGGCACCTGCCGCCCGTGCGCCGGCCAGTCCGTGAGCCGCCGCCACACCTCCGCCGGAGCCGGCGACACGGTCCGCTCGACCCGGAAGAGGCTCATGCCTGCTCCTCGCCCGCCACCACGAGCCCGGGCAGGTGCTCCGCGACCTCGCTCCGTGCCTCCCCGGGCAGCCCCCGGTCCGTCACCCAGGTGTCGACCTCGTCCAGACCGGCGAACGAACTCAGCCCCACCGTGCCCCACTTGGTGTGGTCGGCGACCACCACGACCCGGCGCGCCGACCGCATCAGACAGCCGTTCGTCTCGGCCTCCGCCAGGTTCGGCGTCGAGAGCCCCGCCTCCACCGAGATGCCGTGCACCCCGAGGAACAGCAGGTCGAAGTGGAGGGAGCGGACCGCCCGGTCCGCGACCGGCCCCACCAGGGCGTCGGACGGCGTGCGCACCCCGCCGGTCAGGACGACCGTAACCGCCCCGCGCCGCGACTCCCCGCCGTTCCCCGTCAGTCGGGCCTCGTGGAAGACGTCCGCGACCCGGACCGAGTTCGTCACCACCGTCAGGTCCGGCACCTCCAGCAGATGCCTGGCCAGGGCGTACGTCGTGGTGCCGCCGGAGAGGGCGATCGCACTGCCCGGGGCGACCATCCCCGCCGCCGCCCGGGCGATCTCGTCCTTGGCGCTGGGTTCGAGGACCGACTTGGCCTCGAAACCCGGCTCGTGGGTACTCGCCTCGACCACCGGAACGGCCCCGCCGTGCACCTTCGCCAGCATGCCCTGCCGGGCCAGCGCGTCCAGGTCGCGACGGATCGTCATGTCCGAGACGCTGAGGCGCCGGGTCAGCTCGTTGACCCGTACACCGCCGCGCCGCCGGACCTCGTCGAGGATCAGGGCACGACGCTGCTCCGCGAGGAGGTTCTGGTTGTCAGTCACCGCCGGGGCCGGTCCTTCCGCAGGGGACAAGGGGATGGGTGTCGGATTCGGTGAGGAACGGTGCGCGGGCGCGCCCCTGTCCGCGATCCTGGTGCCGACGTCGCATCTTCCCACCCTGAGAGGAAGTCCCCTCAGTGTCCCCTGCCACACCCGCTCCGCAGCGCGGCGGCGCGGCGCTCGAACTCCTCGTCCACGGAGTCGGCGGAGCCACCCCCCAGGACATGCTCGACGACCCGAGGACCGTACGGATCACCGGCGACCGGACCGCGGCCATGCACCGGCGCGCCGAGGACCTGGACGCCGAGGACCACCCCGAGCGGTACGCGGCCCGCCCGGTCCCGGAGGCGTACGTCTGGTCCAACCTGACCTCGGGCGACGGCGCCCGCGCCCTGTGGCTGCTCCTCCTGCCCTTCATGGTCGCCAACCTCGCGCACTGGATGCGCCCGCCGTCCCAGGGCCGGCCGGGCCTCGTCCGTACCTACGGGGTCCTCGTCCGGCTCGTCGCCCTCACTCTCACGGTGCTGCTCACCGCCGCGGCCTGCGAGGTCGCGCTCGACCTGACGGCCTGGCAGTGCGCCGCCGGCGCCGCCTGCGCCGACGCGCACTCCTGGCTCGGCTTCCTCTCCGAGGCGCGGGGCGGCTGGTGGTCGGCGCCCGGCCGCCGCCTCGCCGTCGCCGCCCTGGTCCCGACCCTGCTGGTCGGCCTCCTCTGGTACCTGTCGAACCGCACGTGGAGCGCGTACGAGGCCCAGCGCCCGCCCAGCGGGTACGACGAGCCCGGGGCGCCGGCCGGGTCCGCCGACACGGAGAGCGCCGACCGCGGGGACGACGGACCCGGCCCGTTCGGGGTGCGGCCCGCGCTCGGGCGCCCCGGGTTCTGGTACGGGCGTCGGCTCGTGGCGCGGCTCCGGGCGGCCCACACCGCCGCCGGGTTCCTCACCGTCGCCGCCGCCCTCGCCACCGCCGCCGCCCGGCACGACGACACCGTCCCGGGCGCCGGCGCCGTCGTCGGACGGGCCCTCGTGTCCGCGGTGGCCGCCCTCGCGGTGCTCGTCCTCTGGGTCGTCTGCCGCCGCGGCCGCAGCGAGCGCCGCCTCGACCAGCGCGTCGAACGCGCCCTCGTCTCCTGGCTGCCCGGCGCCTCGCTCACCGTGCTGGCGCTCACCGTCCTGTACGCCGGCTGGGCACGGCCCGGCTGGACCTCCCAGGGGGCGCTCCCCGGCAACGTCGCCTTCGGCGGCCTCACCCTCGCCCAGGGCGCCCTCGTCGTGGCCCTCGGGGTGGTCGCCCTCCTCCTCCAGCGGACCCGGGTGGACGGCCGGACCGCGCTCCGCGGACTCGGCGGCCCCGCCGTCGCCATGCTCGCCTGCGCCCTCGCCGGGGTGATGTCGGGCGGTGTCGCGCAGCGCGTCGCCGACTGGCTCGACGGGCCCGCCACCCCCGGCATGGGCGACCGCGGGCCCAGGATAGGACCGCCCGTGCTGCTCAGCTGGCAGGCCTCGGTCATTCCCGTCCTGCTCCTGCTGCTGCTCGTCCCCGCCGTCCTCCTCGCCGTCCGGACCGTGCTGGCGGGGCGCCGGCTGCGCGCGCTGGTCGAGGCCGACTACGCGGCGGCCGACGAGCGCGACCCGGTCCGCACCGGCCAGATCGCCGCCGGCCGGGCCCGGGCCTCCCTCACCGACTCCGCGCCCGTCCTCGTCGGAGTCGTCTCCGGGGCCACCCTGCTCCTCGGCGCGGGCTCCGTCGCCGGGGCCTGGGCCAGCGGGAACGTCCCCGGCAGGGCCTTCGACGGAGCCCACCCGGCGATCGCCTCGCTGGCCACCGCCACCCAGGCCATCGGCTCCTGGATGATCGGCTTCGGCTTCCTGCTCTTCGTCACCTGGGGGCGCCGCGCCTACCGCGACGCCTCCGCGCGCCGCACCATCGGCATCCTCTGGGACGTCGGCACCTTCTGGCCGCGCGCCGCCCACCCGTTCGCCCCGCCCTGCTACGCGGAACGGGCAGTGCCCGACCTGACCTGGCGCATGAGCTCCTGGACCAGGAGCACCGGCGGCCGGCTCGTCATCTCCGGGCACTCGCAGGGCAGTGTGCTCGCCGCCGCCGCGGTCTGGCAGCTGCCGCCCGCCACCCGCCGCCGGGTCGCGCTGCTCACCTACGGCTCACCGCTGGAGCGGCTCTACGGCCGCTGGTTCCCGGCCTACTTCGGTCCGGACGCGCTGCGCGGGCTGCACCGCACGGTGCACTGCTGGACCAACCTCTACCGCGCCACCGACCCCATCGGCGGACCCGTCCGGGTTCCCGCCGAGGACGGCAGGCCGGCCGTCGACGCGGCGGTCCTGCTCGACCCGGTCGCCTACGGCCGCACCCGCGCGCACCCGCTTCCCGAACCCATCCTCGGCCACTCCGACTACCAGGCCGACCCGGCGTTCGCCCGGCGGCGGGGCGCCCTCCTGGACCGGCTGCCGCCGGCCGTCCCCCACCCCCGCGGGCCGAACCCGGCCGCGGATCAGGGGAGTTCGGGCAGATCCTCCGGATAGAGCAGGGTCAGGTCGTCCGTGCTCGTCTCGGCGAGCTCGGCGACCCGCCCCGCGTGCCGCTCGACCATCGACTCGAAGGTCTGCCGCGCCGTGCGCCCGTTGCCGAAGGCGGGGCCCTTGGGCAGCTTCGTGAAGTACGCGCGCAGCGCCTCGTCGGTGCCCGGGGCGAGCCGGTACTCGTGCTCGTCGGCCTGCTGGCCGACGATCCGGAGCAGTTCGTCCGGGTCGTAGTCGCCGAAGGTGATGGTTCGTGAGAAGCGGGACGCCACACCGGGGTTGACGGTGAGGAAGCGCTCCATCTCCGCCGTGTAGCCGGCGACGATGACCACCACCGCGTCCCGGTGGTCCTCCATCAGCTTCACCAGCGTGTCGATCGCCTCGCGGCCGAAGTCCCGGCCCGAGTCCTCGGGGGACAGCGCGTACGCCTCGTCGACGAACAGCACTCCGCCGCGCGCCCGGTCGAAGGCCTCCTGGGTGCGGATCGCGGTCGAGCCGATGTGCTCGCCCACCAGGTCGACCCGGGAGACCTCCACCAGGTGCCCGCGCTCCAGGACGCCGAGCGAGGCCAGGATCTCGCCGTACAGCCGGGCCACGGTGGTCTTTCCCGTGCCGGGGTTGCCGGTGAAGACGAGGTGCCGGCGGACCGAGGCCGCCTTGAGCCCGGCCTCCTGCCGCTTGCGCCCGACCTCGATCATGTTGGTGAGGGTGCGCACCTCCAGCTTGACGCTGTCGAGGCCCACCAGCCCGTCCAGTTCGCCGAGGACGTCCTGCGAGGACCGGGCGTCGACGACCGGAACGTCCGGGGCCGGCGGGGCGGCCGTGACGCGCGGCGCGGGGACCGTGCCGAGCAGCCCGCCGGGCTGGGTGGCCGTCAGCACCGTGCCTCCCTCGGGCACGGAGGAGCGGACCGCGCTCTCGTCGCTGGTGCAGTCCTCGGCGCTCGCGCCCTCCTCGGGGAACTCGTACCCGCCGCGCGCGCACCGCTCGGTGCGGCACTTGCGCAGGGTGGTCCGGCAGCCGTCGGTGACGTGGAACCCGTAGCCGCCGCTGCCCGTGACCCGGCAGCCGGTGAAGGAGCCGCGGCCTTCCGCCGACACGTAGAAGCCGGCCTCGGCGGGCGAGGTGACCGTGCACCGGTCGATCGTGGGGTCGGCGCCCTTGGTGACGATGACGCCGGTCTGCACGGAGTCGATGGTGCAGCCGCCGAGCGTGCCGCCGCTGCCGTGGTCGCGGAACCAGGCTCCCGTGGAGGCCTCCCTGATCCGGCAGTCGTCGAGCTGCGCGGTGGCCCCGTCGCTCACCGACACAGCCGTGTTCCGCACCTGCGACAGGTCGCTGTCGACCACGTCCACGCGCGAACCGCGGTCGAGGACGAACAGCGCGTCCGGTACGTCGTGCACCCGGCAGGCGTCGAGGACGGCGGTCGCCCCGTCGCTCACCCAGACCGCCGGGTAGTCGCCCGTGCTGTCGTGGATCTCGCACTGGTTGGCGTCCACCCGGGTCCCCGGGTCCCACACCGACAGGCCGTTGCGGCCGAAGCGGCGCACGGTGGACCGGGTGAGGGTGAGGACCGAGCGGGAGCGCAGGTCGACGGCGTTCTCCGGGACGTCGTGGATGTCGCAGTCGGAGAGCGTGAGGACCGCGTCGGTGTCGAGCGTGATGCCGTCCCCGGAGGTGCGGTGCACCGAGGAGTCGGAGAGGTGGGCGGTGGCGCGGGCCGCGATCTGGAGTCCCGCGCCCTTGATCTCGTACACCTCGCAGCCGACGCCCTCCAGCGCGCTGCCCTCGCCGGTGACGGCGATCCCGGCGCCGGAGGCGTGGTGGATCCGGCAGCGTTCGAACCGGGGGTGGGCGCCGCCGCGCACCGAGACGCCCGCCTGCCCGGCGGAGACCACCTCGCACTCCTCGAACACCCCGGCCGCCCCGTCGACCACGGCGATGCCGACCCCGGCGGGGTTGTCGACGGTGCAGCGGCGGACCGTCGGCCGGGCCGTGCCCCGCACCTCGATCCCGGCCGCCGAGCGGGTCGTGATCCGCAGGTCGAGGAGCTCGGGGGTGCCGTCCTCGACGAGGAGGGCCGGGGCGGCGACGTCCTGCCCCTCGATGTGGAGGTCCTGGACGGTGACGGAGGCGCGCAGCGTCAGCGGCACCCCGTCCGGCGGGGCGATCCGCACCGAGCCGATCGCGCCCTCGGGGCCGCGCAGGGTGACCGCCTGCCGCACCACGAGGTTCTCCCGGTAGGTGCCGGGGGCGATCGTGAGCACGTCGCCGTCCCCGGCCGCCTCCAGTGCTGCGGCGAGCGAGGGGTACTCACCCGTGCGGCGCCGCCACCGCGATGTACCGGTGTGCGTCACCTGGACCGTGCCCTGTGCCATGGGTGTGTCCTGCCCCCGCCTCATGCCGTGCCGCTGATCCGATGCCCCACCGTAGCGCGCGCGGGGGCACCGGGTTGACGGGTCGCGGACGCGCGCGGGCAGCCGTACGGGATGGGCACCGGGCTCATGTCACGCCCGGTCAGGGGACGGTCGCCGATGGTCGAGGTCGGTCGGGCTCGATCGTGCTCCGGCCGAGGGGCCGCCCGTCCCACGGGCGTGGCCGTGGACGGGCGGCCGGCCGGGCTCAGTCCAGGATCTTCACCTCGTCGCCGACCCGGACGGTGCCGGTGTGCTCGGGGACGAGGTTCTGGCCGAAGATGGCCCGGCCGTCGCTCCTGCGGTGCCGGGCGAGGGTGCGCAGCGGCTCCTTGCCGCGCGCGGCGGTGAGCTGGTCCGTGGTGGTGACGACGCAGCGCCCGCACGGCCGGGCGACGCGGAAGGCGACCTCTCCGACGGCGAGGCGCGTCCAGTCGTCCTCGGCCCAGGGCGAGGTGCCCGCGACGACCAGGTTCGGCCGGAAGCGGTTCATCGGGAGGGGGCCCTCGTCCGGGTGGTCCCCCTGTGCGATGAGGGAGTTGAGGGCGTCGAGGGAGGCGGTGGTGGTGACGAGCAGCGGGTAGCCGTCCGCGAAGCTCACGGTCTCGCCGGGCAGCGCGTAGTCGGGGTCGACCGGGCGCCGGTGCTCGGGGGCGTCCATGTGGACGAGCCGGAACTCGCCCTCCAGCCGGGCCGAGAGCCAGTCGGCCGCCTCGGGGCCGGCCGGCACGGCCTCCACCGGCTTGTCGAAGATCTCGATCGTGACCGTGGACGAGGGGTGCGGTACCTCGACGGTCAGCGGGGCGTGACCCGGCGCGGAGAGGGTGAGCGCTCCGCCGGGCAGCGGCAGCGCCGTGGCCAACGCCATCCGGGGGTGACGGCGTTGGGTCACGACCTTGCCCGCCGCGTCGACGACGGCCCAGCGGCGGTCCCCGGCCAGACCCCAGGGCTGGACCTCGGCCTCCGTGACGTCCAGCGCCCGCATGGCCTTCACCGGATGGACGTGGACGGAGCGGAGCACAGGAGTCGGCATGCCGTCATCCTGCCAGCCGCTCCGGACCCGACGCCGTGCGGACGGGGAAAGCCGGGGTCAGTAGCCCCCGCCCTGGTAGGGGCGGTTGTACGGGTCCTCGTACTGCATCGGCGCGGGTGCGGGCCGGGGCGCGGCCGGACGCATCGCCTCGTACCCCGCGGGGGCGGGGCGCGGCGGCTGCGCGTACTGGCCCGCCTGGAAGCCGCGCGGGGCCGCCTGCTGCTGCGGGATGTACGGGGTGGGGGCGTGCTGCAGGGG
>NZ_RDBH01000034.1:43459-44323 GCF_008042145.1 Streptomyces sp. adm13(2018)
GGCAGGGCCGCGGGGAGCGCCGGCAGGTAGGAGCCGCTGGAGGGGAAGCTGCTTCCGGTGGCCGGGAAGCCGCTGCCGGTGTCGTAGGCGGCGGGCACTCGGATCGGGGCGATCTGAGGCGTGCCCCGCTCCGCGACCAGGGAGTCGTAGATCGGGGTGTCCGGGAAGGACGGCGCGGTGTGGTAACCGCCTCCATAGGTGGAGCGGGGGGAGGTCATGGCACATAAGTTAAGCCCACGATGTGCTGGTTGGGGAGCCCGATTAGCGGGTTGTTTGACGGGCTTCGTGAAGAACCGGATCCCCAATCCGAGCGAACATGCCAAAAACGGGCGGCGGAACGTCTCAAGATCGTGTAAAAGCCGAGTTCGGAGGGGGTTACCGGCGGGTCCGGGGCCCCGGACGGCCCGGCCGTGCCCGGGCATGAAGAACACATAAAGAAAAGGTGCCCGTAAGGTGCGCGCGAAGTGATCATGGGCATGCTTAAGCGTCAATCCATGGATCTCCGGGTCGATGTGTACACGCCGAATTGACGGCGCTACTCCCCGTGTCGGGAAAGCCAATTCCGCCGAGCGGTGACCCGCCCGGGCCGCGGGGGCGCGACGGTCACTCGCCCGGAGCGCCGTCACGGCACGGACCGGGAGCCGCGCCGGTAATCGCGTCGGGCCGCGCGTACGTCCGGCCCTTCCACGCCGCGCCGACCCCCCGGTAGTGCCGGACCGCCGAGTCCACCGTCATCAGGAGGTAGAGGAACGCGGTGAAGGGGAGCAGCGGAGCGAGCCACGACGGCTGACGGTAGTAGCGGAGCATCGGCAGGTACGTCCCCGCCATCACCGCCCAGGCCGCGCCCCCCGCCCACGCCGCCAC
>NZ_RDBH01000034.1:44423-51476 GCF_008042145.1 Streptomyces sp. adm13(2018)
CGTCTGACCCCCGCGCGGAGCCGCGGCCGCCCCCCCGGGGCGAGCGGCCCGACCAGGCGGAACAGACCCAGGGCCTCCACCTCCGTCCCGGGCCGCCCGAGGCCGTCGTCTGACCCCCGCGCGGAGCCGCGGCCGCCCCCCCGGGGCGAGCGGCCCGACCAGGCGGAACAGACCCAGGGCCTCCACCTCCGTCCCGGGCCGCCCGAGGCCGTCCCAGGCGGCCCCACCAGGCCACACGCCCGGGACCTCCGCCCTCCTGTGCCGACAGGAACGACCCGTAGACTCCGCAAGGTGAGCGCCACCATCACCCCCGTCGACGCGTCCGCAGCCGACCCCGCACCCGCGCCCTCCTCCCGGCTGCGGCGGTACGCGCGGCCCGGGGCGGCCCTGCTGTCCGGACTGCTGCTCTACCTGAGCTTCCCGCCGCGTCCCCTGTGGTGGCTCGCGCTGCCCGCCTTCGCCCTGCTCGGCTGGAGCCTGCGGGGCCGCCGGCTCCGCGCCGGCTTCGGCCTCGGCTACCTCGCCGGACTCGGCTTCCTGCTGCCGCTCCTCGTCTGGACCGGCGAGGAGGTCGGCCCGGGACCCTGGATCGCGCTGGCCGCGGTGGAGGCGCTGTTCATCGCCCTCGCCGGCCTCGGCATCGCCGCGGTCTCCCGGCTCCCCTGGTGGCCGTTCTTCGCCGCCGGCGTCTGGATCCTCGCGGAGGCGGCCCGGGCCCGCGTGCCGTTCGGCGGCTTCCCCTGGGGCAAGATCGCCTTCGGCCAGGCGGACGGGATCTTCCTCCCGCTGGCCGCCGTCGGCGGCACCCCGGTACTCGGCTTCGCCGTCGCCCTCTGCGGCTTCGGCCTGTACGAGGCCGGCCGACAGCTCCGGTCCCGCCGGGCCGCGGGCACGGAGGCCGGCACGCCCCGCGACGGGACCGCCGGCACCGTCGCCGTACCGGCCCGGTCGGACGGCATCGCCGTACCGGCCCGCTCGGACGACGTCGCCGGCCCCGCCGTCGAGCCGGCCGCCGGAGCCCGGTCAGGTCGCCTCCCGCGCGGACCGCTGGTGGCCGCGGCGCTCGCCGTGCTCGTCCCGGTCACCGGCGCCCTCGCCGCGCTGCCGCTCGTCGACGACTCCGCCGAGGACGGCACCGCCACCGTCGCCGCCGTCCAGGGCAACGTCCCCCGCCTCGGCCTCGACTTCAACGCCCAGCGGCGGGCCGTCCTCGACAACCACGTGGCCCGGACCCGCGAACTCGCCGCGGACGTCAAGGCCGGCCGCGCCCCCCAGCCCGACTTCGTGCTGTGGCCCGAGAACTCCTCGGACATCGACCCGTACGCGAACGCCGACGCGGCCGAGGTCATCGACGGCGCCGTCGAAGCCATCGGCGTGCCGACCGTGATCGGCGCGGTCGTCGCCCCCGAGACCGGCAAGCTCCGCAACACCCTCATCGAGTGGGAGCCGGACCGCGGTCCCGTCGCCACCTACGACAAGCGGCACGTGCAGCCCTTCGGCGAGTACATCCCGCTGCGCCCCCTCGTCCGCCTCTTCAACAGCAACGTCGACCGGGTGAGCCGCGACTTCGGAGCCGGGACGAAGATCGGGGTCTTCGACCTGGCGGGCACCAAGGTCGGCCTCGCCACCTGCTACGAGGCCGCGTTCGACTGGGCCGTGCGCGACACGGTCACCCACGGCGCCCAGCTCATCAGCGTCCCCAGCAACAACGCCACCTTCGGCCGCAGCGAGATGACCTACCAGCAGCTCGCCATGTCGCGGGTGCGGGCCGTCGAGCACAGCCGCTCGGTGGTCGTCCCCGTGACCAGCGGCGTCAGCGCGGTCATCCGCCCCGACGGCGAGATCGTCGCGGAGACGAGGATGTTCACCCCGGACGTCCTGGTCGAGAAGGTGCCGCTGCGCTCCTCGCTGACCCCGGCGACCCGGATGGGCACCCTGCCCGAGGCCCTCCTCGTGGCCCTCGCGGCCGCCGGCCTCGGCTGGTCGGGCCTCCGCCCGGTACGGGCCCGGCGCACCGGGGCGCGGTAGGACGCGGGAGGACCGCGGACGGCCGCGAAGGGCCGTCCGCGACCCGACCCACCAGTGACCTAGGGTCGGGTCCATGGCTACCCCTGACTTCATCCGGGCCCTGCGCGAGACAGCCGGCCACCAGCTCCTCTTCCTGCCCGGAGTGAGCGCCGTCGTCTTCGACGACCGGGGCAGGGTGCTGCTCGGCCGGCGCGCCGACAACGGACGCTGGTCGATCGTCGGCGGCATCGTCGAACCGGGGGAGCAGCCCGCCGACTGCGCGGTGCGGGAGGTCCTCGAGGAGACGGCCGTGCACTGCGAGGCCGAACGGATCGTGCTCGTCGAGACCCTGCGCGAGCCCGTCGTCTACCCCAACGGCGACCAGTGCCAGTTCCTGGACGTCACCTTCCGCTGCCGCGCCGTGGGCGGGGACGCCCGGGTCAACGACGACGAGTCCCTGGAAGTGGGCTGGTTCGACACGGACGACCTGCCCGAGCTGAACCGCTTCTCGCTCACCCGGATCGAGCGGGCGCGGGCCGACGAACCCACCTGGTTCCGCACCACGGCCACCGACTGAACCACGGGCACGGAGCACAGGGGTGGTGCGACCACACGTTCGACAGGTATCCCTGTGTCCATGTCCCATGAACCCGTCTCCTTCCTCGAACTCCTCGCCAGGGGAGCCGCGACGGAGGCCTACGACCGGCCCGTGCTGCTCGCCCGCGCGCGCGGCGCCGGCCCCGAGGCGCTGGCCGAACTCGAAGAGGCCAAGCAGCTCGCCCTGCGGGTCCGGGCGGAGCTGGAGGGGCGGCGGAGGCGCGAGGCGGAACTGTCCGCGCTCTTCGCGACCGCCCACGACCTCGCGGGACTGCGCGACCTCGACGCCGTACTGCGCGCCATCGTCCAGCGCGCCCGGTCCCTCCTCGGCACCGAGGTCGCCTATCTGAGCCTCAACGACCCGGCCGCCGGCGACACCTACATGCGGGTCACCGAGGGCTCCGTCTCGGCGCGCTTCCAGCAGGTGCGGCTCGGCATGGGGGAGGGGCTCGGCGGGCTCGTCGCGCAGACCGCCCGCCCCTACGTGACCGACGACTACTTCGGCGACGCCCGCTTCCAGCACACCCGCACGATCGACACGGCGGTACGCGACGAGGGCCTCGTCGCCATCCTCGGCGTGCCGCTCAGCCTCGGCAGCCAGGTCATCGGCGTCCTCTTCGCCGCCGACCGCCGGGCCAGGGTCTTCGAGCGCGAGCAGGTCGCCCTGCTCTGCTCCTTCGCCGCGCACGCCGCCGTCGCCATCGACACCGCCAACCTCCTCGGGGAGACCCGCTCGGCCCTCGCCGAACTGGAGCGCGCCAACGGCATCATCCGCGAGCACAGCGCCGTCATCGAGCGGGCCTCGGAGGTCCACGACCGGCTCTCCGAACTGGTGCTGCACGGCGGCGGCGTCCACGACGTCGCCCACGCCGTCTCCGAGGTCCTCGGCGGCACGGTCGCGTTCACCGAGGAGGGCGCCGGGACCGCCCGGACCGCCGGCGGGCACGCGGTCCGCGAGGGCGACGACTGGGTCGCCGCCGTCTCCGCGGGAGGCGAGACCCTGGGCGCCCTCGTCCTGCACGGCAAGCCGGAGCTCGACCCGGTCGACCAGCGCACCCTGGAGCGCGCCGCCCTCGTCACCTCCCTCCTCCTGCTCGCCCGCCGCTCCGCGGGCGAGGCCGAGCAGCGGGTGCGGGGCGAACTCCTCGACGACCTCCTCGACGCCCCCGACCGCGACCGCCGGCTGCTCCGCGAGCGGGCGGCCCGGCTCCGCACCGACGGCGAGGCCCCGCACGTGGTGCTCGCCGCGCGGACCGACCGGGTCGGTGGCGCGGCCGGGCCGGACGCCGGCGGCCGCGAGAGCGCCGACCGGCAACGCCTCTGGTCCGCGGCGACCCATCTGGCCGCGACCCGTCGCGGACTCGCCTCCGCCCGCGACGGCGGAACGGTCCTGCTGCTGCCCCTCGGCCCCGGCGAGAGCGCCGCCGACCTCGCCCGGCAGACCGCGCAGGGGCTCGGCTCCACCCTGCGCGAGCCGGTCACCGTGGGCGCCTCCGCCCCCGTACCGGCCCCGTACGACCGACCGGACCAGGTGGCCGTGGCGTACGCGGAGGCCCGCCGCTGCCTCGACGCGCTCCGGCTCCTGCACCGCTCGGGGCAGGGCGCCGCCGCCGAGGACCTCGGCTTCCTCGGTCTGCTGCTCGCCGACAGCCGGGACGTCGACGGCTTCGTCGACCGCACGGTGGGCCAGGTCGTGGCCTACGACCGGCGGCGGGGCACCGACCTGGTCCGCACCCTGGACGCCTACTTCGCGAGCGGCATGAGCCCCGCCCGCACCAAGGACGAACTCCACGTCCACGTCAACACGGTGGCGCAGCGCCTGGAGCGGGTGGGCCGCCTCCTGGGACCCGACTGGCAGTCCCCCGCCCGCGCCCTGGAGATCCAGCTGGCGCTGCGCCTGCACGCCCTCGCGGACGCCGTCGCGGGCCCCTGAGGACGCGGAGGCCCGCCCGAATCCGGGGCCGCGGTCCGCCCCGTGCACCCTTTCGGGTCGCACCGGGCGGGCACCGTCGACAGCGACGGCACCGGACGCCAGACTGGCCCGGGAGGTGACGCGGGTGGTGGAGCAGGTGGAGATGCGGGCCGCGGTGCGGAGGACGTACGGTCCCGCCGACCTCAGTTCGGTGCCGGTGTTCGCCGGCGGATTCATCAACTTCGGCTCCTGGCGGTCGATCGACCTCGCCGGACCGCTCACGGTCGACGACCGGGTCCGCAGCCAGGAGGACCTGTACCGGCGGGTGCTCGACGCCGCCGGGCCGCTCACCGGCCGGCGGATCCTGGAGGTCGGCTGCGGTCTCGGCGTCGGCTGCGCGCTGGCCCTGCGCGAGTACCGGCCGGAGCGGGTGACCGGCCTGGACATCCACCCCGAGCAGCTGGAGCGGGCCCGCCGGACCAACGCGGAGCTGCTCGCCGGGTCGGCACCGGGACTGCGCTTCGTCCGGGGCGCGGCGGAGCGCATGCCGTTCGGCGACGGCGAGTTCGACCGCGTCCACAGCGTCGAGGCCGCCCAGCACTTCGACGACATGGCCGCCTTCGCCCGGGAGGCGGCCCGGGTGCTGCGCCCCGGCGGGCGGGTGGTCGTCGCGAGCTTCTTCACCCCCGGCACCGACCCGGAGAGCGGAGCGCGGCTCGCGTCCTCCCTGGAGTCGTTCGCCGACGGACTGGACATCGCGCGCCCCGTCACCCACGTCACCGACGCCCTCACCGAGGCCGGACTGGCCGATGCGCGGGCCGAGTCCATCGGACCGGAGGTGTGGCCGGGCTGGGACCGCTGGCTCTCGGACCAGTGGAAGCCCGGCACCTGGCCGCGCAACTTCCTGAAGGCGTACGAGCGGGGCGACCTCGACTACTACCTGGTGACGGCCACCCGCCCGCCGGTCTGATCCGCCGGGTCCCACCCGCCTGCTCCGACCCGTCGCGTCGATCGGCGCGGCGGGCCGGCCGGCACGGTGCGGCGCCTCCTGGCGTTCGGCAGGCGTTCACCCGACAACGGGCCCGACGCCGAGCGGCGTTCGGCGTCGGGCGTGAGTCTCGTGACGCCCTTCGCCCCTCTCTCAGGACGGACCCGCCGTGCCCGAAGAACGCGCTCCCCGGAGCCGTCGCCTCCTCCCGATCCGCCTCGCCGTCGCCGGCGCCACGCTGCTCGCCGCCGCCTCGCTGGTCACGCCGACCGCGCACGCCGCCCCGGCGGACGACATCCGGATCAACGAGGTGGTGACGACCGGCGGCGTCGACGACTCGATCGAGCTGTACAACAAGGGCGCGGCCGCGGTCGACCTCTCCGGCTGGGTCCTCAAGGACGACGACGCGAGCCACACCTTCACCGTCCCGGCCGGGACGACCCTCGCCCCGGGCGCGGCGCGCGCGTTCACGGTGGCCTCCTCGTTCGGCCTCGGCTCCAGCGACAAGGCCCGCCTCTACCTGCCCGGCGGCAGCACCCTCGTCGACAGCTTCACCTGGACCGCCCACTCCGCCCCGTCCTGGTCGCGCTGCCCCGACGGCACGGGCGCCTTCAAGAAGGCGGCCCTGACGCTGGGCGCCCCCAACGACTGCGGCTCCGGCGGCGGCACGAACCCGGTCGCCTGGCCGGGCGGCTCCTCGGTCGCGACGGCCGACGGGGCCCATGTCTTCGGCGGTGACCTCAGCGGCCTCCACCAGGAGGGCTCCGTCCTCTGGGGCGCGCAGAACTCCGGCCGGCTGTGGCGGCTGGTCCGGGACGGCTCCGGCGGCTGGCGGCCGGACACCGCGAACGGCTGGAGCGCCGGGAAGACGCTGCGCTACCCCGGCGGCAGCGGCAGCCCCGACAGCGAGGCCGTCACCCTGACGGGCGCCGGGGCGGCCGGCGGCGCGTACGTCGCGACCGAGCGCAACGGCGACGCCTCCGGGACCAGCCGCCTCTCCGTCCTGCGCTACGAGGTCGCCGCGGGCACCGGCGGCACGCTCACCGCCACGAAGGAGTGGAACCTGACCGCCGGCCTCCCGGCGGTGGGCGCCAACCTCGGCTTCGAGGCGATCACCTGGATCCCCGACGGCACCCTCGTCGCGGCCGGGTTCAAGGACGAGTCGACGGGCACGGCCTACGACCCGAGCCGGTACGGCGCGCACACCGGCGGGGTCTTCCTCCTCGGCGTGGAGGGCACCGGAGCGGTCCACGCGTACGTCCTCCAGGACGGCGGCGGTGCCACCCGCGTCGCGACGATCGCGAGCGGCATGGCCGGTGTGATGGAGCTCCAGTGGGAGCCGCAGGCCGCCCGGCTGTGGGCCGTCTGCGACGACACCTGCGGCGGCCTGCACCGGACCCTGAAGATCGGCGCCACCGGCGCCTTCGCCCCCGTGGCCTCCTACCAGCGCCCGAGCGGCATGCCCGACCTCAACAACGAGGGCTTCGCCGTGGCCGGGGCCGACGCACTCGTCGGCCCCGGCCACGGCGAAGCCCTCGTTGTTGAGGTC
>NZ_RDBH01000340.1 GCF_008042145.1 Streptomyces sp. adm13(2018)
GTGGCGGAGACGACCCGGCCGTCGCGGACGGCGACCTCCTCGCCGTCCCCAACACCGGTGCCTACGGCCTGAGCGCCAGCCTCCTCGCCTTCCTCTCCCGCCCCGCCCCCGCCGAGGTCGCCGTCCGCGACGGCCGGGTCGTCTCCGCCACCGTCCTCGAACTGGTCCGCACCCCCGCCGGCCGCCCGGCGGGCCCCTCGCCCGCCGACCGGGCGAGAGCCGTGTTGCCGGTGCTCGCCGCACACGCCGCACACGTCGACGCCGAGGCCCGCTTCCCCGTCGAATCCCTCGACGCCCTCCGCGACAGCGGACTCATGGGACTTCTCGTCCCCGTCGACCGCGGCGGCCTCGGCGGCGGACTCGCCGACCTCGTCGAGGTCGCCCAACTCCTCGCCTCCGCCTGCCTCTCCACGGCCATGATCTGGGCCATGCACTGCCAGCAGGTCGACGTCCTCGTCCGCCACGGCGCCCCCGAGCTCCTCGACGACCTGCTGCCCCGCATCGCGCAGGGCCGTACCCACCTCGGGTCCATCACCTCCGAGAAGCAGACCGGCGGCCACCTCTTCACCAGCGCCGCACCGCTGCGCGAGACCCCCGACGGCCTGCTGGTGGAGCGCGACGCCCCCATCGTCACCGGCGGCGCCTTCGCCGACGGATTCCTCGTCACCATGCGCGACACCGAGGAGGCCTCCGCCCGCCGCGTCACCCTCGTCTACGTCGCCCGCGAGCAGGCGGACGTCGAGGTCGGCGGCGGCTGGAACCCCCTCGGTATGCGCGGCACCCACAGCGTCGCCCTCCGCCTGACCGCCCTCGTCCCCGAGCACCATGTCATCGGTGTACGCGGCGAGTTCGCCGCCGTCGCCACCGCCGGCCTGATCCCGCTCGGCCACATCGGCTGGGCCGCCTGCTGGCTCGGTGCCGCCCGCGCCGCCGTCTCCGGCCTCGTCGCCGTCCTCCGCTCCCCCCGGCGCCCCGGCTCGATCGACCTCACCTCCGACCTGGTGGCCGAACGCATCGCCACCCTCCGCACCGACCTCGAACTGGTCCGCGCCTACCTCGACCTGGCCCAGCGGGAGATCACCGAGATCCGGGCCACCGGCGCCGACCCCGCCGCGGCCCCGGTCCAGATCCACCTCAACACCCTCAAGGTCACCGCGGCCCGGCTCTGCCACCAGGTGGCCGACCGCTGCGTGCAACTGGCCGGCCTCGGCCTCGGCTACCGCGCCGACTCGCCCCTCCCGCTGGAGCGCCACCTGCGCGACCTGCGCTCGGCCAGCCTCAACTACGCCGACGACCGACTCCTCACCGCCACCGGCACCCTCTGCCTCGCCGACCGCGCGGTCCGGCTCCTCGGCGACGCGCCGTCCGGCTGACCCCGCCGGCCGGGGGGCGCCCCGGGCACAGTCGTACCGGCGGCACGGCACCAGGCCGCCCGCCACCACCCTCCGAAGGGGAAGCCCTTGCAGACCACCTGGACACCGCGGTTCGACGAGGTCCTCCGCGAGCACCTGCCGCTCCTGGAAGCCGGCCGGGAGGTGCCGTCCGACGCCTCCCTCGCGGCCCTCGGCCTCGACTCGCTCTCCACCGTCCACCTCGTGATCGGGCTGGAGGACGCTCTCGAGGTCACCATCCCCGACGCCCTCCTCACGGCCGAGAACTTCGCCACGGCGGGCTCCCTGCGCACCGCGCTCGCCCCCCTCATGGGCGACCCGTCGTGACCCCGCCCCC
>NZ_RDBH01000341.1 GCF_008042145.1 Streptomyces sp. adm13(2018)
GTGCAGGGGACGCCTGCCCGGGACAGGAACAGGGCGGTGCACAGCCCCACCGTGCTGCCCCCGACGACCAGGACACCGGAGTTCTCGTTGGGCATGGGTGTTCCGTTCCGGTCAGGTGAGTTCGGTGGGGGGAGCCGCGTCGAAGGCGGGCATGTGGGGGGCGCCCGGGTCCCAGGACGCCACGAAGCGCGGCCGGCGGGAGGCGTCCATCATCTCCAGGTCGATGCCGAGGCTCTCGACCTTGTGGTAGGTGTACGGCCGGCCCAGCGGGCAGGCACTGAACTCCTGGGCGAAGCCCGCTTCGGACAGGCGCGCGGAGCTCGCCGTGACGTCCTCGGTCCAGTAGCCGAGGTGGTGGCAGCGGGCGCCCAGGGACGAGTCCCACGGGCTGCCCTCGGGGCCTTGGACGAGCTCGATGTAGGGCGGCCCGCCACGGGTGAAGGCGAGCCGGTAGTCCCACTCGCCCAGGGAGTCCTCGAGGATTCCCGACCACTCGGCGCCGACGCTGCGCGTCAGGTCGTCCATGGACCGCTGGATGTCGGGAACGACGAAGCACACGTGGTAGAACACGGCTCAGACCAGCTTCTCGATCACGTTCAGCACCTCGGCGGGTACGGGCATGGCCCTGGCCTCGTCGGCGAGCGCCCCGGCCCGTTCGCGGTAGGTCTCCCGGGTCAGCAGGTCCTCCGCCGCGCCGGCCAGCGCGTCCGGGGTGTCGTCGCCCGGCATGACGCAGCGCGCGGAGCCGTACGCGGCCAGCCGCTGCGAAGGGGCCACCAGCTTGGGCATGTTGGGGACGAGGAGCTGCGGGATGCCATGGACCATGCCGGTCAGCGCCGTGCCGCCGCCCGCGTGGTGGACGAGGAGGTCGCACGTCCTCGCCACCGTGTCGAAGGGCAGCCAGCCGACCTTGGTGCCGGTCGCGGCGCTCAGCTCGTCGGCGACCGCCGCCGGTGCGCTGACCAGCAGCTCGGCCTCGAGAGGCGCCAGCTTGCGGACCAGTTCGACGAGGTAGTCGAAGAAGTAGCCGGGGGCGGTCTTGGTGCCGGCGGTGATGGCGACCCGGGGCGCGGACCCCTTGGTGTACATCCACGGCTCGATCTGGGGCTGTTCGTTGCAGGGGATCCACCGCATCGAGACGCCCTGGGGGGCTTCGGGGTCACGCACACTGGGCGGGCAGACGTCGATCCACAGCGACTGTGCCGGGATGCCGTCGAGGCCGAGCGCCTCGAGTTCGGGCCGCATCTCGATCTCCGCCGCCACGTCGACGGCCTGCGGCTCGCCGGAGTCCCACGCCTGGCGTACGTAGGGCACTCCGATGCGCGCGGCCAGGACGGCGGCCGAGTAGGTGAGGGTGCCGCCCACGACGACGTCGGGGCGCCAGGTGCGGGCCAGCTGAAGGAGGGGCTCCTGGTAGAGCGCCGCCATGCGGCCGAAGGCGTGGCCGATGGACCGCATCCGGACGTCGGGGTCGTCGGACGGAAGGACCGGCGTGCCGTCCCGGTCGGTGGTGATGTGGTGGCGGATGGGGACGTCGGAGACGCAGACACCGGCGAGTCCGGCGCCGGCGATCGCCGCCATCGTCTCCTGGTTGGAGGCGACGAGCACGTCGTGGCCGGCGTTGCGGGCCGCGGTGGCCAGCGGGGTGAGCGCGTAGACGGTGGCAGGGCTGCCGCCCGTGACGAAGAGGATGCGCAAGGAGAACCTCACTCGGGGTGGGGAAG
>NZ_RDBH01000342.1 GCF_008042145.1 Streptomyces sp. adm13(2018)
GCCCTTGGGGTGCGGACGGTCGCCGTACCGGTCCTGGAGCGAACGGGGCACGCGCGGTTCGCGCTCGCGGTGCGCAGGAGGGCCGGCAGTGGCGCTATCCGGCCTGTCGGCCCGGGTCGCGGCGTTCCGCCGGGGCGAGGAGCAGGACCTCCAGGGCGCGGGCGCAGGAGCGGGCCTGAGCCAGGTACCAGTCGAGCCGGGCGTCGGTGATCAGTTCGGGCGTCCCGCGCACCGCGAGCGCGAACCGCGCGTGCCCCGTTCGCTCCAGGACCGGTACGGCGACCGTCCGCACCCCAAGGGCCGACTCCCCGTCGTTGAGCGCGTACCCGGCATCCCGTACGCGCGCCAGCTCGGCGGACAGCGCCGGGGGTTCGACGATGGTCCGCTCGGTGAACGCGTACAGCGGCGGAAGCGAGCGCGGGCCGGGCTCGCCCGCCCGGGGCCAGGCCAGCAGCACCTTGCCGAGCGCCGTCGAGTGCAGCGGACGCCGCAGCCCCACCTTGGGCGTCACCGAACCCCCCGCCACGATCACCACGTGCGGGCCGCTGCGCAGAGCCAGATCCGCCGTGGCCCCGGTGCGCTCGGCGAGGTCGGACAGCTCCGGGGCGGCCAGATGCAGCCCCCGCTGGTGGTACGAGAGCCGCCCCAGCTCCGTCATCGCCGGGCCCAGCCGGTAGCGGGCGGTCCGGGCGTCCTGCTCCAGGAACCCCGCACCGAGCAGGGTCCGGGCCAGCCGGTGCGCGGTGGAGGTGGAGAGCCCGAGCCGCCGCGCGAGGTCCGAGGCGCTCAGGTCGGGTCCGTTGTCGTGGAAGCAGTGCAGCACATCGAGTGCGCGGCGGACCGCCTGGGCGCCCGCCGGGGGTCGGACGGTGCCGGCCTCGGTCGTCATAGGGTTCGCTCCCCGTGGGTGATCGAGCCCCCACGCTCCCACATGGCGGGAGTCGAATCAGGGCCCGAACGAGGTCGGAAACACGCCGTTCATACGCAATCCCACATCGTGGGAGACGAGTTGTCGCCGGTCGGAACTCCATGGCAGGGTTCCGGCCAGGCCACCACAGCGGCACCGAGCCGGAGGGAGCAGGACCCGTCATGAACGCACGACGTACCGATCGGCACACCGCACGTCGCACCGCACGATGTGCGGCCACGGCCTCTCCCGCGCCGCTCGTCCTCACCCGGCGCCGCCACATCGACCTGGCGCGCGTCGCGGGGGCCGGCTGTCGCTGACGACCCCGGAGGTCGGCTCGTGACGGGCTCGCCCGCCCGGCACACCGTTCGCGCAGGGTTCCACCACCGGACCGCCGGACCGCCGGGCGACGGGCCGACCGCGTACGGGGCGGATTTCGGTCCGCGGTGCTTCGCCCGTTCGTAGGAAGGCCGTTCCCACGCGGGATCACGTGCTGACGCGGGATCGCGTTTCCACGGGGGAGCGGGGTCGGCGGTCGGGTGGCGTTCTCCTGGTGGGAACGGCTTCACGTGTCGCCGACTCCGGGTCCCGCGCCCGGGCTCCAGGTCGCACCCTGTGCCCGGGTTCCACGCCGGATCGCCTTCTCCGCGTGGGTGTACGTCCTCGGGCCTGCGCCCTCCCCGGCGGCGGGCGGATTCGGCATGAGTCCCGCCTGTGCGGCAGGGCCCTTCCCGCTCCACGCGATCCCCGGCTCTCCCCAGGACCCGGATTCGGGATTCGGCGTCGGCTGTTCTCCCGGGGCGTGGTCACCCCCGCCGCTCTCCTCTCTCCTCTCCTCGCTCTCCTTC
>NZ_RDBH01000343.1 GCF_008042145.1 Streptomyces sp. adm13(2018)
GCGGGGGCGAGGCGGGAGCAGCGGTGGAGGACGAGGCGGGAGAAGCGGTCGACGTCGGTACGGGGGCGGCGCCGGGGGCCTGCGCGGGAGCACCCGTCGAAGCGGACCCGGAAGGGCCGGACGACATCGGCACGGCCGCAGCGCCCGGCGCCCGCGCGGGCGCGACCGTCGAAGCGGACCCGGAAGGGCCGGACGACATGGGTACGGAGGCGGCTCCTGAGGCACGCGCGGGGGCGCCGGTCGAAGCGGCGGAGGGCTCGGTCGACATCGGTGCCGAGCCGGCGCCCGAGGTCTGTCCGGGAGCACCGGTCGGAGCGGACGCGGGAACGCCGTTCGGAGCGGACGCGGGAACGCCCGCCACGGGGGCCTCGCGGGTCGGGGTCACCGCCGAAGCCCCTGACGCGAACCCGCCGGCCGAGGTCCCGCTCGCCGCGCCCCCGCCCGCTGGCGCCCCGTCAGGCGCCTTATTGCCAGGCGCCGTACCGTCAGCCGCCGTACGCTCCAGCCCCGTACGCTCCGGCGTCCCGAGGTCCGCTGCCGCGCGGTCCGCGGCCTCACGGTCGAGCGTCGCGCGCTCCGCGGCCTCCCGCTCGGACGCCTCACGGTCCGAGGCCTCACGCTCCGACACCGGCGTCGCGGCCGCGTCGACCGCGCCCGTCACCGGCATCCCCGCGACCGGTCCGCCCTCCCCAGGGCGCACCCC
>NZ_RDBH01000344.1 GCF_008042145.1 Streptomyces sp. adm13(2018)
GTCGGGGTGGGTGCTGACATGGCCGCCTCCAGAGCGGGTCGTACGGGGATGGGGGGAGCGGTCACAGGAAGGTGGTCTGCGGGGTCTGGCCCAGCAGGATCCGGCCCTGGAGCTCCAGTGCGGTGTCCGGGTTGAGGCCGGCGTGCAGACAGAGCGCGTGGATGTCGCGGCGCATCCGCTGCACGGGCACGTCGGCGCGGACGGAGGAGGCGCCGCACGCCGAGGCGACCAGGTCGACCGCCTCCCGGCACAGCGCGGCGACGGTCGCGGCGGACGCCCGGGCGGTGGACCGCTCGGCGAGCGTGTGCGGCCGGTGGGCGCGGGCGAGCCGCTCGGTGCGGTCCGCGAGGTCGTCGGCGAGCAGTACGGCCAGCCGCCGTTTCACGTCCACCTCGCCGAGCTTGCGGTGGGTGAGCGGGTCCTGGCTCTGGTCCTGGTGGGCGCTGAACGCGACGGGCCGGCCCGGAGCCCGCTCGATGAGGAAGTCGGCGGCGGCCCGCGCGATGCCCAGCGGCGTACCGGCGTTGAGCGTCGAGAAGAGCGGGAACACCTCGTACCGGGGGAGCCCGACCGCGTCGGGGTCGCCGCCTGGCACCGCCGCGCCGGTCGGGAAGGGCAGCACCCGCGCGGCGGGCACCGGGAGGTCCGCGCACTCCACCGAGCTGCTGCCGGTGCCCTGGAGTCCGGAGGCGTACCAGTCGTCGTGGACGGTCAGCGCGGCGGTCGGGACCAGCACCAGGACGTGCTCCCGCCCGTCGGCGGTGGGCCGGAACGCGCCGAGGACGTCCCAGTGGGAGTCGGCCACTCCGCTGTTGAACCCCCACCGGCCGGTGAGCCGCAGACCGCCGGGTCCCTCGGTCAGCACCCCGGAGGGGCTGAGGGTGACGGCGATACGGGAGGCCGCGCCGTCGAACACCTCGGCGCCGGTCTCCTCGGGGAAGAGGCCGGTCAGCCAGGACCCGGTGAGGTAGATCGACAGCGTCCAGGCGGTGGCTGCGCACCCCCGGGCGAGTTCGGCGAGGGTCCGTACCTGGGCGGGCAGCCCGGCCTGGGCCCCGCCGTGGCGGGTGGGCACGGCCAGTCCGAAGAGTCCGGCGGCGGCGATTCCGTCCACGACCTCCGGCACCAGTCGCCGGCGCCGTTCGGTGGCGGCGGCGTGCTCGCGCAGCAGCGGGACGAGGCCGGCCGCCGGGTCCTCGCCGGCGAGGGCGGGCGGGGTGCCCTGGACGTCGTGCATGGTTCTCCTCGTACGG
>NZ_RDBH01000345.1 GCF_008042145.1 Streptomyces sp. adm13(2018)
GGCGCCTGTCCCAACTCCCTTTTCCAGGCAGCCTGGTCGGGGGTGGAACCCGCGCTTGTAGTGGGAGAGGCAGGCGTTCCGCAGGGCCCATTCGAAGCCCTCGCGGGTGATCTCCACGGCGAGGACGGTCTCCTGGCCCTCCTTGGTGCCCCAGCCCGAGCGGTACATCATCCAGGCGCCTGTCCCAACTCCCTTTTCCAGGCAGCCTGGTCGGGGGTGGAACCCGCGCTTGTAGTGGGAGAGGCAGGCGTTCCGCAGGGCCCATTCGAAGCCCTCGCGGGTGATCTCCACGGCGAGGACGGTCTCCTGGCCCTCCTTGGTGCCCCAGCCCGAGCGGTACATCATCCACAGGAACGAGGGCTTGATCCAGGTCATCCGGTCCCGTTTCCAGGCGGCCGGAAATCGCCCTTCGCGGGCGGCGGGCAGGCCGATCCCGGGCCGGTACGCCTGGTAGACGGTGACCGTGCGGTCGGTGTGGAGCGCGCGGATGCGGAACGCAGGCACACGGGGCAGGCGCGGGGCGCGGGCGCGGATAACCGGTGGCCAAGCTCCCCGGCCTCGCCCATCCTCAGGGCATGGAAGATACGACGCCGGCCACCGACGAGCCGAAGTAC
>NZ_RDBH01000346.1 GCF_008042145.1 Streptomyces sp. adm13(2018)
CCCTCGCCCACCTCACCGAGGAGACCGAACTCGCCCTCGTCCAAGGCGTCCTCGGCTTCGCCCGCACCCAGATCGCCGACCGCTACGTCACCGACGAGGCCCGTCCCGCCGCCCTCGCCACCATCCGGGAGATCGCCCGCGCCCTGCTGCGCCGCACCGAGGACGGTGAGGCACCCGGACTGCGCCTCACCGCCGTCCGTGCCCTCATCGACAGCGCCACCACCCCCGACCAGATCACCTCCTGGCTCGACGAGGGCACCGTCCACGGCGGCCCCGAACTCGACCCCGAACTGCGCTGGCGCATCCTCGCCCGCCTCRCCGTCCTCGGTGCGGCGCAGCAGGGCGCGGGCGATCTCCCGGATGGTGGCGAGGGCGGCGGGACGGGCCTCGTCGGTGACGTAGCGGTCGGCGATCTGGGTGCGGGCGAAGCCGAGGACGCCTTGGACGAGGGCGAGTTCGGTCTCCTCGGTGAGGTGGGCGAGGGCGACCCGCAGGTAGTCGGCGGGGGCGAGGTCGCCGTCGCGGACCATGTCGCGCAGGGCGTTCCAGATGACGGCGCGGGTGAGGGCGTCGGGGATGCGGGAGAGGCCGCGGAGGGCGGACTCCTCGGAGACCTCGTCGAAGCGGAGCTTGGCGTAGCTGAGGTCCTGGTCGTTGAGGACGACGAGGGCGGGGCGGGGGCCGGTGAGGTCGGCGGGTTCGGTCT
>NZ_RDBH01000035.1:0-10640 GCF_008042145.1 Streptomyces sp. adm13(2018)
GCCTGCGGGGGCCTCGGGGGCCGGCCGACCCGACGCCGGGGCGGCCCGACGCCCGCGGGCCCGGCGCCGGGGCCTGCCGTCGCGGGGCGGACGGGTGTCGGACGCCGGCGTGAGGGGTGGCTCGCCGATCATGCCGGGCCCCGTGGGGCCCGTCTTTCGGGTCAGGCGTCAGCCGAGGCGGTCGAGCAGCGCGGCGGCGCTGTCCTCGGCGAGGTCCTCGGCGTAGGGCGGGAGGGTCTCGCCCGCGCGGAGGTGGCGGCGGACCACGCTCAGCGGTACCTCGATCACGGCGAGGGCGATCCGCTCGCGGTCCTGGGGGCCGGTCGCGCCGAGGGCCGTGCCGAGCGCGGCCAGCCGGGCGAGCGTGCGGCGGTTGCCGGCGTCCGCCCGCTCCCGGTGCTCGGGGGGCCAGTCGGCCTGTCCGAACTCCTCCGGTCCGTGCAGCAGGAGCGCGGCCTGCCGCGGGTGGGCCCGGCTCCAGGCGACGACGTGCCGGGCGGCCGCGCGGGCGGCCCGGTGCGGGTCGGGCTCCTGGTCGAGGGAGTGCGCGTACTCCTCCTGGAACCGCTCGACGGTCCGCAGCCAGACCTCGGCGAGCAGCGCCGGCCGTCCCGCGAATCGGTGGTAGACGGAGCCGCTGGGCGCGCCGACCGCCTGGGCGACCGCGGACATGGTCACGGCGGCGGGCCCGCCGTCCGCGGCGAGGCGGACTGCGGCGTCGAGGAGTTGGTCGCTGTCGAAACGGGGTGGCCGGGCCATGAATCGGAGAGTACCCTCCAATTCCATATTGGAGGGATATCTCTAATACAGTCCGACCTCTGTCCTGGGGAGACACATGGCCGTCCTGAATGTGCACGAACGTCTGGTCGCGGGGGGCGCCGACGCTGTGGGTGAGCTGCTCGACACCCTCTCCGCCGGGCCCGCGGACCGGCTCTGGCCCTCGGACCACTGGCCCGCCATGCGGCTCGACCGCGGGCTGTCGCCCGGATCGGCAGGTGGGCACGGTCCGATCCGGTACACCGTCAGCGCCTACGAGCCCGGCGTGCGGGTGCGGTTCGACTTCACCGGGCCGCCCGGATTCCACGGCTTCCACGAGTTCGCCGTGGTCCCGGTCGACGCGCACCGCACCCTTCTGCGGCACACGCTGTCGATGCGGACCACGGGAGCGGCCCGCCTGTCCTGGCCCCTCCTCTACCGCCCGCTCCACGACGCCTTGGTGGAGGACGGCCTGGACCGCGCCGGGCCGACCGCCCGGCCCGCCCGCTGGAGCCCGTACGTCCGGCTGCTGCGCACGGCCCTGGCCCGGGCGTCGCACTGTCGTCGTCGCCCGTGGGGCGGGGCGGACCGGACGGACGCCGCCCCCTAGGGTGGCGGTGTACCGGTGGGTTCGGGCCCGGTGGATGGGGTGCGGGGCTTGCCGGGGACTTTCCTTCGTCGACGAGTTGCGAGGTCCGGATGAGCGACCCGACGACGGCACGTGGGGCGATCGCCCTCGTCGCCGGCGACGACTTCACCGAGTTCGTCTTCACGGAGGGGCCCCTGGCGGACGACGGTCCGCTGGGCTGGCCCGGCTACTCGGCGGCTCACGCGCGCGCCGCCGTGCGGACCGGCGAGACCGAGTCGGTGGTCTGCGGTACGGGGGTGATCGGCGGGGTCCGGGTCGTCCTGGTCTCCTTCGAGTTCGGTTTCCTCGGCGGCTCCCTCGGGGAGCGCACCGGGGCCCGTGCCGCGGCCGCCCACGCGCACGCCCGCGCAGAGCGGCTGCCCGTGGTGGTGCTGCCCGCCACCGGCGGCAGCCGGATGCACGAGGGCATGCGGGCCCTGCTCCAACTCCAGCTCCTGGCCGGCGAGTCGGCCCTCACCCGGGCCGCCGGGCTGCCGCAGATCGCCGTCCTGCGCGATCCGACCACCGGGGGCGGCTGGGCCACCCTGGGCGCCGGTTCGGACGTGGTGCTCGCGCTGCCGGGCGCCCAGGTCGGCTTCGCCGGGTCCCGGGTCCGCCCGCCGGACGCGGACCCCGCCGCGTACACGGCGGAGGCGCAGCTCGCGCACGGTCACGTCGACGCGGTCGTGGCCCCCGGGGCGCTCCGCGACGTCCTCGGGCGCTGGCTCGCCCTGCTGACCCGGCCCGCCGCCGGCCGGCCCGCGGCGCCGCGGGCGCTCGGCGACCCGGACGCGCCGCCCTCGGCGAGCGGCCGGGAGGCGGTGGCCCGGGCCCGGCACCCCGCCCGCCCGCGCGCGGCCGCGTACCTCGACGCGCACCTGTCCGGCCGCGCCGAGATCTCCGGCGACCGCGCGGGCGGGGTCGACCCGGGGATGCGGTGCGGCTTCGGACGGGTCCCCGGCGGCGGCACCGTCGCGTACGCGGCGCAGTGCGGGACCGCGACCCGCCCGGCCGGTTTCCGCACCGCCGCCCGGCTCGTACGGCTCGCCGACCGGCTGGGCATCCCGGTCCTCACCCTGATCGACACGCCGGGCGCCGCCAACGACCCGGCGGCGGAGCACGCCGGCGCGGGCCCCGCCATCGCCGACCTGTTCGCGGCCGTCGCCACCGCGCGGGTCCCCGTCACCTCGCTCCTCATCGGCGAGGGCGGGTCGGGCGGGGCCCTCGCCCTGGCCGCCCCCGGCCACCTCTGGGCCACCCCCGACAGCTACTTCTCGGTGATCGCCCCGGAGGCGGCCGCGTCGATCCTCAAGCGTCCCCCGGAGGAGTCCGCAGCGACGGCCGACCAGCTCGGGCTGTGCCCCCGGGACCTCCTGGACCTCGGCGTGATCCGGGGCATCGTGGAGCACTGAGCCCGGCCGGAGGGGCGCGCGGGCGCGGAAGGGGTGCGTCGTTCTGTCGGCGCGCCCCCGGATCCGCCGTCCGGCGCCGTACCCGCCGCCGTCAGATGCCGGGCCCCTCCACCGGACCGGGGGGCTGCCGCGGGTGCCAGACGGCCGCGACGCCCCAGAGACCGAGTGCGAGGGCGGCGGCGCAGACCAGGAGCGCCGCCCACGGGCGGAGCCACCGCGTCGCCGCCGCCCAGGCGAGGGGCGGGAGCAGGAGGCCGAGGAGCAGGACCAGCGGCAGCTCGACGAGGATGACGCTCCAGTCCCGCGCCTCCGCCTCGAACCCTCCGTCGATGCTGTACGCCGCCCGGGGCAGGGCGAAGACCCCGGCGGCGGTGCCCCCGACGAGGGCGAGCAGGCAGCCGACTGCCCCCTGGGCCGTACCGTCGTCGGGGCCGTCCCCCTCGTCGCCGTCCCCGTCGTACGCGCGGGCGCCATCCGGGGCGGGGACGGGATTCTCGCTCATGCCCGGGAGGGACGCCCGGGGCGGCCCGCCGGTTCCGGGCGGCCGGTTCCGGGCGGCCGGTGCGCGCGACGGGCCCGCCGATCCCGGGCCGCGGGCCCGCAGAGGCGGGGCGCGCAGAGAGGACAGCGGCGGCCCGCACGGCTCGCCGAACCGGGAGCCCCGGGTGACCATGGAGGACGGACCTGGCGAGAGAGCGGCCGGCACTGGAGGCATCCGTGGCGCACACCGGCACCACCACCGACGTACTCATCGCGGGCGCGGGTCCCGTCGGCCTCAGCGCCGCGGCCGAGCTGCGACGGCACGGCGTGCGCTGCCGCATCGTCGACCGGCTGCCGGCCCGGCTGCCGTACGCCAAGGCGGTCGGGATCCAGCCCCGCACCCTGGAGCTGTGGGACCGGATGGGCCTGGTCCGCGCGGTCCTGGAGGCCGCGGTCCCGATGCGCGGCCAGCTCGTCTTCGTCAACGGCGCGGAGTCGGCGCGGATCGCGCTCGCGCTGCCGCCCGAGGTGCCGTACGGCTTCGCCGCGCTCCCCCAGTACGAGACGGAGCGGCTCCTGGAGGAGTACCTCGCCGGGCTGGGGACGAGCATCGAACGCGGCACGGAGCTGGCGTCGTTCGTCCAGGACTCCGACGGGGTCACCGCCCTGCTGCGCGGCGCGTCGGGGTTCACCGAGGAGCTGCGGGTCCCCTATCTGATCGGCTGCGACGGGGCGCACAGCGTCGTCCGCAAGACCCTGGGCCTGTCGTACGAGGGCGGCGCGTTCCCGGAGGCGTACATGCTCGGCGACGTCGTGGCCGACGCCGACTGGGACCTGCCCGCCGGGTACGCGCTCCGCTCCGAGCACCGGACCGACGACGGGACGCTCGACGACGTCCTCGTCTGCATCCCGCTGCCCGGCGCCGGCCGCTACCGGATGTCGATGAAGGTGCCGCCCGAGCTCGCCGGTCCGGCCGGGAGCCGCGCTTCCCCGGACGGTCCCGCGCACGGCCTCCAGGGCGGGACCGGCCCCGGGCTGTCCGAGCTTCAGGCGGTGGTGGACCGGCTGGCTCCGGGCCCGGCCCGGCTCTCCGACCTGCGCTGGTCGTCGGTCTTCCGGATCAGCCACCGCGTCGTCGGCCGCTACGGCACGGGGCGGGTGTTCGTCGCGGGCGACGCCGCGCACATCCATCCGCCCACCGGTGCCCAGGGCATGAACACCGGCATCCAGGACGCCGCCAACCTGGCCTGGAAGCTCGCCCTCGTGGTGCGGGGCGAGGCGGGCCCCGGGCTGCTCGCGAGCTACGACGCGGAGCGCCGTCCGGTGGGCGAGGAGGTCGTCGGCCGTACGGTCCGGCACGCCACCCGCGGGATGGAGGCGGACCGGGACGACATGACGACCCTGCTGCTCCGGGAGGCCCAGCTGCTCGTCGGCTACCGGGACGGCCCGCTGGCCGGCGCCCCGTACGGGCCGGTCGACGCGCCGCAGCCCGGGGACCGGGCCCCGGACTGCGGCGGGCTGAGCACACCGATCGCCGTCGACCCGAGGCGTCTCCTGGACGTCCTGCGCGACCGCCCGGGACACGTGGCCCTGCTGTACGGGGCCGAGGCGACCGGGCTGTCGCGTGCGGTGGCGGCGGCGCGGGCGGCGGCCGGCGAGCGACTGCCGCTGGAGGTCGTCGCCCTGCTCCCCCGGGACGCGGAGCCGGACTCCGTCCCCGCCGTCGGCGCTCCCGCGTACCGGGACGCCGCCGGGGAGTTCGCGCGGATCTACCTCCCCGACGGCGCCACCGGCTTCGTCGTACGCCCCGACGGGCAGCTCGCGGCCCGCTTCCCGCTCGCCGCGACCACGGCGGCCCTGACGGACTGCCTCAGGGCGCTGTCCGTGCCGCTACGGGACCCAGTGGTTGCCTGAGGCCGTGATCATCACCTGGAGCTGGATGCTCGCGGAGAAGTAGCTGCCGGTGTCGATCGGGGTGGCCACCATCTTGTTCCACAGGGCGTCCAGCCAGGCCTGGCTGCCGGGGTCGGTCATCGCCGCCACCGTGAACGGGGCGAAGAACGCGGCCTCGCTGCCCGAGGAGATCGCGGTGCCGTTGAGCTTGTAGCCGATGGCGATCTTGTTCGGGTCGCCGCCGGTCTTCGTCTTGATCCAGCCGTTGAGCTTCCGGGCGGCCGCGAGCGAGGTGGCGTCCCCGCTGGTCACCGCGTCGTCCGCGATCCGCCACGGGGTACGGCAGGCGTTCCACCAGTACGCGCCGTCGTTGGGGTCCTCCAGGACCTGGCCCGGGGCGGGCTTCGGCGTGGTGTTCGTGTTCACGACGAAGTCGGGGAGGAGACCGGTGCCGGAGGCGTAGGTCGACTGGAGGCGGGAGATCTGGGTCTGGTGCGCGGTGCGCACGGCGTCCCAGGTGGTGTCGCCGGTGGCCGTGCGGAAGGCGCGGAAGTGGTCGATCATCCAGTCGGAGGTCCGCGAGAGGTAGTAGTACTGGTCGCCGGAGCTGGTCCAGTCGCCGAGCTTCAGCAGCTTGGTGGTCGGGTTGAGTTCGTCCTTCTTGATCGCGGCGATGTGCTTGAGCGCGAGGTCCTTGTAGTTGTAGGTGCCGGTGCTGCCCCACTGCCTGTCGGCGAGGAGCAGCCCGTACGCCACGTCCATGTCGCCGTCCGTGGCACCGTCGCCGCCGTTGACGCTGCGGCAGGCGGTGTCCTGCTCGGCGGCGAGCAGGTTCGGGTTGACGGAGGACGGGTGGTCGATCTTCCACTTGACCAGGCCGTCGAAGATCTTCCTGGCGTCGGGGTCGGCGCCGGCCATGGTCGCGGCGACGACCATGCCGTAGCCCTGTGCCTCGGCCACGTACGGGTGGTCGGCGTCGGGCGAGATGATCTGGTACCAGCCGTTGCCGCAGTTCTGGCGGACGAAGGCGGACTTCCAGCGCTTGTAGTAGTCGACGACCTTCTGGTCGAGGCCGGCCTGGGAGCCGGAGGGCTTCAGGGTGCCGGCCGCGTAGGGCTTGAGGTGGCTGCCGAAGGGCACGGCCGTGCCTCCCCCGTCGCCGCCCGTGCCGGTGGGCGCGCCGTACACCTCGAACTCCCAGAGGGAGTAGCCGTACGCGGTGCCGCGGCCGGTGCCGTACATGCGCACGTAGCGGCCGCTGCCGGAGACCGCGAGGTCGTCGGTGGCGCCGTCGCCGGTCGTCGTGGAGTAGACGTCGGACCAGGTCGAGCCGTCGGCCGAGGTCTGGATCCGGTACGTCTTCCCGTACGCCTGCTCCCAGTCGAGCCTGACGCGGGAGATCGTGTGGACGGCCCCGAGGTCGATGCGGATCCACTGCGGGTCCGCCCCTTCGAGGCTGGCCCAGCGCGTGGCCGCGCTGCCGTCCACCGCGAGTCCGGGCCCGAGGGCCGAGGTCTCGACGGACGAGGCCGTCACCGCCTTGCCGGTGGACACCAGACCGTCGGCGGCCTGTGCCTGGGGCAGCACCGTCAGGGGCACCGCCAGCAGACCCGCGAGTCCGAGAAGCGAGACGCTTCGTCGACGCATGACAACTCCCTTTCCCTCCATGGCCAATGGTTAGGAAATATTCCTAACCATTGGGCCGTGAGAGTAGAGAGGCGGGACGCCCCGCGCAAGACCTCGTGACGGAACGGGAGTTCGCCGCCCGGCGCCACCCCCGACTCCGACCCCGACTGCGACTCCTCCCCCGCCCGGTCACGCGATCGGGGGCTGCGGGCCGGACCTCGGCGCCTCGGGGCCGGGGTCGTCCGGGTCGGTGCCGTCCGCGTGGAGGTCGGACGGGTCGGTGCCGTCGGGGTCGGGACCGGATGGCGTGGCGGCGGCATCGGTCTTCGCCGCCGTGCGGGCGTCCCGCAGCGCCGTGTGCACCGACCAGACGACCGAGACCAGCGGGACGGCCACCACGGCGCCCACGATGCCGGCGGCGATCGAGCCCGCGACGACGGAGATCGCGACGACCAGCGGGTGGAGGCGGACGGCCCAGCTCATCACCAGCGGGTGCAGCAGGTGCCCCTCGATCTGGCCGATCACCACGATCAGACCGATCACGATCGCGGCCACCAGCGGGCCCTTCGAGGCCAGCGCCACGACCGCGGCCACCGCCAGGGCGATCGGCGAGCCGATCAGCGGCACGAAGGCGGCGACGAACTCCAGGAGGGCGAGCGGCACCGCGAGGGGGACGCCGAGCAGCCACAGCGCGACGCCGACGAGCACCGCGTTCACGGCCGCCACGAGGACGATCCCGTGGGTGTAGCCGGTGAAGGTGCGCCAGGCCGCGCGCCCGCCGGCCGCCACCCGGTCGCGGACCGACCCGGGCAGCTGCTTCTGGAACCACGCCCACTGGCGGTCTCCGGAGTGGACGAAGAACACCGCGGAGAAGACCGCGAGGGCCAGCGTGGTCAGCACGGCGACCACCTGGTGGGCCCCGCTGACCGCCGTACTGACGAGGGTCGAGCGGTGGCTGGTGAGGAAGTCCCCGATCTTGGCCTGGAGGTCGCTCAGCACTCCCGGCTTCAGCCGGAACGGCGGCTGTTCCAGCCAGTCCTCGATCCGGCCGACTCCGGTCCGGAACTCGCGTACGAGGGTGGTCCGTTCCCCGGCGACGGCCTCGCCGACCAGCGTGAGCACGCCCAGGACGAGCGCGATGCTGCCGAGGAGGGTGAGGGCGACGGCGACCGGCCGGGGCAGTCCCCGGGCGACGACGTCGGCGACGGGCCTGAGCAGTGCGGTGATCACGAGTCCGAGGAAGAGGGCCACGCCGATCTCGTGGAAGCGTCCGAGCACCGCGAACAGGCTGTAGACGAGCACGCCGACGACGAGCAGCCGCCACGCGTACGCGGCTGCCGTCCGGAGCAGGGGGGTGACGGTGACCGTCGGTGAGGTGCCTGGCTGCATCCCACCGACCTACCACCCGCGGCTGCCCCGGCCCGTGAGGACGCAGGCCCGGGGCCGCGAACTCCGCCGATCGGCGGTGCCGATGGGGGGAGCGGGCGCCCGGAGGCCTCGGACGGAGGCCTCCGGCGAAGGCGTCGGACGGAGACCTCGGACGGAGCCCCCGGCGGAGGCCTCGGACAGGGTGCCTCAGACGGAGGTGATCGCGACCCCCGTCGTGGCGGCCACCGCGGCGACGGCCGCGCGGGGCCGGTCCGTCCACTCCAGGAGGCGGAGGCCGCCCGGACCGGCCCCGTCGGTCCCGTCGACCCCGCGGCCGCCTCCCGCCTTCAGCCGGGCCTCCGCCCGGACCCAGAGGCGGAGCAGCTCCGGGCCGTCCGATGGCGCCGGGCCCTCCGCCGCCCCTTCCGCCGCGCCCTCCCCGAGGCCGGCCTCGGGGAGGAGGCGGCGCAGGACGTGCGCGGGGCCGGGGCGGCGGGTCGAGGGCTCCACGTCGATGCCGATCGGGCCCGGTCCGGCGGCCGCCGCGACCAGGCCGTCGGCATGGCTGAGGCTGACACCGGTGCCGGGGCGGCCGCGCAGGTACGGGCGGCCGTGGCCCTCCCCGCCGCACCCGGGGCACCGCTGGGCGAAGTCCGGGGTGTCCAGCGGCAGACCGGTGGCGCGGGTGACGCACAGCCGGACGAGGAGGCGCGCGGCGAGGACGTCGGCGCGGCGGCCGGGCAGCCGGATCCGGTCGAGGCGGCGCCGTTCCCAGGGGGCCAGCAGGGCCTCGTCCAGCTCCGGGTGGGCCAGCACCTCCGGGGTGGTCGCCACGACGGCCAGCGCCGCGTCCCCGCCCCGGTCCGGGCCGTCCGGCATCGGGTGCTCAGCCGGTGGCGGCGCTGAGGAAGCGCTCCCGGACGCGGCCGAGGGTGCGGAAGTCGTCGATGGTGACCTCCTGGAGGTCGATGGCGCTGCCGGAGAGCTCCTCCAGCAGGTCGATGAACTCCAGGAAGTCCATCGAGTCGATGAGGCGTGCCTCGATCAGGTCCTCGTCGGGGGCGATCGGCCCGTCGAGGCCGGGGTTCTTCTCGTGCAGCCACTCGGCGATGCGTTCCATGGGGAGGGGTCGCTCCTTGTTCACAGCTGTCGCGCGGGTACGGATATCAGGTACGGGTACGGGGTTCGGGGGCGCCCGGGGGCTCGGTGGGCGGGCCGGCCGGCTCAGGCGCGGACGGCTTCGAGCCGTTCGAGCGCCCGCTCGGGGGTGCCGTGGGCGAGGATCATCGCGTGGATCCAGCGCTCGACCCCGAAGGCGACGCAGGCGCTGTACGCCGGGCCCTCGGTGCCCGCGCGGATGTCCAGGCGCTCGCCGAAGAAGTTGCGGTGCCGGTTCACGGAGGCGATGGCGGTGCCGTCGGGGGCGCAGAACTCGTGCTTGACCGGGTCGAGGGCCATCAGCCGGGCCCGTGAGCCGCCCTTGTCGTAGAACGGGTCGTCGGCGACGGCCCGGGTCAGTTCGAGTCCGAGGAGTCCGGCCGTCTCCAGGATGAACGCGGCGCCGCTGTCCAGGTGCTCGACCGAGCCCTGCTTGGTCCCGAGGTAGAGGACCTCGCGCATGTGGAAGCCCCACAGCCGGCGCAGTCCGTCGTAGTGGGTCTCGTTGCGGAAGCAGCGGCCCGTGGCGGAGAGGCGGAGGCCCTCCTCGCCGACGTCCCGGCCCTCCAGGGAGAGCAGCAGTCCGTAGCAGGTGGCGGACGGCAGGAGGTAGCCGGTGGGGCTCAGCGGCAGTTCTTCCGGCGTCTCGCCGGCCGCGAGTCCGTCGAGCGCGTCCGGGGCGAAGCGGCCGGCGGAGACGCCGAGGTGGGGGAAGTTGCGGAAGAAGTCGAGCCGGGCGAGGCCCGGGACGGACAGCAGGGGCGGGCCGAGGACCTCGGGTGCGGAGAGGCGGGCGGCGAGACCGGTGAGGAGTGCGTCGAGGCCGCGCAGGAGCGCGGTGTGGACCGGGTCCATGGTGACCAGGCCCGGACCCGGACTCTTCAGGCCGCCGTCCGGCAGGACGGTGGCGCCGGTTGTGCTCATGGAAACCGCTCCCTCTGGGCGTGGAACCGCGATGTGGGCGAACGCCCGTGGACGCGGTCGCCGTCGACCGCGGAGCGCAGGGACGGCGGGCCGCCCGACAGCCCCGCGGCCGGACTGCGCAGGGGGACACTAGGACAGCCCGTCCCATGTTGTCTAGACCAAAGCCGGAAGGCCGTCACGTGCAACTCTGCACGTTGAGAGGACACTTGACAACGAGTATGGTCTAAACCAATTGTTCTGTACGGCGTGGCACCCGCAGCCCGCGCCGGGCGCTGCCGTGCGTCCACGCCGTCCACCCCGCCGTCCGTCCGAGCCACGCGCCCCCGGTGCCGCGCCGAGGGTCTCCCCGTGCTGTCCACCGGCCGGGGAACGCGGCCCCGACTCCCGCCCTGGAG
>NZ_RDBH01000035.1:10740-17241 GCF_008042145.1 Streptomyces sp. adm13(2018)
GCGCCGCCCCCACCTGTACCGGGCGGCCTCGGACCTGCCGTACTTCAGCGCCGACGGCGAGTCCTACCTCGCCCAGACCACCCTCAGGGAGCTGGAGAAGTCACGTCCGCTGCGGGTGCTGTCCGAGGAGGACTTCGCGCACTGGCAGACGTACGGCTACGTCATCGTCCGCGAGGCGATCCCCGCGGCGGCGGCGCGGCGGCTGCTCGACTTCACCTGGGACTTCCAGGGGCTCGACCCCGGCGATCCGGACGGCTGGTACGCGGACCGGCCGTTCCGCTCGGAACTCGACCGGCAGCTCCACGTCTACGGCTTCGTGGAGGCGTACCACCACCAGCTCCTCTGGGACAACCGCCAGGCCCGGCGGGTCTACGACGCCTTCGTGGACGTCTGGGACTGCGAGGAGCTGTGGGTCACCCAGGACCGGCTCAACCTCAACCCGCCCAACATCGGGAACCGCGACCGGGCCCTCATCGAACCCACCGACCGCGGCTTCGACATCGAGCTGCACTGGGACATCGACACCACCCTCGGGGTCCCGCCGCAGCGGGTGCAGGGGATCATCGCCCTCAACGAGACCGGGCCGGAGTCCGGCGGCTTCCAGTGCGACCCGGAGCTCTTCCGGCGGTTCGAGGAGTGGAAGGTCGCCCAGCCCGCCGACCGCGACCCGCTGCGCCCCGCCGTGGACCGCGCGGAGTACCCCGTCGTACGCCCCGAACTCCGCCCCGGCGACCTGCTGATCTGGAACGGCCTGCTGGCCCACGGCGTGGCGCGCAACGTCTCCCGGGACCAGGTCCGGGCGGTGCAGTACCTGTCGATGATGCCGGCCCTGGAGGAGCACGAGCGGCTCCGGCGCTCCCGCGTCGACTCCTGGCGGCACCTGCGGACCCCGCGCTGGAACCGGACCCTGGTCGGCGACCCCGTGCGCCACGAGTCCGAGCGGTATCCCACGGCCGTCCTGGACGAGCTGGGCAGCCGGCTGCTGGGGCTCACCTCCTGGAAGGACGCGTGGGAGGACCCGGCGACCGGCCGGAACACGGTCGCGGGCGCCGGGCCCGCGACGGACACGGACCGGGGCGACGCGGCGGCCCGGGGTGGGGAGTCGGCGTGCGCCGCGTCTGCCTGACCCTGCCCACCGACCGGACCTGCGCCGCGACCCTGCGGGCCGTGGCCGAGGAGGCCGCCTACGGCGCCCGCACGTTCGGCGTCGAGGTGCGGTTCCTCGTCCTGGACTCCTCCGACACGGCGAGCGCCGCCGAGCACCGCGAGGTCCTCGCCGCGCTGCCCGCCGCCCCCGGCGTGGTCGTCCACCACCTCGACGAGGTCGAGCAACGGGCCTTCCTGCGCGAGGTGATCGACCGGGCCGGCGTCTCGGCGCCGGACCACGTGCTCGACCTGATGCTGCCGGACCGCGTGTCCTACGGCGCCTGCACCAACCGCGCGTTCCTCCTCGCCGAGGCCCTGGGGTGCGCGTCCGTGCACCGCCGCGACTCCGACAGCCGCTACCAGCACGTGGACGGCGAGCCGGTCTTCCCGATCCACCACGAACTCGCCGCGCTGGGGCTGCCCGCCGCCGACGCGGCCGGCCTGGTCTCCCGGAGCAGGCTCGACCCCGCGTGCGCCGGCCGGACCGTGTCCCTGGTCGGCGGCTCCTTCGTCGGCGAGATGTCCGTGGACGTCGAGGAGATCCGCCGTCTCGACCCGGCGGTCTACGAGGAGGTCGTCGGTCTCTCCGTCCCCTCCGGCTATCCGGAGATCTGGCGCCGGAGCCTGATCGCGCAGTCCTTCCGGGGCGCCGGGACGACCCCGTACACCGGCGACCTGACCACGCTCACCAGCGTGAGTCCGACGAGGGTCGACATGTGCAACATCGCCCTGGACCGCGCGGTGTACGCCCGGGTGCCGCTGCCGCCCGCCACCGACACCATCGGCAGCGACTACTTCCTCGCGCACCTGGTGCAGAACGCCCGGCTGCCGGGCGTCCTCCACAACCGGCACATCGTCAACTTCCACACGGGCGAGCGCCGCTCCGACGCCGGGTTCCTCGCCTACCAGCTGCGGTTCGCCAAGTTCCTGCTCTCCACGCCCCACTTCGACGCCGTGCACACCGCGACGAAGGAGGCCGGCGACGGTCTGCTCGACACCGAGGGCCACCTCAGGGCCGCCGCCGTCGCGGGGCTCGTCCGGGACGGCGCCCGCGCGGACCGCGCGGCGAACGCCGCCCGGCTCGACGTCCTCGACCGCTGCTACCGGACCCTCGGCGGCCGTTACGCCACCGCCGCCGACGCCCTCGCGCCGCTCCGGGAGCGGCTCCTCGACGAGGCGCGCCGGGACATGGAGGAGTTCGCCCTGCTCACCGAGGCCTGGGAGGCCCTGACCGGCGCGAGCCGGTCGGCGCGGCCCCCGGGCGGCGCCCGGGTCCGCACGGTCGGGTACGCCACCGGGGGCGAGGAGCGCCGGGGCCCCGTCACCATGGGGCAGGCCAACATGATCCGCTGCATGCTGCGGGACGAGCCCGAGCACATCAACATCCACGACGTGTGGCCTGTTCCCGTGGGCACCACGGAGGACGCCGCCGTCGAGGCCCTCCGGACCCTCGCCGTACGCCACGAGGCGCTCCGCACGACCTTCCCGCACACCGCCGGGACCGCCCCGCGCGAGCAGGTGGTGGCGACCGGGGGGACGTTCACCGTCACCGTGCTCGACCACGCGGACCTGCCCGACGACCCCGCCGGGTACGCCGACGCGGTGGCCCGTGGGGCGCGCGCCGAACGCTTCCGGCTGGACCGGGACTTCCCCCTCCGCGTCCGCCTCGTCGCCCGCTCGGGGGCACCCGCCTTCGCCGCCGTGGCGGCCAGCCACGCCGTGACCGACGTCGGCGCCCTCGCGGTCCTCAAGGAGGAGTGGCTCGACCTGCTCGCCGGCGAGACCCTCCCACCGCCCGTCTCCCTCACCCCGCTCGCCCTCGCCGCCGAGGAGGCGGCCCCGGCCGGGCTCCGCAGGTCCGCCGCCTCGCTGCGGCACTGGGAACGGATCATCCGCACCGAGCCGCAGGCCATGTTCGCGGAACCCGGAGCCGAGGGGACCGACGTGCCGACACCGCAGCTCACCCTGCGCTCGCGGCGCGGCTCGCGGGCCCTGGCGCGCGTGGCGGAGCGCACCGGAGGCCTGCCGTCCACGGTGCTGCTGACCGCCTGGTGCGCCCTGGTCGCCCACCGGGCGGACCAGCCCACCTGCGTGGCCGCCGTCCCGACCTCCAACCGCTACCACCCCCGGCTGGCCCGGTCGGTGAACACCCTGTCCCAGGACGCGCTGCTCTCCCTGGACGTCCGGGTGCCGACCTTCGACGCGCTCCTGAAGAAGGCCTGGGGGGCGGCGCTCAACGCGTACCGGCACAGCCAGTTCGACGCGGTGGCGCTCTGGGAGATGATCGGCGAGGCGACCCGCGAGCGGGGCAGCCGGTTCGCGCGGGACGTCGTCTTCAACGACGTCAGCACGCTGCCGCCGACGGTCGGCGCGCTCACGTCCCCGGCCGGTCCGGAC
The DNA here is from genome assembly GCF_008042145.1 of Streptomyces sp. adm13(2018). Taxonomy (GTDB): domain Bacteria; phylum Actinomycetota; class Actinomycetes; order Streptomycetales; family Streptomycetaceae; genus Streptomyces. Next base: position 14,284 of record NZ_RDBH01000035.1, read on the forward strand.
GACGGGCGCGACGAGAGCGACAAGGGCGGGGACGGTCCCGGCGGGCTCGACCTCCGCTGGGGTCCCGGCCAGGTGCTGCCGACCCGCGTCCTGACCTTCGTCCACGCGATCGAGCCGGAGCTCCACCTGGCCGCCTGGCTGGATCCCGCGCTGTTCTCCACGGAGCAGTCGGAGGCCTTCCTCACCGGCCTCGTCCGGCTCCTGGAGGCCGCCGCCGAGGACGACGTACCGCTGGACTCGCTGACCGAGGTGACGGGGGTCGGCCCGGTCGACCGCGGACCCGACTGGCACCGGGTCGACGGCTCCTGGACCTCGCCGCCGCTCGTCGCACGGACGCTGAGCGAGGCCCTGCGCGGCCTGCCGGTCCACGTCACCGCCGGGCCCCCCGGCCCGGACGACGGCCCGGCGGAGGGCGGCGGTCTCACGGCGTACGTCGCCGCCGGAGACCGTGCGCTGACGCCGGCCGCGGCCCACACCGCGCTGATGGACGCGCTCCCCGGCCGCCCCGGGGTGCTGGCCCCGCGCCGGTACGTGATCGTCCACCGACCGCCGGCGGAGGCGGACCGGACCAGCGCCTGGCTCCGGCAGCAGATTCTCAGGAAAGGGACCGGCCGGGACCGGGATGTGACATGACGATGGACGAGGCAACCGCACAACGGGAGCAGAGCACTCCCCCCAGCCCGTGGCGATCGCGCCGCTTCCGGCTCTTCTTCACCGCGCGCAGCACCTCGCTGCTCGCCGACGGCATGCTGATGGTGTCGCTCACGACGGCCGTGCTCGGCGCCGGGTACGGGGCGGGCGGCGTCGGCTACGCGCTGGCCGCCTGGATGGCGCCGATCGTGCTGCTCGTCCTGTTCGGCGGCGTGCTCGCCGACCGCTTCACCCCGCAGGTGATGATGGTCGGCGCCGACGTGGTGCGCATGGTGGCCATGCTGGCGCTCGCGGTGCTGCTGATCGGCTCGCACGTACGCCTCTGGCACATCATGGCGCTCCTCGCGCTCAGCGGCGCCGCCACCGCGATGTTCCAGCCGGGCCTGGCGAGCCTGGTCCCCCGGGTCGCCGAGGACATCCAGCGGGCCAACGCGCTGCTGCGGATCTCCGAGGCGGTCTGCACCCTGCTCGGGCCCGGTGTGGCGGGTCTGCTCGTCGCCTACTGGAACGTGGCGGGCTCCTTCGTCGTCATCGCGGCGGCGTACGCCCTCAGCGCGCTCGGCCTGGCGCCGCTGCGCGGACTCGGCACCGCGAAGGACGAGAGCGACGACCCGCTGTGGAGCAGGCTGGCCACCGGCTGGCACGAGTTCCGGTCGCGCTCCTGGCTGTGGGGGGTCATCGCCGTGTGGGCGGTGTACGGGCTGTTCGTCTTCGGCCCCGCCCTGCCGCTGGGCGCGGCCCTGCTCACCGAGCAGCACGGGGCGAGCGGGTACGGATGGATCGCCTCGGCCGACGGCGCCGGCACGATCGTCGGCGGACTGCTCGGCATGCGGGTCCGGCCGGCCCGGCCGCTGGTCGCGGGGGCCTGCGCGATGTTCTTCTTCTCCCTCAACCCGCTGGCCCCGGCCCTGGGCTGGTCGTTCACGGCGACCGCGCTGACGGGCGTCCTCGCGGGGTGCGGGTTCGCCTTCTGGGGCGTGATGTGGGCGACCAGCGTGCAGTCCCACATCCCGCTCGCCGTCCTGAGCCGCGTCTCCGCCTACGACGTGGCCGGTTCCATCATGGTCATCCCCGTGGGCCGCGCCCTGGCGGGCCCCGCGGCGGACGCGTACGGAGCGGACCGGGTGCTGCTCTTCTCGTCGGTGGTGGGTCTCGTCCTCATCGGCGTCATGCTCGCCGTACCCGCGGTCCGCGCCCTGGGCCGGTCACCGAAGGAGCCCGCCGCCTGACGGAGGGTGGCCGGTCGCGGGCACGGGAGTGAGCTGCCGGGCCGAGCGGTGCTTACGGGGACCGGTTTGCGGGAACAGGCCGGATGAGAGCCCGGGGAACCGGGCGCACCGCCCGTTCGCCGCGTACGAAGGGCGTGCGCGGGGATTCACGGGCGAGGACCGGTCGGGGAACATGTTTCCCCAACTGCGAGCTGCATGCACCGAGGCCCGGGACGTTCACGCCGTCCGGGGCCTCGACCCCGCCCTCCGGGGCCACGGCACCTGACCGGACCGCTCGACGCTCGACGGGAGTTCGCCATGCACGACGCCAATCCCAAGCTCACCCAGCAGGAACGGAAGATCCTGGAGGGCATCGAGCAGGGCCTTCGGAGCGACGCGTCCCTCAGCCGCAGGCTGCGGTCCCTCGGACACACCGGCGCGGGCCCCGGACGGCCCGACGGCACCCGGGGCGCGGCCCTACGACAGCGGCTCGGCCTGATCACCGGTGTCCTGGGCCTCGCGTGCCTGGCCCTCTTCGTCCTCGCGGCCGTGTCCTCGTCGTCCGGGCCGCTGTGGCTGTTCGCCGCGGTCTGGGTGGTCACCGCGGTCTGCCTGATGCGGCTGCTGCTGCGGGCGGTCGCGCGGCGCAGGAACGCGGTGGCGCACCGGAGCGCGGACTGAGCCCCTGCCCCGCCGTCCCGCCGGGCGCACCCCGGGCACCCCGGCATGATTCCCGGCGGCAGGGGCAGTCGCGTCCGTAGACAGAGATGCGGACCCGACGTGGGATGCGACGGAAGGAATGCGGTCATGCGCAAGAGCACCGTGCAGAAGGGCGAGGGGGCGGCCAAGGAGGGCGCCGGGAAGGCGACCGGCGACACGCGCCTGGAGGCGGAGGGCAAGGCCGACCAGATGGCCGCCAAGGCCCGGGAGGCGATCGAGAAGGTGCACGAGAGCGCACTGAAGGCACGCGACGACATGAGGCGCGGCATGGCCTGAGCCAGCCGGCTCCTCACCCCCGTAGACGGCACGCCCGCGGCGCGATCCGCGGGCGCGCCGTCTACGGGGGTGAGGAGCCGGCTGGCTCAGGCCATGCCGCGCC
>NZ_RDBH01000035.1:17341-35640 GCF_008042145.1 Streptomyces sp. adm13(2018)
CCCCCGGCGAGCCGACCGGCTCGGACGTGCCGACGTCCGCCGGCCGGGAGGGGACGCCCGTCGGAGMCGTTCCCGCCCAGCGCTCCGTCCACGCGGCCGCCGACGACGGGACGCTGCACGCGGCCGTTCCCGCGCAGCGGGACGGTGACGCCACGCCGCCGGCCGCCACTCCGTCCGCCTCGAGACCACCGGTGGCCGAGTCGCCGACGTCCGCCCCGGCTTCCGAGGCGGCGCCGACCGGAACCGGGCCGGCCGGGCAGCGCGTCTCTCCGTCCGACGGCCCCGGTGCCCCGGGCAGGAACGACGGGAGCGGCAAGCACGCTCCCGTCACGCCCCCCAGCGCCCCGGGCGGGCGGACCACGAAGGGAACGGCCGACGACCGGACCCCCGGCCGCGACGACCGGACGCCGGGCGAGAACCGGACGCCGGGCGACAACCCGACGCCGGGTGCCGGCCGGACCCCCGGCGGCGACCACCGGGCCGATCACACGGCCGGCGGTACGGACGGCCTGCCGGGCACGCACCACCGGCAGTCGGCCGACGAATCCGCCGACGGCGCCGCCGGGCAGCTGCTCGACGCCGGTGAACGCGACCGGCTCGGAGAGCGCCTGCACCACGCCCTCGCCGGCTTCGTCGACTCCCCCCGCGACTCGGTCGCCGAGGCGGCCGACCTGCTGGAGGAGACCGAGCGGCAGCTCGTCGCCGCGCTGCGGGACCGGCGCACCGCCCTCCGGGCGGGCTGGCAGCAGGACGGCGACCAGGGGCGTACGGCCCAGGACACCGAGCAGCTCCGGCTCACCCTGCGGACCTACCGCGAGGTGACGGAACGGCTGCTCCGAGCCTGACCCGCACCCGCCCCGCGTGCACGGGAGGAGCCCCCTGGACCCCAGGGGGCTCCTCCCGTGTCGTCACCCTCGTGCGCGACGCGCGGGGGCGACGACACGGAACCGGTGCCGACCGTCAGAACGACGTCCACGTGAAGCTGCCGTTGGTGCCGTCGCACTTGTGGGTGCCGCCGGTGGCCGTCGTGACGTCGTGGCCCCCTCACCGACTGGTTCACCGCCTGGGACCGGCTCGGCAACCTCCGCACCCCCACCGTCGCGGCCGTCTCCGGCTACGCCCTGGGCGGCGGTTGCGAACTCGCCATGCTCTGCGACCTCCTGCTGGCCTCCGACACGGCGGTCTTCGGGCAACCGGAGATCAAGCTGGGCGTGATCCCCGGCATCGGCGGCTCCCAGCGCCTCACCCGGGCCGTGGGCAAGGCCAAGGCGATGGAACTCTGCCTGACGGGACGGACGATGGACGCCGCCGAGGCGGAACGGGCGGGCCTGGTCTCCCGTGTCGTCCCTGCCGACGACCTCCTCCCCGAGGCCCTCAGGGTCGCCGCGACGGTGGCGGGGATGTCGAAGCCGGTCGCGATGATGGCGAAGGAGGCCGTCAACCGCGCGTTCGAGACCACGCTCGCCGAAGGCGTCCGCTTCGAACGGCGTCTGTTCCACGCGGTGTTCGCGACGGCCGACCAGAAGGAGGGCATGTCGGCCTTCGTCGACAAGCGGGCCCCGGACTTCGGCCACCGCTGACCCGCCCCGGCCGCCTCCTCACGCCATGGAGTGGAGGCGGCCGGTCCGGGTGCGCCGGCCGTCAGCCGTTGTCGGTGCTCAGCTCCGCCCTGACCTGGCGCGCTGCGGAGACGAGGTTCTCCAGGGAGGCGCGGGTCTCGGTCCAGTCGCGGGTCTTGAGTCCGCAGTCGGGGTTGACCCAGAGCCGCTCGGCGGGGATGGCCTCCAGGCCCTTGCGGAGCAGCGCGGCGGCCTCCTCCGTGCCGGGGACGCGCGGGGAGTGGATGTCCCAGACGCCCGGTCCGGCCTCGCGGGGGTAGCCGTGCTCGGCGAGTTCGCCGGCGACCTGCATGTGCGAGCGCGCCGCTTCCAGGCTGATGACGTCGGCGTCGAGGTCGTCGATGGCCTGGACGATGTCGCCGAACTCGGCGTAGCACATGTGGGTGTGGATCTGGGTGTCGGGCCGGACGCCGCTGGTGGAGAGCCGGAAGGACTCCGTCGCCCAGTCGAGGTAGGCGGCGTGGTCGGCGGCGCGCAGCGGGAGGGTCTCCCGGAGCGCGGGCTCGTCGACCTGGATGACCGAAGTGCCCGCCGCCTCCAGGTCGTTGACCTCGTCGCGCAGGGCGAGCGCCACCTGGCGGGCGGTGTCGCCGAGCGGCTGGTCGTCGCGGACGAACGACCAGGCGAGCATGGTGACCGGTCCGGTGAGCATGCCCTTGACCGGCTTGCTGGTCTGCGCCTGCGCGTACGTGGTCCAGCGCACGGTCATCGGCTCGGGGCGGGAGATGTCCCCGGCCAGGACCGGCGGCCGGACGTAGCGGGTGCCGTACGACTGGACCCAGCCGTGCCGGGTGGCGACGTAGCCGGTGAGCTGTTCGGCGAAGTACTGCACCATGTCGTTGCGTTCGGGCTCGCCGTGCACGAGGACGTCGATCCCGGTCTTCTCCTGGAAGGCGAGGACCTCGCGGATCTCGTCCTTGATCCGCTCCTCGTAGCCGGCCGTGTCGATGCGGCCGGCGCGCAGGTCGGCGCGGGCCACGCGGAGTTCGTCGGTCTGCGGGAACGATCCGATGGTGGTGGTCGGCAGCAGCGGCAGTCCGAGGTGGGCGCGCTGGGCGGCGGCCCGCTCGGCGTACGGCTGGGAGCGTCGGCCGTCCGCGTCGGTGATCGCGGCGGTGCGGGCGCGTACGGCGGGGTCGCGGGTGAGGGCGGAGTCGGTGCGGGAGGCCAGGTCGGCCCGGTTGGCGGCCAGTTCGGCGGTGAGGGCGTCGGTGCCGTTCGCGAGGCCGCGTGCGAGGGTGGCGATCTCCGCGGTCTTCTGCCGGGCGAAGGCGAGCCAGCGCCGGACCTGGGGGTCGATGTCGTGCTCGGCGGCCGCGTCCAGCGGGACGTGCAGGAGCGAGCAGGACGCGGCGACGTCGACGCGGTCGGCGAGGCCGAGCAGGGTGGCGAGGGTGGCCAGGGACTTCTGGAAGTCGTTGATCCAGATGTTGCGGCCGTTGACGACGCCGGCGACCAGGCGCTTGCCGGGCAGTCCGCCGACGGCGGCGAGGTCCTCGAGGTTGGCGGCGGCGGAGTCGGTGAAGTCGAGGGCGAGACCGTCGACGGGGGCCGCGGCGAGCACCTTGAGGGCGTCGCCGAGGCGCCCGAAGTAGGAGGCGACGAGCAGCCTGGGCCGGTCGGCGAGCGCGCCGAGGTCGCGGTAGGCGCGGGTGGCGGCGTTCAGTTCGGCCGGGGTGCGGTCCTGGACGAGGGCGGGCTCGTCGAGCTGGACCCACTCGGCGCCCGCCGCGCGCAGGTCGGCGAGGATCTCGGCGTAGACCGGGAGCAGCCGGTCGAGAAGGGTGAGCGGGTCGAAGTCGTCCGCCACGCCGGGGGCGGGCTTGGCGAGCAGGAGGTAGGTGACGGGGCCGACGAGGACCGGGCGGGCGGTCAGGCCGAGGGCGAGGGCTTCCTTCAGCTCGGCGACCTGCTTGGCGGAGTCGGCGGTGAAGACCGTGCCGGGTCCCAACTCGGGAACCAGATAGTGGTAGTTGGTATCGAACCACTTGGTCATCTCCAGCGGGGCGACGTCCCGGGTGCCCCGGGCCATCGCGAAGTACCCGTCGAGCACGTCCGCCTCGACGGCGGCACGGTGGCGCGCGGGGACGGCCCCGACCATGACGCTGGTGTCCAGGACGTGGTCGTAGTACGAGAAGTCGCCGGTCGGCACCTCGTGGATGCCGGCGTCGGCCAGCTCCCGCCAGTTCGCACGGCGCAGCTCGGCGGCGGTGGTCCGCAGGGCGTCGGCCGTGACACGGCCCTTCCAGTAGCCCTCGACGGCCTTCTTCAGTTCGCGGTTCCCACCCTGACGGGGGTAGCCGTACACGGTGGCCCGTGCTGCCGCGGCTGCGGGCTTCGCTGTCACGGAACTCTCCTTCGCGAGATGTGTCCAGAAACATCCCGGACGACGGGACGCGGACGCGAAGGGAACGACAGAACGCGCGGACCAGGTCACGGGAAGACCCCGTGCGTGCCGCTCGCTGTGTACGCCGACCCGCCCACGAGGTCACCGGAATGTCCGCGCGCGGAATCGTCCGCGTGCGGGCAACGGGCAGGTCTTCGGACTCGCGGGCACGCTCTCCGGTCCGACCGGAGCACACCTACTGGCCGTCGCTTCCCAGGACCGTTGTCCGGTCCCAGTGCGTATGACGGCGGTCGTTCCCGCTCACCGCTGCGGGGCAGTCCCGGATTCCCACCGGGTTCCCTCTTACGACGCATCCCGCCTGGCGGACGGGGCGAACCAGCTGCCCGGCCAGACTAGGGGGCGGGACGGCTCGGCGGCGAGCCTTATCCGCCATGCGGACGCCGAAATGAGACGGATGGCCGAGTGGGGGAGGAACGACGGGGGTGAACCGTACGTGCTCAGCGGTCCGACACTCACGGGTACGGCGAACGGGGCGCGCCGGCCGGGACGGCGGTGAGGACACCGCCGGGCGGCCGGGCGCGCCCGCCCGACGTCAGAGCCGGATCGTCCAGCTGACCGTGGACCTCATCGTCCGGGCGATGTCGCGGTCCCGTACCGAGGGCGTGCGGTCCTCCGCCGTCAGGGACAGGGTGTGCTTCCGGAGGTCGAGCAGCCGCAGGGCCAGGTCGGACACCCGTACCTGGGTGCGGCCCGCGAGGCTCTTCACCTCCCGCCCGTCCAGGTACCAGCGGACCGTGAGCTGACGCCCGTCCGCGCCCGCCAGCCGGGGCACGCGGGCCTTGACGGTGGCGCCCCGGCGGAGGGTGCGGTCGGTGGCCGTGACGGGGGAGGCGATGCGCGCCTCGCGGTAGAAGCCGGCGATCATCGCCTCCACTCCGGGCAGGTTGAAGGGCTTGCCGAGGGACCGCATCAGGGAGTCCTCGGTGGGGCGCCGCAGTCCGGTGGCGTAGTAGCCGCCGCCCTCGTACGCGCCGACGATCCCGCCGTCGGGGGACGGCTCACCGAGCCAGCGGTGCCACTTGGTGCCCCCGGCGGCCATGCCGTCGGCGGTGAGGGTGGTGATGTTGGAGTCGGCCGGCTCGGGGCCCTCGTACCGCTCGTAGCCGGGGTAGTCGGCGTAGAAGTACTCGTCGGCGAGCTTGCCCAGGGAGTGGCCCGTCTCGTGGATCGCGACCTGGCCGGACTTCTCGTTGCCCGCCGAGGCCGTCGAGATGCCCTCGTAACCGAGGGTCTCGCTGCGCTCGTTGTAGCCGGCGCCGCCGTACTTGGTGCTGTTGGCGAGGACGAGGACCAGGTCGGCCTCCGGCGCCTTGGCGACGTAGCCGTCGACCTTGTCCTGGTCGACGCAGAGCAGGCGCTCGATCTCGTCGCACCAGAAGTACGAGCCGAGGGCCGTGTCGCGGACGGTGCCGGGAGAGGGATCGCCGGAGACTCCGGACTGGTTCGAGACGGCGTCGACGGTCCACACGTTGAAGAGGCCGCGGTAGGTGGTGTACGGCTCGACGGCCGTCAGCTCCGCCCACTTCTTCTGGGCGTCGGCGTGGAAGCGCGGCAGTTCGGAGACGGTGTACCCGTCTCCGACGACGACGATGTCCAGCCGGTCGGCGGGGGAGCCGTTGTCGACCATCCTGGCCACCTCGCCGTCGGCGGCCACCTCGGTCGACGACAGGCGGGAGGCCGGCCGGTCCCGGCCCTCCGACGGCACGTGTGTGTGGCCGGAACCTGCGAGCGACCCGTCCTCGGGCCCCGGTATCTCGACCTCGACTGCGGCCGTACGGGGTGCGGGCGGTTCCGCGGCGGCGCTGCCGGGTGCGGCGGCGAGCACGGCCGTGAGGGCGACGGCCGCTCCGGCCGCCATGGCCGCTCGTCGTGCTGAACGCATGAAATCAGCCCCTTGCCAGGCGAATTAAGCGAGAAAGTAAGTAGGGTGAACGAGTCGCTTAACCTAGGGGCAGGGTGAGGGCGTGCGCAATGCCTCCTGCCTCTGGATACTGGGCAGTTCACGAACCAGGGGGTCCGATGGACGATCCGGCCGCGATCGGCCGCCGCGTGCAGGAACTGCGTGCTCAACGCGGACTGACACAGCGGCAGTTGGCCGAACCCTCGTACACCCCCGCGTATGTGTCGACGCTGGAGTCGGGCAGGGTCAGGCCCTCGGAGACCGCCCTGCGCTTCCTCGCGGAGCGGCTCGGCACGACGTACGAGGAGCTGGCCACCGGCCGGCCCGCGCACCTCGCCACGGAGCTGCGGCTCGCCCTCGTCGAGGCGCGCCGCCGACTGGCCACCGGCACGGCGGAGGAGGCCGCCGTCCACTACCGGCAGCTCCTCACCGACGCCGAGCACCTCGACCTCGTGCCCGAACAGGCCGAGGCGCTGCTCGGACTCGGCGACTGCGCCCTGGAGACCGGCCAACTGGGGGACGCCGGGCGCCACTTCCAGGCTGCCGAGCAACTCCTCGCCGACGAGCCGTTGCCGCGCCGCGTCCACGCGATCCGCGGCCGCGCCGTCGCACACCTTCTGGCAGGCGAACTGCGCTACGCCTGCTACCTCCTCGAATCCACCATCGACGAGCTCGGGACGAGCGGGCTGGCCGACCCCGAAGCGCTGGTCGTCCTGTACGCCGCGGTGATCGGCCCCTACATGGACATGGGCGCCCACGCCCGGGCCGCGCACGCGGCCGAACTCGCGCTGGCGCTCGCTCCGCAGGTAGACGATCCGGCCCTCGTGGCCGGCATGCACCGGCAGGTCGCCCGCACCCTCCTCGCCGAGGGACGCACGGCCGACGCGGACGCCTCACTGGCCAAGGCGCAGGCGATCTACCAGCAGTTGAGCCTGCGCACCGACCTGGCGCACTGCCACTGGATGCGCGGCTACGTCCTGGCCCAGAGCGGGGAACTCGCGGCGGCCGAGCAGGAGTTGCGCGCCGCTCGGGACATGCTGAACGTCAGGCGCGCGGCGCTGTTCACCGCGCAGGTGGAGGTGGAGCTGGCCGACGTCCTCCGACGGCTCGGACGGCACGACGAGGCTGCGGAGCTGCTCTCGGCGTTCCTCGAACTGGGGGACCGGCGCGGCGCGGTCCACGCGGGGGGCGCGCACCGGCTGCTCGGGCTGATCGCCGAGGACCGGGGGGACGCCGAGACCGCCGAGGAACACTACGTCACGGCCCTGGGCCTGCTGGAGCGCAGCGGAGCGAGCGGCGACCTGGCCGACCTGTGCCGCCTCCTGGGCGACCTGCTGCGCCGAGGCGGCCGCGTCGAGGCCGCCCTGGACGCCTACCGTACGGGCCTGGGGCACCGATCGACCCCTGGCACGACGACGCTGGGCCCGGCCCCGACCGCACCGGGGTTCGCCCCGCCGGGACCGGCGTTCCCGCGACACTGAACGAGCGGCCGACGGTGCCCTTGGGCGGTCACGCAGGCCGCCCGGCGGCCGGGGCCGCCGCAAGGCGACCTCGACCACCGGGCGGTGTCGGCGTGCGCGCCGGTCAGCAGTTCCGGATGGACCAGACAGGAGTCCAGTCGTACGTGAAGGGTGTCGGCTCCGGCAGGACGACGTCCAGCACCTGTCCGTTCTGGCCGTAGAAGAACGCGGCGGCGCCGACCTGGTTGTTCACCACCTGGCCCACGCCGTTCCAGTGGGACAGGGAGTACTGGGCGCACCGGTAGAGGAAGAACACCTTGTACTTGCCGACGACCGGGTCCCAGACCCCGGTGCAGAGGTTCCCCGACGCGCACGTGACGGGGCTGCCCGACGACGTGTGCACGTAGTCCGCCCAGGGCGAGACCGTCGGTGAGACGGCCGCCACCGCACGCGAGGACAGCCCCTCGCCCCGGGGCGCCGGAGGCATGACCAGGGTGTGGCCACCGCCCTCGCGGGGCCCGTCCGAGGCCGCCGCCTGGGCCGGGGCCGCCGCGAAGGCGGACACCAGCACCCACAGCAGGGCACCGACCACACCGAGGGGGGTACGCCAGGTTCGCGACATCGTCACTCCTTCTCCGGGAGTCCCCGGGGTCACTTCGGATTCGTGCACAGCGGTACGTCCGGCAGCTGGTTGTCCGGATGGCTGAGGTAGATGTTCGTGACGTAGCCCCCGTACTGCGGCAGATACGCCCACCAGTCGTTGGTGTACGGCGGCACGGAGACCTGCTGCCCCTTCTTCTGGCAGCCCACCAGCACCTCCACGCCGGCCGGGAGCCGGGTCAGCAGGTTGTCCCCGACGACCGGCGCCGCCCGGACGGCTACGTCCTGGCCCCACGTCCCGTACCACTTCCCCTTCGGCGCCGTGCCGCCGGGAACGTTCAGGGAGCGGGTCAGCCGGCCGAGGTCGGTGTACGCCTTGCCGTACGACGTGCCGTCCGGGTGCAGCGTGAGGACGGCCACGATCGAACGGTCCCCGGCCCCGACGGTGCCGGTCGTGTGCAGTGCCGGTCGGCTCAGGTCGACGCTCGCGCCACCCGTGGCGGGGGACGCGGGGCCGGGGACGTCGGTCCCACGGGCCGCGGCGGCGCCCGCGGGACCGCAGTTCCCCTGCGCGTACCTCCCCGACCAGCCTTGCTTCACGGCCCACGGGCGGTCGAACGCTCCGGCGATGCCGAAGTGCTGGTCGAAGGAGTCCGACGCGCACCGGGTCGACTGGCGCAGACGGTCCATGACGAAGCTCCGCACCGGCGCGGGAGCGGACTCCAGGATGTACCGGTAGGTCTTCACGGTGTCGCGGGCCGACATGGCCGTATAGCCCCAGTAGCCCTCGTAACCCGCCGGTGGAGGAGCGGTGTCGGTGAGCCCGAGCCGGGTGACCATCCGCCCGACGATCGCCGACCCGCCGTAGGCCGACCAGTAGTGGCTGGCGGCGGCGTCCTGGCTGCTGCGGAGCATGGCGTCCAGCCGGGTTCGGTCGGCGGCCGGGAGGGTGTCGGGGCTGCGGTTCCAGAGGAAGTCGAGTGCGATCAGGAGCTTGACGACCGACGCGGACCGGAACGTGGCGGCCGGGGCGAGCTGTTCGGTGAAGGTCCCCGTCTGCCGGTCGAACACCGCCACGCCCGCCGTGACCCCGGCGGGCACCTGAGGACTCGCGGGCGCGACCGCGGTGGAGCCGCCGTCCGACGGTTCCGTCGCGGCCGCGACCGAGTGCGGGAGCGCCGCCCCGGTGACGGAGAGGAGGAGGAGGGCCGCGGTCGCGGCGAGCAGACGCCGAGGAGGCGTACGCCGAAAGGTGGGAGAGGAGTGCCTGGCGATGCGGAACATGGTGTGAGGTGTCCTCGCTTGCTGGAGAGCGGGCCGCCGGATCCCGGCAAGGAGCGCGGCGGACGAGGGCGGCGGAACCCGGTCCGGCGGAGCTCCTGGCAGGACGCGAGGGGCTGAGCCGGACCGGGCCGGGACGGACGACTCCCCGCGGCCTACGGGATGTTGCACTCCGTCATGCCGGGCCAGGGATCGGTCGACGTCCACACGTCGACGGCGGGGATGAAGCCCCACCCGTGATTGCGCTCGCCACCGGGAGCGATACGGTCACCCATGGTGTAGTACCAGATGTTGTTGCCGCCGCTGTGCGGGGGACCGCTGGCCCAGCACACGAACCAGCTCGGCGAGGTGTCCAGCCAGCCGATCACCCCGCACGCGGGGATGAAACTGCCGCAGGCGCGCAGCGGGGCGCCGGTCCGATTGCCGCACACCCAGTCACGCGTCCAGGTGCGCCCCGTGTAGGCGTCGTAGTGGCTGACGTTGCGCGCGGTGCACGACGCCTGCGCCGCGAGGGGCGCGGCCTCGGCCGCGGGCGGCGCGCTCACCGCCGCGTGAGGGGTCGCGCCGGCCTGCGGCGACGACGCCTGAACGGCGCCGGCGCCGAACAGCACGGCCAGCAGGGCGGCGAGCATCGCCACCGCTCGTCTCACAGTCATGTTTCGGCCCCCGTTGTCGAGAAAGCAATGGTCGGACGGCCCCGTGGAACCGAGGAGGTCGCACCGGGCGTCGCTTCGAACCGAGCCTTCCACTCGCACTCGGTCCATGTCATCGCTTGTGGCCATGCGACATGAAAGACGATCGATAAGGGATTCATCATGGTTACTGGCGAAACGGCCGCTGGAGGTGCCGCGCCCACGGGCCCCGACCCGCGGACGCCGAGCGCCCATCAACTCCGGCTGTTCGTCGCCCTCGCGGAGGAACTCCACTTCTCACGCGCCGCCGCCCGGCTGTTCATCACCCAGTCGGCGCTGAGCCAGCAGATCAGAGACCTGGAAAGGCGCCTCGGGGTCAAGCTGTTCGACCGTTCGAGCCGGGCCGTGACGCTGACCCCGCAGGGCCGGGTACTGCTGGCGGACGCACGCGGAGTCGTGGCCGCCATGGAACGGCTGAGCCGCAGCGCCTCGACCCAGGCGCGCAGGCTCTCCGGACGGCTCGTCGTCGGCACCATCGGTGCGGAGGCGGCGATGCCCTATACGGGCGCCGTGCTGCGGCTGCTCCACGATCGGCATCCGCTGGTCGAGGTCGACGTGGTCAGTCTGCACTTCGCCGACCACTTCGACGCCCTGTTCCGCCATGACGTCGACGTCGCCTTCCTCCGTCCGCCGGTCCCGCCCGGCGTCGAGGTGCAGCATCTGGCCACGGAACCCCGGCTGGCCTGTCTCTCCGCGAGCGACCCGCTCGTGGACCGCGACCGGATCACCCTCGCCGAACTGGCCCGCCACCCGGTGATCGACGTCCCGCCGCAGGTCCCCCGGCTCTGGTGGGACTTCTGGGCCGCCGACCCGCGCCCCGACGGCACCCCCGTCCGCTACGGACCCGTCGCCTCGGACCTGGAGGGCCTGCTGCACCTCGTGGCCCAGGGCAAGGGCATGTGCTTCCTACCGGCCGCCGCACGTGACCTCTTCCCACGCCCCGGCATCCGCTACGTCGAGGTCACGGACCTGCCCCCGTCGACGGCGGGCCTCGCCTGGCTGAAGGAGAACCGCACGGAACCACTCGTCGACGCCGTGGTGGCAGCAGCCGGCCACGTGGCGGCGACGCGAACCCGGGAACCGGCCGGAGGCAGGACCCCCGAAAAGGACTGACTCCCGTTACGGGTCGCGCCCCCCGGGCCGCTTGCTCCGGTGCACGGCCGCCACCGGCCTCGTCCGCACGACGCGCTCTCTCAGGCTTCCTGTTCGCCGTCCCGGTGGAGGCAAGCGGTGAACTGGGCGCCCGCCAGCAGGGCGAGGTTGGACAGCCAGAGCCAGATCAGGAAGACGACCACACCGGCCAGCGAACCGTACAGGCGGCTGTACGTGGACATCATGGACGTGTACAGGGCGAATCCGGCGGAAACGGTCAGCCACAGTGCCGCGGCGAGTACTCCTCCGGGGACACTGTGGCGGCGGGTCCTGGCGGAGGACGGCCCGGTGGAGAAGACCACGACGACCAGGAGGGCCACCAGTGCGAGCAGCAGGGGCCAGCGCGCCAGGCCCCAGATGACGGGCACGCTGCCGTCCAGGTGCAGGAGGTGGCCGAGTGACTGGGCGAGGGGACCGCTCAGGATCAGCACGAGGGCGCACACGCCGAGCAGGACGAGCAGCACCAGCGCGGTCGCGACGATGCGGGGCGCCGTGCGCCAGGGGGAACGGCTGTCCGGTACGCGGTGCATGTGGTGCAGTGCGCGCCGGAAGACGGCCAGGTAGCTGCACGAGGACCAGACGGCGCTGGTGGCGCCCGCGACCAGCAGTGTCCACGCGGCGGAACGCCCGTCGGTCGTCCGCACGAGGAGGTCGTGCAGTTCGCTTCCCGACTGCCCGGGAGCGTAGTGCGTGACGCGGGCGATGAACTGGTTGGCGGTGGCGGGGTCGATCAGCCCGAAGGCGATCACGGTGACGAGCAGGGTCGGCAGAATCGCCAGGATGGCGTAGTACGTCAGGGCGGCGGCGTAGTCGCTGATGTCGTCGTTCCACATGATGGGCGGGGTACGCCGCAGCGCCGCCCACCAGGTTCGGGTGGTGCGGCGACCCGCCGAAGGGGCCAGTGAAGCCGCGCGCTCGGCGGTGCGGGAGTGGGCGTCAGCGAACATGCGGTATCCGATGGCTGTAGTGACGGAGAGGCACTCGGGTCTCGAACGCGTACGGTGGCAGCGGCCCCGGCCCCGGCGTGAGAACGGTGAGCGGCTCGATGACTGTATCGGGGGTGCTGCGCGGGGCCGGCGAGGTCAGTGGCCTTCGGTCAGGTGCCCCCTGAGCTCTCGCATCAGCGTCTCGTGTTGCTGGATCAGGTAGAAGTGGCCGCCGGGCAGTACCCGTAGCCGGAAGCCGTGGGATGCGACGTCTGCCCAGGCGTCCATGTCCCGTACCGTGACGTTCGGGTCCGTGTCGCCGGTCCAGGCGTGTACCGGACAGCCGACGGTGGTGGCGGCGCGGGGGCCGTAGGTGCCCACGAGGGTGAAGTCCGCCCGGACCGCGGGCAGCACGAGCTGTCGGATGTCCGGGTCGTCCAACAGGGCGGGATCGGTTCCGCCGAGCCTGCGCAGTTCGGCGACCAGCTCGTCGTCCCCCATCCGGTGCAGGTCGCGCGGGGTCAACCGGTGCGGGGCCTTGCGGCTGGAGACGTGGAGGGCGGCCGGCGTGACGCGGTGCCGCGCCTCCAGGCGCAGCGCCACCTCGTAGGCCAGGGACGCTCCCATGCTGTGGCCGAAGAGCGTCAGGGGGACGTCCGTGAACGGCAGCAGCGCCTCCGTGACCCGGTCGGCGAGCACGTCCATCCGGTCGACGCACGGCTCGTTGAACCGCTCCTGCCGTCCGGGGTACTGCGCCACCAGGATCTCGGTGTCGCCGCCGAAGGCGCTGCCCCAGGCGTGGAAGAAGCTCGCGGCACCGCCCGCGTGCGGCAGGACCGCCAGCCGGCGCCGGGGTGCGGGTGTGGTGGAGTACCTGCGGAACCACGTCGTGCCATGCGTGGCGGTCGTCATGCGTGCGTGCACCTCGTCCTCGGGTTCGTAGGGTGCCAGTGTCCCCGCAGGGCCCGGTGTCCGGACGCGGTGGGTCGGGTGGCGCCCGGGGCCCGGTGCTTCCGAAGCCCAGCAGCCGGACATGCGTCGGCCCCCATGAACACCAGGGTTCGTGGGGGCCGATGCGCGTTTCGAGTCCTGGGCTGACTATTTCAGGCCGAAAGACATCCCGGACTTTACAGCTGCGATTGAAGCCGATCGATAATGCCGTGGACGGGCAGCGTCGGAATCACTCGGTGCTCTTGAGCGCACCACTCACGTTGACGACCTCGTGGCACTCCCGCGCCTGCTGTCCCGTCGCGGGTGTACCGGGCTTCGTGCAGGTCACGTCAATGGTCACGGTGTCCTTCGCACCGATCCTGATGGGAGTCACCCAGTGATAGTCCTGGTTGCGGAACGTCTCCAGCGCGATCGTCGTGATCTTCCGGTCGCCGAAGGTGATCGTCATCACCCCTTCGTCGCCCTGGAAGTTCGCGACAACGATGTCCGTGATCCCGAACACGGTCTTCTCGGGGACCGTGTACGTCCCGGTGTTGGACTGTCCCGCCGCCGACTTCAGGTCGATGGTGGCCGAGCTCTGCCGGCCCCCGCCGGTCGCGGCGCCGTCGCCCGTGCCGGTCGAACCGTCGCCCCCGCCGTCGGCCCCGCCGCCGGGTCCACCGCCCGTTCCCGGCTTCTGGCTGCTGCCGCCGGACGGCCGGCCCGGGCCGGGGGACGATCCGTCCGACCCGCTCTCCGTCGGGATCGGGCGGGGCTGCACCGCCTGGGTGGCCGCCTCCTCGGCGGCGCTGCGCACGGCCGGCCGGACCAGCGTGAACCAGGCGATCAGCAGCGCGATCAGCGCCGCGAGGAGCAGGAGCAGCCACTTGGGGAAGATCGGTATCTGGACGAACTCGGCGTCCAGCGTCGGCCCCGTGTGGGGCTCCTCGGCACGGTCCTCGGTCTGCGCCGGCTCGCCGGTCTCGCGGGAGTCCACGGTGAACGGCCAGACCACGGGGTCGCCGAACCACACCGGGCGCGCGGTGCGGACCCGCAGCCGGAGTTCCTTCGACTCGCCCGGCTCCAGCGCGGGTTCCGCCGGGGTGAAGGCGAACCCGAGCTCCTCGCCCGCCTGTCCGGGGGTGAAGCCCACCCGTACCGGGGTGTTGCCCTGGTTGCGGACGGCCAGCAGATAGCGGCCCCGGAGCCAGCCGCGCCTGCGGCGCGGCGAGAGATCGGTCCGCAGCTCGTGGAACGCGCCGACGCGCACCACGGTTTCGAGGACCTTGACCGACTCGGGCTGCTCGTTCGGGAGGATCCGTACGCCGAGGGGCAGCTCGCCGGCCCGTATCTCGGGCGAGCGCGGCGGTGCCAGACGGAGCGTCACCGTCTCCGACGTACCGGGATAGAGGGAGAGCCGCTCGGGCTCCACGGTGGTCCAGTCGGCACCGTCACCGACGACCTTCAGGTCGTACGCCTCGACGATGTCGCTGTCGTTGCGGACGGTCAGGGTGGTGGTGGCGATGTCACCCGGCGTCACGGAAACGGCCGGGATGTCCAGGCCGGGCGCACCGGGACCGGAGGAGGCTGCGGAAGGCGTCACCCGCCCCACCGTAGGAGACCTGACAGATCCGTACGAGGCACGCGAGGGCAATGTCCGGGCAGCGCCGCTGCCCGGCAAGCACAAGGCAACTCTCCGGTAACAATGGATTTCTAGTCTGGAGAGCCGCCTTCGACACCCGGCCGGCCCGTGGTCGGCTCGTGTCGTGTCCGCCTCCAACCCCCCACCGACTCAGGAGAAGCAGGTACCGATGTTCCGCACCGAGGAGAAGAGGCCGGTCGCGACCGGCAGCACGGCGCATGACGCCGTCCGGGGTCACCCGGACCCCCATGCCTCCGACTTCGGCCGACCGCCCCGCGTCACCGTGGCGGTCTACGCCGCCGACCCCGTGCTGCGGGTCGGCGTCGTCCAACAACTGCGCCAGCGCCCCGAGACCGAACTGGTCGACGACGCGGACGCGGAGAACGCGCAGGTCTCCCTGGTCGTCGTCGACGCCCTCGACGACGACGTGACCGCCCTGCTGACCCGGCTGCGCTACAACGGCACCACCCGCGCGGGACTCGTCATCGGCACCCTCGGCGTCGGCGCTCTCCAGCGCGTCGTCGAGTGCGGCGTGTCGGCGGTACTGCGCCGCGCCGAGGCCGACCAGGACCAACTCGTCCAGCTGGTCCTGGCGGTTGCCAACGGCGAGGGCGTACTCCCGGGCGACCTGCTCGGCGAATTACTGGGACACGTCGGCAGCCTGCGCCGCGCGGCCCTCGACCCCGGCGCCCTGCCCCTGTCCACCCTCACCAGCCGGGAGGCGGAGATGCTGCGCCTGGTCTCGGAGGGCCTGGACACCGCGGCGATCGCCCGCAAGACCTCGTACTCCGAGCGGACCGTGAAGAACGTCCTGCACGAGATCACCACCCGCCTCCAACTGCGCAACCGCGCCCACGCCGTGGGCTACGCGCTCCGCAACGGCCTGATATGACCGTGCCGTCCGGCGCGCGGCCCAGGCCGTCTCTTCCGGATCTTGCCCGACCCGTGCCGCCCGGCACCGCCCCTCGCCGCGTTGTCGAGGCACCCGGGGACGTGTCCCGAACGCGGGTACCTCTCCCGCCTGGCGATGCACGGCACCGGACGACGCGGACTTGACCGGCACGATCCGAAAGAGGCGGCCCGGCGGCCGGCGCACCGGCCGGGGGGAAGGCGGCGCTGCCCCAAAGTGCATCCCGCCCTTCCCCCGGGTGCGGCTCCCGGGCCCTCCCGCCGCGTGCGCCGCCGCCGCACGATGGCGGGGGGCACCTCCCGGTGCCGCACCGGACGGAGAAGGGCACCGTGATGAAGACCGCTGGCCCCGGTGGACGGCACCGCCGGGGGAGACTCGCCTCGGCGCTCCTGCTGCTCGTCCCCCTGCTGGGGGCGACGGGCGTGGTCGGGCCGGACGGCACCCGGACCGCGGCSGCCGCGGCGGACGCCGCGGAGACCACCCGCATCGCCTACGCGGGCACCGGCCACCGCAGCCTCGGCGAACCGGCCTCCACCAGCTCCAGCACCCCGCTGTTCGGTGCGGGACCCACCCACTACGACACCGACCCGTCCGCCCTCGGCGACCGGCTGGTCTTCGCGAGCCGCCGCGACGAGAAGCACCCGCAGATCTATCTGCGCGGCGCCGACGGCGGGGTCCTGCGGCTCACCAGCGGCCTGGACGCGGCTCACCCCCGGCTCACCCCGGACGGCGGGTCGGTGCTCTTCGACGCCGCCGACCCGGCCGGCGGCTCCCAGCGCGACCTGTGGCTGGTCCGCGCCGACGGCACCGGGCTGACCCGGCTGACGGACACCCCCGCCAGCGAGGAGGACCCGGCGGTCTCTCCCGACGGCGCCCGGATCGCCTACTCCAGCGACGCCGACCCCCTCGCCGGACGGCAGATCTACGTCCGTGACCTCACGGGCGGCGTCCCCACCCGGCTCACCGACCCGGCCCGCGGCACCGCCTCCGAGCCCGCCTGGAACCCCGTCGACGACGACGTCAACCGCGCGTGGATCGCGTACACGTCGACCACGACCGAGGACGGGCAGACCCGGCAGCGGCTGCGGATCACCAACAGCACCACCGACGAGCCGCTGTTCACCGGCGCGTACGCGAACTGGCAGGGTCACGGGGCGGCATGGCTGCCCGACGGGGACGGGATCGTGTTCCTCAGCCCCGAGACCACCTGCACCTGCCGGACCCCCTACGACCACGTCTTCCGTTCGGTCGTGCACTCCGGTCAGGAACCCACCCTGGTGCTCGACGAGGACCGCGACGTCCTCTCGCCCACCTGGCTCGGCCCCGCCGAGGGCGGCCACCCGGTCGTGGAGCGCAGCTCGGCGGCCACCGTGCACACGGCCACCCTCCAGGACATCCGCGCGGACGGTTCCGACCCGCGCGACCTGCAGCGCAAGATCCTGCGCGAGGACCCCCAGGCCGACACCAACACCGACCCCGCCAAGGACCCGCTCTTCCAGCCCGCCGCGCCGTTCGACCCGTGGACCGAGCGCCAGAACTACACCCCCGACGGGCGCCGCATCGTCCTCACCCGCTTCGAGGGCCCCGACGACGCGCGGATCGAACGGATCTGGACGGCAGACGCCGACGGTACGAACGAGGCGCCGCTGCCCCTCGACGGGCGGGGCGCTCGGGACTGGGACACCGACCCCACGTTCTCCCCGGACGGCACCCGCCTGGCCTTCACCCGCACCTCGCCCGGCGGGGTCGGCGAGGCCGCGGGGGACAGCCGCATCCTCCTCGCCGAGGTCGCCACCGGCCGGATCACCGGCGAGATCGTGCCCCCGGCCGGTGAGCTCCGCGGCCGGGACGCCCAGCCGACCTGGTCCTCCGACGGCACCACCCTGGCCTTCACCCGTGCCCGGCAGATCGACGGGGGCGGCGGCAACAAGCACGTGTGGACCGCGTCCGTGGCCGACCTGACCCGGCAGCGCGACCTGAGCGCGACACACTGCCCACGGAACTGCGACGTCATCGACGACAGCCCCGCCTTCTCGCCCGACGGGCGCTCCCTCGCCTTCAACCGCAAGAACGGCGGCGGGCGGATCGACGCGCGCAACGGCCTCCTCCTGACCACCCTGTCCGGCGACGCCTGCCAGGTCCTGCTGCCCACCGCCGCCCGCGGTCAGGACGGCGCCTGCGACCGGGAACTGCCGGACACCACCCTCACCGGACCGCACCAGCCGCGCGACGCCGCCTGGACCGCCGACGGCAAGAAACTGGTCTTCAGCTCCCGGGCCACGGCCGCGGTCAACAGCCCGGAGAAGCTGAACGTCCTGGACGTCGGCTCCGGCGACGTCACCCCGCTCACCGCCGAGCTCGCCGGACGCCAGAAGGAACCCACCGTCCAGCAGTCCGTGGACCTCGCCGTCGAGGCACCCGCCACGACGCCGGACGTCACCGTCGGCGCATCCGGCACGGTCACCGTCCATGTGGTCAACCGCGGCCCCGCCGCCTCGCCCGGGACCCGGCTCACCGTCGTCCCGCCGTCCGGTGTGCGGATCACCGGGATCGAGTGGCCCGGCGGCATCTGCGACGCCGCCTCCCTCCAGTGCGACCTGGGGGTCGTCGAGCCCGGTGCCCAGGTCCCCGTGGACGTCACGCTCACCGGGGTCACCGCCGGCGACGCACCCGTCGACTGGTCGGTCACCGGCGCGGTCCTCGACCCGCGGCCCGGCGACAACGAGGGCCGGAGCGTGATCCCCGTACGCGAAGCACCCCCGACGCCGACCCCCACGCCC
>NZ_RDBH01000035.1:35740-40143 GCF_008042145.1 Streptomyces sp. adm13(2018)
GGGCATCACGTATGGTCACGATACACCCCGTTGGAATGTCCCTATTGAGCGATTTTCATACGTAATGGCACCCTCATTCATCGGCCTCCCCGTCGACGGAGGTTCTGAAGATCGGCCGTAGGGGAAGACCGGCGTCCGGGTTCCCCGGCACGAGGGCAGGGGCGGGTCTGCCACTCGTCGGCGAGGGCGTCGATCAGGAACATCCCCCGCCCGCCGAGGGCGCCTTCCTCCGGCGGCCGCTGCTCGGGCAGGTGGGACGACGCGTCGTGCACGGTCACGTGCAGACAATTCTCGTCCCAGGTCAGGATGAGCTGCGCGTCGCTGTGCGCGTGGACGTGGGCGTTGGTGACCAGCTCGGAGACGGCCAGCACGACGGAGTCCAGCAGGTCGGGCGAGGTACGGTCCCAGCCCAGTGTCTCCAGGTGCTCGCGCGTCCAGTCCCGGGCAGCCTTGACCCCGCTGCTGATGGGCAGCGTCCGGGCCCATCCGACCGCTCTCATCGACGGATCCTGTGCCATGACTCTCTCTCTTCCGATCGGCCGTCCGGCAGGTCCCGTCTGCCCTGCCCTCGTGCCGGGGAACCCGGACGCCGGTCTTCCCCTACGGCCGATCTTCAGAACCTCCGTCGACGGGGAGGCCGATGAATGAGGGTGCCATTACGTATGAAAATCGCTCAATAGGGACATTCCAACGGGGTGTATCGTGACCATACGTGATGCCCCGTCACGCCGGGCTACATGCGAGATCCGGGCGAACTTCCTGGAAAATAAATACGCATGGTCCTGCGTCGACCGGGTAGGCGGCAGCCATCGGGCCACCCATACGGGGCCGGGTTAGAACACGAAAGGGGAATGGTGTGACGGTCACCACGATGTCGACCACGGGTGTTGAGGTCGGGGCGGAGACTCTTCCGGTGGTACCGGACCCCATGTCGGTCGCCCCGAAGGACGCCCGCGCTCTGTCGAAGATCTTCTTCCGTCAGCTCACGGTGCTTGAGGAGGGGACCCACGAGTACCAGTACGCGCGGAACACCCTCATCGAGATGAACATGACGCTGGTGCGCTACGCCGCCGGCCGGTTCCGTCACCGCGCCGACGAGATGGAGGACATCGTCCAGGTCGGCATGATCGGCCTGATCAAGGCGATCGACCGGTTCGAGCTGTCCCGCGAGGTCGAGTTCACCACCTTCGCCGTCCCGTACATCGTCGGGGAGATCAAGCGCTTCTTCCGTGACACCTCCTGGGCGGTCCACGTCCCCCGCCGCCTCCAGGAGGCCCGGGTGGAGCTGGCCAAGGCCACCGAGGAGCTGAGCACGCGGCTGGGCCGCATGCCCACGGTCAAGGAACTGGCCGAGCTGATGAGCCTCACGGAGGAGGAGGTCACCGAGGCGCGACTCGCCTCCAACGGCTACAACTCCTCCTCGCTCGACGCGGCGCTGAGCGGCGAGGACGAGGCGGGCGACGCCTCCCTGGCCGACTACATCGGCAGCGAGGACCCGGCCATGGAGCTGGTGGAGGACTTCCACGCCCTCGCCCCGCTGCTCGCCGGCCTCGACGAGCGGGACCGCCACATCATCCACCTGCGCTTCGTCGAGGAGCTCACCCAGTCCCAGATCGGTGAGCGCCTGGGCTGCTCGCAGATGCACGTCTCGCGCCTGCTCTCGCGCACCCTGAACCGCCTGCGTGAGGGCATGCTCGCCGGCAACGCCTGAGCCGCCGCACCGCGGTACGGCCGGTGGTGAGACCACCGGCCGCCCGATCCCCGAGGCCCCGACCGGCACCCGCCGGCCGGGGCCTCTCGGCGTCCGGCGGAGCCGAGGGCTGCCGGTGGGCGCCCCGGCCCCTGACGTCATCCGCTCAGAGCGCGGCCTGCACCGCGTACAGACCCCCGAGCGCGACGGCGAGCACGCCGAGCAGCAGGCGCAGGGCCCGTTCCGGGAGCCGGGGCTGGAGGCGGGCGCCCAGGTAGCCGCCCACGAGTCCGCCGACGCCGCACGCCAGACCCAGCCACCAGTCCGGCGAGACCGCCCCGGACTCCGCGACGGAGAGCAGCGCGTACGCGGCGGCGCCCACCACCGAGGTGACGAACGTCGTCGCCAGCGCGGCCGGCGCGAGCTGAGCCATCGGCATGCCCCGGGCCGCCAGGACGGGGCCCAGGAGCGAGCCGCCGCCGATCCCGTAGACCCCGCCCACCACGCCCACCCCCAGCGCGAGCCCGCCGAGGGCGGCCGGGGACGGCTCGGCCCGGCCGCGGGGCGCCCGACCGGCCGGGGCGGAGAGCACACGGAGGCACAACCACAGTCCCAGCGGCAGCAGCAGAAAGGCGATCAGCAGCCGGAAGACCCCCGGCCCGGGCAGGGCGTACACGCGGATCACCGCACCCGCGACGACGCCCGGCAGGGTCCCGGCGACCAGGCGGCGGGCGAGCGGGCCCCGCAGCGCCCCGTCGCGGCGGTACCGCCACAGGGCACCCGGCCCGGACACCACGTTGAACAGCAGGTTGGTCGGCGTGACAGCCGGGTTCGGCACCCCGAAGACACTGAGGTGGACGGGGAGCAGGAACACCGCACCGGAGACCCCGGCGGGCGTGGTGACGATCGAGATCAGCAGTCCGGCGACCAGCCCCGCCGCCACCGTCCAGTCCACACGGTCCTCCGTCCTTCCACGGTCCGAGGGCAGTATGGATCACGGGTGACGGCCGAGCCGGGGCCCGCAACACGCTGTTCACGGAGGGGCGGTCGCACCCGTCGGGCGCCACGACCAGGGCCCCGTCCTGGCCGGAACCGCTCCCGCTCAGACGGAGCCGGTACCCGCCGCCTTCAGGGCGGGTACGAGACGCGGGTGGCCCTCGGCGTCGATGGCGACGAACGTGAGGAACGCCGTGGCCACCTCGGTGGCCGGGCCCGAGTGGTTCCAGCGCTCGGCCGTGACCCGTACGCCGACGGTCATGGAGGTCCGGCCGGCGCGCTCGAGTCCGGCCTCCACGCTGAGCAGGTCTCCGGACCGCACCGGGGCCAGGAACGTCATCCGGTCGACGGAGACCGTCACGGCCGGGCCGTCGGCGTGCCGTCCCGCGGCGGCGGCCGCGGCGTCGTCGATGAGCTTCATCATCACGCCGCCGTGGATCGTGCCGTAGAGATTGGTGTCGTGCTCGCTCATGATGTGGGCGAGCACGACCCGGGAGTCGTCCGGGGTCTTGAGCGTGCGGGCAGGGCTGGTGACGGTGGGATCGGCCACGTCAACTCTCCTTCGCGAGTCGCGGCAGGGCTGTGCCGCACGCCACGGGTGTCGGCGCGCGGGCGGCGGGCAGGTCTTCGGACTCGCGGGCGCGTCCCGTCGAACGAGACTCCTACTGGCCGTCGCTTCCCAGGTCCGGTGTCTCGGACCCAGTGCTGTGTGACGGCGGTCGTTCCCGCTCACCGCTGCGGGGCAGTCCCGGATTCCCACCGGGTTCCCTCTTACGACGCGTCCCGCCTGGCGGACGGGAGCGAACCAGCTGCGGGCCCCACCCTACGTGCCGTCCCCGTCCCGGCCGGGCCCAGTGGTCCGTCTCGACCAGGACACGGAGGACGTCGCCGAGCACCTCGGGGTCCGCGCCCCCCGGTCGGCGGGGATGGTGCCGCCACCCACCGGTGGCTCGCCGATGGTGGGTCGTGCGGCCATGTCCGGTGGCCCGGCGGCCGCATAGCCTCCCGCGAAACCCCTTCCACCGGCCCGGAGGCACACCGATGCGCCGTCCCCCCTTCCGCTCCTCGCCAGGTCTCTGGCGGAGGGGCGCGCCCGTGGCACTCGCCCTCGCCGCGCTCACCCTCACCACCGTCCCCGCGACGGCGTCGCCGCCCGCTCCCGGCGGCCACTGCGCCCGGTCGGCCGCCCTGCGGGTGCCCGGCGCCGCGTACCAGCGGACCGCCTGCCTCGACGAACTGACCACGGCCGGCACCGTCGCCTCCGGCCACACCGACCCGGCGGACTGGGCGGGCCTCACCCCGAAGGACCTCGCCGTGCCCGCCGGAGTGCCGGGCATCCAGATCGACGGCTACTTCCCCGACACCTCCACCACCAACACCAACCACGGCTGGCAGCACGACTCCCAGTTCGTCCTCCGCCTTCCCGACCGGTGGAACGGCGGCCTCGTCGTCGCCGGGACCCCGGGCAACCGCGAGCAGTACGCCAACGACCGGGCCATCGCCGACTGGGTCCTCGCCCGCGGCTACGCGTACGCCGCCACCGACAAGGGGAACACCGGGACCGCCTTCCACCGCGACGGCGACGCGCCCGGCGAGGCCGTCGCCGAGTGGAACGACCGCGTCACACAGCACTGGGTCCGAGACACCGGACCTGGGAAGCGACGGCCAGTAGGAGTCTCGTTCGACGGGACGCGCCCGCGAGTCCGAAGACCTGCCC
>NZ_RDBH01000035.1:40243-55332 GCF_008042145.1 Streptomyces sp. adm13(2018)
GGCGGGGGCACGGGGGGCGGCGTCGGCGGAGCACATGTGGGACGAGGGTTCTCGTTCACCTCGTCGCCGTAGCCCATGTCGACCCACACGTCCGGGGCACACACCACCAGGTGGTCGCGGGCGGGCGAGTGGTCCATGAAGACGGTCACGTCTCCGTTGTGCGGCAGCGGGCACAGTGCCGCGGCAGCCCCGAGACCGACGCTGATCCAGCCACCCACTCGACATTCCTTCCGTGACGACCTGCCGTGGGACACGCGCTCACGGCGCGCGAGGGTGGTGGAACACCCGCCCTCGACGCTGCCACTGCGGGTAACGATCATGAGCCCGGTCGGTCACGGCGTCCGGGGCGCGGGGGTGAGCACCGCGTGTGACCCAGCCCTCGCTCCCGAGCTGTCACGCCTCCCGGGGGCCGGCTGTCCCACGGACGTCACCGGGACCGAAGCCGGGGCCCGACCTGGGAGAAGCCATGAGCAGCGTCCAGGCCCGCCGTCCCCGGTTCGACTCCGACCGGAGCCAACGGCGCAGGATCACCGCGCGGTTCATGGAGGCGTGCGCGGGCGGCGACCTGAACGCCGTCATGGAGATGCTCGCCCCCGACGTCACCTCGTGGTCGGACGGCGGCGGCAAGGTCACCGCGGCCCGCCGCCCCCTCCACGGTGCCGACAGCGTCGCGCGCTGGGTCCTGGGCTTCCTGGCCAAGCCCGAGAAGCTCGGCGGCCTGATCCCCGGCAACGGTCTCGCACGGCCCTGAGACGCGGGCCGCCCGGCGCGCGAGGAGGGTCCGCCTCCCTGGGGAAGCGGACCCTCCTGGTGCGAAACGGTCAGCGCTCGTCGCGCTTGCCGCGCAGGGTGTCCTTGGCCTCGGACGCGGCTTCCTTCGCCTTGCCCTCGACCTGGTCCATCTTGCCTTCGGCCTTCATCCGGTCGTTGCCGGTGACCTTGCCGACCGTTTCCTTCGCCTTGCCCTTGATCTTGTCCGTACGGCCCTTGTCAGCCATGACCCGTCCTTCTGGGTGAGGAATTGAAGACGTTGACAAACTAGGACAGATCGGACCGCTTCGCCTCTCCAGCGAGGCGTCCGGGGCGAGGGGGTCCCGCCGACCGGGACGCGACGCGACTCCGCACGGCCCGCGCCACGGCCCGCGTCAGTTCGACCGGCGTTGCGCCGAACCGCAGTCGACCAGGACCTCTAGTCTCGGCCCGTGGGACAGCCCGATCAGCATGCGGAAGGCGCGGGACCGTTCACGACCCGCCTCAGCTGGCAGCCGCCCGGCGGCGGCACGGCCGTCTGGGAGTCCAGACCCGCCCGGCGCCGAGGCCTGATCGCCGTCCGGCCGCCCGGCGCGGCAACGGCACATCACGCCCGCGCCGACGCCACCACTCTCGGCCGGCTGCGCAGGCTGAACGCCGTCGCGGCCACCGCCTTCATCATCGGCGGAGCACTCTTCGCGGCCGGCGCCTCCGTCGCCCTGTTCGGCTCCGGAGACGCCACGACCTGCGCCTCGATCTACTTCACCGGCGGACTGTTCTTCAACTGCGGCGGCTATGTGTCCCTGCTCCAGGCCGTCAACGCGCCGCGCCACACGCCCGGTGCGGAGGGCACGCTGGTCGCGGAACGGTGGCGGTGGTGGAGCTACGAACCCCTGCGGATCGACTGGCTGAGCGCCGTCGTCCTCTTCGCCGGCACCCTGGTGTTCGCCGTCAATCTGCTGGACTCCTTCCTCCAGGGCCTGACCACCCAGCAGACCAACCGGCTCGTCTGGGCACCCGACGTGATCGGCTGTGTGCTCTTCCTGATCTCCGGCCACCTCTCGCTCGCCGAGATCTGCCACGGCCGGCCCTGCCTCCGCCGGCGCGACCTCGGCTGGTGGATCGTCGCCGTGAACCAGCTGGGCTCGATCCTCTTCATGGTCTCGGCGACCGCCGCCTACACGCGCCCCGCCACCGGCAGCCTGATCAACGCCGACGTCGCGAACTGGGGCACCCTGACCGGTGCTCTCTGCTTCTCGGTCGGCGGCGTCCTCCAGCACTACGAGCGCCCCTGAAGGGGACCGAGGGAGAACGGGGAGGAAGTACCGCATGACGGGACTGCCCCTTCGGTTCAGCAGCGGGACGTGAACACGGCAGTCCTCGCCCTCGCCGGTGACGCCCTCGTCGTGGAGTCGGAGGCCAACTGGACGCCGGAGGAACTGGTCGCACGTGTGCCCGCTGACCAGGCGCGGCTGATCCTCCACGAGGTGCCCTACGCGACCCCCACCGGCGCCCGCCGCCACGCCCACCTGCTGATCTGGTGGATGCCCGCGCCCGCCCGTGATCAGGAGGCGGCGTACCGGGTGGCCTTCGACGCCCTGAAGAACCAGCACGCCACAGCGCCCGTCCCTCTCATCGCACGGATTCGGGAGCACCTCGCGTACCCGCGGCTCGTGGCCCTCGCCGGCTGACCCGCCCGGCTCGGTACGTCGCGCGCGCCCACGTCTGCTCGCGGTCCGGCGCGGGCCGCGTGCCCGTGCGCGGAGCGGGTAAAGGCGTACTGTAAGAACAGCTCAGAGGGCTGGAATGCGTGAAGACCCCCGCTCCCGTCCGAGAAGTCGACCACCCGGTGTCCACCGGCCCGTGCCGCTGCCTGTGCGCAGGGCGGGGCCGGTCTGGTGAAAGGCAGTGATACATGCCCGTGGAGTACACCGTCGAGGGCCACGTCCTGGCTCTGCGCCTGCGTGACGACCTCGATGTCACCGCCCGGGCCGCCGCGGCCCTGCACGTTCAGCGTCTCTTCCTCGCCCACCGGCCGGGGGGCGTCCGCCTCCACCTGGTGGCGGGCCTCGCCACGGGCGCCTCCCTCAGCGTTCTCGCCCGCGTCCGCCGACTGTGCGAGAGCCTCGACATTCCGCTGGTCATCACCGATCAGCCCTGGGCCGCCCGGGCGCCGTTCGCGCCCCCCGTCGCGGAGGCCGTCAGTCCCTGAACTCTTCCGGTGGAGCGCCCGCGCGGCCGATGTTCCTCGACGATCGGGGCAGGATCTCTGGGGAGACGTACGGTCCTGGCGACGGGGCGGGACCGTACTGCCGACGACACGACAGTGAGGTGACGGGTGTGACGGGAACCAGGGGCGCCGACGAGCGGGACGGGGACGGGAGGGATCTGCTCCGCGGCCTGAGCGTGGACGACACCAACCCCGAGCAACCCGTTCTCCTCAGTGCGGACGGCCGCCCGATCCGCACGTGGCGGGAGAACTACCCGTACGACCACAAGGTCCGCCGGAACGAGTACGAGCGGGCCAAGCGGATCCTGCAGATCGAGCTCCTGAAACTCCAGCGGTGGGCCAAGGACACGGGCGCGCGGGTGGTCGTCGTGTGCGAGGGCCGTGACGCGGCGGGCAAGGGCGGCACGA
Source organism: Streptomyces sp. adm13(2018) (assembly GCF_008042145.1). Taxonomy (GTDB): domain Bacteria; phylum Actinomycetota; class Actinomycetes; order Streptomycetales; family Streptomycetaceae; genus Streptomyces. The sequence continues at coordinate 43,632 of NZ_RDBH01000035.1, forward strand.
TCCAGCGGTTCACGGAACGGCTGAACCCCCGAGGCGCCCGGATCGTCGCGCTGGACAAGCCGACGGAGCGGGAGGCCGGGCAGTGGTACTTCCAGCGCTACGCCGCCCACCTCCCGGGCGCCGGGGAGATCGTCTTCTTCGACCGCTCCTGGTACAATCGGGCGGGTGTCGAGCGCGTCATGGGGTTCTGCACGGACGACGAGTACGAGCTGTTCCTCCGCCAGTGCCCCCAGTTCGAACGGATGCTGGTCGACGACGGCATCATCCTGGTGAAGTTCTGGTTCTCCGTGTCACGGGCCGAGCAGCGGACCCGGTTCGCGATCCGGCAGGTCGACCCGGTCCGGCAGTGGAAGCTGTCCCCCACCGATCTGGCCTCGCTGGACCGTTGGGACGACTACACCGCGGCCAAGGTCGACATGTTCCGGGCGACGGACACCTCCCACGCCCCCTGGACGGTGGTCAAGAGCAACGACAAGCGCCGTGCCCGGCTGGAGGCCATGCGGAGCCTCCTCTGGCGCGTCGACTACGCGAGCAAGGACCCGAAGGCGGTCGGGGAACCCGATCCGCTCGTCGTCGGCGCCGCCGACACCCTCCTCGAACCCGGCGAGGAGACCTCCCACCTCTCCCCCACGCCGCTGGCTCCGGGCCACGAGGGGCCGGGCGCGCATCCGGAGACACACGGGGGCGCCTAGACGCCGGGGCCAAGGGCGCTCGCCGGGCCGAGAGGACTCCTCTCGGCCCGGCGGGCTGCGCGGGCCGCTGCGGCCTACGCGGGGGTGTGCGGCGGGCGGCGGTGCCGGGACGCTCGGGCCTCGTCGCGCATCCGGCGGCCTTCGGCCCGCAGGGCCGGGTTCTGCAGGGCCTTGCCGTCGGATTCCTTCATGAGCCCTCGGACCTGCTGGTAGGCGGCTCGTACGACATGCATGGTGTGCTGCCTCTCCGGCGTGGCTCCCGGGACGGGGGCGTCCTCGGGAGCCCTACCGATTGTCCGTTTAGAGCGGTTTGCCCGTGGCTCGGCGGCGGAAACGTAGCGAAGCGCACCCAGGTCTTCAGGTGCGGAGCAGCGTGGCGAGCGACGCCGCGGTCTCCACCGGATCCGGCGGCAGTGTGACCACCGCGTCGGCGCGGCTCCAGCGGGCCAGCCAGGCGTCCTGCGGTCTCCCGATCAGGACCAGGACCGGCGGGCACGCGAAGACCTCGTCCTTGATCTGGCGGCACACGCCCATGCCGCCGGCGGGAACCGCCTCGCCGTCCAGCACACAGACGTCGATGCGGACGGACTCCAGGGTCCGCAGGACCGCGGGGAGCGTCGCGCACTCGACGAAGACGACCGGCGGCACGTCGGGGGCCGGTCTCCGGCCCACCGCGGTCCGGACGCCCGCCCGCACGTCGGCGTCACTGCTGTACAGGAGGACCGAGACCGTCGACGCCATGGCTTCCCTCCGGCCGCGGATCCGTCCACTTCCGGCCCGGCCGTCGCCCGACCGGCGCATGGGACCCGCATGTTCGAAATTTCACATACAGGGTATTCCGCAATTCTCTGGACCGAACGAACGTCTGGTTGATTCTGGCCGACGCGGTCACGCCATGACACACGGCGGTGAGTACCGATGACCCAATGCAAGGCCCCCGACTACCGCACCGGCCACCGCGGCCGGCACTGGACACACGCCCTGCGCTGCGCGCAGAGGAACGGAGCGATCATCGTCACCGACGAGACCGGGGAGACCGTGTCCTACGCCCACGAAGCCTCCGGGCCCGGTCGTTTCCGGCCCTGGACCACCGAGAAGGGATCGCGTTTCGACAGCCACGACGTGCACCCCGAGTGGTGACACCGCGCTACAGGTAGCGGCGGATCGGAAGGACGGCGGTCTCCCCCGCGCGCCTCAGCAGCGAGCGGCGCTTCCAGCGGTCCGGCCGTATCTGGTCGCTGGCCTTGACGTCCTCGTCGTAGTGGGCGTCGAGGGTCGCGGTGAACTCGGTGTCCATCACGGCGAGCATCACCTCCTCGTCGTGGTCGAGGGAGCGGCGGTTGAAGTTGGTGGAGCCGATCAGGGAGACGACTCCGTCCATGGTCATGATCTTCGCGTGCATCATGGTCGGCTGGTAATGGTGGATGCGCACGCCGCAGGCGGTCAGCGCATCGTAGTGGCGTTCGCCGGCCAGCTGGCACACCCGCTTGTCGGTGTGCGGGCCGGGCAGCAGGATCTCGACCTCCACGCCGCGCCGTGCGGTGTCACAGAGGAGGTCCACGAAGTAGGCGTCGGGCGCGAAGTAGGCGGTCGCGAGCCGGACCCGTTCCTCGGCCGACTCGAAGATCACGCGCATCAGGGTCTGCATGTCCTGCCAGCCGAAGCTGGCGGAGCCGCGGACCACCTGGATGATGGCGTTCCCGCTGGGCTCGTGGTCGACGAACCGGTCGCGTTCGTCGAAGAGCTCGGGGTGGCACTCGGCCCAGTTCTGCGCGAAGGCGGCGGCGATGCCGTCGACGGCGGGCCCGGTCACCTCGGCGTGGGTGTCCCGCCACTCGCCGGGGTTGCGGGCGTCACCGCACCATTCCTCGGCGATCCCGACGCCTCCGGTGAAGGCCGTCCGCTCGTCGACCACGAGGACCTTGCGGTGGCAGCGGTGGTTCTGCTTGAGGGGAGAGAGATAGAGCGGTTTGCGGAACCAGGCGACCTCCACCCCGGCCGCGCTCATCCGGTCCAGCAGGTCCTTCTCGATGAGGCGGCTGCCGAAGCCGTCCAGGAGCAGCCGCACCCGCACCCCGGCACGTGCCCGGTCGGTCAGGGCGTCGGCGAAGCGGCGGGCGATCTCGCCCCGCCAGTAGACGAAGGTCATCATGTCGATGGTGTGGCGCGCGCCGTCGATCGCGCCGAGCATCGCGGCGAAGATCTCGTCACCGTTGCGCAGGGGCCGTACGCCGTTGCCCTCGGTGGCCGCGATGCCGATGAGTCGCTCCAGCCGGCGGCGGATGCGCTGGATCCGTTCCTCCGACCGGTCGCTCCCGGCCGACGCGTCCACGGGTCTGGTGGACACGTGTGTGCTGTTGTCGGTCATACCACCCTCCTCGGTGGGGCTTTTCCCTACGGATGGCCCGCCCGGGCTCGGCCCGGACGGGCGGTTCCCGCGAGCACGGCCGTGAACCCGCCTCGTCAGGGGGCGGGTTCACGGCCGTGCGGTACGGGACGACGGGCCTACCAGCGGTACCAGCGACCGCTGCCGCCCTTGGGCCGGGCGACGAAGCCGAGGAGCCAGAGGACCAGCACCACGACGGCGACCCACCAGAGGACGTTCATCGCGAAGCCGGCGCCGAACAGGATGAGAACGAGCAGAAGAACGAGAAGCAGGGGAACCATAGTTATCAACCTCCGAGACGCCGTATGCCCCACCACTCTTCGGTCATGCGTACGAGATTCACGGGTTTCCCAGGCCGTATTCCGGGGCCCTCGTCGTCCGCGTACGAGACGTGTCCGCGTGCGAGACATCCGGACCGCGCTCGGGGCGGGAGCGGTGTCCCGGTTCCGGGCGTGCGGCGGGAGGTTTGCGGTGGGTGAGCGGGAGCATGCGTCGGTCACGACCCATCCGGCTCACCCACGAGGAGGACCCCATGTCGGGCACCGAGAAGAGCAAGGCGCAGGTCGAGCAGGCCAAGGGCAAGGCCAAGGAGGCCGTGGGCCGCACGGTCGGCAACGAGCGGCTGACCGCGGAGGGCCTCTCGGACCAGGCCAAGGGCAAGGCCCGTGAGGCCAAGGAAGACGTGAAGGACAACCTCAAGCACTGACGCACCGCCGACGCGCCGCGGGGCCCCGACCTGATCCTCAGGTCGGGGCCCCGGCCTCGTGTGGGGGCCGTCCTCGGGAAGGCCGGCCGCCCCCACCCCGTGCGTACGCGGTGGCCACGCCGTCGGTCGGACGCCGACTACGGATTGCGGCCGCACCACGCCACGAGGCGGTCGATGGCCGGCGCGTCCGGGTCGACGTCCACCGCCGCCCCGAAGGGCGCGCCGTCCCGCGGCCCGGCCGGCAGCCCGCGCCTCATCGCGGCGTCCGAGATCGCCACCAGCCGCGGATCCCAGTCGGGCAGCTGCCCGGTCGCGGTGGCCACGTCCCAGGTGTGCACGGTGAACTCCGAGGTCCAGACGGCCGCGGCGGCCGCCCCGGGGATGCTGCCGAACGGAAGGATCAGCGTCCGGCCGAGGACGGCGGGATCCGCCCAGGCCTCCTCGACCTCACGCACCCCCGCGTCCCAGGCCTCCTGCCACGCGGTGTCCGCGAGGCCCTCGACGACCGTGGGGAGGGTCGTCACGTCGCCGCCGCGTCCCGCGAGCGCGATCCGGCGGAGGACCGCGACGAGGTGCGCGGCGAGCCGCCGGACGGTGAACTCGGGACAGGGCGTGGGTCCGTCCCACTGCTCGGGCCGGACCGCGGCGACGGTACGTCCGGCCAGCGCGATCGCCTTGAGCAGGCTCTCTCGGGGGTCATCGCTGGCGGCGGGGGGCATCGGGGTGTTCTCGCTGTGCGTCATGACCTCATCCTGGAGGCAGAACAGGTCATCCCCTGGCCACTTCACGGAAGAGAATCCACGGTATGAGAGCCGATCGCCTCGTGGCGACCCTGTTGTTCCTCCAGTCGCGCACCCGGGTGACCGTGGCGGAGGTCGCCGCCGAGCTCGAAGTGTCGCCGCGGACCGCGCGCCGCGACCTGGAGGCCCTGTCCACCGCCGGCGTCCCCGTCTACTCGCAGCGCGGCCGCGGGGGCGGCTGGTCGCTGGTCGGCGGCGCCCGTACGGACCTCACCGGGCTGACCGCGGAGGAGGCCCGGGCCCTGTTCCTGCTCGCGGGCCCCTCGTCCACGACCCCCGAACTCCGGACCCTGCTCCGGAAGCTGCTGCGTGCGCTGCCCGAGCCCCTGCGCCCGGGCGCCGAGGCCGCGTCGCGGGCCGGTCTCACGGACGGCACGGACTGGTCCCGGACCGACGTCTCGGCCTCCGGGCCGCACCTCGACGCGCTGCGGGCGGCCGTGGTGGACGGCATCCAGGTACGGCTCGGGTACGCCGGGCCCGGCAAGCCCGTGGGCGTCCGGACCGTGCATCCGCTCGGGCTCGTGGCCAAGGCGGGCCACGACTACCTGGTCGCCGGGACCGAGCAGGGCCTGCGGACCTTCCGACTCAGCCGGGTCGTCTCGGTCGAGGCGACCGGGGAGCCCGTCGTACGCCCGCGGGACTTCGACCTACCCACCGTCTGGCGTACGTTCGCCGCCCGCCTGGAGGACCGGCTGTACGCGGTGACCGTACGGGCCCGGGCCGAGCCGGGGGCCATGGCGATCCTGGAGCGGCTGTTCGAGGGGCGTCTGCACGTGGGTGCGGTGCTGTCCGACGGGTGGACGGAGATACGGGTCGACGGGCCGACGCCCGAGGTCGTCGCGACACAGCTGGCCGGGCTGGGGGCACGCGTCGAGGTGCTGGACCCGCCGGAGGCACGGGACCGGCTCGCCCGGCTCGCGGTCGAACTGGCCGGTGTGTACGGAGCGCCGGTCTCGCCCTGAGGGCGGCACGGGTTCGCCCCGGTCGTGCCGGGCCGCGGCCCGGGTCGGAGGGGCGCGCGTGCGGCCGGGTGTCCCGGCCGCACGCGCGCCGCGGGCTCAGAGGGCCCGCGTCAGGCGGTCGGTGAGCAGCCGGGTGAAGCGGGACGGGTCGGGAAGGTCGCCGCCTTCGGCCAGGAGCGCGCCGCCGTAGACCAGTTCGGCGATCTCCGCCAGGGCCGGGTCGTCGGCGTTCGCGTCATGTGCCGTGCGCAGTGCGGTGATCAGCGGGTGCGTGGGGTTGAGCTCCAGGATCCGCTTGACGGTGGGCAGTTGCTGCCCCATGGCCCGGTACATCTTCTCCAGGGTCGGCGTGACGTCGTGGGCGTCGCCGACGATGCACGCCGCCGAGGTCGTCAGGCGGGACGACAGCCGGACCTCCTTGACCTGCTCGGACAGGGTGGTGGTCAGCCACGGCAGCAGGGCGGCGAAGTCCTGATCGCGCCGGGCCTTCTCGGCCTCGGCGTCCTCGTCGCCGTCGGCGGAGTCGTCGAGGTCGACCTGACCCTTGGCGATGGACTGCAGGCGGTGGCCGTCGAAGCCGGGGACCCGGTCCACCCACACCTCGTCGACCGGGTCGGTGAGGATCAGGACCTCGTACCCCTTGGCGGTGAAGGCCTCCATGTGCGGGGAGTTCTCCACCATCGCGCGGCTCTCGCCGGTCAGGTAGTAGACGGCGTCCTGTCCGTCCTTCATGCGCTCGACGTACTCGCGGAGGGTGGTGGTCCGCTCCGGGTCGTGCGTGGAGGCGGCCGACACCAGGTCGAGCAGGGCGTCGGTGTTGTCCGTGTCCTCGACCAGGCCCTCCTTCAGCGCCCGGCCGAACTGGTCCCACACCGTCGCGTAGCGCTCGGCGTCCTTGGTCTGCATGGTCTTGAGGGCGCCGAGGACCTTCTTGACCAGGCGACGGCGTACGCCGCGGATCTGGCGGTCGTGCTGGAGGATCTCGCGGGAGACGTTCAGCGACAGGTCGTGGGCGTCCACGACCCCCTTGACGAAGCGCAGGTAGTCGGGCATCAGCGCTTCGCAGTCGTCCATGATGAACACCCGCTTGACGTACAGCTGCACGCCGCGCTTGGTCTCGCGGGAGAACAGGTCGAAGGGCGCCTGCGACGGGACGAACAGCAGCGCCTCGTACTCGAAGGTGCCTTCGGCCTTCATGTGGACGGTCTCGGCAGGGGGCAGCCAGTCGTGGCTGATCTGCTGGTAGAACTCGTTGTACTCGTCCTGGGTGACCTCGCTGCGCGGCCGGGCCCACAGCGCCTTCATCGAGTTGAGCGTGTCGACCTCGGTGGTGGTCCCGCCGTCGGCGTCGGTGCGCTCGGTGGCCATCCGGATGGGCCAGCGGATGAAGTCCGAGTACCGCTTCACGATCTGACGGATCTTCGACTCGGACAGGTAGTCGGCGAGGCCGTCCTCGCTGTCCGCGGGCTTGAGGTGGAGGGTGACCGAGGTGCCCACGGACAGCCCGTCGACGGCCTGGACGGTGTACGCGCCCTCGCCGTCGGACTCCCACTCGGTGCCGGAGTCGGTGCCGGCGCGGCGGGTGCGCAGGGTGACCTTGTCGGCGACCATGAACGCCGAGTAGAAGCCGACGCCGAACTGCCCGATCAGGTTCTCGGCGGTGGCGGCGTCCTGGGATTCCTTGATCTTCTCCAGCAGGCTCGCCGTGCCGGACTTGGCGATCGTGCCGATGAGTTCCACGAGGTCGTCCCGGCTCATGCCGATGCCGTTGTCGCGGACGGTCAGGGTGCGGGCGCCCTGGTCCACCTCGAGGGAGATGTGCAGGTCGGCGGTGCCGCCCTCGGCGAGGCTCGCGTCGGTCAGCGACTCCAGGCGCAGCTTGTCCAGTGCGTCGGAGGCGTTCGAGATCAGCTCGCGCAGGAAGATGTCCTTGTTCGAGTAGATCGAGTGGATGACCAGTCGGAGCAACTGGCGTGTCTCTGCCTGGAACTCCAGCGTCTCGACGCTGTGGGCCATGAGGGTCTCTTTCTGTGCGACGGGCGTGTACGAAGGGGTCACGAGCTGTGGGGGTCACCGTCGGCCGGTGATGACGCGCCCCGGTCCTCCAGGGCGTCCAGGGCGTCGAGGGAGGCGACGAGGTCGGTGTGGCGGGCATCGAGGTGCGGCCGCATGCCGGCCAGGGCGGCGAGGAGTTCGGCGGCGTCGGCGGCGCCGAGGGCGACGTGCAGGGCGGCCTGGGCCGGGCGCGCCTCGGGCCCGAGGTGGTCCAGCGCGGTGATCCGCGCGGCGAGGCGGCGCAGGTCGGCGGCGTGGGCGCGGGCCCAGGTGACTGCGGCGCGCTCGGCGGCCCGCGCCTGGCGGGTGGCCGTGACCCGCTGCTCGCCGGTGGCGCCGAGCGCTCCGGGTCGGCCCCGCAGGTAGCGGCGTTCGGCGGCRTGGCGGCTGGCGACGCCGAGGGGGCSGGCCAGCTCTGCCCAGCTGGCGCCCMSSTCGCGGGCGGTRTCGATCAGSCCGSTCTCCCAGCCGGCGAGCTGRTCGCGCACGTGACGCAGCAGCATCAGGGAGGCCAGCGCCTGCTCCGGCCCCGGGCGGGCGGCGTCGGGAGCCTCGTGGCGGGCACGGGGCGGGGCGCCGTCGGGAGCGTCGCCCAGGGCGGCTTCGGATGTCCCGTGGCGGGCGTCGCGCAGGACGCCGTCGATGGCGGTGAGGGCCGCCGCCGCGGCGAGGAAGGACGCCGGGCCGTGGGCGCCGGGGCGCGGCAGGAGCGGCTCGTCGGCTGTCGGCACGGCCACCTCCCGGATACGGTCATCACCTCGACGACATCAGGTGCGTCATCGATCGGACGACACGTTACACAGTGCCGGAGGAGCGCAGGAGCGCGGCGGGGCTCAGCGGCAGACGGACTCCCCCATCGCACGGTTCGCGGGATCGGTTTCGACGAGTCGGTAGCCCTGCTCCAGGGCCTGCTCGTCGACGGTCCGCACGTGCCGGTGGTGCATCGCCCCGACGGTGCGGACGTCCTCGGCGGTCAGGCGGGCGCAGCCGAATCGGCCTGCGGGTCGGGTCGTGGATGAACGTTGTATGTCACGCTCCGCGGGCCGCTGGTTCGCCGCGCGGGGCTGTGCTTACGTGTGCGGGTGACCGCTTTCGCACCCCAGTCTCCCGCCCCCCGCGTGTGTGCCTGCTCGTGTGCCGCTCCCCTGTGGTGTCCCACCGCGCGCTGAGCCGCCTCCGGCCGACGCGTCGGTCCGGTCCCTCTCTCCCTCTCTCTTCGTTCGCCGTCTCCGTTCACCGTCCCGCCCCGGGCACGGGGCGAAGCCGTGCGTGCGTCCGCGCGCCCACGCACCCCAGACACGTCGCACACATCGCACCTCGCACAAGGAGCACCGTCATGAGCCAGCCCATCGACGCCGTCGCCGCCGGTCACACTCCCGAGGACGGGTCCGCCGGGCCCGACGCCTCCGCCTGGTCGTTCGAGACCAGGCAGATCCACGCGGGCGCGACGCCCGACCCCGTGACCGGGGCGCGGGCGACGCCGATCTACCAGACGACGTCCTTCGTGTTCCGGGACACGCAGCACGCCGCCGACCTCTTCTCGCTGGCCGAGCCCGGCAACATCTACACCCGCATCCACAACCCCACCCAGGACGCCTTCGAGCAGCGGATCGCCTCGCTGGAGGGCGGTGTCGCCGCTGTCGCGCTCGCCTCGGGGCAGGCCGCGGAGACGCTCGCCGTGCTGACCCTGGCGGGTGCCGGTGACCACGTCGTGGCCAGTACGTCGCTGTACGGAGGTACGTACAACCTGTTCCGGCACACCCTGCCGCGGTTCGGGGTCGAGGTGTCGTTCGTGGACGACCCCGACGACGCCGAGGCCTGGCGGGCGGCGGTCCGGCCGAACACCAAGGCGCTGTTCGCCGAGACGCTGGGCAATCCGCGGGGCAACGTCCTCGACGTGCGCGCGGTCGCCGACGTGGCGCACGCTGCCGGGGTGCCGCTCATCGTGGACAACACCGTGCCGACGCCCTACCTGCTGCGCCCGCTGGAGCACGGGGCGGACATCGTGGTGCACTCGGCGACGAAGTTCCTCGGCGGGCACGGCACCGTCGTCGCGGGCGTCGTCGTGGACGGCGGCACCTTCGACTTCGGGGCGCACCCCGACCGCTTCCCGGACTTCACGGAGCCCGACCCGAGCTACCACGGGCTCCGGTACTGGCCGGCGCTCGGTCCCGGTGCCTTCGCGGTCAAGCTGCGCGTGCAACTGCTGCGCGACCTCGGCCCGGCGCTCTCCCCGCACTCGGCGTTCCTGTTGCTCCAGGGCGTGGAGACGCTGAGCCTGCGGATCGAGCGGCACTCGGCCAACGCGCAGGCGCTCGCCGAGTGGCTGGAGCGSCGGGKCGAGGTCGCCGCCGTGCACTACCCGGGGCTGCCGTCCAACCGCTGGTACGAGGCGGGGCAGCGGTACCTGCCGCGGGGCGCCGGGGCGGTGCTCTCCTTCGAGCTGCGGGACGGAGTGGAGGCGGGCAAGCGGTTCGTGGACGCCGTCGAGCTGTTCAGCCACCTGGCCAACATCGGAGACGTACGCAGTCTGATCATCCACCCGGCGTCCACGACGCACAGTCAGCTGGACGAGGCCCAGTCGGCCGCGACGGGTGCCTCGCCCGGTCTGGTGCGGCTGTCGGTGGGCCTGGAGAGCCTCGCCGACCTCACGGCGGACCTCGAAGCGGGCTTCCGGGCAGCCAAGGGCGCGTCCTGAGCACCGTCGTACCGCCGTCCGCGGCCCCCCTCCCGCCGGCCTCCGGTGCCTGGCGGGAGGGGGACCCGGCGGGGCGGCGCCGCTGGTACGCACGGGAGACACCGCTGCGGCTGGAGGCGGGTGGCGAACTCCCGGGCGTACGGATCGCGTTCGAGACGTGGGGCACGCTCGCGCCGGACCGGTCCAACGCGGTGCTCGTCCTGCACGCCCTGACCGGCGACAGCCACGCGGCCGGGGCGGCGGGCCCCGGGCATCCCACGCCCGGGTGGTGGGACGGGCTGGTCGGGCCCGGGCGGGCACTGGACACGGACCGACTCTTCGTCGTGGCACCGAACGTGCTGGGAGGCTGCCAGGGCAGCACGGGGCCGTCCTCGCTCCGGGCGGACGGCCGTCGCTGGGGCGGCGCCTTCCCCCACCTCACCCTGCGCGACCAGGTCACGGCCGAGGTCGGGCTCGCGGACGAACTCGGCGTGGAGCGCTGGGCGCTGGTCATCGGCGGGTCGATGGGCGGCATGCGCGCGCTGGAGTGGGCGGTGGCCCGTCCGGAGCGGACCGAGGCGCTGCTGCTGCTCGCGACGACCGCCGCCGCGAGCGCCGAGCAGATCGCCTGGACCTCGGTCCAGCTGCACGCGATCCGCGCCGACCCCGACTGGCGCGGCGGCGACTACCACGACGCCGACCGCGGGCCGCACACCGGACTGAGCCTCGCCCGCCGGCTCGCCCACGTCACGTACCGGAGCGAGGCCGAACTCGCCGGGCGCTTCGGCCGTGCCGTCCAGGGCGCGGAGGATCCCCGGCGAGGCGGCCGGTACCAGGTCGAGTCCTATCTGGACCACCAGGCGGCGAAGCTGGTCCGCCGCTTCGACGCGGGCAGCTACGTCACGCTGAGCACGGCCATGAACGGCCACGACGTGGGCCGGGACCGGGGCGGCGTCCGGTCGGCGTTGCGCCGGGTGAGCGCGCGGACCCTGGTCGCCGGGATCGACTCCGACCGCCTCTATCCGCCGGCCCAGCAGGCGGAGCTGGCGGCCGGCATCCCCGGCGCGGACCGGGCGCGCGTCGTCCGTTCCCCGTACGGTCACGACGGCTTCCTGATCGAGGTGGAACAGGTGGCCGCGCTGGTGGCCGAACTGCTGCACTGACCCTCGCCGCACGCCGGCCCGACGTGCCCGCGAAACGCCGCGTGCCGTAGGCCCGGCCGGAGGCCGGGGCGGCATACCATCGCCGCGTGCGACGCCCCGCGGCACCCGTCCCCCGGCATCGCCCCGGCCGGAGGAGGACGTCTGGTGCCGCTGAGCGACGTGGCCATTGTCGGAGGCGGCGCGGCCGGCCTCTCGCTCGCCTGGCGCCTGCTCGACCCGCCCGCCGGTGTCCCGGCCCCTCCTCCCAGTAGCACCAGGTG
>NZ_RDBH01000036.1 GCF_008042145.1 Streptomyces sp. adm13(2018)
GGGGCGGCTGAGGAGGCGCGGCTGCACCACGTGCGGGTGGGGTAGCACGGTGGCCGTGCGGTTCCACCGGGCGGCGATCTCGGCCGCCGCGCCGGGGGTCAGCGTGATCAGCCGGTCGGCCGCCGGGACCAGCACGTCCAGAGCCGCCAGGTGGGGGCCGGGGTCGGCCTGGTGCGGGTTGCGCAGGTCGTGCGCGGTGTAGACGAGCGGCTTGCCGTGGCGGCGCAGGGCGGCCACGAGGGCGGCGAGCGCGTCGGGCCCCTGCGCGTCGAACCCGAAGTGGAGGTGGAAGACGTCGAACTCCTCGTGGTGCGCGTCCACCCAGTCCGGGTCGAGCATCACGGGCGGCCACCAGCGCTGCGAGGTGCTCGGCACCCCGTTGGGTCGCGGGTCGGCCAGCCGTAGGACCCCGTCCGCCCCGTCCGGGTCGGCGCAGTGCCGCACGTAGACGTGTCCGGCCGGCACAGAGGCCACCCGCACCGTGTCTCGGCGGAGCGACCGGACGGTCCGTTCTGCTGCGGGCCGGGCCGGTCCTCCCGGTGCGGGCGGTTCCTGTCCGGCGCCCTGGAGGCCCTCGGCCGGGGCGGGCGCTCCGTCGGGGCGGGACGTCGCCCCGGTGCGGGAGTCGGCCCGTCGCGCCGTCCTCGAGGGGTCGTTCTCGGCAGACGTGCCGGACAGGCCCGCACGAGCGGCGAGCAGGGCCGCCTCGGGATCCTTGACGCCCGTCGTCACGCACAGGGTGTAGGCGGCGTCCTCCAGCTTCCGCCGCACCTCGGCCGCTCCCGTCTCGGTATGCAGGAGGGCCAGCCTCTCGTACCGGTCCACGAGGTCCTTGAGTACCGCGGGGTGCGCCATCAGCATCGGTCGTTCTCCTTGAGGGGGCACACGGCCCTTGCCCGTTCCGGTGGGCGTCATGCGCGAGGCCTCGGTCGAAGGGGATCGTGGAAGGGGGTGACCGGCTGGATCAGCCGGCGGGAAGGCCTGCGGAACCGCGCTCCGTCGGCGGGCGTGCGGTGTCCGGGTCGTCGGTCTTCCCTCCGGTCATGAGGAGGCCGACCTCCCCGGCAGCGTCGTCGGCTGCCCGATACAACCAGGTGCCCCCGTATCCGCCGGAGGAAAACCTCACGACGCCATATGGCCGCGAGTCTTCGCTCAGGAGGCTACGGCTGTTCGTTCCACGTCCGGGACTCATGGTGCGCGGCGCACGGGGGTGGCGGCCGTCCGGCGTCGGCGGCGGATCAGGCGTCGGTGCCGCGCAGGGTGGCGGACGGCGGGACGCCGTAGGCGTCGCGGTAGGCGGCGGCGAAGCGGCCCTGGTGCGCGAAGCCCCACTTCATGGCGATGGCGCTGATGATGGTGGCGCCCGGAGCGGCGGCCTTCAGCTCGGCATGGGCACGGCCGAGACGGACCCGGCGCAGGTATCCGAGCGGTGTGGTGCCGGCATGGCGGCTGAAGGCGTACTGGGCGGCCCGAGGGGTGACGTACGCGGCGGCGGCGATGTCGGCGAGGCCGATGTCCCGGTGTGCGTTGTCCTCGATGAAGGCGACGGCCCGGCGCAGGGTCGCGCCGCCGGCGTCTCGGCTGTCGACCCGGTCGGGCTCCTCGCCCGTCGCGGAGTTCGGCAGACAGGCGAGGGTGACGGCGGCGAGGTGCCGGACGGCGGTCGCGGCGACGAGACTGCCGGCGTCCGGGTCGACGAGGACGTGGTCCCGTAGGAACGCCACGGTGGCGCCCAGGCGCCGGTTGGCGGCGGGGTCGACCGCGCGGTTGCCGGTGAGGACGACCGGCCCCCGGGTGCGCGCGCCGGTGACGGCGACCTCGGTCAGGAGGTCGGTGTCGAACATGGTGACCGTGTAGCGGGCCGCGCGGACCTCGCCGGCGTAGGGCCGGCCGGGCTGGGTGATCAGGAACGACTCGCCCGGGCCGTACACCTCGTCACGGCCCCCGGTGATGTCCGCGAGGGTGCCGGTGTGGAGGGTCAGCAGGGTGATCCGGTCCAGTGCTCCGGCGTCGTAGGCCATCGTGAAGTCGAGTGCCAGCCTGTCGACACTGATCCTCTCGGTCGCCGTGCGCACGACGCGGGCACGTGTGTCGCGGGGCCGGCCGCCGATCCGCATGGGGGTGTACGCCCGGGACATGAACGCCTCGGTCGCCTCCAGGTCGCTGCTGTCAAAACGAAGGGTCTGCACCGCGCTGCCTCCAGGCCCGATCCGCCCGGAACCGCGCCCGGTCCTTCGACCGTACGCCCGACCGCGGATCACATGCGAACGGGTCCACCCGGGTCGGCGGAGGAACACCGTCTCTGACGATGCCCCGCCCCCTCCCAGGGGTGGCCGGAACCGGGCGCTGTCCAGAACCCTCCCCGGAGCCGATGCGGTCGGGGGTGTGCCTCGCGCAGAGGCCGGCGACGGCCTGAGCCCCGGACCGATGCGGCCCGGGGCTCAGAGGCTTTCAGGGGAGGCCGGTGCTCGACCAGGGCGCTGCGCTCAGACCTCGCCGCGCCAGGAGCCGCTCGCGCGGCCGCGGTCCTCGATGTACTCCTTGAACCGCTTCAGGTCGCCGGTGATCTGCCGCTTGACGAGGCCGAGCTTGTCGCCGACGTTCTCCTTGAAGCCGTCGGGGTCGTAGTCCAGCTGGAGCATCACCTTCGTCCTGTTCTCCTCCAGCCGGTGGAAGGTGACGACGCCGGCCTGCTTGACCTCGCCGCTCAGGGTCGTCCACGCGACCCGCTCGTCGGGAATCTGCTCGGTGATCTCCGCCTCGAACTCCTTGGTCACCCCGCCGACCTTGGCGACCCAGTGCGTCATCGTGTCGGTGCGCTGCTCGATGCGCTCCACGCCCTCCATGAAGTGCGGGAACGACTCGAACTGCGTCCACTGGTTGTAGGCGGTACGCACGGGGACGTCGACCTCGACGGACTCTTCGACCTGCGACATGGAAGCATCCTTCTCTCGTCAACGGCCGGCATTCTCCGGCCGTGTGGGGGCGTCCTCTCTCTGCCGCTCCTGTGCCCCCGTTCCGCGTTCTCATGACTTCCTACGGACGAATCAGCGACATCGTCCGCAAGCGGGCGCGCGGAGGGCATGGAGTGGCCGTCGGGCCCGCACGGGCTCCTACCAACGGCCCAGCCGCGACGGACCATCGTCCGGCGCAGGGCAGAAGTGCCGCTCCGGCACGTACTGGTCCTCGACTCTTCGCGGCCATGGTGCCGGCGGGAGCGGTTCATCCCGGTATGCACGGCGCACCGCGCGCCGGGGTGAGCACCCCGATCAACCCCGTGCGCCCTACCTGTGGTCACGGGGCAACGGAAATGATGAGCGCACCGCACATGAACCAGGCGAACCGCACCCCTGTCCCTCGGTCAGGTGGACATGCGGCGGAAGGAGTTCAGTGGTGTTGCTTCTCATCTCCCCGGACAGTGTCGAGGAAGCCCTCGATTGCGCAGAGGCGGCGGAGCACCTCGACATCGTCGACGTGAAGAAGCCCGACGAGGGCTCGCTCGGAGCCAACTTCCCCTGGGTCATCCGGGAGATCCGCGACGCGGTGCCGGCGGACAAGCCCGTGTCCGCCACCGTGGGGGACGTCCCGTACAAGCCCGGCACGGTGGCGCAGGCCGCGCTCGGCGCGGTCGTCTCCGGCGCCACGTACATCAAGGTCGGCCTCTACGGATGCACGACGCCCGAGCAGGGCATCGAGGTCATGCGCGCGGTCGTCCGGGCGGTGAAGGACCACCGCCCGGACGCGCTCGTCGTCGCCTCCGGCTACGCCGACGCCCACCGCATCGGCTGCGTCAACCCGCTCGCCCTGCCCGACATCGCCGCCCGCTCAGGTGCCGACGCGGCCATGCTCGACACCGCCATCAAGGACGGAACCCGGCTGTTCGACCACGTTCCACCGGAGGTCTGTGCCGAGTTCGTACGGCTGGCCCACGCCTCCGGTCTGCTCGCAGCCCTCGCCGGGAGTGTCACTCAGGCCGACCTCGGCCCGCTGACCCGCATGGGCACGGACATCGTGGGCGTGCGGGGAGCCGTCTGCGAAGGCGGAGACCGCAACACCGGACGGATCCAGCCGCATCTGGTGGCGGCCTTCCGGGCGGAGATGGACCGGCACGCCCGGGAGCACACCGTCGGCGTCCCCGCCGTGAACTGAACGCCGGCATGCCGACACATGAGGCCCGCAGCGTCCCCGGACGCCGGACCGTACCCTTCTCCGTCGTGGATCCGGCCACCGGGGAGACCTTCGACGAGGCCCCCGACCAGCAGCCGGGCGAACTGGACGACGTGATCGCCCGAGCCCAGCGAGCCTGGCACGGCTGGCGCGAGGATCCCGCGGCCCGCACCGTCGCGATGCACGCCGCGGCCGACGCCGTGGAGACGGCCGGCGACGACCTGGCCCGACTGCTCACCCGGGAACAGGGCAAGCCGCTGGCCGAGTCGTACGCGGAGGTCGCTCGTACTGCGGCCCGCCTGCGCTACTTCGCGGACCTGGCGCCCCGGACCCGCAGGATCGACGACGGACGGCCCGTGCGCAGCGAGATCCGCTGGCGTCCCCTGGGGCCCGTCGCCGCGATCGTGCCGTGGAACTTTCCCCTCCAGCTCGCGGCGGCGAAGTTCGCGCCCGCGCTCGCGGCGGGCAACACCATGGTCCTCAAACCGTCGCCGTTCACTCCGCTCGCCACCCGGCTGCTCGGGTCCGTCCTCGCCACTGTCCTGCCCGAGGACGTACTGACCGTCATCACCGGCCGGGAACCCCTCGGTGCCCGCCTCGCGGCCCACCCGGGCATCCGCCACGTCACCTTCACCGGATCGGTGTCCACCGGGCGGGCCGTGACCGCCGGGGCGGCGGCCTCGCTCGCCCGGGTCACCCTGGAACTGGGCGGCAACGACGCCGCCGTCCTGCTGGACGACGTCGACGTGGACCGGATCGCGGACCGGCTGTTCTGGGCGGCGTTCCGGAACTGCGGGCAGGTCTGCATGGCGGTCAAACGCGTCTACGTCCCGGCCCGGCTCCACGCCGAGGTGGTTGAAGCCTTGGCTCAGCGCGCGAAGGCCGTCGCCGTCGGGCCCGGTCTCGACCCCGAAACCCGGCTGGGACCGGTCAACAACGCCCCACAGCTGGCCCGGGTCGAACGGATCACGGAGCAGGCTCTGACCGACGGCGCCCGGGCGGCGTCCGGCGGCCACCGGTTGGACGGGCCGGGATACTACTTCGCCCCCACGATCCTCACGGACGTCCCTTCCGACAGTCCGGTGGTGACCGAGGAACAGTTCGGACCGGTCCTGCCTGTGCTGGCCTACCGCAGCCTCGACGAAGCCGTCGACGCGGCCAACGGCACCGG
Source organism: Streptomyces sp. adm13(2018) (assembly GCF_008042145.1). Classification (GTDB taxonomy): domain Bacteria; phylum Actinomycetota; class Actinomycetes; order Streptomycetales; family Streptomycetaceae; genus Streptomyces. The sequence goes on from NZ_RDBH01000036.1 coordinate 5,339, forward strand.
CTTCGGGCTGGGCGGCTCCGTGTGGGGCACCGATCTCGACCGGGCCGAGGCTGTGGCGGACCGTCTCGAATGCGGCACGGCCTGGATCAACCACCACGCCGAACTGTCCCTCGCCCAGCCCTTCGCCGGCGTCAAGGACAGCGGCGTCGGCGTCGCGGGCGGACCGTGGGGGCTCTACGGCAACCTCCGGCCGTTCGTCGTCCACCGTCCTCAGGAGGGGTGACGATGAAGTTCCAGGCGGCTGTACTGCGCTCGTACGAGGCTCCGTTCACGGTCGAGGAGGTGACCCTGCGGGCGGAACCCGCCGAGGGCGAGATCCTGGTCGAGATCGCGGGTGCGGGAATGTGCCGGACCGATCTCGCGGTCCGGCGGTCCGCCGGCCGCAGCCCGCTCCCGGCCGTGCTGGGCCACGAGGGCTCCGGGGTCGTGGTGCGGACGGGCAGCGGCCCTGACGCCGCGATGAACGTGGGTGACCACGTCGTGTTGAGCTTCGACTCCTGCGGGCACTGCCACAACTGCCTCGGCGCGGCTCCCGCCTACTGCGACTCCTTCGCCTCCCTCAACCTCTTCGGAGGACGCGAGGAGGACGTGCCGCGGCTCACCGATGCCACCGGGGAGGCGTTGGCCCCTCGTTGGTTCGGCCAGTCCTCGTTCGCCGAGTACGCGCTCGTCCCGGCTCGTAACGCCGTCCGGGTCGACCCGGCGCTGCCGCTCGAACTGCTCGGGCCCCTCGGCTGCGGCTTCCTGACCGGAGCCGGAGCCGTGCTGAACACCTTCGGCGCGGGCCCTGGCGACACCCTGACGGTCCTCGGCGCTGGAGCCGTGGGCCTGGCCGCGGTGATGGCGGCCACCGCTGCCGGAGTACTGACCGTGGCCGTCGACCGGCACCCCCAACGGCTGGCTTCGGCCGAACGGTTCGGCGCGATCCCACTGCCCGCCGACACGGCAGGACTGCCCGAACGGATCCGACGGCTGACCGGCGGCGGCGCGCGGTACGCCCTGGACACCACGGCCTCGGCTCCGCTCATCAACGACGCGCTCCAGGCCTTGCGCCCCACCGGCATCCTCGGCCTGGTGGCGCGCCTTCACACCGCGCTGCCGCTCGAACCGGGCACCCTCGACCGAGGCCGCAGCATCCGTCACATCTGCGAAGGGGACGCTGTCCCCGGACTGTTGATCCCCCGGCTGACCACGCTGTGGTCGGCCGGCTGCCTCCCCTTCGACCAGCTGATCCGCACCTACCCGCTGGCCGACATCAACGAGGCCGAACGCGACTGCGACGCGGGCATCGTGGTCAAACCCGTCCTGATCCCGGAGCGAACAGGCCGATGAGCGGGGCGCGCGGAACCGCGCCCCCCACCCGGCAAAGACAGCCCGAACTCCGCACCCGCGATTCCCGACGGAGGAAACATGCCCGGCACGGCCCCGCAGCAGACAGAGCTGGACGGTGTGGACGGAGGTGTGGGCCTGACCGCCCTCCTGGTCGCCGCGGCACGGGCGATCGAGACCCACCGCCACGACAGCCTCGCCCAGGACGTCTACGCGGAACACTTCGTGCGCGCCGCCCCGGCGTGCACCTCCTGGCCGGTACGCATCGAGCAGGTCCCGGACAAGGACGACAACCCGCTGTGGGGGCGGTTCGCCCGCTACTTCGGCCTGAGGACCAGGGTCCTCGACGACTTCCTCCTCCAGGCGGTCGGTGCGTCCGCCCGCCAAGTGGTCCTGCTGGGTGCGGGGCTGGACACGCGTGCCTTCCGGCTGGACTGGCCGGCCGACCTGGTGGTCTTCGAGATCGACAGGGCGGGCGTGCTGGCCTTCAAGCAGCAGGTGCTCACCGGCCTGTCGGCTGCCCCGAGGGTGAAACGCGTCCCGGTACCGGTCGACCTGCGCGCGGACTGGGTCACCGCGCTGACCACGGTCGGCTTCGACCCGGCCGTGCCGAGCGTCTGGCTGGCCGAGGGGCTGCTCTTCTACCTGCCGGGCCCCGCTGAGACGTATCTCATCGACACGGTGGACAGGCTGACCACCGCGGGCAGCTCTCTGGCCTTCGAGGCCAAGCTGGAGAAGAACCTCCTGGCGTACCGCGACAGCACGATCTACACCGCGACGCGCGAACAGATCGGCATCGACCTGCTCCGCCTCTTCGACGCGGGCCCACGACCCGACTCCGCGGGCCACCTGAGGGCCAGGGGCTGGTCCACCTCGATGCACACGCCCTTCGACTTCACTCACCAGCACGGACGAGGCCCCGTCCCCGAGCCGAACGACGCGCTGGAGGGAAACCGGTGGGTGTTCGCGCACAAGCCCCGGCCATGACGTCCGCGGCGGTTACGACGTCATGACAAGGACGAGCACCCGTACCCGGCCGGGTGCTCGCCAGGACCGGGAACGGCGAGCGATCTCCATGATCACGCGCGGCAGCGTCCCGGGACGGTCGTCTCGGGACGGCCGCTCACGGGCGGTCTCAGACCCGGGCGGCCACCAGCTCGTCGCCCGGGATCCCGGCCATGTCCGGAGCGTAGTAGTCCTCGATGCCTGCGGCCCAGGTAGCCACAGTGATGCGGTCCTCGGCGTCCGGGCCGAAGGCGTCGAAGAGCGCGTGGATGTTCGCCTTCTCGAAGCCGATCGCCGTCATCAGCGACATGAAGAGCGGGCGCTCGATCAGGCCGTCCTCGTCCGGGTCGCCGAGTGCGGCCAGCGCCTCGGCGAACTCGGCGATCGTGGGACCGAAGCGCTGGGGATCCAGCACGAACGGACGGAACTCCTCGACGGTGATCACACCGTCGCCGTTGGCGTCCAGTTCCGTGGCCAGCGTCGTCCAGTAGCGGCGGAACGCGGCCCGGACAGCGTCCTTGGCACCGTCGTCCGATGCGACCGCCGCTTCCAGAACACGGCCCGTCATGAGGTCGAAGTCAGTGGATTCGATGACTCCGTTGCCATCGGCGTCGAAGAGGGAGAAGACCAGTTCGACCCGCTTGGCGGCCTCGGTTCGCATATGTGTCACCTGTCTTCTGTGGCCCTCGATTCCGGGCCCGGCTCAATGAGTACTCCTACGTAACCGTGCCGCCAGACAGGCGTGACGGTGAACCGACCCCGGCTACCGGAAGGAGTGAGTCCGCCGTCCATAAGTTCGGGGGCCTACCGGCGTTTCGGTCGACGGGAATCAGGGCGGAGGCTCCCTGACGCGGCACTCGCCGTGCCCCCAAGACCCCTCGCGGCCTATCAGACACACCTTTCCAGCGTGTGGCACGCGCATGGCCGGGAGCTGAGGATCCGACGTCGCCCGTCGTGTTGATCAACCGTCAGCGAAGGCCGGATTTCTCTCGGCGTGTTTGTCACTTCCGCAATGATCCTTTTGCACCACCTCCCGGACCAGGCACCGCCCCCGTGCGCATTCGCACTGGTCGCGACACGGGCACGGGTGACCGTGCGTCAAACGTCGCTTTCGTCACGTCGGACAGCAGGATTGCGTTTACCGGCTATCGAGTACACGGGTAAACATCAGCGACGCACCGGGACCAGACGGTGCGCACGACGTCAGAGGGGAGCCCCGATGGGAATCGGGATCTTGTCCGTGGGCGGCTACGTGCCGCCCACCGTGGTGGACAACGAGCAGATCAGCGAGTGGGCCGGGACGGATCCCGAGTGGGTCGCCGCCCGCACCGGCATCTCGGAGCGGCACTACGCCCCGGCCGGCATGGCGACCTCGGAGATGGCAGCGGAAGCCGCCGCTCCCTTACTCGAGGACGAGTCGCTCCGTACTCGTATCGGCCTGTTGATCACGGCGACCTCGACCCCCGACCAGCCGCAGCCCGCCACGGCCGTCATGGTGCAACAGCGCCTGGACCTGCCCGTCCTCCCCGCGTTCGACGTGAACGCCGTCTGCTCGGGCTTCCTCTACGCCCTGGCGACCGCCCGCGCCATGCTGGCCCAGCAGGACGGCGGGGAGTGCGCCCTGGTGGTGGGCGCCGACAAGTACTCGACGATCATGGACAGGACGGACCGCAAGACCGTCAGCCTCTTCGGCGACGGAGCGGGCGCCGTCGTTCTGGGGCCGGTGCCCGACGGGTACGGCATTCACGCCGTCGCCCTGCTGGCGGACGGTCAGAGCACGTCCCTGGTACGGGTCGAGGCGGGCGGCACCCGTAAGCCGCTGACCGCGCAGCGCGTGGCGGACGGCGAGCACCTGTTCCGGATGGACGGGCGCGCGGTCCGCGACTGGGGCCTGCAGTTCGTCCCCAAGGCCGTGAACGAGGCCCTCGACCACGCGGGGCTCACCGTCGGCGACATCGACCGGGTGGTCTTCCACCAGGGCAACACCCGGCTGGTCGAAGCCCTGGGCCGGGAGATGGGCATACCGCAGGACAAGCTCGCGCTCACCGCCCCCGAGTACGGGAACACCGCCGCGGCCTCCATTCCGCTCACGCTCTCCCACGAGCACGCGCGCAAGCCGTTCACCCGCGGCGAGCGGATCCTGCTGGCGTCCGTCGGAGGCGGCATGACCGCCGGCGCCGTCGTCCTCACCTGGTACTGACACCGCCCACCCCGGACCGAGGGCACCTCACCCGCGCCCGACCGGCGCGCCCTCCTCCTTCACGTACCGCCACCCCACGTACGGAGAGACCATGCTTCCCACTGTCAGCAAGGCCGACGGCGTCTACCTCTACGACACCGAAGGCAACGCCTACCTGGACGGCTGCTCGGGTGCCATCAACGTCAACCTGGGCCACACCGTTCCCGAGGTCACCGAGCGGATGCACCGGCAGATCGACGAGGTCTGCTTCACCTACCGCACCCAGTTCCGCTCCCCCGCGCTGGAGGAGCTGACCGCGAACCTCGCCCGGCTGGCCCCGGGTGACCTCAACCAGGTGCAGTTCTGCAACTCCGGGTCGGAGGGCATCGAGACGGCCCTGCGCCTGGCGACGCTCTACCACGCCACCGCCTACCGGCCCTTCCAGTGCGTGGTGCTGACCGAGGAGCCGAGCTACCACGGCATGACCGCGGGTGCCCTGGCCGCCTCCGGCCACCCCCTGCGCCGTACGAACCTCACCCCGCTGCTGACCAACCAGACGGCGGTCGCCCGGGTGCGCCCCTCGCAGGGCGCGCTGCGCGCGGACGCCCAGGACTGGGAGGAGGCCATCACGGAGATCGGACCGCACCGCATCGGCGCCGTGGTGATCGAGCCGGTGGGCGGGGCCTCCTCCGGTGCGGTGCCCACCGACCCCCGCACCCTGGTCAGGCTGCGGGAACTCGCCGACCAGCACGGGTTCCTGCTCGTCGCGGACGAGGTCATGACCGGGCTGGGCCGCACCGGGCGCTGGTTCGGCTGCGACCACGCGGGCATCGCCCCGGACGTCATGGTGCTGGGCAAGGGCCTGTCGGCGGGGTTCGTGCCGGTGGCCGCCGTCCTGGTGTCCGACCGGGTCGCCGCCACCTTCGACGCGCCGCTGGGCAGCGTGCTGTTCGGGCACACCATGGCCGGAGCGCCGCTGGCGACCGCGACGTCCGCCGCCGTACTGGAGTACCTGGAACGCGAGGACATTCCGGCGAGGGCCGCCCGGACTGGTGCCCGGCTCCAGGAGCGGCTGGCCGAACTGACCGGCCGCCACCGTCTGCTCACCGATGTGCGCGGCGCGGGTCTGCAACTGGCCCTGGGCGTGCAGTCCGACCCCGACCGCTTCCCCGGCACCTCGCTCGACCTGGTCGAGAACGCCCGCGCGGAGGGCCTGCTGCTCTACCCCGCCGGCGTCACCCCCGTCACCGAGTCGGTCATGGTCGCCCCGCCCCTGACCATCGGTGACGGCGAAGTGGACGACCTGCTGGCCCGGCTGGAGCGGGCCGTGGAGCGCACCGAGCAGGCACCGCCGGGTGTCGCGGCGCCGCAGCTCGCGGCCCTGTCCCACTGAAGTCCCCCTTCACCCCTCATCTGTTCGAGCTGTTCGACCGGAAGGACCCCGCACGTGATCACGCACTTCTCCGACCCCGCGCTGCGCACCCGTTTCCACGACCTCGCGGCCACCACGGTCGCCAAGCGCGCCGACGACTGCACGACCGAGCACCGTCTCGACCTGGACTCCTGGCAGGAACTCAGCGCGGCCGGCATATGGAAGCTGCCGGTGGCCAAGGAGCTCGGCGGCGCGGGCGGCACCTGGTGGGACTTCGCCGCGGCCTTCGAGGGCGTCGCCGCGGGCGGCCGGGACCTCGGCTTCTGCCTCTCGATGGTCGCCCAGGCCGGCCTCATCCGGTCCATCTCCACGTACGGCACGCCCGACCAGCAGCAGTACTGGATTCCGCGCCTGCTCGGCGGCGAGGTCGGGGCCACCGCGCTGACCGAGACCACGGGCGGCTCCGACGTCACCCGCATCAAGTCCGCCGCGACCTCCGCCCCCGACGGCACCTACCGGCTCACCGGCCACAAGGACCACATCACCAACGGCCCGGCGGCCGACCTCGCGCTGATCCTCGGCCGGGTCCCCGAGGCGGGCAAGCGGGACATCACCCTGTTCCTGGTGGACCTGCACGCCCAGGGCGTCACCCGCGGGGCCCCCGAGGACATGATGGGCAACCGCACCAGCCCCACCGGCCCCATCGCCCTGGACGACGTCCGGGTGGAGAGCCGCAACATCCTCGGGGAGATCGGCGGCGGCGTCGACCTCATCTACGACACCATCGCCCTGGACCGGCTGCTGTACGGCATCCTCGCGGCGTCCTACCTCGACCCGATGCTCGACGAGATCCTCGCCTACACCCAGCAGCGGCACGCCTTCCGTGTCCCCATCGGCGAGCACCAGTACGTCCAGGGGCGGGTCACCGACGCCAAGTTCGCCCTGGAGTCCACCCGTTGGGTCTCCTACGGGGCCCTGGACGCTCTCCTCCAGCAGCGCCCGGAGGCCTCGCTGATGTGCTCGGTCGCCAAGTACCACGCCGGGGAGACCCTCAAGCTCGGCACCGAGACCGCCCTGCGGGTCTACGGCCACCTCGGCTACATGGAGGSCCCGCACACAAAGGCGCTCAAGGACGCCCTGGGAGCCGTGATCGCCGGCGGCACCGCGGAGATGCAGCGCAAGAACGTCTTCAACCAGATGCGCTCCCTCCAGCATGCCGCGTGAGCCCGCGTCCTCGTACCCCACCGCCCGTACCGCCGACACCGACCGCCCCAGGAGGAAGCCCGACATGACCGCCCCGACCACCGGGACCGATCTCACCGCCCTGATCGGCACCACGGCCACCGTCACCCACACCGTCACCGCCGCGGAGGCCGCCAGCAACTGGGGCAACGGCCTCGACGTGCTGGCCACCCCCGTCCTGCTCTGGCTGGGCGAGATCACGGCCATGAAGGTGCTGGAGAACGACCTCCCCGAGGGGTCCATGACGCTCGGTCTCACCCACGACTCCGCCCACCTGGCACCCACCCCCGTGGGYGAGACCGTCACCCTCACCGCGACCCTCACCGCGGTCGAGGGCTCCAAGCTCCAGTTCGACGTCGAAGGGCGCGACGGCCAGGCCGCGCTCCTGGCGGGGCATGGTGCCGGTCGCCGGGGCGGTGGCGGGGAAGTCCGGGTGGCGGTTCCGGTCCGGCGGGAGGTAGCCGCCGGTGGACGGCAGCGGGGCCGGTGAGGTGTTGGTGCGGGTGAAGTCGAAGGCGGAGGTCAGGTCGCCGCAGACGGCCCGCCGCCAGGGGGAGATCTGCGGTTCGCGGACGCCGAAGCGCTGCTCCATGAAGCGGATGACGGAGGTGTGGTCGAAGGTCTCGGAGCAGGTGTAGCCGCCGGTGGACCAGGGGGAGACGACGAGCATCGGGACGCGGGGGCCGAGGCCGTACGGGCCGGCCACGTAGCCGGTCTTCCCCGCGAAGTGGTCGAGGCCGGTCGCGACGGTGGAGAGGCCCTGCGCGGCGGAGCCGGGGACGTAGGGCGGGACGACGTGGTCGAAGAAGCCGTCGTTCTCGTCGTAGGTGATGAACAGCGCGGTACGGGCCCACACGTCGGGGTTCGAGGTGAGCGCGTCGAGGACCTGCGAGATGTACCAGGCACCGTAGTTGGCGGGCCAGTTGGAGTGCTCGGAGAAGGCCTCCGGGGCGGCTATCCAGGAGATCTTCGGCAGCCGGCGGCCCTGGACGTCGGCGCGCAGCCGGTCGAAGAGGCCGTCGCCGGCCTTCGCGTTCGTGCCCGTGCGGGCCTTCTCGAACAGCGGGTCGCCGGGCTGCGCGTTGCGGTAGCTGTTGAAGTAGAGGAGCGAGTTGTCGCCGTAGTTGCCGCGGTAGGCGTCGTTGATCCAGCCCCAGGAGCCTCCCGCGTTCAGGCCGTCGCCGATGTCCTGGTAGATCTTCCAGGACACCCCGGCCGCTTCCAGCCGCTCCGGGTAGGTCTTCCAGCCGTAGCCGGCCTCGGCGTTGTTGAGGACCGGGCCGCCGCCGGTGCCGTCGTTGCCGGTGTGGCCGGTCCACAGGTAGTACCGGTTCGGGTCGGTCGAGCCGATGAACGAGCAGTGGTAGGCGTCGCAGATGGTGAAGGCGTCGGCGAGCGCGTAGTGGAAGGGGATGTCCTCGCGGGTGAGGTACGCCATCGTGGCCGGGGTCTTGGCCGGTATCCACTGGTCGTAGGCGCCCTTGTTGAAGGCCTTCTGGCCGCCGGCCCAGTCGTGGTTGAGGCCCTGGAGGAACTCCATGCCGAGCTTCGCGCTCTCGGGCCGGAACGGCAGGGTGACCTTCGTGCCGTTCGACTGGTTCCAGACCGACTTGCCGCTGGGCAGGGTGACCGGGCGGGGGTCGCCGAAGCCCCGTACGCCCTTCATCGCCCCGAAGTAGTGATCGAAGGAACGGTTCTCCTGCATCAGGACGACGATGTGCTCGATGTCCTGGATCGTTCCGGTGGAACCCTGCGCCGGGATGGCGGCGGCGCGCGCGATGCTGTCCGAGAGCATGGTCAGCGCGGCGGCGCCGCCCGCGAGTTGAAGGAACCGGCGGCGGTCGAGATCGGCCATGGGGGAGTTCTCCTCCGGGTCGGGACGGGGCACGGGTGGGGGTGCGCGTGCGGCGGCCCGGCGGACCGTCCGACGGGCGCCCCACAGGAGAGCGCCCGGGAACCACTGCCCGGGGGCCGTTCCATGACTGCCCGTCGTACGGCAGGCGAATCCCCCGTGCTCGAACGGAAGAGCTCACAAGCGAACGCCCCCGACGATCGGTGAACCGTCAGGGGCGTACAGGAAGCGACAGGAACCTACTCGACGACGAGGTCGACCGTGATGTTGCCGCGGGTCGCCTTGGAGTACGGGCAGAAGGCGTGGGTCTTCTCCAGCAGGGCCGCGCCGGCCTCGCCCTGGAGGTGGTCGGGGAACTCGGCGCGCATCACGACGGCGAGGCCGAAGCCGCCGTCCGCGGCGTCCTTGCCGATGGAGACCTCGGCGGTGATCGAGGCCTCGGAGATGTCGATCTTCTCCTGGCGGGCCACCAGGTTCATCGCGCTGGCGAAGCAGGCCGCGTACCCGGCGGCGAAGAGCTGCTCGGGGTTGGTGCCCTGACCGTCGCCGCCGAGGGCCTGGGGGTGGGCGAGGGGGAGGTCGATGTGGCCGTCGGAGCTGACGGCGCGGCCCTCGCGGCCGTTGGCGGTGGCGACGGCGGTGTAGATCGCGTCCATGGTGTCCGTTCCTGTCCTCGGGAGGGGTGTGCTGCGGTGGCCCTCTATTAGTAGCGCGCTATTCAGTTGTGTGCAACTTAATCGCGCATGAGGGGTCCTCGCGTATCCTGGAGCCATGGAGACGCTCGACACCGTCCCGGACGAGGACTTCCTCCGGCTCGACCACCAGATCTGCTTCTCGCTGCACGCGGCGACCCGCGCGTTCAACGGCGTCTACCGCGAGGCGCTCAAGGAGCTCGGTCTCACCTACCCCCAGTACCTCGCGATGCTGGTGCTCTGGGAGCACGGCGAGCTGCCCGTGAAGGGGATCGGGGAGCGCCTCCGGCTCGACTCCGGCACCCTGTCCCCGCTGCTCAAGCGCCTGGAGGCGGCGGGCTACGTCGAGCGGCGGCGCAGTTCCGAGGACGAGCGGTCCGTCACCGTCCGCCCCACCGCCGAGGGGGCCGCGCTCAAGGAGCGGGCCCGTGACGTGCCCCGCCGGATCGCCACCGCGACGGGCCTCGATCTCGCCGACATCCGCGACCTGCGCGAACGCCTGGACGCCCTGGCCGCCCGCCTCGACGGGGTCGATCCGGGCGAGCTGGGGGCCTGCGGCGGCTGAGTGTCCTGCCCGGCGGGGCGCGGCCGCGCGTCCCGCCCGGCGGGCTCGGGGGCGGGGGGCGTCTCGCCCTTGACCAAAACGTAAGGATCGAAAGCCTAGATCACCCCTATACTCGCCGCATGTCCGAGTTCACCGTCCGGCGGGCCGACGCCGACGATTCCAAGCGCCTCACCAGGCTGGTCAGGAACTCCCGGGCCTATCGGGGGGACTACGCCACGATGGTCGAGGGGTACCAGGTCGGTGGTGCGTACATCGAGCACCACTCCGTCTTCGTCGCCGTCGACGCGACCGACCGGGTGCTCGGGTTCTACGCGCTGCTCGTCGACGACGCCGAACTCGACCTCGCGTTCGTCGCCGACAGCGCCCAGGGCCTCGGCATCGGACGGCTGCTCATGGAGCACATGACCGGGCAGGCCGCCGCCGCCGGGCTCACGGCCGTGCGGGTCGTCGCGCACCCGCCCGCCGAGGAGTTCTATCTGCGCACCGGCGCCGTCCGGACCGGATCCGTCCCGCCCGCCGGCCACATCCACTGGGAGCGCCCCGAGCTCCGGTACGACCTCGCGTGACCGCCTCCCCGCCGCGCTCCCAGTGGATGTGGCCGGCGGGCGGGACGGATCCGGTCCGGACGGCGCCGGTGCGCAG
>NZ_RDBH01000037.1 GCF_008042145.1 Streptomyces sp. adm13(2018)
CCGTGAGGTCCCGCGGTCGGGACAGCGACCGGGACGTCAGTTGTTCCAGGCGCCGCAGGCGGTTGAAGACCGTGTTGCGGTGGCAGTACAGCCGGCCCGCCGCCCGCCCCGCCGACCCCTCGCACTCCAGCCACGCGTCCAGCGTCTCCAGGAGGACCGCCCGGTCCGCCGGGTCCAGTTCCAGCAGGCCGCCCAGTACGTCCGAGACCAGCAGGTTCGCCACCTCCGGCTGGCCCACCACGAGCGCGCCCGCCATCCGCCGGTCCAGCCGGACGATCTCACGGCTCCCCGGCGGACACGTCCGCAGCGCCAGTTCGGCGAGCCGCCGCGCCCGGCCCAGCTCGGTCAGGCCCACCACCACCGGACTGATCCCGCCGGGACCGGGGCACCGCCCGTCGAGCAGCTCCGACAGCGCGTCCAGTCCGGTGTCCCCGGCGAGCGCCACCACCCCCAGCTCGGCGTCCGCGCCCATCCGCCACAGGAACCGCACTCCCTCGCCCTGCACCTGCCGGTGGAACGGCTCCCGCTCCTCGCGCCGGTCGTAGCGCAGCACCACCACCGCGTACCGCCCCAGCTCCGGCAGGTCCAGGCCCGCCGCCGCCCGCGCCACCAGCTCGGGCGAGCCCCGGCCCTGGAGCAGGGCGTCGAGGAGGGCCTGGAGCTGCTCGTCCGTCCGGCGGCGCAGTTCGAGCTCCGTCGTCCGGTACGCCTCCGACGCCGTGTCCGCCTGCGCGTCCACCGCCGACCACACCGTCGTCGCCGACTGCATCAGTGCCGCCAGCTGCCCGGTGTCCGCCCCCGCGCCCTCCATGAGCGCGTCCCACACCAGATGCCCGGCGTGCCGGTACGCGTGCACGACCAGTTCGAGCGGCATGCCCTGCGCGGCCCGCCGCCGCCCCATCGCGTCCGCGTGCTCCAGGTCCCGCCGGGGCGAGTTCCGGGGCGCCGAGATCATCTCGATCCCGATGCGCATCGCCTCCTCGGCCTCCTGCCAGTGCTGGTCGTACGGGAGGATCCGCCCGTAGGCGGGCTCGTACGCGTGGAGTTCCCTCAGATGCTCGTCCACCAGTTCCGGCACCCGCTCAAGAAGCGTCGTGCACGCCTGCGCGAGCACCTTCCAGTCGTCGCCGGTCCGCCGTCTGCGCCGTCCCATGCCCGGAGGATCCACCGCCCGGACCCCCTCCCGACAGGCCTGACGCGCAGCGTTGTGCGCATGCACAGCCCTGCGACGCGCCCGCTGGTCACCGGCAGCGATTCGGCCGCGGACCGTGGACGGGCGGTCCGGCGCGGTGCTGGGGTGAGCGCCATCGAACGGCCGGGTGACAGGGACCGGCCGGGCCGACCGGAAGTGGGGAACCATGGGAGGTACCGCACCCGCCCTCCAGGTGACGGACCTGACGGCGGGATACGGGCCGGTGCGCGCCTTGCGGCGGGTGTCGCTGACCGTGCCCGCGGGCGAGGTCGTCACCGTCCTCGGGGCCAACGGAGCCGGCAAGTCGACCCTGCTGCGGGCGGTGTCGCGCACCCTCCGGTTCCACGGCGGCGCCGTGGTCTCCGGCACGGTGAGCCGCGACGGCCGGCCGCTCGACGGCCTGCCGCCGGACCGCGTCGTCGCGGCCGGCGTCTCCCAGGTGCCCGAGGGCCGCCAGGTCTTCGCCCGTATGTCGGTCGAGGACAACCTGCGGGCCGGAGCGCTCGGCAGCCGCGGCGGACGGGCGGCGCGGACGGCCTCCCTCCGCCGGGTCCACGAGCTCTTCCCGGTCCTCGCGGAACGCGCCCGGCAGCCCGCGGGACTGCTCTCCGGCGGCGAGCAGCAGATGCTGGCCGTCGGCCGCGCCCTGATGGCCGCGCCCGGCCTGCTCCTGCTCGACGAACCCTCGCTCGGGCTCGCCCCGCTGATGGCGGCCCGGATCGCGGACGCCGTCCGGGAGATCAACGCCCAGGGCACGGCCGTGCTGCTCGTCGAGCAGAACGCGGCGCTCGCCCTGCGGCTGGCCTCCCGCGCGTACGTCCTGGAGGTCGGCGAGGTCACCCTCTCCGGCCCCGCCGCCGAACTCGCCGCCTCCGACGAGGTGCGCCGCCGCTACCTGGGCGTGGTCGACGAGGACGCCGCCGCCGACGCGGCCCGCGCCCGGACCGCGCACCCGGTCCTGTCCCGCTGGGAGGACACCCGATGACCGCGCCGCCCCCACACCAGCACTGGCAGGAGGCCGAGGAGGCGATGCGCATCGGGATCGAGATGCCCGACATCCCCGCCCTCACCGTCCGCGGCCTCACCGTCCGCTTCGCCGGCCTCACCGCCCTCGACGCCGTCGACTTCACCGTCCGCCCCGGCACCGTGCACGCCCTCATCGGGCCCAACGGCGCGGGCAAGTCCACCTGCTTCAACGTCCTCTCCGGCGTCTACCGCGCCACCGAGGGCTCCGTCCGTCTCGGTCCGCACGAGCTGACCGCCCTGCCCCCGCACCGGATCGCCGACCTCGGCGTCGGCCGGATCTTCCAGAACCTGGCCCTCCCGCCCCGCGCCACCGTCGAGGACAGCCTGATGCTCGGCCGCCACCGGCTGACCCGCACCGGGTTCCTCGCCGCCGGGCTCCGCCTCCCCTCGGCCGCCCGCGAGGAGGCGCGCCACCGCGCCAGGGTCCGGGAGATCGCCGCCTTCGTCGGCCTGGAGCGGCAGCTCGGGCGGCCGGCGGGCTCCCTCCCGTACGGGCAGCAGAAGCTCGCCGAACTGGCCCGCGCGCTCTGCATGGAGCCCCGGCTGCTGCTCCTCGACGAGCCCGTCGCCGGGATGACCGCGGACGAGCGCCGCCGTACCGCGTCGGTGATCGCCGGGGTCCGGGACAGCCTCGGCATCTCGGTGCTCCTCGTCGAGCACGACATGGGCCTGGTGATGCGGCTCGCCGACTCCGTCACCGTCCTCGACTTCGGCCGCCGGATCGCCGACGGCGCCCCCGGCGACGTCCAGAACGACCCGGCGGTCGTCCGCGCCTACCTCGGAGAGGAGTCCGCCGCGTGAGCACCTTCGCCGAGTTCCTGATCAACGGCGTCTCCCTGGGCTCGATCTACGCCCTCATCGCCCTCGGTTTCGTGATCATCTTCCGGGCCACCGAGGTGGTCAACTTCGCCCACGCCTCGCTCCTGCTGGCCGGCGGCTACCTCACCGCCGTCCTCCACGACGAGATCGGCTTCTGGCCCGCCCTGCTCACCGGCATCGCCGGCGCGGCCGTGGTCGGCGCCGCCGTCGAGTTCCTCGTGATGCGCCGCCACCGCGGGGCCGACCACAGCGTCCTCGCCATCGTCACCATCGGCGTCGACATCCTCCTCGCCACCGAGCTGACCCGGCGCATCGGCACCGACATCCTGGCCCTCGGCGATCCCTGGGGGGACGCCGTCGTCACCGTCGGCGGGGTCACCGTGGCGCAGACCCGGATCGCCGCGCTGCTCGCCGCGGCCCTCCTCATCACGGCCTTCCTGCTCGCCTTCCGGTACACCGCCTGGGGCGTCGCCATGCGGGCCGCCGCCGAGAACCAGGAGACCGCCGCCCTCATGGGCATCCGGCTCGGCCGGGTCTCGATCGGGGCCTGGGCGGTCGCCGGCGGCCTCGCGGCCGTCGCCGCGCTCTTCCTCACCGTCTTCCCGACCCCGGGCCTGGAGCGGGCCACCTCGCTCGCCGCGCTCAAGGCATTTCCCGCCGCGATCCTCGGCGGTCTCGACTCCACCACGGGAGCCCTCGTCGGCGGCCTCCTGGTCGGCATCACCGAGTCCCTCGCCACCGGCTACCAGAGCGACCTGGCGTTCCTGGGCCGGGGGATCGGCGACCTCGCCCCGTACCTCGTCATGGTCGCGGTCCTCCTGATCCGCCCGGCCGGACTGTTCGGCACGAAGGAGCTCGCCCGTGTCTGAGACCCTCGCCCGGAGCGGGCCGCGCGTCGCGACCCCCGCGGTGTACGGAGGGGCGGCCGCCTGCCTCGTCCTCCTCGTCCTGCCCTTCTACCTGGACCGGTTCTGGCTCCAGGCCGGACTGTTCGCGATGGCCGCCGCGATCGGCGCGATCGGCATCAACCTGCTGACCGGGGCCACCGGACAGCTCTCCATGGGCCACGCGTTCTTCCTCGCGGTGGGGGCCTACGGCTACTGCGCCCTCGCCGGCGACGGCACCGACGGGCTGGCCGGCCTCGGCCTGCCCGGCTGGCTCGCCGCCGTCCTCGCCGTCGCCCTCTCGGGCCTGGCCGGCGGGGTGTTCAGCCCCATCGCGGGCCGGCTGCGGGGCGCGTACCTCGGCATCGCCACCCTCGCGCTGATCTTCATCGGGCAGCACGTCCTCTTCAACGCCCACGACCTGACGGGCGGCTACAACGGCCGCGCGGTCCCGCCGCTCTCGCTCTTCGGCCTCACCTTCGACGACACCGAACTCCTCGTCGCCCAGGTGCCGTTCGGCGCGGTGGAGAAGCTCTGGTACCTCGGGCTCGCGCTGCTCCTCGGCGGGGTGCTGTTCGCCCGCGGGGTCCTCCGGGGGCGCCCCGGGCGCGCGATGAACGCCATCCGGGACCACCGGATCGCGGCCGGGGTCATGGGCATCCCGGTCGCCCGGCTCCGTGCCGCCGTCTTCGTCCTGTCCTCCATGTACGCGGGCCTCGCCGGCGTCCTGCTCGCCCTGGTCTTCCAGCGCACGGTCCCGGAGTACTTCGGCATGGCGCTCTCCCTCGAATACCTCGCCATGATCGTCATCGGCGGTCTCGGCTCGGTCGCGGGCGCGGTCGCCGGCGGCGTCTTCGTCTCGCTCCTCCCGCAGCTCCTCAACCGCTACAGCGACGCCCTCCCGCTGGTCTCCGCCCCGGGGACCGGCGGCATCGCACCGGGGGAGGCCGCGCGCTACCTGTACGGCGCCGCCGTCGTCGCGGTGGTGCTGTTCCTGCCCGGCGGCCTGGCCCGGCTGGCAGCCCGCGGGCCCGGGAGATCCCGAAGCGGTACGGGCCCCGAGAACCCCACGCACACCCCGACCACCACCGAACCCTCAGGGGAGGCACGATGAACCACAGACGACAGGCCGTGCGGGGCCTGACCGCCGCGCTCGCCGCACTGGTCGCCCTCACCGCCGCCGGATGCAGCTCCAAGGCGAAGACCGGCGACGGCGAGCAGACCGGGGCCGGCGGGGTGAAGACCGGCGAGGGCGTCACCGACACGACCATCTCGCTCGGCGCCCTCACCGACATGACCGGCGTGTACGCGACCCTCGGCAAGAGCGTCACCCAGGCCCAGCAGCTGTACGTGAAGCAGGTCAACGCCGCCGGCGGCATCTGCGGCCGGCAGCTGGAGCTGACGGTCCGCGACCACGGCTACGACCCCCAGAAGGCCCTCGCCGCCTACACCGAGCTGGAGCCGAAGGTCGTCGGCTACACCCAGTTCATCGGCTCCCCGTTCGTCGCCGCCGTCAAGCCCCGGGTGGACGTCAAGGACAAGGGCCTCGTCCTCCCGCAGGCCTGGTCCGCCTCCCTGCTCGGCTCCCCGTACATCCGCGTCCTGGGCGCCACGTACGACGTCGAGACCATCAACGCCGTCGACTTCCTCCTGACGGAGAAGGGCCTCAGGTCCGGCGACAAGCTCGGCCACGTCTACTTCGAGGGCGACTACGGCGAGAACGCGCTCAAGGGCTCGAAGTACGCGGCGGAGAAGGCCGGCCTGACCGTCGTCGAGCAGAAGATCAAGCCCACCGACAACGACATGTCGGCGCAGGTCGCGGCGCTCAAGCAGGCCGGGGTCAAGGCCGTCGTCATCAGCGCCGGCCCCCGCCAGGCCGCCTCCCTCGTCGGCGTCGCCGCCGCCACCGGCCTCAAGGTGCCCGTCGTCGGCAACAACTCGGCCTTCGCCCCGCAGCTCCTCGGCACCCAGGCCGGACCCGCGCTGGAGAAGATGTACTGGTTCGCCTCCCCGAGCCTCCCCATCGGCGCCGACACCCCCACCGCGAAGAAACTCGTCGCCGACTACCGGGCCGCCTACCCGAGCGACTCCCTCGACAACGGCATCGTCGCCGGCTGGACCGCGGCGAGTGTCTTCGGCGAGGCCCTGAAGAAGGCCTGCGCGAGCAAGGACCTCACCCGCGACGGCGTCGACAAGGCGCTTCTGACCCTGACGTCGTACGACGCCGGCTTCGGGATGAGCCACGACCTCGGCGACCCCAAGGCCCCGTCGTCCCGGGAGTCCGTCATCATCCAGCCCGACAAGAAGGTCCCCGGCGACGATGCCGTTGTCGAGGGAGTCGCTCGGGTAGGCGGCCCGGTAGTCGGCGACGAGTTTCTTCGCGGTGGGGGTGTCGGCGCCGATGGGGAGGCTCGGGGAGGCGAACCAGTACATCTTCTCCAGCGCGGGTCCGGCCTGGGTGCCGAGG
>NZ_RDBH01000038.1 GCF_008042145.1 Streptomyces sp. adm13(2018)
CTTCCGGCCCGCGCCCGGCGGGCCGCCCGTCGTGCCCGGCGACGTCTTCGCGCTCGTACGCCTCCGGGGCCGCCCCGCCGCCACCGTCGTCGGCACCGTCGCCGACGGCGAGGACCCCGCCACGGTCCTCGCGGACCTCGCCCGGCGGCGGCTCGCCGAGGCCGGGCGGCCCGGCACCGACGCCGAACGCCTCGCGGCCGCCCGGACCCACGTCCCCGGGACACCGCCCGCCGCGCCCCCGGCCCGCGTCTCCGTCGTCGTCGCCACCCGCGAGCGCCCCGGACCGCTCGCCCGCGCCCTCGACTCGCTCCTCGCCCAGGACCACCCGGACTTCGAGCTGATCGTCGTCGACAACGCGCCCCGCACCCCCGCCACCCATGAACTGGTCACCCGGACGTACGCCGAGCACGCCGACCGGATCCGCTACGTGCGCGAGGACACCCCCGGGCTCGCCACCGCCCACAACACCGGCCTCGCCGCAGCCGAGGGCGCCGTCGTCGCCTTCACCGACGACGACGTGATCGCCGACCCGCACTGGCTGAGCTCCCTCACCGCCCCCTTCGCCGCCGACCCCGGCCTGGGCTGCGTCACCGGCCTGATCCTGCCCGCCCGACTCGGCACCCCCGCCCAGGTCCTCCTGGAGTCCCACGGCGGCTTCGCCAAGGGCTTCGCCCCCCGCCTCTACGACCCGGCGCACCCGCCCGCCGACGAGCCGCTCTTCCCCTTCACCGCCGGCAGCTTCGGCTCCGGCGCCAACATGGCCTTCCGCGCCGACGCCCTGCGCCGGGCGGGCGGCTTCGACCCGGCGACCGGGACCGGGACCGCCGCCCGCGGCGGCGACGACCTGTACGCCTTCGTCGCCGTCCTCGCCGCCGGCTTCCGCCTCCGCTACACCTCCGAGGCCCTCGTCTGGCACCACCACCGCGACACCTGGCAGGACCTGCGGAACCAGGCGTACGGCTACGGCGCCGGTCTCACCGCCTACCTCACCGCGACCCTGGTCCGCAGCCCGCGCCTGCTGCCCGCCCTGCTGGCCCGGCTGCCCCGCGGCCTCGCGCACGCCCGGACCATGACCGCCCGGCGCGGGGAGACCCCGGAGACCGGCGTGCCCGGCGAGCACGGGACCCAGCACCACCCCTGGCCGGCCTCCCTCTCCCGGCTGGAGCGGCGCGGCATGCTCTACGGCCCGATCGGCTACGCCAAGGCCCGGGCCCAGGGCCGCACACGGGCCCGCACCCGGGTCCCCGGCGGGACCCCCGGTCAAGGCGGCGGCCAAGGCGGCGGGCAGGGCGGCGGGCAGGCCCGGCGCGGGAGTGCGGCGGTGATCCGATGACCGGCGGCTCCGCGCGCACCCGCATACCCGTCCTCCTTTACCACGCCGTGATGGCGGACCCCCCGGACTGGATCGCCGAATTCACCGTCTCGCCCCGGGAGTTCGCGGCGCAGCTCGACGCGGTCGTCGCCAGCGGCCGGACCGCCGTCACCGTCGGCGCGCTCGCGGCGCACGTCGCCACCGGTGCCCCGCTGCCGCCCCGGCCCGTCGTCCTCACCTTCGACGACGGCTTCGCCGATCTGGTGGGCCCCACCGCGGAAGCGCTCGCCGACCGCGGTCTGCCGTCCACCGCGTACCTCACCACCGGGGCCATCACCCGCGGCCGCCCCTGCCTGCTGCCGCCCGCGCCGATGATGACCCTCGCCCAGGCGCCCCGGCTGGAGCAGTACGGGATCGAGGTCGGCGCGCACACCGCCACCCACCCGCAGCTCGACACCCTCGCACCGGCCGCGCTCCGCCGGGAGCTGCGCGAGTCCAAGGCGGTCCTGGAGGACGTCCTGGGGCACGAGGTCCGCCACCTCGCCTACCCCCACGGCTACAACAGCCCGGCCGTACGGCGGGCCGCCGCGGCCGCCGGGTACACCTCGGCCGTCGCCGTCCGGCACGCGCTCAGCTCCGGCTCCGACGAGATCTACCGCATCGCCCGGCTGATCGTCCGCCGCGGCCACACCGTCGCCGACGTCGAGCGGTGGATGGAGGGGCGCGGCGCGCGGACGGCGCCGTATCCCGACTCGCTGCCCACGATCGGCTGGCGGATGTACCGCAGGGCCCGCGCCCTGCTGAAGGGGCCCGGGTTCGCGGGCTAGGCCCGGCGTGGCCGTGGCGCGCGCAAGATCGACAACTCCGGCGATCCGACCGGCGGTTGAAAGGCCGAACACATCCGAAGTACGTTCCTGTACTTCGGCGAAGGGGATGTCCGTGGGGGGAGAGGCCGTGCAGCGTCAGGGGCCCGCACCGGTGACCGGGAGCGGGGTGCCGCCGCAGTCCGGCACCGAGGACCGCGGGGAGAGCCATAAGCCCGAACGCCCGCAGACGGCAGGGGAGTCGGCGGCCGCCGCGCCGACCTACCCGCCGACCGAGGCTCCGCCCACCGCGCCGACCTACCCGCCGACCGAGGCTCCGCCCACCGCGCCGACCTACCCGCCGGCCGGTGCTCCGCCCGCCGCGCCGGCCGCCGCTCCGGCCACCGACGGCTGGCCCCGCACCGGCCGTGAGAAGCCCCCGGCCGGCGGCGCCGTCGCAGCCCGGCGTCGGCTCGTCGCCTTCGGCCGGTCGCCGGACGCCCTCAACCTCGTCCCCCTGCTCGTCGCGGCCGCCCTCTGGCTCTGGGCGCTGCCCGGCATCGACTTCCGGGACATGGACCAGTTCGGTCTCCTGGACCGCTTCCCGGTCGTGTTCTACGCGTCCCTCGCGGTCCTCACCGGCGGATTCGTCCTCACCCTGCGCCGCGCCGGCACCGTGCCCCTCTGGCCCGCCACCTACTGCGCGGCCATGCTCGTCGCCCTCAAGGCGCCGCCCGCGATCCTCTACGACTCCGTCCGCTACGCCTGGGCGTCCAAGCACGACGCCATCATCAGCAGACTGCTCACCCAGGGCACCGTCCACCCCGGCACCGAGCTCTCCGGCGGCATGTCCGCCTACGACCAGTGGCCCGGCTTCTTCTCGCTCGACGCCGCCCTCGTCCGGGCCTTCGGCGTGGACGCCGCCGCGTCCTTCATCAACTGGGCGCCCGTCGCGCTCGGTCTCCTCACCGTCCCGGTCCTGATCCTCGTCTACCGCACGTTCAGCGACGACTGGCGGCTGGTGTGGACCGGCGTGTGGATCTTCCAGCTGGCGAACTGGGTGGGCCAGGACTACCTCTCCCCGCAGGGCTTCTCCTACCTGCTCTACCTGACCGTCTTCGCGGTCGTCGTCCGGCACTTCGTCCTGCCCGGCTCGGCGGGAGCGCTGCGCGACCGCGCCGCGCTCGACCCGGCCGCGGCGGCCGTGCCGCCGCCGACGACCACCCGGCAGCGGGCCGTCGCCGTCCTCTTCCTCCTGCCGGTCGTCGTCACCATCAACGCCTCGCACCAGCTCACCCCGATCATGCTGTGCGCGAGTCTCTTCGCGCTCTGCCTGACCCGCCGCTACCGCAACCTCGGGCTCCTCGCCGTCACCGGCCTGACCATGCTGGTCTGGAACCTGACGATGGGCCGGGAGCTGTTCCTGGAGACGCTCGGCACCCTTCGGGAGAAGGCCGGCGACCTGCTCGCCAACTCGCGGCCCGGCTTCGCGGGCGATCCCACCGGGCCGGGACCGGAACTCGTCGGCAGCGCCAACATCCTCATGGTGCTCGCCCTCGGCGGCCTCGCCGTCGCCGCCGTGCTCCTCCGGCGCAGGCTGGTCCGCAGCGCGCTGCCGCTGCTGCTGACCGCCGCGGCGCCCCTCCCGATGTTCGCCGTGAACGACTACGGCGGCGAGATGATCTTCCGGGTCTACCTCTTCGGCCTCCCCGGCGCCGCCTTCTTCGCCGCCGCCGCGCTCGTCCCCGCCGCCGGGGCCGCCGGCCGGCCCGCCGCGCTCGCCCGCCGCACGGCGGCCGTCGCCCTGCCCGTCACCCTCGTCGCGATGCTCGCCGGCTTCCTGCCCTCGTACTACGGCAAGGAGGGCATGCACTACGCGCCGCCCGGCGAGACCGCGCTCACCCGCCGCACCTTCGACCGGGCGCCCGAGGGGGCGCTGATCCTGGCCGCCACCGGGGCGTTCGCCGACTCGTACTACCGCTACGACCGGTACGAGCGCTGGTTCTTCACCGAGCAGGAGGTCGACGAGAACCTCCGCATGCTGAAGGACCCGGCCGGCTACCTGGCCGGCGGCATCCCCGCGGGCCGCCCGGCGTACGTGATCCTCACCCCCACCCAGGGGGAGGCCGTCATCGGCGAGGGCTACCTCCCGGAGGGCGGCTTCGCCCGGCTCGGCGTGGCGCTCAAGGCGTCGCCGCTGTTCGCGGTCGTGGAGGAGAGCCGGTACGGCCTCGTCCTCCGCTACCGCCCCACGACCCCCGGCTGACCCGGCCCGCCGTCACCGGCGGGCCGGGTCAGCCGGGGGTCGTGGGGCAGCCCACCCGTCCGAGGAGCAGGTACGCCATGGCCCACCCACGCCTGACCCCGCGCGTCCAGCGCAGAGCCGCGCTCGCGGCCTCCGGATGGGTCGCCCTCGCGGCGACCGCCTTCCCCGGCGGCTCACCGGCGCGCTGGATCCCCGTCCTCGCCTTCGTCGTCCTCGGGCCCGGCCTCGCCCTGCTGCTCCCGCAGCCCGCCGGACTGCGCCCCGGCGCCCGGCTGGAGGCCTGGGCGCTGGCCGCGCCGCTCAGCCTGTCCGTGGCGACCCTCGTCGCGACCGCCCTCTTCCTGACGAAGTCCTTCTCGCTCACCCTCTTCCTGGTGCTCCTGGCCCTGTTCGTGAGCGTCGTCGCGGTCCTCCCCGGCGTTCCGCTGCCCGCCGCCACCCGGGGGGCCGTCGAGCGGGACGGCGCCCGGCCCGCCCGTACGCCCCGGTTCCGCCCGCCGGGGTTCCGCGCCCGAGGGGCCGGTGGGGGCGGATGACCCGGCGGCCCGCCCCGGCCGGGACCCGGGCCCGGCTCGTGACCGCCCTGGCCGCCGTGTGCGCCCTGACCGCCGGGATCGGGGTCTGGTCGGCCCTCGCCGAGGACGAGGACCGCTGCGCGCCCGACGCCGCCCTGGTCGCCCCGTGCGGGGCCTGGTGGGGCGCGTACATCCCGTACGACGAGGACAGTTCGCTCACCCGGCCCGTGTACGCCTTCGAGAAGAAGATCGGCCGCAGGCTCGACCTCGTCTACACGTACCACGACATGTCGGGGAGCGAGGCCGACGGCCGGCTCCTCACCCCCGACGAGCGCGAACTGGGCCGCGAGCGGCTCCTCATGCTGGCCTGGGAGTCCACGGTGTGGACGAAGAAGCACCACGCCGACTGGACGGAGCGGCAGCTCGGCTGGAAGAACGTCGCCGCCGGGAGGTACGACGCCTCCGTCATCGACCCGCAGGCCCGGCGGATCAAGGAGTACGGCAAGCGGGTCTTCCTCTCCTTCGACCAGGAGGCGGACTTCCGCATCCCGGAGGGCGCCGGGACCCCGGAGGAGTACGTCGCCGCCTACCGCCACCTGCACGACCGCTTCGCCGAACTGGGCGTCACCAACGTGGTGTGGGTGTGGACCGTCTCGGGCTGGACCGGCAACGCCGCGCGGATGAAGGCGCTCTACCCGGGGGACGCGTACGTCGACTGGATCGGCATGGACCAGTACAACTACTACCTCTGCCACAAGTCGCCGGACTGGCTCGACTTCGACCGCAGTCAGCGCCCCGGCTACGACTGGCTCCGGAAGAACGTCTCCGACGACAAGCCGATCATGTTCTCCGAGTTCTCCACCGCCCCGGACCCGGAGCGGCCCGGGCGGCAGCGCGACTGGTACGCCGCGATCCCCGGGGTGGCCCCGAGCCTGCCGGACGCGCGCGCGTACGTGCACTGGAACCGGGCCGTGCCCGGTCCCGGCTGCGATCTGACCGTCGACTCGGGACCGGCCCTCGACGGCTACCGGACCGCCGGGCGGGACCCGTACTTCCGGCAGCCGGTCCCGGACCGCTGACCCGCGGCCGGGGGCTCAGTGCCGTCCCGAGGTCAGACCCCGGAAGGCGACCACCGCCATCGTGCCGCCGGCCAGGCCCAGGAACAGCGGGAGCGGGGCGGTGGCGAAGGCCTGCTGGCCCGCCCAGCC
>NZ_RDBH01000039.1:0-5225 GCF_008042145.1 Streptomyces sp. adm13(2018)
GGGCAGGAGGCGGGCGGGGTGCCGGGGGTGGTGCTCACTCCCCGACCGTACAGGTCGCTCCGGAGGGCGCGGTCCGCCGGATCCGGCGGTGGCCCGGAGGCGCGGTTTGCCGGATCCGGCGGTCGTCCGGAGGGCGCGGCCGGTCTGATTCGGCGGTCGCCCGGAGGTGCGGTCTGGCGGATCCCGCGATCACGGAGGGGGTGGTGCCCTAGATTCTTGTCGGTGGATCCTCAGATGCTCCGAAGCACGTTCGCGGTCGTCGAGAGACGGGCCGAACACGCCGTCACCTTCTTCTACGCGCATCTTTTCTGGAACAACCCCGCCATGCGCGAGCTGTTCCCCGAGGACATGCAGCCCCAGCGGGACCGCCTCTTCGCCGCGCTCACCCATGTGGTGACCCACCTGGAGTCCCCGGGGCTCCCCCGCTACCTGGGGCAGCTGGGCCGCGACCACCGCAAGTTCCTCGCCGACCCCGCGCTCTACGCCGCCGTCGGGACGAGCCTCCTCGCCGCCTTCGCGCACGCCGCGGGACCCGCCTGGAACCAGGAGGCCGAGAAGGCCTGGGCCGAGGCGTACGGGTACGTCGCCGACCTCATGATGGCCGGTGCCGAGGAGGCGGCCGGGGCGGGCGAGCCCGCCTGGTGGGACGCGGACGTCGTCCGGCACGAGCGGCGCCGCGCGGACCTGGCCGTCCTCACCCTGCGGCCCCGGCAGCCGTTCCCCTTCCTCCCCGGGCAGTACGTCAGCGTCAGCTCGCCGCGCGTCCCGCGCGTCTGGCGCACCTACTCCCTCGCGGACGCCCCCCGCCCCGACGGCACGGTCGAACTCCATGTGAGCCGGATCCCGGGCGGCGTGATGAGCACGGCCCTCGTCGCCGGGACGGGGCCGGGCGAGACGCTGCGGCTGAGCGCGCCCGGCGGCAACCTCACCGCGTGCACGGAGCCGGGCGGACTCCGTACCTATATATGCGCGGGTACGGGCTGGGCGCCGGTGCGTGCCCTCCTGTCGGAGGCGGCGGAGGCCGAGCCCGAGCTGACGGGGCGGCTGTTCATGGTGGCGCGGGCGAAGGAGTACCTGTACGGCCGGGAGGAGGCGGAGCGACTGCAGAAACGTCTCAGCAGTCTCAGCGTCACCTACATCACCTCGGCCCCCGGCCATCGCAAGGACCAGGCGACGGAACGGCTCGTCCAGGCGTTGCGGGCCTGCGTCCACTGGCCCGCGCACGACGTCTACCTCACCGGCCCGCCGGGCTTCCTGACCGAGGTCGCGGAGGTGCTGGAGGAGCTGGGCACCGACCCGTACCGCATCCACCACGACACCCTGCAGCCGGTGGGCCGCTTCACGGCACGCCCCGGCACCGCGGCGGAACGCCTCCTGGGCCCGCCGCCCCCGCTCTGGCACAACCCGGGGGCCCGGGCGCCGCGCGAGCGGTAGCGCGGGACGCCGCGCGACCGGTAGCGCCGGCCGCCGGGCGCGGGGTTCCGCGGCGGCGTCAGGCCTCCGCGTCCTCCGTGCCCTGCGCGCCCTCCGCGCCTTCTACGCCCTCCGCCGCCCGGATCGCGTCCCGGTAGGTGCGGGCCGCCGCGCGCAGGGCCGCCTCCGGGTCCACTCCCTCCGCCTCCGCGCGGACCGCGAGGGCGAGCAGGTCGTAGCCGACGCCCCGGTCCGCCGGGAGGGCCACGTCGAGGCCCGCCGAGCGCGCCCGGCCGCCGAGCTTCGCGGCGAGCGCGAGACCGGGCTGGCCCAGCGGCACGCCGTCCGTCACGGACTCCCGCTGCTTCTCGATCGCCTTGGTGCGCTGCCAGTGGGCCCGGACGTCCTCCGGCGTCCGCGCCTCCTCGTCCCCGAAGACGTGCGGGTGCCGGTGGATCAGCTTACGGGCGAGGTCACCGGCGACGTCGTCCACGGAGAACGGGTCCTCCGGGTCCTCCTCGGCGATCCGGGCGTGGAACACGACCTGGAGGAGGACGTCCCCGAGCTCCTCGCGCAGCGCGTCCCGGTCGTCGTCCTCGATCGCCTCGACGAGCTCGTACGCCTCCTCGATGCCGTACTTGACGAGCTCCTTGTGCGTCTGCCGGGAGGACCACGGGCACTCGCGCCGGATGCGGTCCATGATCTGCACGAGGTCCAGGAGCCGGGCGCCGGGCAGGTCGTACGAGCCGGGCAGCAGTTCCAGGTCGGGCATCGAGAAGCGGCCCGATCCGGCGAGCCGGGCGAGGCCGTCGGTCAGCGCCCGGTCGCCCTCGCCGGAGGGCAGCAGCAGGACCGTACGGCCGCCGGCGCACGCCTCGACGAGTTCCTCGGCGGTGGGCCGCAGGTGCTCGACGGCGACCCCGGCCTCCCGCAGGTACGGCAGCTGGGGGTGGTGCTCGTCGGGGCAGAGCACCCGGTCCGCGGCGCGCAGCGCCTGCCAGGCGGGCCAGGACAGCAGTCCGGGTGCCACGCGGTGGCTGGCGGTGAGCAGGACGATGCGGCCGGGGCTCTCAGTTGTCACCCCTCGAACCTACTCCGCCTCAGGCACCGGCCGGGACGGCGCCCGGGTCCTGGCTGATCTGCCGCAGCCAGGGCGCGGTGGTGTCGCCGAGCCTGACCTGGGCGTCGTCCCAGGTGCCGTAGCGCGGGTTCACGTCGATGCCGAGGTCCTTGGAGGCGGCGGAGAAGACCTCCGTCAGCTTCCGCTGTCCCTCGGGGTTGTCCGTGACGCCCAGCTTGGCGGCGATCTTGTTCATGAGGACGTTGCGGCGGACGACGTCGTCGATCTGGCCGGGCGCCACGCCCTGCTCCTGGAGGAGTACCTCCTGGAGCCGGTCCTCGCCGCCGCTCTCGCGGACGAAC
Source organism: Streptomyces sp. adm13(2018) (assembly GCF_008042145.1). Taxonomy (GTDB): domain Bacteria; phylum Actinomycetota; class Actinomycetes; order Streptomycetales; family Streptomycetaceae; genus Streptomyces. The sequence continues at coordinate 2,836 of NZ_RDBH01000039.1, forward strand.
GCGGTCCTGGTCTGCTGGAGCTCGGCGCGGGTGACCTCCACGCCGTTGTCCGCGGCGACCTTGTCGACGACCCGGTCGAAGATCATCACGTTGAGCTTGCGGCGGGGCAGGTCACCGGTGGCCTGGACGAGCTGGGCGGCCTGCGGTGAGCGTTCCTGGGCGGTGCGCACGTCCCGCACCTGCGCCTGGAGGCTGGAGACGTCGATCCGCTCGCCGCCGACGACGGCCGCCGCTCCTGGATGGGCGTCACTGCCGCAGGCGGTGAGCAGCGGGGCCGCGGCGAGCAGTGCGGCGGAGACGGTGAGCGCAGTGCGGCGGTGCAAAGGAGCCTCCCGGGCTGGTCGTGCGTCAGTTGAACGACCTTGCGGTGATCGATGGTAGGGAGTCGCCCGGGCCGGAGCCACTACTTCGGTGCGACTGTTTCCCACAACGACTCACGGGCACCGCGGGTGTCGGCCGGTACCGGACCCTTCCCCGCCCCCCCCTTCGTACGCCCCTCCGTAGGCCCCTTCGCCCGTCCCCTCGTGGGTCTCCTTGACCAGGTAGTGCGGCCGGCGCTTCACCTCGTAGTAGATGCGGCCGACGTACTCGCCGATCAGTCCGACCATCACCATCTGCACGCCGGCGAGGGCGGTGACGGCGACGAGGAGCGTGACGTACCCGGGGGTGTCGACGCCGTTGGCGAGCGCGTCCCCGACGATCCAGGCCGCGTAGCCGGCGGCGACGAGGACCAGCAGGAGGCCGAGGTGGACGGCGGCCCTGAGCGGCTTGTTGTTGAAGGAGAGGAGGCCGTCGAGGCCGTAGTTGAGGAGCTTGCCGAAGCTCCACTTGGACCGGCCCTCCTCGCGGACGGCGTTCTCGTACGAGAACGTCGTCGTCCGGAAGCCGACCCAGGAGAAGAGCCCCTTGGAGAACCGGTTGTACTCGCCGAGGCCGAGGACCGCGTCGACGGTGCGGCGCGACAGGAGCCGGAAGTCGCCGACGCCGTCGACGAGTTCGACGTCGACCAGCCGGTTGACGGCCCAGTAGTAGAGGCGGGCGGTCAGGGTGCGGGTGACGCGGTCGCCCTCGCGGGTGCGGCGGGCGACGACCTGGTCGTACCCCTCGGCGTGCAGCGCGACCATGCGGTGCACCAGCTCGGGCGGGTGCTGGAGGTCGGCGTCCATGATCACGACGGCGTCCCCGGCGGCGTTGCGGAGGCCGGCCAGCATGGCCGCCTCCTTGCCGAAGTTGCGGCTGAAGGAGACGTACCGGACGTGCCGCGGGTCACGCGCGGCCAGGTCCTGGAGGAGGGGAAGCGTCCCGTCCCGGCTTCCGTCGTCCACGTAGACGACCTCGAACTCACCGTCCAGCTTGGCGAGTTCGCGGGTCACATGGTCGTGGAAACGGGCGAGGACGTCTTCCTCGTTGAAGCACGGGACGACGATCGAGAGCAGCACGCCGACCACGACAACGGAGCCCGGTGTCCCGGCCGGTGTGGAGGGATGGCGGGCAGAAGACCATTGCGTGAACGGGGCCGCGGGAACCGGATCCGCCCGCTCGGGCGCTGGCATATTCGACGGGTCATGCCGAACGCCACTCGCACGCGGGGCCCCGCACCGGCCGCCCCCGCGCCCCCCGCCGCGGTCCCCGCGACCCGGGGCGCGCCCGGGGGGCCGCGCTCCCCGCTCCTCGCCGCGCTGATCACCGTGCTCGCCGTCTGCGGCGGCGACGCGGTCGCCCGGGTCTTCCCCTTCGGGCCCCGCCACCGGGCCGTCAACGACCTCGCGAACCAGTTCGTGCCCTTCCACGCGCACCTGTGGGACCTGCTCCGCGGCCGGGCGGACGGCGGGCTGCTGCTCGACTGGCAGGCGGGGTGGGGGACGAGCTTCCTCCCCGACTACGGCACGTACCTGTCGAGCCCCTTCGCCCCGCTGGTCGCGCTCCTGCCGCGCGACGACATCGAGTACGCGGTGTACGCGCTCACCGTCCTCAAGACCGCGGCCGCGGCGGCGGCCATGACGCACCTGCTGCGCCGGACCGGCCCCGGCCCCTGGTGGTGGGCCTCGGCCCTGGGCGCGTCGTACGCACTCTGCGGCTGGTCGCTCGCGGAGGGCACGTACAACCCGATGTGGCTGGACGGCCTGATCGCCTTCCCGCTGCTCTGCCTGGTGGGCGAGTGGGTACGGGAGGGCAGCCGGCCCGTCCTGGGGCCGCTGGTCGTCGCGGTCTGCTGGGTGGCGAACTTCTACACGGCGTACATGGCGACGATCGGGGCGGCGCTGGTCCTGGCGGTCCGCCTGATGACGGACCCCGAGCCGGGCGAGGACGTCCGCCGCGGGCGCCGGGTCGAACTCCTTCACCAGGCCGGGGTGCGCGTGCCGCGAGCCGAGGAAGACGGGGACGAGGAC
>NZ_RDBH01000039.1:5325-10428 GCF_008042145.1 Streptomyces sp. adm13(2018)
GGCCGGGCTGACGACCGTGACCGGGGTCGCCCTCGCGGCGCCCGTCCTCGTCCCCGTCTTCCTCGGCTCGCGGCACGCGCACCCCGGCCTGGTGAAGGAGTTCGACCCGGCGCCCGCGGCGGACGTCCTCGCCCGGCTGCTCCCCGTGACGTACAGCTTCGCGACGCCCGCGGCCTTCGTGTCCACGGCGGTGCTCCTGCTCGTCGCCGCCCTCCTGTTCCGCCGCGAGATCCCCGCCCGCCGGCGGTGGGCGTGGGCGGGGCTCTGTCCGGCGGTCGCGGCCTCGATGCAATGGGGGCCGACGCACCTCCTGTGGCACGCCTTCGCCACCCCGAACGGCAGCCCGTACCGCCAGACCTTCGTCCTCTCCGGCGTCCTCGTCCTCGCCGCGTGGACCGGGTTCAGCCACGGACCCCCGGGCCGCCGCGCCCTCCTCGGCGGGTCCGCGGTGGTCGCGGCCCTGTCCCTGGGCGCGCTGCCCAGCCCCTTCCTCACCCGCTGGGCCCTCGTCCTCACGGCCACGGGCCTGGCGGCGGCGGCCGGGGCGCTGCTCCTGACCCGCCGGGGCCGGTACGGGGCGCTGGCCGCGCTCCTGGTCGTCGGGACCGTGGTCGGCCAGGCCGCGGCGACGACGGCGTACGCGGACCGGGAGCGGCTGGCCCGGCTCGACGACTACCCGCCGTGGGGCGCGGACCAGCGGCGCCGGGCGGAGGCCCTCGCTGAGGCGGACGGCTGGCCCGCCCACCGCACGGACTCCGGCCTGCCCCGGGTCGCGGGCAACGACCCGCTGCTGCTGGGCGGGCAGGGCGCCGCGTACTACAGCAGCCACACCCCGGCGGTCCTGACGGAGCTGCTGACCGCGCTGGGCGGCGGCTGGACGTCCCGGGGCCGGAACCTGCTGAGCCTGGACAACCCGGTGACGGACGCGCTGTTCGGGGTGGGGGCGCGGTGGCGGGCCGGGGAGGTGGTCCGGGCGGACCCGTCGGCGCCGCCGCTCCCGCTGGTGACGGTACGGCCGCGGGGCCCGGGTCCGGCGTACGGCCCGTCCCCCTTCCGCAACCAGGAACTCCTGCTGGGCGCCCGGGTGTACGAGGCACCGCGGGCGGACGGCGCCTGCCGGGTGGGTACGGAGGTCTTCCTCTGGGCCCCGGACGCGACGGGCACGGCGGGCCTGGGCGGGTACGGGACGAAGCTGCTCGGCGGGCAGCCGAAGCGGCGGGCGGCGCTGACCTCGCTGGGCGTGCAGGAGCGGGCGGGGGCGCGGCCCCTGATCCCGCGCGGCGGGACGGCCGAGATCGGCTGCCTGGACCGGGACCGGCTGCGCGCGGCGGTGGCGGCCCTGCGCGGCCGGGCGGCGACGAGGGTCGACGTCCGCCCCGACGGCCTCACCGCCACGCTCCCGCCGGGCGCGACGGGCACGGCGGTGGTGGCGGCCCCGAGAATCGCGGGCTGGCGCTGCGAGGGCCGGCGGGCACGGTCGTACGGCGACCTGCTGGCCGTAGACGTCGCCCCGGGGACGACGGCCGTGAGCTGCGACTTCCACCCCCCGGGCCTGAGAGCGGGCCTGACGGCGGGCGCGGCGGGCCTCCTGGTCCTCGCCACGACGTGGCGCCTCGGGGTCCGGTCCCGGCGGCGGACGCTCTGAGCGGACCTGGGGATCACCCGGCCACGGGGGCGGTCAGAGGTGGCGTTCCCAGCGGCGTTCGCCGTCCTCCAGGTGGTCCGTGGGGGTGAGGCCGGTCGCTGTGGCCACCGCCTCCGACGCCGTGTGGTTCGGGTGGACGTGGGCCACGATCGTTCGCGTGCCGTGTTCCATGAGGAGGGCTACCAGGCCCTCGGCCGCCTCCCGGGCGATGCCCCGGCCCTGCCAGGCCGTGCCGATCACCCACGCGACCTCCGCGACCCGGCCGCCCTCCGTGACCGTCGCCTGCACCGTCCCGGTCAGCCGGTTCTCGGCGCGGAGGCGTACGGCCCAGTTGGCCCAGACCGTCGCCGGGTCCGGCGACCCGGCCGCCAACCGCGCGTACCGCTCACGCAGTTCGGCCGGGGACAGCGGGGCTCCGCCGATGAACGTGTGCAGGGCGGGGTCGTCGAGCACCCCCGCCATCTCCTCGGCGTGCGCGACGTCGAGCGGTACGAGGTCCAGGCGGGCGGTCCGTACCGTCCGCGCGGCCACCCCGCCCGCCTCCCCCGCGCTCATACGTTCCCCAGGAAGCCGGGGTCGGGCTCGTCAAGACCCGCGCTCGTCTCCCGGGCGAACCCCAGGAGTTCGGCGAGCGCCACGACCCGGCGGCTGGTCGCGGCCAGGTCCCGGTGCGCCTCCGCCGACCACAGCGGCGGGTACAGGGTGAGGCCCCGGTCGCCGTCCAGCGGCCGGACCTCCTCCCGCCAGCCGGGCCAGCGCAGCCCCTCGTAGAACTCCTCCGTGCCGCCGGACAGCACCCACGACAGCCAGGCCCCGTATCCGGCGCCGAGCGCCTCCCAGCGCAGCGAGTCCGGCGCGAAGTACACCATCTCGCCCGGCTGTCCCGGCAGCCCGGTCTCCTCCGCCGGTCCGCCCTGGAGGACGAACGCCCCGCCGAGCACGTCGTGGGCCACGACGAACCCGGCGCCGGGCCGCCACCCCGGGTCATCCGCCGCGTCCGCGGGGAAGCCGTTGACCTGCGCGAGGGACGGCAGCCGCCGGTCGTTGTCGGCGGCCGGGCTGCCGTACAGCCGCAGCCAGCCGTCGTCGACGAACGCCCCGCCGCTGTGCAGCAGGAAGGCGCCCAGGAAGGACCGCACGGTCACCTGCGTCCGCAGCAGCGCGGCCTCGCCCCGCGCCGCGTCGGCGTCCAGCACCTCGACGGGGACGGGCGCGGCCCGCAGCTTCTCCCCGAGGACCGGCCACGCGGGGTCCTCGACCTCGGTCAACTCACTCAGTTCACGCACCGGGGCATGCTCGCACGGACGGGCGTCGGCGCCGTGGCAGGGTGGGCGGACGACGACCGGACCGGCACGCCCCCCCGACCCGACGGATCGCTCCGGGCCCGCCGACCGGCAGCAGGACCACTTCCCGCACGTGCCCGAGGACGGCACACCCCTCGACCTGGTACGGGCCCGCGCCCTCTACGGCCGCTGACCGCCGGGCCATCCTGCTACGGCCGCGCGGCCCTCGCGGCGCTGCCGAGGACCCGGGTCGGCGTGATGCGGACGATCACGCGGACGTGGTCCGCCGGGGCCTCCGCGTACTCCTTGCCGCCGCCCGGACCGAGGTACTCCTCGGCGATGCGGACGGCCACCGCCCTGCCGGTGTCCTCGGTGACGGTGGCGGTACCGCGTATCTCCACGTACAGATCGGGGTCGGCGGGGTCGAAGACGGTGAGGCCGACGCGCGGGTCCCGGAGCATGTTCCGCGCCTTGCGCCGGCTCCGCGTGGTGGAGATCAGCAGCTCGCCGCCGTCGCGGCTGACCCACACCACCGAACTCTGCGGCGAGCCGTCCGGGTTGAGGGTGGCGAGCACGGCCATGTGCCGGGCGTCGAGCAGGGCGCGTACGGCGTCGTTCATCTCAGGGGTCATGCCCGGGAGGCTACTGCGCGGCCTTACGCGCGCCCGGCCGGACGCACCGGACCGCCACCGGGGCGGCCCGGCGGCCCCGCCGACCCCGGCGGCGCCCCGCGGAAACTTTCTCCGCGCCGGTCGCAACCTCGCCGGGTGCCGCACGTCTGGTGGTGTGAAGGCGCCCTTCACCCCGTTCCACCCGACCGTGTCCGTCCCTTTCTCGGGAGACCCCATGTCCAGCCACGCCAAGCGGACCTTCCGCCCCCGCCCCCGCATCCTGGGCGTCGTCGCCGGTGCCGCGCTCCTCCTCGGTGGCGGCGGCTTCGCCGCGCAGGCCCTCGCCGCCTCCGGTCCGAAGCCCGCGCCCGCCGCGCCGAAGGTCTCGGCCCCGGACGCCGCCCCCGCGCACCCGACCGTGTCCGTCCCTTTCTCGGGAGACCCCATGTCCAGCCACGCCAAGCGGACCTTCCGCCCCCGCCCCCGCATCCTGGGCGTCGTCGCCGGTGCCGCGCTCCTCCTCGGTGGCGGCGGCTTCGCCGCGCAGGCCCTCGCCGCCTCCGGTCCGAAGCCCGCGCCCGCCGCGCCGAAGGTCTCGGCCCCGGACGCCGCCCCCGCGCTGCTCGCCCGCGTGCCCCGGACCAGGACCCGGCCCCAGACCCGTACCCGGGCCGACGACGCCCCCGGGGCCGGACGGGGAAGGCGACTGCGTGCGGTGGACGACCCCACGGACCAGGGGCCGCCGCCCACGCTCACCGAGCTGTACCGGGCCCGGCGGCTCGACATGGTGCGGCTCGCGCTCTTCCTCGTCGACGACCTGCACACCGCGGAGGACGTCGTGCAGGACGCGTTCGCCGCCGTGTGCCGGACGTACGGCACGTCCCTGCGCGGGCTGGAGGACCCGGGCGCGTACCTGCACACCGCCGTGGTCAACGCCGCCCGTTCCGTGCTCCGCAGGCGCCGCACCGCGCGCGCGTACACCCCGCCCCACCCGGTCGCCGGGCCTCCCGTGGACGAGGGGCTGCTGCTCGCCGAGGAGCACCGGCACGTGCTCGACGCGCTGGCGGGGCTGACCCGGCGCCAGCGCGAGGTCCTCGTCCTGCGCTACTGGTCGGAGCTGACCGAGGCGCAGATCGCGCAGGCCCTCGGGCTCTCGCGCGGCACGGTGAAGTCCACCGCGAGCCGCGCGCTGGACGCCCTGGAGAAGAAGCTGGAGGCGGGCCGATGAGACCGCGTGCCGAAGACCCCGGAACCGTCACCGAGGAGCGGCTGCGCGCCGCGTTCGCCGCGCGCGCGGCCCTCGTCACCCATCGGGACCTGCGCCGCGACGAGCCTCCGGTGGGGCGGAGCTGGGGGCTGAGGCGGGTGCGCGGTCTCGCGTTCGGCTCGCTGGGGACCGTCGCCGCGGCGCCGGAGTGGGCGAGACACCGCCGGCCGGCACCAGGAGGAGCAGGTACGCGGCCGCCGCCGCGGCGACGGTCCCCAGCGAGCCGAACGCGAGACCGCGCACCCGCCTCAGCCCCCAGCTCCGCCCCACCGGAGGCTCGTCGCGGCGCAGGTCCCG
>NZ_RDBH01000004.1 GCF_008042145.1 Streptomyces sp. adm13(2018)
GCTCGTTGCCCGCCGGCGCGGTGCCCCAGACCTGTACGCCGCCCACGGTCGCCGTGACCTTGGACCAGTTGGCGTACGTCGTCTGGGCCGGACCGAAGGAGTAGTCGTCGTTCTGGTTCAGCGACTGCCAGTTGGAGCGGTGGAAACGGAGCTGCATGTCGCCGGTGTTCGCGCCGGGTGCGAGGGACCCGGCGCCGGCGGTGAAGCCGATCTCCAGGTAGCGGTCGGCGGTCGCGGTGGGGTTGGCGAGGGTGCCGAAGGTACCGGTGAGGTTCGCGCAGCCCTTCACGGCCCAGGAGCAGGCGTAGGTGTACGAGGCTCCCGCGTCGGCCTTGAAGTAGTAGCGGACCTTGACCTGACTCAGCGGCACGCTCGACGCGCCGGTGTTGACCACCTTGAGCCAGGGCTCCACCTGGTCGCCGCCGGTCGAGCTCTGCCGGTACTGGACGGCGAGCGCCTCACCGGCGGCGGCCGCCGGGAGGGCGGTGAGGGCGGTGGCGCCGAGCCCGGTCACCGCGGCGACGGCGAGCGCGGCACGGATCCGCAGGTTCCTGTTCCTGGTGGGGTCGTTCATGGTGGTTCCTCTCCTGGGACGGGGTGGGGCGGAGGTACGGACGGGTGGTGCGGCTGACGTACGCGCGGACGGGACCGGCGTACGAGCAGGCGGGGAGGCGCGCGGGCGGGCTCACGGCGCGAAGCCGCTCACGGGCCCGGCGCGTGCGCGGGCGCGCTCAGGGAGTGGACGCGCTCAGGGAGTGGACGCGAGGAGCGCCGCGGGCGCGGGGGGCAGCCGGCGGGGCACCCCGAGCGCGTCGAGCCGCGTCCGGTGGTGCCGCAGGCGCTCCTGGAAGCCCGGCCAGTCGTGGCGGCCGGTCCAGACGACCTCGGCGAGCGCGCAGAGCCGGGGGAAGGTGAGGTACTCGGCGTGCGCGGTGGTGGGCACGTACTCGGTCCACAGCTGTACCTGGGAGCCGAGGACCTGGGCGGCCTCCTCGGGGGTCCAGTCGGCCGGCGCCGGTTCGTTGCCGTGCACGGTGCGCAGGTCGACGACCTCGCCGGCCTGTCCGGGCGGCTCGGCGGGGCTGGCCGACTGGGGGTAGTCGAGGTAGGTGGTGCGATGGGGCGCCATGATGACGCGGTGCCCGCGCCGGACGGCCGTCCGCCCGTGGTCGGCGTCGCGCCAGGGCATGACGGTGAAGTACGGCGGGAGGTCCGCCCCGTTCTCCGTCCAGCTCAGCGGCAGCCGGCCCGCGTCGAGCAGATGGCGTCCGATCCGCTCCATGAACCAGCCGTGCAGGGCCGCGGGTCCCGGCAGACCCTCCTCGGCAACCCTGCGCAGCGCGGCCGGGGCGTGGTGCCACTCGGTGGTGGGGCACTCCTCGCCGCCGATGTGCACGTACGGGGAGGGGAAGACCTCCATGACCTCGTCCAGGACCGTGCGGCAGAAGTCGAGGGCGCCGTCGTGGACGCCGAGGATCGTGTCGCACACGCCCCACCGGTCCCAGACCTCGTAGCTGCGGCAGGGGTGGTTGCCCAGCTCGGGGTAGGCGGCGAGCGCCGCGCGGACGTGCCCCGGCATCTCGATCTCGGGCACGACGGTGACCCCCCGCTCCGCCGCGTACGCCACGAGTCCGGCGAGTTCCGCCCGGGTGTAGGCGCCGCCGTGCGGCAGCCCGCCGACCTCGGTGAGCCGGGGGAGCGCCGCGACCGGCATGCGCCAGCCCTGGTCGTCGGTGAGATGGAGGTGGAGGACGTTGAGCTTGTGGAGGGCGAGGAGGTCGACGTACCGCCGCAGGTAGGAGACGGGGCGGAAGCGCCGCGCGACGTCGAGCATGGAGCCGCGCCAGGGGAAGCGCGGGATGTCGGTGATCTGCACGCAGGGCACCGACCAGGCGACGCCCGCGACGGGTTCGGCGCGCAGGGCTTCGACGGGCAGCAGCTGGCGGAGGGTCTGCACGCCGGCCAGGAGGCCCTGGGGCCGGGCGGCCCGCAGCAGGACGCCCTCGGTGCCGACGGTCAGGCCGTATCCCTCCTCGCCGAGACCGGTGAGGGCGCGGTCGAGCGCCAGGACGACGGAGCCGTCCGCGCGGGAGGGCAGCGGCAGGCCGGTGGCCGGGCCGAGCAGGGTGCGCAGCAGTCCCGCGGCGCCCTCGGCGCCCGGCGAGACCTTCAGGGCGGTCGCCGTGTCGAAGGTGAACGTGCCTGGCAGAAGCTGGAGTTGGGTGGGTTCGGGGACGAGTCGGGGCTGGGGCATCGAGGTGGGTTATCCCTTCACGGCTCCGCCGGTCATTCCGGCGGCGACCCGGCCCTGCAGGACCAGGAAGAGGACGAGGACGGGCAGGGCGAAGAGGGTGGAGGCGGCCATGGTGGCGCCCCAGTCGGTGCCGAAGACGTTCGAGAAGGACGACAGCCAGACGGGCAGGGTCCGGTCGTCCTGGTTCTTGATGATGAGCATGTTGGCGAAGGCGAACTCGTTCCAGGCGGTGATGAACCCGAAGAGCGAGGTCGCGAGCAGTCCGGGCGCGAGCAGCGGAAGGGTCACCCGGCGGAACGCGGCGGTGCGGGTGCAGCCGTCGACCTGGGCCGCCTCCTCCAGTTCGGGCGGGACCGCGGCGAGGAAGGAGCGGAGGGTCACGATGGTGAAGGGCAGGGTGACCATGAAGTAGACGAGGCTGAGGGTCGCGAGCCGGTCGAGCAGGTCGGCGTCCCGGGCGATCACGTACATCGGGATCAGCAGGGCCTCCCAGGGTGCCACCTGGGCGATGAACACCATGAGGATGAAGCCCCGCCGGCCGCGCCAGTTCATCCGGGCGACGGCGAACGCGGCGGCGAGCGCCACCACCAGGGCGAGCACGACGCAACCGGCGGTCACGAGCAGGCTGTTGCGCCAGAACATCCAGAACCCGTCGGCGGCCACGGCGTGCCGGAAGTGCTCCAGGGTGACGGAGCCGGGCAGGAACCGGGGGGTCTCGGACTGGATGTCGCGGGTCGGCCGGAAGGCCGTGAGGACCATCCAGTACACCGGGAACACGGCCAGGACGAAGACGAGCGCCGCCGCGGTGTTCAGGGGGAGTCGGCGCAGGGCGCGCGGGGTCACCGGTCGGCCTCCTGTCGGAGCATCTGGCGGAAGTAGGCGATGAGCACGGCCACGAGGAGGAGGACGGTGAGCGTGGAGACCGCCGCTCCGAGGTCGTAGCGGTGCAGTGACTGGGCCACGCGGTAGGCGTACACGGGCAGGGTGGTCGTCGCGTCGCCCGGGCCGCCCTTGGTCACGGCCCAGATCTGCGCGAAGCAGCGGAAGACCCAGATGACCTCCAGGCAGAGGACGAGCCCGAAGATCGGGCGCAGCAGGGGCAGGGTGACCGAGAGGAAGATCCGCCGGCCGCCGGCGCCGTCGAGCCGCGCCGACTCGTACAGCTCGGCGGGGACGGTCAGCAGCGCAGAATGCAGGGTGATCGCGGCGAAGGGCACCGACTGCCAGACCACCAGGAGGACCAGGACGGTGAACGCCGCGGGGCCGTCCGCCAGCCACGAGTAGCCCTCGAAGGACTCGAACCCGAGCTGTACGAGGACCCAGTTGACCACTCCGAGGCGGGAGGCGAAGAGCCACTGGAAGACGGTCGTGGTGGCGATGACCGGGCTGGCCCAGGCGAGGACCAGGCCCGTCGTCACGAGGATCCGCATCCGCTTGCCGAGCCGCTGCATCATCAGCGCGACCAGGGTGCCGATCACCATGATGAGGACGACGTTGACCAGGGTCCACCAGAAGGTGCGCCGGACGACCTCCCAGAACTCGGGGTCGGCGAGCACGGTCCGGTAGTTGCTCAGCCCCACGAACGAGGCCTCGCCGCGGATGAGTTCGCCCAGGCCGTACTCCTGGAAGGAGATCAGCAGGTTGCGGACGAAGGGGTAGCCGAGGAGGAGCAGACCGCCGAGGACGGTGGGGGCGACCAGGAGGTAGGGCCAGAAGGCGCCCCGCCCCGACGGGCCGCCGCCCACCGCGGGACGGCCGGGTCCGTCCGGCCGTCCCCCGGACCGCCTTCCGGGCCGCTTTCCGGGGCGCCCCGCGATCCTTCGGCCGGTCCGCCCGTCCGGGAGGCTGTCCGAGGCGGCCGGGTCGAGCGTGCTGCGGAGCTGTCCCACCGGCGGGCTCACGGGTCCGCTCACGAGCCGAGGGTCTTGGTGATGCTCTGCGAGGCGGCCGCGGCCGCCTGCGCGGGATCGGTGCCGGTGAGCACCGCCGTCATGTACTGCTTGATCGGGTTGGTGGCCTCGACGGCCGCCCACTGCGGGGAGTTCGGGGTCGCCCGGCCCTGCGCCGCGCCCGCTGCCATGGCGGCCGTCCCCTCGTCGTCCTGGATCACACGGGCGAGCGAGGTGCGGTTGGGCACGTAGCTCATCGTCCGGGCCATGTCGGTCTGCCACTTCTCGCCCGCCAGCGCCTTGACCACCTCGTACGCGGCCTCGGGGTGGGTGGAGGCCTCCGGCACGATCAGGTCCGAGCCGCCGGTGAAGACCGCGCCGGGCGTGCCCGCGGTCTTGCCGGGGACCGGGAAGAAGCCGAGCTTGCCCTTGAGCGCCGGGTTGATCTCCTCGACGATCTTGGCTCCGCCCGGTACCGCGATGATCTGCGCGACCTCGCCCTTGGCGAAGACCTCGGCCTGCGGGGGCTTGGCCTCGTCGGAGTCCTTGGGGCCCTTGCCCAGGGCCTGGAGCCGCCGGTAGAAGTCCATGCCGGCGCGCGCCTGCGGGGAGTCGAGCGAGCCCTTCCACCCGGCCCCGTCCTTGACGGCCAGGTCGCCACCCTCCTCCCAGACGAACCCGGAGAGGGTGTACCAGTTCTGGCCGGGCAGGTAGATGCCCTGGGTCCGGCCCCGGTTCAGCCGGGCCGTGACGGCGAGCCACTCGGCCTGTGTCTTCGGGGGAGTGGTCACCCCGGCCCGGGCGAAGAGGTCCTTGTGGTAGATCACGACCCGGTTGGCCGCGTACCAGGGGATGCCGTACTGCTTTCCCTCGACCTTGCCCGGCTCGGCGAGTCCCGGCAGCCAGTCCGCGCCGTTCAGCTCGGCCGTCCGGTCGGTGAGGTCGCGGACGCCGCCGCTCGCCGCGTACTGCGCGACCTGGGTGTTGCCCACCTCGATGACGTCCGGGGCGTCCTTGCTGGCGAGGGCGGCCGTGACCTTCTCACCGATGCCGTCCCACTCCTGGATCTGGATGTCCAGGTCGATGTCCTTGTGCTCCGCCTCGAAGCCGGTGCGGAAGCGGTCGAGGAAGGCGTCGGTGACGCTGTCCTTCATGATCCATACGGTGACCTTCTCCGGGCCGCCGGAGGCTGCCGGGTCGCCCGATCCGCCACAGGCCGTGGCGGTGAGGGCGACGGCCGCCGCGAGGGCGACGGAGCCGGCGAGGGGACGAGTCTTCACGGGCACCTCGATGCGTGGTTGACCAATTGGTCAAGTGGTCAGGTGTGTGAGCAGAAGGTGGCACGCTCGGCGGGAGCCGTCAATCCCTTGAAAAACATGGGTTGTTCACGGGGTCTCTGGTCAACAGGTGCGGCTAGTATCGGATTTACCAGTTGACCAGTGAGATGAGGGTGGGCGGCATGAAGGACGGCTCCTCCAGCGGGGTGCTGAAGCGGGAGCGGGTACGGGAGCACCTGCTGGGCCTGATCGAGGCGGGCGGACCCGGCGACCCGATCCCGTCCGAGCGCACCCTCTGTGCCGCTCTCGGCGTCTCCCGGCCGACCCTGCGCGCGGCCGTCGACGAACTCGTCGCCACCGGCGCCCTGGTGCGGGAGCACGGCCGGGGGATGTTCGTCGCCCCCGCCAAGATCACCCAGCGGCTCGCCCCGGACGACGCGGCCTTCACCGTTCCCCGCGCGTCCGGCAGCTGGTCCAGCACCGTGCTGGAGTCCGCCACGATCCGGGCCGGCGCCCGCATCGGCCGCAGACTCAGGCTCTCACCGGCCGCCGAACTGCTCTACGTCGCCCGGCTGCGCCTGGTCGACGGCTCACCCATGGCCATCGAGCACCTGCACATCCCGGCGGACCTGGTGGGCGCCTCGCTCACCCCCGAGGAACTCGAAGCGGGAGACCTCTACGACCACCTGCGGGAGCACCACCGGGTCCACGTCCAGGAGGCCACTCAGTCGATCGAACCGACCGTGGTCAGCGAGGACGAGGCGGCGCTCCTGGACGTCCCCGTGCTCTCGCCCGCCCTGCTGATCGAGCGTCTCACCCTCGACACCGCGGGCCGTCCCGTCGAGTACGTGCACTCGGTCTACCGGGGCGACCGCTACCGCATCGTCTCCCGCCTCGACTTCACCCGCGACGGCCTCGTGACCTCCTCCACGGAGGGCGATGCATACTGACCCGCAGCGGAGCGGCGCACGAGGGAGGGGACGGCATGGAGCTGAAGCGGGAGCGGGTGCGCGAGCACCTCCTGACCGTGATCGAGAGCCGTCGCCCCGGCGACGCGATCCCGTCCGAGCGCACCCTCTGTACCGCCCTCGGCGTCTCCCGGCCGACCCTCCGCGCGGCCGTCGACGAACTCGTCGCCACGGGCCTGCTGGTACGGGAGCACGGCCGCGGCATGTTCGTCGCCCCGGACAAGATCACCCAGGAGCTGGTCGCCGAGCACCGGGCGGCCGGCGCGCCCCGGAGCGCGGGCGACTGGACCAGTACGGTGCTCGGGCTCCGCACCGTCCGGGCCGGCGCCCGCGTGGGCCGCAGGCTGGCGCTCTCCCCCGCCGCGGAACTCTTCCACGTGACCCGGCTGCGCAAGGTGGACGGCGCCCCGATCGCCCTGGAACACCTCCATGTCCCCGCCGACCTGGTCCCGGGTCTCACCGCCGCCGACATGGAGGGCGGCTTCTACGCCCATCTGCGGGACCGGCACGGCATCCGTCCCGCGCACGCGGTCCAGTCGATCGAACCGACCGTGCTGAGCGAGGAGGAGGCGGGCCTCCTCGACGTACCGGTGCTCTCGCCGGCGCTGCTCTTCGACCGCGTCACCTCCGACGCGGACGGCAGGCCGGTCGAGTACGTCCGCTCCCTCTACCGGGGTGACCGCTACCGCGTCGTCTCCCGACTCGCCCTCGCCGACGGCGCSGCCGGCGACCCGGCGGCGGACGCGGCACGGGGCGGGGCGTGGGCCGGACCGGTGAGCGGTGGTCCGGCTCCTTGTTTCTTCCGTGAGCGGCTGGATTCGACGTGACCGGCCGGGGGCCCGCGGGTGTGGAGGCGCTGAATGCTATTCCGCGAGGGTGTCCGTGATCTCGGCCGAGGCGGTCTGGGCGGCCTTCAGCGGGTCCTCGCCCTGGAGGACGGCCGTCATGTAGGGCTTGATGGGGTTGTCGGCCTCGACGTCGGCCCACTGCGGGGAGTTGGGGGTGGCGCGGCCGCGGGCGGCGGCCCGGGCCATGACGGCGGTGGCCTCCTGGCCGGCGACCACGGTGGCGAGGCTCTTCTTGTTGGGCACGTAGCCCATGGTGCGGGCGAGGTCGGTCTGCCACTTCTCGCCGGCGAGCGCCTTGACGACGTCGAGGGCGGCGCCGCGCTGGGGGGCGTTCTCCGGGATGATGAGGTCGGAGCCACCGGTGAAGACCGCGCAGGGCCGGCCCTCCTCGGCCCCGGGTATGGGGAAGTAGCCGAGCTTGTCCTTGAGGGCCGGGTTGGCCTGGACGATGGCGGCGACGGCGCTGGGCGCGGCGATGAGCTGGGCGACGTCGCCCTTGGCGAAGACGTCGGTCTGCGGCGGGTTCTGCTCGTCGGCGTCCTTGGGTCCGGAGCCGAGGGACTGGAGCTCCTTGTAGTAGGCCATGCCGCGCCGGGCCGCCGGGGTGTCGAGCGCGCCGACCCAGTCGCCGCCCTTGTCGACGGCGAGTTCGCCGCCCTCGTCCCAGACGAATCCGGCGAGGGTGTACCAGTCCTGGCCGGCCAGGTAGATGCCCTGGGAGCCCTTGCTGTTGAGCTTCTCGGTGTCGGTGAGCCACTGCTCGCGGGTGGCCGGCGGCTTGTCGATGCCGGCATCGGCGAACAGGTCCTTGTTGTAGATGACGATGCGGTTCGCCGCGTACCAGGGGATGCCGTACTGCGCGCCGCCGATGCTGCCGGGCTCGGCGAGGCCGGGGAGCCAGTCCTCGCTGCCGAGGTCGCGGACCGACTCCAGGGTGAGGTCGAAGAGCCGCTCGGTGTCGGCGTACTGGGCGACCTGGGTGTTGCCGACCTCGATGACGTCGGGGCCGCCGGGGCCGCTGATGGCCTCGGTGACCTTCTTCCCGATGCCGGTCCAGTCCTGGATGGTGACCTTGAGTTCGACGCCGTCGTGCTCCTCCTCGTACGCCTCGGTGAAGCGGTTGAGGAAGTCCTCGCTGACGCTGTTCCGCATGAGCCAGACGTTGACGGTCTTCGTCCCGCCGCCGCCCGGGAGCATCCCGCAGCCGGCGAGGGCGAGCGCTGTGGCGGCTGCCAGGGGGCAGGCCAGATGGCGGTTCTTCACGTGGGTCACCTTCTGCGGGGTTCAGCACAGGGTCGTGCGGGGCTGACCCGACATGGGGGGACCGAACGGGGTGTTCGCGCGGGTATGTGGCCTGGATTCTGGTCTGGACCAACGGGATGGTCAAGTCCTTGACCATCCCGTCCCCCGTCACAGACGCACCATCTGTTCTGTTACCGGCGGTAATTACCCGTCGGTCACCTTTGTGGTCGCACCTCCCGGCCGGCGTCACTCGGAATCACGCGGCCGGCGGCAGGTCACGGGGCGCCCCCCGCATGCGAACGCATGATCGATTGTCAGTGGTGGATGGGAACGTGGAGGCATCGGGTCGGAAGGCCCGCGAAACAGGGGGAGTTGCCATGTCCGGAAGCCAGAACTACATCAACCACGTCGCTCTCGTACTGGATGCCAGCTCGTCCATGTCGCACCTGAGCCGCAAGGTGGTCGACGTCGCCGACCAGCAGATCGCCTACCTCGCCCGCCGGTCACGGGAACTGGACCAGGAGACCCGCGTCACGGTGTACGTCTTCGCCGACACGGTGGAGTGCGTGATCTACGACAAGGACGTCCTGCGGATGCCGTCGCTGAAGCAGCTCTACCGGGTCGGCGGCATGACGGCCCTGCTGGCGGCCGCGCTGAAGTCGCAGCGGGAGCTCGCGCAGACGGCCCAGCTCTACGGCGACCACAGCTTCCTCACCTTCGTGCTCACCGACGGCCAGGAGAACGCCAGCCACCGCTGCCCCGACGCGCCCTCGAAGAGCGCGCGCGGACTCGTCGAGGCGGTGGCCCGGATGATCGAGACGCAGGAGGACAACTGGACGCTGGCCGTCCTGGTCCCGGACCAGGTGGGCAGGCGCGAGGCCGTCCAGAGCGGCTTCCCGAAGGACAACGTCGCCATCTGGGACGCCACCAGCACCCAAGGCCTCGAAGAGGCCGGGCAGGTCATCCAGGAGGCCACCGAGAAGTTCATGGTGGGCCGCACCAAGGGCATCCGCGGATCGCGCGCGGTGTTCTCGACGGGGGCTGACGCGGTGAACCCGGAGACGGTGAAGGCTGCCGGCCTCGCCGCCGTGGACCCGTCCGTGTACCGGCTGATCCCGGTGGCCCGCGACGCGGCCATCCGCGAATGGGTCGTCGAGTCCGGACACACGTACCGGACCGGGGGCGCCTTCTACCAGCTGAGCAAGTCGGAGAAGGTGCAGGCGAAGAAGCGGATCGCCGTACTGCAGAAGAAGACGGACCGGGTGTACACCGGGCCCGAGGCGCGCGCCCTGCTCGGACTGCCGGACGCCGAGGCCCGCGTCAGGCCCGACCACAACGACGACTTCACGATCTTCGTGCAGAGCACCAGCGTGAACCGGAAGCTGGTGCCGAACACCCGGCTGCTGCTGATGCTCTGAGCCGCTGCCGATGCTCTGCGCTGCCGCTGATGCCCTGAGAAGGCGCGGCGCGCCGGTGGCGGGGGCGGAGGTCCGCCCCGGCCACCGGTCACCCGCGGGTAGCCGGCCGGCAGGCAGGCAGGCCGGCAGACGGGGTCAGGCCTCCGGCTCCTCCAGCCGGAAGCCCACCTTCATGCCCACCTGGAAGTGGGCCACCTGACCGTCCTCGACATGACCTCGGATCTCCGTGACCTCGAACCAGTCGACCGAACGCAGCGTTTCGCAGGCGCGGGTGATCCCGTTCCGGATGGCGGTGTCCACGCCGTCCGAGGACGATCCGACGATCTCCGTGACGCGGTACACGTGGTCTCCCATGGCGGCCTCTCCTTAGGGTTCCGACTCCATCCACCCTGCACGGAAGCGGGGACCCCCGCGAGTCGAGCCGGAGCGGACCCCACGCCGCCCGGTCGCCGTCAGGTACGACCCTCCTTCTCCTGGGCCTCCCTCAGCTCCTCCGACGGGGTCGCCCACCCGGCGCGGACCACCGGGAAGCCGGCCTCCTCGGCGGCGTCGCAGACCAGCGGGTCGTCGTCGACGAGCATCCTGATCGCGCGGTCGGCCCCGAGCCGGCGGAGGGTCTCCACCTTGGTCACCCGGGCCGGCCGGAAGTCCCGGTGGCGGCGCATGTGCACCGGCCCCTCCGGGAGCCCCTGCGCGGCCAGCCAGGCCAGGGTGTCCCGGCGGCAGCGCTCCGGGCGCCCGGTCAGATACACGACGTCGCACTCCTCGGCCGCCTCCCGGCACAGCGCGATCCCCTCGTCCAGCGGCGGATCGTCGGGCGCCGCCGCGAAGAAGGCGTCCCAGTCCTTCGGGCGCCGTTCCAGGAAGCGCTGGCGGTGGGCGGTGGCGGCCAGCGTGTTGTCGAGGTCGAAGACGGCCAGAGGCCGGAGGTTGTCCGCGGTCACGCGGGCCAGCCTAGGCCGTGTCTTCCGGATCTTGCCGGTCGAGCCCGCGTCGTCCGGTGCCGTGCGTCGCACGGCGGAGAGGTACCCGCGTACGGGACGTACCCGGGTGCCTCGACAACGCGGCGAGGTGCGGTGCCGGGCGGCGCGGGTCAGGCAGGATCCGGAAGAGACGGCCCAGGGGGTGCCTTGTCGGTCAGGCCGGTCACGGCGGGGCTCGCCGGGACCCGGTGCGCCGGACCGGGAGCGCGCTCCGGAAATCCCTCCCGCACCGGGACGTTGAACTCCCTGTGAGCACCTTTCCCGGCGGCGTCCGCTTCTCCGTCCTCGACCGCTCCCGCACCCGGGAGGGCGAGGACGCCCCGCGGGCGCTGCGCGACACCGTGGACCTCGCCCGGGAGGTCGAAGCCCTCGGCTACCACCGCTTCTGGGTGTCGGAGCACCACAGCGTGCCCGGCGTGGCCGGTTCGGCGCCGACGGTCCTCGCGGCCGCCGTGGCCGCCGCCACGTCCCGCATCCGGGTCGGCACGGGTGGGGTGATGCTCCCCAACCACCAGCCGCTGGTCGTGGCGGAGCAGTTCGGTGTCCTGGAGTCCCTGTTCCCCGGCCGGATCGACATGGGCGTCGGCCGCTCGGTCGGCTTCACCGACGGCATCCGGCGCGCGCTCGGACGGGACAAGGAGGACGCCGACCGGTTCGGCGAACAGCTCGTCGAGCTGCTCGGCTGGTTCACGGGAGAGCAGTCCGCCCACCCTCAGGTGCACGCCCGGCCCGCCGAGGGACTGCGGGTGCCGCCGTTCGTGCTGGCGACCGGAGAGGGCGCGTCCCTCGCCGCGGCGACCGGGCTGCCCCTGGTCATCGGGGACCTCCGCGGCCGCGACCGGCTGCTCGCCGCCGTCGAGACGTACCGCTCCTCCTTCCGCCCCTCGGCGTGGTCGCCCGAGCCGTACGTGGTGATCGCCGGGACGGTCGCGGTGGCCGCGACCGAGGCGGCGGCCCGGCGGCTCCTGATGCCGGAGGCCTGGTCGCTCGCCCACGCGCGCACCCTGGGCGCCTTCCCGCCGCTCCTCGCGCCCGGGGCGATCGACGGGCTCACGATGACGGAGAGGCAGCGCGGGTTCTACGAGTCGGGGCTGACCGGCCATGTGCACGGCACGGCGGAGCAGGTGGCCACGGCGCTGGGGCAGGCGGTGCGGGAGACCGGGGCGCAGGAGGTGCTGGTCACGACGAGTACGTACGACCGGACGGCGCTGAGCGAGTCGTACCGGGGGCTCGCGGCGGCGGTCGGCCTGGGCTCGCCCCCGCCGACGCCGACTGGGTCGGCCGCCTCCCCGCGGCGGACCGGGTCCCCGCCTTCTACTGGCTCTGGACCCAGAAGGAGGCCGTCGGCAAGGCCCGCGGCCACGGACTCGCCCGCGGCGGGTGGCGGGGTCCAGTGCGCGGGGTGGGGCAGCGGCTGGGTGAGCCCGCCGCGGGCGAGTCCGTGGCCGCGGGCCTTGCCGACGGCCTCCTTCTGGGTCCAGAGCCAGTAGAAGGCGGGGACCCGGTCCGCCGCGGGGAGGCGGCCGACCCAGTCGGGTCCAGTGCGCGGGGTGGGGCAGCGGCTGGGTGAGCCCGCCGCGGGCGAGTCCGTGGCCGCGGGCCTTGCCGACGGCCTCCTTCTGGGTCCAGAGCCAGTAGAAGGCGGGGACCCGGTCCGCCGCGGGGAGGCGGCCGACCCAGTCGGCGTCGGCGGGGGCGAGCCAGCGCCGGGCCATGGCGAGGGCGGGCAGCGGCCGTACGGTCTCGATGTCGACGCCGACCGGGGTCCGGGCCAGTGCCACGGCCCGGGCTCCCGGACTGTGGCTCACGCTCACGTGGAGCCGGGCCGCGTCTCCGGTGAGCCGGGGGCGGCCGCCGGGGTCGTGGGCGAACCCGATGCGATGGAGCGGGCTGCCGGTGAGCTCCGCGGCGGCGCGCAGCAGCGTGGTGTGCGCCGCGCGCCGTTCGCCGGAGGCGACGGGGCCCCAGAGCACCAGGACAGGCTCGGGGCCGGTCACCGGGTCAGGACGCCATCGCGCGGACGAGGCTCTTGGGGCGCATGTCCGTCCAGTGGGCCTCGATGTGGTCGAGGCACGCCTGGCGGTCGCTCTCCCCGAGGGCGACCTCCCAGCCGGCCGGGACCTCGGCGAAGTCCGGCCACAGGGAGTACTGGCCTTCGTCGTTCACGAGGACGAGGTAGCGGCCGTCGGCGTTCTCGAACGGGTTCGTCATTTCTTTTCCCTTTTCCTTTTCCGAAGCGATTTCTTGTTTCCGTCGCCATTCTTTCTAACCAATCGGAGAAAGATCGGCAACCCTTCACGAGGGAATTCAGCGCATATCCGTGAGGCCGGGTTCCGGCGCGTTCACGAGGACCGCCACGTTGCCGGGCGGCTGCTTGTTCTCGTAGACCATCTGGTGCGCCCGGCCGATCTCGTCGAACGGCAGGGCGAGGCTGAGGCAGGGGTCGATGTGGCCGGCCGCGACGAGCTCGATGATCGCAGCGGTCTGGCGTACATTGGCGGCGTGCGAGCCCTGCAGCCGCTTCTGGAACATCCAGAGGAACCGCAGGTCGATATCGCCGTTGTAGCCGCTGGTACCGGCGCAGGTGACAACCATGCCGGCCCGGTCGCAGACGTAGACCGAGGTGGGGAGGGTGGCCCGGCCCGGATGCTCCAGGACAATGGCGGGGTCCCTGCGCTCGCCGAGCGCGTCCCAGAAGGCGCGGCCGAAGGAACGGACCCCCGAGAGCCATTCCCGGTAGGCGACGGTGTCGCTCGAATCGGGCAGCCGACCCCAGTGGTCGAATTCATTCCGATTGATGACGCCGTGCGCCCCCAGGCGCTTACAGTAGTCGAATTTGTCGTCGTCCGACACCACGGCGACGGGAATTCCGCCGAAGTATTTCACGATCTGTATCGCCATGGAGCCCAGGCCGCCGGCGCCGCCCCAGACGAGGACGGGGTCGCCCGGCCGGACCGTGTGCGGGTGCCAGCCCATGAGCATGCGGTACGAGGTGGAGCCGCCGCCGAGGAAGCAGCCGGCCTCCTCCCAGGTGAGGTGCGGGGGCTTCTTGTGGCACTGGTACTCGTCGGCCACGGTGAACTGGGCGAAGGAGCCGTGGTTGGACTCGTAGCCCCAGGCCCGCTGGGATCGGGAGGCGGTCGGGTCGGTGCCGAGGCGGATGTCGGGGGCCGACTCGTCCCAGGCGACGCCGCCGACGATGACGTGGTCGCCGACCTTCAGCTGCTTCACCCCCTCGCCGACGGCCCAGACCACGCCGGCTCCCTCGGATCCGGCGATGTGGAAGTCGAGCGGGTCGCCGGCCCGTTGGCGGTCGGCGATGACGTCGGCGGGGGTGCCGAGTCCGGCCCAGACGCCGTTGTAGTTGATGCCGGCGGCCATCACCCAGATGAGGACCTGCCCGCGGCCGACCGGGGGCACCTCCACCGTCTCGACCTGGATCGACTGCTCCGGCGGCCCGTACCGCTCGCGGCGGATCACGCCGGCGTGCATGTGGCGAGGCACCTCGCCCAGGGGCGGTGTCTCCCCCAGCGCGTACAACTCCCGGGTCATCAGATGTCCTTCCGTGTGGTGCGGTTGTTCAGATGGGCGGCGATCGCGGCGCCGACGACGGCCAGCGGTTCGGGCCGCAGCATGTCCTCGTGACGGCAGTCGACCGGGTGGACGGCGATGGTGCCGGCGACGTACGGGCGCCAGCGGTCGGCCTTCTCGGCCGTGGCGGCCGCGGGGAGGGACTCAGGTCCGGGTCGGGAACCCCGGCCGCCCGCACCGCCGTTCGCGACGAAGAGGATCAGGTCGCCCCCGAAGCGGCGCGGGGCGAAGCCCGCCCGCAGTTCGACGCCGGTGCGGTACGCGTCGACGAGGGCGCCGACGCGGTCGGCGAGCAGGGCCGCGAGCGGTCCGCCGCGGGCCCGCAGGAGCGCGGCGCCCGCCTCGGGGGTGAGCTCCTCATCGCCGCGGTCCGGGCCGACACCCGCCGCGTCCAGGAGGGCGCCGAGGACCCGCGGCGCCGGGGGAACGGTCACCGGGTCGCCGGTCCGCGCCGGGTAGGAGTCCAGGACCGCGACGGTCGCGACCTCCTCGCCGTCCTCCTCCAGGAGGACCGCCGCCGCCTGGGCGACCAGGCCGCCGAGCGACCAGCCCACCAGGTGGTAGGGGCCGGTCGGCCGGACGGCGCGGATCCGCTCCACGTAGTCGGCGGCGGCCTCCTCCAGGCTCACCGGGCGGTGGCCGGGCTCGGCGAAGGCACGGGCCTGGAGGCCGTACACCGGGTGGCCGGCCGGCAGGTGCCGCAGCAGGGCCGCGTACCGCCAGCTCAGGCCGCCCGCGGCGTGGAAGCAGAAGACCGGCGGAAGGTCGCCCCGGGTGCGCAGCGGCAGCAGGACGTCGAGCGCTCCGGCGGCCGGGTCCTCATCGTCCAGGGCGGCGGCGAGTCCGGCGACCGTGGGAGCCAGGAACAGGGCCTGGATGCCGAGTTCGACGCCGCG
>NZ_RDBH01000040.1 GCF_008042145.1 Streptomyces sp. adm13(2018)
GCCGTCGCACCGAACGAGGCCCCGAACGAGTACGCCGAGAACATCGCGGCCAGCCCCGGCACCCTGTGGGCCCTGTTCACCCCGCTGCTCATGCTGCTCGACCGGGTCGGCCTCCTGGAGGCGCCGCCCGAGGCGCTGGAGAAGGTCGCCGACCGGCTCGACCGTACGGCGGAGCGCTGCGGCCCGGCCATCGCCACGTACAGCAACCCGGCCAAGACGCTCGCCGCCGAACTCGCGGACACCCTGCCGCTGATCTGGACGGAGGGCGCGTCCGCGGGCCGGTCCCGCAGCAGCACCACCCGGGCGCGGAGTGCCTGCGGCTCCTCCACCCGGTCGCGGAAGAAGTCCTCGGGGTCCGCGCCCGCCGCGTAGTCGCCGGCGAGGAGGACACCGTGGGCGGGGAGGGCCTCCGGGAGTTCCGCGGCGAGCGCCGGAAGCCCGGCGAGCTCGGCGAGCACCGCGGCGAACCTGCGGCCCGCGGGGCCCGCGGCCGCGCCCTCCGTCCAGATCAGCGGCAGGGTGTCCGCGAGTTCGGCGGCGAGCGTCTTGGCCGGGTTGCTGTACGTGGCGATGGCCGGGCCGCAGCGCTCCGCCGTACGGTCGAGCCGGTCGGCGACCTTCTCCAGCGCCTCGGGCGGCGCCTCCAGGAGGCCGACCCGGTCGAGCAGCATGAGCAGCGGGGTGAGTGACCCGCCCACGGTGTCCTCCTCGCCGGCGACTACGCGGCGGGCGCGGACCCCGAGGACTTCTTCCGCGACCGGGTGGAGGAGCCGCAGGCACTCCGCGCCCTCCGTCCAGATCAGCGGCAGGGTGTCCGCGAGTTCGGCGGCGAGCGTCTTGGCCGGGTTGCTGTACGTGGCGATGGCCGGGCCGCAGCGCTCCGCCGTACGGTCGAGCCGGTCGGCGACCTTCTCCAGCGCCTCGGGCGGCGCCTCCAGGAGGCCGACCCGGTCGAGCAGCATGAGCAGCGGGGTGAACAGGGCCCACAGGGTGCCGGGGCTGGCCGCGATGTTCTCGGCGTACTCGTTCGGGGCCTCGTTCGGTGCGACGGCCATCGGTACGAACAGCCCGCGCGAGCCGCTGACGGTCTCGGTCAGCGGCGATCCCTCGGGGGCGACGGCGACGACGGTGATGCCGCGCCGGTAGGCCTGCTCCGCGAGGAGCGCCAGTCCCGGTTCGGAGCCGTCGGTCGTCGGCAGCAGCAGGAGGTCCACGGAGCCGGCCCAGCCGGGCAGCGCCCAGCGCAGGGCGCCCGCCGCGGGGGCGACGCCGGTCGGCTGGAGGCGTACGACGGGAGCGGAGGCTCCCGCCAGGGCGCCGATCAGGTCGGCGACGGCCGCGGAGGCGGTGCCGGGGCCGGCCACGAGGACCGCGCGGGGGCGGCCTTCGGGGTGGAGGTCGGCGATGCCGGCCTCCGCGGCGTGCCGGGCCGCCGTCCTGACCCGGGCGCCGGCTTCGGCCGCGCCGCGGAGCAGGCCGCGGCGGTCTGCCAGGGCGAGGTCGTCCGGGGCGTCGAGGAGGGTCTCGTCGAGCATGGGGCGGGTGCCTCCGGTCGCATCGTCGTCGCGGGCCCCTGCGGGGAGGGGGCTTCGGCTGCTGTGTGGTCCGCACCTTCCATGGTGCGGGGCTTGTGGTGCGCGTGCGGGGTCGTACGGGGTGCGGTGCGGGTGCCGGACACCGGGGGTGGC
>NZ_RDBH01000041.1:0-3717 GCF_008042145.1 Streptomyces sp. adm13(2018)
CGTCGCCAGCAGGGTGGGCCCCTTGGGCTGGCGGACGAGCTGGTACGCGATGAGGCCGGGGACGATGAACCCGAGGGTCTGGTTGCCGTACAGGAGCGGGAACTCCAGCGAGTACGCGATGAGGCCGGGGACGATGAACCCGAGGGTCTGGTTGACCACCGCCGCCCTGACCCCCGAGATGGCCGCCCTGGGCATCGCCATCGGTCTGTTCTTCTCCCTGCTGTGCTACCTCACCACCAACCTCTCCCCCGGCGGCATGATCACGCCGGGCTGGCTCGCGCTCACCCTCATCGAGGACCTGCAGCGGGCGGCCATGGTCGTGGGGGTCACCGCCCTCACCTACGCGGGCACGAAGATCATGCAGCGGCTGGTGATCCTCTACGGCAAGCGGCTGTTCGCGGCGGTGGTCCTGCTGGGCGTGCTGCTGCAGGCCACGGTAATGATCGTGCTCTCGCTGGAGTTCCCGCTCCTGTACGGCAACCAGACCCTCGGGTTCATCGTCCCCGGCCTCATCGCGTACCAGCTCGTCCGCCAGCCCAAGGGGCCCACCCTGCTGGCGACGGCCTCCGTCTCCATGATGGCCTACATCGTCGTCGCCGCCGGCCTGCTGCTCGGCGTCATGCCCGCGACGGCCTCCGTCTCCATGATGGCCTACATCGTCGTCGCCGCCGGCCTGCTGCTCGGCGTCATGCCCGCGCGGCGGTGGTCCTGCTGGGCGTGCTGCTGCAGGCCACGGTAATGATCGTGCTCTCGCTGGAGTTCCCGCTCCTGTACGGCAACCAGACCCTCGGGTTCATCGTCCCCGGCCTCATCGCGTACCAGCTCGTCCGCCAGCCCAAGGGGCCCACCCTGCTGGCGACGGCCTCCGTCTCCATGATGGCCTACATCGTCGTCGCCGCCGGCCTGCTGCTCGGCGTCATGCCCGCCGCCTGAGAATCGAGGAACCACCATGGCTGGGAAGAAGAAGACCCGCCCGTTCGTCACGGGCCTCGTGGTCCTCGGGCTCGTCGGGACCTCCGGGTTCCTCACGCTCGAACTGCGCAAGCGGGACGACCAGGGCGTCACCGAGGTGCGGGACATCGGCGTGCTCGACGGGGCGGGCGGTAAGGCCGAGCCGTCCGCGACCAAGGGCGCGGAGCGGTGGACGCGGCACGAGAACCCGGCGCGGAGCGTGCTGCGGGGCGCGGACGGCCGGGTCGAGGCGGTGCTGACGGACGGGGCGCGCACAGCCAAGCTGACGGGCCCGGCACGGACGTTCGCCGAGCCCGCGTCCACGGCGTCCAAGGTGTCCACGACGGACTGGGTCCGGCTGATGCCCGAGCCCTGGGTCAAGGGCGCGGAGAAGCAGAAGTGGTTCAAGGAGTGGTACGCGGAGTTCGCCGGCAGCACGGAGGACGACCTCTTCGCGTTCGCGTACCAGTACGTGGCGGGGGCGCGGCAGCAGAAGGACGAGCAGGGCGTCGCCTTCGCGGGGGACGCGAACTTCGGGCCGCTGAACACCTCGGGCGCCGAGGGCGGCGACCTGCGGCTCGAACAGTCGGACTTCTACGACTACCTCGGCATCCCGTACCCGTTCCGGAACGGCTCGGTCGGCAAGCCCGACGCCCTGCGCGCCCGGTCCCTGGACTGCTCGGGCTACATGCGCATGGTGCTCGGCTACCGCGCGCGCTACCCGCTGAGGGCGACGGACGCGGGCGGGGACGGCCTGCCGCGCACCGCGAACGGCATGGCCCGGTCCAAGGAGGGCGTGAACGTGCTGCCGCTGGCCGGCATCCGGGAGGAGGACCGGCCGACGGCGATCGACCAGCTGCAGCCGGGCGACCTCGTCTTCTTCAAGCTCGACAAGCGGACCGGGCAGCGTCTGGACCACGTCGGCATGGTCCTCGGCCATGACACCGAGGGGCACCTGATCTTCATCTCCAGCCGCGAGGAGATCAACGGCCCGACCATCGGGGACGTCGGCGGAGTCTCGCGCCTCGACGGCAACGGCTACTACGCGAAGACGCTGCGGAGCGCGAAGCGGCTGTGAGGCGCGCCGGGACTCGGCTCCGCGGGCCGGCGCCGCGGGGCGCTCCCCTCGGGTGCCGCGAACCCGGAGCCTGATACGGCAAGCCCGGCGCCGGGTGTCTGGCGCCGGGCGCCGCGGGCCCGGCGCCAGATACGGCAAGCGCGGCGCCGGGCGGCGAGAGCCGGACACCGCGCGCCGCGGGCCCGGCGCCGCGCCCCGTTCATCCGCGTGTCATTGGTCCGACAAATGACGCCTGCTCCGGCGTGGTTGACGCGCGTCGACCGGCGCGTCAGTCTCGGGGGGACTCTCACCCCTGGGTCACCTCGGACCCATGAGGCCATGGAGGATCGATGTCCCGACGCCCCCTGCGTTCCCTGCCGTTGCGCCTGCTTCTCTCACTTGTCATGATCATGACTGCCTCGACGGCCGGAGTGCTCGCCACCGCCGGCACCGCCCAGGCCGACGGCTGTTACACCTGGTCCCGCACCCTCTCCCAGGGCGCCTCCGGCGCCGACGTCACGGCGTTGCAGATCCGGGTGGCCGGCTATCCCGGCTACGGCGGCGTGCTCGCGATCGACGGCGCGTACGGCCCCGGCACGGCGGCCGCGGTCAAGCGCTTCCAGGCCGCCTACGGGCTGGCCGCCGACGGCGTCGCCGGGCCCGCCACGTTCAGCAAGATCTACGCCCTCCAGGACGACGACTGCACCCCGGTCCACTTCTCCTACGCCGAACTCAACAACTGCAACAGCACCTGGGCCGGCGGGGCCGTGAGCGCGGCCACCGCCAAGTCCAACGCCCTGCGCACGATGTGGAAGCTGGAGGCCCTGCGGCACGCGCTCGGCGACCAGAGCATCCGCGTGACCAGCGGCTTCCGCAGCCACGCCTGCAACGACGCCGTCGGCGGCGCCGCGTCGAGCCGGCACCTCTACGGCGACGCCGCCGACCTCGGAGCCGGGCCGCACTCGCTGTGCCGGCTGGCCCAGCAGGCCCGTAACCACGGCTTCAACGGGATCCTCGGCCCGGGCTACCCGGGACACGGCGACCACGCCCACGTCGACCACCGCTCCGCCCGCTTCTGGTCGGCGTCGAGCTGCGGCATCTGACGCCGGCGGAGTTCCTCGTACGCGGGCCCCGGCGCGCGTACGAGGAAGGCCGTCGGGCCGTCAGCCGGCCGGTGCCGCGGCCGGGGTGCGGTTCCAGGCCATCCGCGACCAGGGCAGGGCCAGTTGGGACTGGTCGTCGACGTCCTGCGGCCTGAGGCGGTCGACGGGGGCCGCCTCGCGGTGCCGGGCGTAGACGGTGTCGGTGTAGCGGTGGCCCGTGTCTGCGGCGACGAAGAGGACGGTGCGTCCGGGGACGCGCTCGCGTTCGTGCCGGGCGGCGAGGTAGGCGGCGCCGGTCGACAGGCCCGCGAAGACGGCGTGCCGGCGCAGGAGGTCGACCGCGCCCGACAGGGCGGCGTCGAAGGAGATCCAGTGGAGGGTGTCGTACAGCTCGTGGGACACGTTGCCGAAGGGGATGGAGCTGCCGATGCCGGCGATGATGATCTCGGGGTCCGAGGTGTGCTGGGCGCCGAAGGTGAGACTGCCGTAGGGCTGGACGCCGACCAGTTCGACGTCGGCCGGCGCCCCCGCCGGGCGGCCCGAAGGACCGGGTGACGCGGCGCCCTCGGCGCCGCGCAGATAGCGGGCGAGGGCGCCGCGTCACCC
>NZ_RDBH01000041.1:3817-34862 GCF_008042145.1 Streptomyces sp. adm13(2018)
CCTCTCGCTCGCGGCCCGGTACTGACGGTCGGGTGTCCCAGGGCGTCGGTGGTGAGTTYGGCGTCGACCTCGAACACCTCGGCGAGCCGATCGGCCGTCAGAACGGCCTCGGGGGTGCCGGCCGCGACCAGGCGTCCGTGGTGCAGGAGGAGGAGCCGGTCGCAGTACCGGGCCGCGAGCGAGAGGTCGTGCAGGGCGAGCAGGACGGTCCGTTCGGTACCGGTCAGCAGCTCCATGAGAGCCAGCTGGTGCTTGACGTCGAGGTGGTTGGTGGGTTCGTCGAGGAGCAGCGCGTACGGCTGCTGGGCCAGCGCCCGGGCGATGTGGGCACGCTGGCGCTCGCCGCCCGAGAGCGCCTTCCAGGAGCGGTCGGCGAGGGCCGTGAGGCCGACGACCTCCAGCGCGGCGGTGATCACCGCCCGGTCGGTGGCGTCGGCTCCGCGCCAGCGGTCCCGGAAGGGGGTGCGGCCGAGGCCGACGACGTCGGCGACGCGCAGATCGCTGTCGGCGCCCGAGTCCTGCGCGACGAAGGCGACGTGACGCGCGATCCTGCGCGGGCTCCAGCCGGCCACCGGGACGCCGTCGTACCGGACCGTCCCCGTGTCGGGGGCCCGGAGCCCGGCCAGGCAGCGGAGCAGGGAGGACTTCCCGGAGCCGTTCGGGCCGAGCAGACCGACGGTCTCGCCGGGAGCGACGGCCGCGCTGACCTCGCGTACGACCCGGGTGCCCGCGAACGACCAGCTCAGGTTGTCGGCGGTGATCCTCACAGTTCCCCCCTCCTGCGCAGGACGAGGAGGAAGAGCGGTACGCCGAGGAGCGCGGTGATCACTCCGACGGGGACCTCGCGGGGCGCGAACGCGATCCGGGCGAGAGCGTCCGTCCACACGAGGAACACCGCGCCGGCCAGCGCCGCGTACGGCAGGAGCACCCGGTGCAGCGGTCCGACGAGGAAGCGCACCCCGTGGGGCACGATGAGTCCGACGAAGCCGATGGCGCCGACGGTGGCCACGGCGACCGCGGTCAGCGCGGAGGTCACCACGAGCAGCAGCATCCGGGTGTGCCGCACGTCGATGCCGAGGGACGCGGCGGTGTCGGTGCCGAACGCGAGGCCGTCGAGGGCGTTCGAGCACAGCCACGCGACCGCGAGACCCAGCGGGGTGACGATCGCGCAGACCACGACGGTGTTCCAGCGGGCGGGGGCCATCGATCCCAGCAGCCAGTGGGTGACGGCCCGGGTCGTGTCCGCGTCGGCCGAGGCCATCAGGATCAGCGACGTCAGGGCGGTGAGCAGCTGCCCGACGACCACCCCGGTGAGGACGATGCGGACGGAGTCGAGGCCGGTGCGCCGCAGCAGGAGGAGGAGCAGGGCGAAGGAGAGCAGGGCGCCCGCGAGAGCGCCGCCGGTGACTCCCAGGGTGGTGGCGCCGATGCCGAGGACGACGACGGCCACCGCTCCCGTCGATGCGCCGGACGAGATGCCGAGCAGGTAGGGGTCGGCGAGGGCGTTGCGGGTGACCGCCTGGAGCACCGTGCCGCACACGGCGAGCGAGGCGCCCACGAGCGCGGCCATCAGGACGCGGGGCAGCCGCAGGTCCCACAGCAGCGAGTCCACCAGCGGGGGCAACGGCTCGACGTCCAGGCCGAGACGGGTGGCGAGGACGCGGGCCAGGTCGGTCCAGCCGGTGTCGGCGGTGCCGATGCGGACCGCGGCGGCGGGCGGGTCAGTCGCGGCTACCGGACCCCTGGCAGCAGGCGGGTCAGTGGGCATGTCCGAGGTCCTTCATGCCCTGGGCGAGCAGCCCGAGGGCGTGCACCGAGCGGACGGAGGGGTCGAGTTCGATGCCCGGCACCTCGATGATCCGGTTCTCGCGGACCGCGGCCAGCCGGGAGATCACCGGGTGCGCGGTCATCGTGGCGCGCTTCTCGGCCGCGCTGTCGCCGGGGCGGCCCCGCTCGGAGAGGTCGCCGATCACGAT
The DNA here is from genome assembly GCF_008042145.1 of Streptomyces sp. adm13(2018). Taxonomy (GTDB): domain Bacteria; phylum Actinomycetota; class Actinomycetes; order Streptomycetales; family Streptomycetaceae; genus Streptomyces. Next base: position 5,794 of record NZ_RDBH01000041.1, read on the forward strand.
GACGTCGGGGTCGCGGCGGGCGACCTCCTCCCAGGAGACCTCGGGCCAGTCCTCGTCGACGTCGTCGAAGGCGTTCTTCGCTCCGACGATCCGGCTCATCTCGCTGGGGAGGCCGGTCCCGCCCGCGACGTACGGCATGCCGTTGAAGACGGAGTAGAGGTAGACCACGGTGGGCCGGTCCGCGTCCCGTGGTGCGGCGGAGGCGTTCGCGCCCGCCCGGGCGACCGCGGCGCGCTGCTCCGCGGCGAGCTTTCCGGCGCGCTCCTCGGCGCCGAAGAGCCTGCCCAGGTTCTCGTAGTCGGAGAAGAGCAGCTCGAAGGGGGTCCGGCCGGGCGGGTTGTGCTGCGGGCAGTCCACGGCGCTGACGAAGGTGGGCACCTTCAGGGCGCCCAGCTCCTCGCGGGTGCCGGCGCGGTCCGCGGTGTAGAGGTCGGCCGAGCCGGCCATGACGAAGTCGGGCGTCGCCGCCCGCAGTTGCTCGCCGGTGGCGATCCTCGGCGCGATCACGGGGATCTTCGCGTACGCGGCTCGGTACGGAGCGGGGATCTTGGTCTTGAGGTTGGCGGTGCCCGCCATCCGGTCCTGGAGGCCGAGTTCGAGCAGGGTCTCGGTCGAACTCTGGTCCAGCGCGACGGCCCGCTTGGGCGGCTTGGAGAGCGCCACGTCCTGGCCACAGCTGGTGACGGTGGCCCGGGCGGGCGGATGTGCGGCGGGTTCGGCGTCGGCCGCGGACCCGCCGCCGCCTGCGGTGGAGCAGCCCGCGGTGGCGAGGGCGAGGGTCAGGGCGATACCGATTCGGGCGGGGTGGCGCATGGGTTCTCCGGTCTGGGAGGGGCAGGCAGGGGTGTGTCGTGCACCGGGCAGGAGTGCCGCGTTCGAAGGGTACTGTAATGGCAATCATTTTCATTAACGACCCCGGGGGCGGTTCGCCGAGCCGCTCCCCCACCTCCGAGGAGCAGCTCACCGTGGCAACCACACCCGCGCCGACGGCGACCAAGTCGCCTTCCCCGCCCCCGCGTTCGATCGTTCTCGATCCGGCGTTCCTGCGCCTGTGGGCGGGGACGACCGCGTCCGGCCTCGCGACCTGGGCCCTGCCCTTCGTCCTCGGGCTCGCCGTGCTCCACCGCGATCTGGGCGCCGCGGGACTCGGACTCGTCCTGGCCGCCCGCACCGCCGGCTTCCTCCTCGCCGTCGCCGTCGGCGGCGTGCTCGCCGACCGGCACTCCCGCCGCGCGGTGGTCCTCTGGTCCGCCCTCGCGGCGGCGGCCGCCGCTCCGCTGCTCGCCGCGGGTCTCGGCCGGTCGCTCGTGCTGATGACGTTCGCGGCGGCCCTCGCCGGCGCCGGACAGGGCGCCTGCCGGCCCGCGTTCCAGGCCCTCACGGCAGAGACCGTCGAACCGGGCCGGCGGCAACAGGCCAACGCCGCCATGACCATGGCGGTACGCGGCTCCACGCTTGCCGGACCAGCGCTGACCGCGCTGCTCGCCGCGTTCCTGGACGTCCGCACCCTGCTGCTCGGCATCGGGGCGCTGTGGCTGGTCGCCGCACTCGCGCCGGGCAAGGGGAGCGTTGCTGCGGGCGCCGCAGAGCCGGGTGCGGAGCCGGCTGCCGGTGCGGACGGCGTTCCCGACCCCGCGTCAGGGCCGTCCGCGGACCGTGCCCCGCGCGCCGGGTTCCGTGCCGAGTTCCTGGAAGGCATACGGGAGGCACGCCGCCACCCCTGGTTCCTCGGCGGACTCGCCGCCCTCGTCGCGGTCATCGCGCTCGGCTACTCCGCCACCAGCGTCGCGCTGCCCCTGATCAGCCGGGACCGTTACGGCACCGAGTGGGTGCTGGCCGCCGCCATGACCGCGTACACGGTGGGCGCGCTCGGCGGGGCGCTGGTCATCGCCCGCTGGCGGCCGCGCTCCCAGGGCTGGGCCGCGCTGGCCGGGCTCGGCGCCTACGGGGTCGCGCCCCTGAGCCTGACGCTGCCGGTGCATCCGGCGGTGGTCGTCGCGGCGTACGCCGTCGCCGGGATCGGCATCGAGCTGTTCAACGTGCCCTGGTTCACCGCCACCCAGCGCGAGGTCTCCCCCGACAAGCTGGCCCGGGTCTCATCGCTGGACTTCCTGGTGTCCTACGGCCTCGCGCCGGTCGGTCTCGCCCTGATCGCCCCGGCGATCGGCCGCTTCGGCGTCACGCCGGTGCTCGCTGTGTGCGCCGCGGCCTGCTTCCTCGTGCCGGCCGCGGCGGCCCTGGTCCCCACGGCCCGCCACTTCGCGCGTCCGCCCGCGCGGTAATCCGGTGGAGCGGCGCCGGGGCCGCGCGTCACGATCCCCGGATGGGTGCCATGAGCGCCGTCGCGGGCAGGGTCGCAGGCGGGGCCACCGTGACGTTCCGGCCCAGCGGCTCCTCGATGATCCCGCTGATCCGCAGCCGGCAGCAAGTCGTCGTCGTCCCGGTCGACCCGGCGAAGGTGGAGGTCGGCGACGTCGTGCTCGCCCGGGTCGCCGGGACGGTGTACCTGCACCTGGTGTCGGCCGTCGACCACGACAGGAAGCGGGTGCAGATCAGCAACAACCGCGGCCGGGTGAACGGCTGGACCGGCCACGCGCGGGTCTACGGCATCTGCGCGGCGGTCGACGGAGTCGCGCGGTCGGGAGCAGCGGGCAAGTCCCCCGCGACCGACCCCGGCGCCTCCTAGGGGTGTCCGGCGGATCATGGCCGGGTCTGTGACGCCTGTGGCGCGCGAGGCGTCCCCTACGCCCTGAGGTACGCCCTGAGGGCCAGGGGAGACCCCATGCACCAGACGTCGCGGGCTGTCCGGCCGTGCTCCGCCGGACACGCCCCAACCCCCAGGGGGCAGGCGATCACTGACGCGGGATCTCGATGCCCGCCGCGTGTAGGTGCCCCTCGACCAGCGTGTTCAACCGGGCGATGGACGGCGCCTCGTCCTCCCGGTGGTGGTTGACCACGCCGTACCGGGAGTCCGCGTCGGGCCGGTGCGGTCGCTCGGCAGGCGGTGTCAGCAGCGCGCGGTCGCCCAGCAGGTTGGCGGCCACCGCTGAGGCCAGCTCCTCGATCCGCGGGTCGTCGGGATCCCAGGACCTTGCCTCCCAGCCGCGCTTGGTCAGCTCGACGAACTCCGGGTCTTCGAGACGGTGCTCGAGGCTGGTCAGGAAGAGGTCGAAGATCTCGGGAGTGAGCGCCCGCGACAGCACGAGGGCCTCCCGCTGGGTGGTGACGTAGTCGGGGCTGAAGTCGAGCTCGGCGAGTCGCTCAAGGACCGCGCAGGCCCGGTCGGGCAGCAGGGCGCGGTCTCCGTGGGCGAGCCGGTGCAGGGTGTCGCGGCGGGCGGTCAGCTCCTCGATCTGTTCGGTGAGCCGGCGGCGGACGTCCTTCAGGGCGGTGGCGAACCGATCGGGCTCGGCGTCGAGCAGCTCGCCGATCTCGGCCAGCGGCACGCCCGCCCCGGCCAGGGCCCTGACTTGGACAAGGCGCAGCAGGTCGGCCGACCCGTAGCGCCGGTAGCCGGAATGGTCCCGCTCCGGTTCGGCGACCAGGCCGAGCCGGTGGTAGTGCCGCACCGTCTTGACGGTGATCCCGACGTAAGCCGCCGCCTGACCGATCGTGAGCCCCTCTGCCATGGGGTGAGAGTAACGCCCTTCTGTCGCCTTGACCTTGACCTTGGGTCAGGGTCCACGCTCATCTCACACCCGCTGACGCGAGATGAGGAATCACCATGACTGAGCAGAACACCGCCGCCGCGCAGGACCGCCCCGAGCTGCGGAAGGCCATGCAGGAGATCGTCGACGCCGGTTTCGCCGGGGTGCAGCTGCGCGTGAACGACGAGCTCGGCGAGTGGGTCTGCAGCGCCGGCGTGAGCGAGCTGGGCCGGACCGTGAAGCCGCCGACCGACGGGCACTTCCGGGTCGGCAGCGTCACCAAGACCTTCGTCGCGACCGTCGTGCTGCGGCTCGTGGACGAGGGCAGGCTCGGCCTTGAGGACCTGGTGGCCGACCACCTGCCCGAACTCGGGCTCGACCGGCGGATCACGGTGAGGATGCTGTTGCAGCACACCAGCGGGATCTTCAACTTCACCGGCGAGTTCTCCGCCGACGGGACGGTCGAGCCCGGTGTGGTCGCCGGCTTCGGCAAGGAGTGGGTCGACCTCCAGTACGCGACCTTCCGGCCGGAGGAGCTGGTACGGGGAGCGCTGGCGAAGCCGGCGCGGTTCGAGCCGGGGTCTGCCTGGAGCTACTCCAACACCAACTACGTACTGGCCAGGCTGCTGATCGAGAAGGTCACCGGACGTTCCCTGCCGCAGGAGACGCACCGGCTGATCCTGGGCCCGCTCGGACTGACGGGCACCGTACTGCCGGAGACCCGGGAGGAGATCCCCGAGCCGCACGCCCACGGCTACTTCGGCTACGACGACGCCGGCCAGTGGAAGGTGGTCGACACCACCCGCTTCAATCCCTCCTGGGTGTCCGCCGCCGGCGACATGATCTCGACCAGCCGGGACCTCCACACGTTCTTCTCCGCCCTGAACGGCGGCAAGCTCATCTCGACCGAGCTGCTGGCCGAGATGCGCGTCCCGGGCCCCACGATGGGTTACGGCCTGGGGGTGTTCGTGGAGGAGCTGGAGGGTGGGGGCACCGTCCTCCACCACAACGGAGGGTTCTGGGGCTGGGGCGCGCTGATGTACAGCACGCCCGACGGCACCAAGACCCTGACCGGCTCGGTGACCGGCGGGGACGCCGAAATGGACCTGCCCACCATGGCCGGGACGTTCGAGAAGGTGAAGCAGACGCTGGTCAAGGCCGTGTTCGCGTAGGGGCCGGCGGGCGTCCCTTGGCGGGCGCCCCTGGCCAGGACTCGTCCGGCCGATCATGTGACTGGTTCGTCCACTGGTCGTTGATGTGGACATGGGGCGGGGCGATCTGACGGATGCCGAGTGGGAACGGCTGCGGCCGTTCCTTCCGGCGGCCCGTCTGCGCAAGGGTTCACGCGGCGGGCGTCCAACGGGCTTCGACGAGGAGCGGTACAAGGAGCGAAACACCCTTGAAAGGGCTATCAACCGTGTGAAGCAGTCCCGGGCCGTCGCCACTCGCTACGACAAGCACGGTTACGTCTACCTTGGCACCGCGACAGCGGCAGCCGTGGCCATCTGGCTCCGGACCTGACGGTCCGCAAGGGAGCTCAAAGACCGCCCCTCGGCTGGCCTCTGGTGCCCACACGGCACCTGGCCACCGTTCTTGTCGATGACCTCGGCATCGTTGCCAGAGTTCACCCACACCGTGATGCCCTGACCGTGCACGACCACCTGGGACGGCGACTCCTCCGGCTCCGTCTCAGTCACCACCGTGAACTCCTCACCCGGACGCATCCAGTGATCGGTTCCCCATGGCTCGACCCACAGGCAGAGCTTGCCGCTTGTCTCGTTGCTCACGCTCGTCTTCGACACGCTCGCACCCTGACCAGCAACATGATCGACCGGACAAGTCCTAGCGGGCGCCGGTCGGCGCCGGTCCGCGCGTGAACGGCCGCGCCATCACGCGATCACCCGCCGCCGCGTCACCCCTTCCCTCCCCCGAACCGCACCCGTACCGTCAGTCCGCCGCCCTCCGGATTCGGGTGCGCCTCCGTCCGTGCGTCGTGGGCGCGGGCGATCGACGCGACGATCGAGAGGCCGAGTCCGGCGCCCTCGCCCGGGGCGTGGGTGCGCTCGGTCAGCCGGCGGAACGGCTCGAACAGCAGCGGGACCGTTTCCCCCGGGATCTCGGGTCCGGTGTTCGTCACCTCGATGCCCCCGGGTCCGGTGCGGACCTCGACCCGGCCCCCGGGGACGTTGTGCCGTACGCCGTTGGCCACGAGGTTGTGCACCAGCCGGTCGAGGAGCACCGCGTCGCCGTCGACCGTCAGGGGCCGGGCCCGTACCGACACCGTCACCCGGCGCTCCGCCGCCTCGGTGCCCATCGCCTCGGCCGCCCGGCGCGCGACCTCGTGCACGGCCACCGGACGGCGCTCCCGGAGTCCCTGGTCGGACGCGGCCAGCAGCAGGAGTCCCTCGATGATCCGTTCGCTGTCGTCCGCGACCTCGATCAGCTTCGTCCGGATGCGGGCGACCCGCTCCGGCGACGGGTCGCCCGCGAGCCCGATCTCGGCGGCCGCGCGCTGCACCGCCACCGGTGTGCGCAGTTCGTGCGCGGCGTTCGCCGCGAACCGCTGCTGGGCGGAGACCAGCCCCTCCATCCGTCCGAGCATCCCGTCGAAGGTGTCGGCGAGCCGCTTCAGTTCGCCCGGCGGACCGTCGAGCGCGATCCGTTCGTGCAGGTTCTCGCCGGACAGCCGGCGGGCCGTCTCGGTGATGACGGCGACCGGCCGGAGCACCCGGCCCGCCATCCACCAGGCGAGCAGGACGGAGAGCACCGCGTACACCAGGAGCACGATCAGGGAGACCGTCAGGAGTCGTTCCAGGGCCGCCGACTCCGCGGCGCCGCTCACCGAGCGCGTGATCGCGAGCACCTCGCTCGGGAGGGTGGTCGCGGCCGACGGGGCCGGGCTCGCGGTCACCGGGCTCGCCGGGACGGCGCTGGCGAGCGCGCTCGGATCGGGGCTCGGCAGCTCCCCGAGCCGCCGTGCCGGTACGGTCCCGGTGACCGCCAGGCTGATCGACGAGTACAGGCCCTCCTTCACGAGGAAGTACACGACCCCGGTCAGCAGGGCGCCCGCGAGCAGGAGGAGCCCGCCGTACAGCGCGGTCAGCCGGGCCCGCTCCCCCGTCACGACCCGCTTCACGAGGCGATCCGGTAGCCCGAGCCGGGGACCGTCTCCACCACCGGCGGCTCGCCCAGCTTCGCGCGGAGCTTGCTCAGCGTGACCCGCACGGCGTTGGTGCGGTAGCTGGTGTTCTCCTCCCAGACCTGCTCGATCAGGTCCTCGCCGCTGACGACGGCGCCCTCGGCCCGCAGCAGGGACTCCAGGACGGCGAACTCCTTGCGGGAGAGCTGGAGATGGCGTCCGTCGCGGCTGGCCTGCCGGCGGGCGGAGTCGAGGACGATCCCGGCCCGCTCCAGCACGGGCGGCAGCGCGGGGCGGGCGCGCCGGCCGAGGGCGAGGACCCGGGCGAGGAGCTCGTCGTACGCGAAGGGCTTGGCCAGGTAGTCGTCGGCGCCCAGGCCGAGTCCCTCGACCCGGTCCCGTACGGTCCCGGCCGCGGTCAGCATCAGCACCCGGGTCATCAGCCGCTGGGCGACCACGCGGCGGCAGACGTCGTCGCCGTGCAGCCCGGGCAGGTCCCGGTCCAGGACGAGCACGTCGTACTCGCCCAGCCGCAGTTTCCGCAGTGCTTCGAGGCCGTCCGCCGCGACGTCCACGGCGAGCGCGTCGCGGCGCAGCCCCTCGGCGATCATCTCGGCGAGAAACGCCTCGTCCTCCACCACCAGTACGCGCATGCCTCCTGTGTATCCGAAGGCGACCTTTCGCCGGTGTAAACGAAACCGCTGAGGGAAACGAAACACCCCTTCGCGGCACGCTCCTCGCCATGACGATTCGACGGATCACCCGGGCCGCCGCCACCTCGCTGGCCGCCGCCCTCGCCCTGCTCGCCACCGCCTGTTCGGGAGCCGGCTCCGACGCTGCCGGCTCGGGGAGCGGGACGAAGGACGGGAGCGTGAGCGACGAGGGCAAGAAGGCCGACCAGGCCTTCGAGCACCGCAAGTGCCTCCGCGAGCAGGGGCTCGACGTGCCCGAGCCCAAGCCGGGCGAGCAGGGCGTCGGCCTCACCATCGGCGGTGACGGCATGTCCAAGGAGAAGATGGAGAAGGCGTTCAAGGCCTGCCAGGACAAGGCCGGCGGCGCCGGATTCGGCAAGGAGCCGACGCAGGCCGACAAGGACAAGGCGCTCGCCTACGCGAAGTGCATGCGGGAGAACGGCTTCAACATGCCCGACCCGTCGTTCGACGGCGGCGCGCAGGCGGCCCTGCCGATACCCCGGGGCGCGGAGAAGCAGAAGTTCGACAAGGCCGCCAAGGCCTGCGAGAGCGTGGCCCGGTGAGCGGCGGCGAACGTCCGATGGCGCGGCGCCGGCTGGTGCTCGCCCTCGCGGCGATCGTGGCCGTCGCGGGCGGCGGGGCGGCGGTCACCGCCGTGTCCGCGCCCGACCGGGAGGCGCGGGATGCCGGTGCCGCCGACTCCAAGGGGGTGCCCGCCGAGACCGCGCCCGTCACCCGGGGCGACCTCAGCGACAGCTCCCAGCAGGACGGCACGCTCGGCCACCTCGGCGAGCGGAAGATCAACGCCGGAACCGCCGGGGTGCTGACCTGGGTCGCGGCGGGCGGCACGGTCGTCGAGCGGGACGGACGGCTGTACGAGGTGGAGGGCCGTCCGGTCCGGCTGATGTACGGGGCCGAGCCGATGTACCGGACGCTGAAGACCGGTGACAAGGGCAAGGACGTCCGCCGGCTGGAGGAGAACCTCGCCGCCCTCGGGTACGTCGGGTTCGACGTCGACGAGGAGTACACCGCGAAGACGGCCGCCGCCGTGAAGCGCTGGCAGAAGTCCCACGACCTGAAGCAGACCGGGACCGTCGGCCCGGACCTCATCGCCTTCGCGGGCAGTGCCGTACGGGTCAAGGAGGCGGGTGCCGCGCCGGGCGACCGGATCGCACCGGGCGGGCCGGTGCTCACCGTGACCGGATCCGAGCGGGTGGTCCGGTTCAGGATCCCCGTGGCGGAGGCCGGGTCGGCGAAGGCCGGCACCCGGGTGACGGTACGGCTGCCGGACGGCACGGCACTGCCCGGCAGGGTGTCGGCCGTGGGAAAGACCGCGTCGGCGGGCGACGACCCGCAGGACAGGACGCCGAAGATCTCCGTCACGGTCTCCTTCGACCAGCCGGAGAAGGTGCAGGGCATCGACCAGTCACCGGTCACCGTCGACCTGACCGGCGAGACCCGCCGGGACGTCCTGACCGTGCCCGTGAACGCGCTGCTCGCCCTGCCCGGCGGCGGTTTCGGCGTCCAGGTCGTCGAGAACGGCACGGCACGCGACATGGAGGTGAAGCTCGGCATGTTCGGGCAGGGCCGGGTCGAGGTCACCGGCGAGGGGCTGCGCGAGGGCATGAAGGTCGGGGTGCCGTCCGCATGACGACGACCGCGACGACATCACCGGTCCCCTCGGCCCCGACTCCCCCCGGGACACCACCCCCGGTCGTCCGGCTCCGCGGCGTCACCAAGGAGTACGCGGGCGGGGTACGGGCCCTCGACGGCGTCGATCTCACGGTCGCGGAGGGCGAGTTGCTCGGCATCGTCGGCCCGTCCGGGTCCGGGAAGTCGACCCTGCTGCACATCGTCGGCACCCTGGACCGGCCCAGCGCCGGCACGGTGGAGATCGCCGGGTACGACATCGCGTCCCTGTCGGACCGCAGGCTGTCGGCGCTGCGCGCCCGCCGGATCGGGTTCGTCTTCCAGGCCTTCCACCTGGTGCCCGGCGTGGGCGCGCTGGAGAACGTGGCCGAGGGGCTGCTGTACTCCGGGCTCCCGCGCGCCCGGCGGCGGAAGCTGGCCGCCGAGGCGCTGGCGCGGGTGGGCCTGGCGGACCGGCTGAAGCACCGGCCGCACGAGCTGTCCGGCGGGCAGAAGCAGCGCGTGGCCATCGCGCGCGCCGTGGTGGGCGAGCCGGCCCTGCTGCTCGCCGACGAGCCGACGGGCGCGCTGGACTCGGCGTCCGGCGAGGCGGTGATGACCCTGCTGCACGAGCTCAACGCGGAGGGCGCGACGATCGCCGTCATCACCCACGACACGGAGATCGCCGGGAGGCTGCCGCGACAGGTGCGGATCCGGGACGGACGGGTGGTGGAGGACACGTCCCCGGGGTCCGGCGGGGCGGGGACGTCAGGCGCCACCGGCGCCACCGGCGCTCCGGGCACGGCGGGCGCCGCCGGTGGGGACGGTGCGCGCGACACGACGGACGCCTCCGACGGCGCTCGCGACACGACGGACGCCTCCGACGGGGCCCGCGGTACGACGGACGCCTCCGGCGATCCCGGCCCGTCCGGTGACGGAAAGGTCGCGGCCTGATGCCCCGTACGAGGAGACTCACGGCAGCCCGGCTCGGCCCGCGGGACGTCCTCCACGTGGGCTCCGCGGGCCTCCGGAGCCGGCCCGTGCGAGTGGTGCTCTCGGCCCTCGGGATCGCCATCGGGATCGCCACGATGATCGCGGTCGTCGGCATCTCGGCCTCCAGCCAGGCCGAGTTGCTCCGCCGGCTCGACGCGCTCGGCACCAACATGCTGGTCGCCGAGCCGGGCGAGGGGATGTTCAGCGGGCAGGAGGTCAAGCTCCCGAAGGACGCGGTGGGGATGGTCGGCCGGATCGCCGGGGTGGAGAAGGCCGCCGGCACCGGGGACCTCAGGAGTTCGGTGCGCCGATCCGAGAAGATCCCGGAGGCCGAGACCGGCGGGATCGCGGTCAAGGCGGCGACGGGGGACCTGCTCGACGTCCTCCGGAGCGGACTCGCGTCCGGCGCCTGGCTGAACGCCGCCACCGGCCGCTACCCCTCCGTGGTCCTCGGTCACGTCGCCGCCGAACGGCTCGGCATCACCGGGCCCGGCCGGCAGGTCTGGATCGACGACCGGTACTTCACGGTCATCGGCATCCTCGATCCGCTGCCGCTCGCGCCGGAGATCGAGCGGTCGGCCCTGGTCGGCTGGCAGGGCGCGGAACGGCTGCTGGGCTTCGACGGGCACCCGACGAGGGTGTACGAGCGGTCCTCGGACGCGTCCGTCGAGGAGGTGCAGCGGCTCCTCGCCCCGACGATCGACCCGCAGAACCCGCAGAACGTGTCGGTGGGCGATCCGTCCTCGGCGCTCAAGGCGAAGGCGGCGACGGAAGGCGCGTTCTCCACCCTGCTCCTCGGCCTCGGGGGGATCGCGCTCCTGGTGGGCGGGGTCGGCGTGGCCAACACGATGATCATCTCGGTCCTCGAACGCCGCCACGAGATCGGCCTCCGCCGGTCCCTCGGCGCGACACGGGGCCAGATCAGGATCCAGTTCGTGACGGAGTCCCTGATGCTGTCCGGCCTCGGCGGCCTGGCGGGGGTGGCGCTCGGCGGCGCGGCGACGGGCGTGTACGCGGCTTCGGGCGGCCTGCCGTGGGTCGTACCGCTGTGGGCGGTCGGCGGCGGCTTCGCCGCGACCCTCGCGATCGGCACGGTCGCCGGGCTCTACCCGGCCGTCAGGGCTTCGCGGTTGTCACCGACGCTGGCCCTGGCGACGGCGTAGCGACCCCGGACACCGCCGCGCGGCACCTCGGAACGCCCCCCGGCCACGCGGCACACCACCGACCGGCACCCTCCCCGACGCCCCCGGCCACCCGGCACACCACCGACCGGCCGGGGGCGTCGGAGGTCGCGGGCCACGGCGCCGAAAACGCGGTGCCCGGCGGGCGGTCCGCTGTGATACTCGTCCGATGATCACCCTGCCGACCGCCGTCCTCGACTCCTTGCACGGGCTCGCCTTCGGCGACGCCTTCGGCGACCGCTGGTTCGGCATCCTGCGCCGCGAGGGCCCGGCCGCCCTGGAGGCCCGGACCCCTCCCCCGGAGCCGCTGTGGGAGTGGAGCGACGACACCGCCCAGGCCGTCGTCCTCGTCCGCGAACTCGCCGACGGCGGCGGCGCCGTCGACCTCGACTGCCTCGCCCTGGGACTCGCGGCGGCGTACGCCGAGGACTCCCACCGCGGGTACGGCGCCTCGATGCACGACGTGCTCCGCCGGATCGGCGCGGGCGAGCCCTGGCGGGAGGTGGTCGCCGGGCAGTTCGACGGGCAGGGTTCCTGGGGCAACGGGGCGGCCATGCGGGTCGCCCCGCTCGGCGCCTGGCTCGCGGCCGACCTCGACGCCGTGGCCGAACAGGCGGCCCGGCAGAGCACCGTCTCCCACCACCATCCGGAGGCGGTCGCCGGGGCGGTGGCGGTCGCCCTCGCGGCCGCGCTGGCCACACGCAGCCGCGGCGGACCCGCACCGCGAGCGCCCGAGTTCCTCCGGGAGATCGCCGCCCGCCTGCCCGGGAGCGACGTCCGGTCGGGCCTGCGGATCGCGGCCCGGATGCCGGAGCGCACTTCGGTGCGGCACGCCGCGGAGGTACTGGGCTCCGGCTACCGCATGTCAGGGCCCGACACCGTCCCCTACGCCCTGTGGTGTGCGGCGAGGCACCTCGACGACCTGGAGGAGGGCCTGTGGCACACGGTCGGGGGGCTCGGTGACATCGACACGACCTGCGCGATCGCGGGCGGGGTGATCGCCTCGCGCACCGGAGTCTCCGCCCTCCCCGCGACCTGGCACGCGGCCCGCGAGGCACTGCCACCCCTGCCGCCGGCCGAGCCCATGCGCTGACCGGAAGCCCGGGCGAGGGGACTCTCCCGGGTGTCCGGCGTCCGCGTCGACGGGGCCTGGGGCGGGATCCGGCCGACCGCGCCTCCGGAGGAGTCCACCCCCGCCTTCCAACGCCGCCTCGACACCGCCGGCGTCACCACCTGGTTCACCCTCCACCCCACTCTCACCGCCGCCCTCACCCGCTGACCGCCGCAAGCAGACTCCCCGGGACCCCGCCGCATGGCAGGCGGCGGCCGGTGCCGCCATGGGGGTCAGAGGTGCAGGTGCTGCGCACCGGTCGGCCCGACCTCCCAGACCCGACCGTAACGGCCTGACGAAGGCTGCAGGCAGGCGTATCGGTTCGCCGGCGGCCGCCTGTTCGTTCACCCACTGCATGGCGTCCGCGAGGTTCGCCGCGATGCCTGCGGGATCGTACGAGAATCCGTTCCACTCCTCCAGTGCCCGTGGCTCCTCGGCGCGGAGGTGCCCGCCACCGCCGTGCAGCGGGCGGTGACGGCGGTGGGCGTCGAGTGGCGGACGGCGCCGCTTGTCGTACGCGGCGAGCGGGTCGCCAGGGTCCACGTCCGGGATGGCGCGAGACGGCTCGTTCGGTGGTCCGGGTCGAGAGTGCTTGCCCATGCACTCGATGGTCTCTCGCAGCGTCAGTCCGTGCAGTCCCCGAAGGTCAGCAGCGGGTCGGCGGCGGGCGCATCGCGCCGACTGCCGGGGTGGAGGCGACCAGCGCACGCAAACGCCCGCCACGGGCCCGCGCTACGCCTCCGAATGCCGTTGCTTCGCCGCAGCCGCTGCGTCGGCACGATGCCGACCATGGGGGCGGCGCATCCTTGCAGAAGGTGGGTGACCTCGCTGTGGAGGCGGGCCACGGAACCAATCCAGTAAAAGGGCACACGTCGGCTCCTTGGCATATAAGAGGCGCGCGAGTTGCCGCGTTCTGTCACGCCCCCTCGGACACCTCGCCTAGTTCCCTCAGGAACGCGCCGAATCCATGCGGCGCGCGTGGAGTAGTCCGTCCGGAGGTGGTGACGGGACAGGCGTCTGTGCGCAGTACGCGGGTGTGGGCGGGCAGGGCGGCGACGAGGGCGTGGTCCTCCCCGTACGGCACGGCGGGAAAGCCGCCCGCCCGCAGATAGGTGTCCGCGCGGATGCCGAGGTTGGCCCCGTGCACGTGGGGATGCACCCAGCCGGGTCCATCGTGGCCGGCGAAGTAGTGCGCGTCGTGCAGCGCCCGTACCGGCGGGGCGAGAGACGGGTGGGAGGCGACGCGGACGGTGCCGACCAGGCACTGGCGGCCCCGGCGGGCGTGGTGCAGGTGGTGGATGAGCCAGTCGGGCGGGACCCGGCAGTCGGCGTCGGTGGTGGCGATCCAGGTCTCCTCGGGGCGCGTCCCGCAGAGCTCCAGGGCCCGCGCCACGGCGGCGGCCCGGGCGGCACCGGCCATCCGGTGCGAGACCTCCACCACGTGCGCCCCGTGCCGGATCGCCGTGGCCGCGGTGGCGTCCGTGCAGGCGTCAGCTGCGACCACGACCGTGCATGGCGGGACCGCGGCGAGGCGCCGGGCGCGGTGGACCGAGCGAAGCGCCGCGGGAAGGTCCACGGATTCGTTGTGCGCCGGCACCGCCACGACCAGTGCGCTGATCGTGGCGGTCACACCAGGCCCTCGGCGGCGGCCGGCGAAGGCGGCAGGCTGCCGTCGGGCAGGGGACGGGTGTATGTGCCGAGGGTGAAGTCGGGGTCGGTGAAGCCGGGCCCGATGACGAGTCCGGGCACGGCCTCCAGGTACGGGCGCAGCTGCTCGCCGGTCAGCCGGTGCTCGGGTACGGGGTGGTTCCAGTGCACGGTCACCAGCGAGCCCCCGGGTTCCAGGGAGGCGACGGTCTGGTGCAGGGTCTTCTGCAGCTGGGCGTCGTCGAAGTAGTACAGCAGCTCGGACAGCACCACGAGGTCGAAGCGGCCGGCGGGCCACTGGTCCGGTACGACGAGGTGCTCGACGCTGACGTGCGGCTGGTCGCGGTTGCGCGCCGCCGCCGTCTCCACGGCTCGTTCCACCCGGTCGGCCGCCACCACCTCGTCGCACCGTCCGGCCAGCATCCGGGTGAGTACTCCGGCGGAGCAGCCCGGCTCGAACGCGCGGCGATAGCGGCTCCGGGGCAGGGCGGCCAGCGTCAGCGCGTACTTGCGCTGCTCGTACCAGCGGTTTGCCAGGTCCCAGGGGTCGGCGGTGTCCGCGTACATGCGGGCGAAGTAGCTTTCCGGCGTGGAGGGTCCGGTGTCGTGCACCGGCGGGTCCGCGTCCTTCATGCGGTGTCTCCTTCGAGGAAGACGGTTTCGAAGAGGCGTTGGTGGTGGTCGAGTTCGTCCGGGGGCAGCACCACGCCCGGGTGGTCGGCGAGCGGCGCGATCTGTGTGCGGAAGCACCGCACGGCGGCCTTCTTGCGGTTCAGCAGCTCTGTGGTCAGCGGCAGGCGGCGCAGGCGGTCCCAGGGCACGCGGGCGTCACCGGGAGTGGCCCAGTGCCACATCCACACGGGGTACTGCCACAGGGGAACGGCCGCGGCCGCCGCGGCCGTCCTCGCGGCCCGGCCAGCCGCCTCGTGGTCGGCGTGCAGATCGCCGCTCCACGGAGCCACACACAGCCCTGCGCCCGTTTCCCGCACCAGCTGCTGCACCCGCGCGGCAACCAGATCTTCCGCTTCGTCCACGCGCGTGTCCGCGATGCCCATCCGGTACCGGAAAGCGGAGTCGAGGCCGAGCACGTCCAGTGCCTCGGCCAGCTCCCCCTGTCGTACCCGCGCCAGTTCGGGCGGGGGCAGCACCCGGCTTCCGGGATGGGAGCCCTCCCCGTCCGTCAGCGTCAGCACGTGCACCTGTTGTCCCGCCGCCGCCAGCCGGCTCGCAGTCCCTCCGAACCCGAGGACCTCGTCGTCGGGATGGGCCGCTACGACGAGCACCGGCCCGTTGGGCAGCACAGCCTCGGACCAACGTTCGCGCCCGGCCCAGGCGGCCCACACCTCCTCGGCAGTGCCTGCAGCATCGATGGCGTCGGCAGCCCGTTGGCGATCGGCGGCGAGCGGACGCGGAAGATCGGTGGCGGGCCGTTCAGCCATCGGTCCCCGCCTTCGCGCCGACAGCGTCCGCCGTCTCCTCCGTCACCAGACGGCCCAGCGCGGCGAGATCACGTTCGGCATGGTGCTGACGGATGTAGACGGTGAGGTCGGCGACCCGCTGGGCGTGCTCGGCGTCATGGCACAGAGGCCCGGCGCCGAGCGCTCGGCCGACCTCGTCCAGTACACGCGCGCAAACATCGGCAACCAGGGCGCGCACCCGGGCCACACGCAACTGGGCGGGCGGACCGTCCTCCAGCGGCTCGGCGTCGATCGCGGCCGCGGCGATGTCGAGCGCCCACTGCGCACTGTGCAGCAGGACGTCCACGGAGCCCAGGTGGGCCGCCACCAGTGGGTCCGGCGCGCGATGACGTGCCGCTGCGAACAACGCGTCGGCGACGCCCCGGGCGCCACCCAGCCAGCACGCGGCGACCCCCACCCCGCCGTGGGCGAAGCCGGGACGCCTCAGGTAGGCGTCCACACCACCTACCGCCCGTGCCGGCACCGCAGTGAACCGCACGTCCGGGGTATCGCTCCCCGCCATGCCCACCGCGCGCCACGTACCGGCGACCGGGGCGTACCCCGGGTGGCCGGTCGCGACGGCGAACAGCCGGTATCCGTCATCGGTGTCAGCGGTGACCAGCGCGTGCGTGCAGGTGTGCGCACCGGAGCAGTACCCCTTCAGCCCATCGAGCAGCCAACCGCCGTTTCCGTCCGGACGCGCGCGCAGAACGGCCCCGGGCGGTCGCGCTGCCCACACCCCCCAGCGTTCCCCCGCGGCCGGTGCAGGTGCGCCGAGCTCGTGCAGGATGGCCGTGGCGTCCGCGTGCCCTTCTGCCAGCCGGGCAAGTGAGAGGTCCGCCCGGCCCAGCGACTGCAACGCCGTGAATCGCTCCTGCGTCCTGCCCGAGCCGGGCAGCGGCAACCGCTCGGCCCCGTCCTCCACCCACCGAGCGAACCGCTCGGCGGCGACGTGCTCCGTCGTTTCGGCCGGATCCAGATTCGGGCTCGGGTTCTGGGATGTCAGAGAGGTCGCCATGATCTACGGGTACACCCAGAATCCGTTCTCATGCATCGCGAACGCATCATCCTGATGGTCCGCTCGCGAGCCTTCGGCAGACCACCGGCCGTGTAGGACGGCCGACAGCACTTCTGTGGCATCCAGAGCTGGCCTACAGCCGTTCGGATGTAATCCGGAAACTGCACGAAGCCCTTGCCGAGAACTTCGAGAAGATCGACGACTCCGGTCGCGACGCCTAGGCCGTTTCCTTCGGATCATCTGATCGCGGGGTGGTATGTGTCGTTGACTGACCCCCTCCCTGGGGGCGAGGGAACGACTCGCCTCTTCGTTGATGCCGCACTCGACTGCGTGACGCTGACGGTATTCGACGGGATCGGAGCTCGGTGGCCGGCCGCCCCGCGCGCCTCGCGACCAGTCGGTCGACCCGTGGAAGCAGGAGCCGCTGCCCAGGTCGTAGGAGACCGGCCCCGGCTCACTGCCGTCCGCGTGGAAGCTTCCTCGACCAAGGTGGTCAGCTCCGCGGTGATGATCGCGCTGTCGCTCATGACCGCGCATCCTCAGTTGCTGATCTCGCTCCGGGTGGGGCTCAGGACCCAGACGCCGTAGGCCTCGTTCGCGGGATGCAGCTGGTAGGTGCCTGCCCGCAGGTCGACGCGGAGTCCAACGGCCGCGAGGTCCTCCTCGAATTCGGCCGCGGTGTAGACGTGAGCGTGCGGGGGCCGGTCCTGGAGGTGGAAGCCGATCAGGATCCGGCCGCTTTCGCCGAGAACGGCGCGCATCGCATGCAGGGCCGCGCGTTCGGTGCCCTCGGCCAGGTACACCATGACGTTGCCCACGCAGACGACCAGGTCGAACGGGCCGTCGTCGGGGCCGAGGTCGAGGATGTCGCGCTCCTGGATCGGCAGCCCGGGGTAGGTCTCCCGGGCCTGTCGGACCAGTGCCTCGTCGGGCTCGATCGCGACCACGTCGTGCCCGCACCGCAGAAGTGCTGCAGTGACCCGGCCCATGCCGGCACCGGCGTCGAGCACTCGGGCGCCGCGCGGCAGGAGCGTGTCGGCGAGCCGGGCCTCGCCGTCGATGTCCTCTCCGGCGGAGACGAGCGCGGCGAACCGCTTGCCGAAGTTCTGGCTGTTGCCCGCCTCCTGCCAGCGGGTCCGCCGCGTCGTCATCGGGGTCTTGTGTGTGCCGGCATGGCCCTTGCTCATGCTCCCCATCCTAGGACTGGCGGCGAACACGTGAATGACTCCACCAGCCATCGAATGATGGGCAGTCATCATCAGCACTCGGTCGGGGCTTCAGAATGGCGGCTCGTCGGACCACAGGTGCGTCGTCGGCACGAGCGGTGGCGGTGGGCTTCTGTGCAGCAAGATGGCCAGGGCCTCCTCTATGTGGCCGAGGTCGATGAGGTAGCCGGCGAGGTCATGGTTGTTGCCGCGGTCGTGCTGTTGGAGGACGGTGACGGCTTCCTCGATGCGCCCGGCACCGGCGAGGAGGTGTGCCATGTGCTCCGCCGCGTACCAGGTGTTGCCTTCGGGGTGGGCTCGGGCCCGTTCGACCGCCGCGTCGGCCCCACTGCAGGCGGCGATCAGCGGCAGCCGCATCCAGAACAGGTCCCACCCGTCCTCGCCCCCGCGCCGGGCGGCGAGGGCATCGAGGTGGGCCAGGCCGTCGGCGGGGCGGCCCTGGTCGAGGCACAGTTCGGACAAGGCGTGGAGAATCCAGTCGTCGCCGGGGTGGGCGTCGGCCTGGGCTCGCATCACGGCGATCGCCTCTCCACCACGTCCGTGTCGGGCCAGGAGTCGCGCAAGCTCGTGAGCCAGGTTCGGGTCCCGGGCCGCAGGACCGCCGGCCTGCCCGTATACGGCGATCGCGCCCTCCACGTCGCCACCCTCCTCCCGCAGCTCCGCCAGCTGCTGTACAGCCTCCTCATGCCCGTCCCGCGCGGCGTAGGCGCGTAGCTCCTCGATGCGGTCGTGCCGGGCCAACAGGCCGGCCAGCTGGTCCCGGCTGTTGACCGAGACGATCTGTCGGCGGCGGAGCAGAGCGATGGCCTCATCGATCCGGCCCTGCCGCTCGCGGATCGTCGCGAGCAGGCCGAGCACCGTGTCGGTATCGAGGCTGCGGCAGCACCACGGGCCGTCGCAGCAGTGGCCGGCCCGGATCCGGCCGGCGAGCAGCGCGGCGGCCTCCTCGGCGCGGCCGGCAACGGAGGCGACGTCGACCAGGGTGGTGGCAAGGATCCAGTCGTCGACGTGCGGCACGAGCAGGCCGAAGGCCTCCTCGGCGCGGCCGTGCCGGGCGAGCAGCCGCGTGTGGGCCTCCAGAGCCAGCGGGTGCCCGGCTTCCATACGGGTCCTGCTGATCTCGATCGCCTCGTCGATGCGGCCCCAGCCCTCCAGCGACTCGACCACGGCAACGACAGCCGTCCACCAGCCCGTCGCCGCATACGGGTCGAGCACCTCCAACGCGTCGGCCTCTCGGCCCTGCTCACCCCACACCCGCGCCCACGCCAGCGCGCAGAACCACTCCCCCCGTCCGGCCTGCTGCTCCACCACGTCGGCATGGCCGTGTTCGAGCAGCCGCGAGACCAGCTCCGGCGGTATGCAGCCGGACCGCGTCCGGGCCCGATAGTCAAGATCAACAGCGTCCACGGCCACGCACCATAGCGCCCGCCCCCGACACCAGCCCGAACACCCCCGACAGCCTCGAGTGCAGCACACGTGGAACGACGTCCCCGCCACTCGGCGGGGACTGGTGCGGGTCCGGGCGACACTGGTGCGATGACCTTCGAAGGAGGACTCGGCGAAAGCGGCTGGGACCGCGACGGGGCACCCGGGCAAGGGTCGGCGGCGGCTGGGGAATCTCCAACCACCTCACCGCGGGCCTCGACGTCAGCGGCGACGGTCGCCGCGACCTCCTCGCCACCGACAAGGACGGCGTCCTGTGGCTCTACAAGGGCACGGGCTCCCTCAGCTCGCCCTTCCAGCCGCGCGTGCGGGTCGGCGGCGGGTGGGGGATCTACAACAAGGTCACCGCCACGGGGAACATCGGCGGTGGCCCGGCCGGAGACCTCATCGCCCGCGACAAGAACGGCGACGACTGGCTCTACCTCGGCAAGGGCGACGGCACCTTCGCCACCCGGACCCAGGTGGGCACCACCTGGGGCTACTACACCGACCTGATCCCCGTCGGCGACGCCGATCGCGACGGCCGTGCCGACCTTGTCGTCCGTCATGTGACCGGCGGCGGCTCGGGCAGCCTCAGCTTTCACCGCGGCAGCGGCAACTGGCGCGACCTCTTCCCGAACTCGGAGAGGATCGACGCGGCATGGGGGTTCCTCAGCGACGGCTCCCTGCTGTTCTGACCCGCTGCCCAGCTGTTGTCTGCGCGCAACCCGCGTACCCGTTCGGCAGGCGTCACCGCGCTGAGGAGGGCGGCGCGGACAGAGGAGGCCGAGCTGTATCTCAGCGACCGCTCCGCTCTCGTGCGTGCTTGCGCCCGCTACGTCGTCCGGCAGCAGGGAGGTGACCCGGCGGCCTGGTACCGGGCGCGGTGCACGGTAGCGGGTGACCCCGCGCTGCCGCCCGGTGCGGTCATCGGGCTGGCCGAGTGCGGAAACCGTGCGGACGCGGGACTGCTGCGGCCACTGCTCGAGCACCCGTCGGCCGGGGTTCGGGCGCAGGCGGTGGAAGGGCTGCGCGCACTGGACTGCGTCGATGTGGATCGGCTGAAACCGCTCCTCGAAGACCCTGGTACAGGAGTCGTCCGCCAGGCCGCCGCCAGCCTCCTGCCCTCCGCGAAGGAACTGCCCGCCGACTGGCTCTTGGAGCGCACCGGTTCCACGTGGCCGCGGCACGTCCGCGTCGGCGCATTCCGGCTGCTGGACGCGCGCGGCGGCATCGTCGCGCTGCGGGCTGCGGTCGGTCTGTTCCAGGACCCGGACAAGAAGCTGCGCACCTGGGCCGGACAAGCAGTGCAGCGCTGGCATCCGTCGCCGGACGCCCGGCGCGGCGACGCGGAGGTGGGCGAGCTGCTCGACCGCAGCCGACACCTCTTCAGCGACTACGTACTGCGCCGACGCAGGTGGGAAGCCGGGCTGGACAACTGACCCGCCCGGCGGTCAGAACTCCCCTCAGCACCCACCGTTCAGTGGCCCGGGTCTCATGCCGCTCTGACAGCCATAGGAGACGACGTCGTAGAGCGACGCGGTCACGAACGACGTCGGCGTAGTACTGGGAGCTGAGGGCCGCGGATTACGAGCACGGGGATTCCCGCGAACTCAAGCCAGCTGGTCGACTGCTGCCGAGGGAGGCCTTCTCCGCGGCGACGCCGGGGCGTCTCCTGGACAGGCGCCTCGCCACTGCGCGCAGTGCGGGACGGCGTGGTCCACGTCATCGGCGTTCCCCAGCCCGCCGGGGCACGGTGACGGGCGGACCGGGGGCGCCCCGCGCTCAGGTGCGGTTTTCGTCGACGAGCCCGATCAGGACGTCCATGTCCGGTACGTCGAGTGCCGGTATGCGCAGCCAGTGGAACGGGAGACCGTACGCGCCATCCTCGGCCGCGCGGTACTCCACGCGCAGCAGCGCGCCCAGCTCGCTTTCGTCCTGGTCGGCGATGACGACGCTGTAGCGGCACGAGGTGATGCTGTGCCAGGAGATGTCCTTGCCGTCGTGGCGCAGCCCGTTTGGGGTGGCGGTGAGCGGGCCGAACTCCACCTCCTCGCCGGCCGCGAGGGACGCCCTGGCCCGGGCGAGGTGCAGCGCGGTCACAGGCTCCCTGATCCGGTCCACCAGAGGTGCCATGACAGAGGGCGAAGACGGAGAGATGCGGCCCGAGAGGAAGACGGCTTCTGGTGTGGTGACGGGCGGGTCGGTCATCCGCGAGGCGAAGACTGTGCCATCGGTGAACTCCATCCGCAGCATGTGTACCCACTGCGTGACCACCGTGCCGTCCGGTGCATGGCTGCCGTCAACGTCGTTGGCGCACCACAGGCGGGCGACCTGCGCCCACCGGTACACGTGGGGGCCGCCCGTGCCGTCGTCCTCGGTCAGCACCACGCCGTCGCCGAACACCGCGAGCGTCACCGCCTGCGGTCCGTCGGGCCTGACGGCTTCTCCGGCCAGTCTCCCGTGCACCGGCCCGGCCGGCAGTTCACATCCCGGTCCGGAACGCGGTTGCGCAGTCTCCGGCGCGTCACGCTCACGCGTGGCCCGTCTCCGCCACCAGCCACCCATGCGTCCCCCGTTCGGTAAGGCGTCCCGGCTCAGCCGGTGCTGCTCACCTCAGATCCGCGACCCGGCGTCCACCCTATTCCCGGACCGGATCCGTTGTCCGCCCGATGCCGGTCTTCCCGCCCTGCCCGCGCCCGACGTTCCGGCCAGGGGTTCACAAGACGAACTCCGCCTGCACCACGCCGGCGTGGCCCCCCTCGGGGAGGACGTACGGTGCACTGCCCTACCGCCCGAAACAGGCTGAGCGGTCGCGCGGGCGTCGGGACGGCGGGGGCGGTGTTACCTGCCCTTGGCGACGACGCCGCCGACGGTCTCGGCGAGCGCCGTCAGCAGCGCGTCGGCATCCTTGCGGGTCGCCTCCTCGCACAGCCTCAACCAAGAACCCCAGCACAAGACGTCACCCGCACCGCGACTACACCCTCACGGAACGATATTGTGCGTCGGCTGCCGTGTTCACGGGGTGAGTGCGCGGGAGAGTTGGGTGCGTGAGCGGATGCCGACCTTCCGGTAGATGCGGCTAAGCATGGTCTCCACCGTCTTCTCCGAGACGAACATCTGCTGTGCCGCTTCTCGGTTGGTGGCGCCGCGGCACACGAGCTCGGCGAGCCGCCATTCGTGGTCTGTGAGCCCGTGGGCGGCCCGAGGCTCCGCAGCGGACAGCCGCGCAGGGGCCTGTCGGGCGGTCAGGCGGGCAATGTGTTCCTCGGTGAGCGCGATCCAGGGTCGCGCCTGTACCCCTGCGAACACCTCCAGCGCCGTCTCCCAGGACTTCCGGGCTGTGGCCCGCCGTCGGCGCCGCCGCTCCACACGGCCGCGGGTGAGGTGTACGCGGCCCTCTTCCACCCGCAACCCCAGCTCGGCGAATCCGTGCGCCGCGTCAGTGAGCAGCTTCACCGCTTCGTCGGGCCGCCCGTCGAGGTGCGCGCATACGGCGCGGGCCCGGGTGAGTGCTGCCCGTAGGCCCGCGCGGCCGGGGTGACTGCCGACGGTGTCCTGCATCGCGTCGAGCAGCGTCCGGGCCCGTTCGTGGCGGCCGGATGCCGCGAAGGCTTCCACTGCGTCGGCCTGCCAGCGCAGCATCCCGGGGTCCGCCGATCCGGACAGCGTCTCCAGCTCCGCGACCTCTGCCAGAGCTGCCGACGCCCCTTCCATCTCTCCGGTGTGCAGTCGTACGGCGCCGAGCATCCACAGGCCGCGTGAGGTGTACAGCGCGTCGTGCTCCTCTCGGGAGGCCCGCACCGCTTGCTCGGCGTACCGCAGAGCTTGGGTGAAGCTGCCGCCGCAGCTGTGCGCGAGGGCGGCGGTGTACCAGGCCGGGCCGGGCGAAAGGCCCGCGGCCCGGGTGAGTTCGACCGCTCGTGCCGACCACTCCAGCGCCAGTTCGCAGGCCCCCAGCCCGCAGTCCACCTCCGCGAGGCTGCGCCACACCTCGACCAGGTCCTCGGCCTCGCCGGCCGCCTGGGCAGCGGGCAGCAGGGCGAGCAGGGACTGCCGTGCCTCGGCCAGTCGGCCGTCGAACACGGAGTGCCGGGCGAAGAGGAATTCGGGGCTGTTGCGGATTCCGAGCCGTAGTGGTGGTACGGCCAGGGACAGCGCCTGGGCCAGGGTGGCGGGAGCATTGTCCGCGTGGCCCAGGACCCGTTCCATGCGGGCCCGCATGGTGAGTGCGGCCGCCTCCAGAGGGAGGTCGCCGCCCTGTCGGGCCAGTTCAGTGGCGGTCCCGGCGTGGTGGAGGGCCCGGTCGGCCGCCCCGCCGCGGATGTTCGCCTGTATCGCGGCCCGCAGCTCCACTGCGGCGAGCAGTGCCGGGTCGGCCGCGGCCAGTCGGCGGGCTGTGGCGAACAGCGGTTCCACGGCGGCCAGGTCCTGGCCGTGTGCGTCGGCCACGGCCAGGAGGGCGTGCAGTTGCTGGGCCGGGCTGCCCCGGCCGGCGGCGATCCTGGCGGCCGCGTCCTGGGCCAGGTCCGCGCGTCCCGCGGCGGCGGCGTCAGCCGCGGCCGCGGAGAGCCGTTCCAGGCGCAACCCCAGGTGGCTGGTAGGGGTAAGGCGGGCGGCCAGCAACATCAGCTCGGCGGCCCGCCCGCGCTCCCCGTTCTCCCGGGCTGCCGCCCCGGCCTGTGCCGTGTCCTCGGCGACGCCTTGGTGGGGGGTGCCCTGTGCCAGCGCCCGGTGCCAGGCCTGCTGGACGGGGTCGGGGACGGCCTCGGCCAGTGCGCGGTGAATGTCCAGCCGCTCCGCGGTGGTGCCGACGGCGGCGGCTTCCGCCAGTGCCTCGGCGGGGAAGTGGGCGTGCGGTGGGACAGCCTCCCCCGGGCCCGCCGCCACGTAGTCGGTGAGCAGGCCGGCCCGCACCGCGTGCGCGAGGTGTTCCTCGGCGGCCGACCGGCCCGTCTGCCGCAGCAGATCGGCGTCCGGGTACCGGGCCAGGGCGGCCACCCTGAGGGTGTCCCGCACCTCCACCGGCACGCTGGCCAGCCAGGCCCCGGCCGCCTCTCGGACCTGCGGGGGCCAGTGCGGCCGACTGTGGCCGTCATGAGTAGGCGCCGCGGCGGCCAGCGCGCGGCAGCAGACGTCCAGCAACCCCCTGTGCCCACCGCAGTAGCGCTGCACAGGGGCCGCCCAGCGGGCCGGCAACCCCGCCGCACCGAGCGTCGCGGCCGTCTCGGTGATATCTGCGGGAGACACGGCGAAGACCGGAAAGAACTCGCCGAGCAGAGCCCCCGCGCGCGGATGTCCGGCCGTCCGCTCCGTCACCACCACAGCAAGCGCCGCACTCGGAAGCGTCCGCAACGCGTAGCCAAGAGCGTCCGTACTGGGCGCGTCCAGCCACTGCGCTCCGTCAACCAGAAGCAGCACCGGGCCGATACTGCCCAGGAGCGCGGTGAGCGCGACCCGTAGCTGCAACCTGTCGGTCGGCGTGTCCCCAAGCACCGTGAGGACTTGGCTGCTCAGGGGTGCCGGACGACCGGGCGGTGAGCCCGTCGCCAGGTTCCAACCCGGGGCGGGATTGTCTACGGGCGGCCGCCACGGGGCCGTCCGCAGTGCGGGGACTGACTCAGGTGATACGTCGGGGGCCAACGTTTCAGACGCCGCCGTGGGTGTCCCGGTGGGCCAGGGCTGCAGATGCCCCAGGGACTCCACGAGTTGCGTCAAGGCCGCCCAGGGCAGGTCGCGGTCCGCCTCCTGGGTTCGGATGCGCACGCAGCGCCGACCCGGTGCCTGCGCACCGGCAAGGGCATCGAGCAGCACGCTCTTGCCCGAGCCCCATGGCCCACTCACCACGAGACGCCCCTGCTGCTCCAGGAGCGCATGGGCGGACTTGATCAGTCCGGTCCAGCTCGCATCGGCCGTGTCTTCGACGCCGCCCGGCCATGGATACCCATTCACCTGCCGCACGCTAGATACCAGTTCACCGCCGGGCAACGGCCATGGCCTCTGCGCCCCAAGAGCAAGGGGTTTCCCTCAGGGAACGGCCCGCAGCACGTGCAACGGTCTGCGCCGACCTGGTGGGCCTCCGCATCCATCGTCGGCGTCCTGGACTGCGGGGGTGGGAGCGCCAAGACCGTCCGCTATGCGGCGCGTTGGGGACAGGGGATGCTCCTGATACCGCTGAGGCCCGCTCTCCCGTGACGCTGTGGTCCGTCCCGGGGGGTGCCCCGGCAGCCGGCCGGGGTTGCTCTCCGCGCAGCGCCTCCCGGGACATCGCGGTGGCATCCCGTCACCGTATCCCCAACGGGAAGGACTTCCCCCATGCGGGTCCCCCTCCGTCAGTCCGTGGTGACGGGCATTGCCGCTGCGGCGGCCCTGGCCGGTCTTGCCGCGCTTTCCCCTCAAGCAGGTGCCGCCGCCATCACCGGCTCCATCGCCGCGTCGGACGGCGTGCCGCCCGAGGTGCGCGAAGCACTCCAACGCGATCTGGGCCTCTCCGGGGCCGCCGTCGACCGGCGCATCGCCGATGAAGGCGATGCCGCCCGCGCCGCGACAGCGGTCCGCTCCACGGTCGGCGACCGCGTCGCCGGCCTCTGGTTCGACTCGGCCGACGGCCGCCTGCACGCCGCCGTCACCAGCGCCGATGCCAACGCCGTACGCGCCGCCGGCGCGATACCCCACCAGGTCCGTTACACCGCACGTCAGTTGACGGACGCGTCCCGGTCCGTCTCCGCGTGGGCCTCCGGGGTGCCCGGCGTCCTTTCCTGGGGCCCCGACGCACGCAACAACAGAGTCGAGGTCCTCCTCGACCCCACCCGTGCCACCGCGGCGACCACCGCCCTGCGCGCCCGCCTCGCCTCCCTCGGCGACCTCGTGCGTGTCACCGAGTCCCAGGATTCTCCCCGCCAGCAGGGCGGGAACGTGATCGGGGGCGAGAAGTGGGTGCCGGGCAGCGAGAGCCCCTGTTCCATCGGTTTCTCCGTCACCCGCACCAGTGGGGGCGGCAAGGCGTTCCTGACTGCCGGACACTGCACCAACGACGTCAACCAGGCCGCCTACGGCAAGGACGGCACCCGCGTCGGCACCGCCAACAAGAACGGCACCGGCAGCGTCAACGCCCGCGAAGGCGACATGGGCATCGTCGACGTCGACCAGGCGGGCTGGAACCTGGCGCCCACCGTCTGGGGCGGCGGCTCCAGCACGGACGTGACGGTCACCGGGTCCGCCGAGGCCGTCGTGGGCACCGCCGTCTGCCGCTCGGGGCAGACCACCGGCTACCGCTGCGGCGAGGTCACCAAGGTCAACCAGTCCGTGGACTACGGCAACGTCGTCATCGACGGCCTGTCCTACTCCAACGCCTGCTCCGCCGGCGGGGACTCCGGGGGGTCTTACGTCACTGCCACTGGCGGCAAGGCCGTCGGCCTGCACTCCGGCGGCGGCAGCGCCACCTGCAGCAGCGGCAGCGGTGAGAAGTTCACCATCTTCCAGCCCGTCAACGAAGCGCTCTCCAAGTTCGGCGCCTCCCTCGCCACGTCCACCCCGCAGCCCGGTGACGTCACCGTGACCGCGGTCTCCCCCCAGAACAGCGTCGTCGGTACGGCCGTCGAGCTGAAGAACTCCGCCGAAGGGGGCACCGCCCCCTACACCTGGTCCGCCTCCGGCCTGCCCGCCGGCCTGACCATCTCCTCCACAACCGGCACGGTCACCGGCAAGCCCACCACCGCCGGAACATCCAACCTCACGCTCACCGCCACCGACGCCGCCGGCAAGAAGGGCAGCACCTCCTTCACCTGGACCGTCACCGCACCCGGCACCGGCACCCCGACCCTCACCAACCCCGGAAGCCAGACCGCCTACACCAGCCGCCCCTACAGCCTCCAGCTTCAGGCCACCGGCGGCACCAAGCCCTACACCTTCAGCGCCGTCAACCTCCCCGCCGGCCTCAGCGTCAACGCCTCCACCGGCCTCATCTCCGGAACCGCCACCAGTTGGGGCTTCCGCAACGCCACCCTGACCGTCACCGACGCCGCCGGCAAGAAGTCCACCGTCACCACCACCTTCACCATCTGGTCCTGACCTCCGCGTGGTGCCGTCCTTCCCCAGGAGCAGAGGACGGCACCCCACTGCATGCTCTGCCCCCGCCCCTCGGCGCGGGGGCGCCAACAGGCGTTCGGCCGACCTGATTCGGCACTGCGGCCGCACGGCGATCCGCGCGCCGCACGCTGTGGGCGGCAGCAATCCCTGCCGGCCCCAGACCCGTGTCACCGTGCCAGCTCCCTCACAGGCGTCTGGCCGTACCCGCCGTGGACCAGGACCACGGTTGGCGCTCTTCCGGGAAACCGGGGTGCGGGCCGGTATGTAACCGGGCCCGCGGGGGCAGGCGCCTGGCCATGAGGACCGGGTTCCGACGGCACCGCACTTCACGCCCCCTGGAGGGCCGCGTCGCCGTGGTGACCGGTGCCGCCCGCGGAATGGGTGCGAGCACGGCGTACGCCCTGGCCCGGCGTGGTGCCCGGGTGGCCCTGATCGGACTGGAAGAGGAGCGGCTGCACCGGCTGACAGCGGATCTTCCGGGTCCGACGGCCATCGAGGTCAACCTCGTCGGCAGCGCCCTCACCGCCCGCTGCTTCCTCCCCGACCTGCTGCGCAGCTCTGGCTACTACCTCCAGCTTTCGGCCCGCATCTACGCTCCGCCGTGGGTGCGCGTCGCGCAGCCGACCCGGGCCCCCACGCCCACGCTCGTCACGCACTACTTCCGGCTCGTCCTGGCGACCCGCGCGGACGCACCCCTGCCGCCCACCGGCCGCCTGGGCCCAGGCGGCGCGGCGGCCGAAGCCGCACCCGAGGCACCCGACCGGCTCCCTCGCCCTCATCCACGTCTCGGAGGAGAATCATGGCCGTACGACATCACGTGATCCATGCCACGCCACGGCAGGTGTGGGCGGTGCTCGCCGATACGTCGCGCTACGCGGACTGGGTGGTGGGCACCAGCGACTCGCGGGCCACCCGCGGCCTGTGGCCCGAACTCGGATCGGCCCTGGAGTACACCGTCCGGATAGGGCCGTGGAGCGGGGCGGGCACCACCGTCGTACGGCGCGTGAAAGCGCCCGCGGAACTGGAACTGGAAGTCGACAGCGGCCCTCTCGGCACGGCCCGGGTCGCGATCGAAGTCCGCCCCTGGGGTGAGGAATCCCTGGTCAAGGTGGACGAACACCCTCTGCGCGGCTTCGGCGGCACCATCCACAACGCCGCGGTCGACGCGCTGATCCAGCTGCGTCACCGCAGCATGCTCGCCCGGCTCGCGGACGTCGTCGAGGGGTCTGCCGGGGCCGGGAGCGACCGCGTGCAGGCCTGACCCGGTCATCGTGCCGTGGTGCCCGCCGCCGATGTGGGCGGCGGGCACCACGGCAGGACTCCCGTCACGGAGTGAAGAGCACTTTGACTGCGCCATCCTGCTTCTTCTGGAACATCTCGTACGCATCCGGTGCCTGTTCCAGAGACAGCCGGTGCGTGGCGAAGCCGTCGGGGCCCCGCCCTGCGGTGAAGGTTCGGACCGCGGCGGTCAGGTCGTCTCCGCAGTCCCTCAGGTCCAGGGTGTGGATGCCGCGCCGCCGGGCGCGTTCCAGACGCTCCGGTACAAGGTCGATGCCGGGGGACCATACGGTCCCCCGGCTCTACGGCCGTGACGGCCGGACCGACCTCTTCGACGACGCCCATGGGCTCGTGTCCCAGGATGTCTCCGGCGTCGAGGAAGGCCCCGAGGACTTCGTACAGGTGGAGATCGGAGCCGCGCAAGCCGGTGGTGGTCACCCTGATCAACGCACCCGCAGCCCCCGCACTGCCGCCGGAGGGCGCAGGGGGCGGCACGCCTTAAGGGGTCGTCTGCCCGCCCGCCCCGCCGGCCGGGGAGGGC
>NZ_RDBH01000042.1:0-3347 GCF_008042145.1 Streptomyces sp. adm13(2018)
CTACGGCCCCCCGGACGCCCGCCGCCCGGCAGCCGTCCAGGCCGTCCGGGACGCCGAGGGCCCGGTCCTCGTCGTCACCTCGGACCCCGCCCTCTGGGCCGCGACCAAGGACGCCCGCGGCAAGCTCGGCCCGGTCCTCGTCCATGACCCCGGCCACCTGTGCGACACGCCCGCGCGCCTCCACTGGTCCCCCTCGGAGCACTGCGAGGACCCGGCCGTGGCCGCGGAGCGGGCCATCGCCCTGCTGGCCCCGGTGCGCCCGCACTCCCGGCTGGACGCGGCCACCGCCGACACCGCGGAAACGCTCCTGCGCTGCTGGCTGCACGCCGCCGCCGTCGACGGACGCCCCTTCCGCCAGGTCCACCGCTGGGCACAGGGCGCCGGCGCCCACGAGCCGGTACGGATCCTCCGCAGCCACCCCAAGGCGGCCTCCGGCCACGCGGGACTGCTCGAATCGGCTCTCACCGCGCACCCGGAAAGCCGCCGCACCGCACAGGAACTGACGGCCCGTGCGCTGGCCTCGCTCTCGTCGGTCCACATCCGGGAGGCCTGCACCCCGAATCGAACCGATTCGCTGGCGCTGGCATCTTTCCTCGCGGAAGGGGGCACCCTCTACGTGGTGGGGGAACCCATCGAGGATCCCCGCACCCACCCCGGCGCGATGCCGCTCCTCACGGCGCTCGCCGCAAGCGTGGTCGAGCACGGCCGCCGCATGGCCGCACGGTCATCCGACGGTCGGCTCGACCCACCACTCACCCTGGTCCTGGACGACGTCGCCGCCGTGGCCCCGCTCCCCCAGCTCCCGGAGCTCCTCGCCACCGGCCACCAGCAGGGCCTGCCGACCCTGGCCCTGATGCGCTCCCCGGAACAGGCCCGGTCACGCTGGCCGGAAAGCCTCCTGACCCCCCGGCCCTGACACCCCGGCCCTGACGCCCCCGTCTCGCGCCGTCCCGGGTCAGACGACCCGGCCCCGCACGGCGTGCAGATGGGCGCGCGCGGCGTCGGCGGCATGGGTGAACCAGTCGGCGATGACGGCGGTCTCCTCCGGGGTGTACCGGGCGAAGACCTCCTCCAGCCGGGCGTAGAACGGCTGGTAGAGCGCGACGACCCGGGCGGCCGCGTCCGGGTCCGGGACCACGCGGACCCGCCGCCGGTCGGCCGGATCGGGGGCTCGCCGGGCGTAACCGGCCTTCTCCAGCCGGTTGAGCACCCCGGTGACGGCTCCGGTGGTGAGGTTGACGCGCTCGGCCAGATCTCCGGCGGACAGCGGGGTGTCGCCCGCACCGAGGACATGCCCGAGACAGGTCAGGTCGGTCACGTTGAGGCCGAGTGCCTGCGCGACCTCCTGCTGGCCGATGAGCCCCAGCGCCACGTACGCGTCCATCCGGTGGATCGCCTCGCCGACGGTGACCGGGGGACGGCTCTTGCCCTCCACGCAGAGACTCCTTAGCATCTAAGTTACTTAGCTCGTGAGATGAATGCTCACGTCGACGCCTTCATCCTGCCTGCCCTGACACCCCCACGGGAGCAACCATGAGTGCCCACGGCGACGTCGACCTCGGCCACACCCTGGCCGGCTGGACCGGAACCACCGTCGCGGGACTGGGCGCCGCCGTCGCCGGAGCCGGCCTCTGCCTCGACCTCGCCCCCGCCCTGTGGCTCGGCGCGGCCCTCACCGTCCTCGCCGCCGCCACCACCTGGACCCTGCACCTGACGGGCTGGGGCAAGCCCTCCGGTCCCCGCCCCGCCGACCAGTGGGACTGGCGGGTCCGCGACACCACGGCCCGCCGGGGTCACCCCGACTGCCTCGGCTGCCGCCTCGCCGGCCGCCGTACGCCCGCCACCGCCCGGGACGCCGCCGCACCCGAACCGGCCCCCGACCGCCTGCGCACCCGACCCCGCACACCCGGCCGACCGACCGAACCCCTGGAATCCTAGGACGCCCGCCGCACCTCGTACTCGACCTCCATCGCCGTCTCCTGCCCCGGCACGGCCACCCGCGCCCCCGTCTCCGCGAACCCGAAGCGACGGTAGAAGGCGGCGGCCCGCGCGTTGTCCTCGTGGACGTAGAGCCGCACCCGCTCGACCGGCTCCGCCAGCGACCAGGACCACTCGACCCCCGCACGGAACAGCGCGTCGATCACACCCGTCCCCCGCGCCTCGGGCCGCACGTACACCCCCACGATGTGCGTCTGGCCGACCTTCGCCGGCTCCCCGAAGCGCACCTCGTCGGCCGGCCGCTCCACCAGCAGCGAGATCGTGCCGACCCACCGCCCGTCCGCGGCCTCGGCCACGAACTGACGCACCGTCCCGGCCCCCGCCTCGGACGCCCCCTCCGTACGCTCCCGCCAGAACGCGTCCGGATGCCCCACCGCCGTCTCGTACGTCTCCAGGAAAGCGAGAGGGGCGACCGGATCGCGCAGCGCGGCGAGCCGGATCTCCCGGGCCCGCTCCCAGTCGTCGGCGCGGATGACACGTATCGAGAAGTCCATGCGCAGATCCTGCGTGCGGGCCCGGGAGATCCGGCTCGCCGCGCTGCGCGATCCGAGCAGAGAACCTCACCAAGCGGTACGGAGACACCACCGTCGTCCGGGACCTCAGCTTCACCGTCCGACCGGGCGCCGTCACCGGCTTCCTCGGCCCCAACGGCGCCGGCAAGTCCACCACCCTCCGCATGATCCTCGGCCTCGACGCCCCCACCCGCGGCCACGCCACCGTCGACGGCCGCCCGTACGCCCGCCACGGCGCCCCGCTCACCCGCGTCGGCGCCCTCCTCGAAGCCCGCTCCGTGCACCCCGGCCGCTCGGCCCACCACCACCTCACCGCCCTCGCCCTCACCCACGGCATCCCGCGCTCCCGCGTCGACCGGGTCCTCGCCCTCACCGGCCTCGCCCACGTCGCCGACAAACGCGTCAAGGGCTTCTCCCTCGGCATGGGCCAGCGCCTCGGAATCGCCGCCGCACTCCTCGGCGACCCGGCGACCGTCGTGCTCGACGAGCCGGTCAACGGCCTCGACCCCGAAGGCGTGCTGTGGATCCGCACCCTCCTCAAGTCCCTCGCCGCCGAAGGCCGCACCGTCCTCGTCTCCTCCCACCTGATGAGCGAGATGGCCCTCACCGCCGACCACCTCGTCGTCATCGGCAAGGGCCGGCTCCTCGCCGACACCACCGTCGAGGCACTCGTCCGCACCTCCGGCGGCGCCTCCGTCAAGGTCGTYACCCCGGAGGCCGACCGGCTGCGGAACCTGCTCCCCGGCGCCGACATCACCGTGGAGGCCCCCGACACCCTCCTCGTCACCGGCCCGGACGCCCCGGAGATCGGCCGCACGGCCGCCGCCCACGGCCTCC
>NZ_RDBH01000042.1:3447-8049 GCF_008042145.1 Streptomyces sp. adm13(2018)
GGTCATGCGGGGGCCCCCTCCCTGGAACAGGCCTTCATGGCCCTCACCCACGACTCCGTCGAATACCAGGGAGCCCCCGCATGACCACCTCGACCCCCACGGCCCTCACCACCGAGCCGGCCGCCACCGCCACGGCCCCCCGCCTCACCCACGCGCGCGTACTCCGCTCCGAATGGCACAAACTCCGGACCGTCCGCTCGACCTGGACCACCGCCCTCACCGCCACCGCGCTCGTCCTCGGCGTCGGCCTCCTCATGGGCACCACCTACACCTCCGACGGAGGCGACTCCGACGTCGACACCGTCGTCCTCACCCTCTACGGCAGCCAGCTCGGCGCCCTCGCCCTCGCCGTCCTCGGCATCCTGGTCACGGCCGGCGAGTACGCGACCGGCATGATCCGCGCCACGCTCACCGCCGTCCCCCGCCGCCTCCCCGTCCTCGGGGCGAAGGCCGCCGTCTACACCGGCGCCGTCCTCGCCCTCACCTCCGCCACCAACCTGCTCACCTTCCTCATCGCGCAGGTCTTCCTCTCCGACACCGACCAGGCCGCCTCCCTCACCGACGACGGCGTCCTCGCCGCCCTCGCGGGCAACGCCGCCGGCACCACCCTCCTCGGCGTCGTCGCCCTCGGCCTGGGAGCGGCCCTCCGCTCCGTCCCCGGCGCGATCGGCGCCTTCGTCGGCGGCGTGATGATCCTCCCCGAGGTCCTCGGGATGCTGCCGTACGAGGCGATGGAGACCGCCGTCCGGTACTTCCCCACCCAGGCCGCCGGCGCCCTCGGCTCCGCCACCCCGCTTCCCGGCGCGGCCACTCCCGGAGCCGCCCTCCTCGCCCTGCTCCTCTGGGCGGCCGCCGCACTCGCGCTCCCCGCACTGTTGCTCAAGCGCCGGGACGTATGAGGAGATGATCACGTGACCACGGAGACGGCAGGGGAGCCGGCACGGAAGCCGGGCGACGCAACGACCGTCCTCAGCCGCTCCGTCCAGAGCCTCACGGCAGTACTGCGGACCGCCGACTCCCGCCGCCCCTGGGCCTGGGACACCGCGCTGACCCTGTTCTGGACGGTCGCGGCCCTCACGGACGCGGCCGGCGGCTGGCGGAACACCGCCCCCGACCCGTCCGTCCCGTCCTGGCTCGTGGTCACCCTCAGCCTGGTCCTCGCCCTCCCGCTGTACGGGCGCCGCAGGCACCCCGCGGCCGTCCTGGCCGTGATGGCCTGCGCCGCCCTGGTCAGCGCCGCCTCGGGCGCCTTCCTCCAGGCCGCCTACCTCCAGCTCATCCCCGTCTTCCACCTCGCGCTCACCCGCCGGCCCCGCGCCCTCCTGTGGGCGTTCGCCCTCCTCGTCCCGCCCCTGGTGACCGGCGCGCTCCGGTTCCCCCGGGGCAGCTGGGACCAGCACGTCGTCCCCACCCTGTGGACGTACGCGCTCGTCGCCCTCCTCGGCATCGCGGTCCGCGCCCGCAGGGACCACACGGCGGCGCTCGTCGACCGGGCCCGCCGCCTGGAGATCGAGCGCGACCAGGAGGTCCGGCTCGCCGCCGCGGCCGAACGCACCCGCATCGCCCGGGAGATGCACGACATCATCGGCCACAACCTCTCGGTCATCACGGGCCTCGCGGACGGCGGACGGTACGCCGCCGCCAAGCACCCCGAGCGCGCGGGCCAGGCCCTGGAGGCCATCGGTACGACGAGCAGGGAGGCCCTCGCCGAACTCCGCCGTCTGCTCGGCGTCCTGCGCGACGACGACCAGGCGGCGGTCCGCGCCCCCCAGCCCACCCTGGCCGACCTCGACACCCTGATCACCGGCGTACGGAAGGCCGGCCTGCCGGTACGCCTCGACCGCCACGACTCCCCCACCGGCCGGCCCCTCACCCCTGGCGCCCAGCTGACGGTCTACCGCACCGTCCAGGAGGCCCTGACCAACACCCTGAAGCACGCCGGGGAGGGCGCGACGGCCACGGTCCTCCTGGCCTACCCGCCGGGGGCGGTGCGCGTGGAGATCACGGACACGGGAGCCCCGGCCGGCTTCTCCCACCCGTCCTCGCCGCCCGGGCAGGGACTCATGGGCATGCGCGAACGCGCGGCCCTCTACGACGGCACCCTCGCCTGCGGTCCGCTGCCGACCGGCGGCTGGCACGTCGCTCTCCGACTCCCCCGGGAGGACTCCTCCTCGTGACGACCGTTCTCATCGCGGACGACCAACCGATGCAGCGCTTCGGCTTCCGCATGCTGCTGGAGAGCCAGGACGACATGACGGTCGTCGGCGAGGCCTCGAACGGCACCGAGGCGATCCGGCTGGTCGACCGGCACCGCCCCGACGTCGTCCTCATGGACATCCGGATGCCGGGCCTCGACGGCATCGAGGCGACCCGGCGGATCGTCGCCACGGGCGCCCGCACCCGCGTCCTGATCGTCACCACCTTCGACCTGGACGCGTACGCGTACGACGGTCTGCGCGCCGGCGCCAGCGGCTTCCTGGTGAAGGACGCCCAGCCGGAGGAGCTCCTCGCCGGCGTCCGCGCGGTCGCGAGCGGCGACGCGGTCGTCGCCCCGAGCCTCACCCGCCGCCTCCTGGACGCCTACATCCACCACCTGCCGGCGTCCCCCACGTCGGACCCGCACCCGGAGGACCCCCGCCTCGCCTCCCTCACGGAGAGGGAACGGGAGATCCTCACGGTCATCGGCCGGGGCTGGACGAACACCGAGATCGCCGCCCGCCTGCACCTCGCGGAGTCGACGGTGAAGACCCACGTCGGCCGCATCCTGGCGAAGACGGGCGCCCGCGACCGCGTCCAGGCGGTGATCCTGGCGTACGACACCCAGCTGGTCACCCCGTCCTGAAACCAGGGCCGGCTGCCCGGCCCTCGTACGTATCCGGCCCGTAAACGCAGAAAAGCCCCGCACCATGAAGGTGCGGGGCTTTCCCACAATGATTGTTCGGCGGCGTCCTACTCTCCCACAGGGTCCCCCCTGCAGTACCATCGGCGCTGAAAGGCTTAGCTTCCGGGTTCGGAATGTAACCGGGCGTTTCCCTAACGCTATGACCACCGAAACTCTATGAAGTTGAACTCGACCGGCAAAGGGAGTTCATTGCTTCAGAACTAACACAGTGGACGCGAGCAACTGAGGACAAGCCCTCGGCCTATTAGTACCGGTCAGCTCCACCCATTACTGGGCTTCCACCACTCGCGTTGAGCGGGACGGTCATGCCGGAATGTGGCCGACCGTCCACAGCGTCCTCGCTGTGTATGTTGCCCACCAGCCACAAGGGCCGGCAGGACTTTCAAAGGAACCCTGCCATCCGAAGATGGACGGGGTATCAACTAATCTGGCGTTGATTTTTGGCACGCTGTTGAGTTCTCAAGGAACGGACGCTTCCTTTGTACTCACCCTCTCGGGCTTTCCTCCGGGCTTCCCTTCGGTCTTGCGTTTCCGACTCTATCAGATCTTTCCGATCCGATTTCCTCGGTGCTTTCCGGTCCGATTCGCTTTCGCTCCGGGCCCTTCCGGCGGTTCCGACTCTATCAGATCTTTTCGGTCTGACTTCCTCGGTGCTTTCTGGTTCCCGCGCTTTCGCGCCGGTCCCTTCCTGCGTCTCCGACTCTATCAGATGTTTGGGGGCCGGATTGCCACCGCCGGCGGCCTCGCAGCGGCCCTCCGCCGGCGTCGGACCGTGCCGCGGGCAGCTCGTGGTCCCGAACGCAGAAAAGCCCCGCACCATGAAGGTGCGGGGCTTTCCCACAATGATTGTTCGGCGGCGTCCTACTCTCCCACAGGGTCCCCCCTGCAGTACCATCGGCGCTGAAAGGCTTAGCTTCCGGGTTCGGAATGTAACCGGGCGTTTCCCTAACGCTATGACCACCGAAACTCTATGAAGTTGAACTCGACCGGCAAAGGGAGTTCATTGCTTCAGAACTAACACAGTGGACGCGAGCAACTGAGGACAAGCCCTCGGCCTATTAGTACCGGTCAGCTCCACCCATTACTGGGCTTCCACCACGGTTGTTTTCTCTTCCTGAGGGTACTGAGATGTTTCACTTCCCCTCGTTCCCTCCACATGCCCTATGTGTTCAGGCATGGGTGACAGCCCATGACGACTGCCGGGTTTCCCCATTCGGAAACCCCCGGATCAAAGCCTGGTTGACGGCTCCCCGGGGACTATCGTGGCCTCCCACGTCCTTCATCGGTTCCTGGTGCCAAGGCATCCACCGTGCGCCCTTAAAAACTTGGCCACAGATGCTCGCGTCCACTGTGTAGTTCTCAAACAACGACCAGCCACCCATCACCCTGACTCAAGAGCCAAGTTCACTGGGGCCGGAATCTTGAAGGACGACCAGCCGGCCGTACCCTCAGACACCCAACAACGTGCCAAGCACGACCCTGTGTCTCATCATCACGTTCCACGCCGAAGCAGTACTGGTGAAGTGATCCACTGGATCGTGCCAACTAATCAACGTTCCACCCATGAGCTGACCGTGCAGAACGTTTGCCTGCAATCGGTACTGTGCTCCTTAGAAAGGAGGTGATCCAGCCGCACCTTCCGGTACGGCTACCTTGTTACGACTTCGTCCCAATCGCCAGTCCCACCTTCGACAGCTCCC
>NZ_RDBH01000043.1:0-1227 GCF_008042145.1 Streptomyces sp. adm13(2018)
GCTCACCGCCCTCACCCTGGGCCGGGACGGCTGGCTCCACCCCCGGGTGGGCCTCCTCCTGCTGGCCGCGGTCGCCCTGACCGGGCTGTTCGTGCGGGTCGAGCACCGGAGCCGGGCCCCGATGGTGGACCTGGCGCTGCTGCGGCGGCCGGCGTTCCTCGCGTCGACGCTGGGCGCACTGTTCACGGGGCTGGCGGTGATCGGACTGTTCAGCGTGGTGCCCGCGCTGCTCCAGGGCGGGGCGGGGATGTCGCCCCTGGGCGCGGCATGGCTGTTCGTGCTCTGGTCGGGCACCGCCTTCGTGGTGGCCCTCCAGACCCGGCGGCTGGCGGGCCGTGTCCCCGCCCCGTACCAGCTGGCCCTGGGCTTCGCCCTGTCGGCGGCGGGGGTGCTGGCCCTGCTCGGCGGTCTGGAGGGACCGGCCGGCTCCTGGCCACGCCTCCTCCCCGGCCTCCTGGTGGCGGGCGCGGGCAGCGGCCTGCTCAACGCCGCGCTGCCCCGCCTCGCGGTCGACTCCGTACCGCCGGAGCGGGCGGCGATGGGCTCGGGTGCCAACAACACCGCCCGCTACATCGGCTCGTCGGCCGGCGTGGCCCTGATGCTGGCGCTGGCCACGACGGACCCGGACAGGGCGGTCCTGGCCGCGGCGGCCCTGGCCGTAACGGGCGCGGCCCTCACGCTGGCCCTCGGCCGACGGGAGCGCGTCGCCTCTCGCTAGCGGACGAGTTTCGCCCAGACGACCAACCGATAGGCGCTGCTGAACTCGGGGGTGCAGGTGGTGAGCGTGAGATAGGCGCCGGGCTCGTCGTACCCGTAGGAGGGTTTGACGATCGACCGGGGCACGGCCCGTACGACCCCGACGTCACGCGGAGCGGTCTGCCGCAGGATCTGGTCGACGCGGTAGACGTACGTACGCGCACGCGTGCGCACGGACACCTCGTCGCCGGGGACGAGCCGGTTGACGTACCGGAAGGGCTCGCCGTGGGTGTTGCGGTGCCCGGCGAGCGCGAAGTTCCCGGTACGGCCCGGGGCGGCGGTACCGGGGTAGTGCCCGACGTACCCCTTGTCGAGGACGGACCGCTTGGAGATGCCCCGGGCGACGGGGACGGTGAGGCCGAGACGGGGGATACGGAGGACGGCGAAGGCGGCGGAGGGCGGCGGATCGCCCAGGTCCTCGGCGAGGACGGCGAAGGCGGCGGAGGGCGGCGGATCGCCCAGGTCCTCGGC
>NZ_RDBH01000043.1:1327-10727 GCF_008042145.1 Streptomyces sp. adm13(2018)
CTGGTGGACCACGAGGAGCAGGACGACGACGCCACAGGTGACGACGGTCTCGGCGGCCACCCAGAGCGCCCGGGCACCCACGCGGCGACGCCCCCGCGACTGGACCACGACCGGTATCCGCTGCCCGCTGCTGACCCGCACGCGGGGCACGATAAGCGCTGGGCCGCCAACTCTCCAGGCCCGTACAGCAGTACGGTGGACCGCATGCGCCCCGACACGCCCGCCGCCCACGCCACCGAAGCCGAGCGCCTGCTGCGCACGGCAGCGCAGTACCCCGGAGACCGGGAGCCCCTGTTCCTCCGGGCCGCGGCCCACCTGGAACTGGCGGGCGACCGCCAGGCGGCAACGACCCTCTACGACACCCTGCTGTCCTCCGCCACCACGGACCCCCTCCTGATCAGGGCGTTCAAGGCGGCGAACCTGTGGGAGTACGGCCACGAGGCCGAGGCCCGCGCGATCATCGACGGCATCCGGAGCGCACGGCCCGCGGACGCGGCTCCGTGGGAGATCGCGGCGGAGACGCTGGAGACCCACGACGAGCTGGAGGCGGCGGAGCAGACGCTGACGGAGGCGGCGGAACTCCTCGTCACGCCGGCGGAACTCCCGCACGCCACGCAGTCCCTCCTCACCACCCGCCACCGCGTGCGCCGCATGCTGGCGCTGGAGCACGACGACTGGGACGACCGGGCGGACCGCCTGCACACGGGCAAGGTCCCCCTGGACGAACTGCACGACCCGAAGCGGCTGTGGTCGCTCGGCTCCTCGGACCCGGCGGAACTCCAGGCGGAGATCGCCCGCCTCCGTTCGGAACTGGGCACGTACCGCACGGCCCTCTCCCGCCCGTTCCCGGTGGCGGTCCTGCACTGGCCGGAACCGGAACTGGACGAGCTCCTCGCGGCGTACCCGGAACTGGAAGCGGAGTACCCCACGTACCGCGCCCACCTGACGGACATCGAGGCCTCCCTCCGCGAACTGGCCCAGGCGGGCACCCCGAACCTGGGCATCGTCCGCGCCACGGTCCCCTCCTACGAAGCCTTCGCGGCCTCGGAATCCACCCACCCGTCAAACGCGGACGTACTCCCCCAATACGCCACGACCTTGGCGGCCCGCGGCAGGGCGACGACGTGGCCACCGGCCTGGACGGACCTGTGCTGGTGCGGCTCGGACCGCACGTACGGGGAGTGCCACGGGGCGGAGTGACCGCCCACCAGCCTGCTACCGCTCCAGAGTCTGTCAGTGAAGCCTGGTACCAATGGGGAGGTTGATCAGGGAGGGGAACACGATGAGCGAGCTGTCGGACTCCAGCGGGCCGGTTTCAGGCCTCTACGAGCAGTTGATGACCCTGCGGCTCGAAGCCCAGCTGAAGGCTCTCGCCGAACGTGGCTGGCATGCCATCGACGATGTCGTCGGCCCCAAGTCCTCCCCACGCGTCCTCGCACAGCACGTGGCAGACACAGTGCGTCGAATCCTGGAAGGCCTTCCTGCCGCAGAACACGTGCATGCGGCCAATCACATCCTTGAGTCGATGAACACCATCGAGGGCGCCCGTGAATGGGTCGAACTCGTTGCCGAAGGTCCCCGCCAGCTCCTTGCGATAGCGAGGCAGGAAGCTCAGGGCGTATACCGAATCCGCCCTGCAACCCCACTGGCGGAGGCTGCCCTACTCACTAACGCTCCGGAGGACCCCAGCCTGGGCTTCGAGCTGCGGGCAGAGCTGGCCACAGCTGACCGCGTTGACCTGCTCTGCGCCTTTGTGAAATGGCACGGTCTCCGCGTCATAGAGCAGTCCCTCGAAGCCGCCCATGCGCGGGGCATCCCTATTCGGGTCATCACCACGACCTACATCGGGGCTACGGAGCGGCAGGCTCTCGACCGTCTCGTCCGACAGTTCAACGCCGAAGTGAAGGTCAACTACGAGCTCCGCTCGACCCGCCTCCACGCCAAGGCCTGGCTCTTCAGACGAGACAGCGGCTACGACACCGCGTACGTCGGAAGTTCCAACCTGTCGAAGGCAGCCCTCCTCGACGGGCTCGAATGGAACGTTCGGCTGTCATCCGTCGCAACACCGGACGTCATCCGTAAGTTTGAAACGACCTTTGACTCGTACTGGAACGATCTTGCCTTCGAGTCGTACGACCCCGATCGCGACGCCGAACGGCTCAGCGAAGCGCTCCAGGTCGCCGGCCAGGGCAAGCGCGCAGGGACAGACCAGCGGATCACGCTGTCCGGCCTGGAAGTGCGACTGTACCCGCACCAGCGGGACATGCTGGAGCGCCTCCAGGTAGAACGCGAAGTGCACGACAGGCACCGCAACCTCCTCGTGGCCGCAACTGGCACGGGGAAGACCGTCATGGCCGCACTGGACTAGCAGCAGCTCCGGCAAGAGCACGGCCGCGACCTTCGACTGCTCTTTGTCGCTCACCGACAGGAGATCCTTCGCCAGTCGCTACGTACGTACCAGGACGTACTCGTCGACGCCAACTTCGGCGAGGAGCTACACAGCGGACTCGTACCCGCTGGTTGGAAGCACGTCTTCGCGAGCGTGCAATCTCTAAAGGGGCAGAGGCTTGAGCAACTGCCGGCCGACCACTTCGACGTGATCGTCATCGACGAGTTCCACCACGGAGTCTCCTCGACCTATCGAAAGATCATTGAACACTTCCGCCCCCTGGAGTTCCTGGGACTCACTGCGACTCCAGAGCGGATGGACGGCCGCAACGTGCAGGACGAGTTCTTCGATGGGCGCATCGCTGCCGAGATGCGGCTATGGGAAGCGTTGGAGAACGATCTCCTCAGCCCGTTCCACTACTTCGGCATCACCGACAACACCGACATGAGCGCCGTCGCATGGAAACGAGGCGCGTACGACTCCTCAGCCCTGAGCGATCTGTTCACGGGCAATGACGCTCGCGCTCGACTTGTCGTTCAGGCCGTACGCGACAAGGTGGCAAACCCGGGGGCCATGCGTGCTCTCGGGTTCTGCGTCTCCGTTGCGCACGCCACATTCATGGCAGAGTTCTTCCGACGCGCCGGGCTCCGTGCGCTTGCACTGTCTGGTGAGACTCCCCAGCAGGAACGCAAGGCCGCCTTGCATGCTCTTCGCGCCGGTGAGCTTCAGGTCATCTTCTCGGTTGACCTGTTCAACGAAGGCCTCGACATCCCTGATGTCGATACCCTCCTGCTGCTCCGCCCGACCTCCAGTGCGACGGTCTTCCTTCAGCAGTTGGGCCGCGGGTTGCGTCGCACGCAGGACAAGGCGGTGCTTACGGTGCTGGACCTCATCGGCCAGCACCGCAAGGAGTTCCGTTTCGAGGAGCAGTTCCGGGCTCTGACCAACCTGACGCGCAACCGCCTCCTTGCCAACATTGAGCACGACTTCCCCCAGTTGCCCTCCGGCTGCCAGATCATCCTTGAGTCCAAGGCCAAGGATCTGATCATCGACAACATCCGCAGCCAGATCAGCGTCAACGTCACACAGCTGGCTCGCGAGGTGGCTCGGTACGGCGAGTCCCGGCTCTCGCCGTACCTCGCCGAGAGCGGACGCGAGCTCAAGGAGATCTACCGCGGCGGTAACTCCTGGACAGGCCTGCTTCGCCGTTCGGGCCTACTCCCCAACGCCGGCCCCCAGGGTGAGGAAGGGCTCCTGAAGCGGGCTTCCGCGTTCCTTCACGTCGACGACCCCCGACGGGTCACGACCTACACGAAGCTCCTTGCAGATGACGCCCCCGCCTACACCGAGCTCAGCGAGCTCGAACGCGCCTATGCACGCATGCTCTACTTCTCGCTCTGGCCCCTGGGGGGTGGCTTCTCCGGGTACCAGGAGGCGCTGGACTCCCTCCGTCCGCAGCACGCCTTCCGAGACGAACTTCGCCAGGTCCTGGCCTACGGCCTTGACCGGACCGATCACGTCCCGGTCCCGCTTCTCGGCCCTCTCGCCGTCCTTCCGTTGACGGTCCACGCCTCCTACAGCCGCGAGGAAATTCTCCCGGCACTAGGGCAATCATTCATTGGCGGCTTCATGCCGGGCCACTTCCGCGAGGGCGTGAAGTGGTGCGAGGACATCGAGACGGATGCACTGCTCATCACACTAGAGAAGGATGAGAAGGACTTCTCTCCGCAGACTCGCTACCGGGACTACGCGCTGAACGACAGGCTCTTCCACTGGGAGTCACAGCACCAGGCGTCGGAAACGTCCCCCACGGGCGTCCGCTACCAGACTCACAAGGAGAACGGCTCTCACGTCCTCCTCTTCGTCCGCCGCTACAAGAAGACGGACATCGGCGGCCCTCAGCCCTGGATGCTGCTGGGCCCAGCCGAGTACGTCGACCACAAGGGCAGCAAGCCCATGGGGATCACCTGGAACCTGAGGCACGAGATTCCCGCCGACGTGTGGACGTACTCAGCAGCTATCGCAGCCGGATAGCACGGCGCACTGCCTCGTCTTAGGTCGTGGGCTCGCCGCCGGAGGAGCGGGCCCACGCGCGCACTCAGGGCCCTCCCGTCCTTCCTGCTTCCTCTTCT
The DNA here is from genome assembly GCF_008042145.1 of Streptomyces sp. adm13(2018). Taxonomy (GTDB): domain Bacteria; phylum Actinomycetota; class Actinomycetes; order Streptomycetales; family Streptomycetaceae; genus Streptomyces. The sequence goes on from NZ_RDBH01000043.1 coordinate 5,849, forward strand.
TTCTTCAGTTCGGCCCAGACCTGCTTTCCCCAGCGGTAGAGCTCGGTACCCCAGTCGTCTGTGAGTGTGTCGATCAGGAGCAGACCCCGGCCCCGGGGTTCGTCGCCGTCGGAATCCGTTCTCAGGATCGGGAGAGCCCTGGACCGATCGACCACGCCCACTCGGACAGCGTTCGCGGAAGGCCGGGACACGATCACGCGGATCGATGGGAGTCGGCTGTGGTCGACTGCATTGGAGACCAGTTCAGTCATCACCAGCGTGGCGTCTTCGGCCAACGAATCGAGGCCCCAGAGGGTCAACGCCGTTCGAACCAACCGGCGGGCGACTGCAGCGGTCCGTGCATCGCGCGGGAGTGTCTGCGAGTAGGCCGGGGGTCCCGTGGGGCAAGACGTGACGAGCGAAGTTGCGAGGACTCCTATGAAAGGGGCTTCAGGCCGTTCGCATACCTGCGTGCCTTCAACCGGATTGGCGCGCGGACTGAAAGAGGTCGTGGCGAACAAGTCCCCGGCCGCTCGATCGCCCTCGTCACCCACGTGGCTGAAAGTCACCAGTCGCCCTCCCATCGTGGTCGGTTGGTGGTTTCGTGTCCTCTCAGCGAACCGTGATTCGTGACAGGCGGGTATCTCCGTTCGGACCCCGATGCCGTCAAACCCGTCAAACGTCGGTCTCTCGTGAACAGGGGTGCAGCATGGCGCGCAGGAACGACGAGCTAGCCGCCGTGATCTCGGAGACAGGCTGGTCGCAGCCCGTGGTGGCTGCCGCAGTAGTACGGGTCGCGGCCGAGGCCGGCATCGAGGAACTCCTCACCGTCAAGCGCTCGCACATCGCCATGTGGGTCGCCGGCACCCGACCCCGCGGGCGAGCGGCCGACATCCTGCGGGAAACTCTGTCGCGACGGCTGGGACGCCCCCTCACACTCGGGGAGATCGGCCTCGCGGTGGATCTTTCGGATACGGTCACCGGGTCCGAGTGGGACACCGACACGCTGACGACTCTGGTCGACCTGGGGAGAAACAGCATGGACCGCGAACGCCGTCGGCTCCTCACCGGCGCCGCCGCCTACTCCGTCGGGGGACTGGCTCTGCCTAGAGATCCCTGGTGGGACGAAGCCCCGCATCGAGCGCGGTCCCGAAAAGCCGCTCTGAATCGCAGAGTCGGCGAATCCGAGGTGCGTGCCGTACGCGAGATGACCGAGTTCTTCGCCCGCCGTGATCAGCGACACGGCGGCGTCGACGGTCGAACCGCCCTCTACCAGTACATCGTTGACGATGTCGCGAAGTACGTCGGTGGCGTCTTCAGCAGTGAGAACTCGCGCCGATCTCTCTACTCGGCAGCAGCCGAGGCCGTGTACACGGCTGGCTGGATGAGTTTCGACGCCTCTCACCACGAGCCCGCGCGACGCTACTTCACTCTCGCGCTCAAGCTCGCCGCCGAAGCCGACGACACCCCCCTCGCCGGACACATCCTCCGCGCGATGGCCCATCAGGCCATAGACCTCGGACACACCAAAGCCGGACTCGACCTCGCCACCGCCTCAGTCGAACGTAAGAGATACACCCACGCGACCTCCCGCGAGCGAGCCCTCATCGGCATCGTGCGGGCCCGAGCTCTGGCCGTGGACGGCCAGAGAGGAAGTGCCATCGCCGCGATCAGCCAGGCAGAGACCGATCTCGCCGGGGCAGCGCCGGGTGACAGCGAACCTCACCGGGTCTGGTTCTTCCAGGAGGCATCTCTCGCTCATGAGACAGCGCGCACGCTGTGGGCGCTGGGGGACCGGGACGGGGCTCTGCGTCACTTCCGCAGCAGCGTACGGCTCCGCAGGGCCGACTCCTTCGGCAGAACGCATGCCGTCACGCTCGGATACATGGGTGCGGTTCAAGCCGAGCAGGGCAACATCGATGCGGCCTGCCGAGCGTGGTCTCGGGCCCTGGACGCGATGGACGGCGTTCAGTCCGGCAGAGCACGCGAAGCCGCCGTCACCATGCGTACCGTCCTGTCCCCGTTCCGCAATCGGCGCCTCCCCGCCGCGTCCGAGGTCGACGAACGAGCTCGGGTCGTACTCCAGCGAGTACCCTGACGCCGCCGCAGCCGTCATCCCTCGCAAGTGGCGCTATCGAGAAGGAAGAAGGGGCCCGTCGTGCCTGCTCAGTCGATTGAGGTGCCAGTCATCGCTGACGTGATCGGGGGCCACTCCGGGCGACTCGACGACTTCAAGGGGGGCGTGGAGTCGGTCATCCGTCTGCGGCCCGAGTTCCCTTTGGAGACCCTGCAAGGCATCGAAGAGTTCTCTCACCTCCAGGTCACGTGGTTCTTCAACCTCGGATCGCCGGATGACGTCGCCCTTCACGCGCGCAGCCCCCGCGACAACCCCGCGTGGCCGGCGACCGGCACGTTCGTTCATCACAACCACCGGCGGCCTGCGCGGCTCGCGACTTCCTTTCCCAGGCTGCTCAAGGTGGACGGACGCGACCTGCACGTCGTCGACCTCGATGCCGACGACGGCACTCAGGTTGTTGACCTGGTCGCGGTGTTTCAAGAGATGCTTCCCCGTGGTCCCTTGGCCCAGCCGACTTGGCCGGGTGAGATGCTCGTCGACTACTGGCGGGACGCCTCTGAGCGCTGAGGTTGCCGGGTGCACCCGGCGATCGAGGGCCCTTGGGGTGGGCCGGGTTCGTGGGCTTCTGGTGGGACCGCCCTCTTTCCGAGAGTCGCTCCTTCCGGYGGTGSGTCAAGGGCGCTCCTTCGTCGCGTCGGCTTCGCCGATTCCGCTGCGCTCCACCCTTGACCCACCACCGGAAGGAGCGAAAACACTCTCGGMGGGCGGTCCGGGGGCCGGGGTCCACGCCTGGCTTCGGGCAGCGGYCGGGGACGGCTTGCGTCTGCGGGTCGGTGGGTGGGGGCTTGGTTTGYGGCSGGRGCCGGTGGGMYTCCGTCCGCCGGTTCGGGGTGCGCGGTCGTTGAATGGGGCRGTCGGGGTCCGGCTCAGCGAGTGACGGTCGTCCGGGGCGGGGCTTCAGGCCCCGCYGATCACTCCCGGTGGGGTGTGAACGAACGTARCCGTGGGCTACTCCGAGTAACACRCTCCTGAATAAGCCCYATTGGGGGCTAATCGCCCGTATCGGGCGATGAAACTGCATGAAACGTTCGTCGACCGCTCCCCACCACCCACCAAGGGTGACCAGCGGGGCCTGAAGCCCCGCCCCCCTTGACCCGGCGGCGGAGGCCGCCCTCCGAGTGTGAAAAGGCGGCCTCCGCCGCCCTTGACCCGGCGGCGGAGGCCGCCCTCCGAGTGTGAAAAGGCGGCCTCCGCCGCCGGGTCAAGGGTGGGCGCAGCCCATCGCGCAGCGACGCGACGAAGGAGCGCCCTTGACGCGGCGGCGGAGGCCGCCACACTCAGAACGAGGGCGGCCACACCCGAGCCCCAACAGGCACCTCGCCCCCCGTCACCCCTCGGCAGGGAGCGCCGCCTTCACCGCCGCCGCCGCGTGGAGGCTTGCCGTGGGGAAGGTCGGGACCGGGCTGTCCTCGGGTGTGATCAGGAGTTCGATCTCCGTGCAGCCCAGGATGACTCCCTCCGCACCGTCGGCTACCAGGGCCGCGATGATCTCCTGGTACGCGGCCCGCGACTCCTTCCGTACGACGCCCCGGCAGAGTTCCTCGTAGATCACTCGGTGAACCGTCGCCCGCCCCTCGGCCTCCGGGACCCGTACCTCCAGTCCGCCCGCCTCCAGACGGCCCCGGTAGAAGTCCTGTTCCATCGTGAACGCCGTTCCCAGCAGGCCCACCCGCCGCAGTCCCGACGCTCTCACCGCCTCCGCCGTGGCGTCCGCCAGGTGCAGCAGCGGGATCGACACCGCCGCCTCCACCTGGTCCGCGACCTTGTGCATCGTGTTCGTGCACAGCAGCACCATGTCCGCGCCGGCCGCCTCGACCGCCYGGGCGGCCTCGGCCAGGATCTCGCCCGCCTCCGTCCAGCGGTTCTCGACCTGCAACCGCTCGATCTCCGCGAAGTCCACCGAGTAGAGCACGCACCGCGCCGAGTGGAGCCCGCCCAGGCGGTCACGCGTGAACTCGTTCAACAGCCGGTAGTACTCCGCCGTCGACTCCCAGCTCATCCCGCCGATCAGCCCGATCGTCTTCATCCCCGCATCACGCCCCTTTCCTTTCGGAGGAGTTGAGGTCCACCCCTGTTCGCAGTCACTCACATGGGCGATCTTCGCCCACCGTGTCGACCTCGTCACGCTCCGTGCGCTACGGTCACGCCAAACAGCCCCCGTCGATGGTTGCAGCCGCCGACGAGGGCCTGAACCACTAGTGGATCGGACCTCCACCGTGATCTACCGGCACTTTAACGCGCCCTCCCGCGCCTTCAGCCAGTTCTCGCACGAGCTCATCCGGCATCCCCGGCTCAACTCCGATGCCGTCCGCCTTCTCACCTGGCAGCTCTCACTCCCCGGCAGCGCCCGCGAGCCGCTCTCCGCGACCGCCCAGCGGGCCCGCATCGGAGGCTGCGCGTTCACCCGTGCCAAACGCCAGCTCAAGGAGGAGGGGTTCGTCCACGAGCGGCGGGTTCAGGGCCCCGGCGGTCGCTGGGCCACCCAGCAGCTCGTCTCCAGTACCCCGCTGACGTCCGCTCAGGCCGCCAAGATTCTTGCCGGAGTACCCCTCCCCGCCTGCGCCGACGCCGTATCACCGCAGGTCGCACCGAGTCCCCGGAGACCGGCCGTCGGTCAGCCGACCACCCCGCCCACCGGCGGTCATCCAGAAAAAGACCTGTCGGAAGACACCTCCCACCTTCCGGCGGCCACCAGCGAGGACGAGCGCTCCCTCGACGACGCCCGCGCCCTCATCGGCGTCCTTCACCTCCTCTCCCCCGCCC
>NZ_RDBH01000044.1 GCF_008042145.1 Streptomyces sp. adm13(2018)
GAAATCACCCGCCCGCACCATGATTCCGGTGTGAACGCCTTCAGCTACTCCGCCGCCTTCATCACCTTCTTCTCCGTCGTCGGCCCGCCGAGCAGGTCCGGAAAGACCTCCGCCCGCTCACGGAGGGCGAGCACCCCGCCCGGCTCCGGCTGCTTCACGACGACCCTCCCGCCGTCCTCCGCAAGGTCGTCGACGAGATCGAGACCTACTGGGAGCTCGCCCTCGCCCCCTACTGGGCCCGCATCCAGCACGTCCTGGAGGCCGACGTCTTCCATCGGGCCCGGCAGGTCGCCGAGCACGGGTCGGCCCGTGTGCTGAGCGAACTGCACGAGACCGTGCGCTGGGACGACGGCACCCTGCGGCTCGTACGCCGGCACTGCGCCCTCAGCCGCGAACAGGCCGGATCCGGGCTGCTGCTCGTCCCCTCCGTGTTCGCCTGGCCCCGGGTCCTCACCCGGTCCGTCCACCCCGACCCGCCCCAACTCGCCTACCCGGCGCGAGGATTCGGCGCCGTCTGGGAGCCCCGTACCTCCGCCGCCACCGAGGCCGTCGCCGCCGTCCTCGGGCGTTCCCGCACCCTGCTCCTCACCGAGCTGGACACCCCCGCGTCGACCACCCAGCTCGCCGCCCACTGCGGGCTGTCCGCCGCCGGCGTCTCCCAGCACCTCATCGCCCTGCGCAACGCCGGGCTCGTCACCGCCCACCGCAGCGGGCGTTCCGTCCTCTACGCCCGTACCGCCGTCGCCGATCAGCTCCTCAACCCGTAAGGGATCATGGAGGGATGACATCCTTCTCCGCTCTCCCCTGGTCAGAGCGGCTCGTGCACCGTGACGGCGTACGGCTGTCCTGCCGCGACTGGGGCAGCCCGGCCGGCTCCGGCGACGAGAAGGCGGCAGGAGACCCGAGGACCCCGGGCGGCCCGATCGACGTGCTCCTGCTGCACGGGCTCGCCGGGCACGCCGGCGAGTGGGACGACACGGCCCGGCTCCTGCGCGACTCCGGCTTCCGCGTCGTCGCCCTCGACCAGCGCGGGCACGGCCTCAGCGAGCGGCAGCCCGCCGACGGCGACGTCTCCCGGGCCGCGTACGTCGCCGACGCCGTCGCCGTCATCGACCGGCTCGGTCTCGACCGGCCCGTCCTGGTCGGACAGTCCCTGGGCGGGAGCACCGCGCTCCTCACCGCCGCCGCCCACCCCGGCCTGCTCCGCGCCCTCGTCCTCGTCGAGGCCGGGCCCGGCGGGACCGACCCCGGTGTCCAGGAGCAGATCGCGAGCTGGCTCCGGGCCTGGCCGGTGCCGTTCCCCACGCGGGCGGCGGCCGTCGCGTACCTCGGCGGCGGCACCGACGCCGTGGGCGAGGGCTGGGCGCGCGGTCTGGAGGAGCGGGCCGACGGGCTGTGGCCGCGCTTCGACCCCGAGGTCATGGTCCGGTCCCTCGACGACAGCACCCGCCGCTCCTTCTGGGACGAGTGGGCCGCCGTCCGCTGCCCCGTCCTCGCCGTCCTCGGACGGGGCGGGCACGGCGGGATCATCGGCGGGGCGGAGTACGCGGAGATGGCCCGCCGCCTGCCCGCGCTGCGCGGCACCAGCCTTCCCGGCACCGGCCACGACGTGCATCTGGAGCGGCCCGGCCTTCTCCACCGGCTGGTCGTCGACTTCCTTGAGGGCGACGTTCGTTGAACATCGGCCGCGGCCGGCCGGGGGCTTGCCTTGGAGCGCACTCCAGTTCCTAGAGTGCGCGCATGCGCTATCGGGTACTCGGCGGGACCGGGTTCGAAGTCAGTACGTACTGCCTCGGCACGATGATGTTCGGGGCCGTCGGCAATCCTGACCACCAGGATTCCGTACGGGTCATCCACGCCGCCCTCGACCGGGGCGTCAACTTCGTGGACACCGCCGACATGTACTCCTCCGGCGAGTCCGAGGAGATCGTCGGCAAGGCACTGCGCGACTCCCACCGGCGGGAGTCGACCGTCCTCGCCACCAAGGTGTACTTCCCCGTCGGCGGCGAGGGCCCCAACCGCGGTGGCCTCTCCCGCCGTTGGATCACCCGCGCGGTCGAGAACAGCCTCAGGCGGCTCGGTACCGACTGGATCGACCTCTACCAGGTCCACCGGCCCGACCACCGTACGGACATCGAGGAGACCCTGGACGTCCTCGGCGACCTCGTCGGCCAGGGCAAGATCCGGGCGTTCGGCTGCTCCACCTTCCCCGCCGCCGAGATCGTCGAGGCCCACGCCGTCGCCGAGCGACGCGGCCTGCGCCGCTTCCGCACCGAGCAGCCGCCGTACTCGCTGCTCGCCCGCGGGATCGAGACCTCCGTCCTGCCGGTCGCCCAGCGGTACGGGATGGGCGTCCTGACCTGGTCGCCGCTCGCCTCCGGCTTCCTCACCGGCGCGTACCGCAAGGGCCGGCCGATCGACCTCAGCCGCGGACGGGCCGCGCTCACCCCGCACCGCTTCGACCCGGACCTGCCCGGCAACGCCGCAAAGCTCGACGCCGTCGAGGAGTTCGTCGCCCTCGCCGACGAGATCGGCTGCTCGCTGCCCGAACTGGCCCTCGCCTTCGCCGCCGCACACCCGGCCGTGACCTCCGTGATCATCGGGCCGCGGACGATGGACCAGCTGGACGGGCTGCTGAAGGGCGCGTCGCTCGTCCTCACCGACGAGGTACTGGACCGGATCGACGCGATCGTGCCGCCCGGCACGGACCTCTACCGCGCGGACGGCGCCTGGCAGCCGCCCTCCCTCACCCGGCCCGCGCTGCGGCGGAGGCCGGTGGAGGAGCGGGCGGCGGCGGAGTAGGGCGCTGTCGCGCAGGGTCCCTGCCGCGTACGTGGTCCCGTGCGTGGCGTCGTGCCCCGGGCCATGCTTGGCCGCATGAGTGAGGTGCGGAAGGCGGAAACGGCGAGGCCGGCACGGACCGGGAGAGCCGCAGGGACCAAGGGTGCCGTGAGGGCGATCGGCGGCGCCGAGCGCAGGGCGCGGCTCGGGGTGCGGCACCGGTTGGCCGGCGGCGCGCGTGCCGGGTCGGCCGAGGAGGTCGCCGAGTCGCTCGTCGCGCTGCACGGGACGGACCCGGCCAGTGTGTTCCTCGCCGTGGGGGCGCGGCTGGCCGGGTCGGCCGGGCCCGTCGCGGACGTCGAGCGCGCGCTGTACGAGGACCGCTCCCTGGTCCGTATGCACGGCATGCGGCACACCGTCTTCGTCCTTCCGGCCGTGCTCGCCCCCGCCGTCCAGGCCTCGACGACGGKCCCGGCCGCCGTACGCGAACGGGCCTCCCTCCTCCAGCACTTGGCGGCCGGCAGCGACTACGACGCCGCATGGCTCGCGGAGACCGAGCGGCTCGTCCTCGCCGAGCTGACCGCGCGGGGCGAGGCGACGGGCGCCGAACTCGGTCGGGCCGTACCGGTGTTGAGGTCGACGTACGTGTACGGGAAGGGCACCCGGCAGGAAGGGGTCCAGTCCGTCGCGAGCCGGGTGCTGCGGGTGCTGGGCATGGAGGGGCGGATCGTACGGGGCCGTCCCCAGGGCGGGTGGACGTCCAGCCGGTTCCGGTGGGCGCGGCCGGCCGGTCCGCGCCCCGGGGAGGATCCGGGTCCCGCCGCGGGGCGGGCCGAGCTGATCGGGCGGTGGCTCCGGGCCTGCGGACCCGCCACCGAGGCGGATCTGAAGTGGTGGACGGGGTGGAAGGTGACCGATGTGCGCACGGCGCTCGCCGCCGTGGGGGCGCTGCCGGTGACCCTCGACGAGGGGACCGGGTTCGTGCTGCCCGACGACTTCGACCCCGTGGACCCCGGGTCGGCCGGGGCCGAGCCGTGGGCGGCGCTGCTGCCCGCGCTCGACCCGACGGCGATGGGCTGGCAGGGCCGTGACTGGTATCTGGACCCGGAGCACCGGGCGGCGCTGTACGACCGCAGCGGGAACATCGGGCCGACGGTCTGGTGGGACGGCCGGATCGTCGGCGGCTGGGCGCAGCGCCCGGACGGCGAGATCGCGACCCGGCTCCTGGCGGACGTGGGGACGGCGGCGGGGCGGGCGGTCGACGCGGAGGCGGAGCCGCCCCCGACCTGGCCAGCGGCGTACGCGAACTGCTGATCCCGTACGTGGTCAGCCCGCTGGTCAGCCCGCTGGCCATGACCGAGGCCGTCGAGGACCAGGTCGACGCCGACGGCGGCGAGCAGCAGGCCGAGGAGGCGGCCGAGGACCTCGATCGTGGCGTGGTGGGTGCGGCGCAGGACGCGGCCGAGGACCAGGACGCAGATCAGGTCGAGCGCGATGACGGACACGTACGCGCCGGCGACGGTCGAGCGCCAGGTGAAGGAGTCGCGGGCGGCGGCCTCGATGAGCACGGCGGTCATGGCCAGCGGGCTGACCACGTACGGGATCAGCAGTTCGCGTACGCCGCTGGCCAGGTCGGGGGCGTCCTGGGGTGCGGTGCCGGCGCCGAGGTGGAGGCCGAGGACGAGCCCGACGGCGTAGATGAAGAAGATGACGCCGCCGGCGAGCTGGAGGGCGGGGGTGCTGATGTGGAAGACGTCCAGCAGCCAGGGGGCGGTGATGCCGATGACCAGGCCCACGAGGACGGCCGCGCCCGAGGAGATGAGGGCGATGGTCCGCAGTTGGCGGGCCGGGTGGACCTGGGCGAGGCCGGCGAAGGCGAGGAGGACCTTCGGGGGGCCGACGACGGAGAAGAAGGTGATGAAGGCGGCGGAGTAGCTGAAGGCGTTCACACCGGAATCATGGTGCGGGCGGGTGATTTCTCCTGGTTTTCCCGTCGGTGCCCGCGCGGTGTCGAGAAGCGGCCCGTCGCTCCGACTGTCCTGCGAGAGGCAGTACGCGGAACCCCGCCCCGCAGGGAAACGGCGGGACCGGAGCAGGACGAGAGGACCAGGAGGACGTCATGAAGTACCTGGTGATGGTGCAGGGCAGTGCGGCCGACTACGAGGCCATGGTGGGCCGCCCCACCGACAGCGGCCCGGCCTGGACGAAGCCGGACCTCGACGCGATGTTCGCGCACATGAACGCGATCAACGAGGAGCTGGCGGCGAAGGGCGAGATGCTCGACGCCCAGGGGCTCGCGTCCCCGTCGACGACCCGGTTCGTGACGGTGGACGGCGACGGCAGGCCGGTCGTCACGGACGGCCCCTACGCGGAGACCAAGGAGGTCATCGCGGGCTTCTGGCTCCTCGACTGCGCCTCCCTGGAGCGCGTGACGGAGATCGCCGCCCAGGTCGCCCGCTGCCCGCAGCCGGCCGGCGCCCCGGAGTACGCGGTGGTCATCCGCCCGGTCGACGAGACCGGCCCGCAGCAGGACTGACCGGGGAGGAACGACCGCGGAGAACTGACTGCGGAGGACTGGCTGCGGAGGACTGACCGGGGTCGCGGATCCCGCGGAACGGCTTCCTCGCACCGGGCGCTGTCCGTGCCGGGTGCGAGGATCCGCCTCGTGGACATCGGACCCCTCGCACTGCAGCAGTTCACCGCTCCGGAGGACGTCTCCCCTCAGCTCGGCCGGGAGCTCCGCGACTGCTGGATCGAGGTGACGAACGCGGGCGGGGCGGCCGGTTTCCCCTTCCCGCCCGTCGACGCCGGCCTTGTCGGTCCCGCGGTCGACTCCCTCGTCTCGGGCCTCGACCCCGCGACGAGCCGCCTCCTGGTGGCCACGGCCGACGGCGGCCTCGCCGGCTGGCTCGTCGTCCGCCGGGACGACTTCCGGCTCGTCGCGCACTGGGGGTCGCTGCACCACGTCCAGACCCGGACGGGTCTGCGGGGGCGCGGGGTCGGGGCCGCCCTCGTGCGTCGTGTACGGGAGATCGCCCGCGACGAGATGGGGCTCGAACAGCTCCGTCTCGCCGCGCGCGGCGGCGCCGGCCTGGAGACGTTCTACGGGCGGCTCGGGTGGCGTGAGGTCGGTCGCTGGCCCGGGGCCCTCCGGCTGGCGCCCGGGGACGACCGGGACGAGGTGCTCATGGTCCTCGATCCGCTCTGAGCGGGGGGCCGGCGCCCGCTGAACCGCCGTCCGGCAAGGCTCTGACCTGCTCCGACACTCCGCCGCCCCCGCCCCTGTCCGGTCCTCCTCCGGGGCCGTCTCGGGGCGTAGGTGTCATCCTTGGTCTTCGACGGGGCCCCGAGCGGGGAGTAAATTACCCCCTGGGGTATCTGTGAGGAGTGGCTGTGGAACTGGATCTCGCCGGCGCGGAGCTGAAGGCGGTACTGAACCGGCTCCGGCGTGCTCAGGGGCAGATCTCCGGGGTGATCCGGATGATCGAGGAGGGTCGTGACTGCGAGGAGGTCGTGACCCAGTTGGCCGCCGCCTCCCGGGCCCTCGACCGGGCCGGGTTCGCGATCATCGCGACCGGTCTCCAGCAGTGTCTGACCGACGTCGAGGACGCCCGCCGGAACGGCGAGGACCGTGACGCCATGCGCGCCCGGCTGGAGAAGCTCTTCCTGTCCCTGGCCTGAGAGCGCCGGACCCGCCCCTGGCCTGAGAGCCCCGGACTGTCCCTGGCCTGAGAGCGCCGGACGCGGACCCGCCCCGGGGCACGTCCGCGTCCGCTCCGGGCAGGCGGGTCCGTCAGTCCGTCGCGAGGCCCCTCAGGCGCTTCGCGATCGTCGTCAGGCGGCGGCCCTGGTAGCGGGCCGCCTCCAGGACGTTCTCCGCCGGGGCGCCGTTGGCCCCCGGGTGGGCGGTGCCGTACGGGTTGCCGCCGGCCGCGTAGACCGCCGGGTCGGTGAAGCCGGGGGAGACGATGACCGAGCCCCAGTGGTGGAACGTGTTGTAGAGCGCGAGCAGCGTCGACTCGTTGCCGCCGTGCAGGTTGTGCGCGCTGGTGAAGGCGGTCGCGGGCTTGTCCGCCATGACGCCCCGCTGCCAGAGGCCGCCCCAGGTGTCGATGTACTGCTTCAGCTGCGCGGCCACGTTGCCGAACCGGGTCGGTGAGCCGAGCGCGTACGCGTCCGCCCACTCCAGGTCCTCCAGGGTGGCCACCTCCACGTCACCGGTGGCGTCCACGTGCGCACGCCACGCCGGGTTCGAGTCGATCGCGGCGTCCGGGGCGAGCTCCGGCACCCGGCGCAGCCGCACCTCGGCGCCGGCCTTCTCCGCGCCCTCGGCCACGGCCTGGGCGAGCTGGTGGACGGCACCCGTGGCCGAGTAGTAGATGACGGCGACCTTCACGGACATGGCGAGCTCCTCAATCGGATCAGATTCCGTTTCGATACTCCCGAGGCTAAGCGGATGGCTATCCGCTTCGCAAGGGGAGCGGGTATGCTCGCACCGAGGGCTACCGGAAGGGGGAGACGGGGCGCGAGAAGCGAAACAGCGCGTCACGACGCGCGACAGGGCGCATGGGCGGCGCCCGGAACAGGAGTCGGCAGATGAGCACCGAGATCCCGCAGGCCGGAGACCCGGCGACACCCCTGCTCGGCCTCCTCCCCGCCATGAACAACCCCGCACCCGAGCGCGCCGACGCCGCCCGCAACCGGCGCAAGATCCTCGACGCGGCCGCCCGGATCGTCGCGGAGGACGGCCCCCAGGCCGTCACCATGAACCAGGTCGCCCACGCCAGCGGCATCGGCGTCGGCACCGTCTACCGCCGCTTCGGCGACGTCTCCCAGCTGCTGTGGGCGCTCCTCGACGACCGCGAGCGCCAGTTCCAGGAGGCGTACATGAGCGGCCCGCCGCCGCTCGGCCCCGGCGCCCCGGCCGAAGCGCGGCTCGACGCCTTCCTCGACGCGCTCGTCGACCGGGTCGGCGAGCAGCGCGAGATCCTGCTCGCCGCGCACTCCGCCGCGCCCCGCGCCCGCTACCACAGCGGCGCGTACCGCGTGATGCACACCCACGTGGCCCTGCTCATCGGCCGCCTGCGGCCCGGCTCCGACAGCACGCTCCTCGCCCACCTGCTGCTCGCGTCCTTCTCACCCGACGTCATGCACCACCTGGCGGTCGAGCGGGAACTGTCGGCGGACCGCCTCAAGGAGGGCGTACGGGAGCTGCTTCGGCTGCGGGTCTGAGCCGAGCCGGTGCCGGGATGGGCCTGACCCGGGGCTGCCCCACCTGATCCGGCCCGTTACTCGTCCGGGCCCGGGCCGGGCCCGGACGAGTAACGGGCCGGATCAGGTGCCGGATCAGGT
>NZ_RDBH01000045.1:0-22998 GCF_008042145.1 Streptomyces sp. adm13(2018)
GCCTCGTCACCCGCCCCCTCGCCGGCACCCCGCTCCTCTGGCGGCACCTGCTCGGCTGGCACCCCGAGGGGCGCGCCGCCGCCCGGTCCGCCGCCGTCCTCGACCACACCCGCGCCGCCCACGCCGAGGCCCTGGCGACCAGCGCGGGCCGGCGGCACACGGGCGCGGCACCCCGGGCATAACGCGGTGGCAGGGGCCGACCGACAGCTCCCGCACCATCCTCGCGATTCCTACGGTTCCTGCAGATCCCCCACCGAGATCCGGGACCGGTGAGCCACGGTCCCGAATCCGAGAACCGAGGAGACTCCCCATGCTCCGACGACACGCCCGCGTGGCGTGTACCGCCCTCGTCGCCGCCGGACTGGCGCTGGCCGGGCTCCAGGTCGGGACCGCCGCCGCGGCCCCGGACGGCCGGGACCCGCACCCCGCCCCGACCGCCAGAACCGCCGCCCAGACCCTGGGCGCCGACTCCGCGCAGCCGGAACTGCTCGACGCCATGCGGCGCGACCTGGGACTCACCCGCTCCCAGGCCGTCACCCGCCTCGCCAACGAGGCCGAGGCCGGAGCCACCGCGGCCCGGCTCCGCCAGGGCATCGGCGCCGCCTTCGCCGGTGCCTGGGTGGACGGCGCCGATGCCGCCACCCTGACCGTCGCCACCACCCGCGCCGCCGACGCGGCCGCCATCCGCGCCACCGGCGCGCGGGCCCGGGTCGTGACGCACAGTCTGACCGCGCTGGAAGGCGCCCGGCAGCGCCTCGACCGCGCCGCCGGGGCCGACGCGCCCGTCCGCTACGTCGACGTCCGGGCCAACGTCCTCGTCGTCGAGGAGACCCGGGCGGGCGCCGGAGCGCGCCTCGTACGGTCCACCGGAGTGCCGCGCGAACTCGTCCGCGTCGTCCGCACCGACCAGGCGCCCCGCCCGCTCTACGACATCCGCGGCGGCGACGCGTACTACATGGGCGGCGGCGGCCGCTGCTCGGTCGGCTTCGCGGTGACCCGGGGCACCACCCAGGGCTTCGCCACCGCCGGGCACTGCGGCCGGGCCGGCACCACCACCAGCGGCTTCAACCAGGTCGCGCAGGGCAGCTTCCAGGCCTCGACCTTCCCCGGGAACGACATGGCCTGGGTCGCCGCCAACACCAACTGGACCTCCACCCCGTACGTCAAGGGCTCCGGCGGCGCGAACGTCCAGGTGACCGGCTCCGTCCTCCAGCCCGTCGGCTCGTCCGTCTGCCGCTCCGGCTCGACCACCGGCTGGCACTGCGGCACCGTGCAGCAGCACAACACGAGCGTCACCTACCCGGAGGGCACCATCTCCGGGGTCACCCGCACCACGGTCTGCGCCGAGCCCGGCGACTCCGGGGGCTCGTACATCTCCGGCAGCCAGGCGCAGGGCGTCACGTCCGGCGGCTCCGGGAACTGCTCCAGCGGCGGCACCACCTTCTTCCAGCCGCTGAACCCGCTGCTCCAGAACTACGGCCTCACCCTGAAGACCACCGGCACCGACCCGGGTCCCGGGCCGGGCCCCGGCCCGGGCGAGCCGGAGCCGGGCGGCACCTGGGCGGCCGGGAAGGTGTACGCCGCCGGTGACGTGGTCACCCACGGCGGCGCGAGCTACCGCTGCCTCCAGGGCCACCAGGCCCAGGCGGGCTGGCAGCCGCCGAACGTCCCGGCGCTCTGGCAGCGCCTGTGACCCCGGCCCGACCCTGAACCGGGGGTGCCGCGAACCCGAGGGGGGTGCCGCGGCACCCCCCTCGCGTTCCCCGGAGGACCACCGCCCGCCGGACCCCCGGTCCCGGTCCGGGGCCCCTCACTCCTCCGCCAGACCCCCGCGCGCGATGACCTCGGCGTACCAGCGGGCGCTGTCCTTCAGCGTCCGCCGCTGCGTCGCGAAGTCCACGTGCACGATGCCGAACCGCTTGCTGTAGCCGTACGCCCACTCGAAGTTGTCCAGGAGCGACCACAGGAAGTACCCCCGGACGTCCGCCCCGTCCGCCAGCGCGCGGTGCACCGCCGCCAGGTGCTGATGGAGGTAGGACACCCGCTCGGGGTCCTTCACCCGGCCCGAGGGATCGGCGTAGTCGTCGTACGCCGCACCGTTCTCGGTGATCACCAGCGGTACGCCCGGCAGCTCGTCCCGCAGCCGGATCAGCAGCTCGTGCAGCCCGGTGGCGTCCACCGGCCAGTCCATCGCCGTGCGCGGCCCGGGCGCCGGCTCGAAGCGGACGTGCCGCTCCGCGCCCGCCCACGGCGAGGGCGACTCCGAGCTGCCCGCCCCGACGACCGAGGGCGAGTAGTAGTTGATGCCGAGCGAGTCGATCGGCGCGGCGGCCGTCGCCAGGTCGCCGTCCCGGACGAACGACCAGTCCGTCACCGGGGCCGTGTCGCGGACCAGGTCCTCCGGGAGCCGCCCGTGGAACACCGGGTCGAGGAAGATCCGGTTGGCGACCGCGTCGATCCGGCGCGCCGCGTCCAGGTCCTCCGGCGCCTGCGAACAGGGCCGTACCGCGTGGAGGTTGAGGGTCAGCGACACCTCGGCCGAACCGGGCAGCGCGCCGCGCAGGGCGCGGGCCGCGAGCCCGTGCGCCAGGTTGAGGTGGTGGGCGGCGCGGAGTGAGGCCACGGCGCTGGTGCGGCCCGGGGCGTGCACCCCGTTGCCGTAGCCGAGGAAGGCCGCGCACCAGGGCTCGTTCAGCGTCGTCCAGGTCGCGACCCGGTCGCCGAGGGCCTCCGCCACGATGCCCGCGTACTCGGCGAACCGGTACGCGGTGTCGCGCTGCGGCCAGCCGCCGGCGTCCTCCAGCTCCTGGGGCAGGTCCCAGTGGTAGAGCGTGGCCACCGGGCGGATCCCGGCGTCGAGGAGGCGGTCGACGAGCCGCCGGTAGAAGTCCAGGCCCTTGCGCACCGCGGGCCCGCGTCCGGTGGGCTGGACCCGGGGCCAGCCGATCGAGAAGCGGTAGTCGGTGACGCCGAGCCGCCGCATGAGCTCGACGTCCTCGTCGACCCGGTGGTAGTGGTCGGCGGCGATGTCGCCGGTGTCGCCGTTGCGCACCTTGCCGGGCGTACGGCTGAAGGTGTCCCAGATGGAGGGGGTGCGGCCGTCCTCGCCCGCCGCCCCCTCGATCTGGTAGGCGGCCGTGGCGGTGCCCCAGCGGAATCCCTCGGGGAAGCGGAGGGCGGTCGTGGTGTCGGTACGGGCGTCGAGCGCGGTCATGGGGTGGGAACTCCCTGGGTGAGAGGGTCTGGGGGAGGTGCGGGGAAGGCGCCGGATCAGCCCTTGACGGCGCCCTGCATGATGCCGCCGACGATCTGCCGGCCCAGCAGGCCGAAGACGAGGAGCACCGGCAGGGTGCCGAGCAGCGTGCCCGCCATGATCACGGACTGGTCGTGGACGTAGCCGCCGCCGAGCTGGCGCAGGGCGACCTGGACCGTGGGCTCGGATGAGGTGAGGGCGACCACCGGCCAGAAGAAGTCGTTCCAGGCGGCCATGAAGGTCAGCAGGCCCAGGACGGCCATGCCCGGCCGGGCGATCGGCACCACGATCGACCAGAAGATCCGGGCGGTGGACGCGCCGTCGACCCGCGCCGCCTCGATCAGCTCGTCGGGCAGCGACTGCACCAGGTACTGGCGCATGAAGAACACGCCGAAGGCGGACACCAGGCCGGGCAGGATGACGGCCTGGAGCTGGTTCACCCAGCCCAGTTCGGCGATCAGCATGAACAGCGGGATCACGCCGAGCTGCGGCGGGATCATCATGGTGCCGATGGTGACGGCCAGCAGCGCGCCGCGGCCCCGGAAGCGGAGCTTGGCGAAGGCGAAACCGGCGAGCGTGCAGCACAGCACGGTGCCGAGGGTGATCGAACCGGACACGATCAGGGAGTTGAGCAGGGCCTTGCCGATGTCCGCCTCTTCGAGGACCGCCTCGAAGTTGCGGATCAGGTTCGGGCCCGGCAGCAGCGTCGGAGGGACCTTCGCCAGGTCGGCGTTGGAGCGGCTCGCGGCGACGATCGTCCAGTAGAACGGGAACGCCGAGAACAGGACGGCGACGACGAGGATCCCGTAGGCGAGCGGCCCCGCGTGCAGGGTGCGGCCGGCCCGGGAGGCGCCCCGGGGCGCGGGGGGAACGGGAACGGGCGGGCGTCCGGCCGCGGAGGGATCTCGGGTCACGGTGGCACCGGGCGTGGTCATCGGCCGGCCTCCTTGCGGGAACGGCGGCGCGCGATCAGGGCGTTGACCCCGACGAGCACCACGATGAGCAGGAACATCACCCAGGCGATGGCGGCGGCCCGGCCGAGGTGGAAGAAGCCCCAGCCCTGCTCGTACATGTACAGGCCGAGTGTCTGGTACTGGTGCGAGATGCCGCCCGAGATCGACCCTTCGAGGAGCAGCGGCTCGCCGAACAGCTGGGTCGCGCCGATCGTCGAGACGATGACGGTGAACACGATCGTGGGCCGCAGACCCGGCAGCGTCACGTGGAAGAACTGGCGCCAGCGCGAGGCGCCGTCCATCGCGGCGGCCTCGTACAGCTCGTGCGGGATCGACTGCATGCCGGCCAGGTAGATCAGCGCGTTGTAGCCCGTCCAGCGCCAGATGACGACCGTCGACACCGCGATCTGCGAGGCGAGGGTGCCGTTCTGCCAGTCCACGGGGTCGATGCCGACCACACTGAGCGCGTAGTTGATCAGACCGAAGTCCCGGCCGAAGAGCTGGGCGAAGACGAGCGTGGCGGCGGCCACCGACGTCGCGTACGGCAGGAGGACCGCGGTCCGCAGGAAGGTGCGGCCGCGCATCTTGTAGTTCAGCAGGTGCGCGAGCCCGAGGGCCATGACCAACTGCGGCACGGTGGAGAGCACACCGATGGTGAAGGTGTTGCGGAGCGAGAGCCAGAAGTACTCGTCGGTGAAGAGCGCGGTGTAGTTGCCGAGGCCCCGCCACTCCATGTCGCCGGGCGTCTGGAGCTCCACCCGGTAGAGCGAGACGAAGGCCGTGTAGAGCAGCGGGAAGAGCCCGAAGGCGATGAACAGGGTGAAGAACGGGGCGAGGTAGGCGTACGGCGAGAACGACTGCCAGGCCCGCCGGGCGGACCCCCGCCGCGCGGGCGGCGGGACCGGCTTCGGCGGGGCCGGCGTCTCGGATGCGGTGAGGGTCACGGCGCGGCCCTTCGGAGGAGTGGAGGAGCGTGGGACGGCGGGGGCGGGCCGGGATGCGATGCCGGCGATGTCGGCGGGCGTCCCTGTCCGGCGGGGTTCCGCCGGGTTCCGGCGGCTTCCGGGCCGGCTTCCGGCGGTGGGCCGGAAGGGCCTCCGTCGGGTGCGGGCCGGGTTCCGGCGGGGGCCGGACGGGTCCGCCGGGTTCCGGCGGGGGTCAGCCGACGGTGTTGGCGACGCCCTTCTTCGCGTTCGACCAGGCCTTCTCCGGCGAGGTCCCCTTCCGCTCGACCTCGCTCAGCGCGTTGGTGATCTGCTGCGCGATGTTCTGGTCGTGTACGCCGAGCACCTGCACCGGCGCCGCCTTGGCCGCGTCACCGAAGATCTGGCCGATGGGGGCGTCGGAGAAGAAGGGGTCCTTCGCGCCGGAGACCTTCGCGATCGCGCCGGTGGCGGAGGGGAAGTTGCCCTGCTTCTCGAAGAGGCGGGTCTGCTGCTCGGGGGCGGTGAGCCACTTGATCAGCTCGTACGCCTCCTTCTTGTTCTTGGCGGCCTTCGGCACCGCGAGGTAGGAGCCGCCCCAGTTCCCGGCGCCGCCGGGCAGGGTGGCCACGTCCCACTTGCCCTTGCCGGCCTCACCGGCCTGGCCCTTGATGTAGCCGAGCATCCAGGCGGGGCAGGGGATGGTGGCGAAGGAGCCGGCGGCGAAGGCCTGGTTCCACTGCGGGGACCACTGGTCGAGCTTGGCGCTCAGCCCGTCCTGCGCGGCCTGCACGGAGTGGTCCCAGGCGGTGCGCAGCGCGGGGTTGTCCTCCCAGATCAGCTTGCCGGAGGCGTCGTAGTACCGCTCCTTCTCCTGCCCGATCATGATCGAGTAGAGGCTGCCGACGCTGTCGAGCCAGGCGCTCTTGCCGGGGGCCTTCGCCTTGTACTGCTTGCCGAGGGCGAGGTAGCCGTCCCAGGTGGACCACTTCTTGGCGAGTTCCGCGCGGTCGGTGGGGAGGCCGGCCTTCGCGAAGAGGTCGCTGCGGTAGCACATGGCCTCGGGGCCGACATCGGTGCCGAGGCCGAGGACCTCGCCGTTCTTCCCGCCGGCGGCGGCCCACTTCGCCGGGGCGAACTGGTCCTTGAGGGAGTCCGCGCCGTACTTCCGCAGGTCCTCGAACCGCTCGGCTTGCTGCTGGGTGACGGAGGCGATCCGGCCCACCTCGATGCCCTGCACGTCGGCGAGACCGGCTCCGCCCGCGAGCCGGGTCTGGAGGGACTTCCAGTAGTCGGCCTCGTCCTCGGTGTCCGTCTGCTTGATGGTGACGCCGGGGTGGAGCTTCTCGTACTCGGCGTACAGGCCGGCCTCCTTGTACCCGAAGGAGCCGAAGAGGTCGACGGTGATCGTGACCTTGCCCCCCGCGCCGTCGGTGGACGCGTCGTCCGACGTACCTCCGCAGGCGGCGAGCAGGGCACCGGTGAGCGCGACCGCCCCCAGACGGACGGCGGTTCTCCTGGCGGTGGTGGCGGCTCGGGCGATGGGCATGGGAAGCCTCCCTTGGCTCCGGAACGAGCGAGAGCGACTGAGAGCGCTCTCAAGCATGCGGGGGGAGCGTGCCCGGGATGGAGGCCATCCGTCAAGGCTCGAAGGCGTAACGGACGGGATGAACCGCCAACTCGGCTCTGTGTTCAATCTCTTGACACACTCGTTTCGCGGGTTTTACGTTCACGGCGTCCTGAGAGCGCTCTCTGGACCGGCTCTCCACCCCCATCCCCACTCCGCGCATCCCCTCCGTGCCCCCACTCGTCGCGACGACATGAGGTGCCGTACATGCCAGCCCCCCGCAGAAAGCCGTGGGGATCGTGGCCGCGGCCGCGGCCACGATCCCCACGGGCGCCGGAAGCTACTCCGACACCCGCCCCGCCGGAACCTCCGGCCCCACCACCAACACCGGCGCACCGGTCACCCCCAAGGTCACCGGCGCCGCCCAGGGCAAGCCGGTGCCCACCAACGACTGGTGGTCCTCCCTCGCCTTCCAGCGCTACGGCGACAACCCGTACTCCACCCCCATGTACGGCCACCCGCTCACCTACCAGGCCGTCGCCGGCGGCCTCCAGCTCGGCTACCCCACCAGCCCCGCCATCGTCGGCGACGGCCGCCAGTACGAGTTCGCCCACAAGGCCGACCTCACCCTCGGCCTCACCGGGCTCAACTCGCCCGACACCAAGGCCGACGCCTGGTCCGACTGGACCGTCACCCCCTACTGGTCCGACGGCGCCCGCACCCTGCGCACCACCATCGGCCACGGCATGCCCTTCGTATACGCCAAGGGCAGCGGCGGCGACGCCCGCATCACCACGGCCACCGCGCCCACCGTCTTCGCCGACCAGGGCAACGTCCTCGGCATCACCGTCGCGGGCCACCACTACGCCCTCTTCTCGCCCACCGGCACCGACTGGAACGTCTCCGGCTCCACCATCACCGCCGGGCTCGGCGGCAAGGACTACTTCTCCGTCGCCGTCCTGCCCTCCACCGACGCCCTCGCCACCTACCGGAAGTACGCCTTCAGTTTCGTCACCGGCTCCACCGTCAACTGGAGCTACGACGCCGGCACCGTCCGCGCCACCTACGCCCTCACCACCGAGGCGAAGGAGGGCACCGAGCGGGGCACCCTCCAGGCCCTCTACCGCCACCAGTGGCTGAACACCACCGACCCGCTCACCCCCTACACCTACGTCTCGCCCCGCGGCACGATGAAGGTCCGCGAATCGGCCTCCTTCACCACGAGCCAGAAGGCGGCCGCCACCCTGCCCGGCCTGCCCGGCGGCGCGGGCGTCGACAGCGCCCGACTGCGCGGCTATCTGAACGAGGTCGCGAACTCCGCCGACCCGTTCTCCGGGGCCGTCGACACCTACTGGACCGGCAAGGCCCTCGGCAAGCTCGCCCAACTCGTGCCGCTCGCCGACCAGATCGGCGAGACCGCGGTCCGCGACAAGCTCCTCGGCCAGATCAAGGGCCGCCTCCAGGAGTGGTTCACGGCCGGCGGAGCCACCGAGTTCTCGTACGACACGGCCTGGAAGACCCTCACCGGCTACCCGGCCTCCTACGGCAGCGACACCGAACTCAACGACCACCACTTCCACTACGGCTACTACGTGTACGCCGCCGCGATCGTCGCCCAGTACGACGCGGCCTGGGCCGCCGACTCGGCCTGGGGCGCCATGGTGAAGACGCTGGTCCGCGACACCGCCAACCCCAGCCGCACCGACAGCGCCTTCCCGTTCCTCCGCGGCTTCGACGTCTACGCCGGACACAGCTGGGCCAGCGGCCACCAGGGCTTCGCCGCCGGAAACAACCAGGAGTCCTCCTCCGAGTCGACCAACCTCAGCGCCGCCCTCGTCCTCTGGGGATCGGCGACCGGCAACACCCAGCTCCGCGACCTCGGCACGTACCTGCTCACCACCGAGGGCGAGGCCATCGCCCAGTACTGGTTCGACGCCGACCAGCAGGTCTTCCCCGGCGCCTTCCAGCACGACACCGCCGGCATGGTCTGGGGCAGCGGAGCCGCCTACGCCACCTGGTGGACCGCCAACCCGGAGGAGATCCACGGCATCAACGTCCTCCCGGTGACCGGCGGTTCGCTCCACCTCGGCGGGCACAAGGACGCCGTCCGCCGCAACATCGCCGAGATGGAACGGGAGAACCCCGGCCCCGCGGTCGAATGGCGCGACATCCTCTGGGAGTTCCAGTCCTTCGCCGACCCGGCCGCCGCCAAGGCGAAGTGGGACGCGGGCCACGCCGGCTACACCCCCGAGGCCGGCGAGTCCAAGGCCCACACCTACCACTGGCTGACCACGCTCGACACCCTCGGCGCGCCCGACGCCACGGTCACCGGCTCCATCCCCACCTCCGCCGTCTTCACCAAGGGCACCACGCGGACGTACGTGGCCCACAACCACGGCTCCACCGCCCGCACCGTCACCTTCTCCGACGGCAAGTCCCTCTCCGTGCCGGCCCGTTCCACCGCCTCCGGCACCGGTACGGGCGGCCCCGGACCCGACCCGGAGCCGGAGCCCGGCACCGGCAACACCTTCCAGCTCCGCACCGGCGGCACGCTCACCACGGCCACCGGCGCCGCGGCGGGCAGCGACACCGTCCTCTCGGCGCAGGGCGGCAACCACGACGGCACCCCGAGCCGTCCGGTCGTCTACCAGGCCAAGGGGGTCAACGGCACGCTGAAGGCCGGCGGCACCACCGCCTTCCGCCTCCAGCTCGACGCCGGCACGGCCGTCGGACTGGGCCAGCAGGCCCGGATCAGCTACGACCTCACCGGTGACGGCACCTTCGAACGGACCGAGACGTACCACTACTTCGCGACCGACCCGGTGACCGGCTGGGAGGAGTACACCCAGGCCCGCGGTTTGAAGTCCGCCACCGGAACCCTGGGCAACCTGAAGGGCGGCACGGTGCGCCTGGAGGTCTGGAGCGCGATCGGCAACGGCGACGCGCGCGTCCAGACGGGCACGGACCGGTCGGTGGTGGTCATCCCCTTCGACTGACCGTCCGCCCCCCCCCGGGGAGTGGAGCGGCGGGCCGGGTTCCTCCTCACCCGGCCCGCCGCCCCGCGCGCTCGCGCCGTGTGAGCGTCCTCCGGCGTCCTTCCGCTCCTGCCCTCCGCCGCCTCAGGCGGAGTCGCGGAGGACGAGGGACGTCGGCGTGACGACGGAGGCGGGGACCCCGGGACCGGCCCCGTCCAGCAGCCGCATCAGCAGCTTCACCATCAGCCGGCCCATGTCCTCGATGTCCTGGTGCACGGTCGTCAGGGACGGCGAGGTCCGCCGCACCACCGAGGCCATGTCGTCGAAGCCGACGACCGCCACGTCCTCCGGGACCCGCACACCGCGCTCGCGCAGGGTCAGCAACGCCCCCGACGCCATCAGGTCGTTGGCCACGAACACCGCGTCGACCCCGGGCCGCCGGTCCAGCAGCTCCGCCATCGCGCGGGCGCCGCTCTCCTCGGTGAAGTCGCCCCGGCTCAGCAGAGCCGGATCCGCGTCGACCAGCACGTCCCGGTAGCCGTGGAGCCGGTCCAGCGCGGACGTCTGGTCGTCCGGCCCCGAGATGTGGGCGATGTTCCGCCGGCCCAGCGCCACCAGGTGCCGCACCGCCTCGCGGGCGCCGCCCCGGTTGTCGCAGTCGACGAACGGCACGGTCGGACTCGTGCCGGGACCGGGACGCCCGCCGTAGACCACCGGGATCCGGGTCCGGTCGATGACGGCCGGCAGCGCGTCGTCGTTGTGCAGCGAGAACGCCAGCGCGCCGTCGACGTGCCCGCCCCCGAGATAGCGGGCGATCCGGTCGTGGTCCCCGGGACCCTCGACCCACAGCAGCACCAACTGCGCGTCGTGCGCGGTCAGCTCCCGGCTGATGCCACGGACCTGCTGCTCGAAGAACGGGTCCGAGAAGATCCGGAACTCGGGCTCCGCGATGATCACCGCCACGGCGCCGTTGCGCCGGGTGACCAGGGTCCGGGCCGCGTGGTTGGGCACGTACCCCAGCTCGTCGACGGCCCTGCGCACCTTCTCGACCAGCGGGGGCCGCACCCCCGCGCCCCCGTTGACGACCCGCGAGGCCGTCGCGCGGGACACACCGGCGCGAGCGGCGACGGCTTCCAGCGTGGGGCGGGGCCCCGTGGTCTGCTCGGGCAAGGCGTGCGCTCCTCGACTGCGTGGGCGGGGCGGGGTGTGCGGAGTGCGGTGTGCGTTCCCGCACGGACCAGGATATCTGTACACCCCACCCGCTGAGAGCGCTCCCAGAACGATCGCCGTAGCTCCCCGGGCCCCGTCGACGTCGTCCGGCCGGGGTCCAGTCCTGAAACCCCCGTCCATCACGGGCTGTCGGTGGGGCGTGCGACGATCCCCTCATGATCGCCTCGCTCGAAGCCCTGCTGCCCGTCCCGGGGAGTACGCACGTCTCCACCACCTACACCGACTGGGTCGCCGCGCACGATCCGGACGCCCTGCCCGCGGCCCGGGCGCTCGGTGAGGCGATGGGGAACGAGCTGAACCGGTCGTGGACGAAGCCCGGCGCGTTCGTCGACGCCATGGCGCGGTCGGCGCGGCGGTTGCCGGTCGCGCATCTGCCCTGGTTCTGGGACACCGTCGGGCACCGGCTGATCGGCTACGGGGCCCGCCCCGGCGGGCGGGCCTACGTGGCCGCGCGGGCCGCCGAGGCCGAGCACGGCCTCGCCGTCGATCCCGCCTACCGCCGGGCCAACGGACTGCTGTTCGCCCGAGGCGGTGCCATGCCCGCCAAGGAGTTCGGCGCCCACCAGCGGTTCCTGGCCGAGTCCCTCGAACCCGCCGAGGCGCACACCGCGCTCGGCGCGTTCCTGACCGCCTGGGCCGCGTCCGCGGCCGACCTCCCCGCCGACCTCGTCCGCCGGGTCCGCGCCTCCGCCAGGGCCGCCGGGCACGGGGACGAGGAGGTCGCGCGCGTGGTCGCGGCGATCCTCGCCGTCACCCGGGGCAAGTCCGTCCCCGACGCCCTGCTCATCGGCGCCGAGCCGGTCCTGACGGCCCATCCGCCGGCGGACGACCTCGCCGCCGGGCTCCTGGAGGTCTTCCCCGAGGGCGCCGTCGACGGCGGCGCCTGGCTGCGCGTCCTCGGCGGCTGCGGCGTCACCGGGGCGATGGAGGACGGACGGCTCGTGCCGGAGGGCGGACTCCACCGCTGGGCCGGGCACTTCGTCCACCTCTACCAGTTCACGCGCGCGTCCGGCGGCGGAGTCGCCCGCCAACAGCTCCCGACCGAGTTCCTCGACCTCGTGGGCCGGCTCGGGCCGCGACTGCGGGCCGCCGGCGAGGCGGTGACCCTGCACACCACCCGCCACCACCACCAGGGCTTCGACGCCGACGTCCTGGACGCGTTCTTGGCCGCCGGCGCCACCGTCGTCGACCCCGGCCCCGCGACCCGGCTGCACTTCTGGGGCGAGAGGTCCCGCCGGGACCTCACCGCCCTCGCCGCGGACCCCGCCTTCGGCCCCCGCCTCGAAGGCACCGTGCACGCCCGCCTCATGCCCGACCGGTGGGGCGCGCCCGCCCGCAGGCCCGGATCGGCCGTGACCCTGCTCCCGGGCAACGAGGGCATCGCCCAGGAGGTGGCCGTACGGGTCGGCAGACTCGTCGACGCCGTCGGGGGCGGCGGCATGGCCGGCGCGGAGGAGGCCGTCGCCGAGCTGGAGACCCTGCTCGACCGGCCGACGGTGACGGCGCTCGGCGGGATCGGCGACGTCCTCGCCGACGCCTCCGCGGGCGGCGCACTGCGGCGCTCCCTCGTGGCCGGCCTCCCCGAGGAACTCGCCTGGCCCGCACTGGAGGCCGTGTACGAGGAGTTCGCCGCCGCCGCCGCCGATACCGATGCCGATGCCGATGGCGCCGACCATGCCGCTGGTGCCGATGCCGCCGACCGCGCCGCTGGTGCCGACGCCGACGCCACCGGCCCCTCCCACGCAGCCGACGAGCCCGTCGGGCTTCGTGGTGTGGCCGGTGTGACCTGCACCTGGCCCGTGCTGACCGTGTTCGGACGCGACCGCGCCGTCGCGGTCGCCCCCGACGGGGTCCGCGGGTCCTGCCGGTTCACGGTGCCGGAGGACGCCCCCCAGTTCGCCGTCCACTACGTCGGCGGCTCGTTCCTCGTCAGCTGGACCGCCAAGTCAGGCCCCCGACCCGGCCCCACCGCCATCTGGGCCGACCGCCCGGAGGAGCCGTTCACCCCGGAGGAGTCGGGCGGCCTGGTCCCCTTCGGCGGGAGCCTCGACGGGGCGTACGGCTTCCAGTTCGAGACCGCCGACGGCGGCGGCCGGCACGGCGGCCACCGGGTGACCCGGCCCGGCGACACGGTGGGCATCGACCGCGACGAACTCCAGCTCGGCGACGGCACCCGGATCTGGACCAACGCCGTCTACGGGCGGCGCCCGTGGGAGGTCGTCGACCCCGTCACCGGCGAGCCGCGGGGCGCGGCCCCGCTGCCCGACTTCCCCGGCCGCCCCGCGAGCACCGACCCGGCCCGGGAGCCCTCCGAGGCCGACCTGACCCTCGCCCACGAGGCGCTGCACCTCGCCCCGCTCCCCGCCGGGACCACCGACTCCCCGCTGGGCAGCCGCGACGGACTCGTCGGCACCCGGATCCTGTTCCGGACCCGGCACCGCGACCACGCGCCGGACCACTACCTGGTGGAGAGCATCGACGGCCGCACCGCCCGCTTCGACATCGACCGGCCGGGGCAGGAGCCCTGGGGCCTGTGGGCGGCGCCGGAGGGCGCCGTGGAGGACGTCGTCCTCGCCGAGTCCCTCACCCGCACCGGAGTACGGGCCTACGCCGCCGACGGCGTGCTGCTGTGGGAGCTCGACGGCCACCACTCGCCCGCCCACCCGCGCGTGCGGCCGCGGCGGACGGCCACGGCCTCCCACGGCACGGCCCTGCCGCCCGCCTTCTGGTACCTGCTGCGGACCCGCGACCCGGCCGGCTCCCAGGCGCTCCGCGCCCTCCCCCGGAGTACCGCCGACGCCCTGCTGGCCGCCGCCCTCGACGGCACCGGGGCGGCCCGCGCCGCCGTGGCCCGCGAACTGCCCGAGGTCACCGCCCCGTTCCTGGTCGAGGCGGTCGTCGCCGTGGCCGGGCGGGCCGCCCGTGTGGAGGAGCGCCGCCGCGCCCTGCACCGGCGCGTCACCCTGCTCGCCGAGGCACCGCCCGTCCTGCCGAGCAGCCAGGTGCCCGACACCGAGCTGATGCCCGCGCTGTCCGGCCTCCTCGTCGACGGCTCCGGCGACAACCGGCGCCGGAGCCGGGACGTCGCCCGCCCCGCCACCCTCAGCGCCCTCGCCGCCGACGGCGCCTGCCTGGCCGGGACGATCGTGGAGGAGGTCCGCCGACTGTCCCCGCCGGCCCTCCCGCACGACTGGTCGCAGCTCCTCGGCGGCATCGACGCCGTCGCCTGGCGCGCCGCCGTCGCACCCACCCCGGACGCCGACCGGGCCGCCCTGCGCGCCCTCCTGGAGACCTGGGCCGACCAGCCGTTCGCCCGGCAGGGCAGCCGGTGGTGGGTCGGCCGCGCGCCCGGCACCGCGGCGCTCGACGCGCTGCGCGAGGGCGGCACGGCCGTGGCCTCCGCCGCGCGCTGGGACGCGGGGGAGTCCGTCTGGTTCGTCGCCCCCGCCGACGGCGCGACGGAGGGCGACCCCGCGCCGGCCGGGCTCCCCGAGGCCCGGCTCGTCACGGTCGAGCGGGACGACGCGGCCCGGCTGCGGGCCCTGATCGAGGCGGTCGACACGCACGGACCGCTGCCCGTGCCGGAGTCCGCCGCCGCCCGGTTCGCCCAACTGACCGGCGTACGACAGCCGGTGGCCCGCCTCGTGGTCGCCGGTCTCGTCGGCCGCGCCGACCGGGACGAGGACCTCGCTCTCGCCCGCAAGGCGCCGTACAAGGCCACTCCGCTGACGGCCGAGTCGTACCAGAAGCTCAGGGCCCGCCTCGGCGGCGCCGGTCGGAGGGCCGTGCTGGCGGCGGCGCTGCCCGGTGACCCGGCCGAACTGTGGCGTCCCGGCGGCGCCGACGCGGCCGTGGAGCGCATGGCGGACGCCTGGCGGGAGCGGATGGGCGCCCTGCCCGCCGTGCACGACGAGGCGGCCGACGCCCTGGAGGCCGACCTCGGCCTCTCCGAGGTGTGGGCCCGACGCCTCGCGGGCGGCTACGAGGCGGCCGAGGACGGCACCGTGCCCGCCGTCGGCTGGGAACTCGCGGCACCCCGGTACGGCCTCGGCGTGGAGGTCAGGGCCCTGCCGCCGGCCGGACCCGAACGGCCCTACGGCACCCCGGTCGGCCTCGCCGTCGAACGGATCGCCACCGCCCTGGTGTGGGCGTGGACCGACCGGCCCGTCGGCGACCCGGCGGTCGCGGGCGCGCCGGCCCTGTACGAGCGGCTGCGGGCCGAACTGTCCCGGCCGGAACTGCTCATGGCGCTGTCCGACGCCAGGGTCGAGGACACCCCGGAGGGCCTCGCCGAGCGGTTCGGCCCCGCGCGGCTGCCGGTGTCCCTGGCGCTCCGCAAGGAGCAGGCGGAGATGCCGGCCATCACGGCGTACGACTCCGGCGCCCTGGTGGTGTGCGCTCCCCGGGGCGACGCCGCCCTGCGGCCCGCCGCGGTCGCCGACCCCGACGTGTGGCGGCGGGTCCGCGAGGTCACCGACCTCGCCGAACCCCTGGACCGGCTGCAACCGCTGATCGCCGGCGGCGGCCTGGAGCGGATGATGCGGCGGGCCGGCTCCGGAGCCGTACCGGACGGCGCGTACGAGGCGGACCCCCGGCAGTCCTGCCCCGGGCTGGTCGCGCGCGTGGCCGACGAGCTGGGCACCGGGGCGGCCGCGGCGGCCCTGTACCTCCAGCTCGCGACGCTGGCCGCGCCCACCGACCGGAACGTGCGCCGGTGGAACGGCTGGACGGCCAAGCGGCACACGGAGGTCCGGGCCGAGCTGCTCGCCACCGGCGCGGTCGTSGAGGCCAAGCGGTCGCGGGCCGGCCGGACGCTGTTCCTGCCCGGCGAGTGGAGCGACCTGAAGGCGCCGCACCTGCCGCTGGAGAAGGCGAAGCTGGCGGCCCACCGCGCCCGCCCGTGGCTGGGCGGCCGGGTCCTCTCACCGTTCGAGCGGCTGCTGCCGGTGGCCCCCCTGCACGAGATGTTCGAGGAGGCGTGGGAGCGACGGACCTGAACCGAGCCCGACAGGGCGCGCGTTCGGGGGGCCGGTACGTCGAGGAGCGGGCCGTCGTGATCACCGAGTGGCAGCAGGGCGCGCGGAGCGCGCGATCCGCGAGGTGTTCGCCTGCGGCACCGGGGCGGCGGTGAAACCGGTCGGGCGCCTCGTCCGGGCCGGCGGCGAGGTCGTCGCCCCGGACACGGGCGCCGAGGACTCGGTGACGGTCCGGCCGCGCCGCCGTCTGGTCGACATCCGGTTCGGCCGGGTCGAGGACCCGCACGGCCGGCTGCGGCGCCTCGTCCGACCCCGTAACGCACGACCGCCCCGTACGCCGGAGCGTTCGGGGCGGTCGACGGGCGGGTCCGGAACCGGGACAGGGGCCGGGCTGTGACAGCGTCCCGCCGGGTCAGCCCGGGAGGGGTGCCCCGGCCTCGGCGGGAGACCCGGCCGGGGAGGCCCGGCCGGCCAGGACCTTCTGCGCGAGGACGCCGAAGACCACGCCGAACACCGTCCAGAGGACGGCCTGGACCGCGAGCGACGCCAGCCTGAACTCCCAGAGCAGCGCGGCGGGGAAGCCCGCCTTGACCGCGTCGTCGTTGGCCGGGAGCAGCGCGAAGGCCACACCGGTCACGACGAGGAACCCGGCCGCGGCGGCCAGGGTCGCGTTCCAGTTGCCCAGGCGCGGTGCGAGACGCCGTCCCGCGATCACCGCGGCGAGCCCGAGCAGCACGCTCAGCAGGATCATCAGGAAGAACAGGGTGGTGCGCTTCCCGATCGTGTCGGGATTGCCGACGGCCGGCGGGGTCGCCGGGTACTTCAGGAACGGCACCAGGTAGACGGTGGTGAACGCCGCCGCCGCGGTGAGCGCGGCCGTCGCCCGGGGGCTGAACCGGCCGATCCGGCCGAGCGCGAAGGAGAAGGCGAGCGCGGCGATGCCGCCGAGCGCCGCCCCGTACACGAGGACACCGGTGGCCAGGCCGAAGGTCGACTGGACGGGGCGGCTGACCGCCTCCTCCTCTTCCTCGGCGGGCTCCGCGGCGCCCGTGCCGCCGTGGCCGGCGTGCGCCCCGGAGGCGGCGTCCGCCTCCTGGGCGGCCTGGGCCTCCTCGACGGCGATGGAACCGTTCACCGGGGGCTCGCCCACCACGTAGGCGACGGCGAAGGCGAGGAGACCGGCTATCAGGCCCGCGAGCATGCCGCGGACCAGCAGGGATCTGACAGTTGAGGCGTGCATGTGCGGATCGCCTCTCAGTGGCAGGGGAAGCCGAGCAGGTGGCGTCCGTCGTGCACCCACTCGTGCACGTCGGAGCCCGCGATCAGGGACGTGGCACCCTGCTCGGCGCCCACGAAGTACAGCGCGATCAGCGCGAGAAGGCCGACGAAGAACGCCCAGGGAAGGACGGCCCCGACGGGGAGCGGGGCCGGAACGGCCACGGAAGGAGCGGATGCGGCGGCGGTGACGGCAGCCTCGGCCATGGTGGAACCTCCTACGGG
Organism: Streptomyces sp. adm13(2018); assembly: GCF_008042145.1. Classification (GTDB taxonomy): domain Bacteria; phylum Actinomycetota; class Actinomycetes; order Streptomycetales; family Streptomycetaceae; genus Streptomyces. The sequence continues at coordinate 17,378 of NZ_RDBH01000045.1, forward strand.
GAACTCGCGTCCCGAACGGTGGTGCAGGACGACGGTCCGCGGGTCTGACTCGCCGCCGCACCGCCTCCGGAGGGAGGGCGGTACCCGGCTCACAGTGGCGCGACCGTGCCGGATTTCCACCGGACTTCCGTCTCGCCGTCGTCACGCTGTTCAAATGTCGCCCGACCGTACCGCGCACCGGGTGCGCCGCCAAGGGCGTGAGGCCTGAATCACGTGCGCGCGCCCCTCGGGGCCCGCGCGGACGCCCCGACGCGCTGGTCACCGGGCCCGGCGCTACCCTGGGCGCGCCCAGGGACCCGACCGACGAGGACGCCGATGACCGTCCGGCTGACGCTGATCTCCCCCGCCACGAGCGGGGCGCCGCGCGACGTCGCGTTCGGGGACGACCGTCCGCTCGACCCCGGGGGAGCGGCCCGTGCCGCGTCGGCCGCCTCCGCCGTCGACCCGTCCGCGCGCGCGTACTCCTCGCCCTCGGCGCGCTGTCGAGGGACGGCCCGGGCCCTCGGCCTGTCGGCCGAGGCGGTGCCCGCCCTCGCGGGCTGCGCCATGGGGCGCTGGCGGGGGCGGACCCTCGCGGCCGTCGCCGCCGCCGAGGAGGCGGCGCTCGGTGTCTGGCTGTCGGATCCGACGGCGGCACCGCACGGCGGGGAGTKCGCGCGCGAGCTGCGGCTCCGGGTCGGTGGCTGGCTCGACGCGCTGCGGGACGGCTCGGGGCGCGTCACGGTCGTCGCCGAGCCGGACGTGATCCGCGCCGCCCTGGTCCACGCCCTCGGGGCGCCGGACGAGGCGGCCGGGCGGCTCGACGTGCGGTCCCTGACCGCCGTTCACCTGAGCGGGCGGGCCGGGCGCTGGAACCTCGGCGTCGGGACCCCGCTCGGCACCGGGTAGCACCCGGCGGCGGGGTCCCGGGGGTCAGACCACGGGACGTCGCCACTCGCGCAGCAGCAGATAGCCGAGGTACGCGCCGCCGACGGCCATCGTGTACAGGCCGACGGGCAGGTCGTCGAAGAGCGGCAGCTGCTGCGCGGTCAGATCGGCCAGGACCAGCAGCAGTGCTCCCAGCAGGGTGGACATGACCAGGTGCGGACCGCCGCTGCGGGCGACCCGTTTGGCGATCTGCGGGGCGGTCAGGGAGATGAACGCGATCGGCCCCGCCACGCTGACGGCGCCCGCGGAGAGGACGATCGACAGCGCGACCGCCCAGGTCGCGGTCCGGCCCGGCCGGGCCCCCAGACCGGTGGAGAGGTCGTCGCCCATCTCCCCGACGCTCAGGGGCCGGGCGAGGAGGGCGGCGAACGGCAGGGAGACCAGCAGCACCGTCCAGACGACCGCCGCGTCGTCCCAGGAGCGCGCGGAGAGGCTGCCGTTGATGTACGCGGTCAGGGCGCTGGCCTTGTCGCGCTCGACGGCGTACACCACGTACTGGGTGAGCGCGGTCGCCATCGCGGCGACGCCGATGCCGGCCACCACGAGCCGGCCCGGGCTGCGGAAGCCGGTGCCGGTGGAGAAGAACACCACCGCCATCGCGAGGACCGCGCCGAGCAGGGCGCCGACGGACACCGGCATCACGTCGGGCAGGAACAGGGCGGCGCCCGCCGCACCCGCGCCGGCCCCGGCGCTGAGCCCGATCACGTCGGGACTGCCCAGCGGGTTGCGGGTGACGGACTGGAAGAGGGCCCCGGACAGGCCGAGGGCGGCGCCGGTGGCGACGGCCACCACGAGCCGCGGGCCGCGCAGCCGGTTCAGGACGAAGGCGTTCTTGCCGGTGGCGTCGCCCGCGAGGGCGGACGGCAGGTCGGGCAGGTCGATGCCGAGCCTGCCCATCGACAGGGTGGCCACGGCGGCGGCGCAGAGCAGCAGGAGCGAGACCGCGGCGGCGATCGCGGTCCTGCGGCGCACGGGTACGGCGACCCAGGGGCCGATCCGCAGCACGCCGCGGCGCGCGGGCCGCGACGCGCGGGTCCCGTCCGGCCCGGCGGCGCGGTCGGGAGAGTCGGTCCGGTCGGCGGTCTTCATCCCGCTCCCCTCATACGGCGAACGGCGAACAGCAGGGCGGGGGCGCCGACGAAGGCGGTGACGACCCCGACCATGAGTTCCTGCGGGCGCAGCAGGATCCGGCCGACGACGTCGGCGAACAGCAGCAGCGTCGGTCCCGCGAGGCAGGTGAGGAGGATCTGGGCCCGGAAGTCGGCGCCCACGAGTGCCCGTACGAGATGGGGGACGGCGAGGCCGACGAAGGCGATGGGCCCGACGGCCGCCGTCGCGGCGGCGGCGAGCAGGGTCGCCGCGAGCAGCCCGGCGCCCTTGATCCTGGCCGGGCTGATGCCGAGGGAGGCCGCCTTGTCGTCGCCCATGGCCATGGCGTTGAGGCCGGGGGCCAGCAGCAGGGCGAGCAGCAGGCCGACGGCGGCGAACGGCAGGACCGCCCAGAGGGCGTCGAAGCCGCGCCCGCCGAGAGCGCCCACCACCCAGTAGCGGTAGGTGTCGAAGACCCGCGGGTTGGACAGGGCGACGGCCTGGATGAAGGCGGCGAGGATCGCGGAGAGCACCGCGCCGGCCAGCACCAGCCGGACCGGTCCGCCTCCGCCCCCGACGGTCCCGACGACATGGACGACCACGCCGGTCAGGAGGGCGCCGAGGAGGGCCCACCAGATCGTCTCCCGCTGCCCGGAGGCGCCGAGGAAGGCGGTCGCGGCGACGATGCTCGCGGAGGCGCCCGCGTTGATGCCGAGGAGGCCCGGCTCGGCGAGCGGGTTGCGGGTGATGCCCTGCATCAGGGTGCCGGCGACGGCGAGGGCGAGACCTGCGAGCACCCCGAGTGCGGTGCGCGGGTAGCGGCTCTCGACGACGGTACGGGTGTAGGCGTCGCCGCCGTCGCCGAGGACGACCCGCAGGACGTCACCGGCGGAGGTCGGCCTGCTGCCGAACATCACGCTGGCGAGGAGCGCCAGCGCCAGCAGGACCAGGCACAGGACGGCGGCCAGGACATGCCGGCCAAGGCCCCGCCGTACCACGGCGGGGCCTTGAGCGGTCTGGGAGAGAGTGGTCACGCGGGGGACCCGTGGTTACTTCCCGGCCTTGGCGACGGCCTTGTCGATCATCGGGAGGTAGCGCTCGATGCTGTACGGAACCGTCAGCGGGTTGATCATCGAGGAGGCGGTGACGAAGGGGGTGTCGTGGCTGTAGACCAGGGCGTTCTTCTTCACGGCGGGGATGGCCGCGTAGAGCGGCTGGGCCTCGACGGTCTTGCGGGACTTCTCGTCCATGTAGAACGTGAAGGCGATGTCGCTCTTCGCCAGCTTGTTGGCGTTCTCCAGGCCGATGAGGGCGGAGTCGGTGCCCTCGGTCTCGGGGAAGGTGTTCACGATCGGGTCGACCTTGAGGCCGAGCTTGGAGACCATCGCGACGCGCTGCTCCTCGGGCTTGAAGATGCCGAGGGTGCCGGGGCCGGTGTTGTAGATGTACGAGAACGTGACGTTCTTGTACTTCGGGCGGGAGGCGGCCGCGTCGGCGAGCTGCTTGTCGATCTTCGACTCCAGCTCCTTGGCCTTCTCCGGCTGACCGAGCGCCTTGGCGATGATCTCGATCTGCTGGTCCCAGTTCGTGCTCCACGCCTTCTCGGGGTAGGCGACGGTGGGCGCGATGTCCTTGAGGATGTCGTACTGCTTCTGCGTCAGACCCGACCACGGGGCGAGGATGACGTCGGGCTCCAGCTCGGTGATGGCCTCGATGTCGAGCTCCTCGCCGCCCTTGAACTGCTTGGGGAGCGTGGCGCCGGACTTGGTCACCGCCTCGTGGATCCAGGGGAGGTAGCCGCTCTTGTCGCTGCCCCAGGGGTACTCCTCGATGCCGACCGGGACGTTGCCGAGGGCGATGGCGGTCTCGGCGGAGCCCTGGCCGAGGGTCACGACGCGCTTGGGCTTGTCCTTGATGACGGCCGAGCCGAGGGCGCTCTTGATGGTCACCGGGAAGGCGCCGGCCGGGGCCTTGCCCGCCGGGCCCGCCGCGTCGTCCTTCTTGTCGTCGGAGCCGCACCCGGTCACCAGCAGGCCGAGCGTGACCGCGGCGGCCCCCGCCACGAGAGCGCGACGGCGAAGGGGGGTGAACACAGAAGGCATGGTGGATCCTTGTCTCCGGGCAGGGGGATGAGGCCCCGACGGGCGGCCCCGCGGGACGGTTGTCCGGGGGCAGCGGCAACGCGGTGCTTGTTAGGTGAGCCTAACCTATTCCTGACCGGGTGCGGACGCGGGGGGTCCGGTACCGGTGCGATCGACCCGGCACCTGGCACCCGGCCGCACGTCAGGACGGCTATGGCCGGTCCCTGGCGTGGGCGACGGCGGCCACGTGGCCCTCGGAGAGGAGCACGTCGGCGAGGCGGAGGCCGGGGACCGATGCGGGGGCGAGTCCCGACCCCACGTAGGGGTCGGCGGCCCCGCGCACCAGGGCCACACCGGTCGCCTTGAGCGCGGCCTCCTTCCGGGTCCAGCACCGGACGAAGGCGCCCGCGCGGGCGTTGGCCGGCAGCGCCGCCAGCTCCGCTCGCTCGCGCGGGTGCAGGGCCGCCCCCACGTCCCGTACGACGCCGTCGGCCGGCACCGTCTCCACGTCCACCCCCACCGGCACGGAGGCCACCGCCACCAGGACCCGGTCGCCCGCGCGGGAGAGCGAGAAGTGCACGCCGTCGTGGTCCCGCAGGAGGGGCTTGCCGTGCGGGCCGCCGCATCCGGCGCAGGACTGCCGTGCGAAGGCGAGCCGGTCGGGCCGCCCGCCCACGTGGTCGGCGAGCACCAGGCGCAGCAGGACCCGGGCGACCCGGTGGCGGTCGGCGTCCGCGGGGCGCCGGAAGGCCGCCGCCCTGGCCGTCTCCGCCGCGTCGAGCAGCGGGGCGAGCGCGCGGGCGGTCGCGGCGTTCGGGTGCACGGCGGCGGCCACCACCCCGGGGTGGCCCGGCAGTTCCTGGTAGCGCACGGGGCGGCTCAGAAGACCCGGTCGGTCGTGGTGACGACCGCGCACCGGCCGGCCGCCCACTCCAGCGCCATGCGGTGCTCGCGCTCGGAGAAGTCCGCGACGGCGTCGGCGACGACGAACGCCTGGATGTCCTGCATCCACGCGTCGCAGGCGGTCATCAGGACGCCGATGTGCGCGTACACCCCGGTGATGACGAGCTGGTCGCGGCCCTGCTCGCGGAGCTGCTCCAGGAGGTCGGTGCGGACGAAGGCGCTGTACTTCCACTTGGTCAGGAGGGTGTCGCCGGGGCCCGGGGCGACGGCCTCGGCGATGGCGGTGGCGTGCGGGTCGGCCGGTACGCCGGGACCCCAGAAGTCCTGCTGGAGACCGCGCTGCTCGCGGGTCTGGCCGCCGGGCTGGGCCGTGTAGACCACGGGCACGCCGAGCCGGGCGGCCTCCTCGCGGAGCCGGCCGAGGTTGCCGAGGAGGGCGGTGATCGGTTCGGCGTGCCCGTGGTCTACACGGCCCAGCCCGGCGGCCAGACCCGCGAGCAGCGCGGTCTCCAGCAGGACTTCTGGGGTCCCGGCGTACCGGCCGACCCGCACGCCACCGCCATCGCCGAGGCCGTCGCCCCGGGCCCCGGCGACACCCTCCTGACCAAGTGGAAGTACAGC
>NZ_RDBH01000045.1:23098-26507 GCF_008042145.1 Streptomyces sp. adm13(2018)
TGGGGGTGGTGGTCATGCGGGGATGATCCACCAGGAGGTGGGGGACCGCCATCGGATAAGGGATTCCGCTTGTCCGCCACGGGATCCGTGCTTCTCCCGCCCTCCTGTTTCGTCTCGGGATTCCGAACGCCCCTCCCGCCTGCGGGGGTTGACCCCACCCTCCGGTCGCCTGCCTGCCGGATGGGGCGGGGTGCCCGGCTTCGACAAGGTGGGGCCATGACAGAGAATCCCGCACGCCGCGCCTCCCTCCTCGSTCTCTCCGCCGCCCTCGTCGCCGGGCTCGGCCTCGCCGCCGGCGGTGTCGCCCCCGCCTCCGCGGCCCCGGCCCCGGCCGCCGGGCTCGACTGGGGGGCGTGCGACCCCGCCGTCAAGCCGCTTCCCGGGCAGCGGTGCGCCACGCTCTCCGTACCCCTCGACTACGCCGACCCCGACGGGCAGCGGATCCGGCTCGCCGTCTCCCGGATCGCGAGTGCCCGCCCCGATGCCCGGCGCGGGACGCTCATGGTCATTCCGGGCGGGCCGGGCAGCTCCGGGGTGCAGCGATTGGCGCAGAAGGGTGCCGCTCTGGCGAAGGAGATGGACGGGGCGTACGACCTCGTCGCCTTCGACCCGCGTGGCGTCGGCGGCTCCGACAAGGCCTCCTGCGGGCTTCCCGAGGCCGACCGGTGGATGGTCACGCTGCGGTCCTGGCCCGGTGCCGACGGCTCGGTCGAGGCCAACGCGGCCCGTTCCCGGCGCACCGCCGAGGCCTGCGCCCGGAACGGCGGCGCCATGCTGCGCGGGCTCACCACCGCCAACCAGGTGCGGGACCTGGACCGGCTGAGGCAGGCGCTCGGTGAGCGGAGGCTGTCGGCGTGGAGCGTGTCGTACGGGACGTACGTGGCGGCCGCGTACGCCGAGACGTTCCCGGGCCGGACCGACCGCTGGGTCCTCGACAGCAGCAACGACCCCGACCCGAAGCGGGTCGCCCGCGGCTGGCTGGACGGCATGGCGCGGGGAGCCGAGGACCGCTTCCCCGACTTCGCCGCCTGGGCCGCCCACCCCGACCGCGGCGACGGCGGGCTCCGGCTCGCCGCGCGCCCCGAGGACGTCCGGCCCCTGGTGCTCGGCCTCGCCGCCCGCCTCGACCGCGCGCCGCGGCCCACGGCCACCCCCGGCGTCTCCCTCGACGGCACCGTGCTGCTCCAGGCGCTCCAGCTGGCCCTCTACTCCGACGCCTCCTTCCCCGCCTTCGCCCGGCTCGTCGCCGACGCCCTCGACCCCGAGGGCGAGCCCGTGCTGCCGCCCGAGCTGCGGGGCGCGCTGCCCGACGACGCCGCCGCCGTCACCATCGGCGTCATCTGCAACGACGCCGACTGGCCCCGACGGTCCGTGCGGTCCTTCGAGCGGGCCGTCGCGGCCGACCGTGCACGGCACCCGCTGACGCGCGGGATGACGGTGAACGTGACGCCCTGCGCGTACTGGAAGGGCGGCGCCGTCGAGAAGCCCGTCCGCGTCACCGACCGGGGGCCGTCCGACATCCTCATGATCCAGAACCTGCGGGACCCGGCCACCCCGCACTCCAAGGGGCTGGAGATGCGGCGCGCCCTCGGCGACCGGGCGCGGCTCGTCTCCGTCGACCACGGCGGGCACGGGGCCTACCTCGGCAACGGGAACGCCTGCGGGGACGGGGCGGTGACCCGCTTCCTCACCGAAGGCGTCCGGCCGGAGCGGGACGTGCTCTGCCGATAGGCACCACCTGTACGTACGAGGGGGCCAGGTCGGCACCTCCCGTACGTACGCGGGAGCCCGGTCGGCATCCTTCCGACCGGGCTCCCTCGGCGTACCGCGTCTCAGACCTTCGCGGGCTCCTGCTCGCGCTCCGGTGCCGGGCCGCCCCGCGCCACGGTCACCTCGGCCTGCGCGGTGTCCACGTCGAACTCCTCCAGGAGTTCCTTGCTGAAGCCCCAGAAGTACGTCGCCACGAAGCCCGCCACGTATCCGGCGAGCAGGCCGCCCGCGTAGATCGCGATCGTCTCGCCGAGGCCCTTGTTGCCGTCGAGGAGGGGGAAGAGGGCCCAGCCCGAGGGGCCGATGGCCGTCGAGCCGACCGTGTCGCCCAGCATGCTGAACAGACCGATGACACCGCCGCCGAACGCTCCGCCGACGCAGGCCGTGACGAACGGCCGGCCGAGGGGGAGGGAGACGCCGTAGATGAGGGGCTCGCCGACGCCCAGGAAGCCGGCCGGGAGCGCCGACTTGATGGTGCGGCGGATCGAGCCGTTGCGCGGGAGCTTCAGGTAGACGGCCATCGCCGCGCCGACCTGGCCGGCGCCCGCCATCGCGAGGATGGGGAGGAGCGCGGTGTAGCCCTGCTGCTCGATGAGCGTCGTGTGGATCGGGATGAGGGCCTGGTGCAGGCCCAGCATCACCAGCGGCAGGAACAGGCCGCCGAGGAGGAAGCCCGCTCCGGCGCCCGCGTTCGCGAGGAGCCAGTCGGCGAACTCGCCGATGGCGGTGGAGACCTCACCGGCCACGAACATCAGGCCGAAGATCGTGACGAGGCCGGAGACGAGGACCGTCAGGGTGGGGGTGACCAGGACGTCCAGGGCCTCCGGCACCCAGCGGCGGCACCACTTCTCCACGTACACCGCGAGGAGCGCCGCGCCGAGTGCGCCGAGGACACCGCCCTGGCCGGGGGAGAGCGTCTGGCCGAAGGCGTCGATCTTGGCGACTCCGGGGAAGACGATGATCGCCGCGACCGCGCCGCCGAGGATCGCCGTACCGCCGAACTCCTTCGCCGTGTTGTAGCCGACGAAGACCGCGATGAGCGCCATGAAGCCGCTGGCCATCGCCGCGAGCGCGGGGGTGACGCCGGGCAGCCAGCCGAGGTTGACGAGCAGGCCGTTGAGACCGGCGATGATGCCGCAGCCGATGAGGGCGGGGATCAGCGGGACGAAGATGTTCGCGATCCGGCGGAGGAAGAGCTTGAACGGGGTGGCGTTCTTCGCCTTCTGCTCCGCCTTCAGGGCCGCGCCCCGGTCCGCGAGGTCGTCCGCCGCGTGCGCCGGCTTCGGCGCCTCCGCCACCAGGGCCTCGATCTCCGGGGTCACGCGGGCGACGGTGCCGGGGCCGAGGACGATCTGGTAGGTGTCGTCTTCCACCACGCCCATCACGGCGGGCAGTGCCTTGAGTGCCTCGTCCTGGACGAGCGAGCGGTCGCGCAGACCCAGCCGGAGGCGGGTCATGCAGTGGGCCACGGAGCCGATGTTCTCGGCGCCGCCGACGAGGGGGAGGATCGCGGCGGCGATGGCGCGGTTCTTGTCGTCTGTGCTCATGGTGCGGTGGTGCCTTGCTGTGAGGGGTGCCTCTGGGGGAGGGGGCGTCCGGCGGGGCGGTGCGCCCCCTCCCCCAGAGGCACCCCTCACAG
>NZ_RDBH01000046.1:0-7037 GCF_008042145.1 Streptomyces sp. adm13(2018)
GGGGCCCTCGCCGACTGGGGAGCCCTCCACCTGGAGCAGGACCTCGGCGCGCATCCGGGGGTGGCGGTGAGCGCGAGTCCGACCACGGTCAGGCCGAGGAGGTGGGCGGTCGGGGACAGGCCGCCCGCGAGCAGCCCGCCGAGGCCCGCGCCGATCATGCCGCCGAGGCTGAACGCGGCGTGGAAGCTCGGCATCACCGGCCGCCGGAGCGCGGTCACGAGGTCCACCGCCGCGCTGTTCATGGCGACGTTGATCCCGCCGTACGCCGCCCCGAACACGAGCAGGACGAGGCCGAGCGCGAGCGGCGACCGGGTCAGCGCGGGCAGGGCGACCGACAGGGACAGGAGTACGGCGGTGGCCACGGTGACGGCGTGCGAGCCGTAGCGGCGGCAGAGCCGTCCGGTCAGCGTCATGGTGATGACGGCACCGGCGGACACGCCGAGCAGGGCCAGGCCGAGGTCGCCGGCCGAGGCGCCGGTCTGCTGCTTGACGGCGGGGATCCGGACGACCCAGCCGGCGAACAGGAAGCCGTCGAGGGCGAAGAAGAGGGTCAGGGCGACGCGGAGGCGGGACAGGGGATGGGTGGCGGTGTCTCCGCCGGTGGCCCCCGGAACCGTCCGTACTTTGTTTAGTAGCGGCACAAACTCAGGATAGGGGGACCCCCGGGCCTCGATCAAGCCGTCGGCGTGCGCGAGGCGAGGGGACCGCGCGCGGGCGTGGCCGCCGTACGGGTGACGAAGGCCAGGTCATCGTGGTGCGAGCGGTCCCCAACGGGCCGTTGGAGAGCATCGTTTCTGCGCGAGCGCGACCCCGGGAACGGGCTGCCCGGCATTGGAGTGAGACGCCGTGTCTCGCTTTTTCCCGGGGCGTTTGACCGGCAGACGAGCACCTTCCGGCCCGTCATTCCGAGCTCTTGAGGAGTAGCTATGCGTTCTCTCGCCGCGTCTGTCCTGGCCGTGGGCATCCTGCTGGGCGGCGCCGGTGGCGCGCTCGCCGACGACGGATTCGGAGCGGGGTACTTCTCCGCCGGCGGCGCGGGCTTCAGCTCGCACTGCGCGGTGGCCGGCGTCCCGGCCGTGTACGGAACGATCTTCACCGGCTCCTGCTCGGAGAAGGGCTGGGAGAAGGGCGCCGAGGGCGCCTTCCTCGGCGCGCACTGACCCGCACCGCCGGCCGGCCCGGGCGAGGCACAGCCTCGCCCGGGCCGCCGTGCGTGGGACGCGGCGCGCGTCGGGTGCGGAGCGCGCCGCGAGGGGTGGCCGGACGGGGAATCCGGCCGCCCCGCCCGCGGGTCTCGCCCGCTCGCCGGGCGCGGCGGCCCCGGCGGACGGAGCCACGCCTCGGCCCGGGCGCGGTGGTTCCGACGGACGGACGTGACACGTCGGCCGGAGCGCGGTGGTTCCGGCGGGCGGACGTGGCGCGTCGGCCGGGGTACGGCGCCACTCACCACGGGCGCGGCCGACAGGATCCGAAGGAGACGGCCCGGGCGCCTGCCGTACGCCGGGACGGCGCGCCGGTGGATGTCGACCGGCGCGGGCCTCGTCCGCAGGTGCCGCCCCCGCCCCCGGCGGGGCGCCCGGCGGGGCAGGTCGTCCTCCGATCATGGGAGACTCCACCCCATGAACGGCAAGGCGACGACGACCCGGACACGGCTGGACAGGGGGCGCAACGCGCTCGGCCCCGCGCTGGAGCTGGTGCACACCGGCAGGGCTCCGACCAGGGCCGTCCTCACCGCCGAGCTGGGTGTCACCCGGGCCACCGCCGGCGCGGTCGCCGCCGAGCTGGAGGCCCTCGGCCTCATCCGCGTGGACTCCAACCCCGGCGCTGCCGCGGGTTCCCAGGGCCGCCCCTCCCACCGCCTCGCCGTCGACGAGAAGGGCCCCGTCGCCCTCGCCGCCCAGGTCCACGCCGACGGCTTCCGCGCCGCGCTCGTCGGCCTCGGCGGCTCCATCGTGGCCACCGTCCCCGGCTGCGTCACCGTCTCCGCCGACCCCGCGCAGGTCCTCGGCGCGGTCGTCGAGGCCGGCGTCGGCCTGCTCCGGGACAGCGGCCGCCGCTGTGTCGGCGCCGGGCTCGCCGCCCCCTCCGCCGTGGCGGAGCCGGAGGGCACCGCGCTGAACCCGCTGCACCTCGCCTGGCCCGCCGGCGCCCAGGTCCGCGAGATCTTCGCCGAGCGGGTACGCGCCGCCGGCATCGACGGCCCCGCCTTCACCGGCAACGACGTGAACCTCGCCGCCCTGGCCGAGCACCGCCACGGCGCCGGCCGCGGCGCCCGCGACCTGCTCTGCGTGGCCACCGGCCACCGCGGCGTCGGCGGCGCGCTCGTGCTGGACGGGCGCCTGCACACCGGAAGCGCGGGCCTCGCCCTGGAGGTCGGACACCTCACGGTCAACCCGGAGGGCCGGCCCTGTCACTGCGGCAGCCGCGGCTGCCTGGACGTCGAGACCGACCCGCTGGCCTTCCTCACAGCCGCGGGCCGCGCCCCCGGCCCCGAGGTGTCCCTGCTCCAGCAGTCCCGGGACCTGCTGCGCACCAGCCCCGACGACCCGGGCGTACGGGTCGCGGTGGGGGAGCTGATCGACCGTCTGGGCCTCGGTCTCGCGGGCCTGGTGAACATCCTGAACCCGGACCGGATCATCCTCGGCGGCCTCCACCGCGAGCTCCTGGACGCCGACCCGGAGCGCCTGCGCGCCGTCGTCGCCGACCGGAGCCTGTGGGGCCGCAGCGGCGGCGTACCGATCCTTCCCTGCACCCTCGACCACAACAGCCTCGTCGGCGCGGCCGAGCTGGCGTGGCAGCCGGTCCTGGACGACCCGCTGGCCGCGCTCGGCCGCGAGCCGGTCTGACCGGCCCGGCGCCCCGGGCGGTCACGCCCCCGGATCGGGCCGGCCCTCGGCCAGCGCGGCCAGCCGCTCCAGGGCCGTCCGCGTACCGGCCTCGTTGTCCTCGGCGGGCACGCCGTCGGGCACCCCTTCGTGGAGGAGGACCACGTCCGTGCCGCCCTCCAGGGCGATCAGGGTCGTGGTGAGGGTCATGGGCCCCTGGAGCGCCGGGTCCGACGTCTCGAACTCGGTGACCTCGACGACGCGTTCGTCCGGGAGGAGCTCCACGAAGCGCCCGTGGTACGTGTCCGTGCGGGCCCCCGACTTGCCCGCGCCGTCGGCGGTCTCGTAGGTGAGGGACACCCGGAAGGTCCCCCCTTCGCGGGCGTCGAACTCGTGGACCTCGCAGCTCATGCCGTACGGCACCCGCCATCGGGCGACCGCCTCGGGATCGAGCAGCGCCCGGTAGACGGCCGAGGGCGGGGCGTCGACATGGCGGGACACGCGCGTGGTGTACACGGCTCCCACGCTAGGCCGTATCCCTCCCCGACGCGAGACGCTGTGCCCCGGGGCCACGCCGCGGCTGGTGGCCGGGACGAGCCGGCGGCGGACCGCTACCGGTCGGCGTCGACGGGAACACCGCCGCGCCGCAACCGGCCGCCGAGGAACTCCATCTCCGCCGCCGTGCCCTCCAGGCCCTCGCGGCTCAGCTCCTCGACCAGCTCGCGGGCCAGGGGCAGCGGCACCGACAGGACCTCCCGCACGACCTTCAACGCCGGGAGCCGGGAGGGCAGGGGGCCGACCAGCCGCAACCGGACCGGTCCGTGGGCGGCGAGCAGCGCCGCGCGGACGTCGTCCGGCGCCGGCTCCGCACCCGCGTGCTCGCACAGGTGGGCGCCGCACGCGTCACAGGAGAACTCCGCGTCCCACCACAGCTCGTCGTGGAGCACGAACTGGTTCACCCGGCGCACCGCCGCGCTCCCGCACGCGCACCGCACCGCGATCTCCGCCGTCCGACCCGTCACCGCCGCCCCTCGCTCCCGCTCCCCGCCCCGGTGCCCGGCCGCACTCCGCCGCCCGGCGCGATATCCCGTGGTCCGGCGTGAGCCGAACCCGTACCGTTCCCCTTCATGATCTCTTCCGAATCCGGTCCTCCTCCGCGTCTCGGCAGTCTCACCTTCCACAGTCCGCTCTCCGATGCCCGCGCCTCCCGCATGGTCGGGCGGCTCGCGGCCGCGAAGCCCGCCGACGTGCTCGACATCGGCTGCGGCTGGGGCGAGTTGCTGCTCCGCGTCGTCGCGGCGACGCCGTCCGCCTCGGGCGTCGGCATCGACGTCGAGGGTGAGGACCTCGCCCGAGGCCGGGCCCTCGCCGAGGCCCGTGGTCTCGCCGACCGGGTCGCGTTCGTCGAGGAGTCGGCGCTCGGCACCGACCGGGGGCCCGCCGACGTGGTGCTCTGCCACGGATCGAGCCAGGCCCTCTGCGACCCGGGGCAGCCGTACGACCTCGCCGCCGCGCTGGGCGAACTCCGCCGTCTCGTCAGGCCCGGGGGCCAGGTGGTGCTGGGGGAGTGCTTCTGGGAGCGCCCGCCCACGGACGAGGAACTGGCCGGGATGTGGCCCGGCGCGCACGCGGGGGAGCACACCTCCCTCGGCGCCCTGGTCGACCTCGCGATCGCGGCGGGCTTCCGGCCCGCGTGGATCGAGACGGCGACGGCGGAGGAATGGGAGGAGTTCGAGTCGGGCTACCGCCACGACACCGAGCTGTGGCTCGCCGCGCACCCCGACCACCCGCTCGCCGCGGAGACCCGCGAGCGCGTCGACCGGCAGCGCTCCACGTGGGTGAACGGCTACCGGCGCGTCCTGGGCATGGCGTACCTGACGCTCGTCGCCGTCGTCTGACAGCGGGCCGGCGGCCCGCCGGGGCCGGCCCCCGGGGCCTTCTCGCTCACCACTGCCGGCCCGCTCCCAACCGGTCGCGGTCCGGCGCGGACAGGTGAAGGACGCGATAGCGCTCGCCTTCCCCGGCGGGCGAGTCCGGACCGGCGGGCGACTCAGAACCGGCGGGTCCTCCGGCCCCGGCCCCTGCCCCGTCTCCCTCTGCGGCCCACAGGGTGAAGGCGAGCAGTTCCCAGTGGCGCGGATCGACCGCCAGGGCGGACGCCACCACCCCGTCCCGCCGCGCCTCGCGCGCGTGCCGGGCCACGGCGTCCGCCACGGCCCGGCCGGGCGCGGCGCCCTCCCCGAGCGGCGTCCGGCGCCGCGTCGCCGTGACCGGCACCGCAGCGGAGGCGGGCCCCTCCTCGTACGCCAGACCCGTCCAGTGCTGCACCACCGGCCGGCCGAAGTCGTCGACGATGCCCTGGAATCCCGGGCCCCAGAGGAAGGCGTTCATGCCCTCGGGCGCGGCCCAGAGATAGAACGGCGCGTACTGGTTGACCGGCGATCCCTCCCCGCGCTCGCGCACCAGGTACGCCTTCAGGCCGAGCCCGGGGAAGTCGTCGAGCAGATGGCCCCGGGTGGCCACCCGCTCCTCGATGATCCCCATGTCGTAATCGGCGGGCAGGGTGATCTCGTACTGCATGACGTGCACGGAAGGCTCCCGTCGTCGCTCGTGGATGGGTGTCCCGGCCGGCGCGCGGGCCGCGGTCAGTTCCCGGTCGTACGGGGTGCCAGCAGGACGAGCAGCCCGCGCACCGCGCGGTCGAAGGAGTCCCGCGCCCCCGCCGCGCGCGCCGAGACGTAGCCGCCCTGCACGGTCGCCAGGATGGTCGCGGCGATGTCCTCGGCGTCGAGCCGGGTGTCGAACTCGCCGTCGTCCAGGCCCTCCTGGACGACGGCGGCGAGCCGCGCCCGGACGCGGCCGAGCACTTCGTCGACCGGTGCCCGCAGGACGGGGTCGGCGACGATCTCGGGGTCCATGGTCAGCCGGCCCACCGGGCAGCCCCGCAGCACGTCCCGCTCCCGCAGGAGATAGGCCTCCACGCGGGAGTACGCGGTGCCGCCGCCGCCCAGCAGGGCCTCCACCTCGGCGCCCAACTCCTCGGCCGTCCGCCGGATCGCGGCGAGCGCCAGGTCGGACTTGCCCGCGAAGTGGTGGTACATGCTGCCCTGACCCGCTCCGGCCGCCCGCTGCACGGCCTTGGGGCTCGTCCCCACGTACCCCCGGTCCCACAGGAGGGCGCGGGTCGCCTCGATCAGTCGCTCCGGGGTGCTCATGAGCGCACTGTACATACCAGTAGGTACAGAGCGGAAGCAGGGCCCGAACCCCGACGTACTCCCGGCGTCGTACGCGCGGTGCCGCTGCCCGTACGACGCGCCGCGGCCCGGTCCGGAGGGAGTCTCGGAGCACGGAGCAAGACCATCGCAGCGCACCGCTCGCGGCGCCCCCGTCCCGGGGTGCCGGCCGCGGCGCACCGAGGAGCTGAAACCCCATGAACACACTCGCGCACACGGGCCCCGGCCCGTGGGTCCTCCTCTTCCCCCTCGTCTGGGCGGCGGCGATCGCCGGCATCGTCACCGTCGCCCGCCGCGCCGGATGGCGCCGCGGGCGCGGCCGGTCCGACGGGCCCGCCGGCGACTCGCCCCTCACCCTCCTCGGCCACCGCTTCGCCGCGGGGGAGATCGACGAGGACGAGTACTGGCGCCGGCTGACCGTCCTGGAGGAGCAGTTCGGCCGTCGCCCCGACACCGGGGGGAAGCGGGCATGACCGCCACCGGGCAGCACCTCCGGACCGCAGCCGCGGCCGGTCCCGCCGCCGTCCGTGTCGTCGACGCCGTGAAGGTCTACGGGCGCGGCGACACGGAGGTCAGGGCCCTCGACGGGGTGAGCGTCGACTTCCCCGTCGGCCGCTTCACCGCCGTCATGGGCCCCTCGGGCTCCGGCAAGTCCACCCTGATGCACTGCGCGGCCGGGCTCGACACCCTCACCTCCGGCGCCGCGCTCCTGGGCGACACCGATCTCGCCACCCTCGACGACCGCCGTCTCACCCTGCTGCGCAGGGACCGGATCGGCTTCGTGTTCCAGGCCTTCAACCTGCTCCCGACCCTCACCGTCGCCGAGAACATCACCCTGCCCTCGGCCCTCGCGGGCCGCCCCGTCGACCAGGAGCACGTCGACCGGATCGTCGACACCGTCGGCCTCCGCGACCGCCTCCACCACCGGCCGGGCGAGCTGTCCGGCGGGCAGCAGCAGCGGGTCGCCGTCGCCCGCGCG
>NZ_RDBH01000046.1:7137-11477 GCF_008042145.1 Streptomyces sp. adm13(2018)
TCGACACCCTCACCTCCGGCGCCGCGCTCCTGGGCGACACCGATCTCGCCACCCTCGACGACCGCCGTCTCACCCTGCTGCGCAGGGACCGGATCGGCTTCGTGTTCCAGGCCTTCAACCTGCTCCCGACCCTCACCGTCGCCGAGAACATCACCCTGCCCTCGGCCCTCGCGGGCCGCCCCGTCGACCAGGAGCACGTCGACCGGATCGTCGACACCGTCGGCCTCCGCGACCGCCTCCACCACCGGCCGGGCGAGCTGTCCGGCGGGCAGCAGCAGCGGGTCGCCGTCGCCCGCGCGGGAGTCCAGGTTGCCGGTCGGTTCGTCGGCGAACACGACGTCGGGGTCCCCGGCGAACGCGCGGGCGAGGAGGTCCTGTGCCTGCTCGGCCGTACGGCGCGGGAGACCGGCCGTACGGTCGTCATGGTCACCCACGACCCGGTCGCCGCCGCCCACGCCGACGAGGTGGTCTTCCTCGCGGACGGCCGGCTCGTCGACCGGATGACGGACCCCACGGCCGACCGGGTCCTCGACCGGATGAAGGCGTTCGAGCCGCGGAATCCCGAGTCACTCGAGTCACCCGAGGCACTCAAGACACCCAAGGCACTCAAGACACCCGAGACATCCGACACCGATCTCGCCACCCTCGACGACCGCCGTCTCACCCTGCTGCGCAGGGACCGGATCGGCTTCGTGTTCCAGGCCTTCAACCTGCTCCCGACCCTCACCGTCGCCGAGAACATCACCCTGCCCTCGGCCCTCGCGGGCCGCCCCGTCGACCAGGAGCACGTCGACCGGATCGTCGACACCGTCGGCCTCCGCGACCGCCTCCACCACCGGCCGGGCGAGCTGTCCGGCGGGCAGCAGCAGCGGGTCGCCGTCGCCCGCGCGTTCGCCGGGGACCCCGACGTCGTGTTCGCCGACGAACCGACCGGCAACCTGGACTCCCGCGCGGGCGAGGAGGTCCTGTGCCTGCTCGGCCGTACGGCGCGGGAGACCGGCCGTACGGTCGTCATGGTCACCCACGACCCGGTCGCCGCCGCCCACGCCGACGAGGTGGTCTTCCTCGCGGACGGCCGGCTCGTCGACCGGATGACGGACCCCACGGCCGACCGGGTCCTCGACCGGATGAAGGCGTTCGAGCCGCGGAATCCCGAGTCACTCGAGTCACCCGAGGCACTCAAGACACCCAAGGCACTCAAGACACCCGAGACATCCGAGAAGGCCCCCCGCCCCACGCTCCACTCCGCCGGGCCCCACGCCGGAGGTGAGGGTGTCGAGCCCGGCCGCGCAGTGCATCAGGGTGGACTTGCCGGAGCCCGAGGGGCCCATGACGGCGGTGAAGCGGCCGACGGGGAAGTCGACGCTCACCCCGTCGAGGGCCCTGACCGGGAAGTCGACGCTCACCCCGTCGAGGGCCCTGACCTCCGTGTCGCCGAGAACATCACCCTGCCCTCGGCCCTCGCGGGCCGCCCCGTCGACCAGGAGCACGTCGACCGGATCGTCAACACCGACGGCCTCCGCGACCGCCGCTCCACTCCGCCGGGCCCCACGCCGGAGGTGTCTCCCCGTGAGATCGCCCGCCTTCCCCGTCCCGCTCCGGCTCGCCCGTTCCTCCCTCCGTGCCCACCGGCGCCGGTTCCTCGGCACCTTCCTCGCCGTCGTCCTCGGCGTCGCCTTCCTCACCGGCACCCTCGTCATGGGCGACACCCTGCGCGCGAGCTTCGACGCGATGTTCACCGGCGCGAGCCGGGGCACCGACGCCGTCGTCCGCAGCGCCGTCACGGTGACCTCCCCGGGCGACGCCCAGGGCACCCGGGGCCCCGTCGACGCCGCGCTCGCCGAGCGCCTCGCGCGCGTGCCTGTGGTCGCCGCCGCCGCGCCCCGCATCGAGGGCGCCGGACAGCTCCTCGCCGCCGACGGCACCCCCGTCGGCGGCAAGGGCCCGCCCACCCTCGCCGGGAACTGGATCGACGACCCGGACCTCAACCCGTACGAGCTCGCGGAAGGCCGTGCTCCGAGCGCCCCCGGGGAGGCCGTCGTCAACCGCGGCGCCGCCCGGGCCGCGGGCCTCGCCACGGGCGACACGACCGTGCTGCGCACCCCCGATCCGGTGCGCGTCACCGTCGTCGGACTCGTCACCTTCGGCGGCGCCGACGGCATGGGCCAGGTCACCTGGGCCGGTCTGACCCGGGCCGACGCCGAGCGGTATCTGACGGCCCGCTCCGGCGGGGCGACGAGCATCGCCGTACGGGCCGGGCCCGGCGTCTCCCAGGAGGAACTGGTCGCCGCCCTCGCCCCCGTGCTCCCGGACGACGTCGAGGCGATCACCGGGCAGCGGGCCGCCGAGGAGAACACCGAGTCGGTCTCCGGACGCTTCCTCGACCTCTTCACGACCCTCCTCATGGTGTTCAGCGGGGTCGCGGTCCTCGTGTCCGTCTTCGGCATCCACAACACGTTCGCGGTGCTCGTCGCCCAGCGGACCCGGGAGAACGCGCTGCTCCGCGCCATCGGCGCCGCTCGCGGCCAGATCGTCGCGGGCACGCTGGCCGAGGCGCTGACCGTCGGTCTGCCGGCCTCCCTCGCCGGACTGCTCGCCGGGATCGGCGTGGCGGCCGGACTCCAGGCCCTCTTCCCGGCCCTCGGCTTCCCCTTCCCCGACGGCGACCTGGTCGTGTCCGCCCCCTCCGTCCTGCTGCCGCTCGCCGTGGGGCTCGCGGTCTGCGCCGGCTCGGCGCTCCTGCCCGCCGTACGAGCCGGGCGCACGGCCCCGCTCGCCGCCCTCCGGGAGACGCAGGCCGACGCCTCGGGCACGTCACGCGCGCGCGTGACGACCGGTGCCGCCCTGCTCGCCGCCGCGGTCGGCACCGTCCTCGCCGGGGTGCTCGGCACTCCCTCGCTCGGGCTCGCCGCGACCGGCGCGGCGCTCGCCGTCGTCGCCTTCGTGGTCCTCGGCCCGGTGGCCGTCCCGGTCGCCGTACGGCTCCTCGGCGGTCCGCTGCGCGGCGCGAGCCGCGGTCTGGCCCGGCGGAACGCCCTGCGCAGCCCCGGACGTACCGCGGCGACCGCGACCGCCCTGGCGATCGGCGTCGCGGTGGTCACCCTCTTCACGGTCTTCGGCGCCTCCCTGAAGGCGACCATGGACCGCACGGTCGACCGCTCCTTCGCGGGGGACGTGGCCATCAGCGGCGCCTCGTTCGGCGCGGGCGGCGCGGGGCTCAGCCCGCGCCTGGCTCCGGCCGTCGGCGCCCTGCCCGAGGTCGACACCGCCGTGGGCCTGGGGCGCGGGGTGGCCGAGGTCGACGGCAGGGGTCGCGCGCTGACCGTCACCGACCCGGCCGCGCTCTCCCGGACCCTCGATCTGGGGGCGGTACGGGGCTCCCTCGCCGGCCTCGGTACGGACGGGCTGGCCGTCGCCGCCAACGAGGCCGCCTCCACGGGCCTGGCCCCGGGGCGGACGGCGGAGCTGGCGTTCACCGACGGCACCCGCCGCACCTTCACCGTCCGGGCCGTCTACGAGCGCTCCGACCTCGCCGGCGCCTACCTCGTCACCCGGGAGGCCTGGGCCCCGCACCGTACCCAGGACTCCGACACACTGGTCGCCGTGGCCTTCGCGGACGGTGTGGGCACCGAGGAGGGCCGGGCCGCGGTGACCGCGGTGGCGGACCGCTACGGGCAGCCCGAGGTGCAGACCAGGGCGGAGTACGCGCAGTCCGCGGCGGGCGGTGTCGACATGATGCTCACCCTCGTCTACGCGCTGCTAGCCCTCGCGGTCCTGATCGCCCTGCTCGGCATCACGAACACGCTGACCCTGTCGGTGCACGAGCGGACGAGGGAACTGGGCCTGCTCCGAGCCGTCGGCCAGACCCGGGCCCAGCTGCGGTCCATGGTCCGCTGGGAGTCGGTCCTGGTGGCGGCGTTCGGAACGCTCGGCGGACTCGTGCTCGGCGGCTTCCTCGGCTGGGTGCTGGTCCGGGCCTCGGCGGGCCCGGGCGACGGCGCGCTCGTCTTCGCCGTACCGGTGGCGCAGTCGGCGACGGTGGCTCTGGCGGGCCTGGTCGCCGGAGCCGTGGCGGCGGTGCGCCCGGCCCGCCGCGCCGCCCGTCTGGAGGTGCTCCGGGCGATCGCCGTGGAGTGAGGGCGGGGCCCGGGCCAGGCCCCGTCAGCCCGCGCGGCCCGCCGGCACCCGGCGGGCCGTCGCGAGGGCGGTCGCCGGGGCGAGGACGGGGGTGAGGGCCGGCGCGGCGGCCGGGTCGGCCGGGGCGCTGAGCGGGACGCCGGGGAACGGCGCGTACGCGGGGAGGGAGAGGTCCGTGAGGGGGACGCACACGGCGTCGGCAC
>NZ_RDBH01000047.1 GCF_008042145.1 Streptomyces sp. adm13(2018)
CTTCACCGAGCCCGGCTACCCCGAGTGGTACGTCGACTCCGTGATGGTGCACGAGCTGGCCCACCAGTGGTTCGGCGACAGCGTCTCGCCGCGGACCTGGTCCGACCTCTGGCTCAACGAGGGACCTGCCCGCGGTCTCCTCGGCGTACAGCGCCTCGTACCAGCTGGCGTGTCCCTCGTTGAGCCAGAGGTCGGACCAGGTCCGCGGCGAGACGCTGTCGCCGAACCACTGGTGGGCCAGCTCGTGCACCATCACGGAGTCGACGTACCACTCGGGGTAGCCGGGCTCGGTGAAGAGGCGGCGCTCGAAGAGCGAGAGGGTCTGGGTCTCCAGCTCGAAGCCCGTGGTGGCGTCGGCGACGAGCACCCCGTACGTCTCGAAGGGGTACGGGCCGACCTGCCGCTCCATCCACTCCAGGTGGCCGGGGGTCCTGCGGAGCCAGGGCTCCAGGAGCTGCCGGTCGGCGGTGCGCACCACGTCCCGGACCGGGAGGCCGTGCGGGCCCGCCCGGTGCACGACCGTGGAGCGGCCGATGGACACCTGGGCGAGTTCGGTGGCCATGGGGTGGGCGGTGCGGTACGTCCAGGTCGTGCTGTCCCCGCGGGTGACCCGGCCGGTCGGCAGGCCGTTGGCGACAGCGGTGAGGCCGCTGGGGGCGGTGACGCGGAAGGTGAAGTACGCCTTGTCCGAGGGGTGGTCGTTGGACGGGAAGACCCGGTGGGCGGCGTCGGCCTGGTTGGCCATGGCGAGGCCGTCGCCGGTACGGACCCAGCCGCCGGTGTCGGCGGGGCCGCCGGGGTCGCTGGTGTGCGTCACGGTGATCGTGACGGACTCGCCCTCGTCGATCGGCACGGCGGGGGTGACGACCAGGTCCTCGCCGGTGGTGGCGTAGGTGGCGGCGAGTCCGTCGACGGTGACGGCGGAGACCGTGCCGTGGGTGAAGTCGAGGTTGAGCCGCTCCAGGTCGTCGGTGGCGAGGGCGTCGATCCGGGTCACGGCGGCCAGCGGAGCGGTGTTGACCCCGGGGTAGGTGAGGTCGACGGTGTACGCGAGGACGTCGTAGCCGGGGTTGCCGAGGTGGGGGAAGAGCGGGTCCCCGATGCCGAGCGGCTCCGGGGCGGGCAGCGCGGCGGCGACGAGACCGGCCGAGGCGGCGACCAGGACGGCGGAGCGGAGCCACCGCGCGCGGGGCAGGGGCGTACGGACGAGCGGCATGGGCCAGGCCTTTCCGGAGGACTGGCCCTACGGCTACCAGGGCCGCGCCCGCTCCCCGGGGCGGCGCGCYCGCCCGCCACTCGAAGGGAGGGGTACCGTCTCCCCCGGCGGTCAGCCCCCGGCGGTCAGGCCTGGCGGGGGTCCGGGGAGCCGCGGCGGGCGCGGCTCACGTCGTAGACGCCGGGGACGTCCCGCATGGCCCGCATGAGGGCGGCGAGGCGGGCGACGTCCGGCAGGTGGAGGGTGTACGTGTGGCGGACCCGCTGCTCGCTGGGCGGTTCGACGGTCGCGGAGACGACGGCGGCCCCGGCGACGGCGATGGCCTCGGTGAGGTCGGCGAGGAGACCGGGCCGCCCGAAGGACTCCGCGACGAGGGTGACCCGGCCCTGCGCGGTGTCGCCCCAGCGGACGGCGACGGGTTCGCGGCCGTGGCGGCGCATGGTGTCGACGGCGGCGCAGCCGTTCCGGTGGACGGTGACGGATCCGCCGCGGACCCGGAACCCGGTGATCTTGTCCGGGGGTACGGGGGTGCAGCAGCCCGCCGGGCGGACGGAGGCGCGGGGCTCGCCCTCCAGGTCGGCGTGGAGTTCCGCGCCGGAGCGGTGGTCGGCGGTGACCCCGGACGGCGTGCGGCGCGGTGGTCTCCGGATGGGCGCGGAGCCAGCCGGTGATCGCGATGCGGGCCGCGGGGGTACGGGCGTGGTCGAGCCACTCGGGGGACGGCCCGGACACGGTGTCCTGGGCGAGGCCGCCCACGCCTGTCA
>NZ_RDBH01000048.1 GCF_008042145.1 Streptomyces sp. adm13(2018)
GCGCCAGGTGCGCGTAGCCGATCACGAGCCGCACCTCCCCGTCCCCCGGTCGCGCCGTGCCGTACTCCTCCAGGGGCCGCAACGCCACCCCGGCCGCCGCCGCCCGGGTCAGGAAGCGCTCGGTCGGGCCGTAGCGCCCCGGTACGCGCGCGATGACGTGCAGTCCCGCCGCGATGCCGCTCACCTCGGTCCCCGGCAGGTGCTCCGCGAGGGCCGCGAGGAGTGCGTCCCGCCTCTCCCGGTAGGCGCGTTGGCAGCGGCGCAGCTGCCGGTCGTACGCGCCCCGCGCCACGAACTCCGCGAGCACCGCCTGGTCGAGGACCGGGTTGCCGAGGTCCATCGTCCGCTTGCGCTCGACGACCTCGGCCAGCAGCTCCCCGGGGACGAGCATCCAGCCGAGCCGCAGTCCGGGCGCGAGCGACTTGCTGACCGAGCCCGCGTAGACCACGCGCTCCGGGTCGAGCCCTTGGAGCGCGCCGACCGGAGCCCGGTCGTACCGGAAGTCGCCGTCGTAGTCGTCCTCCAGGACGTGACCGTCGACGGCCCGGGCCCAGCCGAGCAGGGCCGCGCGGCGCTCCGCGGACCAGCTGATCCCGGACGGGAACTGGTGCGAGGGGGTCACCACCACCGCCCGCACCCCGGAGGCGGCCAGCGGCTCCGGCCGGAGTCCCTCCCCGTCGAGCGGCAGCCACACCGTGTCCAGGCCGGTGGAGGAGAACAGCCGCCCGTGCTCCGGGCTGCCCGGATCCTCGATGCCGATCGCGGCGTGCCCCCGCGCCCGCAGCACGAAGCCGAGCAGGGTCAAGGCCTGCGCCACCCCGGAACACACCACGAGCCGCTCCGGATCGGCCACCACACCCCGGCGCCGGGTCAGCATGGCCGCCAGCTCCTCCCGCAGCGCGGGCAGCCCGCGCGGGTCCGGATACCCGAGGGCGTGGTGGGGGAGCCGGGCGAGAACGGCCCGCTGCGCCGCCGACCAGGCGGCCCGGGGAAAGAGCGACAGATCGGGCGTCCCCGGCCGAAAGTCCACCCGCACGGCCACCGCGCCCGCGTCGCGCGCGTGCGGCCTGCCGGCCGTGCCCCGGGCGTGCGGCCCGGTACCCGTGCCCGGTGCGTGGGAGTCCGTACCCGGCGTGCGCGGCACCGGCCCCGCCCCGCGCGCGTGCGGCCCGCCCGCCGTATCAGCCGCGTGCGGCCTGCCGGCCGTGCCCCGGGCGTGCGGCCCGGTACCCGTGCCCGGTGCGTGCGAGTCCGTACCCGGCGTGCGCGGCACCGGCCCCGCCCCGCGCGCGTGCGGCCCGCCGGCCGCATCCGGCGCGTGCGGCCTGCCGGCCGTGCCCCGGGCGTGCGGCCCGGTACCCGCCCCGCGCGCGTGCCGCCCCGCGGCCGCCCCGCCCGCGCGGGAGGCCGCCGCCTGGGGCGCGACGCCAGGGCCTGAGCGCCCCTGCGTCCCCGGGGACTGCCCCGACCCGTTCCCGGGGATCGACAACGGCCCCATCGCCGGACGCGACAACGCGATCAACATCTTCGTGGGGAACGACTTCCTCGTCCGCGGCCGGGCGGCCGAGGCCGAGGGACGGGTCGTGGTCCTCGACGACTTCGACCAGAACAAGGACCCGGCCGCCGGCGGCTCCTACAACCTCGGCATCGTCGGGGTGGGCTCGCGCGTCCCCCCGCCCGACGGATCGGACTTCCTCACCACCGGTGGGGGTGTCACCGTCGCCGCGGGCCAGACGCTCGACACCACGGGCGGCCTCCCGGACGAGCAGGGCATCGTCCGCCACGCGGGCGCGGTGTCCGGGACGGTGACCGGCACGCTGGTGCAGGACGCGAACGCCGTCGCGCCGTACGCCGGTCTGCGCGACCAGCTCACCGCCGCCAGCAGCTGCTACGCCCGGGTCGACGGCAGCCCGAGGACGCCCACCGGCACGGCGGTGAACCAGGGCGGCCAGACGCTCTTCACCGGCGACGGGACCTCGGCGCTCCAGGTGTTCAACGTCGACTTCGACCTGGAGGGCCCGAACGGCCAGCAGGGCATCGTCTTCGCGAACATTCCCGACGACGCGACGATCCTCGTCAACGTCCTCGGCGAGACGCGCAGGCTGACCACGTACAGCGGCGGCATCGACGACAACACCGACCCGCTCAACTCGTATCGCGA
Source organism: Streptomyces sp. adm13(2018) (assembly GCF_008042145.1). Taxonomy (GTDB): domain Bacteria; phylum Actinomycetota; class Actinomycetes; order Streptomycetales; family Streptomycetaceae; genus Streptomyces. Next base: position 2,162 of record NZ_RDBH01000048.1, read on the forward strand.
GCGCCTGCTGTGGAACTTCCCCGACGCCACCTCGGTGAACCTGGCGGGCACCGGGCAGTTCCAGGGCAGCTTCCTCATCGGAAACCAGGCGTCGAGCACGACCGTCACGCTGCCCGGCGTCAACGGCCGCTTCTTCACGACGGGCTCCCTCACCCACACCAGCGCCGCGTCGGGCGGCGGCGGCCAGGAGTTCCACGCGTACCCCTTCAACGGCGACCTCCCGGACTGCGACGGGCCCGCCCCGGTCACCGGCGAGGTGCGGGTGCTGAAGACGGACGCGTCCTCGGGTGCGGCGTTGCCGGGGGCGACCTTCCAGCTGTGGGAGGAGACGAACGGTACGGCGGGGCTCCAGACCTCCGGTGCGAATCCGGACACGCAGGTGGGTGAGACCTGCACGACCGGCGCCGACGGCGTCTGCGAGCGGACCGTGGAGACCGGGACGTACTACTGGCAGGAGACGGCGGCTCCGGACGGCTACGACCTGCCGTCGCCCGCGGTCTTCGGGCCGCTGGTCCTGACCGAGGCGAACGCCGAGGCGGGCGTCTCCGTCCCGGCGGCCAACACGCCGAGCACCACGCCGGGCACCACCGGTGAGGTGCGGGTGCTGAAGACGGACGCGTTCTCGGGTGCGGCGTTGCCGGGGGCGACCTTCCAGTTGTGGGAGGAGACGAACGGTACGGCGGGGCTCCAGACCTCCGGTGCGAATCCGGACACGCAGGTGGGTGAGACCTGCACGACCGGCGCCGACGGCGTCTGCGAGCGGACCGTGGAGACCGGGACGTACTACTGGCAGGAGACGGCGGCTCCGGACGGCTACGACCTGCCGTCGCCCGCGGTCTTCGGGCCGCTGGTCCTGACCGAGGCGAACGCCGAGGCGGGCGTGTCGGTCACCGCTGCCAACAGCCGGACCCCCGTCCCGCCCGGCACCGGCTCCGTCAAGCTGCTGAAGAGCGACGCGGACAGCGGTCTGCCGCTGCCGGGCGCGACCTTCGAGCTGTGGGAGGAGACCAACGGGCAGGCCGGACTGCAGACGGGCGGCGCCACCCCCGACACCCGCGTCGGGACGTCCTGCACCACCGACCGGGCGGGGCTCTGCTCCTTCGGTGAGCTGGACAACGGCACCTACTACCTGAGGGAGACCGCCGTCCCGGACGGTTACGTCCTGCCGGCCGACCCGGTCACCGGTCCCTACACCCTCGACGCCGACCACCGGCTCGTGGTGGCCCGGCTGGACAACAGCCGAGCCGACGACCCCTGCGAGGACGGCGGCTACGGTGACGAGGGCTACGGCGACGAAGGGTACGGAGACCAGGGCTACGGCTCCTGCCCCCGCGACAAGGCCCGCGCCGGCACCGCCTGAGCCGGCCGGCGGCCCGCCCAGGGCCGCCGTCCGCCGGGCATGACGACGAAGCCGCGCTCACCGACCCCCTGGGGGACGGTGAGCGCGGCCCGTTCGCCCCCCGGAGGCGCCCCCCGCAGCCATCCGAAGCGACCCTGCGGCCCACCCGCACCCCGCTCCGTCTCACCCGTTCGATCCGCCTTGTCTGGCCGGAACCGCGCAGTCGGGTTTGGCTGGGTCCACACCGTGAGGAGGCACCTGTGGCCGCTGACGACAAGGTCGGGAACGCCGGGAACGACGGGAACGACGGGCCCACGGACGAACTGTCCGCGCTGCGGGCGCGGGTCGCCGCCCTGGAGGGCGAGTCGGCCGCCCGCCCGGCTCCCCGGCACCGCGGCCGCTCGTTCCTGGCCGCCGTGCTCATCGTGATCGGCTGCGTCCTCGCCCCGCTCGGCATCGTCGCCGCCTGGACGTCCGACATCGTCGGCGACACCGACCGGTACGTCGCCACCGTCGCCCCGCTCGCCTCCGACGCAGACGTGCAGGCGGCGGTCGCGAACCGGGTGACCGCCGCGGTCATGCAGCACATCGACCTCCAGGACCTCCTGGAACAGGCCGCCCCCGAGGAACGTCCGCTCCTCGCCAAGGGACTCGACAAGCTCGGCGGATCCCTGGAGAGCGCCCTCAGCAGCTTCGTCCACGACAAGGCGCAGGAGGTCGTCGCCTCCGACGCCTTCGAGACGGTCTGGACCGACGCCAACCGGGCCGTCCACACCTCCGTCGTCCGGGCCCTGACGGGCAGTGGCGACGGAGCCGTACAGATCGACGACGACACCGTGACCGTCGACCTCGCCCCCGTCATCGAACGGGTCAAGACGCGGCTGGTCGACTCCGGACTGACCGTGGCCGCCAAGATCCCCGAGGTCCACACCGACTTCACCGTCGTCACCTCCGACGACATCGGCAAGGTCAAGACCGGGTTCCGGCTGCTCCAGGTCATGGGCCTCTGGCTGCCCGTCCTCGCCCTGCTCCTGGTGGCCGCCGGCGTCCTGCTCGCCACCCACCGCCGGCGCACCGTCATCGCCGCCTCGATCGGTCTCGCCGCCGCGGCCCTGGTCCTCGGCATCGCGCTGACCGTCTTCCGCACGGTCTACCTGAACGCCCTGCCCGACGACGTCTCGCAGGCCGCCGCCTCGTCCGTCTACGACGCGCTGATCCACTTCCTGCGCACCACGGTCCGCATGGTGGTGGTCCTCGGACTGGTGGTCGCCCTCGCCGCCTGGCTCACCGGCCCCAGCCGCCCCGCCGTCGTCACCCGTCGCATGTGGAACTCCGGCATCGACGCGACCCGCGCCGCGGCGGACCGGGCCGGCCTGCGGACGGGACCGGTCGGCCCGTTCCTGCGCCGGCACCACACGTGGATCACCTGGATCCTGGTCCTGCTGGCGGTCCTCGCGTACGTCCTCTGGAACCACCCGACCGCCTGGGTGGTCGTCGGTCTCGCCCTGGCCCTGCTGTTCGCCTTCGCGGTGGTCCGGTTCCTCGCGGCGGAGCCTGCCGACGCCGGCGGGGAAGCGCAGCTCCGGTCGTAGGGGCCGGTGCCCGGGGTGCCCGGAAAGAGGACGGCGGCCGGTCTCGCGGCCCGGGGCCGGCGCCTGCGGGCGCGGGCGGAGCGGCGGCTCCCCGTCCTGACCGAGATCGCGAGCCGGCTGCTGGGCGGGAACCTGCTGGACGCCGGGACCAGGCTCGCCGCCCAGGCCTTCCTGGCCGCCGTCCCCCTGCTGTTCGCCGTGGCGGCGTTCGCCCCGACCGCGGTACGGGACCAGCTGCGCGACTCCCTGCGGGCCATGTTCGGGCTGACCGGCAGCTCCGACGTCGAACTGCAGAAGGTCCTGAACGGCTCCGGCGACGACGAGCTGCGGGAGACCACCGGGGCGGTCGGCCTGGTCGTCGCGCTGGTCTCGGCCACCAGCTTCAGCCGGGCCATGGCCCGGGTCTGCGAGCGCGCGTGGGCGCTGCCCAGGGCGAAGACCCGGGTCGCGGTCTGGCGCTGGGTGGTGTGGCTGCTCGCCCTGCTCGTGGTGGTCCTCGTGCAGGGACCGCTGCGGGACGGCTTCGGCGCCGGCCTCTGGCTCGGCGTCCCGGTCTTCTTCCTCGTGAGCGTCGGCATCTGGATGTGGACGCAGCACCTGCTGCTGGCCAAGCGCGTCCCCTGGCTGCCGCTGCTCCCGGGCGCGCTCCTGGCGGGGATCGCCACGAGCGTCCTCGGGCTGACGGCCCGGCTGTACATGCCCACCGCGCTCGACAAGGCGCTGGCCGAGTACGGCTCCCTCGGACTGGTCCTCACCATGCTGTCCTGGCTGATCGTGGTGTGCGCGGCGATCACCTTCGCGTTCACCATCGGCGCGGTCCTCGCGCAGGAGCCGCCCCTGCGCCGCCGTCTCGGCCTGGACGACGTCGACACCGAGCGGGCGGCGGAGTGATCACAGGGGCACGTCCGGCTCCGGAGTGTTCAGAGGCGCAGGTCCGGCTCCGGAGCGTTCACAGGGGCCGGTCCGGCCAGCCGAGCAGGCGGGCGCCGACGACGGCGGTCTGGAGGGTGTAGCGCTGGACCGGGTCGCCGGGATCGGCACCGGTCAGCCGGTGGATCCGGTCGAGCCGGTACGTCATGGCCCGCACGCTCAGCCCGAGGCGGCGGGCCGCCTGGGCGGTGGTGCAGCCGGTGTCGAAGTACGCCGTGAGGGTGTCGAGCAGGGGCCGCGCGCCGCCGCGGGCCTCCTGGAGCGGCCCGAGAACGGTCCGCACGAGGTCGGCCATGGCCTGCCGGTCCCGGGTGAGGACCGGATAGACGAGCAGGTCGGCGGCGCGCAGGACCGGATCGTCGAGGTCCATCCGCGCGGCGAGGTCGAGCGCGTTGAGCGCCTCCTCGTAGGAGTGGACGACACCGCCGGGCCCAGGGTGCGCGCGGCCGATGGCCACCTGCCCGCCGTCGGTCGCCGCGTACGCCTGCTTGGCGAAGTGGGTGAGGACGTCGGGTTCGTCGGCGGGCGCGACGCAGATCAGCCGGCCGTCCTTGGTGGTGAGCAGGATGCGCCGGTTGCCGAAGCGGGCGATGAGCGAGGCCTCGACGGTACGGGTGACCGTGAAGCCGTCCTCGTACGGCTCCCGTCCCTGGGCGACGGCCACGGCGTGGGCGTGGGAGAGGAGCAGGCCGAAGCGTTCGGCCCGCTCGGCCAGGCGGCCGAGGTCGCTCCGGCCGTAGAGCAGGTCGTCGATGAACTCGCGGCGCGCGGCCTCCTCCTGACGCACCGCGAGGCGCTGCGCGCGTTCATGGCCCTCGGCGAAGGCGTCGACGGCCATTTCGACGGCGCTCAGCAGGTGTTCGGCGGAGGTCCGCGGCAGAGTGAGGCGCAGCCGCTCGGCGGCGGCGAGATGGGCGCGGACGAGGACGCGCAGGCCGACGCCGGCCTCCGCGGCGCGCTCTCCCCAGGTGCGCAGCGCCTCGCGSTSCGRCKGGAGGAGGCCGCGCGCCGCGAGTTCATCGACGACCTGCTCTACGGCCGGAGCGACCTCGGCCGCCTGGCCGAGCGGGCCGAACGCTTCGGCCTGCTCCTCTCCCACGCCCACGCCGTGGCCGTCGCCCAGGGACGGGAGCCGTACGAGGACCTCCCGGCAGGCGCGCCCGGCGCCGCACGCGCGGCGGCCCGCGTCGCTTCCGCTGGTGGTCACGGGCGTGCTCTCCGCCGGCCTCGGGGCCCGCGGAGAGCCAGACGGCGAGGGCGCCCGCGAGGCCGGCGGAGAGCACGCCCGTGACCACCAGCGGAAGCGACGCGGGCCGCCGCGCGTGCGGCGCCGGGCGCGCCTGCCGGGAGCGTCGCGGGGCGGCGGAGGGCGCGGCGGCCCGCGTCGTGTCCGGCGGCGGTGTCGCGGGGGCGTCGAAGAGTTCGATGTCCTGCCCGCGTACCCCCGTGCCGCTGCGGTCCGGCTCGGCGACCATCCCGAAGACACGGCCGGACGGCTGCTCCGGGTGCGAAGGCTGCTCATGCCGCTCCGGGCGCGCCGGCCGCTCCGGGTGCGCCGGTCCCCGGGCCGCGGTGGTGACCGCTGTGGTCGGGGCAGCCCTGTTGCGCATCGAATGCTCCAGATGAGGTGAAGCCGGGTGGGGTGTGGCGAAGTCGTGGAGATCTTGACCATCGTTCAAAGGGGGCGTCAACTGGGGTCGTACCGCCGCAAACCGCCCCCTTCGTGACCTTGCTCCTTAAAGGACTTTTAAGGCGTGGCGCACGTCACACCGGGCGGGGTGGGGGAGCCGCCCGTCCCCGGGTGCCGGAAAGGGGGTCCGCCCGCAAGGCGGTCGTCTGTTCGGGGGCCGTGAAATCTGATGAATAGGTGCTTCGATGTGATCGGTTCATTGCATCTTCCGTGCAGTGAACAGTCGTTTTAAGGGTCGATATTGACCACTGGAGGCAGCCCTTCCAGCACGGGCCCATGGCGAACCCGAACTGACTATGCTCCCCGGTGTGTTGCGACGCGGTCACAGCGAGTCATGATCGCTGTGGTGGACGCGGACGGAAAAGGGCCACTCGCCCGAATGAGACCCGATTCGTTCCGGTCGGCGCATCGCATCACCTCAGTCCGTTCGTTCCAGACTGATTAGGGACCCCTTGATGGTTCGTGCAGGTTCGTTTTCCAGAGCCCGGCCACCCGCGGTCGACCGTGCGTGGCTCCTCCCCCCCGGAGTTCTGGCCGGAGCCTTTGCCCTGGCGTTTCTCTTCTCCTCTGCACAGATACGGACACCCGTCGCCTGGTGCGGACTTGCCGCGGTCGCCCTGACAGCCGTGACGTCCGCCGTGACCGCGCGCCTGCTGCGGTCGGGCGAGGCGGCGCGCCACGAGCGCGCGATCGTCGACGCGCAGGACTACTACACGCGGCGCGAGGCCGCCCTGCTCGGCCGGCTGGCCGACCAGCGCGCCACCACCGTCTGGCTCGCCGAGGAGCTGCTCCCGGCCGCGGTCGCCCGGATGAAGAAGGGCGACCCCGCCTCCGAGATCCTGCGGTCCGTCGACTTCGGCCAGCACCTCGACGAGGAGTTCACCGAAGCCGTCCACGGCGCCCTGCAGACCCTCCTCGAAGCCGTGGAGGCGGAGGAGTACACCAGGGACGCCTCGCAGCGGGCCCTCGTCGCGGTCGCCCGCCGCGTCCAGGCGATCGTCCACCAGCTCGCCAAGGACCTGCACGCGATGCAGATCCTCCACGGCACCGACCTCGTGGTCTCCCGCGGTCTCCAGGGCGTCGACCACCGCACCGCCCTGATCGGCCGTCTCGCGGCCAGCATCGCCGTCCTCGGCGACGCGCGCCCCGGCCGGCAGTGGTCGAAGGCGATCCCGCTCTACGACGTCCTGCGCGGAGCCATGTCCCGCATCGTCGACTTCCCGCGGGTGAAGCTCCAGTCGGTGACCGCCGTGGCCGTCGTCGGCCCCGGAGCCGAGCCGCTCATGCACCTGCTGGCCGAACTGCTTGACAACGCCACCACGTTCTCGCCCCCGCACACCCCCGTCGAGGTGTCCGCGAGCGAGGTGCCCTCCGGCATCGCCATCGAGATCGAGGACCGCGGCGTCGGACTCACCGAAGAGGTCCGACAGCGCGTCGAGCGCATCATGGCCCAGTCCGCCTCGGGCATCCACCTGGCCGGCCTCGGCGAGGTGACCCAGCTCGGACTGCCCGTGGTCAGCCGGCTGGCCCGCGAACACGGCTGCGAGGTCGACCTGCGCACCTCCGCCTACGGAGGCGTACGGGCCGTGGTGCTGGTGCCGCGCGAACTGATCACCACCGTGCCGCAGTCCGCCGTCCGGTACCCGCAGCCGCCCGCCCGGCGGCGCGCCGGCGGCCCGGTCCTGCCCAGGCCGACGCCCCCGGTCGACGCCCCGGCGCCGTCCGCCGAGGTCGGGACGACCGTCAACGGACTCCCGCAGCGACGGCGCGACACTCCCGTCCAGACACCGATCGTCCAGGTGGGCCCCACGCCCCCCACGCCCTCCGCGTCCCGTCGGCCCACCGGCACGACCCGCCAGCCGGGTCTGATGTGGGAGGCCTTCAACGGCGACAAGCGAGGGGCCGCCGCACCCTCCCCTTCACTCAGCGAGCCTTCAGATGAGGTCGAGTAACATGCTGCCACTGCCGAACATGGACTGGATGCTCAAGGAGCTCGTGGGCGGCGTCCCGTACGTACGACACGTCGTCGTGCTGTCGGCGGACGGCCTGTGCATCGGGCAGTCGAACACGGAGCCCGACACGGCCGACGCGATCGCCGCCGCCTGCTCCGGCATCCAGAGCCTGGCGAGGGCCATCGCCCAGCGGTTCCCCGAGGGGGACGGCTCGACGAGGATGGTCGGGATCGAGGCCGACGGCGGTTACTTCTCCCTGATGGCGGCCGGACCGGGCGCCTACCTCGCGGTCCTCGCCGACGACCAGGTCGACGCCGGTCTGCTCGGCGACCGCATGCGCACCCTGGTCGTCCGGATCGGCCAGCACATGACCAGCCCTCCGCGTGAGGACATCGGGCAGGCGATGTGACATCGGAGAACCAGGACCCCTGGAATGAGACCGATCCCGTACCGCTCTACGTCATTACCGGGGGCTCGGGCTCCGCGGCCAACACGTTCAACCTGGTCACCCTCATCGCGACGCGCTCCGAGCCCGACGCGGCGATGCAGCCCGAGCAGGCCGCCATCCTCACGATGTGCGCCTATCCGCTGTCGGTGGCCGAGGTCTCGGCCTACCTCAGCCTTCCGTTCAGCATCGTCACCACGCTGCTCTCCCAACTCGTCGAGGACGAACGGGTCGAGGCCATCGCACCCGTGCCCGTCGCGGCATTCCCCGAACGCGGCCTGCTGGAGGCGGTGATCCATGGACTACGCAAGCTCTGACGTACGCGATGCCGGCCCACGCGGCACAGACATGCCGCTGCCCCACAGTGCCAGGGGCGTCAAGGTCGTGGTCGTCGGAGGCTTCGGGGTCGGCAAGACGACCATGGTCGGGGCGGTCAGCGAGATCCCGCCCCTGACGACCGAGGAGACCATGACGCAGGCGGGCGTGGGCATCGACCACAACCCCGGCGCCCAGGGCAAGAACACCACCACCGTCGCGATGGACTTCGGACGGATCAGCATCAACGAGGAGCTGATCCTCTACCTGTTCGGGACCCCGGGACAGGAACGCTTCTGGTTCCTGTGGAACGGCATCTTCGAGGGCGCGCTCGGCGCCGTCGTGCTCGTCGACACCCGCAGGATCGAGGTCTGCTTCGAGGTCATCACCCGCCTGGAGGACCGCCGCGTCCCCTTCGTCGTGGCCGTCAACACCTTCCCGGAGGCCCCGCACCACCCTGTAGACGACCTGCGCACCGCTCTGGCCCTCAGCGAATCCGTGCCCATCGTCACCTGTGACGCACGGGACCGGGCGTCCTGCCGTGACGCCCTGCTCTCGCTGATGGTCTACCTGAGTAACCTCGCCGCCGCCCAGGAGACCGCATGACCCTCCCACCCGCCGAACACACCACAGAGACGCCCGGGACGATCCCCCCACCGGGCTGCCCGGCCCACGTCGCCACGGGACCCGGGGGAGCGACCCGCCTCTACGGCGGCGCCGCCGAGACCGACCCCATGGGCCTGTACGAGGAACTCCGCGCCAAGCACGGCCCGGTGGCGCCCGTGCTGCTCGACGGCGACGTCCGCGCCTGGCTCGTCCTCGGCTACCTGGAGAACCGCGACGTCGCCAGCCGGCCCACTCAGTTCTCCCGCGACCCGCGGGTCTGGCACGGCTGGCGCAGCGGCGAGATCGACCCCACCACCTCACCGCTCGTCCCGATGATCGGCTGGCGCCCCGACTGCGTCTGCGCCGACGGCGAGGAGCACCAGCGGCTGCGCGGCGCGGTCACCGCCGGCCTCAGCCAGTTCGACCACCGCGGCATCCGCCGGCACATCACCCGCTTCGCCCACCAGGTCATCGACACGTTCTGCGAGGACGGCGAGGCGGAGCTGGTGGGCCAGTTCACCGAGCACGTCCCGATGCTGACGCTGACCCATCTGCTCGGCATGTCGGACGAGGCCGGACCGCGGCTCGTGCACGCCGCGCGTGACCTGTTCAAGGCCACCGAGACCTCGCTCGCCAGCAACGCGTACGTCCTGGAGAGCCTGGCGCAGCTCGTCGACGCCAAGCGGGTCCGCCCCGGCCAGGACATCGCGTCCGCCCTGATGGCGCACCCCGCGAACCTCTCGGACGAGGAGGTCCAGCACCACCTGCGCCTCATCCTCCTGGCGGGCTACGAGACGACTGCCAACCTCATGTCCAACGTGCTGCGGATGGTGGTCACCGACCCGCGCTTCCGCGGGTCGCTGGCCGGCGGCCAGATGACCCTGCCGGAGGCCGTCGAGCAGGTGCTCTGGGACGAACCCCCGCTGATGGTCTGTCCCGGCCGCTGGGCCAACGGCGACACCACCCTGGGAGGACAGCAGATCAAGGCGGGGGACATGCTCCTGCTCGGCCTCGCCGCGGGGAACGTCGACGAGGCCATCCGGCCCGACCCCTCGACCCCGGTGCACCACAACCGCGCGCACCTGTCCTTCAGTGCCGGCACCCACGAGTGCCCCGGCCAGGACATCGGCCGCATCATCGCCGACACCGGCATCGACATCCTGCTCACCCGGCTGCCGGACATCGCCCTGTCCGTCCCCGAGGAGAACCTCGCCTGGCGTTCCTCCACCTGGGCCCGGCACCTGACGGCCCTGCCGGTGAGCTTCGCCGCGCGCGCACCGCAGCACTTCGACGTCCCCAGCCCGCTGCCTGCCCCGCCGCCGCCGAGCGTGGGGACGCCCGAGGCGCCGCCGTGGCGGACGGCCCCGGCCGGACCCGCACCCACGGCCGAGTCCGGGCATCCCGCCGCCGCCCGGCCCTCGTGGCGGGCACGGCTCAAGCGCCTGCTCCGGCTGGGCTGAGGACACCCGTCGAGGGGGCTGCCGGCCCGGTCCGCCGGCAGTCCCCTCGACGCGTCAGGACCGCTGACGCTGCTCCGGGACCGAGAGGTCGGCGGCGGCGTAGCGGGGCGCCCCCGTGTACCAGGCGTGCAGACCGGAGAGGAAGCCGCACGCCCCCTGGAGCCAGGTCTCCAGCTCCGCCCGCTCGTCGTGGCCGAGCCCCGACCGCCGTACCAGCTGCGGCAGTTCGCTCTGCCGCAGGTGCTCGAAGTCCCGCAGCCGGGTGTTCACCAGGTTCAGCGCGGCGGGTACGGCGTCGTGCAGGGCGATGCCCAGCGACGTCCCGAGGACGACGACCAGGTTGTTGACGTCGTGCTCCTCGTGCACCTCGCGCTCGTACGAGGCGAGGTCGTTGGCCAGCCCCATGTAGTCCATGAACGCGTCGAGCAGGGCCCGTACGGTCCGGCTGTACCGGATCTGCTCCGGGATGCGGGCCCCGGTCGCCAGCTCGACGGAGTACGGGGCGGTGTGCGCGGCGAAGCTCTCGCGGCGGAACGGGGCGTACTCGATCAGATGGGGGACGCGCCCGCCGCGGCTGTTGGCCAGCTCCTCCACCCCCGCGTCGACGTACCGCACCAGGGCCCGGTTGAACTCCTGCCGCCAGTGCGCGAGCCGGGGCGGGAAGAGCTGCCGCTGGAGGTCGACGATGCCCCGCTCGACCGGGTTCGTCGGCTCGGGCGACCGGGCGCCGTGGTCCGGCCGCAGGAACTCGTGCAGCCGGGCGGTGAAGGCAACGGCGCCGGGCAGGTCACCGGTCTGCTTGAAGGCGACGGCGAAGTAGTCGTCCCAGGCCAACGCCCAGATGTTGAAGCGGTGGTTGAGCCGGAGGTCGGCGAACGAGGCGTCGGGCAGGGCCCAGGCGGTCAACTGGTCGACCGTCATGGCGTGGAACTGCGAACGGGTCCATATCGGGGGGTGGTCCGACGGTCCCTCCGGGCCGTCCAGCATGCCCATCGCGCGCGCCCACGTCTCGCTCTCCTCGTGCAGGGCCGACAGATACGGATTCACCCGCAGCGGATAGGGCATCCACAGACGGGGCTGCTCGGGAGCGCGCACTGTCATGGGGACCAACCTCCTTCTTCGTTCGGCCGCGGAGGGACGCGGTGGGCTGTGTGTTCTCCCGCTCGTGACGACGGCCGCACTGCCGTGACGCCGGACGATGCCCGGCCCACGGCCCTCGAAACCTGCCCGCCAGGCACGATCGTCAACCCCTCAACTGTTCCTGACCAGTATTCAGAACAGCTTCATGCGGAAGGAAACGATCCCTGCGGAGAACGTTCCGTAATTCTGCGCACACTGTCGTCATTCTTCCCAGGCGTTTCCACCCCCGCGGACCGGGTCCCCCGGGCCAGGACGTAGAGGAGGAGGACGGCCATCACGGCGACGCCCGCCCACATGGCCTGCTGCCAGCCGTCGACGAAGGACTCCCGGGCCGCCCGGAGCACCGCCGGTCCGCGGGAGCCGGCGCCGCCGGCCGCCTCGACGGCGTTCGCGACGCCCTCGCGCACGGTGCCGGCGACCTCCCCCGGCACGCCGTCCAGCCGCGCGTCGACGCTGCCGCGGTAGCCGGCGGACACGAGCGCGCCGAGCAGGGCCACGCCGAGCGCGGTGCCGAACTCACGCGTCACGTCGTCGAGGGCGGAGGCCACACCCTGCCGCTCGCGCGGCAGGGAACCGGTCAGGGCCGACCGCGCCGAGCGGCAGCAGGAGCGCCGCCAGGGCGAGCGTGTAGATGTTGATGATCCACAGGATCGCGCTCTGCGAGGCGCCGAAGGCGACCGCGAGGTCGGGCTGGGCCACGTTCAGACCCGAGACGGAGGCGACGACGGCCATGAGGGCGACGCAGACGGCGACCAGGATCGCGCGGCGCCGCCGCGCGTCGGGCACGTCCTCGCCGGTGGTGCGGCGGGGGTGTGTGGTGTCGAGTGGGTCGGTGGTGCCGGGTGAGTCCGTGGGTTCGGTGAGGTCGAGTGGGCCGGTGGGGCCGAGCGGGTCGGTTGGAGCGCCCGACTGGGTGGGCTGGTTGGGATGCATGCCCCGACGGTAGGCAGACCTTGCGATGCGAGCATAGGCTGATGCATATGACGCAAGAAGATGGTGAGCTGGACAGCCTGGTGCGCAAGAGAATCCGCGCCCTGCGGGTCGCCCAGGGCTGGTCCCTCGAAGAACTGGCCACCCGGGCGAACCTCAGTCAGTCCTCCCTCAGCCGGATCGAGAACGGCCGCCGCCGCCTCGCCCTGGACCAGCTGGTCACCCTCGCCCGGGCCCTGGACACCACCCTCGACCAGCTGGTCGAGACCGCCACCGACGACGTCGTCACCAGCCCGATGATCGACGGGGCCCACGGGCAGATGCGCTGGCCCATCAAGGCCGAACCCGGCATGACCGTCGTACGCCAGCGGATGACCGAACCCCCGCCGGACAACCCCGCGCGCCTGCGGGCCCACCCGGGGCGCGAGTGGCTGGTCGTCCTCTCCGGCACCGCCGTCCTGCTGCTCGGCAACCGCCGCTTCCGGGTGGAGACCAACCAGGCCGCGGAGTTCCCCACGATGCTGCCGCACGCCATCGGCGCCGAGGGCGGCCCGTGCGAGATCCTCGGCATCTTCGACCGCGACGCGCGACGCGGTCACCGGGCCGAGAAGGACCCCGGCGGGACCGCGCAGAGGAGTCTCCCGCCCTCGCCCGGGGAGAAAACCGGGTGACCGACGTACCGCGGCGCGCTACCGTCGTTCGTATGAACGTCACCGGCCGAAGCCTCACCGCAACCGCGCGAGCGACCAGCTCGCCGGTTGCCGCCGCCTGACCTTCCCCCCTCCCCCCGGCGACCGGAAACGGCCCGCCGGTGTTTCCGTGGCGCTCTCCCCGCCCGCCTCGACGACCGTGCCGGCCCGTTCTCCGGCCGCCTCCCTTGCCGTACGCGAAGGAGTCGTCCCATGAAGACCGAGCACCTCGTCCGCACGTTCGTCGAGTACTTCGAGGAGCGCGGGCACCACCGCATCACCGGATCCACCCTGCTGCCGCCGCCCGGCGACCCGGTCCTCTTCACCACCTCCGGCATGCACCCGCTCACCCCCTACCTGGAGGGGCGCCCCCACCCGGGAGGCCGGCGGCTCGTCAACGTACAGCGCTGCCTGCGCACCACTGACCTCGACGAGGTCGGCGACGCCACCCATCTGACCGTCTTCGAGATGCTCGGGACCTGGTCGCTCGGCGACTACGAGGGTCCGCAGAGCCTCGCCTGGGGATACGACCTGCTCACCGGGGGCCTCGGGATCGATCCCGGCCTCCTCCACGCCACCGTGTACGCCGGAGACGAGCGGACCGGGCAGGACAGCGCCTCGCTGGAGCTCTGGCAGGACCGCGGCGTCCCCGTCGAGCTCACCGTCACCGACAACTGGTGGTCCAACGGGCCGACCGGCCCCTGCGGCCCCGACTCGGAGATCTTCTACTGGAGCGGGGACACCCCGCCCCGCTCCACGCCCACCCGGGACGACCGCTGGGTGGAGGTGTGGAACCACGTGACGATGCGGTACCGGCGGCTCGACGACGGCTCCCTCCGCCCCCTGCCGCAGCGCAACGTCGACACCGGGCTCGGCCTGGAACGGCTCGCCTCGCTGCTCCAGGGGAAGCGGTCCGTGTTCGACTGCGACGTCTTCGACCCCTGGCGCCTGCTCGTCCCCGGAGTCTGGACCCTGGACGAGCCGACCCGGCGGCTCGTCCACGACCATCTGCGCTCGGCCGTCGTGATCAGCGGCGACGGGGTGCGCCCGGGCAGTACGGGACGCGGCTACGTACTGCGCCGGCTGGTGCGGCGGGTGCTCACCGCCCTGTGGCGGGACGATCCGACGCGCAGCCTCGGCGACCTGCCGTCCGGTCTGGTCGAGCACACGCTGGACCACTTCCACCAGGACACGGACCCGGGCGAGGTGCGCCGGACGCTCCTCGACGAGGAACGCCGGTTCCGCCGGCTCCTCGAACGCGGTCGGCAGGTACTCGCCCGGCCGAGGTTCCGCGGCCCGCTGGACGAGGAGGACCTCCACTACCTCCACGACACACACGGCCTGCCCCGGGACCTGGTCACGACGCTACGGGGGGAGTGAGCGGGCGGGCCTCCGGATCCGGGTGCTTCGGGCGGCGGGGCGGCCGGTCCGGGCGGCGGGACGGCCGGACCTGGCCTGCGGCGGCGCGCCCGGTGTCGCCGCCTGAGGCGCCCCGTGGACGTCCACCCCGGGCGGCAGCCCTTCCGTGGTCGGGTTCACCCGTGACGGTGGACCCGGTCCGAGCCGCCCGCGCGGGCCGGGCCGGATCGGGCACGGTGATCTCCATGCACCCCCGCCCTACGACGTACCTGCTGCTGTCCGTCCTCCTCACCGCCGGCTGCGTCGCCGTTCCCCGTCCGCCGTCGCCCGAGCCCCCGCCCGGTGGCGCGGCGCCGGCCGCGGAGCGGCCCCCGGTTCCGGTTCCCGCCTGGCCGGTGCCCGCGCAGCCCGTCCCGCACGAGGAGATCGCCGTCACGGAGCCCCTGCCCGGGGACCCGTCCGGCGGCCCGCGGGCCCGGCCGGGATCCGGCGAGGGGAACGGCACCGGCGATGCCTCCGCCATCGGTCGCGCGCCGGAACGGCGGACCGTGGCACCGTCGGCCCGGCGGAGCGCGCGGACCGAGCGCGAGGCGGCGCGGCCGTCCGCCGGGCGTCCGCGCGCGTCCGCGCCGCAGGACCGGGCGGCGCCCCGCCCGAAGGTGCCCGCCGACCCGGCCGGGGGCACACCGACCATGCGCCGACTGTGCCGTCAGGCCCAGGAGATCGACGCCCCCATGGGCGCGGCGGAACTGTGCCGAGGCATGTACGGCCGCTGACAGCGGGCCCGTACAGCCGGTGGATCAGGTGCCGTCCGACCGGGTGTCCAGGGACTCCAGGGCTTCCTCGGCCCGCCTGCCCACCTCCTCGTCCGAGACGTCCTCGATGTGCGAGGCGACGTTCCAGCGGTGCCCGAAGGGATCCTCGAACCGACCGGTGCGGTCGCCGTAGAACTCGTCCCTGACCGCCGCCAGCTCCTTCGCGCCGCGGGCGAGCGCGCGGGCGAACACCGCGTCGACGTCCTCCACGTACACATGGAGGGTGATCGGCGTGCCGCCGATCGTCGCGGGGGAGCGGAAGCCGATGTCCGGGAACTCGTCGGCGAGCATCAGGACCGCGTTCCCGAGGACGAGTTCCGCGTGGCCGATCCTGCCGTCCGGCGCCGGCATCCGCATGCGTTCCTCGGCGCCGAGCACGGCCACGTAGAAGTCGATCGCGGCCGCGGCCCCGTCGACGCAGAGGTAGGGAGTGACCCGCGGGCACCCCTCGGGGATGGGTCGTACGGTCACGGTGTTCGCCTCTCCCGCCGCGGGCGGCCGCCGCCGGCCGCCGTCTCCGCCCCATTGACGGCCAGGCGCCCGGTCGTGACCGGGCGCCGCGCGGAGACCCGTACCCGGGATGCCCCGAACAGCGGCAGCCGCCCCGGCCCGCCGCGGGCGGGGCACGGGGTGCGCCGCCCCGCCGCACTCCGCTCCTGGTGCGCGGGCCTCGCCGAACGATCCGGCGAGGCCCGTCCCGTCCGGGCAGGGCCCCGCCCGGACCTGGCGACCTATGCTCTGACGTGTGGTGAACCCCAGCGATCTCCAGGACCCCTCGGCCGGCCCCGTCGTCTCCGCCCCCGAGCTGCTCGCCCTGCACGCGGTACGGCTCAAGGGAGTGGCCGACGACGGGGAGGCGGCGGCGCGTTACGGGCTCGACGCCGAGGTGGTGCGCGAGGCCCTGCTCGACCACGAGGCGAGGGGCTGGGTGACCCGGCGCGCGTTCGCGGGGACGCGGGGCTGGACCCTGACCGACTCCGGCCGGGCCGAGGGGGAGCGCCTGCTCGCCGGAGAACTGGCGCGGGCCGGGCTCGGCCTCTTCGTCCGGGAGCGCTACGAGACCTTCCTGGCCCACAACGCCCGCTGTCTGCGGGCCTGTACGGACTGGCAGGTGCGGGCGGACGGTGCGGGGCGGCTCGCGGTGAACGACCACGGGGACGCGCTCTGGGACGGGCGGGTGCTCGACGAACTCACCGCGCTGGGACGGGTCATCGAGGAGCTGACGGAACAACTGGGCGCCCGGATCGACCGCTTCGGCGGCTACGGCTCCCGCTTCACGGGTGCACTCGCGAGGGTCCGGCGCGGCGAGCTGTCCTGGGTCGACCGCGTCAAGGAGGACTCCTGCCACACGGTGTGGATGGAACTCCACGAGGATCTGCTGGCCACCCTCGGCATCGCCCGGGGCGAGGAGCCGACGGTCCCCGCCGCTCCCTGAGGGCAACGCCGGAGCCTCTTGGTCCACGGGTGGGGGCGGCCCGGTGGGGCGTGCCCGGACGAAGCGACCGCTGAACCCAGGGCACGGGGGACCGCCCCCGACGCCGGTCCGGCCGACCGCGCCGTCCGGGGCCGCGCGTGGGTGCCCCGCACCGCCGGTCGGCCCCTTGGCGGGGCCGCCCCACGGCGGTACGGCCCCCATGAACGGGGGCGCCGCCGACCGTTCGACCGCGCACCGGCGAAAACATGGGGGGTTGTTCCCCATGCCCCGCGGGCCCATCCCGTACGAGGATCGGGTCCGGCCCGGAGCAACCGCCCGGGAGGCCGTGCGAGGAGGAACGATGGCGGTGACAGCCGGGAGCGAGCGGGCGGCGAACCCGCTGTCCGCGGTCGAACGCTGGTGGGACGGCGGACTCGTCCGCGGCGACGGGGACGAGGAGCGCCCCGACTGGGCCGCGCTGGCCGAGGAGGCCGTGGTCGCCGCCCCGGAGACGGCCGTGGCCCATGCCTCCGAAGCCGATCCGGCCGTCGCCGCTTCGCCCGAGGCCCTCGCCCCTCCGCGAGACGGAGGGGGCCCGCCCGTCGCCCCGCCGGCCGGGCCGCTTCCCGGGCTCAGCGGATTCGCCTGGGTCCTGCGGCCGTTCACCCGCTGCGCGGGGGACCGGCTGGAGCGGCACCTGTCCCGCCGGGCGCGCGAACGCGTGGACCTGACCGCCGTACGCGACGACCTGGAGCGGCGGCTCGGCGGCAGACTGGCGCGGGCGGCGGCACGCACCCTCGTCCTCGAACTGCACGAGGCGCGCGGCGCGGGACGCCTCACGGGGGAGGACCCGCGGGCCCGGTTCCGGGACTTCCTGGCCCGCACCGCGACCCGCCGCGGCCTCTCCGACCTGCTGGCCGGCCGCCCCGTGCTCGCGCGCATCCTCGGGCGCGCCGTGATCGACGCGGCGGACGCCGTGACCGAGGCCCTGGAGCGGCTCGCGGACGACCATGCCCTCCTGACGTCCGCCGGCCCCCTCGCCGGATCCGGCGACCCGGGCCCGCTCGTCGGCGTCGAACCCGGCGCGGGCGACGGACACCGGGGCGGGCGCAGCGTGATGCTGCTGCGCTTCGCCGACGGCACGCGGCTCGTCTACAAGCCGCGCCCCCTCGCCGTGCACCGCCACTTCAACGACCTCGTCGAACGGTTCAACGCGCTCCCCGGGGCCGTGGACCTGCGCACCCTGCGGTTGCTCGACCGGGGCGCCTACGGATGGGTGGAGTGCGTCACCGCCCGGCCCTGCGACTCCACGGCGGAGATCGAGACCTTCTACCGCCGCCAGGGCGCGCTGCTCGCCCTGCTCCACCTCCTCGACGGCACCGACCTGCACCACGAGAACCTGATCGCCGCCGGCGACCACCCCGTCCTCGTCGACGTGGAGACCCTGTTCCACCCGCCGCTGCCGGGCTCCGGCACCGCCGACCCGGCCGCCCGCGCGCTGCACGACTCGGTGTACCGCGTCGGGCTGCTCCCCCAGCTCCTCCTTGGCGACCACAGCGCCCTGGACGTGTCGGCCGTCGGCGGCGGCCACGAGGGCGTCTCGCCCGTCGAACGCGCCGACTTCGCCGACGCGGGCACCGACCGGATGCGCCTCGTGCGCAGGGCGGGGACGTTCGGCGAGTCCGCCAACCGGCCGCGCCTCGCGGACGGCGGGCCCGTCGACCCGGGCGCCCATGTCGACGCCCTCTGCGCCGGGTTCCGGGCCGGGTACACGGCCGTGAACGCGGCCCGCGACGAACTGCTGTGCCTCGGAGGCCCGTTGCGGGCCTTCGCCGAGGACGAGGTGCGCGTGGTCGTCCGCCCCACCTGGGTGTACACCCTGCTCCTCGACGAGTCGACGCACCCCGATCTCCTGAAGGACGCGGACGCCCGGCAGCGCGTCCTGGAGACCCTGCGGACCGAGCAGTTCGGCCCCCTCCTGCCGCCGCGGGTGGTCGACGAGGAGATCGCCCAGCTGTGGTCGGGCGACGTGCCGCTGTTCACCGCGCGGCCGGGGCGCGACGGCCTCGTGGGTACGCCGGGACGACCGCCGGTCGACCGGACGGACCTGCCGGGGATCGACCGCGTCGCCGCGAAACTGGGCGCCCTGGACACCGTCGACCGGCAGGACCAGGAGTGGATCGTACGGGCGGCCATGGCGACGACCTCGCGGGTCCCCGCGCACCGGCCGGCCGCGGTCCGGCGCACCCGTACCGCGGGCCGCGCCCCCGAGCCGGACCGACTGCTCTCGGCGGCCCGGTCCGTGGGCGACCAGCTGGTCTCGCTCGCGTACCGCGAAGGGCCGCGGAGCAACTGGATCGGCCTGGAACTCCTCGACGACCGCTACTGGCAGATCGGCCCGATGGCCGCCGACCTGGCCGGCGGCTACACCGGACCCGCGCTGTTCCTCGCCCAGCTGTCCGCGCTGACCGGCGCCGCACACTACGCCGAGGCGGCCCGTACGTCCCTGGCGCCGATTCCCGGCCTCCTCGACGTGCTGCGCGCCCGGCCGGAGGAACTCGGCGCGGTGGGCTCGGGGGCCTTCTCCGGCCTCGGCGGCATCGCGTACGCCCTCGGCGAGACGGGGCGGCTGCTGGGCGATCCGGAGGTCGGCGACTGGGCGACGGGCGCCCTGCGGCTGGCCGCCGCGGCGACCGGAACCGAGGCGGAGCCCGGAGTGGGCGCGGGGCTCGCCGGCGGTCTCGTGGCACTCCTGTCCGCCGCCCGCCCGGCTCGTACCGCCGGGCGGGCGGTGCCCCACGCGGGGGCGGCAGCCGGTACGGGGAACGGCGCCCACGCGTGGATCACGCAGGCCGCGCGAGCCTGCGCGGACCGGCTGCTCGCCTCCGCCGCCACCGGTACGCCGGAGGCCGAAACCGCCCCGCACGTCCGGGGGTTCGCACAGGGAACTGCCGGAATGGGCTGGGCTCTGCTGCGGTACGCGGAGGCGCAGGCGGAAGCCGAAGGACCGGCCGGATTCGGAGCCGGATTCGGAGCCGGATTCGGAGCCGGAGGCGGAGTCCGGGACGGAGCTGAGGCCGGGACCGTTGCTGAGACCGAGGGGCGGGCCCGAGGCGGGGTTGAGGCCGAGACCTGGGATGGGGGCCAGGTCCGAGCCGGGTCCGGGGCCCGGGCCGGGGCCGAAGAGCAGGCCCGCGTCCGGGCCGACGGCTCGGCCGGGGCCGTCGTGGTGCCGGGGAGCGCCGCCGGGACCGGGCGTCCGGGCGTCGAGCGGTACCGGCTCGCGGGGTTGGCCGCGATCCGGGCCGCCGTCGGCGCCGACGCTCCGGGACGTGCGCCGGGAGAGGACGGAGACCACAGGGGAGCCCCCGTCCCTCTCCCGGACGCCGGACCCGGCACCGCCAGGGCCTCGGCCTGGTGCCGGGGGGACGCGGGCATCGCGCTCGCGGTGCTGGACGCCCCCGGCGCCCTGGCGGACCCGGAGCTGGCCGCCTGGGCCCGCGCGACCGCCGAACGGCTGGGGCAGCACGGCGCCGCGCCGGACGACAGCCTCTGCCACGGCGAGGCCGGCCTGTGCGAACTCCTCGGCCACCCGGCGCTCCCCGGGGCCCGCACCCACTGGATCCGGCGCGCGGGGGCGCTGCTCGCCTCCGTCGAGGAGAACGCCGCACGGAGCGGCGCCCCGGACGGAGTTCCGCATCCCGGTCTGCTGACCGGGCTCGCGGGGATCGGCCACGGACTCCTCCGGGCGGGCTTCCCGGAACGCGTACCGTCGCTCCTCCTCCTGCGGGGACCGTAGGTAGGGGTTCCGGGACGGCGGACCGCACCACGGACCGCCGTCGAGGAACCGAGAACCGCACCGACCGCACCATCTGCACCGACCGCACCATCTGCACCGACCGCACCACCGGCACTACCCGCACCACCGGCACGGCACGACCACCACTCCCGCGGACACGAAGGACGAGTGAGGACCATGCAGATCAGTGACTCGGTGACGTACGTCAACGGCGGCGCCGGCGCGGAGACCGCGGCCCAGGACGACCCGATCGGCGAGGTGACCCTCGGGACCGGCGGCCTGCTCGGGCGGCGCGGCCGACTGCTCAGGACGGCCGATGTGGAAGCGGTCGCCTCGTGGGACATGCCCTACACCACCGGCACCATCACCGTGTCCTGACGCGCGAGCGGTGTGGGCCGGCAGCCTCCGGCCCACTGCCGTGCACGAAAAGGATCAAGTAGCCTGCGGACATGCGTGCGACGTCGTCGGTCATCGTGGGGCGGGACGCCGAGATCGGGTTGCTGGACGAGGCCCTGGAGAGCGCCCGGAGGGGCGCCGGACGGGCCGTCTTCCTCGTCGGCGAGGCGGGGATCGGGAAGTCCAGGCTGGCCGGCGAGTGCGCTCTCCGCGCCTACGACCGCGACATGCCGGTGCTCCGCGGGCGCGCCACCTCCACCGGGCTCGTCGTGCCCTTCCGGCCCCTGGCCGAGGCGCTCTCCTCGCGCTTCCGGGCGGCGGGCGCCCCGGACGACCCGGAACTCGACCCCTACCGTCCCGCGTTGGCCGGCCTCGTGCCGGAATGGCGGGCCGCGGCGACGACGCCCGGCTACACCATCTCGCTCGTCGAGCTGGCCGAGGCACTGCTCAGACTGCTTGCCGTGCTGGGCCGCGAGCGCGGCTGCGTGATCCTCCTGGAGGATCTGCACGACTCCGACACCGAGACGATCGCGGTCGTGGAGTACGTCGCCGACAACGTGGCGGACCTCCCCGTGCTGCTGGTGGGAACGCTCCGGCCCGACCCCGGGCCGGCGTCCGACCTGGCGCTCGCCGCCGAGCTGCGCAACGCCGCCTCGGTGACGGAACTGGGCCCGCTGGACGAGACCGCCGTACGCACCATGGTCGACGCGTGTCTGGACGCCGCCCCCGGTGAGGTTCCCGCGGCGGCACACCGACACCTCTCGCAACGCGCCGGCGGGAACCCGTACCTGGTCGAGGTGCTGCTGGCCGACCTGCTGGACCTCGGGCGGCTGAGCCGGGCGGAGAGCGGGTGGCTCCTCGCCGACCACGGCGAGTCGACCGTGCCCACGGGAGCGGTCCGCAGCTGGGCGCGCCGGCTCTCCCGGCTCGACGAGCCGGTGCGCGAACTGCTCCTGATCGCCGCGACGCTCGGCGGACGGTTCTCGGTCGGGGCCCTGCGCGCGGTGACCGGACTCGACGACCGGGCCCTCTTCGCCCACCTGCGGTCCGCCTCCGAGGCCGGGATCATCGCCCCCGACGGCGCCGCCCACGACCACTACACGTTCCGCCACGTCCTGACCGCCGACGCGCTCAGGGCGTCCCTGCCGCCCGCCGAGCAGGCCGCGCTGGCGCGCCGCGCCGCCTCGGCGATCGAGGAGTCCGCCGGAGCCTCGCTCACCGGCGGCGGCGCGGACGGGACGAGCGGGGAGCAGAGCCAACTGGTGGCCACCCTGCGGCTCGCGGCCGGCGACAAGGTCGCGGCCTCCCGGCAGTTCGCCCAGGTCGGCCGGCAGATGCTGGACGCCGGGGCCTCGGGCTCCGCCGCCGTCCTCCTCGAACGCGCCCGGGGCCTCGCGGCCGAGGGGGAGCGGGACGAGGTGACCGTACAACTCGCCATCGCTCAGGCGGAGTCGGGGCGGGTCGACGTGGCGTCCGCACTGCTCGACGACCTGGCCCCGGTGCCCGCCGGGTCCCCCGCGGCGGAGGAGCGGGCCCAGGCGCACACCCAGGTCGCCTGGGTGGCGACGATGGCCGAGCAGCAGCAGGAGGCCCGCCGCCGGATCCGCGCGGCGCGCGCCCTGCTCGGGGCCGGGCCGCGCCCGGAGCAGGAGGCGGCGCTCGTGGTCGTCGAAGGGCATCTGGCCCTCCTGCCCGACCGGGAGGGGGACGGCGGGACGGCCGACCGGGACCCGGCCGACGGTGAGGGCGGGTCCGGGGCCCCGGGCCGGGACGGCCGGGACCGGCTGAAGGAGGCGGAACGTTCCGCCAGGAGCGCCGCCCTCACCGCCGAGCAGCGCGGCCGGCCCGTGGTGGCCTGCCAGGCCTGGCAGCTCCTCGCCCTGCTGTCACGCCGGCACGGCTTCGACGAGGCCGACGCCTGTCTGGTGCGCATGCTGGAGGTCGCCGAGAAGCACCGGCTCGCGGTGTCGCGGGCCGAGGCCCTCGTGCGACTCGGGACCAACGCCTTCATGCGGACCGGCGAGGCCACCCAGCTGGAGACCGCCCGCGCGGCGGCGCACGAACTCGGCTCCCTCACCGTGCTCCAGACCGTCGACGGACTGCTCGCCATGCAGAGCGTCCTCGCCTGCCGGTGGGACCGGGCCCGCGAGATCGTCGACCGCTCCGTGGAGGCCAGCGCACGCCTCCAGAACCTCTCGGCCCACCGCTATCTGCTCCTCGTGGACGCCACGCTCGCCGCCCACCGGGGTCGGACCCGCGAGCAGGAGCGCGCCCTCGCCCGGTTCCGCCGGGCGGGCGGGGAGGAGTCCATGCTCGTACCCCTGCAACGCGGACTGTGTCAGGCCATCGGGGCGCTTCTGGCGGAGGACCGGGCACGGGCCACCGCCGAGCTGGACACGGCGCGCGCCTGGGAGCGGGAGCACCCGAGCTTCTTCTACCTCAGCGGCCGGTACGGGCTCCGTCCCCTCCTGCGGATCCTCGACGGGGACGGGGACGGCGCCGACTGCGGGGGTGATGCCGACGGCGGCCGGGAGGCGTACCGGGAGGCGCTCGCCTCGCCGGGCGGACAGCTGGCGTGGAACCGGCTGTTCCTCGGGATGGCGGACGCGGTCCTGCGCGGCCGGGCCGGGGACCCGGCCGGCGCGCGCCGGGCGGTCGAGGAGGCCGGCCGCGCCGCCGCCGTGTTCCCGCAGGCCTGGCACCTCGCCCTGCGGCTCGTCGCCGAGGCGGCCCTCACGGACGGCTGGGGCGAACCGGTCGCCTGGCTGCGGACCGCGGAGGAGTACTTCCACGAGGCGGGCGTCCAGCCGGTGGCCGGTGCCTGCCGGTCACTCCTGCGGCAGGCCGGCGTCAGCGTGCCGCAGCGCCGCGGTGGCCGGGAACGGATCCCCGCGGAGCTGCGCACCGCCGGCGTCACCCCGCGTGAGTACGAGGTGTTCGTGCTGCTCATGGAGCGCCCCGGGAACCTGCAGATCGCCCAGCGGCTGTGCATCTCGCCCCGGACGGTGGAGAAGCACATGGCGAGTCTGATGGCCAAGACCGGCTGCGTCGACCGCTCGGCGCTGTGCGCCCTGTCGGCGGAGCGGGCGGAGGACGCGGATCCTGTCGCGATCGCGGTCCCGCGGCCGACGGCCTGACCGGAACGGCCGTACCTCGCCCGGCCCTTCGGGCAGGCGCGACCGGGGGAGCGGAGGGCGGACGAGGCCGCGGTGTGGGGGCTCGGCGGGCCCCGGATGGGGGGTGTTCCCGCCGGTAT
>NZ_RDBH01000049.1 GCF_008042145.1 Streptomyces sp. adm13(2018)
GGTCGGGCCCCAGAGGCCCTACAGGCCCCACACGCCCTACAAGCACTGGCAGCCCGACAAGGCCCCTCCCTCCTCCCGTGACCCGCCTCGATAGGCTCGTCCCGCCCCGTCACCACGGGCGCAGGGWCGACGGGGGGCACGGACGGTGGAGCAGTCGCGCACGCAACAGGGGGCCGCACGGCCGGAATCGGCGCGGCGGCTGGGCCCCTTCCGGCTGATCACCCGCCTCGACCCGCCCCGCACGGTCGTGCCCTGCCGCCGGTTCGTCGCCCGCACCGAGGACGGCGAGCACACCGTGCTCCTCAGCACCCCGCTGCCCGGCACGGACCCCGCCCGGTTCGCCGCCGAGGCCGACGCCGCACGCTTCCTCCTCGGCCCGTGGATCGCGCCGGTCACGGCCGTCGCCGGGCCCGGCGAACCCGCCTGGTACGCCGGCCCGTACGTCCCGGCGCTCCCCCTGCCCGTGGCGCTCGCCGTCCACGGCGGCCCCCTGCCCGAGGCCACCGTCCGGGCCGTCGGGGCCGCGCTCGCCGAGGCGCTGGCCGCCGCGCACGGCCAGGGCCTCACCCACGCGGGCCTGTCCCCGGCCGCCGTCCTGCTCACCGCGGACGGCCCCCGGCTGACCTGCTTCGGCGCGGTACGGGCCGCCGCGCCCGAAGAGGAGCCCCGCGCCGGGCTGCCCGGCCTCGACCCGGGCACGCTCGCCCCCGAACAGGCCTCGGGATGCCGCCCGCGCCCGCCCGGCGACGTCTTCGCCCTGGGCGCCGTCCTGGCCTGCGCCGCCACCGGCCACACCGTGCCCGAACGGGACGAACTCGTCTGAGACCACCCGCCTCACCCCACCACCCCTCCCGCCGACTGACGGACCTCACCATGCTGTCGCCCCTGACCCACGACGACCCGGCCTCGGTCGCCTCGTACCGGCTCCTCGCCCGCCTCGGCTCCGGCGGCATGGGCACGGTCTACCTGGCCCGCACCCCCGGCGGCCGTACCGTCGCGCTGAAGACCGTGCACCCGCGGCTCGCCACCGACCCCGCCTTCCGCGCCCGCTTCCGGCTGGAGACGGACGCGGCACGGATCATCGGCGCCCGCCACGGCGCCGCCGTGGTCGACGCGGACCCGCAGGCCGAGACCCCGTGGCTGGCCACCGAGTACGTCCTCGGCCCGCCGCTCGACGACGCGGTCGAACTCGGCGGCCCCCTGCCGGAGCCGACCGTCCGCGCCCTGGGCGCGGCCCTCGCCGGAGCACTGGCGCAGCTGCACTCCTCGGACGTGGTCCACCGCGACCTCAAGCCCTCGAACGTCCTCGTCACCGCGTACGGCCCGAAGATCATCGACTTCGGCATCGCGCGCGCGGCCGGCGACGACCACCTGACCCGGACGGGGGCCGCCGCCGGCACGCCCGCGTACATGTCTCCGGAGCAGGCGAGCGGGCAGGAACACCCGCCCGCCGGCGACGTGTTCGCCCTCGCGGGTGTCCTGGTCTTCGCCGCGACCGGCCACGGCCCCTTCGGTACAGGCTCCGCCGCCGACCTCCTGTACCGCGTCCGCTACGCCGACCCCGACCTCAGCGGCGTACCCGAGGCGCTGCTCCCCCTCCTCACGGCCTGCCTGTCGAAGGACCCGTCGGCCCGCCCCACCACCGGCACCCTGATCGACCGACTCCACGACGGTCACGGCGAGTTCGCCGACCATCTGCCGCCGCTGCTGCTCACCGACATCGCCCGCCGGGCCACGGACGTCTGGCTGCACGCCCCGCACCGCCTGCCGGCCCCGGAGGGCTCGGCGGTGGCGGAGACCGCCCCCAGCGGGCCGGTCTCCCGGCGCAGGCTGCTCTCGGCGGGCGGCGCGGCGCTCCTCGGAGCGGCGGGAGCGGGCGGCGGACTGTGGGCCTGGCTGGCGTCGCGGGACGGCGAGGACCCCGGCGCGGCGGGCCCGGCCGCGGGCCCCACCGCGATCCCCGCGAGCACCGCCCCGGACGGCGCACCGGCCGCGCTGTGGCGGGAGAGCGCCCTGGACCGCGAGGAGAGCGTGATGCCGATGCTCGCGGGAGGCGTCGTGGGCTTCGCCGAGACGGTGTCGTTCCGCGCGCTGGATCCGCAGAGCGGGTCGGTGCTGTGGGAGGAGTCGATGGTGATGGACCCGAAGCAGGTGACGACGGACGGGACGCGCTTCTACGCGTCCTCCTATCCGCTCACCGGGACGTCCGCCCTGGAGATCCGTACGCTCGCCGCCCGGACCGGCGAGCAGTCCGCCCGGACGATCACTGTCAAGGGGTTCGAAGGTTCGCTGTTCGGCACGGAACTCCTCACCGCGGCGGGCGGGGTGCTGTACGCGTCCTCCCGCCGGGGCAGCCGGGAGGACACGGACAACGACACCGGCTGGCACCTGATCGCCGTCGACCTCGCCACGGGCAGGGAGATCTGGCGGCATCCCCACACCGACACCAACGCCCGCCCCTGGCTGTCCCGGATCGTCGGCGACCGGCTGGTGCTCGGCAAGAACAGCGGTGACCTGAAGTCCTTCGACGTCCAGGTGCGGGACCGTCGCACCGGCCGGCGGTTGTGGCGGCGGAGCATCCCGCTGGAGGAGTCCCCGTCGTTCATCCCCGGCCAGTTGGCCGTCGACGACCGGCACGTCTACCTCGGCGGCGACCGCCTCCGGGCGCTGCGCCTCACCGACGGGGGCGTCGCCTGGGAGTACGGCCGGGGCTCCCTCTTCGGGGTCCCCACCGTGGCGGACGGCCGCGTCCACGCGAACGAGGCCGGCCGCGGGCTCGTCGTCGTCGGCGCGGACCGTGGCACCAAGGAGTGGTCGGAGGCGGTCTCCGGCCGCAGTCTGACCCCGAACCTGTACGCGGTCCCGGTGATCGGCCGGAAGTACGTGTACGCGCCGGTCCGGGGCGGCCTGAACGCGATCGACCGGGCGACCCGGCGCTCGGCGTGGGTGTTCCCGACCGAGGCCACCCGGTACGTCACGGACGCGCAGCGGAAGCGGATCGTCGGGGCGGGGCCGTCGTCCATCGTGGCCCTCCCGTACGCCTAGCCCTCCGGATGCCTAGCCCTCCGGAAGCGACCGCGCCCCCGTCCTCCTCCCCTTCCATCCTCCTCCCATCGACCACCGACCCGGAGACCACCCGTGACCACGCAGCCCCTCGCCACCGGCGACCCGCTCCGGCTCGGCCCGTACCGCCTGCTCGGCGTCCTCGGCGAGGGCGGCATGGGCAAGGTGTACGTCGGCCGGGACGGCGACGGCGTCCCCGCGGCCGTCAAGGTCCTGCGGCCCGAACTCGCCCACGACCGGCACCTCGCCCAGCGCTTCGTCCGCGAGGCCGACATGGCGCGGGCCGTCACCAGCCCGGGCGTGGCCCGGGTCCTCGGCGCGCAGACCGAGGGCGGACGGCCGTGGATCGCGGCGGAGTTCCTCGCCGGACCGACGCTCGACGAGGCGGTCCGGGCTTACGGGCCGCTGGACGTGCCGGCGGTCCGCGCCCTCGCGGCCCGGCTCGCCCGCACCCTGCACGACATCCACGCGGCCGGCCTGATCCACCGCGACCTCAAGCCCGCGAACATCGTCCTCACCTCCACCGGCCCGCGGATCATCGACTTCGGCATCGCCCGCCCCGAGCACGGCCTCACCCTGACGACGACGGGACAGATCCCCGTCACCCCCGGGTACGGCGCTCCCGAGCAGGTCCTCGGGCAGCGGGTCGGCCCGGCGTCGGACGTGTTCTCGCTCGGCGCGGTCCTCGCGTACGCGGCGAGCGGCCGGCGTGCCTTCGACGGCGCGCACGTGGCGGCCGTCCAGTACGAGGTGGTGCACGGAACGCCCGAACTGAGCCTGGTGCCGCCGGAGTTGCGGGAGCTGATCGGGCCGTGCCTGTCCAGGGACCCGGCGCACCGTCCGCAACCCCCGCGGGTCGAGGCGGCGTTCGCGCCGCCGAAGGGCGCGGACCGGGCGTGGCGGAAGGGTCCGCTGGCCGACGACATCAAGCGGCGAGAGACGGCGACGAAGCGTCTGACCGCGCCCGCGGACACCGTCGTCCCGGCCGCGCCGTCCCGGCGGCGGTTCCTCACCGGGGCGGCGGTGTCCGCGGGCGCGGTCAGACGCTTCGTCGCCGTCTCTCGCCGCTTGATGTCGTCGGCCAGCGGACCCTTCCGCCACGCCCGGTCCGCGCCCTTCGGCGGCGCGAACGCCGCCTCGACCCGCGGGGGTTGCGGACGGTGCGCCGGGTCCCTGGACAGGCACGGCCCGATCAGCTC
>NZ_RDBH01000005.1:0-4121 GCF_008042145.1 Streptomyces sp. adm13(2018)
GGGTCGGGGTCACGGGGACGCTCCTTCAGAGTCTGAGGTCGAGCAGCGCGCCGCCGGTGTCCTGCGGTACTCCCACGACCACGGACAGGACGATCATCTCGTCGGGTGCGAGGCCGAGGACGCGCTGGGTGGGAATCTCCTGGAAGGCCCGCACGGGACGGGCGAAGTGGCCGGAGGCGGCGGCGGACAGGCAGAGTCCGTGCGCGGCCCAGCCGGCGGCGTGCTGGACGGCGCCCCAGCCCGCGGTCCCGAGGCGCTCGAAGAGCTCCCGGGTCCGCACGGACAGGAACACGGTGAGCGGCGCGTCGCGGATGCCGCAGCCGTTGACGGGCGAGACGCCGTAGCCGTACCGCTCCTCCAGGCGCTCGGCCGCGGTCGGGTCGGCGCGCAGGAGGTGCGCGGCGCCGTCCCGGAGCCGGTGCACGCCGTCGGTCTGCCCGTCAACACCCTGCACGACTGCTGTGGTGGTCAGCAGGTCGAAGGCTTGGGCGAGTTCGGGGCCCGGTGGCGGTACGGAGAGCCAGCGGGCCGCGCTGTCGAGGGCCTCGGCGGGTACGGGCGCACGGCGTCCGCTCATGCCGTGCAGGGCCCTCGGCATGCGTCCGGAGTGGCGCCGCCAGAGCAGCTCCGCCCAGTCCGGCGCGGTCGCCGACGGGCCGAGGTCGGCCGGGACGGCCGTGGTGAGCGGGGCGGGGGCGGAGTCGGCGGAGTCGGCGGAGTCGTAGGTCTGCTCCCGGTTGACGCGGATCAGCGCGTCGAGGGCGGGGTCCATCGATGTGCGCTCCCCCGCCGGTCAGCACTCCCCCGTCGCCGAGTTCCACGACGAACGGCAGGGACCAGGCCCAGGCGTCGTCGAGGCCGAGGGCGGGCAGCAGCGCGTGGGCGTCCGGGCCGGGGAGCCGGAGCCGGGCCGGTACGTCGAAGAGTTCCAGGCCGAGGCTCAACGCGCGCAGCACGAAGCCGAGTTCGATCGCGATGAGCGAGCCGCGGAACCATTGGTAGGCCGGGGGCACGCTCGTGTACCGGCCGGTGAGCACGATGTTCTCCGCGGGGGCCTCCCGGGTGCCGGTGAGGGCGTGCCGGTCCGGTTCGAGGAGGCGCCACGGCATGCCCGCGCCCCCGTCCACGAAGGCGTGGACGGGGAACAGGCAGCGCGGCGAGGCGTACGGCCGGTGGTCGTTGTACGGGTTCTCGGGTTCTCTCCGCTGGGGCCCGAAGGCGGTGACGAGGGCGCGGCCGAGCCGGTCCCCGACCGGTTCGGCCGCGCCCGGGCCCCGTGCGGCCCCGGAGGGCGGCCCGGGGTACGGCAGTGCGGCGAGCCGGTCGTGGGAGCCGAGGGGCAGGGTCTCGCGCGGACCGCCCCCGCGCGGCGGCGGGGGCGGTACGTGCGTGTCGGGCGGCGGTTGCGGCACCCAGGTCCACGGGGGCGCCTCCGGCGCGTCGTCCCCGGCCCCGTACGCGTACCAGAGGGGTTCGCGGGCGATGCTGTTGTCGCCCTCGGGGCCGGGCAGGTCGACCGGGCCGCGCCGGGGCGGGACCCCGGCGTCGGCGTCCGCCGCGCGCGGGGCCGTCGGGGCGGTCACGGGAACGGGTGGGGGTCGAGGGGGATCGCCCGGTGCTCCTGCCCGGTGCCGCGCAGGGCGGCGGTGAGCCGGGGCAGTCCGGCCAGCCGCTGCTGGGCGTGGCCGAAGCACATCGGGACGATGCCGGGGACGACCGCGCGGGCCACGTGGATGCCGGCGTCGGCGTGTTCGCGGCTGGTCTGGTCGACGAGGACGATCCGGTCGAGCCCGGCCTCGGCGAACAGTCCGCGGACGAAGTCCAGGGCGCCCCGCACGTCCCCGCCGGAGCCCCGTGCCATCCGGCCCGGCCAGTCGGGGAAGGCCTCGTCGAGCGTGACCCGGGGTCCACCGAGCGCGGCGGTGGCGCGGGCGGCGGTCTCGGGCAGCGAGGAGAAGCGGACGTGGTCCTCCAGCTCCTGGACCAGCCAGGGGTCCTCGACCATCGGCTCGACGGTCTCGCGGGTCCAGTCGACCGGGTTGGTGACGAGCTGGGCGACCTCGCGCAGGGCGCCGCGGATCGCGGACTGCGGGTCGGCGCCGGAGCCCGCGGAGGAGAAGGTGGCGGGGAAGGGGTTGAGGCGGTTGACCGCGAGCACCCAGACGACCGGCAGGCCGATGTCCCGGGTGGCGACGAGCAGGTGCACGTCGAAGCCGCGGGACTCCATCAGCTCGATCATGGCGCGGCTGGTGGGGTCGGTGAGGGAGGAGTTCGGGATGGTCGGCAGGGGTGCGGCCCGGTGCCAGGAGAGCAGGAACGCGTCCCGCTCCGCGAGCTCGAACAGCGAGTGCAGGGCGGCCTCTTCGAGGTTGGCGCCGACGGCGCAGCCGCTGGACGACTCGTAGAAGTAGTGCTTGCGGCCGGGGGTGCCGGCGGCGCGGGCGGCCCTGCGGTCGCGGCGGTGGTTGTACTCGTACTGGTAGAAGGCGTGGTCGGCGGGGACGAGCAGGGCCCGGCCGTCGTCGAGGTCGTGGCCCCACACCCAGTCCATCGGGGTGTCGGCGTCGAACGGTGTGGCCCTGCCGGTCGGGTGGGCGAGCTGCTCGGCGGTGTACTGCCCGAGCCCGGCCGGGTCGACGGCGTGCTCCGCGACCTCGGTGTACGAGCGATGGGTGAGGACCGGGATGTCGTACGGGAAGCCCGCGAGCCGCTCGTACGCCTCCAGGATCGCCACGGGTCCGGTCTCGGCGAAGGTCCGGGCGCGGCCGTGGCCCATCGCCGGGGCGTCCGGCACCACGGCCATGCTCATCGCGAACGGGGCGCGCGACTCGCGCAGGAGCGCGCGGACCGGACCGAAGCGGTCGTCGACCAGGCGCTCCTGGAGCACTCCGCGCTCGACGAGCCGGCTCGCGGCCGTGCGGGTGCAGTCGTCGGGGAAGGCGGGCCGGTCGGTCGGGACGAGCGGCGGCGGGGTCCGGGTGCCGTCGAGGAGCGCGTCCGCCGGTCCGCAGAGCGGGCAGTGGAAGCTGCGGGCGATCCGGTGCCGGCGCAGGCCGCGCGACGAGACGGAGAAGAGTTCGCCGGGCCCGAGCGGCCGCCTCACCAGGTGCTCCAGGGTCGCCCGGAGCAGTTCGGGGAGGAGCGGCGCGCCCGGCCCGGGCGCGGCGGTCGCGTGGCGCAGGTCGCCGGCGAGCGGATGGTCGGGGACGGTGCGGTCGCGGACCTCGGCGCAGCCGGCGCAGCCCGCGTCGGTGCCGGGCCGCCAGAGCGGTCCCACCAGGACCTCGTCGGCGAGGAGCCGGACCGAGAGGTGGGGCCGGCCGGCGGCGGCGGCCTCGTCGAACCGGGCCCGCTCCCAGTCGAGGTGCCAGCCGCGGTCGACCGCGACGCTGCCCTCGGGAAGGAGGTCGGCGAGGGCGTCCAGCGCGGGGTGCCAGGCCTCGTCGGCGGGGTGGCTGTCGAGCCCGGGGCCCCGGGCGAGGGCCGGGGCGGAGACGGGGGCGAGGGTGTCAGTGGACATCGTGGGCCTCCACGGGGCCGTACCAGAGGGGGAGCTCGCCGAGCACGGGGTCGCGGCGGAGGGCCTCGCCCCGGTACACGGTGCCGGTGCGGGCGGCCAGTTGGGCGCGGAGGGCGTCCAGGGCGGCGCGGTCGGCGAGGAGCAGGGCGTCGGTGGAGAGGGGGTCGACGGTGCCGGGGACGTCCGCGGTCTGGACGTGGGCGAGCGCGGTGCACAGGGCGTTCCGGGCGGCCTCGGCCGCGTCGGCGCCCCAGGCCCGGCCGAGCGTGGCGCCGTCGGCGGTCACCTCGGCGAGCCGCCAGTCGAGTCCGGGCACTGCGTGCAGCCGGAGCGCGGGTTCGTGCGGCAGCAGGGCGCGGAGTCCGGCGAGGATCCGCAGGCCCTCCGCGTCGAGACCCTCGCACGCCACGCCGCCCGCGACCGCGGCGGGAGCGCCCGCCGGGAGGGCCGCGGGCGGCACGTGCGGGGTGTCGGTCGTCGCCGGCAGGGGCGCCGTCTCCTCGGCGAGCAGGCGCAGCGCGCCGTCGAGGAGCCAGTGTTCCCTGGTGAGCCCTGCCGCCGGGGTGGGAGCCCCGGGGATGAGGGCCCGCAGGGCCTGCAG
>NZ_RDBH01000005.1:4221-7930 GCF_008042145.1 Streptomyces sp. adm13(2018)
GCGGCACCGACGAGGACGCGCTCGTCGCCGAGATCGGCACCGAGCGCGCCCGCCCCGCGGTCCGCCTCCTCGTCGCCAAGCTCCGCGAGAACGGACTGCTCCTCGACCCGGCCGCGCACACCGCGCCCGAACCGCCCGCCGACGTCCGGGCCCGGCACACCGAGGCGCTCGCCCGGGTCGGCGGTGCCGGTGAGGACGTCGACGAGGAGCTGCGCCCCGAGGGCGCCGGCCAGCGCGTCCGCCACGGGGCGGGGCGCGGGCGCGGTGGACTCGGCGTCGGCCCAGGCGCGGGCCCGGGTGTGGAACGCGTCGCGGGCGGTCCGGTCCCCGGGGTCGGTGAGGGCGGGGCCGACGAGGGTGACGCCGGTGCCGCCGAGATGGACGGGGACGACCAGGGGCGCGTCGGCGGCCGGGGCCGGACTGTCGTCGTCCGCGCGGATGTCGAGGACGGCGTCGGGGGTGGCGGGTGCCTCCTCCGTCCCGGTGAGGACGGTGCCGACCCCGGCCCGGCGCAGACCGCGGACGGCCGGGCCGGTGGCGGTGGGCGGGCCGGTGACCAGGACGGTCGCGGCGCGGAGCCGGGCGAAGGCGCCGTACGGGTCGTCGAGGAGTCCTTCGAGGCGGGCGAGCGCCTCGGTGTGCCGGGCCCGGACGTCGGCGGGCGGTTCGGGCGCGGTGTGCGCGGCCGGGTCGAGGAGCAGTCCGTTCTCGCGGAGCTTGGCGACGAGGAGGCGGACCGCGGGGCGGGCGCGCTCGGTGCCGATCTCGGCGACGAGCGCGTCCTCGTCGGTGCCGCCCTCCAGGAGGGGGACGCAGCCCTGGGCGACGGCGTGCAGGACCTCGGAGCCGCGCAGCACGAACCGGGCGCGGACCCCGCTGAAGTAGACGCCGCCGGGGACGGGCGCGTAGTGCAGGTCGGGGCGCGTCCTGAGCGCCTTCGTGGGCGTGGTCATCGCTCCTCCGCCTCGGTCGTCGGGTGGTAGGTGAAGCGGCCGCCGGCCGTACGGCCGACCTCGACGACCCACTCGGTGGCGTGGGTGCCGTCGACGACGCCGGGCAGCGCCTCCTCCAGGTAGCTGCCGCCGGTGTCGGCGCCGCGGCGTTCCAGCATCCGGGGCAGGACGCGGGCGCCGAGCGCGCTGCTCAGGTCCACGTACTGGGGCTTCTGCTGGAGGCGCTTGGACTGGATGTCGGGGGCTCCGACGGAGAGCGGGCCCTCGTCCTCGGGAACGGTCTTGACGACGACCTCCTCGGGGACGCCGTGCCGGGCGCGCCAGGCGTTGAGGGCGAGGAGCCGCTCGTGCTCCTCGGGGCCGGCGGCCAGGGCGGTGCCGAGTTCCTCTCCGCCGTACCAGCGGCGGCGTCCGATGAGGACGTCGCCGACGGCCATCCGGGGTGCGACGCGGGTGGCGGTGCGGTCCCAGGGGGTGGCGGCGTGCCAGCTGTTGGGGAGGGCGTTGAAGAGGCGGCCGCTGATGGCGAGGCCGGAGGCGACGGAGAGCGGCGGCGGGAAGAGGCCGGGGTGGCCGGTGCCGAGCGGGAGGACCCGCAGCGGGGCGCCGTCGGCGTCCTCGACGCGCAGGGAGTCGGTCTCGGGGTCGTGGGCGAGCCGCAGTCCGAACCAGTCGTCGGGGGTGAGGCCGCCGGGCAGGATCGGGGTGTGGGCGTTGACGTTGAGGCGGTGCAGGCCCAGGTCCTCGGTGACGCGGGCGCCGTCGTAGCCGTACACCCGGCGTACGTGGTCGGCGAGGCGGGGCAGGGCGCGGCCGCCGAGGCGCCGGTCGGCCTCCAGGAAGCGGGCGTAGAGCATGCCGTGGCCCGGGAGGCCGTCGTTGAGGACGAGGTGGCCGTCGCCGCGCTGGAGCAGGATGCCGTAGATCAGCGGGTCGCGGCGGAAGCGTTCCGGCAGGTCGCCGGTGAGGCCCTCGACCTGCTCCGGGGTGATGCGGAGGGTGTCGTCGCCGCGTTCGGCGGCCTCTCCGATGCGGGCGTGGAGCGCTTCGGTGACCTCGCGGCGCAGTTCGTAGATGCGCTCCAGTGAGCCGTCGGCGGGGCCGATGCCCTTGAGGGCGGTCGGGTCGCCGGGGCCGTCGGGGCCGTAGACGGCGGCCATGGCGGCGGCGCGGCGGGAGACCTCGCCGACGACGTAGGGGGCGTGGGCGGCGAGGGGGACGTCGGCCCCGGGGCCGAAGCGCTCGACGAACGCGGCGGTCATCAGGACGCGGACGTCGTGCAGCCAGTCGAAGACGGTGAGGAGTTCGACGGCGGGGCCGAGGTCCTTCAGAGACTCCTTCCACGGTTCCGTGGCCACCTTGAGCGGCGGCATCACGTAGTCCTCCTCGACCGTGACGTGGGCGGGGCGGCCGGCGGCGTGGCTGAGCTCGCCGAGGGCGCCGCGCAACTCGGCGAGCGCGGCGCCGCGTTCGCCGGCGGGCGCGGCGGTGAAGGCGGGCATCCCCGCCTTGACGCGGTCGGTGAGCCGCTTGGTGTCCGGGCGGGGGTCGTCGGGGGTGAGCAGGACGTCGTAGTCGGTGGAGCCGTCCTCGGCCTCGTGGAAGGTGCAGAGGAGGCCCTGCGCGACGGCGCCGCGGACCTTCTGGTCGGCGTCCGCGGCGGCGATGCCGGAGCGTGCGGCGACGTGGGCGACGACGGAGGAGAAGGGCCGGGGGCCCATGGAGACCGCGTCGAGGAGGTCTCCGGCGGGGCCGTCGAGGCTGACGGCGGCCCGGCGCATCCCCTCGGGCGAGGGCTTCAGGAAGAAGAGCTTCCCGGCCGCCGGGTCGGGGGCGGAGGTCGGCGGCAGGCCGATCCACAGGTCCTCGATCGCCCGGTCGGCGGGGTCGGGCAGGCCGCCGAGCACGTAGTTGAGCATCACGCGGTCGAGGCCGGGGAAGGCGGTCGCGCCGCCGAAGCCCGCCTCGTCGGGGCCGGGCGCGGCCGGGTCGGGCTCGGCGATACCGACGGCGGTGAACCGGGCGAGGGGGCTCGTACGGACCATGGCGCGGGTGACGTACTGGATGAGGCCGCGCTCGGACTTGCGGCTCTTGGCCGGGACCCTGCCGGGGGCCCGGACGGCGGCGCGGTAGCGCTCGGCCTCCTGGTGGACCTCGGGGGCGACCAGGGCGAGCGAGCGCAGCAGGTCGGCGTCGCCGAGGAGTTCGGCGAGGACCCCGCGCTCGCGCTCGGCCGCGTCGGGGTAGCCGTCGACCAACTCGGCGCGGATCCGGTCGCGTTCCGTGCGGGCTTCGAGCCAGGCGCCGATCACGGGGCCGGCGGCCTCCGGGGTCGCCTTCGGGGCCTTGCCGCTGTTCACGGCGCGGCGCAGGGCGATGAGCGCCCGCCGTTCCGTGTCGTCGGTCGCGGCGCCGATCCGCTCGTACAGCTCGTCGGAGGCGGCGGCCGCGGCCTCGGCGAGGGTCTGCTCGGCGGCGGTGACGAGGACGAGCTGCCGGCGCAGGGCGGCGTCGGCGAGCCGGGACCGGCGCAGCGGGTTGACCCGGAGGAACCAGAGCGGCTCGGGCGCCGTTCCGGGGGCGGCCGCGGAGGCGGGGGCGGACTCGGTAGTGGGTACGGGCGTCGGCGCGGGCGCGGCTGCCGGTGCGGTCGCCGGCTCGGGCGGTACGGCCCCGCGCGGGTCCGTCGGGCTGCCGATCACGGGGGCGGTCATCGAAGGGCTCCCTCGGGGGCGGTGCCCGGAGCGGAGCTCGGG
>NZ_RDBH01000050.1 GCF_008042145.1 Streptomyces sp. adm13(2018)
GCGGGAGGGGCCCCCGGCCGCCGAATGGCCGGGGGCCCCTCCCGCTGCCTGCCCCGCCACCCCCGTCCCTCAGCGCCGTACGGTGTCGTCCGTCCTGAGGTCGTCCACGGCGTCGTCGAAGTCGTCGACCTGGTCCGGGCAGTAGACCTGGAGGACGATCCGCTCGGCCTGGACGGCCTTGGAGTCGGTGATGACGGGCCGCATCCCGGGGCCGGTGGCGCCGTTGGCCTGCTGGATCTTCCACAGGGCCGTCTTCAGGGCGTTGTCCGGGTCGTCGCAGACCGGCCCGCCGTCGGTGCCGAGCACCCGCTGGACGGTGTCGGTGTCGGGCGACGGGTACCCGGCCTTCACCAGGGCCTCCTGGAGCTGCCTGGCCTTGGACGCGGTCCGGTTGTTCGTCTTCACGGCCTCGTACCGGACGATGCCGGTGACGACGAGGCCGACGAGGATCACGATCGCGCCCCAGTAGATCCACTTGTGCTCGGAGGCGAAGCGGGTGGGGCTCATGCCTGCTCTCCCTCGCTCGGGGCGGTGGCGGGGGTCGTCTTCCAGCTGGGCTTGCGGAACCTCAGGAAGGCCCAGGGGATGAGCAGACCGAGGATGACGAGGCCGCCGCCGACGATGGCGATGTACGACCAGACGCTGCCGCTGCCGAACTGCGAGCTGGGCACGAAGCCGATGCACAGCGCGGCGAGCGAGGCGAGCAGACCGACGACGCACAGGACGCCCAGCGCCGGCGCGCGGTAGCCGCGGGGATGGTCGGGCTGCGTCTTCCGCAGCCGCATGGCCGCGGCGAACATCAGCAGGTAGACGATCAGGTACACCTGCGTGGTGATGACCGAGAAGATCCAGTAGACGCTGGAGACGTTCGGGAGCAGCGCGTAGCCGAGGGCGATGATCGTGGTGACGACACCCTGGGTGACCAGGATGTTCTGCTGGATGCCGTTCTTGTTGAGCTTCTGCAGGAACGGCGGCAGGTAGCCCTCCTGGCGGGAGATCTCCAGCAGGCCCTTCGAGGGGCCCGCGAGCCAGGTGAGCATGCCGCCGAGGGAGGCGGACACCAGGGCGACGGCGGCGATCGGGGTGAGCCAGCCGATGTCGAAGTACGAGAAGAAGGCGTCGAACGCCTGCATCACGCCCGCCGTGAGGCTGAGCTGGTCGGCGGGGACGACCCAGCTGATGGCGAGCGCCGGCAGGATGAAGATCAGCAGGACCAGGCCCATCGCCAGGAACATCGACCGCGGGTACTCCTTCGCCGGGTTC
The DNA here is from genome assembly GCF_008042145.1 of Streptomyces sp. adm13(2018). GTDB lineage: Bacteria > Actinomycetota > Actinomycetes > Streptomycetales > Streptomycetaceae > Streptomyces. Next base: position 1,264 of record NZ_RDBH01000050.1, read on the forward strand.
TTCAGCGAGGAGACGTGCACGGCGTTCATCTCCATGCCGGAGTACGACAGGAAGTTGTTGACGATCAGGACGAGGCTGGCGAGGCCCGTCCACTGCGGGAACAGGTTCGCGCCGGTCATCGGGGCGGCCGACGGGTTGCCCTGCCCGAGGAAGACCATGCCGAGGACGACCAGCAGGGTGCCGGGGATCAGGGTGCCGATGATCAGGCCCCAACTGGCGAGTCCGGCCAGTGCCTTCGTACCGCGCGAGGAGATCCACACGCCGGTCCAGTAGAGGACCATGATCACGATCGCGGTGTACGGGCCGTTGGAGGCGAGCGCCGGATCGATGATGAAGGCGATGGTCGACGCGACGAACCCGAGCAGGCTCGGATAGTAGAAGATCGTCATCGCGAACTGGCACCACACGGCGAGGAATCCGAGCGGCTTCGACAGCCCCTCGGACACCCAGCGGTACACCCCGCCGTTCCAGCCGGAGGCCAGCTCGGCGGAGACCAGGGCGGTCGGCAGCAGGAACACGATCGCCGGGACGAGATAGAGGAACACGCAGGCCAGGCCGTAGACGGCCATGGTCGGCGCGGCCCGCAGACTGGCGACCGAGGCGGTGGTCATCAGAGCGAGCGTCACCCAGGTGAGGGTCGTGGGCGCGGGGCGGGCCGCCGTCCGCGGCCTGGGCACCTCGGCCGGTGTGTCGATGCTGCTCACGGAAGCCCTCCCTCGGGTCGCACGATGAGCCCAAGATCGGCCGCGCGGGGGCCGCCCACAAGCGGAGCGGGCCCGGACGGGGGACGGCGGTGGCGGCTGCCGGTGCCGAACGGCTGTGGTCGGGGAAGGTCGATTCGCTCTTGAACTTAGTTCAATTCTGCCTCTGCAGTTCTCGTCATCGCCCCAATTGAACAAAGTGCAAGTCCGTCCGCGCCGCCTTCCGGCGCAAGGGCGATGCCGAACTCCTCCGGGTCGACGTGCCCGCCTTCCTCGCGGCGGCCGAGGGCGCCTTCCCGGCCTGGACCCGCACCCTCCAGAACGTCCGCCACACCGTGGTCTTCGCCGGCTCGGCCCTGGCCCTGACGGCCGCGGCACTCGTCTGAACCTCAGACGGTGGGCGTACGGGTGAAGGAGCGCCGGTACGACCGGGGCGGTACGCCGCGGCGCCGGACGAACTGGGCGCGCAGCACCGCGGCGCTGCCGAAGCCGACGGCGCGGGCGATCTCCTCGACGGGCAGGTCCGTGGTCTCCAGGAGCTCCTCGGCCCGGCTCAGACGCAGCGAGAGCAGCCAGGCGTGCGGGGTGGTGCCGGTGGACGCGGCGAACCGGCGCGCGAAGGAACGGCGGCTCATCAGCGCCCTGCGGGCCAGCTCCGCGACGGGCAGCGGCTCGTGGAGGTGCTCCCGGGCCCAGGTGAGGACGTCGGTGAGACGCTCGTCCCGGCTGTCCTCGGGTACGGGCGTGGCGAGGTACTGGGCCTGGCCGCCGTCCCGGTGGGAGGGCAGCACCAGGTCCCGGGCGATGGCGTTGGCGGTGGTGGCCCCGTACTCCCGGCGCAGCAGGTGCAGGCAGAGGTCGAAGCCCGCGGCGGCGCCCGCGCCGGTGACGACGGCGCCCTGGTCCACGTAGAGGGCGTCGGGTTCGACGGTGACCTCCGGATGGCGCTCGGCCAGGAGCCCGGCGAACCGCCAGTGCGTGGTCGCGCGCCGGCCGTCGAGGAGCCCGGCCGCGGCGAGCGCGAACGCGCCGACGCAGTGCGCCGCGACGAGCGCCCCGCGCGCGTGCGCGGCGGTCAGCGCGTCGAGCACGGCGGGCCCCGGGGGCGTGCGGAACTCCGCCCAGGGCAGGGCGATCACCAGGTCGGCGGTGGCCAGCCGGTCCAGTCCGTGCTCCACGACGAGGGGCAGTCCGACGTCGGTACGGACGTGTCCGGGCCGGTCGGTGCAGAGCGCGAAGTCGAAGAGCGGAAGTCCCCCGCCGCGCGCGTCGAACACCTCGGAGACGATGCCCGCGCCGAGCATGCCGACCCCGTGCGGGGCGTAGGCGGCGACGGTGACGAAGGGCGGCATGCGCCGAGTCTGGCACGGGGGTCCGTGCGGCACGTGGGGGCGGTCCAACCGGCCTCCGGGATGCCCGAGTCCGCCGTTCTCGTCGAGCCTAGGCACCGCTCCCCCGCCGTGCTCCCCCGTGCCGCACGCACCCCGGTGCGCGCGGCTGGCACGCGCGGGAGCGCTGCCTAGGCTCGACGAGAACGGCGGACTCGGGCATCCCGGAGGCCGGTTGGGGGCATAGGCCTCCCACCGGACGCGCCGACCTGGGGAGGGGCACGTGCTCAACAGCGCAGACAGCGCAAGGACCGCACAGCGTACGGACGTCGACGGCGCGCAGAGCGTCGACGTCGTCATCGTGGGAGCCGGGGTCGCGGGACTCGCCGCGGCGGGCCGGCTCACCGACGCCGGGCTCTCCGTGGCCGTCCTGGAGGCGGAACCCCGCATCGGGGGCCGGATGGCGACCGAGGCCGTCGACGGCTTCCGGCTCGACCGGGTCGGACCGCTGCTCACCTTGTCGTACGAGGAGCTCCGGAGCCTGCCGGGACTCGACGGCCTGGTGCTGCGGCCGTTCGCCCCGGGGGTGCTCGTGCACAGCGACGGCCGGTACGCGCGGTGGGGCGCGGCCCACCCCCGCCGGGCGGCCGTCGGGCCCCGGAACGCGGGGAACCGAAGCGTGGGGGGAGCGTTCAGTGTGGCGCGCGCCCTCGCGAGCGCCCCCCGGCATCCGGCCGCGTCGCTCGACCAGGCGCGGCTCGGCGCGTCCCTCGTACGGCTCGCGGCCACCCCGACGCAGCGGATCCTGGCCCGGCCCGAGCGGACCGCGCGCGAGGCACTGGCCTCACGGCTGCCCGCCAGGACCGTCCAGGGCGTGCTGCGGCCGCTGCTCGCGGCGCTCCTCGGCGATCCGGACCTCGGCATGTCGAGCCGGCGAGCGGACCTCGCGCTGCGCGCCTTCGCCCGGGGCCGGCTCGCGGTGCCCGAGGGCGGGGCGGCGGCGCTGCCTGAGCGGCTCGCGGCGGCGCTGCCGCCGGGCACGGTCCGGACCGGGGTCCGGGTCACCGACGCGTCGGTCTCCCGGGTGACGACGGCGGAGCACGGGGTGTTCCGGTGCCGGTCGGTCGTCCTCGCGACGGGGGCGCGGACGGCCGCCGAGCTGCTGCCCGGGCTGCGGACGCCGGACTTCCACGCGGTGACGGTGCTGCACCACACCGCGCCCGCCGCGCCGACGGCGGACCCGACCCTGCTCCTGGAGGCCGACCCGGGCGGTCCGGTGGCCCATACGGCGGTGATGAGCGCGGTCGACCCCGGACGGGCGCCGGAGGGCCGGACGCTGGTGACCTCGACGATCCTGGGCACGCCGCCGGACGACACGGAACGGCGGGTCCGCAAGCACCTGGCCACGCTGTACGGCCAGTCGACGGACGAGTGGGAACTCCTGGACATGCGCCACACGCCGGACGCGGTACCGGCGATGCCGCCCCCGCACGACGCGCACCGCTCGGTCCGCCTGCTGGCGGGCCTGTACGTCTGCGGCGACCACCGGGCGACGAGCACCCCCCAAGGCGCCCTACGCTCAGCCCACCGAGCGGCCCACGCCCTCCTGAGGGACCTGGGCGTGGGCCGCTCGGTGGGCTGAGCGTAGGGCGCCTTGGGGGGTGCTCGTCGCCCGGTGGTCGCCGCAGA
>NZ_RDBH01000051.1 GCF_008042145.1 Streptomyces sp. adm13(2018)
CGAGGGCGTGGGCGAGGGAGCGGGCGTCGACGATCGACTGGGTCGCGCCGTTGGAGCCGATCGGGTACATGGCGTGGGCGGCGTCGCCGATGAGGGTGGTGCGGCCGTGCGTCCACCGGTCCAGGGGCTCGCGGTCGACCATCGGGTACTCGTACGCGGTGTCGGCGGCGCGCAGTACGTCGGGGACGCTGACGCCGTCGAACTCCCAGCCCTCGTAGAACGGGAGGAACGTCTCCACGGGGACCGGCCGGTTCCAGTCGCCCAGGAACCGCTCCTCGCCGGACGCCGTCCCGGAGCCCGGAGCCGGGCCAGGAAGTCCTGGTCGGCGGCGAGCGCGGCGAGCCGGGGGGCTTCGAGGGAGGCGAGGATCCGGACGGGGTCGGTGCCGCCGGACGGGGCGGGCCGGCCCGGGGGTTCGAGGGACTCGAAGAGGGCGCGGGTGGGTTCGTGCCAGGACCAGCGCAGGTTGTGCGCGAGTTCGGCGAGGGGTCGCAGGGTGTCGGGGAGGACGGGACGCACGGTGAATCGACGGATTGCCTTCACGCGTTCCACCTTCGCAGGCGAGTACGGAGCGGAGTGGACGCACCACGCTGTGCGTCCGTCGTTCCGCTCAGACGTTAGGGCACGGCGCCCCCGTCGTGCGACGGCGCACGGGAGCGCGGGGCGCGGGTCAGCCGGCGGCCGGGAGGCGGACCTCGTAGGGGGAGCCCTGGTTCACGGTCGCCGGGTCGAAGGCGCCGGTGGCGGCGTACCGGCGGGCGACGGCGGCGAGTTCCTCGGCGGGGATGACGTCGTGGATGTCGCCGAAGCCGTGCGGGGCGCGGGCGTGGGCGAGGTCGATGACGACCTCGGGGCCCTGCTCGCGGTTGGCCCGCTGGAGGGCGGTGGTGACGGGGCGGCGGTCCCGTTCGTACGCGGCGAGGGCGTCCTCGGGGTCGGCGTGGCGGGCGAGGGCGTGGGCGAGGGAGCGGGCGTCGACGATCGACTGGGTCGCGCCGTTGGAGCCGATCGGGTACATGGCGTGGGCGGCGTCGCCGATGAGGGTGGTGCGGCCGTGCGTCCACCGGTCCAGGGGCTCGCGGTCGACCATCGGGTACTCGTACGCGGTGTCGGCGGCGCGCAGTACGTCGGGGACGCTGACGCCGTCGAACTCCCAGCCCTCGTAGAACGGGAGGAACGTCTCCACGGGGACCGGCCGGTTCCAGTCGCCCAGGAACCGCTCCTCGCCGGACGCCGTCCCCGAGGGCGTGGGCGAGGGAGCGGGCGTCGACGATCGACTGGGTCGCGCCGTTGGAGCCGATCGGGTACATGGCGTGGGCGGCGTCGCCGATGAGGGTGGTGCGGCCGTGCGTCCACCGGTCCAGGGGCTCGCGGTCGACCATCGGGTACTCGTACGCGGTGTCGGCGGCGCGCAGTACGTCGGGGACGCTGACGCCGTCGAACTCCCAGCCCTCGTAGAACGGGAGGAACGTCTCCACGGGGACCGGCCGGTTCCAGTCGCCCAGGAACCGCTCCTCGCCGGACGCCGTCCCGGAGCCGCAGGTGCGCTCCGCCGGGCGGGCGAGCGCCCAGTTCACCAGGACCTCCCGGTCGGGTCCCGTCGGGCGGCCCATCGGGTAGACGACGGCCTTCTGCCGGTCGTCGCCGGCGATGAGCATGAACGATCCGACGGCGCGGGCCGGCATCCGGGAGACCCCGCGCCAGACCAGCATCCCGTTCCACGGCGGTTCGCCCTCCTCCGGGTGCAGCGCCGCCCGGACGGTGGAGCGGACGCCGTCGGCGCCGACGAGCAGGTCGGGTTCGAGGGAGGCGCGGCCGCGGACGGCGCCGTCCCGGTGTTCGAGCCGCAGCCGCGGCCGCCCGTCCGGGGTGGGGTCGAGGCCGCTCACCCGGACGCCGGTGACCAGGGCGGCGGGGCCGAGCCTGGCCCGTACGGCGCCGGCGAGGACCTGCTGGAGGTGGCCGCGGTGGACGGACAGCTGCGGCCAGAGGTAGCCCGCGCCGAGGCCGCGGGGCTCGCGGGATATCAGTCCGCCGGAGCGGTGGTAGTAGCGCAGTTCGCGGGTGCGCAGGGCGCCCGCCTCCAGGGCGTCGAGGAGGCCGAGCGCGTCCAGTTCGCGGACGGCGTTCGGCATCAGGTTGAGTCCGGCGCCCACCGGCCGGATCGCGGGTGCCGTCTCGACGACGGTGACCCGCTGGAAGCCGGCGGCGTGCAGGGAGAGGGCGGTGGTGAGGCCGGCGACGCCGCCGCCGGCGATCACGATGTGCGGGCTCTCCCGGTAGTCCGGCGCGGGGCGGCGGTGGGCCGGCGGGTACGCGGA
>NZ_RDBH01000052.1:0-10325 GCF_008042145.1 Streptomyces sp. adm13(2018)
GCTCCGTCTCCCTCTCCGCGGTCCGCAGCAGGACCTCCGCGACGCCCCGGGCCCGTACCGCCGCCTCGGGTGTCCCCTCGCGGAGGGCCGTCACGATGGCTCCGTCGCCGAGCAGCGCCAACTGGCGCGCCAGGGACTCGTGTTCGCGGTAGCCGCCCTCGGTGAGGAGCCGGTCGAGGACCAGGGAGGCGTTCCAGCGCATCCGGGGCACGCCGGGCAGCGGGCGCAGCCCGCCGGCCTCCTGGTGGGAGGCGGCGAGGGCCATCGGCAGCATCGCGCAGCCGAGACCGGACTGGGTGGCGGCGCGGACTCCGGCCATGGAGCCGAGTTCATGGATCTCGGGCGGGCTGTCGGAGCGCAGCCGGAGGAACTCGGGGAGCCAGCGCTGGGACGGACAGTCGGGGTCGGCGATGACGACCTGGCGGCCGAGGCCCGCGCGGCGGTGGCCGACACTGGTGACGGGGATGAACTCGACTTCCTGGAGGCGTACTTCGGTCAGTTCGTCGGGACGATCGGCGTACGCCGGGTCGACGAGCTGGGCGGTCGGGTCCTCGGCTTCGACGACGGTGAGGACCAGGGCGCCGTCGATGGCACCGGCCCGGAAGGCGTCGTGGACCTCGGCGGTGCCCATGACGCGCAGGGCGAGTTGGACTCCGGAAAGAAGCCGCCGCCCGATGTGGGTGACCCGGGCGAGCTGCTGTCCGTACGCGAGGGCGGGGACGATGCCCACCGTCAGCCGCGGCGGGTTGGCCGCGGGACGGCGCAGGGCCGTCTCCATCTCGCCGACGAGGGTGAGGATCTGGCGGGCGTAGTCGCACAGGACGGTCCCGGCGCGGGTGAGCCGGACGCCGTTGGGGAGCCGCTCGAAGACGGGCTCGCCGACCTGCCGTTCCAGTGCACGCATCTGTGCCGTGACGCTGGACTGCGAGTACCCGAGGCGTCGTGCCGCCTGGGTGAAGGACCCGGTGAGGGTCACCTCGCGGAAGGTCCGAAGGGTTCTTGCGTCGATGTCCACGTGAATTCCCCCCTGCCGCGCAGGCGGCAGTTCCTCGCACCAGGTGGTTGGTCGTCCACCCGCTTCGATCGCCCCAGTCGGTTGTCGAACAAGCCGCAGGGGTGCCGGACGCCCCTTCGCGCCCGGCACCCCTGCACGGCCGCGAAGACTCTACTCGGCGAGCTGGGCCGGGACCAACGGAAAGTCCAAGTCCGGCTGCGCAACGTGATTGAAGAAGTTGGACAGCACGTTGAGCGCGATGTGGCCGACGATCTCCGCGATCTCGGCGTCGGTCACGCCGGCGGCGCGGGCGTCGGCCAGGGCCGCGTCGGTGACACGGCCGCCGGTGGCCATGACGGCCCCGGCGAAGCGGAGCACCTGGTCCATGTGCGGGTCGCCGGCGTCGGTGCCGTGACGGGTGTCGAGCAGTTCCTGCTCGGTCAGGCCGACCTTGCCACCGCGCAGGGTGTGCGCGGAGACGCAGTAGGTGCAGTCGTTGTGCTGGGCGATGAAGAGCGCGAGCTGCTCGCGCTGGCGGGCGCTGAAGCCGCCGCCGACGAGGGCCTCGCGCAGGGCGAGGTAACCGCGCAGGGCCGCGGGGCCGTTGGCCAGGGCGGCGTACAGGTTGGGCAGCTTGCCGAGCTGCTTGAGGGTGCCTTCGAGCAGCTCGCGCTGCTCCTCGTCGGCGGTCTCTACGGTCAGTTGGGGCAGGCGGGGCATGGAGCTCTCCTTGAGCCGGACCAAGACGGAACTGATCGGTACCATCGAGACGGTACCGATCGGTTCCGTCTGACGCAACGGGAGGCAGTCGCTCCCCTTCTCCGCGGGGGCAACCGATACGGCACCGAGTGGTACCGTCTGGTATGGCCACCAACGCGAAAGAACGGCTCCTCGGCGCGGCGGAGCGTCTGTTCTACGAGGAGGGGATCCGGGCCGTCGGCATCGAGCGGATCCTGTCCGAGTCCGGAGTGGGCCGCGCCTCCTTCTACCGCCATTTCCCCAGCAAGGACGACGTGGTCGTCGAGGTCCTGCGGCGCCGCGACGGCATGTGGCGCGCCTGGCTGGACGGCCGGATCGCGGTGAGCGAGCGGTCCCCCGAGGAGCTGCCGCTCGCGCTCTTCGACGGCCTGTCGGAACGCTTCGCCGCGGCCTCGTTCCGCGGCTGCGCCTTCATCAACACGATGGTCGAGACGGCGGATCCGGACAGCCCGGCGCACCACGTGGCGGCCGAGCACAAGGAGAAGGTCATCGCGGTCCTCGACCGGCTCCTCACCGAGGGCGGCTACCGCGAACACGAGTCCCTGGCGCGCCAGTTGGCGCTGCTCGGCGACGGAGCCATCGTGACGGCCCTCCGCGAGGGGACACCCGAGGCGGCGGTACGGGCCCGGGGCGTCGCGGAGGTCCTGCTGCGGACCGCGGAGAGGGAGACGGAGCGGGTCTAGGAAGACCCGGCTTCCGGACGCCGGCGGGCCCCCGGGGACGGATGCGCACGGACGCATCGGCGCGGAGCTGCTGGCCCTGGCCGCCGAGCGACTCGCGCCGGTCTTCGTCCCCCGGGCGGTCGAGGTGGTCGCCCACCTTCCCCGGACGCGCTCGGCAGCCGCCCCAGGGCGCAGTTCGTTCCGGCGGACCTTCCCCGAGCGCGTCCGGGGAAGGTGGGCGACCACCTCGACCGCCCGGGGGACGAAGACCGGCGCGAGTCGCTCGGCGGCCAGGGCCAGCAGCTCCGCGCCGATGCGTCCGTGCGCATCCGTGATCAAGGCGCGCCGTCGGGGCCGGAGTTCCACGACCGCGTACGGTGCGAGGCCGCCGTCCGGGTCCTCGCACGGCACCACCGCGGCGTCGGCCACATCGGGGTGGGTGCGGAGCACCGCCTCGATCTCCATCGGGGAGACCCGGTGGCCGTGGGACTTGAAGACCTCGTCCAGCCGTCCCAGCAGCCGGATCGAGCCGTCCGCGCACCGCTCGCCCCGGTCGCCCGTGCGGTACAGCCCGTCGGCGAACGCCTCCGCCGTGCGTTCGGGCCGGCCCGCGTACCCCCGCATCAGGCCTGGCGGACGGTCCGTCAGATCGACGCAGACCTCGCCGGAATCGCCCCGCTCCCCCGTGTCCGGGTCGCGCAGCACGATCCGGTAGCCGGGGAGCGGGTGCCCGAGCGGGGCGAGCGGCTCCTCGGCGCCGGGGGCGCGGCCGATGAGCGCGGTCGCCTCCGTCTGGCCGTAGCCGTCGCGGACCCGGACGCCCCACGCCGCCTCGATCCGCTCCACGGTCTCCGCCGTCAGGGGCTCCCCCGCCGCCGTCGCCTCGCGCAGCCGGGGCGTCTCCGCGCCCGCGTCCAGGTACGGGAGCAGGGACCGCCACGCGCTGGGCGGCGCGCAGAAGCTGGTGACTCCGTGCCCGGCGAGGACGCCGGGCAGCACGGCCGGCGGGAGTCCGCCGTCCGGCGGCGCGAGCACGGTCGCCTCCGCGGCCCAGGGGACGAAGAAGCTGGACCAGGAGTGCTTCGCCCAGCCGGGCGCGGAGAGGTTGAGGTGCCGGTCGCCGGGGCGCAGCCCGCTCCAGTACAGGCTGGAGAGGTGCCCGACGCCGTATCCGGCGTGGCTGTGCTCCACCAGTTTGGGCAGCGAGGTCGTCCCGGAGGTGAAGTAGCAGAAGGAGGGGTCGGCGGCCCGGGTCGGCCCGTCCGGGACGAAGCGGGGCCGCCCGGGGCCGCGGGTGTCCGGGTAGGGGACCCAGCCCGCCCGGCCGCCCTCCTCGGCGGCCATCCGGAGCCCCGGTACCGGCAGCGGGTCGAGCAGGTCGACGAGCCCGGGCGCGGCGACGACGTGCCGTACGGCGCCCCGGGTGATCCGGTCCGCCGCCTCCGCCCGGGTGAGGTCCTGGTAGCCGGGGACGACGACCGCGCCGAGCTTGATGCAGCCGAGCAGGGTCTCCCACAGCTCGGCGCGGGTGCCGAGCAGGATCAGGACGCGGTCTCCCCGGGCGACCCCGTGTTCGCGCAGCGCCGTCGCCAAAGCGTCGGAGCGGCAGGCGAGTTCGGCGAAGGACAGCCGGTCGACGACGGGGACATCGCCGTCCGGGCCCGGCTGTCCGAGGAGTTCGAGGGCGGGCCGGTCGTTCCCCTCGGCGATGACGTCGAACCAGTCGAGGGCCCAGTTGAAGTGTGCGGCGCGCGGCCACCGGAAGGCGGCGCGGGCCGCCTCCCGGTCTCCGCGCAGGCGCAGCAGCAGGTCGCGCGCCGCCCGGTACTCCTCGTGGACGGGCGTACGGGCGGCGCCGCTCACCCCGCACCCCCGGGCCGTACGCGCCGGTGCGCCGCCCGGACCGCGCCCACCGGTTCCGCGGCCGCCACGAGCGCCTCCGCGATCGCGTCCGCGTCCCGGGTGAACGAGCCCCACGGGCCCGGCCGGCCGCTGCCGACCTGGGTGAACCACCGGGTGAACTCGCTGGGGATGCCCAGGACATGGGTGGTGGTGTCGACGGATCCGTCCGCCCTGACCGGGTGGAACGGGGAGTCGGTGCAGTCGAGCCCGCCGGTGGCGAACTCCTCCGTCCCGTCGACGGCGTTGGTGAAGGTGCGGATCTCCCCGTCGGCCATGAGTCCCCGGATCAGCGGGTCGCGGTCGGCGGCCAGGTCGGTGCCGGGCACCCGCGCGTCCACGACGACGTCCAGCGGCACCCAGGAGTTCTCCACCTGCGGCGACTCCACGGCGAACCGGCCCTCGACGGGGTCGGCGCCGAACCGTGCTCCGGGGCCGACCGGTTCGAGGACCCCGGCGGCGAGCAGCGCGAGGAACTGCTCGGACCGCAGCGGCGGCGGTCCGGTGGAGACCATGGCGGCGACCGGGCCGAACTCGGCGAGGAACCAGCGGTGCGAGGCGGGGGTCAGTCCGCCGAAGTCGACGACCGTCCGGATGGTCTGCCGGACGTCCCGGAGGACGTCGGCGGCTGCCTTCAGGGGCCCGTCGGCGTTGCCCTGGCGGGCCTCGAAGAGGTCGGCGCGCAGCCATTCGGTGAGCACCTTGTGGTACTCGGCCGGGGAGCCGAAGCGGCGGTCGCCGAACGGGCGGGCGAGGACGTCGAGTCCGGCGAGCGGACGGGTGTCGACCCGGTAGCCGCCGGCGAGCCGCTCCCACACCCGCGGATCGGGCCGGGTTTCGGAGCGGGTGCCGGGGCCTGTGTCCGGCCGGTCGGCCAGGGTCTGGACGGCGCGCTCGGTGAACTCCTCGGCCGCGTGCGGGCCGTGGACCTGGCGGATCCGGGTGGCCAGGAGGACGAGGTTGACCTCGGCCAGCAGCCAGGGCAGCACCGCGTCCCGGAAGTCGAGCGGCTCCCCCGCCGCGCGGACCGCCGCCATCCGCTCGGCGGTGAACAGGCGGGCCCGGTAGCGGTGTTCGGGGCCCTTCTGGTTGGCGCCCCGGGTGAGGAGCGGTACTCCCCCGCGGGAGCCCGCGAGGATCCGGGGCTCCTTGCCGCTGGGCAGGTAGAGCAGACCGTCGCACCCCTCGGTGAACGTGCCGCCGCGTCCCAGGGTCAGCTCGCTCAGGATGTCGTAGAAGGTGAGCCCCATGCCGAGGATGCCGACGCTCGCGCCCGCCGGGATGTCGGCGAGCGGCATCTCGCTCGCGGAGCCGCCCGCGATGTACCGGACGGGGCGGGCCGGGGTGCCGTGTTCGCGGGCGAACCGCGTCCAGGCGCGCCCGCCCGCGTCGGGCTCGGTGACGGGATGGCCGGTGGCGAGGACCATCCGGTCGACGGTGAGGACGTCTCCGCGGTCGAGTCGCAGCCGGTGCCCGCCGTCTCCGCCCGGTGCGCGGTCCGCGCAGATCACCCGGGCGGGGACGCGGTGGACGGTGAGGGAGGGCGGCAGGGTCTCCTCGATCCGTCGCATGACGTGGGTGAGGTAGCGGCCGTAGACGGCGCGGGGCGCGTACCCCTCGGGCTCGGCTCCCGCCGGGTCGTCCTCGGCCCACCACTCGCCGAGGGACGGTCCGGCACCCGGCCGGTGGGGTCCCTCGTCGGCCGGCCCGGAGAACATGGTGACCTCCTGGGCGGGGGTGTTCATCAGGAACCACGGCGACTGGTCCGTCCGCCAGATCCGCCCGGCCCCCGCCTCGTACGGATCCACGGCGAACACCTCGACCGGCCGCGCGGGCGGGGTCGCGGCGCAGCGGGCCGCCAGCCGCTCCAGTACGGACAGGCCGCGCGGGCCCATGCCGACGAACGCGATCCGCAGCGGCGCCGCGGACGGCGCCGGGACGTCCCTGGGCCGAGGCTCCGGCGGCGGGTCGGTGGTGGCAGCCCGGTCGTGTTCACGGGCGACCCGGCCGAGCATGCCGGAGAGCTGGCGCGAGGTCATGGGTACGGTCCTCCTGCTGGTGGTGAGCAGCGGCAGCGCGCCCAGGTCCGTCCAGTGCAGGCGCCCGTCCGGTGCGACGGTGGACCGGACGGCGCCCCGGTTGTCGGGGTGCAGGCAGAACGGCACGTCGAGCAGCCCGCGGTCGAAGGCCTTGAGCAGGGCGACGCCGAGGTCGTCGGAGAGCCCGAGGACGGCGGTGACCAGGGCGCGGGCCTCGACGAGCGTCTCCTCGGCGTCGGCCTCCGCGGCGGAGCCGGGGCTCTGGCGGGTGCCGCGCCGGGGCGCGGAGCGGGCGGCGTCGGCGGCGATCCGCAGGGCGGTCAGGTTCTCCTCGACGGTCGGGATGCGGTGCGCCTCGGTCTCGGTCTTCACGATGAGCCGCTGGGCCCCGCCCCGTACGGCCAGTTCGGCGCTGCGGCGCAGCAGCAGCCGGGCCCCGGGCACGGTCCTCGGGTAGACCCCCATGTAGGTGTAGAGCACGATGTGGCGGTCGACGGCGGCGGGCAGGAACTCGTCGGCGAGGAGCCGCAGCGCGGTGAGCGCCCCGGTGTCCTGGGCGGGGTGGGTCTGCTGGGCGTAGCTGAGAGAGACGCTGGTGGCGCCGTTGGCCGCGAAGAACAGGCATTCCAGGAGCGAGACGGCGACGAGCAGCGACGGCGGGCAGAGCTGGCCGAGGAGGCAGCCGCCGAAGGATTCGAGATGGGCCCGGCGGCCGTGGGCGCGGCTCTCCTCCGTGAGGAACTGGACGGAGTCGCGCCAGGCGGCGACGGATTCGGCGAGCGGGGTGCGGCCGTAGGGCAGGCAGTACGAGACGGGGCCGCCCTCGGAGGCGGCGAGCCCGGCGGCGGCCATGGTGCGGAAGATGGCCAGTGGGTCGGCGGAGCCGTGCCGGACCTGTACGGGGGTGCCGCGTCCGGCTGCCGCGGCGACCCGGGCGGTGGTCTTCGGGCCGTGGCTGACCAGCGGGAACCCGTTCAGGGGTCGGCCGTCGCGCAGGGCGGCGGTGGCGGCGGCGTGGTCGCCGACGCGGGTGTAGCTGTCGATGGTGAGGGTGGCGACGGTCCTTTCGGGCAGGGCGGCGACGGCGGCGACTCCGCCGGCCATCACCTCGGGCGCGACCATCCCCATGCGGGGCTGGACGACCAGTTCACCGGCCGCGGCCGACTCCTGGACGAAGGCGCCGAGGTCGCCGGGGGCGGGCGGGGGCGGGGCGGAGGTCGTCAAGCCGCGGCCCGCCCGGTACACGCGCCGCCGAGTTCGGCCAGCCGGCGCAGCAGGGCGGTGGGCGGGGTGCCGTCCGCGTACACCTCGTCGTACCCGGCGTCGAGGAGTTCGGCGGTGCGGGTGGCGGCGCCCTCCGGGGAGATGCCGAGGAGCCCGCCGATGACCATGGGGAGGCCGCGGGTCTTGCGGTCGGCGCGCAGGGCGCGGGCGGCGCGCAGTCCGTCCTGGTGGCCGTGGCCGTTGACGGAGGAGAGCACGACGAGGTCCGGGCTGGTCATCCGGGCGGTGTCGACGAGCAGTTGCTCGGGGACGCAGGGCCCGAGGTTGAGCACGGAGTGCCCGTGCTCCTCCAGGAAGAGCTGGAGGTGGACGAGGTTCCAGGTGTGGGCGTCGGAGGAACCGGTGGTGAGCAGGACCCGACGGGAGGGCTCGGGACTGCTGCGCAGGGGCTGGGGCCGTGCGGACGGGGTCATGGCGTCTCTCCGGTAGGGGTGCGGGTGGGCTGGTGTGCGGGGGTGGTGCGGCGCGCACCGGCGCGGTCGGCGGTTCGGCCCCGGCGCGCGGCGGGTCCCGGGCACGCCTCCGGCCCGTACCGGCGCGAGCGGGACGCCGTGCGGGGCGGGGGTGTGTCCGTACGGACCTGGGGTGTGCGGTGTGCGGTGAACGGGGGCCGCACCGCCCGCGCGGGCCTGCGGGCCGCCGGGCCGCGGAGGCCCGGCGGTCCGTGACCGTGCGGGGGCGGGTGCCCGCGGGGGCGGGCGGCGCCTCAGGCGCCGGGCCGGCCGGCGCCGACGCCCGTGGTGATCTCGCCGTCCGCGGGCGTACGGGCGGCCGCCGGGCGGGCGCGGACCGCGAGGACGGTGCAGCCCTCCGCGCTGGACATCTGGTGTCGGGTCCCCGGCTCCTCGACCACGAGGTCGCCGCGGTGGAAGCGGCTCCCGTCGCTGTGGTCCAGGGTGCCGTCGAGCACGAGCATCAGCTCGTGCCCCAGGTGCTCGTGGAAGTCCCCGTGCGCGCCCGGCGGGAAGCGCAGCAGCAGCGAGGCGGAGTCCTCGTCCCGAGCCGCGTCCGGGCCCCAGAGGACGACGAACTCGACGCCCACCCGGCCGGGTTCGGTCCACGGCACCCAGGGCAGGTCGGTCTGGTCGAACCCGTTGCGGAGCACGTTGCGGAAGACGGTGACGTCAGGCATGGGCGCGGACCTCCGGGGCGGCGTCGCGCTGGGCGACGATGGACGGGATGCCGTCGGGGCCCCACGGTTCGGGCCCGTTGACGATGGGGGCGCCGATGAGCGAGCCGAACTCGCGCCAGGCGCCGTCGTAGTTGCGGATGCCGGGCAGACCGAGGAGCTCGCTCAGCACGAACCAGCTGTGCGCGGAGCGCCAGCCGACCCGGCAGTAGACGACGGTCGGCACGTCGGTGCGGACGCCGGCGTAGGCGGCGGCCAGTTCGGCGTCGTCGCGGAAGGTGCCGTCGGCACGGACGGCGCTGTGCCAGGGGATGTGCTCGGCGGACAGGGCGTGGCCGCAGCGCACGCCGAGGTCCTCGGGCACCCCCGGCGGGGTGTTGCTCTGCCCGAGGTACTCCTCCGCGGAGCGGACGTCGAGGAGCTGGTGGCGTCCGATGTGGTCGAGCATGTCCTCGCGGCGGGCGCGGATCGTCTCGTCGGCGGCCGGCACCGGGTGGCCGACGGGTGCGCGGTCGGGCGCGGTCAGGGTGAGGGGGCCGCCGAGCGCCTCCCAGCGGAGCCGTCCGCCGTCGAGGATCCGCAGTTCCCGGTGGCCGTACAGGCGGAACTGCCAGTATCCGGCGGCAGCCCACCAGTTGTTGTTGCCGCTCAGGAAAACGACCGTGTGGTCGGGGGAGATGCCGTGCCGGCCGAGGAGCGCGGCGAACGCCTCGGGGCCGATGACGTCCCGGCGCACCGGGTCCTGGAGGTCGCCGGTCCAGTCCAGGCGGACCGAGCCGGGGATCCGGCCGAGGGTGCTGCCGCCGTCGGTGATCTCGACGAGGACCGTGTTCGCTTCCCCGGTCGCGGGGTCGCGCAGCTGTTCCATGATCTGCTCACAGCTGACGAGCAGTCTGTCTCGGTTCACGGGCGCTCCGTTGGGAGTGAGTACGCGGACGTGCGGTCGGGGTGAGGGGGCGGCTCCGGGTGGGTCCGGTCACCACCAGTACGCGGGGTACTTGCCGATCACGCCGAGGCGGGAGGCGATCAGGCCCACGAGGACGAGCAGGGCGCTGCCGACGGCGAGCAGGACGAGGAAGCGCAGCGGCGCGGGGTCCTGGAGGACGGCGAGCACGGCGGTGGCGGCGGCGGGCGCGTGGACGGCCCGCAGCAGCAGCATGAGGCCGACGCTCAGGCCGGCGGCGACGGCCGCGACCCAGAGGGAGCGGCCGAGGACGGCGACGGCGACGAGGCCGAGGACGCCGGAGCCGACCTGGCCGAGCAGGACGCCGCGGGGCTGCGCCGGGGGCAGTACGGGGGTGCTACAGATGATCATGGCGGTGGCGGCCAGGGGGGCGATCATCAGGAGCTGACCGGTGGCCTCGCCCAGGGCGACCAGGATCACCAGGGACGCGACGGTGGCGAGGGTGCCGAGGGCGGCGGGCCGGCTGCCCGGGAAGGGCGGCGCCCCGCCCGCCCAGCGGCTGCGGGCCGGCGGGGTCGCCGGGTCCGCGGGGGTCCGGGTCTGGTTGCTCACAGTGTTCTCTCCTTGGCGGGGCGGACGGAGGCGGGGCGTACGG
>NZ_RDBH01000052.1:10425-12267 GCF_008042145.1 Streptomyces sp. adm13(2018)
CGGCGCGCCCCGCGGGTGCCGGTGCCGCCCGCGGGACGGGCCCGCCGGGGTCAGCGGTGGGTGCCGGCGAAGTAGCGCATGGCCTGCCGGTGGACGACCTTGCCGATGCGGTGGCCCATCTCGATGCCGGGCTCGTTGTCGAAGCTCCAGTGCATGCCGCCGTAGACCCGGGAGATGCCGGCCTGCCGGGCGGCGTCGCTGAAGGTGGGCCAGTGCAGGACGACGTCGGTGCGCGGGGTGAGGCCGGGCTCCACGGTGGAGGCGCCCGCCTTGAAGCGGAACGAGTCGCCGAAGGAGTCCGAGCCGGTGAAGCGGCGCAGGAACTCGGAGGCGGCGCCGGAGAAGGTGCTGTGCCCGGAGACGGTGGCCGGGAACGGCGGAACGGCCACGTACGCCTGCCAGTCGAGGCCGTCCATGGTCACGGTGCCGCGGCCCGGGCCTCCCCAGGCCTGGATCTGGCGGCCGCGCCGGTCGAACGGGATGAGGGTGGAGGGGCGGGCGAAGTCGTACTGGGCCTTGACGGCCCAGGAGCCGATGGCCGCGTCGCACTCGGCCATGTTGAGGCCGAAGAATATCTGGGCGTCCTCGTCGACCCCGTACCCGTCGCGGGCGGAGACGTACCGGCCCCACATCTGCTGGGCGCCGGGCGGGGTCACGTCGTCGTTGAGCCAGAACTCGGCGATGGACTTCTGCTCGTCCGTCAGGTGGGCGCTGATGTCGAGGAGTTCCTCGATGGCGGCCGTCATCCGGACCGAGGGGTACGCGGGCGGGGCGGGGACCGTGAACTGGTCGGGGCGGCTCAGGGCGAAGGGCTTCATCACGGCGAACTGCGGGGTGAGGTAGCGCTGGACCTTGCCGCCGACGATCAGCGGGGTCCAGTGCGCCGGGTCGGTGACCGTGGCGGGGTCGAAGGCCCCCGCGGTCTGGGGGCTGTTGCGCGGCTGGTAGCCGGTGGTGTCGGTGTACGCCGGTGTCCCGAGCTGGTTGGCGCCGTCGCCGTGGCGGTAGTCGAGGACGGCCCGCGCGGTACGGCGTCCGATCCAGGCGGGGCTGTTGCGGCGGGGGTCGGTGAGGTCGGGGTCGTGGCCCAGGCTGCGGAGCATGTTGTCGATGGCGACCTTGTACTCGGGGTACAGGTCGAGCAGGGCGAGGTGGGCCGCGTAGCTGATGGCCTCGTTCTTGTTGTCGAGGGTGCGCTCGGAGCGGGGCCGGCGCAGGGAACCGCCGAAGCGGGTGCCGACGGCGCAGCGGTCGTAGCAGGCCCAGGCGTCGTAGATGGCGTTGTGGATGATCGCGAGGGCGCGGGCGTTCACGGTGGCGGGGCCGAAACGGTTGCCCGCTGCCTGGTAGCGGCCGAGGATCGCGTCCATCGCGGCCTGGTTCCACCGGACGACGACACTGGGGTCGGTCACGGCGCCGGGCCGGCGGCGGCCGGTGCGCGTCTCCGCCTCGAAGCTGGTCGGCACGGCCCAGGCGGCGCTGCCGGGCAGTGCGAGCGCTCCGGCCGCGGCGGCCGAGGTGGTGAGCACCCGGCGCCGGGTGAGGGCGGTGCGGGCCGCGGGGGGCGTGGTGGAGGCGGGAGCGGCGGACCGTTCGGATCACGCCGAAATCCCGGCAGGAGGTCGGACGCCGTGAGCCACGCTAACCACGTCCCGAGCACCCCCGCGACGCCCATCGGTTCCTTGCATGACCGCGATGGAAGAAGTCGATAGGGCGTTGCCGCACACGATCAAATCTCGCCAGCCTGAGCACTGTTCGAGTTTGTGTGTGATTCACGGACCCGGACCGCGTCCATCCGCTCCCGGCAGCATGCGAAGGAATCCACGGATGTCCCACCGACCC
>NZ_RDBH01000052.1:12367-17443 GCF_008042145.1 Streptomyces sp. adm13(2018)
CCGGCGGAGCCGGGGCGGGGAGGGGACGGAGAGCGGGCACGGGAGCCCCGGCGCGGGTCAGACGCGGGCCCGGGGCCCCTTCGCCCCGCTCGCGGAGGCGGCCGTCGTCCTCGGGGTCCCGGTCGTCGGGGTCGCGGTCGTCACCACGACCACGCCGGCGAGCAGCACCACGTTCTTCACGACGAACTCGCCGACCAGGGTGAGCAGCAGCGGGTTGGAGTGCGCGAAGGCCACCGACGGGGTGAGGACGAGTACGGCGAAGGTCCCGCCGAGGTGGCCGGTGAGCACCGGCAGGGCCAGCGCGCGGGCGCGGCCCGAGACCAGCCAGAGGCCGAGCACCACCTCCGCCCAGCCGAGCGAGGGCACGAACCAGCCGCCCGCGCGGAACGGCAGGACGTCGACGACCAGCGCGGCCGCCGGGCTGAGCCCGACGACCTTGAGAACCCCGAACCACACGAACACGCCGCCGAGGCCGGCCCTGAGCAGGCCCAGACCGTACCGGTGCAGCCGCTCCCCCGTCGCCGATCCCGTCGAACTGCTCAAGGGCGCACGAAAACCTCGTACAATACCAAGCAGTCGGTTTGGAGTCGTCGAGCGGTACGGAACGCCGAGGCGCACGCCCGTGCCGGTGCGACGCACGGTGTGACGGGGAGCCACGGGTGACCAAACAGGAGCGGGCCGCACGGACCCGAGAGGCGCTGATCAGGTCGGCGGCCAGGGAGTTCGACGAGCACGGCTACGCCTTGGCCACCCTGTCGGCGATCAGCACGGGCGCGGGGGTGAGCCCCGGCGCGCTCCACTTCCACTTCGAGAACAAGCCCGCGGTGGCCGCCGCCGTCGAGCAGGAGGCGTCCACCGCCCTGCGCAGGGCGGCCCGGCTGGCGCACCGCCAGGGGGCGAACGCCCTGCAGAACCTCGCGGACACCACGCACGCCCTCGCCCGGCTGCTCCGCGAGGACATCGTGGTCCGCGCCGGCTACCGGCTCAGCTGCTCGCGCGTACGCCGCACGGACCTGAACCTGCGCCAGGAGTGGCAGAGCTGCGTCCAGCAGCGCATCGCGGAGGCCGCCGACGAGGGGCTGCTCGCCACCGGCCACGGCGGCCAGCCGGACCTCGTCCGCACGGTGGTGGCCGCCACCGTCGGCCTGGAGGCCCTCTGCCGGGACACCCGCGAGTGGCTCGCGCCCGACACCGTCACCGGCCTGTGGCGGACGCTGCTGCCGGTGCTGGCCGCGCCCGGGACGCTCGCCGGCCTGGAACCGGCGGGCAGCGCGTCCGTGCCCGCCGCCCGCGCCCCGGTGGGCTGACGGGTCCGCGGCCGCCCGCGGCGGCGCCCGGTCAGGACCCGGCGAGCAGTTTCCGGTACCAGGGCAGGTGGTCGGTGAAGCCGGCCGTGAAGCCCGGTCCCGGGTCGCGGCCGAGGTCCCGCCACGGCCGGTCGTCGGCGAACCAGTGGTCGACGGCGAGCATGTCCAGGTGGTGCTGGGCGAAGGGGACGTCGGCGAGCAGCGCGCGGGCCGTGCCGAGGTCCACGGCGGGCCCGCGGACGTACCCCGTCCGATGGGCCAGCAGTTCCTCGGCGGCGGCGAGCAGTTCGCCGACCGGGACCGGCTCGGGGTGCTGCACGTAGTACGGGCCGGGTTCGGTCGCGGCGGAGAGCGCAGCGCCGAGCAGGACGTCCGCCAGGGTGTCCACGTCGACCAGGGAGTGCACCGAGGAGCCCGCGTCGAGCGGGGCCGGCAGCGCGGCCAGCAGCCGGACCAGGCCGGGGATCAGCTGCCGGTCGCCGGTGCCGTACACGAGGTGCGGCCGCAGCACGGTCCCGCCCGCGTCCAGGACGTACCGCTCGCCGGCGGCGCGGGTGCGGCTGGTCGCCGAGACCGGGGCGAGCGGCAGGGTGCCGGGGGCGGCGGCCCGGAAGGGGCCGCGGCCGTGGACGGACGCCGTGCTCAGGGCGACGATCCGGGTCACCCCGGCGGTCGTGGCCGCCTCGACCAGGGACCGGGTTCCCTCGTCGTTGACCGCGCGGGCCTGCTCCGGGTCCCCGCCGATCATCGAGGCGCAGTGGACCACGACGTCGATCCCCTCGCAGGCGCGGCGCAGCGCGTCGGGGTCCCGGAGGTCGCCCAGGACGGTCTCGGTCCGGGGTCCGGCGGGCTCCCCCCGGTCGACGGGGCGGCGGACGAGCAGGCGTACGCCCGCGGTCCCTTCGGCTTCCGGGGCCGACGCCGCCGCGGCGACCCGGCCGCCGATGAAGCCGGTCGCGCCGGTGATCAGGAGATGAGGTGCCATCGTTCCGTCCGGTTCAGCCCGCCAGGCGGCTGCCGAGGCCGACGCCGGCCACCGCCAGTTCGCGGGACGGGGAGGTGAGCGTGCAGCGGAAGACCGAGTGGTCCTCCTGCCGGCCCTCGACCCGGACGGTGGTCGTCGACGGGTCGGCGCCGGGCACGACCTCGGTCTCGATCCAGCAGGGGCTGTCGAGTTCGGCGTAGCGGGAGAAGGAGACGTCCATCACGGCGGGCAGGAACGTCTCGCTGCCGACCGTCGCCGTCGCGGCCTGCCGGGCCGCTTCGAGGAGCACCATGCCGGGGACGTGGTCGTTCGGTCTCCGGAAGAGGGTGCTGTGGCCGGTGTTGATCCGCAGCTGCCACTGGTCGGGGCGGTTGCCCGGGCCGAGGACGACGTCTCCGCTGTGCTCGCGGCCCACCAGGTGGGACGCCACGGCGGGGATCAGCGGAACGGGGCGGCCGAGCGCGGCCATCCGCTCGCCCCGGATCCTGCGGTACGCGAGGGCGGAGGTGCAGCGTGCCTGCGCCGTGCCGGTGCCGAGGAACCGTCCGTCGCGGGTGAGGACCAGGGTGGTGCGCAGGTCGCGGAGGCGGCCGCCCCGGCTGCTGAGGTCGGAGCAGACGACGTCGACGGTCACGTCGGAGGAGAGCCCGTCGACGGCCAGCGCCTCGGGATCGGTGCGGTAGGAGAGGCCCCACATGACGAACTGGTCGTCCACGGGTACCCCGAACTCCGCATGAGCGATCAGCATGGTGGTCTGGCGTATCGTCTCGGCCACCAATACGGGGTCGTGACGGTCCCCCGCCACCGGAGAGAAGAAAGGGTGTGAGGCAGGCCAGCGAGCGGAGACGGAGAACCGATTCTCCCGCAATTGAGTCCACCCTGTGGGGATGATATCCGCGGGATCCGACCGGTGAACGAACTCCCCGGGGACGTGTGCAGCCGTTCCTCGTCCGTTCTGATCCATGGATCCCCCTTGCAGCCCCGCGCCCCTGGGCGGTGTGTCCGCCCGAATTAGAATACGTACAGCGCGGTTTTCTTTTCAATGCTTCACGTCACACGTTGAGCACAGACAGCGAGACAGCAGGAGGCGCCTTGGCGCAGCAAGCGCGTGCAATCCGAACCCGACGGGTGATCCTCGAGTCGGCCGCCACCGTCTTCGCGGAGCGCGGCTACGAGCGGACCACCATCGGCGAGATCCTGGTGCGCGCCGGGGTGACCAAGGGAGCTCTGTATTTCCACTTTGCTTCCAAGGAAGATCTCGCCGTCGGTGTGCTCGACGCCCAGATGCTCGACGTGCCCCTGACACCCCAGGAGGTCAAACTCCAGGAACTCGCCGACCAGGCCTTCCTGCTGACCCATCGTCTGCAGCGCGACGCGCTGGTGCGGGCGAGTGTCGCCCTGGCGCTGGACAGCGGCGCCACCGGGGTCGACCGCGCCGCCCCGTTCCGGGCGTGGATCGATCAGGTGTCGGAGATCCTGATGGTCTCGAAGGCGCGGGGGGAGCTGCTCGTCCATGTGAACGTGACGGACACCGCCGAGCTGTTCTCGGGCGCCTTCTCGGGCATTCAGGCGATGTCGCAGATTCTTTGCGACCGCAATGACCTGGCCCATCGGGTCTCGGTCCTGCTCCAGCACTTCCTGCCGAGCATCTGCACCCCGGCCCTGCTGCCGCGCCTCGACATGACCGAGGGCCGCGCCCTGCAGCTCGGCGCCGCGTACGACGCCAGCCGGCTCCGGCGGGAAGAAGTGCATCTCGCCGACACCTCCGGTTAACAAAACCGACCGACCGGTCCTTGAGCGCCCCGACGCGGATCCCGCGTCGGGGCGCTCTGGCGTCATGGCACTGAGTGTGTTTTGCTGAGGGTACTCAGTGCCACAAGCGTCTAGGGGAGCTCCACATCATGGGCAAGGACTTCGACCTGTATCGGCCTTCCGAGGAGCACGACATGCTCCGGGAGTCGGTGCGGGCGCTCGCGGAGGCGAAGATCGCGCCGTTCGCCGCGGCGGTGGACGAGGAGGGCCGGTTCCCGCAGGAGGCCCTGGACGCGCTGGTCGCCAACGACCTGCACGCCGTGCACGTCCCGGAGACCTACGGCGGCGCGGGCGCGGACGCGCTCGCGACGGTGATCGTGATCGAGGAGGTCGCCCGCGCCTGCGGTTCGTCCTCGCTGATCCCCGCGGTCAACAAGCTGGGCTCGCTGCCCGTCATCCTGTCCGGCTCGGAGGAGCTCAAGCACCGCTACCTCGGCCCGCTGGCCAAGGGCGACGCGATGTTCTCCTACGCCCTGTCCGAGCCCGACGCCGGCTCCGACGCCGCCGGGATGAAGACCCGCGCGGTCCGCGACGGCGACTTCTGGATCCTCAACGGCGTCAAGCGGTGGATCACCAACGCCGGCGTCTCCGAGTACTACACCGTGATGGCCGTCACCGACCCCGACCAGCGCTCCAGGGGCATCAGCGCCTTCGTCGTGGAGAAGTCCGACGAGGGCGTCTCCTTCGGCGCCCCCGAGAAGAAGCTCGGCATCAAGGGCTCCCCCACCCGCGAGGTCTACCTCGACAACGTCCGCATCCCCGCGAGCCGCATGATCGGCGCCGAGGGCACCGGCTTCGCCACCGCCATGAAGACCCTCGACCACACCCGCATCACCATCGCCGCCCAGGCCATCGGCATCGCCCAGGGCGCCCTCGACTACGCCAAGGGCTACGTCACCGAGCGCAAGCAGTTCGGCAAGCCCATCGCCGACTTCCAGGGCGTCCAGTTCATGCTCGCCGACATGGCCATGA
>NZ_RDBH01000053.1:0-21198 GCF_008042145.1 Streptomyces sp. adm13(2018)
TCCATCCGGCGAATCAGACGCGTTTCCCCTCCGGCGCGCGGTGCCTCTGATCAAGCTCGACGGCGTGTCTCTGTACGGATCACTCCTCGCGCGGCCGCTTGCGGCCCTCGGACTGGTGTGGCCGTCGCCGTGGTCCTTGCCCTTGCCCTTTCCTGAGCCGCCCTGACCGTCGTGGCCGTCGTGGCCGTCGCCCGCGATCGCCACGGCGACGTGGGAGCCGCCCGGGCCGGTCGAGGCGTAGGCGCAGGCGTCCGCGGCGGCGGGCACGGGAGCGGCGAGCAGCCACACCAGTCCGAGGGCCGCAAGCGGCCGCGCGAGGAGTGATCCGTACAGAGACACGCCGTCGAGCTTGATCAGAGGCACCGCGCGCCGGAGGGGAAACGCGTCTGATTCGCCGGATGGAGCGGATCTCGGGCCGCATCGGTTTGACCTTTCGCCCCACCCGGCACAGTCCCGGAGGTGCGTCGGCGCTCAATCACCCCGTGCTCGGGGGCCCGTGCTTTCCGGAAGGCGGCGGACCGGGTCCGTTCCGGCCTCGGATCGATAACTGTCCGGTTGTCGCCCTGTCGGAAGGGAAGAAGAGGGAGGCATCCTGCACCGGCGACCAGCTCCCTCCCCGGGCAACACCCGAGGTACGGGCGGGGCCTGAGCGCCCGTCGCGGGGAGCCGCAGCCGGGCCGAGAAGCCGACGCACACTCATATGCACGTGAATTTGCACAGCCTGAAGGCGTGAACTCTTCGTTCCCGAGAGCACGTGCCAAAGGCGTGTGACCAAGAACGGATCGCGAATTTCCGTTTCCACTCGCTCTCTCGGCGGGCGATCAGTAGCCTCACCTCGAACACCGGCCGCGAACACATGGCCGCATCCCCGTGGCGACTTGTTGGAGACATTGATGGAGCGTCCCGCCTGGGCTCCGCCTGGTATCGACATTTCGGTGCCGAGCGTGTCCCGTATGTACGACTTCTATCTGGGCGGCTCGCACAATTTCGAAGTGGACCGGGAAGCGGCGCGCAAGGCCATGGAGTTCATGCCTGGCCTGCCCAAGGTCATGCAGGCGAACCGCGCCTTCATGCGCCGCGCCGTCCGCCACGCCGTTGACAACGACGTCACCCAGTTCCTCGACATCGGCTCCGGCATACCGACCTTCGGCAACGTGCACGAGGTCGCCCGGGCCGCCGACCCCGCCGCGCGCGTCGTCTACGTCGACCACGACCCGGTCGCCGTGGCCCACAGCCGCGCCGTCCTGGACGGCGACGAGGGCGCCGCGGTCGTCGCCGCCGACCTCCGCAAGCCGGCCGACATCCTCCGCAGCCCCGAGGTGTCCCGACTCCTCGACCTGGAGCGGCCGGTGGCGCTGCTCCTCGTCGCGGTCCTGCACTTCCTGGAGGACGAGGACCGGCCGTACGAGGCCGTCTCGGAACTCCTGGACGCGCTCGCGCCCGGCAGCCTCCTCGTGATCACCCACGCCTCGTACGAGGGGATCCCGCTCCCCGAGGAGCAGGCCGGCGGCACCGTCGGTGTCTACCGGAACATCCGCAGCCCGCTGGTGATGCGCTCCGGCGCCGAGATCTCCCGCTTCTTCGCGGGCACCGAACTGATCGAGCCCGGCCTCGTCCCGATGCCCCTGTGGCGTCCGGACAGCCCGGTCGAGGAGGAGGATCCCTACGCCTACTCCGGTTTCGCAGGGGTGGGGCGCACGGCGTGAAGGTCCCGTCTCAGCCGCCCGGCAGGGGTGCCGAAGCCGACGGCCCGGAGGACAGACTCAGGCGGTTCGTCACCATCTGGAGCCGCGCGATCTTCCCGGTGACCGCCACCTCCCTGACCCGTGCGGAGTTCGAGGGCCATCTGCTGCCGCTGGCCCGCACCCTGAACGACGCGCTGCACGCCCGGCCCTTCGACACGGCCCCGGCCCAGCGCGCCGGCGCGGCGCTCGTCGCCGCCCACTGCACCGACCCCGACGCCCTCGGCCGCAGCCTCGGGGTCGTCGACTCGTACCTGGTGCTCTACTGCGGTACGGAGTCCGCACTCCCCGCGGAGGAGCTGCGCGCCCGCTGCGCCCGGCTCCAGCACGCCATGGCCACCGGCTACGCCCAGGCCCTGCGCGAGCGCACCCGGGCCGAGCAGGAGTCCATCGCGCGCTCCGCGCTCTCCGCCCGCAGCGCCGCCGAGATCGCCCTGCACGCCACCGAGAGCCGCTTCCGTGCGGTCTTCGACGGCGCGGCCATCGGCATCGGCATCGCCGACCTCGACGGCAACGTCCTGGAGGTCAACGAGACCCTCACCCGCATGTTCGGCGGGATGGAGGGACCCCTGCGCAACCGCAAGGTCAGCGAGTGGGTCCACCCCGAGGACGGACCGCACGTCTGGAAGCTGTACGAGGAGCTCGTCCGCGGCGACCGCGAGCACTACCGGGTGGAGAAGCCGTACTACCGCGGCGACGGGACGGTCCTCTGGACCAACCTCACCGTCTCGCTCCTCCGGGACGCCGAGGGCAACCCCCAGTACCAGCTGGCTCTCCTGGAGGACACCACCGAGCGCCGCCTGCTCCACCTCCGCCTGCGGTACGAGGCCACCCATGACGCGCTGACGGGACTGCCCAACCGGACGCTGTTCTTCGAGCGCCTGGAGAAGGCCCTCGCGCCCGCCGACAACGCCCGCTTCGGCCTCTGCTACCTCGACCTCGACGGCTTCAAGGTCATCAACGACAGCCTCGGCCACTCCACCGGCGACCGGCTCCTCGTCGAGGTCGCCGACCGGCTGCAGAGCTGCGTCACCGGATCGGGCGAGATGGTGGCCCGGCTCGGCGGGGACGAGTTCGTCGCCCTCACCACCGGCCCGGGCAGCGAACAGGACGTCACCGAACTCGCCGACCGCATCCTCGCCGCCCTCGCCACGCCCCTGCGGATCGACGGCCGCGAACTGACCGTCCGCGGCAGCCTCGGCGTCGTCGAGGGCCCGGCCGGCGAGCGCACCCCGGCCGAGGTCCTGCGGAGCGCCGACATCACCATGTACCGGGCCAAGTCCGCCGGCGGCAACCGCTTCGAGCTCGCCGACCCGGAGGCCGACGCCCGGGCCATCACCCGGCACGGCCTCACCACCGCCCTGCCGACGGCCCTGGAGCGAGGCGAGTTCTTCATCGAGTACCAGCCGCTCGTCCACCTCGGCGACGGCAGCGTGCACGGTGCCGAGGCGCTCGTCCGGTGGTGCCACCCGCAGCACGGCGTGCTCGGCCCCGACCGGTTCATCCCGCTCGCCGAGGACACCGGCCTCATCGTCCCGCTCGGCCGCTGGGTGCTCCAGGAGGCCGTGCGGCAGGCCCGCTTCTGGCAGGCCCGGCACGCCGACGGCGGGCCGCTGCGGATCAACGTCAACCTCTCCCCGACGCAGCTCCACCACCCCCGCCTGGTCGCCGACACCGTCGACGTCCTGGAGCGGTCCGGCCTCGAACCGGGCGCGCTCTGCCTGGAGGTGACCGAGTCGGCCCTGATAGGAGCGGACGAGGGCCTGCTCAAGCCGCTGCGCCAACTCGCCGAGATGGGCGTGGACATCGCGCTCGACGACTTCGGCACCGGCTACTCGAACCTGGCCAACCTGCGCCGGCTGCCGGTGAGCGTCCTCAAGCTCGACCGCTCCTTCACCCGCGGCATGCAGCAGCACCCGGTCGACCCGGTCGACCTCAAGATCGTCGAGGGGATCGTCTCCCTGGCGCACAGCCTGGAACTCGCCGTCACCGTCGAGGGCGTGGAGACCGGCGCCCAGGCCCGCCAGCTCCGCGACCTCGGCTGCGATACGGCTCAGGGCTGGTACTACGCCCGTCCCGGGGCGCCGGACCGCATCCACTCCCTGCTCCTGGCCGACGCGGTCTGAGACCCGGCACACGCAACCGGCCTCCCCGCACGGAGCGGGGAGGCCGGGAAGAAGTACGGGGGAGGAAAGCGGAGAGACTATTTCATGGAGTGGGTAGAAGGAAGCCTCTCCATGGCCTCGCCCCGGGAGCGACCGTAGCACTCAGGCGGGCAGCAGGTCGCGGAGATTTTCCGGGGTGAACACCCGCGAGCCGGGAGCGAGCCCCTCGGGCCGCTCCAGACCGATGAAGGTCACCGGGGCGTCCGGCACGGTCCGGCCGTCCCACAGCGCCGTCGCCGTCCCCGACTCCTGCATCAGCGCCACCAGATGACGTACCGTCAGATAGCTGCGCCCCATCAGGGCCCGCATCACGACCGCGATCGTCACCCGGTGCCCCTCGACCCGGTTCGCCGAGGGCGCGCCCCTCAGATACAGGTGCAGCCAGTGCGCGTGCCAGCGCCCCTCGGCGTCCCGCCGGAAGGCGAGCGGAAGCGCCACCCGGCCGGCGCCGCGCAGATCCGACTTCATCCGCACGGTGCGCGGTTCGAAGGGCCGCCCGCGCTGCTCGCCCTCGCCGAGCATGTACCCGAAGAAGCCCTCCGCGACCTCGTCGAAGCCCTCCCCCGAGTAGACGTGCACCTGCGGCACGATGTACGTGCCGCGCACCGCGCCGAGCCGCAGGTCGATGAACTCCGAAGCCCCGTCCGGCGCGTCGGTGATGTCACCCGAGTGCCGGCCCTCGACGTCGGTCAGGGCCGTGTACGACAGCCATGTCACCGTCGCGTACTCCTCGTCCAGGACCAGCGCCGACAGGTCCAGGTCCGTGGAGCGCGACGCCTGCCGCCAGTACGTGAAGAAGCGCAGCAGCTCCCCCTCCACCGGCGAGACCGATCCGCGGGGCAGCACGCCGAGCCCCGCCGAGGCCGCGCGGCCGCTCAGCGGCAGTGCCACGTCCAGGACGTCGGGGTCGATCAGCAGGCGCCCGGGAGACGGGAGCCGGCGCCGGGTCTCGGCGTCGAGGACCGCCATGACCCGCTCGCGGTCGGCGTCCGCCAGGGCCGGCCGGGTGTCGTCGGCGACCCAGCCCCTGGCCTCCCGGTTCACGAACACCCGGGGCTGCCCGGCGCTCCCGCCCGCGCGGTTGCGCACGTGCTCGCGGACCGACAGGACGACCCGGCCCGACACCCGGGGCGCGGCCCGTTCGACGGCCGCGAGGACCGCCTCGCGCTGCTTGTCCCCGTCCGCCGTGCGCAGCAGCCGGTCCAGGGCGCGGAACAGTCGCCCCGGGGCGTGCGAGGCCAGCAGCTCCGCCGCGCCGGCGACCTCGCCGCGGGCCAGCAGCTCCTCCACCCGGCTGTCGAAGGACGGCACCCGCCGCTCGCCGCGGGCCACCGCGAACACCTCGGCGGCCCTCGGCCAGTGCGGGTACTCGTGCGGGTGCAGCCGTTCCCCGAGGCGCTTCCACGCCTCCCCGTGCGCGGACACGTCCGACAGCTTCGCCGGGGACGCGGCCACGAGGGCGTCCAGCCCCGCGAGCAGCGCCCGGCGGTGCCGGCGCGGCAGCGCGCGGAACCGGGTCGGCACGCGCAGGGTGACGTCCCCGTCCACGAGGGCGCAGGCCAGCCGCAGGACGTCGGTCACGGTGTCGAGCAGCGGAGCGGCGCCGCTCCGCAGGCGGGCCTGGTTGACGACGGCGCGGTTCTCCCGCACCGGCATCGCCTCGGGCTGCGGGCCGTCCGCGCAGTGCTCGGCGAGCAGGGCCAGGTCGCGCAGGTGCTCCTCGCTCAGCGGGGTCGTGCTGCCGGCCAGGGCCGGATAGAGCGCGCCGGCCTCGGTGTCCGCGTCGGCGCCGAGGTGCAGCACCGTCAGCCGGTCGCCGGCCGCCGCGATCAGCTCGTCGTGGACGGCGAGCATGTCCTCGTAGCCGTGCCGGTAGCGGCCGTACGACGGGAGGGTCAGCAGGTCGAGGACGCCGGCGCGGAGCTGGTCGACCGTCCGCGCGCGGGAGTCGTCGTCGGCGAGGGCCTCGGCCACGCACTCCCGCCAGAAGTCGGCGGTGTCCGGCACGTTGGCGGGGAAGTCGATGAAGTAGACGTTGTGTCGGACGTGGTCGCCGACGATCTCGCGGACGGTCGCCAGGGTGCGGACGGCGGTCTCCACGACGACCGGTCCGGCGAGCCCCGACAGGTGCCCGACCAGCTCTCCCGACAGCTTGAACCCGACGCTCATCAGCGCCGCGTCGAACCGGTGCGCGAGGGCGGCCCCGTCACCGGCCGGACCGGCGGGGGCGGGGAGACGACGGGTGTGCCGGACGACCAGACGTTCGAGAGCGTGGACCATGGGGGCATGCTCGCAGTCGGCGACGCCGTGCCGCACATGGATTAACGGGGCGGCCGCCGTCGGCCGAGCTGACCCCGCGCGGGACGGTGGTGGCTCAGGCGGCGGTAGGTCGGCGGGCAGGAAGGTCGGCGGCGACGGGTCAGCGGGCGGCCGCGGCCCGGTCCGGGCCGCCCCGTCGCGAGGCCAGCAGCATCCGCTGGAGTTCCCGGGCGGCCCTCGGGGGCGCGACGTCGCTCCGGTGGGCCAGGGCGATCGTCCGCCGCAGGCCCGGCCGGGCGAGGGCGGTCACCCGGAGGTCGCGGCCGGCCCGCGCGGCCACCATCGCGGGGACGACCGCGAGCCCGAGCCCGGCCCGTACGAACCCGAGGACCGCGTCCAGCTCGCCGCCCTCGACCGTGAACGTCGGCTCGAAGCCCTCGGCCCGGCAGGCCGCCACGGTGAGTTCCCGCAGGTCGTAGCCGTGCCGGAACATCACGAGCGGCTGCTCGCGCAAGTCGGTGATCCGCACCGGGCGGCGCGGCGCCGGGGCCGAGGCGGAGGAGACCACCACGAGGTCCTCCCGGAGCAGCTCCACCGTGGTCAGCGCCGGTGACGGGCTCGGCAGCGGCAGCACGACCAGCGCCAGGTCGAGGGCGCCGCGCGCAAGCTCCCGCACCAGGTCGTGCGAGCCGCCCTCCTCGATGAGCAGCTCGATCCCCGGGTGCAGGTCGTGGAAGGCGCGCAGCACGTCCGGAAGCAGGCCCGTGCAGAGGCTCGGGGTCGCGCCGAGTCGCACCCGGCCCCGCTTCAGCTGCGCCAGCTCCTGGACCTCGATCCGGGCGGTCTCGGTGTCGGCGAGGATCCGCCGGGCGAGCGGGAGCAGGGCCTCGCCCGCGTCGGTGAGCGTGATGTTCCCCCGGGCGCGGCTGAACAGCTCGGCGCCCAGCTCCTGCTCCAGGGCCTTGATCTGCTGGGAGAGGGAGGGCTGCGAGACGTGGACGCGCTCGGCGGCCCGGGTGAAGTGCCGGGTCTCGGCGACGGCGACGAAGTAGAGGAGCTGCTGGAACTGCATGGGGACCAGAGTAGGACACGTTCATAGGACAGGCCTATCGAGATCAGCCGGACCATGTCTTGGACCTCTCGGGTCCTTCGGCTCTAGCGTCGTACGCATGGCTCTGGCACCCACGAGGGACAGGACGACGAACCGCCCGCCGTCCCCCACACCGCATCGCGGCTTCCTGTCGTCGACCCTCGGCAAGAAGACGGTCATGGCAGTCAGCGGGCTGCTCATGCTCGGCTATCTCGTCGCCCACGTCGCCGGAAACCTCAAGGTCTTCTTCGGCCCCGAGGAGTTCAACGGCTACGCCCACTGGCTGCGGGTCCTGGGCGCCCCCGTCCTGCACCACGAGTGGGCCCTGTGGATCGTCCGGATCGTGCTCCTCGCCGCCGTCGCCGCCCACGCGGTCTCCGCGTACCAGCTCAGCCGCCGTGACGTGAAGGCCCGCCCCACCGCGTACGTCCACCGCCGACGGCGCGCCTCCTACGCCACCCGCACCATGCGCTGGGGCGGGATCATCCTCGCCCTCTTCATCGTCTGGCACGTCCTCGACCTGACCACCGGCACCGTGCACCCCGGCGGCTTCGAGGACGGCAAGCCCTACCAGAACGTGATCGACACCTTCTCCACCTGGTACGGCAACGTCATCTACATCGTCGCCATGCTCGCCGTCGGCCTCCACGTCCGGCACGGCTTCTGGAGCGCCGCCCAGACCCTCGGGGTCGGCAGCGCCCGCCGCGAGCGCCTCCTGAGGGGCCTCGCCACCACCCTCGCGATCGTCCTGACCGCGGGATTCGTCTCCGTCCCCGTCGGCGTCATGACCGGATTGGTGAGCTGATCCATGAACCCCACCGAATTCGCGGACTACACCGTCGGCGAGCCGATCACCGACACCAAGGCCCCCGAGGGACCCGTCGCCGAGCGCTGGGACACCCGCCGCTTCCAGGCGAAGCTGGTCAACCCCGCCAACCGGCGCAAGCACCGCGTCATCGTCGTCGGCACCGGCCTGGCGGGCGGCTCGGCCGGCGCCACCCTCGCCGAACAGGGCTACCACGTCGTCCAGTTCTGCTTCCAGGACTCCCCGCGCCGCGCCCACTCCATCGCCGCCCAGGGCGGCATCAACGCGGCGAAGAACTACCGCAACGACGGCGACTCGATCCACCGCCTCTTCTACGACACCGTCAAGGGCGGCGACTTCCGCGCCCGCGAGTCCAACGTCCACCGGCTCGCGCAGATCTCGGTCGAGATCATCGACCAGTGCGTCGCCCAGGGCGTCCCCTTCGCCCGCGAGTACGGCGGACTCCTCGACACCCGCTCCTTCGGCGGCGTCCAGGTCTCCCGCACCTTCTACGCCCGCGGCCAGACCGGCCAGCAGCTCCTGCTCGGCGCCTACCAGGCGCTGTCCCGGCAGATCGCCGCGGGCAACGTCGAGATGCACGCCCGCACCGAGATGCTCGACCTGGTCGTCGTCGAGGGACGGGCCCGCGGCATCGTCGCCCGCGACCTGGTCACCGGGGAGATCTCCACGCACTACGCGGACGCCGTGGTCCTCGCCAGCGGCGGCTACGGCAACGTCTTCTACCTGTCGACGAACGCCATGAACTCCAACGCCACCGCCGTCTGGCGGGCCCACCGGCGCGGCGCGTACTTCGCGAACCCCTGCTTCACCCAGATCCACCCCACCTGCATCCCGCGCACCGGCGACCACCAGTCCAAGCTGACCCTGATGAGCGAGTCCCTCCGCAACGACGGCCGCATCTGGGTTCCCCGGGCCAAGGGCGACACCCGGGCAGCGGCGGACATCCCCGAGGACGAGCGCGACTACTACCTGGAGCGGATCTACCCCTCCTTCGGCAACCTCGTCCCCCGGGACATCGCCTCCCGCGCCGCGAAGAACGTATGCGACGAGGGCCGCGGCGTCGGCCCCGGCGGGCAGGGCGTCTACCTCGACTTCGCCGACGCCATCCGCCGCATGGGACGGGCCGCCGTCGAGGAGAAGTACGGCAACCTCTTCGACATGTACGCGCGGATCACCGCCGAGAACCCGTACGAGGTCCCCATGCGGATCTACCCCGCCGTCCACTACACGATGGGCGGACTCTGGGTCGACTACGACCTCCAGACCACCGTGCCCGGGCTGTTCGCCGTCGGCGAAGCCAACTTCTCCGACCACGGGGCCAACCGGCTCGGCGCCTCCGCCCTCATGCAGGGCCTCGCCGACGGCTACTTCGTCCTCCCCGCCACCATCAACGACTACCTCGCCCGGCACCCCCACGCGGAGCCCGTCACCGACGACCACCCGGCCGTGCGGGAGGTGCTCGCCGAGACCGAGGACCGGCTCCACCTCCTCCTCGCCGTCGGTGGCGACCGCACCCCCGACTCCTTCCACCGGGAACTCGGCGAACTCATGTGGGAGTACTGCGGGATGGCCCGGACGGAGGAGGGGCTGCGCACCGCCCTCGCCCGGATCCCGGAGATCCGCGAGGAGTTCTGGACCCGGATCCGGGTCCCCGGCACCGGCCGGGAGTTCAACCAGTCGCTGGAGAAGGCCAACCGCGTCGTCGACTACCTGGAGCTCGCCGAGCTGATGTGCCTCGACGCGCTCCACCGCGCCGAGTCCTGCGGCGGCCACTTCCGCGAGGAGTCCCAGACGCCCGACGGCGAGGCGGCCCGCGACGACGAGCGCTTCGCCTACGCCGCGGCCTGGGAGTTCGGCGGTACCGGCACCGCCCCCGTCCTCCACAAGGAGGACCTGACCTTCGAGTACGTCCACCCCACCCAGCGGAGCTACGCATGAGGCTCACCCTGCGCGTCTGGCGCCAGCGGAACGCCGACACCCCCGGCGCGATGTCCACCTACGACGTGGACGGGATCTCCGCCGACATGTCGTTCCTGGAGATGCTCGACACCCTCAACGAGGACCTCATCCTGCGCGGTGAGGACCCCGTGGCCTTCGACCACGACTGCCGCGAGGGGATCTGCGGCGCGTGCAGCCTCGTCATCAACGGCGACGCGCACGGCCCGGAGCGGACCACGACCTGCCAGCTCCACATGCGGTCGTTCGACGACGGCGACACGATCGACGTCGAGCCCTGGCGGGCCTCCGCCTTCCCCGTCGTCAAGGACCTGGTCGTCGACCGGTCCGCCTTCGACCGCGTCATCCAGGCCGGCGGCTATGTCTCCGTCCCCACCGGGGCCGCCCCCGAGGCGCACGCGACCCCCGTCCCCAAGGCGGACGCCGACTCCGCCTTCGAGCACGCCGAGTGCATCGGCTGCGGGGCGTGCGTGGCGGCCTGCCCCAACGGCTCGGCGATGCTCTTCACCTCCGCCAAGGTCAACCACCTCAACGTGTTGCCCCAGGGCGCCCCGGAGCGCGAGACCCGGGTCCTCGACATGGTGGCCCAGATGGACGCCGAGGGCTTCGGCGGCTGCACCCTGACGGGGGAGTGCGCGACGGCCTGCCCGAAGGGCATCCCGCTGCCGTCGATCTCCGCGATGAACAAGGAGTGGCTGCGGGCTCAGCGCAAGGCGGGTCGCGGCTGAGGCCGGATCCGGACAGTCTCCCGGCGTGGGCTCCGCCACACAGAGCACCCCGAAGCGAAAGATCCTTCACGAGAAGATCACTTTCTCCGTAAGATCTTCTCTCCGGGGTGCTTTCGGCTGCCCGGACGGCAAGATCAACTCCGTTCAATCCTGTACATAGTGTGACAAGTTGGCTGCTTCCTGGCCAACCCTCCGGTCGCGATTTCCGCCCCGCCGCCACCCCCGGGTACTGATGTGGGCTGCCGGGGGCATATGACCAAACCCCCGGTCGCACAGACCATTTGGGGGTTTCCATGTCCAGCATCACCCGCCGCCGGGCCCTCGGCGTCGCGGCCGGCGCCGCGGGGGCGGCCGCCGGCCTCGCCCTGGCCGGCTCCGCGCTCGCCGACACGCCCCGGGACGCCGCTCCCGCGGCCGGACCGGCTCCGGCGTCCTTCGACGAGGTCTACCAGGGCCGTCGCATCAAGGGCGGGCCCGCGCACGGCGGCGGCCACCACGGGGGACACCACGGAGGCGGCTACACCGTGACGATCGACGGCGAGGAACTGCACGTCATGCAGAACGCCGACGGCACCTGGATCAGCGTGATCAACCACTACGAGCCCGTCGCCACGCCCAAGTCGCTGGCCCGCGCGGCCGTCCGCGAACTCCAGGGCGCCCCGCTCGTACCCCTCACCCTCGGCTGACCGATCCAGGAGCGACACCCGTCATGACCGTACGCAAGAACCAGGCCACCCTCACCGCCGACGAGAAGCGGCGCTTCGTCGCCGCCCTCCTGGAGCTCAAGCGCTCCGGGCGGTACGACGCCTTCGTCACCACCCACAACGCCTTCATCATGAGCGACACCGACACCGGCGACCGCGTCGGCCACCGGTCGCCGTCCTTCCTGCCCTGGCACCGGCGCTTCCTCATCGAGTTCGAGCAGGCCCTCCAGTCCGTCGACCCGACCGTCAACCTGCCCTACTGGGACTGGACCGCCGACCGCACGTCCCGCTCCTCGCTCTGGGCGCCCGACTTCCTCGGCGGCACCGGGCGCGCCCGCGACGGCCAGGTGCTCGACGGCGCGTTCGCCCGCAGCGGCAACCGGTGGACGATCAGCGTCCGCGTCGACAGCCGCGACTACCTCCGGCGCGACCTCGGGGCGGGCGGCCGCCAGCTCCCCACCCGCGCCGAGGTGGACTCCGTCCTCGCCATGCAGACCTACGACACGGCCCCGTGGAACAGTTCCTCGGACGGCTTCCGCAACCACCTCGAAGGGTGGCGCGGGGTGAACCTCCACAACCGCGTCCACGTCTGGGTCGGCGGCCAGATGGGCACCGGGGTCTCCCCGAACGACCCCGTGTTCTGGCTCCACCACGCCTTCATCGACAAGCTGTGGGCCGACTGGCAGGCCCGGCACCCCCGGTCCCCGTACCTGCCGGCCGCGGGCACCCCGAACGTCGTCGACCTCGGCGACACCATGCGCCCGTGGAACGACGTGACCCCGGCGGACATGCTCGACCACACCCGCCACTACACCTTCGACACGGCGGCCTGACCCGCGGCCACGGGCCCGCCGGACGGCCTCAGCCCCGTCCGGCGGACCCCAGGGCCCGGAGCAGATACGGCGCGGTGCGGCTCTCCGCCGCCCGCGCCACCCGGTCCGGCGGCCCCGCGGCCACGATCCGACCGCCCTCGTCCCCGCCGCCCGGACCGAGGTCGACCACCCAGTCCGCGGCGGCCACCACGTCCATGTCGTGCTCGACGACCACCACCGAGTGGCCCGCGTCCACCAGGCCGTGGAGCTGACGCATCAGCACCTCCACATCGGCCGGGTGCAGCCCCGTCGTCGGCTCGTCCAGGACGTACAGGGTGGGGGAGCGGTGCGGCCGCTGGAGCTCGGTCGCCAGCTTGATCCGCTGCGCCTCGCCGCCGGACAGCTCCGTCGCGGGCTGCCCCAGCCGCAGATAGCCGAGGCCCACGTCGAGCAGGGCGCGCAGGCTCCGCGCGGCGGCGGGTGTGCCGTCGAAGAACTCCGCGGCGCCCTCCACGGTCAGGTCGAGGACCTCGGCGATGCTCAGACCGCGCAGCCGCACCTGGAGCGTCTCGGGGTTGTAGCGGGCGCCGTGGCAGTCCGGGCACGGCGCGTACGTACTGGGCAGGAAGAGCAGCTCCACGGAGACGAACCCCTCGCCCTGACAGGTCTCACAGCGCCCGCCGGGGACGTTGAAGGAGAACCGGCCCGCCTTGTAGCCGCGGGCCCGCGCCTCCTCGGTCTCCGTGAACAGCCTCCGCACCACGTCGAACAGACCCGTGTACGTGGCCAGGTTGGAGCGCGGGGTACGGCCGATCGGCCGCTGGTCCACCGTCACCAGCCGCCCCACCCCGGAGACCTCCTCCGTCAGCGCGCCGACCAGGGTCGACTTGCCCGATCCCGAGACCCCGGTCACCGCGGTCAGCACCCCGACCGGGAACGCCGCGTCGACCTCCCGGAGGTTGTGCCGGGTCACCGGCCCCGTCCGCAGCCAGCCGGCCGGCGCGCGCACCTCCCGCGCGGGACCCGGCTCCCGGTCGAAGAGGAAACGGCGGGTCGCCGACGCCTCGACCGTCGCCAGCCCGGCCGGCGGACCGCTGTGCAGGACCCGTCCGCCGTGCACCCCGGCGAGCGGACCGACGTCCACCAGCCAGTCGGCGTGCCGGATCACGTCGAGGTGGTGCTCCACCACGAACACGGAGTTCCCCGCCGCCTTGAGCCGGTCGAGCACGACGAGCAGCGCCTCCGTGTCGGCCGGGTGCAGGCCCGCGGACGGCTCGTCCAGGACGTAGACCACGCCGAAGAGGCCCGAGCGCAGCTGGGTGGCGAGCCGCAGCCGCTGAAGCTCCCCGTTGGAGAGGGTGGGGGTGGCCCGGTCCAGACTGAGGTAGCCGAGGCCGAGTTCGGTCACGGTCGCGATCCGGGCGACCAGGTCGCCGGTCAGGACGCGCGCGGTCTCCCCCTCCCCGGCCGCCGCGGTGGAGAGGAGCCCGGACAGGGCCGTCAGCGGCAGCGCCGCCAGGTCGGCGATGCTCCGGCCCGCGAACGTCACCGCCAGCGCCTCCGGCCGCAGCCGCCCGCCCCCGCACACCGGGCAGGCGGCGCTGGTGAGGAACCGCTCCGCCTTCGCCCGCAGGGCCGTGCTCTTCGAGTCGGAGAAGGTCCGCAGCACATACCGCCGGGCGCTCATGTACGTGCCCTGGTATGGGCGTTGGATCCGGTCCGCGTCCCGGACCGGATGGACGGTCACCACCGGCTGCTCGTCCGTGAAGAGGATCCACTCGCGGTCCTTCGCGTCGAGCTCCCGCCACGGCCGGTCGACGTCGTACCCCAGGGCGTCGAGGACGTCCCGCAGGTTCTTCCCCTGCCAGGCGCCCGGCCAGGCGGCGATGGCACCCTGGCGGATCGACAGCTCCGCATCGGGGACGAGGAGTTCCTCGCTCGTGTCGTGCACCCGACCCAGACCGTGGCACGAAGGGCAGGCCCCGACCGCCGTGTTGGGGGAGAACGCGTCGGAGTCCAGCCGCTCGGCGCCCGCCGGATAGCGGCCCGCGCGGGAGAACAGCATGCGGAGCGAGTTGGAGAGGGTGGTGACCGTCCCGACGGACGACCGGGCGTTCGGCGAGGACCGGCGCTGCTCCAGCGAGACCGCCGGCGGGAGCCCGGTGATCTCGCCGACCGCGGGCGCCCCCACCTGGTGGATCAGCCGCCGCGCGTACGGCGCCACCGACTCGAGGTAGCGCCGCTGGGCCTCGGCGTAGAGGGTCCCGAACGCCAGGGACGACTTCCCGGAGCCCGAGACCCCGGTGAACGCGACGAGCGCGTCACGGGGGATGTCGACGTCCACCCCGGCGAGGTTGTGCTCACGGGCACCGCGGACGCGGACGTACGGGTCATGGTGACTTTCGGGCATAACGTGATTTTATCCCCGGGACCGTCCCCGGCCCGGTCGGGGTGGGTCATGCCGGGACCGTCCGGGGCCCGGCGGGGGCCCGACCGGGCCGGCGCCACCGTGGCACGGCCAGGGTGCGGCCGGGTCGCGGTGGGTCACGCGGGGGCCGACGGCTACCAGGTGGGCCTCGCCCGGAACCAGCAGGACGTCCGGGACGCCCAGCGGCTGCGCCACCAGGTGTTCGCCGGCGAGCTCGGCGCCCGGCTCGACGGCCCCGAACCCGGCCTCGACGCCGACGCCTTCGACGCGTACTGCGACCACCTCCTCGTCCGGGACGAGACCACCGGCGAGGTCGTCGGCACCTACCGCATCCTGCCGCCCGACCGGGCCGCGATCGCCGGGCGCCTCTACTCCGAGGGCGAGTTCGACCTCGGCCGGCTCGCCCCCATCCGGCACGACCTGGTCGAGGTCGGACGCTCCTGCGTCCACCCCGCCCACCGCAACGGCGCCGTCATCGCCCTCATCTGGGCCGGTCTCGCCCGCTACATGACGGACACCGGCCACAACTGGCTCGCCGGCTGCTGCTCCCTGCCGCTCGCGGACGGCGGCGCCCTCGCCGCCGCCACCTGGGACACGGTCAAGGCCAGGCACCTCGCCCCCGAGGAGCACTGGGTCACCCCGCACAAGCTCTGGAGCCCCGACGGCGTCACCCGCCCCGAGGGCCGCACCGAACTACCGCCGCTGCTCCGCGGCTACCTCCGGCTGGGCGCCCAGGTCTGCGGCGCCCCGGCGCACGACCCCGAGTTCGGCACCGCCGACCTCTTCGTCCTGCTCTCGCTGCGCCGGACGCACCCCCGCTACCTCGACCACTTCCTCTCGCTCGTCCCGGCCCGGTGACCGGGAAGGGCGCCCCCTCGCCGTGGCTCCCCACGGCACCCTGCACCCCGGGCCACTGCGCGGCGCATCCCGCGTACGACCCCGGCCACCCCGGCGCCGGAACGGCGAAGGCCGGGCCCGTCCGGTGCACGGCCCGGCTGGTCGCCGGACTCGGCACCCTTCTCCTCGGCCTCCTCCTCGCCCCGGCGGCCGCCCTGCTCCCGGCCGCCACCCGGCTCGCCCTGGTCCGCCGCTGGACGAGCACGGTGGTCCGCGCCTTCGGCGTCCGCGTCCGCTACGAGGGAGCGGCGGCCCCGGCCGCCGGCCCGCTCCTCGTGGTCGCCAACCACGTCTCCTGGCTCGACATCCCGCTGATCGCCGCCGTCCTGCCCGGCCGGTCGGTCGCCAAGGCGGAGGTGCGCCGCTGGCCGGTGCTCGGCACGCTCGCCGCGCTCGGCGGCACCCTCTTCATCGACCGGGACGGCCTCATGGCTCTGCCCGGCACCGTACGGAGCCTGACCGGCGTCCTCGCGGCCGGCGGCCGGGTGGTGGTCTTCCCCGAGGGCTCGACCTGGTGCGGACGGGAACGCGGCCGGTTCCGCCCGGCCGCGTTCCAGGCCGCCCTCGACGCCGGCTGCGCCGTGCAGCCGGTACGGATCGACTACCGGCCCACCGACGCCGCGGCGTACGTCGGGACCGACCCGCTCGGCTCCTCACTGTGGCGGGTGGTCTCCACCCGCCGGCTCACCGCCGTCGTCCGCCTCGGCGACCCCCTGTCCGGGGCCCTTCACCGCGACCGGCGCGACCTGGCGGCCGCCGCTCAGCGGGCGGTGGCCAGGGACAGCGCGAACCGGCCCGCGCTGTCGGTCCACCAGCGGTCGAGCTCCAGGTCCGCCTCCGCCAGTTCGGCCCGGACCCCCGCCTGACGGAACTTCGCGGACACCTCCGTCCGCATCTCCTCGCCCGCCGCGAACGGCACCACGAGATCCAGCTCCGGGATCTTCACGGTCAGCGCGCGGCGGGCCCGCAACCGCATCTCGATCCACTCCCGCTCGTCGTCCCAGACCGCCACGTGCGCGAACGCGTCCGGGTCGAAGTCCGCACCCAGCTCACGGTCGATCACCGTGAGGACGTTCTTGTTGAAGGCCGCCGTCACCCCGGCCGGGTCGTCGTACGCGGCCACGAGCGTCGCCTCGTCCTTCACCAGGTCCGTACCGAGCAGCAGCGCGTCGCCCGGCGCCAGCATCGCCCGGACGGAGCGCAGGAAGGTACGCCGCTCCCCGGGCAGCAGGTTGCCG
Organism: Streptomyces sp. adm13(2018); assembly: GCF_008042145.1. GTDB lineage: Bacteria > Actinomycetota > Actinomycetes > Streptomycetales > Streptomycetaceae > Streptomyces. The sequence continues at coordinate 16,846 of NZ_RDBH01000053.1, forward strand.
ATGGTGCCGCCGAGGAAGGCCACCAGCCGCGGCCCGGGCGTCCCGGGCAGCGCGAGCCCCCGGGTGAAGTCGGCGACCAGGGCGTGCACGTGCAGCCCCGGCCGCTCGGCGAGCAGCGACTCCGCCGCCCCGGTCAGCGCGGACTCGCTCACGTCCACCGGCACGTAGGCGTCGAGCCCCGGCAGCAGCGCGTCGATGAGGAACCGGGTCTTCTCCGACGATCCGGAACCCAGCTCCACCAGGGTCCTGGCCCCGGTCGCGGCGGCGATGTCCGGCGCGCGCTCCTTCAGGATCTCCCGCTCGGCCCGGGTCGGGTAGTACTCGGGCAGCCGGGTGATCTCCTCGAACAGCTCGCTGCCCCGGGCGTCGTAGAACCACTTGGGCGGCAGCTCCTTGGGGGAGCGGTTGAGCCCGTGGAGGACGTCGGCGCGGAGATCGGCGCCGGCGGCGTCCGGGGCGAGGGTGCGGGTCAGCTGGAACGGGCTCACGCGGAGGGCTCCTTGAGCGGGGTGAGGGTGACGTCGGCACGGGTGGCGGTCACGAGCGTGCGCCCGGGGACCTCCCGCCAGCGCCGGTCGTCGTCGTACGGTTCGGAGGCCACGACCACCCGGTCGGGGGCCGTCAGGTACCAGAGGCTGTTCTCCCAGGCGGTCGCGGTGATCCGCGCCCCGTCGGTCAGCAGCAGGGTGAGACCGGAGCCGGGGGCCGCCGCGGCGACCTCCCGCACCGTGTCGGCGAGGGCGTCTTCCGGGGCGTCCCCGGACCGCAGCCGGTGCAGCACCAGCGCCCAGACCAGCGCCGAGTCCGTCCTGGCCTCCAGCGCGAGCAGCTCCCCGGCGGGGAGGGCCGCGGCGAGCGGCGCCAGCGAGTTCGGCCAGCCCCGGACGGCGCCGTTGTGGCTGAACAGCCACGGCCCGGCGGCGAACGGCGCGGCGGCCGCCTCCCCGTCGGCGCCCGGCAGGGTCGCCCCCCGGACCGCGCCGAGCAGGGCCCCGGAGCGCACCACCCGCGCGAGGTCGGCGAACGAGAGGTCGGCCCAGATCGGCCCGGAGCGCCGGTACCGGGCGGGCACCGGGTCCCCCTCGGCGTACCAGCCCACCCCGAAGCCGTCGGCGTTCACCGTGCCGCTGGTCTGGGACCGGGGCTCCCAGGACTGGCGCAGCAGACCGTGCGCCGGCTCGACGAGCAGCTCTTCCAGTGCCACCGGGTCGCCCAGGAAGGCGAGATGGCGGCACATCAGTCGAGCTCCGCGCTGCGCGCCGTGCGGAAGCCCGCGAAGATCTGGCGGCGCACGGGCAGGTCCCAGTTGCGGAAGGTGCCCCGGCAGGCGACCGGGTCGACACCGAAGGCCCCGCCGCGCAGCACCTTGTGGTCCGGGCCGAAGAACACCTCCGAGTACTCCTTGTACGGGAAGACGGTGAACCCCGGGTACGGCAGGAAGTCGCTCGCCGTCCACTCCCACACGTCCCCGATCAACTGCCGTACGCCGAGCGGCGAGGCGCCCTCCGGATAGCTGCCCGCGGCGGCCGGCCGCAGGTGCCGCTGGCCGAGGTTGGCGTGCTCGGGACCGGGGTCGGCGTCGCCCCAGGGGTAGCGGCGCGAGCGGCCGGACGCCGGATCGTACCGGGCGGCCTTCTCCCACTCGGCCTCCGTCGGCAGCCGCCGGCCCGCCCAGCGCGCGTAGGCGTCCGCCTCGTACCAGCTGACGTGCAGGACCGGCTCGTCGTCCGGGACGGGTTCGGTCACCCCGAACCGCCGGCGCAGCCACTGGGCGCCGTCCCGGCGCCAGAACAGCGGGGCCGCGATGCCGTGCTCCCTGATCTGCGCCCAGCCCTCGGGCCGCCACCAGCGGCCGTCCGTGTAGCCGCCGTCGGCGATGAAGGCCCGGTAGGCGCCGTTGGTGACCGGGACGGTGTCGATGTGGAAGGCGGGCACGACCCGGGTGTGCGCCGGCCGCTCGTTGTCCAGGGCCCACGGCTCCTCGGAGGTGCCCATGGTGAACGGGCCGCCGGGGACGAGGACTTCGGCGGGCAGCGGGCCGCCGGGCGGCGGGGGCGGCGGGGGAGCGGTCAGTGCCGCGGGCCCCTTCCGCAGCTGATGGGTGATCAGCATCGTCTCGTCGTGCTGCTGTTCGTGCTGGGCGACCAGCCCGAAGGCGAAGGCGGCGCGGAGCAGCGGACGCTCGTCGAACTCGGCGCGCTCCAGCACGTCGAGGACGCGCAGTCGTACGTCCGCCGCGTAGGTCCGGGCCTCGCCGGGCGCGAGCAGCGGCAGGGACGGCCGGCTCGACCGGGGGTGCTCGAAGGCGTCGTAGAGCGAGTCGATCTCGGGCCGCAGCGCCTCCTGCCGGGCCACGGCCCGCCACAGCCACAGCTCCTCCTGGTTCCCGATGTGCGCCAGGTCCCAGACCAGCGGGGACATCAAGGGGGAGTGCTGGGCGGTGAGTTCGTCGTCCTCGACGCAGGACGTCAGCAGCGCCGTGCGGGCCCGCGCGGCGGTGAGGGACTCCAGGGCGTGCCGGCGCAGCGCCTCGGGATCCCGCTCGGTCCGGGTCTCCGTCATGACGCCAGCACCTCCAGCTCGTCGGCCGGGCAGCTCCCGGGCACCACGTACCGCTCGTGGAAGGCGGCCACCGCGCGCCGTACCTCCTCGCTCGCCCCGATCCGGGGCAGTGCGTCGATCGCCGCGGCGAACACCGCCAGGGCGGTGGCGTGCAGTTCCGGGTCGGCGAGGCCGTCGCGGGCCGCCGCCAGCCAGAGCGGGTTGCGCGGGGCGGGCGCGTCGCCGGCCCGCTCCGCGAGCGGCTTCACCGCCCGGTACACGGTCTCGGCGGCCTCCGGGTCGTCGAACGCCGCGGTCGCCACGGCCACCGGCACCACCCACCCGTCCGCCCCCGGCTGGGCGTCGACCATCCGCAGTTCCAGATGACCGCGCGGCCGCACCGGCGGGAAGAGCGTCGTCATGTGATAGCGCAGGTCGTCCGCGTCGGCCGGCCGGGGCCCGCCCGAGCGCAGCCAGTCGCGGAAGGTCATCCCCTCCGGCACGTCCCAGGGCCCCTCCTCGGCCCGTACGCACATCACCGGGGTGTCCAGGACATGGGCGGCGTACTCGGCGCGGGGCTCGCCGTCCGGCGGGGGCGCGAGGGTCCGCAGGGGGTCGAGGTCGGCCCAGAGCGCCTGCCGCGTCGAGCGCCAGCCGGTGCGACGCCCGCCGTGCAGCGGGGAGTTGGCGAAGGCCGCCACGAGCACCGCGCCGAGCAGGTGGGCCAGCTGCCAGCGCCGGTGGTAGCCGAGCGGTCCCGGTTCCTCCAGGCCGGCGTCCAGGCAGATCTGCACGGAGGCCGAGTCGCACATCATGGCCCGCCCGGCGGGGCCCGACCGGTCGAGAGCCGCCTCCATGGCGTCGTACCGCGGCTCGTGGAGCACCCGGCCGCGCGGCGAGTGCCAGGGGTCCACCCCGTAGCCGCTGAGACCGAGACCGAGGGGAGCGAGCGCGGAGCGGACCGCCCGGAGGTCGCCCGAGAGGGAGTCCAGGCACTCCATGAGCGAACCGGCCGGGCGCGAGCTGAGCTCCAGCTGCCCGCCGGGTTCGAAGGTCAGGGACGACTCCAGCGGCAGGGCCCGCACGCTGTCGAGCGCGGTCGCGAGCCTCGGCGGCCGGACGGGCTGCCGGGGGTCGCGCAGCTCGTGCACCAGCCATTCCAGCTCCACCCCTACGGTCCGGGGCGGGCCGGTCTTGAAGCAGATACATCGCAGCAGTTCCTCCGCGTCCGCCTCCGCGAGGGGCGGTTCGCCGCGCCGTATGCCGCTGGACGACATCCGTACACCTCCAGTCGTCGAGCCGGTCGTCGGGACCGGCACCGGGACGTTCTGCTTCCACCTAAAGCCACCGCCGAGCGGCGTGCAAGAGCGCCCCGGACCGGCCGGACGCGCCCCCCGCGCCCCCGTACGGCCGGAAACAGCCCGTGTACGGGTCACGCCGGAGCCCGGCGCGACCACGGGAAAACCCGTTGTCCCGGCCGACCGGAAACGATCATTCTGAGGCCATGAGTGCACGACTGCGCGCGATCGCGCGGCAGACCGAGGAGATCGTCGCCGCCGGCGGCTACCGGACCCCCGACGGCCGGACCGTCTCCCTCGCGGACGACCTCGCCGCCGCCCTGGCCGGAACACGACTGCACGGCCCCGCGCCCGTTCCGGTCACCCCCGACACCGACCGGACGCCCACCCTCGACGTCACCGGCGAGAGCAGCCTCGCCGCCGCCCGGCGGATGACCGCCGCCGACCCCGCCCGCCCCGTCGCCGTCCTGAACTTCGCCTCCGCCCGCAACCCCGGCGGCGGCTACCTCAACGG
>NZ_RDBH01000053.1:21298-37250 GCF_008042145.1 Streptomyces sp. adm13(2018)
ACCCTGCTCCGCGCCCCCGCCTACTACGCCCACCACCGCGAGAACAGGGACGTCCTCTACACCGACCGGGTCATCCACTCGCCCCGGGTACCCGTCTTCCGCGACGACCGCGGCGCCCTCCTCGACGCGCCCGTCACCGTCGGCTTCCTCACCTCGCCCGCACCCAACGCCGGCGTCCTGCGCCGCCGGACCCCCGCCCTCGCCGACCGGCTGCCCGCCGCCCTCGCGTCCCGCGCCGAGCGGGTCCTGGAGACGGCCGCCGCGCACGGCTACCGGCGGCTCGTACTCGGCGCCTGGGGCTGCGGCGTCTTCCAGAACGACCCCCGCCAGGTCGCCGGCGCCTTCGCCGCCCTGCTCACCGGGGACGGCCGCTTCGCCGGACACTTCGAGGAGATCGTCTTCGCCGTCCTCGACCGCGCCCCGGGCACCCCCACACTGACCGCCTTCACCCGGGTCATCGGGGCGGCCACCGCCTGACATGCGACGCCCGCACCCCCGTGCCAGGCTGAAGGGATACGGACCACCGTCCGACACCCGTCACGGGAGGCACGATCGTGGGCAAGAAACAGACCCGGACCAACCGGGGAGCCCGTACCGGCGGCCACGAGCCCCGCACCGGGGCGACCACGAAGGAACAGACCTCGGCGGTCCCCAGGAGCGAGACGTCGATGCCCCTGGTGGAGCACTCCTCGCACCGCAAGGAACGCAAGTTCGGCCACAACTGACGCGCACGGGCCGAGCGAGCGGGCAGGGAAGCCGGGCGGGAAGCCGACAGGGGCACGTGGCCCGGTCCGGTACCGCTCGGCACCGGACCGGGCCCGTGGCCCTCACCGCCCCGGCCGCTCCTCCTCCCCGTCGCCGACCGTGATCTCCACACTCGCCTCCGGCGCCCGCGGCGCCGGGGGCACGCCCGTGCCCAGCCGCTCCTGGGCGGCCGGGTTCATCGTGGCCAGCAACTGCCGGGCCAGCCCCAGACCGGTCCCGCCCATGGTCAGCGCCTTGGCGAACACGTCCGCCATGCCGTCGGCGCCGTTGAGCAGCACCATCTGGTCCACGTTCCCGAACGCCGACGCGCCCGCCGAGACGATCTCCGGCCACTTCTCGGCCAGCTGCTGCGCGACGACGGCCTCCTGGTTCTCCGCGAGCGCCGCCGCACGGGCCTTGATCGCCTCGGCCTCCGCCAGACCCTTCGCCCGGGTCGCCTCGGCGACCGCGAGCCCCCTGGCGTGCTGCGCCGCCGCCTCCGCCTCACCGGTGAGCCGGGTCGCCGTCGCCTTGGCGGCGCTCGCCAGCTCCGTCTCCTTCGCCTCGGCCTCGGCCGCCGAGATCCTGGCGTCCCGCTCGGCCGCGGCCAGCGTCCGGGTCTCGTACGCCAGCGCGTCGGCCGGCTTGCGGACCTCCGCCTGGAGCTGCTGCTCCTTGCGGTGGCCCTCCAGCTCGGCGACCCGGGTCTCCTGGACGACGACCTCCTGGCGGGAGGCCGCCTCGGCCAGCGGACCCGCCTGCCGGGCCGTCGCGGACGCCTGGTCCCGCTCGGCCTGGTAGCCCGCCTGGAGGATCTCGCTGTCGCGGGTCGCCTCCGACATCCGCGCCGCGGCCTGCTGCTCGGCCTCGGTGGCCCGGCGGTTCGCCTCGGCCTGCGCGATCCGCGCGTCCCGCTGGACGGCGGCCGCGTGCGGCGCGGCCAGGTTCTTGATGTACCCGGTCGGGTCCTCGATCTCGTGGATCTGCAGCGAGTCGACGATCAGACCGAGCTTCTCCATCTCCGTGCCACAGGCCGAACGCGCCTGCCCGGTCAGCTTCTCCCGGTCACGGATCATGTCCTCCACCGTCAACCCGCCGACGATGGCGCGGAGATGACCGGCGAAGACGATGTGCACCCGCTCGCTCATGAGCTTCTGCTGGTCGAGGAAGCGGCGGGCGGCGTTGGCGATCGACACGAAGTCGTCACCGACCTTGAAGATCACCACACCGCGGACCTTCAGCGGAATGCCCTGGTGGGTGACGCACTCGACGGACAACTGGGTCTCGTTGAGATCGAGCGAGAGCTTGCGCACCGCCTGCACACCCGGCAGCACCAGCGTGCCCCGCCCGGTGACGATGCGGAACCCCATGCCCGCGCCGAGAGCCTCGTTCTTGTGGTTGGAGCCGGAGATGATCAGAGCCTCGTTGGGTTCCGCGACGCGCCACATCATCTTGAAGACGATGATCAGGACGACGAAGGCGCCGACGACGGCGGCCGCGAGAATGCCGATGCCCATGGACATGGTCCCCCTTCACCGGAGCCGGTGCGGATCCGGTGAAGGGAGTGTGCGCCCACGGCGGGCGCGGCTCAACGGTCCGTTCAACCCTCGTACGCGGCTGTGACATAGACGGTGCGTGGAGGGAGATGTTCCATGACGGTCACCACCGTTCCCACGTCGATCCGCTCCTTCGGGGTGGCCGGATGGGCGAGGAAGTGCTCGGCACCGCCCCGGATCCGGACGATCACCTCACCGACGAGACCCGGCCCGACGGTGCCGGTCACCCGGCCGAGCAGTCCCACCATCGAGGAGTCCATCGACGCGTCGTCCATGCCTGAACGGTACGTCAGATCCAGTCGTCAAGCGCGGACATGAACCCCTCGAACTCGTCCCGGTGGATCGTGTGGCCCGCCCCCTTCACCGTACGGACCGCGAAGCCGCGCTCCGTCAGCATCCGGGCGTGCTCCGGCCGGACCAGCGAGCTCGGATCGGCCAGCGCCACCAGGGAGGGCACCTCCGCCCGGACCGGCCACATGTCGGCGCCCACGAACTCCGTGAGGCCGTAGGCGGATCGCTCGTCCCACGCCCGTACCGAGGCCATCTCCGTGTCCACGTCCTCGTCCGGCCAGCGCGGGTTGAACCCCTTGATCTGCTCCCGGGTCATCGAACTGCCCCGGACGAAATTCTCGGCCCGGTAGCCGCAGGGGCCGGCCGCCAGGTGCCAGGCGGGGTCGGAGTACACGGCCCGGGTCGGCGCGAGCCGCTCCACCGCCCGGGCGAGCGCGAGCCCGCCGAGCGAGTGGCCGATCGCCAACTCCGCCCCGGAGGGCAGCGATGCGACGAGGTCGTCGGCGTGGTCCGCCGGCCGGTACGCCTCCGGGCCGGCGGCCCGCCCGCTCGCGCCGTGCCCCCGCAGGTCCACCGCGATCACCCGGTAGCCGCGCTCCGCGAGCGCCGGTCCGACCCGCCGCCAGGTGCGGTGGTCGGCCATCAGGCCGTGGACGAGCAGGGCGATCCGGTCGCCCGAACCCCATGTGGTCGTGTGCAGGAGCACGGTGCGGCCTCTCTGACGTGACGGGGGCGGACGCCGGGGTCTCAGCGCACGCCGCGGATCGGGCGCACGGCGAGCGCGCCGAGTACCGACAGTACGGCGGCGACCAGGAACAGCGCCGTGTACCCGCCACTCAGCGAGACGACCAGCGAGGCCGCGAACGGGGCGACGATCTGCGGCCCCGCGTTGGCGACGTTGAGGACCCCCATGTCCCGGGCGGCGTCCTCGGCCCTCGGCAGCACCATCGTCACCAGAGCGGTGTCGACCGCCATGTAGCAGCCGAAGCCCAGGCCGTTGACCGCGGAGAAGACCAGCATCGCGGTCCAGCTCGCCGACACCGCCGGGATGAGCAGCGCCACCGCGGCCAGCGCGGCCGAGGCGCCCACGAAGAGCTTGCGCCGGTCGTAGCGGTCCGACAGCCAGCCGCCGAGCACGGTGGACACCACCATCGCGAGCGCGTTGAGCGGCAGGAGGACCGCCACCGCCTCCTCGGCGCTCAACCCGGCGGGCAGCTCGGTGTGGTCCTTGAGGATGTACAGCTGGAACCCCGCCACCGCGAAGTAGCCGAGGACCAGCAGGGCACGTCCGATGAACGCCCACCGGAAGTCGTGGTCCCCCAGCGCGCTGCCGAAGGCCGCGAGCTGCTCCCGCACCGGCACGGGCGCCTTCGCGGGCAGACGCCGCTCCCGGGCGCAGGAGGTGAACAGCACGGCGGTGGCTGCGAGGACCGCGCCGAAGACCAGGTAGCCGGTGCGGTAGTCCTCGGAGAAAGCGGCCCCGACCAGGGCGCCGATCGTCGAGCCGACGGGGAGGCCCAGCCCGACGGCCGCCGAGGCCTTACCGCGGGCGGCCACCGGGACCCGGTCGGGCACCACGGAGGTGAGGGCGGCCTGGTAGACGTTCATGACGGCCTGGCCGAGGCACCAGACGATGGTCACCAGCAGGATCGTGTGGACGCTGCCGAGCAGCAGCATCACCGGGAGCGCGAGCAGACCGCCGGCGAGGATCCACGGGTTGCGGCGGCCCGAGCGGTCCGAGAGGGCGCCCGCGACCGGGTTGAAGACGGTGGCGAAGATCGCGGATATGCCGGAGACCAGGCCGAAGTTGGCCACCTTGTCGGCCGGGTCGATCTCCTCGATCTGGAGCGCGAGGAGCAGCCCGGGCACGCCGATGTACAGGGCGTACATCGCGGTGTTCCCGGCGAGCAGCAGGGTCAGCAGACCACGGGCCGGGCGGTCCGCCGCGGTCGGGCCGGGAGCGGACGGGCCGGTGCCGGAGGCGGTGGAGCCGGGGGAGGAAAGGGCCACGGTGCCCTCCTGGGGAGATCGCCCGACGGGGGCGAGAGGCGGATCGAACGAGGTAGTTACACGTGTCACTGACACGTGTGAGCACTGTGTAGCACTCGATTCCGGCCATCCGCCAGACCTCGGGCCGGATTGTTCTGGAAAGATGCCGAAGCGATGAGTCAGCCAACCGAACACACCCCCGAACGCCCCCTCGGGCGCACGGTCCCGACCAGCGCCGACGTCGCCCGCCTCGCGGGCGTCTCCCGGGCCACCGTCTCGTACGTCCTGAACAACACCTCGGCCGTCCGCATCAGCGAGCCGACCCGCCGCCGCGTGCGGGAGGCGGCCGAGGAACTCGGGTACGTCCCGCACGCGGCCGCCCGGAGCCTCCGCGCCGGCCACAGCCGGATGGTGCTCCTGCCGACCTCCCACGTACCGGTCGGGCCGCTCTACAGCCGGTTCTTCAACGACTTCCAGTGGGCCCTGCGACGCCTCGACTACACGGTGGTCCAGTACGGCAGCGTCGGACTGGAGGGCGAGGAGGCCGCCCGCGCCTGGGCCGAGCTCCGGCCGGTGGCGGTGGTCTCCCTCGGCGCCGTCCAGCTGACCGGACAGGGCGTCGAGATCCTCAAGCGGTCCGGGGCGCGCGCCGTGATCACCCTCGGCACCCGGCACGTCGACGGCACCCACGCCCTCCTCATGGACCAGGGACGGGTCGGCGAGGTCGCCACCGCCCACCTCGTGGAGACCGGCCGGCGCACGATCGGCGTCGTCCTCCCCGAGGAGCCCGGCCTCGACATCTTCTCCGGGCCCCGCCTCGACGGCGCCCGCCGCGCGGTCCGCGGCACCGGCGCCACCGTCGTACCCCTCCCGCTGCGGTACGACGAGGAGTCCGCCGCCGCCCTCGCCGGACGCTGGCGGGACCTCGGCCTGGACGCCGTCTTCGCCTACAACGACGAGTACGCCATGCTCCTGATGCGCGCGCTCCAAGACGCCGGCGTGGCCGTCCCCGAGGACACCGCCGTCGTCGGCGCCGACGACCTGCTGCTCGGCCGGCTCCTCCGCCCCCGGCTCAGCACCGTACGGATCGACATGGTGCTCGGACGCGAACTCGCCGAACTCGTCGACCGGGCCGTCCGGGAACCCGAGGTCCCGCCCCGCACCCGCTCGCTGCTGGCCTCGGAGGTCGTCCGCCGCGAGTCCAGCTGACCGGCCGGCCCGGCATCCGGCCCGTCCGACGACCGGACCGCCACCCGCCGGGCCACCACTCACCGGACCGACACTTGCCCGGCGGCCCCGGGACACGCCGCCCGGCGGTCGTCCGGCGCGCCGGCGGCCGAGCGCTTAGCGTCGGTCCATGAGCACAGTTCCGCAGCGTTTCGAGATCCTGCTGGTGCCGGCCCACGTCGAGGACCGGGGCGGCGCGGCCGTGGCCGACAGCGCCGTGCGCACCGCCGTCGTGGAGGCCACCGGACAGCACGGCGAGACCGGGTACCCGATCTACGAGGGCCACGGCATCCGGGCCGACATCGACCCCGGCACCCCCACCGTGGAGGCCCTGCTCGTCGACGGCCGCGAGCTCGACTACGGCCTCACGGCCCTCGTCCGGCCCGCGCGACGCGACTGACCTGGGGCGTCCCGCCCGCAGGGGCCCGTTGACAGGGCGGCCCGACGGGCAGAGACTCTGCGCGCGCCGGGTCGGACGCCCTCCGGGACCGAAGACCCGCCGCCAGACGAACAGAGTCGTTCCGAAGGCCACGTGGGAGAGAACCGATGAGCATCCGCGACGTCTACATCGTCGACGCCGTCCGCACCCCGATCGGGAAGTTCGGGGGCGCGCTCGCCCCGGTACGCCCCGACGACCTCGCGGGCCACGTCGTCCGGGCCCTCGTGGACCGCACTCCCGACCTCGACCCGGCCCGCGTCGACGACGTCTACTTCGGCGACGCCAACGGCGCGGGCGAGGACAACCGCGACGTCGCGCGGATGGCCGTGCTGCTCGCCGGGCTGCCGGTCTCCGTGCCCGGCGTCACCGTCAACCGGCTCTGCGGCTCCGGCCTCGAAGCCGTCATCCAGGCCGCCCGCGCCATCGCCCTCGGCGACGCCTCGGTGGTCGTCGCGGGCGGCGTCGAGTCGATGTCCCGCGCCCCCTGGGTGCTGCAGAAGCCCGAGCGGGCCTTCCCCGCCGGACACCAGCAGCTGCACTCCACGACCCTCGGCTGGCGCATGACGAACCCGCGCATGCCCGCCGAGTGGACGGTCCCCCTCGGCGAGGGCGCGGAGCTGATCGCCGACAAGCACGGCATCACCCGCGAGCAGCAGGACGCCTTCGCGCTCGCCAGCCACCGCAAGGCGGCCGAGGCCTGGGCCAAGGGCCTCTACGACGACGAGGTCGTCCCCTACCCGGACGTGGAGCTCGCCCGCGACGAGTCCATCCGCGACGCCACCTCCATGGAGGCCCTCGCCCGGCTGAAGCCCTCCTTCCGCCCCGACGGCGGCACGGTCACCGCGGGCAACTCCTCGCCGCTCAACGACGGCGCCGCCGCCCTGCTGCTCGTCGACGAGGAAGGACTGCGCGCGACCGGCCGGGAGCCGCTCGCCCGGATCCGTACCTCCGCCGTCACCGGCATCGAGCCGCAGCTCTTCGGCCTCGGCCCGGTCGAGGCGGTCCGGCGGGCCCTGGGGAAGGCCGGTCGCTCCTTCGCAGACCTGTCGACCTTCGAGCTCAACGAGGCCTTCGCGGCCCAGTCGCTCGGCTGCCTCGCGGAATGGCCGGAACTGGACCCCGAGATCGTCAATCCGCGCGGTGGCGCCGTCGCCATCGGCCACCCGCTGGGCGCCTCGGGCGCCCGCCTCGCCGGATCGGTCGCCCACCAGCTGGCCGCGGCGGGCTCGGGCACCGGCCTCGCCGCCCTCTGCATCGGCGTCGGACAGGGCCTCGCCCTCGTCCTGGAGCGCTGACCCGCCCGGACCCCCGGTCCCGGCGCCCTCGTCCGGGAGCGCCGGCCGCCCGGGGCCTCGGTCCCGGTGCGCCGACCGCCCCCGGACAGCACGCGAGGGGGTACGGGAGCGTCTCCCGTACCCCCTCGCGGCGGGTCACTGCTGCGGGGACTTGGACTCCTCCACGGACTTGCGGACCTCGTCCATGTCCAGCTTCCGCGCCTGCCCGATGACGTCCTCCAGCGCTGCCTCCGGCAGGGCCCCGGGCTGGGCGAAGATCGCCACGTTCTCACGGACGATCATCAGGGTCGGGATCGAGCGGATCTCGAAGGCCGCCGCCAGCTCCGGCTGCGCCTCGGTGTCCACCTTCGCGAAGACCAGGTCCTCGTGACGCTCGGAGGCGGCGTCGTACACCGGGGCGAACTGACGGCAGGGACCGCACCAGGAGGCCCAGAAGTCGATCAGGACGAACGCGTTCCCGCTCACGACCTCGTCGAAGTTGTCCTTGGTGAGCTCAACGGTACTCATGCTGTCTTCCTCCGACATGCGTGAAGGGGGGATCCTGGCTGATTCCCGAGACGGCCCGGGAACACGGGGCGTCTTCCGACCCTAACCCCGCACGGCGGTCGCGCATTCCCGGTGGTTACCGGCCATCGAGCCCGTCCGCGCCGCCGCCCCGGACCCGCCGGGCGGTGTCGCGCAGCCACAGCGCGCTGCGCTTGGGCGTCCGCGTCTGGGTGGCGTAGTCGACGCGGACCAGTCCGAAGCGCTTGTCGTAGCCGTAGGCCCACTCGAAGTTGTCCAGGAGCGACCAGGCGAAGTAGCCGCGGACGTCGGCGCCGCGGGTGCGGGCCTCCGCCACGGCGGCGAGGTGCGCGGCCAGGTAGGCGGTGCGGTCGGTGTCCTCGACGAAGCCGTGGGCGTCGGGGACGTCCTGGTACGCGGCGCCGTTCTCGGTGATCACCATCGGCGTGCCGGGGTAGTCCCGGGAGACGCGCAGCAGCAGCTCGATGAAGTCGTGCGGCATCACCTCCCAGCCGAGGCCGGTGACCGGCAGGTCGCCGTGCGGCAGGTTCCGGGTGACGGGGACGCCGTGGGCGTCGGTGGTGGCGCCGGTCTCGTCGGTGCCCGAGGTGCGCATCGAGCGGTAGTAGTTGACGCCGAGGGTGTCGATGGGGGTGGAGATGACCTCCAGGTCGCCGTCCCGGACGGGGATCTCGACGCCGCGGGCGGCCAGATCGTCGATCAGGTCCTGGGGGTACCGGCCGCGCAGGATCGGGTCGAGGTAGAAGCGGAACCCGAGGGCGTCGGCCCGGCGGGCGGCCTCGCGGTCGGCCGCGGACCCGGTGGCGGGCCGGCTGGTGCCGAGCAGATGGGTGACGGCCAGGTCGAGGGGGCGGCGGGCGGCCGCGCGCAGCCGGCGGACCGCGAGTCCGTGGGCGAGGTGCAGATGGTGCACCGCGCGCACGCCGTCGGCGAAGGAGCGCCCGCCGGGGGCGTGGACGCCCTCGACATGGCCGAGGACGGCGGAGCAGAACGGTTCGTTGAGGGTGGTCCAGTGGGTGACGCGGTCGCCGAGGCGGTCGTGGACGAGCTCGGCGTAGTCGGCGAACCGGCGGGCGGTGTCGCGGGCGGGCCAGCCGCCGGCGTCCTGGAGCTCCTGGGGCAGGTCCCAGTGGTACAGGGTGAGCCAGGGGGTGACGCCCCGGGCGAGGAGTTCGTCGGTGAGCCGGTCGTAGAAGCCGAGCCCCGCCGGGTTGGCCGGGCCCCGTCCGCGCGGCTGGACCCGCGACCAGGAGACGGAGAAGCGGTACGTGTCGAGGCCGAGGGCGGCGAGCAGGGCCACGTCCTCGGGCATCCGGTGGTAGTGGTCGCAGGCGGTGTCGCCGGTGTCGCCGTTGTCGACGGCCCCCGGGACGCGGCAGAAGGTGTCCCAGATGGAGGGGGAGCGGCCGTCCTCGGCGGTGGCCCCCTCGATCTGGAAGGCGGAGGTGGCGGCGCCGAAGCGGAAGTGCGGGGGGAGGAGGGCTGCCTGGAGGCGTACGCGGGAGCGGAGGCGCTGCTCGAACGGTGGCGGGAGGCGGGCGGGGTGCCGCCCGCGGGCGCCGACGAGGAGACGGCGCTCACCGCGATGCTCGCCGCGGCCTACCCCGCCGACCCGGACACGGAACCCGACGCGACCGCGCTCGCCGTCCTGGCCGAGACCGCCGAGTACCTCGGCGCCGGCTTCGCCGACCTCATCAACCTCTTCCAGCCCGAACGGATCCTCGTCGGCGGCTGGGCCGGCCTCCAGCTCGGCCCCCGCTTCCTGGAGACCGTCTCCGGCTACGCCCGGGCCTACGCCCTCCACTACCCCGCCAGCCGGACCGGCATCGGACTCGGCACCCTCGGCCCGGAGGCGGTCACCGTCGGCGCGGCCCTGCTGCCGCTGGTCGACTTCTTCGCGCAGGGCGGCCGCCGCCCCGAGCGGGCACCCGCCGTCCCCGCGCCCGCCTGGCAGTCCGCCCTCCAGGACCGGGTCTCCACTTGAGCCGGAACCCGCCCCCCGCCCCGGCGTATCGAGCCGTGCGCGGCGCCGCGGTTGGGCCAGACTGTCCCCCATGACACGAACGGTGCAGAGCGAGCACGAACACGAGTACGACGTGGTGGTCCTGGGGGCCGGCCCGGTCGGGGAGAACGTCGTCGACCGGGTGCGGGCCGCCGGCCTCAGCGCCGCGATCGTCGAGAGCGAACTGATCGGGGGTGAGTGCTCCTACTGGGCCTGCATGCCGAGCAAGGCCCTGCTGCGCCCGGTGATCGCCCGCTCCGACGCCCGGAGGGTGGCGGGCCTGCGCGCCTCGGCCGACCGTCCGCTCGACGTCCAGGAGATCCTCGCCCACCGGGACGAGGTCGTCGGGAACTGGACGGACGACGGACAGGTGGACTGGCTCGACTCGATCGACGCCCGGATCTTCCGCGGCCACGGCCGCCTCGTCGGCCCGCGCCGCGTCGAGGTCGCGGCCCCCGAGGGCGAGCGGCACGTTCTCACCGCCCGGCACGCCGTCGCCGTCTGCACCGGCAGCCGCGCCGTCCTGCCCGACCTTCCGGGACTGCCCGGGGCGCACCCCTGGACCAGCCGCGAGGCGACCAGCGCCGACCAGGTGCCCGGCCGGCTGATCGTGGTCGGCGGGGGAGTCGTGGGGGTCGAGATGGCGACCGCCTGGCACGCCTTCGGAGCACAGGTCACGATGCTCGTACGGGGCGAGGGGCTGCTGCCCCGGATGGAACCCTTCGTCGGGGAGCACGTCGCCGCGGCCCTGACCGCGCGCGGCGCGGAGATCCGCACCGGCGTCTCGGTCAGCGCGGTCGTGCGCGACGGGAGTACGGGACCGGTCACCGTCGTCCTGGAGGGCGGCGACAGCGTCGAGGGCGACCAGGTGCTCTTCGCGACCGGGCGGGCCCCGCGCACCGAGGACCTCGGGCTGGAGACGGTCGGACTGAAGCCGGGCTCCTGGCTCGACGTCGACGACAGCCTCCGGGTCGTCGGAACCGACTGGCTGTACGCGGTCGGGGACGTCAACCACCGGGCGCTCCTGACCCACCAGGGCAAGTACCAGGCCCGGATCGCCGGCGCCTCGATCGCCGCCCGCGCCCAGGGCGACGGCTCCCTCGACGCGTCGGGCTGGGGACCGTACGCGGCCACCGCCGACCACGCCGCGGTGCCGCAGGTGGTGTTCAGCGACCCCGAGGCCGCCGCCGTCGGCCTCTCGCTCGCCGAGGCCGAGCAGGCCGGCCACCGGGTCCGGGCCGTGGACCTCGACATGCGCCAGGTCGCCGGCGCCGGGCTCTACGCCCAGGGCTACCAGGGGCACGCCCGGATGGTCGTCGACCTCGACCGGGAGGTGATCCTCGGCGCCTCCTTCGTCGGCCCCGGCATCGGAGAACTGGTCCACTCGGCGACGGTCGCCGTCGTCGGCGAGGTCCCGATCGCCCGGCTGTGGCACGCCGTCCCGTCGTACCCGACGCTGAGCGAGGCGTGGCTCCGCCTCCTCGAGGCCTACCGGGGCTGACGAGTCGTCATGCCGCGGGCCCGTCCGTCGAGTCGGTGCCCGCGGCATACGGGGGGACGAGGGCCCGCACCGCCGAGCGGGCCACCTCCAGGGCCGGCCGCGGATCGCGGCCGGACTGCTGGCCGAGCACCACCCGGGTGCTCAACCCGTCGAGCAGGGCCAGGAGTTCGGAGGCGCGCGCCGCGGTGTCGAGCGGGGCGAACCGCCGCCGGGCGACACCCGCCGCGAGCAGCGCCTCCAGATCCTCGTGCCAGCCCCGGTCCAGCTCCTCCTGCGCCTCGCCGAGCGCGCCGTTGCCCGGGGTGCGGGCCCAGAGCTCGATCCACAGGGTCCAGCGCGGATCGCGCGGCCCGCGCGGCAGATACAGCGGCAGGAACCGGTCGAGCTTGCGCTCGGCCGTGATCCGTCGGGACAGCAGCGCGCGGCGCTCCTCGGCCAGCGCCGCCTCGCTCCACCGGAGGGCGGCGAGCAGCAGCAGGTCCTTGCTGCCGAAGTAGTACAGGATGTGGCCGCCGCTGGTGCCGAGCCGCTCCGCGAGCGCCGACATCGTGAGCGCGGAGAGGCCGTCCTCGGCGATCGCCGTCATGGCCTCCTCCAGCATCCGTTCCTGGGTGACGTGCCCGTCCCGCCGTCGTGCCGCCCCTGCCACCGCCATCGTCCCCGTTCCGTGGATCCGCCCTGCCTCTGCGGGATCGACCTTAATCGCAACCGCCGGGGGTCTTGACGCGGCCGGAACTCATCGCACATCTTGAATGTCATTCAAGAAATTAGAACGTCATTCAAGGTGTGGTCGAGGCAGCGCCCCGGCGGTACACCGAGGCAGCGTTCACGACAGGAGGTGCGCTGTGCTCGGACACGAGACGACGCCCGGGACCGCGGGCGCCGCGGGGGCCACGGCCCGGGACGAGGCGGCCGGGACGGCCCGGGACGAGGTGTCCCCGGCGGCCCGGGACGCGGTGTTCCAGGTCGAGGAGCACGGGATCGACCCCATCCCCGACGCCGAACGGCACGGCGGCGCCAAGGACGTCTTCTGGCTATGGTTCGGCTCGAACCTCACCTTCACCTACGTCATCAACGGCGCCCTCGCCGTCGCCTTCGGGCTCTCCTTCTGGCAGGCCACCGCCGTCGTCGTCATCGGCGGCCTGGCCTTCCTCGTCATCGGAGCCGCCGGCCTGAGCGGGGTGCGCACCGGCACCGCCACCCTCGTCATCTCCCGCGCCGCCTTCGGCCGCCGCGGCAACTGGCCGGCCGGACTGCTCAACTGGATCGTGAGCATCGGCTACACCATCGTGAACACGGTGGTGGGCACCCTCGCCCTCGAAGCCTTCCTCTCCGACCTCGGCTGGAGCGGCGGCTCCGCCGCCCGGGCCCTCGCCCTGGGCATCACCCTCGCCCTGACCTTCGCCGTCGCGCTCTGGGGCCACGCCACCGTCCAGTTCGCCGAACGCTGGATGGCCTACGTCCTCGCCCTCGGCTTCGCCGCCCTGCTGCTCCTCCTCCTGCCGGGCGCCGACACCTCCGCGCCGGCCGCAGCGCCCGGCGCCGCCGGCTGGAGCCTCGCCTTCGTCGTGATGCTCGCCGGCCCCTTCTCCTACCTCCCCATGCCCGCCGACTACACCCGCTACCTCCCCCGCACGACCTCCCTCAAGGCGCTGACCTGGAGCGGAGCCCTCGGCGGATTCATCTCCTCGGTCGCCCTCGGTGTCGCCGGGGTGGCCGCCGCCACCCAGGTCGACATGACCGACGCGGTCGCCGGCACCGAGAGCCTGCTCCCCGGCTGGTTCCAGCCGCTCTTCCTCGCCCTGGTCCTCGGCGGCTCCGTCACCAACTCGATCATCACCCTCTACTCGTCGAGCCTGAACCTCCAGGTGCTCGGCATCCCCTGGAGCCGCGCCCGCGCCATCGTGATCAGCGCCGCGGTGACCGCCGCCGGCTCCCTCGGGGCGCTCTTCCTCACCGACTTCACCACCTCGCTCCTCTCCTTCCTCTCCCTCCTGATCATCGTGTTCGCCCCCTGGGGCGGGGTCTTCCTCGCCGACATGGTGCTCCGCCGCTGCACGTACGACTCCGCCGGACTGCACGCGAGCACCGGCGGGGCCTACGGCTACCGCTCCGGCTGGCACCCGCCCGGCCTCATCGCCCTCCTCGCCGGCCTGCTCTTCTCGGCCCTGACCTGCGACTCCGAACTCTGGACCGGCCCCCTCGTCGCCCCCCTCGGCGGCGCGGACCTCACGCTGCTCGGCGCGGCGGTCTCGGCGCTCGTGTACGTGCTCCTGGCCCGGGGGACGGTGAGGCCGATCAGGGCGTGACGCCAGGCCGCGGCCGGGCTGGTGCCTGGAGCCCGGCCGCGCCTCGGCCGGGCCCGGCGCGGACCTGGAGTCCGGGCCGGGCCCGGCGCGGACCTGGAGTCCGGCCGCGCCCGGTCCGGGCTTGAGTCCCGGCCCGGTCCTGCCCCCCTCTGCCCGGCCCCCGGGCCAGGAGCACGTACACGAGCGCCGAGACCGCCGCGCCGAGCAGCGTGAGGTCCGCGCCGCCGAGGGGGGCGACGAGGGGGCCGGTCCAGAGTTCGGAGTCGCAGGTCAGGGCCGAGAAGAGCAGGCCGGCGAGGAGGGCGATGAGGCCGGGCGGGTGCCAGCCGGCGCATGAACCGCACCACCGCCCCGTCCCTCGCCTCGTCCCCCGCCCCGGCCGACCTGCTCCTCACCGGTGCCCGGATCCACACCGTCGACCCCGGGCTGCCGGAGGCCGAGGCACTCGCCGTCCGCGAGGGCCGGATCGTCTGGATCGGCTCCGACGCCGAGGCGGACGCCTGGGCGGGGCCGGGCACCAAGGTCGTCGACGCCGGCGGACGCCTCGTCCTGCCCGGGTTCGTCGACGCCCACAACCACGTCCGCCTCGGCTCGGACGACGCCTGCGTCCAGCTCGCCGGAGCCCGTACGCTCGACGCGATCCACGACCGCATCCGCGCCTGGCACGCCGCGCACCCCGACGCCGAGTGGATCGAGGCCGAGGCCTTCGACTACTCCGCCGTCCCCGACGGCCGGATGCCCACCGCCGCCGACCTGGACCCCGCCACCGGCGACACCCCCGCCCTCGTCCTCAGCTACGACGTCCACACCGCCTGGCTCAACACCGCCGCCCTCCGCCGGCTCGGGGTCGACCGCGACCGCACCGAGCTGCCCTTCGGGCGCGCCGTCACCGACCCGGAGACCGGCGAACCCACCGGATTCGTCAAGGACTTCGCCATCAAGGGACTCTCCCGCGAAGGCCACCGCGCCCTGCGCGAACTCGGCCTCCCGTGGGCCTCCCCGGACCGGCAGTACGGCCGGCTCGCCCAGAGCCTCGACGACGCCATCGGCTTCGGCATCACCACCGTCGTCGAACCCCAGAACTCCCTCGACGACCTCGCCCTCTTCCAGCGCGCCCGCGCCGAGGGCCGGCTGCGCTCCCGGATCGTCGCGGCACTCTTCCACCCGCGCGGCACGACCGACGCGGACCTCGACGACTTCGAGGCGGCGGCGGCCGAGTTCGCCGACGACCGGCTGCGCGTCGGACCGCTGAAGCTGTACATCGACGACGTCGTGGAACCCCGTACCGCCGCCCTCCTGGAACCGTACGCGGGCTGTTCCCACCACCGCGGCGACACCTTCTACCCGCCCGAGGAGTTCGCCGAGCTGCTCACCCGGCTCGACGCGCGCGGCTTCCAGTGCTTCGTGCACGCCACCGGGGACCGGGGCATCCGGACCGTGCTGGACTCCGTGGAGCGGGCCCGCGCCGCCAACGGGCCGCGCGACGCGCGCCACCAGGTCGTGCACGTCGAGTGCCTCGACCCGGCCGACACCCCCCGCTTCGCGGAGCTCGGCGTGGTGGCCTGCATGCAGCCCCGCCACGCGGCCCCGGACATCGCGGGCCCCGGCCAGGACTGGGCCGAGAACGTCGGCCCCGACCGCTGGCACAAGGCCTGGCCGCTGCGCAGTCTGAGCGAGGCGGGTGCCGTGCTCGCCCTCTCCAGCGACTGGAACGTGGCCGAGATGGACCCGATGGTCGGCATCCACGCCGCCGTGACCCGCCGGCCGCCCGGCGGCGGGGAGGCGTGGACGGCGGGGGAGACGATCGACGTCGAGACGGCGGTCGAGGGTTACACGATGGGCTCGGCGTACGCCAACTTCCTGGAGCACGAACGCGGCTCGCTGACCGTCGGCAAGCTCGCCGACTTCGTCGTCCTGTCCCGCGACATCCTGCGCGTACCCGCGGAGGAGATCCCCGGCACGGTGGCGGAGACGGTCGTGGTGGCCGGCGAGGTGGTCGTACAGCGCTGACGGGGTACGGGGCCGGGCCCGGCCCCCGCGGCCGGAGGAGGTCCGGGCGGGGGCCGTCCTCGCG
>NZ_RDBH01000053.1:37350-43109 GCF_008042145.1 Streptomyces sp. adm13(2018)
CACCCTGGCCGAGCGCGCGAAGGAGGACGACGGAGCCGACCCCTGGTCCCTGCGCCCCCTCCTCCCCGGTACGCCCGCGGCCCCGCGGCCCGTGTCACCGGCCGGCCCGCTGGCGGGCATGACGGTCCTGGAGGCTGGCCGGCGGATCCAGGCGCCGCTGGCCGCCCATCTCCTGGGACTGCTCGGCGCCCGCGTCGTCAGGATCGAGCCGCCGGGCGGCGACCCGCTCCGCGGCATGCCGCCCGCCTGCGACGGCGTCTCCGCCCGCTGGCTCGCCCTCAACCGCGGCAAGGAGGCCGTCGAGATCGACATCAAGTCGCCCGGCGACCGCCGCCGCCTGCTCGAACTCGCCTCAGGCGCCGACGTGTTCCTGCACAACTGGGCCCCGGGCAAGGCCGCCGAGCTGGGTCTCGACTCCGCCGACCTGGCCGCCGTCGCCCCCTCACTCGTCTACGCCTACACCGGCGGCTGGGCCGACCGGATCGCGGACGCCCCCATGGGAACGGACTTCATGGTGCAGGCCAGGACCGGCGTCGCCGAGGCCGTCCGGCCCGCCGACGAACCGCCCGCCCCCTCCCTCATGACCCTGCTCGACCTCCTCGGCGGCCTGCACGGCGCCGAGGCCGTACTGGCCGGACTGCTCCTGCGCGAGCGCACCGGCCACGGCGTACGGGTCGACTCCTCGCTCCTCGGCGCGGCCGACACCCTGCTCGCCCCCACCCTGGACCGGGTCCGCCGCGGGGACGACCCGCGCCCGCCCGCCGCGTTCCGGCGCCCCCTGCGCACCTCCGACGGCTGGATCGCGCCCCGCGACGACTGCGCCGCCGCGGCCGCCGCCCACGACCTGACCGGCACGTGCACCGAGGACGCCCTGCACCGGCTGCGCTCCCGCGGTCTGACCGCGACCGCCGTCACCACCGACCTGACCGCCCTCCACCACGACCCGCGCCTGTCCGGCCCGATCGGCCGGGACGTCCCCGCCGGACTCCGCCGCTCGTGGGCGGTGGACGGCACCTGCCCGGACCTCGACCTCTACAGCCTCTTCCGGGCCCGGCAGATCGCCGGCCTGCACCGGACGGCCGTCATCGACGCCAAGGGCACGCTCTGCTACACCGCCCTGGACCGCAAGGTGCGCGGCCTGGCTGAGGGCCTGCGCGCCCTGGGCGTCCGCCCCGGTGACGTCGTCGCCGTCCAGCTCCCCGACCACCGCAACGCGGTCATCGCCGACCTGGCCGTCGCCGCCCTCGGCGCGGTCGCCCTGCCCTTCCCCGTGGGGCGGGGCGCGAAGGAGGCGGAGTGTCTGCTCCGCGGGGCGGAGGCGGTCGTCGTCATCGCCGCGACCGAGCACCGAGGGCGGTCGCACGCCGCCGACCTCCTCGCACTCGCCCCCGCCCTGCCGGCCCTCCGGCACGTGGTGTCCGCCGGCCCGGGGACCCCGCCCGAGGGCACCGTGCCGCTGCGGGACCTGCTGCGCACCGACCCCACCGGCTTCGTCGCGGCCCGCCCCGATCCCGACGCCGCCGCCCGCATCCTCGTCTCCTCCGGCTCGGAGGCGGAACCGAAGATGATCGCGTACTCCCACAACGCCCTCGCCGGGGGCCGGGGCAACTTCCTCGCCTCCCTCATGCCCGACGACACCCCGCCCCGATGTCTCTTCCTCGTCCCGCTCGCCTCGGCCTTCGGCTCGAACGGCACGGCCGTCACCCTCGCCCGGCACGGCGGATCCCTCGTCCTGCTCGACCACTTCACCCCCGCGGCCGCGCTGGAGGCGATGCGCGCCCACGCCCCAACCCACGTCCTCGGCGTCCCCACGATGATCCGGATGATGCTGGAGCACCTGGAGCGGACGGGCGAGCGGGTGCCCGCGCCGACGGCCCTCGTCCTCGGCGGCGCACCGCTCGACGAGGCCACCGCGACCGCGGCGGCCGCGTCCTTCGGCTGCCACGTCGTGAACCTGTACGGGTCGGCCGACGGCGTCAACTGCCACACCGGCCTGGACCACAGGGTCCCGCCCACCGACCGCTCCGGCGTGGTCGCGGGCCGGCCCGACCCACGCGTCGCGGAGATCCGGGTCACCGACCCCGAGACCCACGAACCGCTGGCCGGCGGACGGATCGGCGAGATCGTCTCCCGGGGGCCCATGACGCCCCTCTGCTACGTCGCCTCCCCGGAGCTCGACACCCGCTACCGCACCCCCGAGGGCTGGGTCCGCACCGGAGACCTCGGCTACCTCGACGAGGACGGCGTCCTGCACGTCGTCGGGAGGCTCAAGGACGTCGTCATACGCGGCGGGGCCAACATCAGCCCGGCCGAGGTGGAACGCGAACTGGCGGGACACCCGGACGTGCGGGACGTCGTCTGCGTCGGTGTACCGGACCCGGTCATGGGGGAGCGGCTGGTGGCCTGCGTGGTGGCGCGGGGCGGCGGGCGGCCCACCCCGGACGACCTGGGCGCGCACCTGGCCGCGCGCGGGGTCGAGCGGTACAAGCACCCGGAACACGTCCTCGTCCTGGACGCCCTGCCCCTCACGGCCGCGGGCAAGCCGGACCGCGCGGCCCTCCGTGGCCGCGCCCTCGACGAGAGCACCGCCGCCGCCCCGCCGAGGTGAACGCGCGGGAGGGGCACGCCGACCGCGCGCCCCTCCCGTACGGTCAGACCTGACCCATGGCCTTCCGCAGCTCCGCGGCGGCGTTCCGGTACACGGCGAGCAGATCCAGGTCCTCGCCCGGGTAGTTCACGATCCTCACCTGCTTCGCCCCCGCGTCCGGCAGCACCGTGCCCGTCGACATGTGCGCGTTGTCGAGGACGAACGCGGGCTTCTTCGCGGACAGTTCGGCCAGCTGGGCCGGGGTGACCGGCTCGGGGCCGTACGTGCCCACGGTCGTCGCGCCGGCCAGACCGGCGGCCCAGCCGGTGAAGACCTGGCTGACCACGGACGGGCTCTTCCCGCCGGGCCAGGCCGACCGCAGCTCGCCGTTCAGGTCGGCGACCTCCGCGTCGAGCCGCGTCTTGAACCGCGCGGCGGCGTCCTTCGTACCGAACAGCCCGCCCAGTCGCGTCACTTCGGCGGCAGCCTTCACCGGGTCGTTGTCGAGGTTCACCTCGACCAGCCGCGCCTTCGAGCCGGCCGCCTCCTTGATCTTCGCCGCGTACGGCTCGAAAGGCGCGTACAGCACGAAGTCGGCCTTCGCCACGGCCGCCAGGTCGGAGGGCTTCGGGTCGTAGTCGGGAGCGTGGTGGACCGACTGCGGCACGATCACCGTGACGTCCCCGGCCCCGGCGGCCTTGGCGAAGGCCCCCTCCCAGGTGGTCGTGACCACCACCACCGGCTTGCCGCCGGCTGCCTTCGCGGCCTCCGGACCGGGGTCGTCGCCGCTCCCGCAGCCGGCGAGGAGCGGAAGGGCCGTGGTCAGTGCGAGGAGGGAAGCGATGCGGGCGGTGCGGACGCGGGTGCGCGCCATGAGCTGTTTCTCCGTTCGGGGACGAGGTGCGCGGCGAGGACGACTGCCCCCGCCGTGAGGACGAGGACGGGGCCCGGGGGCCAGTCCAGCCAGAGGGCCAGCAGGAAGCCGGTGAGGTTGACGGCGATCCCGATGCCGACCGCCCACAGGGTGATGGCCCACAGGGAGCGGCCGAGCCGCCGCGCGGCGAGTGCGGGGAGCAGGGTGAGCGCGTCGACGAGCAGGGCGCCGGTCAGCTTGATCGCCCCCGCCACGGCCACCGCGACGAGCACCAGGAGCGCGGTGGTGAGCAGCCGGACCGGGACCCCCGACAGCTGCGCCAGCTCGCGGTCGTACAGCAGCAGGGCGACGTCCCGCCGTTTCCACCAGAACAGGGACGGGACGACTACGGCGAGGACGCCGAGGACGACGAGGTCGGCGGTGCCGACGGAGAGGATGGAGCCCCACAGCAGGGCGAAGGCGCCCGAGGCGTTGACGCCGGAGACGGCGAGGACCAGCAGGGCCGCCGCGATGGCCAGGCTCATCAACAGGCCCATGGCGCCCGAAAGGCCGTCGGGCGTCCGGGCCAGCGGGGCGACGCCCGCGCCGGACAGCGCGCAGGCGACCAGGGCGCACAGCATCGGATCGAGGCCCGTCAGGAGCCCGACGGCGATGCCGAGGAGGGCCACGTGCATCATCGCGAACCGCACCGGCATGATGTCCAGACCCACGATGATCACGCCGACCACCGGCAGCCCGACGGCGGCCAGGAGCAGGGCGGCGCCCGCCCGCTGCACCGGCACGAGGTGCAGCATGGCCCCGAGGTCGGCCGCCGCGAGCGCGCTCACCGGACCTCCCGCAGCCGTCCCGCGGCCATCTCCAGGACCCGGTCGCAGCGCTCGGCGAGCGTCCGGTCGTGGGTGACGACCACGAGCGTCACCGGCAGGGCGGTCAGCACGTCCGCCGCCTCCTCCTGCCCGGCGAAGTCGAGCGCGGCGGTCGGCTCGTCCGCCAGGAGCACCTGCGCGCCCGCCGCGACGGACCCCATGGCCCGGGCCAGGTACATGCGCTGCAACTGCCCGCCGGACAGCGTGTCCACCGGCCGTCCGGTCAGCGCGCCGACGCCCAGCCGCCGCGCGGCCTCCGCCGCGTCGGCCGGGGCGCCGCTGCTCGCCAGGAGCTCGTCGCCGCGCAGCGGGAACCGGCCGACGGCCGGCTTCTGCGGGATCCAGGCGCAGGCCCGGTGCCGCCACGCCCACTCGGCCGCCGTACGGGCGGTCCGCCCGCCGACCTCGATGGTGCCGCCGACCCGGCGGTGCAGCCCGAGGACCGCGCGCAGCAGGGTCGTCTTGCCCGAACCGTTCGTCCCGGTCAGCGCCACGCGCTCGCCGGCGGCGATCTCCAGGTCGACGCCGACGACCGCCTCGGTGCGGCCGTGCCGGCACGCGACCCCCCGCATGCGTATGTCCAGTCCGCCCATGCCGTGCCCTTCACCGCCGGTGTGCCCGTGCGGTGGAGGAGTCGGACGCGGAGGCCCCCGGGTTCCCGTGGGCCGGCCGGATCCGCGGGCGGCTCAGCGGACGGGGTAGCCGAAGACGCGGCCCTGCTCCTTGAGGCGGGGGAGGACCCGGCGGAGCGCCTCGACGGTCTGGGACCGGTCGCCGCCCGCGTCGTGGAAGAGCAGCGTCGGGCCGCTGGGCAGTTCGCGTTCGACGGTGGCGACGATCGCGGCGGTGCCGGGGCGCTCGAAGTCCTTGGTGTCGACGTTCCAGCCGAGGGGCCGCATGCCGCGCGAGGCGGCGAGCTTGCGGCTGTACGGGGTGAAGGCGCCGCCGGGGGCCCGGTAGTAGACGGGGCGCACGCCGCCGGACGCCTTGGTGATCATGCGTTCGGCGTCGAGGATCTGCTGCTTCTGGTAGTCCTCGGGGGCCTTGTCCATGGCGGTGTCGTGCGAGACCGAGTGGTTGCAGAGCCGGTGGCCCTCGGCGACGACCCGCTTCACCAGGTCGGGGTGGGCCTGGGCCTGTGTCCCCACCATGCAGAACGTGGCCTTCACCCCGTACTTCCGCAGCACGTCGAGCACCCGCGGGGTCCAGACCGGGTCGGGGCCGTCGTCGATGGTGAGGTTGACGCCCCGCGGGCCGGCCTCCGAGTCGTGGGCGATGATGATCGAGACCGGCGTGACGGCGGCGGGCGGCGCGGCCGGCCTGCTCGCCTTCGGCGGCGCGTCGTCCGCGGAGCCCGCCTGCGCGGTCCACACCGAGGCGCCGGCGGCCAGCACCGTCACACCCATGGCCGCCCCCACCAGCTTGCCGTACC
>NZ_RDBH01000054.1 GCF_008042145.1 Streptomyces sp. adm13(2018)
CCCACATCCCCACCCCCCGCTCCAGGGAGGAACGCGATGCGCAGAAGAAAGCTGAACCTCGCGGCACTCGCCGCGGCCGCACTCTTCCTCGTCCCCACCACCTCGGCGTCCGCGGCACCCGCCGGCGAGGACGCCGCCGCCCTCGGCTCCAAGCGGCTGAACATCACCATGCAGGCCCAGCAGAAGACCAACT
Source organism: Streptomyces sp. adm13(2018) (assembly GCF_008042145.1). Classification (GTDB taxonomy): domain Bacteria; phylum Actinomycetota; class Actinomycetes; order Streptomycetales; family Streptomycetaceae; genus Streptomyces. Next base: position 194 of record NZ_RDBH01000054.1, read on the forward strand.
GGTGCTGGGCGGCCGGCGGCAACACCATCGCCACCTGGTTCGGCCGCAGCTACAGCCAGAACCAGTTCTGCAACGCCGCCTTCAACCGGCAGCAGGGCTACGACTGCCCCAACAACCAGGCGACCCTCGGCAACGTCCAGACCGGGCTCAGCTGGGCCGGCGTGAACCCCGGCTCCTACGTGACCGGTTGGCTGCGCTACTCCACCGTCCAGAGCGAGATCAACGCCGACCGGCCCGTCGAGACCCGCATCCAGTGGGCGAGCGGCGGCGGCCACATGCACGTGATCTACGGCTACGACGACGCCGACAGCTGGGTCTACTGGGGCGATCCCTGGCCGTCCAGCAACCGCTACAACTGGGCCTCGCACGCCTGGTACGTCAACAACAACTCCTTCTCCTGGACCCACTCGCTCTACCGGATAGGGGCGTGACGACGATGAACGCACGTGTCGCGGGAGCCGGGCTCCTCGCCGCCTCCGCCCTCGTCCTGCTCGGCGCGCTGCCGGCCGGCGCGGCAGGGCTGCCGCCGGCGCCGACCGCGCCCACCGCCGAGCAGGCCGCCTCGGCACCCGGCACCCTCGCCACCCTGTCCCGGTTCTTCGCCCGGGACGGCGCCGTGGCCCGCGCGGCGGTCGCGCCGCGGGTCGAGGCCGGGTCCGTACCGGTACGGATCCTCTCGCCGGACTTCGTCGCCGGGAAGCCGGGGGCGCCGGTCGCCCGGGTCGAGTTCCGGGCCAGCAGGGCGGTCTCCTCCGACGGACAGAAGGCCTCGCTGTGGACCGCCGAACAGCCGGGCGGCGGCTGGCAGGTCGTCAACATCGCCACCGGCGACGACGAGATCCGGTACGCGGAGAGGGGCGGCGGCGGACTGGTGTTCCGCGAGCCGCAGATCGACGCGTGGTACGTCCAGAAGGGAGCGAGGGTGCTGCCGCTCGACGAGGACGCGGTCCGGGCGGTCGGCCGCGGGGGGACGAGCCTGTCGGCGTACCGGGAGCGGGTGACCCGAGCGTACGGCGACAAGCTGCCGGGGAACTCGCTGCTCCGGCTGCTCACGGAGGACGCGGCCGGGCGGGCCGAGGTGGAGCGCCCGGCGGCCCGGTCGTACCGCTCGCTGGTGGAGGCGGACCAGCTCCCGCCCGGCCCCGATCCGTACCCGCTCGTGGTGCCCCACCGTGTGCAGCCCGCCGTCCGTCGGCGACTCCAGACCCGCGAGGAGCCCCTCGACCGACCCGGACGCCTCCACCAGCGAGCGGTACGACCGGGCCGCCGGGCGCTCCACCTCGGCCCGCCCGGCCGCGTCCTCCGTGAGCAGCCGGAGCAGCGAGTTCCCCGGCAGCTGGAGCACCTCCTCCAGGGCACGGACCGCCTTCAGCGACTCCGGCCGCTGGGGGCGGCGGACCCCCTGCTGCCAGTAGCTCAGGCTCGTCACCCCGACCTTGACGCCCCGGTGCGCGAGATGGTGCTGGACCCGCTGGAGCGGCAGTCCGCGCACGGCCAGCGCGGTGCGCAGGGCCAGATGGAAGGGGCCTGTGTGCAGGAGCTGCGCCAGATCGGCCTCGGTGTGGCTCACGAGGACTCCTCGGTGAACGTTCACGACGGGGGAGCGGACCGACGCGCCGCGAGGGGTGGGCGGGCAGGTGGGCCGAGGGCGTCCGTTCACACCCCGGTCACACCGTTCACAGTCCGATGTCACTCCGCATTGAAGCGGGTTGACCGGATCCGGACAACGGCAGATGCTCCTGACCAGCGTCCGGACGCGCTCCTCCACCCCCCCACCCCACCCCCACATCCC
>NZ_RDBH01000055.1:0-7255 GCF_008042145.1 Streptomyces sp. adm13(2018)
GCCCCTCCCCCGTTCCCCGGCTCGCGGGTGCGCGTCGTACCCGTCGGCGCGGTCGCCGGGGCCTCCCGGGACGGGGCGGGACCGGCTTCGTCCTCTCCCCCGGACGACGCACTCCCGTCCGGCGGTGCGGCGTCTTCGTCCGGCTCCGTACGTCCCCTCGTCGTGGGGCGCGCGGGCTCGTTCGACCAGCCCAGGTACGCGCCGCAGTTGCCGCAGAAGTCGTCGGCGGGGTCGTTGGCGGCCCCGCACGCAGGACATGCGCGCATGCGTCAGTTCCCTCCCTCGGCGGGCGGGCCCGGGAGGACCTCCACCCGGAACGCCACATGGACCGGGCACATCGCCCGTACGACCTCGTGGACCCGGTCCACGTCCACCCGCCCGGCCCCCGCGCCCTCGGGAACGACCCGTACGAGCAGTTCGGCGTCGGGCTCCGGCGGGAGGTCGGAACCCGCGGTGTCCGACCAGACCGCGGCGCCGTCGCCGACGATCTCGGTACGTACGTCCAGGGCGAGCCGCAGGGCCTCGGCCAGCCCCCGCTTCGTACCGCGCCACCGGTGCAGCTCCACCGCGCGCGCGACGGTCTCGCGGCGCAGTTCCATGGGCCGGCGCGGATCGTCGGCGGCGCCGACCCAGGACGCCAGCCACACCAGGAAGTCCGGCGGCGCCAGCCGGGGATCGAGATAGGAGGGCAGGTTGTCGAGGGTGGAGAAGACCGGGGCGAGGACCGTGTCGAGACCGGCGGTGAGGCGCTGCGCGAGGTCGTCGTCGGCGTAGAGGGCGGGCAGCTGCTCCCCGATGGGGTGCCGGCTGGGCAGCCCGGGGATCGCGGCGCGGCTCATCGTCCCTCCGCTTCCCGGGGGGACACGACCACCTGGTGCTGGTAGGAGAAGACCAGGGCGCCGGGGCCGACGTCGATGCGGTCCGCCGGGGCGCCGCGCCGGCCGCTGACCGGGTCGGCCGGGAAGAGCCGGATCTCCTCGACCAGCGCGTCGCCCGCGGCGCGCTGCAGGACACCGAAGACCTCGCCGTACTGGACGGGCCGTCCGAACGGCCATCCCGTGCCGTCCGGACCGCCGGTCAGCGGGTTGAAGTGGCGGAACAGGGCGTCCAGGGCGGCGGTGCGGACCGCGTCCGTGTCGCCCGGGGCGGCGGACAGGCGGGCGACGACGGTGACGCCCTGGTAGACCGGCGGCTCCACCACGAGGCGGGTACCGATCAGGCGCCGTTCGTCGAGACTCGCGGTGATCGCCGAGAGGACCTGCTCGCCGGGGATGAGCTGCTCGAAGCGGAGCCGGTCGTCGCCCTCGTCGGCGACGGCGTCCGGCACCACGAGGACGCGGACCGCGCCCGCCGTGTCGGCGGCCGGCAGGCAGCGCACCCGGCGCACCGAGGGCGCGGCCTGGCGGCTGATGATCTCGTAGTCCTCGGCGGTCACCGCGCGGTCCTGCATGCGCAGTGCCTCGGGGGCGCGCAGCCGGGCGTTGTGCACGCTCTCGCCCGCGACCCCGCCGCGCGCCGCCTCCCGGTTGCCGACCCGGGCGACGTACGGCACGGAGCTGAGCAGGACGGAGATCGCGCCCCGGGCGACGTTGCCGGCGGGGCCGCCGCCGGTGCGGTAGCGGGCGATCCGGATCCGCTCGCCCTTGGGCGGGACGGCCCCGCACTGCCGCAGGGTGCCGTCCGGCTCCCGCAGTGCCGGGGGGAACGCGAACTCGCCGGTGGTGGCGTCCACCCGGACGTGCCGGTCGGCGGGTCGGGAGCGGCCGAAGTGCTCGACGACCTCCCAGCGCTGCCAGCCCTCCTCGGAGGACACTTCCACCAGGGGCGGTCCGGCGTCGAGGAGGACGGGCGGCCGGGCGAGCCGGAAGGTCTGTCCGGCGACGCCCTCGGAGGTGCCGAGCGGCACGTCGGTGACCGTCTCCGCGTGCTCGGCGGAGATGGTGCCGCCGACGGTGAAGACCTCCGCCTCGCGGACCGTCGGGGACTCTGAGTAGAACGGCTGGCCCGGTTCCGGCTCGGTGACCCGGCAGCGCAGCCAGCCGGCCCGGGTCCCGCCGATGACGGACGCGACGTGTCCGGCGGGCACGTGCACGACGACCTCGCCGGGCCGGTTGAGCCCGCCGGTGGTGTCGTCGCCGGTCTCGCAGGCCTCCCAGCCGCCGCCGTTCCACGCCTCCCACACCAGCGGGGGCTGGCGCGGGTCGACGCCGACGCCCTCGACGCGGCTGTCGAGGCGTACGGCGACGATGCAGCGGGGTACGGCCGTGGGCAGCCCGAAGAGCAGCGCGTCGCCGGGTTCCGGCGTGGCCTGGAAGCAGGGGATGTCGAGGCCGTCGGCGAGCATGCCGGTCCTGTCCTGCTGCTCGCTGGTCCGCCACGCGGTCACCAGGCGGGTCAACTCGCTGGGCAGGATGCGCAGTTCACCGGTAGTGGCGAAGACCACGGCGTCGTCGGTCTCGCCGCCCGCGGTGGTCACCTCGGTGCCGGGCGGCAGCGTGACGGTGTCGGGCTGCGGGGCGGACAGCCAGAAGTCGACGTCGGCGGCCGCGGCCGTCGGCGGGAACAGCCGGATGCCGAGCAGGTCGAGGAAGGCGTGGTAGTTCTTGTCCGGCACCCGGTTGAGCCGGTAGAGCACCTGGTCCACCAGGTAGGCGAACGTCTCGATCAGGGTGACGCCCGGGTCGGACACGTTGTGGTCGGTCCACTCCGGGGCACGCTGCTGCACGTATCGCTTCGCCTCGTCGACGAGCTGCTGGAACCGGCGGTCGTCCAGGTTCGGGGAGGGCAGGGCCATCAGTGAGCGCCCGCTTCCTCGGCCCCCTCCTCGGAGGGGATCGTGTAGAAGGGAAAGACCAGGTTGCGCCGGTCGTTGGTGGAACGCAGGGTGTAGTGCACGTCTATGTAGAGGGTGCCGTCCTCGACCGCGTCGAAGGCGACGACCACGTCGTCCACGGTGATCCGCGGCTCCCATCGCTCCAGCGCCTCCCGCACCTGCCGCGCGACGCGGCCGGCGGTGGCGCCGTCGCCGGGGGCGAAGACGTACTCGTGGATGCCGCAGCCGAACTCGGGGCGCATGGGGCGCTCGCCGGGCGCGGTGCCGAGGACCAGGCGGATGGCCTCCTCGATCTCCCGCTCCCGTTCGACGAGGGCGATGCCTCCGGTCGGTCCGACGCGCAGGGGGAATCCCCAGCCCCGGCCGATGAACCGTTCGCTCATCGGCCGTCCTCCGGGGACCCGGACGCGGTGGCCGGTTCCGTGCCCTCCGGGGACCCGTGCGCGGCGGCCGGATTCGTGCCCTCCCAGGACCCGTGCGCGGGATCGCGGGCCGGCCGCCGGTCGGTGCCGGCCATCACACGCCGCCGATCAGCACGTTGGGCGCCCCGGTGAGGATCATCGCGCCGCAGGCCGTCTTGTCGCGGGCGCGGGCGGCCGGGAGACCGCCGATGAGGACCTGCCCGCCGGCGAGGCCGGCGGGGTTCGGCAGGATCACGTTGGCCGGTCCGGTGGCGGCGTGCGGCGGCACCACGCAGGTGTGCAGGCTGCCGGTGACGGCGGCGGGACGGCCGCCGATGAGCACGGTCGCCACCGCCCTCGCGACGGCGGGCGGCGGGGTGGCGATGACCCCGCCGTGGTTGGTGGGGTCGCCGGTACGGGCGGCGGCGGGCATACGGAGCTCCTTTCACGAGCTGTCTGCGGAGGGTCAGTTGATGCGGACGAGCTTGGCCTTGAGGGTGGCGAGCAGGCCGCCGTCGACGGTGACGCCGGAGGCGCCGGAGACGTCCACCGTGCGGCCGCCGATCTTCACCCCGACCCGGCCGTTGATGGCCACGTTGCGGCCCGACACGTTCACGTCGCCGCGTCCCGCGTCCACCGTGATGCCCTGCTTGTCGAGGACGACGGAGCTGAGCACCTGCCGGCTCTTCCCCTGGTACACGGTCAGCTCGATCCGGTCCCGCCGGTCGTCGAGGAAGACCTCCAGGCGTTCGTCGGCGGACATCAGCCGCACTCCGGAGCGGCCCGGCGCCCGTGCGTCGAGCAGTTCCACCCGGTGGCCCGAACGGGACACGAGGGAACGGCGGTTGACCTTGCCGGTGGTCTTGTCGATGAGGGGCACGTCGTGCGGCGAGGGCTTGTCCACGCCGTTGTAGAGCCCGCCGATGACGTACGGGCTGTCGAGCAGGCCCTGTTCGAAGCCGACGAGGACCTCGTCGTTGACCTCGGGGCTCACCACTCCGCCGCCGCCCTTGCCGCCGAACTGCACCGTACGGACCCAGTCGGTGACGTAGGTGTCGTCCAGCCAGGGAAAGCGGAGCCGCACCGAACCGCTCTCGGCGCCGCCGGCCTCGCGGACGTCCGTCACCACGCCGATCGCCAGGCCCGGCATGCGCGGCCCCCGGGACGGCGCGTTGGCGCCGGTGACCAGTCCGGTCAGGGAGCGGTCCGGGCTGGCGCTCACCCACACCGTGGTGCGGTAGCCGCCGTGCGGCTCGAGGACGTGCTGCACGGCGGTGGCGGTGTACTTCCCGGAGAACGCCCCTCCGACATTGCCGAGCGCGACGGGCTTGCCCGCGCGCAGCAGCGGATTGCCCTCGACCAGCGCCTCCAGCTCGCCGAACCCGGCGCTGACCTGACCGGCGACCGCGTCCGCGACCGCCTTCGTCTCGGCCTGCGTACGGTACGGGGTGTCGGTGACGGTGATCTTCGACGCCTTGCCGAACCGGGCGGCGAGCGCCGGACTCAGTCCCGGCACGACGGTGTCGCTGTCGACCGAGGGCTGCTTGGCCACCAGAGGCCGCTTGGTGGTGACGTCCCAGCCGCGCACCTCCACCTGCTGCGCACCGTCCGCCGCCGACAGGGAGGCCCGCAGCGCCAGCAGGTTGCGCCCGTACTCCAGGACCATCGGGTCACGGGCGGCCGAGGTGGTCGGCGAGGGCGCACCGGAGGCCCTCTTCGGCTTGGTGAACTGGAGCAGTCCCTTGTCGTCGACGCGCACCAGGGCGCCGCTCTCGGCGGCCAGGTACTGGAGGAAGTCCCAGTCGGAGACGTTCGCCTGGGAGAGCTGCTGGTAGGTGACGGGCGCGGCCTGGACGGTGCCGCAGGCCAGGCCGGCGCCCGCGGCCACCTTGCGGACGATGGCCGCCGCCGTCATGTTCCGGTACGCCACCACCTTCCGGCCGCGCTGGAGCCGGTGCGCCTTGGAGTAGGCGCGGAGCACGGTGAAGGAGCCGGTGCGGTCGCGGTCCGCCTCCAGGGCCGTCACCTCGCCGTCGAACAGCCGCTCGCGGGCCTGCCCGGTCACGGTCACCACGGAGACGCGGAGCGGGGTGCCGATGGTGATGCCGGTCTTGCGCAGGAACTCGTGGTCGGGGTCGCGGTAGGTGAGCACCGCCGCGTCCGGCAGGCCCACGTTCTCGTCGATCACGCAGTTCACCAGCTGGGCCGCCCAGACCGGCGGCAGTTCGCCGGGCGTCTCCACGATCGGGTCCGCGGCGAACGACCGGCCGTCGCGTGCCCCGCCCATCACCCCTCCTCCTCGGCGCCCGCGGCGCTCAGCGCCGGCACGACGAGTTCGGTGCCGGGCACGAGCACCATCGGGTCGTCGATGTCGTTGGCCTCCGCGATGACCCGCCAGGCGGTCGCGTCCCCGTACTCCCGCCAGGCCAGCAGGGCCAGGCTGTCGCCGGCCACCACGACGTGCGTACTGCGTCCGGTGCGTGAGCCGGACGTCGGGTTCTGTCCGGCGGGGCCGACGCTCGCCTCCTCGATGGACAGACGGCAGGTGGCGCGCAGCGGCTTGCCGTCCACGTCGAACAGCGTGTACGACACGGACAGGTTGGAGAGCACGCCGTCGAACGACGTGGTGCGCGCGCTGCCCCACTCGAACCGCACCCAGGGGCTGGCGGGCTTCTTGCGGCCCAGACTGGCCTTGGTCGGCACGCACGCCTTCATCAGCTTCTCCACCGCCTGCTCCACGGAGTTGTCGTGGGTGGCGGTGGCGTCCAGGAACACTTCGAGGCTGAGCTGGCGCGGGCCGCTGCCGACGAACTCGGGCAGGGAGGACTCCTCCGCCATCCGGGACGGGGAGCGGCGCCACTCGGTGGTCTTGCTCAGCTCCAGGGTGGAGGGGTTGAACTGGAGGTTCAGCCGTGCCAGCGTCCCGCCGGGCTTGGCGCCGACGGAGGCCGGAGGCTCCTTCAGCGTGAGCTGGGCCCGGGGCGGAGTCCCTCGTGGGCGATCTCCAGGGTCTCCACCGCCGCCTGCGAACTGCTGGGGTCGAAGGACGGGCCCTGCCAGCGCACCGGGACGATCCCGAAGACCTGCCAGCTGATGATCCGGCTCAGGTCGGGCCGGAGAGCGACGATCTCGCCGTCCTTGGGCTCCACGCGCTTCAGCGTCTCGTCGAGCCAGCGGGCGATCTTCGCGGTGTCGGCGGTGACCGGCCGGGTCAGTGTGATGTTCGACCAGCTCACGCGGCCGGGCAGCTGCCAGGTGAAGCCGTTGTTGCCGCCCTCCGCGTAGCTCTCCATCTCCACCTCGGCGCCCATGCCGGAGCAGGTGTGGAAGGCGCCCAGGTCGTTGCCGCCGATCGCGAGCCGGAAGAACACGCTGCTCGCGAAGATGTTGTCCGTCATTGATCCGTCATCCGTTCCGTGCCGTGTGCTCAGCGGCGGCCGTCGTAGGGGCGGCCCGTGCGCTCCCGGCCGCGCCGCAGTTCGGTGCGCAGCAGGCGGGCCATCGGGTCGAGCAGCCGTCGCGCGAGGTCGTCCAGGTCGAGGCCGGGGTCCTGCGCCGGCTCGGCGTCGCGGCCGGTGTTCCGGCCCGCGCTCCGGCCGGCGGCGGCCGGTGCGGAGGACGTCGGCTGCTTCCCGCGCGCGGGGACCTCCTTCACCGGGACGGCCGGGGTGGCGGACGCGCTCCTGCCGTTGTCCGGTACGGCGCGCTGGATCCGGGGCGCCGCGCCGCCACCCGACGAGGGGGCCGCCGCGGGCACGCTGCGGGGCCGCACCACGGGGACGGGCACGCCGGGCGAGGGCGTCCCCGGAGCGGACGGGCCGTGCGCCACGGGAGGAGCCTGCGGAGGCGCGACCGGGAGGGAGCGGGCCGGGGCGGCGGACGCGCCTCCGCCCGGAGGAGCGAGCGTGACCACGGGGACCCGTGCCCCACCGGTCGCCGCTCCCCCGCCGGCGGGCCATGACCCGGGGGCGGTGGCGGTGCGCTGGACGGTGGGCCCGGAGAAGGGCCCACCGTCCAGCGC
>NZ_RDBH01000055.1:7355-16623 GCF_008042145.1 Streptomyces sp. adm13(2018)
CAGCAGCAGCGGCCCCCCGCCGGAGTCGGTGGTGCGGGGCGTGGCCGGGCGGGTCGCCCCGTGCACCAGACCGGTCGGGGCCGTGGGCAGCAGGGCGTGGCCCATGCCGCTGTCGAAGGACGGGTTCTGCCAGGCGGCGAGGCCGGAGCGGAAGGCGAGACCGTCGCTCACGCCCAGGGGCGCGCGGGAGAGGGTCAGGAGCGGCGGGGCGGCACGCCGCCAGCCGCCGTCCCAGTCACCGGGCACGGCGGAAGGATCCGGGACGCCGCCGGACGCGCCGGAGACCCCGGGCACGCCGGACCCCCCGGACGGCCCCGAGCCGGCGGCACCACGGGACGCACCCGGACCGCCGGAACCACCGGACGCACCCGGACCCGTGGCACCCCCGGACGGGCCGGGCCCGCCGGAGCCGCCCGACGTACCCGGCCCGGCGCCCGTGCGGCCGGCCGCACCGCCGCGGCGCAGCCTGTCCCGCCATGCCATGTGCTCAGCCGCCTTCGTTCATGCGGGTGTTGATGCGGGCGATCTCGCCCACCCACTGCTGTCGTTCGCCGTGGGTGAGGTCGAGGATCTCCTCGCGCTGCCAGTGGAAGTGGTAGGCGATGTACGCGATCTCCTCCCGGAGGCGGGGAAGGGCGTACGTCACGATTCCCCCAGGCGCCCACCGGAGAGGTCGACCTCGAAGCCGCCCTCGCAGTGCGGGCAGGTGACCGCCGCGCGGGTGTGGCCCTCACTGTTGACGCGGCGGTAGAAGTCCTGGAGGAACGCCACGTCGGTGGCGTACATCCGCTCGACGATGCCGGCGTGCACGTCGGTGATGTTGCCGAGCCGGGTGATCACCTGGCTCAGCAGGACCACGCTCAGATAGGCCGGGTTCTCCTTGACCCGCAGGTCGATCTGGGGCCGCAGCTCGTCGCGGGCGGTGGCCAGGCGCATGGCGCCGTGCCGGTGCACCGTGCCCGCCTCGTCCACGTATCCGCGCGGGAGTTCGAACTCGAACTCCGTGCGCAGTCCGTCGCCCTCGTGGCGCGGAGGGGGCTGCGGGGCGGCGGCCGGGGGCGCGGCCTGCTGCTCCGGCGCCCGGTCGGGCTCCGTCAGCTGGAGGATCTCCTCCAGGTTGCCCGCCGTCACGGTGCGGCGCCTCATTCGACGACGATCTCCTCGAACACGATCGTGACGGACTCGGTGGCCGGGGAGGACTCGCCCGCCTTCAGCGAGGGGCCCTCCCACTTGGAGGCCCAGCCCTGCATGAGCTGGATGCGGCGCACCGTGTTGCCCTCGGTGTCCTTGATCTCGATGGTCAGGTTCTGCCGAGCGGAGTTGACGGCCCCGTTGTTCAGGGTCTCCTTGATCCACTTGGTGAACTCGCTGCTCTGGTCGAGTCCGCGGGTGATCGTGATCTCGCCGGCCTGCCGGGCACCCGGCTGCTTGCGGATGATCTGCTTGCCCTCGGCGGTGACCTGCTTGACCTCTACGACGTCCTCTTCGACGGTGAAGCCGCTGATCTCCTGGATGGACTCCACGAGGTATCCGCCGAGCTGCACGCCGAAGACGTGGGTGGAGAGTGCATCGCCCGTTGCCATGTCTGTCTGTCAACCTTTCCTTGCGTGTGCGACCGGGACCCGCGGGTCACTCGTCGATGAGGCTGGTGGTGTCGGAGAACTGGGCCAGTCGGAAGACCACGAACTCGGCCGGCTTGACCGGCGAGACGCCGATCTCACAGACCACGCGGCCCTGGTCGATGGACTCCTGCGGGTTGTTCGTGCGGTCGCACTTCACGTAGAACGCCTCGTCGGCGGTGCGGCCGAACAGCGCGCCCCGGCGCCACTCCTCCATGAGGAAGGCGGTGACGTTGCGCCGGATGCTGGACCACAGGCGGTCGTCGTTGGGCTCGAAGACGACCCACTGCGTGCCCAGGAGGATCGACTCCTCCAGGTAGTTGAAGAGGCGGCGCACGTTCAGGTAGCGCCAGGCCGGGTCGGAGGAGAGCGTGCGGGCGCCCCAGATCCGGATGCCCCGGCCGGGGAAGGCCCGGACGCAGTTGACGCCGATCGGGTTCAGCAGGTCCTGCTCGCCCTTGCTGAGGCGGATGTCCAGGTCGACCGCGCCGCGGATCACCTCGTTGGCGGGGGCCTTGTGCACGCCGCGCTCGGCGTCGCTGCGCGCCCACACGCCGGCGATGTGACCGCTCGGCGGGACGGTGGTGTTCCGCCCGAGGGCCGGGTCGAAGACCCGCACCCAGGGGTAGTAGAGGGTGGCGTACCGCGAGTCGTAACCGGCCTCGTCCATGCGCCAGTTGCGCACCTGCTGGGCGTTGAGGTCGGGCGGGGTGTCGAGGACGGCCACACGGTCGCCCATCTGCTCGCAGTGCGAGATGACGGCGAGCTGGACGGTGCGGACGCCCTCGGCGTCGATGTCGCCGCGCTGGTAGGCGCCCATCAGGTCGGGGACCGCGACCATGGTGATCTCGTCGATGGTCTCCAGGCCGCCGAAGCCGGTGCGGGCCGCCGCGTCGCCGACGTACTCGGCGGGGTCGATGCGGGCCACGTCGGCGGCGGCCGGGGCGGCGGCGACGCCGGGCGCGTCGGGGATCGCCAGGGTCTGGGTGCCGGGCCGGGTCTGGGGGGCGCCGCGCTGCTCGGTGACCTCGATCAGCTCGGAGGCGCGGGCCTGGGTGACCAGGTAGCCCTTGACGTTCTTGCGGGCGGAGGCGTCGTAGGTCTCGCCGACCTGGTCGCCACGGCGGACCAGCAGCCGGAAACGGTCCTCCGGCGGGTTCTCGCCCTCGGGGTCGGCGACCTCGACAGAGACGCCGGTCACGCCCGGCTTGGCCGCGATCAGGAAGCCGCCGAGCTCCACCGGGCGTGCGGCCACGGCCTCGCGGTCGGGCCGGCCGGTGGTGGTGGAGCGGGCGCCGGACTCGGCCGAGCCGCCGATGCGCACGACGTAGGCCGCGCCGCCGCCGTTGGAGAAGTACCCGTAGAGCGCGTGGGCGAGGTAGGTGCCCTCGGTGAAGCCACCGAACTCCTGGGTGTACTGGTCCCAGCCGGTGACCAGGGTCGGTGTGTGGAACGGCCCCTTCTCGGCGAAGCCCACGAAAGCGGCGACGGCCGTGCCGACCCCTTCGATCGGCCTGGCACCGGACTGCACCTCCTCCACGTACACGCCCGGGGTGAGGTACGTCGGCATTCTCGCTCCTTCACGTTCTTGCGGCCATGCGATGACCTGTGTCCAGGTCGAGTCTGTTCGGTCCGCGACCGGACCGGCAGGGACCGGGGGACCTGCCCGGGGGCAGCGCTTCTGCCTCAACGGGCGGTCCGCGTTGACCGCCCGGACATCACCGGGGACTGCCCGCACGCTGCCCGTTCGTCCCTGGACGCGCCCCCGGGCGGGCGGTGTGCTGGAGAGTCGTACGACGGGCGCCGACGAGGAGACAGCTGTGCAGACTTCCAGGCCGCGCAGGGATCGGGTCGAGGAGCGCCGGCCGGCGCGCGACCGGTCCGTGCCCCGGCGGGAGAGCCCGGGCACCGGCGCCGCGGTCCCGCCCCCGCTCACGGCCGACGCGCTGCGGGCGGCCCAGGGCAGCGCGGGCAACGCCGCGGTGAGCGGCATGATCGCCCGCCGGGCGAGCGCCGGGCCCGCCCCGGCGCAGCAGGACACCGGGGTGCGGGACGTACTGGGCTCGGCGGGCCGGCCGCTGGCCGGTCCGATGCGCTCGGAGATGGAGTCCCGCTTCGGCACGGACTTCTCCGGCGTGCGGCTGCACACCGGAGCCGCGGCGGCCCGCTCGGCGCGGGCCATCGGGGCGCGCGCGTACACCTCGGGCAGTCATGTCGTCCTCGGAGAGGGCGGCCGGGACAAACACACCCTGGCCCATGAGCTGACCCATGTCGTGCAGCAGCGCCAGGGCCCGGTGTCCGGCACCGACCGGGGGGACGGGCTGCGGATCAGCGACCCGGGTGACCGCTTCGAGCGGGAGGCGGAGAGCAACGCCCGGCGGGTGCTCTCCGGGCCGGTGCCGGTGGCCCGTGCCGTCGAGGGCCACGGCTCCGGGCACCACGCGGGCGACGGGCACGACCACGGACACCACGGGCCCGGCACGGCGCAGCGCGCGGCCGACCCGGACGCCGTACAGCGTCTGGTGGGCTTCGAGGTGGAGCTGAGCGTGCCGAGCTTCGCCCAGCACGACACGACGGGTCTGAACACGGTCGGCGGCCGGGCGCCCTCGGCGGACCTCGGCGCCTTCTTCCACGGCGGTTTCGGCTACGCGGCCACCGTGATGAGCGAGCCCAACCTGACGATCCTCACCGACCACAACTCGCTCGCCCGCAAGGCCGCGCAGATGTACGCGGTGCTCTGCGGGCTGGCGGGCGACGGCGGGCAGCCGGTGGCGACCGGGCGGCCCGTCTCCTCGCTGAGCAACCTGGAGTACGTCACCGCGCCGTTCGACGAGATGGCGCCCGGCTCCGACGTCGCGATCGGGCAGGTCGCCGACCGGATCGACGCGCATGTGAACGAGATCTTCGGGAACGACCCGAAGCACCGCGCCTCCCGTGTGCCGGGTTCGCCCGTCGCCGGGACCGGCACCCCGTTGGCGGCCCTGCGTGAGTGGCTTGGCCCGGAGCTGTTCGCCGGGGCCGAGGTGCAGCAGGCGATCGCGGACTTCCAGAACGACGTGAAGCGCGAGATGTACATCCAGGCCACCATCGGCGTGCTGCCCTCCGGACTGCCGTCGCTGTACAACTTCCAGACCCAGGTCAGCCACGATTCGCGGCGGGCCGCCGGCAAGGAGCACATCGCGGACGGCTGGCGCGACGCCGCCGCCGCCATCAACCGCGCGGTGCCGCAGCTACGTTCCGACGTCGTGCCGCACCTGCTGCCCGGACTGGAGAGCGGCGACCAGCAGGCCCTGACCGGCACCCTGGCCCTCGGGCTGTCGTACGCGATCGGCTCGGCCATGATCGAGGCGGGGGTGCGCGGGCCCACGGCCTCCACGAAGAACGCGGTGCCGTTCCTGCTCAAGCTGGCGAACCTGGGCGGTATCCGCAGGGCCGCGACCACCGACACGCTGCGCGAGAGGGTCGTCGGGCAGGACGTCCTCCAGCAGCTCGCGTCCTGGCTGCACAGCCAGGTCCCGGAGACCGGTGTCGGCCACTGGCAGGGGCTGCTGGCGAGGTACCCGGCCAACCGGGCGAACCCGGCCGGGCCGGCGTACGGCCACGGTGCCACCGGGGTCGTCAACACCGCGCAGATGCTCGACAGCCTCCTCAACGGCACCGAGAACTTTCCCGTGATCGCCCCCGGCAAGGCGCTGCCGAAGGCCGACGAGCCCAACGCCGCCATCGTGCCGCACATCGGCGGCCAGAAGGGCGCCCCGGTCGAGATGCGCTGGCTGACCACGCGGGCCACCGAGGCCGGCCAGCTCAGGTCCATGTTCAAGACGATCACCGACGAGGCGCGCAAGGCCAACCTGGCGACGGTCCCGTCGGCGGAGAGCGCACGGATCTGGGAGGCGGCCACCGACCCCAACGCGGCAGCCGCCGCGGGCGGACAGGGCGTGCACCAGGCCGAGATGATGGAGATGTGACGCGCCGAGGGGGCCCGGTCCACGGGCCGGGCCCCCTCGGATGCGGGACCCCTCGGGTCGGATCCCGCCCTCAGGCTCCCGTGGCCTCGGCCAGGTACGGCCCGAACTCGCCCTCCAGGACGAGCCGTCCGAGCTTGCGGTACTCCTGGGCGACCGCGGTGACCACCTGCCCCATGGTGAGCGCGCCGCCGGACTCGGCGGCGAGGTAGGCCGCGGTGACCGCGCAGGCCCGGATCGAGCCGCCGGCCAGTTCGAAGCGGTCGGCGCAGAAGGCGAGGTCCAGGTCCTCGTCCCGGGGCAGCCGGGTGCCCAGGCACCGCTCCCACAGCGCGAGGCGGTGTTCCGCGTCCGGCACGGGGAAGTCCGCCACGACGTCCAGGCGGCGGGTGAACGCCTCGTCGAGGTTGGCCCGCAGGTTGGTGGTCAGCACCGCGATCCCGTCGAAGGACTCCATGCGCTGGAGCAGGTACGCCGACTCGATGTTGGCGTGCCGGTCGTGCGCGTCCTTGACCTCGGAGCGTTTGCCGAAGATGGCGTCGGCCTCGTCGAAGAGCAGGACGGCGTTGACCGCCGACGCGCCGGTGAAGATCCGCTCCAGGTTCTTCTCGGTCTCCCCGATGTACTTGTCGACGACCGTGGACAGGTCCACCACGTAGAGGTCCATGCCGAGGTCGGCGGCGACGACCTCGGCGGACATGGTCTTGCCGGTGCCGGACCCGCCGGCGAACAGGGCGACGACCCCGCGCCCCCGGCCGCCGCCGGGCCGCATCCCCCACTGTCCGAGCACCTGCTCGCGGTGGCGTGCGCGCAGCGCGAGTTCCCGCAGCCGGCGGTGGGTGGTCGGCGGCAGCACCAGGTCGTCCCAGCCGACGGCAGGCTCCACCCGGCGGGCGAGCCGGTCGAGTCCCGCGCCGTTCTGTGCCCGTACGGCGGTCCGCAGGTCGTCGGGCGCCACCGGGCGGCCGTCCAGGGCGGCGGTCCGCACGGCCGCGTCGGCGGCCCGGCGCAGTTGCCCGGAGTCCAGGCGGTGCGCGGCGACGGCACGGGCCATCGCCTCGATGTCGCCGGTCGCCGCGCCCCCGTCGCCGGTGGCCCGGTCGAGGGCGTGGCGCCAGCGGGCGGCCTGGCGCTCCGGAGAGGGCGGCCCGACGTCGAGGACGACGGGGGTGTCGGCCGACCAGACCGGATCCCAGCCGATCGTGCCGTGGGTGAGGAGCGGGAGACCGCGCAGTGCGGCGCACAGCGCGATGAGGGCCCGCTCCCGTTCGACGGGTTCGCCGGGCAGCGCGGTCAGCGGACCGAGGACGACACCGGAGCCGGTCAGCCGGGCCTCCCGGGCGAGCACCCGGGCGAGCGCGGGCACGTCGGCGGGGCGCCGGGCGAGCGCCGCCGCGTCCAGGACGAGGGTGCCGAGCCCGGCCCCGGCGAGCGCGGCGGCGGCCAGTCCCTCGGCATCGCCGCCCCGGCCGCGCAGATGGACGAGTCCGACGCCGGTGGTGGCGGCCGYGGCGGCGCGGCGGACGTCCGCCTCCTCGGCGGTCGGGTCGGCGCGGACCTCGTCGAGCACGCCGGTGAGGCGGGCGTCGGGCCGGCCGTCGCCGAGGAGGTGGGCGGTGACCCGGTCGGGTACGACCAGGACGCGGGACAGCGGCGGCCGTTCCGGTTCGGTGACCTCGAGGAGGCCGTGGTCGACCAGCGGCGCGCCGGGGGCCAGCCGGAACCGGGCGGGCGAGGCGCCGTCGAGTCCGCACAGCTCCAGCGCGAGACCGACGGTGGGCCGACGGCGCGTCAGGTCGTCGTTGAGATAGCCGTAGAGCCGCTCGAACCGGGCGTCGAGGTCCGGGGCGGTGGCGACGAGGAGCAGGTCCAGGTCGAGCGGGGTCAGACCGAAGCGCTCCGCGAGGACGTCGAGGAGGGATCCGGCGGGCGGCCGCCAGGGCTCCGCCCGTGGCAGGCCGAGGCCGCCCGGTGTGTCCAGGATCCGTGCGGCGGCGTCGGGTGCGAGGTACTGGCCCCGGTAGGGGTCGTCGGGGTCGGGGTCGACGGCACGACGGGCCGCCACGGCCTCCCGCACGCGCGCCTCGACGGCGGCGAGCCGGGTCCACAGGGCGTCCGGGGGGCCGGTCCGTGCCGTCGACCCCGACCCCGACGACCCCTACCGGGGCCAGTACCTCGCACCCGACGCCGCCGCACGGATCCTGGACACACCGGGCGGCCTCGGCCTGCCACGGGCGGAGCCCTGGCGGCCGCCCGCCGGATCCCTCCTCGACGTCCTCGCGGAGCGCTTCGGTCTGACCCCGCTCGACCTGGACCTGCTCCTCGTCGCCACCGCCCCGGACCTCGACGCCCGGTTCGAGCGGCTCTACGGCGACGCCCGGTTCGAGCGGCTCTACGGCGGTGTACCGCAGCCTGCGGCCCGGATCCCCCTCCTCGGCGGCGCCGTCGCGGGCGGCGGCCGAGCGGACGACGAGTCCTTCGGTGACGGGGGGTGCGGCGGCCTTGGCCACCCCGGCGAGCGGGGCCCACACCCGTACCCCGAGGGACGCCTTCATCTCCCCGCCGAGTGCCGACCACACGTCGGCGGCCGCCGGCGCGTCCATGACCGGCCCCGCGGCCTCCAGGCCGACGGTCAGGCCGAGTTCGGCGAGCGAGCCGGTGAGCAGGGGCGCGGGGAGCGCGTCCTGCGCCACGAGGGCGGCGAGCACCTGGGACAGCAGCCGGTGCTCGTCCTGCGGGCGGTTGGCCCACGCGGTCACCAGGTAGGTGAGCTGGAACCAGCGCGGCGGTGAGCGGCGCGCGACGAGGTGGCCGTCCTCGTCGTAGACCTCGCCCGTCCCGGAGCCGCGCCGCAGGGCGTCTTCGCGGATGTCGTACAGGAACACGCAGACCGTGGGGGCGCTGCGGCGCGCCGCCCAGTCGCGGGTGGGGGCGTCGAAGGTGACCTCGATGCCCGAGGCCTCCAGGCCGCTGCCGTTCAGCAGCCGCCTGAGGCCCTCGTCGACCTCGTGGATCACCGGCGGGTCACCCCGTCCGGCGGCTGGACGGTTCCGCTGACGACCAGGAAGTCGGTCTTCACGGGGGAGAATCCGGGGCCCGAGGCGGTGATGGTGCGCGGCCCCGTCTGGTCCTTGGCGAGGATGAGCAGCTGTCCGATGAACGTGCCGTCGGCCTTCGGGAAGGTCGGCGAGGCGGCGGCGGTGATCCCCGGGTTCCAGCTGAAGCGCACCGGGGCGCCGGGCGGGAAGTCCACGCCGCGCACGGAGGTGACGAATCCGGGCTTGCCGATGTCGGGCACGGCGACGATGCGCGGCTGGAGGACGCGCAGGCGCTTCCGGGCGGTGTTGTCGCTCCGGTCGGCGTCCGTGCCGGTGGTGGTGAGGACGGCGGTGACGCGGGCGGTCATCGCCTTCTTCGGGCTGAGGACGACCCGCAGGACGGCGGTCGTGTTCGGGGTGAGGTCGGGCAGCGCGCAGGCGCCGTTCGGGTCGCAGCCCGCCGGGAGTCCGCCGTGGGGCACTCCGGCGGGCAGTCCGATCCTGAGCCGGAGTCCGGTGGCCAGCGCGTTGCGGCCGTTGCGGACGCTGTACGTGACGACGACGCGTCCGCCGACGTAGCCCGGTTCGGGCTGGACGGTGATTCGCACCCCGGGTCCGGCCTTCGGCGCGGGGGGCTGCGGGGGCG
>NZ_RDBH01000056.1:0-32457 GCF_008042145.1 Streptomyces sp. adm13(2018)
GCCAGACACCCACTGACCCACCCCTCCACCCACGGATTCCCCCCACACGGAGTCCCCACCTCCGAGGAGCCCCACATGTCCGCACACCGCAGGCACCGGCGCGGCCGCGCCGTCCTCGTCCCGCTGGTCGCCGCCGGGCTGATCGGCACCGCCGTCGCCGTCGTCGGCCCGTCCGACAGCGTCGAGGCCGCCGTCCCCGCGACCATCCCGCTCACCTTCGCGAACAACTCCGGCCGCGGCGATCAGGTGTACGTCTACAACCTCGGCACCGAGCTCTCCACGGGCCGCCAGGGCTGGGCCGACGCCAACGGCACCTTCCACCCCTGGCCGGCCGGCGGCTCCGTCCCCGTACCCGCCCCGGACGCCTCCATCACCGGCCCCGCCAACGGCCGTTCGATGACGATCCGGCTACCGAAGTTCTCGGGCCGGATCTACTTCAGCTACGGCCAGAAGCTGGTCTTCAAGGTGGCGACCGGCGGCCTGGTGCAGCCGGCGGTCCAGAACCCCAGCGACCCCAACAGGAACATCCTCTTCAACTGGTCCGAGTACACGCTGAACGACTCGGGCCTCTGGATCAACAGCACCCAGGTCGACATGGTGTCCGCGCCCTACGCCGTCGGCGTGAAGCGGCCCGACGGCACCGTCGCCAACACGGGCCGGCTCAAGCCCGGGGGCTACCGGGGCTTCTACGACGCGCTGCGCGCCCAGCCCGGCGGCTGGGGCAACCTCATCCAGACCCGCTCGGACGGCACGGTACTGCGCGCGCTGGCCCCGGGCCACGGCATCGAGGCCGGCGCGCTGCCGTCGGGGGTGATGAACGACTACATCAACCGCGTCTGGAGCAAGTACGCCTCGTCGACGCTGACCGTGACGCCGTTCGCCAACCAGCCCTCCGTGAAGTACTTCGGCCGGGTCTCGGGCAACGTCATGAACTTCACCAACTCCTCGGGCGCGGTCGTCACCTCGTTCCAGAAGCCCGACTCCGACAGCGTCTTCGGCTGCTACAAGCTCCTCGACGCCCCCAACGACCAGGTGCGCGGCCCCATCTCCCGTACGCTCTGCGCCGGTTACAACCGCTCCACCCTGCTGACGAACCCCAACCAGCCCGACACCTCGTCCGCCGGCTTCTACCAGGACGGGGTGACCAACCACTACTCGCGCAAGATCCACGCCCAGATGGCCGACGGCAAGGCCTACGGCTTCGCCTTCGACGACGTCGGCGCCCACGAGTCGCTGGTGCACGACGGCAACCCGCAGCAGGCGTACGTGACGCTCGACCCGTTCAACTAGACACCCGCGTACGGCACTCGGCCGGGCCTCGACGAGGCCCGGCCGAGTGCTGTGCCACCGCACCCCCGGACCGGAAGGACCACCTGCGTCAGGCCCCGGCCCCGGGGGTGCGGATACGGCCAAGAGGAAGCCGGCCCTCCGAGGCCGGCCGCACCGGCCCCCGGAAGGCGGCGGGCACCGGGATCCGGAGGCTGCCGCGCGGGCGGTGTCGCACAAGGATCGTCCGGGTGTCACGCAACCGTCACGGAGCCGTCGAGGCCCCATCGCACGCGGAGCCCGCCGGATGGCCGGAAAACGACGGGCCGGATCGTCCTCGCGCACCCCGCTGTCGATCACCTCACATACTGCGCTGACCGGTGGGCGGACGCCGTCGCGTCCCCGCCGGAACCGATCGTTCGACCTCATCCCGAGCTCCCTGGGGGAGACTTGCGCGCACATGTGAAGAGAGCACGCGCCTTCACCGTCGCAGCGGCCACGTCGGTGGCCCTGCTGGCAGGCACGACCGGCCCCGCGACGGCCGCACCCGACATCCCGCGCCCCGGCGGCGGCCAGCGGATCCCGCTCGTCACCGGCGACCGCGTGGTCGTGAACGCCCAGGGCCGGATGGTGGGCTTCGAAGCCGCCGCCGGCCGTGAGCACATACCCGTCCAGGTCCAGCGCGTCGGGGACCGCACGCTGGTCGTGCCCGCCGACGCGCGGCGGCTGCTGACCACCGGCCGACTGGACCAGCGGCTCTTCGACCTCGGCGTGCTCACCGACGCACGGCTGCGCGGCAGCCACCGCGACGGGCTCAGGCTGATCGTGCGGTACGACGGCGGTGCCCGTGCCGGTGCCGCGCGGGCCGGGGTGCGCGCCGCGGGGGACACCCGGCTGCGGCGGACGTTCCCCACCCTCGACGCCGACGCCGTCAGCACGACCCCGGACAGGGTCGCCGAGGTCTGGGAGGCGCTGACCGACCGGCGGGACGACGGCCTGCGCGCCACCGCCTCCGGCATCGCCCAGGTGTGGCTGGACGGGGTGCGGACCGCGAGCCTGGACCGCAGTGTCCGGCAGATCGGCGCCGACAAGGCGTGGGAGTCCGGCTACGACGGCACGGGCGTCACGATCGCCGTCCTCGACACCGGCGTCGACCGGACCCACGCCGACCTCGCCTCGCAGGTGGTGGCCGAGAAGAACTTCTCCGCCTCCCCCGACGCGAGGGACCGCGTCGGACACGGCACCCACGTCGCCTCGATCGCCGCCGGCACGGGAGCCGCGTCGGACGGCCGCTTCAAGGGCGTCGCCCCCGGCGCCAGGCTGATCAGCGGCAAGGTCCTCGACGACAACGGCTTCGGCGACGACTCCGCCGTCCTCGCCGGCATGGAGTGGGCCGTCGCCGAGGGCGCCGACGTCGTCAACCTCAGTCTCGGCGCCCCCGACAGCCCCGGCGTCGACCCCCTGGAGGAGGCCGTCGACCGGCTGTCCGCCGAGACGGGGACGCTGTTCACGGTGGCCGCGGGCAACGAGGGCGAGGGCGGCGCCTCCACGGTGGGCTCCCCCGGCAGCGCGGACGCCGCGCTGACCGTCGGCGCCGTCGACCGGGACGACCGCCTCGCCCCCTTCTCCAGCACCGGCCCCCGCGTCGGTGACGGCGCCGTCAAGCCGGACGTGACCGCGCCGGGCGTCGCCATCACCGCGGCCGCCGCCGCGGGCAGCGCGATCGACACCAGCCCGGGCACACCCCACCCGGCACCGGGATACCTCACGCTCGACGGCACGTCCATGGCCACCCCGCACGTCGCGGGCGCGGCGGCGATCCTGAAGCAGCGGCATCCGGCCTGGAAGTCCACCGAGCTCAAGGGCGCGCTGACCGCCTCCGCCCAGGGCGGCGACCACACCGCGTTCCAGCAGGGCACCGGCCGCGTCCAGGTCGACAGGGCGCTCGCGCAGACCGTCGTCGCCGACCCGGTCTCGCTGAACTTCGGCACGGCGCGGTGGCCGCACGGCGACGACCTGCCGCTCACCCGCAAGGTCGCCTACCGCAACCTCGGAACCAGCGATGTCACCCTCGACCTGTCGGTGGCCGGCCGCGACCCGAAGGGCGCGCCCGCCCCGGCCGGGTTCTTCACGCTCGGCGCCGACCGGGTGACCGTCCCGGCCGGCGGCAGGGCCGAGGTGGACCTGACCGCCGACACCCGGATCGGTGACACCGACGGCGGCTACTCGGGCTACGTCACCGCCACCGCGGCGGGCCAGTCCGTCCGGTCGGCCGCCGTGGCCGAACGGGAGGCGGAGTCGTACGACGTGACCCTCCGGGCCGTCGGCCGGGACGGCGCGGACGCGCGGAACTTCCAGAGCACCCTGACCGGGGTCTCCGGCGCCGCGGCCGGCTTCGAGACCCGTGTCGCCGACGAACCGGGCCCCCACACCATCCGGGTCCCCAAGGGCACGTACACCTTCAACACGGCCGTCTACCAGGACCCTTCGGACTACGCCAAGGGCACCGACTGGATCGCCCAGCCGAAGCTGGAGATCTCCGGCGACACCGTGGTCACGGCCGACGCGCGGACCACGAAGCCCGTCGACCTCACCGTGCCCGGCATCGACTCCGCCGACTACGGCGGCACGTACTACGAACTCGGCGGCACCGACATCGGCCGGGTCGGCAACGGCTGGGTCCTCAGGGGCTTCACCGGCTTCCGCACCGCCCACCTGGGCCCCGCCGTCACCGACGGCTCGCTGCTGCAGACCTGGGACGCGCACTTCCTCAAGGACGCCACCAGCCAGTACTCGGTCGCCTTCGGCGGCCGGACGAGGACCGTCTCGACCGGCTACACCAAGCACGTGAAGGCGAACGAGCTGGCCACCCTCACGGTCGGTCTCGGCGCCTCCGCTCCGGACAAGTCCGCCCTCGTCTCCCCCTTCGCCCACCTCCCGGGCGCACCTGAGGGCAACGGATTCTCCGACCTGCAGCCCGCACCGGGCACCCGCACCTTCTACGTCTCCACCGCCGACGGCGTCGCGTGGCGCACCAGGTTCGACCAGGCGGGCGCGCCCGACCGGTGGGGCTACCCGGCCCACGAGGGCAGCTGGGAGACGGCGGCGCCGAAGCGCTACGAGGCGGGCCGGACGTACCGGGAGACGTTCAACACCGGCGTCTTCGGCCCGCTCCTGACCGAGAGCGCCGGAGTGTTCCGTACCGCTCCCGACCCGGCGACGGGCGAGCAGCGACTCGTCGGCTCGCTGCCCCTGTTCGCCGACGGCGCCGGACACCCCGGGTTCTCCCCGTACGCCTCGGCGACGTCGACGCTGTACCGCGACGGCGTCCGGATCGCCGAGAACGACGATCCGCTGACCGGCGCGAAGCCGTTCACGGTCGGCGGCGCCGACGCCGAGTACCGGCTGGTGACCTCCGTGGAGCGCCCCGCGGGACTCGCGGGCGCGGCCACCCGGGTCGAGACCGGTTTCACGTTCCGTTCCCGGCAGGTCGCGGCCACCACCGCGCTCCCGGTGTCCACGGTCCGCTTCGCCGCCCCGGTCGACCTCGCCTCGCGGGCGCCGGAGCGCGCCACGGTCGCGGTACCGGTGACCGTGCAGGGCTCGGCCGCCGGGCGGAACCTCAAGTCGCTCGGTGTGTCCGTGAGTTACGACGCGGGGAGGACCTGGCAGCGGGTGCCGGTCCGGAACGGGTCGATCACCGTGAAGAACCCGGCGAAGGACAGCGGGATCTCGCTCTCCGCCGTGGTCACGGACAAGCAGGGCAACAGGTCGACGCTGACCGTCCACAACGCGTGGCTCGGCAGGTGACGACGGCCCGCTGACCGGCGGGGCCGTTTCGCACGGATACGACGGAACGGCGCCCCCACCAGAAGGTGTGGGGGCGCCGTTCCGTCGTATCCCGGTGGTAGGGGGAAGTGCCCGCGGGATCCTCGTCCGGTGACCGTCGATCAGGCGTGACGACGGCCTCGGTTGCCGGTGAAGACACGGTAGAGGAGGAGCAGGATCATCGAGCCGACGATGGCGGCGATCCAGGTGGAGAGGTCGAAGAACCCGTCGATGGCGTCGACCCCGAAGATCACCTTGCCCAGCCAGCCGCCGAGCAGACCACCGACGATGCCGATCAGGATGGTGACGAGGACGCCGCCGGGGTCCTTGCCCGGCATGAGAGCCTTCGCGATCAGTCCGGCCAGCAGGCCTATGAGAATCCACGCGATGATGCCCATGATGTGCCTCCAGTTCGTGGCCCGAGAATGTCCTGAACTCCGCATGCACCGATCCGGCGCCGCCAAACCCGCCTCTTCGAACGGGTGCGCCCCCGAGGGCGGTGGCCGGCGGCGCACCCGCTCAGTCGGACGCGACGGGGGTACGCCTCCGCTGCCACCACCGGGGCTGGGTACGGGGGCGTACGGCACGTCCCAGCCGTCGGCCGAGGAGCAGGTAGCCGATGAGCGCCCCCGTCGTGTTCAGGACGACGTCGTCGATGTCGAAGGCGCGGCCCGTGATGAGCGCGCCCTGGACCAGCTCCACGAGCAGCATGGTGGTGGCGGTGACGAACGCGACCCGGAGGAATCCCCGGGTCCTGCGGGACAGCAGCGGCAGCAGGATGCCGAAGGGCACGCCGAGGGCGATGTTCCCGCCGAGCTGCTTGACGGTGTCCACGAAGCCGGGCTGGTTGAGGTAGTTCTCGATCGACCGGCCCGGTGTCAGGTTGTTGTGGGTGAGGGGCACGGACGCCGGCGAGGCCTCCAGGGTGAGCCCGGCCAGAACCACCGCGAACGCCACCATGCCGGCGATGGCCAGCAGGGTGACGAGCACCCGGACGAGCCGTCCCGGCCCGGGCCGGACGGGCTCGGGCGGCTCCTTCCGCTGCGGGACCGCTGCCGGTTCCGTCGCGTCAGGCACTGTGCGGACCGGGGCGGCGACGTCCCTTCCCGCCCCGGTTCGCACAGTGCCTGACGCGACGGAACGTGCTGGCGGAGGGTCGGCCTCGCCGGCCAGAGGACGTAGCAGACACCCCCCGTGCCGCCTCTGACCTTGCCGTTCGCGTCGTAGCGCTTCGTGCGGAGCCAGATGTTCTCCAAATGGGAGGGCGCCTGGACCGGAACGGGGACGGGGACCGGCGCGGGCGGCTGCCCCTGCGGGGCCCCCGGGGCCTGCGGCGTCACGGCCACGGGCCGGGGTACGGCCGGCGCCGGAACGGGAGCAGGCACCGGCATCGGCGCCGACGACTGCGGAACCGATTCTTCGCGGCGCGGCTCGGCCTGTCGGTGCCGACCGATCCCGCTGGGAGTGGTGTACAGCGTGGTCATGCCCTGACCAACGCCCCCCGGCGGCCCGTGGTCACCGCCGAGCGGATTCGTGCGGCAGTTCGTCCGGTACCCGGTGCACGACTCTGGCCGCACGGAGTACAGCTGACGTACCGTCAGGTTCCGTCGCGGAAGACACGCGCTCGCCGACCAGGAGGTCAGCCATGTCCGTGCCCCGGCACGTCGACGACCGGCCCGTCCCACTTGACGAATACCCCGTGCACCAGGCCCCGCTCTCGATGAAGCACCACGTCAGCGGCGACCGCAACGCCTACGACCGGTGCATCTTCCATGTCTTCGACCACTCCGGCCGCGCCCTGCTCATCGCCGGTCTCGGGGTCTACCCGAACACCGGGGTCGTCGACGCCTACGCCACCCTCCGCGTCGGCGACCGGCTGCACGCCGTCCGCGCCTCCGACGCACTCGGCGACGACCGGACGGACCTCTCCGTCGGCCCGTTCACCATCACCGTCGACGCGCCCCTCAAGCGCCTCTCCCTGCGCTGCGCCGCCGTCCCGGACGACCCCGACGGCCTCTCGTACGACCTGACCTGGACCGGTGACTTCCCCGCCGTCTGGGAACCCCACCACACCCAGCGCCACGGCGGGCGGCTCACCCTCGAAGGGCGGCGCTTCGTCCAGGCGGGGCACTGCGCGGGAACGATCAGGGCCGGCGGCGAGGAGTTCCGGGTGACGCCGGGGGAGTGGACCGGTACCCGCGACCGCAGCTGGGGCGTCCGCCCGATCCCCGGCGAGGAACCGGGCCGCGCGGCCGAGTTCCGCCCCGAGGGCTTCCACTGGCTCTGGATACCGATGCGCTTCGAGGACCGCTTCCTCATGGTGATCGCCCAGGAGGACGCCGACGGCTACCGCACCCTCCCGGGCCACCGCGACCAGGAGTGGGCGCGGCTCGCCTCCGGCCCGGTCTGGGCGGACCGCACGGTACAGGTCAGCGGCACGCTGGTCCGGCCGGGCGCCGCGGCGCCGACCGCCCGCCGGATCTGAGAACGCCCCCGTTCGAGCGCCGCCCCGCCGACCGGCGGCGCGACGGGGCGATCCGCCCTGCCCGGAACCGCGCGCCCGCTTCTCCCTCGCGGGGCGGTCTCCCTCGCGGGGCGGTCCCGAGCGCGGCCCTCTCGGAGCCGGGCCCCTCGGAGCCAGGCCCCGGCATGCCTGTCGGCCCGGCGCCCGCGCTCCCTGGCGCCGAGGCTCCCCGGCGTCCACGCTCCCCGGCGTCCTCGCCGAGGCGGGCCGGGCCGTCGCCCGCGGGCTGCCGCCCTTCAGCAGGGACCGGCTGATCACCACCCGCTGGATCTGCCCTCGGCGATCTGGACCGCCCGGGGCGCTGTCGGCCATGGCCGGGCGCCCATCCCCGCCGGGCGCGCACGCGTGCGCGGGGTCGCGAGGAGTACGCCCGGTAGGGGGATGGGATCACCCGGCGACCGGGGAATCACGCGGGGCGGGATCCGCCCCGGGGTCACATGAGGCCGGCGCGGGTGACGAGCACGGCGAGGAGCACGACCAGGGTCCATCCCAGGACGTGTTCGAGGAGCTTGGGACCCCGGTCGTCCTGCGGACCGCCGGTGCGGGCGCGGAGGAGGAGTCGGGTGGCGGCGGAGGTGGAGGTCATGGCGACCACCTTGCGGTACGGGGACGGCCCCGGGCCAGAGACGTCGGTCACTCCCCCGGACCCGCCGCACCGCATCGGGCGCCCCCGAGCACCACGGGGGCCTTGCGCCGCACGGGCGAGGGCGGGCCCGGGAGGAAGCGGCACGGACGCCGACTGTGCCGGAGACCACGCCGGGCCGGGCCTGCCCCTGCTCACACCAGGCCGAGGGCTTGTAGCGCGCGGTGCTGGCGGAGGGTCGGCCTCGCCGGCCAGAGGACGTAGCAGACACCCCCCGTGCCGCCTCTGACCTTGCCGTTCGCGTCGTAGCGCTTCGTGCGGAGCCAGATGTTCTCCAAATGGGAGGGCGCCTTATACCACGCGGCGTCATCTCGCGCAAACATGCAGGTCAGAGGCGCGGACGGCGTGAGGCAATTCGAGCGCAGATGCGCTGGTGCTGACTTGGTGCTGACTTCCGCTGGCGTCCGTTCCGGTCCGTTCGGGTGCGTCGTGCTGGATCGGTGCTGACTCCGGGGCCCTCGTCGCCCGGCAGCCCGCCACCCGCTTGGTGCGGCCGCCATTCCTTATTACCGTCCTCGAGAGCAGCTGAAGCAAGCGTAGAGGAATCGTTCGTGAGTGAGCCGATGTGGGACGTCCAGGCGCTTGCCGCCTATCTCGGAAAGCCAGCTTCTTGGGTGTACGACAATCACCTCAAGGAAGAAATGCCGAGCTTCCGCGTGGGCCAGCAGCTGCGGTTCTCTCCGCCGGAAGTTCGACAGTGGCTAGAGGAGCGATGCCGAATGGTTGCGTGAACTTCAAGCCCAAAGCAGCCGAACGCATCGGTCTCGCGGTGTACATCATTGGAGGTAGTCCGAGCCGACAGGCGCGGCTGGGGCACTCATGCCCGCTGGGGAGGCGCCCTGCGGGTACATACGAAAGCGCCAGATCTTGAGAACGTGATCGCGCTCCCAATAGTCATCTGCGACCAGCTTGGCGAGAAGCGCTGGCTCGGGCTCCTCACGCAATGCGCGGATCTCGCCCTCGTCCGTAGTGATGGCGTCGAGGAACCGCTGCGTGTAAAGCTTGCTGAGGCACCCGAAGAACGCAAGCCCCTGTTCCTCGATATGCCGGGCCACCTCCTCATCCGGGATCTGCGGCTCCGAGACGAAGTCAATTCGCACAAGCCGTCCCAGCTCGTCGAATTGAGACTCCTGCTTCTGCGGCCAGTCGCCGTGCAGCAAAAGGAACCAGGCCAAGTTCCTCTCGTCGGGATCGGTGATGACCTGGCCAGCGTTCAGCATCTCCACCCCACCGATGGTGAATGCACGGGTCTCTTCACCGTTCCCGAGCCGCTCCACCACCCGTTCCTTGCCCCGGTCCATGATCACCGAGAAGGTGAGGGGCGGCTTGGTCGCAAGCATCCCATCCCCCAGTAGGTGCATCTCGCTGACCTTGATCGCGTCGAGGAGCGACAGGCGTTGGTGACTCCCGACCAGACTGAAGACGGACGGATCGACCAGCGTCCACATACCCACTCCGCTCGAGAAATGTGCGTAGAGCAGACGGCCGCCTGTGGCCTGGGCGTAAGCCTGAGCCGCAGCCATGTCCTTGGCCCGCACCTTGGTCTCCAGAGGGCTCTTGTTCGGGGCTACGTTCTTGACCTCGACCAGAAGGTGCGTGCCGTCGGACAGGACGATGCGAAAGTCAGGCGGCTGGAGCTCGCCGCCCGCTTCGTCAAAGTAGAACAACCCCGAGTCCTCAGTCTTGATAAGGCGAACGGCGCCGAGGGCAACCACCACGGCCTCGAAGGCGTACTGCGTCATCCAGCCTTTCAGCCTGGAGGGGTTGTCCAGCGACGTACGTAGAGCATCGCCAATCGCAGTCACAGCCTCTCCGTGCCGGTCGATCAGCAGTTTTTGCCCATCCGGCTCCGGCAGGGCGAGTTCGATCAGCGACACGACTTCGAGCCCCAAATCGCCTTTCCGGCCTCGTCGCAATGCCATGCAAGCCCCCTGGCGCTCGGTCTGCTCGGGCCGCGGTGCCACCGGGCCCCTGCTAGACCTTCATGCATACACCCTCGTGCAGCAAGGCAGGGCCCGCCTTGGCCAAGTCCCCCGGAGAGCAAACTGCTTGCTCCCAGTCGGGGGCCATGTCGGTGCCGTACGCCGTCCTGGGGCCATGTCCGCATGGCCGCGAATCACCTGCCCTATCTGCCGCCGCTCCGTTGCCGTGAACCCAGGCACTCGCCGGATCGCCGATCACAAGCACCCCCGGCCTCGCGAGCGCGCCCTGGACCTCGTCCTGTGCCACGGCTCCGAGCGCGAAGTGGAGCTGGGCGGGGTGACGTTCCTGCCCTTCGAGGAAGACGCGCCGGCGATGGAGCAGATGCTCTTCTGAGAGACCCCGGCGGGCGCCACCCTGGCGTCCACCCGCCCCCTAGAGTGGTCCGTCATGTACTCGACATGGATCGCCCTGGCCGCCGGGTCAGTGGCAGAGCCGCCATCTCCACGTCACCGATCTGCACTCCGGTCGGGTAGGTGTTGTTGTCGAGTTCGGCATGGACGCGCAGTCCGGTGCGGGTGGTCGTTGCGGAGATGCACTGGACGATGACTTCGTGGCTGGTCAGCGGGCGGCCCCGCCAGTTCATGGTGATGTGGGAAAAGAGGCGGTGCTCGATCTTGTTCCACTTCGATGTGCCCGGCGGCAGGTGGCAGACGGTGATCGTCAGGCCCGTCTCGGCGGCGAGACGGGCGAGTTGGAGTTTCCAGGCCCAGGTGCGGTAGCCATCGGAGCCGTCCGCGTCGGCGGTGATCAGCAGCCGTGTCGCCTGCGGGTAGAAGATGTGGCCCCGGCCGTGCCACCAGCGGCGGATCGATCCCACCGCGAACGCGGCGGTGTCGTGATCGGTGCCGACGTTGACCCAGCCGGTGTTCGCCGCAAGATCGTAGACCCCATAAGGGATCGCCTTCCCCAGCCGGGGGTCGACGAAGTCGTGCATGTTCACCACCACCGGATCACCGGCCGGGCGCCACTGGCGGCCGTCGTCCCTGAACGCGCCGACGAGCTCCTTCTTCTTGGCGTCCACGCTGATGACCGGCTCGCCAACGCCCCGGTGCATGCGGGCCTGCTCGTTGAGGTAGCGGAACTGTGCGCCCCGGTCCACATGCTGACCGCCCTCGAGTGTCTTGGCGTTGGCCTGCAGACTGAAGCCTTCCTCCCGCAGCAGATCGGTGACGGTGTCCGCGCTGACCCGGTGGCCGACCCGGGTCAGTTCCCTCGCAAGTGCGCGGGTCGATTTCACCGTCCACCGCAGCGGCGACATCGGATCACCCCTCTTGTCCGGCTCGACCAGTGCCAGGAGAACCGGCCTCAGTCCCGGATCGAGTTCCACGACTCGCTTGCGGCCCCCGCCCGGACGCCGCACCCAACCCAGGGGTTCCTCGCCGGCCTCCAGCTCGAGCACGCCCTTGCGGACCGTCGTCTCACTCACCGCGGCCGCTCGTGCGACAGCCCGGACGCCGCCGTGCCCCAGGACTCGGGCCTCGGCAGCCAGCAGCAACCGACGCTGCCGCTCGTCGAGATGCGGGAACAACACCGCACACTTCACGGAGAGGTGGCTACGAGTCTCATCCGGGATGCGCATACCACACCAACGAGCCGCAGAACGGGAAGCAACACCTTGATTCCCTGCAAGCCCTTAGATCAAGTCTGCAAAGGTCAAAACCTCTCCAGCCGGGCACCAAAACAGTCCTCGCACATCCCGTGCCCATCCTCGTCGCCTTCCTCGATCGGCTTCGAACAGGAGGTGCAGAAGTCAAGCTCCTCGAACTCGGATGCGCAGGCGAAGCAGAGGAATGCAATGGTGCGTCCGGAGACAAACTCGACGTCCGTCACCAGCGCGTCAACACCGCAGTCAGGACACTCGAGAACAAGGTCTTCCCCGCCATCCTTGTAGTGAGTGTGCAGGTCGAGTCCTTGAATCTCGCTAACGTACTCAAGGGCGATGTGGTCGCTGCGTCGCACCTGAGTCTCACAGAATCGACAGTCACTGTTTCCATCCACCACCAGCGCAGGTTGCTTGCAGAGGGGGCAGGTGACTGTCGAATCCTTGAGCGGTTCCAGCTCGGGGAGTAGCTTTGCCCAGCGGAACTCTAGATACTTCTCGATGTTGGCAAGACCTGCGGTCACCTTCGCGATCTCAGCGTCGAAGTTCCACTCTCCTGGCTTTCGATGGATCACCTTGGGGCGCAGGTGCTCTCGCACGAAAGGAATCAGGAAAGCCAGTAGGTTCGCGGCCAGCTTCTCCACCGCGTGCGCGTAGACAGCCTGAGTTCCCTTTCCGTCCACCTGGACAGCGATAAGGCCGTAATGCTGGAGAGCGTTACGCCACTTGATCAGTCGCGCCAAATCTCCCTTAGTGGAGCCGGTTTGCGTAATGTCAAGACCTGCGATCTTCTCAAGGCGGTCGAGAGCTTCCTCCGAGCCACAGCTAATGAAGTCAGCGGCCTCAAAGCGGCTCCGTGTGGCATCTCGGGGATTCTCGAAGACCAGCGACCAGTGCTCCTGTTGCAGGCGCGCTTTGAAGAGCACTTCAGTGGCGGCTGCTAGGTGCAGGATGGCGTACTTCAGGTCACGGGGCTTGGGCTTTCCAGCCAGGTGCTCGGTGACGCTAAGGAGGTAGTCGAGACCGTTCTCGACGGGTCCGAAGGTGACCGTCGGCCGCACGACCTTGACTCGCTCCCTCTTACGAGGGACCGGAACAGTCGTCGGCGGAACGGCGCTTGCCGTTGTAGCGCTGATTCCCTCCGGAACCGCGGGCGCGTTGGGGGGGCTCTCCGGCTGCGGGGCGGGCGTGCGGTCTTCCCCGCCGGCTTCGCCCTCGGTCCCGTCGTCAGTGTAGTCGGTCATCTGGCCCCCTGGGGTAGGCGGCGGCTATTCCAGGCTGAATATCCGCCAAGGGCACCCTACTAATCTTTTTCGTTAGTTCCACGGGTGTGATGGATTCGTTGGTGGGACCCTGCTGTGGTGTCTTTCAAGCCTTCGCCTGTTGTTCCTCCCTTTGACGCGGCCGCAGTTGGCCGAGGCCCGGCGTGTGCGGGCGGCCGAGTTGTTCGATCAGGGACGTTCGGGTGCCGAGATCGCACGGATGCTCGGGGTCAGCAAGGAGAGCGTGCGGCGGTGGAAGCGTGTCTGGGAGAAGAACGGCGCCGATGCTCTGCGCCGGCGCCCCGCCACCGGTCGCCCGCCCAAACTGGACGATGCCCAGGTCGAGCGGGTGCGGACCGCGCTGGAGCGGGGCGCCCAGGCGCATGGTTTCGAGGCTGATCTGTGGACCCTGGAGCGGGCCGGCCTGGTGGCCGAACGGGTGACGGGGGTGAGGCTGTCGAAGGCCTCGGTGTGGCGGCTGCTGACCGGTCGGCTCGGTTGGAGTCTGCAGCGGCCCGAACGGCGGGCGGTGGAGCGCGACGAGTCGGAGATCGCCCGCTGGATCGCGCACGAGTGGCCACGGATCAAAAAGGGGCGGTGAACACACGTGCCTGGATCGTCTTCCTCGACGAATCAGGCGTCTCGCTGCTGCCGCAGGTCCGCCGCACCGACGCACCCTGCGGCCGCACCCCGCTTCTGCGGCACCGGCTGAACTGGGAGCGCGCGTCGATGGCCGGCGCCCTCGGCTACCATGCCACCGACCCGGACCGCGGGCCTCGGTTGTGCTTCCACCTCAAGCCCGGCAGCTACGACACCGCCGCTCTAATCGAGGTCCTGGAGCAGATGAAGGTGTTCTACCGCGGCGAGCGGGGCCCGCTGGCTGCGGCTCGCTGTCGGGCAAGAGGAGGCGCCCGAGCTGGAGCCGCCCGCGTCCGAGTAAGCGGGGCCCGCCACTACGTGGACCGTCGAGCTCACAGTGGCAGAGGTTCGTCGACTCCCGGCGGCTTGTCGCCCTCGCCCCCACACCTGTGCCGACGCCGAGGACAACTCCACGCGATGAGATGGTCGAACTGGCGTCGACGACGCCAGCAACCGCCCGGCACAGCCGCTACCTACAGCGTTCCCGGCCACTCGGCTGCCCCACGAAACCCGCAGGTCAGACAGCGAAGTCCAGCTGGAGTAGCTAGTCCATGAGAGTAGGTTGCAACTGACCACGGCCATCGCCCGCCGCCCCCAGGTAGTCGGGGTTAGGCACCATCTCGCGGTGGAGATAACGCAGGTCGGCGCCGCAACGCAGTGCGAGTCGTTCCTGGCGCGTCTGATCGGCCGTGGAGACAGTCTCGCCGTTGCGAGTCGTGATGACGATCGCGGGCCGCTCCGTCGAGTCGATGGCCTCGTTCAGCGCAGCCCATACGAGGTCACGAAAGTTCCCAGCGCGGCCCCAGCAAATGTATCGAGTGGCGCCGCCGGCGATGGCGTAGCAGTGGTTCGGCTTCTCCCCCACCGAATCGGGCTTCATCGCCCAGCCGCTGCCACATGCCGCACGAACGATTTCCTCCGGCCCTTGGAATCGTTTTACCGCGTAGCGGGCATAGTTCCCGATCCCCTCCTGCGCTCGGGCGTACTCCTTCATGGGGACATCCTTGATCCAGACCCGGGCGTCCTTCTCCGGCCCGTAGGCGAGCAGGACTCCGCCGACCTTGGGGTCCTCGATCCATCGCCGGTACTGGTTCGTCTTCTCGGTGAGACTCAAGAACTCCCAGTCCATGTCGTTGGCCTGCTGGTAGATCTCGATGAGAAGGCGCTCGCGAATGGGTGCGGGCAGCTGCTGCAAGGCCACGGTGATTACTCCTGGGGGGCGCGGGTGGCGGGGAACTGGAGTCGGTGCTCGTCGTACGCGGTCTCAAGACTGGCCGCGTCCTTGATCCACTCATCCATGAGGGTGGCCACCTTCTGGTCGCTGAAGTCGATGTTCGACGGGGTGATCTTCGCAAGGGTCTCGATCTCGCCATCCCCCTCAAGCGCGCGCTTGAGCTTGAGAGCGGCGGCGATGCGGCGGAGATCGCTGACGAAGTCCAACACCGTGACGCGCTCCTTTCCCTCGCGCAGGCGGAGGCCGCGCCCGAGCTGCTGAACGAAGATACGGCGGGAGTGAGTGACTCGCGCGAAGCAGAGGATATTCACGTCCGGCACATCCACACCCTCGTTGAGGATGTCGATCGCCGTCAGGATGGGCACTTCGCCGGCCCGGAAGGCGAGTAGGCGGTTCTGCCGCTCTCTCTTGGCAAGTCCCGCGTGGATGGCGAGGGCACCTGACCAAAGGGGCGTGCGCCGCAGCATGTCAGCGAGCCGCTCGGCATGTTCGATAGTCCGGCAGAAAACAATGGCGCGGGGGGTGCGCGTGCCGGCCCATGCGGTGGCCAGCTCGTCGCGGATGGCTTCATCCCGCTGCGGCAGGAAGAGCTTGGCGTTGAGTTCGGCAAGTCCGTATGAGTGGTTACTGGCCTCGCGGACGATATCCCAGTTGATGTCGTCGACGAATAGGCGGTAGTCAACCTGCGCGAGGTAGCCGCGCCGCATACCCTCCTCGATCCCCAGGCTGAAGCTGGGGGCGCCGAGCTGATGGGTGATGTCATGCTTGTCACCGCGCCATGGGGTCGCCGTGACGCCCAGATGCCTTGCCGATCTGAGGAGTTCCAGCAGCTCGTCGTACTGGCCTTCCTCACCCACGTGGTGGGCTTCGTCGATCATGACGAGGCCTGGGCGGTATCCGAATCGGGCGGCCGACAACGCCGAGCCGACCGTCGCGCAGGTGAGGCCGGAGAGATCGTCGGGGCGGGTGTCACCCGTGAGGAGCCGCGTCGGGACATCCTTGGGTAGGTGCCGCCAGAGCGCCCGTTCTAGTTGCTGGACGAGGTCTTTCGCGTGTGCGACGACCAGGACCTGGTCCTCGGGGACGCGTCGCAGGTGCGCCGCGATCACCTCGCCTCCAACGACCGTTTTACCCAGGCCGGTGGCCAGTACGAGGAGCGCACGACCCGAGGCATCGAGATCGTCGGTCAGTGCCTGGAGTGCCTCGACCTGGTACGGCCGTGGCGTCACTCTCCCAAAGCGGCGCGGTACCCGGTCGAAGCTGGTCGTCAGGTCCGTCCCGCCCCACAGAAGGATCCCAGGGCCTAGGCGTGCCAGATTCGCCACCCGCTTCCGGGCCTCAGGGCTGAAGCGAGTGTTGGTGACGACGACGGCTTTGTGGGCGCGATAGTGGTCCCGAGCGCGAGCGACCTCGTCCACCGCGTCGGCCCCTACGGCTCCGTGTCGCTTCCACTTGCACTGGATCACCCAGATCTCGCCCTTGTGGAGAGCGAGGATGTCGCCTCCCTCGTCACCGGAGCCGTCGATGTTGGACACATCAGAGAAGCCCAGGTGCCACAGGAGGCGTTCAATGCGGCGAGGGAACTGCAGTGGGCCGGAGTCCAGCAGGGAGGCGGCGTCAAGGAATCGCATTCCGCTCTCCCTATGTGTTGTCGGCGAGGTCGCGCGCGATGAGTCTGCAGCTGATCCTGATCCGGGCCAGTTCCTCCACGTCCAGGCGTGGACGGTGCTGTTCCAGGAGCGCGAGGTCCCCCAGGGGGTTGATCAGTCGCTCCACGACGAGCGCTCGAGCGCCGGGATCGCTCAGAGCGATGTACCCGCGCTTGAAGACGCACCCGTCGAGGAATGTCTCCGGGGAGTCCTGGATGATGCGGATGACGGCGCTGGCCGGGACATAGCGCATGAACTCACCGCTGGAGATCGCGTCGTTCCAGGGGGACGCTCCGTCGGCCTCGACCGCGAATCGGCGCTCGGCGTCAGCTCGTTCATCCTTCGTGAGCAGGAGCCAGTGCACCGCCGGGTTCGCCGACACGGGCGTCACCATCGCCACGCGCACCTGCTCCAGAAGCCTCTCGGATTCCTCCGCCGTCGCCGCCGGCGTCAGTCGAGGGCTGGAGGTGTGGCTCTTGAGCTGTGCCACGATCTCACTCAAGGGCATCGACACGGTGTTCGCCCGTACCCGCATGAACTCCGCGACCTCGACGAGCGCCAGGTCGCGCATGTCCGCGCCATGTTCGCGGAAGAGCGAGTGGCCGGTGTCGACGAAGACGTCCAGGTTCGGGGCTCGGACCATCGAGACGATCACAGGCGCGGGCCGCTCATCCTTGGTGACGAGGTTCTGTCCGCGGACCGCCCAGGCCGTCAGATCCACCCGGCCCAATTCTTCAAGGTAGTACGAGCCTGTCAGGTCCACGATGGGGTCGGCGCTGTCTCGGTATCGCTCGAGCCGCTGATCCAGCGTTTCCGCCGGCGCGATCTCGTCCTCGGGCAGTTCTTGACCAGCCGCGGTCGGGGCTGTCGCGCCCGGCGCAGTACCGCCTTCCGGCTCGTCATCCAGGTCGAGGAGTCCAGCCCCGAACCCAGGGAGGATGTCGTCGTTCTCCGGTTGCGGGTCGACCACTATTGGGTTGTCGTGCTGGTAGGCGGCTCGGTACCAGACCTCGTCGGTCTGGTAGTCGTAGTCGCCCTTCCGCATCAACCCGGCCCACTTCGCCGCCGTCTCGTGGATAGCGTTACGTCCATCGCCGGGGATCAGGTAGTTGAGCCCCGGGTCCTGGCGACGGAAGCCCGCGTAGAGCAGGGCGAGAGGGCTGCGGTTCTCCGGCAGCCCAAGGTTCTTGGCGATCTTGGGGCGTAGGGGACTGGTCCCGCGGACCTCGCGCAGGACTTGACGCCATTCGGCTGTCTCGAACTCGAAGGCGTTCTTCTGATAGTTCGGAGTGACGTGGTCACAATGGATCTCACCGACGATCCGGCCCATTTTCACGACACCGGAGTCGATGGGGTACTCCGGATCCGGCTCCGCGATGCCGTCCTCGTCTTCCCAGAAGAAGACACGCTTGTCTTTGAGTATGATCTTGCGCCCGTTGCGGAGGAAGTCCAGCCCGTAGTCGGTGCGGTGAAGGTAGCGCTGGATCCCGATCCAGCCCCAGATCCTGCGCTCCCGCAGTTCCAGGCGGTCCTGACCGCATTCCTCACACTGCTCCGCGTCGGCAGTGCTCCAGTACCCGCACGCCATGCACGCCTTCTTGGGGCTCAGAGAACGGTCGATCCTCTGTACGGCATGGATCTCCACGCCCTGGC
The DNA here is from genome assembly GCF_008042145.1 of Streptomyces sp. adm13(2018). GTDB lineage: Bacteria > Actinomycetota > Actinomycetes > Streptomycetales > Streptomycetaceae > Streptomyces. Next base: position 18,282 of record NZ_RDBH01000056.1, read on the forward strand.
GGGTGACTGTCCGCTTCTCATCCCAGACGCAGGGCAGGCGTGGCCTGACCTTCTTGCCGTTGAGCGTGAGCAGGAAGCCCTTCTCCGCCAGCAGGTAGCTGTAGACGTCTCCGAGCTTTTCCCGGATCACGGTCTGAGTCTGAGGGCGACAGAGCGTGGTGTATTGGTCCTGCTTGAGCTCACCGATCGTGACTGTGGTGCCGTGCTCGTCAAGATTCGTCTTAGGCACCAAGCGGTACGGTGCCTGGTACTTGGAGGAGTTGGCGATCCGCGCCAGGTCCAGGGTCACCTCGATCCAGTCCGGATCGCCCGCCCGGCTGGTGCGTACCGTGGTACGCCGACCGAGCCGGGCTGTACTGATGTTGAAGCCCATGCCGAACAGGCCGAGGGAACCATGTCGACCGTTACTCGTCCAGCCCGCGCTGATGGCGTTGGTGACGGCATCCAGGCTCATGCCCCGCCCGTTGTCCTGCACCTTGATCTCGGCCGTCGCACGCTGCGAATTGGCCGGGGGGAGCGAGACCGCGACCGAGGGCCGGTCGACCGTTCCGCCAGCAGCCTGGAACTCGTCGAAGGAGTTGTCGATCAACTCGGCCAGGCACTGCCAGTGAGAGAACTCGATGTCGCCAAGCACACCCAAGATGCGCGGGTGTGGCGTGACGTTGATGTACTGGTTCTCGGTCACAGTCGGCCCCCGTCTTCGTCGTGAACAGATGCGTGGCCGGCGGACGCGAAGCGCGCCCACCAGCGTCTAGGCGCCCCCGCCGGCCCCGGTCCCGGGGCATCCACCAACATGACGTCAACCCTAATGGGCAGCACCAGTCCCCGTGGGACGTAGATCTCGAAACCCCTGCTGGAACCACTCCGCACCCTGTCCCGGGGAGCGCCCCGCGGTTCACCGCGTGCGAGACTCGCGTCATGATCCGGGAACCAGCGCAAGTCACCATCGATGCGAGCGGCCGGGTGGAGATCCCCTTGGGGATTCTCGCCGAGGCCGGTCTCGACACAGGGAGTGTCGTCCTCGCGTACAGCGATGGTGACGGCCGTATCGTGCTGCGCAGGTTGACCGACGCCATCGACGACCTACTGCATGGCGAGGCGCTGTAGCCGCAGCTAGCCGGTCGCACGCCGGACCGCTGAGATGACCCGTCGTGCCACCTCCTCCGGTGCCTCGTGCTCCCAAGCCCGGACGACCGTCCAGCCCGCTTCCTCCAGGATCCGGTTGGTCTCGGCGTCCCGCCGCTGGTTCTCGGCGAACTTCCCCGCCCAGAAGTCCTTGTTCTTCGTCGCTGGTCGATGATGCTCTGGGCAGACGTGCCAGAAGCAGCCATCGACGAAGACCGCGACTCGCGCCTTCGGGAACAGCACATCCGCGCTACGCCGGAGGCCCTGGATCGGCGGTGCGTTGACCCGGTAGCGAAGCCCTCCCTTGAAGAGGAGGGACCTGAGGGCCTTCTCGGGCTTCGTATCCCTTCCACGGTTGCCTTTCATTGAGGCACGGACCGCCGGCGTCGAGGCTGTCGAGCCCTCGGGCAACGTCTCCGCCCTCAAGAGGCCCTTAGCCCAGGCCAGCCGCCATCCCTCAGCGAGGTTGGCCTCACGGCTGTCGTGTTCGACCTCACCCAGATAGCGCTCCGGGGACTTCCTCCCGTCACCCCACCGCAGTGACGCACGGATGCGCCGCGTCTTGGGCAGGACCCTCAATGAGACCGAGGCGTGAGCCACGCGGCCGTCACCCAGGTCAATCTCACGCCGATGGCGACCGCCCGCCGCCTTATCCTGTTCGGCGGACAGTGCCTTCCGGGTCCTTCCCGACCGGCCTTTCCAGGCGCGATCGGGGGGCAGCCTGTCGTTCCAGCGGCTCTGAGGTGGCTTCGCCACATCGATCACGTCCTTGACCCCGACGCCGTATCGAGGGCCTTCGCTACCGCATTGGCGAATACCGCGCCAAGCTTCACCGGGACCGCGTTGCCCAGCTGCCGCATCTTCTCCCCACGAGGTCCTTCGAGCTTCCAATCGTCGGGGAAAGTCATGACGCGGGCCGTCTCGCGCACAGTCATGTACCTGTGCCTGTAGGTAGCGCCTCCGGGGGTCTCCAGCTCATCGGTCAGCATCACGGACTCCCCGCCCGGGACGCCATGCACGCCGGCCTTCACGGTCTTGGCGGGACGGTCCAGTTCATTGGGCGTGTGGCCCTTGTAGATCCGAGCGCCGGGCCATCCAATGTGATCGGTGAACCCGCCGGCGCGATACTCCTTGCGGTCGAGCCTGTCCCAGGGGACCTTCGGCAGGGGCTTGCCCTCGTTCTCGTCGATGCCGGCGATGGCGTCCCGGAAGGTGCGCCAGGGCTTCGATTCATCCGGAGTGAGTGAAACGTCCTTACGGATCCCGGCCCTGGCCCTGGCCACGGCCAGGGCGCGCACGTGATCGGGGACTTCGGGATGACGCTTCCAATACGAGTCGTCGGAATCGTCAAGCATGGACCGGAATAGCGCCTGCTCGGAGTACTGGGGAAGCACGTCCTCGTTGAACTGGTCGATGTCGACGCCAAGGTCCTCCCGGAAGGCGACGATGATGATGCGGTGCCTGATCTGGGGGACCCCGTAATCGGCGGCGTTAACGCGCGTCATCACCACCTTGTAACGCTCCGACGGATCGCCGGCGGTCCCGCGCCTGGCCTCGATGAGGGCCTCATCGTGCTTCTGCCAAGGAACCTCGGGATCTCGTAGCTCGAAGGGCATCTCCATCTCGCGCAAGATGTAGTCGAGGTACGGCTTGAACGATGGCCTGAGCAGTCCCACGACGTTCTCACAGATGACGGCCTTGGGCCGGATCTGGCGCATCGCCTTGAACATCTGAGGGAACATGTTGCGCCTGTCCTCGTCCCCCTTGGCGATCCCACCCAGGCTGAACGGCTGGCACGGCGGACCGCCAGCGAGGACGTCGACACGACCACGTAGATAGCGCATATCCAGGTCCTGGACATCGCCCGCCACCAGCGGCCACGGCTCCCCGGGCTCGGGGATGCGCTCCTCGTCCCCCCGAGGCTTCGCCCCGTTCGCCTCCAGGGTCTGACACGCTCGCGGGGCGAACTCGTTGAACAGCAATGGCCGGAAGCCCGCCCCGTGGACCGCCATGGCGAGGCCCCCCGCGCCCGCGAACAGCTCGACCCCGGTGCGATCACGCTTTGACTCTTCTTGCAGTTCAACCATTGCGAAAGCATACCGCGGAAATATGATCACTGTGACCGCTGTCGAGAGGATCACGTCACTTTCACGAGTAGCCGAAGATGGTTCGGTCAGGTGCTCCCAGCAATGCACCGGCCGAGGCCTCATCGAGCTCAGCCGCAGGTCGCCCGGGGGTCCGAGACCAGAAAGGAGGGCTCAGATCACGGCCCCGCGCGGGTGTCGACTCGGCCGTCAGGTCCTGGGTCACCGAGCACGCTGTCGCGCAACGGAGTCGACACGTCCCGTCCGCCCCTCCAGGCTCGTGCGAGCGTGCTGGTCAACGGACACGGGAGGCGGCCGGACGGCCACCTCCCGATATCCCCTCAGCCGATCAACCCGATAGCGCTCGGTGACCGCGGGCCGAGCGGCCGTTCCCACGGCCGGGCGGTCACGAACGCGGCGGCCTGCCACGCCAGGCCGCGAACAAGCCCAAACCGACGCTCGTCACCGCAGTGAACGCCTCGGGGCCGGCGAGCATGAAGACACCCGCCGAGAGCGTGATCAGGACCAGCAGCGCGACGAGGTCGAGAACCCGATCCCGGGGGGACGCCACCTCCGCCGAGTCGTGCGTGAGGGCAGCCCGCTGAGCCGGGGACGGAGTGGTCTTTTCGATTTCATCCATGCGCCCAGCACACCAGCCCCAGCCGCCATGCCTCATACAGCGCGAACGAACCCGGTTAGACTCGATCGCCGCCGGCCATCGCCGTACGGCATGGCACAACGAGCGAACACGCACTCTGTACGGTGGTGTTCGGCGAAATTCGGTCCTGTTCGGCAACCAGCGTCCTACGCTGAGCCCCACAGACCATCGGGGGGACGTACGTGGCGCATGAGGACGCTTCCAGGGCCGCGTTCGACCGCGAACTCGAGGGTTTCGCCGCCAACCTCCGGAAGTTGCAGGTCGATTGCGGCCGCCCCACCCAGCGCGAGATCAGCCGGGCCGCGCCCAAAGGGCAGTCGTTGTCGCCCTCCGGGATCAGTGAAGCCCTCGGTGGAAAGCGCCTGCCCAGGCTCGACTACCTCATCGCCCTCGTCCAGGCAATACTGAGTTTTTCCAGCGATCGCCGGTCTCCAGTTAGCCGCAATGATCCGGCAGTCGAGTCATGGCGTACGGAGTGGACCCGGCTCGAACAGCTGCGCATCGAGGTCCGCTACGCACCCTCGGCTTCCGAGCCGGTGCGGGCACCTGCCCCGGTTGACACCTCACCGACCGCGCCAGCTCTCGATACGCCAGCCAACCTGACGAACTCGCCTACGCCAACGGAGAACAGCCGACGCCTGAGATTTCGTCCCGCGCCACCGGTGTTGCCCCACTCGGGCTTCGTATGGTCAGTAGCTTTCCGGCCCGATGGCGACATGATGGCAACCGCCAGCGCCGCCGGAGTGGTGACTCTCTGGAACCCCGCCACCCACCAAACCGTCGGTGAGCCCCTGACTGTTCCCAAGAGCAGCATCATGAGGTCAGTCGTGTTCTCCCCTGATGGCAGCCTGCTTGCCACTGCCTGTGACGACGGCAAGGTGCGCCTTTGGGATCCCGCCGCCCATAAGGAGGTCAAGGCACTCCTGACCACGAAGAACAGGGCGGTCACGGAGGTGGCGTTCTCCCCCGACGGCAATCTGCTGGCCGCCGCCAGCTTCGATCGCACCGTACGCCTTTGGGATCGTCACACCCTCGAAGCCGTAGGAGAGCCGCTGATCGGCCACACCGGACCCGTCACAGCGGTGAGATTCTCCCCTGGCGGCGGTCTGTTCGCCACCGCCGGCTTCGACGGCATGGCGCGTCTTTGGGACCCCATAACTCGCCAGACAGTTGGCAAGCCCTTGATGGGCCACTCCGGTCCCGTCAGGGCAGTGGCTTTCTCTCCCATCGGCGACCTGCTCGCCACCGCGAGCGACGACGGCATGGTTCGCCTTTGGGACCTGGCCACTCACCAGGCCGTCGGAGCACCCCTCACCGGCCACACCGGCTCCGCCACGGCCGTCGCGTTCTCCCCGGACGGAAGCCTGCTCGCCACCACCGACATCGACGGCATGGTTCGCCTTTGGGACCCTGCCACCCTCCAGGCCGTCGGAGCACCCCTCACCGGCCACACCAGCTCCGCCACGGCCGTCACGTTCTCCCCGGACGGAAGCCTGCTCGCCACCGCTGGTTATGATCAAAAGGTACGGCTATCGAAAGCCGAGGAGGCCCCGCCTGCACCCGTCCCGGCGCAGCGTACGTGTCACGGCGAGGACTCGCACGAGAGCCTGACCGCTGAGAACACCGAACTGAGAGCTCGGCTCAACCTTCTGACCGCGCGGGGTCTCGCCAGTAGAAGTGTCCTCACCGCGCTCAAGAACGGTGAAGGTTTCTCCCTGGCTCCACTGATCGGCCATCGCGACGCGGTCTGGTCGGTGATGTTCTCCCCCGACGGGACCCAACTCGCGACAGCGAGTGCCGACGATACGGTGCGATTCTGGGACCCGGCCGACAGGCGATCAGTCGGCAGGCCCCTGACGAATCACCGTGACTCGGTAATGGCTGTGGCTTACTCCCCCGACGGCGCTCTGATCGCAACGGCGGACCGCGGCGGCGCGGTACGCCTGTGGGACGCGGCCACCCGAGTGCCGGCAGGTCGCCCGCTGGCCGACCACCTCGGCCCCATCACATCGGTGGTCTTCTCCCCCACCGGAACCCTGCTCGCCGTCGCCAACGACGGTGGCGCCGTACGACTGTGGTCGCCGACTACTCAGCAGCCTTCCGGCGACCCGCTGATCAGCCACCACGGACTCGTAACGGGGGTCGCTTTCTCCCCTGATGGCAAGTTGATCGCCACCTCCACCGATACCGGCGCAGTGCCGCTATGGGACGCAGCCAGTCGCACATCAACAGGCGAACTCCTCGGCGGCCACAGCGGCTCTGTCAGCTCCGTGGCCTTTTCCCCCGACGGCAACTTGATCGCCACCGCCGGCGATGATCACTCGATACAGCTATGGGATGCGACTACCCACCAACCAGTTGGAAAGCCCCTGAGCGGCCACGGTGCTGCCGTCGCGGCGGTGGCCTTCTCCCCCGACGGCAGCCTGGTCGCCACGGCCAGCAGCGATCGCACTGTGCGCCTTTGGGACCCGTCCACTCACCAACCCGTGGGAGAGCCTCTCACCGGCCACCATGATGCCGTGACGGCAGTCACCTTCTCCCCGGACAGTTCCGTGCTCGCCACCGCGAGCGTCGATTGCACCGTTCGGTTGTGGGTGCCTCCATTGGTGAGCAGTTTCGTCGGATCTCGAGGTTGATCCAAGAAAGCACGGCGGAATACCCAGAGCCTCCCGTTGATTGGTCCCTGCAGAGATCACGGAGGGGGCGCTGGTGGCCGAGCTGATGTTGTTCCGGCGGGACGCGGGCGGGCGGGATGTCGAGCTGTCCGGTTCGACGGTGGCGCTGGAGGTGGAGCTGCAGCGGCGGGTCGAGGCCGGGCTGGAGCAGATGCTCGGTATCCGGTTCGTGGCGTCGGAGTACGCGACCGGTCCATGGCACCGGGGCCGCATCGACACTCTGGGGCTGGACGAGAACGGCAGCCCAGTCGTGATCGAGTTCAAGAGGGGCTCCGACAGCGGGGTGCTGTCGCAGGCGGTCTCGTATCTGTCCTGGCTGCGTTCGGCGCAGCACGAGTTCGAGGCGCTGGTCCGGAAGGTGCTGGGGGCGGAGGCCGCAGAGTCGATCGACTGGCGGCGTCCGCGGATGGTCTGCATCGCGGCCGGCTTCTCCCACCACGACCGTGTGGCCGTGCAGTGGCTGCCCGAGCAGATCGACCTGGTGCGCTACCGGGTCTTCGAGGGCGGCCTGCTGAGTCTGCTGCTTGTCGATTCCTCGCCCGGCTCAGCGAGCGCCGCTTCGTCTCGGCGGAGCCGGGAGCGGGACGCGGTGGTCGGCAGCGCGCCGACACCTGCGGCAACGCCTTCGCCGGCGGGTGCCGGCCTCGTGCCGGAGTCCCTGCGGGACCTGTACGCGGAGCTGGACGAGGCGCTCACGGCGTGGGGCGAGGTCGAGGTGGCGGTGCTGCGGCATTACATCGCCTACCGGCGGCTGGTGAACGTCGCGTCGGTGATCTTCCGTCCGAAGCACGAGGCGATCCTGGTCTATCTCAGACTCGACCCGGACGCGGTCGTGCTGGAGGAGGGCTTCACCCGGGACATGCGCGGTGTCGGGCATCTCGGGACGGGGGACCTGGAGGTGCGTCTTGCTTCGGCCGCGGACCTGGAGAAGGCGGCGCCGTTGATCCGGCGGGCGTTTGAGGCAGCCTGACAGAAGTAAAAGGGAGGCTGGAGCATCGGTTTCTCGATGTTCCAGCCGCCCTTCGACGTCTGCGGCCCGTTGGCCCCGGGCTCTTCGTTCTCATGATCACTCCTCCGGGCCGGCCAGGGCGAAGTCATCCTGTTCCAGCTCGGCGCGCAGGCGCCGTTCGGCGATGTCGGCGTAATGCGGGGACAGTTCGACGCCGACGAACTTCCGGCCTTCCCGGAGGGCCGCGACGCCCGTGGAGCCGCTGCCGGTGAACGGGTCGAGGACGGTACCGCCCTCCGGGCAGACCTGTACGAGCTGCCGCATGATCTCGACGGGCTTCTGGGTGATGTGGACCCGGTCCTTGCGGGGCTGGGAGGCGATGTAGTGGCCGGGCAGGTAGAGGTCGCGGGTGTTGTCGAGGGATCCCTTGACGCCCCAGACGATGAACTCGGAGTCCTGCTTCGGCCCGCCCTTGCGGGGCCGGCTGGCGGGCTTGATCCAAGGGATGGTGCCGCTCCAGGTCCACCCGGCCATCTGCAGGGCGTCGGACGTTGTCGGTTCCTGGCGCCAGTCGGTGAAGACCATGGCCACTGAGTGCTCGGTCGAGGCTCGGTACGCCTCGGTGAGCAGTTCGGTCAGCCAGGAGCGGTAGGAGCGCTGGTCGCGGTTCTCGCCGGGGAAGTTGGCGAGGTCGTGGGCGCTGCTGCTGGTGACGTACTTGGCGCGCGCGGTCCGTCCGGTGCGTTCCGAGCTCGTACGGCCGCCGGAGTTGTACGGCGGATCGGTGATCACGGCGTTGACGCTCTCGTCCGGAAGGGACTTCAGCACGGTCAGGGCGTCGCCTCGGTGCAGCGTGTAGCTCATGGGAAGCGCCTCTCTCAGGGCATGGCGGGGCTGGGCCCGCTCCAGGCAGCGCTCAATGGAGCTCTTCCGGGGCGGGGTTGTGCTGGAGGTTAATGGCGATCTCCGGCCGTACCCAACGAGGCGGGCCGTGCTGCGGGCCCCGGTCCGAGAGTCGTTTGGTGCGACCGGAATCCCGGTCTACTGTCTCGCCCTGTCACCGGGCAGGAGCCTCGCTCCACCCCCGCTGACCTGTGCTTTTCCGTGCCGTCTCGTCCATATGAGCGGTATCCGAGGCACGTTGTCCTCTTCCTTCTCGCACGCCGTCAGGAGCCCCGGTGTACTGCCTGAGATTACGAGCGCGGCTGGCTGCCGGGCGTGACCTGAGAACGGCGTCCGGGAGCTACCAACTCCTCTGACCCGGGCCCACCCGAGCGGTGGATGCACATCGGCGCGGTGCCGGCGGCTTTGCACGAGAAGTCGGCACCGCGCCTCCTACGAACACCGAGGAGCCGCTGCGATGCAGCATGCCCTGATACATCCGCGCCCCGACCCGACGCCGTCACCCGGCCGGCACCGCCGCCTCGGTGAACGGCGGCGGCGATGAAGAAGTCCACCGGAGCCGTCGTCGGTCTCTGCGCGACCGCTCCGCTGCTGCTGGCCGTTCCGATTCTCGCCATTGGGGCCGGGACCGCCTCGGCCTCCTGCTCGACCGGCGGTGCACAGGATGTGGATACCGCCGCCGTCGCCACCCAGGTGAAGGCCATCCTGGACGGCGGTGACAAGGGTTCAGTGTCCGTGCCGGGCCTGGACGACCCGGCCGAGCAGGTGCCCAACGCCAAGACGATCCAGGCCACCGGCGTCGCGATGAACATCCCGGCCCGCGGGCAGGTCGTGGCTCTGGCGACCGCCCTGCAGGAGAGCGGCCTGCGGAACCTGACCTACGGCGACCGCGACTCACTGGGGCTCTTCCAGCAGCGGCCCTCGCAGGGCTGGGGCACCGCGAACGAGATCCTCGACCCGGTGTACGCCTCGACCAAGTTCTACGAGGGACTGCGGAAGGTCTCAGGCTGGCAGTCCCTGTCGATCACCCAGGCCGCCCAGGCCGTGCAGCGGTCGGGCTTCCCGGAGGCGTACGCCAAGTGGGAACCCTTGGCCACCGCTCTGCAGAAGGCCATCGAGCCCCTGCTGCCGAAGGCAGGTGGCGCGTCACCGGCCCCTTCGCCATCCGGCTCGGCCGGCAGCGGCAGTCCTTCGCCCGGTATCGCGGGCGGTTGCAGTGCCGAGGGGGACGGGACCGACTTCGGCACCATCCTGCCCGGCGCGCTGCCGGCCGAGTACAAGATCCCCGCCGACGCTCCGCGGGAGGTCCAGACGGCGATCCGGTGGGCGCTCGGGCAGCTCGGCACGCCGTACCAGTGGGGCGGGACCTGCACCGACTCCCACGGCAAGGACGCCATGGGCCGGTGCGACTGCTCCTCCCTGATGCAGCAGGCGTACAAGGCCGCCGGGGTCACCCTGACACGGACGACGTACACGCAGGTCAAAGAGGGCAAGGCGGTGTCGGTCGATGCCCTTCAACCGGGTGACCTGCTCTTCACCGAGGGGACGGCCGCCGTACCCGAGCACGTCGGGATGGCCATCGGGCAGGGTCTGATCGTGCATGCCCCGCGCACCGGCGACGTGGTCCGCATCACGACCCTCGCCTCCTGGAAACTGCGGATTCTCGCGGCCCGCCGAGTCGTCTGACCGGCGCTTCTTCCCCCTCCCCCTTTCCTCGCGCACCGCGGCTTCGCCCCAGCGGGGCTTTGGCGTGCACGCAATCGAACTGGAGTTCTCCATGTATCTCGCCGACCAGGTCATTCAGCTTGCCTACGACCCCGGGATCAAGCCGAACGAGGGCGGTCTGCCGGGTCTGTCCGTCCTCAAGCAGGTGATGGGCTCGATCAACCTCTTCGGGCTCGTCGCCGTGGTCGGCGCCCTCGCCGTCAGCGCGGGCGTGTGGGCCTGGGGTCACCACTCCGGCGGCCACCAGGCGGAGGCCAACGGCAAGAAGGGCGTGCTGGTGTCCGCCGGTGCGGCCCTTCTGCTCGGTGCGGCAAACGGTGTGGTGGCCTTCTTCAGCACGCTGGGGACGCAGGTCCATTGATGGCTCAGCACTCCACCCACCCCGGCGGCGCATCTCGCGTGCGCCGCCGGGCGCTGCTCGGCACCGTCGCCCTGGCGGTGCTCGTCAGCCTCGCCGGCCTGGCCGCGTACCTCACCCGCGACGGCAGGGGCCCTTCCGAAGCCCTTGCTCCACCACCGAGTTCACCCACGGTCTCCTCTTCGGCCCCTTCGGCGTCCGGGTCGTCCACCCCGTACACCCGTCCTCGTGCCCTGCCGGTCCCGCCGAAGACCCATGACCCGATCGCGTACGGGAAGGCAGCCGCCGCAGCGCTGTGGTCCTACGACACCCGTGCGTACGCGCATCCCGAGCTGCGGAAAGCTCTGCGCGGGTGGCTGACCACGGAGGCGAAGTACGCTGACCCGGCCTCGGTCGACAAGGTCGTTCCCTCGGCGGTGCTGTGGAAGGAGATGGCCGCCAACGGCCAGTTCGCCACAGCCAAGGTGTACGAGGGGCACTTCCCGAACGCGTTCACCCGGGCCCTTCAGGAAGACCCGGGGGCGATCACCCAGGCGTACGTCTACGCCGTCACGGTCTCCGGCAAGCAGTCGATCGCCTGGAAGGGCTCGCCCGACGGCGGTGCGGAGAGCCGTGCCACCACGCTCGCGGTCCAGTGTCGGCCCGACCACCCCTGCGCCCTGGTCGGCGTCATGCCGTCTGTCGCGCCCTAATCCCCCTTCAGGAAAGGAGGTATCGCCATGGGAGTCTGCGACTTCCCGCTGATGGACAAGGTGTGCGGCGCCGTCGACTTCGCCACCAACCCCGCCGGAACTGTCACGGACGGCATCGGCGCGTGGATCGCGAAGTCGATGGGTGAACTGGCGGCCAGCGCGGCCGATCTCGCCGCCCAGGCCGTCAACGAGACGACCGCCATCGACCTCAACGCCGGATGGTTCCGGGACAACTACGAGCTCCTGTTGCCCATAGGGCTCGCTCTGACGGTCGGCATCTTCTGCATCCAGCTCATGACTGCGGCCTGGCGACGCGACGAACGCGCTCTTGCTCAGGCCGCGTTCGGCACCATGACCGGCGTCCTGTTCAGCTTCTCCGCCATCGCCTTCACCACCGTCGCCATCACCGTGGTCGACGCCCTCTCCGACGGACTGTTCCAAGCGGCCAACACCTCCGTCGACGACGCGATCCGGCGCGTGGTGAAGGTCAACCAGTTGGGGGCGATGTACGGCCTCGGCTGGGGCGTCCCAGCCCTGGTCGCCCTCGGGTGCGCGATCGGCGCCTTCCTCTACTGGGGCGTCATGGTCGCCCGCAAGGTCGGCGTGCTGATCATGGTCTCGCTCGCCGTGTTCGCCGGGGCCGGCGGCGGCTGGGAGGTCGCCAAGCGGTGGCGGCGCGGCTGGATCGAGGCCACCGCCACCCTGGTCGTCTCCAAACTCCTGATGACCGTGGTCTTCCTGATCGGCGTCTCCGCCATGGGCAAGAGCGACGCCGACGACGGCATGGCGGCGCTGTCCGACGCGATGGCGGGCATCGTCGTGATGGTCCTCGTGCTGCTCTGCCCGTACGCGACGTACAAGTTCGTGCACTGGGCCAGCGACGGCGGCGGTCACGACGACCTGCACCGCACCGGCGTCGCCGGCATGGCGGTCGCCGCCGGGGCGGCGAAGACCGCGGCCACCCTGGCGATGCAGGCCGGCACCGGTGCTCCTGCTCCCCAGGGCCCGAACAAGGTCCCTGGTGCGGGCGCCGATGGCGTCGCCTCCGGCATCAATCCCGCCGGCGGCAGCCTCAGCAAGGAGGGTATCGACGCCGGTCCGCTCAGGCAGCAGACCCGCTTCCGGTACGGCGAGGACCCGAACGCGACCGGCGACAAGGGCCGTGCCCTGATCCAGCGGCCCGGGATCCCACCGCTGATCACGCGTCCCGGTGCGGACGAAGCGGAAGGGCCCGAGGCGCTCGTCCACGGCGTCACCGGCAGTTCCGACCATCGCGTCGGCGCGTCGGCACCGGGCGGCAGCATGACCTCCCWGCCGCCTGCCGGCCCCGCGACTGCGCCGCCGCCTCCCGCCGGACCGTCGGCCACCGGTTCCCCGACGCCGACGAACTGGGTGTTCCCCACCCAGCCGCCGTCGGGTTCCTGACCCATCACCCCCGGGGCGGGCCGTACACCACGGCCCGCCCCACCCCGACCGACCAGCAGAGGAGTCCCTCATGACCTCCAGAAGAGCGCCGCGCGCGCCCCGTCCTCCGCCCGCAACCACCGTCTGGAACCACCATGTCCGGCAAGCACCAGGCCCCTACAGCCACCGTGAAGTTCCCCCACCGCAGCAGGCGCGGCATCCTGCTCGGCCTGACCGCCCCGCAGCTGTTCGTCGCCGGCCTCACCGGCCTTCTCCTTCTCGCCGTCGTCCTCACTCGAGGCGTGGTCGGCGCTCTCCAGCTCATCCCGCTGTGGGCCGTCATCGCCCTGTTCGTCTTCGTCCGCCACCGTGGCCGTGCCCTGGCGGACTGGGCTCCGATCGTCACCCGGTACGTCCTGCGGCGGATGCGCGGCCAGCTGGTCTGGCTCACCCGGCCCTCCCGTCGGCCGACCCGCGCAGGACTGCTTCACCTTCCCGGCACCGCCGCCAGCCTGCGCGTGGTCACCGCCCCCGACGGTAGGTACGGTGCGGTCCACGATCCTCACAGCGGCACGCTGACCGCCGTGGTCAAGGTCTCCTCCCGCGCCTACGCGCTGCTCGACCCGGGCACCCAGCAGGCCAACGTCAACGGCTGGGGACGCACACTGGCCGCGCTGGCCCGTACCGGGCAGATCGCCCGCATCCAGGTGATCGAGCGCACCGTCCCGGACTCCGGCGACGCGCTTCGCCGCTACTGGGAAGAGCACGGCCGGCCCCACGCCCCCACGGCCGCCCCGATCTACAGCGAGCTGGTCCAGAGCGCGGGCCCGGCGGCGGCTCCCCACGAGGCGTACGTCGCGGTGGCGCTGGACACCAAAGCCGCGCGGCGACTCATCAACCAGGCGGGCGGCGGTCTGACCGGGGCCTTCAGCGTCCTGGCGCAGCTGACCTCCACCTTCGACCAGGCCGCGCGGACCGCCGGGCTCAACCCCACCGGCTGGCTCACCGCCCGCGAGATCGCCGCCGTCGTGCGCACCGCCTACGACCCCAAGGCCCTCACGGCGCTGGACCGGTGGTCCACCGCCGGCCGTCCCGAGGCCGAGCCCGCAGCCGCCGGCCCCGTCGTGGTCGTCGAGAAGGCGGACCACATCGCGACCGACTCGGCCGTCCACGCCACGTACTGGGTGGAGAACTGGCCGAGGACCGAAACGTCGGCCGGCTTCCTGCACCAGCTCCTGTTCACCGGCGGCGTCCGGCGCACACTGTCACTCTCCTACGAGCCGAAGGGACTGGACGCCGCCCTGCGCGACGTCCAGCGCAAGAAGGCCAGCGTGATCGCCGATGCCGCCGAGCGAGCCCGGCGCGGCCAGGTCGACTCCGAGGCGGACTCGATCGAGTACCAGGACATCAAGTCCCGCGAACGCCAGCTCATCGCGGGCCACGCCGATGTCGCCCTCACCGGGCTGCTGACCGTCTCTGCCGACTCCGAGGACGAACTCCGCACCGCCTGCGCGGTCGTGGAGACCGCCGCCGGCGGCTGCGGGCTCGGCCTCGGGACGGCCGGCGGTGGACCACCGGTCCAGCGCCGTGAGGGCCTTGGGGT
>NZ_RDBH01000056.1:32557-35115 GCF_008042145.1 Streptomyces sp. adm13(2018)
CCCATGTCCCGCACCCCCAGCCCGACCGCGCAGGACTTCGTGCCCTTCGCCACCGCCGCGCTCGACTTCCACCGCGCGCTCAACCTCCCCGGCGGCCCGCTCGTCACCAGCCGGGCCGAACTGGACACCCTGCACGCGCACCTCGTCTCGGTCCACGGGCTGCTCGACGCCCATGCCGCCCGTACCGGTCAGCTCGTGCCGATCGAAGGCGACCAGCTCCGCGCCGCCCGCACCCGGATCTGGCAGGCCGCCGACCACGTCCACGCCGCCTACCACGCGGCACCCCGGCCGGATTCGGGCGAGGTGCCCGAACCCGAGGCGTGCCAGGCTGGCCTGCCCGAAGGGGCACCGGAGCTGACCATCTGCCAGCGCCACCAGCGCGCCGCGCACCTGGTCCGCCGCCGCACGACCCCGGCCGACCTGCACGCGCCGTTCACCGGCCTCGTCCGCCGCTGACCCCATCACCCGTCTGGAGAAACCGTTCATGCCCCGTACCCGCGCCAGCGCCTCTCCCCTGTACGTGCCGCGCAAGGCTTCGCGGGCCCAGCAGAGGGCCGCCCGAGCCGGATTCGCCGAGGCCCGCCGCCAGGCGCGCCTCGCCGGAACACCGCCCAAGCACCGCGCCGAGGAAACCCTCGCCCCGGAGCTGCGGCCGACCTACCCGCCGACCGGTCGTCCCGGTCCGGCCTCGGCCCGGGGCGGCAAGCTCAGCCTGCCCGCCCACCGGATGACCACCGCCACCGCTTCGGGGGCCTACCCCTTCGTGGCCGAGGGCGGCCTGGGGGCGGAGGGCATCTTCATCGGCCGCGACGTCCACGCCGAAGCCGCCTTCTGCTTCGACCCGTTCTCGCTGTACAGCAGCGGCCGGATCGAGGGCTTCACGAACCCCAACGCGGTCCTCGCCGGGATCATCGGCATGGGCAAGTCCGCGCTGGCGAAGTCCATCGCCACCCGGTCGATCGCCCACGGCTACCGGATCTACATCCCCTGCGACCCCAAGGGCGAATGGACCGGCGTCGCACAGACCCTCGGCGGCTACAGCATCGCCCTGGGCCCCGGCCTCCCAGGCCGGCTGAATCCACTGGACGCCCCGGCCCGGCCCACCTCCGTCAGCGAGGACGACTGGGCGACCGAGGTCCGAAAGCGCCGCCTGCTGCTCCTGGCCGGCCTGGCGCGCACCGTCCTCAAGCGCGACCTGCTGCCGATGGAACACACCGCCCTCGACCTCGCCCTCGACCTGGTCGTCGCCGAGGCCGCCGCCCAGGGCACGGTGCCGCTGCTCGGCGAGATCGCGCACGCCCTCGGCTCCCCCGAACGCCTCGACCGGGTCCTCGGCCACCAGGCCGGACACCTCGGGTCCGCCGCCCAGGACCTCGCGCACGCGCTGCGCCGACTGGTGCACGGCGACCTCAGCGGCATGTTCGATGCCCCCTCGACGGTGGCCTTCGATCCGACCACGCCAATGCTGTCCATCGATCTCTCCCGCCTCGGCGGCTCCGGCGACGACACCGCCTTGGTCTTGGCCATGACCTGCGCCTCCGCCTGGATGGAGAGCGCTCTGTCCGACCCGGACGGGGGCCGGCGCTGGGTGATCTACGACGAGGCGTGGCGGCTGATGAGGCACGTGGGTCTGCTGGAGCGGATGCAGTCTCAGTGGAAGCTCTCCCGTGGTCTCGGCATCGCGAATTTGATGGTCATCCACCGGCTGAGCGACCTGCTCTCGGCGGGCGACGCCGGCTCGCGCGGCCGGGTCCTGGCCGAGGGCCTCCTGGCCGACTGCTCCACCCGCATCATCTACCGCCAGGAGCCCGACCAGCTCGACGCCGCCGCTTCCCTGCTCGGCCTGACCGGCGTCGAGACCCAGGCGGTGTCCGCCCTGACCAAGGGCCGGGGCCTGTGGAAGGTCGCGGGCCGTTCCTTCATTACGCAGCACATCCTGCACCCGGCCGAACGCGAACTGTTCGATACCGACGCCCGGATGTCGGCATAGGGCCTGCCCGGAGGTTCGACAATGTCTGCTTCTCCCAGTTCTCCCGGCCTGGCCGAGAATCGGCCGCCGGCGGCCACCGACGGCCTGACGTGGCGGAGGCACATCCCGGCGCTGGCCTCCGCCGCCGCCGGGATCAGGCAGGCGTCCGACGCCTGGGACGCGGTCTCGGACTCCTTCTGCGACGGCGACGGCTGGCCTGTCGACGAGCAGGGATACGAGGACGGCAAGGTGAAACGCGACGCCGAGGCGTGGAAACACGTGGAGGTCTTCCTCGCCCACGGTCCCGAGGTCCTGGCCGGCGTCCGCGCTGCCGCCCGTGGTGCTGACTACGTCGAGGGGCCGGTTAGCGAGGACCTCCGCCGGCTGCGCGGGATCGACGCCACCCTGGAACGGGCGGGACAGCTCCAGCGCGAGTGGGATCAGATCATAGCCCTCATGGACGCCTCGCTCCCCGGCTCGCGGAAGCTCTATGAGAGCGAGGCGGAGGAGAACCGCAACTCCGACGGCTGGCACTACGCCGACGAGCTGTCCATCCGCGGCCCGGCCCTCGTACGGGCCGCGGATGGAC
>NZ_RDBH01000056.1:35215-57409 GCF_008042145.1 Streptomyces sp. adm13(2018)
CCCAAGGAACCGCCCGTGCCTTCCCCGCGCCCAAGGAACCGCCCGTGCCTTCCCCGCGCACCAGTGCGCCGTCGACCACCACCGGCTCCGACGCGCTCCTCTATCTCCTGTTCGGCGTCCTCGGCGCCGCTATGGCCTTCGGCTCGCTGGCCTGGCTGACCGGCAACCTCACCAACTCCCTCGTCAGCAGCGGCCCGTGGGCCCCGTTCCGCGCCACCGACGCCCTGCTGCACCCCGAGGTGCTGTGGCCGGCCCTGAGTACCACCGCGCTGCTGGTCGGCGTCCGCGTCTTGCCCGGCCTGCTCACCCTGGGCCTGATCACCACCAGCCTGGTGCTGTGGATGCGCTGGCGCTCCGGAGCCAAGACCGGTCTCGCCCACAAGAACGACCTGGCGCCGCTGCTGGACAAGGAGATCACCGCCAAGGCGAAGAGCCTGCGGCCCTCCCTAAGCGACCGGGAGGGTAAAAGAGGTCGCCGCTGATGACCGCGGCATCCTGCTCGGCACCCTCGACCCCGGTCGCGCCGAAGTCCGCGCGTCCTGGGAGGACGTGATCGTCGCGATCATGGCCCCACGTTCCGGCAAGACGTCCGGCCTGGCGATCCCCGCGATCCTCGCGGCTCCCGGCCCGGTCCTGCTCACCAGCAACAAGGCCGCGAACGACGCGTTCACCACCACGGTGGACGCCCGTGCCGAGGTCGGCACGGTCTGGACCCTCGACCCCCAGCAGATCGCCCACCACCCGCGCGAGATGTGGTGGGACATCCTGGCCGACGCCCGCGATCTGACCGGGGCCAAGCGGCTGGCCGGGCACTTCGTCGCGGCGAGCGTGGACGAGTCGAGCGGCTCCGACTTCTGGTCCACCGCCGCGTCCAACACGCTCGGCGCGCTGTTCCTGGCCGCCGCGAGCCATCGGCGGCCGATCATCGACGTGCTGGCCTGGCTCGCCTCCCCCGCCGACCGGACCCCGGTGGACCTGCTCACCGACGCCGGCCACGACGCGGTCGCAGCACAGCTCCAGGGCACCGTCTCCGGCGCGACCGAGACGCGCGACGGCATCTATGAGACGGCGAGGCAGTACGCGAGCTGCCTGCTCGACCCGGACGTGGCCGCCTGGGTCACCCCGAGCATGGACCTCCCCGAGTTCAGGCCCCTCGCCTTCGCCACCTCCCGCGACACGCTGTACCTGCTGAGCAAGGACGGCGGCGGCAGCGCGTCCGCGATCATCGCGGCGGCGGCCGACGCCGTGATGCGCGCGGCCGTGATCGTCGCCGAGCGATCCGGCGGACGGCTCGACCCGCCCGCCCTGTGCGTCCTCGACGAGGCGGCGAACGTGTGCCGCATCAGCGACCTCCCGGACCTGTACTCGCACTTGGGGAGCCGGGGTGTCATCCCGATGACGATCCTGCAGTCCTACCGGCAGGGCCAGCGGTGCTGGGGAGAGGCCGGGATGGACGCCCTCTGGTCTGCCGCCACCGTCAAGATCGTCGGATCGGGCATTGACGACGCCGACTTCGCCGACCGCCTCAGCCGACAGGTCGGCGACCACGACGTCCAGACCGTCTCGGTCTCCACGAGCGAGGGGGGCAAGTCCACCTCGGTGAGCATGCGCACCGAGCGGATCCTGCCGCCCGACGCGATCCGCGCCCTGCCCAAGGGCAAGGTGCTGCTGCTGGCCACCGGTTTGCGGATCGCCATGCTCAGCATCCGGCCCTGGTACAAGGAGCCCTCCGCCAAGGTCGTCGGGCCGGCCTCCGCCCGCGCCACGAAGGCGATCACCGAGCGGGCCCTGGCGAAGACCGTCGGGCACGACGACTTCGGGCTGTCGGCATGAGCGCGCCCATGCCGCGTTCCGCGCGGCTGGCGCAGTCGCCGGTCGTCCTGCACGAGGGACGGTGGTGGCTGGTCGGCGATGCCGGGTCGGTTCCCGTCGCCGATCCTTCCTTCGCCACCGTGCTGGACGACTTCGCTGAGGCGGTGGCCGCCGCCGACCGTGCGGTCGCCGATCTGCGTGCCCGGCCGAGTGAGCCGTCCGCTTCCCGCACGCGAGGTCGTTGATGAACCCGCTGCTGAATGCCGAGCAGGCGGTCCTCGGCGCGGTGCTGCTCGACCCGGGCCAGCTCTCGCACCTGGAGTGGCTCGCGCCGGACCACTTCTACCGGCCGGTCCACCAGGCGCTGTTCGCCGCGCTGCGCAAGCTCCGAGGCGATGGCCACCCCGCGGTGGAGGGCGAGGGGCCGGTGCCGCTGTCGTGGGTGACCGACGCGGTTGCCGAGGCCGGCCTCCATGTCCGGGGATTGACCGCGTCGTACGCCCATCTGCTGGTCTCGGCCTGTCCGCGTCCGGCGCACGCTCCGGTGTACGGCCGCATGGTGCTGGAGGGGGCGATCCACCGCACCGTCACCCAGCACGCGATCCGCCTTCACCAGGAGGCTCGCGCGGGCGCCCTGCGAGGCGAGGTCGAGGGAGCGTTGCACTACGCGGACGTCCTGACGGGGGTGCTCACCGATCTCGCACGGCGGTGGGGCACCGAACCGCGACCGGTCGCGCCCGCGACGTCGCAGGCCCCCGACCCGCCTGCCCTTCCGCCGGCTCGGGCCGATCGGGTTGCCGAGGACGAGGAGTTCCTTCTGGCCGTCAGCTCCTCCCACGTGTCGGCGTCGCCGAACAGTTCCTCCAGCACATCGCACATCGCGTCGCGGGCCGCCGCTGAGTCCAGACCACTGCCGTCACCGGACAGCGCGGTGACCAGCTCGTCGACGATCTCGAACCGGTCGCGGCCCACCAGGTCTCCGAGTGACGCCTCGCGCAGCGCCTGGTCCAGCCCGTTCGCGCCGATGCCGGCAAGCAGGCCGCCGAGTCGCTGGACACTGCTGCGGCCGACTGCGGCACCCGCGGCCGCGGCGGCTGCTCCGCCGAGGACCGGGACGTGCCGGGCCAGCAGCACCTTGGCAGATCCGGGGCTTGCGCTTCCTTCCCCGGTACTGCGGAAGTACGAGGTGGCGGCGTACTTCAGGTCGGTCCACGCGCCGCCGGTGCCGCTGGTGCGGTCGGTCGACGTCCCCACCTACACCGACCCCCTCGGGGTGCGCAGCCCCGCGACGATCTGGCCGACCGCGTGGCCGCTGTTCTGCCAGCCGTCCAGAAGGGCGGTGACTTCCTGACGGGCCTGAGGCAGCCGACGCACGGCGGACGACACCTTCGCCCGAGGGATCCCGTCCAACGGGATCCTGCCCAGCGTGTGGCACACCGCGGCCACCGCACCCGGCACCTTCTCGGCCACCTCCACCGCGCCGTCCCAAGCATCGCTGCCGGGGTCACGCAGCACGCGTGCGAGCAACTGCTCCATCAGCAGCGGCAGATCCTCGGCTGGCAATGTTTCGGCGACCGACCGCACCGCGGTGCGCCGAACGGCGACGATCTCGGACTGCAACTGGACCAGAAGGCCCTGCAGCGCGGCCGGGAGCCGCGCAGCGGTGGCGGTGACGGTCAGCTTCGCGCGCGCGTAAGTGAAGTACGGTCCCAGATCGATCCCGCCCAGCACAGGCTCCAGCCGCAGCCAACGCTCGATGTGCGGCTGGGCAGCCCAGGTAGCGACCTCCGGATCCAACGGCAAGCTTTCCTCGGCCGGCCCGGTCTCCTCAACGCGGTCGCCACTGCGGTCCGGCGCCGTGGAAGCACGCCTCTGCCCGCGCGCAGGGGCGGGGCGAACAAAAGCCGCAGAGAGTACGTGCCGCTCTGCCGCCGCCAGCTCGGCGGCCGTGCCGCCCCCGCCTCGCACCTGCCAGTCGAACAGACGCTGGAAGTCCGTCAGGTACTGCTCCTCCAAGACCATGAGCTTGGCCAGCACAGCTGCGTCCAGATCCGTTCCCCGACGCTGCGCGCTTCCCCGACGCATGATCACCGAGTTCATGAAGCGCTTCAACTGGCGGGGGTTGCCGCGCAGAGCGGCGCCGAGAAGCGGCGCGATGGAGCCTGCCCAGCCCATGTCCGTGAACAGCGCCGACGGCATGCGGTCCCGGCCCAGGCTGTCCGCGGCCAGACCCGGATTGAGCGAGACGGCCAGGACGCTGTGGGCCCTGCGCTGTGCCACGTCGTTCAGGACGGTCGCAAAGTCTGATCCCTCCAGGTGCAGCTGAGCGAGGAGGAGCTGCATGTAGGTCTCCGCCTCCGGGACGGAGAGCAAAGGGATGGTGATCTTGACCTGAAGCATCTTCTCCAAGTACTCGGCACCCAGGCCGGTCGCGCCAGCCCGATCCGTGGTGGGATAGAACCTGTCGATCGCCGCCTCGACCACCTGAGGGTGCGCGGCGATGACGTAAGCGGTCTTCTTCGTGTGGAGGAAGACCCGGATGCCTTCGAAGGTGTCGACGATCGTGCCCGGCAGACAGCGGTCGAGGTCGTCGACGAGGACGATCACTGCCGTCACACCCTCCAGCGTCTCCACGAGCGATTCGAAGCGGGACCTGAAGGACGCGACATCGGCCAAGACGTCGTCTCCGGCCGCCGGGCCCGCATCCTCCGGGGGCGTCTGCTGCTCCGCGCGATCGAGGGCTGCGCCGCCCATGACGGCTGCCTGTTGGACGACGGCTTGGGCGAGGGGAGCGAGGGCCGGTTGGTAGTGGGTCGCGGCCAGTTGGGCTGCCGGCCCCACTCCGGCGAGGGCGGCCCGTCCGGCGAAGACCGCCGGACGACGAAGCCGGTTGATGAACCTTCGCAGGAACCCGATCTCCTCCGCGGCCGAGGCATTGGATGCGGCCTCGGCCTGGAGCCGGTTCAAGACGGCGTCCATCAGCGCGACCTTGATGTCGTCATAGCCCTCGAACTGCCACGGACTGAACGGCACCACCACATAGCGCCCGCCGTCCGCGGGCCGCTCCGCATCGAGGCGCGCCGCCACGATCTTGAGCAGGCTGCTCTTACCCGATCCCCATTCGCCAAGCAGGCCCACCGTCAGGGGCAGCAACTGCGGCCGCGTGAGCGGCACCATCAACTCGTCGACGAGGAAGTCAAAACCGAGAAGATCCACATCGGCTTCGTTGTCTGACCACATGCCGCGCTACCTCAACTCCCGGCCAGTCCCGGCCTCGGGCACGCGAATGTGCCAGCGACCTAAGCGAGACCCTCGTCGTTGAGCATACGAGCCCCCACCGACACACACCCCTCACTGACTGCACATTTTCCTCACAGGATGCGCGCTCCCCAGCCGGGGACGGCCGCAGTCCCTGCTCGCAAGGCAGGGCGCCTCGGATCCGCGCGCGGTTCTCGGCCATCCACTCTCTTGCCCACACTGGGCACATCCCGGCGCGTGTCGGCCGCCCGAGGAGGAGAGGGTAGGCAGGGGCGCCTTCTGTGTCAGACGCGGCCGCTCAGGGTTCCAGGGGCGGGAACAGCCTCGGCTTTTCGTACCTCGCTCGCCTACCCCAAGTAGGTGCCGGCGAAGGCGCCGTCGAAGCCGAGCGCGATAAGGCCCTGCTCGACGGTGGGGTAGGTCGTGCCGTACGGGCTGGCGGTCAGGGCGTCGAAGTCGGCGCGGGTGATCTCGGGTTCGAGCCACTGGTTGCTGCACCGGCAGCGGATCCAGACGTTGCGGCTGTGGCTGATGAGCAGCCAGTCGCGTCGGGCCCGGCAGGCCGAGCACATCACGGGGATGCCGCCGAGGGCGAGTTCGTGTGGGTGGCTGACGCAGCGCGTTGCGCCGGGGCCGTCGGCCGGGTGCGTCTCGTACTGGAGTTGCAGCAGGGGGTCGGCCCCTGTGGGAAGGATGGGCAGCGCGGGTGGCGGCTCCGTGGTGCGGTCGGTGGTTCTGGGCACGAGCGTCATCTCCCGGTCGAGGGCTTCCTGTTTCCATCCGTAACAGCCGGTGGATCCGGCTGTCGAGGCATTTCGTGGAGTCTGGTCGGTCGGTGGCCGGCCTACGGACGCACTGATCAGCGGCGCGGTGGGCGGCTGCGCGGGTTAGAGACGGCAGGGCGCGTCGCCACTGTGAGTGCGTTCCGTTCGCTGGTGCGGTTGGCCGAGGTCTTGGTCTGGCGGGTGACGGCTTGCGGGCGACGGGGAGCTTCGCCCGGGTGGGCGGGGAGCTGGGCGAGGCGACGAAGGCGCCAGACCAGGACGTCGTTCACGTCCGCGGCGGTGTCGAGTTCACGCAGGTCGATGGCCTGTTGCAGGAGGGCCTCGGGGTCGTGGCCTGCCTGCTCGGCCTGGGCGAGGGTGGCGACCAGTGCGTCGGTCTTCGTCGGTGTGCCATCTGCGCGTACGCCCTGCTCCGACAGGGCCGCGCGGAGGGTGGCCTCGTGGGTCCGGCGTTGGGCTTCGGGGAGGGCACGGCCTTGGTCGTGCAGCACCCGCATCGGCGTGGTGGCGGCCTGGCGGTAGGCGGTGCGCAGGTGCTCGGCGGCTTGTCGGGAGGCGTGGGCCTGCTGGGCGTGACCGCGCGCGGAGTGCCAGCGGGCGGCGGCGAGGGTGACCAGGACCAGGGTGGAGACGAGCATGGCGGTGGTGCCGCCGTCCTCGCCCAGGCCGAGCGCGCCGCCGGCCTGGACGATGCGCCGGGCGGCCGAGCGGAGGGCCCGGGTGTCGGCGCGCTCTGCTCGGACGTGGCTGCGGGTCGCCCGCTCGAAGGCTCGGGCGGCGGCAGCCAGCTCCGTGCGGGTGGCGATCGGGGAGGTCTGGGCGACCGCGTCGAGGAGTTCTCCGACGCCGACGAGTTGGGCGGCGGCTTCATCGTCGTCGCCGTCGAGGAGGACGGCGGCACGCTCGGCGATCCCGGTGGCGCTCCGCCGCTCTCGGGCGGGCGGGGACCAGTCCGGCCGGCCGCTGGCGGGCGAAGGCGTTGCCCGCTCGGCGGTACCGTCGGCGAGCCGGAGGCGGATCTTCGGAAGGGACAGGTCGGGAGCGAGCTTGGAGCCGGGGTACCAGACCGGTTCGCCGTGGCGGTTGCGGTCGCCGGGCAGGGCCACGTTGTAGCCGAGCGCGTCACCGGACGGGGCGTGGCGGACCTTCACGCGCAGTCCCGCTTCGCGGAGCCGGGTGAAGAACTCCTTCTCGTCGTTCGCTCCCGCGACGGCCTGGCGGACGGCTTCGCGGAGGGTCTCGCGGGAGGTCTCGGGGCGGCCGGTGCGTTCGGCCTTGAACTTCTCGGCGCTGGTGGGGTTCTTCGCTGCGGTGCCGTCGCCGGCGTTGAGGCGGCGCAGGCCCATCTCCTCCTCGATGCGACGGCAGACGGCCTGGGCCTTGTTGAAGTCGTAGTTGAGGCGGGGATTGCGCAGGTCACCGCGGACCAGGGTGGCGACGATGTGGATGTGGTCTTCCGCGTGGCGTACGGCGATCCACCGGCAGCCGTCGGGATCACCGTCCGGGGCGATGCCCGTGGCGTGGACGATGCGCTGGGCGACGGTGTTCCACTCCTCGTCGGAGAGGCGCCGGTCGCCGGGGGCGGTCCGGACCGAGCAGTGCCACACGTGCTTGGCAGGCGCGCGGTCGCCGGCCTGCTTGACCCGGAGGTCGAGGGCTGCGGTGAGGCGGGCGAGGGTGACTTGCGGGTCGGTGTCGCGGCCGGGGGCGGGGGCGAAGCCGTCCCAGGAGCCGATGAGGTGTGCGTCGGTGTGCTCCTCGCGCCTGCCGGGGCCGTAGAGGTAGACGAGGAGTCCGTGGGTGCGGGAGCCGCGTCCGATGTCGGGAACCATCACAGCCGCCTGTTCACCAGGTCGTTCGCCGCGTCGTCGAGGCGGCCGAGCGACCGGGTCAAGACGCTCAGCGCGTGGTCGAGTTCGCCGGGGCGGGGCTGCCCGCCGGCGTTGTGGACGTAGGCGATCTGGTTGATGTTGTTGCCGATCCGGGCCAGGGCGGTGCGCAGGGCGGCGAGTTCGTCGATGGCCGCGTCGAGTTGTTCGTTGGTGTGCAGGGCGGTCGAACCGCGGGCGGCGGCGAGGCCGGCGGCGGCGAGGAATCGGGCGACGGTAACGCCGCGCTGCGCGGCGGCGGCGACGATCTCGGCTTGCTCGTCGTCGGAGAGACGGGTGGTCGTCTTGCGGGCACGCTCGCTCGGGTTACGGCTGCGGCGACGCGGCTTGCGGTCGGGGAAGGCGGGCATGCTCGGGCTCRGCTGCTCACGGTGGTCGTCGCGGGCGGCTTCTCCCCCGGTGACCGGCGCCCCCTGGTGCCGGTTGCCCGGTTGGTTCCCGAGCGCCCTCGCTCGGGAACCAACCGGGCTTCCCCCACCCTCCTGGGCGGGGGCAAGTGCGTACGACGGGCCGTAGGACCGTCGTACGCGATAGCTTGCTCCGCCAGGTGCCGTCGTGGGGTCACGCTGCTGTCCGGCGGTGGTCACCGCCGGGTCGTCGGTGGTCACCGGCTCGCCTCGGGGTTCTGCTGCTGGATTTCGCGGACGAGTTCCTCGATCCAGTCCATGGCCAGGACCGGGTGGTGCAGGGTCCAGGGGCGATCGTGCTGCTCTCGTTGCACAATCCAGGTGGTGTCGGGACCGGACTGGGCGCGGTGGAGGTGGCCGCGCTGGTGAAGGACGTGGGGCAGGTGTCCGGAGCGGGTGACCGGCTGGGGTGACCGACTCGGTCACCCGCTCCGTGGTGTCCGGTCAGTTCCGGGCGGAGGTGACCGGCTGTCCGTGCTGAGCGCGGAGCTGGGCCATCAGGGCGGTCAAGGTGTCGCTGGAGAGCGGGATCTGCTGACCGCGGATCGCCTGGGCGACCACCTTGCGGGTCAGCTTGTCCTCGGCCCTGACCGCTGACCGGGCGATCTTCAGCAGTTCCTCGGTGTCCGGGTCGGGCCGTCGGGTGGCGGGTGCCCGGGCCTCTCGGTCAGTGACCGGCGGCGGAGTGACCGGCGGGGTGGTGCCCGCCGCCGGGCTGTCCTGGTCTCCGGTGACCGGGTCGGTGTTGTCGGGGCGGTCAGTGACCGGCCGTGCCATGTCCGGCTGTCCGAGCAGGTCAGCGGCCTTGTGCGACTGTCCTCGGTCATTGGTGACCAGGTCGCTGTTGCCCACCGGGGCCCTGTCCCCGGTCAGTGACCGGGAGGCAGGAGCCTTCTTTTCCAGGGGCAGCGGCAGCCGGTCGGTGAGGGCGGTGACCGGCTGACCGGCCTTGACCTGACCGACCGTCGACCGGTGCTGACCGGCCCGGTCAGTCCGGGTGACCTCGACGACATCGCGCCGGTCACCTTGGCCGAGGTGACCGAGGTGACCGAGGTCCTCGCGGTCACTGCCCTTGACCGGCCCCCGGGCGATGAGGATGTAGAGGTGGACCGCTCCGGCCAGGGCGAGCGGGGAGATGGTGGACAGCACCGCGACCACCGTGTCCCCGAGCCGGAGGCCGGTGCCGGCGACCGCGTCCTCGTTGAGCCGTACCGCGTGGAGCGCGTTGGCCCAGATGCTGGCGGCGGTGGCCGTGCCGAAGAGCGTCCAGACGTAGAGCCGGGCGCGCAGCGGCGCGTCGCGGAGGACCAGCAGCGCCCGGACGCCGTAGGCGATGAACCCGTCGATCACCAGGGGAAAGAGGTAGGTGAGGAAGCCTCGGATGTGGATGGCGACGGCCATCTGCTGCAGCGCGTCGTACGACAGCGCGCATCCCGCGCCACCGAGGGCGATGACGACCGCTCGGTCCCAGCCGGATATGTGCGCCGTCTTCGGCGCGGTCCTGGCGGTCACGCCGCTGTCCCGAAGTCGTCGCGGCCCAGGCGCTCGCTGCCGGCCTCGGACGAGGCGGTGGCCGTCTCAGATTGGTTCAGGTCTCGGTTGCGCAGGGCGCGGCGGAGTTCGCGGTATCGCTTCTGGGCGTGCTCCTCGGTGATCTTGAGGAGCCAGGCCAGGCGCTGCTCGGTCACCCCGTGGCGGTAGGCGGCGCGGATGACCGCGCGGCGCTCGGCCTTGGTGAGGTGGATGTCGCGACCGGCGATGGTGTCGTTGACGCGGCTGTAGTCGAGGCGGTGGGCGATCTTCTCGTGCAGAGGTCCGCGTTCCTCCTCGGTCAGTCCGCCTCGGATGCCGTCGGTGTCGCCGGCTTCCAGGGCGGCGTCCAGGCAGGTGCGGCGGACCGGGCACTGGCCGCACAGCGCCTTCGCTGCGGTGATCTTGTCGGTCTCATCGGGGTCCGGGAAGAAGATCTCGGGGTCCACCGGGTTGTACTGGGTGCTCTGGCAGACGGCCTGGTCCCGCCAGGTGTGGTCGCCGAGCGACCGGTGGCGGACAGGGCTGTGCGTCGTGCTGGTCATGCGGATGCTCCGATCGCTCTCCGTGCGCAAGGGCGTCGGCGGAGAGGTGCGCTGGGTCGGGGACGGGCTCGGGGCGGCGTGCAGAAGGCGCGGCCCGGCGTGGCGGCCTGGGGCGGGTCAGGCTGCGAGACGGTGGCGTCTGCGGTCGACCTGCTCGAACTCGACCCGGGTGGTCATCTGGGCGAGCCGGGAGGCGACGCGGTCGCCGAGGTGGGCACGGAGGTCCTTGATCGCCAGGTTGGTGGTGATCAGGGTCGGAAGCTCGTAGTTGTATCGGCGGTTGATCAGCCGGTACGTCACTTCCTCGACCCACTCGCTGGCCTTGGCCGCGCCGAGGTCGTCGATGATCAGCAGCGGGCAGCGGCTGACGGTGGCCAGCTCCCGTTCGCTGTCGGCTCCGGGCCGGGGTCGCAGGTCGGCGTACAGGTCGGCGGCGGTGGTCGCGCGCCAGCGCACGCCGACTCCGCTCTGCACCAGCTGCCGGACCGCGCCGTACGCCTGGTGCGTCTTGCCCGCGCCGACGACGCCGGCCATCAGCAGGCTGGGTCCGGTGGTGACCTGCCGCCTCGCTCCCTGGTTGGGGGCGGCGGCGGCTTCGGCGACCGTCCGGACCCAGGCCAGGACCTGGGGGTGGTCGGCGACGGCGGCCCGGTAGCGCGGGGGCATCCCGGCCGACAGGGCCTCCAGCGGGGAGGCGGTCTCGGGTTCCTCGGACGGTGCGGCGACGACGCCGGAGTCGATGTTGCGGGCGGCCAAGATCCGAGCCATCCGGTCCAGGGTGCCCTCGCCCAGGGTCTGCGGTTCGCGGTGACGGGTGCGCATCACAGCTCCTCGGCGTAGGCGGCGGCGTTGGAGGGGTTGGTCCACGCCTGATGGGCGGGCACGTTAGGCCGGATTCCCGGCCGGGCAAAACTGCCGGGGCGTGCGTTCATGGCCTCGTTGACCATGCTGGTCAGCACGCTCGGGTGCTTGGGGTTGGCCGCGAAATTCGCCAGCCCGGCCCTGATGTGCTCAGGCGCGATGCCCTCACCCAGGAGCTTCTTGGCGATCCGGCCGAGATGTCCGATCACGTCGCTGGGCGGACGCTCGTCGCATGAGGCGACGTACTCGCCGACGAGCTGGTTGGCCGAGACGCCGTCTGCGGGCGCCGTGCGCCCCGTAGGGACAAGAGATCCAGGATCCAAGATCCTAGATCCAGGCGCCGAGCCCTCTCCGATGCTTCGGGGAAGGTTCGGGGATTCCTCGGGGAATGCCTCCTGACCTGCGCTCTTCGTTCCAGCCCGGCTAGGAACACCGCACGCATTGTCGGCGGCTTCCTGCCGGTCGACGGAGGCCCCACCCGCGCCTCCGGAAGGCGTGGAGGTGGTCTTGGCGGGCAGGTCGAGGGCTCGGGGAGCATTCGGCGAGATCTCGGCGAGTCCTCGGGGAGTAGCAGACGAACCCTCGGTCCGCTTGGTGCAGGAGCCCTTGCAGGGCGCACACCGGTCGGCAGCCTGGTGCTGCGGGCAGGAGGGCAGGCGCGACTGGCTCGGCTTGTCGATCTTCTGGTGGTCGGACCAGGTCACGATGTGGAGGTACCGACGGCCGTCGCAGCCGGTGTACCGGCAGATCAGGCCGGCGGCCGCGAGCTGGTGGAGGTCGTCTTCGACGTGGACCGAGGTGTGTTCGGCGCGGAGGGGCCAGAGGAGCCCGGCGATGATCGCGGCGTTGTCGCGATGGCGACCGTGGTCGTCGGCCTGGGTGAGCAGTCCGAAGAAGGTCCGCTCGGCCTCGACGCGCACTTCGGCGAGCGACTCGGAGAAGAATGCCTCCGGCTTGATGGTTCGTATCCGCGCCATGTCAGCGGCCCCGAACGGCGGCGGTCAGGCCGCTGCGCGTGAGGGTGGCGTCGGCAAGGTGGAAGGTGTGCGGTCGCGTCGAGTCCGCCCCCAGCCAGACCCTCAGGATCCAGCGGCCCGCGCCCCTGACGGTGGCGCGGCCCACCTCCGTGGTCTTCCTGGTCTCGTCGTTGACGACAGCGCGCCGGTGGGGCCACGTCTGCTTCGGGTCGTTGAGGCTGACCCGGATGGTGGCCGCGCCCGCGATCATGTCCGCGAGCTGGGCGGCGAGGCGGCGCTGGCAGCCAGCGTCCGGGCAGGCCGGGGTTCCGATCGGCATGGCAAGCATGCGATACTCCGTCTTTCGTAGGAGCGCGGTGCGGTGGTTCTCGTGCAAAAGCCCCGCCGCCCGCGTGATGTATATGGGCACCTCTCGGGGTGCCGACCCGGCGCTTGGGAGTTGGTAGCTCCCGGGCGCCGGTTTTCGTCTTACGGCCTAATCGGTTCGCGCCTTTCATCAGCTCGTTGCGTCCCTCCCCGGGTCGCCGCCCGGCGGGGGACGACGAACATATGTAGACACCTGCGGCAAGTCCATCCCTGGCTCCTTACAGCTCGCGCAGGGCTCGCGACGGCCGGTGTCGGGAAGGTGGTCCCATGACCGGCCGGCAACGACTGGACCGAATCCGACGGGCGTTGCGCGAGTAGTCATGACAACGCAACGTGCATAGAGGTCCCCCAGGGCTGGCACCATAGAGAGCCGGAGCCCGGCCAGCAGGTGCGATACGGAAACGTACGTCAGTTGCGGAGATGTATCAAGCCTGGGCTACAGTTGCCGTCGAGGCCGCCACCACCGGCCCAATCGCCACCCCGCAGGAGTCCATGTGCCACGTCAGTTCGACGGCAGCCGCGTGCGTGCTGTCCGGCGGGGCAAGGACCTCCACCAGAAGGAATTGGCCGAGATGGTGGGCGTCAGTGCCCCCACAGTCGCGCGATGGGAGAGCGGCCAGGACTTCCCCAAGGGTGAGAAGCTCCCCGCAATCGCAGCGGCGCTCGGTCAGTCGCTTGATGCCCTTTTCCCCCACGACGGTCCGCCGGACCTGCAGCTCCTGCGCTGCGACGCCGGCCTCAGCGTGGCGCAGGCCGCTGCGATCATCGGCGCGAGCCGCGTGCCGGTGAGCAACGCCGAATCCGGCCGGCGCCGACTCAGTGATGCTTACGTGCAGCCGCTCGCAGAGGCGTACGGGGTGACCGAAGAGGAGTTGCTGGCCGCCCAGGACTGCTCGTTCGGGCTTCGCCCCACGGCCTCGCATGACGAGCATGCGTCCGCACCCCGCACGGTGGGAGAGAAGATCAACTATCTCCTGCAGCACGGGTACGTTGGTCAGGAAGCGCCCTCCGATGGCGAAATCGCGCGGATCGTCAACGAGCATGCGGGCGTGGCGGCCGTCACCGCCGACGACATCGCCGCCCTTCGTGCGGGTGCCACGACGGGGGCTTCTGATGTGGTGCGTGCAGGCCTAGCCGAGGCGCTTCAGGTCGACGCGGCCCTCTTCCAGGACGACGCCGAGGTCGACCCTGCGGCCCGTGAATTCCTGGAGGCACTCCGCTTCCTCGGCTCGATTCACAGGGGGCAGATCCTCGGCCTGGCTGCCCGCGGCAACGGCGGGGGCCTGTCTGCCGAGATGATGGCCAAGATCAACGAGCTCGTCGGAGAACTGAAGCACAAGCTGCCAGGGGTGCAGGACAGGGAGTGACGACGTAGGCGAGCACCTCTCGGGCTCGCATTTCCGAGGCGTTTCCGCTCCGCCGGCTTGGCGTCTGATACGGACCGTCTACTGTGCGTGGACCAGGCCGGTGCGGGCTACTCCGCAGCCGTGCAATGGCCGACAGCAGCGAAGGGACTACGGCGATACCCCTTGCTGGGGTATCGCCGTAGTCCCTTCGCTGTGTTCCTGGCGCTCCAACGCCGAGGGCGGAGGCTTGCCCACCCTCCGCGTGTGGGAGAGCAGGGTCGGCGGCTCGGCTCCGACACCGAGGCCGGTCGGACCGCTGCGCGTCTGACCGAGCTACGACGCCGTGAGGTCCACGCCGAGTAGTTCGGAGAGAGTGGCCACCGTCTGCCGGGGGTCCTGGTTGTGCACGCCTGCGAGACCGAGCTGTTCTGCTGCCTGGACGTACCCTTCGGTGTCGTCGACGAAGACGCACTCCTCGGCCGGCAGATCCATGAGCTTGAGCGTGATCTCGAAGAGCTCGGGGTCAGGCTTGCGCAGCAGGTGCTGCTCGGAGATCACGACGACGTCGTACAGCCGCTCAAGCTCGTAGCCGTCGTACAGGTCCCAAGGGGCGAGCCCCACGCTGTTGGACAGGATGCCCACCTTGATCCCGGCCCGCCTCGCTGCGGCAGCCGCATTGATCATCAGCGGCTCGGGGCGAAGTGCACCGAAGATACGGCCCATCAAGTTGTCAGCCGGCACGCCCAGCATCTTGCCGGCGAACTCGTTCCACTCGGTCTGGGAGACCGCTCCGCGCTCGAGGTCGCTGGTGATCCGGACACCCTCCTCGTCCTTGTACAGGGCCGTGAGGCAGGCACCCTGCGGGAGGCCCTCGCGCTGCTCGAACGCGAGCACTGCGGGCAGCAGCGGAGTGGTGAGAACGCCTCCGAAATCGAGGATGAGGCCCGTGCGGCGGTTGGACATGCGAGAACTCCAGATTGCTGAGATTTCGGACGCACATCCAAACCGGATAGCGTCACGGCCCGGCTACATGTGGCGACGGGAGTAGAGGTGCGTCGCAGGCCGGGGTGCACTTACGAGGCGGAGCAAGACCTACCAGTCCGCCTGACCCACGGTACCAGCCCAGTTGATGCGGCGGACGGTGCCAAATCTCACTCACCGGCCCGCCATTCAAGATCGCTATGCAGCCTGGTTTCGCTCGTCGGGAAATGGAGCCTGAACCGAGAAATGAGACCGTGAACCTAATAGGAGGCTAGCGACCCGGTTCAGATTCCACCTCCATGGAGTGCAGGAGAAGCTCCCGAGCTTGATCCGTGGTTATGTGCGAGTAGGCCGTACTGACTCGCGCAAGCCACGCAGCTTCACTATCGGTGTCAACGAACGGTTTCTCTCTCAGAGGGGCAGTGGCGTACATGTTGGCTTGCGAGGTGTCAGCGGCCTGGAGTGCGGCCTTAATCCAGTACGCTTCCGCGGCCGGCTCAGGGTCGGGGTGCGATGCGGTGATGTCCTCGGCGGCGAACATCAAGTCTCGTGGAGCGTAATAGCGCAGCTTCTCGCAAACGTCAGCAATATCCTGAGTCCATCGGTCCAGGCGAACATCGATGGGGACGCGTATGTGCCTGAGTTCAGCGAGGCGCCGCCCTGGCGGATACAGGCTCGTCCCGGGAAACGCATCCACCAGGTCGAACCAGAGCGGGTAAGTCCTGTACAGGGTGCGCCAAGTTCTCCACCGGGCCGCCGCAGCGCGGGTGGTGGGAATGCTCGCACCTACGGCAACGATCAGGAAGAGCAGGTTCATCCATATCACTGTGGCATCGACCAGGAGCCGGACCGTGGAGGGACTGAGAGGGAATGCGACCGCAGCCCAAAGGACGGCGATGCGCGCCAATGTGTGGGCCAGCCCCATCCACATTGAAATCCCCATCAAGCCCAGCCCGACACGCATGCTCGTGTCTTCGACCCGTCGCGCCGCCCTCGTCCACTGGTAGCCGCAGACTGCGGTCGTGATGAGCGGGAAGAAGTAGAACACGGTCATGTAGACCGCGACCCCCCATTGCCCAGCGTGGTCGATGAGGAAGTTCTGGCTCGGCTTGTCGCGGTCCACCACGGTGAAAAACAGGACCGTGAGCAGAATGACGCCTATCGCTCCCGCCCCGTAGGACGCGCGGGCGATCCAGCGGGAGACCGCTACGTGCCGGGGTACGACCGTCTCCGAGCTCTTCCCGTAGCTTGTGGCGACGTAGGTCAGGGCCGCGATGATCGCCGCGGTACTGGCAAAGTGCCTGAGTAGGGCGCTCAGGTCCACTACTGGGATGCGATCCACCGCATCCATTGCTGCCGGCGTGTAGAGCCAGAGAGCTACGGCGAATCCCGCATAGCCGCCCCAGAGTGCCCGGCGGTGAGCGTCGGCGTACCGAACTGCGGGGAATCGCCATACGGCGATGAGGGTCATCACAGCCGCAGTAAGGTATTTGATGTAGTCGAACACGGAACCAGTCGGTATCTGCGCCGGCTGCGACGCTTGCCGGCCCGGCAGGTCAGTCGGCCGCAGCCTCAATTGCCAATAGGTGGACTGCACGATGTGGCGGAAGCCGTGAGGCCGGGAACTTTGCCTCAGCGGTCGCCAGTCGATCGCGGCTAGAGTCGGCGCCGCAGTGGAGCAGCAACTGGGTGTGCAAGTGAATGCTCCAGGAGGCTGACCATGTCATCCCCCGTGAACGATTGGCGGCGCGCCAGCCGCTTGATCAATGAAGCCGAAAGCTCGGCCTGCTTTTCCTCGGGGCTGCCAAAATCTACGCGCCCTTGAATCGGGGCCGACGGGAAACGCCGAAGGACTTCCTCACGAATGCGCTCAGGGACGTATCGCTCAATCTCTGCATCCGTCAGGGAGGTCCCGTGGTTCAGCCACTCGTGCGCGAGCTCATGGAGAATGATGTGCTCAGTCTGATTGCGACTTGAACGGCGGCGATAGAGAATGATCGTGGACTCCGGCGCTTTGACCCGGAGACCGCATGCCGTGCCCAGGCCCCCGTCGCTGTCATCCAGCGGCACTAGCCGAATCTGGCGCCCCAACACGCCCTCCATGTTCCGCACCAGCGCCTCGACGCTGAACGGAGCGGGGATCGGGAGATCGGCGAGCAGGCTCTCACATTCTTTCACGAGGGCGCGCCGTGAAGGGTCCCTACGCCAACGCATCGTCGCTCCATTGAAATGCCACTGAGGTGTTCACTGCCAGCCCGCGAGGCGCTAGTAGCCAGGAGCTTGTGCTTGAGGTGCGCGTGGTCAACCGGCACACACCGTCTACGCCCAATCGTACAAGGCGGAAAGTGCGATCCATGCAGGATGGGCTGTTGTGAACGTCACCCAAGCGCGACGGTCCCCCAATCCGGACCCCAAGATCAAAATTGGATGACTGCTCGGTAATTGAATTTTGAATGCCTCTGAGTTGAGGACAGGTAAGTCTGGGCACAGAGAGTTCACGTGACGGTCCGTCATACACCATCGTGCTCTGCCGCGTGGTTCCCTTCCTCGCTTTGGCCCGAAGTTTGTAGCGATCAGCGCGTTAACTCGGCGCCCAATTAGATAGGTCGCCAAGCACTGAGCCTTTTCCAACCTGACGGTGCTGGTCGCGTGTTGGACAGCTCTGCAGAACAGCGAAGCTCCTGTAGGCGGGTTCTCGACCAAGATCGCCCGTAGTCACCAGGAGCTTCGCGTGCTTGTCTACCCGTCGTCGATCGACCTATCCAGTCGCACCTTGCGGTGCCTGGCCGGACACCTCGCCGCCCGGCGAGGGGAGGTCGGGACCCGGTGGCGGCGGCTCACCACCGGACGCCAGGCCCTCCTCGCCCTGGCGCATCTGCGATGCGGTGACACCTACGCCCAGCTCGCGGCCGGGTTCGGTATCGGCATCGCCACCGCGTACCGCTACATACGCGAGGCCGTCGAAGTGCTGGCCGCGCTTGCGCCCACTCTGGCCGAGGCGATGAAGGCGATCCGGATGAAGGCGTTCGTGATCCTCGACGGCACCCTGCTGCCGATCGACCGGATCGCCGCCGACACCCCGTACTACTCCGGCAAGCACAAGCGCCACGGCATGAACGTCCAGGTCCTCACCGACCCGTTCGGCCGCCTGCTGTGGGTCTCACCCGCGCTGCCCGGCTCCACCCACGACCTGACCGCCGCCCGCACCCACGGGATCGTCGAGGCACTTGCCGCCGCCGACCTCAAGTGCTGGGCGGACAAGGCGTATCAAAGCGCCGGCCGCCCGGTCCGGGTGCCCTTCCGCGGACGCCGCCTCAAGCGGTGGCAGCGGCGGCACAACAGTACACACGCCAAGATCCGCTGCCTCGGCGAACGGGCCATGGCCACCCTGAAGGGCTGGCGGCTCCTACGGAAGATCCGCTGCAGCACCAACCGCATCACCGCGATCGTCCAGGCCGTACTCGTCCTTCATCACGCGTCAGCGTGAGGTTGGAAAAGGCTCACTCATTTCACTCCTGTCCCCGCCTGGCGCCTCCTACCTCGACAGCTGGAACCGGTAGCGCAGGCCCTCGCCGACCGAGCGGAAGAGGTGGGCCGACCGAGGGTGGAGTGGGTTAGGCAGGAGGTGGATCTTCCGCAGGTCGGCGTCGAGGGCGTGGGAGACGTACAGCACGTGGTAGGTCTCACGCTTCTTCAGGGAGCGCGCCCTGGCGATCTCAGTGGGTGAGAGGACGAACTCCCCCTCGCCTCCGGCCGAGGACTTCACTTCGAAGAGCAGGCTCGACCGTTTCCTCTCGACCACGAGGTCGTATCCAAGCGTGTCGTCGCCCAGGCCGTCGCCCAAGACCTTGTTGCGGTAGCCCGACACCCAGGCACTGTCGTCCACGGCGTCATACCGATTCATGAGCCAGGCGAGGGCGGCGACCTCCCCCGCGAGTCCGACCGCGAGAGCCTGTGTGTCGGAGAGCTTGCCCCGTCGGCCGGCGGAGAATCCGGGGCGTCCGGCACCGGGGGTCCGCTGTGTCTGTCGGCCCAGTCCGACGAGCGGGGCGTCGCCGGTGGAGCCGAGGAACTCGGGGGTGAGGCCGCCCCGTACGGCCTCCACGATCTCGTGGTAGTTGTCCTCCTCCGCCGACATCCTCCTCCGGTCCACCACGATGTGCCGCCGCTCCTCCTGTCGCAGCCGCCGTTCCCTTTTCTCCTGCCGTTCGGCGTCGTCCAGTTGACCGGTTGTCAGGCCCAGCTCCCCCGGGGTCAAGGCGAGCGGGACTGCGGCCGGCCAGTGGTCTCCGGCCCGGAGCCAGCGCAGCGTCGTGGCGTCGTCGAGCGGGAGGAAGTCGAGCAGCCCGGTGGCAGCCGCCTCGGCCGCGAGGCCCTCTGCGTCCCCCGGGAGGCCGGAGGCGGGCTCGTGGTGCGCGGCCTCCCACGCGTGGACCAGGGTCCGTGCCCGCTTCAGCCCATCCAGGAGGAGGGGCCGGTTGCTGAGCCGGAGTTCGTCCACCGGCGCCAGCCCCGCGTTCGTGCCGAGCGGCGGGGCTCCCAGTCCGGCGAGCCAGAGGTCGACGTGCGCCCGCATGAGGTCGGCCTCCAGATGGAGGTGCTCGTCCGCCCAGGCGGGATCCGGCACGAGTCCGGCCAGGTTTCGGTTCTCGGCGTACGAGGTCAGGGGGGCGCCGGTCCGGAACGCCTCCAGGAAGCCGGCCCGTAGTGCGTCCAGGATGCTCTGCCGCCGACCAGCGACGAAGTGGCGGAACTCCTGCTCGATGCCCTCCGCGTTGCGCAGCGGCCGGTAGGGCGGTCCGAGGGCGGAGATCGCGGCGTTGAGCTCGGGAAGCGACAGGGCCATGGCCCTGCGGGCGGCGTCCAGGTCCAGCCGGCGGGCCGCCTCCCGGAGCGCCCGGTGGTCCTCCGGCGACAGCCGGGCGGCGAGCCCGCGGTCCAGTTCCGTCTCCGAGGCGGGGGCGCCGTCGTCGGACAAGAGCGCTTGGGCCGCTTCGAGGTCCAAGGTCGCGAGCAGCGGCACCAGGACGTCCAGCAGGGCGTCCAGGGGCTGTCGCAGGGTCGCGGCGATCTCGCGTACCCGGCCCCGGTCCTCGCCCAGGACGTCGGCGATCGCGTCGGCGTCCGGGGTCTGGCCAGGTCCCCAGCCGACCGCGGCCAGGTCAAGGAGGGCCATGCGGAGAGTGTCGGCGAGTTCGGGGTGGTGGAGGAGTTCCATGATCCCTGCGGCGGACCGCTGCAGCAGGTCCTCCTCGCTCTGGCCAGCGTCCTCCAGCAGCAGTGTCGGAGACTCCGGGTGCGGGACGACCAGCCACCGTCTGCCGCCGTTACCGGGCCGCTCTGCGATGTCGTCCACGGCGGAGGTCAGTACGCCCGCGTGGACGATGCGGATGCGCTTGGCGATCCCGCAAGCGCGCCGCACGGCCTCCGTGGTGGGACGGCGGAAGCGGCTGGCGCGCAGGTCGATCACGGCCGCGACGAGGGTCAGGAGCCAGTCCTGCTCGGGCGTGATCAGGAGGTCGCCCGCGGTGCCGGCGTGGAACGCCCGCCCGTCCGCCTGGACTTCGACCCGAGCCCGGGAGATCCTCCGGACGCGGGAGCCGAAACGCCGCTCGAGCAGCGCCGCCACCGCGTCTCCGTGCGCGTTGCGCATGCGGAGCAGGCAGGCGCCGCGCTGTTCGAGGAGCTGGACGAGCTGGCGTGCGTCGGCGTCCTCCACGTACAGGTGGTCCACGGCCGTCGAGGAGTCCGTGTCGTCGGCGAGCGCGACCGGTTCGAGTCGGCCGCCCCGGCTGACGACCACCGTCGCCCCTGAGCCCTGGGGGTAGGGGTCCTGGCCCGCCTGGGCGCACTCCGCCCAGGCGTCCTCGTACGCCCTGCGGAAGGCGGCCATCATCGTCTCGGGGACGGCACCGTCGCGGAACAGCTCCGTCAGCTCGCGGACGCGACGCGCGGCGGTGGCCGGGGAGTCCCACCGCTCCAGCCCCCAGCCGCTCGTACGGCGCACCGCCCGGTCGTTAGCCTGGAACGCCCGACGTAGCGGAGAGGGCACCAGGGGAACGAACGAGGGGGCGGCCTCGTCTCCGTGCGTCCAGGCGGCCGCGGGCCGGACGAAGCGCCAGTCGGCTCGCTCGCGCGGGGACGCGACGGGCATCCACTCGGCCTCGGTGAGGAAGGCGGTCACCGGCGTGGGCAGGGTGAAGGAGTCCCACCGGTCGTTGTAGCGCCGCACGGTGACGTGGAGGGCCTCGGTGGGCCACTCGGCGCAACCGGCGGCCACGAGCCGGGCGTACACCCGCTTCGCGCCGTCGGGCAGATGGTGGTGGTCGTCCTGACCGGGCAGCCTGTACAGAGGTGTCCCGCCGACGTACTCGGTGTTCGGCCGCAGGTCCGTGGGGAGGTCCCTCTCCACATGGCGCTTCCAGACCTTCGCGGTGGCCGGTGTCAGTGACGTCGTCGGAGGCCTGCCGTCCGCGAAGTGCCGGCCGTCCGCCCTCAGGGTGGAGCGGAGCACCGGTTCCGGGCAGAGCCCGTCGCCGACCCCCAGACGCCCGAGGAAGTCCCGCCAGTCGTCCCTGCTGCCACCGCGGAAGACGGCGTGCTCCGGGGGCACGGTCAAGCGGCCCCGGAGCTCCGCGATCTCCTCCGAGACATCCTGCGCGCGGTCGATCAGCTCTGTGAGCAGCTTCGCCCGCTCTCCGCCCCAGTCGGCGCAGAACAGTGCCTTCGAGGCGGGAATCCACACACCCTCGGCGCCGG
Source organism: Streptomyces sp. adm13(2018) (assembly GCF_008042145.1). Lineage (GTDB taxonomy): Bacteria > Actinomycetota > Actinomycetes > Streptomycetales > Streptomycetaceae > Streptomyces. Next base: position 56,732 of record NZ_RDBH01000056.1, read on the forward strand.
GGACGAGCAGCCCCATGTCCTGGATGTCGCGCCACGGCGCGGCCTCGCTCCTGGAGAGCCGGAAGGCCCACGTGAGGACCTCCGCCGCGAGCTCCGGGGTGGGCCTGTCCCGCAGCGAGCGAGCGACCAGTGCCAGCAGTTCGTCGGCGCGGTACTCGTTGACCAGGCCGCCGTCCTCCAGCATCCGGCGGCCCGGCTGCTTGCTCGTGACGCTGCCGAGGCGGTTCTTCCACGGGATGTTCCGCGACACGAAGAAGACCCGGTGGCGCAGCGACCGCGGCAAGCCGGGGCCCCGGCCCGTGCGTGCGGAGCCCGGCTGGTCCTCGCCGTCCGCCCTGGGCGAGAAGAAGGCCGTGGCGCGCCGGGGCGTCCTGCCGTCGGCCGTGTTGCACTTGCGGAGCTTTCCCTCATCGTCCACGAGGATGCGGCGGCCCTGGAGGGAGCGGGGCCGCTCGACGCAGCCGGCGAGCTCGTCGTAGAAGCGTGCCCAGTCTTCCGCCTGGAAGGGTGCACCGGCGAGGCGGCGGGCGAGGCTCTCGGCCCAGGTCGCCACGAGTTCGTCCGACGGCCGCAACGAGCGGCCGACGAGCGTGACCACGGCCTTCTCCAGCCGGGCCGCACGGTGCCCGGTGACGGACGGGTGCCCGGGCCGCACGGTGCCCGGTGACGGACGGGTGC
>NZ_RDBH01000056.1:57509-66686 GCF_008042145.1 Streptomyces sp. adm13(2018)
GGGGGGCGGGCCGGTGCAAGCCCTCGCGAGCCTCCGTGATGTCCGATCCGGCGCGCGCGGGCAGAATTGACGTGGACGCCCGGCTCCCCCGGTGAGCAGCGCGCTCGCCGTCCGTCGGCGCCCGGAAAGGGGGCCCCGTGTCCTCGCCGCGACCGGAGGGTCCGCCGGGAGACGACCCGCCGCCCGGACCACTCCGGTCGGAGCCCGGGACGCTGCTGGAACAGGTGGCCGTGGCCGTGCTCGGCATCGACGAGGACGGCCGGATCTGCTACTGGGGACCCGGGGCGCAGCGGCTCTTCGGCCACGGCGCCGAGGACGTGCTGGCCCGTCCGGCGTCCGTCCTCTTCCCGGCCGCGCCCCTGGACGGGGCCGGTGCGGCGGAGCGCCTCGCGGAGCGCGGCCGCACCCTGGGGTACTGGCGGGCGCGGGTGCCGACGCTGCACCGGGACGGCAGGGTCTTCGACTGCGGGTTCCGGGTCTTCCCGGTGACCGGCGCCGGGGGCCGCTCCGTCATCCTGGGCCTGGCGAGCGAGAGCGCCGGCCTCGACCGGGTGAAGACCAACCTCGCCTTCCTCGACGCGCTGTTCGCGACCTGCCCCATCGGCCTCGTGATGCTCGACGAGAACCTGCGGTACGTCCACCTCAACCAGGCCCTGGCGGACATGGACGGCGCCCCCATCGAGGACCACATCGGCCGGACCATGGCGGAGTTCATGGTCACGTCCGACGGGGGCGCGTTCGAGCGGCTGCTCCGGTCCGTCGCCGAGGAGGGCCGGACCGTCGTGAGCACGCCGGTCGTGCTGCGTACCCCGGGCCGTCCCGACCTGGAGCAGGTGCGCTCCGTGAGCTTCTTCCCGCTGAGCCGGGCCGTGGGCTCCCTGCCCGGTGTGGGCGGACTCCTGGTCGACGTCACCGACCGCGAGCAGGCCCTCGTGGAGGCGGCGGCCGGGCGGCAGCGACTGGCGCTCCTCGACCGGGCGGCGGCGGGCATCGGCACCACGCTCGACGTGCACGTCACGGCCGGCGAAGTGGTCGACACGGTCGTCCCGGAGTTCTGCGACGCCTCCGTGGTGGAGGTCGTGGAGTGGAAGGACGAGCACGAGGTCCTCGACCTGGAGTCGGTGCTGGTCACCCGTCGGATCGCGGCCGCCACCGGCCTGCCGCCGCCCGGCGCCGAGCTCGTCGGCGGCCTGGAACTGGTGACGTATCCGCCGGGCTCGGCGATCCACCGCGCGCTCGCGACGGGCCGGCCCGTCTGCGTCCCCGTGAACGACGACTTCCTGGCCCGTACGGTCCTCCACCGCTCCCGCGCCCGGCTCCTCGTCGAGAGCGGTCTGACCTCGCTGCTCATCGCCCCGCTGATCGCCCGGGGCACCGTGCAGGGCATCACGATGTTCGGCCGCTCCGGCGACCGGCCCGACTTCACCGGGGAGGACCTCAGCCTGGCGGGCGAGCTCGCCTCGCGGGCGGCGCTGTGCCTGGACAACGCGCGGCTCTACAGCCAGGTCCAGGACATCGCGCTCACCCTCCAGCGCGCGCTGCTGCCCACCGCGCTGGCGAGCAGTCCGGCCGTGCGGGTCGCCCACCGCTACCTGCCGGGCAGCCGGGTCACCGAGGTCGGCGGTGACTGGTACGACGTCCTCGACCTGCCCGGCGGTCGCGTGGCCCTGGTGGTCGGCGACGTGATGGGCCACGGCGTGCCCGCGGCGGCGGCGATGGGGCGGCTGCGCATCACCACCAAGGCGCTGGCCCGGCAGAATCTCGAACCCGACAGCCTCCTGGCGGAGCTCGACGCCTGCGCCCACGACGCCGGCATCGCCTACGCCACCTGTCTCTACATCCGCTACGACCCCGCGACGGGCCTGGCCCGCGTGGCGAACGCCGGCCATCTGCCGCCGCTGCTCCGCAGGGCGGACGGCACGGTCGAGTCGGTCGACGAGGTGCTGGGCGTACCGCTGGGCGTCGGCGGGGTGCCGTTCCGCACGACCGAGGTCGAGCTCCGCGACGGGGACGTCCTCGCGCTGTACACGGACGGGCTGGTCGAGGCCCGCGGCGTGGACATCGACCGGGGGGTGGCGGCGCTGCGGGACCGGCTGGCAGCGGCGGACGGCTCCCTGGAGACGGCGGCGGACGACGTGCTGACCCGCCTGCTGCCCGACGCGCCCACCGACGACGCGGTGATCGTGCTGGCCCGGATCCGCCGTTCAACCGGTCGTTCCTGAGAACGACCGTCCGTGGTGGCCGTCACGCCTCGTCGTTCACGAGGGGGCTGCGGCGCTCGACGAGGACGACGTCGCGCCATGCCCCGTGGTGGCGGCCGATGCGTTCACGGGTGCCGATGACACGGAACCCGGCGCGCTGGTGCAGGGCGAGGCTGGCGGTGTTCTCCGGGAAGACGCCGGACTGCACCGTCCAGATGCCGGCGGCGTCGGTGGAGGCGAGCAGGGCGGTCAGCAGGGCCAGGCCCACCCCGCGGCCGCGGGCGTCGGGGTGGACGTAGACGGAGTGCTCGACGACGCCGGCGTACGCGCACCGGTCGGAGACCGGCACCACGGTGGCCCACCCCAGCACCCGGGTGCCGTCGATCGCGACCAGGCGGTGGTCGGGCAGCTTGGCCCTGTCGAACGCCTCCCAGGTCGGGGCGGTGGTCTCGAAGGTGGCGTTGCCGTCGTCGATGCCGAGCTGGTAGATGGCCAGGACCTGCTCGGCATGCTGGGGCCCCATGGGCGCGATGCGCAGGCCGGTGCCGGGGGCCGTCACGCCTCGGGCTCGATGCCGAGTTCGGCGAGCAGGCCGCGGACGCGCCGCTCGATCTCGTCGCGGATCGGCCGGACCGCAGCGACGCCCTGTCCTGCGGGGTCCTCCAGCTGCCAGTCCAGGTACCGCTTGCCGGGGAAGTAGGGGCAGGTGTCGCCGCAGCCCATGGTGATCACCACGTCCGAGGCCTGCACCGCCTCCGCGGTGAGGACCTTGGGGGTCTCGGCGGAGATGTCGATGCCGACCTCGGCCAGGGCATCCACGGCGGCCGGGTTCACCGTGTCGGCGGGGACGGAGCCGGCCGAGCGGACCTGGACCCGGTTGCCGCCGAGTCGGGTGAGGAAGGCGGCGGCCATCTGGGACCGGCCGGCGTTGTGCACGCAGACGAACAGCACGGACGGGACGGGGAGGGTGTTCATGGGACCAGTGCGCCTTCTTCGGTGGAACGGGCGGGCTCGGCCGGCCGCTGCCCGGTGTGGGGGACGACGACCTCGTCCTGGTCCTCGGCGGCCGGGCGGCCGAAGCAGACGACGACCAGGCCGAGACCGGAAGCGGCACCGACGAGCTGCGCGGCGAGGAAGGGCAGGACGGAGGTGGGGGCGATGCCGGCGAAGGTGTCCGTGAACGCCCGGCCGATCGTGACGGCCGGGTTGGCGAAGGAGGTGGAGGAGGTGAACCAGTACGCCGCACCGATGTAGGCGGCGACCAGCGGCGGCGCCAGGTGCGCGCGGCCGGCCCGGGCCAGCCCGAGGATGAGCCAGACCAGCCCCGCGGTGGCCACGACCTCCGCGAGCCAGAGGTGCCCGGCCCACCGCTCGTGGGTGGAGAAGGCCACCAGGGGCTTGCCGAACATGGCGTCGGCCAGCACGGCGCCGCCGACCGCCCCGGCGACTTGCGCGGGCAGATACGCGACGACGTCGCGCAGGGCCGGGCCGTCGCCGGTGCGGCGGCCGGTGAACCAGGCGGCCAGGGTGACCGCCGGGTTGAAGTGCGCCCCGGACACCGGGCCCAGGAGGGCGATGAGCACGCCGAGCCCGAAGACGGTGGCCAGCGAGTTGGCAAGCAGCCGCGTCCCTGCGTCGTGGGTCAGTTCGGCGGCCTGGATCCCGGAGCCGACCACCACGGCGACCAGCGCGGCCGTCCCCAGCCCCTCGGCCACCGCCCGCCGCAGCAGCGGCGCGGGCGTGCTCACGCCGGCGCCTTCGCGGATGCGCCGGGGATCTCCAGCAGGGAGGACAGCTTCGCCAGCGCCTCGGGGAGCACCCAGTAGTACACCCACGTCCCGCGTCGCTCCGAGCCGACCAGCCCCGCCTCGCGCAGCACCTTCAGGTGGTGGGAGATGGTCGGCTGGGAGACGTCGAACGGACCGATGAGGTCGCACACGCACGCCTCGCCGCCCTCGTGGGAGGCGATCAGCGACAGCAGCCGCAGCCGGATCGGATCCGACAACGCCTTGAACATCCGCGACAACTCGACCGCCGCGTCCTCACCGAGCGGCTCGCGGACCATCGGTGCGCAGCACGCCGCCGCTTCGTCGTCCTGCCCGAGCACCGGCAGAACAGCTTGTTTCGACATTCCTCAATATTGACAGCCATAGATCCCGGTGGCAAGGTCGGCTGTATCGACAGACGTCGAAACAGCACATTCGTTGGGAGACCGCCATGTCCCGTGTCCAGCTCGCCCTGCGCGTGGCCGACCTCGAAGCCTCGATCGCCTTCTACTCCAAGCTGTTCGGCGCCGAGCCGTCCAAGCTCCGCGAGGGCTACGCCAACTTCGCCCTCACCGAGCCGCCGCTCAAGCTCGTCCTCATCGAGGGCGAGACCGGCGAGGACACCCGCCTGGACCACCTCGGCGTCGAAGTCGCCTCCACCGAGGAGGTCGACGCCGCCACGACCCGGCTGAAGGACGCGGGGCTGGCGACCTTCGAGGAGAACGACACCTCCTGCTGCTACGCCCTCCAGGACAAGGTGTGGGTCACGGGCCCCGGCAAGGAGCCGTGGGAGGTCTACGTCGTGAAGGCCGACGCCGACCGGCTGGGCAAGAGCGCCGTCGCCGGCGGTGACGCCTGCTGCTCCGGCCAGGAGGAGAGCACCGCGGCCACGCCGGCGGCTGCGGGCTGCGCCTGCGGCAACTGAACGGCGCCGCTCACCCCCTTCCCCTCCTCAGCCCCCGMTCGACGCCCGTACGCGTAGTCGGGGCAGGACGAACAGGCGGTGCCGGGGTGCGTCCGGCTGGTCGATTCTGCGGATCAGCAACTCCACCGCCGACGCGCCGACTTCGTGCTTCGCCGGGGCGACGGCGGTCAGCGGGACGTCGGCGAGGCCGGCCACCTCGTCGTCGTAGGCCACGATCGCGACGTCTCCGGGGACCTGGACGGAGCGCGCCCGCAGCCTGCGGAGCAGGGCGAGCGCGTGGTTGTCGGGGTGGGCGACGACGGCGTCGACCCGGCCGGCCGCCACGGCGTCCAGGAGTTCCTCGACCGGGTCGTCGTACTCCGGGCTCCCGGGGCCGGCGTCGCCGGTGTCCAGGACGGACACCGGGAGGGGGGCGTCGAGTCCGGCCGCACGGACTCCGGCGTCGAATCCCTCGACGATCCACCGCGCGGTCGGACTGGTGCCCCGGACGAGGAGGGCGAGGCGGGTGCGGCCCGCCTCCGCGAGGTGGCGCACCGCCAGGCGGGCCCCGTGCACGTGGTCGGAGACGACGTGGTCGATGCCGGCCGTCTCGTCCGACTCCGGGCGGCGTTCGACGATCACGACGGGTACGGGGAGGTGCTCGTACCAGCCGCGGGGCCCGGTCGGGACGACGAGCAGCCCGTCGACGCCGTCGCCGATCATGCTTTCGACCTGGGCGCGTTCCTCGGCCGCGTCGTATCCGGAGATGTCGAGCACCAGCCGGGCGTTGCGGGCCGCCGCGGCCTCGCGGGCGCCCTTGATCACCTCGGGGTAGTAGTAGTCGGCGGAGGGGACGACCAGGCCGATGACACGCTCCCGGCCGCGGCCCGGCAGGGCGGGGACCGCGTCGGCGGTGGCCGCGGTCTCGGCCCAGGCCTCGGGCAGCATCGCCCCGCCGTGCACCCGGGCGACCAGGCCGCGGTCGGCGAGCACCTCCACGTCCCGGCGGACGGTCACCGGCGAGACGCCGAGTTCGGCGGCGAAGTCGCTGACCCGGAGCGATCCCTCCTCGCGCAGTCTGCGCAGGATCGCCTGATGCCTGTGTTCCGCGTGCACTTCCCCGCTCCCCTCGTACGACGGCCAGGTCGGGAGGGAGTGTAGCCATCGCGAGGTCACCTCAGTCGGTTTCTGATCGAACGGACACCTGATGGCGGTTTCTGTCCAAAGCGTTGCTCTCTTGGTTTTCTGCGTGCTAGAAACCCCACGCCCACGAGCCAGCGACAGCGCCGAGGCAACGAGGCGCTCCTCCCGTAAAGGTCGTCCCCATGCCCTCTCCCTGGCCTCGCCGCACCTTCCTGCACGCCGCCGGCGGGGGCGCGCTCGCCCTCGGACTCGCCGGGGCCCCGGCACACCCCGCCCTGGCCGCGGCCGGCCCGTCCCCCGCCCCCGACGCCCTCGGCACCGCGTCCGACGCGGAGTTCGACACCCTGCGCGGCCGGTGGCGCGACCTCATCCTCGGTACGGGCTTCAGCCCCACCGCGGAGCCGTTCCGCGGCATCCTCGCCGCCCTCGGCGCGACCGCCGCCGAGTACCGGGCGACCATGGCGCCGGCGAGCGGCTCCCTGTGGCCGGGCCGCTCCTGGGCCGATCCGGACCCTGATGTCGACGCCGAGTCCTACGCCTTCTCCGCGACGATGAACGAGGCCTACACCCGGCTGCGGACCATGGCGGAGGCGTACTCCCAGCCGGGCACCGGACTGACCGGGGACGCCGGGCTCCGGGACGCCGTCCTCACCGGCCTCGACCACCTGAACGCCGAGGTCTACCACGAGCGCACCACGCGCTACGGCAACTGGTACAACTGGCAGATCGGCGCCCCGCAGGCGCTGATGGACACCTGCGTGCTGATGTACGACGACCTGTCGGCGGAGCGGATCGCCGCCTACTGCCGGGCCGTGGACGCGTTCGTACCGGACTCGGTCTTCGCCTCGTACACCGGGACGTCCACCGGGGCCAACCGCGTCGACCTGTGCCGCGGGGTCGTCCTGCGCGGAATCGTCGGCAGGGATCCGGCGAAGATCTCGCTCGCGTCCCGGGCCCTGGAGCCGGTCTTCCCCTATGTCACCTCCGGCGACGGTTTCTACGCCGACGGCTCCTTCGTCCAGCACCGCAACGTCCCTTACATCGGGGGCTACGGCGCCGTCCTGCACGACGGCGTGGGCCGGCTGCTCGCCCTGCTGCGCGGATCGAGCTGGGCGGTGACGGGGCCGGGCACGCAGCTCTTCCTCGACACGATCGAGAAGGCCGTCGCCCCGTTCCTCTACAACGGCCTGATGATGGACAACGTCAGCAGCCGGGGCATCAGCCGCATGGGCACCAGCGACCACCAGCGCGCCCACGGGCTGATGGCGACCATCCTGCTGGTCGGCCAGGGGGCGAGCGCCGAGGAGAACGCCCGGTGGCGGGCGATGGTCAAGGGCTGGCTGCGGCGCGACTACCACTACCCGGCGCTCGCCGACCCCGGCCTGAGTCTGGTCAGGGCCTCGCTGCTCCAGGGGCTCCAGGACGACCCGTCCGTGCGGGCCGCTCCCGAGCCGGTCGAGCACCGGCTGTTCCCCCAGATGGCCCGGGCCACCCACCGGCGCCGCGGCTGGGCGGCCTCCCTCTCCATGGCCTCGAACCGCATCGCCCACTACGAGTTCGGCAACGGCGAGCACGCCCGCGGCTACCACACCGGCGCCGGCTGGCTCTCCTGGTGGGGCGACGACTTCGGCCTCGAACAGTACTCCGACGCGTACTGGCCCACCGTCGATCCCTACCGCCTGCCCGGCATCACCGCCTCCCGCAAGCCGCTCGCCGACGGCGAGGGCGGCAACTGGGGCCAGCCCATGCCGGACGCGGCCTGGGTCGGCGGCACCACCGACGGCGAGTTCGCCGCCGTCGGCCAGCACCTGAAGGGGCTCTCCAGCACCCTGGACGCCAAGAAGTCCTGGTTCTGCCTCGACGACTCGGTCGTCTGCCTCGGCGCCGGGATCACCGCCGCGGACGGCCACGCCGTCGAGACCACCTTCGACAACCGCGCCCTCGGCACGACCGGCGCCCCCGCGCTCACGGTCGACGGCCGGACCCAGCCGGTCGCCCAGGGCTGGACGGGCACCTTCGCCGGGGCCTCCTGGGCGCACATCGCCGGACAGGCGGGCTACGTCTTCCCCGGCGGGGCCCGGCTCGGCGCGCTACGCGAGGAACGCACCGGCTCCTGGCGGGACATCAACACCGGCGGCTCCCCCGACCCCGTCACCCGCCGCTATCTGACCCTCTTCACCGACCACGGCGTGGACCCGACCGGCGGCGCCTACGCCTACGTCCTGCTGCCGGGCGCGAGTGCGCACGCCACCGCCCGCGCCGCGCGCGACCGGGGGCGGCTGCGGATCCTCGCCAACTCCGGTGCTCGGCAAGGCGTTCACGTCCCGAGGCTCGGGCTCACGGCGGTGAACTTCTGGAGCGCGGGCACCGTCGAGCGGCTCCGGGTCAGTGCCCCCGCCTCCGTACTCGTACGAGAGCACCGCAACGGCACGGCGACCCTCGTCGTCTCGGACCCCGCCCGGCAGGCCACCGGCCTGGAACTCGTCTGGCACCGCAGGGTCAGCCGGGTGCTCTCCCGTCCCGCGTCGGTCACCGCGGCCACCACCGGCTCGTCACTGAGGCTCGTCCTCGGCGACCTCACGGGACTGGCCGGCGCGCCCCAGCGGATCACCGTCCGCCTCGGCTGACCCGGGGAGGAGAAAGGATGCCGTCCGGTCCCGGCCGGGCGGCCGCCTTCGCTCACCCGTGCGCGGGGACGTCACCCGGGCCGACGTCGGACGAAACCTGCTGGCGGGGGGCGTGCGATCCCAACAGGGGGGCATGCGGGGGCAGTTGGTCGAATGCTAAAGAACAAGCCAAGCATGACCCGCCCGACACCTCCGGAACGCACCGGAACCGGAGCCGCCGGATGCCGGGAGTAACCGCGTTGTCACAGGTCAGCGGTCCCGGCGCCGCCGACGACGCCGGGACGGGCCGCCCAAGGCGGATGATTCCGCCTTCAAAGGTTCAGCACATTTTCCATACATCCCCTCTTCAGACCGGCCGCGATGCTCTAGATTGACCATGCTTCACAGCTCGGACACCAGGCGACAAACGATGATCTTTCGATCACGTGCCAGCGGACGACCGGCGCGCGCATCCCCGGTCGCCCGCATGACCCGTGTCCACGGAACGCAGCAACACCGGCACGTCATGCGCGGGGAGGGCGGGGGCCCTTCCCGGC
>NZ_RDBH01000057.1 GCF_008042145.1 Streptomyces sp. adm13(2018)
TGTGCTTCAACGGCACCGGCGACCTCCCCGGCCCGCTGTGCCACGGCGTCATCCGTCGAGACGGCACCGTTCACCTCGTCGGCAACGGGCGCGCCAACCACGCCGGCGGCGGCGACCCCCGAGTCCTCGACGCCGTGGCCGCCGAGTCCTACGGCACCCGGCCCCCGGCTCCCACCGAGCACCAGGGCGGCTGCTGGGGTGGGGGCTGCGGGTGCTGGTAGGGGAACTGGTAGTTGTTCGGCCCGGTGATCGTCCGCTTGCGTCCCATGATGGCGGCGATGGGCCAGCCGGTGATGGCCCATAGGCCGCAGGTGAGGATGGTGAGGATGATGTGCAGGCCGTGGTTGGCGCCGCGCTTCTCGACGTAGTAGTTCATGTGCCCCCTTGGTGTGTGTGGGGGCATCGTGCCGTAAGTGTGGGGGAACGGGGAAGCCCGGCCGGGATGAAGTCGGCCGGGCTTCGGGTCCGAGTAGCTGCGGCAGCCAGCGCGCAATCGGTCTCGGTGTGATGGTCCTACGGTACGGGCGGCCACTGACAGTTGGGTGCTACGGCCGCCACGTGTCCTGGTAGTCGGGGTGGTCGGCGTACGGCAGGGCTTCGAGGGGGAGCAGCTCGGTGGCGATGTCGTAGTCGTCGTGGCCACGATGGATGGCGTCCGCGAGGAGCTCCAGGCGGCGTCTCTTGGCGTCGACCTCGGCCAGCACCCGCGCGGGGCCACCACAGTCGCACACAGCGCCGGGTACATCCTGAAGGAAGCTGGTGGCCGCCAGCACGGATGGAGCCGCACCTGTGAGGTGTACGTGAACCTCACACTCCAGTTGGTGCCACTGCTGCGACTCAGCGGCAGCGTCGTCGAGGCGGGCGCGGAGGAACGCGATCAGGTCATCCATCGGTGGTCTTCCCGTAGTACCCGTCGAGCTGGACGTTGAGTTCGGCCAGGTCGGGGTGCGTGGCAACCTCACGTGCTGCGCTGGCATCGATGTGGGCGTGGGCTTCGCGCATGGCCTTGGCGAGCCCCACGAAGGCGGCGCTCGCCTCGTGTACAGCAGCAATGAGCTTGTGCCTGCTGGCTGCAAGTCGATGGATAGCTGCCCGTCGCTCATAATCGTCCATGCGGCCCATCATCCCTGCTTCGGCGTGCCGGGCACAGGCTTGTCGGCGGGTTTGACCCAGCCGCCTCGGCTGCTGCTGTACACGGTTTCGTGACCCCTCAGCCGAGGGTCGTCGGGTGCGGGGGTGGGCTGCTTGAGCGCCATCTCAGGACCCCTTCTGGGCGTGCCACACGACGCGAGAGCGGTTGGGATTGTCGGGATCGTCCACGACGCTGAACAGGCGTTTCTCTTCGGTAGCCCCTTCTGAGGGCGGTGGGGGAGCGGGGTTAGCTGTACGGGGCACACGTCGCACCGCCCACCACAGGGCAGCCGCCCCGACCCCCCACACGGTCAGCGTTCCGGCCTCCGGAGAGACGGCGAACACGACCGCCAACGGCACCCCGACAGCGCCCACAAGGACGCATCCGCCGGCCGCGCGGGAGGGCTGCTCGGGCTCCTCCGCGGGCGTCTCGTCGGCGGTCACGCGATGGCCCCGTACACGGTCGCGCCGATCGTGTTCGCGGCCTGCGCCAGCGGCACTGCGGCGAACCCGGCAATGCCTGCGCTGCTGCCAAGGCAGAACCCGCACCAGGCGCCCGACTTCAGGTCTCCGCCGCGGGCCGACTTCTTGGACGCCACCACGAGGGCAACGGTCATGAGGAGGACGATCGCGCCGCCGGTCTGGGTGAGCGGCAAGTACGCGGTGCCCCGGGACGCGACTCCGGCCTGACCGCCGACGCCCCAGACGAGCGCTACGTCGCCGAGCCAGTTGGTGATCCAGAGTGCGGTGTCGGCGAACCAGCCGATCAGGCCGCCGACGGTGAGGATCGCGAGGGCGCCGTAGCACCAGGCGGCAAGGAACGGCAGGAGGGCGCCGGCGTATCGGAGGGGCGCGGACTGGAGGGGCTTGAGTCCGGGCCACCACTGGATGAGGTGCCGGATGAGGAGGGCGAGGCCGATGGTGACGCCGCCGAGAGTGGCCCAGATCATCGGTAGAGACCTCCGTCGAGTTCGCGGCGAGCACGGCGAACAGCGGCGCCGACGGACGGGCGATCGGCGTCGGGTCGGAGCGAGCAGATCGCGTTGATGGCGGGTGGGTTGGTGGGGTGGATCGCGACGTGATCGCGTGCGAGATCGGCGATGCTCTTCTGCTCGCGATCAGTGTTCGCGCTGTTCAGCGAAGGTTCGGGGTGCCCGGAAGCTTCGGACGGTTCGGTTGTTCGGTACGGTTCGCGGTCCTGCTCGCGAACAACTTCGGCCGTGATCGGGGCGATCGCGAGCGGGCTGTTCCGTTCGATCGCTGCTCGCTTCTCCAGGCGGGCGAGGCCGATCTGGAAGTCGGCATCGTCGCGGGCAAGTCGGATCCGGGCCTCGGCCTGGATCTGGGCGATCTCCGCCTCGGCGGCCTGGTCCAGGCGGGAGAGCCGGGCGGCGTGGAGGCGCGCCTCGTACTCGCTGTCGCGCATGACGGAGTGGATCTCGTCCTCCTGCTCGTGGGTGAGCGCGGCCGGGTCGCGGGTGACGAGCAGGGCGACCGTGGCAACGCCCTTGGCGACGAGGACGACGAACGGCCCTGCAATCGCCTGCGGGACAGACTGCTCCTCAACGCCGTGGAGGACGAGAAGGAAACCGACACCGACGGCGATGACCCAACCGGCAGCGATGACGGGGATACCGCCGCGGCGCTTGTGCTCGGCCCACATGATGGTGAGCCAGCCGATGTCTCCGGCGAGGGCGACGGAGAGGCCGAACCGCCCGGAGTGCATGAGGTCGGTGATGGCGTAGCCGGACCAGACGAGGGAGAGGCCGGCGAGGGCGTAGGCGCCGTACAGGATCGGGGGCGCGCTGGGGAGGCGAAGGTTCATCGGGCGTCCTGCTTGTCGATGGTGTCGCGGATGCGTTCGGCCTTCGGCGTGGCGTAGTCGGCGAGGCAGTCGGCCGCGGTGGTGGGCGGCTCGGTGGCCGGGCGGTAGCGCGGGGTGCGGTCCGGCTCGGGCGCGGGCTCGTACACGGGGGTGTCCATCAGGCGCCCCAGGAGGTCTTGTGGAGCCAGAGGGCGTACTCGCCGCGGGTGACGACGTGGCCGTCGACGAACGGCATGCGGCGGAGGAGCTGGCGTTCGAGTTCGACGGCTGCGTCGGTGTTGCGGGGGTGGGTGGCGTTGGCGGTGATGAGTGCTTCGGTCTGCCGGTCGGTGGTGGTCATGAGCCGGTCGGGGTGGGTGTGGGCGAGGCTGTCGGCGATGAGGCGGAGGCCGTCGCGGACGGTGTCGTCGAGGCGGGTCTGCCGCAGGGCTTCGTCCTGCTGGGTGAGCTGGGTACGCTCGGGCATGGCTGTTCCTCCTGGTAGGCAGGTGGGATAGCTGGCCCCGGCCGGTCTGACCACCGACCGGGGCCGTTCTGTAGTGCCGTATCAAGAGTAGCTACTTCCTTGTTTTGATACAAGGAAGTTGAGAGGATGGGGTCATGCCCGACTCCCCGCAGGAGGAAGTCGCAGAGACGGGAGGACCGGACTTGATCTCGTTCGCGGACATGCCCGCGCGCCTGGAAGCCGCCGGCCTAAAGCGAGTCAGCGCGCAACGGTGTCGTCAGCTTGCCGAGGAGGATCCGGCATGGCCGGTGCCGATCGACAAGGCGCTAAAGGTGGGCCGGATGCGTCTCTTCGATTGGCGGGTCATCGAGCCGTACTTCCGCAATCGGAAGTCCCGGCAGGGGCATCGAACTGACCGACCGAAACCGACTGAGGAGAGTTCGTGAGCGATCCGACGGTTCTCTATGACGTGACCGAGCAGGTACGGGAGTCCCTTGTTTCCGCGCCGTTGATCGGCTGGGTGGGCGAGAAGCGCTACGACATCGCGGCCACCTATGCGGCGAGCACGGCCCTGCATGAGGTGGCGGATATCCTGCGCGAGCGCGCAGAAGTGTATGCCGCCGAGGGAAAGCACGAGGCGGCACGAACCTTGCTGGACGAGGCTGACCGCCTGGCCGACCGCGAACGTCAACGGCCGCACTGCCGATAGCTGAGTAGCACGGAGGCCCCCGCCAGGGTGTTGGCGGGGGCTTTTTGGGGTTTGTCGGGGGTTGTGGGGTTAGTCGGCAGCCGGGTCGAGGACGGCGCGGATGCGGCGGACGGCGATGGCCATGCCGTCGTCGGCGACGGGGTAGAGCTCGGCTTCGAGGGCATCGCACTCGGCGCGGACGGCGTCGAGCTTGGCCTCGGCCCGCTCGGCGCGTGTCCGCTGTTCATCGGTTTTGCGGCAGGCGGCGTCGAGGGCGAGGTCGGCTCCGGCGGCAGCGATGCGCAGGTGCTGGAGTTCCTCGTCGACGGTGTGCCGGCTGGCCGGCTCGGGCTGGGTCATCGGTTGGTCTCCTCGTCGGCCATGCGGCGGAGTTCGGTGATCGCGTCCTTCCGGCCGTTGGCGTAAGGCGAGTTCCGGGGCTCGTCGGGCCATTCGGTGAAGAACTGGTCCATGCCGGCTTCCTGAGCGTCGGCGGCTCCGCGGAGGACGGCGGCCTTGTAGCTGTCGATGAGCTTGCGGCGCCGGCTCATGCTGAGGTTGCCGTCCATGGCGTCGTGCAGCGCCATCCAGAGTTCGGCTTCGGTGGCGGGGGCGGTCGGCTGGGTCATCGGGTCTCGTCCTCCTCGACGGTCCATGTGGTCGTCTCCCGCACGAGGCGGCGCTGTCGGGCGGGGCTCGTGGCGCCGGGCGCGCGCGATCTCGTCGACGGCGTCCTCGTGGTGGTTGTAGGCGGGCTGGTCTTCGAGCCACTCGCCCTTGGCCTCGCGGTACCACTCGATGACCCACTGCACGCGCGGCGGGTGGGCTTCGACGGCCGGCTGCGTGTCAACCCCGCTTGCAGAACGTGCAACGGGGGCGTCCGTGTCCGGCTGTTGTCCGCTGGCCTGACGGGCGGCGTCCCGGATCCCGGCGATCACCTCCTCCACGTCGGCCGGGTCGATGTTGACCCCGTCCGGACTGGTGGCCATCCAGACGACGGGCTGTCCTGCGTCGGTCTTGCTGTTGCTGACAACGAAGGTGTCGCCGTCGGTGTCGCGGTAGTCGAAGGTCATGGTGCTGCTCCTGGTGTTGGGGCCGGGCCGCCACGGGGACGACCCGGCAGCGGCTGGGGTCAGGCGGGGGCGTTAGCGATGTCGAGCAGCACGTCGGCGTGGCACAGCTGGCCGAGGGCGCAACGGCAGGCGAGGTCCCGTCCGGCGAGTTCGGCGCGGACGATGTCGACGGTGATGCGGCGGGGCCACCACAGGCAGACGTCCTTGGTGGGCGCGGTGAGGGCCTGCCGGTACAGGTCGACGCACTCGCGGCGGGTCATGTAGCGGATCTTGTGGCCGGTGACGCGGCCGTCGGGGTGCTTGTAGGCGTGGTGCATGCCGTCGGCGCTGATGCGGGTCTCGTACTCCCAGTCGCTGCCGTCAAGGGCGGGAACGCGGGCCAGAGCCTCCCGGGTGCGCCAGCGATACGGCGTCTGCCATTCGCTGCCTCGGCCGACGTAGACGGTGTTCTCGGGCGGGCGCCAGCCTCGGACGGCGGGGCGGTGGATGCGGATCGGCACGGTGTGCTCCTGTCGTGGGTAGTGTCGGGTCGGCTGCCCTGCTCGATGTCCGCGAGCAGGGCGGCCTGCGGCGTAGGTCAGGCGGGCGGACGGTGGTTGGGTACGGCCCCGTACTCGTAGGCCTCGGCGTGGGCGGGCGCCGGCTCGAAGCGGCTGATCGGGTGCGGCTCGTCGTCCTGCTGGGGCCATAGGGACACGCGCAGCGGGCCAAAGTAGTTGCGGGTCAGGCGGACGGTCTGGGCCACGTCGATGGCGAGGGCCTCGACGGATGCGGCAGGGCGGCTCGGGATCCATCCGCCGCTGAGGGCCCGGCGGTCGGGGTCCGGCTCGTCGGTTCGCTCGGCGAGGTAGGCGTAAAGGTCGGTCATGGCGTGTCCTTCTGGGTGTGTGGTGGCGGGACGGGTCAGGCGATGGCGCGGGCGTACAGGTGGCGGATGGCGGCCTCGGCCTGCTCCCCGATCCACCGCGCGTAGGCCGGCGGGATGGCCTCGCAGACGCCGCGGATGCCGGCGGGGATGTCGCCGCCGGGCGGGACCTTCAGCCAGGGCATGCCCATGGCGTCGGCGGCGGCGTTCTGCCAGGCGCGGGAGTGCCGGCCGCCGGTGATCGTCATGAACGGGCGCTCGGGGGTGGGGAGATAGCCGTTACGGGTGCAGATCGCTGTGTGCTCGGGGTGGGCCGGGGCGGTGAGCGGAAACGACGTCTCGAAGAGCCGGTGGCGGTACATGCGGAGGTCGAACATGGGGCCGCACAGCATGATCGGGTCGCGCATCTCCGACCGGGCGGCCTCGACGTTCTCGATGACGTAGGGCCGGCCGACGGTGATCATCGCGTCGCGGGTGGGGGCGATCAGGTCGGGATACGTCTTGTGGTTGTAGGCGTTCAGCGGCGTGTACGCCTGGCATGGCGGGGAGCCGTGGATCAGGTCGTACTCGTGGCCGTGGGCGAGGAGGTAGTCGATCGCGTCGCCGTGGACGAACGGGAACGGGTAGTCCCGCTCGACGGTGGGGTCGATGTCGACGCCGACGACGTCGTAGCCGGCGAGGTAGTAGCCCATGGCCATGCCGCCGCGGTGGCAGTACAGGTCGAGGACGGTCAGGCCGTTCGGCTGCCGCTCGGGGAGGTCGAGCACGGTGTCTCCAGGGTGTGTGGTGGCGGGACGGGTCAGGCGGCGCGGAGGGCGTCGAGGAGCCGGGCCCGGTTGGCGGCTTGCTGTGCGGGCGAGGTGGGCATCCGTTCGGGCCGGTACTCGTCGACCCGCGGGGTGGCCGCCTTGCGGAGTCCTCGGCGGACCCTGCTGACGGTGCTGCGGTCGCAGCCGACCCGGATGGCGATCGAGGCGTCGGAGTGCCCGTCGCGGACGAGAGCGGCGATGGCGGCCAGGCGCCCGGCCGGCGTCACGCGACGTCCTGGAGGGCTGCTGTGGCGGCGCTGATGCGGGCGGGGTGGTACTCGCGGCGGTCGCGCCCGTTCGTGCGGCAGCGCTGGCCCTGCGGCGCGCGGCAGGCGTCCCACGGGCAGGTCACGGACCGGGGGTCGGCGAGCCCGGACCGGATCAGGCGTTCACGCTCGACGGCCTCGGGCCGGAGAGCGGCCAGCGTCTCCTTCACCGACGGCGGCATGTACGTGCCCTCGGCGTCCAGGCGCGCCTGGACGGCAGGGTCGGCGGGGCCGGCCATGATGGCGCGGACCTCGTTGGGCGGCTGCTG
This sequence comes from Streptomyces sp. adm13(2018), assembly GCF_008042145.1. Lineage (GTDB taxonomy): Bacteria > Actinomycetota > Actinomycetes > Streptomycetales > Streptomycetaceae > Streptomyces. The sequence goes on from NZ_RDBH01000057.1 coordinate 7,372, forward strand.
GCCGGTGGCGACGGCATGGCGTTCGGCCTTGAGGGCGGCGACGAACGCGTCTCCGGTCTCGGCGTCGGGGTCGAGTTCGGGGTGGTGGTTGGGCTCGAACGAGGCGTGGCGGTCGAGGCGGTCGCGGACGTCGGTCATCCACCGGTTGGCGATGTCTGCGGGGAGGATCGGCCAGGTGCTCTTGGAGTAGTGGGCGTGGGCGGCCTGCATTGCGTAGTCGTAGGGGACGTCGGCGAGGATGCCGGCCCACATGTCGATCTGTGCGGTCTGTTCGACGGGGTCCTCGCGGCGGACGCGGGGGTCGGCGAGGGCGATGCGGGCGATGAGTTCGGGAACCTGCGCGGGGTACATCACGCACCTCCTGTCTGGCGGAGTCGCTCGGCGTGAGCGGACATCTGGGCGAGGTAGGACTGGGCCTGTGACGGGGGCCCTGCGACGGGCTGGGGGCCGGTGTAGGTGGTGGCCTGGAGGCCGGCCCATCCGGCAAGGAAGTAGCGAGCGCTGTACGGCTGAGACTTGGCTGCCTTCCAGGCGCGTTCGGCGTGGTCGACAAGAGCGGCGACACCGACGCGGCGGACGGCGTCGCGGAGTTGGAGCCACTGCTCGCTGCTGAACGTCCAGGAGACGCGCATGCCGCGGTGCTCCATGGCCTGGATGAGGGGTTCGACTTCTCCTCGTCCGCTGCTGGCCGGTACCACCTCGGAGCTGTGGCTCACGGAGGGGGTAGGGGGAGGAGGTACTTCCGAAGGAAGTACCTGGCTAGGCGTGGTAGTGGCTTGGGCAGGCGTAGCACCGTCAGCGGGCGTGCGGTGTGACAGGTCCCCCTGACCTGCGGTGGAGCCTGAAAAAGCGGTCTGATTCAGAACCGGATCCGTGTTGTTTTCGGAACTGATTGCATCCTGAATGTTGTTCGGATCCGAACCGGAAACGGTGCGCTTTCGGCTCTCGCGGCTCTTCGCTGCCCTCTCGGCCGCACCCTTCTTGTTCGCCTCGTGCTGGGCTCGGGTAGTGTTCCGGCCGCCCTCGAAGAAGTCGTGGATCATGTAGCCGCCCGCGGGCTGCGGGCACCGCTTGCAGTCGTGTCCGGCGTCGTGCCACAGGCCCGCGTCGATCAGCTTCTGCACCTGGGCCGGGGTGCCCTTGAAGGGCTTCACGACGTCCTTGGGCACGAACCCTTCGAGGAGGTGTTGGGCGGAGTAGGAGCCACACCGCAGCCACAGACCGAGCGCAGCGTTCCCGGCCCGCATGAACTTGGGGTGGGAGTGCGCTGAGTCGTCGATCTTGAACCACGGCATGTGCGGCTTCTTCCTGGAGTGCGGGAGGGTGGTTCGGGCCCGGGGCGCGGCGGCCCCGGGCAGCGGGTCAGGAGGTGATGCGGTTACGAATGGACGCGGCGCTGATCTGGTACTCGCGGGCCAGATCCTGGGCAGTTGCCCCGGCCCGAAGGCGGGCGGTGATTTCGTCCCACTGCTTGCCGGTGAGCTGCGGCTCTCGCCACCCACGGGGGTGCCACTCACCCGGGTTGTTCCACTTACGCGCGGCGTCGACGGCCTCCTGGCTGGGCACATTCGGCTCAGTGCGCGTGTACTTCCTGCGGGCCGCGTTACCCGCCTCGCGGCAGGCGTCACAGGCTTTCTCGCCCCGGCGCTTGTGCCGGCTGTACGCCGCCGCCGTGCCGCACGGGAAGAGGGCCCTGGGCCCCTGGCGTGCCCTGACGCGAGCCTTGCTGTTCCGCCGCCACGTCTTGCGGGCCTCACGCGTGGCGTCGAGGTAGGCGGCATGGGCTGCGGCACATGCTTCGTCGACAGTTTCCTTGCGGCGCTTGTGGCGCCGGTGGGCCGCCTCGGTTCCGCACGGTGCGGGAGGGAACCCTCCTCCGTACGAAGGGCGCTTTGCGGCGGGTCGCACGGTTGCCGGTTTCGGCTCGTTCTTCGGCGCTTGAGCAGTCCTTCTCCGGCGGAGGTTGCGCCGCTCGTTCTCGTCTAGGCCGCCCCACACGCCGTAGCGTTCGTTGTGGGTCAGGGCGTAGTCCAGGCAGACGGCGCGGACCGGGCAGCCCATGCAGATGGCTTTGATGTCGGCGGGGGCGGTGCTGCGGTCGGGGAAGAAAGTGTCCGGGTCGGCCTCGCGACAGAGCCCGAGGGCCTGCCAGTTGGTGCCCGTGGCGGGGCGGGTGGTCAGCCCGGCCACGGGAGACGGGGAAGTGGTCACCGGTCACCGCCGACGTACCGGGCGTAGACAGAGGTCTTGCCGTTTACGGTCCGTGACTTGGCCTCGAAGGAACCCGCAGGTCCGTAGCAGGGCATGCCTCCCGTGCGGATGGAGTACGCCATGGTGCGAGCCGACGAGGCCTTGGGCGGGGTGAGGACACGGGCCCACTCGTTCGGGCGCTTCCGCAGGAGGTCGGCGATTGCAGCGTGCTTGCCGGTGTTCCTCCTGCCGTTGCTGCTGGTCCGTTCCGGGAGCGGCTCGAAGGTGACGAGGGGCGCGGTCACTGGTCCTCCTTGGGGGTGTCGATGCCGAGGGTGGTGCGGGCTTCGGGGAGGAGGGGTTCGCCCTGGTAGCCGGTCGCGTCGAGGAGCTGGTCGGTGAGGTGGGTGATGGTGCGGCGGTAGGCGGCTTCCCGGACGCGTCCGGAGGCCACGGCGCGCAGAGCCCGGGCGATCCGCTGCTCGTAGCGGACGCCGTGCATGCGGGCCATGTACGTCTTCAGCCGGTCGCTCTTCGCCTGCTCTCGGCGCAGCTCGGTCAGGACGGCAGACAGGCGCTGCTGCGTCTCGGTCAGTACGTCGCGCGTCTCGTCGTGGTCGTCCTTCTCCCACTGGAGCTGGATGCGAACGAGGCCCTTGGTGAACTCGGCGTGCCGGCGGGTCACGATGGGGAGTCGCATCACGCCACCTCCTTCTCACCGGCCGGCAGTTCCAGCGCGAACACCGTGTCGAGCTGCCGGTTCCGCCACGCCTCAGCGATCGCGGCCTTGCCCTCAGCCGGGACGGTGAGCCGGGTGTAGGCGGCGCGGCCGATCAGCTCGATGCCGGGGACGTCGTGGATGACGCCGGTCTCCGGGTCGGCCCACTCCGGCGTGCCGACGGCGTCGATCTGCTTCTTCAACTGGCTGAGCCACGCGGGCCGGATCTCGGTGACGAGCCGGGTGGTGATCTCGGTGGGGGCGACGGTGCGGACCCAGGCGAGGAGCTTGTCGGCGTCGGTGACGGTGGCGGCCGGCTTGTTCTGGACGAGGGTTGCTTTGCCGATGTCGGCGCCGTTCAGGTCGACGGCGATGGTCTGGGTGCCGGTGTCGGCCTTGGCGGCGCGGAGGCCGGTCTCCAGCTCGGTTTTGGCGGCCTTGAGTTCGTCGGTCATGGCCTTGACGAGGGTGTCGAGGATGGCCACGCGGGTGGCCTGGTCCTTGAGGGACATGTGCTACTCCTTGTGGGGTGGGGCGCCCCAGATTCCGGCCGGGGCGCCCCGTTGTGCGTGGTGGGTCAGCTGACGTCGGGCACGACGAACCAGCCGGGCGTGAATCCGGTGAGGACGCCGACGCGCGCCGCCGCTTCGGTGAGCGCCGCGTCCCATGCCTCGGTCTGTGTGGCGTCGGCCTGCGGGACGTTCCGGTGGTTGCCAAGGTTGATCCGCTTGCAGGCGGTGACGAGGAACGTCATGTCGGTGTCCCAGCCGCCTGCGTGGAGGAAGCCGACGTCGGTGCCGAGGTCGGTCTCCTCAAGGACGTCGGGGTCGGTGTCCGGGATCTGGAAGCCGTAGGCGAGGTAGGTGGAGTGCGAGATGCCCATGGGGTTGCTCCTTCTCAGGCGGCCTGGAGCTGGGACAGGAGGTCCCAGATGGCCTTGGGGGCGACGTCGTCGAGGGGGGCGCCGAGGGCGGTGTAGGCCTGGGCGTTGAGGTCGGTGTCGGTGATGCCGTGCTCGGCGGCGAACTCGCGGAGGGCGGCGACGGCCTTGGCGTGCTCGTCGGTGGGGAGCTGGACGTCCTCGACGACGACGCCCTCCACCACCTCCGGCTCCGGCGCGGGGGCCCGCTCGGCGGCGCGAAGCTCCTGCCCGATCTGCCGGATAGCGGTCAGGACCAGATCGTCGGCACCGGCCTGCTGGGCCTGCCGGTACACGTCGACCGCACAGTCCGCCGTCGTGCAGGCCTCAGCCTTCGCCACGAAGTGCTGGGCGTCGGCGGCCGTGCTCCACGGGTCCGGCTCGCCCTGCTGCACCGACCGCAGGTGACGCTCCGGCTGATCCGCCTGCGCCATCTCCTCCGCCGTGTACACCCCCGCCAGGTCGTGCGGGAACGCCTTCCGGAGCGCGAGCGCTTCCGCGCACTTCGCGGTCTGCCCGGCGGGCATCTTCGCCCACAGACCCTGCGGCGCCCCGTCCCGGTTTGTCTGCACGTACTCCGAGTACCGGGCCACCGCAGAGAACCGCTGCCCGTCCCGAACCACCGTGACCTTCGTGGCCGCCGGCGGCTCGTCGGCCAGCCATACGTCCTGCCACCGGCCGGACGTGTCGCACCACAGGGTGTCCTCGTAGCCCAGCGTGTGACCGGCTTTCGCGGCGGCCCGGTGGGCGGTGACGCGGTAGCCGTCGATGCTGGTCTGCGGGGTGAACACCTTTCGCCCGGCGCGTCGGTCGTAGCGGCCGATCAGGTAGATCTGACGGGAGAAGGGGTCGAGCTGGGTGCGCTGGCAGAGGTGGAGGAAGCTGGCGAGTTCGGCGTTCGTGACCTCGTCGTCGATTCCGGACTGCCGGAGGATGGCCCGCTGCTCGGGGCTCCACATGGTCTGGTCGGGTTGGATGGCGAGGCTGCCGCTTGTGGTGGCGAGGTCGGTACTCATTCGGTGATCTCCGCTGCGATGTGGGGCACGTTGCTGGTGGTGGCGCGCCAGTCGGTGATGTGGTCGCCGTCGCCGATGTAGGGGTCGGCGAGCTGGGCGGCCGTGGCGGCGGCGAGCGCGAGGGTGGCGTGGGCCTGGCCGAGAGCGGCGAACACGGCCGTCTCCCGCAGCATCAACTCGTGGGACTCGGCGCTCGCACGGATTGCCGAGTACCACTCCTCCTCGCTGCCGTAGTCCTGGCGCGGGCCCGGGAAGTTGGTGGGGTCGAGGTAGGCGCCCTTCGCGTGGGCAAGCCAGCGCTCGGCTTCCTGGTAGTGCTCGGGCCCGGTCACGCGGCACCGCCGCAGGTGCAGTCTTCGAACGTGTGGCCCTGGGGGCAGCGGCCGGTGGTCTGGGCGGGGATGGCCGGCAGGTCACGGCCGAGGACGTAGTCGTGGTGCAGCGGCCCGTCATGCGGGTCCTCCGACTGGCGCTGACGCGGGATCTTCGGGTTGCTGTGGTCGGCGGTCACGACGCCTCACCCCTCTGCTGCGAGTTGCTGACGGCGCAGGAGGGGCAGATCAGGCGCCGGTGCAGCTTCTTCTTGGGGTTGCCGCACGAAGAGCAGGTCGCGTTGTCTTCTGCGGGCCAGCCGACAGGCAGGCCGAGGAGCTGCGACAGCTGGCGGCGGGCCTCGGCGTGTCCGGTCCACCGGTAGTAGTCGCGGTTGTTGCTCGGGCTGCAGCCCCGCAGGTTGTCGACGTACTCAGCGCGAGCGGCGCAGAACCCGGCGACCTTCTCGGCGGCGGCCTCCAACTCGGCGATCCGGTCCCGCTGCACCCGCAGCTGGACGGCCGCGTCGGACAGGGCCTCGTTCGTCGAGTGCCGTTCAGCCTGCAAGCGCTGCACTTCTGCGACCAGCTCCGGCACATCCGACCGGGCGGCGGCAATGAAGGAGGCGTTCGCGTTCGCCTGCGGCACGTCGTCGATGTTGAGCGTCTCGCCGACCCACAGGTCGATCATCAGGACGCCCGCCAGGGTGCCGTAGATCTCCGCGCCGTCGCTCTCCCACGGACCGGGCGCCGCCTCCTCCGCCCGGGCGAGGATTTCGGCGAGCCGCTGCTCGTCCATCGGGGCGCTCATGCGGCACGCTCCGCGTCCAGCGCCGCCAGCACGTCCCGCAGCATCCCGTCCAGCACCGCCGCCGCCGACACCATCGCCACCGCGTCATGGATACTCGTCGGCCCGTACTTCTCCAACGCCCACCGCGCCTGACTCACCGCAATGTCCAGCGGCAGCGGCGGCAGAGGTACACGGGTCGGGTCGTGCAGCGGGTCCAGCGTCGGCGGCAAGGCGACTCGGGTCGTACGCCGGTCCCCCGAGGGCAAGTTGGTGGGTAGGGTGAGAGACACGATCCACTCCATTCAGTGGGTTGAGGGGCTGAGCACGGACCGGGCCTGGTCCGTCCGGCCCCGCTTCGTTTGTGGGGATCAGGCGGCGCTTGCGGGGGCCTGCTTGGCCATCCAGTCGCGGACCTTGTCGAGGTCGAAGCGCCGGCCCCGGAACGCGGTGGGCTCCAGGGGGCAGCCGTTCTTCACCCACTCGTTGACCGTCCAGTTGCTGACCCCGTACCGGGCCATCAGCTGCGCGGTGGTGAGTAGGGGAGCGATCCCGGCGGGGCGGAGGATCTCGGTGCGGTCAGCGAGGGTCTGTGTCGCCATCAGGGCTAGACCTTTCTACCGTTGCAGTTGAAGATGGAGGCATGTCGAAGTGCTCGTCAACCGGTTCGCCTAGCGCTTCAGCTATGAGCCGCGCCGTGCGGGGGCGGCACTGGTTCGAGGAGTACTTGCCTCGCCCCGTCACCTTGACGACGGTCCCGAGGCTGACTCCCTTTCCGCGGGGGTCGGCCACCTTGGTCCTTGCGGCCAGCTCGGCCTGCGTCACGCGGAGCCGCTTCATCGCGTCCCTGAGTGGCTTGCCTTCGCCCTTGCGGACCGGGTTGGTCATGTCGCCTCGCGCTGCATTGGTTGATCGGCGGCGGGTTGTTCCGTCGCCGTTGACACATTTCTACCGGCGCAGTTGAACGGCGTCAAGTGTGTCCCGGTGAGTTGTCGTGAGTTTCGATGAGGTTCGGGGCTCCTGTGGCGCGCGTCGAATGCGCGTTCTATTCTCTACGCATATGCCAAGCGCGACGGCGCGCGACGGGGAGGTTACGCGCCGTCGCGCGATCCCGCCATGCTTCAACTTCTACTTGCAAAAGTAGAAGATCCACAGGCACGATGACCCCTGTGGACAACACGGTGGAGCCCGAAAACCTGGCGCAGCTGATCAAGCGGATCGAGGACGAGTACAACGTCTCTCAGTCCGACATCGCGCGCGCCATCGACAAGGCACCCGCCACCGTCAACAGCTGGTTCCACGGTAAGCGCCGGCCAAAGGTCGACGCCTTGCGTGCTCTCCACCGCGCGTACCCCAAGTTCAGCGAAGATCGGATCTTTGCTGCGGCCGAGCGTGCCGCCCCGGGCCCCCTGGATGTGGACGCCGAAGCGCGCCTTCTTGACCTCTTCCGTGGGCTCACTGAAGACCAGCAGAAGAGCAAGTTGATCGAGATGAGCGCGCTCAACGAGGCCAACAAGCGCTGAAGTTGAAACCGCGTACAACCCTGCGCCGCCTTCGCAGGTCTAACGCAAATGGACTCCGCCACTCCCCGTCATCTGACGGGCAGTTAGGCAACGCAGAGTGGTCGCATATTCACCTAAGACGGAGTACGGTCGAAGCTCGGCCACGACCTCCCCCGCGGCTGACGTCCACCGTCGTGCGTCCCCTGGGGGGAAACATGTGCATCCGCGTCCGCTACGAAGCCTTCGACCCGCTCGACGCCTTCCAGCCCTACAACGCCGACACCGGCGTGGTCACTCTCCCCGACGCTCTCGCACAGGCCGACACCCTCGTCGCCCTTCGTGCCGTCCTTGAGGAACTTGCCGTTGAGCAACCCGCATTCGGTGCAGTCTGCTGGTGTGGGGAGGCGATTCTCGTACTCCCCCGCGTACCGTCCCAGCGGAGGAGTGGCCAGGTGACCCACCATGGCGCGTAGAGCACAGAACAACCCCCGGCAGATCCGCAGCAAGGCATGCGGATGCGCCCCGTGCATGGAGGCATTCCCGCCGGAGGAGTTCGGCGAGCGTAAGCGCCGTCGGGACTGCACCGGCAGTTGGCAGGCCCGGTACCGGGACCCTGCCGGAAAGCAGAAAGCGAAGAACTTCGCCAAGAAGGGTGAGGCGGACGACTTCCTCGACGACATCCGGACCCAGGTCCGGCGCCGTACGTACAACGACCCGAAGCGCGGGGAGATCACCCTCTCCGCTTGGTGGGATCTGTGGTGGCCGGCGCAGCCGAAGCGGGCTGTGACCACGACCAACCGGAAGCTGTCGAACTGGTCCACGCACCTGAAGCCGAAGTGGGGTGGCTGGCGGCTGTGCGATCTCGAGCACATGGAACTTCAGAGCTGGCTGACCAACAGCGTCAAGGGCTACCACACCAAGAGGAAGGTGCTCGAGCTGCTGAACGCGATGCTTCGCGCGGCAGTGAAGGACGGGAAGCGGATCCCATTCAACCCGGCGGCCGAGATCGACATCGAGGCACCGCCGAAGAAGCACCCCGACGAACTCCGGCCGCCGACCCGCGAGCAGTGCTGGACCATCCGGGACAACGCTCCCGAGTACTACCATCCCCTCCTTGTCTTCCTGGAAGAGACCGGCCTTCGCTGGGGTGAGGCCACCGGCCTGCGGCTGGGAAACGTCGACCTTGAAGCTAAGCACCTCAAGGTCAAGGAAGTGCTCAGCGACGACGACGGCAAGCTCTTCCGGAAGCCGGCACCCAAGTCCGTCGCGGGATTCCGGACGGTGCCGCTGACGCCGCCGGCCGTCGAGGCGATCGAGGCCATGGTGGCGACGCACCGCCCGCGAGAGACGGTATCGCCCATCGAGGACGGCACGGAACTGTATGCGGAGGAGCTGGTGTTCCGCGGCCCGAAGGGCGGGGTGCTGACGCGCCACAACTTTCGGCGGGTGTGGATCGACGCGATCCAGGGCGCTGGCCTGGCCCGCAAGGTGAAGAACGCGGAGACCGGGCGGGAGGAGTGGTGGCCGCACGTGCATGACCTTCGGCACGTCTTCGCCACTCGTCTGAAGGATCTCGGAGTGCCGGAGAAGGACGCACAGACGATCATGGGCCACGACCGCGGGTCGAAGGTGACATGGATCTACCAGCACTCGGCCGAGGACGTGGCGGCCCAGGTGCTATCCGTGATGGCGCCGCCAGTGGCTCCGGTCAGGCAGCTCCGGGCTGTCTCGGGGGAGTGAGTCCACATCGAATCCACAAGACCCCCTCACGGCCCCTCATTGAAACCGAATGAGTCTCACTCTCGGAGGTTCGGGAGGTCCGCAGCGAACCTCACTGAGGCTCATCGCCCCTCACCGAGACGCGCATTCGCGTTAGCTTCTCTTGTAAAGCGGGGGTCGTCGGTTCGAACCCGACAGGGGGCTCCAGGTAGGAACGTCGAAGACCCCCGACCGATCATGGTCGGGGGTCTTTGACATTCACGGGTGACATCGGCGGCGGCGGTCGCCCGGGACGGTCGGCAGGCGGGCGGAGCGAAATGAGTTCGCAGACTGCGGCGGCCCCCGCTATGTATACGGGACGACCTGGCTGACCTGGGCCGAGCAGTCCGGTACGCCGACCCACAGTGGCTCGCAGACCGTCTGGCCGGCCGCTCCCGAGTCCGAGGCCCGGCAGCTGCTCGACGCGTGGGYGGAGGGCGGCGAACGCGGCTGGGAGGGGCTTGAGCTGTTTGCTTGAGCCCATCGGTGGGAGGGGTGGGAGGTTGTGGCGTGGGCCTCCCTTTGTTCCTGCTTCCTGTGCTCGGATCTGGGCAGCAGGTGGGGGAGACCGTCTGAAGGGACTTCGACCGTGACGCACGCCGACCCGCTCATCGAGACCCTGGCGAACGCCCGTGTCGTCCTCCTCGACTTCGACGGGCCGCTCTGCGACGTGTTCGCCGGGCTGCCCGCGTCCGAGGTCGCGCGCGAGCTCGCCGCCCTTCTCCCCGCCCAGGACGGCGAGGCGGCTGCGCGGGCCCTCCGGACGGACGACCCCGTCGAGGTCCTGCGTATCGCCCACGACGTCGACACCGCGCTCGGGCAGCGGGTCGAGCAGGCGCTCACGGCCGCCGAGGTCCGGGCCGTCGCCGTCGCGGGGCCCCCGACGCCGGGCGCGGCCGAGGCGCTTCAGGCGGCGCGTTCCGCCGGTCGCGCGGTCGCCGTGGTGAGCGACAACTCCGCCGAGTCCGTCCAGGCCTTCCTACGGCTGCACGGGCTGGAGGAGCACGTCACCAGGATCGTCGGCCGCCCCTCGGAGCAGCTGCACCTGATGAAGCCGAACCCCTTCCCGCTCATCACGGCCGCCGAGCAGATGCACATCGACGTCACGGGCTGCACCCTGATCGGCGCCTCCCTCACGGACGTCCAGGCGGCCCACGCGGCGGGCGCCACGGCGATCGGTTACGCCGACCGGCCCGAGAAGGCCGACCTGTTCGTCGAGGCGCAGGCCGATGCCGTCGCCCCGGGCATGTGGGCCGTCGCGGACGCCTTCACCGCGGAGTAGCCGTCGCCCCGGGGCGTCGAGGAGTGCGCTGCCCCCACTGACATCGCCCCCGCCCCGCCCGGGCGGTCACCCCGCGATGCGGGTCGCCGCCGACGGCCACGGGGTCGGTTCCGGGACGTCCTCGTGTTCGTCCGCGTCCTCGCTGTACCAGGCCGTTCCGCCGAGCCAGGTCTCCAGCCACGCGGCCAGGCTCCCCGCGTCCACGAACCAGGCCACCGCCCCGTCGTCCGTCATCGCGTTCGGTTCGAAGAGGAGGACCGCGGCCGCCTCGTCGAGGCAGTCCACCGCCGCGTACATCCCGCAGCCCCAGTCCAGGATCGGCAGGACGCCCGCCGGCCAGTACGGGGTGTTCCCCGCGGCCGACGCCGACCGTTCCGACCGGTACTCGCCCGTCGCCGTGCGCCCCGGGCCCACCAGCGGGAGGAGCTGGTAGTCGGGGCCGTAGCCGCCGTTGGCCACCTCGCGGTACAGGGCGGCGAGCAGGGGCGGGAGCGGGAAGCCGAGGGCCTCCTCCGCCGCGGTCACCTCCTCGGCGCGGGCCGGGGCGGGCAGGGCCCTCGTCGTGGCTCTGGCCTTCGCCGCCACGCGGGCGACGAGATCATCGGTTGCCGTCACGCGTGCGATCGTCGCACGCGTCTCCGACAGCCGAGCCGGGCGGCGAAGGCCAGAGCCACGACGAGGGCCCTGCCCGCCCTTCGAGCTCCCGCACGCGCGCGTCCAGCTCCTGGGTGCGGCGCAGGGCGTCGGCCTCCCGCCGCTGCCGGTAGGCGGCCTTCTGCTCCCGCTGCATCCGGGCGACGTCCCGCTCGTACGCCCGCTGCACCCGCTCGGCGTTCCGGGGGGCTGATCGGCACGTGGGCCGAGCAGCAGCGGGTGGCGCAGCGGCAGCGGGAGGGGCAGCACCAGGCCGTGCTGCGGCAGCAGCGGGACGCCGAGCGGGTGCAGCGGGCGTACGAGCGGGACGTCGCCCGGATGCAGCGGGAGCAGAAGGCCGCCTACCGGCAGCGGCGGGAGGCCGACGCCCTGCGCCGCACCCAGGAGCTGGACGCGCGCGTGCGGGAGCTCGAAGGGCTGCTGGCCACCGGGTGCCGCGCCCCCGCCTTCAGCGTGGCGGGTCTGCGCAGGGCGGAGGACGTCGAGCCCTTCTCGCCCGGTCCCCTCGGGGACCCCGTACCCATGCCCGACCAGCGGTTCTACCAGCCCGAGTCCGCGTGGACCGCGTCCGGGCGGGCCCAGGCCGAGCGGGACGCGCGTGCCCGGTTCGAGCGGGACTGGTACGCCGCCCAGGCCGCCGAGGCGCGGCGTGTCGAGCAGCTGGCCGCCTACCGGGCCGCGTACGACGAGTGGGCGGCGGGGCGGCTCGCCGAGATCCGCGCGCACAACCGGGGGGTCGCCGGTACCGAGGCCGCGCTCGGCGGCGGGGACGCCGAGACCGTCGTCGAGTACTTCTCCGCCGTCCTCTTCGCCTCGACCGCCTGGCCCGAGGGGTTCCCCCGGGAGGTGTCCGCCGCCTACGAGCGGGGCCGCCGCCGGCTCGTGCTCGACTGGGACCTGCCCGGGTACGAGGTCGTTCCCGAGGCCAAGGGGGTCAAGTACCTCCCGAGCACCGACCAGGAGAAGGACGTGCCGCGGCCCGTCGGCCAGCGGCGCGGCCTCTACCGGGACGTGCTGGCGCAGAGCGTCCTCCTCGCCCTGCACGAGCTCTTCCGCGCCGACCGCTCCGGCGCCCTCGACGCCGTCACCCTCAACGGGTACGTGGGCGGCGTCGATCCCGCCACCGGGCTCGCCGGGCGGGTCTGCGTCGCCTCGGTCGCCGTCGGGCGGGACGTCTTCGAGCGGCTCAACCTGGAGTTGGTCGGGGCCGTGGAGTGCGTGACCGGCGCGCTCGACGGGCGCCTCGCCACCAAGCCCGACGAACGCGCCTCCGTCGTACCCCTGTCGACCCCCGAACAGGTCGGGGTCGAGGTCGTCGTCCAGGGGGACGGCGACGAACCCGATCTGCTGGCCATGGACCCGGTCGCCTTCGAGGGCCTGGTCGCCCAGCTGTTCCGGGCCCGGGGCCTCCAGGCCGTCACCACGCAGCGGTCCAACGACGGCGGGGTCGACGTCGAGGCCCTCGACCCCGACCCCATCAGCGGCGGGTCGATCCTCGTCCAGGTGAAGCGGTACCGGAACACCGTGCCCCCCACGGCCGTACGGGATCTGTTCGGCACCGTGCAGGGCGCGGGCGCCAACAAGGGCGTCCTCGTCACCACCTCCAAGTTCGGGCCCGGCTCCTACACCTTCGCCAACGGCAAGCCCCTCACCCTCATCTCCGGGACCGAACTTGGAGGTGGTGACGAGGACGCCCTTGTTGGCGCCCGCGCCCTGCACGGTGCCGAACAGATCCCGTACGGCCGTGGGGGGCACGGTGTTCCGGTACCGCTTCACCTGGACGAGGATCGACCCGCCGCTGATGGGGTCGGGGTCGAGGGCCTCGACGTCGACCCCGCCGTCGTTGGACCGCTGCGTG
>NZ_RDBH01000058.1:0-18481 GCF_008042145.1 Streptomyces sp. adm13(2018)
ATCCGCGCCCCGGCCGGACCGTAGGGGTTCGCCACGAACCGGTCCGCGGTGAGCGCCGACTGCCCGATGTAGCCGTGCGCGAGACCGTGCCCGGCGACGTACAACTCCCCCGGCACACCGGGCGCGACCAGTTCCAGGTTCGCGTCGAGGACGTACGCGTGCTTGCCCGCGAGCGGTCCGCCGACCGGGATACTGGCCGCGCCCGCGGCCGCGCCCGGCTCGATCACGAACACCGTCGTGAACCCCATGCTCTCCGCCGGACCGTAGCCGTTCAGCAGATGCAGCTGCGGATGGCCGGCGAGGGCGCGGGCCACGTGGGCGGGCGAGGCGGCCTCTCCGGCGGTCATGGCCTCGCGGATCTCCCCGAAGACCGCGGGGTACTCGTCGAGCATGTGGTTGAAGAGGCTCGCGGACATCTGGAGGGTGGTGACGTGGTGCTTCTCCACCAGCTCCGCGACGAGGTACGGGTCGGTGTGCTGGCCGGGCTGGAGGACGCAGACGCCGCCGTGCAGCAGCGGACCGAACACCTCAAGCGCGAAGGCGTCCCAGGACACCGGGGAGCACTGGAGGAACGTCTGCTCCGGCCCGAAGGCCAGATAGTCCGGACCCACGAACGTCGCGGCCAGCGCCCGGTGCGAGGCCATCACACCCTTCGGCAGACCCGTCGAACCCGACGTGAACATCACGCAGGCCACCGACTCGGGTGAGCCGCCCGTCTCCACCGGGGCTCCCGAGAGGCCGCTGATCTCGGCGATCTCGGCCGTCAGGTCGACGACCACCGCCTCCGTGGACAGCGAGGCGAGGTGCGTCTGGGTGAGGACGGCCGCCGGCGCCACCTGCTCCAGGACGCCGTTGAGGCGCTCCACGGGGAACAGCGGGTCCAGCATCGTGTATCCGGCGCCCGCCTTCAGTACGGCGAGCAGCGCGGCCACCATCTGCGGCGAACGCTCCACGTGGACGCCCACCAGGTCACCCGGCCGCACCCCCCGGCCCGTCAGATGACGGGCCAGCCGGTTCGACCACACGTCCAGCTCCCCGTACGACACCACCTGGTCCTCGAAGACCAGCGCCGTCGCCTCCGGCGACCGCGCCGCCTGCCCCGCGAACAGGCCGTCCAGTCCGAGTCGGGGTGCCGGGGTGGCGGGTCCCGCCCATGCGGTCAGCAGCCGGTCCTCGTCGTCGCCGAGCAGGGCCAGTCGGGAGATCGGCCGGTCGGGGTCGGTGACCGCGTCGGTGAGGAGGCGGGTGAGGCGGTGCGCGACGCTCTCGGCCGTGGAGTGCTCGTAGAGGTCGGTGGCGTACTCGACGGTGATGTCGAGCCCGTCCGGGCTGCCGTCGGCCGCACGCCGCTCACCGAACGCGAACGTCAGGTCGAACTTCGCGATCCGCAGCTCCGGAGCCACGAACTCCGCCCGCAGATCGCCGAGTCCAGGCGCGCCCACCGCCGTGTCACCCACGGTGAGCATCACCTGGAACAACGGATGCCGAGAGGCCGAGCGCTCCGGATTGAGCACCTCGACCAACCGGTCGAACGGAAGGTCCTGATGAGCCCACGCGGAAAGATCCGTTTCCCGCACCCGGCCCAACACCTCACGGAAGGTGGGATCACCACCCACATCCGTCCGCAGGACCAACGTGTTGACGAAGAAGCCCACGAGATCGTCGAGAGCCTGATCCGTCCGCCCCGCGACCGGCGAACCGATCGGGACATCTGTGCCGGCGCCACACCGGGAGAGCACGGTCGCCACGGCGGCCTGGGCCACCATGAAGACGGTGGTGCCGGTCTCCCGTGCCAGCCCGGTCAGCGCCCGGTGGACCGGGGCGGGGCAGGACACGGTGAGGGTGGCGCCCTGGTAGGAGGCGACGGCGGGCCGGGGCCGGTCCGCCGGCAGCGTGGCCTCTTCGGGGAGGTCCGCCAGCGCCTGCTGCCAGTGGGCGAGTTGGGGCTGCTGCTCCGCGCCGAGGAGCTCGCGCTGCCACAGGGTGTAGTCGGCGTACTGGACCGGGAGCGGCGCCCAGTCGGGCGCGGCGCCCGCGTCGCGGGCCGTGTAGGCGCGGCCGAGGTCGGCGAAGAACGGGGCGTTCGACCAGCCGTCGGAGGCGATGTGGTGGGTCACCACCGTGAGGACGTGCTCGTCCGCCCGAAGTGTGAACAGGGCCGCGCGGATGGGGAGTTCGCAGGTCAGGTCGAAGACCTTGGCGCTCTCGTCGGCGAGCAGTCCGGGGAGCTGCTCCTCCGTCGCGGCCGTCGTGGGCAGGGGGACGTCGATGCCGTCGGCGGGGAGGACGTGCTGGTGGGCCTCGCCGTCGGTGGTGCGGAAGACGGTCCGCAGGGATTCGTGACGTCCGACGACGTCGGTGAGCGCGTGGCGCAGGGCGTCCGCGTCGAGCGCGCCGGTGAGCCGTACGGCCAGCGGGATGTTGTAGGTCGCGGACGGTCCTTCCAGCTGGTCGAGGAACCAGAGGCGCTGCTGGGCCGAGGAGAGCGGCACCCGTGCGGGGCGGTCCTGGACCGTCAGGGCGGGGCGGACCGGTTCGCCGCTGCCCGTGGCGACCAGTTCGGCGAGCTGGGCCACGGTCGGGTGCTGGAAGACGTCCCGCACGGTGATCCGGGCGCCGAGGGCGGTGCGGATCCGGCTGACCAGCCGGGTGGCGAGCAGGGAGTGCCCGCCGAGCCGCAGGAAGTGGTCGTCGACGGTGACGGAGGCCCGGCCGAGGACGTCGGCGAAGAGGCCGCAGAGCACCTCCTCGACGGGGTTGCGGGGGGCCCGTCCGTCGCTCTCGCCGGTGAGGACGGGCTGCGGCAGGGCGCGGCGGTCGAGCTTGCCGTTGCCGGTGAGGGGCAGGGCGTCCAGGACCACGAAGGCGGCCGGGACCATGTACTCGGGGAGGGCGTCGGTGGCGTGCCGGCGCAGGGCGGCCGTGTCGACCTCTCCGGTTCCGGCGCCGTCCGCCGGGGAGTTGCCGCCGTGTCCGACGAGGTAGGCGACGAGTCGCTTGTCGCCCGGCCGGTCCTCGCGGACGATCACCGCGGCCTGCGCGACCGACGGATGGGCGACGAGCGCCGACTCGATCTCGCCGGGCTCGATGCGGAAACCGCGCAGCTTGACCTGCTGGTCGGCGCGTCCCAGGTACTCGATCTCGCCGTCCCGGGACCAGCGCACCAGGTCGCCCGTGCGGTACATCCGGGAGCCGGCGGTGGGGCCGTACGGGTCGGCGACGAAGCGTTCGGCGGTCTGGGCCGGGCGGCCCAGATAGCCGCGGGCCAGTCCGGCGCCCGCGATGTACAGCTCTCCGGGGACGCCGGGGGCGACCAGGCCGAGGTGGTCGTCGAGGACGTAGAGCCGGGTGTTGTCGAGAGGGCGGCCGATGGGCAGGGCGCCGTCGTAGTCGAACGGGCGGTGGATCCGGTGGGAGGTGGCGAACGTGGTCGTCTCCGTCGGACCGTAGCCGTTCACCACGGTCAGCTCCGGGCAGGCGTCCATGACCCGGCGCACCGCCTCCGGCGGCACCACGTCACCGCCCGTCCACACCTCCCCAAGACCTCCGAACGCCCCCGGGTCCTCCTCGGCGACCAGCCGGAACAAGCCCACCGTCAGCCACAGCCCGGTGATCGACTCCTCCGTCAGGACGCCCGCGAGCGCCGCCGTGTCGAGGACGCCGGTCGGGGCGACCGCGACGGTGCCGCCGGTCAGCAGGGGGGCCCACAGCTCGTACGTCGTGGCGTCGAAGGTGTGCGGGGAGTGGAAGAGCACGCGCCCGTGGGCGGGCCTGGTCCAGCGGTGGTCCAGGGCGAGTTCGGCGACGTTGCGGTGGGTGATGGCGACGCCCTTCGGCACGCCCGTCGAGCCCGAGGTGAACATCACGTACAGCCACTGGTCGGGGTGGGTGGCGACCTCGGGCGCCGTCGTCGGGTGGGCGTCGAGCTCCGGGTCGCGGTCGAGCCCGTCGACCAGGACGATCCGGACGCCGGCCGCCTCGGTGAGGATGTCGTGGTCGGACAGCGCCGGGTCGACCAGGAGGACCGGCGCGGCCGTGTCGGCGAGGATGAGGGAGAGCCGGGAGGCCGGGTCGACCGCGTTGAGCGGGGCGTACACGCCGCCGGCCTTGGTGATGGCGAGCAGCGACAGGACGAGGTCGGGCGAGCGTTCCATGAGGACGGCGACGACGGTCTCGGGGCCGACGCCGAGCGAGCGGAGGCGGTGCGCGAAGCGGTTGGTGAGGGCGTCGACCTCGGCGTAGGTGCGGTCGACGCCGCCCTGGGTGAGGGCCACCGCGTCCGGGGTGCGGGCGGCCTGCGCCGTGAACAGCTCCGCGAGGGAGGCGTCCGGTACGGGGGTGGCGCGGCCCGTCCAGGTGTCCAGGAGCAGGGTGCGCTCGGCCCCGTCGAGCAGGTCGAGCCCGGAGAGCGGCGTGTCGGGGTGGGCGACGGCCTCGGTGAGCAGCCGGCCGAGGCGGGCGAGGAGGGCCTCGACGGTCTCGGGGTCGTACAGGTCGGTGGCGTACTCGGCGGTGATGTCGAGGCCGCCGGGGCGGCCGTCCCCGGTGAGGTGCTCGTCGAAGCCGACGGTGAGGTCGAACTTGGCGGTGCCGGTGGGCGAGTACTCGGCGCGCGTCCGGAGGCCGGGGAAGCCGGAGTCGGAGTCGGCGGCGGTGGCCGCGCCCGAGGCGGTGCCGGCCTGGACGAGGGTCAGCATGACCTGGAAGAGGGGGTGGCGGTCGCCGGTGCGCTCGGGGTTGAGGGCCTCGACGAGCCGGTCGAAGGGCAGGTCCTGGTGGGCCCAGGCCGCCAGGTCGGTGGTCCGCACCCGCTCCAGGAGCTGCCGGAACGTCGGGTCGCCGCTCACGTCGGTACGCAGGACGAGGGTGTTCACGAAGAAGCCGACCAGGTCGTCGAGCGCTTCGTCGGTGCGGCCGGCGACCGGGGAGCCGACGGGGACGTCGGTTCCCGCGCCGGAGGCGGCGAGCACGGTGGCGAGTGCCGCCTGCGCGGCCATGAAGAGGGTGGCGCCGCTCCCCCGGGCCAGTTCGACGAGGGCGGCGTGGGTGGCGGGCGGGCAGTGCAGGGTGCGGGTGTCGCCGCGGTACGAGGCGACGGCAGGGCGCGGCCGGTCCGCCGGGAGGGTGGCCTCGGCGGGGAGGCCGGCCAGCCGCTCGCGCCAGTAGGTGATCTGCCGGGCCATGACGCTGTCCTCGGCGTCGGCCTCGCCCAGGAGTTCGTGCTGCCAGAGGGTGTAGTCGGCGTACTGGATCTCCAGGGGGTCCTGTGCGGGTGCGCGGCCGTCGACGCGGGCCCGGTAGGCGTGGGCGAGGTCGCGGAGCAGCGGGGCGATGGACCAGCCGTCGGAGGCGATGTGGTGCATGACGACGAGCAGGACGTGCTCGTCGTCGGCGTGCGCGGACTGCTTCGCGAGGCGGATCAGCCGTGCCTCGACGGGCAGGTCGACGGCGAGGTCGAAGACGTGCGCCGACTCGGCGGCGAGGACGTCCGCGAGGGTCTCCTCGGTGGCCGTGAGGACGGGCAGCTCGATCCGTGCGTCGTCGGTCTCACGAATCTCCTGGCGGGGCGTGCCGTCGCGCTCCGGGTAGACGGTGCGCAGGCTCTCGTGCCGGGCGACGACGTCGCGGAGGGCCCGGGTCAGCGCCTCGGTGTCGAGGGTGCCGGTGAGGCGGAGGGCCAGCGGGATGTTGTAGGTCGCGGACGGGCCCTCCAGCTGGGCGAGGAACCACAGGCGCTGCTGGGCGTATGACAGGGGGATCACTGGGAGGCTCCCATCCGGCGCATCGGCCGCAGCTTGGGTCGCGCGGTCTCGGCGCGGTCGAGTCGCTCGGCCAGGGCGGCCACGTTCGGGTTCTCGAAGAGGGCGGGGACCGGGAGTTCGGCCCCGAGGGCGGTGCGGATCCGGCTGACGAGCCGGGTGGCGAGCAGGGAGTGCCCGCCGAGGCGGAAGAAGTCGTCGTCGACGGTGACGGAGGGGACGCCGAGGACGTCGGCGAACAGGCCGCACAGGACTTCCTCGCGCGGGTTGCGGGGCTGCCGGCCGCCGCTCTCGCCGGTCAGCACGGGCTGCGGCAGGGCGCGGCGGTCGAGCTTGCCGTTGCCGGTGAGGGGCAGGGCGTCCAGGACCACGAAGGCGGCCGGGACCATGTAGTCGGGGAGGAGTCCGTCGGCGTGGCCGCGGAGCTGTTCGGGGTCGGGGGTGGTGCCGTCGGGTCCGACGAGGTAGGCGACGAGTCGCTTGTCGCCCGGCCGGTCCTCGCGGACGATCACCGCGGCCTGCGCGACCGACGGATGGGCGACGAGCGCCGACTCGATCTCGCCGGGCTCGATGCGGAAGCCGCGCAGCTTGACCTGCTGGTCGGCGCGTCCCAGGTACTCGATCTCGCCGTCCCGCGACCAGCGCACCAGGTCGCCCGTCCGGTACATCCGGGAGCCCGGCGGTCCGTAGGGGTCGGCGACGAACCGTTCGGCGGTGAGGGCGGACCGGTCGAGATAGCCCTGGGCGAGTCCCGTACCCGCGATGTACAGCTCGCCCTGGACGCCGGCGGGCAGCAGGCCGAGGTGGTCGTCGAGGACGTAGAGGCGGGTGTTGTCCAGGGGGCGGCCGATGGGCAGGGCGCCGTCGTAGTCGAACGGGCGGTGGATCCGGTGGGAGGTGGCGAACGTGGTCGTCTCCGTCGGACCGTAGCCGTTCACCACGGTCAGCTCCGGGCAGGCGTCCATGACCCGGCGCACCGCCTCCGGCGGCACCACGTCACCACCCGTCCACACCTCCCCAAGACCCTTGAAGGCCGCCGGGTCCTCCTCGGCGACCAGCCGGAACAAGCCCACCGTCAGCCACAGACCCGTGATCGACTCCTCCGTCAGCACCTTCGCCAGCGCCGCCGTGTCGAGCAGGCCGGGCGGGGCCACGACGAGGGTGCCGCCGGACAGCAGGGGCGCCCACAGCTCGTACGTCGTCGCGTCGAAGGCGAGCGGGGAGTGCAGCAGGACGCGGCGGTGGGCGCCGCCGGCGAACCGGGCGTCGGCGGCGAGTTCGGCGACGTTGCGGTGGGTGACGGCGACGCCCTTCGGCACGCCCGTCGAGCCCGAGGTGAACATCGCGTAGGCGAGCTGCTCGGGGTGGACCTCGACCTCGGGGGCCGTGTCCGGCAGCTCCCGGACGTCCGCCCCCGTGACCGTCAGGACCCGTGCGCCCGCCGGGAGTTCGAGGTCCACTCGGGCCCGGTCGGTGAGGAGCAGGCTCGGGCCGGACATCCGTACGATCAGCTCGATGCGGTCCGCCGGGTAGCGGGTGTCGAGCGGGACGTACACCGCGCCCGCCTTCACCACGGCGAGGATCGACACGACGGCTTCCAGGGAGCGTTCCAGGAAGAGGATCACACGCGATCCGGGGCGCACGCCCTCGCCGATCAGGCGGTGGGCCAGCCGGTTGGCGCGCCGGTCCAGTTCCGCGTACGTCAGCCGCTCGCCCGCGAGCGTGACGGCGACGGCGTCCGGGGTACGGGCGACCTGCGCGGCGAACAGCTCGGGCAGCGCGGCGGCGGAGCGGGGCCGGCGGGCGCCGTGCCAGGTGTCGAGGAGCCGGGTGCGCTCGTCGGCCGCCAGGACGTCGAGGTCCCCGATCGGGACGTCGGGGGAGTCGGCCGCCGCTTCGAGGAGCCTGACCAGGCGGGCGGTGACGGCCGAGACGCCGGCCGCCTCGTAGAGGTCGGTGGCGTACTCGACGGTGATGCCGAGGCCGGCCGGGGCGCCGTCGGCCGTCCGGTGCTCGTGGAAGGTGAACGTGAGGTCGAACTTGGCGATGTCGAGCGCCGTGAACTCCGACTCGGCGCGCAGACCGGGGAGATGCGGTACGGGGCCGGCCGCGTCGGTGACCGACAGCATGACCTGGAAGAGGGGGTGGCGGGCGGCGGACCGCTCGGGGTTGAGGGTCTCCACCAGCCGGTCGAAGGGCACGTCCTGGTGGGCCCAGGCCGCCAGGTCGGTGGCCCGCACCCGCTCCAGGAGCTCCCGGAACGTCGGGTCGCCGCTCACGTCGGTGCGCAGCACCAGGGTGTTCACGAAGAAGCCGACCAGGTCGTCGAGGGCCTCGTCGGTCCGTCCGGCGACCGGGGAGCCGAGCGGGATGTCCGCGCCGGCGCCGGAGCGGGAGAGGAGGACGGCGGTGGCCGCCTGCGCCACCATGAAGAGCGTCGTGCCGTTCTCGCGGGCCAGCCGGGTGAGCGCGCCGTGCAGGTCGGCGGGGCACTGGACGGTGAGGGAGGCGCCCCGGTACGAGGCGGTCGCGGGGCGCGGCCGGTCGGCGGGAAGCGTGACCTCCTCGGGGAGCCGGTCGAGGGCCGTCCGCCAGTGGT
This sequence comes from Streptomyces sp. adm13(2018), assembly GCF_008042145.1. GTDB lineage: Bacteria > Actinomycetota > Actinomycetes > Streptomycetales > Streptomycetaceae > Streptomyces. The sequence continues at coordinate 8,359 of NZ_RDBH01000058.1, forward strand.
CGAGCTGCCGCTCCTCGTCGGCGGCGAGCAGGGCCTGCTGCCAGAGCGCGTAGTCGGCGTACTGGACGGGCAGCGGCTCCCAGGCGGGGGCCGCGCCCTGGACGCGGGCCGTGTAGGCGGTGCCGAGGTCCCGCATGAGGGGCGTGTTCGACCAGCCGTCGGAGGCGATGTGGTGGGTGACGAGGAGCAGCACGTGCTCGTCGTCCGCGAGCCGCACCAGGTCGGCCCGGACGGGGAGTTCGCGGGCCAGGTCGAAGGTCGTGGCGGACAGGTCGCGCAGGACGGCGGCCAGTGCGTCGCGGGTCGCCGGGATGACCGGCAGCTCGGGGCGGGCCTCGGCGGCCGGCACGACGACCTGGTGGGGGGTGCCCTGCTCGGCGGGGAAGAGCGTGCGGAGTGCCTCGTGGCGGCCGACGACGTCGGCCAGGGCGAGCCGCAGCGCGTCGACGTCGAGGAGGCCGGTGAGGCGGACGGCGAGGGGGATGTTGTAGGTGGCCGAGGCGCCTTCCAGCTGGGCGAGGAACCAGAGCCGGCGCTGGGCGGCCGAGAGCGGCACCCGCGCGGGCCGCTCGCCCGCCACGAGGGCCGGGCGCCGGCCCTGGCCCTCGGCGCCGGGGTCGGCGAGGAAGGCGGCGAATCCGGCGACGGAGGGGCAGCGGAAGAGGTCCCGCACGGAGACCTGTGCGCCCAGGGTGTGCCGGATGCGGCTGACCAGCCGGGTGCCGAGCAGGGAGTGTCCGCCGAGGCGGAAGAAGTCGTCGTCGATGGAGACGGCGGGCAGGCCGAGGGCGTCGGCGAAGAGTCCGCAGAGGACCTCCTCGACGGGGGTGCGGCCCTGCCGGCCGCCGGGCCCGGTGCCGAGCCTCGGCGCGGGCAGGGCGCGGCGGTCGAGCTTGCCGTTGGCGGTCAGCGGGAGGACGTCGAGCTCGACGAACGCGGAGGGGACCATGTACTCGGCGAGTCGCCCGGCGGTGTGCCTCCGCAGGCTCTCGGTGTCGGCGCGGGTCCCCGGTGCGGGGACGACGTAGGCGACGAGGCGCTTGTCGCCGGGCCGGTCCTCGCGGACGACCACCGCGGCCTGCGCCACCGAGTCGTGGGCGAGGAGAGCCGTCTCGATCTCACCCAGTTCGATGCGGAAACCGCGGAGCTTCACCTGCTGGTCCGCACGCCCCTCGAAGACGATCTCACCGTACTCGTTCCACCGGGCCAGGTCGCCCGTCCGGTACATCCGCTCCCCCGCCGGACCGAACGGATCCGCCACGAACCGCTCGGCACTGAGCGCCGCACGGCCCACATAGCCCTCGGCCAGGTGGCTGCCGGCGACGTACAGCTCGCCGACCACCCCGGGAACGACCGGTCGCAGCCCCGCGTCCAGGACGTACATCCGGGTGTTGGCCATCGGCACACCCAGGTGAAGGCGCTCCACGACCCGCTCGGCGGGCCCGAAGGCCTGGTAGCTGCAGAACACCGTGGATTCGGTGGGCCCGTAGGCGTGCACCACGGACGTGTCCGGGCAGGAGTCGAGCACCCGGCGCAGGGCCGGGGCGGACAGGACGTCGCCTCCGGTCCAGATCTCCCGCAGACCGGTGAGCGACTCGACCGCCTCCGACGCCATCGCGTCGAAGAGGGCCGTGGTGAAGTAGACCGCCGAGATGCGCTGCTCCACGATGGCCCGGGCCAGCTCGCCGATGTCGACCTTCGGCGCGCTCAGCACCACCGCGGTCCCGCCGCTCAGCAGCGGCACCCAGAGTTCGTACGTGGACGAGTCGAAGGCGAGCGGCGAGTAGGCGAGCACCCGACGATGCCGCTCCCCGGAACTGGAATCCGCACCCGAGCCCGAACCCCACCACGGGTCCAGCGCCAGCTCCACGACGTTCCGATGGGTGTTCGCCACCCCCTTCGGCACCCCGCTCGAACCCGACGTGTACATCACGTACGCCAACTGGTCCGGGTGGACGGCCGGTTCGGGAGCGGGGACGTCCGTCTGAGCGAGGAGGGCCTTCAGGTCGGGAGCCGGCAGCGTGTCCAGGCCCCGGGCGAACCCGACGTCCTGGGCGGGGCGGTCGGTGACGAGGAGCGGCGCTCCCGTGTCGGCGAGGATGAACGCGAGCCGGTCCTCCGGCTGGCGGGGGTCCAGCGGCACATAGGCGCCGCCCGCCTTGAGGACGGCGAGGGCCGCGACCACGAACTCCGCCGAGCGGTCGAGGAGGAGACCCACCGCGCCACCGGGCCGGACTCCGTGCGAGGCGAGTCGGGCGGCGAACGCGTCCGACGCGCGGTCGAGGTCACGGTACGTCGTCTCCCGCTCCCCGCACACCAGCGCCACGGCGTCCGGCGTCCTCGCGGCCTGGGCGGCGAACAGCTCGTGCAGTGCGCCCTCGGGGAGCCGTACGGCGGTGTCGTTGTAGTCGGCGAGCAGGTGGCGGCGCTGGGTCTCGGAGAGCAGCTCGATGTCCGCGACCCTGACGTCCGGGTCGGCGACGACGGCGTCCAGGACGCGGAGCAGCCGCTCGCCCGCCGCCTCGACGGCCTCGGGGTCGTACAGGTCGGTGGCGTACTCCAGGACGATGTCGAGACCGTGGGGGTGGCCGAGGCGGTCGCGGTGCTCGTAGAAGTTGACGGTGAGGTCGAACTTGGCGATGCCCGCACTCAGTTGACGGGTCTCGGCGCGGACGCCCGGCAGCCGGGGCGTGGCCTCGGCGGCCTCGGCCAGGGTGAGCATGACCTGGAAGAGGGGGTGGCGGCCGGCGGACCGCTCGGGGTTGAGGGCCTCCACGAGCCGGTCGAAGGGCAGGTCCTGGTGTGCCCAGGCGCCGAGGTCGGTCTCCCTGACCCGGTCGAGGAGTTCACGGAAGGTCGGGTCGCCCGAGGCGTCGGTCCGCAGGACGAGGGTGTTGACGAAGAACCCGACCAGGTCCTCCAGGGCCTCGTCGGTGCGCCCCGCGACGAGCGAGCCGAGGGGGATGTCGGTGCCCGCCCCGGCGCGGGACAGCAGGGCCACGGTGGCGGCCTGCGCCACCATGAACATGGTCACCCCGTGCTCCCCGGCCAGGGTGCTGAGGGCCTGGTGGGTCTCCGCCGGGCAGTGCACGGTGTGGGTGGCGCCCCGGTAGGAGGCCACGACCGGGCGGGGCCGGCCGGTGGGCAGCGTCACCTCGGCGGGCAGCCGGTCGAGCGCCTGCCGCCAGTGGGCGAGCTGGCTCTCCTCCTGGTCGGCGAGCAGCTCCCGCTGCCAGAGGGAGTAGTCCGCGTACTGGGCCGGCAGCGGCTCCCAGGCGGGCGCCGCGCCCTGGACGCGGGCCGTGTAGGCGGCGCCGAGGTCCCGCATGAGGGGCGTGTTCGACCAGCCGTCGGAGGCGATGTGGTGGAGGACGAGGACGAGGACGCTCCGGGTCGGCGCGAGTTCGAGGAGGACGGCGTGCAGGGGCAGGTCGGCGGCGAGGTCGAAGAGGTGCCCCGCCTCCTCCGCGAGCCGGGCGGGCAGCTCGTCCTCGGTGACGGCGGCGACCGTGAGCGGCACGGTGAACTGCCCGGGCTCGGCGATGTGCTGGCGGGGCTCGTCGCCGACCACCGGGTAGCTGGTCCTGAGCACCTCGTGGCGGGCGATCACGTCGGCGAGCGCCTCCCGCAGTACGTCCGGGTCGACGGCGCCGGTGAGGTGGACGGCGAACGGGATGGTGTAGGTGGCCGAGGGGCCCTCCATCTGGTCGAGGAACCAGAGGCGGCGCTGGGCGGCGGAGAGCGGGAGGTGGTCGTCGGACCGGTCGGCGGCGGTGAGCGCGGGGCGCGGGGCCCCTCCGGCGCCGGCGGTGATCAGCCGGGCGAGGCCGGCGACGGTCGGGTGGAGGAAGAAGTCGCGCAGGGAGAGTTCGGTGGCGAGGGCGGTGCGGACGCGGCCGACGAGGCGGGTGGCGAGCAGGGAGTGTCCGCCGAGGCGGAAGAAGTCGTCGTCGAGGGAGACGGCGGGCTCGCCGAGGGCGTCGGCGAAGAGCCCGCAGAGGACCTCCTCGACGGGGTTGCGCGGGGCCCGGCCGTCGCCCTCGCCGCGCGCCACGGGCTGCGGCAGGGCGCGGCGGTCGAGCTTGCCGTTGGCGGTCAGGGGAAGGGCGGCGAGCGAGACGAAGGCGGAGGGGACCATGTACGCGGCGAGGCGGTCGGTGCTGTGGCGGTGGAGGGCCTCGGTGTCGACGCGGGTGTCGAGGGCGGGGACGACGTAGGCGACGAGGCGCTTGTCGCCGGGCCGGTCCTCGCGGACGACCACCGCGGCCTGCGCCACCGACTCATGGGCGAGGAGAGCCGTCTCGATCTCACCCAGTTCGATGCGGAAACCGCGGAGCTTCACCTGCTGGTCCGCACGCCCCTCGAAGACGATCTCGCCGTACTCGTTCCACCGGGCCAGGTCGCCCGTCCGGTACATCCGCTCCCCCGCCGGACCGAACGGATCCGCCACGAACCGCTCGGCACTGAGCGCCGCACGGCCCACATAGCCCTCGGCCAGATGACTGCCGGCGACGTACAGCTCGCCGACGACACCCGCCGCGACCGGTCGCAGGTCCTCGCCGAGGACGTACATCCGGGTGTTGGCCATCGGGACACCCAGGTGAAGGCGCTCCACCACCCGCTCACCCAACCCGAAGGCCTGGTAGCTGCAGAACACCGTGGACTCCGTCGGACCGTACGCGTGCACCACGGACGTGTCCGGGCAGGAGTCGAGCACCCGGCGCAGGGCCGGGGCGGACAGGACGTCGCCTCCGGTCCAGATCTCCCGCAGACCGGTGAGCGACTCGACCGCCTCCGACGCCATCGCGTCGAAGAGGGCCGTCGTGAAGTACACCGCGGTGATGCCCTGCCGGGTGATCTCCCGCGCCAGCTCGGCGATGTCCACCTTCGGCGCCGCCAGCACCACCGCCGTACCGCCGCTCAGCAGCGGCACCCACAGCTCGTACGTGGACGAGTCGAAGGCCAGCGGCGAGTACGCGAGCACCCGACGGTGCCGCTCCCCCGCACCCGAACCCGAGCCCGAGCCCCACCACGGGTCCAACGCCAGCTCCACGACGTTCCGATGGGTGTTCGCAACCCCCTTCGGCACCCCGCTCGAACCCGACGTGTACATCACGTACGCCAGCTGGTCCGGGTGGACGGGCACGTGGAGGGCCTCCGACTCGTCCCACTCCGGATCCGTCACGTCCTCCGAGAGCCGCACCACCGGCAGGTCGCCGGCGAAGGCCACGTCCTGCGGGTCGCGGTCGGTGAGGAGGAGGACGGCCCCGGTGTCGGCGAGGATGAACGCGAGCCGGTCCTCCGGCTGACGCGGGTCGAGCGGCACGTACGCGCCACCCGCCTTGAGGACGGCGAGCATCGCGACGACGTAGGCGAGGGAACGGTCCTGGAAGAGACCGACGCCGTCGCCGGGGCGGACCCCGCGCTCCCGCAGCCGGTGTCCCAGCGCGGTGGCGGCCGAGTCCAGCTCGCGGTAGGTGAGTTCGCGTTCCCCGCACACCAGGGCCACGGCGTCCGGCGTCCGTGCGGCCTGGGCGGCGAACAGCTCGTGCAGCGCGCCCTCGGGGAGCCGCACGGCGGTGCTGTTGTACGCGTCGATGTCGACGGCGGGAGCCTGGACGGGGTGCTGGTGAGACATCTTCTCGACACCATTCTCGAAGGTTCGGGCGGATACGGGTCTCGCGGCGTGCCGGACGTCCCGTACGGCCACGACTGGGAATCGCGTGTGTGGTGCTGAGGCGGACCGGGCCGGAGAGGGCCCCGGACGGACCTGGCGGGCCGCTAGGCGGCGCCGGGCGCCGCCGGTCCCCGCTCCCACCGGCCCGGCAGGAGCAGGTCCTCCGGGTCCAGGGCGTTCACGTGGTACTTGCCGACCGCGCTGGTCAGCATGCGCAGTTCGAGGGCGAGGGCCTCGACGAGCCGGGTCAGTCCCGCCTCGCGGTCCTCGTCGACGGCGAGCAGCGCGGCCCGGCCGAGGCCGACGGCGCGGGCGCCGAGGGCGAGGGCCTTGACGGCGCGGGTGCCCTCCCACATGCGTCCGCTGGCGAGGAGGCAGTGATCGGTGCGGCCGACGCGGCGCAGGCAGTCGGCGAGCGGCAGGCCGACGTGGGTGAGGAAGCCGGTCGGGGCCCAGGCCGTGCCGCCCTCGGCGCCGTCGACGGTCACGGAGTCCGCGCCCGCCGCCCAGGCGGTGGCGGCGGCGTGGGCCACGTCGCGGCCGGGGTGGAGCTTCACCCACACCCGGGCGCGGGGGAAGTTGTTGCGCATGAGGCGGATCTGCTGGCGCAGGATCTCCTCGGTGAAGGTGCCGGGGCTGGCGACCCGGAGCACCCGGTCGCTGCCGGCGCCGAACACCTCGTCGAGAGCGTACTGTTCGGCGACCTGGCCCGCGGTCTCCCGGTCCAGGAGGGTGAGTCCGCCGAGGCCGGGCTTGGCGCCCTGGCCGACCTTGAGCTCGAAGGCGAGGCGGCCGGTGGCGAGCAGGGGCTCGGTGACCGGGTCGCTGTAGACGAGGTTCCACACCTCGGCGTCGGCATCCTCGGTGGACTGCTGGACGACGACGCCGCCGTGCTCGTCGTCGGCCGCCGCGGCGTAGGCGGCGATCCGGCCGAGGAGCGGGGAGGCGCCGGACTCGGCCGCGCTGCGGTAGCCGTTGACGGGGACGACGTTCTCGCCGATGACCAGCGGGATGCCGAGTGCTCCGGCCTGCCGTCCGGCGGCCTCCCCGAGGTCGTGGCTGGCGACCTGGGTGGATCCGAAGGCCGACACGTACAGGGGCAGTCGGCTGGTGAACCCACCGATGACGGTGCCGAGTTCGACGTCGCTGTAGAGGGGTTCGCGGGCGAGGTCGATGAGCTTCTTCAGCCGGTCGGGCATGAAGACGGGCGGCACGATCCGGATCTGCTCCAGCACGTCGGCCGGGTCGTGCGGGGTCCGGTCGGCGGCCGGGCCGGGGGCGGCGCCGAGCAGTCCGGTGCCGTAGCCCGCCTCGGCCGGGAAGACCGCCCCGGCGCCGTGCCGGGCGCGCTGCCGGACCTGCGCCTCGGGGAAGCCGTCCGCGACGAGTGCCGTGCTCACGCGGACACCACCCCGGGGAGCTTCGGGTAGGCGCTGGCCTGCCAGGCGGCCTGTCGGCCGGTGACGTAGCGGGTGAAGCGCTCCAGGCCGATGCCGAAGCCGGAGCTGGCGGGGATGCCCCGGCGGGCGAGGTCCAGGTACCAGCCGTACTTGGCGGGGTTCTCGCCGGTCTCCCGCATGCGGGTGACGAGGGTGGCGTAGTCGTGCTCCCGCTCGCTGCCGCTGGCGAGCTCGCCGTAGCCCTCGGGGGCGATGAGGTCGAAGTTCCGCAGCACGCCCGGCTGTTCGGCGTTCTCCTTGTCGTAGAAGCCGCGCGAGCCCTTGGGGTAGTCGGTGATGAAGAAGGGGCGGTCGGCGCGGGCGGAGACGATCTCCTCGGCCTGCCAGTCGATCTCGGCGGCGGGGTCCTGGGGGTGGCCGAGGCCGATCAGCTCGGCGGTGGCCGCCTGGTGGCCGACGCGCCCGAAGGCGCCCGCGAAGACCTCGCGGAGGGCGTCGGTGTCCCGGCCGAGCAGGTCGAGTTCGGCGGGCATACGGGTGAGGACCTCGGCGATGACATGGCCGACGAGCTGCTCGGCGAGGTCCATGGCGTCCTCGCGGCGGGCGTCCCGGATCTCGACGTCGATCTGGTGGAACTCGGCGAGGTGGCGGTGCGTGACGGCCGTCTCGAGGGGTTCGAGGCGGACGTTGGGGGCGATGTAGAAGATCTTGTCGAAGGCGAGGAGCGAGGCCTGCTTGTAGAGGATCGCGCTCGTCATCATCTTGTACTTGTGGCCGTAGAAGTCGACGTCCACCTGCTTGGAGCCCCGGATGCCGGGGTCGGTGACCGGGCCGATGATGGGCGGCAGCAGCTCCTGGAAGCCGCGGCCGGTCAGGAAGGCGCGGGTGGCGGCGAGCATCTGGCTCTGCACGCGCAGGGTGGCCCGGGTCAGCGGGTCGGTCAGGTGCGCGTCGGGCGACGCCGGGAACGGCAGGAGCGCCTCGTCCACGGCCTCGGCGATGATGGCGGTCACGGTCATACCTCCTGGAGGAGAGGGACGTCGGCGGAACTGGTGCCGGCGTCCTCGGTGCGGGTGTCGGGGTGGTCGTAGCGGCGCTGGACGAAGGTCAGCGCGTCGTGGAGTCCGGTCGCGGTCAGCCGGGCGCCGCTGCGTCCGGCGACCCGCCCGATGGGCATGGCCCCGATGTTCGACCAGGTCAGACGGCCGTCCGCGTCGATGTGGCTGCGCGAGCGGCCGGCGTTGTCGGGGTGCAGGCAGTAGGGGACGTCCAGGTAGCCGCGCTCGAAGGCCTTCAGGAGCGCGCTGCCGGGGTCGGTGTGCAGGTCGAGCACGGCGTCGACGAGGGCGCGGGCCTCCGCGTACACGGGGTTGGCGGACCCGTCGTCGTCCTCGGCGCCCGTGGTCGCGGCGGCCCGGCGGGCCGACTCCGCCGCGATGCGCAGGGCCCGGACGTTCTCGGCGACCGTCGGGATGCGGTGGGCCTCGGCGGCCGTCTTCACGATGAGCCGCTGCGCCCCCGCGCGGACCGCCAGGTCGGCGGAGTCGGCGAGGAGGGCGTGGGCGCCGGGGGTGGTCCGCGGGTACACGCCCATGTAGGTGTAGACGACGACGTGCCAGTCGGTGTCCGGGAGGAGTTCGGCCGCGAGCCGGCGCAGGGCGCGGATCGCCTGCCGGTCCTGCTCGGGGCTGGTCTGCTGGGCGTAGCTGAGCGAGACGGAGCGCAGTCCGGCGCGGTGGAAGAAGACGCCCTCCAGGGCGCTGAGGGCCACGAGCAGTCCCGGCGGGCAGAGCTGGCCGAGCATGCAGCCGCCGAAGCTCTCCAGGTGGGGTTCGGCCCCGTCGGCGCGCAGGGCGGCCAGCCGCTCGCAGGTCTCCCGCCAGTTGCGGACCGAGTCGACGAGCGGTGTGCGTCCGTACGGCAGGCAGTAGGAGACGGGGCCGCCCTCGGTCGCGGTGAGGCCGAGGCGGGCGAGCGCGGCGACGATCCGCTGCGGGCTCGCCGAGCCGTGCCGGACCTGCACGGGGAAGGTGTCGTCCGCGAGTCCGTCCAGGACCCACCGCGAGGTGCCCGGACTGTACGAGGTGATCGGGTAGCCGTTGAGGGGGATGCCCTCGCCCAGCGCCCGGACGGCCGAGGGCTCGTCGCAGACCCGGGTGTAGCTGTCGATGGTGAGGGTGCCGGCGACGGCGTCCGTGGCGGCCTTGGTGGCCGCGAGCCCGCTCCTCATCCGGGCGGGCGCGGAGAAGCCCATGCGGGGCTGGACCACGAGGGCGCCCCTCGCGTGGGCGGCGGCCACGAACCGGCCGAAGGAGGTCACCCTGCCACCCCTTCGAGAGTCCCGTCGGCCGGGAGGTCGGCGGCCGGGCCGCGTTCCGCGTCGAGCCGGGCGACGAACGCCTCGAAGGCGCCGAGGCCCGCGTCCTGGCCCTGCTCCGGGCCGTCCTGGAAGACCGCGTCGAAGCCGGCCTCGCGCAGCCGGCGGCCGTGCCCGGCGCGCTGCTCGGCGCCGAGGACGCCCAGCTTGCCGCCGATGACGGCCGGCAGGCCGGCGAGTTCCCAGCGCGAGCGGATCGCCCGGATGAGCTGTTCGGCGTCCTGGAAGCCGTGCCCGTTGACCGTGCTGACGACCAGCAGGTCGGGCTGGTACTTGCCGCAGGACTCGACGATCTCGTCCTGGGGGACGCACGGGCCCAGGTTGACGACGTGGTGCCCGAGGTCCTCGATCAGCAGCTGGATGAATACGAGATTCCAGGTGTGCGCATCGGACGGCAGTCCGGTGACAACGACGTCCAGCGGCCCGGATCGCTCCCGGGACGCCCATTCCGCAGTCTGCATCATCACTTCGTCCACATCGTGGGGTGACAAGTGGGAGAAGGAGGTCCTGGATCGCTCGGAACGTCCCTTCGGCATCGATCGTAGGAACGCGGAACCCCGCCGACCGGCGCCCCGGGCGGCAGCCCGCCCGCGCCCGCGACCTTCGGCCGGCCCGGGGTCCCGCGCCCTATACGAGGACGCGCGACACCTCGTTGGCGCGGGTGACGGC
>NZ_RDBH01000058.1:18581-20480 GCF_008042145.1 Streptomyces sp. adm13(2018)
TCGGGCAGCCCGGGCGGCAGTTCGGCGGCAGCCCGCCCGCGCCCGCGACCTTCGGCCGGCCCGGGGTCCCGCGCCCTATACGAGGACGCGCGTCCGAGAACCCTGAGGAGTGGACCCATGTCCCAGATCGCCCCCGCCGCGGAACTGGCCGCGGCCCTGCGCGACGTCATGACCGAGGCCGACCGCCACGAGCCCCTGGGCGAGGCCAAGTTCGCCGTACTGGAGGCGGCGGTGCAGCTCATCGACGCGGACCGGCCGGAGCTGGCGGACCAGCCCCGGCTCCGGACGGAGCTGCTGCGCGAGGCGCTCGGCTCGGTGCGGGCGGCCGCGGTCGCCACCGGCATCGCCGTCACCCGCGCCAACGAGGTGTCGCGCGTCCTCGTATAGGGCGCGGGACCCCGGGCCGGCCGAAGGTCGCGGGCGCGGGCGGGCTGCCGCCGAACTGCCGCCCGGGCTGCCCGAACCGGCGGAGGCGGGCTCGTAGCGTCGAGGCACCGGTGCGGCACCGGATCCCCGTTCCAACGGAACCCACAGAGGTGAAGCCATGGCAACCAATCCGTTCGACGACGCCGACGGCCGTTTCGTCGTCCTGGCCAACGACGAGGGCCAGCACTCGCTGTGGCCCGCCCGGATCCGTCGCCCGGAGGGCTGGCAGCTGGTCCGCGAGGAGGGCGACAAGCAGGAGTGCGCCGAGTACATCGAGGCCAACTGGACGGATCTGCGGCCCCGTTCGGTCGTGGTCGCGATGGGCGGCTGACGTCCGGCACGCACACGCGGGGGCGGCGTCGGTACCGGGTTCCACGAACCCGGTACCGACGCCGCCCCCGTTCCGTTCCCGTGCCCCGTCCGAGACGAGGCCCTGTCCCGTGCCCCGGCCTTCCGCGGCCGGGAACGGGGGCCGGGTCCGGCGGCCGGAGGTGTCACTCCTCGCCGACCACGCACCACTCCAGTACGGCCATGGCGGCGGTCATCTTGTGGTGGGCCTGCCGCCACGCGAGGCTGCGCTCGCCGTCGAGGACCTCGTCGGTGACCTCCTGGCCGCGGACGGCCGGCAGGTCGTGCAGGAAGACGGTGTCCGGGCCGCTGTACCGCTCGAAGAACGCCCGGTCGATGGCGAACCCCTCGAACGCGGCGAGCCAGTTCGGGTCCGCCTTCGGGACGCCCATGGTCTGCCAGCGGCTCGTGTAGACCGCGTCCACGGGGCCCTCGACCTCGGCCGGGTCGGTGATCCGGCGCACCTGGTGGGCGCCGCCGCTCAGTTCGTCGACGAGGTCCAGGGTGGTCTTGGGGACCTCGTACCCCTCCGGGCTGAGCAGGGTGATCCGCAGCCCGGGGGTCAGGGCGCCGGCCAGGGCGAGGGCCGCGCCGGAGCTGTTGCCCTCGCCGACGACGAGGACGTGGAGCCCGTCGAGCCTCCCGAAGTGCTCGGCGAGCGTGGTGAGGTCGGCGATCGCCTGGGTCGGGTGCTCGTCCAGGCTGAGGGCGTTGACCACGGCGAGGTCGGGGCTGCCGCCGAGGCGGCGCATCTCCGCGACGTCCCCGTTGGTGCGGACGACGAGGGCGTCGAGGTACTGGCCGAGGACCCGGCTGGTGTCCTCCACGGTCTCCCCGGTGGTCAGCTGGAGTTCGTCGGGACCGAAGGTGATGACGTCGGCGCCGAGCCGGGTCGCGCCGCTCCAGAACGAGGTCCTGGTCCGGGTGGACGACTTGCGGAAGTAGACACCGACCTGCCGTCCGGCCAGCGGCCGGTCGGCGACGGAGCCGGTGCCGAACTCGACGGCGCGGGCGACGATACGGGCGAGCTGCTCGGGCTTCAGGTCGGCGAGCGAGATCAGGTTGCGCATGGCGGACGGACCTTTCCGGGACGGTGAGAACGAGAGGGAGGAGAGGGAGGGAGCG
>NZ_RDBH01000059.1:0-40211 GCF_008042145.1 Streptomyces sp. adm13(2018)
CCTGCTCGGCAGCGTATACGAGCAGGTGATCCGCACCCAGCGGCCGTACCAAGAGGCGACCCCTCGCGGACACCGCGTGATCGCGCCGGTCACCAACCGGGGGGACGCGATCGGGCTCCTGGAACTCCTTCTGCCGGCCGGACCCGGCGAGGACACCCTCACCGCGGTCGGGGAGGCCGCGCACGTACTGGCCTACGTCGTGATCGCCAACGGCCGGTTCACCGATCTCTACACCTGGGGCAAGCGTTCCAGGCCGCCCACCCTGGCCGCGGAGATCCAGTACCAGCTGCTTCCCCCGTCCCTGTCGTGCGAGGCGGCCCAGTTCACCCTGTGCGGGAGCCTCGAGCCCTCCGAAGACCTCAGCGGCGACACCTTCGACTACATCCTGGACCGCGACACCCTGCACGTGTCGGTGACCGACCCCATGGGGCACGACATCGAGGCGGCCCTGGCCGCCACCGTGCTGGTCGGCGCCCTGCGGGGCGCCCGTCGCGCAGGTGCCGGCCTGGTGGAGCAGGCCCACCTGGCGGACCAGGCCCTGGCCGACCACGGTCAGGGCCACGCCACGGGGCAGCTGTTGCGCATCAACCTTCACACGGGGCGGGCCCAGCTCGTCAACGCCGGTCACCCCTGGCCACTGCGACTGCGCCAAGGGGTCGCGAAGACGATCCCCTGCGAGGTGGACCATCCCTTCGGACTGTCTGTGCCCGTGCCCCACCCGTACCGCGCTCAGGACGTCGACCTGCGCCCCGGCGACCGGCTGCTCATGTTCACCGACGGCATGCTCGAGCGCCATGGAGAGAACGTCGATCTCCCCGGCCTGTTGGAGCGCACCCGGAACCTGCACCCCCGCGAGACCGCTATGGCGATGACTTCGGCGGTACGGCGCGCAGCCGGCGACCGACTCGAGGACGATGCCACCGTGATGTGTCTGGACTGGCACGGTCCGCAGGAGACCCAGCGGCACGTCAGCTCCGGCGCGGACACCCACCAAGCCTCGGGCGACCGCCCGAAACCGTAGGCTCAGCCATGCTGGCCGCGATAGCGAACGTATCCTTCTGGTCGCCCACCGCGGGTGGCGCAGGGTCCGCTGGGGCACGGCGGCCCTGTCGAAGCCGGGTGCCTTGTCGGCTGCACAAGCAGCTGGACGATTTCACCACTCAGCTCTTCATCGCCTACGACTTCGGGGATGAATCTGGGCCGGTGCCTGCCATCTTGATTGAAAAGCACGCCGCGGGACCTGAAGTGAGGACCCACCACCGCTTCGGCTTCTTCGCGGAGGGCGATTCGGATGTCAGTGAGCTGCGGTTCTCGGCAGGTGTGACCTTCACGTCGATCACGTCAACTGGGTGCATCGTTGAAGCCATGGTCGCTGTCGACCTCGAACGCCCCCTGGGAGAGTTCGGCGCCCATGCCCACACCATCCACCTTGAGCGGATCGATCAACTTTTCCTCACGGACGCCCTGAGCCGTTTGGAGGAGCAGGTCACGGTGCTCTGCACCATGGGCGATGTGCCGAATCGTCTGGGTCTCGATACGCATTGATCGGTCACCTCCTCGGCGGCACCACAGAGAAGGCGCACTGTGCTCGGGAGGTGACGCGTTCGTCGGCGACGCCGTGTTGTCCGGCTTCAGCGCGGGCGCTCTCGTATGCGGTAGCGGTGCGGTGCGTGTCGCTGTGGGGTCACCGGATGTCGCCGTCGACGTGCTTCTGTTGTTGCAGCAGCTTCAGTGCGGCTGCAGCAAGCCTTCGGGCGGTGATTCGTGGTTCGGCAGCAGGCAGGACGAGATGGCTGATGGTCATACGGACGACGATGTCTGCTGCCATCGCGAGAGTCTCCGTGTGCTGCTCCGGGTGGCGTGTGCCCATCCATTCCCGCACCAGGTACTGGCCCGCGTCGAAAATCGGGTCCGCCCGGGCGGTGAGGCAGGGGAGCAGGCTGTCGGAGTCATGGCGGCAGCTGCGATGACAGCCCGCATGAGGGGCTGGGTGTGTGTTGCAGCGGAGCGCCCAGCCCTGGTCGGGATGCACCGCGACCAGGACGGCGGCCTCGCGGTCGGAGGCCTCGGCGGAGGGGCAGGCGGGCGCGTGCTGACACATGGCGATTCCTTGGGGGAAGCGGCGCTGGCGCCCGCAGGGCGGAGGTGTCTGTCGTCGCAGACGACGGCGTACTGATGGTGACGGTGGGCGACGACGGTGTCGGCATCCCGCACGGCGGCAGCTGCAGTGGACTGCGGAACCTGGCAGAACGGGCCGAGCGGCTGGGCGGCACCCTGTCGGTCCACGCGCGAGCGGAGCCGGGGAGCGGCACGGTCCTCGAGTGGCGGATCCCGCTGCCGGATGAGCAGGAGTAGGAGCCTCTACGTCTCCTCGGCGTCGTGCTCGTGGACCTGCGCGGCGATGACGGCGGCCTGCACACGCCGTTCGACGCCGAGCTTGCCGAGCAGCCGTGAGATGTGGTTCTTGACGGTCTCTTCCGAGAGATAGAGCCGCTTGGCGATCTGCCGGTTGGTGAGTCCCTCGCCGATGAGGTCAAGCACCGACCGCTCCCTGGCGGACAGCACCGTGAGCCGCTCGTCCTCCGGCGGCTTCGCCGCCTCGGGGGGCGAGCAGCGAGCGCATCAGCCGGGCGGTGGTGGCCGGGTCGAGCATCGACTGACCGGTGGCCACCGTCCGTACCGCCGCCACCAGATCCGACCCCTTGATCTGCTTCAAGACGTACCCGGCCGCCCCGGCCATGATCGCATCGAGAAGAGCGTCCTCGTCGTCGAACGACGTCAGCATCAGGCACGCCAGCCGTAATGCCCGGCTGACCGTCTTCGGTAGGAGACTGCTGGTCGAACGTGTCTGCTCTGGCCGTCCGGTCGCTCATGTGGCAGCCGAGATGGGCATCTCCCGGGCCACGGCCCGCAAGTGGATCCGCAGGTGGCGGTCCGAGGGCAAGGCGGGTCTGCACGACCGGTCGAGCCGGCCTCGGACCACGCCGCACCGGACCGCGTCCGACATCGAGGCCCGGGTCTGCGGCCTGCGGCAGAGCCGCAAGCTCGGGCCGACCCGGATCGGCCCGATCGTGGGCCTTCCCGCCTCGACCGTGCACCGGATCCTGACCTGCCACCGCCTCAACCGGCTCACCTGGATGGACAGGCCGACCGGGACAGTGATCCGTCGCTACGAACGCGAACGGCCTGGCGAGCTGATCCACGTGGACGTGAAGAAGCTCGGCCGGATTCCCGACGGCGGTGGCCATCGGACGCTGGGCCGCCAGGCCGGCCGGGCCACCCGCAACAACATGGGCTACGACGACATCCACTCCGCCGTCGACGACCACAGCCGGCTGGCCTACAGCGAGATCCACGGCGACGAGAAGGTCGCGACCTGCGCGGCCTTCCTGGCCCGCGCGGCCGCGTTCTTCCACAGCCAGGGCATCACCCGGATCGAACGAGTGCTGACCGACAACGCCTGGGCCTACCGCAAGGGCCTGGCCTGGAAGAACGTCCTGGCCGACCTCGGCGCGACCGGGAAACTCACCCGGCCCTACCGGCCGCAGACCAACGGCAAGGTCGAACGCTTCAACCGCACCCTGCTCGACGAATGGGCCTACCTGCGGCCCTACACCTCAAACCACGAGCGGACCGAAGCCCTAGCAGACTTCCTCCACACCTACAACCACCACCGCTGCCACACCGCACTCGACGGACACCCGCCCATCACCCGCGTCAACATCCCTGCGGGTCAATACACCTAGACCGTAATTACTAGCGCACTCTCTGTAGCCGAGACCCGCGTATCAAGCCGCCACGACGGGTGTCAGTGCCAGCCGGTGCAGGCCTTGAGTCGGTCGCCGGCGTTCGCGGCGCAGCCGCGGACGAGGTAGCCGGGGCCGTCGTACTGCCATCCGGTGGCCTTCTGGTGGGACGCGGTGTGCGGCTTGTCGGTGCCGCCCTTCGGCACTCGCTTGAGGTGCACCCGCTTCGCGGCCCCGCCGTCCTTCTTGACCTCCATCCAGACGGCGCCGCCCTCCTCGCCCCCCGCCCGCGAGTGGTCACGGCCCCGCTTCTTCTGGATATGCAGGGCGACGTTCGCGCGTTGCCGTAGGCGCCTTCGCCGAGTCGCCGGGGTGGCTGCAGATCACGGATGCGGTGAGTTCCATGGCCGTACTCACGCCTTTCGAAGCTGAGTCCCGCTCTCCCGGCCAACGCCTTCGGCCCCGATAGGCTCACCCGGTCTATCACGCAGAAGAGAGGACCCACATGATCCGCAAGGCGCACTTACGTCGGCCCGGGCTGATAGCCGTCGCGCTGGCGGCCTTGGCCGTCTCGTGCAGCGCCGCCCCGAAGCCCGACGCCGCGGCAGGCGGTCCGGCGATGACCGCGGCCACAGCGGCTGCGCCTGACGGCCGCGACACCCTGCCCGGCGACGTCACACCCTCCGCCGCGCCTACCTCAGACCTATACGCCCCCACCTCTGGCGAGAAGGTCCGCGACGCCTTCGCCACCCTCCAGGCCACGCTCAACGACTCCTGTGCGTCAGACTGTGCCTACCTCCTGGCCCGCGTGAACAAAGAGCTCCAGGAGCTGAACTCGGCGATGAAGAATGATCCCAAAGGTCCTGGCCACTTTCCCGAGCCACTCCAGAAGATGGCCGAACTGAACAAGACGCTCGCGGGCGACAGCTCCTACGAGAACCTGAGCAAGCATCAGGCGATGCTGATCGGTACCCGCGACTTCATCAACACCTGGATGCAGGGCCACCCGGACGACTACCGCTGACGCTCAGCCTGGCTGGAGTCCGTTCATCCCCCGTTTCCTTTTTCGTGGCTCCGCAATGGGGCTACCGGCCTTCGGGCCCGGCATGACTTCCCCCCCCTTGTTGCGGTTGATAATCCGGGGGGTGTCACCGGGTCCGGAGGCATCGACGGACCGCTGATGAAGGGCTGCGCACCGGCTTCACCCAAGGCCGGAAGAGCTCTCCGTAACGTGGATGTGGCAGCTTAAGTGCCGAGGCAAGGCCGGAAGAAAGCGTGATGGAGGGGCCTGCACGTGATCGACACCGGCGACATCAATGTCTTCCTCGGCCTGGACGTCGGCAAGCGAACACCACCCCACCGCCGTCACCCCGGCCGTCAAGAAGGCGTATCGACAAGCGCCTGCCCGACACCGAACCCAAGCTCCGCGCCCTGTCGCTCGCGGTAGCCCGGGACATGGGCTGCCCGGTCGCCTACCTTCAGGGGCTGACGATGCGGAGGATCGCCGCCCCCTACCCCGGCGAGGCCAAGACCGAGGCGAAGGACGTTCATCATCGCCGACGCGGCCCGCGCGATGCCCCACACGCTGCGGACCATCGACGGCGAGGACGAGACGATCGCCGAGCTGGAGATGATCGTCGGGTTCGACGACGACCTGACCGGCGAGGCCACCCGGGTCGCAAACCGGCTGCACGGCCTGCTGACCCAGATCCACCTGTCTCTGGAACGGGTCCTGGGGCCTCGGTTGCAGCACCCGGCCGTCCTATTTTCGCCGCGCTGGACGGGCAGACCGTGACAGGCCCGGGGACCGAGGCGGCCGCGCTGATCGTCCCGAGCCTGGCTGTCGGCGTACTCGCCTATGTGCAGAGCTGCGTACGGATGAACGTGCAGTGCAAGGAGACCTGTGAAGCGCGGGCGTCGTGGTTCGAGATGATGGTGCGGTGTCTCTTCGCTATTTCAATCAGACCGGCTGGACCGCGATCTTCAATGGCACCGACACCGAGGTCGGCCGCATGGTGCGTGTGGAGGGCTGGGACCAGGCGACCGGGACGGCCCTAGTCGTCGATCCCAAGCGTGGTGCCCTGCGTGCGGTGACGGACTACGAGGACTTCTCCCACCTGGAACGAGCTGACCAGGTCGTGGCCGCGGTGCCTGGTGGAGGGTGGCGGGTGCATTGGAAGGACGAGGGCCCGGGTGGAACGCCGATGACGGAACAGGTGCTGGCCTGGCTCATCACGTCGCAGGGGCGGGCGACGGCCCTCACGGTCGATGCTCAGGGGCATGTCGAGGATGCCGATGGCGCCGACGCCTTCATCCCGCCGGGTGAGGACCTGGTGTCCTGATCGCAGCTGGTCAGGCCACGTCGTTCTCGCGTTCGATGGCCTGGAGGCGGTTCTTGAGCCGGTAGCTGGGGCCGTTGATGGAGATCACTTCGCAGTGGTGGAGGAGCCGGTCGAGGATCGCGGTGGCGAGGACCTCGTCGCCGAACACCTGGCCCCACTCGCTGAAGGTCTTGTTCGAGGTCAGGATGATCGAGCCCTTCTCGTAGCGCTTGGAGATGACCTGGAAGACCAGGTTCGCTTCCGCGCGTTCGAGGGGCTGGTAGCCGACCTCATCGACCACGAGGACGCCGGGCCGCAGGTAGGTGCCGAGCTTGTTCGTCAGACGGCCGGCGCTCTCGGCGGCTTTGAGGTTGCGGACCATGTCGTCGAGGCTGGTGAAGTAGATCGAGTAGCCGGCCCGGTAGGCCGCGACCGCCAGGGCGACGGCGATGTGCGTCTTGCCGACCCCCGGCGGCCCGAGCAGAGCGGCGTTCGCCTTGCCCTCGACGAACGAGAGGGTGGCCAGATCCTTGACCTTCCGCGGGTCGAGCTCGGGCTGGAAGGAGAAGTCGTACTCATCGAGCGTCTTGTGGTGCGGCAGCTTCGAGAGCCGCAAGCCCTGGCGGAAGCGGCGGTCATCGCGGACAGCCAGCTCCTCGGACAGCACCAGGTCGAGGAAGGCGAGGTATCCCATCTTCCCCTCGTCGGCCCGACGGGTGTACTCCCTGATGGTTTCGGCGAGGTGGGGCAGGCCGAGCTTGCCGGCCGTGTTGCGGATGCGGGTGGAGACCAGCTCGCTCAAGACGTTTCCCTCGTGCTCGGGTAGGTGGTGAAGGGACGGGTGCCGGTCAGCTCGTCATAGACCGACAGCGGACGGCGACCGACCTCAACGCGGGTGGCCGCGGCCCGGTTCAGCAGAGCCCGCAAAGGCCCTGATTCCTCGCCCCGAGGACGCTCACGACGGGGCTGCGGCAGGGCATCTCCGGTCGTGGTTCGGCGTCCCTTGCCCGTGGGCAGGCCGTCCCAGTGGGTCTCTTCGACGACACGGACCCCGCGGCCGATCGCCCGCGGATGGGTAGCCAGCAACATCTCGCCGCTGGAGTCGGCCATGGTGGAGTGCAGCATGATCTGCGACTTCGTGGCCCGGATCTCCACCAGCTGACGCGGGCGGACCCTGCGGGCCGGCACCGAGTAGAGGTTGCCGCCGAAGGCGACCAAGCAGTCCTTGCCGACCGGCCGCAGGTGCCGCTCGGCCACCAGATACGGGGTTTCCGGCAGAGGCCGTAGGGCCACGTGATCACGGGCCGCCCGTTCCCCGATGATCTGCTGGTGAGTCCTGTGGGCCTGGGCCCGACGCTGCGGCACCCAGGTGATGAAGGCGGCGTCCATCTCCTCGACAGAGGAGAAAGACCGGCCGGACAGGACGTGGTCGCAGACGATCAGGACCTGCCGCTCGACACGTCCCTTGCCCGTGGGCCGGTAGGCGGCCAGGACGTCGATGTCGAAGTCGTAGTGGCCAGCGAAGCCGACCGCTTCCGGGTGCAGCGGGACCGCCTCACCCGGGGCGACGTGGCGTCGCACGACGGTCTTCGTGCGGTCGTAGACGATCGTCATCGGCACCCCGCCGAAGTGTGTGAAGGCCCTGCGGTGGCAGTCGAAGAACGTCTGCAGGTCCTGGCTGGTGGTGAAGCAGCAGAACGGGTCGCGCGAGTACGACAGCGTCATGTGGAAGGAGTAGACCTTCGGGACGCCCATGTGAGTAAGGATCTTGCCCTCGTCGCCCCAGTCCACCTGGGCCTGGGCGCCCGGGATCACCTCGAAACGGCGGTGCATGCCCGCCAGCTCATTCGGCGTGATGCCGAGTTCCTCGGCAATCCGAGGCCGGGCTTCCTGGACGTAGAGCTTGGTCCGCTGGTAGTTGCCGGTGAACCCGTACTCCGCCACAAGCCGCTCGTGGATCACGGCGGCCTTCATCAAGATCTCCGCCCGCAGCATCGAGTCGACCAGCGGCGCGAACTCGTCGATCACCCTGACCCGTGACCTGCCGTTCGGCGACCGGCGCGGAGGTGCGGCGGGTCCGTCGGCTGCCAGGTACTTGCTGACCGTCCGCCAGTTCAGGCCCGTTTCCTTCGCGACCTCGGTCACGCTCATCGCCCCGGACTCCACCAGGCCACGAAAGCGCCGTAGTTCCAGCCAGCGCTGCGGATCCAGGACCACGGCCACCCCATCTCTGCGACCTCGACCAACAGGGCAGCAGAGTGCCGAACCCTGAACTTCAGCACATCAAGAACTCTGCACGTTCATCCGTACGCGGCCATGCACGTTCACGTGTACGCCGACACTGGCCGCCTCGCTGGCGGCCATGCTTGACCAGCGGAAACTGCTGGCCGGGCGGATCGAGGAACTTCTGGAGGTCCATCCTCTGTCGAAGGTCCTGACGTCGATGCCGGGAGTCGGAGTCAGGACCGGAGCCAGGACCCTGATCGAGGTCGGTGATGGCAGCACCTTCCCGACCGCCGGCCACCTCGCCTCCTAGGGTCTGTCCGCAATGTCAGTTCGGGAGCCATAGTCGCAGGCAGGCGATGGTGACCAGGGCTTTGTAGTGGCGGGCGCGTTTGTCGTAGCGGGTGGCAAGTGCCTTGTTCTGCTTGAGCCGGTTGAAGCAGCGTTCGACGACGTTGCGGCGCTGGTAGACCTGACGGTCGAGGCGGCACAGACTCTCGCCCCGCCGGAGGCGTCCGTTGATCTGGTCGACGCGTTCGGGGATGGTGCAGGCGATGCCACGTTTGCGCAGGTAGGAGCGGATCTTGCGGGAGCTGTAGCCCTTGTCGCCGACTACCCGCAGCGGTCGGGTGCGGGGCCGGCCGGGCCCGTGTCGCTTGATGTGGATGCGGGCCATGACCGGCTCGAACTGCGTGCGGTCGTTGATGTTCCCGCCGGTGATCGTGAAGGCGAGCGGCCGGCCCTGACCGTCGCAGGCGAGGTGGATCTTCGTGCTCAGTCCGCCGCGGGACCGGCCGAGTGCTTCGCCGGTCCAGGGCCCCCTTTTCGGGCGCCGGCGGCGTGTTGATGGGCTCGCACGATGGTCGAGTCGACGCAGACGACCGACCAGTCGACCTCGCCGATCGCGTCCGAGTGCTGCTGGACGTGGGCCAGGAGCCGGTCCCATGTTCCGTCCGCCGACCAGCGGCGGAACCGTTCGTAGACGGTCTTCCACGGCCCGTACCGCTCGGGCAGATCCCGCCAGGCCGCACCTGTGGACAGCTTCCACAGGATGCCGTTGAGGACCTGCCGCCGGTCCCGCACCGGACGCCCCATCCGGGGCGGAGCCAGCAACGGCCCGATCACTTCCCAGGCCTGATCAGTCAGTTCATGACGTCGCACCACGAACGGAGCAACGACCGATCGACATTGCGGACACGCCCTAGGGCGCCGCGGGCCGCGGAGCGCTGGTCCGTACGGGCGACGCCGGGCAGATTGAATCATCACCACTCTTTACCGACGCACGACACCGGCGGCACGGCGCGTGATCAACAACCGGTGCTCCATGCCAATCTGCTCGGGCACGTAGTGGTTTGGAGCCGGAGGTACACCGCCCATGGCGGCGAACAACAACCCCACCGTCGCAGGACGACGACTGGGGGCGGAGCTGCGCCGGCTCCGTGAGGACCGGGGTATGACCGGCACGCAGGTCGCGGCGGAACTGCTGATCTCCCAGGCCAAGGTCAGTCACATGGAGACAGGTCGCCGTGCGGTCAGCCCCCGCGACGTACGCGATCTCTGCGTGCTCTACGGCGTCACCGACCAGCATCTCGTCGACCACCTGACAGCACTGGCCWGGGAGTCGAGCCGTCAGGGCTGGTGGCACTCCTACGGCGACATCCCCCATAGCGTCCATCTCGACCTGGAGGCGGCCGCCGCCTCCATCCGAGCCTACGAGGCCATGGTGGTCCCCGGCCTGATGCAGACCCCCGCCTACGCCGCCGCGGTCATTGAGGAAACGATCCCTCTCGTCACGGTCGACCAGGCCGCCGCGCGGCTGAAGGTGCAACTTCGTCGTCAGCACCGGATCTATGACCCCGCCTGCCGGTTGCATCTCTGGGTCGTCCTGGACGAATCGGTCCTGCGGCGCGTCGTCGGCAGCCGGGAGATCATGCGCGAACAACTGGAGCACCTGCACGCGCTCAGCACAGAACCGCACATCACCGTCGAGGTGCTCCCCCACAGCGCGGGCGCTCACCCGGGGCTGACGGGACGGTTCTCCCTTCTGGAGTTCTCCGACACCCGTGAGGCAGTGGTGTATCTGGAGAGGTTCACCAGCGGCCTCTGCCTGGCGAAGGCGTCCGACGTACAGCAGTACAGCGTGACGCACGCCCGGCTGCGGGCGCTGGCACTCGCCCCGGAGCAGAGCCGGCACTTCATCACCGACGCCATCAAGCTCTACGCGTCCTGAGCCCCGAGGACGACGCGCCGGGCTGCGGCGGTGCCCCGGAACCGCTGCTCCTCCACACGCGGCCGGCACCGGGAAGAACCCGCCGCCGCTGCCCCTCCTCCTTGTGCTTTTCGCCCCGGGCGCGCCACGCCCATGCCGCAGCGGTCCTGATTCGACCCGGTCGGCGTACATCCGTGTTCACATCGGTCGGTTTCGGGACAGGTGTGCGGTGCCGCTTCGTGTGAACTGATCGAATTTCACTCATCCGGCGATGTTCCGAATCGCCGGCGGCACGGGATTGCATATTTTCATCACGCCCCGCGGCGTTGAATGTTTTTATATTCATCCCCCTCCTCTTTTTCGCCCGGTGCGGGTGCGCAAATTTTCATGCGTAATATGCGGTCACAGCTAGAAGGCACCCCGGGTGATCCGTAGGCCCGGCGTGCGCCATGGCCCCCCACAGAAAATGGCCTCTTGATGAAGCTGCACATCCCTCGAACGACTCGGCGCCGCATTCTGTCCGGCGGGCTGGCCTCGGCCCTCGCCACAGCAGTTGCCGCCGCCATGGTCGCCGTCACGTCGACGCAGGCACTTGCCATCGCGACGCCCGTACCCCTGGGCACGACCGCCAGCTACTCCGTCCTGGCAGGGCAGGGAGTCACCAACACCGGCAACTCGGTGCTCGATCACGACCTCGGGACGCACCCCAACCCGGCCATCACCGGCTTCCCGCCCGGCCTGGTACTCGGTGCTGTGCACCCCGCGGACGCCGCGGCCGCCCAGGCCAAGAGCGATCTGATCGTGGCGTACAACAACGCGGCCGGCCAACTCACGGGCCAGGCACCGGACTTCCCCCTCGCCGCAGGAATCGGCGGGGGTCAGGAGCTGCTTCCCGGCGTCCACAGGGCCACCTCCGGTGTCGGCCTCACCGGTGACCTGATCCTGAACGCCGGGGGAAACCCCAACGCGGTCTGGGTGTTCCAGATTCCCGAAGCCCTGACGACGGCATCCAACAGCAGGATCCTCCTCACCAACGGTGCTTCGCCGTGCAATGTCTACTGGCAGATCGGGAGTTCGGCGACTCTCGGCACCACCTCCACCTTCGTGGGCACCATCATGGCCCTGACCTCGATCTTCGTGAACCAGGGGGCGAGCGTCGAGGGCCGGGCACTGGCCCGCAACGGCGAGGTGACGCTCAACAACAACAGGATCTTCCTCGGCGGGTGCGCCACCGGCGGTACGACGACGGGAACGACGACGGGAACGACGACCGGAACGACGACCGGAACGACGACCGGAGGGACCACCGGGGCGACGACGGGTACGACTCTGGGTCTGATCGGCGGCACCCTCATCGGCGGGCCCAGCGTCAACCTGGTGGGCGGCGGCACCTCGGGGAACATCGCGGGCAACACGTCCGGGAACACCGTGGGCAACACCGCCGGAAACACCACTGGCGGTAACACGTCGGGCAACAGCGCTGGGAACACGACCGGCGGCTCCATCACCGGCGGGAACGTCGCCGGCGGGAACGGCGGCAAGCCGGACCACGGTCGGCCGGACCACGGCGGCAAGCCCGAGCACGGTCGGCCGGACCACGGCGGCAAGCCCGAGCACGGTGGGCCGGAGCACGGACACGACGAGGGGCCCGGCAAGCCGGACCACGGCGACCACGGTGACCACGGTGAGCAGGCTGACGGGCACTACGGCTATGCCGACAAGCCCGCGGTCCACGAGGGCTGAGCAGCAGGCCGCATAAGACCGTTCATCGGATGACGGCGCGTGGCGGAATCCTCAGCGGTTCCGTCGTGCGCCGCCGGTGAGAGACGCAGAGACTCAGGCGCGAGCGCGCATACGCGAAGGACGGGGTGGGCGGTGTCGAGCGGAATCGAATCAGCGGCCGTGCAGGAACTCCAGCAGTCAGGTTCCGATCCGGCCCCCTTGCCACCAGAACACGACAGAGCGACCCCGCCGGACAGACGGCCCATGAGGGTCCGCGCACTGAGAGCGGGGCTGCACACGGCCGTGGTCCTGTGTCTGGTGACCACGCTGGTCCATGTCGTCATGGTGTTCCTTCACGTAGCCCCCTCCAACCCCGTGTCGAAGCGGTACAGCCCACAGGTCAACGGGTGGGTGTACCCCCTTTTCGAGCAGAATTGGCGACTTTTCGCCCCGGACCCCGATTCCTTCAACCGGAAGGTCCTGGCGAGAACTGCACAAATGGCCTCCGACGGATCGGTGCGAGTGAGCCCCTGGTTCGATCTTGCCGCCGCGGACAATGCCGCAGTCGACCACAATGCATTTCCGAGCCACACGGCTCAGAACCTTTTGCYCCGCGCCTGGAGCTCCTATGCCGAGACGCACGGAGGAATCGACGCGGCACGCTCGGAACGGGCGGTGATGATGCAGCAGTACCTGCGCAATATCGCCGCGGACCGCTTCGCCGCCCGCCACGGCGGCGACACGTTCGACTTCATTCAGCTTCGGGTCGTCACGACGCCCATCGCCGCCCCCGGCACAGCCGCCGGTGGCCGCCCGCCGGTACCCACCGAGAACCGGCTCCTGCCCTGGTGGAAGGTGACCCCCCATGGGAAATGA
The DNA here is from genome assembly GCF_008042145.1 of Streptomyces sp. adm13(2018). Taxonomy (GTDB): domain Bacteria; phylum Actinomycetota; class Actinomycetes; order Streptomycetales; family Streptomycetaceae; genus Streptomyces. The sequence goes on from NZ_RDBH01000059.1 coordinate 13,098, forward strand.
GCAGCCCTCCCGGCTCTCTTCCGCGACAGCCGCACCCCAACTCCCGCCGAATCAGGGGACTTCGCTCATCGGTGCCGCCCATCAGTGGTTCCTCGGCCGGGTCAGCGCTCTGTGGGCCCTCCTCACCGGCCGCCCGGTGTCCTTGTATGCCGCCTCGGTGCTGCGCATCGGCTACGGGCTGCTCTACCTGGTCTTCCTGCTCCGCGAGTTCCCGCACCGTGGAGAGATCTGGGGACCCGACTCCCCTTGGACGCCTGCGCTGGCGGAACAGCTCTTCGAGCAAACAGGCTGGAACAGCGTCCTGATCCTTTCCGACAGTCCCGCCTATTTCGAGTTCTGCTACGCGATGGCCGTCGTCACGTCCGTACTGTTCATCCTGGGCTGGCGGACCCGCGTCGTGTCCGTCCTCTTCGCCGGTGTGGTGATCTCGTTCCACGCGAGGTCGATCTTCATGACGGACGGGGGTGACAACCTGGTCCTGCTGATGGCCGTGTACCTCGTCCTGACCGCGTGTGGTCGGCGCTGGTCCCTGGACGCACGCCGCGACCGGCTCAAGTCAGCTCGTGCGGGCGACCTGCCGGAGCCGGTGCGGGGCTTGTACGCGCAGGAACTCCGCCACGCCCGCGTCACCTTGACCACCGTGGTGCACAACTGCGGCGTCTTCGTCATCGCCGCACAGGTCTGCTTCCTCTACGGATCGGCAGGCCTGTACAAGGTCCAGGGTTCCACCTGGGGCGGCGGCACCGCTCTGCACTACGCGCTGAACCTCGAACTGTTCCAGCCCTGGCCCGCGCTCTCCCACCTCGTGGACGATTTCCCGATGGTGATCGCCATCACCGGCTACGTCACGGTGCTCGTCCAGGTCGCCTTCCCATTCGTACTCTTCGGCCGGCTCAAGTATCCCGTTCTTGCCGTGCTGCTCGGGATGCACATCGGCATCGCCGTACTCATGGGGCTGCCGCTCTTCTCCGGCGCGATGATCATCGCGGATGCCGTGTTCCTGCCCGACCGCTTCTACACCTTCCTGCCCCGACTGTGGCGCCGTGCGGCACGGCGCACCGGAATGCGGCAGGCGGCACCCGGCCGGGCCACAGGATCGGGATCCGTACCCGCCCAGGGAAGACCGGAGGTACCCGCCCCGCAGGACCAGGTCGTTCCGGGTGTGTCATAAGGTGCCTGACCTGCGAAAACGCCCCTCCTCTCAGTGATCGGGCGATACCCGTGTCGACCGCTGTTCACCGTTCCGAAGGGCACGGATGGGGCACGGTCGTCATTGCCGCGACCGTGCTCGGCATCATCGGCGCGGTCGCCGAAAGACTGTTCTGAGACGGCCGGCCTGGTGGCCGTTGGTCTTGTGGCCGCCGCCGTCGGGGATCCGGCCGAGCTTTCTCACGTCCACGTGGATCAGCTCGCCGGGTCGCTCAAAGGTCGGCTTGACCGGTCCTGCAGACCCGCCTCGCCCCCGGTCCGCCACCGGCGGATCCATTTGCGGGCGGTGGCCCGGGAGATACCCGTCTCGGCCGCCACACGAGCGACCGGACGGCCTGAGCGGACACGCTCGACCAACGGTCTCCTACCGAAGGCGGTCAGCCGGGCATTTACGGTGGGCCACGAGGACCTCCGGGCGGTGAGTTCCTGGACAGCTCCCACCACACCTGAGGTCTTCGCCATGTTCAAGACCAGACCGGCGTCAACAACGCTCGTGATCAATACACCTAGGACTTGTCCGGTCGATCATGTGACTACTCCGTGCCCGAGTCGTTGCTGTGGGCATGGGGCGGGGTGATCTGACGGATGCCGAGTGGGAACGGCTTCGGCCGTTCCTGCCGGTCAGCAACGGCCGTTGTGGCAGGTGGCGGGATCACCGGCAGGTGATCGACGGGATTCTGCACCGGGTCCGTACCGGAGTGCAGTGGCGCGACTTGCCCGAACGGTTCGGGCCGTGGAAGACCGTCCATGAACGCCACCGCCTGTGGTCGGCCGACGGAACCTGGGAACGTCTGCTCCAGCAGGTCCAGGCCGCAGCGGATGCGGCGGGTGAGATCGACTGGGACATCTCCGTCGACTCCACCATCGTCCGCGCGCATCAGCATGCGGCCGGCGCCCGCACCGATGCGCCTCCGGACCCGGGATCAAAGGGGGCCGGAGGGGTGGAACATGCGCCCGCCCGCTGTGGGAGCCGGCGGCCGGGCCAGCCTGAGCATCTGGGCAAGCCCAGGGCGACCCTGGGCAAGCTCTCGGCGATGAGCGCTTGGGACGAGATGCTCACTTGGGTCATCACCGAGGTCGCTGGCGTCGGCGTCCCCGAAATCATCATCGCTCTGCTCCTACCTCGGCCGCAGCGGCGTCACCCGGGTCCTGATCACCGTGGGCGCATGGGCCGTGCTGCCGGCGGCGGCATCGGCCTTCCGTCGCTTGTGGCCGCCCTACCTGGGGGCCTGGGTGCTCTTGCTCAGAAGGCCTCGATGGCTCTGCGGCCTACTCGTCCTGCTGCTCACCCTCTTCGTCACTGGCGGCCTTCGCGCCGTACCTGACTCCCTTGGTGGCGCCCTTCTGTGCGTCGTGGGGGCTGGCATGACGGGATGGCTCCTCTGGTCGAAGAAGCCAGCGGAACGTTGATCCTGCAGCGGGACAACGTCGGTTCGCCGGGCACCGACGTAGCGCTCAGCGCTCCGGCTCTAGATGGCCGTGGCGCCGGAGGAGGACAGTGAAGAACTCGGTGATTCCCTTCTCGGCCGTGCCGGCGCCGCCACCCGCATCGCGAACTCCGCGTCATGCCGCGGGCCTCGTCCGGCTTGTGCTTCAGCTCCAAACGGTCACATACGGCGGAACGGTAGCGCTTCTCGCTCCGTTCGGATTCCGCCTCTGGGCTCCCACTCCGAGACGAGCCCCGCCTGATCGTGCGGGCCCGTGACTTCGCCCGTACTCAATGGGGCACGGTGTCCCTTCGCCGCAGGGGGTAGACGAGAACCGGCTGCGGGCGCAAGGAATGGGGCTGGTGAAGCATGAGTGGAGGATGGGATGCGCCATACATGCCCAGGACTCAGGCAGGTCCGACCTGGCCAAGTCCCTGTCGCCGTTGACCGCGAGGCATGAACTGGAGCAGGGCATCGGGATGGTCCACAGATCCGTCGCGTGGGTGACGGGGGGCCAGACCTCCGTCGTCTGCGCGCGGATCCACCGGCCCGGTGCCTGTAGCGGTCCCAGGACTGACCACCCCCGCCGGTAGAACCGTCCCTGGCGCTGACGAATGGAGTACGGATGTCGGTTGACCTCGTCGGGTTCCTTGGCGTGGTGTTGGTGGCCTACCTCGTGCCGGGCCCGGACTTTCTCGTGGTGCTGCGATCGGCGGCCGAACACCCATCGAAGGGCCGAGCGGCGGCGGTCGGCGCCCAGGCTGGGCTGTGCGTGCACATGCTCGCCGCCGCGACCGGACTGGCGTTCATCGCCGCCCGTTCAGCCGTGGTCTACGACGCCATCAAACTGCTTGGGGCGGCCTACCTCATGTATCTCGGGGTGCGAACTGTGCTGGCAACCCGACGGGCCGCACGTGAGCGTTCAGCCGAGGGGGTGCCGCCGAACCCACCCGAGCACGGTCCGGAGCCGGAGAACCTGGCGGAGGTCGAGGCATCCGGAGGCCGATGGCGGGCCGGCTTCACACAGGGTTTTCTCACCAATGTGCTCAATCCCAAGGCGGCCCTGTTCTTCCTCAGCATCCTGCCGCAGTTCGTCAACGGGGGTGGGTCGATGACCGGGCAGATCTTCTTCCTCGGCACCCTCGATGTCCTCATCGGCGTCGCCTACTGGTACGCCCTGGTGGCCGCCGCCACACGACTCCGATCGCTGCTTGCCCGACCGAAGTTCCGCCACCGCTGGGAACTCGCGACAGGCTGGCTTTTCATTGGCATTGGCATCGGTGTCGCCGCCATCGCCTGAAACCCGCGTGCCCACGGGAGGCCGACCGGAGTGGCCGATGCCGACTACATCGAGGAGTTCGCCGGGACGCCGGTGCACTGGGTCGAGATCCGTCCCACAGAGGTGGGACAGCGCTGGGATAGAGGACGGGACGTGGCTGCGGCCGCCGCTCCTGATCGACCGGCGCCTCCTTGACCCGTCCGGCAGCGGGCTGCATGTAGTGGTGGGCCGGACACGCGTCGGCCTCCTGCGTGTCCATCTGCGCGAGGGGCTGAACGCCGCGCGCCCCACCATCAGGCGCGCCTACTCCGACCGGCTGATCCGACGCGGGACCGCCACCGAGAGGAGTTTGTCTGGATTACGGATGGCGTAGAGATGGGTGATCTTCCCATCGTCGGTCTCGATCAGGAAGACACCTTCCAGGCGTTCGCCGCTGAGGACGAGGGCGGGCGTGTTGTTGCAGTTGCGCGATTCCCTATCCGCCGACGTCGCATGTCGCGACGCGTACGGCGTCAGTCAGGCAGGAGGCCAGCGTCGGGCTGCCTGCCGGTGCGACCTCAGGGCGACGTCACCGACCACTACACCGAGGCGCTGCACGAGGTCATCGAGGCGAGGACCGAGCATCGAGCCCCCAGGGCTGCCGAGGGTGAGGGGACGGCGGCCGCGCCGGTCGTCGACCTCATGGCTGCGCTGGAGTAATCCGTCTCTCAGGCGCGCGAGCATCGCGACGAGACCAGCGGGGGCACGGCGACCGTGCACGAAATGCGGGTACTCCGGTGCTGGTCAAGTGGTGTGATCGCGGTCATCTAAGGTGGCGAGGGGACAGGAAGGACCTAGCGGTGACGACTGTGGTGCTGCGCTCGACCGATCTGACGCTGAGGCCGTGGGAGCAGGGTGACGCCGGCGTGCTGGCGGCGTTGGCCGATGATGAGGAAGTGCGTCGCTGGACGTCGCACCGCGTGGCGGGGCTGCAGGACGCGGTGCGCTGGATCGCGACCCAGGAGGCGGGCTGGGAGTCCGGGAAGCGGCTCAGCTTCGCCATCCTCATGACTGGGCGGGTTGACCCCGTACAGCGAAGGACACCCCTCATGCAGCACGTGACCCTGAACAACGGTGTCGAGATGCCGCTCCTCGGCTTCGGCGTCTACCAGATCCCTGCCGAGGACACCGAGCGCGCCGTCTCCGAGGCCCTGGCCGCCGGCTACCGTCTGCTGGACACCGCCGCCGCCTACGGCAACGAAGAGGCCGTAGGCCGCGCGATCGAGTCCAGCGGCATCGCGCGGGAGGAGCTGTTCGTCACCACCAAGCTGTGGGTCCAGGACGCCCCCGCCCAGGACAACACCCGCCGCGCGTTCGAGACGTCCCTGGGCAAGCTGGGCCTGGACCACCTCGACCTCTACCTGATGCACCAGCCCTTCGGCGATGTCTACGGCCAGTGGCGCACCATGGAAGCCCTCAACCGCGAGGGCCTCGCGAAGGCGATCGGCGTCGCCAACTTCTACCCCGACCGTCTGATCGACCTGATCATCAATAACGAGATCACCCCGCAGGTCAACCAGATCGAGACTCACCCTTTCTTCCAGCGCGCCGACTACCAGGACCTCATGCGGGAGCACGGCGTGCAGATCCAGTCCTGGGGCGGCTTCGCCGAAGGCAAGAACGACCTGTTCCACAACCCGCTCCTCGCCGAGATCGGCAAGGAGCACGGCAAGTCGGTCGCCCAGGTCGTGCTGCGCTGGCTCATCCAGCGCGGCGTGATCGCCATTCCCAAGTCCGTCCGCGCCGAGCGCATGGCCGAGAACTTCGACGTCTTCGACTTCGAACTCACCGACGAACAGCTGGCCCAGATCGCCACCCTCGATACCGGCAGCTCCCTGTTCTTCGACCACCACGACCCCGAGATGGTCACCTGGCTCGCCGGGCGCCGCCTGGGCACCTGAAGGTAAGACACCTTGTCGGCCGCGGCTTCACGAACTCCAGGGGCTTCCGCCCGGCCCCACGCTCTTCGCGGCGCACCGGGAGCCATCCACCATGGCCACGCCACAGCACCATGCCGCCCTGCCGAGCCGGCGGACCGTTCTGCGCGGAGCACTGCTGACAGCGGCCGCCGCTGTGAGCGCGCCCCACCCGGTCGGCTGCTCATCGTGCGAGAGTCCGCGAACCTGCGCACCTTGGCGGCGATGAACGCGACGATCTCCACGGCGCGCGCGGTGGGCAACGGCATCCCGGACAGATCGTCCTCGGTGATCGCGATGAGCTGACCCGTGGAGACCTCGTACGCCTTGCCGATGTCGTCCTCGGTATCGCCTGACCAGCTGCGGAAGACGGATGCCTCGGCCGGGATTCGAACCCGGGTTTATGATTCCGGCGAACCGGAGACCGGTGCCAGGAGCGTGGCGTCAGTGGCCGGTGACGTGGACGCGGAGCTCGTAGCGGGCGCCGGTGCTGATGGCGCGGGCCTGCTCGACGAGGTCGGTGCCGGTGAAGCCGAGGAGCGCGGCGTCGGCAGCCGCACGGAGCAGCGGGACGATCTCGGCGACCGGCCGGCCGCGGTGCGAGGCCGCGAGGCCGGCGTAGGCCTGCATGTAGGGAGCGTCGTACGCGCTCGCCGGATCGTGGACCAGGTGGTCGATTTGCTGTGCGCTGACGGTGATCTCGCCCATGGCCCGCTCCCGTACATCCGGCAGGCCGGGAAGAGGTCCCGGCCCTCGTTCTGACGACCGTACGAGCCAGGTCTGACACTCGCCGGGACCGCAGGCTTGTGCGCCTGGCTTCACCGGGAGGATTCGCACGTCGGTGACGCCGGCCTCGGCGGCGCGCCTGGCTCCCGGGCGCTCGCGCGGTACCTGGATGATCTGGTGGTCCGGGCCGAGAGCACCGGCAGGATCAGGCGCCCGCGCTGCCCGATACAGACGGTGGTGACGATGGTCTCGGGCCGGCGAGCGCTCGTGGTCATCCCTTTCGGGGCCGCCGGACGGCCGGCACGTCCGGTCCGAAGGGCGTTGCCACCGCCGTCCGGGATACGCCCAGCGGGCGAGGAATTCCGCCCTCCGTTTTGGGCGGGTGCAGACGGGGGCAGAGCAGACACCATGGGTAACTACGACGAAGCGATCACCGTGGCGGTCTCGCCCGAACGGCTCTTCTCCTACCTGGCCGACGTGGAGAACCTGCCCCGGTACATGCCCCGGCTGACGTCCGCCCGTCCCCACGACGGGGACCACGTCACCGTCACCGCCCACATCGAGCCGCCCGGCGCTCCGGAGCAGGACGTCACCAGCGAGGCCTGGATCCACGTCCTCGAGGAGGGCAAGAGCCTGGAGTGGGGCGCACCGGGGCCGCACGACTACCACGGCCGGCTCCACGTCTCCCCGGGGGACGATCCGGAACACTCCCGACTCACGGTGGAACTGCACACCGAGAGGACGGAGGGCGACCAGGTCGACGACGGCCTGCAGGAGGCCTTGCGCGGCATCAAGCACGCCGTCGAGACCGCCGAGTCCTGACAGGCCCGCATCGGAAAGCCGATCGCCTTCTCGCCTCCGGCTCCGCTCCTGCCCCCGGCCTCGTGCCGAAGGAGCGGAGCGGCCGGTGCCGCTCTCCGCGCATGCGCCGTCAGGAGTCCAGGCCCCACCGGAGTGGTTCTGGTGTCGCGTGGCCCGCGAAGGCCTGGACGGTCGTCGCGTTGCGCGGCACGGCCGGGGCAGGCACACAGGTCGCCGTCGACGGCGGAAGCTCCGGGTGTCCGCCTCGCACGCGATACCCCTCCCCCGGCGGCGGTGCGGTCGGTCAGGGGCGGTCGCCGGTGCCGCCGCTGGTGGGAGCCGAGCTCGGCCGGTGACCGCCGGGCCGCGGCGGCTGTCGGGTGTCGTGGAGGCTGTCGCGGGCTGCCTCGGCCACCGCTTCGGCGGTGATGCCGAACTCGTCGTACAGGCGCTGGTAGCCGGCGGATGCGCCGTAGTGTTCCAGGCTGACGATCCGGCCGGCGTCGCCGACCACGTCGCGCCAGCCCTGTCCGACGGCGGCCTCGACGCTGACCCGGGCTCGTACCGAGGGGGGCAGGACCCGGTCCTGGTAGTCCTGCGGCTGGGCGGCGAACCACTCACGGCACGGCATCGACACCACTCGTACCGCGAGACCGTCCCCCACCAGCAGGCCGCGGGCTTCCAGGGCGATGTGGACCTCGGAGCCGGTCGCGACCAGGATGACGTCCGGTGTCGCGCCGTCGCCGGTGTCGGCCAGGACGTAACCGCCCTTGCCGGCTTCCCGCGCGGGCGCGTACTCCCCGCTGTCGCGGTCGAGGACGGGCAGGTTCTGGCGGCTCAGGACCAGTCCGGCCGGGCGGTCGCCGTGTTCGAGGACGGTGCGCCAGCACGCGACGGTCTCGTTGGCGTCGGCGGGGCGCACGACGTCCAGACCAGGAACGGCCCGCAGCGCGGCCAGGTGTTCGACGGGCTGGTGGGTGGGGCCGTCCTCCCCCAGGCCGATGGAGTCGTGGGTCCACACGTAGGTGGCCGGCAGCCGCATCAGCGCGGCCAGGCGCACCGCGGGGCGCATGTAGTCGGAGAAGGTCAGGAAGGTGCCGCCATAGGGGCGAGTGAGGCTTTGCAGGGCGATGCCGTTCAGGATCGCGCCCATGGCGTGCTCGCGGATGCCGAAGTGCAGGGTGCGTCCGTAGGGGCCGCCCTTCCACTCCTTGGTCTGGCGGTCGGCCGGTACGAAGGACGATTCGCCGCCCATGGTGGTGTTGTTGCTTCCGGCGAGATCGGCCGAGCCGCCCCACAGCTCCGGCAGGACGGGGGCCAAGGCGCTGAGGACCTTGCCCGAGGCGGCGCGGGTGGCCATCCCCTTGGCGTCGGCGGGGAAGGAGGGCAGCGCGTCCGTCCAGCCCTCCGGCAGCCGCTGGTCCCGCAGGCGGTCGAGGAGCGCGGCGCGCTCCGGGTGCGCGCTCCGCCAGGCGGCGAACGACTCGTCCCAGGCGGCGCGCTCCTGGCGGCCGCGGTCCCGCGCCCGGCGGGTCCGGGCCAGGACCTCGTCCTCGACGGTGAAGTGCTCGTCGGGGTCGAAGCCGAGGAGTTCCTTGGTGGCGGCGACCTCGTTCTCGCCCAGGGCGGAGCCGTGTGCCTTGCCGGTGTTCTGCTTGGTGGGGGCGGGCCAGCCGATGAGGGTGCGCAGCATGATCAGGGAAGGGCGGCCGGTCTCCTCCCGGGCGGCGCGGACGGCCGCCAGGAGGGCGTCGACGTCTTCGACGTACTCGCCGGTGACGGTCCAGTCGACGGTCTGCACGTGCCAGCCGTAGGCGGCGTAGCGGGCCGGGACGTCCTCGCTGAAGGCGACGTCGGTGTCGTCCTCGATCGAGATGTGGTTGGAGTCGTAGAAGACGGTCAGGTCGCCGAGTTCCTGGTGGCCGGCGAGGGAGGCGGCCTCCGAGGTGACGCCCTCCATCATGTCGCCGTCGGAGGCGATGACGTAGACGTGGCGGTCGAAGGGGCTGGTACCGGGCTCGGCGTCGGGGTCGAGCAGTCCGCGTTCGCGGCGGGCGGCCATCGCCATTCCGACCGCACTGGCCAGGCCCTGCCCCAGGGGACCGGTGGTGATCTCCACTCCCCGGGTGTGCCGGTGCTCGGGATGCCCGGGGGTGGCCGAGTCCCATGTCCGGTACGCCTCCAGGTCCGGCAGCTCCAGGCCGTATCCGGCGAGGTAGAGCTGGGTGTAGAGGGTCAGGCTGGAGTGGCCGCAGGAGAGGACGAACCTGTCCCGTCCCAGCCACTGGTCGTCGCCGGGATCGTGGCGCATGACGTTCTGGAACAGCAGATACGCCAGCGGGGCCAGGCTCATGGCCGTTCCGGGGTGGCCGTTGCCGACCTTCTGCACCGCGTCGGCCGCCAGGAGCCGCGCGGTGTCCACCGCGCGCACGTCCACCTCGTCCCATCCCGTGCGCTCCGCCACCGGCCGCGTCACGGACCGCTCGCGTCGTGTGTCTTCGCGGGACTGCTCGTTCGTCATGGTGCGGTGTCCTTGTCAGGTCGAGGTCGGGGTCTGCGGACCGCTCGCGCGCAGGGTGCGGGTGACCGCCGCGAGGCGCAACTCCTCCAGGGTCGCGCTCTGCCGGGCGGCGCGCTCCGCGAGGGCGTCCAGACGGTCGGCGGAGAGGCGCTCGTCGGTGTCGGCCAGGGCGCGCAGAGTCCGCCAGCAGGCGGCCTTGCCCTGGACGCCCAGGAGCATCGACTCCCTCTCCAGGACGTCGCTGAGCGGGGAACGGGAGAAGAGGTGGCCATTGGGCTTGAGGCGGCCCGCCTTCTCCGCGAGCCAGCCCATGGCGACCTTGGAGTGCCGGATGTCCACCCCGAGGTCGGACATGATCCGGGCCAGCGCGACGCGGTCCTCGTCGATCTGGCGGGCCAGCTCGGACAGGGCTTCGCCTGCGTCGGTGCCCTTCTGTGCCTGCGCGGCCCGGCGGAAGAGCTCCAGGCCACCGGTGGCGCCGGAATAGTGGTCGTTGAGGTAGATCGCCAGCAGATCGGCGTCCTCGGAGCCGCCCTCCCGGCTTCCACCCTGTTCCCCGGAGGCGGTGGTCTCGGAGCGCATCTCGCGCTCCACCGTGTCGCCGAGCTCCTTCCAGCTGGCCTCGAACTTGGCCAGCCCTTCGCGTTCCAGGGTGTCGGTGACGTCCTCGAAGTCGATTCCGACGCGTTGCAGTGCTTCGAGGTGGGCGGCGGCCGCCGCGTGATCGCCCGTCTTCGAAGGACCGGCCGGGAGGGTGCCGTGGTCGGCGAACGCGGCCAGGGTGGCGCCCGGCATGGTGTTCACGGTGCCCGCGACGGCGAGTTCGCTGACGTACATCGTGTCGGGGTAGGACGGGTCCTTGACGCCGGTGGACGCCCACAGCGGGCGCTGAACGCGCGCTCCGGCCGCGGCCAGGCGCTGCCACCGGGACGCCGCGGTCATCTCCTCGTACGCCTGGTGGGCGAGCCGCGCGTTGGCGATTCCGGCCCTTCCCTTGAGTGCGAGTCCCTCGGGGGTGGCGAGAGCGTCGAGACGGCGGTCGACCTCGGTGTCGACGCGGGAGACGAAGAACGAGGCGACCGAGTGGATGGTCGACAGGTCGCGTCCCGCGGTCAGGGCCTGCTCCAGACCGCTCTGGTAGGCGTCCATCACCTCGCCGTAGCGCTCCAGGGAGAAGATCAGGGTGACGTTGACGCTGATGCCTTCGGCGACGACGGAGGTGATCGCCTTCAGCCCCTTGCGGGTGGCCGGGATCTTGATGAACAGGTTGGGGCGGTCGACCGCTTCCCACAGTCTGCGGGCCAGGACTGCGGTGGCGTCGGCGTCCTGCGCCAGACGGGGGTCCACCTCGATGGAGACCCGTCCGTCGACGCAGTCGGTGCGATCGTAGACCGGGCGCAGGACGTCGCAGGCATCCCGCACGTCGTCGGTGGTGAGGGCGAAGACCGCGTCGTCGACGCCGGTGCCGGCGCCGCCGAGGCGGCGGAGCTGTGCGTCGTAGCGGTTCCCCTTGGACAGAGCGGACGCGAAGATCGTCGGGTTCGTGGTCACCCCCACCACGTGCTTGTCGGCGATCAGCTCCTCGAGCCCGCCTCCGGCCAGGAGCTCGCGGGACAGGTCGTCGAGCCAGACGGACACCCCGGCCGCGGACAGTTCGGCGAGCGGATCGGATCCATCGGAAACAGACATGAACGACCTCCGGAAACGGTGTGGGGTGCCGCTTGCGCCGGCTGATGCTCTCCGCCTCGGAGGGCGGCCTGTCGGCGGCGGCATCCGAAAACTGACACGTGGCTTCTCCGCGCGTCTGCCCGCCTGGTCTCTCGTCAAGCACACCGCCCGCACCCGACCGCGGCGGGGCCGCGCCCGAGAGAACCACGACGCCGGGACATGGGTGCCAGGCGAGACCTCCACCCCGGCGGCTCGCCGGGCGGTCGGGACGGCCGGCACCGTCGGCGTGTATCCGTCGCAGGTGCGGTCCTGCCCCTTCCAGGAGGCGGTGGGCACCGGCAGCTCATCCGGACCCGGGGCGGCGGGTCGATGACACTCCGTGTCCGAGTCGACCGAACTGGCCACGCAGGTGCGGCGGGGTCTCCCCGCCGCAGCTCCCCACCGGAGCCATGGACCCGGTCGACCGTCCTGGGTCCTGTGCGCGCGGCCTTCGCCTTCGCATGCGATCCCGGGGAGTTCACCGGCGGACAATGCCCATGGTCCGCCCCCGGGGCGCATGCACACGCTCCGACCCGAGTGTCCTGCCCCACCAGGCTTCCACGGCATCAACGCCCCGGGCTACGGTGGCAGTTGTCTGCTCTCCGACGTGGGGGAGGGCCGTTCCGCCTCGAAGGGCGGGACGGCTCCCATACAGGGAGGAGGACAGGCATGAGTGATGACCGGAAGTCATCTCGCCGGAGTCGGCCGGCTGCGGAGATGGCGAAGCGAATTGCTGTGGCACTGAGCGCCCGCGCTTTGTGGTCAGTGATCGTGGAGCTGATGCGCGGCGAGAGCTGATCCCGGAGAAGGCGGGGTCCTGTCCCCCTACGCAGGCCCCGTCTTCTCAGACCCCCACTCATTGAGCGGTGTGGACGTCTCCATGCGTGGAGGCAGGGAAGATCCCTGGCCCTGCCTCGGCATCGGCTCAACCTCCTCTCCGCGCCCGGGGCATCGCCGGAGCCGCCGACGGCGACCTCTCGCCCGCGACACCCCGGCACCTCTGGCACCACCTCGGCAAGGGCGACGGCACCTTCACCGCCCGCCGCCAGATCGGCGGCTGCCAGCCAGCAGCAGGTCACCCACCTCGCGTCCTTCGGCGACCAGAACCGGGACGGCCGGGTGGACCTGTATGCCCTCACCGCCACCGCGGGCCGCCACTACGTCGGCTCGGGCATGGCGGACGCCCCCTTCAAGCCCGACGTCACGCTCCAGCACCGGCGGACCGTGTCTGCTCCGGGATCGTCTTCCAAGGCGGCGTACAACCATTCGATCTCCTCACGAGTCATGCGGGCGTGGCGTGTCTCGCCACGCCCGCACTCCTGGGGAGGAACGTCTCCGTTGTCCCACAACGTCCGTGCAGTCGCCGTCGCCCTCGTACTCGCCGTGACGGCCGGCGGTGCCTCCGTCGCCCCCGCCGTGGCGACGCCCGCCGCGACCGATCCGTCGGCGGCCGCCGGCCTGTCACAGGAGCAGGCCGTGCGCGTGCCCGAGGAAGGGCTTCTGCGCGGCGGCGGCCCGTCCGGCTTCCTGACCGTCCACGAGCAGGCGCGTGACCGCTTCACCTGGACCCGGTACGCGGACGGCGGCACCGTCGAGCTGCCGGCGGGCATGTACCGGGGGGCCGTCGGCAGCGACGTCGTCGTGAAGCAGAACGGTCCCACCTCCTACGAGCTGCGCGACATGGCGACGGGCGCCGCGCCCGTCGCCGTCGACACCTCGTCCCTCGGCCCCGCCTCCGACCTCCTCAGGGCGGCCGGGAAGACCCTCCTCCTGGCGGTCGAGGACGGCTCCGGGGGCACGAGTCTGCACCTGGTGTCCGCCGGCGACGACGGCAGGCTCGTCGACCACGAGGTCGCCGGCCTGCCCGCGGACGCCGCCTTCGGGGTCTACGACCTGTCCGTGCCCGATGTCTTCGCCCTCGCGTACACCGGCACGGTCGGCGGGACGGTCCAGCGGCGCCTCGCCGTCGTCGACCTGGCCACCGGCACGATCGCGGACGACCGGGCTCTGCCCGCCTCCGCCACCGACGTCAGCGCCTCCGCCACCCACGTCGCCTGGGCCGAGAAGGACGCGCAGGGCCGACTGACCGTCGTCTCGGCCCGCCGCGGCGAGACCGCCACGGTCCGGACCCCGCTCACCGGCACCGGCACCGGCCTCCGGGTCGACGTCATGGGCGACTGGGTCACGTACACGCTGCCCGGCGGAGCGGACGCCTCAGCGCCGAACCCGCTGTTCGCGCTCATGGCCCGCCCGCTCGCGGGCGGGGACGCGGTCAAGGTCATGGACAGCACGAAGGCCCACTACGGCTCCGGCACGGTCCAGGGCGGAACGCTGGCCGGCGGCGAGGGCGTCTACCGGATCGCCCCCGGAGCGGACGGCCGGCCGGTCGCGACGCTGCGCGCGAGCAGCGGTCTGGCCACCGCGCTGACGCTGACGTACGAGTTCGTCCCCACCACTCTGAGCTTTCGGACGGACGCGCTGCAGCCGACCCTGGTCTGGCACGTCGGCCGGAACAACGCGGTGGCGGACTTCGAGCTCGTCCACAAGGCGACCGGCAAGCGGTGGACGAGGGGAGAGGACCTCGTCAACGGGTACATCGGGCTCACCGCCGCCACCTGGGACGGCGTCTTCCCCGACTGGTCGGCCGCCCGCAACGGCGCCTACACCTGGACGCTGACCGCCAAGCCCCTCAACGGCATCGGTCCCGACCTCGTCCGGACCGGCACCCTCACCGTCGACAGCGGCGCTGGACCGCACGACTACTCGGACAGCGGCGCCCCGGACCTCCTGGTCCGCAACGACGCCGGCCGGCTCCTGTCGTACGACTTCCGGCAGATCCTCACCCAGTACGGGCATGTGTCCGAGCGGACCGACCACGGCGGCGGCTGGAACACCTACGACCGCGTCATCTCCACGGGCGACGTCGCCGGCTCCCGCTTCGCCGKCGTGGTGGGCCGCGACCGCGCCGGCGTCCTCTGGTTCCACCAGGGCACCGGAACCTCGTTCGCCCGCCGGATCGAGGTCGGCGGCGGCTGGCAGACCTACGACAAGATCACCGCCGGCTCGGACCTGACCGGAGACGGCCGTGCCGACCTCCTTGCCGCCGACAAGACCGGCGTCCTGTGGCTCTACCACTCCACCGGCAGCGCCACGAAGCCCTTCGCGCCCCGCGTGAGGATCGGCGGCGGCTGGCAGATGTACGACAGCATCACCGCCACCGGGAACATCGCCGGAGCCCGCGGCGGCGACCTCGTCGCCCGCGACCGGGACGGCGTCCTCTGGCTGTACCTCGGCAAGGGCGACGGCACCTTCACCACCCGCACTCGGATCGGCGGCGGCTGGCAGGAGTACGACGAGATCGTCGGCATCGGCGACGCCGACCGGGACGGCCGTGCCGACCTGCTCGTCGACGGGAAGGCGATGTACAGGGGCCAGTCCCTCTCCTACTACAAGGGCACCGGCGACGTGCGCGCCCCCTTCGCTCCGAGGCGGAAGCTGAGCACTCCGAACACCTTCAACGACGACAACGGGCTGGTCTTCTGAGAAGGCCGCGCAACCCCGGACCTGACGGGCTACCGGGGCACGGCCCCGCGTACGGCGCCGTTCGCCCCCGGGCACCGCATCGGCTCGCCACGGAGCGACGCGCAGCTCTACCGACCCCCTCCCCCTGAGAGGCTTCCTTCCTTGGCTCGCCCCGGATACACCGCACACCGCCGTCTCGGCGCGGTCGTCGCCGTCGTCCTGATGACCACCGCCGGCCCCGCCGTCCTCCCGGCCGGCGCCGCCACCGGGACCGGCTCCCTGCCCGGCGCCGCGCCCGCGGCACCGGCGGACGCCACAGCGCCCGTCCTCAAGCCCGGCGACAAGGTCCTGGGCATGGGCCGGACCGGGTTCCTGAGCCAGGACGCGGACGACTTCGCCCTCCGGCGCTGGACCCGCCTGGCCGACGGGGCGGTGACCACCGTCCCGTACAAGCCCCGCACCTACCTCTCCCGCGACTCGGACATCGCGGTCCTCCAGACCCGTGCCACCACCACCCTGAGGGACCTGGCCACGGGCACGGACCTCTTCACGCTGCCTCTGGACTGGGACCGGTACGCGGGAGCCGTCGGCCCCCACCTCTTCGTCCGGGCCGACCTCTCGGGCCACGGCCCCCTGGACGTGCACTCCCCCGGCACGGACGGACCGGTGCGCCGAACGGTGACCGGGCTGCCCGCGGACGCGTCCGACCTGTTCGTGGTGGCGGGCGCCGACGGCGAGGCCCTGGTGAGGTACTTCACCGGTGACGGGACGACAGCGGCAGCACATCACCTGGCGATCGTGGACCTCGACTCCGCCACCGTGACCTTCTCCCGCCGGATCCCGGCCGAAGGCTCGATGGAGGACTTCGCCTACGCTCTCTCCTCCGGGCACGTCGCCTGGACCGAGTGCGAGTCGGGTGCGGGCACGAGCGTCGTCGTCCTCGACCGCTCCACCCCCAAGGTCCAGCGCTTCCCGATGCACACATCGGGGAGGCTGCTCCTCGGTCTTGCCGGGGACTGGGTCACCTACTCCCGGCCCGGAGGGCTGCTGGCTGAGGAAGCGAGCACGCTCATCCCGCTGACCGCCCGCAGCCTCAACGGCACGCCCACGCGCACACTCCTCGACCACACGGTGTCGGGTTTCGGCACCGCCGGCGACACCCTCGGCTTCGTCGGCGGCACAGTGACCGGCGGCGAGGGCCTCTACCGGGTCGCGCCCGGCACGGACGGCGTCCCGGTCGCCACCCGGCTCGCCGCGACGGGCGAGCCGACGCAGGTCACGCTGCTCGGCCAGGCCGTCCCCTCGACGGTGGCCTTCGACCTCGCCGGCGGCAAGCTCCCCATGTCCTGGGAGCTCAGCCGGACCAACGTCACCATGTGGGTCACCCTCCGCAACACCCGCACGGGCGAGTCGATCACGGAATACGTCGCCCAGCCGGAGCAGGGCGAGGATCCCCAGCCGACCCGGTTCGACTGGAACGGCACGCTCAACTGGCAGGGAAACCCGGGCTTCTGGACCTCCGCCTCGGCCGGCCCGTACACCTGGGAGATCAGCGCGAGCCCGCTCAACCGCGTCGGGCCCGCGCTGAAGGCGTCCGGCTCCTTCACGGTCACCCGCAAGACCGGCCCGCACGACTACGACAGTGACGGCTCCCCCGACATCCTGGCCCGCGACGAGTCCGGCAACCTGTGGCTCCAGGACGTCCACTACCGGGAGGAGTGGCGAGACACCTACCAGAACCCGGACTCGCTCGTCGGTGGCGGCTGGCAGGCGTACGACCGGATCGAGGCCACCGGCAACATCGCCGGGACCGCCGCCCCCGAGGTCGTCGCCCGCGACCGGAGCGGGGTCCTCTGGCTGTACCAGGGCACCGGCAACGGCAAGGTCCCGTTCACCACTCGCACCCGGATCGGCGGCGGCTGGCAGGCGTACACCCTCCTGACGGGCGGCAGCGACCTCACGGGCGACGGCCGCCCCGACCTCGTCGCCACCGACGGGTCCGGCCGCCTCTGGCTGTACCGGAGCACCGGCTCCGCGACCGAGCCCTTCGCCGCCCGCCGCCCGATCGGGAGCGGGGGCTGGCAGACGTACGACCGGATCGCCGCGACCGGCAACCTCGCGGGCGCCGCCCACGGCGACCTCGTCGCCCGCGACCGGGACGGCGTCCTCTGGCTGTACCTCGGCAAGGGCGACGGCACCTTCACCACCCGGACCCGCATCGGCGGCGGCTGGCAGGGCTACGACGACCTGATCGGCTCCGGCGACGCCGACCGCGACGGCAGGCCCGACCTGTACGCGGCCGACGTGAACGACGCCATCCCGGCACCGTTCCTCTACCGGGGCACGGGCGCGTGGCAGAGGCCGTTCCGCCCGGGAGAGGGAGTGAACCTGATCCAGGACAGCCGTTGGTTCAACCTCTTCGCCTGATCCCCACCGGCGGGCACGGTCGCTCGGACCGTCTTGCAGACCGTCCGGTCCCCGACGCCCCACACCGTCGCGAGGGTGGCTACGAGCAGCAGCCCGTAGCCACCCCTCGTCGGCACCCGGCACGGTGCCGGCCGGCACTCGCCGCTCACGACCGCCAGCCCGATGATCACCTCGGGTGGCTGATTGATTACCTTCCGCCAGTCGGGCTCGCTAGATTGGTCTGTCGCGCGGGATGCGCGCCGTGATCAGGGGGAGGAGCGGCCTTGCCGTTGGTGAGCGGCTACATCAGGCGGAACGGGACGGCGGTCCGGCAGTACTGGAGAGCGCCGGCCGGGACGAGGAAGCAGACCGCGTGGGCCGTCGCGATCGTGGCGGCGGTGTTCGTGTTCGGCGGCTCGCCGACGTCGGCGGGCAACGGGACGGGACCGGAGCGGGTGCCTGCGCCTCGGTCGTCGTCGGTGGTGACCTATCCGATCCAGTGGCCGAGCCCGGGCAGGACGGTGCCCCGGCCGGCGCCGACCGTGTCCTACCCGATCAAGTGGCCGGGGTGGAAGCAGACAGCTCCGCGGCCGGCTCCGACGGTGTCGTACCCGATCAGGTGGGACCGGTGAACCGGCCGACCTGCGGCTGCATCTGGTCAACCGTGCGGTCCTCAGGGGGCTCGGTGCTCCTGGGCAGGTGGTCGGGGCCTGCAGACTGTTCGGGCGGGGTCGCTACAGGTCGAACTCGAGGTGCTCGATGTCGGTGAAGCGGACCTCTTCCAGGGAGCCGGCGCGGCGGCCGCCATCCTGGAAGTACACCTCCTTGAGCGCCTCGGCTGCGATCTCCTGGAGGCGGGTGTCGGTGGCGCCGGCGTCCTGGGCGTCGAAGAGGCGGGCGGCGTAGAGGGGCGGCAGGGCGATGGTCAGGTGGCGGATGCGGTCCTGGTCGGTGGAGCCGATGGGGGCGGTGTAGCCGAGGCGGGCGCGGGTGTCGATGATGATGCCGCCGGTGGTCGCTGCCTTCCGGCGGGCTTTGGCTCGGATCTGGGGCTGCCAGCGGGACATGACCTCCCGCTCCAGGCGTGCGGCGAGGTCCGGGCGGGGTTTTCTGATCTGGTCCTTCACATAGCGTTCGACCGTCCGCTGGGAGATCCGCAGCATCTGGGCGACCTGTCGGGTGCCGCCCAGCTTTCTGACCAGGTAGCGCATCCGTGCGCCGGCGCTCTTGGGCGCCGGGCGGGTGAACGTCTTGTGCATCGCGGCGTCCAGGCCGTCCCCGAACATGGTCATCGTCGCGTCGCCTTTCCCTATTCGCCGTTGTCGGTGTCGGTGTCGGTGACGGTGCCGTCCTTGATGTACCGGGCGAGGTTGAGCTCCGGGGCGTTGAACTTCTCCCGGACTTCCTCGCCCCACAGGACGCTCTGGGTTCCCTCGTGCTTGACCAGGCCCGGGTTGACACCGAGCTTGAAGCCGCCCGGGAGCGGCTTGCCCTGGCGGTAGGGCAGGAAGTCCAGCGGGCTCGGTCCGTTCGCGGCGTAGACGACGCAGTCGGACAGGACCGCGACCGGGTACTGGCCGGTGAACGCCGCGTGCTTGGTCATCTTGCGGTGCAGGTTGATCCGGGTGCGGGAGATGACCGCCGCTCGGATGTCCGGCCGCCACGTCGGGCGGGACAGTGCGCGCCACGGCTCGCCGGGCCGCCAGCCCTCGCCGCGCGGGCGCTCGCGGAGCTTGCCCAGGCCGCCCTTGACCGTCGCCTTGATGGCCGAGGCGACGATCGCAAGCTCAGGGTCGCGGCTCTTGTGGCGTTCCATCGCGACGAGGAAGTCCTCCGGCGACAGGTCGGCGTCGACGCCGAGTTCGGCCATCGTGGCCAGGTAGGCGTCACGCAGCCGCTGATACCAGCCGTCGAGGTAGCGGCCGTGGTCCTGCCGCACCCATGCCTCCAACGGCTTCACGTCGTAGCCGAGCTCCACCGCGTAGGCGACGGTGGGCGTCGCGTACCAGGCCGGGCCGGTGGGGGTCTCGCCCTTCGCCGTGAACGGGGAGGGCAGCAGGGAGCCGTCAAGCTGCACCCATTCCTTGCCGACCTTCACCTTCGACAGGTCCACGTGGGAGAGGTCGACCAGCCAGGAACCCGGCAGCTTCGGATCGAAGATGGGGGCGGTGACGTGAGTGGGCGCGCCGAGGCCGACGGTCAGGCCGTTGGCGCCGGCGGCGAAGGCCATGTTGACGTCGATGCCGACCAGGTGGCGCACCGTGCACTCGGCGTCCGTCATCGGCCGTGCCCAGTCGTACGCCTCCTCGAACAACTTCTCCTCCGGGCCGCGGACGTGGAAGCGCGGGAGGTCCTTCAGGAGTGGGTGCCCGTCCGGAGCCTCGCACGGGGCGCAGTCCACCGGGGCGGCTCCCAGCGAGCCGGGATTGTGTTCGGAGTGCCGCTTGCCGGCCGCGTCGGGCGCGGAGGCGCGGGTCGGCGGGTGCAAGGCGGTCATCAGTTCCAGGCCGGTCACGGCGGTGGAGCCGCGGGGGGTCATCACGCGGGAGGCGTACACGCCCAGGACGCGGGCGAGGTCCGCCGGCGGGAGTTGTGCGGCGTCGCCCCAGTTGCGGGTGTCGAGCGCGTTCCACGACGGGATGCACAGCTGCACGCAGGCCCGCTCCGAACCGGTGGCCGGGCGGTAGATCCTCGCCCACGGTCCCAGCCCGCGTTTGGTCAGCTTCCACTCGGCGCGCAGCAGCTGCTTGACGACCTTGTGACTGTCCGGGAGGCGCCCGGCGTGGCGCTCCGCGTCGTCGAGCGCGGTCGGCAGGCCGTAGCGTTCCAGCGCGGTCTCGGTGAGGACGAGCAGCGGGTCGGCCTCCTTGCCCGGTCCGGCGAGCTTCGGCGCGCCGAGCGCCGCTTCGTTGAGCGTCCACTCCACCAGGGCCGGCAGCGACTTGGCCGGCACATCGAGGACCAGACCGCCGGTGCAATACGCGAGAACCTGCCCGTCGGCGTCAGCGTTCACGACCGCCAGCGGCCCGTGCGCGAAACGCGGTTCGACGCCCTCAGGCACAGGGGTACCGGCAGGGGCCGCCTTTCTTACGCCCGCCCGACCCGACATCGGCGCCGGCCGCGGGGTGGGCGCCTGATGCGGCGCCGCGGTGGGGGGCTGCGGGCCGTGGAGGCGTGCGAGAGCGGACGGGGGCGCGGGAGCGGCCTGCGGTTGCCCGGATGCCGGGCCGGAAAGAGCCGTCAGCGAGAGGGCCGACCCGGGGGGCGTGGCAGGGGACGTCAGCTCCGACGGGATGGCCGGTGGGGTGACCTGCTCGGACGCGATGGTCGGAGGGGAGGTCGGCTGCGGGGCGGGGTAGCGCTGGGCGAGACCGTCCAGGAGGCGTCGGTAGGCCTGGAGGCGTTCGGCTTTCGGTTCGGCCCGCCCCTCCTCCCAGGCCTGGATGCTGGGCACACGCACGCCGAGGGCCTGGGCGACAGCCGCCTGGGTCAGGCCCGCCGCCTCGCGGAGACGAACACGTTCGACCGGAGCGGGCAGGACATGCCCGTCATCGACGGCGGCGAGAAGAGCGTCGACAGCGGCGAGCGGGTCGGAAGAGGGGTGACTCATGGGAAGAAGGGGTCTCCTGCCGTTACCGGATGCCCTGACGGATTTCCTCGAGACGGGTCACCAGCCGCTGATAACGCTGGGACGCGGCCTGAGAGGACCTCATGCCCTGATGGGAAGCGATCTGCCGCCACTCCATACCGCGGCGCCTGGCCTCGATGACCACCTGTGTCTCCAGCTGGTCCAGCGCCGTGCGCATGTCCTCGAACAAGGAAAGAGCTGCGGCCACATCATCGTCCGACACACCCCGGTCCCCCGCGCCGCCGCTCTGCGCCGCGCCGGCCAGAAGCCTGCCGAGCAGAGCAGCGTCCTGCTGCAGAACACCCGCCGGCACACCGTCGGCCGGCGGGAGGTCGGCCAGACCGGCCAAGCGCATACGCGGTTCGATCCCAGTGTCGTCCGACATGACACCCATCCTACCGACACAAGGAACGGAACAACGAAACGTTGACTGATTGGCGGCGCGTGTCACGGGACGTGGATGCGGCGGGAGCAGTCAGGGGAAGAACAGGCCGCCTCGGCAGACCCAGAGGGCGCTCCCCATCCTGTGGGCCCGCAACACGGTCAGCCGTCAGCGGTCCGAGGACGGACGGGTGTGACCGTCATCCTGGCCATGGTGCTCACCATGACCGGCCTGCGCTCGCCCGAGTTACTCCGCAGCGCCGTCGCGACGATTCCGGACGCCGAGTCGGCGGTCACCGGGCCGGAGCGGGTGGAGGGCACCTCGTTCAATCTGAACCAGATCAAGGACATCAGGGCGGCCGACCCCGGCGCCGGGGTGAACCTGGTCAATGCGCCCTCGGCGAACAACAACGGTGACGCCCGGTCGTCGTACCCGCTGGAGGTGCCGAAGGGGCGGGCGGGTCTGGAGCCGCGTCTGGCCGTCACCTACCTACTGGTGGGAGGCTCCGACAAGCAGGGTGCCCGCACTCTCTTCGGAGGCACGGCCGACAGCGCACTGGCCGACCGCAAGGGGCGCGGCGCCACCTGGGCGGCGCGGGAGATCCGCCAGCTAGGAGCTGTGCAAGCTCCGGGTGGCGATCGGCACGGTCAGTACGGGCGCGGCGGGCGGCGCCATCGGCTCCCCCGTCAGCCGGGCCGATGGCGTCGCGCTTTCGTTCCGGGTGGGCGCCGTGCCACTGGCACCAGCCCGAGCCGTGCCGGCCGTCGGTCTTCTCCGGTCCCGGATTCAGCGAAGGAGGATGCCGAGGTCTTGCGGGAACCTGTCGTGCGTTCCCGCACGTCTTGCGGCGGTCCCACCGCCATCCGTCCTCCCGGGCGGGGACGCGGTCATGCGTCGCCGGACGATGCGCGGACGGCCTGGCCGGCGGCTTCGCTGAGGGTTCGCGCGCCGGAGGTGCTGAGGCGGCCGCTGCCGCTCTCCAGGTGGGCGCGGACGAACCACTGGAACTGCTCCAGCTTCGCCAGCTGCCCGATCAGCATGTCCTCCGTCACCGGGTCGATGTGGCCGGCCGTCTTCATGGCGGCCCGATGGTCCTCGATGACGCCGGTGTACACCAGGTCCAGCGCACCGAGGTGTGCGACGGCGTCGGCACGCCCCACTTCGTAGTCGTCCCAGGTGCGCCCCGCCACAAGGGCGCCCGGCGTACCGATCGGGACCCCGCCGAGGGCGGCCATCCGCTCCGCCATGGTGTCAGCCATCTCCCGGACGGCATCCACCTGCGGGTCGATCATCTCGTGCACGGCGATGAAGTGCGGGCCGACGACGTTCCAGTGGACGTGCTTCAGAGTGAGGGCCAGATCGTTGAGAGCGTGCAACCGCCCCTGCAGAGCGTCCACGACCCGCTCCGCCTCCACCGGGTCCAGTCCGGGCACGGTGTGCGGTGCGGTGGCCTGAGTGGCGTCAGTCATGAGCGGACTCCTCTTGATCACTGTCGTTCCGATACTGCGGCTCCCGGGCGGACCATGCGGCCCTTCCCCTCGCCTTCCCATCCCCTGCCCCACCAGACACAACACACACCCCGGCTCGTCGTCACCACCTCGGACGATTCGTTCGGGTCACCAGTCGACGAGCTCGAGAGGGCACACATCCGGCGACGCGGATGGCACTGCTACGGCACCGAGCCGGCACCTGTGCCATCTCTCTGAGACCCGCAGCTCGCACACGGCATCCGTCGGAGCTGCTCCGCGCAGTGCTGACGCCCTCGCAGGCATCTCGTTCGCAGGATGCTCTACAGGCCTTACGGCCGCCCTCGACCGGCACGAGCCCCAGGCCCAGGCCCACCGTCGATCAGCCGGCGGCGCCAGCGATGATGAACGTCATCCGGCCGTATCCAGAACCCGGGCTCGCCCCGAGTCTCGGATGCCACGGAGACCGATCATGGGGCGTCACGGTCGAGGCAGTGGTCCGTCCTGACCCGCGACGGTGTCCGGGCGCGCCGGTCATGGGGGGGGCGCCGGGAGATGTCGGTCATCAGCGCGCGCAGCCGCTTGCCCTGCTCGTACGCCACGGCTGCGCCGGTGGTGTGCCAACTTTCCAGGACAGGGGCACCCTCCGCCTGTCACACGTGCTCTGCATCACTTATCGATTGCGACGCTCGGCCTCAGCGCGGTATGAACAGCACACGAAGATCACTCAAGGGCTCCCTTCTGCACGTTGCCCAGGGTGATGGGTCTCGACCCTCTGACCAGAGGTCGTCTCAACCCACGTAGGAAACGGGGATACATGCACCACACTGCGATGCGCGCAGCGCTGCCTCTCATGTCCGTCGGCGGAATCCTGCTCCTCGGACGGCAGGCCTCATGAGGCGACAGAACGGTGGTACGTCGAGAAGGGCCTTGCGGTGGCTCGCCGTTACCCTGTCCGTCACCACGCTGCTCGGCGGAGCGGCATGCGGCGCAACCGGGCCGACCGCAACACCTTCGAAGAGTCCGGGCTCGACGGAGCCGACCTCAACGGCCTCGGGAGCCGTTCCCGGCCGATCGGAAAAGTCCGTTCTGGACAAGGGCATCATCGCCATGGATTCCCTTGGCGGGGGGTCCGGAGCTCTGCAGGGACAGTTCAGCAATACTCATCCCGGCCCACCCCGTGGTGTCCTGAGCGTGACGTTCGCGTTCACCTGCACGGGTGGCGGCACAGTGGCACTCACCTTCGCCACCGCGGGCAAGGACGTGCCGACGGCCGCAGGGACCCAGGAGTGCGACGGCTCGATCTACCAGCGGAGAATCGACACCCCCGAGCCAGGCCTGATCGGATTCTCGTACTCTTTCACCGGCTCCGAGAACGGCGGTTACGCCTACGGCTACTACACCGAGAAGAAGCAGCTCCCGTAACACCTGTGGTGGGCACTCCGGTTCGGTCTCCCGATCCAGCGCTTCGTCCAGGCGCTCGTTCGACTTGGTGGAGGCGCCGGACAGGAGGCGCCCCGCCGTGCGGCACGAGACGCCCGGGCGCCGCTCGGCCGGCCGTGGGGTCGAGCCCTGCTCTCGCGTGCGAAGGAACTCCATCCGGGTTCTTGACGACTACGGCGCATTCCTCGTGAATAGCTTCCGCTCCGCGCGTGCAAGGCCCTCCGGGCATTTGCTGCGCGCCCGGGCCTCCTGCCAGGCCCTCTCCTCATCAGCCATGCGAGCAGTTGACCGGTACTCGCCCGTGGACAGTGGCCGTGTTCCGAACGCGGCGTCCGGGACGGTCCGATGTCTGGGAAGATCCGGGCATGCTGATCAACCAGGCCGCCGCGGCCTCCCTCGACGACGCCACCTCCTGGACCGCCTTGTACGAGGAGGAGGGCGAGGTGTTCGACGACTATGTCTCGGCCGTGCGCAGCGCGGTCGCGTACGGCCTGGCCGGTCCCGAGGACGCGATGGAGATGGCCTGCGCCGCTGCCGAGACCGCCGGTGCCTCGGTCCAGGCGCTGTCGGGCCAGTGGTCCCTCTACACCCCGCAGGATGCTGCGAGGGTCGCCTCCGCGCTGCTGGTCCAGCTCCGGAGCAACGCCTACGCCCTGACGGAACTCGCGGACGCGGTCGGCCGGATCGTCAAGCGTGGCGAGGCCGAGCTGCCCGTTGCGGCGGGCCCCGGACAGCCGGCCAACCTCACCGACGCCCTGACGACGTTGCGCACGCTGGCCGACACGGTCCACGGCCTGGTCGACCGGCACGCCTCCACCACCGTGCGCGCCCTGCACGCCGCCCCCAGCACCACTAACCTGCCCGAAGACGTCCACGAGACCCTGGTCGCGGTCGCCGCCCTGCTTGCCGAGCAGCACGACCAGGCAGTGACCCTGACCCAGCGCCACCCCGACGACGCCTACGAGGACGACGGCGAGAGTTCCGGGTGCGGCTGCGACATCACGATCGCCGCTGACGGCGAGGAGTACACCCTCTCCTACGGAGACTCCGAGTGGGCGCTCACCCGGGAGTCGGACGGCCGGAAGCTGCCCGATGGCTCCATCGTCTTCAGCGACCACGAGACCCTGAGCACCACGCTGGAGACCGCGCACCCGCAGCATCTGGTGGACGACATGCTGTCGATCATCACGGCCGACCGGGGCTGACCGCCGGCGCGCCAGGGCGGGGTTCACCGGTTCCCCGACGACCGGCTGCGCGGCCGTAGACGCTCGCCCTGGGGTCCGAACATGATCAGGTACTCGACCGGTCCGCCGGGGCCGGCGTTCGCCACCCCGTGCGGGGTGCGGGTGTCGAACTCGGCGACCTCCCCAGGGGTCAGCCGGCCGGCTCGTCCAGGGAGACGCCGTATTCCTTCGACAGGTGCAGCAGCACCTCCAGGGTGGGCTTGCGCCGGCCGGTCTCGATCCGGGAGAGCGTGCTGGTCGAGATGCCGGTCGCACAGCTGACACCGGCGAGCGTCGCGCCGTAGTGCTCGCGTGCGGCCCGCAACCGGGGCCCCATCGCGGCCAGCGTGCCGTCCACGTCGTCGACTGCCACCCTTCCCGCTCCTTCCTGCCGTGCCGCTCCAGCGCCCTGTCCTGTGCGATCTTGCCAGAACGGCAACGCCGATCGCGCCGAAGGGCCGCCGCGCCGCATGATCGACGAGTACCCGCCAGCCGCCTCGAACCGAGGAGAACCCCCATGCAGCCGGAACCGACCGCCGAGCTCCGCCATCGCACCGTCGAGGCCCCCGCCGGACGCCTCCACCTGGTCGAGCAGGGCACCGGCCCGCTGGTCCTGCTCGTGCACGGCTTCCCCGAGTCCTGGTACTCCTGGCGCCACCAGCTCCACGCCCTCGCCGCGGCCGGCTACCGGGCGGTGGCGATCGACGTACGCGGCTACGGCCGCTCTTCCAAGCCGGAGGCGACCGAGGCCTACCGGATGCTCGGCCTGGTGGAGGACAACGTCGCCGTCGTGCGCGCCCTCGGCGAGGAGAGCGCGGTGGTCGTCGGCCACGATTGGGGCTCCAACATCGCCGCCACCTCCGCCCTGCTGCACCCCGAGGTCTTCCGCGCCGTCGGCCTGCTGAGTGTCCCCTACGCACCGCCCGGCGGCCCCCGTCCCACCGACGTCTTCGGCCTGATCGGCGGCCCCGAGCAGGAGTTCTACGTCTCCTACTTCCAGGAGCCCGGTCGCGCCGAGGCGGAGATCGAGCCCGACGTCCGGGGCTGGTTGGCGGGCTTCTACGCAGCCCTGTCCGCCGACACCATGCCGGCCGAGGGCCAGCCGGACCCGCACTTCGTCACCCGCGGCGACGGCCGGCTGCGCGACCGCTTCCCCGTAGGGGTTCTCCCGGCCTGGTTGAGCGAGGGCGACCTCGACGTCTATGCCGGGGAGTTCGAGCGCACCGGCCTGACCGGCGCCCTCAACCGCTACCGGAACATGGACCGCGACTGGGAAGACCTCGCCCCCTACCGCGGAGCCCCGATCGAACAGCCGTCCCTGTTCGCCGGCGGCACGCTGGACGCGTCCACCGCCTGGATGGCCGACGCCATCGACGCCGAGGTCATCGACGCCGCCCGCAGGGTCGGCGCCCACGACAC
>NZ_RDBH01000059.1:40311-47841 GCF_008042145.1 Streptomyces sp. adm13(2018)
CCCCCACTCCCCCGCCCCGTCGGCTCGTCAGCGCGTCACGCCGTGTGGAGCGTGAGGCCGTAGCGGCCGAGGATCTCGTTCACGGGCTGGAACCACGTCTGCCCGCCGGACGAGCAGTTGCCCCAGCCACCGGAGGTGACGCCCTGCGCCTGGTCGCCGCTGATGAACGCGCCGCCGGAGTCGCCGCCCTCCGCGCACACACTGGTCTTGGTCATCTGCTGCACCGCGCCCTGGCTGTAGTTCACCGTCTCGTTCTTGGCCAGGACGCTGCCGCAGTGCCACTTGGTCGTGGAACCGGAGCGGCAGATCGAGGCGCCGATCGGGGCCTCGGCCGAGCCCCTGACGAGCCGGTCCGGCGTCACGCCCCAGCCGAGCACGACGGGCACGGTCCACCAGCCGCTGTGGATGCTCACGTACGCGTAGTCGTTCCCGGGGAACGAGGAGCCCTGGAAGGTGCCCATCGCGGAGCCGTCCCAGCCCCGGACCGCCGCGCCGGCGCCGCCGCAGTGCCCCGCGGTGACGAAGCCGCCGTGCACGGAGAAGCCGATGGAACAGCGGACGTTGCCGGTGTAGTAGGGGTCTCCGCCGACGGTCCCGGCGGCGTAGGTGCGGGGCGCCGTGGCCGTTTCGGCGACGGTGACGGGTCCGGCCTCGCGGGCCCGGTCGACGAAGGCGCGGACGGCCGGGGCGTTCCGGTCGGCGCGCACGACGGTGACCACGACGCTGTTGGAGCGCGGGTCGACGTGCCAGCCGGCGACGCCGCTCGGGGCGGACCGGGTGTCGAGCCGTGCCTTGGCCCGGTCGAGCGCGCCGGCGCTGTGCCGGACGATCCTGGTGTCGGCGCCGAGCGCCTCGACCTCCGCCTGCTCCGCGCGGTCGGTGAGGGCGACGACGAGGCGTCCGGAGCCGGCGTCGAACCACGAGCCGCCGTAGGCCCCGCCGGCGGCCTTCCTGGCCGCCGACTCGACGCGGGTCGCGGTCCGTTCGGCCGCGAGCCGCTCCTCGGCCTGACGCTCGGTGAGCCCGAGGTCCTGACGCATGGCGTCGAGCAGTCCCGCCGAGGCGGTGGGCGAGGCGGCGGTGGGGACGGCGCTCGCGGGCATCGCCTGGGCGGCGCCGAGTCCGACGGTGAGCAGCAGGGCCGCCGCGGCGGCGCGCAGGGCGGACGTACGTTTCACAGGAGCCTCCTAGTGGGGGTGGGCAGGCGCTGAGAGCGCTCTCAAGCGAGCGCGGTAGCCACCGTAGCGACACTCCACTTGTCAGGTCCATACCACGGCCGGAGATTCCGGCCGGGGTTCGGCGGGGCCGATCTCCCGCGAACCGCTACCGCAAGTACTGCCAGGCCCCGGCCAGTTGGAGCCGAGGACGGCCGAGGGGCCCGGTCCGTCGCGGACGACGGACCGGGCCCCTCGGCGCCCCCGGGAACCGGCCGGGTCAGACCCGGTCGGCCGCGATCAGGACGTACTGGAAGGAGCCGTCCCTGTACGAGTTGATGAACGCCTCCTCGATGCCGGTGACCAGGGACGAGGTGGCCCGCAGCTCCCAGTAGGGCAGCGTGTTCGGCGTCAGGTCGATGACGGCCTGCGGGACAAGCCGGTTGTCGGCCATGGCGCGCAGGTACTCGCGGCGGGAGTGGATGTTGCACTCGAAGTGCGCGTTGATCTGGGAGACCCACTTCGACGGCTGGCCGTATCGCGGGTTCCAGCAGCCGGTGATGGTCACGTAGCGGCCGCCGACCTTCAGGAACCGGGAGTGCTCGGCGAAGAGGTCGTCGAGGTCGACGTACATGCTCGACTCGTTGTTCCACGAGGCGGCGATGCTGCCCTTCTCGAACGGCGTGTCCAGCATGTTGCACACCTGGGCGTGGACGTGGTCGTCGATGCCCAGCTCCTTCGCGCGCCGGTTGCCGAAGTCGGCCTGCGTGGAGGAGAGGGTGACGCCCTCCACCCGGCAGCCGAAGCGCTGGTGGGCCATGACGCTCGAACCGCCGCGCCCGCAGCCGGCGTCCACGAGCGTGTCCTCCCGCCCGATGGCTCCCAGGTTGTCCAGGAGGACCTCGGCCTGCGCCGACTCCAGCCGGTGCAGTTCGGCGATCAGCCTCTTCTCGTACCCGCCGTCCTCGGTGCTGCCGAGGGCGGCGTGGTCGACGTCGCCGATGCCGTAGTGGTGGTGGTAGAGCCCGTCGACGTCACCCAGGCGCAGGTTCACCGGCCTGGCCTCGTCGTTCCAGTAGCGGGCGATGTCGCCCTGGTACGGCGTGGCCGGGGACGGGATGAAGGCGGAGGTGTCGGAGACGGTGGTGAACTCGGTGCTGGTCACAGATGATTCCGTTTCTTACCAGAAGTCGGGCAGGCTGTAGCGGTAGGTGTTGGTCCGGTGCCAGTAGTGGTTGCCGTCGACCCACACGGCGACGCCCCGCAGGAAGCGCTGCACGGTCGGGACGGGGCAGGCGGCGGCGAGGGCGGCGGCCTCGGCCTCGAAGTCGCGCATGAGGTCGTTGTGGACCTCGACGGCCTTCAGGTAGGCCTCGCGGTCGGAGAGGCCCTCGCGGTCGGCGATCACCACGGGCAGGTTGAGGTGCCGGCCGGGGCTGTCGAGCTCCTTCATGTACGAGTACAGGTCGTTCACGATGGTGGTCGCGTTCCCGGCGAGGGCGAGGACGCGCTGCATGGCCGGCTGGGCGTGCAGGTCCGCCGGCAGTTCGTAGCCGCCGACGGTGTCCGTGATGGTGGGGCAGGGGCGGAAGTTGTTGAACTGGCGCATCGCCAGGTACTCCCACACCTCCGGCGTGTGGTCCGTCTCCGCCCAGGCCGCCTCGGCGAGGTACCCCAGGTGCAGCCGGGCCATGTCGTGCCGGTACCGGTCGGCCTGGGACGGGGTCGCCCGGTCGACGAAGTAGCCCATGGCGGAGCGGTAGGCGCGCCGGGGGGCGTCGGCGTGGAGCGACTCGGCCCACCGCGGCTGGTACTCGGCCGTCGTGTGGAGCGGGTCCAGGGCGGTGTGCGCCAGGAGGAGCCGCCCGCCGAGGCCGACGGGCGAGCCGCCGTGGTCCTCGCAGTAGCAGTCGTCGACGGCGTTCTCGGCGACCATCAGGCGGGTCGCGAGCATCAGGTGCTCGACGGTCGGGGCGTCGGGGTGGCACGCGACCATGTAGCGGCCGACGGAGAACCCGTCGAACTCCCCCTCCCAGTCGTCGGGGTAGAGCTGTACCTCGTCCAGCGCCCAGTCCTTGATCCGGCGGCTCACCTCGTCCACCCGTACGGGATCGGGTTCGGGCACGGGGTGGTGGTACAGCCCCGGGACGGGCCGACCCTCGGCCGGGGCCGGGGCCTCCGGCCCGGAGGGCGTCCCCGCGCCACGGGCCAGGGACAGCGCCGCCGTGCCCAGGCCGGTGGGCCCGGGGAGGGCGAACCCTGACGCGCGTGCCGGGGGCGCGGTCGCGCCGGGTGGGGCGACGGGTGCGGTGACCGGCGCCGCGAGAACGCCGGACGCGACGGCTGCGGCGGCGGCCCCCGGAGCCGCCGGGAGGACCGCGGTCGCGGCGGGTGCCGGGGCCGCGGAGGGGCGCGGTACGACGGGAGCCGGCGCGGAGGGGGTCCGGACCGTCCCGGGCGCGGTCGGCCGGCCCGGGACGGTCCGGACAGGGCCCAGTTCGTGTCGGGGCCTTCACGACGCCTTCACGACACGGCATGGGGTCTAGGCCGTCTCCTCCGGATCTTGCCGGTCAGGCCCGCGTCGTCCGGTGCCGTGCGTCGCAAGGCGGAGAGGTATCCGCGTACGGGACGAACCCGAGTGCCTCGACAACGCGGCGAGGTGCGGTACCGGGTGGCACGGGTCAGGCAGGATCCGGAGGAGACGGCCTAGTGCCTGCGGGCGATCTCCACGTTCTCCAGCACGCCCAGCGCGTTCGGCACGAGGATCGCGGCGGAGTAGTAGGTCGTGACGAGGTACGACATGATCGCCTGCTCGCCGATGCCCATGAAGCGCACCGAGAGGCCGGGTTCGTACTCCTCCGGCAGGCCGGTCTGGCGGAGGCCGATGACGCCCTGGTCGTCCTCGCCCAGGCGCATGGCCAGGATCGAGCTGGTGTTCTCCTTGGTGATGGGAATCTTGTTGCAGGGCAGCAGCGGAACTCCCCGCCAGCCGAGGACCCGCTGCCCGTCGAGGTCGACGGTGTCGGGGTTGAGGCCGCGCGCGTTCCACTCGCGGCCGATCGCGGCGATCGTCCGGGGGTGGGCGAGGAAGAGCTTCGTGCCGCGGCGGCGGCAGAGCAGCTCGTCGAGGTCGTCCGGGGTGGGCGGGCCGGAGTGGGGCTGGATCCGCTGCTTGAAGTCGGCGTTGTGGAGCAGACCGAACTCCGGGTTGTTGATCAGCTCGTGCTCCTGGCGCTCGCGCAGCGCCTCGATGGTGAGCCTGAGCTGCTCCGCCGTCTGGTTCATCGGGCCGTTGTAGAGGTCGGCGACCCGGGTGTGGACCTTCAGGACGGTCTGCGCGACGGAGAGTTCGTACTCGCGCGGCTTGAGCTCGTAGTCGACGAAGGCGCCGGGCAGCGCGGCCTCGCCGACGTGACCCGCCGACATCGCGATCTCGGCCTCTCCGTGGCGGTTCTGGCGCTGGAGCGGGAGCGAGCTGAAGGCCTCGATGTGGGCCTGGAGGGCCGAGGAGGAGGCGAGGACCGCGGCGAACTCGGTGCGGGAGAGGGTGAGCAGCGTGCCGGAGGTCTCGGCTGTCGCGGTGTAGTCCCATCGGGCGTCGGCGTCCAGCAGGGCGTTCTCGCCGAAGCGGTCGCCGTCGGCGAGGACCGCGACGGCCACCTCGTCGTCGTACTTGCCGAGCGAGGTCTGGTTGATGCGCCCGTGGGCGACGAGGTGGATCTCCGCGGCGGGGGCGCCGCGCGAGACGAGGACCTCGCCGGCGCTGAAGTCGCGCTGCACGCAGCGGGCGGCCAGCGCGTTCAGCACCTCGTCGTCGTCGAAGCCGCGCAGCAGGGCGAGTTCGCCGAGCTCGCGGGGGATCACCCGGACGCGTGCCCCGTCCTGCACGAACTCGACGCGCCCGTCCCCGACGGTGTAGCTGAGCCGCCGGTTGACCCGGTAGGCACCGCCCTTGGTCTCCACCCAGGGGAGCATCCGCAGCAGCCAGCGGGAGCTGATCTCCTGCATCTGCGGGGCGGACTTGGTGGTGGTGGCCAGGTTCCGGGCGGCGGCGGTACTGAGGCTGGACTGCTTCGGGGTGTCCTGCTGTGCGTCCGGGCCGGTGTCGACGGTCATGGGGCGGGCTCTCCTTCGCAGGGGGTGGTGACCGGCGCGCGGGGCCCCGGTCGGTGAGAGAGGAGGAAGACAAGAAGGCAGGAAAGACAGGAGGAGACGAGAGGGGCGAGAAGCCGTGAAGGTGCGTAAGGGGAGTGAACAAGGAGGAAGTTCTGGGAATCCGTCCAGATCCCGGGGAACAGTAACGGCCGTCGACCCGGGCACACCCCACGAGTTCGGGGGCATTACCTCGAAGCGGCGATCTTGCTCCATTCGAGGTTTAACCCGATGATCTGCAGCATTCGGGCCATGTGGCCGAGAGCCCCTGGTTCACGCCCCCGCCGCCCGCGTTCTCCGTTCGAGAGCGGCATCCCCGTTCGATCGACTGTCCCCCACACGCCCGTACGCCTCCCCACCCGTGCGGCGCACCTTGCCATACACGGACAAATCGCCGCCATCCGGCTAGATTCGGCTTCCAGTCGTCTCCCGTCGCGCCAAGGGGTGAGCATGCAGGCCGGCGAACCCGCCGCAGAGGAACGAACCTTGCGGGAGCCGACACCGGCACGGGCCTCCCTCCATCCCTCCGGCGGCCGGCGCGCGCCCTGCTGCCCGGTGCGCGCCCGCGCCGGTTCCGGCCGGAGCCGCCCCCTCCCGACATACGCCCCTCCGGGAGCTTCCACCACGTCAGCCCCACGGAAGGCAGGTCATGTCGCACGCTGAAACCGGAACAGGCGCCACCGACGCCGGGTCCCCGCCCACGGCCAAACTGACGCTCGTCACGCTGACCGCGATGGTCGTCGGCTCCATGGTCGGCGCCGGCGTCTTCTCGCTGCCCCGACGGTTCGCGCAGGAGACGGGCGTGGCCGGTGCGCTGATCGCCTGGGCGATCGCCGGCTTCGGCATGCTGATGCTCGCCTTCGTCTTCCAGGCGCTCGCCGTGCGGCGCCCGGACCTGGACGCCGGCGTCTACGCGTACGCGAAGGCGGGGTTCGGCGAATACCTGGGCTTCTTCTCGGCGTTCGGCTACTGGGCGAGCGCCTGCGTCGGCAACGTGACGTACTGGGTGCTCATCATGTCGACGATCGGCGCGGTCTGGCCGGCCCTCGGCGACGGCGACACCGCCCTCTCGATCGTCCTGTCCTCGGCCGGGCTCTGGGCGTTCTTCCTGCTCATCCGGCGCGGGGTGAAGGAGGCCGCGGCGATCAACCGGATCGTGACGGTGGCCAAGATCGTGCCGATCATCGTCTTCGTCATCCTGGCCCTGTTCTCTTTCGACGCGTCCGTCTTCGCCGACAACTGGGGCGGCGCCGACTACGCCGGCTCGCTGTTCAACCAGGTCCGCGGGACCATGCTCGCCACCGTCTTCGTCTTCCTCGGGGTCGAGGGCGCCAGCGTGTACTCCCGGCACGCCAAGCGCCGCGAGGACGTCGGCCGGGCGACGATCCTCGGCTTCCTGAGCGTCTTCGCCGTCTTCGCCTCCGTGACCATCGTGTCGTACGGGATCCTGCCGATGAGCGAGATCGCCGAGCTGCGCCAGCCGTCCATGGCGGGGGTCCTGGAGGCGGCCGTCGGCAACTGGGGCCAGGTCTTCGTCAGCGTCGGCCTCATCGTCTCCGTCCTCGGCGCCTACCTCGCCTGGACCCTGATGGCGGCCGAGGTGCTCTTCGTGGCGGCGAAGGACGAGGACATGCCGCGCTTTCTGGGGCGCTCCAGCGGCGACGACGTCCCCGTGCCCGCCCTGCTGCTGAGCACGGCCCTCAGCCAGGTCGTCCTCGTGGTGACGGCCTTCTCCGACGACGCGTTCAACTTCGCCCTCGACCTGACGAGCGCGCTCAGTCTGATCCCGTTCCTGCTCGCCGCCGCGTTCGCGGTGAAGATCGCGCTGCGGCCCGCGCAGGAGAAGGCGGTGGGCCGTGCCACCCGGGGCGAGCTGGTGGTGGCCGTCCTCGCCACGGTCTACACGGCCTTCCTGCTGTTCGCGGCCGGGCTCAAGTTCGTCCTGGTCTCCTTCATCCTCTACGCGCCGGCGACCTTCCTGTTCGTGAAGGCCCGGCGCGAGCAGGGCAGGAGGCTCTTCTCCCCGCGCGAGCTGGTGATCCTCGCCGTCTCCGTCGCGGGCGCCGTCGTGGGCGTCGTGGCCCTCGCGGCCGGCTGGATCAGCCTCTGAGCCGCCCCGCCGAACGCCCGTACCTCCCCCGACGCCGTCGTGGGCGTCGTGGCCCTCGCGGCCGGCTGGATCAGCCTCTGAGCCGCCCCGCCGAACGCCCGTACCTCCCCCGAC
>NZ_RDBH01000059.1:47941-61121 GCF_008042145.1 Streptomyces sp. adm13(2018)
GAGCGGAACGCGTCGGGCAGGTCGGTGGTCGCCAGTCCGCACCCGAAAGGCCCGCATGACCAGCAATGACGCGTCCGCCCCGCCCGCGCTCGGCGTGTACTCCGAGGTCGGACGGCTCCGCAAGGTCCTCGTCTGCTCCCCGGGGCTCGCCCACCGGCGGCTCACCCCGACCAACTCGGACGACCTGCTGTTCGACGACGTGATGTGGGTGGAGAACGCCCAGCGCGACCACGCCGACTTCGTCGACAAGCTGGTCCAGCGGGGCGTCGAGGTCGTGGAACTGCACGACCTGCTCACCGAGACCATGGCCCTGCCCGCGGCCCGGTCCTGGCTGCTCGACCGGAAGATCGTCGCGAACGAGGTCGGCCTGGGACTGATCGACGACACCCGTGCCTTCCTGGACTCCGTACCGGCCCGCGACCTGGCCGAGTACCTCATCGGCGGGCTGGCGACCACCGACCTGCCCGACGCGTTCCGCTCGGGATACCTCTCCCTCGCCCGCGAGGCCACCGGGGTACGCGAGTACCTGATGCCGCCACTGCCGAACACCCTCTACACCCGGGACACCACCTGCTGGCTGTACGGCGGCGTCACCCTCAACCCGCTGTACTGGCCGGCCCGGCACGGCGAGACCCTGCTGATGAAGGCGGTCTACGCCTTCCACCCCGACTTCAGGGACGCGACCGTCTGGTGGGGCGACCCCGAGCGGGACTGGGGCCAGGCCACCTTCGAGGGCGGCGACATCATGCCCGTGGGCAACGGCGTCGTCCTGATGGGCATGAGCGAGCGCACCTCGCGGCAGGCCATCACCCAGGTCGCCTCCTCCCTGTTCGAGAACGGCGCGGCCGACCGCGTCATCGTCGCGGGCA
This sequence comes from Streptomyces sp. adm13(2018), assembly GCF_008042145.1. Classification (GTDB taxonomy): domain Bacteria; phylum Actinomycetota; class Actinomycetes; order Streptomycetales; family Streptomycetaceae; genus Streptomyces. Next base: position 48,811 of record NZ_RDBH01000059.1, read on the forward strand.
TGCCGAAGCTGCGCTCCGCGATGCACCTGGACACCGTCTTCACCTTCGCCGACCGGGACATCGTCACGCTCTATCCGACGATCATGGACTCGGTCCACACCTTCACACTGCGGCCCGGCGGCAAGCCGTCGGGCGTGGACATCACCGACGAGGGCGGCACCCCGTTCGTGGACGTCGTGGCGAAGGGCCTGGGGCTGCCGAAGCTCCGGGTCATCGAGACCGGCGGCGACGTGTACGCCTCCGAGCGACAGCAGTGGGACAGCGGGAACAACGCGGTCGCCCTCGAACCCGGTGTGGTCTTCACGTACGACCGCAACACCCAGACGAACACGCTGCTCCGCAAGGCGGGCGTCGAGGTCATCACCATCGTCGGGGCGGAACTCGGGCGGGGCCGCGGCGGCGGGCACTGCATGACCTGCCCGCTGATCAGGGACGCGGTCGACTTCTGACGCGGGGCGACGGGTCGGGGCGCCGGCCGCTCCACGCGGGGGTGGCCGGCCGGCGCGATCCGGGCGGCCCGGTCCGGCGGTCGGCTCACTTGCCCGATCAGGCGGCCCGGTCGGGCGGCCGGGTCAGTCTTGCCCGGTCGGGAGCCCCGGTCGGAGGCCTCGCTCAGGCCGTCGGGTCCGGGCCGGCCAGCTGTTCGGCCAGCTCGCGCTCGCTCTCCTCCGGGAGGGTGGTCTTGAGCACGGTGCCGCCGAACGGCTCGACCGCCTCGGCGAACCTGTCCTCCGCCACCTCCGAGGCCATGACCACGACGGCGGACGAACCCGGCGCCAGCAGCTCCTGGACCTTGTCGCGGAAGGCGTTGTCGACGCCCATCCGGTTGAGCCGGCCGATGAGCCCGCCCACGGCGGCGCCCACGACGCCGAGGCCCGGCGTCAGAATGATCATGCCGAGGACCAGGCCCCAGAGGGCGCCCGCCGTGGCGGAGAGCGCGGTCTCCCCCTTCCGACGGGCCGGGGTGTCCACATGGGTCTTGCCGTCCTCGTCCACCGATACGACGGCGAGTCCGGTCAGCTCGACCGCATCGCTCTCCCCGAGCTCCTGCACCGCGGCGAACGCCCGGTTCGCGACGGCCTGGTCGTCGTAGCCGAGGACGATGAGTTCGGACATGCGGCTCTCCTCCTGTGTCAGTACCTCTGCGCCTTGACGAGCTTCGGGGTGAGGACCGGCTCGGCCGGCCGGCGGCTGATGACCAGCGGCTGCCTGCGCTCGCCCGGTTCGAGGTCCTCCTCGCCGACGAACTGCGTCTCGACGACCTTGCCCGAGGGGTCGAGGAAGTCGACCTGCACGGCGTACGAGGCCTCGTCGTCGGTGGTGTTGGTGATGTTCAGGACGACGGTGAGCACACCGCCGGTGTCGGCGCGCGGCTTGCCCGTCATCGCGACCTCGCGGCCCGCGTTCCCCGGGGCCTGGACGTCCTTCAGCTCCTCCTCGGCCTCCCGGCGGGTGCGTTCGACCTCGGCTCCGATGGACGCCTTGCGCTCGGCCTCGCGCGCGGAGGCGGAGGCCGCCGCGGAGGAGGCGGACGCGCGGGCGGACTCGACCGCCGCCTGCCCGGACGAGGCGACGGAGGAGGGGAGTTCACCCGTGAAGCCGGCCGTGTCGGGGGCGGTGGGGCGTTGACTGACGGCGGTGCCGCCGGAGTCGTCGTCGCTGCCGCAGGACACGAGGCCGACCGCGCCGAGGGCCGTGACGACGACGGCCGCGGCCGCGCTCACCGCCCGTGCGCGGACCGGCCTGCGGCCGCGCTCCGATGTGGGGTTCACTGGATCCGTCCTCTTTCTCGTGGGCGTTCGTGGTGCGGTCGGAAGGTCTGCTCGGAGGGGTCTGCTCGGAGGGGGGTGCGCCGTAAGGCCGGGGCGCGGGCCGCGGCGCGGTCGTCGTCAGTACCGGAGGACTCCGGCGATGCGGCCCATGTCGAGCAGGGCGTCGTCGTGGACGAACTGGACCTCGGCGCCGGTGTCGAGGGCGCGTTCGACGATCTCGTCGACCATGTCGTCCCGGGTTCCGGGCTCGGCGGGCTCCGCCGGTTCCAGGTGCCCGCCCTCGTCGCGCACGACGGTCCGGTAGCGGTCCTCGACGGCGAGCAGCCGGATCCGGCCCTCCTTGACGGCCTGCCACACCTCGTCGATGCCGCCGGCGAACTCGCGGCGTCCCCGGGCGGCGTCGAGTTCGGCCAGGACGGTGGTGGCCGTGGCGGCCTCCCTGGCCGTGCGGGCGGGCTCGACGGCCTCGTGCACCGCGGTGGCCGGCCCCTTCGCGAGGCCCCCGTGGTGCAGGGTCGTGGCGCCCCGCGGGAGCGGCCCGGTGTCCTCCAGAAGCGCGACGGCGGCGGGTTCGCCGAGCACGTAGAGAGGTCGGGGGGCGAAGGCGAGGACGGCGCGCAGGGCGGTGTGCGCCTCGCGGAGGAACTGGCGGGTGGCCTCGTCCTGGAAGGTGCTCGGCAGGTCGCCGATGCGCTCCTTGCGCTCCGCGTCCGGGTCGTCGAGGCTGCGGGTGAGCGGGAAGCCGTTGCCGGTGTGCTCGGTGAAGCGCTCGGGGCCGCCGCTCCACAGCGAGACGCGGTCGGCCGAGACCGCGAGTGCCCAGGAGGGCTGCTCGGCGGCCTGGGCGGCGACGAGGTTGCGGGTGAGGAAGGTGTCGGCGAGGACGACGCGTTCGGGCACCGACCGGCCCACCGTCCAGACGTAGTGCTCGCCCGGGGCCGCGAAGACGACCAGCCCGTCCTCGGCGTGGGCGAGGTCGGTCTCGGCCACCGCGCGGCTCAGCTGGTCCATGACGTCGGCCCGCCGCTCCCGGGGAATCGCCGGGTCCTCCTGGATCGCCTTCTCCGCCGCGGCCAGCAGGTTGCGGAGCCGTACGGGGTCCTGGGCGTTGTCCGGCTCGCGGCGGTGCGTCGGCATCACGAGGGACACGGCGGGGTACGGGCGGGGCTGGCGCAGTTTCGCGAGTACGTCGCTGCTGAGCGCGGGGTCCATGGGGAGGCCTTCCTGGCGGGTTCAGGCGGTTCTTCGGGACGGGCGGAGCGGGGCCGGGGCCCTACAGGGGGCCGGCGAGCTGCTCGGCCAGTTCCCTCTCGTCCGCGTCGCTGAGCGAGGTCTTGAGGACGGTGCCGCCGTGCGGCCGCATGGCCACGGTGAACTTGTCGTCCGTGACCTTCGAGGCCATGATCACGAGCGCCGCCGAGCCGGGCTTGAGAAGGTCCTCCACCTGCCGGCGGAACCGGTCGTCGACCCCGGACTTGCTGATCTTCCCGACGAGGCCGCCGAGGGCGGCGCCGGTCAGCAGCCCCACGCCGGGGAAGAGGAAGAGCAGGCCGAAGATGGCTCCCCACAGGGCGCCGGAGGCGGCCGAGACGCCGACGACTCGGCTGTCCGTGTCGACGTGGGTGGCGCCGTCGGCGTCGACGGACACGATCGCGAGGCCGTTGAGGTGCACGACGTAGTCGCGTTGCAGCTCGTGCACCGTGTCGTACGCCTGCTCGGCCACCCGGGGGTCGTCGTACCCGATGACGATCAGCTCAGCCATTCCCGCCTCCTGGGAGAAGGGGCCGTGAAATGTCATCGTGTCCCGATATGTCCACCCTCGCGACTCGGTGATCCCCTCGATGGGCGCACGGGAACGGCCGCCGGGGGCGTCATCGCGCGACCCGGCGGCCGTAACGGCGGTCGCCCTCCCCGGCGCCCGGCTACGGGCGGTTCAGCGAGGCGAGCTCCACGGCGATGGCCTCGCGCAGCAGGGTGCGCGCGTGCTCGATGCCGATGCCGCCGCTCAGCCAGCGCATGCTCAGGCCCTCCAGGAGCGCGGTGAGCCGCTCCGCGGCGGCGGCGAGGGCGGCGGCCGGGGCCATGGGCCGGACCTGCCCCAGGAGCGCGGCGACCTCCTGCACCCAGACCAGGGTCGCCCGGGCGAGGTCCTCGCGCAGGATCGGGTCGAAGACGGCACTGGCCCGCAGTTCGCCCCAGGCCGTGCTGTTCTCCCGCACCTCGGGGACGTCCTGGAGCTCCAGGAGGAGGACCTCGTCCAGCTCCTCGCGCGGGCCGAGCGGCTCCGCGTCGGGGTCGCGCTGGTTGGTGTACCGCTCGGCGCGGTCGTTGATGAACTCCAGCGTGTGCCGCAGGATCCCGGTGCGGTCCTTGAAGTGGTAGTAGATCAGCCCGGTGGACACCCCGGCCTCCGCGGCCAGTTCCTCCACGCGCAGGCCGCGCACACCGCGCCGGGCGATCACCCGGGCGGCCGCTTCCAGGATCTGAGTACTGCGAGACGACATGCCCCGAACCCTATCGGCTCCCCCTGCCCGGACCTTCGGGCGAGGTCACGCAGTCATGGGCTGCGGTCGGGGACGGGGACGTCCGCCGGTCGCGGGGCGTCGGCGCCCGCACGTCGGCCCGCTACTGACGCTTCTTTCAGGTTTCAGCGCCGTGATGGGCCCCGTACGGCCCCGGGAACCTCACCAACCCCCGTCATCTCCAGGTACGCCAAGCCCTCTCGACACTTGACTGAAAATCCAGTCAGTGTCAGAGGCCCTGCGTACCCTCGCCGCCCTCGGCGGCACCCTCGCCTTCGGCGCCGCGGGCTGTGGCACCGGCGACTCCCCGCCCGCCGGGGCCACCGGCGCCTCCACCAGCCCGTCCACCGGCTCCGCCCGCCCCTCCGCCGCGGGCGGCGAGCGCCGTTTCGGCGCCGAGTGGGACAGCCACACCCGTACCTTCATGTCCTGGCCCGCGCTCGCATCCGTCTGGGGGGACGAGCTGCCGTCCGTCCGGGAGGACATCGCCCGCATCGCGCGCGCCGTCTCCGCGTACGAGGCCGTCGTCATGATGGCCCGGCCGGCCCAGGTCGCCGCGGCCCAGCAGGCGTGCGGCTCGCAGGTCGAGGTGATCGCGATGCCGGTCGACGACCTGTGGGCCCGCGACACCGTGCCGGTCTTCGTGGAGGACGGCGACGAGCTGGTCGGGGTCGACTTCAACTTCAACGGCTGGGGCAACAAGCAGGAGCACACCAACGACGCGCAGGTGGGCCGGCTGCTGCTCCGCAAGTACGGCATCCCCCGCGAGGTGGCCCCCCTCGTCGCCGAGGGCGGCTCCTTCGAGACCGACGGCGAGGGCACGCTCCTCGTCACCGAGAGCTCGATCGTCAACGACAACCGCAACCGGGGGAAGACCAGGGACCAGATCGAGGACGAGCTGATCGAGACCCTGGGCGTGGAGAAGGTGGTCTGGCTCGCGGGCGTCCGCGGCCAGGACATCACCGACGCCCACGTCGACAGCCTCGTCCGCTTCACCGCCCCCGGCGTGGTCCTGCTCGACCAGGCGTTCCCCGGCTCTCCCCCGGACTCCTGGTCCCGCTCCGCCGACCAGGCCCGCTCGGTGCTCGGCAAGGCGACCGACGCCCGCGGCCGCCGCTTCGAGATCATCGACCTGCCGCAGCCCGACCTCGACCGGATCACCGGCGAGGGCGACGACTTCGTCTCCACCTACGCCAACTTCTACATCGCCAACGGCTCGGTGTTCCTGCCCCGGTTCGGCGACCGCACCGCCGACGACCGCGCCCGGGGCATCCTCCAGGACCAGTTCCCCGACCGCGAGATCGTGCAGGTGCAGATCGACACCATCGCCTCCGGAGGCGGCGGCATCCACTGCGCGACGCACGACCAGCCGGGCAAGCCCGCCGCCTCCGGAGGCGATGGTGTCGATCTGCACCTGCACGATCTCGCGGTCGGGGAACTGGTCCTGGAGATTGTGCACCCCCTACTCTCGTATGTGCAGAGACTGAGGTGTCCGGCAGGGATCGATGTCCAGAGGGGCGGGCTCGGAGTGCTCGGCCTCGCGACGGGCTCGGGCGGCCGTTACCGTACGGGGTCGAGGGCGTGCCCCGCCAGCCCGAGGGGGTCGTCCGGGCTCCCGCGGAGAGTCTGCGGGAGGCCCAGCGGCTGCTGGACGCCGGGATGCCGTTCCACGCGCACGAGGTCTTCGAGGACGCCTGGAAGTCCGGGCCCGCGTCGGAGCGCGACCTGTGGCAGGGGCTCGCCCAGCTCGCCGTGGGGCTCACGCACGCCGCCCGAGGGAACACCGCGGGCGGGGCGCGACTGCTGCGCCGCGGCGCCGACCGTCTCGCGGGCGACACGGCGGCCGCCGCCCACGGCATCGACGCCGTCGGACTCGTGTCATGGGCACGGGAGTTGGCGGAGCGTGTCTCCGGGCCGGTGGACGCCGCGGGCGGTCGGCCGCCCGTCGTCGACGCCGCGGCCGAGGCACCTCGGTTGCGGCTCGGGCCTGCCTGAGGGCTACTCCCCAGGCCCCGCGTCCAGTTCCTCCAGCAGGACCGACGTGTGGCTCTCCGCGGGTTCCTTCGTCGCCGTCAGGAGGGTGATCGTCCCCTCCGCCGCGAGCCGCCTCAGACGGTCGAGGGCCGCGCGGGCCTCCGGGGCCTCCAGCTCGGCCCGGTAGCGGCGGCGGAACTCCTCGTACCCGCCCTCGGTTCCGTGGTACCGGCGGCGGAGCTCCGTGGACGGGGTGAGCGCCTTGGGCCACTCGTCGATGTGGGCGTCGGTCCTGGCGAGTCCGCGCGGCCAGAGGCGGTCGACGAGGACCCGTACGCCGTCGTCCGGCGACGGGGGCTCGTAGATCCGCCGGACGCGGACGCGGCGGGCCGACCGGGCGGGCTCTGCGGGGTCTGCGGGGTCTGCGGGCATGGCTCCAGACTGACGGACCGGCCCCCGGCTCACCCCTCGACGCGCAGCGCCGGAAGGAGGACGGCGTCCACGAAGGTCCGCATGGTCGTGGCGTCGGTGAACCGGTCCTCGAAGAGCCGCTCGATCCGGAGCATGCCCAGGAAGCAGGGGGCGACGAAGCCGATCGCGGGGTTGTCGGCGTCGACCTCGCCCCGCGCGACCGCGCGGGCCACGACCTCGTCGATGGCGGCGACCTCGGGCGCGATGACGGTCTCGCGGAGCGCCGCGCGCAGGTCGGGGTGCTGGATGAAGGCCTGTGCGACGGCCTCCATGAGTTCGGCGTCCCGCTCGCGGTGCGAGGCGGCGATCCGGCCGGCCTCGCGCAGGTCGCCCGCGAGGGTGCCGGTGTCGATCCCGGTGAAGACGGTGCAGCGGCGCCGGGCGAGCGCGGCGGTGACCAGCTGCGGCTTGGTGCCCCACTGCCGGTAGAGGGTGGCCTTGCCGCACTTCGTACGGGCCGCGACGCCCTCCATGGTCACCGAGTCGTAGCCGCCCTCGCGCAGGAGGCAGAGCACGGCGTCGTACAGCTCCGTCTCGCGCTCCGGCGTGATCTTGCTGCGGCGGGCGGCGGCCTCTGCGGGCACCGGGCCGGATGCCTGGCCGGACCCCTCCGTGGGCTGCGTCGCGGGCGCCTTCGTGGGCTCCCCCGCGGACGCGGACGCCGGCTCTGCTGTGGACGCGGACGTGGACATCGATCCCTCCCGGACACCTCAGTCTCTGCACATACGAGAGTAGGGGGTGCACAATCGAGACGCAAACGTATCGATACGCTTGCGTCTCGATGAAATCGGATCTAGGCTCACTCCGTTTGTTGGCGATATGACGGATTAGAGGGCCGTGCGATGGCTTCCGGGATACGCGGGATACGAGGACCACGTCCTGCTGGATCGGGGCTGACGCCTACCCCCGGCGGACCCGAAGAGCGTGAGCGCGACGCGAGCGGGACCGCCGCACGCGGGAGCGGTGATCGGGTCTCCGGCGCGTCCGCCCGGCCTCCCCTGCTGCGCGAGCTCGCGCTCGTCACCGCGCTCTTCCTCGTCTACAAGTTCGGCCGGCTCTTCGCCAACGGCCACGAGGCCCGCGCCTTCCGGAACGCCGACCGCGTCTGGGACGCCGAGCGCGCCCTCCACCTCCCGGGTGAGGGAACGATCCAGCACCTCCTCCTGCACGGCGAACCGCTGATCCGGACCGCGAACACCTACTACGCGGCCGTGCACTTCCCCGCCACGATCGCCTTCCTCGTCTGGCTCTACCTGCGCCGCCCCGCCCACTACGTGTGGTCGCGCCGCGTCCTCGCGCTCGTCACCGGCGCCGCGCTCGCCCTGCACCTCCTGATGCCGCTGGCGCCGCCGCGGATGCTCGCGGCCAGCGGGCTCGTCGACACCGCGCGGGTCTACGGCCCCTCGGTGTACGGCGCGACGCCGGAGACCGACTCGATGGCCAACCAGTTCGCGGCCATGCCCTCGCTGCACTTCGGCTGGGCGCTGATGGTGGCCATCGAGTCGGTCTCCGGCGTCGCGCCGTACACCGAGGGGCCGTAGACCCGCGCGGTGTCGACGAGCCCGCTGGCCGCGAGCATCCGCGGCGGCGCCAGCGGCATCAGGAGGTGCAGGGCGAGCGCGGCGCCGGTGACGAGCGCGAGGACGCGGCGCGACCACACGTAGTGGGCGGGGCGGCGCAGGTAGAGCCAGACGAGGAAGGCGATCGTGGCGGGGAAGGACGCGGCGCGACCACACGTAGTGGGCGGGGCGGCGCAGGTAGAGCCAGACGAGGAAGGCGATCGTGGCGGGGAAGGTACCCCGCCAGGCCGCTTCGGCCGCCCTGCCGGTCGGAGCACTCCGATGAACCCCGTCACCGGCACCGTCGTCGCGGTGCTCCTCTCCCTCGTCTCCGCCGCCGGCTACGCGCTCGCCGTACCCCGCCAGGCCGCTTCGGCCGCCCTGCCGGTCGGAGCACTCCGATGAACCCCGTCACCGGCACCGTCGTCGCGGTGCTCCTCTCCCTCGTCTCCGCCGCCGGCTACGCGCTCGCCGCCGTCGCACAGTCCCGGCTGGCCGCCGCCTCCCCCGTCGAGGACGGACGAGGGGCACTGCGCGGGCTGCTCGCCCGGGGCCAGTGGTGGGCGGCGGTCGGCCTGAACGCCGCCGGAGCCCTCGCCCACGTGGCCGCCCTGCGCTACGGGCCGCTGACGCTCGTCCAGCCGCTCGGCGCGCTGACCCTGGTGGCCGCGCTGCCCCTCGGCGCGTACGCGGCCCGGCGCCGGGTGACCCGCACCGAGTGGCGCGGGGCCCTGTGGACCCTGGCCGGTCTCGTGGGACTCGTCGCCGTGACGGGCCCCGCCGCCCCCGGCGAGGCGCTCAGCCTGCGCGAGTCCCTGGTCGTCGCCGCGGCGACGGCGCTCCTCATCGCCGCGCTCGCGTCCGGCCGCCGCCCGGCCGGGAGGAAGGGCCCGCGCGGGCTCGGGCACGCCACGGCCTCCGGGATCGCCTCGGGCGTCGCCTCCGCGCTGACCCAGACCCTGACGGCCGCGTTCGCACTGGAACTCCCCGGCGGGAAGCCGGCCTGGTGGCAGACCGCGCTCCTCGCGGTGCTGATATCCGGCTTCGCGACCGGCGGCCTGCTGCTCTCCCAGGCGGCCTACCGAGGGGGCCTCGCGGCGCCGCTCGCCGTGGTCAACCTCTCCAACCCGGCCGCCGCGGCGATCATCGGCGTGGCGCTGCTCGGGGAGACCTTCCGCGCGGGCGCCTGGGGCTGGCTGGTCGCGGCCGGCGCGTCGCTGGTCGCGGCGCGCGGCGTGGTGCTGCTGACGAAGGGGGGCGCGGCGGACGCGCCCCCGGCCGGGGACCTTCCTGCGGCCGTCTCGGCCACCCTGGCACCCGCCGGGGCTACCCCCGGCGCGCCTTCCCCCGCACCGGCACCGGCTGCGGAAGGTACGGCTCCGGTGTTCCCGGGCAACGGCTTCGGGAAGGCACCCGAGGCCGAGCCCGCGACGCCGTACCGGTCCCGGGTCGTGACCCTGCCCGCACGCTCCTCGGCGGCCGAGGCCCTGACCCTGTCCGAGACGCCGCCCCTCACCGAGTCCACGATCCAGGCCGAGGCCGCGATCCTCGCCGAGGCCCTGCCCGCGTACGAGACCGTGCCGCAGGTCGAGACCGTGGACGCGAGCGGGGCGACGGCGGCCCCGGCGTCGGGGAACGCTGCCTCCACGCCCGCGCGTACCTCCGTCCGGCGCACTCTCGGGTCGGTGCCGACGCCCCGTTCGACCGGTTCCGCCGCCCATCGTTCGGCCCGTCCCGATCCGGCCGCACCCGCTCCGCCCGCGCCGCCGTCCGGCCTTCCCGACGCGGACGCCCCCGGCCCGCAGCCGGTGCCCGCACCGGCGGCCGGCTGAGCGGCCGCCCGGCATCCCCGCCCCCAATTCGTCATCTTGACGACAAGCACCGAATCCCCCTATCGTCAGCATGACGACAAGGGGGTTTCTTCCATGGCCGACATCACCCGGCGGGCCGGCTGGCGCCATCTCCGCTCCGCGCCCACCGCGCACATCCGCCACCAGAGCCGCGGCAAGCTCGTGCACGACGGCGAAGGGCTGAGCTTCTGGTTCCGCCCGCTCACCGCGGCCCTCTCCGAGGTCCCGGTCAACGACCGCGAACTGGCCATGGCCTTCCACGCCCGGACCGCCGACTTCCAGGACGTCAGCGTCCAGTCCACCGTCACCTACCGGATCGGGGACCCGACCGCCGCCGCCACCCGGCTGGACTTCTCCATCGACCCCGACACGGGCGCGTGGCGCGGCACCCCGCTGGAGCAGATCGCCACCCTCCTCACCGAGACCGCCCAGCAGCACGCCCTCGACGTCCTCGCCCGCACCTCGCTGGCCGAGGCACTCGTCGACGGCGTCGCGGCGGTGCGCGACCGCGTCACGGCCGGCCTCGCCGCCGAGCCCCGCCTGCCGGCGACCGGCATCGAGGTCGTCGCCGTCCGGGTGGTCGCGATCCGCCCCGAACCCGAGGTCGAGCGCGCCCTGCGGACCCCCGCCCGCGAGCAGATCCAGCAGGAGGCCGACCGGGCCACGTACGAGCGCCGGGCGGTCGCCGTCGAGCGCGAGCGCGCCATCGCGGAGAACGAGCTGGCGAGCAAGATCGAGCTGGCCCGCCAGGAGGAGCGGCTCGTCGAGCAGCGCGGCACCAACGCCCGCCGCGAGGCCGAGGAGAACGCCGCCGCCGACGCCGTACGGGCGGAGGCCGAGGCCGTACGCAAGGTCCGCCTCGCCCAGGCCGAGGCGGAGGCCGCGCGCGAGGTCGGCCAGGCACGCGCCGGGGCGCAGTCCGCCTGGCTGCGGGCGCACGCCGAGGTGGAGCCGGCGACCCTGCACGCCCTGGCCGTCTCCCGCGCCGCCGAGAACCTGCCGCGGATCGAGCACCTGACGCTCTCGCCCGACGTCCTCACGGGGCTGCTCGCCAAACTCGGCGAGGGCGGGGCCCGGCCGTGAGCCTCGCGCCGCGCGCCGTGCTCGTGCACCGGACCACGGAGTACGAGGAACTCCTCGCCCGGCACGGTACGCACGGCCAGGCGGCGTTCTTCCTCTCGGCGCGCGGCCGCTCGGTCGACGCGGTCCGCGAGCGGCACGAGCGCACCCACCGGGCCCTGGCCGAGGTGTCTGCCGCCGTGCCCCTGGCCTGGCGGCAGACCCGGGTGGAGCGCGCGGACCTGGACCGTTTCCTGTTCGGCCCCGAGGACGTGGTCGTGGTGGTCGGACAGGACGGTCTGGTCGCCAACGCGGCGAAGTACCTGACCGGGCAGCCCGTCATCGGGATCGACGCCGACCCGGGACGCAATCCCGGGGTGCTGGTCCGCCACCGCGCGGACCGGGCACGGCGCCTGCTGCCGTACGCGGCGGAGGCCGCCGCGACGGTCGACGAACTGACGATGGTCGAGGCCGTCACCGACGACGCGCAGCGGCTCCTGGCGCTGAACGAGATCTACGTCGGACCCCGCGGCCACCAGACCGCCCGGTACACGCTGGGCCTCGACACGGCGGAGCTCCCGCCGGAGCCCCAGGCCTCCTCGGGGGTGCTCGTCGGCACGGGGACGGGGTCGACGGGCTGGCTGCGGTCCCTGTGGGAGCAGCGGTCCAGCGCGCTCGCGCTGCCCGCGCCCGCGGACGCCCGGCTCGCCTGGTTCGTCCGCGAGGCCTGGCCCTCCCCGGCGACCGGGACGAGCCGGGTCGAGGGTCTCCTCGACCCGGGCCAGGGGCTGCGGCTCACCGTCGAGTCGGACCGGCTGGTGGTGTTCGGCGACGGGGTCGAGTCGGACGCGCTGGAGTTGACGTGGGGTCAGACCGTACGCCTCGCGGTCGCGGGACCGCGGCTCCGGCTGGTGCACTGAGACCTGCGCGGGCATGCGCCACGACGCGGGAGCCGGGGCGCCCGACCCCGCCGTACCGCACGGCCGGGGCCGCCCGACCCCACCGGTCCCGCACAGCCGGTGCCGCGCCATGACGCGGCGCCCGGGGCCGTCCGGCCCCACTCGTCACCTACAGCCGGGGCCGCCCGGCCTCCCCCGCCGCCCG
>NZ_RDBH01000059.1:61221-62221 GCF_008042145.1 Streptomyces sp. adm13(2018)
GCCTCCGCCCCCTCGGGCCCGCTGTCCGTCTCCCCCGCCACCGAGCGGGACTGGGAGCTCGTCCGCTCCTGGGCGGCCGCCGAGGCTTGGAACCCGGGACTCTCGGATGCCACGCCGTTCTTCGCCCAGGACCCCCGCGGCTTCTTCATCGGCCGGGTCGGCGGGGAGCCCGTATCGGCCATTTCGGTCGTCACCTACGACGAGGCGTACGCGTTCCTGGGCTTCTACCTCGTACGCCCCGACCTGCGCGGCCTCGGTCACGGGCTGACCACCTGGCAGGCCGCGCTCCCGCACGCCGGCGGCCGGTCCGTCGGGCTCGACGGGGTGCCGGACCAGCAGGCGAACTACCGGCGCTCCGGCTTCACGACGGCGTACCGCACCGCGCGGTACGAGGGCGCGGTCCCGGTCGCCGACGGCCCGCCGGCCGGTGTGGTGCCCGCGGGATCCGTGGACCCGGCCGCCCTCGCCGCGTACGACAGCGCCTGCCACCACGCCGACCGGCCCCGCTTCCTGGCCTCGTGGCTGACCACGCCCGGCCATCGTGCGCTGGCGCGGATCGTCGACGGACGTCCGACCGGGTACGGGGTGGTCCGGCCGGCCCAGGACGCGGCGCGGGTGGGGCCGCTGTTCGCGGACACCCCCGCCGACGCGGCCGCCCTCCTCGACGCGCTCGCCGCCGAGGCGCGGGAGTTCGGGGCGGTGCGGATCGCGGTCGACATGCCGGACTCGAACCCGGCGGCGGCCCGGCTGGCCGAGGAACGGGGCCTGGAGCCGACGTTCGAGACGGCCCGGATGTACACGGGTCCGGTCCGCCCGGTGGCGGGCGAGCGCGTCTTCGGCGTGACGACCCTCGAACTCGGCTGAGGGGCCCGCCCGCAGAACCTCCCCGCCGGCGGCCACCAGTCGGCCAATGGCCGCCGGCGGCCCACGACCCGAAGTCCACCACCCGAACCGGGCCGCCCCCGAGCCGCCGTTCCCGAAGGTCCCCGGGGCCCCGAAG
>NZ_RDBH01000006.1 GCF_008042145.1 Streptomyces sp. adm13(2018)
GTCGTCGGCTGTGGCAGGTGCCGGAGCCATCGCCGACCGCGGCGGGCCCGGGCTCGACGCCGTTGCCGGCCGTGGCGGGCCCGGCGCCGTGCTTGGCCGTGCCGGACCGCCGGCGCTGTCGGCCGTGGCCGTGCTCCCGGCGCCGTGAGCGGCGAGGGACCCGGGAGGGTCGGCCCCCGGCCCGTACGAGCTCGCCCGGCGCTCAGGTCCCCGGTGGGAGAGTGGCCGCTCTCAGGTGGAGGGCGGCGGCCTCCGCGTGGCGGCCCAGGCGCTCCAGGCAGTGCGCCTCGTCGTCCAGGGCGGCGAGGGTGTCGGGGTGGGCCGGGCCGAGGAGACGGGTGCGGGCCCCGGCGACCTCGGCGTGCGCGGCGAGCGCCTCCTCCCAGCGGTCGAGTCGGCCTTGGGCGACGGCGGTCTCTCGGAGGCTCAGCAGGGTGTCCGGGTGGTCCGGTCCGAGCACCCGCCGCCGGTCCGCGTGGACGTCCTCCGACGCGCTGAGCGCCTCCTCCCAGCGGCCGAGGCGCCCGAGGTTGACGGCGAGCGCGTGGCGGGCGCGGAGGGTCTCGGGGGCGTCGGCGCCCTGTGCGCGGGTGCGGGCGGCGACGAGGTCGCGGCAGACGCCCAGCGCGTCGGCGGCCTGCCCGAGGCGGCCGAGGAGGACTCCGGTCTCGTAGCGGGCGGTGAGGGTGTCCGGGTGGTCGGGTCCGAGGGCGGCGGCGCGGGCGGCGGCGACCGCCCGGTAGGCGGCGAGGGCCTCGTCGCCGCGGCCCAGCCGCCCGAGGGTGTAGGCCACTTCGCGGCGGGTCACGAGGGTGTCGGGATGGTCCTCGCCCAGGAGCCGGGCGCGGGCCTCCGCGACCTCGTGGGCCGCGCGGTACGACTCCTCCAGGCGGCCCAGGCGGCCGAGGGTGAAGGCCAGGTTGTGCCGGCAGCGGAGGGTGTCCGGGTGGTCGGGGCCCACGGTGCGCTCGCGGGCGGCGAGCACCGTGACGTACAGCTCGTGTGCCTCGGTGTGCCGTCCGAGGCGGCCGAGCGCGTACGCCCGCTCCTGCGTGGCCGCGAGGGTGTCGGGGTGGTCCTCGCCGAGGACGCGCGCGCGGGCGGTGGCGACGGCGCCGAAGACGCGCAGGGCGTCGGCGGGGCGGTCGAGCCGGGCGAGGGCGAAGCCGACCTCGTAGTGGCTGGCCAGGGTGTCGGGGTGGTCCTCGCCGAGGACCTCCGCGCGGTGCTCGGCGACGGACCGGTGCACCGACTCGGCCTCGTCCCAGCGGCCGAGCCGTCCGAGTCCCATGCCCGCCCGGTACCGGCCGGCCAGCACCGCGATCAGCTCTGCGGTGGCGGTGGCCGTAGCGGCGGCGACGGGCGGGGGCAGTGCCCGCGCGGGCGTGCCGGTGCCCGCGGCGGCGGTGGTCCACTCGGTGGTGAGGACGGCGCGCCCTGGTGGACAAGGCGCTGGTGGTGGCGTCGGCCGGGCGGTGTCCGCCGGTGACGGTCCGGATCCAGGCGGGCAGGGGGGCGGTGGCCGCCGGGTCGGCGCCCGGGCCGGGCAGGGAGCCGGGCGCGGGCCCGGACGGGACGCCGGGTCCCGGCACGACGGTCGCCCCGGCGTGCGGGGGCCCTCCCGGCAGGGCCGGCGAGACCCGCCCGGTCACGATGCGGCGGCGCAGGTCGCCCGCGTCGGCGGGCCGCTCCGCGGGGGCCTTGGCGAGCAGGTCGACGACGATCCGGTCGAAGTAGTCGGGGAGTTCGGCGCGGTGGGTGCGCGGCGGGCTGGGCACCGTGTCGCGGTGGCCGATGAGGATCGCCCAGGAGTCGCCGAGGTCGAAGGGCGGGACGCCGGTGGCCAGCTCGTACAGCACGCACCCCAGTGAGTAGAGGTCGCTGCGGTGGTCGACCTCGTCGCCGCCGATCTGCTCGGGGGACATGTAGTGGGGCGTGCCCATGGCGATGCCCGTGCCGGTGAGCTTGGACGTGAAGCCGACGTCCGCGCCGAGGCGGGCTATGCCGAAGTCGCAGATCTTCACCGTCCCGTCCCGGAGCCGCATGATGTTGGCCGGCTTGAGGTCGCGGTGCACGACGCCGTGGCGGTGGGTGTACGCGAGGGCGTCGGCGACCTGGTCGGCGATCTCGACGACGTCGTGGACCGGCAGCGGGTGCCGGGCGTTGGCGGCGAGGAGCTGGCTGAGGTTGCGCCCCTCCAGGAGCTCCATGACGAGGAACAGCACGCCGTCGTACTCGCCGAAGTCGTGCACGACGGTGATGCCCCGGTGCTGGAGCGCGGCGGCCACCCGGGCCTCGCGCCGGAACCGCTCGCGGACCACGGTGAGGACCTGGGGGTCCTGCTGCGGCCCGATCGGCTTGAGGCACTTCACGGCGACCCCGCGGCCGAGCGCCTCGTCGGTGGCGCGCCACACCTCGCCCATGCCCCCGCGGCCGATGACCTCGTGCAGGCGGTACCGGCCCTGGATCAGTCTGGAGTCCCCCATCGTGTGCTGCCGCCCCCGTCGTTCTCCTACGCCTTCCCCGGCCCCTCCAGTATGGAGGGCGGTTCCGACAGTGGGTACGGGGCGGGGTACACGGAGGGGTCGGGCCGGCTGCCCGGGCCGAGGCGGTCCATGGCGCGGAGGATGTGCCGGGGCGGCAGCCGCCAGCGC
>NZ_RDBH01000060.1:0-16759 GCF_008042145.1 Streptomyces sp. adm13(2018)
GTGCCACAGGCGCAGCCCGCGGCCCTCCATGAGCATGACGCCGCCCAGCGTCCTCAACCTCAACGCGTACCTGATGTACGCCCTCGGCAAGGTCGCCCGGCGGAGGCTCACGGAACGGCTGGAGGGCCGCGGGCTGCGCCTGTGGCACCTGACCGTGATGACCCTGCTCGCCGACCTCGGCCCGCAGATGAAGACGGCCCTCGCCGCGCGGCTCGACATGAACGCCAGCGACCTGGTGAAGATCGTCAACGACCTCGCCCGCATCGGGCAGGTGGACTGCGTCCGCGACGACACCGACCGGCGCCGCGTCGTCGTCCGGCTCACCCCGGCGGGCCGGACGTACCTCGCCGAACTCAGCGCGGAGATCGCCACCGCGGACAACGAGATCCTGGCCCCGCTCGACCCGGCCGAGCGCGAGCAACTCGCCTCCCTGCTGCGCCGGGTGCACAGTCACCTCGAACGGTCCGCGGCCGGCACGGGACGCGGACGCAAGGACGTCCCGCCGGCTCCGCGCACCGGCTCCTGACCACCCGCCCGCTCCACCGGCATCGGCGCGCGACCCGCGGATCAGCGGCGGGCGAGGACCCAGAGGCGGTGGTCCCAGCCGATGTCCCGGCGCTCCCGCACGACCAGGCCCGCCCGCTCCGCCAGCGCGGAGATCTCGTCGGCCGCCCGGACCCCGGAGCCGAAGGCGCACTTGAGGCGGAGGTGGTGGAGGACCGCGTCTGCGTCGTCGGCGTCGGCCGCGGTGACCATCTCCACCAGGATCAGGGTGCCCTCCGGCACCAGACCCGCGGCGGCCTCGGAGAGGGTGTGGACGGCGTCCTCGTCGGCCAGCCACTCCAGCTGACGGGACATCAGCAGGGTGTCGGTACCGGCCGGGACGGCCGCGGACTGGGCGACCAGCTCGACCCGCGGCAGGACGTCCGTGTCGAGGACCTGGTCGCCCAGCACGCGCAGCACCGACGGCATGGCCGCGATCCGGGCGCGCAGCGCGGGGAACTCCTTCAGCAGGGCGTTGACCACGGTCGCCGCGCCGTGACCGGTCGCGGTCACCKCGGTGACCGCCGACCAGTCGTGGGCCCGGAGGACACCGGGAGCGATCCACATGGCCTCCTCCTCCACGGCGGTACGGGCGGTGCCCGCGAGCCTCGGGTCGTCCTCCATCGCGGCGGTCAGGGTCCGCCCGGTCAGCGTCCGGTAGCCGGCCTCGCCGGTGCGGACCGTGTGCAGGAGCCCGGAGAGCGAGGCGTCGAACGCGGCCTGGGCGCCCTCCAGGTGGTACTCCTCGGCCGAGTGGTCGTCCTCGACCAGCTCCTCGCTGACGGGAGTGAGCCGGTAGCCGTCCTCCCCCACCGCGAGGAGGTCGATCGAGACCAGGTAGTGGAGCAGCGCCTTCAGGGTCGGCGCGTCGGCCTCGGCGCGGCGGGCCAGCTCGCCCGCCTCGCGTACGCCGCCGTCGACCAGGTCGAAGAGACCGAGCGTGACGGCCGTCCGGATCGCGTAGCCGGGGGCCAGGTCCGTCAGCTCGTGCAGCCGCTCGTGGGCGTCGTCCCCGTCGTCCTCCGTCTCGACGGCGACCGGCGCGGCCCCCTCGACCGGGGCGGCCGGCGTGTGGTCCGTACGCCGCCAGTAGCCCGTGATGTGGGTGTGGTCGCGCGGGATCCGACGCTCCGCCACCAGGTAGCGACGGATGCCCTTGAGGGTGAGGGTCTCGCCGGCCACCCAGGCGAAGACGGTGCCCGGCAGCCACTCCGCCGTGCGCACCGCCTGTTCGAGGAGGTCGGTGGTGCCGGCGGGGGCGCCCTTGCGCGACAGCCAGACGATCTCGGCGTCGGCCCGGGTGGGCAGCTCCTGGCGGTGCGTGTCGTCGCCGATCTCGATGAAGACGCGGGCCTTGGTGCCCTCGGGCATCTCGGCGAGCCAGCGGCCGATGGCGGGCAGGGCCGTCTCGTCGCCGATCACGAGCAGCCAGTCGGCGCCCTCGGGGTGGCTGTGCGACATCTTCGGTCCGGCGATCCAGGCGCTGTCGCCCGGCTCGGCGTGCTCGGCCCAGGTGGAGGCGATGCCGCCGTCGTGGCGGACGAAGTCGAAGTCGATCTCCCCGGCCTCGGGGTCGTGCCGGACCGGGGTGTAGTCCTTGGCGACGGGGCGGCCGTCGGCGGGCCAGTCCAGGCTGCTGACGTTCTGGCCGGGGAGGATCAGGCGGCCGGTCTCGTCGGCGAAGAAGAACTTGACGTGGTCGTCGAAGCCCTCGGTCCGCAGGGCGGGGAGTTCGAGTCCGTTCTTCTCGAAGGCGTCGAGCTGGGCTCCGCCGAGGGTGAGGCGCCGCATTCCCGGGGTGATGTTCTCGGCGCGCAGGACGGTCAGTTCCCTCAGCACGATGGGGAAGGTGACGACCGAGCGGGGGCTGCGGGTGGACATGGAGGGGGCTCCTTTGGCACTGCGGTGGTCCGGGAACCGCGGCCGGGCGGACCGGTGGCCTGGTGACGCCGTCCGGTCCGCCCGGCCCGCGCGGGTGACGGGTGGGTGGTGCGGGGTGGTGCTGCCCCCGGAGGGGAGCGGGGATCACTTGCCGGCGACGGCCCGGGCGAGGATCGGGGTGAGCTTCTCGACGATCCAGGGGAAGCTCAGGGCGTCGGGGTAGGCGACCGCGGAGGAGAGGGTGTTCTCCGAGGGAATCACCGCGTAGTGCTTGCCCTTGACGACGGTGAGGGACTGGAAGAGCTTGTTGCTCTCCAGTTCGGAGGCGCTGAGCAGGCCGTTGTCACCGAAGGGGTACGTCATGAGCAGGACGTCGGCCTCCAGTTCGTCCAGGTTCTCCAGGCTGACGGCGTTCTTGTCGGCCGTGTAGGCGGCGGCCTTGGCGGTCTTCCTCAGGCCGATCTGCTCGAAGATGCCCGGGTCCTGGTCGGCGTGGGACATGAAGGTCAGCTGCTCGGGGTGGACGACCGCGTAGGTGTACGTCTTGCCCTTGAACTCGGGGTGGGCGGCGGCCGCGTCGGCGATGGCCTTGCCGTTGGCGGCGATGACCCTGTCCGCCTGGGCCGTCAGACCGAGGGCCTTGGCGGCGTTCTTCAGGCGCTCCTGCCAGGTCAGGGTGTCGGCGCCCTTCTTGTCGGCGTAGGTGACGACCGGCGCGATCGGCGCGAGCTTGGCGTAGTCCGTGTCCATGGACCAGGTGTTCATGCCGAGGATGACGTCCGGGGCCTCGGCGGCGATGGCCTCGAAGTCGGTGCCGTCGGTGTCGTCGTACGTCTTGAGCTTGCCGGCGCCGAGCTTGGTGAGGGCGCGCTGCTTGTACTCGGGGACGGGGCCGCCGTCCTCCGCGTCCGGGGTGATGACGGGGACCAGGCCGAGCGCGAGCGCGATGGAGGTGTCGCCGTCGGAGACGGTGGCGACCTTCAGCGGCTTCTCGGCGACCTCGGTCTTGCCCCAGGCGTTGGTGAGGGTGACCGGGAAGGCGGCCGCGGCCGTGCTGCCGCCGGTGGTCGGCTTGTCGGAGCCGGCCTTGTCCTCCGTACCGGAGCCGCAGCCGACGAGCAGCGTGGCCGCCGCGGCGGCGGCGATCAGGGTGCGGACGGCGGAGCGTCGGGCGGCGGGTCTTGCGAGGCGGTTCATGATCAGTTCTCCTGCGGGTGGTGGCGGCCGAGGGGGAAGATCTGCGGCCGTGCCGTGAGGGGGTGGGGGACGACGACGCACTTGAGGCCGAAGACCTCGGCCACGGTGTCGGCGTCGAGCACCTCTTCGGGCGTGCCCTGCCGGATGACGCGTCCGTCGCGCATGGCGACGATGGTCGAGGCGTAGAGGGCAGCCTGGTTGAGGTCGTGGGAGACGAGCACGATGGTCTTGCCCGTCTGTTCGTTGAGGTCGGCGAGGAGGTCCATCACCTCGATCTGGTGGGCGACGTCCAGATAGGTGGTGGGCTCGTCGAGCAGCAGGGTCGGGGTGTCCTGGGCCAGGGCCAGGGCGATCCAGACGCGCTGGCGCTGTCCGCCGGAGAGCTGGTCGACGGGACGGTCGACGAGTTCGGCGGTGCCGGTGGCCCGCAGGGCCTCGGCGATGACGGTGTCGTCGTGGGCGTCGCGGCGGCGGCCGAACTGGCGGTGCGGGTGCCGTCCGCGCCAGACCAGGTCGCCGACGGTGATGCTCTCCGGGGCGACCGGGGACTGGGGCAGTACGCCGAGCCGGCGGGCCACCTCACGGGTGGGCAGCCGGTGGATGTCGGCGCCTTCGAGGAGGACCGATCCGGCGGTGAGCGGCAGCAGCCGGGCCAGCGACTTGAGGAGGGTGGACTTTCCGCAGGCGTTGGGGCCGACGAGCGCGGTGATGCGGCCGGCCTCGATCCGCAGGGAGAGGTCCTCGATGACGGGGGTGCCGCTGTATCCGGCGCCGATGCCCCGCGCTTCGAGCCGGGCCGTCGCCCCGGTGGCGGTACGGGTCTCGGTGTCGGCTGTCACGGGCTTCCGGGTCTCGGTCTCGGGTCCGCCGGTCGGGGGGCCGTCCGGGTGGGGCCCGGTGGTCTCCAGGCCGTCGGTCTGCGGTGTCGCGGCGTGTGTCACGAGGCTCCCTGCCTGCGTCGAAGGATCAGCCAGACGAAGTAGGGCGCGCCGAGCAGCGCGGTCAGGACTCCGGTGGGCACCGGGCTGATCACCGGCGCGTGCTGGGCGAGGACGTCGGCGCCGATGACGATGACGGCGCCGACGGCCGGGGCGACGGCCGTCGAGCGGTCGACTCCCACGAGCCGTACGGCGATGGGTCCGCTGATCAGCGAGACGAAGCCGATGGGTCCGACGACGCTGGTGGCGAGGGCCGCGGCGGCGGCTCCGAGGAGCAGGACGCCGACGCGGACCGTCGTCACCCGGGTCCCGAGGCCCGCGGCGAAGCCGTCGCCCAGGCCGAGGGTGCCGAGGGGCCGGGCGACCAGGAGGGCGGCGAGCAGACAGACGCCGAGGCCGACGGCGAGCGTGGTGACGCCGTCCCAGTCGGCCGCGTTGGTGGATCCGACGGTCCAGCGCATGGCGATGGCGATGCTCTGCTGGTCGGCGACGGTGAACAGGTAGTTGGTGTAGGCGGTGCAGACCGCGCTCAGGCCGATGCCCACCAGGACGAGCCGGTAGGTGTCGACCCCGCCCCGCCAGCTGAGCAGTTGGACGGCGGCGACCAGGACGAAGGAGCCGACGACGGCGGCCGCCGGGACGCCGACGCTGAAGGCGGCGGGGGCGTAGAGCAGCGCGGTCGCGGCGCCGGCTCCGGCGCCGGCCGAGATGCCGACGATGTCGGGGGTGGYGAGCGGGTTGCGGATGAGCCGCTGGTAGAGCGAGCCGGCGAGGCCGAAGAGGGCTCCGGAGAGGAGCGCGGCCAGCGCCCTCGGCATGCGCAGCTGGAAGATCATGTAGTCGGCGAGGCCGTCGCGCAGGCCGAACATGGCGGGCAGGACGTCGGCGGGGGCGACCCGGCCGATGCCGCCGATGAGGACGGAGGCGGCCGTCAGGGCGAGCAGCGCGGCAGCGAGCACGGCGGCGACCACGAGGGTGCGGCGGTTGCGGGCGCGTCGGCCGGAGYGCAGGTGCGCGACGACGGCGGGGGTGGTCGGGGTGTCCGGCCGCGCGGGCCGGAGGTCGGTCGTGGTCATCACATCTTCACCAGGTCCCGGCGGCGGGCGAGCCAGACGAAGAAGGGGGTGCCGACGATCGCGGTCATGAGGCCCACCTGGATCTCCCCGTGGTCGAGGATGAGCCGTCCGGCGGTGTCGGAGGCCGTGAGGAGGACGGCGCCGACGGCCATGGAGATCGGCAGGGACCAGCGGTGGTCGGGGCCGGTGAGCAGCCGGGCGCAGTGGGCGGCGACCAGTCCGACGAAGGCGACCGGGCCGACGGCGGCGGTGGCCGCGGCGCAGAGCAGGACGGCGACGGCGGCGCTGAAGAGCCGTGCCCGCTCGACCCGGACGCCGAGGGCGCGGGCGGTGTCGTCGCCGAGGCCGAGGATGTTGAGGGTGCCGCCGAGCGGCAGTGCGAGCAGGAGTCCGCAGAGTACGAACGGCATGATCTGGTCCATGACGTCGGCCCGGCCGGTGAGTTGGCCGACGGACCAGAACCTCAGGTGGGCGAAGGCCTCCTTGTCGCGGACGACGAGGAGGGTGATGAGGGAGGACATCACGGCGGCGAGGGCGACTCCGGCGAGCACCAGTCCGACGGCGGAGCTGCCCGCGTCGGTGCGGGTGCCGATCAGGTAGACCAGTGAGGCGGCGAGCGCGGAGCCCGCCAGGGCCAGCCAGAAGTAGCCGCTGACATCGGTGACGCCGAGGAACATGATGCCGAACACGACGAACATGGCGGCGCCCTGCTCGACCCCGAGGATGCCGGGGTCCGCGAGGGGGTTCGCGGTGAGCGCCTGCATGATCATTCCGGAGGCGCCGAGGGCGGCGCCGACGGCGATGCCGAGCAGGGTCCTGGGGATGCGTTCGGTCCACAGGACGTGGGAGTTGTACGCCTGACCGTCCGGGTGGAGCAGGATGCGGACGACTTCCAGGGGGGAGATGTCCCGGGAGCCGAGCGCGATTCCGGCCAGCAGGGTGGCGATCACGGCGGCGATGGCGATCACCGCGACGGTCGCGCCGCGCGAGAGCCGGGTCCGTACCGGTGACAGCGGGGCTCTCACCGGTGGGGACGTGTCTGTCATGGGATGTTCCTGTTCCTCACGGGTCGTGCGGCAGCTTAGGTTACCCTTACCTAAGCTCCGCTCATCCAAGCAGGAGCCCGACCGATCACACCGAGAGACCGGGAATCCGTCCCGGTCCCTGCGGACCAGGGGGTGGGCGATGGCCCAGGAGAGAACGGCCGCCGCGGCGGACGAGGACTTCATCACGGCGGGCGGTCACCCGCCCCACACACACGACTTCCACCAGCTGCTCTACGTGGCGCTGGGCCGGATATCGGTCTCCGCGGCGGGCGCCGCCCATGAACTCACCCCGTCCGTCGCCCTGTGGATCCCCGCGGGCACCGCGCACAGCGCACGCTTCCACCCCGACTCCCTGGTGCTCGCCGAGCCCTTCGACCCCGGTACCCATGAACTCCCCTACGAGGAGCCCACGGTGGTCCGGATCGACGAGGCGCAGCGACGCCTGCTGCTCGCCCGGACGCGGGGCGGTTCCGGCGCCGACGAGGCTTCCGCTTTCGCGCTGCTGACCGGGTCCCCGTCCGCCGCACTGCCGGTGCCGCGCCCTACGAGCGAGTCGGCCCGCTCGGTGGCCGGCGCGCTGCTGCGCAGGCCGGACGACCAGCGGACCGCCACCGAGTGGGCGGAGAGCCTCCACACCAGCTCGACCAGCCTGCGCCGCGCCTTCCGCAACGAGACGGGGCTGGCCTTCTCCGAGTGGCGCACGCGGGTGCGCCTGAACCGCTCACTGGATCTCCTGGACCGGGGCCATCTGGTGGGAACGGCCGCCTCCCGAGTGGGTTTCGTGAGCACGAACGGCTACATCATGGCCTTCCGGAAGCACTTCGGCTGCACGCCGGGAGCCTGGGTCAAGGGCCGTGCGGAGCAGGCCGGTTCCGGTTCGGAGCGGGCGAGCTGAGG
The DNA here is from genome assembly GCF_008042145.1 of Streptomyces sp. adm13(2018). Taxonomy (GTDB): domain Bacteria; phylum Actinomycetota; class Actinomycetes; order Streptomycetales; family Streptomycetaceae; genus Streptomyces. Next base: position 7,579 of record NZ_RDBH01000060.1, read on the forward strand.
AGCGTTCCCCATCGCTCCGCATCCTCGGGCCGGGGCGCCGGAGCCCACTTGACAGCCCCTCAACCCTCCAGGATCTTAGGCTAGCCTTACCTAATCGCTTGGGTGTCAGGGCGGCCGGCCTCCGGCCCGCCCGGGCGGTCGGACCCTTCGGGACGACTCCCCCGCGCCGTCCCCGGCTGTCCCTCGCCTCCCCCGACTCCCCTCCTCGCCCTTCCCTTCCGCGTCCGGACCGATCCGCCGCGGGTGAACCTGGAGCAAGATCCATGACCGAGCGTGCTTTGCGGCGTCTCCCCCTCACCGGGGCCCAGACCGGTGTCTGGTACGGGCAGCGGCTCGCCCCCGACTCCCCGGTCTACAACGTCGGCCAGTACGTCGAGATCGACGGCCCGGTCGACCCGGACCTCTTCGAGGCGGCCGTCCGCCGGGTCCTCGACGAGTGCGAGGCCCTCACCGTCCGCTTCGAGGAGGACGAGTCGGGCACCCCGTGGCAGCTCCTCGCCGAGGAGCCCTGCCGGGGACCGGTCCTGGACACGGTCGACCACCGCGCGGAGGCCGACCCCGAGGCCGCCGCGCTCGCCCGGATGCGCGCCGACATGGGCACGCCCGCCGACCCGGCCGGCTCCCCGCTCTTCGCGTTCGCCCTGCACCTCGTGGCCCCCGGCCGCACGCTCTGGTACCAGCGCGTCCACCACATCGCGCTCGACGCCTACGGCTTCTCGCTGGTCTCCCGCCGTACCGCCGAGGTGTACTCGGCGCTCGTCCGCGGCGAGGAGCCCGGCCCGACCCCGTTCGGCCCGCTCTCCGCCGTACTGGACGAGGAGAGCGCCTACCGCGCGGGCGAGCGGTACGCCGAGGACCGGGCCCACTGGCTCGCCCGCCTCGACGGCCGCACCGCCCACGAACCGCTGTCCGGCGCCTCGTTCCCCGCGGCGCCCGACTTCCTGCGCGCCGAGGCCGTCGTCGGACCCGAGGCGACCGCCGGGATCCACGCCCTCGCCCGGGCCTCCCGCGCCACCTGGGCCGATGTCGTGACGGCCGCGTTCGCCGCCTTCCTGCACCGCTCCACCGGCGACCGCGACGTCCTCCTGTCGCTGCCCGCGATGGCCCGGCTGGGCTCCGCCGCCCTCTCGGTCCCCGCGATGGTCGTCAACGTGCTGCCGCTGCGCGTCGCCGTCCGGCCCGAGCAGCCGCTGGCCGCGCTGGTCGCCGAGGTCGCGGACGGCGTCCGCGGGCTCCGCCGCCACCAGCGCTACCGCGCCGAGGACATCCGCCGCGACCTCGGCCTCGTCGGCCGCGACCGCGGCCCGCTCGGCCCGATGGTCAACGTGAAGGCCTTCGACAACGCCCTCGCCTTCGCCGGCGCCCCCGGCTCCGTCCACAACATCGCCGCGGGCCCGGTGGACGACCTCACCCTCGCCGTCCACCACGACGCCGCCGAGGGCCGCATCCGCCTCGAACTCGACGCCAACCCGCTGGCCTACGACGCCGCTTCGCTCGCCGCCAGGACCGCGGAGTTCGCCCACTTCCTCACCGAGACCGCCACCGCCGGCCCCGACACCCCCGTCGGCCGCCCCGACCTGGTCGACGCCGCGCACCGGCGCGCCCTCGCCGAGGCGGCGGACGCCACCGGGCGGGAGACCGAGCCCGGCACCGTCGTGGACGCCTTCGCCGCGCGCGCCCTCGCCCACCCGGAGGAGACCGCCCTCATCGCGGGCCGGGACTCCCTCACGTACGCGGAACTGGACGCCCGCGCCAACAGACTGGCCCGGCTGCTCGCCGCGCGCGGTGTCGGCCCGGAGTCCTTCGTCGGCCTCGCCCTGCCCCGCGGCACCGATCTCGTCGTCGCCCTCCTCGCCGTCCTCAAGGCCGGCGGCGCCTATCTGCCGCTCGACCTGGACTACCCGGCCGACCGCCTGGAGTTCATGGTCCAGGACGCCCGCCCGGTCTGCGTCCTCACCACCCTCGCCGGTGCTCCCGCCGCCCCGGACGTCCGCGGCACCGAGACCCTCGTCCTGGACGCGCCCGACACCCTGGCCGCGCTCGCCGACCTCTCCGCCGCCCCGCTCGACGGGGCCGGGGCGCCCGCGCTCTCCGGCGACCACCCGGCATACGTCATCCACACCTCGGGCTCCACCGGCCGCCCCAAGGGCGTCGTCGTCCCGCACGCCGCGCTCGCCAACTTCCTGCGGATGCAGGCCCACGAGCTGGCCATGGTCCCGGGAGACCGGCTCGTCGCCGTCACCACGATCTCCTTCGACATCGCCGCGCTCGAACTCCACGTACCGCTGATCAGCGGCGCGACGGTGGTCCTCGCCGACCGCGACACCGTCCGCGACCCGGCCGCGCTCACCGCCCTGGTCGACACCCACCGCCCGGCGGTCATGCAGGCCACCCCGTCCCTGTGGCAGGCCCTCCTGGAGGACGGCCGACCGACCGCCCTCGGCACCACGAAGGTCCTCGTCGGCGGCGAGGCGCTGCCCGCCGCCCTGGCCGAGCGGCTGACCCGGACGGCCGGATCCGTCACCAACGTGTACGGGCCGACCGAGGTCACCGTCTGGGCGACCTCCGCCGTCCTGCCCTCGGACCACACCGGCACCCCGGACATCGGCCTGCCCTTCTGGAACACCCGCGCCCACGTCCTCGACGGCGCCCTGCGCCCCACCCCCGACGGCCGCCCCGGCGAGCTGTACCTCGCGGGCGCCCAGCTCGCCCGCGGCTACCTCGGCCGCTTCGCCCTGACCGCCGAGCGCTTCGTCGCCGACCCGTACGGCCCGCCCGGCACCCGCATGTACCGCACGGGCGACCTGGTGCGCCGCCGCCCCGACGGCCGCATCGACTTCGTCGGCCGCGCCGACGACCAGGTCAAGGTCCGCGGCTTCCGCATCGAACTCGGCGAGATCGAAAGCGTCCTGACGGGCCGTCCGGAGGTCGGGCGCGCGGTCGTCGTGGTCCGCGAGGACGTGCCGGGCTCCCAGCTCCTCGTCGGCTACGTGACCGCAGCCGAGGGCCTCGCCCCGGACGCCGAGACCCTGCGGCAGGCCGCCGCCGAGCGGCTGCCCGCCTACATGGTGCCGTCCGCCGTGGTCGTCCTCGACGCCTTCCCGCTCACCTCCAACGGCAAGGTCGACCGCAGATCCCTGCCCGCCCCCGACCTGGCCGGGCTCACCACGGCGGGCGGGCGGGCTCCCCGCGACGCCCGCGAGGAGATCGTCTGCGGTGTCTTCGCCGACGTCCTGGAGCTGGACCCGGTCGGCCCCGAGGACGACTTCTTCGACCTCGGCGGCCACTCCCTGCTCGCCGCCCGCGTGGCCGCCCGGGTCCGCGGCGCCCTGGGCACCGAGTGCGGCGTCCGGGACGTCTTCGAGGCCCGCACCCCGGCCGCGCTCGCCGAACGCCTCGGCGCCCACGGGGAGTCCGCGTCCCGCCCGGCCCTCGCGGCGGCCGGACGCCCCGAGGTGCTGCCGCTCTCCCACGCGCAGCGCCGGCTGTGGTTCCTCCACCAGATGGAGGGCCCGAGCACCACGTACAACATCCCCTTCGTGGCCCGCTTCGCCGAACGCCTCGACACGGCAGCGCTCGACGCGGCCCTCCGCGACGTCGTCGCCCGGCACGAGAGCCTGCGCACCGTCTTCACCGACCACGAAGGCGAGCCCGCCCAGCGCATCCTGGCCCCCGCGGACGCGGGCGTGTCCCTCCGGGTCGAGGAGACCGGCCGGGAGCACCTGGACGGGGCGGTGGAGCGTGCCCTCGGGCACCTCTTCGACCTGGCCTCGGAGGCTCCCGTACGGGTCACGGTGGTGCGCGACACGGAGGGCGGAACCGACGCCCTGGTGGTCGTCCTGCACCACATCGCGAGCGACGAGTGGTCGATGGGACCGTTCCTGAACGGTCTGGAGCCGGCCTACGCGGCCCGTCGCGCGGGCCGCGCCCCGGAGTTCGCCGGACCGGGCGCCGGACTCCCCGTCCAGTACGCCGACTTCGCCCTCTGGCAGCGGGACGTCCTCGGCGACCCGGCCGACCCCGGCTCCCTCGCCGGCCGCCAGGCCGCGTACTGGCGCGAGGCGCTGGCCGGCCTGCCCGCCGAGCAGACCCTGCCCACCGACCGTCCCCGGCCGGCCGTGGCGAGCAACGCGGGCGGCATGGTCCACCGCGAGGTTCCCGCCGCGCTCGCCTCCCACCTCCGCGCCCTCGCCCGCGAGTCCGGCAGCAGCGTCTTCATGGTCGTCCACGCGGCCGTCGCGACCCTGCTGCACCGGCTGGGCGCCGGCGACGACATCCCCCTCGGCAGCCCCGTCGCCGGCCGCTCCGACGCGGCGCTCGACGAGCTCGTCGGCTTCTTCGTCAACACCCTGGTGCTCCGCACCGACCTGTCCGGCGACCCCGACTTCACGACGCTCCTGGCGCGCGTCCGCGCCGCCGACCTCGCCGCGCTCGACCACGCCGACCTGCCCTTCGACACCGTCGTCGAGACCGTGAACCCGGACCGCTCGCCGACCCGGCACCCGCTCTTCCAGACCATGGTGTCGCACAGCACCGTCACCCAGGACGTCCGCGCGCTCTTCGGCCTCGACGCACGCGTGGACCGGGTCGACCCCGGCGTCACCAAGTTCGACCTCGACATCACGTTCTCCGACACCGCCCACGGGGACACCCTCGACCTGGAGGTCTTCTACTCCTCCGCACTCTTCGACCGGTCGACCGCCGACGCGCTCGCCGAGCGGCTGCTGCGCGTCCTGGAGCAGGCCGTCGCCGACCCCTCGGCCCCGGTCTCCTCGTACGAGCTGCGCTCCGACGCCGAGCGGGCCCTCCTGGAGCGGTGGAACGACACCGCCGTCGACCACCCGCGCGAGAGCGTGGTCGAGATCCTCGACCGGCAGATCGCCCGCACCCCCGACGCCGTCGCCCTCGTCTGCGGCGAGGAGCGCCTCACCTTCGCCGCGCTCGGCGACCGGGTCTCCCGGCTCGCGCTGCTCCTCACCGAGGAGGGCGTGGGTCCCGACGCGGTCGTGGCGCTCGGCGTGCCCCGGTCCGCCGACTCCGTCGTGGCCGCCTTCGCCGTCCTGAAGGCCGGCGGCGCCTATCTGCCGCTCGACCTCGACCACCCGGCGGAACGCCTGGAGTACATGCTGCGGGACGCGGCGCCCGTCTGCGCCGTCACCACCGCCTCCTCCGACGGCGCCGTCCCGCGCCTGCCCGGCGCGGCCCGGCTCGTCCTGGACGACCCGGCGGTACGGACCCGGCTCGCGGCCGCCTCCGGCCCCATGTCTCGCGCGCCCCGCGCCGACGACCTGGCGTACGTCATCTACACCTCGGGATCCACCGGCCGCCCGAAGGGGGTCGGGCTCCACCACGCCGGCCTCGCCAACCTCTACCGGGACCACGAGCGCGCGCTGTACCGCCCGGTCGCCGAGCGGCTCGGGCGCCGGGTCCGCGCCCTGCACACCGCCTCGTTCTCCTTCGACTCCTCCTGGGAACAGCTCCTCTGGCTGATCGCCGGGCACGAGCTGCACGTCCTCGACGAGTACGGCCGCCGCGACGCGGACGCCGTCGTCGCCCATGTCCGCGAGCACCGCATCGACGCGCTCGACGTCACCCCGTCGTACGGCCGCCACCTGCTGGACGCGGGTCTCCTCACCGGCGACGTGCATCCCCCGCTCCTCCTCCTCGGCGGCGAGGCGGTCCCGCCCGCCCTGTGGAACGAGCTGCGGGAGATCCCGGAGGTGGAGACCGTCAACTACTACGGCCCCACCGAGTTCACCGTCGACGCGCTCGTCGCCCGCGTCACGGACTGCCCGACACCCGTCGTCGGCCGCCCGCTGGACAACACCCGGGCCCACGTCCTGGACGCCGGCCTCCGGCCGGTCCCGACGGGCGTCCCCGGCGAGCTGTACCTCGCCGGCGCCCAGAACGCCCGCGGCTACCTCGGGCGGCCCGCCCTCACGGCCGAACGCTTCGTCGCCGACCCGTACGGGCCCGCCGGCAGCCGTATGTACCGCACCGGCGACGTCGTCCGCCGCCGCGCCGACGGCCTGATCGAGTTCCTCGGCCGCGTCGACGACCAGGTGAAGATCCGCGGCTTCCGCGTCGAGCCCGGCGAGGTCGAGGCCGCCGTGACGGCACTCCCCGGGGTGGCCTCGGCCGCCGTCCTCGTCCGCGAGGACACCCCCGGCGTCCCCCGCCTCGTGGCGTACGTGACCGGCGGCGCGGAACCGGCGGAGGTCCGCCGCGCGCTCGCCGAGGAGCTGCCGGAGTACATGGTGCCCGCGGCCGTGGTCGCCCTGGACGTCCTCCCGGTGAACGTCAACGGCAAGCTGGACCGGGCGGCACTGCCCGTGCCCGCGCCGACGGCGGTCGAGCCCACGCGGGCCCCGCGCGGGCCACTGGAGGAACGTCTCGCCTCCGTGTACGCCGAGGTGCTCGGGCTCGCGGCCGTCGGTGCCGAGGACGACTTCTTCGCCCTCGGCGGCCACTCGCTGCTCGCCACCCGGGTCGTGGCCCGCGTCCGCGCGACCGGTACGGCGTGCACGGTGCGCGACGTCTTCGAGGCGCGTACGGTCGCGGCGCTCGCGGCCCGCCTCGCGGAGCGCACGGCCTCGGCCCGCCCCGTCCTGGCCCGGGCCGCCGAGCGCCCCGAGCTGCTGCCGCTCTCCTCCGCCCAGCAGCGGCTGTGGTTCCTGCACCGCGTCGAGGGCCCCTCCGCCACCTACACCATCCCGCTCGCCCTGCGGCTGCGCGGCACCGTGGACGAGTCCGCCCTGCGCGCGGCCCTCGGGGACGTGACCGGCCGGCACGAGGTGCTGCGCACGGTGTTCGCGGAGACCGACGGGGAGCCGTACCAGCGGATCCTGGCGGCCGGCGCGGCCGAGGTGCCGTTCGCGGTCCGCCGCGTCCCGGCCGGCGAGCTGTCGTCGCTCGTGGAGGCGGCGGCCACCGAGGTCTTCGACCTCACGGCCGAACTCCCGCTGCGCGCGGTCCTCTTCAGCACCTCCGCCGACGAGCACGTCCTGGTCGTGCTGCTGCACCACATCGCGACGGACGAGTGGTCCACCGGTCCGCTCCTCGCCGACCTGGACACCGCCTACGCGGCCCGCGCCGCCGGTCACGCGCCGGAGTTCGCGCCGCTCGCCGTCCAGTACGCCGACTACGCCCTCTGGCAGCGCGCGCTCCTCGGCGACCCGGGCGACCGCGACTCCCTCGCCGCCCGCCAGGCCGCCTACTGGCGGGACGCCCTCGCCGGCGTCCCGGAGGAGCTGGCCCTCCCCACCGACCGGCCGCGCCCCGCCACGCCCTCGTACCGGGGCGACACGGTCACGGCGGAGCTGCCCACCGCTCTGGTCACCGCACTCGACGGGCTGGTGGCGGAGTCCGGCGCGACGATGTTCATGGTGGTGCACGCCGCCGTCGCGACCCTGCTGCACCGGCTCGGCGCGGGCCACGACATCCCCCTGGGCACCCCCGTCGCGGGCCGCGGCGACAGCGCCCTGGACGAACTCGTCGGCTTCTTCGTCAACACGGCTGTCCTGCGCACCGATCTCGGCGGCGACCCCACGTTCGACGAGCTGCTGCGCCGGGTGCGGGCCACCGACCTCGCCGCGCTCGACCACGCCGACCTGCCCTTCGACGCCGTCGTGGAAGCGGTCAATCCGGCCCGCTCCCTCTCCCGTCACCCCCTCTTCCAGACGATGGTGGCGTACGAGGGCGGCGGCCCCGACACCTCCCGGCTGCTCGGCACCGACGCCGGGGAGTACGAAGTCCTGGGCGGTGCGGCCAAGTTCGACCTGGAGATCCTGTTCCGGCGCACGGAGCGGGCGGGTGTGCCCGGCATGAGCTGCGGGGTCCGGTACGCCACCGACCTGTTCGAGCGGGCCGGTGCCGAGCGGCTGACGGAGCGTCTGCTCCGGCTGCTGGCCGCCGTGGTGGCCGATCCGGCCGCGCCCGTGACGTCGATCGACCTGATGGACGCGGCCGAACGGCGGCGGCTGGACGGCTGGAACGACACCGCGCGCGTCCTGGACGGACCGGCCGACCTGGCCGACCTCGTCGCCGCCGGATCCGACCGCGCCGCCCGTGCCGCCCACGCCACCGGCTCCGAAAGCCCCGCGCTCGTCTTCGAGGGCGAAGACCTCTCCCGTACGGACTTCGACGCACGCGTCAACCGGCTCGCCCGCCTCCTCGTCGGACGCGGAGTCGGACCCGAGTCCGTCGTCGGTGTCGCCCTCCCCCGCTCCTTCGACCTCCTCATCGCCATCCACGCCGTCGTCCGCGCGGGCGGCGCCTACCTCCCCCTCGACCTCACCCTCCCCGCCGACCGCCTCACCCACATGACGGACACGACACGGCCGGTCTGCGTGCTGACCGACCTCGAAGGGCTCGGATCGCTGCCCCCGGCGTGCGAGGCCGAACCGGTCGTCCTGGACGCGCCCGAGGTCCGCGCCGAGCTGGAGGAGCTGTCGGACGCCGAGGTGACGGACGAGGACCGGCTCGCCCCACTGCTGCCGCACCACCCGGCGTACGTCATCTTCACCTCCGGCTCCACCGGACGGCCGAAGGGCGTGATGGTCGAGCACCGCGCGATCGTCAACCGCCTGCAGTGGATGCAGCACGCGTACCTCCTCGGGGGCACCGACCGGGTTCTCCAGAAGACCCCGACCGGGTTCGACGTCTCCGTCTGGGAACTCTTCTGGCCCCTCACCCAAGGCGTCCCCCTGGTCATCGCCCGCCCCGAAGGCCACAAGGACCCCGAGTACCTCGCCGAGCTGATCCGCCAACAGCGGGTCACCGTCCTGCACTTCGTCCCGTCCATGCTCCAGGCGTTCCTGGACGGCGTCGACGCGGCGACCTGCCCGAGCCTGCGACTCGTGGTGTGCAGCGGCGAGGCCCTCCCCGCCGATCTCGTGACCCGCTTCCACGCCTCCGCGGGGGATCTCACGATCGCCCTGGAGAACCTGTACGGACCGACCGAGGCGGCCGTCGACGTCACCGCCGCGACCTGCCTGCCCGGGGAGGCGACCGGCGTCTCCGCCTCGATCGGCTCCCCGGTCTGGAACACCCGTGTCCACGTCCTGGACGACCGCCTCCGGCCCGCCCCCGTCGGCGTCCCCGGCGAGCTGTACCTCGCCGGCGTCCAACTCGCCCGCGGCTACCTCTCCCGCCCCGACCTCACCGCCGAACGCTTCGTCGC
>NZ_RDBH01000060.1:16859-28126 GCF_008042145.1 Streptomyces sp. adm13(2018)
GGCGGCGCCTACCTCCCCCTCGACCTCACCCTCCCCGCCGACCGCCTCACCCACATGACGGACACGACACGGCCGGTCGTGATCCTCACGGATCTGCTCTCCGAGGGCGCGCTCCCGGAGGGTGTCGGGACGGGGCGGATCCTGCTCGACTCCCCCGCAGTGACAGCCGAGTTGGCCGGGCTCTCCGCCGAGGCCCCGACCGACGCGGACCGGACCGCTCCGCTGCTGCCGCACCACCCGGCGTACGTCATCTTCACCTCCGGCTCCACCGGACGGCCGAAGGGCGTGATGGTCGAGCACCGCGCGATCGTCAACCGCCTGGAGTGGATGCAGCACGCGTACCTCCTCGGGGGCACCGACCGGGTTCTCCAGAAGACCCCGACCGGGTTCGACGTCTCCGTCTGGGAACTCTTCTGGCCCCTCACCCAAGGCGTCCCCCTGGTCATCGCCCGCCCCGAAGGCCACAAGGACCCCGAGTACCTCGCCGAGCTGATCCGCCAACAGCGGGTCTCCGTGGTCCACTTCGTCCCGTCCATGCTCGCGGCCTTCGTCGCCGAGGTGGAGGTCTCCTCCTGCCCGAGCCTGCGGGTGGTGGTGTGCAGCGGCGAGGCCCTCCCCGCCGATCTGGTCGCCCGCTTCCACGAGTCGGCCGGTGAGCGATCCGTGGCCCTGGAGAACCTGTACGGGCCGACCGAGGCGGCCGTCGACGTCACCGCGGCCTCCTGCCCGCCCGGAGAGGCGCAGGGCACGTCGGCCTCGATCGGCTCCCCGGTCTGGAACACCCGTGTCCACGTCCTGGACGACCGCCTCCGGCCCGTCCCCGTCGGCGTCCCCGGCGAGCTGTACCTCGCCGGCGTCCAACTCGCCCGCGGCTACCTCTCCCGCCCCGACCTCACCGCCGAACGCTTCGTCGCCGACCCCCACGGCCCCGCCGGCACCCGCATGTACCGCACCGGCGACCTCGTCACCCGACGCCACGACGGCGCACTCGACTACCTCGGGCGGACCGACGACCAGGTCAAGCTCCGTGGCTTCCGCATCGAGCCCGGCGAGATCGACACCGTCCTCACCGCCCACCCGGACGTCGTCCGCGCCGTCACCGTCGTACGCGAGGACCGGCCGGGGAGCCGCAGGCTCGTGGCGTACGCCGTCCCGGCGGCGGGCGCGGTGTTCGACGCGGAGGCGCTGCGGGCGCACGCGGCCGGGCAGCTGCCCGAGTACATGGTGCCGAGCGTCTTCCTGGACATCCCGGCGGTGCCGCTCTCGCCCAACGGCAAGCTGGACCGGCGGGCGCTCCCGGCGCCGCCGGAGCCTCGGGTCGGCGTGCCGGCCCCGGCCCCGGTTCCCGTGCCCGGTGAGGGCCCGGTCGAGCTGCTCGCCCGGCTGATGGCCGAGGTTCTGGGGCTGGCCGCCGTGGGTCCCGAGGACAACTTCTTCGAGCTGGGCGGCGACAGCATCGTCTCCATCCGCTTCGTGAGCCAGGCCCGCAAGGCGGGGCTCAAGGTGACGGCCCGCCAGGTGTTCCAGCACCCGACGCCCGCCGGGCTCGCCGCCGTCGCCGCGCCCACGGCGGACGCCGCGGCCGCCGCGCGCCCCGCCGAGCAGGGGGTGGGGCCGCTCGTCCTGCCGCCGGTGGCGCGGTGGTTCGCCGAACGCGGCGGTCCCTTCCGCCGGTTCTGCCAGGCCCGTCTTGTCGTGGTGCCCGCCGGGGTCCGGCGGGCCGACCTCGCGACCGCCCTCCAGGCGGTGTTCGACCTCCACGACGGGCTCCGGCAGGTGCTGACCGTGACGCGCCCCGGCGTGTGGAGCGCCGAAGTGGCCCCGTTGGGTGCGCTGTCGGCGGCCTCGGTGCTGCGGACGGTCGACGCGTCCGGGCTCGACTCCGGTGCGCTGCGGGAGCTGGTCGGCCGTGAGTCGGACCGCGCCGCCGGCGAGCTGGACCCGGAGACCGGGGCGACCGTGCGGGCCGTGCACCTGGACGCCGGTCCCGGTGAGCCGGGCAGGCTGCTGCTCGTCGCCCACCACCTAGTGGTGGACGAGGTGTCCTGGCAGATCCTGCTGCCCGACCTGCGGGCGGCCTGGGAGGCCGCGTCGGCGGGGCGGACGCCCGCGCTCGACCCCGTGCCGACGGCGCTGCGCACCTGGACGGCGGGGCTGCTCGCCGAGGCGCACAGCGGTCGGCGGACGGCCGAGCTGGACCGGTGGACGGCGGCGGCGCCGGAGGCGCTGCTGCTGGCCGACCGGCCGCTGGACCCGGCGCGGGACACGGTGGCGACGGCCCGGCGGCGGACCGTCCGGCTGTCGCCCGAGCGGACCGAGCCGCTCCTGGCGGCGGTGCCGCAGGCCTTCCACGGCACCGTCAACGACACCCTCATGACCGCGCTCGTCCTCGCCGTGGGCGCGTGGGCGGCCCGCTCGGGACGGCCCACGGACGGCCTGACGGTGGAGCTGGAGGGGCACGGCAGGGAGCAGGACCTCGTGCCGGGCGCCGACCTCACCCGTACGGTCGGCTGGCTGACCAGTGTGTATCCGCTGCGGCTCACCGCCGACGGCTACGACCCGGCCGCCGTGGTCGCCGGGACGCAGGACGCGGGGACGGCCCTGAAGGAGATCAAGGAGCGGCTCCGGGACGTCCCGGACGGCGGGATCGGCGCGGGGCTGCTGCGGTACGCGAACGCCGCCACGGCGGGGCTGTTCGCGGCCGGCGCGGGCCCGGAGATCCTGTGGAACTACCTCGGCCGGCAGACCGCGCGGACACAGTCCGTGTGGGGTCCCGCGGCGGAGGCGGACGCCCTCGCCGTACGGCCCGATCCCGGCATGCCGCTCTCCCATCCGCTCGCCGTCGACGCGGAGATCGAGAACGGCCCGGACGGTCCGGAGCTCGCCGCCACCTTCGTCTGGGCGGGCGAGGCGCTCTCCCCGCGCACGGTGGACGAGCTCGCGGACGGCTGGCTCGCCGCGCTCGACCTGCTCGCCGCGTGGGCGGCCGGCGGTTCCTCCGCCGGACACACCCCGTCCGACCTCGACCTGCTCGACCTCGACCAGAACCAGATCACCATGCTCGAAGAAATGTGGAGGGCCCAGCAGTGACGCAGGCTCGTATCGAGGACATGCTGCCGCTGTCCCCCCTTCAGCAGGGCATGCTGTTCCACTCCGTCTACGACGGAGAGGGCGCCGACGTGTACACCGTGCAGGTGTCGGTCGGTCTGTCCGGGCCCGTGGACGCGGACCGCCTGGACCGTGCGGCGGCGGCGCTCCTGCGCCGCCACCCGAACCTGCGGGCCGGCTTCTGGCACGAGGGCGTTCCCCAGCCGGTGCAGTTCGTGCCGGCGGAGGTGACGTTCGGTGTCGAGCGGGTCGATCTGACGGCGGCGTTCCCGAAGGCCGCCGACGGCACCGCGCTGACGGGCGCCTCGCCGGCGGAGCGGCTCGCCGTGCTGCGGCGGGCCGAGCTGGCGCGGCGGTTCGCGCTGCACCGGCCGCCGCTGCTGCGGCTGGTCCTGGCGCGGCTCGCGGGGGACGACCACCGGCTGGTGATCACGGTCCACCACATCCTGGTCGACGGCTGGTCGATGCCGCTGCTCGTGGGCGACCTGCTCGCGCTGTACGCGGCGGACGGGGACGCCTCGGGGCTTCCTCCCGTACGCCCCTACCGGGCGTATCTGAAGTGGCTGAAGGAGCAGGACACCCCGGCGGCGGAGGCGGCCTGGCGGTCGGCCCTCGCCGGGGTCGAGGAGGCGTCGCTGGTCGCGGCGCCGGACCCGGCGCGGGCGCCGGTGCGGCCCGGGGTGCACGCCCTGGAGCTGTCGCGGGCGGCGACGGACCGGCTGACGGCGGCGGCGCGGCGGCTCGGCACGACGCCGAGCACGCTGATCCAGTGCGCGTGGGGGCTGCTGCTCGGCGGTCTGACGGGGCGGCGGGACGTCGTGTTCGGTCTGACGGTGTCGGGCCGACCGGACGAGATACCGGGCGTCGAGTCGATGCTCGGTCTGTTCATCACGACCGTGCCGGTGCGGCTGGCCACCCGGCCCGAGGAGACGGTGGAGGGGCTGCTGCGGCGCTTCCGCGACGAGCAGAACGCGCTGCTGGCCCACCACCACCTGGGGCTGCGGCTGATCCAGAGGCAGAGCGGCGGCGGGGAGCTGTTCGACACGCTCGTCGTCATCGAGAACTACCCGGTGGACCCCTCGGCGCGCGAGACGGTCGCGGGCGGGGTGCGGGTGACGGGCGTCGAGGCGGAGGACGCCACGCACTACCCGCTGACCCTCGCGGTGTCCCTGGACGCGCGGGCCGAACTGCGGCTGGAGTACCGGCCGGACGTGTTCGACGCGCGGGCGGCGGAGCGGATCGCGGACCGGCTCGCGCACGTCCTGGACCGGATCGCGGCCGAGCCCGGTACGGCGGTCGGCGCGCTCGCGCTGCTGCCGCCGGCCGAGCTGGAGCGGGTGCGGGGCAGCTGGCCGGGGACGCTGCGGGACGTGCCGTCGGGGACGGTCGCGGACGTGTTCACCGAGCGGGCGGCGCGCGCGCCCGACGCGACGGCGGTGGTCTGCGGGGAGACGTCGCTGACCTTCGCCGAGCTCGACGGGCGGGCCGCGCGGCTCGCGGGGCTGCTCGCGGAGCGCGGGGTGGGACCGGAGTCGGTGGTGGCGCTGGCCGTGCCGCGTTCGGCGGAGACGGTGGTCGCGATCCTCGCCGTGCTGAGGGCGGGCGGCGCCTATCTGCCGCTCGACCTGGACTATCCGGCGGACCGGCTGGGTCTGATGATCGAGGACGCGGCGCCCGCGTTCGTGCTGACCACCGCGCGGGCGGTGGAGCTGCTGCCCCCGGCCGGGGACGGTCCGGAGCGGATCGTGCTCGACGCGCCGGAGACGGTCGCCGTGCTCGACGCGCGCCCGGCGGAGTTCGCCGCGCCGCGGATCGCGGACGGGCACCCTGCGTACGTCATCTACACCTCGGGGTCGACCGGCCGTCCCAAGGGCGTGGTCCTCACCCACGGCGGTCTGTCGAACCTGTACGCCAACCACATCGCCGAGGTCTTCGGTCCGGTGGTCGACGCGACCGGCGGGCGGGCCCTGCGGGCACTGCACACGGCCTCGTTCAGCTTCGACACCTCGTGGGAGCAGCTGTTCTGGCTGGTCGCGGGGCACGAGCTGCACGTCCTGGACGAGGTGGGCCGCAGGGACGCCGAGTTCGTCGTGGGCTATGTGCGGGAGCACCAGGTGGACGCGATGGACGTCACCCCGACGTACGCCCTGGGGCTGCTGGACCGGGGTCTGCTGGACCCGGCCGGGCACCGTCCGGCGCTGCTGCTGCTCGGCGGCGAGGCGGTGCCGGAGGCGCTGTGGTCGGCGGTGCGGGCGGCGAGCGGGGTGATCTCGGTGAACCTCTACGGTCCGACCGAGTACACCGTGGACGCGCTCGCGGCGGACCTGGCCGGCAGCGCGACCCCGGTGGTGGGGCGGCCGATCGGCAACACGCGCGCGTACCTCCTGGACGCGGCGCTGCGGCCGGTCCCGGCGGGGACGACGGGTGAGCTGTATCTGGCGGGGCACGGGACGGCGCGCGGCTACCTGGGCCGGTTCGCGCTGACCGCCGAGCGGTTCGTGGCCGATCCGTACGGTCCGGCCGGCTCGCGGATGTATCGCACGGGCGACCTGGCGCGGCTGCGGGCGGACGGGGAACTGGAGTACCTGGGCCGGGCCGACGACCAGGTGAAGATCCGTGGTTTCCGGATCGAGCCGGGCGAGGTCGAGTCGGCGCTCGCGGCGGTGGCCGGGGTGGACGCGGCGGCGGTCGTGGTCCGCGAGGACACCCCCGGCGTGAAGCGTCTGGTCGGCTATGTCACCGGCACGGCGGAACCGGCCGCGATCCGCGCGGAGCTGGCCGAGGTGCTGCCGGACTACATGGTTCCGGCGGCCGTGGTGGTGCTCGGCGCGCTGCCGTTCAACGTGAACGGCAAGCTGGACCGGGCCGCGCTGCCCGCGCCGGTACTCGGCGCCTCGCCGGAGTCCCGGGCCCCGAGCGGGGAGCGGGAGGAGGCCCTGTGCCGGGTGTTCACCGAGGTGCTGGGGCTGCGCTCGGTCGGCGTGGACGACGACTTCTTCGCCCTGGGCGGCGACAGCATCGTCTCGATCCAGCTGGTGACGCGGGCCCGTAAGGAGGGCCTGGTCCTCACCCCGCGCGATGTGTTCGAGCAGCGGACGGTGGCGGGTCTGGCCGTGGCCGCCAGGACGCCGGACGAGCAGGACGCGGCGCGGACCGCGCCGGGGGCCGAGGGGCCGCTGGTCGAGCTGGACGAGGCCGGGCGGGCGCTGCTCGACCGGGTGTTCCCGGGCGCCGGGGAGGTGCTGCCGCTGGCACCGCTCCAGGAGGGGCTGTACTTCCACGCGCAGTACGACGATCGCGCGCTCGACGTGTACCTCATGCAGAACTTCGTGGAGCTGCGGCACGCGGTGGACACGACGGCGCTGCGCGCCGCGTTCGACGCGATGCTGCGCCGGCACCCGAACCTGCGCTCGGCCTTCTGGCACGAGGGTCTGGCGGGTCCGGTGCAGGTGGTGCCCGCCGTGTGGGAGCTGCCCTGGGACGTGCGGGACCTGACGGGTCTGGACCGGGCGGAGCAGGAGGAGGCGCAGCGGGTGTTCTCGCTGGAGGACGCGGCGACGCGGTTCGACCTGTCGGCGCCGCCGCTGATGCGCGTGACGCTGCTGAAGTTCGCCGAGGACCGGTGGATGCTCTGTGTGACGCAGCACCACATCCTCACCGACGGCTGGTCGGAGTCGCTGTTCTTCGAGGAGCTGTTCCAGCTGTACGGGGCGGGTGGCCGCGCCGAGGTGCTGCCGCCGGTCACTCCGTACCGTGCGTACCTGCGGTGGCTGGCGGGGACGGACAGCGAGGCGGCGCTGATCGCCTGGCGGAACCATCTGTCGGGTCTGGACCAGGCGACGCTGGTGGCGCCGGCCGATCCGGCGCGGCAGCCGGTGACCGCCGAGGTGGTGGACATCGCGCTCGGCGAGGAGACCAGTGACCGGCTGCGGGCCTTCGCCCGGGGCTGTGGCGTCACGCTCAACACGGTGCTGTCGGCGGCGTGGGCGCTGTCCCTGGCCGGGATGACCGGGCGGGACGACGTGGTGTTCGGCGCGACGGTCTCGGGGCGTCCGGCGGAGGTGCCGGGCGTCGACCAGATGATCGGCATGTTCATGAACACGCTGCCGTTCCGGGTGACGCTGCGGCCCTCGGAGACGCTGCGCGAGCTGCTGGTGCGCACGCAGGGCGAGCACGCGGAGCTGCTGCCGCACCACTACATGGGCCTGGGCCGGATCCAGCAGGCGGCGGGTGTCGGGCAGCTCTTCGACACCCTGTACGTGTTCCGGAACACGCCCCTGGACGACACGGCGCGCGAGGAGGCGGTGGAGCGGCACAAGATCGGCTGGACGCACAGCGTGGACGGCACGCACTATCCGCTGACGCTCGCCGTGACGCCGGACCGTTCGCTCGAACTCAGCCTGGCCTACCGGCCCGACCTGTACGAGCGGACGAAGGCGGAGGAGCTGGCGGCCCGGCTGCGGCTGCTCGTCGAGCAGTTCGCGGCGGGCGGGGCGACGCCGGTCGGCCGGCTGCGCACCCTGGAGGCCCCCGAGCGGGACGGGCTGCTCGCCCTCGGCGACGACCTGGGGCACGAGCTGCCGGACGTGTCGTTCGTCGAGCTGTTCGCCCGGCAGGCGGCGCTCACCCCGGACGCGACGGCGCTGGTCTTCGAGGAGGAGCGGCTGAGCTACGCGGAGCTCGACGAGCGGGCGAACCGGCTGGCGCGCGCGCTGATCGCACGGGGCGCGGGTCCGGAGCGGACGGTGGCCCTGGGGCTGCCGCGCTCGGCGGACTTCGTGGTCGCGCTGTTCGCGGTGCTCAAGGCGGGGGCGGCGTATCTGCCGCTCGACCTGGACCACCCGGTGGACCGGCTGGCCGCGATGGTCGAGGACGCGGGTCCGCTCTGCCTGGTCACCGTGTCGTCGGTGACGGGCCGGGTGCCGGTGGTGGCGGGTGTGCCGCCGCTGGTCCTGGACGATCCGGCGATGGTGGCGGAGCTGGCCGCGCTGCCGGGCGGGCCGGTGGCCGAGGAGGAGCTGTCGGCACCGCGCGACGGCCGGCACCCGGCGTACCTGATCTACACCTCGGGTTCCACGGGGCGCCCCAAGGGCGTGGTGGTGCCGGGCTCCGGTCTGGTGAACATGCTGCTGAACCACCGGGAGCGGATCTTCGAGCCCGCGGTGAAGCTGGCGGGCGGGCGACGGATGCGGGTCGCGCACACCGTGTCGTTCGCGTTCGACATGTCGTGGGAGGAGTTCTTCTGGCTGGTCGACGGGCACGAGGTGCACGTCATCGGCGAGGAGCTGCGGCTCGACCCGGCGGCGCTGACCGCGCACTACGACCGGGTCGGCATCGACGTCGTCAACGTCACCCCGTCGTACGGGCAGCAGCTGGTCGACGCGGGGCTCCTGGACGAGGGGCGGCACCGTCCCGCCCTGGTCCTGCTGGGCGGCGAGGCCGTGCCCGACTCCCTGTGGTCGCTGATCGCGGGGACGGAGGGGACGATGGGCTACAACCTGTACGGGCCCACCGAGTACACGATCAACGCGCTGGGGGCCGACGTCGGCGGCAGCGCCACCTCCTGTGTCGGCCGGCCGATCCACAACACCCGGGCGTACGTGCTGGACGGCGCGCTGCGGCCGGTGCCGCACGGGGTGCCGGGCGAGCTGTACCTGGCGGGCGCGGGTCTGGCGCGCGGCTACTTCGCGCGGCCGGCGCTGACGGCGGAGCGGTTCGTGGCCGATCCGTTCGGCGAGCCGGGCACGCTGATGTACCGCACCGGTGACCTGGTGCGCTGGCGCGAGGACGACGGGATCGACTACCTGGGCCGGGCCGACCACCAGGTGAAGATCCGCGGTTTCCGGATCGAGCTGGGCGAGATCGAGTCGGTGCTCGCCGCCGCGCCCGAGGTGGCGGCCGCCGCGGTGGTCGTGCACACGGGGGCGAACGGGGTGAAGCGGCTCGTGGCGTACACGGTGCCGGCCTCGGAGACGGACCGGACGGACCCGGAGACGGTGACGGCGGCGCTGCGGGCCCGGCTGGCGGCGACGCTGCCGGAGTTCATGGTCCCCTCGGCGTTCGTGGAGCTGCCCACGCTGCCGCTGACGGTGAACGGCAAGGTGGACCGGGTCGCACTGCCCGCCCCGGTGTTCGCGGACGCGGGCGGCGGCCGGCCGCCGAAGGACGCCCGCGAGGAGCTGCTCTGCGGGATCTTCGCGGACGTGCTCGGTCTGGAGCGGGTCGGTGTCGAGGACAACTTCTTCGAGCTGGGCGGGCATTCGCTGCTCGCGATGCGGCTCGTCGGCCGCATCCGTGACGAGCTGGGCGTCCCGGTCCAGGTGGGCACGGTGATGTCGGCGCCGACGGTCGCGGACGTGGCGGCCCGGATCGGCTCGGACTCGCGCCGTGACGCGCTGCGGGTGCTGCTGCCGCTGCGGGAGCGGGGCGGGAAGGCGCCGCTGTTCTGCTTCCACCCGGCCTCCGGGTTCGGCTGGCAGTACACGGGCCTGCTGCGTCACCTCGACGCGGACCGGCCGGTGTACGCCGTGCAGTCGCCCGGTCTGGCCGGGGAGCTGCCGGACGCGGCGGACGTCGCCGAGCTGTGCGAGCGGTACCTGACGGAGCTCCGCGCGGTGCAGCCGGAGGGGCCGTACCACTTCGCCGGGTACTCCTTCGGCGGGACGGTGGCGCACACGCTCGCCGCGATGCTCCAGGAGCGCGGCGAGGAGGTCGCGTTCCTCGCGCTGCTGGACGCCTATCCGCCGGAGCGGGACGACTGGTCGTACCTGGAGACGCCGGAGTGGCGTGAACGGCTCGAACAGGAGGAGAACGGCTTCCTGCTCTCGGTGGCGGGGCTCGGGGCGGAGACCGCCGGGCGCGGGGACGTGTCGCGCGAGGAGGCGGTGGCCGCGATCCGGGACAGCCAGGGTCTGCTCGCGGGCTTCGACGACTCCCTGCTGCACGCCATCGTGGAGACCAACGTGCACTGCGTACGGCTGCTCTCCCGCAGCCGCACCCGGCACTTCCGGGGTGACGTCCTCTTCTTCACGGCCGCGCGGACGACCCCGGACGGGGAGACGCCGCAGCTGGTGTGGCACGCGTACGTGGACGGCGTCCTCACCGAGCACGTCCTCGACCGGGGTCACGACGAGCTGATGGCGCCGGAGGCGCTGGAGGAGATCGGCCCGCTCCTGGACGCGGCGCTGCGGGCCGTGACGGACGGTCCGTCACCTCGCCGGTGACGTCGATCCGTTCGGTGTTCCGCAGTCGGTGGCGGCCTTCGGGCCGCCGCCGGGGCAAGCCCATGGGTTATTCGAATGACTTAGGTTAGGCTTACCTAAGTCAAGGAGGTATTGTGGCTGAAAGCAGCAGACCGCGTGGTGAGTTCGAGGGTCGCGTGGCCCTCGTCACCGGCGCGGCGCAGGGCATAGGCGAGGCCGTCGTGCACGCCCTCGCCGCGCGCGGCGCCACCGTCGCGGCGACGGACCGCGCGGCGGCCGCGCTCACCGAGAGCGTCGCACGGACGACCGGTGACCACGGCGGAGAGCGGGACCGGCCCACCGGCACCGTGGTCCCCTACCGGCTGGACGTCACCGACGGGGGCGACGTGAACCGGACCGTGGAGCGCGTCGAGCGCGAACTCGGCCCGGTGGACATCCTGGTGAACGTCGCCGGGATCCTCAGGACCGGACCCGCGCTCGACCTGACGGACCAGGACTGGGCGGACGTCTTCGCGGTCAACACCACGGGCGTCTTCCACCTCTCCCGGGCCGTGGTCACCGGCATGGCCGCCCGGGGCTCCGGCTCCGTGGTGACCGTCGCGTCCAACGCCGCCGGCATCCCCCGCTCCGGCATGAGCGCCTACGCCGCCTCCAAGGCCGCCGCCGTCGCCTTCACCAAGTGCCTGGGCCTGGAGGTCGCCGACCGGGGCGTCCGGTGCAACGCCGTCTGTCCCGGCTCCACCGACACCCCCATGCAGCGCGCGCTCTGGGACGGGCCGACCGGCCCCCGCCGCGTCATCGAGGGGGACGTCACCAGCCACCGCACCGGCATCCCGCTCGGCCGCATCGCCGACCCGGAGGACATCGCGGAGACCGTGGCCTTCCTCGCCTCCGACCGGGCCCGCCACATCACCATGCAGGACATCTACGTCGACGGCGGCGCCACCCTGCGCTGAC
>NZ_RDBH01000061.1:0-10936 GCF_008042145.1 Streptomyces sp. adm13(2018)
GCCCCCGAGGCCCCCGCAGGCCGCCCCTCACGCCATGATGCCGCTCCCGTGCGGTGCGTACAGGTCCAGGAGGCGGACCCGGGTCACCTGGAGGCGGTGGGCCAGGATCGAGCCCACCCAGAACGTGACGGAGGACCCGAACTCCGTGTCCGAGCGGCACATCGAGCGTACGGCCGGAGCGTTGAACTCGTGGGCGCGGACCGGTGTCATCGCCTCCGCGCCCGACTGGCAGAGGTACGGCGGGAACAGCCACGAGAGTCCCACCAGCTCGCCGTGGTGCAGGGTCTCGATCACCGGGGCCCCGCGCCCCGGCACCCTCGCGTCCAGGGTCACGGCGCCCGTCTTCACGATCCAGAACCGGTCGGCGTGCTGCTGCTCCTCGAACAGCCGGTGACCGGAATCGAAGTACACGTCCTCGGCGAAGGCCATCAGACGCTCCCGGTGCTCCGGCGGCAACGTGCTGACCTTGGGTGCGGCACTGCTCATGGCGGACCCTCCTCGCGCACTCGGCTCCCACCCCCAGTGTCCGCCAGCCCGCCCCCTCGCGCGCGGACGCCGCCGGGAGGCCGCTCCCGCACCGGGTGTCGCGCCCCTCCGGCGTGCGGGTACCGGACGGAGGGCGGAGCATGAACGGGAGAGGGAGCGGCAAGCGGGGGGCGTGAGCCAGGAGGGTGCCATGCCCGTCCCGGAAGGCGGCGTCCCGGAGGGCGGCGATGCGCTCGTCGTGCTGCGCGGGGTCGACAAGCACTTCGGCACGCTGCACGTGCTGCGGTCCATCGACCTCACGATCCACCGCGGCGAGGTCGTGGTCGTGATCGGGCCGTCCGGATCGGGAAAGTCCACGCTCTGCCGGGCGATCAACCGCCTGGAGACCGTCGACGCCGGCGAGATCGTCGTGGACGGACGCCCCCTGCCCGCCGAGGGCCGCGAGCTCGCGGCCCTGCGCGCCGACGTCGGCATGGTCTTCCAGTCCTTCAACCTCTTCGCGCACAAGACCGTGCTCGGCAACGTCACCCTGGGCCAGATCAAGGTGCGCAAGAAGGACCGGAAGGCGGCCGAGGAACGCGCCCGCGCCCTCCTCGACCGGGTCGGGGTCGCCTCGCAGGCGGAGAAGTACCCGGCCCAGCTCTCCGGCGGCCAGCAACAGCGCGTGGCGATCGCCCGCGCCCTCGCCATGGATCCGAAGGTGATGCTCTTCGACGAGCCGACCTCCGCGCTCGACCCCGAGATGATCAACGAGGTCCTGGAAGTCATGCAGCAACTCGCCCGGGACGGCATGACGATGGTCGTCGTCACCCATGAGATGGGCTTCGCCCGGTCCGCCGCCAACCGCGTCGTCTTCATGGCCGACGGCGCGATCGTCGAGGAGACCACCCCGGACGAGTTCTTCAGCAACCCGCGCAGCGACCGTGCCAAGGACTTCCTGTCCAAGATCCTTCACCACTGACGCCGCGGCACCGCACGACACGGCGGGGTCGCCGCCCGACCAGCAGCCCCCAGGGGTGATCCTCATGAACGCGACCAGGACCGGTGGGAAGACCGCCAGGACCGCCAGGACCGGCAGGGCCGGCAAGGCCGGTGTGGCCGCCGCCGCGGCCGTCGTCCTCTCCCTCACCTCCGCAGGATTCGCCAACGGTGCGACCGGCGCCGTGCCACGCGACCACGGCGAGGACGAGATCACCGTCGGCATCAAGTACGACCAGCCCGGCATCGGCCTCAAGACCCCGGACGGCACCTACACCGGCTTCGACGTCGACGTGGCCACCTACATCGCCAAGGAGCTGGGCCACGACCCGTCCGACATCGTCTGGAAGGAGGCCAAGAGCGCGGACCGCGAGACGCTGCTCCAGCGCGGTGACGTCGACTTCATCGCGGCCTCGTACTCCATCAACGACGAACGCGCGGCCAAGGTCGACTTCGCCGGCCCCTACCTCCTGGCCCACCAGGACGTCCTGATCCGGGCCGACGACGACTCCATCAAGAAGCCCTCCGACCTGAACGACAAGCGGCTCTGCTCGGTCACCGGCTCCACCTCCGCGCAGAACGTCAAGGAGAAGCTGGCGCCCGACGCCCAGCTCCAGGAGTACGGCGGCTACTCCGAGTGCCTGACCGGACTGGAGAACGGCGTCATCGACGCCGTCACCACCGACGACTCGATCCTCGCCGGGTACGCCGCGCAGAGCCAGTTCAAGGACAAGTTCAAGCTCGGCGGCTTCAAGATGAGCAACGAGAACTACGGCATCGGCGTCCAGAAGGGCAGCGAACTCAAGGCCAAGATCAACACGGCCCTGGAGAAGATGGTCGCCGACGGCTCCTGGGACGCCGCGGTGAAGAAGAACTTCGGCCCGGCGAACTACCAGAACGAACCCGCCCCCGAGATCGGCGTCATCGTGAAGTGAGCGGGCCGCCGTGTTCGACTTCCTCCAGGGGTACGACCTGCTCGGAGCCTTCTGGGTGACGGTGCAGCTCACCGTCTACTCGGCGATCGGCTCCCTCGTCTGGGGGACGCTGCTGGCGGCGATGCGCGTCAGCCCCGTCCCCCTCATGCGGGGTTTCGGCACCGTCTACGTCAACGTCGTCCGCAACATCCCGCTCACCGTCATCATCGTCTTCACCTCGCTCGGCCTCTTCCAGACGCTCGGCGTCAGCATGGGCGCCGACCGGTTCACCACGATCAACTTCCGCCTCGCCGTCCTCGGCCTCATCGCGTACACGAGCGCCTTCGTCTGCGAGGCGCTGCGCTCCGGCATCAACACCGTCCCCCTCGGCCAGGTAGAGGCGGCCCGGGCCATCGGGCTCGGCTTCCCCCAGATCCTGCGCATCATCGTGCTTCCGCAGGCCTTCCGCTCCGTCGTCGGCCCGCTCGCCAACGTCCTCATCGCCCTCACCAAGAACACCACGGTGGCGGCCGCCATCGGGGTCGCGGAAGCGGCCCTGCTGATGCGGGAGATGATCGAGAACGAGGCCCAACTCATCCTCATCTCCGGGATCTTCGCCGTCGGCTTCATCTGCCTGACCCTGCCCACCGGCCTGTTCCTCGGCTGGGTGGCCAAGAAGGTGGCGGTGAGACGGTGAAGACCCGGCCCACCGTGCTCTACGACGTCCCCGGCCCCCGCGCCCGGCGCCGCAACCTCCTCTGGACCCTGCTCTTCCTGGTCGCGCTCGCCCTCGTCGTGTGGTGGGTCCTGGCCGGCCTGGCGGCGAAGAACCAGCTCGAATGGTCCAAGTGGGCCCCCTTCTTCACCGACGCCCGCGTCTGGGAGACGTACCTCCTGCCCGCCCTCCAGAACACCGTGATCGCCGCCGGCCTCGCCATGGTGATCGCCCTGCCCCTCGGCGCCCTCCTCGGCGTCTCGCGCCTGTCCGAGCACCGGGCCGTCCGCGGCGTCGCCGGCACGGTCGTCGAGTTCTTCCGCGCCATCCCCGTCCTGATCCTGATGCTCTTCGCCAACGCGGCCTACTCCGAGTTCACCGACATCAGCCCGGACACCCGCCCGCTGTACTCCGTCGTCACCGGCCTCGTCCTCTACAACGCCTCCGTGCTCGCCGAGGTCGTCCGGGCCGGCATCCTCTCCCTCCCCACCGGCCAGACCGACGCGGCGAAGGCCATCGGCATGCGCAAGGGCCAGACGATGACGTCCGTGCTCCTCCCGCAGTCGGTCACGGCGATGCTGCCCGCGCTCGTCAGCCAGCTCGTCGTCATCGTCAAGGACACCGCGCTCGGCGGCGCCATGCTCGGCTTCTCCGAACTCCTCGCCTCCGTCCGCCCGATGAGCGCCAACTACGGGGCCAACACCATCGCCTGCTTCACCGTCGTCGCGGTCGTCTTCGTGCTCCTGAACTTCGCCCTCACCAGCTTCGCCTCCTGGCTCGAAGGACGGCTGCGGCGGGGCAAGAGGTCCACGGGCGCGGTCGTCGGAGCGGGCGCCGTGGAGGAGCTGGCCACACCGGGCGAACACCGGGGACCGACCGACACGACCTCGTGACGCCCGGGCCGGCGGGCCCGCGCCGGATCGGCGCCGCGCGTGCCCCGTACGGTGCCGGGAGCACGCCGGATCGGTGCCGCGCGCGCCCCGCACGTGGCGCGCCGGGACCGCGTCGTACGGCGCCGCGCACGCCCCGGCCACCGCCGCGCGCACCCGGCCGGGTGCGCGCGGCGATCCGCGCAGGCTCAGGCCCGGGGGAGGGCCAGCACCGCCACAGGGTCCGAGGTCGGACTCGGCGAACCACCGGCCGGTTCGACGGTGACGCCCACTCCGGACGCCTGCCGCACGGGACCTTCGAGCAGGGTCGCCTCGGCGGTGGCGCCGGGGTCCATCAGCCCCGCGGACCGCATGCTCCCGCCGTCGTCGTACCAGAGCTGGTAGACCTTGCCGGCCGGCGGCGGGGCCATCCCGGAGGCCGCGAACACGGCCCGGTCGAGCGACGACGAGACGACGACGGTCCCCACGGCGCCCCCTTCGAGCCGTGTGGTGGAGACCTCGGCGTCCGGGGCCGCCAGGACTTCGGCGACGGCGTCGTTCGCCTGTCGCGCACGGTCCGCCGCCTGCCGGGCGTCCTGGGCCGCGCCGTGCTGCCAGACGGCGACCCCGCCCAGCCCGACCGCCCCGGCCAGACACGCCGCCAGCGCCCAGTGCGACCACCGCCGGAAGCCGCGCACCCGGCGCGGGGCACCGGCCGCCTTCGCGGTCGGCGGCGGCTCCTGGCGTACGGTCGCGATCCGCTCCAGCACGCTCGCCCGCAGCGTGGCGGTCGGCGTCACCGCGACGGCGACGCCGAGCCGGGCGACCGTCCCGGAGAACTCGCGCACCTCCTGCGCGCAGGACGGGCACCCGGCCAGATGGCGCCGGACGGTCTCGTGCTCCTCGGCGTCCAGCGCGTCGAGCACGTACGCGCCGGTCAGCAGGTGCGGATCCACGGCGTTCACACGCCCACCCCCAGACAGTCCCTGAGCCGGATGAGACCGTCGCGCATCCGCGCCTTGACGGTCCCCAGCGGCACGGCCAGCAGTTCCGCGACCTCGCGGTAGGTGAGGCCACGGTAGTACGCCAGGGTCACCGACTGGTGCTGCAGTTCGGTGAGACCTCCCAGACAGCGCCGGACCTGCTCACGCTCCAGCCGGCCCTCCACCTGCTCCACCACCTCGTCGTAGGCCGCCGCGTGGTCCAGCAGCGCCGCCCGCTTCTCGCGGTTCGACGCCGCCTGCTCCGAACGCACCCGGTCGACGGCCCTGCGGTGCGCCAGCATCAGGACCCAGGTCATCACCGACCCCCGCGCGGGCTCGTAGCGGGCCGCCGTGCGCCACACCTCGACCAGCACCTCCTGCGCGACCTCCTCCGACTGTGCGGCGTCCCTGAGCACGGTCCGGACGAGGCCCAGCACGGGGCCCGAAACGGCTTCGAACACGGCCGTGAAGGCCTGCTGGTCGCCGAGCGCCACCCGGCCCATCAGCTCGGGAAGGTCCGGAGCCGCGGGCCGGACGTCGCCGATCCACACGTTCTCTGTCACCGGCGGTTTCCTCCAGGAATCACATCAGTACGGGAGGGATTCGGAGCCGACGGCCCGGCGGACGGGTGCGCCGGAGACTTTTTTCGCACAGCCCGGTCCGCCGAGGCGGGTCGACCGGCCCTCGTCACTGATTCGGCCGATCAGGGGCATCCGGACGCGGCCCCGCCCCGAATCACTCGTGAGGGCCGGTCCGACCGGTCGGCCCCGAGGCTAGGAGTGATCGATCATGAACACCCAGACCTTCAGTCGCGCCACCGTCGCCGTGACCGCCGCCATCCTGCTGCCACTGGGCCTGACCGCCTACTCGGCCCAGGCGGGCGACGGAGGGTCGGCGTCCTCGCCGAGCGCGTCCGCCGCGAAGGCCGACGGCCCGTTCGGCCCCGGGTGCGCCGCGATCCCGAAGGACGGCGCGGGTTCCCTCGCCGGGATGGCCGACGACCCGGTCGCCACGGCAGCCTCGAACAACCCCGAGCTGTCCACGCTGGTCACCGCCGTCAAGCAGGCCGGGCTCGTCGACACCCTGAACAACGCGAAGGACATCACTGTCTTCGCGCCCACCAACGCCGCCTTCGCCAAGATCCCGAAGGCCGACCTGGACAAGGTCCTCGCCGACAAGGCGATGCTGACGGACATCCTCACGTACCACGTGGTCGGGCAGAAGCTGACCCCGCAGCAGATGGAGAACGGCTCCTTCGAGACCCTCCAGAAGAGCAAGCTGACCACCGAGGGCTCCGGCGAGTCCTTCACGGTCAACGACTCCGCGAAGGTGGTCTGCGGCAACGTGCCCACCGCCAACGCCACGGTCTACATCATCGACACCGTGCTGATGCCCAAGTAGCGGCGTCCCGCCGCGGGGCACCGTCCTCCGGCCCCGTCGCGACCCGGCCGATCCCGCGGATCCCGCCGGAGCGCGACGGGGCCGACGTCAGCGCCGGGGGACCGTCAGCTCGCCCAGTTCCTCGTTCAGCGCGTCCAGGAAGCGCACGGCCGCGGCCAGCTCCTCCCCGTCGAACCGCAGCCGGGCCCGCTCCGCCGCCTGGGCCAGCGGCATGAAGTAGCTCCGCGCGGCCGCCCGCGCCCCGTCCTCGTAGTGCACATGGACGACCCGGCGATCGGGGCTCTCCCGGGAGCGGCGGATGTGCCCGGCCCGTTCGAGCCGGTCCAGACAGGCCGTGACCGCCCCCGAGGTCAGCCCCAGGTGCTCCCGCAGCCGCCCGGGCGTCAGCGGCTCCGTACTGTCCAGCACGACCGAGAGCGCCTGCACGTCCGTGGGATGCAGTCCCTGCGCGAGCGCGAAACCATGGACCAGCCGATTGATCTCACCGTTCGTCCGCCGCAGCGCGCGGGCGAAGCTGTGCGCATCACCCGGCGTCCGCCCGTCCGCGGTCCCACCGGTCTCGGATTCCTCTGTTCTGGACACACGATCAGCCTATAGAAACCGGGCCCGCGCATCCGAGGCGGCCGCACCCGTGGAAGAGAACAGGTGGATACCCGTCCCCCGGCCGGTGGGGGGCGCGGCACCCGACAGCGGAACGGAGCAGATCCATGAGCGAAGCGTCAGGGCACGAGACACCGGGACCGCTGTGCCTGGTCACCGGTGCCAGCGGCTACATCGGCGGCCGCCTCGTCCCCGAACTCCTGGAGGCGGGCTTCCGGGTACGGTGCCTGGCCCGCACCCCGGCGAAACTGCGGGACCACCCCTGGGCCGGGGAGGTGGAGATCGTCCAGGGGGACGTCACCGACGCCGACACCCTCGGCCCCGCCTTCGAGGGCGTCGACGTCGCCTACTACCTGGTGCACGCCCTGGGAGCCGGCCCCGGCTTCGAGCACACCGACCGCGCCGCGGCCCGCACCTTCGCCGTGCGGGCCCGCACCGCGGGCGTCGGCCGCATCGTCTACCTGGGCGGACTCACCCCCCGCGGCGTCCCCGAGGAGGAGCTCTCCCCGCACCTGCGCTCCCGCGCCGAGGTCGGACAGATCTTCCTGGCGTCCGGGGTCCCCGCCACGGTCCTCCGCGCCGCCGTCATCATCGGGTCCGGCTCCGCCTCCTTCGAGATGCTCCGCTACCTCACCGAGCGCCTGCCCGTGATGGTCACCCCGAGCTGGGTCCGCACCCGGATCCAGCCGATCGCCGTCCGGGACGTCCTGCGCTACCTGGTCGGCAGCGCGCGCATGCCCGCCGAGGTCAACCGGGCCTTCGACATCGGCGGTCCCGACGTCCTCACGTACCTCGGCATGATGCGCCGCTACGCCTCCGTCGCCGGACTGCCCCGGCGGCTCATCTTCCCCGTCCCGGTGCTCACCCCGCGCCTGTCCAGCCACTGGATCGGCCTGGTCACCCCGGTGCCCCGGTCGATCGCCCGCCCGCTCGCCGAGTCGCTGCGCCACGAGGTCGTCTGCCACGAGCACGACATCGCCGAGTGGGTGCCCGACCCGCCCGGCGCGCCGCTCCGCTTCGAGCAGGCGCTCGACCTCGCGCTCCAGCGGGTCCGCGAGGCCAAGACGACCACCCGCTGGTCCTCCGCCTCCCTTCCGGGCGCGCCGAGCGACCCCTTGCCGACCGACCCCGACTGGGCCGGCGGCAGCCTCTACACCGACGAGCGCGAACTCCCCGTCGGCGCCTCGCCAGAGGCGCTGTGGCGGGTCGTCGAGGGCATCGGCGGCGAGAACGGCTGGTACTCCTTCCCCCTCGCCTGGGCCGTCCGCGGCTGGCTGGACCGGCTCGTCGGCGGTGTCGGCCTGCGCCGGGGCCGGCGCGACGCCCTCCACCTGAGGGCGGGCGACTCGCTGGACTTCTGGCGGGTGGAGGAGATCGAGCGCGGCCGGCTGCTGCGGCTGCGCGCCGAGATGCGGATCCCGGGGCTCGCCTGGCTGGAGATGTACGCCGAGAGCGACGGGAACGGGGCGGCCCGCTACCGCCAGCGGGCCCTGTTCCACCCCCGCGGACTGGCCGGCCACGCCTACTGGTGGAGCGTCGCCCCCTTCCACGCCGTGGTCTTCGGCGGCATGGCCCGCAACATCGCGATGACGGCGGAGGCGAGCGAGGCCGAGCGCGCCGGAGCCGCGGGCACGGCAGGGGAGCCCGAGCCCGCCGGAACCACCGCCGGGGACAAGCGCCCGCTTCCGGCCGGCGAGTCGCCCGGATCCGGCGCATCCGGAGCGCCTCCGAGGCCGGAATGACCCGGCACGCCCGTACAGCGACCACCGGAGCGGCGCCCCGCCGAGCCGGTCGGCGATCCCCTCCAGGAGCGGTCCCATGAACGTCTCGGTCGTCCTCTTCACCTCGGACCTCCGTGTCCACGACCATCCGCCGCTGCGCGCCGCGCTCGGCCGGGGAGGCGAGGTCGTCCCCCTGTTCGTCCGGGATCCGGCCGTGGCCCGGGTGGGCGGCACCGCGCCGAACCGGGACGCGTTCCTCGCGGACTGCCTCGCCGCGCTCGACGCGGGACTGCGGGAGCGCGGCGGCCGGCTCGTGGTGCGCTCGGGCGACCCGGTCGAGGAGGTGTGTGCCGTGGTGCGCGAGGCCGACGCCGACATCGTCCACATGGCGGCCGGGTGCAGCGGCTTCGCCCGGCACCGCGAGGACCGGCTCCGCCATGCCCTGGAGGCGGACGGGCGCCGCCTGTACGTCCACGACGCCGTGGTCACGGCGCTGCCCACCGGCGCGGTGACCCCGGCCGGCTCGGACCACTACGCCGTCTTCACCCCGTACTTCCGCCGCTGGGTGCAGGAGCGGCTGCGCGAGCCGCTCGGGGCGCCGCGCGTGGTCCGGATGCCGCAGGGCGTCCGTTCGGAGGACCTGCCGGCCCGGGCGGACGTCGGCGGCGTCTCCGAGGGGCTCGCCGCGGGCGGCGAGACGGAGGGCAGGAAGCTGCTCTCGGCCTGGCTGGCGCGGGGCGTCGACGCCTACGGGGACGGCCACGACGACCTCGCGGGCGACGCCACGTCCCGCCTCTCGCCCTACCTCCACTTCGGCGCCGTCTCGGCGTCCGAGACGATCCACCGGGCCCGCGCGCGGGGCGGGGCGGGCGCCGAGGCGTTCGTGCGCCAGCTCTGCTGGCGCGACTTCCACCACCAGGTGCTGGCCGCCCGCCCCGCCGCCTCCACCGACGACTACCGCACCCGGAACGACCGCTGGAGGCGCGGGAAGGAGGCGGAGGCCGACCTTCAGGCGTGGCGCGAGGGCCGCACCGGCTACCCCGTGGTCGACGCCGCGATGCGGCAGCTGGCCCACGAGGGCTGGATGCACAACCGGGGACGGCTGCTCGCCGCCTCGTTCCTGACCAAGACGCTGTACATCGACTGGCGGGAGGGGGCCCGGCACTTCCTCGACCTCCTCGTCGACGGCGACGTCGCCAACAACCAGCTCAACTGGCAGTGGATGGCCGGTACGGGCACGGACACCCGCCCCAACCGGGTCCTCAACCCGGTGACCCAGGGCAAGCGGTACGACCCGGACGGCGCGTACGTACGCCGATGGGTGCCGGAACTCGCCGGGATCGAGGGTTCCGCGGTGCACGACCCCTGGAAGCTGCCCGGGCGGGAGCGGGCCCGCTACGACTACCCGGAGCCGATGGTCGACCTCGCCGACGGCCTCGCCCGCTTCCGGCACGCCCGAGGCCAGGACGAGGACGCCGCCTGACACCGGAGGCCGGGCGGGCTTCGTGAACAAGCGCGGCGTCCGGCCGGCTCCCTCAGGAACCGGCGCGCCCGGCGGGTTCCTTCACGGCGCGCGGGGCCGCGCACAGCCCGCTCAGCAGGGACAGGGCCTCCCGCAGGCCGGTGGGACGCAGCATGCCCGGGCCGAGCGTCCGGCCCGCCCAGCCGGGGCCCGTGAGGAGGACCGCCGTGCGGGACCGGGCGCCCCTGACGCCCCATGAGGTCTCGGACACGTGCCGTGCCAGGGGGTGGTTCGCCGTCGAGCGGGCCTGCGCCCAGAGCACGACCGCGGCGGGGCCGGTCCGCCGTACCGCCTGATCGAGCGCCTCCGGCGGCACGGCGCCCCCGAACATCAGGGTGCGGATGCCGAGTTCGGCCAGCCCGGCGGCGAGCGCCTCCAGCGGGAGGGTGTGCTGCTCGTGGGGCACGCAGGCGAGCAGGACCGGCCGTGTGCCCCCCTCCGCGGGCCCGGCGCGGACCGGCCCGACGACCCGGCGCAGTGCGGTGGAGACGTGCCAGGACAGCAAGTGCTCCACCTCGACGTAGCGGTCCTCCGAGGTCTCCCACTTGCGCCCCACGGCGTGCAGCGCCGGCGCCAGCACCTCCTCCCACGCGGTGACCAGTCCGTACCGGGCGATCGCCGAGTCCATGATCTCGTCCATGGCGGCGGAGTCGAGGCGGACGGACGCGCGGCCCAGGCCGCGCAGCTCCATGCGCACGTCGCCGGGGACGCGTTCGTGGGCGCCGGGTTCGGGGGCGGGCGTCTCCC
>NZ_RDBH01000061.1:11036-27586 GCF_008042145.1 Streptomyces sp. adm13(2018)
GGGCGGGAAGGGCGCGCAGGCCGTCGCGTACCGGAACTGGAAGGGCCGCCAGCCCGCGCGTATCGCGTCGGCGGGTGCGCCGAGGGCGCGCCAGAACGCGGCCCAGGCTCCGGGGTCGAGGGTCTCCAGCTCGAAGACGACGCCGTCGGCGGAGGTGAAGGGCGGTCCTCCGGCGGCGAGTTCGGCGGCCTCCTGCTCGTCGGCGCCGGCCGCGGCCAGGTACTGGGAGACGGCGAGCAGGCCGGCCCCGTCGGCGGTGGTGCCCACCCGGCGGGGGCCTGCGGTGCCGCGGGCCTGGGCGACGAGGGCGGCGAGGAGGCCCTGGACGGTGAGCACGCCGGTGGCGGTGGCCAGGTAGTCGACGCCGAGGCCGCGCGGGGTGCCGTGGCGGCGGCCGTGGACGGCCATCACACCGGTGGCGGCCTGGGCGGTGGCCTCGTCCTCGACGCCGGAGCCGTGGGGTCCCCAGGCGGTGTCGGCGGTGACGGGGGCGAATCCGGCGCCGTCGACGCCGATCCGGTCCGCGTCCGTGCTCCGCACCCGTCCGCCGAGGCGCCCCAGGTGGTCCGCGACGACGCGGGTGAGGGCCGGGGGCCCGCCGACGTCGACGCGCAGCGCGTCGAGCGGAAGCGGACCGTCGGGCCTGCGGCGGACCGCGTCGTACGGGGTCGCTGGTGACGCCATGCCTCTCCTCTCCTCGCGCGGGCGGTGGCCTGCGCACGGGTCTGTCACGTTCGCGGGAACCGGCGGGCGGGTGCGCCCGACCTCTTCCACGGGCAGGCAGTCGGACGCGTGTTCTGTCGAGTTCCCAAGACGGAGGAAACAGTGACGGACCATGACGGAGTGACAGCCGGCCTCGGTGCCACCCTCGCGCCCGACGCGGACGCCGGCGGCGGCCTCGCTCCCGAGCCGCTGCGGCAGCGGGTCTCCGCGTTCGTCCGGGACCGGGTGTTCCCCGAGGAGGCGGTGCTCGACGCGGGCGGGCCCGCGGCCGCGGAAGCGCGACGGCGACTGCGGGCGCAGGCCCGGGCGGCCGGACTGTGGGCCCTGCCGCTGCCCGCCGAACTCGGCGGCGGCGGAATCTCGTTGAGCGCGTACGCGCTGCTCGCCGAGGCGGAGGGGGCCAGCGACCACGGCCCGACGGCCCTGGGGTCGGCGCCCCTGCTGGACGTGACCATGCTGGCGCGCCACGGCTCCCCCCGGGTGCGCTCGGCGTACCTGCGCCACCTCGTCTCCGGCGACCTCCGGACGTGTTACGCGATGACCGAGCCGGACGTCCCGGGCACCGAACCGCTGCTCACCGCCACCCGGGCGGAGCGGCGGACCGGCGGCTGGACGGTCACCGGCCGCAAGTGGTTCGTGTCGCACGCCGCGGACGCTGACCTGGTGACCGTGCTCGCCCGGACGAGCGGCGCCGTCGGGGACCGCGACGGGCTGTCCCTGCTGCTGATCCCCACGGACTCCCCCGGGTTCCGGGTCGTCCGCGAGCTGCCCGTCCTGGGCGCCACCGGCCAGTACGAGATCGCGTTCGACCGGGTCGAGGTCGCCGAGGACCAGCTCGTCGGCGAGGCCGGGCAGGCTCTGACCATCGCCGGTGAGCGGCTCCAACTCGGGCGCACCCTGCGGGCGTTGCGCTGGGTGGGGCAGGCCCAGCGGGCGTACGACCTGCTGTGCGGCCGGGCCGTGGCCCGGCAGGGGGCGCGTGGACCGCTCGCCGACCGGCAGCTGGTCCAGCAGCACGTCTTCGAGTCGCTCCTGGCCCTCCGGAGCACCCGCCCCCTGGTGTACGAGGCGATGGCGCTGGTCGCGGAGGGACGCGAGGCCCGCATCGAGGTGGGCCTGGCGAAGACCGCGGCGGCCCGCACCCTCCAGGAGGTCGCCGACCGCGCCGTCCAGGTCTTCGGCGCCGCCGGGCTGGGCCCGGACACCGCGCTCCCCGCACTGCTCCGCACGGGACGGACGGCCAGAATCCTGGACGGCCCCGACGAACAGCACGTCGGAGCGGTCGCCCGGCGGGCACTGCGGGGTGTGGGGCGGGTCGGGGTGAGGTCGTCAGACCCGCCCGAGGTCGACGCCCCCGAGGAGTGCGGTCAGGCCTAGGGCCAGGAAGTAGTCGCCCCAGACCAGTTCGTGGCGGACCGCCGTGCCGCTTCCGGCGTCGTAACAGCCGTCGAGCAGCATGCCCGTCGGCCGGCCGCCGCCCGGTCGGGTGAGGTGGGCGTCCACCAGCGCGCGCAGGACGGTCTCCGCGCGGTCCGCGCAGGCCGTGGCCCCGACCGCACCGGGGACGCGCGCCAGTTTCAGCAGGGCGACCGCTGCGATGGCGGCGGCGGACGTGTCGAGAGGAGCGTCGGGGGCGTCCGCCTCGGCGGGCGGGACGACCGGTCCGTCGAGGAACTCCCCGCGCCGGAGAAGGACGTCGGCGGCGCTCGCCAGGCGGTCGGCGCGCCAGGCGGGGTCGCCGTCCGCCAGGAGCAGGCCGTCCGCGACCGCCAGGAGCAGCCACGACTCGCCCCGCGTCCAGCCGGGCGCGGGATCGGGCTCGGCCACCCGGCTGCCGCGCGGCCCGTCCAGGCGCCATGCCGGGACGGGCCGCCCGCTTCCTTCCCGGCCGTCCAGGCACAGGTCGAGATGGCGGTGCAGATGGGCGGCGGCGGCCGCCCGTCCCTCCGGTCCGGCGGCGGCCAGGAGCGGGACGAGCCCGGGGACGCCGTCCGCGCGGGCCCGCAGCCGCGGGCCGCCCAGCGCGGCGCCCCACGGGACCAGGCCGAGCTCCGGATCCCAGGCGTCGAGCGCGGCCTTCGCGGCGCGCTCGCGCAGGGCGGCGGCCGCGCGGTCCGTGTCCTCGGCCGGGGCGGTGCCGTACCAGAGGACGAGGCCGCGGGCGGCGGTGTCGGCCTCGGCCCAGGGCGCCAGGCGGGCCGTGACCGCGGCGGCCGCGCGGCGGTCGGCCGCCGTGCCGGTGTGCAGGGCGCGGAGCCGGTGCAGGCCGGCCCAGAAGCCGCCGGTCCACGAGCCCCGTCCCGTCGTCGTCCAGCGGCCGTCGGCGGGGTCCGCGTACAGCGGGAACCGGGCGCCCACCTGCCCGGCGGTCTCCGTCACGCGCCCGAGGACGAGCCGCAGCGCCTCCTCGGCCCAGTCCCTCGTTCCGGTCACGTCGTCACCCCGCCCCGGCGGGTGCGGCGGTCCCCGACCGCCCAGAGGAGGGCGACGGCCCCGGCGACCGCGAACTCCGCCGCGACCAGGGCCCAGCCGGTGC
Organism: Streptomyces sp. adm13(2018); assembly: GCF_008042145.1. Lineage (GTDB taxonomy): Bacteria > Actinomycetota > Actinomycetes > Streptomycetales > Streptomycetaceae > Streptomyces. The sequence continues at coordinate 14,296 of NZ_RDBH01000061.1, forward strand.
CGTACCGGCCGCGCTCGGCGAGCAGTCCGAACAGCGGCGGTCCCACGGCGAACCCCGCGAAGAAGCCGGCGGCGACCAGCGCCGAGTCCTGCCCGGCCCGGCCCGGTGCCGAACGCTGCATGACCAGGACCATGGAGACCGCGTTGCCCGACACGGCGAACACGCCGACCGCCACGGCCGCCACCCACACGAGGGGCCCCACGCGGAGGGCCGCGGCCAGGAGCAGGGCCGCGCCGACCGCGCCGGCCGCGAGGAGGGCCGGGAACCAGGGGGCCCGGTCCGGTGTCGCGGCCCGGGACCAGCCGACCCGGCCGGCGATCCCCGCGAGACCGAGGACCGCGACGAGCGCACCCGCCACCGCCGGTCCCATGCCGAGCCGTTGGACGCCGAACAGCGCGACGTACGTGTTCACGGAGGCGATGCCCGCCCCCAGGAAGAGCGAGAAGGCGGCGAGCCACGGCACGGGCGCGCCCGGCCGGGCCGGTGCGCCGGGCGCGGCGCCGGCCGGGGGCGGCGGGTCGGAGGGCAGCGCCCGCCGGGCCCACAGGGCGGCGCCGAAGGCGGCCGCGGCCGCCACCCACACCGCGCCCCGCCAGCCCAGCGGGCCCGCCGCCGCCGCGAGCGGCAGGCCCGCGGCGAAGGCGCCGAGCTGGACCCCGGACTGCTTGGCGCCGGTGACGGCGCCCCGGCGGGGCGCGGGGACGGCCGCCAGGATCGCCTTGTTCGTCGCCGGGTTGGCGAGGGCCTGCGGGAGGCCGCCCAGCGCCACCGCCACCAGGAGCAGGGCGGGCCCGGGGGCCGCGCCGATCAGTGCGAGCGCCACGCCCGACACGGCGAGCAGCGCGACGAGCGCCCGCCGGGGGCCGATCCGGTCCACGACCCGGCCGCCGGCCGGCGAGAGGACGGCGGCGGTGCCGAACCCGACCGTGGTCGTGAGTCCGAGCAGCGTCTCGGAGACGCCGAGACCGTCCACGAGGCGCGGCCCGAGCGCTCCCAGGAGGAAGAGCTGCATCATCGAGAAGGCCATGGCGGTCGTCAGCAGCGTGGTCAGTCCGCGCGGCCCCGTGTGCCCGGACTCCCCCGCCGTGCCGGTGGCCGCCGTCCTGCCTGCGGACTTCACGTGGCTCCCCCTCACCGTGGGACGGTCGGGCCGTCCGCCGTCGCCGTGGAGAAGTCGTGGCGCGGGTGCCGGAAGTTCCCGACGCGCTCTTGTGGGCCGCGCCACAGTCGCGTACTGATGACCCGACAGGTCGAGGGGGCGGCCGTGGTCGCCCTTCCCGCCCCCGTGTCTCCGGAGGGGTGCAAGGATGGGCGCGCCATGACACCAGGCCGATGTGCGCGAGGAGCCCGGGCCGCGATGTTCGCGGCCGTCTGCGTGCTGCTCGCGGCCACCGGCCACGTACTGATGTCGGGTCAGGACCTGCCGACCACCGTCCTCGGCCCGGCGTTGGCGGGGACGTTCGGCCTCGCTTGGATCCTCGCGGGGCGTGAGCAGGGCCTTCTCGCGGTGACGGCGGCCACGGTGGCCGTCCAGACCATGCTGCACACGGTCTTCTCCCGGTCGCAGTCGCAGGGTTCCCCGCCGCCCGGCCGGCCCGTCGCGGACACCGCCGCCGCGGCCCACGCGGCCATGGGGCACACGGGGCACCTGGGCATGGCCGGCATGGACCCGGCCCACGGATCCGGGCGGGGCACGTCCGTCGGCTCCGGGGCCGTCGCCCACGACATGACAGAGATGTCAGAGATGTCGTCGTCCCTCGGGATGGTGTCCGCGCACCTGCTCGCCGGTCTCCTCAGCGGCCTCTGGCTGGCGTACGGGGAACGGGCGGCGTTCCGCCTCGTACGCTCCCTGCCGCTGTGGCGGTTCAGGTCACCGCTGCGGCCGCTCAGGCTGCTGCTCGCCGCCGTCGTCCCCGTAGCGCCGGCGCGCCCGCGGATCCGGCGCGTCCGCGCCGAGGACGAGCGGGCCCCCCGGCGGCTGCTCCTCGCCCATTCCGTCATCACCCGGGGTCCGCCGCGCGCCCTCGCTGTCTCCTTCTGACAGCCGGCTCCCCGCGGCGACGGCCCGACCCACCGCACCGCCGTCGCCCGGGCATCGGCCTGCCCTCACGGCAGCCCGCGACCCCTTCACCGGCGCAGCCGCGCGACCGCGCCGCCGGACCTCCCTTGCCCCGTAAGGACTTGTGGCGATGACCCCTGCCCTCGGCACCCTGCACCAGGGACCGATCACCTCCTCCCGCCCGGCCCGTACGCCGGACGCCGACACGGACGCCGCGACCACGCTGCTCGCCCTGGCCGCGCGGGACGGCGACCCCGCCAAGGCCGACCTGTTCGTCCGCGCCCTGCACCGCGACGTCTGGCGGTACGTGGCCTATCTGAGCGCCGACCGCCAGGCCGCCGACGACCTCACCCAGGAGGTCTTCCTGCGCGCGATCGCCGCGCTGCCCCGGTTCCAGGGGCGTTCCTCGGCGCGGACCTGGCTCCTGTCCATCGCGCGCCGCACGGTCGTCGACAGCCTGCGCCACGCCGCCGCCCGCCCCAGACTCTCCGACCGCGACGACTGGCAGGCGGAGGCGGAGCACACGCAGCCGCTCGGCCTGCCGGGATTCGAGGACGGCGTGGCCCTCGCCGAGCTCATGGACTCCATCCCGGCGGAACGGCGTGAGGCCTTCGTCCTCACCCAACTCCTGGGCCTGCCCTACGCCGAGGCGGCCGAGGCCATCGGCTGTCCGGTGGGCACGGTCCGCTCGCGGGTCGCCCGGGCCCGCACCTCCCTGGTCGCGCTGCTGCGGGGCGACGGGGAACCCTCGGCCGCGGGACGGGCGGCCTCCCCGCCCTCGCTGCCGGCCCAGCGGGGCTCGACGCGGGCGCCCGCGCTGGCCTGATCCCGTACGGGGAGGACCGCCGCCCCTGTGGTCCGGCGGACGGGATTCCCTCCCGTCCGCCGGAACCGGGGCGGCCGTCGATCCGACTCCTCCCCCGGGCGCCCGGGCCGAGCCGGGCCCCTTCGCGCTCTGGAAGGAGGCCGGTGGACACCACCCGGAACTCGAAACCGCGTGGGGCGGGAACGGCCCCGCGCCGCCGGTACGGACCGCCCGCCGCCGTGTGGGGGTTCCTGGCGCTGCTGGTGGCGGTGTTCCTCGGCTCGTACGCCCTGGGCGCGACGGTCGGACCGATCGGCAGGGAGGACCGGCCCCCGCCGTCGGCCCCGCCCCGCGTCACGGAGCACGTACACGAAGGTGATCACTCCTGACGGCCGGAGGGACGACGTACCCGGCCGGCGGGACGACGTACGGCCTCGTACCCCGGGTCCGGGTCACCCCTCGTCGGCGCCGGTCCGCCCGGGGGCAGCCTCGCCGTCCTCCCCGTACACGAGGCTCCGTTCGGCCCACAGGGTCTTGCCGCGGCCCGACGGTCTCACGCCCCAGCGCCGGGTGAGCTGGGCGGTGATGAACAGGCCCCGGCCGTTCTCGTCCGTGCTCAGGGCGCGGCGCAGATGGGGGCTGGCGCTGCTGTCGTCGGTGACCTCGCAGACGAGCGTGCTGTCGCGGATGAGGCGGAGCCGGATCGGGCCCTGCGCGTAGCGCACGGAGTTGGTGACCAGTTCGCTGACGACCAGGGCGATGTCGTCGATGACGTCCTGGGCCAGGCCCCATTCCGTGAGTTGCTCCGTCGCCCGCCGCCGGGCCTCCCGGGCGCTCTCCGGGGCGTTGGGGAAGGTCCAGGCCTTCGTACGGGAGTCGTCCATCGTGCGGGTGCGGGCCAGCAGCAGGTAGGCGTCGCGCGGGGACTGCTCGGGGGCGAGGGCGTCGGCGCACGTGTCGCAGGCGGCCTGGAGGGTGTCGTGGGGTGCGGCGAACAGGTCGGTCAGCCGGTCGAGCATCGCGTCCCTGCCGCCCGCGCCGGTCAGCAGGGCGTTGTTGCAGATCAGCAGGGTGGAACCGGCGGGCAGGGCGCGTTCCGTGAGCCCGTACCGGGCGAGGCCCTGGCCCAGAGGCGGTCCGGCGGCGACGTCGAGCAGTTCGACGTCGCCGCCCGGGTGCACCAGGACGGGCGGGGGGTGTCCGGCGCTCGCCGCCGTGCACAGCCGGGAGACCGGGTCGTAGACGACGCAGAGGCAGGTGGCGGGTGGTCCGTCGGCGGGTTCGGAGCCGGTCCCGGCCGGCGGGCCGCCGGGGCGGCTGGCGAGGTCGTGGAGCCGTTGGAGGATGTCGTCCGGCGGCAGGTCGAGGTCGGCCAGCACCTCGATCGCCGCGCGGAGTTCGCTCATGGCGCCGGGGGCCGACGTCCCGGACGTGGTGTCCCCGGCCACCAGGGCGACCCGGGAGCCGGAGAGGGGGATGGCGTCGGACCAGCCGCCGCCGGTGCCGGCCGGCAGATGGGTGCGGGCCAGTTCGACGGCGGTGCCCACGGTGGCCTGCGCCTGGGCGAAGCCGCCGGAGAGGACGCGTGCGGCGGAGCGTTCGCGGCCGTAGAGGCGGGCGTTGTCCAGGCACTGGCCGGCGTGCGCGGTGAGCTGCCGGGCGAGCCGCAGGTCCCGGTGGTCGAACGGCGCCGGGTCGCGCCAGCGGTAGAGGCAGGCCAGGCCGAGGACCACGCCCCGGGCCCGGATCGGGACGAGGAGCATCGAGTGCGCTCCCGCTCGGACGATCCGGGCGTCCCGGCGGCGCGCGGTGTCGAGCCAGGGGGCGTCCGGGCGGAGCCGCCGGATCAGCTTGGGGGCCAGGGTGTCGAGGGCCGCGCGGTGGGGGGTGCCGGGCGGGTACACGGTCACCTCGCCGACGACGGGGACGCCCTGCCGCTCGGGTCCGGCGACCGAGCGGTAGCCGACGCGGCGGAGGGTCTGGTCCCGGTCGTGGGCGTCGACCGTCGGAGCCCGGCCGCTCATGACCGTGTCGTAGACGTCGACGGTCACGGTGTCGGCCATGGCCGGGGACACGATTTCGCAGAACTCGGCGGCGGTGCGGACGATGTCCAGCGTGGTGCCGATCCGGGCGGCCGCCTCGTTCAGCAGGCGCAGTTCCGCCTCCGCCCTCGCCCGGGCCGTGACGTCGGTCAGCGCGACGGCCACGCCCAGCACGGTGCCGTCGGCCCGCTGGAGCCGGAACGCGGACGCCGAGACGACGGCCTCGGCCGGGGGGACGTGGTGGTCGCGGACCCGGATGCTCAGGTCGAAGGCCGGGGTGCCGGTCTCCAGCACCCCGCGGGCCGCCCGTTCCACGGCAGCGGGTTCGGGGAGGTCGAAGGAGCGCAGGATCTCGGCGAGCGTGCGGCCGAGGAACCGGTCGACCGGGAACTCCCGCATCAGCCGGGCGGCCTTGTTGACCCGTACCAGCCGCAGTTCCCGGTCGTAGACGTGCAGGCTCATGGGCGACTGGGAGAACAGGGCGTCGAGCACGGCGTCTCCCAGCCCCCGGGGGACGGGCCCCTGGTCCTGCTGATCCTCACCAACCACGGGGGAGCCCCCTCGACGAGACGGCGGAGTGCGCTGCCCTCCATGCAACGCGATCCGCGCCCGCCCGGCCACCGCAGCCGGATGGCCGGGTGAACCGCCGGATACGTCCCACCTCCGCGCGGCCCCGGGCGACGGGCCCGTCGCCCGGGGCCGAGGTTTGGCGTACCCGGCGGCGGTGAGGCGTATCCACGGCCTGTTCGACTATCGACTGGGGAGCATATGGAGAGCTTCATTCGCCTGGCGATCTCCGTCGGCGGTTCGGCGCTGGCGGCCTACGCCGTCTGCCGCGCGGCGGACATGCTGGCGCGGTTCGCCGACCGCCGGCATCCCGAGACACCTCTGTGGGGGCTGCTGCGCCGCGGCCGCACACCGCTGTACGTGGTCGTGCTGGCCGCGCTGCTGCGGTGGACCTACCCGATGGCGGCGCGGGGACAACAGCCGCTCCAGGAACACGTGGACACGGTGGGACACATCCTGCTGCTGTCCCTGATCGGCGGCGGCGCGTGGCTGACGGTACGGACGGCCGCCGCGGTGGTCGAGTCCTCGTACACGCGCTACGCCGGCCGTTCGCGCGACGCGGCGCGGGTGCGCCGGGTCCGCACGCAGGTGTCGCTGATCATGCGGGTGGTGACCGTCGCCGTCGGGGTGGTCGCCGCCGCCGCGGCGCTCGTCACCTTCCCCTCCTTCCGTACCCTCGGCACGTCCCTGCTGGCCTCGGCTGGGATCATCGGCATCGTGGCCGGTGTGGCGGCCCAGTCCACGTTGAGCAACCTCTTCGCCGGCTTCCAGATCGCGTTCGGCGACATGGTCCGGATCGGGGACACCGTCGTCGTGGACGGCGAGTGGGGTGTCGTGGAGGAGGTGACCCTCACCTTCCTGACGGTGCGGACCTGGGACGAGCGCCGGGTCACCCTGCCCGTCTCGTACTTCACCTCGCGTCCCTTCGAGAACTGGTCGCGCGGTGGTGCGGAGATGACGGGTTCGGTGTTCCTGCACTGCGACCACTCGACTCCGGTGGCCCTCGCGCGGGCACACCTGAAGGAGTTCCTGTCGACGTGCGACACCTGGGACGGCCGGGCCTGGGACCTGGCCGTGACGGACACCTCGCCGACCGGCATCACGGTGCGGGCGATCGTGACCGCCAAGGACCCCGACGACCTGTGGTCGACCCGCTGCGCCGTCCGGGAGGAGCTCGTCGGCTGGCTCGCGCGTGAGCATCCGGGCGCCCTTCCGAAGGTGGTCACCGCTCCCGCGGCCGACCTCCTGGAGCTGCGCGAGGAGGAAGGGGCCGGCGTGTCGGGGCGGTGACGCCTTCCGAAGCGCCGCCGAACGGCCGGTGGGCGCCCCCTCGATGACGAGGGGGCGCCCACCGGCCGTTCTGTCGCGTCAGGCCTTGTCCTGCATGGAGCTGCGGGCGGGGTTGCCCTGGTCGGCGGCCTTGGGATCCATCTCGTCGGCCTTGGCGCGCACGCCCTGGGCGATGCGCTTGCCGAGGTCCTGGTCGATGTTGGACCAGTAGGTGAAGGCACGCTCCAGAACGGGTTCGGTGACGCCGTTGAGGAGGTGGCCGACGACGTTGTCGACGAGCCGGTCCCGGGCGGCGTCGTCCAGCACCTCGCGCACGAGGGTGCCCGGCTGGCCCCAGTCGTCGTCCTCCGGGTGGGAGACGTACGCCGACCGGGTGATCTCGCCGTCCGCGGTCCAGCTCGGCGGGTTCCCGTACCGCTCGGTGTCGGCGGCGGGCCCGCCCTTGGAGTTCGGCGCGTAGACCGGGTCGGACGTCTTGCGGTACGCCATCGCCCCGTCCTTGGAGTACGTGTGGACGTCGACGACCGGCGCGTTCACGGGCAGCTGCTGGTAGTTGCCGCCGATGCGGTGCCGGTGGGCGTCCGCGTACGAGAAGAGGCGCGCGAGCAGCATCCGGTCGGGGCTGGGACCGATGCCGGGGACCAGGTTGTTGGGCTGGAACGCGGCCTGCTCGATCTCGGCGTGGTTGTCGGTGGGGTTGCGGTCGAGCGTCATGCGGCCCACCGGGATCAGCGGGTAGTCGCCGTGCGGCCACACCTTGGTGAGGTCGAAGGGGTTGAAGCGGTACGTCGCCGCGTCCTCGTACGGCATGACCTGCACGTGCAGCGTCCAGCTCGGGAACTCGCCGTCGCGGATGTGCTCGAACAGGTCGCGCGTGTGGTAGTCCGTGTCGACGGCGGCCATCTGGTCGGCCTCGTCCTGGGTGAAGTACTCGATCCCCTGGTCGGTCTTGAAGTGGTACTTCACCCAGAACCGCTCGCCGGAGGCGTTGATCCACATGTAGGTGTGGGAGGTGTAGCCGTTCATGTGGCGCCAGGTGCGCGGGATGCCCCGGTCCCCCATCAGCCAGGTGACCTGGTGGGCGGACTCCGGGGAGAGGGTCCAGAAGTCCCACTGCATGTCGTGGTCGCGCAGGTTGTTGTCCGCGCGGCGCTTCTGCGACCGGATGAAGTGCTGGAACTTCATCGGGTCCTTGATGAAGAAGACCGGCGTGTTGTTGCCGACCATGTCGTAGTTGCCCTCGGACGTGTAGAACTTCACCGCGAAGCCGCGCGGGTCGCGCCAGGTGTCCGGGCTCCCGCGCTCCCCCGCGACGGTGGAGAAGCGGGCGACCAGCTCGGTTCGGGTCCCCGGCTGGAAGAGCGCCGCCTTGGTGTAGGCGCTCACGTCATGGGTGACCTCGAACCTGCCGAACGCGCCGCTGCCCTTGGCGTGCGGCTGGCGCTCGGGGATCCGTTCACGGTTGAACTGCGCCATCTGCTCGATCAGATAGGCGTCCTGCAACAGGATGGGACCGCCCGGGCCCACGGTGAGCGAGTGTTCGTCGCTCTCCACCGGGGCTCCGGAGTCGGTCGTGGTGGCGGGTCGGCTCTCGGTCATCGGTCGTGCTGCCTTTCCCTCGTGCTGGACGGTGGCGCTCACCCGTGGTCGGGGGCGGGGCAGCGGCGAACGGAAGCACTGCCGACATAGGCCTCCTCGACGGGATCGGGCCGGTGTCGCGGGGCGGCTCTCTCTCCGCCCCGGGCACACGTCCCAGCGTGTACCCACAATCTCGACGACACCACCTGGTGATTCCGGCCCGGCGTCCCGGGGCGGGCGGAGAGCCGCCCCGGGGCCGCCCGCACGGACCGGGCTTCGACGCACGAACGACGCGCGTGGCAGGCCTCGGCCGATCGAGGGATGGTGGAGACCCGGCGGCGACACGCCGTCCCGCACCCCCCTGGGAGAGGCCATGACCCAGCCGCTCGTACCGCCCCAGGAGACCCCGCCCGCGGAGGGGTCCACGTCCTCGGCCCACCAGGAGCGCGCCGACGGCGGCATCTGGGAGCATCCGAGGGTGTGGCTCGCCCTGATCAGCGCGGGCGCCGTCCTCGGAGGACTCTTCTTCCTCTTCCGGTTCCTCTCCTTCTGAGCCTGCCGCGACCCCTCTGAGCCGCGGTCCGCCGCCGGCCGGCCTCGCGCCGGTCGCCGGCCGTTCCGGGGCCGTACGCGGCAGCGACCCGGCGGCGGATCGTTCGCGGGGGCCGCATCCGTCGGACACCCGCGCGCCGAAGTCGGGTCGGGGCGCCAGGAGGCGCCGCACGGCGACCGAGCGGATCGAGGCGGCATGACCACCCGTACGCACTGGCTCTTCGGCGACCAGCTGGGGCCGGCGTTCCTCGGCGCGGGCGACGACGGCGAGGGCCCCTCGCGCGAGACGCCCGTGGTGATGATCGAGTCCCGTGCCGTCTTCCGCCGTCGGCGCTTCCACCGGGCGAAGGCTCATCTGATCCTCTCGGCGATGCGGCACCGCGCCGCGGAACTCGGCGACCGGGTGACGTACGTACGGGCCGACACCTACCGGGAGGGGCTGCGGAAGGCGGTCGGCCGGGACCCGGTGACCGTGCACCATCCGACCTCGCGAGCGGCGCTCGCCCTCGTGACGTCCCTGGACCGCGTCACGGTCCTCCCGCCGCGCGGGTTCCTGCTCGGCCACGACGACTTCCGGGCGTGGGCGGACGGGCAGCGCGGGCTGCGGATGGAGGCCTTCTACCGGCACCTCCGCCGTGACCACGACCTCCTGATGGACGGCGGGAGCCCCGCGGGCGGCACGTGGAACCTCGACCACGAGAACCGGGAGCAGCCGCCGCGGGGCCGGGCGACGCTCGGGGCGCCCGCCCCGTACCGGCCGCGGGAGGACGACATCGACGAGGAGGTCCGCCACGACCTCGACCGCTGGGAGCGCGCGGGGGACGTCTCCTTCGTGGGCCGCGACGGGCCCCGGCGGTTCCCCGCCTCCCGCCGGGAGGCCCGGGCCGCCCTGAAGCGCTTCCTGGGTGAGCGGCTGGCGGGCTTCGGCGCGTACGAGGACGCGATGCTCGCCGACGACGGCGTCATGAGCCACAGCCTGCTGTCGTCCTCCCTGAACCTGGGGCTCCTCGATCCGGTCGAGTGCGTGGAGGGCGCGGAGACGGCCTGGCGGGCCGGCGACGCGCCGTTGAACTCCGTCGAGGGCTTCGTACGGCAGATCGCCGGCTGGCGCGAGTACGTGTGGCAGCTCTACTGGTACTTCGGCGAGGACTACCGCTCGTCGAACGCGCTGGGCCACACCGCCGCCCTGCCCGACTGGTGGAACGACCTCGACGCGGACGCCGTGTCGGCCCGCTGCCTGGCCACGGTGCTGCGCCAGGTCCGGGACACCGGGTGGACCCACCACATCCCGCGGCTCATGGTGCTGGGGAGCCACGCGCTCCAGCGCGGCTGGGATCCGGCCGCCGTGACGGACTGGTTCCACCGCTGCTTCGTCGACGGGTACGACTGGGTGATGCTGCCCAACGTCGTGGGGATGTCGCAGTACGCGGACGGCGGCCGGATGACCACGAAGCCGTACACCTCGGGCGGCGCCTACATCGATCGCATGAGCGACCTGTGCGGACCGTGCCGCTACCGCCCGGACCGGCGGGTCGGGGAGGACGCCTGCCCGTTCACGGCGGGCTACTGGAACTTCCTCCACCGGCACCGCGGCACGCTGGAGCACAACGCCCGGATCTCGCGCGCGGTGCACGGCCTGGACCGCCTCAAGGACCTGTCGGCCCTGCTGGACCAGGAACGGGAGCGGGGTGAGGGCCCGCCGTGAGGGGGTGCGGGTGGCGCGGTCCGGCTACCGCGGACCGAGCGGCTCAGGTCGCGGTGCCGACGCGGGCGGCGAGCAGCGCGATGTCGTCGTCCGCCGAGGCCGGCACGAGGTGGGTGAGCAGCCGGTCGCAGAGGGCGGGCAGGGACGGCACGGGGGCGGCGAGCAGCTCGGTCAGTTCGGTGAGGCGGGCGTCGATGTCGCTGCTCCGGGACTCGACGAGCCCGTCGGTGTAGAGGACGAGGACGCTGCCGAGGGGCAGTGTGACCTCGGTGGTCGTGAAGTCGACGCCGCCGACGCCCAGCGGCAGGCCCGGCGGGACGTCGAGCAGGCGGACGGTGCCGTCGGGGGTGGGGAGCACCGGGGTGCTCACTTCGCCGCGACCGCGCGGTTGCGCAGACGACGCTTCAGGGCGCGGCGCTCGTTCTCGTCGAGGCCGCCCCACACTCCCGTCACCTGGCGGGCGTCGTCCATGGCCCAGTTCAGGCAGGCCTCCCGGACGGGGCAGCGCCGGCAGATGACCTTGGCCTCCTCGGCCTGGACCAGCGCCGGGCCGCCGGCTCCCACCGGGAAGAAGAGGTCGGGGTCGACGTTCTGGCAGGCAGCGGATGCACGCCAGTTGTCCATGTCGGATCTCCTTTCTGCGTGTACGGCGTCGTCCTCTTCGGCTGACCGCTCAACGGGAGTTGAAACGCCGTCGGCACACATGAACGTGACGGGGGAGACCCGGGGGGCCGGAGAAGGACGTGTCGTCGTCCCCCGGCCCGTCACACGGCCGTCACTCCTTGACGAAGGCCAGGAGGTCGGGGTTCACGGTGTCGGGGTGCGTGGTCAGCATCCCGTGGGGGAGGCCCTCGTAGCTCCGGAGCCTGCCGTTGCGCAGCAGCTTCGCCGACAGCGGTGCCGAGTCCTCGTACGGGACGATCTGGTCGTCGGTGCCGTGGGCGACCAGGACGGGTACGTCGATCTGCTTCAGGTCCTCGGTGAAGTCCGTCTCGGAGAACGCCTTGATGCAGTGGTAGTGGGCGTTGGCCGCGCCCCGCATGCCCTGCCGCCACCAGTTGTCGATCACGCCCTGGGAGACCTCGGCGCCGGGGCGGTTGAAGCCGTAGAACGGGCCGCTCGGGACGTCCAGGTAGAACTGGGCCCGGTTGGCGACGAGCGAGGCCCGGAAGCCGTCGAAGACCTCGATGGGCAGGCCGCCCGGGTTGGCGTCGGACTTGACCATGATGGGCGGCACCGCGCCGACGAGGACGGCCTTCGCGACCCGTCCCGGCGTGGCGCGGGCGACGTACCGGGCGACCTCGCCGCCGCCGGTCGAGTGCCCGATGTGGACGGCGTCGCGCAGGTCCAGCGCGTCGGTCACCGCCGCCACGTCGGCCGCGTAGGTGTCCATCTCGTGGCCGCCCGCGCTCTGCCCGGAACGGCCGTGCCCGCGCCGGTCGTGGGCGACGACCCGGTAGCCGTGCTCCAGGAAGAAGAGCATCTGGTTGTCCCAGTCGTCGCCGCTCAGCGGCCAGCCGTGGTGGAACACGATCGGCTGTGCGTCGCGGGGCCCCCAGTCCTTGTAGAAGATGCTGGTGCCGTCCTGTGTGGTGACCGTTCCCACGGCTTTCCTCCGCCCAGAAGTACCGATGTGTCGAAGCATGCGTCGATGCAGAAACTTACCCGCATCGGGCATTCCTCTCATGCGGGGCGGCGGGGGGAGGAGGTGCCTCCATGACTCGCGGGGGAGCGTCGGTAATCGGCCGTACTGAACGACCGTTCGGTAAACCCGGGGCGTCCCCGTGCAGGCCGGCAGCCCCGCCAGGGCGGAAACGGGGTGTGCGGAGCGGGGCGGACGACGTCCCGCAGCGGCCCTGACCTGCTGAACACACATTCGATCACCGGCATGTGGGCGCGGATGTCCGGATAGCGACCACCGAGATGCGATCGCTCTGCGTGTCAGACACACTCCGAAGCGCAAACGGAGCGGCGATTGCAAGGTAGATGCCGCTTCAACTCTTCAAATCGAAAGCGAGTCCCCGTCATGCTTCGCCGTTTCGCTGCAGTCTCCGCGTCCGCTGTTCTCTGCCTCGTCGGCACCGCGGGTGCCGCGGAAGCCCGCACCGAAAGCCTGTACGCGCCCTCCGCCCTCGTCCTGAGCATCAGCAAGGGCGCCGACGCGGGCTCCGCCGTCGTCCAGCGCGCGGTCACGCTCAGCTGCGCGCCGACCGCCTCCGGCACCCACCCCGCCCCCGAGGCGGCCTGCGCCGAGCTGAAGGCCACGCACGAGGGCGGCACCTTCGGGGGCCTGCTGGCGTCCCCCGCCACGGACCGCATGTGTCCGCAGCACTTCGACCCGGTCACCGTCACCGTGGACGGCGTGTGGGAGGGAGCCCGCACTTCGTGGCAGTACACCTTCGGCAACGCCTGCACCATGGGCGTCACGCTGAACGAAGGCGCGGCCTTCTCCTTCTGATCGACCGCCGGGGGGACGGCGAGGGGGGCGAGGCGCGGACCGTGCCGGGACCGGACAGGGGACCTGTCCAGCCCGGATGCGACCGCGTCCGCCTCAGACGGCGACCGTGAGCAGGTCGACCACGAAGACGAGCGTGGAACCCGCCGGGATCAACGGCGAGGGCGACCGGTCGCCGTAGCCGAGGCGCGGGGGAACGACGATCTCGCGCCGGCCGCCCACCCTCATCCCCCTGATC
>NZ_RDBH01000062.1 GCF_008042145.1 Streptomyces sp. adm13(2018)
GGGAGTACCCGTGACCGCACCGAACGCGCCCGCGTGCCGCCCACCGCCGCTCGGCCCCCTACCCGCCCCGTACGCCGGAGCGCACGGCCCCGGTGGACCGGCCGGCCCGGAGGAGGAGACCGGCGGGAGGCGTGCCGGGCCGCCCTCCCGGGGGACGCGTCCGTCTCGCCTCATCCCGCCACGGCGGTGAGGCGGCGCAGCACCTCCGCCGGGCCCAGCGCCCGGGCCACGGCGAACAGGTCGGGACTGCGGGTGGCGCCGGTCAGCGCGACCCGCACCACGTTCGCGACCACCCGCGGCGGCCCCGCCCAGCGGCCGGGGTCCCGGCGCCAGGAGGCCGTGTCCGGGGCGTGCCCGTGCCGCCCCGCCAGCGCGCGGAGCGCGCCGTACCACGCGTCCGGCGTCGCGACGGCCGTCTCCCGGCCCACCCCGGCGGCGAAATCGGAGGCGAAGTCGGCGGCGATCCGGCGTACGAGCTCCGGGGCCAGGCCGCCGTAGCGGTCGTCGTCGGGGGCCGGGGGCGGGCCGAACAGCTCCGCGAAGAAGAAGCCGTAGCGGTCCCGGAAGCAGGACCAGCGGTCCAGGTCCTTGCGGGCGGGCGCCCCCTCGGGCCGGCCCGCCGCCAGCGCGGCCAGGGCGAGCCCCCGCTGCCCGGCGAGGACGGCGCCGAGCTCCGGGTCGTACTCCCGCGCCCAGGCGAGCAGCTGCCCGTACAGCTCGTCGGGACTCAGCGAGGCGATGAACTCCCGGCTCAGCGAGTGCAGTTTGGGCAGATCGAGCAGCGGTCCGGAGGGGCGCATGGCGTCGAGCCGGACGGGGGCGGCGAGCGCCACGGCGGTGGGCACGTCCATGAGCCGGATGTTGGCCAGGCCCCGCAGGTAGTGCTGGACGGCCGCCGGCGGATACCCGGCGGCCAGGTAGTAGTCCACCGACGCCTCGGGGTCCTTGCGCTTGCTGAGCTTGCGCCGCGAGGGCCCCTCGGCCTTCATGAGCGGAGCCAGGTGCGCGTACGCGGGCGGTTCGAAGCCCAGCGCCGCGTGCAGCTGGAGGTGGACCGGCGTCGAGGACAGCCACTCCTCGCCGCGCACCACCAGCGAGACCCGCATCAGGTGGTCGTCCACCACATGCGCCAAGTGGTATGTGGGCAGGGGGAGTTCCTCCTGGGAGGACTTGAGCAGCACGATGTCGTTGCCGTTGTCCTGCAGGGTGACGCCCGCGCGGATCCGGTCCGTGAACCGGACCCGGCCGGGGAACTCGTACGGGCAGCGGAACCGCACGACGTACGGCTCGCCGGCCGACAGCCGTCGCGCCGCCTCCTCCGGGGCGAGCGTCCGGCAGGGCGCCCACCGGCCGTAGTAGCCGATCGGCGAGCGGCCCGCGCGCTGCTCCACCGCACTGCGGGCCAGCCGCTCCTTGTCGCAGAAGCAGGGGTACGCGCGGTCCCGCCGCAGCAGTTCGCGCACCTGGCTGAGGTAGACGTCCCGGCGCTCCGACTGGAGGTACGGGCCCCACTCCCCGTCACCTGCGACCCCGCCCTCGTCGGGCGCGAGCCCGAAGGCCGCGAGCAGCCGGGAGAACTCCTCCGCGGCGCCCGCCACTTGGCGCGAACGGTCGGTGTCCTCGACGCGCAGCACGTACACACCGCCCGACTGGTGGGCCAGGGCGCGCGCGACGGCCGCCGTGTAGAGGCCGCCGATGTGCAGGTGACCGGTGGGGCTCGGGGCGAAACGCGTCACCTCGGCGCCCTCCGGCAGGGCGCGCGGCGGGAAGCGGCGCTCCCAGTCGTCCGGTTCCGGCAGATCGGGCGGGAACATCGCGTTGATGACGGACAGGTCGAGCACGGTGGACTCCCTCCGGGGGTTCCTCGATCGGTCCACCGTAGGCCGGTGACCGGCCGATTCCAGAGGGGCGGGGGTCCGTGGCTGCGGGACTCCGAACCCACTTCGGCGCTGCGGCCCCCGTCCGCCGCGCGCGATCAGTAGCGTCCGGAGGGCCGCTCCGTACGACACGGGCGGACCTGGAACCGACCGGAACCGAAAGGGACGTGATGGGCGGCACGCGTGCGGTGGCCCTGCTGGCGCTGGGCTCCTTCGCCATGGGGACCGACGCCTACGCGATGGCGGGGCTGCTCCCGGACATCGGCGCCGACCTGGGGGTGTCCGTCTCCCTCGCCGGACAGTCCGTCACCGTCTTCACCCTCTGTTACGCCCTGGCCGCACCGCTCTTCTCGGCGGTCCTCGCCCGCTGGGGCACCCGCACGGTCCTGGTGACCGCGCTGGTGGTCTTCGTCGTCGCCAACGCCGGTACCGCGCTGACCGGTTCGTACGCCGGGCTCCTCGGCACCCGCGCCCTGGCCGGCGCCGCGGCGGGGCTGTTCACCCCCGCCGCGGCCACCGCCGCCGTCGCGCTCGTGCCGCCCGAACGGCGCGGGCGCGCCCTCGGCCTGGTCCTCGGCGGCATGAGCGCGGGCACGGTCCTGGGCGTGCCGCTCGGCCTGCTCGTGGCGGCCGACGCGGGCTGGCGCGCCGCCCTGTGGCTGATCACCGGTCTCGGCGCGGTCGCGCTCGCCGGGGTCGGCGCCGGGCTTCCGCCGGTCCGCGGAGCGGCGGCGCCCTCGCTGAGGTCCCGGTTCGCCGCCCTCGCCCGGCCCCGGGTCGCCGTGGTCGTCGCCGTCACCTTCACCCAGACCGTCGCCAGCCTCGGGCTCTACACGTATCTGGAACCGGTCCTGCACCGGGTCGCCGACGTCGGCAGCGCCGTGCCGTACCTCTGGGTCTGGGGCATCGGCGGGGTCTGCGGCAGCCTCCTCGCCGGCACCCTCGTCGACCGGACCGGGCGGCCCGCCCTGCTGGCCGTCGCCCTGCTCGGCACCCTCGCCGCCGCGCTGACCCTGCTGCCGTGGTCCGGGGCCGTCCCCGGCCTCGTCCTGCTGCCCCTGCTCGTGTGGGGCGCGGTCGGCTGGGCCTTCGTCGTGCCCCAGCAGCACCGGCTGCTCGCGGGCGAAGCGGTGGAGGGAGCGGGCCCCGCCGCCGTCGGCCTCAACAGCTCCGCCACCTACCTCGGCGGCGCCGTCGGCTCCGCCCTCGGCGGACTCGCCCTCGCCCACGGGCTCGACGCCCGCTGGCTCCCGCTCCCCGCCGCCGGGGTCGCGCTCGCGGGAGTCCTCTTCCACCTCGTCGCGGTGCGCGGGGCGGCCGCTCCCGCCGGAGCCTCCGGACCCGCCGCACCCTCCGGCGCGGGGGCCGACGGCCGGGACGCCGGGCCGGGCCCGCGTGACGCCGGGGCCGGCGGGCGCGGCACCGCGACCGACCACCGTGACACGAACGGGACCGGAGCCGCGGGTGGTGCGCCCGCGGCCGAGGCCCTGGAAAGGAACACGCCATGAAGTTCGGCGTCAATCTGCCCAACTACGGCCCCGAGGCCACCCCCGACGCCCTCGCCGACTGGGCGCTGCGGGTCGAGTCGATGGGCTACCACTACGCGATGGTCTCCGACCACGTCGCCCTCACCCCGGACGTGCAGCACCTCTTCCCCGCCCCGTTCTACGACCCCTTCGCGACCCTGGCCTGGCTCGCGGGCGTCACCAGGACCGTCGGGCTCGGGACCACGGTGACGATCCTCCCGTACCGGCATCCCGTGCACACGGCCCGCGTCGCCGCCAACATCGACCGGTTCAGCAACGGCCGGCTCGTCTTCGGCGCCGCCGCCGGCTGGGCCGCCCGGGAGTTCGCCGTCCTCGACGTCCCGTACCGCAAGCGGGGGGCGATCAGCGACGAGTACCTCGCCGCCATCAAGGCCTGTTGGGCCGACGAGGTGGCCTCCTTCGACGGCGCCCACGTCTCCTTCCGCGAGGTGCACACCGGGCCGCTGCCCGTGCAGCGGCCCGGTCCGCCGGTCTGGGTCGGCGGCCACAGCTACGGCGCGCTCCGCCGGGCCGTCCGGCTCGGCGACGCCTGGCACCCCACCTCGGTCTCCGGCGACTGGCTCCTGGGCGTCGGGCTGCCCGCGCTCCGCCAGGTCGCCGAGGAGCACGAGCGGCCCGTCCCCGACCTCTGCCCCCGGATCAAGCTTCGGGTCACCTCACGGCCGTTGGGCCCCGGCCGCCTGCTCGGCGAGGGCACGGCGGCGCAGATCGCCGACGACCTGGGACTCCTCCAGGACCTCGGCGCGCGGGCCGTCGTCCTCGACCCCACCTATCCGGGGGACCGACGCGAGGCGGGCCGCACCGCCCGGGACCTCGACGTCCTGGAGGCGCTGGTCAAGGAGGTCATCGACGTGGACGCCGGCTGCGTACGATGACCGAACGGCGGGAGGGGGCGCGCGACATGAACGATCCGGACCTGCGGAAGCTGCGGGTGCTGAGGGAGCTCAGCGAGCGCGGCACCGTCAGCGCGGCCGCCCGGGCCCTGCACCTCACCCCCCAGGCCGTCTCGCAGCAGATCAGCGCGCTCGGTCGGGAGCTGGGCGTCCAGCTCACCGAACCGTCCGGACGGCGGCTGCGGCTCACCGGGGCCGCGCGGATCGTCCTGCGGCACGCCGACGCCGTCTTCCGCCAGGTCGAGCAGTTGCGCGCGGAACTGGCCGCCCACCAGGCCGGCGAGCGGGGCGAGGTGGCGATCGCCGGCTTCTCGACCACCCTCTCGGCGCTCATCCTGCCCGCGGTGGCCCGGCTGCGGGAGACCCGGCCGCTGCTGCGGACCTCGCTGGCCGAGGTCGACCCGCCGGAGAGCTTCTCGCTGCTCCAGCGGGGGGAGACGGACGTCGTCATCTCCGCGGACACCACCCGGCCCGCGCCGGTCCCGGGAGCCAAGGGTAGCGGGAGCGGGAGCGGGAGCGGGTACGGGCACGCCGGCGGCTCGGTGGACGGACCGGTCGGCGGCTCCGGCGGCGGCTCGGCGGCGGGGTCGCTCGGCGGCTCCGTGGCCGGACCGGTCGGCGGTGCGCGCGACGCCGGAGCCCGCGACGCCGGTTCGGACGGGCGCTTCCACCGGGTCGTCCTCTGCGACGACCCCTTCGACATCGCCCTCCCGGCCGGCCACCGGCTCCTCGACAGCGAACGGCTGCTCCTCGCCGACCTGTCCGACGAGACCTGGATCTTCGCCACGACCGGCCTCTGTCACGACATCGGCGTCGCCGCGTGTACGGCGGCCGGGTTCACCCCGCAGGCCTCCCACGCCATCGGCGACTGGGACGCCACGCTCGCGGCGGTGCGGCTCGGCCTCGGGGTCGCGCTGGTGCCCCGCCTCGCCAAGCCGGTCCCGCGGCCCGAGGTAACGATCCGCGCGTTCAGCGAGCGGGCGCCCTCGCGGACGGTCTTCGCCGCCGTACGGGAGGGCAGCCAGACCTCCCCGGAGATCGCCGCGGTCCTCGACGCGCTGCGGTCGGCGGCCAGGGCGGCCGTCGCAGGCTGAGCACGCACCGCGGGCGGCACCTGTCACGTCCGCTGTGACCTGCGGAAACGCGATTCGCCACGGCTCGTGGACGGTACCGTCCACGAGCCGTTGCTGGACCCGCCGGACCGCCGGTGCGAGGCTCGATCCCGTACCGCGGAGCGCTCCGCGCGTCCTCCTCACCCTTCCTTTCCAACTCCTTGCCGAGCCCTGTCTGCCTTCGGAGAGCGGGAAACACCCATGTCCAAAGCCACCTACACACGGCTGGCCGCACTGAGCCTCATCTGGGGCTCCGTCTTCCTGTGGATCAAGATCGCCGGATACGGCTTCTCACCCGTCCAGATGGTGCTGATCCGGCTCGCCCTCGGAGCCGTCGTCATCCTCGCCATCGGCTACGCCCGCGGACTCCGGCTCCCCAAGGAGGCCGCCACCTGGGGACATCTGACCGTCGCCGCGCTCCTCGGCAACGCCATCCCGTGGACCCTCTACGCCGAGGGGGAGATCGAGGGGTCGAGCAGCGTCGCCGCCGTCGTCAACGGCAGCGCGCCGATCTGGACCCTGGCCGCCGCGTTCCTGCTCGGCCAGGAGAAGCGGGTCTCCGGATTCAAGGCCGGCGGCGTGCTCCTCGGCCTCGGGGGCACCGCGCTCATCGCCTCGCCCTGGAACTCCTCCTCGGCAGGCACCGGTTGGAGCATCCTCTGCTTCGTCCTCGGCTCCATCAGCTTCGGTGCCAGCTTCGCGTACATGGGCAAGTACCTGGTGGGCAGGGGCATTCCGCCGCTGATGCTCGCGGGCGGCCAGCTCGGCGCCGCCACCGTCCTGCTCCTGGTCGCCTTCCCCTTCCTGGGACTCCAGACCATCACCTGGCGCACCGACTCGGTGATCTCCGTCCTCGTCCTGGGCGTGGTCTGCACCGGCTTCGCCGCCCTGCTCAACTTCGAGCTGATCATCAAGGACGGCCCCACCGTGGCCTCCACGGTCACCTATCTGATGACCGCCGTCGCCGTCGTCCTGGGCGCCCTCGTCCTCGACGAGCCCCTCGGCTGGACCGTCTGGGTCGGGGCCGTCGCGGTCCTCGCGGCCACGGGACTGCTCCGGCGCAAGCCGAGGCCCGCGGCCGAACCGGCTCCCGGGGCCGCCCCCGTACCGGCCCCAGCGGCGGCCGATTAGCCGCCCGATTCCCTCAGAAATAGCCGGGCCGCCGCCCGCAACATTGTGTTCATTCATGGGGCGGGTGAGGGGTGGTAGCGTCACGAGTGGAAACACCCGGCCTTTTATGGGGGAGTCGCACGTGGCTTTTGTGGTCGAACTCGTTTTCCGTGGTCATGAGACGGACCGGTTGAGTTTCGGAGAAGCTCACCGGGCCTATTGGAAAAGGATGGCCGCCCGCGGCATCCTGCTCGGCGGAGGGCCCTGGCGGGACGGTACCGGGGAACTCCTGGTCTGCGAGGCCAGGGACCGCGGAACCCTCTTACGGGTTCTGTACGCCGATCCCTACGCCCAGGCCCAGGTCGTCGGAGAGTTACGGGTCCGCGAATGGAACGCGGTCATGGGGCACGTGGTGCTCGCCGGTCTCGAACGCTCCACCGGCGGCGCCGGGACCCACGAGCGAATACGCGGGGGCGTCGCGACGCCCGCCCCGCCGGCCGCCCGTGTGGTGGCCGCCGTACGCGAGGATGTCGCCGTCCGTGAGGATCTGACCGCCCACGAGCGGCGCATCGCCACGATGATGCTCGACGGCCTGACCAACAAACAGATCGCCGAGTCGTTCACGGTGTCGACCCGGGCCGTGGAGCTCCACATCACCCGGATCTACCGCAAGCTCGACATTCGCCGGCGCGCCCAGCTCGCCGCCGCGATCGACCGTTTCGAGGCCGCGGTGGCCTGCTGACCGCCGCGCCGCCGTGCCGCCGCGCACGACCGGCCCGTCCCGGGCTCGTTCCCTTCCGGGGCCCGTCCCTTCCCGGGGCCCGCCCCTTCCCGGGACCCGCCCCTCTCCGGGCGCCGTCCCTTCCTGATCACGCCTGATCCCGCCTGATTCCGCACCCATCCACCTGGGGGAGTTCGCCATGCCGCTTGTCGAGATAACCGTTCCCGGGGGCACCCTCTCCGAGGCCGCCGCGGAGGTCCTGCAGCAGCAGGTCGCCGACTCCGTGCTGACGGCCATGGAGCTGCCCCGTACCGACTTCTTCGCCGCGGCCACCTGGGTGTACGTCCGCGAGACCGCCAAGGGGTTCGCGGCCACGGGAGCCGGCACCGCCCCCGGGGTCCTCGTCGTCGTGACGCCCCTGGAGGGCTTCCTCACCCCGGAGCGCAACGAGGCCCTCTCGGTCGAGGTCACCCGGCACGTCCAGGAGGCGACCGGGCCCGACACCGTCGTCTGGCTCGTCGTGAACGAGATCCCGGAGGGGAACTGGGCCGTCAACGGTGGACTGACCCGGCGGGCCAAGATCGACGAATTCATCGCCGAGGCCGCCCGGGCGAACTGAGTTCCGTTTCCGTTTCTGATTTCGTCTCGCATTTCGGACGCAGCGGCGCCGCACCGTATTCACGGTGCGGCGCCGCTGCTTTTCGCGGTACGGAACTCCGCACCCGGGAGGTGAATCCGGCCACGGGTGCGGAATCCCGTATCGATGTGCGGTGCGTCCCGCTCGTACGGTGATGTCAATGGCACCGACGGATGGGAGTGACTGGTTCATGGCTCTGCATTCGGCGCCGCGACTCGGTGTGGTGGTTCCTTCGGGAAACGCCGCGGCCGAACCCGAGATCGGCGGCCTCGTCAGCCCCGCATTCAATGTCCACACCGCACGCTTCCCGGTCCTGCCCGGAAAGGACCTCCGCGGCCGGCTCGCGACGTACAACGACGTACTTCCCGACGTCCTGGCGAGTTTCGGCGGGCTGCGCCTCGACGCGGCCGTCGTCTCCTGCACCGGCTCGCACTACCTGCTGACCCCCGACGGCGACCGGGCCCTCTGCGCCGAGCTCTCCGAGCAGGTGGGCGCCCCCGTCCGGTCGGCGGCGCTCGCCATCCTCGACACGGCGCGGGCCGTCGGCGCCGAGCAGCTCGTCCTCGTCTCGCCGTACGAGCCCTGGCTCACCGAACTCTCACACGCCTACTGGGAGTCGGCCGGACTCACGGTCGACCGGGTGGTCAAGATCCGGGCCGGCGCCCGCTTCTCCCCGTACGACGTGACCACCGAGGAGCTGGTCGCCCAGGTCCGGGAGGCCGAACTCCCTGAGGACGCCGCGCTGCTGTTCACCGGCACCGGCATGTTCACCTTCGACGCCCTCGCCGAACTCGGCCGGGACAACGGGCGCACCCTCCTCACCTCCAACCTGGCGAGCGCCTGGTGGGCCCGGGACGCACTCGGTCTGCCCGCCGAAGGCCCCGACGCCCATCCGCTGTTGCGCCGGCTCGCCGAGCGGACCGGCACAGGAGCGGCCGCACCGACCGCATCGACCGCACCGGCCGCACCGGGCGCCGATCGCGGCGCCGAAGCCGGTGCCGCAGCCGTGGCCGTGCCGTGAGCGGCGGCAGCGCCCCCCACGCCCCCGTCGCGGTCGTCGGGGCCGGGCCCGTGGGCCTCACCGCCGCCCTCGTCCTGGCCCGAAGCGGCGTCCGCGTCACGCTCCTGGAGTCCCGGACGTCACTGGCCACCGAGTCCCGCGCGTCCACCTTCCACCCCTCCACCCTCGACCTCCTCGACGAGCTCGGCGTCGCCGCCGCGCTGCGCCGCCAGGGCCGTACGGTCGACCGCGTCCAATGGCGCGACCTGGACGGCCTCGTCCACGCCGAGCTGGACTACGCGGTGCTCGCCGGGCACACCGGCCACCCGTACCGGCTCCACGTCGAACAGGCCCGGCTCACCCCGCTGCTGCTCGCCGAGCTGGCGGCCACCGGACTCGCCGAGGTGCGCTTCGGCACCACCGTCACCGGGGCCGAGACCGTCGGCGGCGGGGACGAGGTGCGGTTGCGCGCCGAGGACGCGGCCGGGCGGGTCACCGTCACCCGCCACCCGTACGTCCTGGCGGCCGACGGCAGCCGCAGCCGGCTGCGCGAACTCGCCGGGCTGCCCGGCAGCGCCCAGGAGTACCCCGACTACGCGCTCCGCGTCGTCACCGGGACGCCGCTCGACGAACTGGTCCCCGGACTCGCCCCGCTCAGCTACGTCCGCGACAGCCGGGCCTCGTTCAGCGCCCTGGGGATGCCCGACCACTGGCGGCTGATCTTCCGGATCCCGCGCGGCACCGACCGGGACGCCGTGCTCGCGCCCGAAGCCGTCCGGGCCCGGGTCGAGCAGGCCCTGCCCGGCGCCGCCGGGAGGTCCGTACGGATCGCCGAGGCGCACACCTACCGGCTCGCCCGGTTCCTGCTGCCCCGCTACCGGGCCGGCCGCGTGCTGTTCGCCGGGGACGCCGCCCATCTGACGTCCACCGCCGGCGGCCTGAACATGAACTGCGGCATCCACGACGCCGTGGAGACGGCCCGCGCCCTCGCCGCCGTCCTGCGGGGCGACGCCCCGGGCGAGGCGGCGCTGGACGCGGCCCTCGCACACCGCCGCGCGGTCGTCGAGACCGCCGTCCTGCCCCGCAGCGAGGCCCGTACCGCGGGACTGGACAGCCCGGCCGAACTCCCCGCCCGCCTCGCCTCGTTGAGACGCACCGCGGCCGACCCCAGGGCGGCCGTCGACTACCTGCTCAAAGCCTCACTTCTCGACGTCGCACCACGACCACTGAAAGGTGACGCACATGCGGATCTGGTTTCACAAGCACACCGTTGAGGGACGCCTGCCGCTGCTCGACCAGTGGTACCGCGAACACCTCGACGCGATCGCCGCACCCGGCACCACCATCGACATCAAGACCCTGCCGGCCGACACCTACCCCGACGCCACGCCCTTCGGCCTCGTCGGCCACCACTCCGCCCAGGTCCTCTTCAGCCGCCACTTCTCCGAGTCCGCGCTCGTCGCGGAGCGGGAGGGCTACGACGCCTGGGTGATCGCCGCCGGGCAGGACCCCGGCCTGCGCGACGCCCGCCACCTCGCCTCCATCCCCACCCTCGGCTACGGCGAGACGGCCTTCTTCCTCTCGGCGCTCACCGGGCAGCGCTTCGGCGTCCTCGGGTTCATGCCGCCCCTGGAGGAGCCCATCCGGGCCAACATCCGGCAGTACCGCCTGGAGTCCTCGCTCAGCTCGTACGAGGTCGTCCCCGGCGGCTGGGACTCCGTCCACCGCTCCCTGGAAGGGCACTTCGACCAGTTCGTCGAGGTGTACTCGGCGGCCGCCGAACGCGCCGCGCGGGCCGGGGCCGAGGTCATCATCCCGGCCGAGGGCATCCCCAACGAGATCCTCTGGCACCTCGGCATCCACGAACTGCACGGCCTGCCCGTCGTCGACCCCGCCGGACTCGCGGTCAAGCTCGCCGAGACCCTCGTCCGGCTCGGAGAGCTCAAGCTCTTCCAGCGCAGCGGCCACGGCTACTGGTTCAGCCGCCCGGACGAGCCCGTCGCCAAGCACCTGGAGCAGGTGTTCCTCGGCGAGGCGCTCTAGGAGATGCCGTGTCCCCCGCGGCCCTGTCCCACCCCGCCCCGCCTCCGTACGCCGCCACGCCCTCGAAGGAGTCCCGCTCATGACGTACGACGCCTACGGCCGCAACACCGCGGCCACCGACCCGGCCGCCCCTTATTACCGCCCCCGCCGGCTGCGCCGCACACCCGCGCTGCGCCGGTTCGCCGCCGAGACGCGCGTCGGCCCCGCCAACCTCGTCCAGCCCCTCTTCCTCCGCGAGGGCCTCACCGAGGCGCGCGAGATCCCCTCCATGCCCGGCGTGTTCCAGCACACCCGTGACACCCTCCGCAAGGCCGCCGCCGAGGCGGTCGCCAACGGGGTCGGCGGACTCATCCTCTTCGGCATCCCCGAGCACAAGGACCCCACCGGCACCGGCGCGGTCGACCCGGACGGCATCCTCCAGGTCGCCCTGCGCGACGTCGTCGCCGAGGTCGGCGACTCCTCCGTGATCATCGGCGACATCAACCTCGACGAGTACACCGACCACGGCCACACCGGGGTCCTGGACGCGAACGGCGACGTCGACAACGACGCCAGCATCGAGCTGTACGCCCAGGCCGCCGTCGTCCAGGCCGACGCGGGCGCCCAGATCGTCGCCCCCAGCGGCATGATGGACGGCCAGGTCCGCCGCATCCGCGAGGCGCTCGACCGGGCCGGCCACCAGTCCGTGGCCATCCTCGGCTACTCCGCCAAGTACGCCTCGCACTTCTACGGCCCGTTCCGGGACGCCGTCGAGTCCACCCTGCGCGGCGACCGCAAGGGCTACCAGCAGTTCCCCGGCAACATCCGCGAGTCCCTCCTGGAGGTGTCGCTCGACGTCGCCGAGGGCGCCGACCTCGTCATGGTGAAGCCCGCCCTCGCCTACCTCGACATCGTCCGGCTCATCGCCGACCACGTCCAGGTGCCCGTCTCCGCCTACCAGGTCTCCGGCGAGTACTCCATGGTCGAGGCGGCCGCCGCCAAGGGCTGGATCGACCGCGACCAGGTCGTCCGCGAGAGCCTGGCCTCCATCCACCGCGCGGGCGCCACGCAGATCATCACCTACTGGGCCTCCGAGTTCGCCCAGACGCTGGACCGGTGACCCGGTGAGCCCGTCCTCCACCATGCTGGTCCTCGGCATCAGCCATGCCAGCGCCCCGCTCGACCTCCTGGAGAGACTCGCCGGCACCGACCGGCCCGCCGAGGACCTCGTCTCCGGCGCCACCTCCGTCGACGGCATCGACGCCGCCGTCGTCGTCTCCACCTGCAACCGCCTGGAGATCTACGCCGAGACCCGGGGCGACACCACCGCCGGGGACGACGGCCCCCCCGGCGGCCCGGGCGAACTCACCGGGCTCGGAAGGCTGTTCGCCGAGCACACCGGGGTCGACCACGCCGAGATCGCCCCGCACCTCTACAGCCACCACGCCGACGGAGCCGTACGCCATCTGTTCGCCGTCGCCTCCGGACTCGAATCCGTCGTGGTCGGCGAGGACCAGATCCTCGGCCAGGTGAAGCTGGGCCTCGAACGGTCCCAGCGGCTCGACCGGACCGGCCGGGTCCTCGCCAAGGCCGTCCAGACCGCCCTGCGGGTCGGCAAGCGCGCCCGCAACGAGACCGGACTCAACGAGGCCGGCCGCTCCCTCGCCACCGCGGGACTGGGCTTCTTCGAGCGCCGGGTCGGCTCCCTGCACGGCAAGACCGCCCTGGTCATCGGCGCGGGCGCGTTCGCCGGCGTCGTCGTCGCCGCGCTGCGCCGCTCCGGCCTCGACCGCGTCCACGTCGCCAACCGCACCCCGGAGAAGGCGCAGAGGCTCGCCGAGACCACCGGGGGAACGGGATACGACCTCACGGACCTGCCCCGGCTGCTGACCGAGGTGGACGTGGTCGTCGGCGCCACCGCCGCCACCGGCCACCTCGTCACCGCCCGGGACGTCGAGGAGGCGCTCGCCGCCCGGGACGGCCGCGAGCTGTTCCTGCTCGACCTGTCCCTCCCGCACAACATCGCCCCCGGCGCGGCCGAACTGCCCGGCGTCACCTTCGTCGACCTCCGCCGGATCGCGGAGGAGGGCCAGGAGGACGAGATCTCGACGGCCAGCGTCCAGGCCGCCCACCAGCTGATCGACGCCGAGGTCGAGCAGTTCCGCACCGGTCTGCGGCTGGCCGGCGCCAAGCCGGTCCTCACCGCGCTGCGGACCGCCGCCACCGAGGCCGCCGAGGCCGAACTCGACCGGCTGGCCCGCCGGCTGGACGGGTTCGAGGGCATCGACGGCACGGTGCGGCGGGAGATCGACCGCAGCGTACGGCGCATCGTCGACAAGGCCCTGCACCAGCCCACCGTCCTGGTACGGGAGCTGGCGGCCGACCCGGACGGCGCCCGGCACATCGCCGCCTTCACCCGCCTCTTCGCCGCCGCCGAGGCGGGAGAGGCCGCCCCACCCGGCTCCACCCGTACGAACGACCCGAACGAGACGAAGATCGAGGCCATCGCATGAGTGACATCTCGGCTCTCTGGGAAGCCGAATCCATCGCCGTCATCGGAGCCAGCGAGCGCCCCGGGGCCCTGGGCCGCAAGCCGCTCGACTACCTCCTCCGGTACGGCTACAAGGGCCGCATCCTGCCGGTCAACCCGCGCTCCCCGGAGATCCTCGGCGTCCCCGCGTACCCCAGCGTGAAGGACGCCCCCGGACCCGTCGACCTGGCCCTGATCATGGTCTCCGCCGAGCGGGTGGCCGGCGCCGTCGACGACTGCGTCGCCGCCGGCGTCAAGCTCGCCGTCATCGCCTCCTCCGGCTTCGCCGAGACCGGTGAGGAGGGCGCCCGGCTCCAGGACGAGATCGTCGCCAAGGCCCGCGCCGGAGGCCTGCGGATCATCGGCCCGAACTGCATCGGCGCCGTCGGCTACGAGAACCGCGTCCTCGCCACCTTCAGCCCCCTCTTCGGCGCCGAGTCCGTGCCCTTCGAGCCCGGCACCCTCGCCTTCGTCAGCCAGAGCGGCGCCCTCGGCTTCGGCGCCGCCAGCCTCGCCCTGGAGCGGGGCCTGCGCCCGGGCTGGGTCGTCAGCACCGGCAACGACGCCGACGTCACCGCCCTGGAGGTGCTCCGCGAACTCGCCGCCGTCCCCGAGGTCACCGGTCTCCTGGGCTACCTGGAGGACACCCCGGACATCGGGACCCTGCGCGAGCTCGCCGGTTCCGGCAAGCCCGTCGCCCTGCTCAAGTCGGGCCGCACCGAGGCCGGCGGCCGGGCCGCCGCCTCGCACACCGGCGCCCTCGCCACCGACGACCGCGTCCTGGACGCGGCCCTGCGCGGACTCGGCATCGTCCGCGTCGACGACATCGACGAACTCCTCGACGTGGCACGGGTCTTCGAGTCCGAGCGGCGCCCCACCGGCAACCGGGTCGCCGTCGTCACCACCTCCGGTGGCTCCGGCATCCTCGCCGCCGACGCCGTCGAGGCCCACGGCCTGGAGCTCAGCGCCCTCGAACCGCGCAGCAAGGAGGCGCTCGCCGAGATCGTCCCCGCCTTCGGCGCCATCGACAACCCCGTCGACATCACGGCCACCGTCCTCAGCGACCCCTCGCTGTTCGACCGCTCCCTCGACGTGCTGATCGCCGACGACACCGTCGACATCATCGTCGCCGCCTTCTGCGTGATGGCGGGACCCGACGTCGAGAAGGCCGTCAACGCCCTCTCCCGGGCCGCCGAGAAGGGCGGCAAGCCCATCCTCGTCGCCCGCACCGGCGCCGACTTCCTCGCCCCCGACGCCCCGCGCGACCTGCGCGAGGCCGGGCTCCCCGAGTACCCGACGCCGGCCCGCGCCCTGCGCGCCGCCGCCGCCCTCTGGGAGGTCAGCCGCCCTCGGACGCTGCCCGACGCTCCGCGCCCCGGGACCGTCGCAGGCCCGGAGGCCGGAGCCGGCGAACCCGAGCTGAAGCGGCTCCTCGCCGGAGCGGGGATCGCGGTCCCGAACGGCCGGATCGCCGAAGACGCCGAGGACGCGGTACGGGCCGTCACCGAGGTCGGCGGTACGGCGGTGCTCAAGGCCGTCGTCCCCGGCCTGCTCCACAAGACGGAGGCCGGGGGAGTGGAGATCGGCGTCACCGCCGACACCGCGGCCGAGGTCCACGCCCGTCTCGCCGCACTCGGCGGGCAGGTCCTCGTCGAGGAACTGGTCGACCCGGCGGGGGAGGGCGTCGAGCTGATCGTCGGCGTCCACACCACCGACCTCGGCCCGGTCCTCACCGCGGGACTCGGCGGCATCTTCACCGAGGTCCTGGACGACGTCGGCCACCGCCTCCTGCCCCTCGCCCCCGGCGAGGGGGCCGCCCTCCTCTCCGGACTGCGCGGCGCGCGGATACTCGGCGGGGCGCGCGGGCGGGCCGCGGTGGACGTCGAGGCCGCCGCCGACCTCCTCCACAAGGTCGGCGAGCTGGTGCAGGACTGGCCGGCCGGCTTCGCCCTGGACCTCAACCCGGTCCGGGTCCTCCCGCGGGGCGCCGTCGTCCTCGACGCGGCCCTCGGCCACGCGGACTCCGAGGAGGCCGGGCGATGAGCGGCGCGGGAGACGCGAGCAGAGCGCTCTTCGAGCGGGCCCGCCGGGTCACCCCCGGCGGCGTCAACTCCCCGGTGCGCGCCTTCGGGGCCGTCGGCGGCACGCCGCCCTTCATGGCCTCGGCCCAGGGCCCGTACCTCACCGACGCCGACGGCAACGAGTACGTCGACCTGATCTGCTCCTGGGGTCCGATGATCCTCGGCCACCGGCACCCGGCCGTCGTCGAGGCGGTCACCGGGGCCCTGGGGCGCGGCACCTCCTTCGGCGCGCCGTCCACCGGGGAGGTCGAACTCGCCGAGGAGATCGTCGAGCGGGTCGCCCCCGTCGAGCAGGTCCGCCTGGTCAGCTCGGGCACCGAGGCGACGATGTCCGCGATCCGCCTCGCCCGCGGCTTCACCGGACGCGGGAAGGTCGTGAAGTTCGCCGGCTGCTACCACGGCCACGTGGACGCCCTGCTGGCGTCGGCCGGCTCCGGCCTCGCCACCTTCGCCCTCCCCGACACCCCGGGCGTCACCGGCGCGCAGGCGAGCGACACGATCGTCCTGCCGTACAACGACCTGGCCGCCGTCGAGAAGGTCTTCGCGGAGATCGGCGACGAGATCGCCGCCGTCATCACGGAGGCCGCGCCCGGGAACATGGGCGCCGTGCCCCCGCTGCCCGGCTTCAACGCGGGCCTGAAGGAGATCACCGCACGGCACGGGGCGCTCCTCGTCTCCGACGAGGTGATGACCGGCTTCCGGGCCAGCCGCTCCGGCTGGTACGGCCGCGACGGCGTCGCCGCCGACCTGCTGACCTTCGGCAAGGTCATGGGCGGCGGGTTCCCGGCGGCGGCCTTCGGCGGCCGCGCCGACGTGATGGCGCACCTGGCCCCGGCCGGACCCGTCTACCAGGCGGGCACGCTCTCCGGGAACCCGGTCGCGACCGCCGCCGGCCTCGCCACCCTCCGGCACAGCACCTCCGAGGTGTACGAGCGGCTCGACGAGGTCTCGGCGACGCTCGGCCGGGAGGTCTCCGCGGCCCTGACCAAGGAGGGGGTGGCCCACCGGGTCCAGTACTCCGGCACGATGTTCTCGGTCTTCTTCACCGAGGACGAGGTCGTCGACTTCGACGGGGTCCGCGCCACCGAGTCGTACCGCTACACGCCGTTCTTCCACGAACTGCTGCGCCGGGGCGTCTACCTGCCGCCCTCGCCCTTCGAGGCCTGGTTCGTCTCGGCCTCGCACGACGACCGGGCGGTGGGCCGGGTGATCGAGGCGCTGCCCGCGGCGGCCGCGGCCGCCGCGGCGGCGACCCCCTGATCCCAGGACGGGACGGCCGCTCACCCGGTGAGGAAAGGGAAATCCCCCGTGGCAAAGCCACGGGGGATTTCCCTGCGTTTCCGAGCGGATCACACGGCGGCGATATCCACCCGCACCTCGACATTCCCCCGGACGGCCTTCGAGTAGGGGCAGCGCGCGTGCGCCGCGTCCGCCAGCCGGCGGGCCTCGGCGGCGTCGATTCCGGGCAGTTCGACGGTGAGGACCACCGACAGGTGGAATCCGCTCTCCTCCTTGTGGAGCCCCACCGCGGCGACGACCGTGTCGTCGGTCAGCGCGACCCTGGACTCACGCGCGGAGACCCGCAGCGCACTGTGGAAGCAGGCGGCGTATCCGGCGGCGAAGAGCTGCTCGGGGTTGGTGGCGGTGCCCGACCCGCCCACCGCCTTGGGGCTGGTGAGCGGAAGGTCGAGCAGCCCGTCGGAGGAGCGCACGGCGCCGTTGCGCCCGTCTCCGGTGGAGGTGACCTCAGCGGTGTAGACGACGGCCATTCGTCATGCCTTTCTGCGTCGGGGATTCAGTGGATTCGGAGAAGGGGGGGTGCGGGAAATCGGGGAACGGAGAAATTCCCTCCAGTCTCGGGGGCGGCGGAATGCCGGGCGCTACGGATCTCCGCAGTCCCTCACGACCCCCCTCGCCCTAGCGTGGAACGCGTCACCGACGCAGAGAGACAGAGGAGTTGGCCATGGCCGGACCGCTGACCGGAGTACGCGTACTGGAATTCGCGGGCTCGGCACCCACCGCGTTCGTCGGCACCGTCCTGTCCGGCCTCGGCGCCGACGTCGTCCGCGTCGACCGGGCGCCCGGCCGGACCGCGGGACCCGACGAGCCGCGCCCCCCGGAGAACCCGCTCTCCCGCGGCCGCCGTTCGGTCGCCCTCGACCTCAAGAGCCCCGAGGGCGTCGAGCAGGCCCTGTCGCTCGCCGAGCACGCGGACCTCCTGGTCGAGGGCTTCCGCCCCGGCGTCGCCGACCGGCTCGGCATCGGACCGGAGGCGGCCCTCGCCCGCAACCCGCGCCTGGTGTACGGCCGGGTCAGCGGCTGGGGCCAGCAGGGCGAGTGGGCGGGCCGGGCCGCCCACGACCTGGCCGTCCTCGCCCTGACGGGGGCCCTGGACACCGACCCGGCCACCGGGGACCCGCTGCTGCCGCCGACCGCGTACCTCTCCAGCTTCGCCGGCGGCGCCAACGCCCATGTGCAGGCGCTGCTCGCCGCGCTCCACGAGCGGGAGCGCTCCGGCCGCGGGCAGGTCGTCGACACCGCGCTCGCGGACGGCGCCGCCCTGATCTCCACGCTCATCCACCAGTGGCGCGAGGTCCCCGGCAACCACACGGTCACCGACGCCCCGCACTACTCCCTCTACCGCGCCGCCGACGGCCGCCACCTCGCGGTCGCCGCCATCGAGCCCCGGCTCTACCAGAACCTCCTGGAGCAGCTGGGCCTCACCGGGGCCGACGGCCTCCCGGACCGCGCGGACCCGGAGGCCTGGCCCGCGCTGCGCGAGCTGATCGCGGCCCGCTTCGCGACCCGGGACCGCGAGCACTGGGTGAAGCTCTTCGACGCCGTGGACGCCGGGGTGGCCCCGGTCCTCACCGCCGCCGAGGCGGCCGGGCACCACCAGCTCGCCGCCCGGAACTCCTTCGTGGAGATCAGGGCGGCGCCGTCCGCGAGCGCGGTGTCGACGACCTGCCCGCGGCC
>NZ_RDBH01000063.1 GCF_008042145.1 Streptomyces sp. adm13(2018)
CGACCACCTGCCGCGAACTCGCCGCCTTCGCCGCCCGGCGGCTGAACGCCTCGGCCACGGTGGACCTGCTGACGGAACCGGGCGCCGCGCCGTGGCGCGCGGCTCACGCGGAACCGGCAGTTCAGCCCGGCCGCCGGGCCTCCCCGTACCGGTGGATCCGCGTGGGCCGCGCGGCCGGGCTGAACTGCCGGTTCCGCGTGAGCCGCGCGCCACGGCGCGGCGCCCGGTTCCGTCAGCAGGTCCACCGTGGCCGAGGCGTTCAGCCGCCGGGCGGCGAAGGCGGCGAGTTCGCGGCAGGTGGTCGTCTCGTCGAGCGTCGTGCCGATCGCACCCACCGCCTCCTCCATGGCCCGCACCCTGGCCAGGAGGACGTCCTCCCGCTCCGCTTCCCGCTCCGCCACGACACCTCCACCGCCGAGCGGTCCCCGGGCGGCGCACCCGGTCCCCCCATTGCACCAGCGGGCGGCGTCCCGCGCGCGGTACGGACCTCGTGCGCGACGGTTGTGCGGCGGGGCCCGATCTGATCGAGTACAGCAGAGGCTACTGGCCAGTAGACGATTCCGCTTCCCGGGGGACAGCCCATGACGACCGGTTTCTTCAGCTCCGTCGACGACGTCGCCGACCGCCTCGCCGCGGCCGGCTACCTCGCCTCGCCCGCGGTCGCCACGACCGTCTTCCTCGCCGACCGCCTCGGCAAACCGCTGCTCGTCGAGGGCCCGGCCGGGGTCGGCAAGACGGAGCTCGCCAAGGCGGTCACCGCGGTCACGGGCGCGCGGCTGGTCCGGCTCCAGTGCTACGAGGGCGTCGACGAGTCCCGCGCGCTCTACGAGTGGAACCACGCCAAGCAGCTCCTGCGGATCACGGCCGGCCGGGGCGAGTCCTGGGACGAGACGCGCACGGACATCTTCGGCGAGGAGTTCCTGCTCCCCCGGCCGCTGCTCACCGCGATCCGCTCCGAGGAGCCGACCGTGCTGCTCGTCGACGAGACGGACAAGGCCGACGTCGAGGTGGAGGGCCTGCTCCTGGAGGTCCTGGGCGACTTCCAGATCACCGTGCCGGAACTGGGGACGATCAGAGCGACCCGGCGCCCCTTCACCGTGCTCACGTCGAACGCGAGCCGCGAGCTCTCCGAGGCACTGCGCCGCCGCTGCCTCTTCCTCCACATCGGTTTCCCCGAGGAGGAGCTGGAGCGCCGGATCGTCACCCTCAAGGTGCCCGGGCTCGAC
The DNA here is from genome assembly GCF_008042145.1 of Streptomyces sp. adm13(2018). Taxonomy (GTDB): domain Bacteria; phylum Actinomycetota; class Actinomycetes; order Streptomycetales; family Streptomycetaceae; genus Streptomyces. The sequence continues at coordinate 1,227 of NZ_RDBH01000063.1, forward strand.
GACGCGCTCGCCGCGTCCGTGGTGCGGGTCGTCGGGGCGCTGCGGGCCATGGACCTGCGGAAGGTCCCGTCCGTCTCGGAGACGATCGACTGGGCCCGCACCCTGCTCGCCCTCGGCGCCGACCGCCTGGACGAGCGGGTGGTGCGCGAGACCCTGGGCGTCCTGCTCAAGCACCAGGAGGACATCGTGCGGGCCGCCGCCAAGCTGGACCTGGACACGGTGTGAACGGCCCTCTCGACGGCGCCGCGGCCACCCTCGCTCCCGCCCCCGCGACGGCCGTCACCCGTCTCACCGGTCTCGTCGGTGCGCTGCGCGCCCACGGCTTCGGGATCGGGACCGGCGAGACGGTGGACGCCGGGCTCGCCCTCCGGGCGGTCGGCTTCACCGACCGCGAACGGGTCCGGGAGGCGCTCGCCGCGACCCTGCTCCACGGCGGGGCGCAGCGTCCGGTCTTCGACCGCGTCTTCGACCTGTACTTCCCCCTCGGCCGCGGCCCGGCGGCGGAGACGTACGAGGACGCCCCGGCCGGTCCGGCCGAGCTCGCCGCCCTGCGCGACCGGCTGGCCGAGGCCCTCGTCACCGGCGAAGCCGCCGCTCTCGACCGGCTCGCCGCGGAGGCCGTGGGCGGTTTCGGCGGGTACGGCTCGGGCCCCGAGTCGGACGGCTGGTCGTCGTACCGGACGCTGGGCCGGGTGCGGCCGGAGACGCTGCTGACACGGGTGCGGGAGCGGCTGCGGACCGCGCCCGGGACCGCGGACCCCGAGTTCACCGACCGGCTGCTCGACGACGAGATCCGGCGCCGGATCGAGGCCTTCCGCGAACGGGTCCGGACCGAGGCCCGGCGGCGGGTCGCCGAACGTCAGGGCCGCGACCGGGTCGCCCGGCGCGCGGTGGCGGGGACGGCGGACACCGTCGACTTCCTGCTCGCCGGCCGGGCGCAGCTGGACGAGCTGCGGCGCACGGTACGGCCCCTGGCGCGCAAGCTCGCCACCCGGCTCGCGGCCCGCAGGCGCCGGGCGTCGCGCGGGGAGATCGATCTGCGGCGGACGCTGCGCCGCTCGCTGTCGACCGGCGGTGTGCCGATGCGGCCCGTGCTGCGCCGGCGCCCTCCCCGGCGCCCCGAGCTGGTGCTGCTGTGCGACGTGTCCGGTTCGGTGGCCGGGTTCGCGCAGTTCACGATGCTGCTGGTACAGGCCCTGCACGACCAGTTCAGCCGGGTACGCGTCTTCGCCTTCGTCAACCGGGTGGACGAGGTGACCGGGCTGATCGCCCGGGGGTCCGCCGACCCGGCCGGTCTCGGTGACCGCATCCTCGCCGAGGCCGAGCTGACCGGGTGGCACGGGCAGAGCGACTACGGGACGGCTCTGGGCGAGTTCGCCGACCGGTACGCCGAGGCCCTCGGCCCACGCACCGTGGTCTTCGTCCTCGGGGACGCCCGCACCAACGGCTCCGACCCGAACCTCCCGGCCCTGAGGCGGATCGCCGACCGGGCCCGCCGGGTCCACTGGCTCAACCCCGAGCAGCCCTCGCTGTGGGGCACGGGCGACTCGGCGGCCCCCGCCTACGCCGACCTCGTCGAGATGCGCCCGTGCCGCAACGCCCGCCAGCTCGGCGCGCTGATCGGCCGGCTGCTCCCCGTGTGAGACGCGCCGGCCCCGTGGCYCCGGCGGGCCGCGGGTCCGCCCCCACGCGCGCCCATGCCTCGGCCGGCCCCGGCCCGCCGCGCTCTCCCGCGTGGCACGATCGGTCCATGGCACCCACCGGATCCGACCGTCCCGAGACGGAGTTCCCCCGCGCCATCGGCGCGCCCGCCACCCGCGCCCTGGCCGCGGCCGGCTACACCCGGCTCGACCAGCTCGCCGGAGTCCCCGCCGCGCAGCTGGCCGCGCTGCACGGCGTGGGCCCGAAGGCACTGCGTGTGCTCGGTGAGGTGCTCGCGGAGCGCGGCCGGTCCCTGGGATGACCGCCAGGTCCCCGCGGGCGGGCCTCGGTTGTACGCCGAGTGGGGGATCGAACTAGCGTGGCCCCATGGAACTCCTGGGAGAGATCACCGCCGACCGACCGCTGCTCGTCCTCGCCGTCAAGGAGGAGGCGCAGTTCCTGGACACCTCGCTGCCGGTGCTGCTGACCGGCATGGGCAAGGTGAACGCGGCCACCGCGCTCGCGACCGTCCTCGGCCGGGGCCCCCGTCCGTCGGGGATCGTGAACCTGGGGACGGCGGGAGCGCTCCGGCCGGGCTGGACCGGGACGCACGTCGTCGGCACGGTGGTGCAGCACGACCTCGACAGCCCGCTCCTGGCCACGCTGACCGGCGAGACGTACGGGGCTCCGCTGGCCCTGCCGGACGGCGGGGACGTGGTCCTGGCGACCGGGGACGCGTTCATCTCCGACGAGGCCGCCCGCGCCCGGCTCGCGGAGCGGGCGCCGCTGGTCGACATGGAGGGGTACGCGCTGGCGGCCGCGGCGGAGCCGGCCGGGGTGCCGCTGCGCATCGTGAAGCACGTCAGCGACGAGGCCGGCGACGGCGCCGCGCGCACCTGGCGTGAGTCGGTCGCCGAGTGCGCGCGGGCCCTGGCCGACTGGGCGGCGGCGAACACCCCGTACCGCGTCTGACGGGGCGGCCCCGGGGGGGTCAGCGGTGCTGGAAGTGGACCTCCGGGTTCGCCGGCGACGGTCCGTCGAGCAGCGGGCGCGGGAGTCCCCGCAGGTGCTGGTCGAAGAAGGCCGCGACGTACGCCCGGGTGACGGCGACGGCGCGGTCGGTGGGCAGCTCGGGCAGCGGCAGACCGAAGTGCCGCGAGATGACCGGGCCGTCGGAGAAGGTGAAGTGCTCGGAGCCCGCCACGGTGATCCAGCGCTTCCACCCGTCGAGGGCGCTCCACGTCCGGTCCCAGCTGGTGTCCGCTCCCCCTGGCAGGTGCGTGGCGTCATGGGTGCCGAGCATCATGAAGGGCCGGCCCCGCAGCCCGTCGGCCGGGAGTTCCTCCCAGAACGCCCCGTCCATGTTGATCCCCGCGTCGACGCGCGCGTCGGCCACCATCGTGGAGGCCGCGCTCGCCCCGCCGATCGAGTGGCCCGCCATGCCGATGCGACGGCTGTCGATCAGTCCGGCGTGCTTCCACACGGGACGGGGGCCGGTGAGCCGGTCCAGGACGTACCGCATGTCGGCGGCGCGCGTCGAGGTGACCACGGAGGCGGGCACACCGCCCTCGTCGAGGGCCGTGCAGGCGACGCAGGTGAGCGTGCGGCCGCCGGGCAGGCTGATTCCGTAGGACTCGTAGGCGTGGTCGACGGAGGCGACGACGTAGCCGCGGGAGGCGAGGTCCTCCGCGAGGTGGGTGAGGGTCCAGCGGGAGACGCTGAACCCCGGGGAGAGCAGGACCAGGGGGCGGCGGCCGGGGGCGGGCCGCGCGTCGGTCCCGCTGTGGGTGCGGGTGCGGGCGAGCAGGTCGCCGGAGACACCGGGCCCGAGCTGCTCGGCGAGCAGCCGCGCCTCCTCGCGGGTGGCGTACGACGCGGGACGGCCGCCCCCACCGCGCGCGGCCGGGTAGTGGAGGGTGACCATGAGTGCGCGCCCGTCGGCGGACGGGACCCACGGGTCGGTGCGGGAGCGGTCGACGAGCGGCAGGACGGTGCTGCCGACGGGGTGCGGTCCGGTGGGTGCGGGCAGGGTGGCGGGCTTCGCCGGCTGCGCGGTCGCCGTCGGCGGCGGGCCGTCGGTGGCGGCGGCGGTGGCGACGCCTGCGGGTAAGGCGACGGAGCAGACGAGGAGGGCGGCGACGGCCGCCCTGGTGAATCGGATCATGAGGCCACGTTAGGAGGTCCGGCCGCGTCGGCGCGTCCTGCTGGGGACGCATGTGCCGTCAGACCGGGGGCTGATGTGCCGCCCTTCGCCTCAAGTCCCGCGTGCTACCCCTGAAGTCCTCTGCGCTCCGCCTGAGGTCCCCCGCAGATCCACCTCGGATCCCTCGCGCACCTGGTGAGATCCACCGGGCTCCAGCACCACCCCTTGCGGCTCGCCCACCGCCCAACTCCCGGACCGCCCTTGACAGTCCGGAAGCCACCCTGCCTAAGCTGGAGCGTTCCCGTCCCGAATCCGGGCGGGATCTCGGCCCGGACCTGCGGGGAGGCGGATGTGCGCGGAGCGAGCGCGGCACAGCACCGTCCCCGTCCTCGCCCCCGTCCCGGCCGCCGGATGAGCACGCGGCTCGTCTGCCGACGGCACGTCGACCTCTGCCGCACCTCCTCGGCCATCTGTCCTTCCTCCCGCGCCTGACCCGCTCCCCCGGGTCCGCGCCTCCGCCGACATCCCGCCGCCCGGCCCCGCGCCGTCGCGCCCGCGCGCGTCCGTGGGTCCCGTGGCGTGCTCCGTGTTCCCGGAAGGACTTCCCATGCCCCGCCCCGCCCTGCGCCTGGCCGTCGAGCTCGACGGCGACGGCGCCCATCCGGCCGCGTGGCGCCGTGCCGCGCACTCCCCCGGCGAGCTGCTGACCCCGCGTCGGCTCGCCCGGGTCGCGGCCGTCGCCGAGAACGCCGGATTCACCCTGATCACCCTGGACGACTCGATCCTGCCGCCGGCCTCCGGAGCCGGCCCCGCGGGCCGGATCGGCGCGGTCGAGCGCGCCGCGTTCGTGGCCGCTTCGACGAGCGTCCTCGGCGTGGCGCCGGTCCTCGCGACCACCTACGCCGAGCCGTTCCACGTGTCCTCGCAGCTCGCCTCGCTGGACCACGTCTCGACCGGCCGGGCCGGCTGGGTGCTGGGGGTCGAGGAGGATCCCGCCGCCGCCCGCGCCTGGGGACGGCCCCCGGTCGAGGGAGCGGAGGCGAGGGCCCGCGAGGCGCGGGACGGTCTCCGGGTCGTACGGGACCTGTGGGACTCCTGGGAGGACGACGCGGTCATCCGTTCGGTGGCGACCAGCCGCTATCTCGACCGGTCGCGGCTCCACGCCGTCGACTTCACCGGTGAGACGTACTCGGTGCGGGGGCCGTCGATCGTGCCGCGGCCGCCGCAGGGGCGGCCCGTGGTCCTCGCCCGCCCGGGGCTCGTACCGGACGAGCTGGTCGACGTGGCCCTGGTCGGCGGCGGCAGCGCCGCCGAGGTGACCGCGGCGGCCGGGGGGAGGGGCGTGTCACCGCTCGCCTTCGCCGAGATCGAGGTGGCCCTGGACACCCCGCACGAGACGGCCGGGGAACGGATCGCGGACCTGGAGCGGCACGCGCCGTGGACCGCCCGGCCGGACCGGCTGCGGTACACCGGTCCGGCCGGCGGACTGGTCTCCCTGCTCGTCGAGTTGGCCGGACGCGTCGACGGGGTGCGGCTGCACCCGCTCGTGATCGACGAGGACCTGTCGGTGCTCTCCCGGCTGGTGCTGCCCGAGCTGTTCGTGCGGCGGGCCGCGGCCCGTCCGCTGCCCGGCACCACCCTGCGCGGCTCCCTGGGCCTCCCCCGGCCCGTCAGCCGCTTCGCGACCACCGACGACGCCGCCACACCCGTACGGGAGGAGACCCGATGACCCGCACCGATCCCTCCGACGTCCCCCGCCCGGACGCTCAGCTGCACTTCGGGGTGTTCTTCCAGGGTGTCAACCACTGGACGATCTGGTCCGACCCGTCGAGCGGCTCACAGATCGACCCGGCGTCCTTCCTCCGGGTGGCGCGGACCGCCGAACGCGGTCTCTTCGACGCCTTCTTCCTCGGCGACGGCCTGCGGCTGCGCGAGTCGGGCGGCGGTGTGCACGAGCTGGACGTGGCCGGCCGGCCGGACTCGATCACCCAGCTGTCGGCCCTCGCCGCCGCCACCGAGCGGATCGGGCTCGTCTCCACCTCCAACACCACGTACAACGAGCCGGGCGASSTCGCCCGGCGGCTCTCCGGTCTCGACCTGCTGTCGGGCGGCCGGGCCGGCTGGAACGTGGTGACCACGCACAACGCCTGGACCGGGGAGAACTTCCGGCGCGGCGGGTTCCTCGACCACTCCGACCGCTACCGGCGCGCCGAGGAGTTCCTGTCGACGGCGCGGGCCGTGTGGAACGGCTGGTCGGAGGGCGCGGTGGCCGAGTCCGTCGACGCCCGGTCCTGGTCGGTGCCGGGCGCGGTGGGACGCGTGCGGTCGCAGGGCGCGCACGTCGACGTCGACCTGGTGCCGACGCTGCCGCGCAGTGCGCAGGGGCATCCGGTGATCTTCCAGGCGGGCGACTCGGGCGAGGGTCGGGATTTCGCCGCCCGGCAGGCGGACGTGGTGTTCTCGGCGCACGGCACGGACTTCGACGAGGCGCTGGCCTTCGCGGAGGACGTCCGCCGGCGGCTGCGGGCGGCGGGCCGGGCCGAGGACGCGCTCAGGATCCTGCCGGGGACGGAGATCGTCATCGGGGCGACCGAGAAGGAGGCCGAGGAGAAGCAGCGCTGGGTCCGCGGCGAGCAGGTCACCCCCGCGGTGGCGCTCGGCATCGCGAGCCGGCTGTGGGGCGTCGACCTGTCGGGGCGGGACGCCGACGGGCCGCTGCCCGCCGAGGAGCCGGTGGTCGTCCGGGACACCGGGACGTTCGGGACGCGCTGGGTCGAGGACCCCCGGGAGGTGGTCGCGGTGTGGCGCGCGAAGGCCGAGGCCAACGGCTGGTCGCTGCGCGAGACCGTCATCGAGCTCGGTCCGCAGCGCGGTCACGCCGGGACGCCGGCCGGACTCGCGGAGAGGTTCGCCCGGTTCGTCCGGCACGGGGCCGTCGACGGCTTCAACGTCTCGCCCTATCTGGTGCCGGACGGTCTCGACGACATCGTCGAGCTGCTCGTCCCCGAGCTCCAGGAGCGGGGCGTGTACCGGTCCGCGTACACGGGCACGACGCTGCGGGAGCACCTGGGGCTCGCTCCGGCGGTGTGATCCGGGGCAAGGTGCGGGCCCGCGCGCGGGGAGCCGCGGGCCCGCACCTCCCGCCCTCGGCCGGGCCGGGTTCGGCCAGGCCGGGTTCGGGGGTGGCGCCGGTCAGCCCAGGGGCAGTTCCAGGAAGGACGGCTCCTGCTCGGGGGAGCCGATGACGGTCTGCGTCCAGGTGACGGAGGCGTCCCCGTACAGCGGGTCCTTGCTGTCGACGACCAGCATCAGCCGGTTCCCGGCGGGGAGGTCGTACGCGGCCGCCTGGAGCGTCCACGTGACGGTGGTGTCCTGCTCGGGCGTCAGGCCGTACACGTTGAGGGGTTCGTGGCTGATGATCCGGGCCGTGCCGTCCTCGGCGACGTCCAGGAGGTGGGCGTAGAGGCTCGCGGAGGTGGCCGTGGAGCGGACGGTGAGCCGGAGGCGGGGGACGCCCCGGATCCGGCGGCCGACGGGCTCGGCGTTGCCGTCCGAGCTGTCCGGCGGGCCGTCGTACGAGCTGTCCTGCGGGCTCTCGTGCGGGACGAGGGGCTCCGTGGTCCACGCGACGGCGTGGCGGCGGTCGATCTTGTGGGTGTCGTAGATCTTGGGGTTGCCCCGCCACTCCGCCTGACCGGTCTTCATGAGGGCGTCCATGGCGGTCGCCTCGGTGTCCACTCCCGCGAGGAACGCCCGCCGCCAGCCGGTCTCCGCCGCCCCGGGCCCGCCGGTCGGGACGAGGCGCCCGTCGGTGCCGCCCGCGCCGTCCCCGGTGAGGCCGAACACCTCCGTGCCGCCGGTGACCTCGCTCCAGGAGGCGCTGGTCTCGCGGCGGGCGGGCACCACGATCCTGTTCTCCCCGGTCGGTTCGCCGGTCCGCGGGTCCAGGACGGGTTCCGTCACGTACGTGAACATGACCTGGTTGCAGACCTCGGGCCAGTCCTCGACGCCGTTGCGTTCGCCCTTGAGGTGGTGGTCGAGCCAGGCGTAGGCCTCGGCCATGGGGAGGTCGGCCCCTTCCCCGCCGGCGGACGGCCCGATGAGGGCGGGGCCCTCGGGCGCGGCGTGGTCGCCGATCCACAGGTTGAGCCGCTTGGGCACGTCCAGGCCGTTGAAGGTCACCAGGGTCTGGTTGACGGCGAAGAGGCTCTCGTGCCAGGTGTTGGAGAAGAAGGTCGGCGTGCCCTTCCCGTTGGTCAGGGCGAGATAGGACTCGGGGGCGCGCCGCAGGCCCCACTCGACGACGGCGTCCAGGTTCCGGTCGGCCTGGAAGTCGGCGAGGATCGCCTGGTTGGCCGTGTCGAACTTGGTCTCGACGGGGCCACCGGTGAGCGCGAGAAGGGCCTTCACCGCCGCGAGGTGGCGGGTGTCGTGGTCGTAGAGGCTGGTCGCGAGGTTGCCCCAGGTGCTGAGGGCGACGACGGCGGCGACCCGGTCGTCGTGGGCGGCGACGAGCTGGCTGATCCCGGAGCCGTACGACTCGCCCATGAAGCCGATGACGCTCGGGGCGAAGCGGTCGACGGCGAAGTCGACGACCGCGGAGCCGTCGGCCCAGTCGTGGGGGCCCGCGACGTCGACGAGGCCGCCGGAGGTGGAGGGGAGGCCGGGGAGGCCGAGTCCGCGCGGGGTGTAGGCGAGGACGTGGTAGCCCTTGCGGGCCAGGACGAGGTACGACCAGAGGAACAGGGACCAGCCGAAGGGGGTCCAGCCGGCGGGCATGACGACCAGCGGGTGCGGTCCGGGGGCGCGCTGCCGGAGGCTGAACGCGGACAGCCGGACGTTCTCCGGGGATCCCTCGGTCGCCGCGGCACCCTCGATGTGGTGGTAGCCCGGCAGCGCCAGCGCGCGCACCTCCTCGACGGCCGCGGCGAGTTCCGCGGGGAGCAGGTCCGTGGCGCCGTCGGTGCCGTCCGGTGCGCCCAGGAGCGCGTTGGCGAGGGTCTGGCCGACGCGTACGGCGCCGGGGTCGACCGTGTCGGCCGCGGCCCAGAGGCCGCGTGCGGTGATTCCGGAGGTCTCGGCCGCGGTCAGGGCCGCCGTGCCGTCCGGGAACCCGGGGAAGTGTTCGGACGAGCCGGTGGTGAAGGTGTTCTCCTGGGGCACGTGCACCCGTTCCTCTCGCTGGGCTGGTGTCGCGACGGTCCGCGTGGCGGACGGTCACGAGCCTTGCCCATGCGGGGCGGAAGGGGCCAGAGCGCATGAACGGCGCACGTGTCACAGAACCGGGTGGGAACGACACAAGCCGCCCCGAACTCGATGTTTGGGGGCGGTGGGGGCGGTACGGGTCAGCGCGTGTCGGGTGGATACGCCACGAGGACGGCGGCGACGTCGTCGTCGAGGCCGCCGTCGCCGTACGCGGTGAGGTCCTTGTGGAGGAGGGCCGGCACCGTGTCGGCCGGTTCGCGTACCCAGCCGCGGAGGCGCAGTTCCAGCGGGTAGAAGGCGCCGGTCCGGTCGCGGGTCTCGCTGACGCCGTCGGTGTAGAGGAGCAGCCGGTCCCCCGGGCCGAACGGCACCTCCTCGACGCGGTGGTGGGACGCGGCGAGGCCCGCGAGGTTCACGGGCAGCGAGGGGTCGGCGAACCGCACGGTCCCGACCTCACGGCCGTGCTGGAGGAGCGGGGCCGGGTGGCCGCAGCTGAGCAGCCGGGCGATGTCCTGTCCGTCGGGGAGTTCCACGAGGACGACGGTGGCGAAGCGTTCGGCGGCGTCGGAGTCGGGGTCCCAGGCGCCGTACCGGGCGAGGCCCTCCTCCAGCCGGTCGGCCAGGGCGGGCAGGTCGGCGGCGGTGTCGACGGCGGCGCGGAAGGATCCGAGCAGCACGGAGGCGGTCTCCACGGCACCCAGGCCCTTGCCCTGGACGTCGCCGAGCATGACGCGTACGGCGCCGGGGACGCGTACGGCCTCGTAGAAGTCGCCGCCGATCCTGGCCTTGGCGGCGGCCGCCACGTACAGCAGGTGGAGGTCGAAGCGGCCGAGGTGGGGCGGGAGCGGGCGCAGCACGACCCGCTGGACGACTTCGGCGACGGCGGAGAGTTCACGCATGTCCCGCTCGTAGCGGGTGCGGACCCGGCTGACCCAGGCCGCGGCGGCGGTGACGCCGGCGATGACGGTCAGGTTGGCGACGAGCTCGGGCGCGGCGGCGAAGTCGCCCCGGATACCGCCGAGCAGCACCCTGGCCGCGACGGCGAGCAGCCCGATGGCGACCGTCCCGCGCACGCTCCAGGTGACGGCGGCGAGCGCGGGGGCGGCGACCAGGAGCCGGTCGAAGCGCTCCCGGTCTGGGGTGACCAGATCGAGGGCGAACGTCAGGACGAGGACCAGGAAGGGGAGCGCGCGGCCGAGGTTGAACTGGGCGCGCGCCGGAGCTCCGGGGCGGCCCCGCTGACCTGCTGGCATCTCATGATCGTACGGCGGTCCGGCCGTCGGATCGGGCTGACGGCGGCTCCGGGCGTGTCCGCGGCCGTCCGGAGTCGCGGGGCAGCGCGAGCGCGGCGGGGAGGCCGAGCGCGGCGATCAGGACGAGGGCCGGGAGGGCGGCGCCCCGGGACGGTACGAACCCGGCGTCCGGGACGAGGGCGAGGAGCAGGGTCGCCAGGGCGACGCCGAGCGCGGGTCCGATGTTCATCACGGTCTGCTGGAGTCCGCCGGCGACTCCGGCGTGGGCCTCGGGGGCCCGGTGCACGACGACCTGGGTCGCGGTGACCATCAGGGTGACGAACCCGGCGCCGAGCAGGGCGGCGCTCGCCGCGACGGGGGCCGGGCCGGCCGCCGCGTCGAGCCGGGAGAGCAGGAGCACCCCGAGGGTGAGCAGCGCGGCTCCCCCGGTCGCGGTACGGCGGGGGCCGAAGCGGCGCTGGAGCGGCGGGCAGAGCGGGGCGCCGAGCACCATGAGGCCGGCGAGCGGGAGCATGCGCAGCGCGGAGCCGAGGGGGTCGAGTCCCTGGACGTCCTGGAGGAAGTACGTCACCACGAAGAGCGAGCCGAAGAGGGCGGCGGAGGCGGCGAGCAGGACGGCGAGACCGGCCAGGACCGGAACGCTCCGGAGCAGCTCCGGGGACAGCAGGGGGCTCACGGCCCGGCGCTCGTGGCGTGCCAGGGCGAGCCCGGCGGCCACCGCTCCGGCGACGGCGAGCAGGCCGGTGGGGGCGCCGCCGGGGCGGGCGGTCTCGACGAGTCCGTGGACGAGCAGACCGAGCGCGACGGCGAGCAGCCCCCGACCGCCGTGCGCCCCGACCGGAAGAGCGCCGCCCCACCCGCCGCCGCGCGGATATCCCGCGCGGCGACGGGCCCATGCCCGCCGTGTCAGAGCCGGTCGAGAACCTTCCGGAGGGCGGTGACCTCGGCGGACTGGGTGCGGACGACGTCGTCGGCGAGTGCCTTGGCGGTGGGGTTCTCGCCGTTCCGCTGCTCGTCCTTCGCCATGGCGACGGCGCCGTCGTGGTGGGCGATCATCAGCTCGGCGAACCTGCGGTCGAAGGCCGTGCCTTCGACGGCGGCCAGGGACTTCACGTCCTGCTCGGACATCATCCCGGCCATGCCGTGGCCGCCGTCGGAGCCGTGACCGGCGGACTCGGGCCGGTCCCAGCCCGCGAGCCAGGCCCTCATCTTCCGGATCTCCGGGTCCTGGGCCCGCTCGATCGCGGTCACCAGCTTCCTGACCTCGGGGTCCGCGGCCCGGCCCTCGGCCAGCCGGGCCATCTCCAGCGCCTGCTCGTGGTGGGGGATCATCATCTGCGCGAACATGACGTCCGCGTCGTTGAAGGGGCCGGAGGCGGCGGCCGCGCCACCGGAGGAGGACGCCGGGGCGGGCGTGGAGGTGGAGGCGGAGGCGGACGCCGTGGCGGTCGCGCCGCCCTGGTCCGTGCCGCTCTTGCCGTCGTCCGCGCCGCAGGCGGTGAGCAGGAGCGCGGTCGCGCCGGCGGCCCCGGCGAGCGCGATCTTCCGGGTGGTGCGGTGGGTCAAGGAACGCATGGGTGATACCTCGTGGTGCTGGTCGTGCAGACGGATGGGGGGCAGGCCGAGACGTGCACGGGCGCGCGAGGCGCCCGCGGCGCGGTTCGGTCTAGATCCGCAGGACGGACAGCTGGGCGAGGTCGGGCGGTCGGGGCGGCGGCGCGTGCGGCGCCCGCGCGGGCAGCAGCCGCGCGAGCAGCAGGGCGAGCCAGTCGGTACGGCGGCCGAGCGCGGCCCTGAGGAGTCCCGCGATCAGCCAGCCGGCGAGGACGGCGACGCACAGGGTGGTCATGTCCATCGCGGGACCGGGCTCGTGCCCGGCGCCGTCGTCGCCGTGGGGGGCGGCGGAGTGGTGGGCCGCGGCCGTCGAACCGGTCGACGTGCCGCCGCCGGACCCCTCGGGGTGTCCGACGGCGTGCATCAGGAACACCCCGAGCGCGAGCACGACGACGAGCAGAAGGTGTGCCAGGGCACCCTCCGCCCGCCTGTGTCGTTCCGCTCGGTGTGCATCCACGGTCAGGACCTCCCGGCCGCCGAATATACCGGACGGGGGTATCAGGGCCGTGTCAGACCCGCGGGGTCTCGCCCGCCATCGCCGCGGCCATCCGCAGGTGCGGCGCGGCCTCGTCCGCGCGTCCGAGACGCTCCAGGGTGCGGCCGAGCATCAGCCGCGCGTAGTGCTCGACCGGGTCGCGGTCGAGGACGGCCCGCAGTTCGGTCTCGGCCCGGGAGAGCTGGGCGGAGTGGTAGTAGGCCCGCGCGAGGAGGAGCCGCTGGGCCGTCTGCTCCGGGTGCTCCTCGACCAGACCGGTGAGGATGCGCACGGCCGTCCCGTACTCCTTCGCGTCGAAGAAGAGCCGGGCGCGGTCCCAGCGCTCGCCGGCCGTTCCGAACTCGTAGTACGTGTCGCTCACTTGCCCGCCCTTTCGCGAGGCCCGGATCTGCCACCCTGTGGGGTGGTCGACCAGGTCAACACAGCGAGATGGTTGAGCATTCCACGATGGTGGCCGTCTCCGGACAGGAACAGGTTGAGCATGAGCAATCTTGATCGCCAGGCCGCGCTGACGGTGTGCGGCGGCCGCGGGTTCGTCGTCGCCGAGCCGGTACGGGAACTCCTCAGCCCCCGCAACGTCCGGCTCGGCGAGTCGACCGAGGTCCGCCGACTGCTCCCGAACCTGGGCCGCCGGATGGTCGGCGCCTGGGCCTTCGTCGACCACTACGGCCCCGACGACATCGCCGACGAACCGGGCATGCAGGTGCCGCCGCACCCCCACATGGGACTGCAGACCGTCAGTTGGCTCCACGACGGCGAGGTCCTGCACCGGGACTCCACCGGAAGCCTCCAGACCGTCCGGCCGCGCGAACTCGGCCTGATGACCTCGGGCCGCGCCATCTCCCACTCGGAGGAGAGCCCCCGGCCGCACGCCCGGTTCCTGCACGGGGCGCAGCTCTGGGTGGCCCTCCCCGACGCCCACCGTCACGTGGAACCGCACTTCCAGCACCACGCCGACCTGCCCCGGGTCACCGGCGGCGGTGGCCTCACGGCCACGGTCGTCCTCGGCGAACTCGACGGCGCCCTCTCGCCGGGCACGACGTACACCCCGATCGTCGGCGCCGACCTCGCGCTGGCCCCGGACACGGAAAGCCGCCTCCCGCTGGACCCCGACTTCGAGTACGCGGTCCTCGCCATGTCGGGCGAGGTGTACGTCGACGGCGTCCCGGTCCTCCCCGGCTCCATGCTCTACCTCGGGTGCGGCCGCACCGAACTGCCCCTGCGCGCCGCCTCCGCCGCCGGTCTGATGCTCCTCGGCGGCGAGCCGTTCGAGGAGGAGATCGTCATGTGGTGGAACTTCGTCGGCCGCTCCGGTGACGAGATCGCGCAGGCGCGGAACGACTGGGAGAAGGGTGAGCGGTTCGGCGAGGTGCACGGCTACGACGGCGCCCGACTGTCCGCTCCGGAGCTGCCCGCCACCCCGCTGAAGCCGCGGGGCCGGGTGCGCTGACCCGGGGGTGCTCCGGGCCGAGCTGGTCCTCCACCCCGTCCCCGTACGCCTGCTGGATGGTGCCGTCGCATCCCGGCGCGGTCGGCGTCGGTGAGGGTGTGCGGGGGGCGGGGTCTCCGAGGCTTCGGCGGGTGAGCGGCCCAGGTGGTCGAAGGCGAGGCTGAGCAGGACGGCGACGACTCAGCCGGTGCTGATGCCGGAGTCGAGGACGATGCGGGCCGCCTGCGGGAAAGGCGTGGGAGCAGTCCGGCGCGGCGGGGACGCCCTCCCCTGCTCAGAGGTCGTCGGGCCACTGCCCCAGCAGGTCGTCCTCGGACCGTTCCGCCGGGGGCGGGGCGGCCGTGACGGACTGCTCGGTCCAGATGGTCTTGCCCCGGTCCTGGTAGCGGGTGCCCCAGCGGTGGGCGAACTGGGCCACCAGGAAGAGCCCTCGCCCGCCCTCGTCCCCGAGGGCCGCCCGGCGGAGGTGCGGGGCGGTGCTACTGCCGTCGGTGACTTCGCAGGTCAGGGTGGCACCCTCGTGGATCAGCCGGAGGCGGGCGGGCTGTCTGCCGTAGCGGATCGCGTTGGTGACGAGTTCGCTGACGATCAGTTCGGCGCCGTACGAGAGGTGTTCAAGGCCCCACTCCGCGAGGCGCCGCGCCACGTCGCGGCGGAGGGGGGCGACGGCCGCCGGGTCGTCGGGGACGTCCCACTCGGCGACGCGGTCGCGGTCGACGAGGCAGGTCCGGGCGATGAGCAGCGTGACGTCGTCGGCGGGCTGCGCCGGCATCAGCCGCTCCATGGCGGCGTCGCAGCCGGCCTCGGGATCGGGGCCGGCCTGAGCGAGGGCGGCGGTGAGCAGGCCGACGCCGGTGACGACGTCACGGGTACGGTCCGCGACGAGGCCGTCCGTGAAGAGCGCGAGGGCGCTGCCCTCCGCGACGGCGAAGGCGGAGGTCTCGAAGGGGAATCCTCCGCCCGCCCCGAGCGGCGGCGACACCGGCACGTCGGCCTGACGCGCCACCCCGTCCGACGCCACCACGAGCGGGGCGGGGTGACCCGCGGTGGCGAGCGTGCAGACGCCGCCGACGCGGTCGTACACGGCGTACAGGCAGGTGGCTCCGGTGAGGAGCGGCCCCGCTTCCCCGCTGTCCCCGTCCTCGGAGGTCTCCTCGTCGGTACGGGCGACGAGTTCGTCGAGGTGGGCGAGGAGTTCGTCGGGGGCGAGGTCGAGGGCGGAGAAGTTGCGGACAGCGGTGCGGAGCCGGCCCATCGTGGCGACGGCGTGCAGGCCGCGGCCCACGACGTCGCCCACGACGAGCGCGACCCGCGCACCGGAGAGGGGGATGACGTCGAACCAGTCGCCCCGGACGCCGGAGGCGGAGGGGACATAGCGGTGGGCCAGGTCCAGCGCGGCCTGCCGCCGTGGCGCGCGCGGCAGCAGGCTCCGCTGGAGGGCCACCGCGACGGTGTGCTCCCGGGTGTAGCGGCGGGCGTTGTCGATGGAGAGGGCGGCGCGGGTGGCCAGCTCCTCCGCGAACGCCACGTCCTCCGCGCCGAAGGGATCCTTGTCGGACCGCCAGAAGTCCGCGCAGCCGAGCAGGATCCCGCGGGCCCGGAGGGGCACGGACACGAGGGAGTGAATGCCGTACGCCACGACCCTTCCGGCGCGTTCCGGATCCTGGGCGGCCCAGGCCTCGGAGCCGGCGAGGTCGGGCAGCAGGGCCGCCCCCTCGCGGCCGGTGCTCTTCGTCTCGGGGCTGCCGGGCATGGAGGTGAGTTCCGTGCCGACCGGGTGGAGCGGGTGGTCGTCGCGGACGCCGACGGAGGCCACCCGGCGCATCCGGGCACCGTTCTCGGGTTCGTCGCCGGACAGGACGGGTGCGAGCAGCTCGACGGTGGCGAAGTCGGCGAAGCGGGGGACGGCGACGGCCGCGAGTTCCTCCGCGGTGCGGACCACGTCGAGGGTGGTGCCGATGTGCACGCCGGCGTCGTAGAGCAGGCTCAGCCGGCCGAGTGCCGCGTCGGCGCGGGCGGAGACGGTACGCAGTTCGGTGGTGTCGCGCAGGGTGGCGACGCTGCCGGACGAGCCGGCCGTCCGGATGGGCCGCTGGTTGACGGAGACCAGCCGGTCACCGATGAGCCGTACGTCGTCGTCGGTGGCGGCGCCCGAGGCGAGGAGGGCCGCCAGGTCGGGTGGCAGCCCGAGGTCTCGTACGTCGCCGCCGGCGTCGGGAGCGAGGCCGAGGAGCTTCCGTGCCTCGTCGTTGACGAGGACGAGTCGGCCGTCGTCGCGCAGGATGACGACGCCCTCCCGCACCGCGTGCAGGACGGCGTCGTGGTGCTCGTACATCCGGGTCATCTCGGCTGGTTCCAGGCCGTGCGTCTGGTGGCGGAGCCGCCGGGTGACCAGGCCCGACCCGGCGACGGCCAGGGCCAGGGCGATCGTCGCCACTCCCAGCAGGAGGGGCAGCTGGCGCGTCACGGCTCCCTGGACGTTCCGCACGGTGATGCCGACGGAGACGAGGCCGACGGGGTCGCCCGTGTCGTCGAGGACGGCGACGGTGGTGTCGACGGCCCGGCCGAAGACGGTGCTGTCGAAGACCTCCTGGAAGGGCTCGCCGCCGAGGGCGGGCGCGAACTCCCCCGAGACGTGGCCGCCGATGAGATCCGGATCGGGGTGGCTCCACCGGATGCCGTCGGGATCGAAGGCCACGACGTAGGTGACGCCGGCCGCCCGCCGGGTCTCCTCGGCGCTCGGCTGGAGGAGTGCCGAGGGGTTCCGCGACTCCATGGCCGCGCGGGTGCCGGGAGCATGGGCGAAGGTCTCGGCGACGGAGAGGGACCGGGCGTACGCGTCCTGGGTGGCGTCGTGCCGGGCCTGGAGGAAGACGGCCGCCGCGCCGGCCACCACGAGGACCGTGACGAGCAGGACCTGCTGGAGCAGCACCTGTCCGGCGACGCTGGCGGGGGTGAGCCGACGCCGGACGCCGGCGGCCGCATGGCGTGGGGTCGACCGCACGTTTCCGCACCTCCGGCAGGCACCCGGTACTTGGATGTACCCGCGCACCGTACCGATCACCGTACGAACCGGTTCAGAGGCGCGCGCGTGAAGGTCATCCCCGTGAGGCCCGGCGGGGGAGGGGCCGGGCCGGGCGACGGCGACCCCCGACTCCAGACTGATGACGGAACCCTTACGTCGCGGCGCGGACGCTCCCGCGGCACTCCACCGGACCCTAACGTCGCACCATGCGCGTACTCGTCACCGGAGGAGCCGGGTTCATCGGCTCGCACATCGTCACCGCACTGCTCTCGGCGGGGCACGAACCCGTCGTCCTGGACGCGCTGCTGCCCGGCGCGCACCCCACCGCCCCGGACCCCTCGCCCGTGGAGTTCCTGCACGCGGACGTCCGGGACCCGCGGGCGGTCCGTACCGCGCTGGACGGGGTGATGGCGGTCTGCCACCAGGCCGCCATGGTCGGCCTCGGCAAGGACTTCGCCGACGCGCCGGACTACGTCGGCTGCAACGACCTGGGCACCGCGGTGCTGCTCGCGGCGATGGCGGAGAGCGGCCTACGCCGGCTCGTCCTCGCCGGATCCATGGTCGTGTACGGGGAGGGGCGGTACGAGTGCCCCGGACACGGACCCGTACGGCCGGGGCCCCGGCGCGCCGAGGACCTGGCGGCGGGACGTTTCGAGCCCCGGTGCCCCGCGTGCGGCGCCGAACTCGCCCCGGGGCTGGTCCGGGAGGACGCCCCGGCCGACCCCCGGAACGTGTACGCGACGACGAAGCTCGCCCAGGAGCACCTGGCGGCGTCCTGGGCCCGCTCGGTGGACGGTACGGCGGTCTCGTTGCGCTACCACAACGTGTACGGGCCGGGCATGCCCCGGGACACCCCCTACGCGGGCGTGGCGTCCCTGTTCCGTTCGGCGCTCGCACGCGGCGAGGCGCCCCGTGTCTTCGAGGACGGCGGACAGCGCCGGGACTTCGTCCACGTGCGGGACGTCGCCGCTGCGAACGTGCTCGCGCTGGAGGCCGTCGGCGGACTGCCCCCGGGCGGGCTCACCCCGTACAACGTCGGCAGCGGCGAGCCGCACACGGTGGGGGAGATGGCCGCCGCCCTGGCCCGCGCCCACGGCGGCCCCGAACCGGTGGTGACGGGGGAGTTCCGCCTCGGGGACGTCCGGCACGTCACGGCCGACTCGGCCCGGCTGCGGCACGACCTCGGCTGGCGGCCGCGGGTCGGTTTCGCCGAGGGCATGGAGGAGTTCGCCCGCGCCGGGCAGCGGGCCTCCGCCGCCGTCGGCTGACCGCCCTCAGCCGGCGGCGGCCGGGAGGGTGACCTCGAAACGGCACCCTCCGGGAACGTTGCGCACCTCGGCGCTGCCCGCGTGGGCCTCCACGATGCCCCGCACGATCGCCAGGCCCAGACCCGCACCGGCGGGCGGGGTGCGCGCCTCCGTGCCGCGCCAGCCGGTGTCGAAGACCCGGGGCAGGTCCTCGTCCCGGATGCCCCCGCAGCCGTCGGTGACGGACAGGACGACGGTGTCCGCGCGCCGCTCGGCGGCCACGGCCACCGTGCCGTCGGGCGGGGTGTGGCGGATGGCGTTGACGAGGAGGTTGGCCAGCACGCGGGTCATCTCCTTGCCGTCCACCTCGACGGGCACCGCCTGGACCGCCTCTCCCGACAGGCGCACGCCGTGCTCGCGGGCGAGCGGGTCGGCGCCGCCGAGGGCGTCGCCGACCAGGTCGTAGACGGACAGGCGGCTCGGGGCGAGCGTGAGCGCGCCCGCGTGGATCCGGGAGAGTTCGAAGAGGTCGGTGACCATGCCGGTGAGGCGCTCGACCTCGGTACGGATCTGCCGGTGGTAGCGGGCGGGGTCGGCCGCCACGCCGTCCTCCAGCGCCTCGGCCATGGCCCGCAGCCCGGCGAGCGGGGTGCGCAGGTCGTGGGAGATCCAGGCGACGAGCTCCCTCCGGGACGTCTCCAGGGCGCGCTCGCGCCGACGGGAGTCGTCCAGCCTGGCGCTCGTCGAGGCCAGTTCGAGGGTGAGGGCGGCGAGTTCGGCGGTGGCCGTACCGCCCGGGGCGGAGAACCTCCCCCCGTCGCCGAAGTCCCGCGCCGCCTTCGTCAGGGCGTGGCTGCGGGCCACGACCCACCGTCCGAGGAGGAGCGCGACGGCCAGCGAGACGAGGGCGGCCATGGCGGCGACGACCGTCACGACCCACAGGTCGTGCGCGGACAGGAACATCGCCTGGGCGACGGCCAGCGTCCCCGCGACCATCGCCGTCACCGTGACGGCGGCGACCACGGCCAGGGAGACCGCGACCGAACGGTGGCGCACGAGCCGGAGGAGCGCCGCGCCCGCGAGCCCGGCGCAGACGGCGCCCGCGAGCGCGAAGAGGGCGATGAGCAGGACGTCCGTCACGCCGTCTCCTCCCTCTCCTCCGGTTCGAAGCTGTAGCCGACGCCCCACACGGTCCGGACGAACCGGGGCCGGGCCGGATCGTCCTCGATCTTGGCGCGCAGGCGGCGCACATGGACCGTGACGGTGGACAGGTCGCCGAAGTCCCATCCCCACACCTCGCGCATCAGTTCCTCCCGGCTGTGCACCGCGCGCGGCCGGCCCAGGAAGTGCGCGAGCAGGTCGAACTCCCGCAAGGTGAGGGAGAGTTCCCGTCCCGCCCGGGTGGCGCGGCGGGTCGCGGGGTCCACGGTGATGTCCCCGGCGCGGAGTACGGGTCCCGTGTCCGCCGGGGCGGCGGCCGTACGGGTCCGCCGCAGCACGGACTCGACCCGCAGCACCAGTTCGCGCGGGCTGAACGGCTTGGTGACGTAGTCGTCCGCGCCCAGCTCCAGGCCGGTGATCCGGTCGTCCTCGTCGCCGCGGGCCGTCAGCATGATCACCGGTACCGGCCGGTGGGCGCGCAGCCGCCGGCACACCTCCAGGCCGTCCAGGCCCGGCAGCATCAGATCCAGCACGACCAGGTCCGGCCGGCTGCGCTCCGCCCGCCGCAGCGCGTCGGGACCGTCGGCGGCGTGCTCGACGGAGCAGCCCGCCCGCTCCAGGTAGCCGCCGACCACCTCGGCCACCGTGGGGTCGTCGTCCACCACCAGGATCCGGGCGGGTGCGGTCGGGGTGTCGTGCTCGCTCATGGCGCCACCCTCGCATCCGCGTGCCGCCCACAGCCACGCCCACCCGGGGGTACGCGGACCGATGTCCGCGTTTCGTAAGGAGTGAAAGGGCCCGGAGGCCGTCCGTGGTTCCTACGGTGAGACGCGTGACCCCCATGACCGCAGATGTCGTCCTGCCCTGCCTCGACGAAGCCGAGGCCCTCCCCTGGGTCCTGTCCCGGATTCCCGCCGGATGGCGGCCCGTCGTCGTCGACAACGGCTCCACCGACGGCTCGGCCGCGCTCGCCGCCGACCTCGGGGCCACCGTCGTGCACGAGCCCCGGCGCGGGTTCGGTGCCGCCTGCCAGGCCGGGCTGCTCGCCGCCGAAGCCGAGTTCGTGTGCTTCTGCGACTGCGACGCCTCCCTCGACCCCGCCCTGCTGCCCGGCCTCGTCCGCGCCGTGGCCGACGGCTCCGCCGACCTGCTCCTCGGCCGCCGCCGTCCCACCGGGCGCGGGGCCTGGCCCGCCCATGCCAGGGCGGGGAACACCGCCCTGTCCTGGCTGCTGAAGCGCCGCACCGGACTGCGCCTTCGCGACCTCGGACCGATGCGCGCGGCCCGCCGCGAAGCCCTGCTCGGGCTGGACCTCTCGGACCGGCGCAGCGGCTATCCGCTGGAGATGGTGGTGCGGGCCGCCGACGCGGGCTGGCGGGTGCGCGAGGTGGACGTGCCGTACCTGCCCCGGGCCGGCCGCTCGAAGGTCACCGGCACCTGGAAGGGCACCTGGCAGGCCGTGCACGACATGAGGCGCGTCCTCGACGCGCCGGTCGCCGTCGGAGGTGGCCGCCCGTGACCACCCTTCTGGTCATCGCGAAGCAGCCGCTGCCCGGCCGGGTGAAGACGCGGCTCACGCCTCCGTTCACCCCGGAGGAGGCGGCCTCCCTCGCCGAGGCCGCCCTCGCGGACACGCTCGCCACCGCCGCGCGCCTCCCGGCCGACCGGCACGTCCTCGTGCTCGACGGCGCGCCGGGACCGTGGCTGCCGCCCGGCTTCCACGTCCTCCCCCAGACGGCGGGCGGGCTCGACGTCCGGCTCGCGGCCGCGTTCGCCGCCTGCGCCGGTCCCGCGCTCCTCATCGGCATGGACACCCCGCAGATCACCCCGGAACTCCTCGCGCCCGCCCTGTGCTGGGACACCCATGACGCGTGGTTCGGCCCCGCCGCCGACGGGGGCTTCTGGGCCCTCGGCCTCGCCGTTCCCGAGCCGGCCCTCCTGCTCGGCGTACCGATGTCCCGGCCCGACACCGGAGCCGTGCAGCACGCGCGGCTGCGGGCGGCCGGACTGAGCATCGGCGCCCTGCCCGTCCTCCGGGACGTGGACACCGCGCGGGACGCCCTGCACGTGGCGCGGGAGGCGCCGGAGACCCGTTTCGCTGCCCGGCACGCCCGCCTGACGGCCGCGACGGCGGGGGCGGCCTCGTGACCACGACGGCCTGGCGCTCCGACCCGTACACCGACGCCCTGCGCACCGGGCGGGGGCCGCTGTTCCTGCGGCGGGACGACGGCTGGCTGCTGCCCCTGGAGGTCGAGCGCTGGTGCGAGGCGCCGGACGCCGCGGACCGGTCCGTCCTGGAGCGCTGCGGCCACCGGGTCCTCGACATCGGCTGTGGTCCCGGACGGCTCGTCGTCGCCCTCGCCGCCGACGGGCGGCGGGCCCTGGGGATCGACGTGAGCCCGGAGGCGGTGTCCCGTACGGAGCGGGTCGGCGGCACGGCCCTGTGCAGGTCCGTCTTCGAACCGCTGCCCGAGGAGGGCCGCTGGGACACCGCCCTGCTCATCGACGGGAACATCGGGATCGGGGGCGATCCGGCCCGCCTGCTGCACCGGTTGCGCCGGATCGTCCGCCGCACCGGTCGGGTCCTCGCCGAGTGCGTGCCGGTCGACGTCGACGAGCGCTGCGAGGTGCGGGTCGACGACGGTCGCGGAGGCCGGGGAGAACCGTTTCCCTGGGCCCGGGTGGGCGTTCGGGCCCTCTCCGCCCGCGCGGAGAGCGCCGGCTGGACCGTGGCCGAGAGCTGGACGGCCGCGGGACGCTCCTTCCTGTCCCTCGCTCCTCAGCCGTCCGTACCGGTCCGCCGCTGAGACCGCCGCCGCCACAGAGACAGCAGCACCGCCCCCACGGCCACGGCCGCCAGCACGATCACGAGGTTGCGCCCGTAGGGGAGCGGCAGCGCCGACGGGTTGGGCGGCGGCCCCGGCCGCAGGAGGAGCGGCAGCGTCACCAGGACGACACCGCCGGCGATCACCAGCGCCCCTCGCCACACACCCCGTGCGGGCCGTCCGGCGATCAGCAGACCCACGGCCAGGACCAGGGGCGCGACAAGACCGTCGTGGACGACGAGCGCCCCGGCCAGCCACACCAGCACATCACCCGGGTCCGGTTGGGCCGCCACCAGCCAGGCCCCCAGCCCGATCAGGCCGACGCCGAGACCACCGACCGCGCCGCGCAGCACGTGATACGGGTTCACAGCACCTCCAGGCGGTGCACCCACTTGGTCTGCAGGACTCCGGGTCGGTTGGGCGCGATGATCCGGGCGGGGAAACCGTGGTCGAGGGAGAGCCGCTGTCCGTTGAGCGTGAGGGCGAGGAGAGTGAGCGGATCGTCCGCGTACTCCGCACCCATCTCCATCACCCGGTAGGCGCCCCGGGCCTCCAGCGAGGTCACCCGCAGGCCGTCCCGTCCCGGCCGTCCGCCGGCTCTCTCCAGCAGGACCCGCACCGGCACCCCGCCCCAGTCCGCGGCGACGCTCCAGCCCTCGACGCAGGCGATCGGCAGCCGGGCCCGCGCGGCCGGCATCGCCCGCAGCTCGTCGAGGCCGAGGACGTACGGCCGGGGGCCGGCCACCTCCAGACGCCACCGCCCCAGACCGTCGGCCGCGACGCCCGCCGCGGCGGCGGTCCGGTTCACCGGCAGCCCCTGCGGCCCGTGGTCGGGACTGCGGGGCGCGAGCAGGTCGAACGCCTTCAGGGGGGTGACGGACTGGCCGACCGTCGTCAGCGTCACCACACCGACCGCCCCGCCCGCCGCGAGGAGCAGCGAGCGGCGGTCGGCGGCGTCCTCGGCCGGCAGCGCACGGGTCCCCTCGGAGCGGCTGCTCCAATGGGCCCTGATCTCGGGAGCCTTGACCGCGACGTGCAGCAGGATCGAGCCGGCCACGACCCAGGCGACCGCGAAGTGCACCGGCACGAAGGAGAACGACCAGGGATACCACTCGACGATGTTGAGCAGCCCGGTCACCACCTGGAAGACGGCGGCCGCCACCAGGACGGCGATCGACAGGCGCTCCAGCGCGTGCCGTACGGACCGGACCGGCGGCCAGGTGAACAGCCGCGGGTACACCGCCCACAGCTTCACCGGGAGCAGCACGAGCGCGGCGATGCCGCCGGCCACGTGCAGGCCCTGGGTGAGCCGGTAGCCCCACACCGGCCGCGAGGGCAGGTGGTCGGCGAGCCAGGTCGGCGGGTGCTGGAGGTAGTGGCTGACGAGACCGGTCAGCAGGCAGACGCCGAAGGCGGCGCCGAGCCAGCGGCCGACGGCCGTCGCCGTCCTGGCGTCGTGCAGTCGGCCGTGGAAGGACGGCGGCCGCAGCCCGGACAGGGCCCGGACCGCAGGCGGGGGCACGCGGAAGGTCATGAGGTCCATGACACCCCCACGAGGGGCCGTACGGACGGTCCGACACCTTACGGAACTCGAACGTCCCGCCGGGTCGGCCCCCTGCCCGGCCGGTGCGCTGCCAGGCTGCGTACGTGATCCGCAACCGCCCCGTCGCCGTCGCCGTCCTGCTGCTCGCGGCCCTGACCGCCCTCCTCGCCGTCCTCCTCCACGGCAACGCGCGCGGCCCCGGGCTCCTCGCCGGTTACGCGGGGGCGTGGACGCTGTTCGCGGCGGCCGTCGTCGTCCTGCGCCGGGTCCCCGGCCGGTCGGTGCTGCCGCTCCTCGTCGCCGGGGCGATCGCGGTCACGGCCACCGGACTGACGGCGGCACCCGCCACGAGCACGGACTCCTACCGCTACGCGTGGGACGGGCGGGTGCAGGCCGCCGGAGTGTCCCCGTACGACCACGCACCCGCCGACCCGGGACTCGCGGGGCTGCGCGACGGGTGGCTGTTCCCCGACGCCGCGGCCTGCGCGCGGAACGAGACCGATCTCGCCCCGCTCGACGACGGCCTGTGCACCCGCATCAACCGGCCCGCGGTCCACACCGTCTACCCCCCGACCGCCGAGGCCTGGTTCCTGCTGGTCCACGCCCTGTCACCGGACGGCGTCCGCCACAAGGCCCTCCAGCTCGCCGCCGCCCTCCTCGCGCTGGCCGTCACGGGCCTGCTGGTCGTGGTCGTCCGCCGCCGCCGGAGCGACCTCCGGAAGGCCGCCCTGTGGGCCTGGTGCCCGGCCGTTCCCGTCGAAGCGGTCAACAACGCCCACGTGGACGTCCTCGCGGTCCTGTTCTCCGTCGCCGCCCTGGCCGTCGTGGCACGCCACCGCGCCACCGGGGGAGTGCTGCTCGGCCTCGCGGTCGCCACGAAGATGCTGCCGGCCCTGCTGGTACCGGGCGCACTGTCCGGCGAGCGGCGGCCCCGCGGGATCCTGGCCGTGTTCGTACCGGTGATCGTCACCGTCGGGGCGCTGTACCTGCCGTACGTCCTCCTCTCCCAGGGGTCCGTCCTCGGATACCTGGGCGGGTACGCCCAGGAGGAGGGGTACGACGACGCGGGCGCGAGCGGCCGGTACGCCCTGCTCCGGCTCGTCCTGCCCGACGCGTGGGCGATGCCCGCCGTCGCCCTCGCCATGATGGTGGTGGCGCTGGCGGTCTGGCGGCGCGGAGACCCCGAACGGCCCTGGCGCGGCGCCCTGGTGACCACCGGCACCGCCTTCCTCCTGCTGACTCCCGGCTACTCCTGGTACGCCCTCCTCCTGGTCGCGCTGGTGGCCCTCGACGGCCGCTGGGAGTGGCTGGGCGTGGCCCTCGCCGGCGCCACCGCCTACCTCGCGGTGCCCCTGGCGGGGCAGGGGGCGGGAACCACCGCCTACGGGATCGCGGCGGCCGCGGTCTGCGCGGGCTGGTGGGCCCGGCGACGCCCCGACCACCCGGCCCCGGATCCCGGACGTCCTGGCACGGTGGACCAGCCGGGCACGGGGCTTGTTCAGGGACGCCGGTGGCCTTCGAGTGCGTCACGCAGGGAACAGGCCGTGACCGCGCCCACGGCGCAGCCCGGGCCCGCAGTGGACGGCGCGTCCGGGACACCGCGGTCGGTCCGCCCGTGGTCCGCGAGCCGAACCCGGGGCCCGACGCCATACTGAGGGGGACGGCAGCCGTCCCGGGGGTGTGGCCTACGGGAATCGTGGTGGCGATGGAACAGGTGCCCTTCGACGACGCGACCACCGCCGCCGCCCGCGACGCGGGCGGGTGGCTCGGGGACCTGACGGTCGCCGTGGTGGCCACCGGCGCGGACGGGGCGATCGTCCGCTGGGACCACGCGGCCGAGGAACTCCTCGGCTACACCCCGCACGACGTGCTCGGCCGGCACATCGCCGACCTGCTCCACCCCGGAGCGGACCGCGGACTCGGCCGCTCGCTCTGGGAGGGGGCCGCCACCGGCCACGGCGTCACCGGAACCGTCACGGCCTGGCACAAGGAGGGCCGCCCGCTCGACCTGGAGATCTGGGCCGCCCCCGTGCCCGCCCGGCACCGCGGCGGCACGACGGTGCTGGTGTTCGCCGCGGAGGCGGAGGCCGCCCGGCGCATCCGCGGCTCCTCGGTCGTCTGGGACGGGCTCTTCGCCCGCTCACCGGTCGGCATCGCCGTCCTCGACACCCAGCTGCGCTTCCTCCGCGTCAACCCGGCCCTGGAGGCCATGAACGGCCTGCCGCAGGCCGCCCACATCGGACGCCGCCTCGTCGAGATCCTGCCCGACGTCAACGCCCCCGACATGGAGCGCTCGATGCGCCGCGCCCTCGACGAGGGACGGCCCGTCCTGGACTCCCGCCGGACGGGCCGCACACCGGCGGACCCGGACCACGACCACGTCTGGTCCGGTTCGTACGTCCGCCTGGAGGACGCCGACGGGCGCCCCATCGGACTCGCCGCCACCCTCATCGACATCACCGCCCAGCAGCGGGCCCAGCTGGAGGCCGAGGCGGGCCGCCGCCACCTCGCGCTGGTGAACGAGGCCACGCTGAAGATCGGCACCAGCCTCGACCTGGAGCGCACCGCGCAGGAACTCGCCGACGTGGCGGTGCCCGACCTCGCGGACGTCGTCACCGTCGACGTCCTGGAGTCCCTGGCCGCCGACGGCGAACCCGGTGCCGGCCTCGTGGGCGGCGCCACGCTGCGCCGGCTGGCCAAGGCCCCGCTGACCGGATCACCCGTCGCGGCCGCCCTCGCCCCCCTCGGCCGCACCCTCGACTTCCCGGCCTCCGCGCCGTACGCCCGCGCCCTCGGCGACCGCCGGGCCTACGTCGTGAGCGAGTTCGACGAGCGGGCCGTCGAACCGGCGGCCGGCCACTCCAGCACCCCGGCGGAGCTGCTGCGCCTGGGCGTCCACTCCTTCATCATGACCCCGCTGCTCGCCCGTGGCGTGGTGCTGGGCCTGGCCACCTTCTACCGGACCCGCCCGGTCGGCCCGTTCACCAAGGACGAGGTCGACCTCGCCGGTGAACTGGCCGCCCGCGCCGCGGTCTGCGTCGACAACGCGCGCCTGTACAGCCGCGAGCACGACACGGCCACCGTGCTCCAGCGCAGCATGCTGCCGCAGCACATCACCCCGCCGCCGGGGATCGAGGTCGCCCACCGCTACCTCCCCGCCAGCGACGTGAACGAGGTCGGCGGCGACTGGTACGACGTCGTCGACCTCAAGGACGGCCGGGCCGTCCTCGTCATCGGGGACGTGATGGGCCACGGCACCCCGGCCGCCGCGGTGATGGGACGGCTCTCCGCCACCGTGCGGGCCCTCGCCCGCCTCGACCTGGCCGCCGACGAGATGTGCCACCAGCTGGAGGCCGCCCTGCGCGACCTCGCCGAGCCGATGATCGCGACCTTTCTCTGCGTGGTCGTCGACCCCGCCACCGGCCGCTGCGGCATCACC
>NZ_RDBH01000064.1 GCF_008042145.1 Streptomyces sp. adm13(2018)
GCCCCGAGCGCTTCACCGAGCACACCGGCAACGGCTTCCCGCTCACCCGCAGCCTCGACGACCCGGACGCGGAGCGCCGGACTCGTGATCCTGGCCGTCGCGGCGGCCGCCGTCTGCGGCCTCTGGCTCCAGTTCGGCGAGCGCCAGGACCTGGACACCCGCCACACCGCCGGAGGACAGGCCCCCGACCGGATCGACATCGACGCCTCCGTGCAGCGCGTCGACGCCTCCGGCCGGGAGCTGGTCCTGCGCCTCCTCGTCACGCCCCGCGGCGCGCTCGCGGAGGCGGGCGGCGTCTCCCCCGCCGAGAACCTGACCCTCCAGACCTCCTCGGCCGTACGGGGCGACCTCACCTTTCCCGCGCACAGCAGGATCGCCACCGTCGACGTGCCGGTCGCCCTGACCGGCGGACCGATCACGGACTACCCGTTCGACGTGTACGACGCCGACATGGAGTTCGGCGCCGTGCAGGGAGGCCAGACCGTGCCCGTCCGCATGACGCTCACCCACCGGGACGCCCTGTTCTCCCTCGCCGTCGACACCGCCGAGATCAAGGGCACGGCCGTCCTCACGGCCGAGGTGGCGCGCTCCCGCAGCGTGCTCGTCTTCTCGGTCTTCATGATGCCGGCGATGTGGGCCCTCACCGTCGCCGTCCTCATGGGCGCCTGGCACCTCGTACGGCGGCGCACGGGCCTGACCTGGCCGGCGCTCGGCTGGATGGCGGCCACCCTGTTCGCCCTCGCCGCCTTCCGCAACACCGCCCCGGGGGCGCCGCCCATCGGCAGCCTCCTCGACTACCTGGCCTTCTTCTGGGCCGAGACGCTCATCGCGTTCTGCGTGATCGTGGTCGTGGTGCGTGCGGTCCGGGCGGAGGGCCCACCGCCGCCGCGCGACGGGACCACCATCTGACCGGGGTCCACCGCAGCCTGATCCCGGGGCACGGACTCCCGACCGTGCGCCCGGGTCAGGCGCCGTCCGGGCGGGGCCGCCGTCTGCCCCACACGGGCGGTCCTCGCGCGGTCCGCGGAGTGTTCCCCCGGAACCGTCCCCCTCGCCCCGAGATAGTGCGAGGCATGACGCACACCCCCCACTTCCCACGCACACGCGCGCGGTTCCGCAGGGCCCTGCTCTGCGCCGCCGTCCTCACCCTCGCCGCCCAGACGGCGGCCGTCGCCCCGGCGACCGCCGGGAGTCCCGACGGCCGCGGATCCGACTGCGTGCGGACCCGGGGCCACCTCGACGGCCCGGGACGCCAGGTCCGGGAGATCACCCGGCAGGCCAAGGAGGACCTCCGGCTCAACGCCGTACAGGTACGGGTCACCATCGACGGGCGCGAGGTCCTCACGGACGCGCTCGGCGAGTCCATGACCGGCGTCCCGGCCGAGCCCGCCATGCACTTCCGTGCCGGCTCCGTGGCCTTCGCCCACCTCGGGACGGCCCTCCTCAAACTGGTCGAGGAACGGCGCGTCCGGCTCGACGACACCGTGGAGCGCTGGCTGCCCGACCTGCCCCGGGCGGACCGGATCACCCTGCGCATGCTGGCGTCCCACACCACGGGCATCCACGACTACGTCACCGACCCTGCGTTCGGCGCGCAGCTGGGGCCCCACCCGTTCAAGGCCTGGACCCCCGAGGAGCTGGTCGCGTTCCCGCTGCGCCACTCCCTCTGGTACGAGCCGGGCACGAGCTGGAGCTACTCCCACGCCAACTACATCTACCTGGTGGAGGCCCTGGAGAAGATCACCGGCGTACGGATCGACCGGCTCGTGCGGGAGAAGGTCACCGGTCCGCTGGAGCTCCGGAACACCCGGAACAGCTTCACGCCCGAGATCCCGGAGCCCGTCCTGCACGCCTTCACCTCGGACCGCGGGCTGTACGAGGAGTCCACCTTCTGGAACCCGTCGTGGACGACCGCCCCGGGCGCCGTCATCACGACCGACATCTGCGACCTCGCCCGCTCGGCGCAGGCCATCGGCGCCGGTGAGCTGCTCTCGCCCCGCTCGTACCGCACCCTGCTCGACCCGGGCACCGTCGGTCTCGGCGGCGGGTCGAGCACCTGTCCCGCCACGATCTGCCTGAAGCAGACCGAGGCCCGGCACTTCGGTCTCGGGGTCATCGTGGTCAACGGCTGGGTCGTGCAGAACCCGTCGTTCTCGGGGTACGCGGCCATCCAGGCGTACCTCCCGTCCGAGCGGCTCGCCATCGCGGTCTCGGCGACCCAGACGGCCACCACCCCCGAGGGCAACCAGGCCGAGGTCGTCGCCGAGCGGATCGCGGCCGCGCTCGCGCCCGGCGACCCGCTCGCGATCAGCTGACCCCCGCGACCCGCCGCCGAGACCGACGGTGCCCGGGTCGAGCAGGGTGCTTCCAGGACGAGCGGGGCACCGAGCTCTTCGACCTCCCCGACGCGCCCCGCCCGGCCGAGGACACCCCCGCACCGCCCCGTCTCCTCCCCGAGTTCGACAACCTGCTCCTCTCGCACGCCGACCGCACCCGCGTCGTGCCCGCCGACCTCCGCGGCCGCACCTGGAGCGGCAACCAGGCCCACCGGGTCTTCCTCCTCGACGGCTTCCTCGCCGGGATCTGGCACCTCGACGAAGGCAAGGAACGCACCACGCTCACCCTCGAACCCTTCGCACGAGTGACGCGCTCCGATCGCGCCGCTCTCGTCGCGGAGGCGGAGCGGACGCTTCTCCTCATGACCCCGTCCGGCGCTGCCTATGACGTGGTGATGGCGGAGAGTTGACAGGGCGTCGAGTCGATCCCGACGGACGCGAAGGACGGCGCCGGCGGCCCGGGAGACAGGAACCCCGGAGGCACGGGCGGCGGCAAGCCCCCGACCGGCGGTGGCGGCCAGGGCGGCGGCAGTGACGGCGGCACCTCGGGCGGCAACCCCCTCAACCTCCAGCCGGCCGCGAGGTCGCGGCGACCGGCTGCGTCGTGGACCCCGAGGAGGCCCGGTACGACGGCCCGTCCCTGCGCGGGCTCGCCGAACGGCTGGGTTCCCGCCTCTTCCCGCTCGGCCGCACGGACGCGGACGCGCCGTTGGCCGTCGACGAGGAGGGCCGGCTGTTCTCCGTCGGGGCCGGAGGCGCCTGGCTGCACGGCGGGACCGTGCGCGAGGGGCTCCTCGCCCTCACTGAGGGCGTGCGGCCCGTACGGCTCCGGGGCCGGGAGTGGCAGTGGCCCCTGCGGACCGAACCGGCCGACCTGGCGGCCGGCGTCCGGGCCGCGCTGGTCGCCGTCTACGTCCTGCACACCCACGGGGTGTTCGGCGCCCGGACCCTCCGCCTGCGGGCCACCACGCTCCGCGGGATCGGCGTGACCGTCCTGGAGCAGGACTTCCGGCTGCGCCCGGGGTCCCTGGAGGGCAACGCGCCCTCCCTGGTCGAGGCGATGGAGACCGAGCTGTCCGGGCTCGCGCAGACCTCCGGCTCGTGCGAGCTGGTCCTGTCCGTGCCGGCGCCGCGCGGTACGGCGGCGCCGCTGGCGGACGTCGGCTGCGCCGTCGCGCTCGGCGGCCCCGACGGCCTCGCCCTGACCCTGACCGCCGGGGCGGGAGCCTCGGTCGGCTCGCCGGCGACCGCCCTGGAGGGCTGCGTCACGGCCTTCGACGCCTGGTCCGCCGCACTCTGAGCCCCCCTGGGTGCGCAGGACGCGGACGGCGCCCCCCC
>NZ_RDBH01000065.1:0-36750 GCF_008042145.1 Streptomyces sp. adm13(2018)
GCTCCGTCGTGCGCGACGCCGCCCCGGTCAGGACGACTGCCCCGGCGTCCCGCCGATCTCCGGGGCGACCGGGCGCTCGAAGAAGGTCTCCCGTACCACCGTCGCCCGCGTCCCGCTCACCCCGTCGATCGCGTAGAGCCGCCGCAGCTCGTCCCGCAACCGCTCGGGGTGACGATCTCATCGACGTGGGTCACGAACAGATCCGCCTGGCCGCACCGGAAGCATCCTCCGATCGTCCACTCGTAGAGGGCGAGGATCGCGTCAGGTGTCATGCCGGTCTCCGTTGCCGTGGCCGAGTGGCGACCTGTGGCCGCACTAGTGCATGGAGGGAGCAGCCATCCAGCCTGCCCTCCCTTATGACCAACGGAGAGGCTTGTCACCTGGTGGTTCATCCTTTCGAGTGAACGTGTGTTCTATTCGAGAAGATACCTCTAGCCCTGCGGCATGGGCCAGACCACAGGGCTAGGACCGATCGATTCCGGTCATACCCTTTCGGCCGCAGTTGAATCATGATCATCAAAAGCGGCAAAGTAGCTGCTGACAAATGATCATGACCAGTCGAGCTTGGACGCGTGCCCGCCGACCAGCCCGAATGGATCGCCCACGCCCAACGGGCGCTCGGCGAGAACGTTCGTGGCGCCCGGGTCTACGCCAACCTCACACAAGAGGAACTCGCTCACCGGGCCGAGATCGACAGGTCATCCGTTCAGCGGCTCGAGGGCGGCCACAACGACGTGCGGTTCAGCCACCTCCTCCGGGTCGCCGATGCGCTGAACGTGACGCTCGCGGAGCTGATGCCGCGCGTCACAGCCAGGCGCGTCCAGGGCGACGGACCTTAGCGGGGATCATGCCGGAGTGATGCCGTCCGGCAACAGTGTCCGGGTACATCTTTCTCGCCCCGCAGGGCCCGCCTTGTCAGTCCCGCCTCGTAGGCTTGCACCCATGACGATGCCCGAGCAGTCGCCGGCCCAGCCCAGTGCCGCGGCCATCAACGCGGAGATCCGCGCGCTGTGGGTCGACGGGGCGCTGCCGGCCGAGCGCCGTGGGGAGTACGCCCGGCTCGTCGTCGCTTGGGCCGAGGCGATGCGTGCCGAGCAGGAGCTTGCAGCTTAGGATCCGCCTCGTGGCGATCGAACTCTCTGACGAACTGATCAAGCTGGAGCAGGCCGCATGGGCCGAGATCCAGGCGAAGGAACTGACCGCGGACACCGCGATCGCGGTACAGGCCGCGGTCACGGCTCACGCTCAGGCGACCAGGCAGTCCCGGTACGACGTGGAGATGGCGCTCAAGAAGCAGGTGCGGGGGGCCGCCGACTAGCTACGGCTACGGCCGCCACGCGTCCTGATAGTCAGGGTGGCCAGCGTATGCGAGCGCAAGTACCCGCAGAACATCGATGCCCCACGGAGCGCCCTCACCGGGAATGAACCGCGGCTCGTTGTCGCCCAGGCCCCTGACGTCGACAAGTGGCGGTTCGCACAGTGCGATGATCTGGCGCTTGGCGTCCAGCTCGGCTCGGAATCGGGAGGCGGACATCAACACGGTCGTGCCCTGCATGGTGCCCACCACCCACCGCATACCGCTGATGCTCTGGGCGTCGCCTAGTCCTCGAGTGTCCTCGTCGAGGCGGGCGCGGAGGAACGCGATCAGGTCGTCCATGGGCCTCACTGTACGAGCAGCCGCTGACAGCCGGGCGCGTTCCGCAGGACTAGAATCGAACGCATGTCCGATGAGCTGACGTCGCCCGAGCTGGAGAAGTTGCGCTTCCTCTACCGCGTGCAGCTCAGCCACGTCGCCCAGACCGAACGCTGGATCGAAGCCGAACTCGCCCGGGTGCGGGAACGCGCCGCCCGCCGGCCGATCCCCGACGGCCCGGCGTTCGTCCTCTCCTACCTGCGCGTCGGCGGCAAGGCGACCGCGGACTCGGTGCACCTCGGCGACTGCCGCATGGCCAGCCACCACACGAAACCGCTCGACCAAGAGCAGGCCCGGCAGGCCATCACCTCCGGCGGCATCCGTGCCTGCGAGATCTGCCGGCCCGACTCGGAGCTCGGCGTGCTGGAGTAGGCGGGACGTCGCATTCTGGAGGGATGAGTGCCCCGATAGTCGTCCACCGGCCCAGCCCAACCGGCGGCCGCCGCGTCACCGCCGGCGGCGAGATCCTCGGTCTGGCCTACGACGACCACGACCTCATCGAGTTCCTGCGCCGGGCCGGTCTGCCTGACGGGGAGCGGATCCTGGACGACCCGCAGTGGGTGGAATGGCGGGGCGGGCGAGCGCACCAGTACCAGGCGGCGTGAGTGCTTGCCGGTTGGTCGTCATTCAGAGGGTTACCCTTCGAACGCCCTGCGCTGAAGCTGCTTGGCCTGATCGGCATGGAGCGCGTGGAGTTGCTCAATGAGGCCTGCCATGCGCCACGTCGCAGCGTGCACCGTATCGATGACGCCTGGACGTTCCGCGCTGACGCCGAACTCGAAGGCATTACACAGTGCCGCCACGGCTCGTGTCGGTCCTGCGAACGTGATGGTGTGGCCCACAGCTAGCTCCTAGCCTCAGACGCTGGATAACTGGCACTGTCGACAATCTACTGGGCGGCGTGCCAGCACCCGCAGCACAGCAGAAGGCCCCCGCCGCGTGATGCGGCGGGGGCTCTGTCATTCCTCAGGGATCGGTTCGGGTGCCGGCTCGTCCGGCGGGGGTTCGGGCTGCGGTTCGAGTACGCCCAGGTCGACCAGGGCGGCCACGTCGCCGCCTGTCTCGTCGACCCGCAGGAAGACCCGCCGCTCGGACAGTGGTTCGCTCATAGCAATCCAGTTCACACGTCGTGGTGGATGAACTCGCGGGCCCTCTCCGGGATCGGCGGCGCGACCGGCGGCTCCAGTCCCGCGGCCCGGACCCAGTCGGTGAGCCCACGTACTCGGCCGATGAGGTAGCTGATGGCCACGCCTGCACCCTCGAGACGCTTCTCTTGCACCTCTGCGGCCGCCTCGAGTTCGTCGAGCCGCCCGGCCTGCCGGCCGATCTCCTTTCGCATGGCGTCCGTGACGACTGTGAAGTCGTCACGCCGGTGATCCCGCCGGGTCCGGCGGGCTGCCCGGCCGGTCCACACGGCCGCGCCGGCCGACGCCACCCCCACCACGCCGCTGGACACTGCGGTCCACATCTCGACGCTCACGGGCTCACTCCAGTTTCTTGGGGCGCGGGGGTTCTCTCCACCCGGCCACCACGATCACCGGCACTGTGGCTACCGCCCAGATCAGTGCCGTCACCCACCCCCTTGCGTTGTCTCCGAGAGGCCACCACGACACGAGGTACGAGAGCATCCAGGGGACGACGATCACCAGCAGGGCAGGGAAACCGATCCAGTCCCGCCCCTCCGGTAGCGCTGACGACGCCGCAGCGAGCAGGCCGGACACGATCCAGCAGCAGGCCCAGGCGTCGAGAGGCATCAGATTGAGCAGCAGCCGGATGCCGCGGGTGTCCGGCAGAGGCTCGACGAGCTGCCCGAATCCGTACAGCGCCCACAGCATGCCGAAGCTGGCTAGGAAAGCTCCGCGGCGGCCGAGGATCCGGGACAGCCGCCGGGCAACGCGGCGCGGCACCTACACCCCAGCCGGCCCGGCCGCCTTCACGGGGCTGGACTGCTCGAGGCGAGTGACAGCGACCGGAGGCGTGACCTGAGTCCGTTCCCACAGAGCGAGGAACGCGGCGACCGCGGCCATGACCATGCCCTGCTTCTCCGCCGTCCAGTCCAGGCCGAAGCCGACGAAGAGCGCCATGCCGGCCTGCGCCAGCTGCATGATCGCGGCACCGAGAGCGCCGTCGCGGGCGACGATCGCGATCCACACGCCGACCACCGCGGCGAGGACGGCGTTGATGAGCGCCTGCTGGGTGGCGGAGACGTCGAGCCCGAAGGCAGTCAGGAGCTTGAGCGCCGCGGCCACGAAGCCGAGGAGCAGAGCCGGTTCACGTCCGAAGATTCTCATGATGGGTCCGATCGGGTCAGGAGTTGGTGGGGCCGGTCACGTCGACGGACACCGTGACAACGGCGTCCTTGATGGCCTTCTCGACGGCGGCGACGACCGCGGCCGTGTCGACGTCGTCGCCGAGCTGCGAGGCGAGGGCCTTGATGGCCGCGGTCTGGGCGGCGACCTGGGTGGCGAGCCCGTTGAGGATGGCCCAGGCGTCCGTCTTGCCCTTGCCCTTGTAGCCCCAGGTGCCGAACTGCACGAGGTTGCGGATCTCCTTGAGCTGCTTGGCCTGCTCGGGCGTCATGTCGTCCTCCTCGGGACTGGGTGTCGGGGTGGTTCCGGGGCGGGGTGCGCCGCGCTGCACCCATGCGTAGAGGGGGCCGCCCGGGCAGGCTGTGGCGAAGCCGTCGCGGTGGCCCTTAATCTCGCTGCCGGCACCGTTTCTGCGCAGGAGTTCGATGCCGTCGCGGATCGCGTGCAGCATCGCGTCGGGCGGATCGGTCAGCCCGGACGAGCCGACGAGCCCGACGATCGCGTAGTGGCCGCGGTTCAGCTCCTGGTTGCCGTTGGCGCCGGTGCGGCGGCCAATGCCGCGGCCTTCCAGGAGGTAGCCGTGGGGGCAGGCGGCGTAGTTGTAGGCGACGTCCGAGTAGTTCTCGACCTTGTTGGCGAGGTGGCTGGCGCGGATCGCCTTCCACTCTTCGAGGCAGGCGTCGTGGTCGGTGAGGAGCCGCGTGCTGACCGGCGTCCCCTCGTAGTGGACTTTCACGCCGTTGGTGCTGGACTGCTGGGGGGCGGCGGACGGCGGCCAGCCGAGCGCGGCCCGGGTGACGAGCTTCATGCACGCCTCCAGAGATGACGAAAGCCCCGGCCAGACGGCACGGGGCGGACGGGGTGAGGGTTGGCTAGGCGGGCGGGCCGGTGACGGGCACCTCGCTGCTCACGGACTCGTGCCGGATGATGCTCGTGATGTCGGTACCGAGCCGCGTGGACAGGGCCCGCGCGAAGGCGCCGACTTCCTCGACGACGGCTTCGGCGTCGATGTCGCCGCGGGTCGGGACGCCGATGACAACGGGCACGCCGCCAGTGAGCTCGGACCACAGGTTGACCTTGTAGACGACGCCGTCGGGGTCGAGACCGGGGAATTGGATCATGGGTGACCTCCTGGTCAGGTGGTGAGCGAGTAGGAGACGTTGTCGAGGGCCGCCCATGACGCGCCGGTCGGGGTGGACGGCGGGATCGTGATGATCACGCTGCCTGCCGCGTTGATCTCCATGCGCGCGTACATGTCGGCCGCCCACTCGGTCGCCGTGATGAAGTACCGCGAGGCCGCCGGGCGGGCGCCGGACGGCAGCGTTGCGATGGTGAGGGCGGTGGCCTTCGTGAAGGGGGCTGCGGTCGAGCGTTCGAAGGTGCCGCGGAGTTCGACGGCGTCGCCGAGGATGCGGTAGGCCGGGCTGCCGCCCTTGGCGACGTAGCCCGCGGCGAACGTGATCGGAATCCAGGCGCCCGAGCTGATCGTGCGCCATGTCCCGTCGCCCATCCGGGCTTCGTACCGGTCCTCGGTGGCGAGGTAGGTGATCATGCCGGGCACGGGGGCGGAGGCGCCGGTGAGCGTGGCGGTCCTTGAGGTGGCTGACGTGAACCGCATGACGGTCCGCGGGGCGACCGCGTCGACGATTCCGGCGGCCAGTGACTGGGCGTTCGGGGCGTCTGTGAGAGCGGCGACGCTGATGGACTGCCCATACGGGTCCGATGTGGGCATGGAGTACTCCCGTCAGGCGATCTTGTAGGTGAAGCCGAAGGAGGCGTAGTCGCCGTTGGCCCAGGTGAAGGGCGTGGTGGCACGCCACTCGGTGGCCGCGCTGCCGGTGGCCGTGGTCGGACTGATGCCGACCAGGTAGGTGCCACCGCCGTTGATGCGGCAGATGCCCGAGTAGTAGGCGAGGCCGGCGTCACTGCACATTGCCGAACCGGCCCAGAACATGTTCGAGTTCGGCAGGGCGGCGGCCGTGAACGGCAGGCCCCAGCGCAGGCCGCCCGACCCGAACGTCGTCGTGCTGCCAGCGACAAAGGAGATCCGGGTGTGGCATTCGTCGCCGTTGAGGGTGTACTCGGCGTCGATCAGGCCGTTGCCGAGCGCGGCGCCGCCACCCGATGCGGCGTAGGTCGGCGTGTAGGCGGTCCATGCAGAACCGGACCCGGAGGCGAACCGGCCCCAGCACGCCCAGCCGCCGGCCTGCGAGACGGTGATGACGACGACGTCCCCCGCCTTGGCGCCCACGTAGGGTTCCATGCGGCGGGCGACGATTCCGTCGGTCGTTGTGACGGTGCCATCCGAGCCGACCGTGGCGACGACCGCATGGCGCCAGTCCGCACCCCGGATGCCCGGGTCCGCTGCCGCGGCCCGCTTGCTCTCCGCCGTCAGCGCCTCAACGAGACTGACCCCGAGCGACGTCATGAGCCCTCCTTAGCGGAGACCGTCTGCACCGTGAAAGCCCCGCCGGCAGTGAGGGGCACCGTGAAGGAGGAGACCTGGTGCAGCTCCCGTGTCCCGTCCGGATAGACCACGCGGAGGACATCGCCCGGAGCCAGGGCAGGGTTCGGCAGGGTGGACAGATCGGCTCGCGCGTTCGGCGCCTTCGCGGACCGCAGCAGCACGGTGGCCGCCTGGGTGCAGGCGCCGGTCGTGAGAAGGGTCGTAGAGGAGTGGAATGTGGGCCGCCTGCCGAACGGGCCTCCCCAGTAGGTGCTTGAGGTGGGGTCGGAATCGGTGACGAGCGCCGACACGGGGGCGGCGCCGGTCTCGGTGGATTCGCCGCGGGCGTGGACCGCGTTGAAGACGCCGTCGGCGGAGGTGCCGCGGACCGCCGAGATGTACACGCCGCCCTCCCCGCCGGCGACCGTCCACACCGGGGTGGCGGTGGTGATGTCGGGGAACTCCTGGATCACGAACTGACCGTCTGCGTCGCAGTACACCTGGGCGCCCAGAACAGCTGCGATCTCCTGTGCGGCAACCCACGGGTCGTCGCCGACATCCCACGTGCGGGCCCCGATCGCCGCGTCGACGACCGTGCTGACGACGGCGGCGTCCGGGATGCTCCGCAGCACGAGCGCGGAGATCGCGGCCACCGCAGTCCCCGTCGCCCGGTAGGGTGCGATGAACTTGTCGTCGGAGACGACGCATTCCAGGCTCTTGCCGCCCAGGGACACCGGCCCGATGTCGACATCTCCCTCGACCTCGTCGATGCGGAAGACACCGAGCGGCACGAGTTCGGGCGAGCCGTCGGAGTAGCGCACGCCGCGGCTGATCCGCAGCCGGGCCCCGTTGGTCAGGATCTCGTCCAGCGGGCTGCGCGGGATCAGGTTCAGGTCAAGGGCGCTGACCGTGCAGGTGCGACGGCACACCGACCGCTGGTCGACCGTGACCGACCCGCCCTCATGGTCGAGACGGTCGGCGCTGCCGTCGGTGCGCAGGAGGACGACCTCGGTCACGGGCACGTGGTCCTCGGCAAGGGTGGCCAGGAACCGATCGGAAACCGGATACACGTCACTCTCCGATCGGCCGGTTGAGGTAGACGTCCTCCCACGTGGCATACCGAGCCAGACCGTCGGCCCACGAGCCGTTCTCTGTAAGGAAGTCCTGCCAGGTGCGGCCCGCAGACCCGGCGACGCCGACCGTGGTCGGCATGTCGGCCTCCCGCAGCGGCAGCTGCCACTCCCGCCACGGCTCCGGGGCGTAGGGCGTGACCCGCGCTTCGTCGATCTGGGCGACGTTGACGTACATGTCGGAGACGCCCATGCCGGGCATCGCCTGCCAGAGCAGCACGGTCCCGGAGTCGAGCAGCCAGTGCAGGGCTTCGCGTTCCTCGTCGGTCCGCGTCCAGACCGCGAGGTTGCCCTCCAGTCCGCCGCGTACATCCGACAGCACCACCGAGTTGCGGCGGCCCCGGACGCGGTACTCGGTCTGTGCGATCGGGCGCTGCCAGCTCGGGCCTGCCTTGACCAGGAGACGCAGGTTCCGCTGCGGATTGCCCGGGTCCTTCAGCCAGCATTCATTGCTGTCGGCGAGGCTGATCGTGACCGTGCTCGACGTGCGGTTCGCTGCCAGGGTGGCGCCTGGGGCGAGAGCCTCCATGTAGTAGTAGACCGGCACGCCGAGAGGCGCCTCATAGTCCTCGACCACCACCGTGGTGGAGGTGACCGCCACACCGGAGATCAGGCCCGACGATCCGCGGACCAGGGTCCGGCGGCCGTCCGGGGTGACCCGCCACAAGGTGAGGGCATCCCCGAGAGTCAGCTCCCGGAACGTGATGCGGGAGCTGCCGGTGGAGTCGTCCGGTTCGACCTCGCCCGTCGGCAGGGCCGCCCAGATCGCCCCGACATCGAGCCGCATCACCGACGCGGGCGCCGTCGCGGCGACAGTCCACTCGAAGGCCACCTGCGTGGCCCCCGCCGGCCGGACATGGTCGTCGATGAGGTTCCACCAGCCCGGAGTGGGTGCCGGGCTGGCCGGCACCGACGTCACGCCGAGGCTGACGTTCGCCGCGTCGTACCAGCGCAGGCCGCGCGTCAGAGTCCACCCGCCCGCGGTGACCGTCACGTGCATCGAGGACCGGAACGAATCCTCCCCCGCCGGCAGCGGATACCGGCCCGACCGGATCACCGACGACGTCGCCGTAGCCGACGTGACCGTCATCGCGTAGAAAGCGTCGATCGACGGCGCCCACGGCGAAGTACGGGCCAGCGTGGCCACCCCGGAGACGACCGTCCACGTTCCCACTCCCGCCTCGAAAGACGTGTCGGAGTAGGGGATGACAGAGCCCGTCACCAGGACGGGGGCGATGGTGATGGCCGACGTGTCGGTCCGCAGCACCTGGCCCGCCGTGGCGCCCGTCAGACCGAACGCGACCGACGCGTAGACGGCTGTGGGTGGCGCCACAGCGGAGACGGACTGCATGTAGTAGTTCGTGCCGGGCGCCGCCAGATTCGCCCGGGTCGCCTGGATCTGGGAGTGCGCCGCATCGTAGAAGCGGAGCTCCAGCCACGCCGTCGACCCGGAAGTCGGCGGGTTGAGGTGCGAGGTGGCCATGTACTCCTGGCCGGGCGTGACCGTCGGCTGCTCGGTGCACCGGAAGCTGGCGTCACCGTTCGCGGTGACCGTCATCGCGGCGACCGTCCCGCCGCCCACATAGTTGATCGTGGGCCAGGAGACCGGCGGGACCGCCCGGGCGATCGAGCAGTTGGAGACGGCGACATACGGCCAGTT
The DNA here is from genome assembly GCF_008042145.1 of Streptomyces sp. adm13(2018). Classification (GTDB taxonomy): domain Bacteria; phylum Actinomycetota; class Actinomycetes; order Streptomycetales; family Streptomycetaceae; genus Streptomyces. The sequence continues at coordinate 9,239 of NZ_RDBH01000065.1, forward strand.
CGACGCCTGCTCGTGGCTCTCCGCACCATGCGTCAGCAGATTGCCCACCGTGCGGACTGGCAGGCCGAGATACACGTTCTCCAGGTAGGAGGACACGGCGCCGGCCGCGGGCGTCGACGAGAAGACGACCTGCGCCCGGGCTGCCGTAGCAGGAGCCGTGGCTGTGACCCCGATGCGGTGCCACGACGCCGACGCCGACGATGTCGTCAGCGACCAGCTGATGCTGATCTCCGCATGCCCCGACGTCAGCCACCGGATCCCGATCCGCTCCGGGACTGTGCCGCCTGCCGCGTCCGCGAACACCTGATAGTCGGTGCCCTCGTTCACCAGGTAGAACGCCAGCGTCCGGGACTGCATCTCGCCGGCCGCCACCGACTTCATGGTCAGGCAGCCGTCGCCAACCCGGCCGCCCGTGCCCATGAGGAGTGTGCAGTTTTGCTTCGGAGTCCAGCCGGTGATCGCCGGGTCCATCGACGACGTCGACTCGCTGAGCATGTTGCCGGGGATCGCCATGCCCTACCCCCTTCTGCCTGCTCGTGCCGCATCGATCGCAGGCCTCAGCGTGTTCGACACCTGCAGGTTCGCCCGGTCATCGACGTAGGCGGCGAACTCGCGACCGTCGACGACGAGGGCGAGCGCGTCGCCTGGCTGCAGTCCGCCCGATCCCTGGTTCGCCACCCGGGTGAGGGCGTTGGCCTGTGCCGTGGTGAAGACGGGCTCGGGCCGGCCGGTGCCGTTGTAGGCCAGGTTGAGGCCGGGCTGGAGGTAGCCGCCGCTGTCGTATGTTCCCTGGTAGGCGTAGTGGTGCGTGAAGAGCTTGTCGTTCCAGGCGCGGGCCCCCTTCCCGATCACCACTCCGTCGCCGCCGCGAGACTCGACGTTGACGCCGTTGATGGTTCCAGCGGTGTGGCCGACGCCTGCGTTCGTGATGCCGATGCGGTAGGGGCTGCGGCCGTTGAGGACCCATCCGGGCGGGGCGGTCTTGCCCGAGAAGGAGCCTGTAGCCCACCTGCGGTGAGGGTCCTGGCCGCGGATCACGGACTCGACGGCGGACACGAGACCCGAGCAGTCCCAGCTCGGGTTGCCGTTGCCGCCCCACTGGTAGGGCAGGCCGGCCTGCGTTCGCGCCCAGGCCAGACCTCGGGCGAAGCCGCCGCCACCGATGCCGACCTGTCCGAGCCGCTTGTCGGCTTCCCCAGAGAACCCCAGGATCGTCTTCACGATCTTGCGGGGGATGCCGGTCACCATGTCGCGGTACAGCGACGCCGAGCCGGAGATCCGCTTGATCAGCGGTTCCACTACGGCGTTCAGGCCTGCCGTCGCGGAGGCCTTCACGCCGTCCTTAAGCCACGACGCCCCTGCCTGGGCCAGGTCGACCACCTTGGACGAGGCGCTGCCCACCCAGTCGAAGATGCCGCCCTTCGCGAACCCCTGGTACTGGTCCAGCGGCTTCCCGGCCATAGCTGCCCGGTTCACGGCATGCAGGCGGGCCCGCTCGTAGGGGTCGCGCATGGCTTCGGAGACGTAGACGCCTTCGCCGCGGCGCATGGGGACGAGCTGGTCGTCGCCCTGCCGGAACGACGACTGGCCCGGCAAAATGCCGCCGCGGGCCCAGCCCTTGGTCTCCATCCTCTCGATCTCGGGGGCGCCGAACGCCTTGGCGATCATGTTCCACGTCGGCACGATGCCCGCGTTGTAGACCTTGTCGATGATGAAGCGCACCGGCTTCTTCGCGATGTCGGCGACCTTCGACCAGGCCCGGTCGATGAAGCCGCGGGTGGAGTCGAAGCTCTTCCCGACGGCCTCGATGCCCGTCTTGATGTTGGCGAAGGCGGGTTTCAGGGCCTTCTGCCACAGCCAGCCGGCCTTGTCGCCAATCCAGCTGAAGACCGGCTTGAGGATGCTGTCCCACACCCACTTCGCTGCGTCGCCGAGCTGCCGAAAGCCCTTCTTCAAGTTCTCAAAGGCCGGCCGGACGCCGTTCTCCCACAACCACTTTGCGGCCGCGCCAATCGCGGTGAAGATCGGCGACAGGATGTTCTTCCACAGCCACGTGGCGTCGCGTGCGATGCCCTCGAACGTGGGCTTGAAGACCTTCTCCCACAGCCACTCGGCGACCGCGGCCAGCGCCTTGAAAGCGAGGACCAGAGGTGCGATCAGGATCGTGAGAATGGCCGTGAACAGGACCGCAGCCGCGTCCGCGATGAACCCGAACACCGGCTTGAGAATGGTCTCCCACAGCCATACCGCGGCCTCCGCGACCGCCTTGAATGCGGTCACGAGGCCCTCGAAGACGGGCTTGAGGACGTTCTCCCACGCCCACTGGGCCGCGACCTGGATGCCCTTCCACACCGCCTGGACCGTGTTCCGGAACCAGTCGAAGTTCTTGTAGGCGTAGACGACGGCTGCGACCAGGGCGATGATCCCGAGGATGATCAGCGTGATCGGGTTGGCGGCCATCACCAGGTTGAACGCGATCATCGCCAACGTCCACAGCTTCGTCACGACCCACGCCGCGTACATCAGCTGGATCAGCCACGGCAGCGTCTCGGCGATGCTCGCGAGAGCAGACGCCACGGCTCCCAGCGCCTTGAGAATCGGCCCGGACAGCGGGGATGCTGCCCTCGCGATCTCGTACAAGGCGCTGCCGATGGCACCGAACGCGCCCGCGATGATCGGCGCCTGCTGGGCCGAGTAGGACAGGAAGCGCTCGAACTTGTCGCTTCCCTTCAGGCTCGTGCCCCAGGCCGCGAACCGGCCTGTGATGGCCTGCATGCGGTCACTGATCGACTGCATGTGCGGCAGGAACGCGTCGATGATGCCGGCCATGCCCTTGAAGATGCGGCCGAACGACACACCCAGGCCCTCTGTGGCCGGCCCCACCGACCCGGCCAGCTCCGCCTTGAACTGCTTCCACCACGGCGACTTGAAGCCGCGGGAAACCCGGTCCTGCAGTCGTCCGATCGCCTCCGCGGCAGCCAGGACGAACGGGGTCAGCCCGGGAAGCGAGTTCTTGAGGCCATTCAGCGCCCGGGTGAAGATCGGCATTACGGCAGGCTGGAGCGACTCCGACCATGCCGTGAAAGCCGAACGCAGTGAAGTGAAGGCGTCGAACGTCGCCCGCGCCGCAGGGGTGAGCTTCGCCAGGGACTGCTCGTACTTGGCCTGTGCAATGGCAGCCTGATCTATCCCCCCGGCCGCGGCGGCTGCTGCCGACTGCTGGGCGGAGGCGATCTGACGCTGCGCGGAAGCGATGGAGTCGGCTGCGGACTGCTGTGCGGCGGCCAGGCTCTCCTGGGCCCGGGCAACCGACCGGGCGCCGTCCTCCTGGACACGGATCACGTTGCGCTGGGACTCGGCAACCTTCTCCTGGGCCTCAGCGATATCGCGCTGGGACTGGACCTGCTGGCGGGCGGCATCCTTGCGGGCGTCACCGAGGGCCTTCTGCTGCTCGGTGACAGCGCTCTCGGCTTCCGCGATCTGTTCCTGAGCGGACTTGACCGCCTCCGAGCCCTCGACGCCGGCCTTGTCGGCGGCCGCCTTCTCGGCCGTGAGGCGCTTCGTCTCCGCCCGCTGTTCTTTCAGTCGCTGTACGGCCTGGTCGTAGGCCAGCTGAGCCCGCTGTTGCTCGAGAAGGGTCGCCTTGGACCCCTTCGCGGTCGCAGCGCGCAGCCGCGCCTGGGCCTCCTGCACGGACAGCACCGCGTCCTGCTCGGACAGCTGAGCGTTCGTGAGCCGGTCGCCCAGCTCCGCCAGCTCCAGAGCGGCGTCCTTGCGGGCCTGGGTGAGGTCCAGCTGCGCCTGACGGGCGGAGCGCTGAGAGTCCGCCAGGGACTCCTCGGCCCGAGCGACCCGCTCCGCGGCGTCCAACTGGCGGTCGGCGGCCTGCTGCACCGCATCGGCGAGAGCCTGCCGGGCCTGAGCTACTTCCTGCACTGCACGGGTGTTGGCGTCGGCGGCCGACCGGACGGCGTCGGATACCGATTCCTCGGCCTGACGGATCTGACGGGCGGCGTTGCGGTGAGCGGTGGCGAGAGCCTGCTGGGCCCCTGCCAACTGCAGGGCAGACGACGCCCCGCGGGAGGACGTCTGCGCGCCGCGCAGTGAGGACGTGGTGGCAGCATCCTGAGCGGCCTTCTGGGCCTGCAGCGCGCCCGCGATACCGATGATCGCGGGCACTGCCACGGCCGCGAGGGCGCCCACGCCGACAGTCGCGGCCACGGCCGCCGAAGCGATCGCTCCGATCCCTGCAGCGATAACGGGAATCGCGGGAATCGCGGCCAGGCCGCCTATCGCCACAGCAAGGTGGAGGACCGCAGACGTGGCGCCGGCCGTGTCGACGTCGATGCGGGCCCGCTTCCCGTCGACGGCGTCGATGGCCGCATGCACGGCGCCGAGCTCGGCCAGCGCCCTCGCCGTGTCCGCCCGGACCTGGACGTTCGGGTGGCTGGCGCCGAGCCGGGTCAGCTCCGCCTCGATGAGACGGATCTCGGCCCGCGCATCGGTGGCCTCGATGTCGATGCCGATGCGCTGGTCGGCCAGCGTCTCCATGCGGAAACGCAGCGCTTGAAGGTCAGAGTCCGCCTCGGACGTATCCGCGTCGATCGTGAGCCGCGGAAGCGACCTGAAAGCGGCTTCTAGGTGAGTCCTAAGGGCCCTGGAAAAGGCGCCGGCGGTCTCGTCGCCCTGACGGGTGGCGGCAGGCCGGGCGGTACGGCCCGCTTGGTTGACTCCGTCACGGACTGAGTCCCGCAGAGACGCGGTGAGGCGGGTCGCGATCTGCTGCCCGATCTCCTCCCCGATCCGCAGGCCGACGTCCCCGACCTGCCGCTGCATGGCCGGACCGAAGCTTCGCCCCGCCGCAGTGCCGGCGTCCTCCCCAGCGCGGGTCGCTGCGGGCACAAGAGCTGCCCGCAGCTGGGTGTAGATGCCGCGGGTGTTCGGGACGACATCGACTTCGACAGAGCCGACCTGGATCGCCATCGGAAGGCCTCCCCTCCGCGCGTCAGACCGCGCCTCCGCGCGTCAGGCCGCGCCTCCGTTAATGAGCGAGAAGAGGCGGTCCGCGTTGGACTGCGAGAGCCCCGATTTCTTGGCCTTCTTCGGAGCGGCACCGGGGCGCCGCATGGGCTCGGGGCGAGGCGGCCACGCCGCCTTCTTCTCTGTGTTCACACAGATCAGGACGTGTTCGATCCGCCGGAGTGCGTCATAGCATGAGGCAAGCAGCTGCTGATCCTGCGACCAGCGCCCCTTCTCCGGCTCGCCCTCCTCCGCCTGGACCTCGATCTCCTCCGGCGTGAGGGCGTTGCGGAGCGCGGTCATCGTCGACGACTCGGGCGGCAGGTGCTGGATGAGCACCCGCAGCTGCCGCCAAGTCATGCGCCCACGATGAACATCTAGAAGATCACGGCGGTAGTAGCGCCATAGATCGGCCTCTACCGCCTCCGCGTGTTCCTCGGCGAGGGCCTGGGTCCACTGGACTTTCCCACCGGTTCGCCGATGGCATTCACCCTGTCCATGAAGTCGTTGAACTCGTCGTTGGTCGGGTCGACCTCGACGTACAGGTCGAACGACTCAGGGCTGAGCACGTCCTCCATGAACTCGTCGAAGAACCCCTGGCGCAGCTTTCTCATCGTCGAGTGCCGCCAGGCGCTTGCAGGGACCAGCTCGAGCAGGACGCCGCAGAGCTCGGCAGAGACGTAGTGGCCGGCAGCCTCAACCTCCTGCGCCTCTGCGGCGGTCGCTTCCTCGTAGGACTTCGGAGCCGCGGCTCGACGGGGTGTCGACGTAGCTGTGCGGGGGGACGTGGTACGACTGTTTGCGGCCATGGCGCGGACCTCCTGTGTTGTTGGCGCGGGCAGAAGTACAGGTGGGCGGGCCGGGCCCGCGCCGACGGTGACGACCCGCCCACCCGATCAGGACCCCGTGTAGGCGGGGGTCGCCGGGACGCGGTCGGCGTGATAGACGGTGTTCCCGGACTCGTCGGGGTAGGCCGTGATCGTCCACTGGAAGCCGGCGACCTCGTCCTGCTTATGAGTGACGTCCGACCGCTCGGTGATCTCCCCCTGCGGGACGTAGAACCCGAGCTGCAGGTCGCCGTCCAGCACGACGAACCAGAAAGCCCTGCGGTCCGGTACCGGCGACGCCGTCTCGGCGAACGTCGTCAGGCCCGACGCAGGCTCCAGATCCTCGACTGGGATGCGGTACTGGAGGCCCTTTACCGTCGTCCGGCCCGTCTCCCAGGCCGTGACCGAGAACGTCCGGATCGAGCTGGTGATCGTGGTCCGGATCGGCGAGGTGTAGCCCCACGGCGTGAAGGACTGGGAGTCCTCCTCGAAGCCCTGGACGAGGCCGTCGTCGGACAGGGCGCCGAGCGGCAGCCAGGGGGCGAGCGGCTGGACCTGGGGGTCGCCGGGCGAGGCGGTGCCGAGCGGCGCGACCCAGCCGCCTCCGTTGGCGCCGACCTCGAGCAGGTCCGCGGCGCGGGTGATGTTGACCATGACGTCTCCAGACGTGAAGAAGCCCGCGCACGGGCGGGAGCTGACGGGTCCGGCGCGGGCCCAGGCCGGTCAGGAGACCGGGTGACTGTAGATCTCGTAGGTGGCGCCGACTCGGCGCAGAGCCGTGTTCTCGTAGGGCCGGACTGCCGGCGGAGGCGACGAGGTGACTCGGCTGAAGACGGCAGTAGCGGTGACGCTGCCTGGCAGGTCTGTGAGCAGCCAGCCCCGGACCTGGGCGGCCAGGGCGATGGCCGCGGCCCGAGTCGAGTGGTAGACGTCGACGTCGACCAAGGCCCTGTCGAGCCGGATGCCGTCGTCGCCTCCGGCGGGCAGCCGCTGGACCTGAATCGTGGGGAGTTCGCTGAGGAGACGGTTGTCGACCTCGTCGCGGACGACGACAGACGGCCCGGTTCGGGCCTGAAGCCACTGGATCAGCTCCAGCTCGACATCGACGCTGCCGACCGCCGCCATCAGCGGCCGCCTGCCTGAGCGGCGCGCAGAAGGACGTGGTGGGCGCGCACACGCTCGGTGCCGTACTCGACATGCGCCCCGTAGGGGGCCGTGTTGCCCACGACCGCGACTGCCCTGTCCCGTCGCCGGCCGCCGCGGCGTAGCGGCTGCACGAAGAAGGAGTCCTTGTACAAGCCGCGGTGCGGATCCTCTGGGCCGCCGACAGGCGCGATAGCCTCCGCGACGCCCTTGATGACCTCGGCGCGGCGGACCATCTCGGCGAGCACCAGGTCGCTGCGAAGGAGCTGCCCCACTCCACGCCTGGACATCCTGAAACGAGCTGCGGCCACGGCAGCCTCCTTGTCTGGGTTGGCTATCCGGTGACGCGGTCCGCCGCGAACTGCACAGGCCCCGCGGTGCCGGTGAAGACGCTCCGGCCCCAGTCGCCGGGCTCGCCCGTGATCTCGCACGTCTCGCCGCGGATCCTGACCTGGTCGGTGGTGAGCCAGGTCGTGCCGGGCGGGGCGTACACCGTCCAGCCGACGATCACTGTGTCCCGGGCCTGCTGTTCGTCGCCGCCGACCTGAGGAGCAGCCTGGCGGGGAGTCACCACACACCCCGGCACCGGGGTCTCGACGAGAGGGCCCGGGATCGGCTGGCCGCGAGGATCACGGCCCGGCGAGGGCCCGTAGCGCAGGCGCACCACGGTCTCGCCGAACGGGTACGGGCCGGGCATCAGGGATACCCCCAGCCCGGTTCGTAGGGCTCACCAGGGACTCGCCCGTCGATCACCGGCCACGTGGGCGACGCTGTCGCCTCGTCGGGAGTCGGGTCGACGGTGAAGGCCCCTCCTCTGCCGGCCAGGGCCTTCAACGCTGCCTTGTCCGCCTTCGTCAGGTAGAGGCCGCCAGACCCGGCAGGGCGCTGCACAGACTGCGGCCCGATCGTCTCGTAGGTGACCTGCTGCGGGTTGATGTAGGCGCGGCCGGCGACCGAGAGGACTACTGCCGTGGCCTGATCCGGAAGCGGCTTCACCACCGACTCGGACAGCGCGACAGCCTGCTCGATCAGCAGGTCCGCCCGGTTACCCTGAATCTCGCCGAGGCCCAGATAGAGTGCCAGGTCCTCGGCCGTGGGGGGCGTGAACGTCATCGTCGCCTCCTAGCAGGCCAAGGCCTCCACGGCCTCGCACCAGGCAGCCAGGTCGGGGGCGGGGTCGAGCTCGGCCGACCGGGCCCGTGCTCTCTTCGCCACCAGCCGGTACTCGGCCGGCGTGGACAGAAGCTTGCGCAGGACCGCCTCGTAGCCGTCGACGTCATGCAGGTCGACGAACACCCCAGCCTCGCCCAGCGACTCACACAGGCCCGGGGTGGGGTGCGCGATCACCGGGATGCCCGAGGCGAGAGCCTCGACGCCTGCCCTGCCCCACGACTCATACGAGGACGGCATCAGCAGCACCTTCGTGCGGCTGTACACCTTCTCCCGCATGTCGTGGCCGCACATGTGGCCGATCACTTCGACGTTCGGCAGGTCGGGGACGATCTGCTCGCCGTAGGCGCCGGTCACCGCGAGGAACTCGACGTCCGGCATGCGGCGTGCGAGCTTCCCGAAGAGCCGGCCGCCCTTCTCCTCGTTCAGGTTGATCAGCGTCACCTTGGAGCCCGGCTTCGTCCGGTACTCCTCGGCGAACACGGGCGGCCGGACGATGACCTCCCGCACCGGTCGGACGCTCTTGGGGTACTCGGCGAAGAACAACCCCGCGTCGCGGGCCATCCACTGGCTGTTGTAGACCGCCAGATCGCAGCCGGCAGCCATCTCCCGGAAGGACTGGCGGTGCGTGTTGTGGCAGATGACCGCCAGCGGCTTGCCGTATCCGCGGGCCAGTGCTCCGGCAGACGGGACGTTCTCCAGGTGCGAGACGACCACGTCGGCTCTTCGAATCGCCGATGCGGCGTCCAGACGCGATTGGAGTGGCACAACCTGGACGCCGTCGAGCTCGTAGTCAGTCTTGTCGTCGGTGTAGCGGGACAGCCACACCGACACGTCGTGGCCTCGCTGGACGAGGGCCCGGAGCTGTGAATGGACCATCCACTCCGCTCCGGCGTTGTGGCGCGGCGGGTAGCCGTGCAGCCGGGCGACGACCCGCATCGGCGCCCGGCCACCCTCCACGCCCGGCATCAGGAGGAGCCGCCGGCCGCCAGGTACTTCACGAAGGCCTCCTCGTCGCCGAGGACGAAGCCGTAGTAGGCCTCCGCGAGGAGGAGAACGAGGTTCTCCTGGAACGCGGAGTGCACGCCGCCGTCCTCGTCGATGTACGTCGCCTCGCGGGAGATCTTGACGGTGATGTCCATGCCGACGCCGTAGGCGGTCTGAGACCAGTCGCCGCCGATGCCGCGCAAGCCGGTGTCGATGGTCCCGGACTGGCGGCGGAGCTTGCCCGACACCGAACGGGAGTAGGCGACAGGCTCGCCGACGAGCGTGCCTGCCAGGGCGGCGCCCGTGCCCGGCTGGGTCGTGTCGACGAAGATGGGGCGGCCGGTGGTGTCCGTCGCTCCGAGGAGGCTGGGCTTCATCCGGTGGTCCAGGACCGTGCCGGTGTAGTCCCAGTCGTCGTCGATGGTCTCCTTCATGCCCTTGACGATGTCGCCGTAGATGCCACCGTTGGCCTGCGTCGTGCCGCCGATGGTCACCGACTTCGTGGTCATCGCCAGGTAGTCCGCGAAGGGGCCGGTGGCGCCCTTCATGGTCTTGCCGTGGATCGTGGCGCGGTCGAAGGCGCGGGCGAACGCGGTCGGCAGGTCGCGCTGGAGCTGCGTCCACAGGCCTGCCGCGTTGGAGTTGGCGACCTCCATCGCGACCGGGATGAGCACGGCGATCTTCTTGCCGGTCATCTGCTTGATGTCGATGCCGCCGGTGCTGATCGGCTTGCGGCCGGCCTGCTCGACCCAGTCGGCAGTCGGAACGTCGAGCGGGACAGGGACCGCCGTGTTCGCGGTCATCGCCAGCGGCACCCGCTTGGCGAGCGACATGATCGCCGACTGCTCGACGGACTTCTCGAAGATGGGCCCGACGAGGGTCTCGGGCAGGAAAGTGCTGTCGATATCCGACAGCTTGATGGGCGGCGTAGCAGCCATGGTCTACCTCTCTCAGCGGCCCCCGTGGAGGGCCCTCTTCATGAAGCCCGCGAACTCTTCCGCCGGGCTGTTGGGGGTTCGGTTGCCGTTGCCTGACGAGCCCTGAGTACGGTCCGGCCGCGGGGATCGCGGGCCCTCTGGGGCCTTGGCCCAGTGCGGCTTGCGCTTGAGGAGGTCGGCGAGATCGCTCTTGATGGCGTTGGTGTCGATGGCGCCGTCGTCGTCGACGTAGCCGGACAGGTCCAGCGCGCCGGCAGCGTCCTCCGGGTCGGCGAAGTCCTTTGCGGCGAGCGCCTCCACCTTCGAGGCCACGGCCGTGCGGATGGCCTTGGCCGCCTTCTCCTGCTGGGCGGTCAGCTGCTCAGAGAGCCGTTCCTGCTCGGACTTCTGGGCGTCCTCGAGCTCCTTCGCCTTGCGGGCGAGAGGTTCGAGCTCCTTGAGGCGATCGCGGAGGCTCTTGTTCTCCGCGTTCTTCTTGTTGATCGCCTTCTTGGCGCGGTCCGCGTCGAACGGCTCCTCCTCGGCGCCCTCCGCCTCCGGGGCGGTCTCGGGCTCCTGCGGCTGCTGCTCGTCGACCTGCTCGGTCGGGGTCTCTTCAGGCATGGTGAACTGGCCCTCCAGGGGCTGAGAAAGGCCACCTCCAGGGCGGCCGCGGGATTACAGAGCGGGCGTATGCCCGTGTTCGGCGAGCGCCAGGCGGAACCGCCTCAGCTGATCGCCCGAGTGAGGGGCTGCGAACTCGCGGTACAGCCGCTCCCACTCGCGTGCGTGGTCGGACAGCTCGAACCGCTGCCCTTTGAACACCGGCACGACGCCGCAGTGGCATCCGTCGTGGGCTTGGAAGTCGGCCGTGTCCTGCTTGTAGACGGCTCCGCGGGTCGCCAGAAGCTTGCAGAAGCTGCACGCCCCCAGCGCCGCCGAACGGGCCCAAGCGGTGGCTTGCCGGTCGCGCCGTACCGCCTCCTGGACGGTTGCGCGACCCTGATCGACAACCAGCTTCTGGGTGACCGCTTCGGCTTTCCTCTCCGCCTGGCCCAGGCGCACCTCCAGAGGGGCGAGCTGCGCCTCCGTGGTGGCGGGGTCCTCCGGGTCACGCGGCCAGAGATCCTTGGTTGCCCAGCGCAGACTGTTCTCGACCTGCTCGTCCGGCGGCGGCTCGGCCAGCGGAACGCTGAACCGCCCCGGAGCCCGGGCGCCGATCCGTTCGGCGTCGTAGTAGTCCGCCGAGAGCGCGGATGATGCGGCACCGTACTGGTCCACCAGCGCCCGGACCGCGGCAATCCAGTCGGGGACGGTCGCCTCAAGCCGCGACGGGATGATGATGCGGCGCAGGCCCCGCACGTCGCGGGTCAGGCGGGCCGTGAGCCTGCGCTGGGCGGCCCGCTGCCGGGCGGCCGCGGGACTGACGTCAGAGACCGCTGTCGCCATCGTCGCCCTCCGCCTCGGTGGGCTCGTCAGCGGCGTCCGCGGTCAGGGACGCCAGCATCTGGCGCCCCTGGGCCCGGCGGCGCTCGGAGGCGACCCTCTGCCGCTGGTCCTCCGTGAGCCCCGCCATCTCCAGCGCGACCTCGGAATCGGCAGGCAGCAGGCCGGCCTGAACCATCTTCACTGCGGCGTCGGTCTGCGCGGCGATCGTCGGCGTTGCCGGGTTGCGCCACACCGTTTCGACGCGGCGCGACGGATCGGGCGGCTCCCCTTCCCGCACCCACAGGGCCAGCCGCATCGTCGCCCGATGCGCGGCCCCGAACCGGCGTATCCGCCGCTCCGCCTTCTTCACCAGCGCCCCCTCGGCAGAGCGGATCGCGTCCGCGCTGGCCGGGTTGTCGCTGGTATAGCCGAGCATGTGCGGCGGCACCGAGAGCTGCGAAGACATGATCCGGGCGTACAAGTCGATGATCTTCGTCTGTCCGGAGGGATCGTGGGCGGTGAACGCCCCGACCGTCGGGACCTCACCGTCCTCGTCCCGCTCCAGGGCCAGAACGCGCCCGATGTACGTCTCCCACGCGCTCTTGGCGTTCCCCTCGGCGTCCTGGAACGCGGACTCACTCGCGCCCAGGATGTATCGCTGCGGGGCGCCGAAGAACTCGGCGGCCACCTCGATGCCCATCAGCCGACGGCATGCAGCGTCGGTGATGGACCGGACCTCGGGAGTGATCTCCGACTTTCCGACCCGGTCACCGGTTCGCTGCCGGTTCGCCATGCGCAGGACCGTCACCGTGCCGAGGCCGTGCTCGTCCCGGTCGATGACCTCCCAGCCGTTCCCTCGCTGCACCGTGTAGACGTTCTGGTCAGGCAGATACAGCGTGACCAGCCGCTCGTCCGGCGTCAGGCCGAAGTCGTAGCGGTCCTGGCACTCGCGGAGCGCGTTCAGCGGCTTACGTAGCCGGGCATCCCAGGCGAGCGTCATGTCGAGCGGAGACTCGTAAGTGATGATCGGCGGGGCGTCTGCGTCGTCCGCTGTGCCGACCGTGACGTACTCTCGGCCGTAGGTCAGGGCGTCCAGGTGGGCAAGGCTCGACTCGTCGTACAGGTCGTTCGCCTCGGCGATCTCTTCCAGCTCGGAGGAGTCCGATCCGTCGGCCCAGCGGAACGCCTCCAAGTCGAGGCGCTGCTCGAGCGCCTCGACTCCGACGCGAGGCCATCCGATGACCGTGTGCAGCGTCTTGAGCTGCGGCGGAATGCTGATCCCAAGGTCGCGGATGACCTGCTCACCGTTGAAGTAGGCGTCCAGCAGTTCCAGCTTGAAGCGTTGCGCCAGCAGATCGGTTCGGAGAAGGGTAAGGATCTGCTGCTCGTCGTCCGACAGCCCGACCAAGGGCAGGGTGGGAATCGTCACCGCAGGACCACCACCCTTCCCTTGCCGCGGGCCGTGGACCGCTTCGTCCAGGCTGCCGAGTTCATGACCATCCGTCGCAGCATCCGCGCGCCGATCGCGCACACCGCCAGGTCGACCTTGCGGGCGGACTCACGGTGCTCTTTGCCGATCGTGTAGCCCCACGCGTTGGTACGGCGGCGGGCGTTGGCCACGTGCTGCCGCAGTACCTTGTGGCCGTCGTGGGTGAGCTGTCGCTCGAGGACGTCCCGGTAGAACCTGTCCACCGCCTCCGTGAAGATCTGCTGCCTGCGCCGATCACGCATGTCCCACATCACCGCGTGCTGACCGTGCCCAGAGGTCACCGCCTTCAGCTTCAGCCGCCGGCCGTACCGCTGGGCCCAGGCGTCGATGAAACCGTCCCAGTACCGCTCGCCGTCCGCCTCGTCGAAACCGGATCCGGGGTCGGCGAAGAACGCGAGCGGCTTGTACGTGGCGAAGGCCAGATCCACGACGCCGTCGACCTCCTCGCGCGGCACCCGCCACGGCACCCCGTCAGACCAGTTCGCCGGCCGCTGCCAAACGCCCAGAGTCTGCACGTGCCCATCGGACAGGCGACAGGCCACGAGACCGGTCGCATCGTCAGACTTGGAGCCGTCGAAGAACACGACGATCTCGTCGCCCACCTGCAGCTCGATGCCCTCGTGCGGGCAGGCATTCCACTCGTAGGGCGCCAGGTAAGCGTCCTCCGAGGCCGTGATCTGGTTGAACCAGAAGCGTCGGCTCCGAGAGGGCGGATTGCGGACGTCCAGGATTGACGCCTTCAGCCGCTCGATGTCCAGCCAGGTCGAGTCGCCGCGAACCGCGCGCAAAGTGGGCTCGATCCAATCCTCGGACAGCTTCGCTTCGGCAGGCGCCTCGAGGCTGTCGTAGAACAGGCCGACGTCCGCGGCACGGCCGGCCTCCGCCGACTCGAACGCCTCCCGCGTCCTCTCGGCCACCGAGTCCTCGCCGGGCTCGTAGGCGTTGGTGTTCGCCAGCGTCCGCGACATGCCGTCCGCAGACTTGGTGGCGTTACGCTCGATCACCGCGGCCATCTCGTGGCCCTGATTCGCCTCCACCCAGTGGTGCGTCTCGCCAAGCGACACGAAGGTGGGTCGCCCGCCTTCCAGCGCCCGGGGCGAGGACGTAACCGCCTCAATCCGGGCCCGGCCCTTGTCGGCGTAGATGATCTCCTTGCCGAGGTCGATCCGGAACTCCTCGATCGCCCGCTTGGTCAGGATCGACGGGAACAGTGTCATCGTGTTGCGCGTCTGGTCCTGCGACACCGCCGCGATCTGCACCCAGGCCGCAGGATGCGGCTGCCCCAGGGGCTGCCCCGGCGGGACGCCCCACTCGTTCCCCTCGTCGGCGACCTGGCCGAAGCGGCAGGGGCCGACGAACTCGAAGGCGGCGTAAGTCGCAACCAGCGGGTCCTTGCCGTGACCCTTCATCCGCTGGATCACGCCATCCCGCCACAGGAAGCGGTTCGTCGCCGGGTCCATGGCGTACCACCACAGCGTCAGCCGGGCCTGCTCGGCGGTGTAGCGCCAAGGGGCGCCCACGTAATGCTGCAGGTAGGTCGCCGTCCATGCCAGAGCCTGCCAGCCGAGTGTGTACTCGGGGAGGACGAACTTCCCGTCCCTTCCACGCCGCCAGGTCGGGCCGATCGTGAATGGAGTGACGACCTCGGGGACTTCGCCGTCAGCCACCGATCGAGGATCGGTAGTCGGCGATGGCAGTGACGGAAGCCGGTACTGCCTTGACCGCTGGCTGTCGCTCCAGCTCGATCCGGGCCCGGCGCCGGTCGCCCTCGGTCGTCAGCAGGCTGCCCATCACACTGTTCAGGGCAGCGACGAGCTGCCCGTTCGGAGCGCGATCGGTGCTCAGGATCCGGGACATGAGCTCGGCCGCGTACCGGGCCGTCGCCCAGTCGGACGCCTGGTAGAAGGCAGCCTGCCCGGACTGCTGCAGCGAGAGGTACCAGTCCGTGGCGATGTCGTGCCAGTTCGGATCGGGTTCAGGGAGGGCTGGCACGTTCACCGGCCCGGAAGGGGCCTGCGCGATGGCCGGCCCGTCGTCCTTGTTGCGGCGGCGGCGCTCAGCGCTGCGCTTGGGGATGGGTCCGCGATCACCCATGTCGACCTCCAGGGTCAGCAGGCACGTCACCAGGACGCGCGGGGTGGGTTGCGGCCGTCGACGGCGCCTCCAGGGCGGTCGTAACGGCCTGTAGTCGAGTGAGCCCCGGCCAAGGGAACCCGTACAGAAAGTCGGGTGCTATACGGCCCCGATAGGGACAGGGGCCGGCAGGGGGGTACCCCCCCAGGTACCGGCTGGTATTGATCAGCCGAAGGCTGTCGCGTCGATCACTGAGCCGGCCGCGACCAGGACGGCTGCGGTGACCTGGATGATCAGCCCGTTGGCCGTCTGTGAGCCTGCCTTGACCCGTGTCGTGGCCTTGCCGATCAGGCCTTGGCCTCCGACGACCTCGACCTGATAGGTGCTGCTTGGCATCGGCGTCGTCCAGGTGACCGCCTGCTCGTAGGTGGCTCCGAGGGCGATGAGTGGCAGTACGACTGTCGCCCTGCGGATGGTGCGTGCCTGCAGGGCGGTGACTGCAGCCTCCAGGGCTGTGAGCTTGGCCTGCGCAGTGGCGACGCCAGCCGCAGCCTGGTCCGCCTTGGTGCTCGCTGCTGCTGCGGTCGCCTGTGCCTGGCTGGCTGTGGTCTGCGCGGCTGTCGCTGTGGTCCGTGCGGTGGCGGCGTCCGTGCCGGCCTGAGTGGCAGAGGCCTTGGCTGCTGTGGCGTCGGTACTGGCTTGTGCTGCCGAGGTCTTGGCTGTGCTCGCCTCAGTCTGCGCTGCAGATGCCTGCGCCTTGGCCTCGCCTGCTGCGGCCTGCGCTGCGGCGCCCGCAGCCGCGGCCTGTCCTGCCTGGGTGCCGGCCTCGGTGGCGAGAGTGCTGGCCTGTTCTGCCAGGGATGCCGCGGACTGCGCGGCACCGAGGGCTATGGCCGCCTGGTTTTGCGCGGCCTGCCCTGCGACGCCGGCGGCTTCTGCTGCGGACTGGGCGTCCTCGGCCGTCTCCTGCAGCCGGGCGATGGCTTGGTTGGCTGCGTCGATGAGGCCTTGGAGTCTGGCGTGCTCCTCGCTGGCGTTCTGCCGTAGCGGGGCGAGCTGGGCGGCGATGTCGCCGAGGGTGGCGAGCCTGGTCGCCATGTCGGCTGCGAGGCGCTCCTGCTCGGCTTTCTGTGCGGCCAGCCGTTCGGCGACTTCGGTGTTGTCGGCGAGTGCCGCGTTGGCGACTGTCTCGACCATGGCTTTGGTCGCGGCGTCGGGCACCTTGGGCGTGTAGGCGGTGCGCTTCATGTCCTGGTCACCGACACCTTCGGGGAGCCGGAGGAGATGAGTTTGACGACGGTCGGCCCTGCGGTGGGCGGCTCTACCTGCGCACTGCTGATGGCTGCGGGAAGGACTCTGCTGCCGCGGCCTTCGACTGAGGGCTCGTTGCCGTCGACGGTGAAGTAGACGGGCGCCGCGCCGTCGTGGGAGAGGACTTCGACTTCGTTGACGTCGTCGGGGAATCGGAAGCTGGTGACTTGGCCAGGCTGGAGGACGACGCCGTGGATGCCCCATTCGCCGGGTTGCACCTGGTAGTCAGTCACGGTGGATCACTCCCTTGGTGGCGCGGGCTCCTCGTCTGGGGTGTCGACTCGCTCGATGTGGGCGCCTTGGCCACCGGGGATGGCGAGGCAGACGCCGTTGTTGTCGGTGAAGACGGCCCATCCGCCGGTGAAGGCGAGTTCGAGGGTGCCGTCCTCAACGAGTACGTCCTCGCGCCGCAGCTCGGCCGGATGCCGGATGAGATAGGCGGGCACGGTCACCTCATTCCAGGGTGCTGCTCTGCTGGCCGGGTGCGTCCGGGGCGCGGGGTGGCCCTCTGGGCGGCGTTCCCTTCGGCGCTGGACTTCTGGTCGTGGCAGGGGCCACAGACGCCTTGGAGGCCGGCATCGCTGTGGTCGTCTTCCTTGGCCACGATGTGGTCGCAGAACGCGGACGGCCTGACGTCGCAGATCTTGCAGATCGGGTCACGTTCTAGGATCCGGGCCCGGATGCGCTGCCAGCTCGGCGGGAGCCGCGCGACGCGGTTCGAGCCCTTCCAGCCGCCGCTCACGTGGCGGCCTCTGTTGGGGCCTCAACCCTGTAGCGACCGGACCCGTCGGGGTAGGGTCGAATGATCTCCTCGGCCTCGTCCGGGACAGCCCTGCCCTGCCTTCCAGCGAAGTAGCGGGCATAGACCCGGGCGACATCCGGGTTCGGGGGCCGTTCGGGGCTGTGAACGGTGAAGAAGATGCAGTGAGCGTCGCTCATGGCGCTACCTCCCAAAGGAGTCAGGCCTGTTCAGCGCGGATGCTGATGCTGCGGGCAAACATGGTGATGGTGACGGTGACGAGCTCTTCGTCCGTGATGTCGCTGATCCGGATCAGAGAGTCCGCAGGGATGGAGACTGCGACCCCGTTGATCCGGACGTGGTTAGGGAGCACGATGTCACTGCCCTCGACCGGCTGCTTGCGCTGCTCGATGATCTCGATGTCGACTCCGCGGAGTTCAGCCACGGCGGGACCACCACCACACGCCGAGCGTCTCGCCGTACTCGTAGTCGAGCTTGCCGCCGAGGGCGTTGAGGACCTGGCACATGTCGTCGGCGTCCCAGTGATGAATGTGAGCCTCGTGCGGGTTGCCGTCGACCTGGCCTTGCGGCGCTTCGACGATCGGGAGGGAGGCGAGGATGTTCCAGCAGCCGGCCGCCTCGGCCTTGTGCAGGAGTGCGATCGCGTCCTCGCGGGGCATGTGCTCTAGGACGTCGCCGAAGATGACGAGGTCGCGGTGGAAGAGGTGGTCCTCGGATTCGCGGGCGTCCCCGATGTGGAGCTCGTCGTACATGGTTCGGGTCTTGGTGGAGCGCAGCTTGTACTTGGCCACGTAGGGCTTGTGGATCTCGATGCCAGTCCACCAGATGCCGCGGTGTAGGGGCCGGAACAGCTTGGCGTAGGTGCCTTCGCCGGGCCCGACGTCGGTCACGGTGTCGGGCAGGTGGCGGGCGAATCGTTCGAGGGACCAGTCCTTGCCCTCGGCGATACTGGTGGGCATTGGCGGCCTCCTCTGATGGGTCCCGCCGTCCGCGACGGGGGCGTGGACGGCGGGACGTTCAGGGGGCGACCTCGGCTGTTACAGCTTCCACTCGCCGGTCTGGTCGGAGAAGCCGCTGTTCATGCCGAACTGCACGGTGGTGATCTTCGAGTTCTTGGGTGCTTCGAAGACGAGCCAGCCGAGCGCTTTGGCGCCGGGCTTAAGGGTGACGCCAGAGGCCATCGAGGGACCGGCTTTGATGTCGGCAATGACGCCGTTGAACCTCTGGCCGTCGGCGTCGGCGATCTGCATGCCGTTGCTGGGGCTGTCGTCGTACACGGCGGTGCCGCTGTTGACGATCTCGATCTGGAAGCCGATCCAGCGGTTGCCGTCGTCGGGGTTGAAGAACTCGTCCTTCGGGGCGGCCGGGTCGGAGACCTTCTTGAGCGTGACCGAGATCTGCTGGCCGTCTTCGATGCCCTTGAGGGTGATGGCGTCCCCCAGGCCGGCGTCCTTCGGCGCGGGCGCTTCCGTCTTCTTGGCAGGCGTCTCGCTGGCTGTGGGGGCGGTCGGCTTCGGGTCGGGCTTGGTGGCGACCTCGGGCTCGGTGCCGGTGCAGGCGGCGAGCGTGAGGGTGAGGGCCGCGGTGGTTGCGGCGATGGCGGTGCGTCGCATGGTCCCCCCAGGACGTTGCGTGATGAGAGGTCTCATCGTTGTCCCTGCTGCGAGGGTTGGAGGCGTTGTCTCCGTTTCGTGACCTATGCGGTACGCATCTCAGTTGATGCTGAAGCGGGGGCTGGCGACGACCGGCTTCTCGGGCGGCGCGGTGATCTCGACCCACACCCGGTAGGCGCCCGGCCCGAGTTCCACGACCCCGTCTGGGCCGACGAGGAGGCTGGCGTGCGGGATGCCGCCGATGGTCTTCCACTCTGCCGCATGCCAGTCGTCGGCTTCGGGTCGTTCTCCGTCGGGGAGGACTGCGACGCGGACGCTGTACGACGTGGGGTCGCTGGCGGACACGACGGGCGTGAGGAGCTCTTCGAGGCTGCTGCGGTCCACGGTGCCCCCTCTATGTCCGTGGCGTGCCTGCGCTCCAGGCGGGTGTGCGCGGCCGCCGCGCGGTCCACAGGCTGTGGGGTGTTCCGGCTGCGACCCTGTCGATGCCGTCCCCGCCTGCCGCGGTGAGCGGTCTCGCGGTGCTGGTCTCGATGGCGACGCCGAGGACCGAGGTCTTGGCGCCTGTCAGCAGCTGGGCGGTCTCGGTGGCTGTGGCTGCCGTGAGGCTGCGGCTGATGGCGCCGGTGAGGGCCTGAGCCGTCTCGACCGCGGCCGCAGCGGTGAGGGCCGCCATCTTGGCGCCGGCCACGGACTGGGCGGTGTCAGCCTCCAGCGTGGCGCCGAGCGAGCCCGCCTTGCTGCTGGCCAGCCCCTGCGCGTTATCGGCCTCGGCGGCGATGCCGAGCGTCACCCCAGCGGTCACGTCCGCGGCAGCGAAGTCGTCGAAGCGGATTGCGGCGGTGGAGACCGACCGGAGGCCGACGCTGGTGCCGCTTGCGACAGCCGTGTCGGTGACGGACACCCGCTGCACGCCGTTGACGAAGGCCTTGATCGTCGACCCGACGGCCTGGACCTTCGCAACGTTGCCCGGGGCCGCGGCTGCCGCGTAGGAGCCGATGGCCGTGAACGTGCCGCTGACGACGCTGAAGAGCGTCCACTCGCTGCCGTCGTTCCGCCACAGGTACCCGTTGCTGATGTTGCTGTTCCCGCGGCACCACACCCCGTGGCTGGCCGCGGTGGTGGCTGCGATGGTGACCTGCGCCGAGTGGTCGCTGCTGTCCATGGGCCCGGCCGCGCGGAGGATGATCGTGCCGCCGTCCGAGCCCGGGCTGAGTTGGTTGGAGGCGATCGCCCAGAAGCCCGATACCTGCACCCAGCCGGCGCCCAAGTTGCTGCTGTCGGCGCGGTTGAAGTCGTCAGTGAAGCTGGCCACGGCGACCTCCCGCCCCGGTCGGTAAGCCGGCCGTCACGCGGTGGAGGTCGCGCGGTAGAAGTCGGCGACCGTCAGCTGGAAGTTATTGCCGTCAGGGGTCATCGTGACGTCGTGCTTCGTCAGCGGGATCAGGTCGGCGTCCGTCCCGGTCGTGGTGTCAGGGTCGTAGCAGATGACCACGGCGCCGATCGGGTTGCCAGTCGCGGCAGTCCAGGTGATGGCGCTGCAGTTCAGAGCAACCCGATCGAGCGTGTCGTCGACGGTGACCGTGACGCCCGAGAGCGTCTTGCGGCCCATGCTGGTCTGCTCGTTGGACGTGCCTGCGAGGAGGCTGGCGAGGTCGTCGTAGTCGCGGATCACGGCGTCCGTGGCGAGGCCCGTCGCTTCGAGGGGGACGGCGATCAGTGCGTCGTTGGCGGCCGGGAGGGCGGCGAGCGCCGCGACGCGTCCCAGGGCGGTGTTGAAGACGAGGTTCGACATCGTCGGCTCCTCTCGCGTGGGTTGGTCAGGCGGCGCGGGCCCGCTGCGGTGTGCGCTTGTAGCCGGCGGCGAGTGCCTCTATCTCGGGGAGCGCGTACATGGTCTTGTACTCGTGGCCTTGGCCGGAGTAGTGGCGGGGGTCGCCCTTGTAGCGGGCGACTTTCCCGCGGGAGGCCCACTTCCGGATGACGGGCTCGGGGACGCCGGTGGCGGCGGCGGCTTCGTGGGCGTAGACGAGATCTTTGGGGTAGAGCTCGGTCGGGTCCACGGTGCCCCCTGACAAGCAGAAAGCCCCCGGCGGATGCTGGGGGCTTGAAGTAGCTGCGGACACACTGGTATCCGGATGGGGGCAGTGTGACATACGGCTGCTCGGGCTGACAACTACTGATCTGCTATGCGTCTTCTCGCTGCGTTCGCGCGAGGGCGGCGGTGCATCGGCCGCAGAGGTCTCCGGTCTCGTCACTGGGCCCGATGCAGAGGTGGCTGCCGCAGTAGTAGCCGCCGCAGCCGTGCTCGTCGCCGCCGGGTGTCTGGCCGCAGAGGTGGGCGAGTCCGCGGTCGATGTCGGCATCGCAGCCAGGCTCTTCACAGGTGGCGTCGATGCCGTACCCGGCCTCGATGGTCTCGCCGTTGCGCTGGATGGTGTAGCTGGCGTATCCCATGGTCTTCTCCTCTGTTTGCGTTGGGTCTTACCCGTTTGATGCCTGGGTGGCTTCTCGAATGAGCTGAAGAGCTTCGGCCTGTGTCCGCCCGGGTTGGTCGTTCCATGCGTGGTAGTCGGCTTCGATCCCCCGCCGCCGGAGCACGTTCTGCATGGCCTGCCCGGCTGCTTCGGCGGTCTCCTCGTCCCCGTAGCCGAGCCGGTAGAGCACGGCTTGGGCGCCGAGGATGCAGCGTGCGCCTCCGCGAGATCGGAGTCCGCCGCGGTGGTGGCCGTACTGCTCGAGTACGAGCGCGGTGAGTTCGAGGTGCTGCTGGACGGTGACGGGTCGGCCGGCGCCGTGGAGGCGCCGGGCGGGGGTGAGGGCGAGGGCCCAGTCGGGGATGATGCGCCACCAGCGTGCGGGGGCCTGGAGGACGGGCGCCGCAGTGACGAGCTCGGCCTCCGGCACGGCGAGTGCTTCGGCGACGAGCTGGGCGGTGGTCTTGGTGACGAGCGGGTGCGCGGTCTTCGGGGCCTGCTGGGCGAGGTAGGCCTCGATGTCGGCGATGAGGGTGGCCGCGTCGACTGTCAGTTCGGCGGGGCGGGTGGCGGTCGACGCGGCCATGGGGTGTCTCCTTCGATGCGGTCGTTGGTGGGGGTGGTCAGCGGCTGGCGGCGGTGCGGTAGCGGCGGGAGAGGTCGTCGGCCTGCTGCCTGGCGTGGAGGTCGGCGACGGCCTTGGCGGCGCGCTGGGCGTCTTCGGTGTAGGCGTCGTGGGAGTCGCGGGCGCCGAGGTTGGGCAGGTGGCTGGGCCGCTGGGTGAAGATCTTGCGCTCCTTGCGGAGGAGGCTCTGCGCGGTGGTGACGGCGCCGTTGGTGGGCGACTCGACCTCGCGGTTGCCCATGAGGCTGGTCGTGTCGGTGACGATCCACTCGCTGTAGGTGGGGCCGCGGTCGTAGTGCTCGTTGATGACGTACAGGTGGTCGCCGGGCTTGATGCTGCGAAGGAGCTTCTTCTCGTCGCCGCGGGTGGCTTCGTAGGAGGACTGGAGTCCCATGTCGGTTCCTTTCGGGTTGGGGGTCAGGGGTGGGGGGCTGGGTGAAGATGCCGCCGTGGCGGGAGAGGAGTTGCGGGAGGCTGATGGAGCCTGGGCCGGTGGTGGTGTCGGCGGGGCGGACGAGGTGGCTGCCGAAGGCGGCGCTGATGTCGTCGGTGACGATGTACTCGCCGCCGATGGCGTAGAGCCGGTCGCCGGGCTGTACGTCGTTGGCGAGGTCTGCGGCGTCGGCTCGGGTGCGCTGGTAGTAGGGCTTGAGGGGCATGTCCGGGTCTCCTCTCAGGTCGGGATCTTCTTCACATATAGGGCGTGACAGGGCCGGTGACAGCCCATGACAGTGCAGGTCAGGGGGCTGCGAGGGGTGTTGACGGGCCGGTGACATGTCACGGGCTGGAGGTCGGTGTCAGCGGCTTGTCACGGGGTCTGTCAACGCCGTGACCTGCGATGTCACCGGCTCGCCAGGGGCGAGTCAGGCGTCTTCGTCCGTGAGTTGGAGCAGCGTGGCCAGCAGGTAGCCCTTGTGCCGGTCGGGGCCGTCCCGCCACTGCTTGGTCTTCATGTCGACGTTGGGGGCGATCTGTGCAGCCTGCTTGCGGAGGGCCTCCTGGAAGCGCGCCATGGCCTTGGCCGGCTCCTCGTCGTCCTGGGGCGCCCACGTCTCGGAGGCGGAGGAGACGTACTCGTAAATCTCCTCGCTGGTCATGCGCTCGGGGTCACTGCTGGCGGTGAAAGCGAGCCGAGCGAGCTCGACGGCTTCGGGGAGAGCCGTGCGGGGCTTGACCGTGTGGAGGTCGTCGAAGGTGACCCCGGCGGCCTGAAGGGAGATGTCATCGATCCACGGGCGGCCAGCTGCGGCCCGGGCTGCTGCACGCTCCTTGCCCTCAGCGGGGGTCATGGAGATGAACTTGTGGATGAGCGGGTCGTGCTGGCCGCCGCCCATGATGTACGCCTTGCCGGCGTCGGCCGGGTCCTCGCCCTGGGCGGGGTGGAGGCGGTCGGGCCTGTAGCCGTTGGCGCCGGCGCCTGCACCGAAGACCTGGACAATGTCCTGGTGTCGGGCCGGTCCGACAATCTTGAGGGCGATGCTGTCGGCGATCGCGGCACCGATCGAGTCCTTCGTCGCTTCCTGGGCGGCGAGACCGACCTGGACGCGTGCTTTACGCCCGACGCGGAGGATCGCGACGACTAGGGCCTTGGCTTTCGGGGACAGCTGCGGGTACTCGTCGATGAGGGCGACGATCGCCGGGTACTCGTGGGACGGGATCCAGTTGTCGCCCATACCGAGGTGGCCGAGGAGCGTCGCCCGGGCCTTGGCGATCTTGAGGAGCTTCTCCAGGACGGCTTCGATGATGTGCATCTGGTCCGCGCCGACTACTCGCACTCCGACGGCTTCGGCGAGGGGTTCGAGGCCGTTGCCGCCGGGGTCGAGGTCGATGACGACGGTGTCCTCGCATGCGGTGAGGACATCGCCGATGGACCTCATGGTGACGGACTTCCCGCCGCCGGATGAGGCAATGACGATGAAGTGCAGCCCGAGGAATGACAGTTCCGTGGGCTGCCCGTCCATTCGGAGGGCGAGCAGGGCCCGGTCCCGCAGCCGACCACTGTTGGGCGCCCGGTCGGGCAGGGCCGGCATCTTGACGAACGGATCGCCTTCGACGAGGCGAAGGGTCGCGCGGGCCCGGCTGGTACGGAGCGGCTGGCAGAGGAGGCCGTCGACGGGCAGGTCGAGGGGGGTCTCCAGGTCGCCGGCCTTGGCGATGAGGTCGGCGGGGGTGCCCTTCTTGAGGCGGACGTTGATCTCCCAGCCCCAGTCGTAGCGGCGCCCGGCCTCGACTTCGGCGACCGCGATTCCTTCGGAGACGAGGGCGCGGCGGACGCATTCGGCGGCTTCGGTGCGGCTGGTGGCGTCGGCGATCGGGAACGGCTCGCCGTCAGCCGAGAGGATCTCGATGCGACCGGGGTCGTCTTCGGCAGCGATGACGCTGGGCTGGCCGCGCCAGGCGCCGTAGCCGATGGTGACGAGGCCGAGGAGGAGGCTGGTCCACACTCCGCCGGTAGCGACGGCGACGCCGCCGGCGGTTCCGGTGGTGGCCATCCAGGCGCCGGTCTTGGCGCCGTAGACGAGCCGGTGGTGCTTGTAGGCCTCGCGGAGCCGGACGACGTTACGGGTGGCGGCCTGCTCGGCTTCGGCGTTGCCCCTGGCGGCCTTCCGGTCGGCGCGGGCGGTGCGGATCATCTGGGGGTAGTCGTCGCGGTAGCCGTCGACCCAGCGGGCGGCGAGGCGCCAGTAGCCGCGGGCGGCCCAGGGCAGGTAACCCCAGTTGGTGGCGGCGTGCTGGCGGGCGAGCCGGGCGCGTTCGCCGGCGGACAGGACCCATGCAGGCCGGGTGGCGAGCTCGGCGCCCTGGTGCTCGACGACCGTGCCCTCGACGGCCGGGAGGGTGTCGTCCTTGACGAGGGTGAGCGGGGGGCGCTCGGGAGTCTGCTGGGTGTGGGCTGCGGTGGTCACGACTGCTCCTCGGAGGCGGCGTTGGACTGGCGCTTGGCGTCGGCCGCGAGGGCTCGGGCGACCGGGTGAAACGCGGGGGTGTCACCGCGCTTACGGCGGGGCGGCATGGGCCTGTACGAGGAGCGTCGCGACGGGGCCTTCACTTGGTTCACACGCTGGGCGTTCGTGGCCTTGACGGGCTTCTCGCCGGGGGCTTCGGAGCGGGCTGCGATGACGCGCCTGGCGGCGATGTTGCGACCTCGGATGATGTCGACAGACTCGGCCGGGTCGGTGCCCTCGATGTCGTTGTGCGCGCGCTTCCAGACAGCCTCGGTGACGGCCGTCTCGCCGGTCGCGGCAGCGAGCTTCACGGCGTGCTGCCAGACCTTCGGGAAGTACTCGGCGCGCTGCCTCGCGAGTTCCTGCGCCTGTTCCTCTGCGACCTTGCGCGCCTCCTCCTTAGCGGCGGCTTCCTTCGCCTCCGCGACCGCCCGCTCGGCGGCCTCCGTGCGGGCCGCCTTCTTCTCGGCGCGGCGCTGGCGCCAGGTGAGGGCACCGTCGCGGCGGGCAATCCGGCCGTGCTCATGGAGATCCCACATGCCGGGCCCGGCGATCGAGGCGAGCGCGGTGCCGAAGGCTGTGGCGGCATCGAAAGCGTCGAGGCCGTGGACGATGTTGATCGTGGCGGCGGTGAGCGCGCCACCCCAGGCGACAAGCCGGTAGTGCCAGTGCGGGCGGCCGGCGGTGACTGCGGCGGCGGCACCGACGAGGGCGACGAGGGCGATGACCTCAATGAAGACGGGGGCGACGAGGAGGTACTCGGATCCGGGCTTGTAGAAGGCGGCCATCTGGACGGGGAGAGCCACGGTCGCGCACAGAGCGTAGAAGCCCTTGGCGGTGTTCCTCCATCGGCCGCTGGCGGTCTCGACGGCCTGTACCGTATCGGCCTCGGCCTGCTTGGTGGCTTCGGCCTGCTCGCGCTCTTCAGCGGCGGCCCGCTCTTCGGCTTCCCGCTTCCGGTTCGCCTCGGCGATCTTGGCGAGCTCGGTGGCCTTCTCCCGCTCGAAGCGGAGCGCGGCCCGCTCGTTGGCGAGGCGCTGCCGCTCGGCCTCCTCGGTCGCCTTGATGCGGACGGCGTCGGCTTCGGCTTCGGCTTTGATGCGGCGCTCTTCGATCTCGGCGGCGGTCAGGGCGCGGATCTTCTCGGCCTCGGCCTCGGCGATACCGGCCCTCGCCCACGACTCGGCGTGCGAGGTCTGGGGCAGCTGGTGCCCGTTGACCTTCTCGATGGGCGTGACGCTCACGGTGATCAATCCCTTCGGGGGTTAAGTGCGGGTGCGCTGTGGCGGGATGGTGGTGGTCTTGGCGGAGTGGGCGATGCGCTGTTCGTCGAGGAGTCCGTCGAAGGTGACGGCTGCCGCGGCGAGGCCGACGAGGGCGAGGCGGGTGAGGAGCGGGGCCTGGAGCCCGAAGACCCAGGCGAAGCCGGCGAAGAGGAGAAAGACGCGAGCCCGGGTCAGGCCGATCAGCAGGCCGAGGTTCACCGGACTACTCCAGCCAGTGCGGGCCACAGGCGGTCGTCGCGACCCCAGACCGGGTCGTAGATGTGGATGCTGGCGCCGTGCTCCCGCAGCTCGCGGAGGGCACGGTGGCCGACACCGCGCCACATGGTGTGGACGTAGTCGCGGCGCCAGCGCCAGCCACCGAATGTGGTGAACGGGCGACCGTTCTCCTCGGTGATCACGTGCTGCTGCTTCGGCCAGCCGCGAACGACGGTGAATCCCTGGCCCTGAAGGGCAAGCAGCCGGCCGAATAGCGGACCGTGGTCGTGGACGATGCCGTCGACCGACGCTCGCTGGCGGTAGCGTCCGTCAACCTCGCCGGGCTGGGAACCGACGGTGACGAACCCGGCCCGATTGAGGGTTACCAGGACCGGCACGAGGTGCCGGGCGCCGTTCTCCTCCTCCGCGCCGAACTCATCGGACAGGTAGCCGGGCCAGTTCGGGACCCGGCCTTCCAGCCAGCCGGCCATGTTCTGTCGGCGTCGGTGGGCTGGTAGCCCTT
This sequence comes from Streptomyces sp. adm13(2018), assembly GCF_008042145.1. Taxonomy (GTDB): domain Bacteria; phylum Actinomycetota; class Actinomycetes; order Streptomycetales; family Streptomycetaceae; genus Streptomyces. The sequence goes on from NZ_RDBH01000065.1 coordinate 36,027, forward strand.
CGGTTCCGGCTCGCGGCTGAACAGGCCCATGGCGGGCTCCTTTCGGATGGGGTCAGTCCTGGCGGCCGGGGGTCGGCTCGGCGCCGGGGAGCATGGCCGCGATCTGGAAGCCGGCCCAGGTGATGACGACGCCGAAGATGAGCCCGGCCTGCGACTCGGTGATGTCGGCGGCCTGCGCGAGGACCGGGGCGAGGTGCACGCCAACCAGGCCGAGGCCGAGGGCGATGAGGAGGGAGACGGCGATGCGCACGGCGGGCTCCTAGCGGGGGTCGGGGGTGTCGAGGACGTGCTGGCGGTAGCGGAGTGCGGCGGCGAGCGCGGCGTCGCATTCGTCGCTGCCGCCGTGTCGGTCGGCTTCGGCCTTGCCGGCCTGGGTGGCGGCGACGATCTCGTCGGCTGCGGCGAGGGCCTGGTCGCGGGTGACCATCACGTGCTGCTGCTTCGGCCAGCCGCGAACGACGGTGAATCCCTGGCCCTGAAGGGCAAGCAGCCGGCCGAATAGCGGACCGTGGTCGTGGACGATGCCGTCGACCGACGCTCGCTGGCGGTAGCGTCCGTCAACCTCGCCGGGCTGGGAACCGACGGTGACGAACCCGGCCCGATTGAGGGTTACCAGGACCGGCACGAGGTGCCGGGCGCCGTTCTCCTCCTCCGCGCCGAACTCATCGGACAGGTAGCCGGGCCAGTTCGGGACCCGGCCTTCCAGCCAGCCGGCCATGTTCTG
>NZ_RDBH01000065.1:36850-49375 GCF_008042145.1 Streptomyces sp. adm13(2018)
GTGGTGCGGACGCCGGTCAGGTTGATGCGGACGCGGGAGGTGGGCTTCTCGGTCATGTCGGGGGCCTTTCAGGCGGCGAGGTGGCGGAGGGCGTCGAGCTCGTCGGTGAGCCGCGGCCCGTCGGGGGTGGACTGGTCGATCCGCTCGGCGAGGTGCTCGGCGGCGAACGCGGCGAGGCGGTCGCCGGCACGCTGGGCGGCCAGGAAGTCGGTGACGATGCCGGCGCGGAGACCAGCCTCGATCTCGGCGAGCTCCTGCTCGGACGGGCCGTCGGACGGGATGAGGACGAGAGGCATGGCGTGCTCCTTCAAGTGGGGGCTGGTCGGGCGGAGTGCCCCGGGCCGGATCTGATCCGGCAGCGTCACGCCGGGTCCGGGGCTGGGCGGGTCAGTAGCGAGCGGAGCGGCGAGAGCGGGGAACGCAGCTGCTCTGCGTGCTGTTGTGGTGCGAGGTTTCGATCTGGGCCTGAGACTTGTCGGTGGCCTCACGGAGCAGGCCACACCTGCGGCACGTGACCCTGTAGGTCTTGCCGTTACTCAGAAGGTCGGCGTAAGTACCCTCAGTGATCGTCTTGAACGACATGAATCTCCTTGATTTGATGGTGGATTGCCCGATATGGGGTGGGTTGCCGGGGCCGGCGGCAGGGGGATGTACCGGCGGCCCCGGCGGCTAGAGGGTGGGCTACAGGCCCAGCAGGTGGTACGGGAACGGCTTGTGCTGCTTCTTCACGGACCAGAAGCCGACCTCGCACCAGGTGAAGGTGAATTCGGCGATCCCGAGGTCCATCAGCACGAGGGCCCGGTGGTGGCCGTCCGCGAGCCGGACGCCGAGCCGGTCGTCGTCGACTTCGAGATCGACCGGCTCGCGCTGGCCCGCCTTGCGGATCGAGGCGGTCAGTTCGGCGAGCGTCTTCCGGTCCTCGCGGTGCCGGTCGAAATCGCGGCGGACGGCGGCCCACGTCGGCCACGACCCGGGGCGGATCTGCTGGTCGTTGAGGAGGCCGGTCGGCAGGGTGCCGGTGTAGCGGCTCATCGCTGGCTGCTTCGCTTGTTGACCTCGGCGAGCTTCTTCGACAGCTCGTCGCGCTCCTCGTCGGTCAGCGCGACAGGGCGCTGACGGACGCAGGAGGCGGCGGCGTGGGCATCCTTGTCGGCCTGGGCCTTCGGCGGGTACTGCATGACGAACGACCCGCTGCCCTGCTTCCGGCCGACCGCGATCAGACGACGCGGTACCGGGACGATGGCGGCCTCGACCGCGGAGGCGGTCACTGGGAGCCGCCGTAGGTGTGGACGTCGAGTGACGGGGGCACGGGGCGCATCGGGGCGCCGACGAGCTTGCCGACGAGGATGCGGGCGATCGTGTCCCGCTCGAAGGCGGAGCGGCCCGTCGGCATCGTCAAGCGGGCGGCGCCGAGACGACCCTCGATGCGGCCGAGGGTGTCGTCGGCGGCCGGGGCGTCGATCAGCTGGGCGCCGACCTCCGCCAGCAGCTCCGGCAGCGGGGCCGAGAGGAGGCGGTCGACGGTGAGGGTGTTCGAGGCAGCGGGCACACGGGTGCCAGTAAGCTGGTGGTGAGCCATGAGGTGACCTTCCAGGGATTCCTCGTGGTGGGGCCGGCCCGCGATGTAGGAGTTGCGGTGTCCGGCCCACTCTTCTGTTGTGGCGGCTCGCGGATCAGATCCGGTAGGAGTGAGCCTCACCTTCAAGGAGTTCCTTGAGCGGCTTGTTGATGAAGCTAGACCTGCCTCCGGGGCGCTGTCAAGAGAATCCTCAAGAGATCTCTTGATGGCGTCCCTGGAGCCCCCTACAGTCATGACATGACCGAGACCCTGGACGCCCCGATTGCAGCTGTCGCCGACGCCGTGAACGCCTTCAGCGACCCCGGCGAGCTCTATCGGGTCTCCAGGGAGGCCGAGAGTCGGGTTACCGAGGGCATGCGCGCCATTCGACAGAAGCTCGTGCTCGGGCTTCGAGACCAGGGGCTGACCTGGCGCAGCATCGGCGAGCTCCTGGGGGGCGTGTCCCCCCAGAGAGCAGAGCAGATCTCGCGTGGCGTTTGAGGCCGAGTTCGTCATGGTTCGAGTCAACGCGCGCGCTGCATGCGTGACGACGATCCGACAGTGCAGTCGAGCAGGCGCTTCTGATGCAGGTCTACGCCGAAGGGGGCCGAAGGCGCATGGACGTGGTTGACGAATGGAGCGGCCGGCATGCGGCGGCTCTACAGGCAGCCATGCGAGCCACTAACGAGGAGTTCGCCCGACGCTTAGGCGTGGCGGTCCGGACCGTGGCTTCGTGGCACGCCTCGCCGTCCACGGTTCCGCGCCGCGAGATGCAGCGGGCCCTGGACACGCTGCATGAGCAGGTCACTCAGGCTGAACGCCACCGGTTCGCCGCGCTGCTTCGCACCGACGTCGGCAGCCAGGCGCAGGCCCTGAAGGTGGCCATAGCGATCGTCGCCCGCGGCGCCGAAGTTCTCCTCGTCTGTCGCCGCGGCGAAGAGTCCCTGTCGTGGGGCTTCCCGGCCGGCGTCGTAAAGCCCGGCGGCAGTTCCGGTGCAGTCGCAGTGCAAGAGACGCTCGCCGAGACGGCAGTCCACTGCTCCGTCCGCCAGCATTTGGGGTCAAGAGTCCACCCAACAACCGGCGTTCTGGCCAGCTACGAGTTCTGCGAGTACCTCGCTGGCGAGGTACGGAACGCGGACCCTCTCGAGAATCTCGACGCGACCTGGGTTCCGATCAGCAGCCTGACGAAATTCATTCCGACCGAGCGGATCTATCCGCCCGCACTCGAAGCCCTGGAGGCACTGGCGTGACCGAGCAGACGACTGAGCAGGGCATCTCGACGGCCATCATCACCGCTGGGGACAAGGTGCTGATGATCAGGCGCCGGGAGCGGGAGGGCAAGCTCCTGTGGGCGTTCCCGGGCGGTGGCATCGAGGCTGGCGAGTCGCCGGAGCAGGCTGCGGTGCGGGAGACGGCCGAGGAGGTCGACCTGGAGGTGAAGGTGGTCCGGTCCCTCGGTGAGCGCGTCCACCCGCAGACCGGCCGGCATATGTCCTACGTCGCCTGCGAGGTCGTCGGCGGGGAGGCCCGGGTCGCGGACGAGGAGGAGCTCGCCGAGGTCGCCTGGATCCGGCTGGACGAGATCCCCGACTACGTGCCCTGGGGGCTGTTCGGGCCGGTGCAGGAGTACCTCGACGAGACGCTCGGCGCCTGACCTTGCACGCAGAGATGCCCCCGCCGGATGGCCGGCGGGGGCTTCGTCGTGCTCAGTCGTCCTCGGCGAGGAGGCGGGCGAGTTCCTTCACCTGCTCGGGCTCCAGATTGCGCTTGATCGCCTGGGCAGCGTCCTCAGCGCTGGACACCGGGACGCTGATCTTGCGCTTGCGAAATCCGGCTTTGACCATCGCGGAGTGGGTGGAGAGACGGCCGGCGAGGACGTCGGCATGGAGGTCAGGGCGGTCCTTGCGGAGACGGCGGAGACCAGCTGCTCGGGAGGTGCCTCCGTGAGTGGCTGCCCCTTCGCCTTCATGATGGATGTTATCCATCTTGAAGGCTTGCGAATGCCGGTCACCGCCGTGCCCCCGCTGCGTGACGACATCCAGCAGACTCTGTGCCTCCACCCGTTCTGCCGGATTGTCGATCGAGTCGATGAGCTTCTCGATCAGCCGCATCGTCGCACCCAGGCCCTTGAGTGGAGGCGTGACGACGAACTTCTCGAAGCTTCCGTGCTCGACCTGCTCTCCGCGCTGCGTCACGAACGAACGCCAGGACTCTTCACGCAGAATCCGTAGCAGTAGAGCAGGCCCGGTCTTCAATCCGTGCTCTCCCTCGCGCAACGCAGACCCCAACGCCTCCACCAGAGCCGCGTTTGCTCTGGGGTTGACTGTCATGACGCCCCCATCCAGCCGGCGAGCGTCTGCCGCATCGCCTCCAACTCGGCAACGGTGGCCTTCGCGCGCTTCGGGTGTCCAGCCCTGAGGAGCTCGATATTGATGTCCTTCGGCTGGATCTTGCGGCGGTAAGCCACCTTCCGAGCGAGGGTCTCGACTTCCTGGCGGAGGAGCTTCTCGCGCCGGTAGTGAGGAATCTCAGCGGGCCGCGCCTGCTGCGGCACGGCTGCCACGCTGACCTCCTCTTGGGTCTTCTGCGCCCGCAGAAGTGGGACGAGGTTGGCAGCGTAGGCGCGAGGGATCCCGAGCTCCTGCGCCTTCGCCTGGGCCGCGGCCAGCTCCTCCGCCGACACCTCCGCACCCTGGAGGATGGCCCGGTCGAAAACCGACTCGGAGGCGGAGAGCGGTGTACGGAAGTCGAGCATGCCCTGCCCTGTAGAGGCCCCGCCTTCCCCCTGGGCCTTCTCGTCCTCCTGCGCGGCGATCTCCAGCTGATGCCGGAGCTCCTCCTCAATCTCCCGTGCATGACGCATCAGTTCGGGCACTGCCGGGATCAACAGTCGCGCGTTGATCTCCTCGTTCGGGCGCGTGCGAACGAACCGGCCGACGACCTGCCGGTAGAAGAGCGGCGTCTGGGTCTTCGACGCGTAGACGCCGACCGCGAGGCGAGGAATGTCGACACCCTCGGAGATCATCTTGACGGCGACGATCCACCGGCCGGTGCCCTTGCGGAACTGGTCGATCTGCTGCTTCGCCAGCCTGCTGCCAGGGTCCGCCTTGGGGTCCGAGACCACCACAGGCGGGCGGGTGCCGGTGATCTGCTCGAGCAGCGCCGCGTATCCCTGGGCGAGCCACTGGCGTTCGGCGACGACGAGGCCGGCGGCGTCCGGCACGTCTTCGCGGACTTCGCTGAGCATCGCGTCGGCCTGGGCGAGGATCGACGGCATCCAGGCGTACTTGGGTTCGTAGACGGTGTCGAGTGCGGCAGAGACGTCCTCCTCGGGCATGTTGGCGCCGAGCTTGGCGGTGAACTCGACGCTGACGTCGGACTTACCGTTCTCCTCGATGGTCGAGCGGCGCACTCGGGCGGGGTCGGTCCAGCGCGCCTCGCCGTCATAGGCGTGGAACTCGATGCGGCGGCAGACTCCGTCGGCTACGGCGGCCCCGTACTCGTAGGCGTAGTCGACGGCGACGGTCCCGTTCACGTCGTACCGAACGAAGGGGATGGGCGAGGTGGCGTCACGACGCCATGGGGTTCCGGTCAGGCACAGCCGGTGGACGGCTGGCTCGACAGCCATGCGCAAAGCATCACCCCAGGACTTGTTGTCCCCGGCGTGATGGATTTCGTCGAGGATGGCGAAGGTGGGCCTACGCATTGCGCGGCGCAGCAGGTCTTGGCCGGTGCCGAGAAGCTGCTGGTAGGTGACCACGCATCCGACGTAGCCGGCCTTGCTGTAGCCGTCGATGTCTCCGGGGGCGACGGGGTAGAGGGAGATCCCGGCCGCCGAGGCCTCGTCGGCCCACTGGACTCGCAGGTTGTCGGACGGGGCGATGACGACGACTCGCTCGACGATGCCGCGCTGCATCAGGTCTCGTGCCAGATGCAGGGAGAACTTGGTCTTGCCGGCTCCCGGCGTTGCCGAGACGAGGAAGTTCTCGGCGTTGGCGGCATAGAAGGCGTCGACTGCGCGGCGCTGCCATTGGCGAAGCTGCATGGGCGGCTTGGAACCCTTCTTCAGGTTGCAGGTCGGGCAGAGTGCTTGCCCGTTGATGACGTCAGTGGGGCCGCCTTGTGAGTACGGCGCCATGTGGTCGGCGTGCCAGCCGGGCTGCAGTTCGGCGTCGCATCGGCTACACCGACCGTCGGCGGCAAGGTAGAGGGAGGCGCGCTCGGCGTTGCTGAAGCGGCGTCTGAGGGGAGGGTTCGGTCCTTCGTTCATCGCAGGTCCCGTCTGCGAGGTGGCCACGCGTTGGCCATGACGTAACCGGATATTCACAAGTATGGCAGCGATGTGCCTAGTGAATATGCGATTCAGCTGATGTCACATTTCGGCCGCCCGTGCGGCTACTTGGGGGTAACTGTCACGCCGCGGCCCGCCTGTCCGCGAGCGGCAGCCGCAGCACCTCACTGTGCCCGTACTCGGCGCCGCATCGGGGGCAGGTCTCCCCGCGGGTGTCGAGGGTGATGCGGAGGGTCTGCTGGCAGGGGCAGGTGACGGCGATGCGGCGGGGTGCGGCCTCGCCGGTGACGGTGCGGCTGAGCGTGCGCCAGATCGATGCCACTTCGCTGGCGAACTCTTCGATGGCCGGGTGCTTGTCGACGGCCTGGGAGAGGTTGAAGCGAAGTGTCCGGCAGGCGTGGGCGACACGGGCGACGGAGCTGCCGCGCTCGCCGATCTCCGCGTAGCCGGCTTCTGCCCAGTCGCGGACCCAGGTTTCCAGCGGGGCGAGGACGGGCCCGGCGGCGGTGCGGAGGTTGAGCACGTCCAGCCGACAGGGGATGGGTGCCGTCTTGCTGCCGGAGACGGCCGGTCCGCTGCCGGATGCGCCGCGTTCGAGGTGGTCATCGAGCCGCTCGAAGAGGCCGGGGATGGCGCCGAGGTGGGCGGCGATGCGGTCTTCGCACAGGGTGCAGGCGTACCGGCCGGCCTCGTGGTCGCGGAGCTCGCGGCGGCAGCAGGTGCAGGTGGGCAGGTCGTTCACGGCGTACTCCTAGCGGGTGGTGCGGCCGGCGAGGACGTGGACTTCGATGCGGGCGCCGCAGAGGGCGGCGATGCGGCTGGCCCAGGTGATCGTGAGTGGGGCTCGGCCGGTGAGCATCTGGCTCATGTGCTTGGTGCTGAGCCCCAGTTCGCGGGCCACTTGGGCTTGGCTGAGGCCCGCGTGTTGGAGTGCCGCTTTCAGCTGGGTACGGAGGCAGATGGCGGGGTCCTGGTCCACGGCGGTCTCCGTTCGGGCGGGGCTGTGGCGGGTCAGGTGGTCCAGCGGTGGACGGGGATGCCGGCTTTCTCGGCGAGGTCGGCGGTGTGGGTGGCGCCGCGGCTGCCGTTGTGGATGAAGGCGTGGCAGATGTCGGCGCCGAGGTTGACCATCTCTGCGTTGCGCCGGAAGCCGGCGGCACGGTCGAGTTGTCCGCCGGGACGCCAGTTGGCGGGGTGGCGTTCTTCGGTGACGCCGAGGGTCTTGCCGTGCATGCGGATCCACCAGGCGGCTTGGGCGTCGGCGCCGTTGGGGCAGGCGCCGTGGACGATGACGGCGGGCAGGTGCTGGTAGACGGCGGTGGCGAGGACGGCGTACAGGCGGTCCATGTCGGGCCAGTCGCGGCTTCCGGTGACGAGGATTCGGTACGGCTGGGTCACGGCTGGTCCTTGGTGTGGGCGGCAGGGACCTCGTTCTGGCGGACCATGAACGATCTTCCGCACCCGTCGTTGGGGCAGTTGAAGACGTCGCTCCAGGCGTGCCGGGGACGCGGGACTTCCTTCAGGTCGACGCCGTCGGGGATGGTGCAGGACTGCTCGCAGTCGATCTCGCTCATTTCGGTTCCTTTCGGGCTCCGTTGGTGGATCGGGAGGGCTGTGCGCCTCGCTGACGCTTTCGCGGCCCGGCGTCGCGGAGTCCGCCGAGCGCCCACGAGGCCGCGAGAGGGGCTCTCAGGCCCCTTCTCGGGCCTGTTCTGTCTTAGGGGGTAGGTGCGGGGTGACGACCGGGGCTCCGCTCGCGGCGGCGATGGCCCACAACGGGATGTGGCTGGCGCCGCGCTTCTCGCTACTGGCGACCAGGCGCCGGACTGCGGCGAGTTCGGCGAGGGCGCCGCGCTCGATGTGAGTGGCCAGGGCTCCCAGTCGGCCTGCCAGCGTGGCGTTCCGGGCGCTCAACATGGCGATGCCTTCTCGAAGGCGTCGAGCCTCGGCGGCGTTCAGCGGCCCGTCTTCGGCTCGGTCGGCGAGGTTGAGCAGTTGCTCGGTCGTGATGCGGCCGGCCATCACAGCACCTTCAGGAGAACGATGACCCGCTGGACGGTCCGGTAGCTGCAGGGTTGGGGTCCGTGGATGTCGAGGAAGGCGCGTTCGTCGGGATCGAGTCCGGCTTTCGTGTCGGCTTCGGTTTCCCATCCGTCGTGCCAGAGGTCGGGCTGGTGCATGCTGGTCTCCTCCCGGGTCTGGGTGGGGCGCGCTGGCGGGTAGCGCGCCCCGGGGGTGGGCTGGTGGGGGTTAGTCGGCAGCCGGGTCGAGGACGTAGCCGGTACGGCGGGGGCGGCCGTCCTTCGTGGTCGCGGTGGCGTGAAGCTGGGAGGCCTCGATGGCGCGGCGGCGGATCTCGCGGCCGGTCTTGGTGAGGGTGACGATGTCGACCTTGCCGAAGCCCCAGACGCCGGGGATGGTTCCGGGAGTCCTGACAACCTTGATCCGGACAGGGCCGTCGGCGGGGTGGTGGCGGTTGCTGAGGGATCGGTAGATCTGGCCGGGCTGGATCACGTCGGCTCCTTCGGGGTGGTGTGGGTTCCGTAGGCGGCCCGGAGCACTCCGAGGGGGTTGCCGAAGGGGTTCCGGAGGGGGTTACGGAACCCCTTCCGGAGGGGTCGGGTGTGAGGTCTCCGAAGGCCTTCCGGAGGGCCTGGATGTGGGTGGCGATCTGGGCGCGGATGGAGGGCCCGTCCTCGCCGCGGTACTTCGTCGGCTCATTGCTGAGCTCGTCGAGCGGGATACGGTCCATCTCGTCGAGGAGGGCCCGCTGCAGGTGCTTGGAGGAGATCTCCAGGGCGCCGGACACCATGGCGCCCATGACCTTCGGCATCCGCCACACGCCATCGTTGCGGACGAAGGAGCGGATGAGGAGTTCCTCGGTGTCCTCGTCCATGACGATGAACCGGGCCCCTTCAAGGACCTGGAGGAGCTTCTCCAGCTCGATGGAGGTGAGGCCGCGGGCCTTGCGGGACCAGCGGCGGAGGGTCAGGTCCAGGAGGCCGGCGTGGTTGAGGTTGGGCTGGGAGATGAGGAACAGGTAGAGGCGCTGTTCCCGCTCGCCGAGTGCGAGGAAGTCGGTGTCCTCCCAGATGCTGGTGAGGATCCGGCCGTGGCCACGTGCCATGGGAGGTCTGCTTCCTGACGTAAGAAGTGGGTGGTCTAGGCGGCGTCGTACTTCGGCGTGCTGGGCCGGTGGGCCGGGCATCGCCAGCCCGCGGCGTACAGCCGGGCGGGCTCCCCGCACATGGGGTTGCCGGTCTCGCAGAACCCGGGTGTCGTCTTCGGGTACGGCGGCGGCACAATGACCAGCCGGCGGGGCTCGTCGGCGGTCATGCGGCGGCCTGCGTCTGTGCGGCCCGGTAGCGGCTGATGGCCTGCTGCAGCGCGTCCTTGCTGACGCCCAGCCGGTTCGCCGCCTGCTGGCGCGTGTAGCCCTGAAGGTGCTCCAGCTCCAGCCCGTCTTCCGCAAGGCGGATGTAGCGGGGTGTGTCACGGGTGGCCGGGATGAAGTGGGGGTCGTCGAAGCTGTCCTCGTCCCAGTACTCCGGGCCAACCCAACCCTCGGCTTTGGCGCGGGCCTGGGTTCGTCGACTGGCGCCCTGGATGTCGGCGAGCTGGACGTAGGCGTGGGCGATGGCGGCCTGATTGGCAACGGACACGAAGCGCCGTGCTCCCCGCACGATGTAGTCGACGCTGCGGATCTGCAGGTCAGGGTGCGTAGCTGCTATGGCATGCGCTGTGTGTCCGGCGGCGTACAGGGCACGGAGCCGCCGGATGCTCGCGAGTGCGGGGACGAACCCGATGGTGGCCTGCTGATGGGGCTGGACGGCGAGGATCTTCTCGGCGGTGGTGCGGTGAATCGTGGGAAGCGTCCCGCGGGCGTGATCGCGGACCGTGCTGACGTTGATGCCGCTGGCTTCGGCGATCTGCCCGGTGGTCATGCTTGCTGCCTGCAGCATGGCGATGTGCTGGGTGACGGGTTTGGCTGCCACGCTGGCCGGGCGTCCGCCGAGCTGGGCAAGGATCCGCATCTGACAGGCCCTGGTCCATCCCGCGATGCACTTGACGCACCGGCAGGGTGGTCGTGTCGAGGTGCCCTTGTAGCGGCCCTGGGTTCCGTGTGCGGGGATCGGCCTGGTCACTGTCCGGTCTCCTTCCGGTGGGGCTGTCGTGTGGGGAGGGCTGCGATGGCGTCGCAGACGCGGCGGTTGTGGTCGGCCTGCCATCGGCGGAGGTCGCTGAGGATGCGGTCGCCGATGAGTTGCCGCAGGTAGGTGCGTTCTTGGCGGCGGCGGAAGCGCTTGAAGCGTCGGAGCATCACGCGGCCGGCCTCTGCTGTGCCCGGTTGCGGCGCTGCTCGGCTATCACCAGGCCCTTGACGCTCAACCGCCACAGGGCGATGGGGTGGCCGTGGGTGGCCGGCGACGTCGAGGGCACGTACTGGCCGGTGTGCTGGAGGATGCCGCCCTGGCGGAGCGCGTTGATCGCGGCGCCGAGGAAGCCGTGGCCCAGCTCGGGGAGGACGTCTCGCAGCTGGTTGCAGCTGAACGTGTCGTGCTCGGTGCCGTAGACGAGGACGGCCTGCATGACGAGGAACTGGGACCAGTCGGACTGGTCGGCGATGCGGTCGAGGAGGATGTCCTTCTCCTCGGCTGCGAGCTGCTCTGCGACGGTGAGACGGCGGGCCATGACGGGGGTCCTCTCGCTGCGTGGGCTTCCTGTGACTGAGTTATGGGGCGGTAGGGGTCGAGGTGTGACGCGGGCTAGTCGACGAGTTCGCCGTCGATGGGCTCGTCGTCCTCGTCGGGGTCGATCTCGTTGAGCGGGGCGGGCGGAGTGTCGAGGCGTTCGATGACGCCGGTCCGCTTCTCGGCCGAGGTCGGCACCCACTTGCCGAGCCGGCGGGCCGCCGTCTTCAGCCACATGGCTTCCTCGTCGGTACGCCACGGGCTGTAGTCGGTGTCGGCGCCGTCGGACTTGGCCTTGGCCCGGGCGATGTGGTCGCGATTGAGGACGACGACCTTGCTGATGGCGCCGCCCTGCATGACGGCGTAGGCGTAGGCGCCGACGAGCGGGCCGCGGTCGCCGAACCAGTCGACCTTGTGGTGGGGCTGCTTCATGGCGCCGGGCCAGCGGGGCGGGCGGTGCTCGTCGAGGGCTCCGGGGGTCCAGGCGAACTCGTCGCGGGCTCGGACGACTTCGACAACGACGGACTGCGCGGCGCCGGCGTTGTAGATGAGCTCGACGATGCCCTGGTAGCCGACGATGCCCTGTACTTCGAGCTGGCCCTTGCGCTTGATCGGGCGGAGGTAGAACTGCTCGGTGCCGGGTTCGAGGCCGAGGCGGGCCGCGGTCATGAGGGCGCTCATGAGGCTGCCGGGGTTGTTGGCGGCCGCAGCGGCGAGCTTCTCGTTCTGGCGGAGGACGCCGACGGCGAGGCGGGCGAACGTGTCGACACGCACGTGGCTGGCAGCGACGACGGCCAGGTCGGCCTTGTGCTGCTCGATGATCGCGGCGGGGCTGTGGGACTGGCGGGCGATCTCGTTGCCGATCTGGCTCATGCGTGGGTGCTCCTGTACGGCTGGAGGGCGAGGGTGGTTCCGTCGGGGTTGACCGTCCGGTAGGCGATGCGCCGGTCTCCGCAGACGGCCCGGTAGCCGTTGCCGATGTGGTCGAGGACTTCACCGCGGATCTGGGTGAACTCGGTGTCGACGGTCCGCCGCTGGTCGCCGATGACCTCGTAGCGGGCGGCGAGTTCGAGCGGGATGTCGACGTCGATGTCGTCGCGGCCGTTGGGCTGGACGCGGATGGTCTGGTAGGTGGCGTCGGCCCCGTCGATGGGGGGCCGGTTGCCGCGGCGCACGTCGTCGAGGAACCGCTCGGCCGCGTCACGGAGGATCTGCGCGTCGTCGGCGTCGTACTCGACGACGTACTCGCGGTAGTCGTGGCCGGAGACGAGGAGCGCGATGTGGGTGGTGCGGTAGCCGGTGACGTCCATCTGCCACTGGACCTGGCAGCGGTAGTAGACGGGGATCTCGGCGCTGCCGGTCGGGCCCCAGCCTTCACCGAACGGGGACGTCTTGACCTCGACGAGGGAGTTGTCGCCGATGCGGTCGGGGGTGGCGCGCTGCCAGTCCCGGTCGCGGTGCCGCCACGTGCCGGTCTCGTGGAGTTCGACGCCGTGCTCGTCGGACCACTTCTGGGCGACGGCGGCTTCGAGCCGGTTGCCCCATTCGACGGCCGGGTTGGACTCGAACGGCGGGGTGGGCAGGCCGGCCTTCTTGTGCCAGAGGCTGAAGCGGGACTGCCACGGGGAGAGGTTGACGACCGCGGCGATCTCGGTGGCGGTGATGCACAGCCCGGCGCGGGCCTGCTCCCACTCGGGGGTGCCGGGGAGGTAGCTACCGAGGAGGATCCCGGTCGGGGGCTGGGTGGTGATCACGCGGCCACCTGCTTGCCTGCCGCGAGGGCCTGGAGGGTGGCGATGCCGTTCTCGTCGTACTTGGCGATGCGCACGGCGGCGGCTTCGGCCGGGTAGATGGTGGCGAGCCTGGCCGCGTTGTCGTGGTCGGCTCGGGCGATGAGGCTGATCAGGCTCTCGGTGAAGTTCCCGGGCCGCCAGCCGCCGGAGGCACCGAAGGCGTGGAGGACGTAGCGGGCGGTGGTGGGC
>NZ_RDBH01000066.1:0-2290 GCF_008042145.1 Streptomyces sp. adm13(2018)
CCCCACCGACGGCCCCACGCTCGCCGCCCTGTTCGAGCGCCAGGTCCTCGCCTCGCCCGACGCGCCCGCCCTCGCGTTCCAGGACACCGTCCTCGACTACGCCGAGCTGAACCGGCGCGCCAACCGGCTCGCCCGGCTGCTCGCCGCCCGCGGCGTCGGACCGGAGGACCGGGTCGCCCTGCTGCTCCCCACCGACGGCCCCACGCTCGCCGCCCTGTTCGAGCGCCAGGTCCTCGCCTCGCCCGACGCGCCCGCCCTCGCGTTCCAGGACACCGTCCTCGACTACGCCGAGCTGAACCGGCGCGCCAACCGGCTCGCCCGGCTGCTCGCCGCCCGCGGCGTCGGACCGGAGGACCGGGTCGCCCTGCTGCTGCCACGCTCCGCCGAGTTCGTCGTCGCGATCCTCGCCGTCGTCAAGGCCGGAGCCGCGTACGTCCCCGTGGACCCGGGCTACCCCGAGGCCCGCATCGCGCACATCCTCGGCGACGCGGCCCCCGTCCGCGTGCTCGTCGACGCCTCCACCGCCGCCGTCGCCGAGGCCGCCGGGCGCACCCCGCTCGCCCTCGACGACCCCGCCGTCACCGCCGAGCTGGCGACGCTCCCCGGCGCCGACCTCTCCGACGCGGACCGCACCGCCCCGCTGACCGCCGCGCACGCCGCGTACGTCATCTACACCTCCGGCTCCACCGGCCGCCCCAAGGGCGTCGTGGTCACCCACGCCGGACTGCCGGGCCTCGCCGACACCTTCGTCCGGCGGCTCGACGTCCGTCCGGGCAGCAGGGTCCTCCAGTTCGCCTCCACGGGCTTCGACGCGATGGTGCCCGAGCTGTGCATGGGCCTGCTCGCCGGAGCGACCTTCGTCCTCGCCCCCGCCGAGCGGCTGCTGCCCGGCGACCCGCTGGCCGCGTTCGCCCGCGAGGCCGGGATCACCCACGCGATCCTGCCGCCGTCGTCGCTGGCCGTCATGGACCCCGCCGCCGACCTGCCCCCGGGCATGACCATCCTCATCGCCGGCGAGGCCGCCGGTGAGGAACTGGTCTCCCGCTGGGCGCCCGGCCGGCTCTTCGTCAACGGCTACGGCCCCACCGAGACCACCGTCTGCGCCACCATGAGCGAGGCCCTCGATGGCTCCCGCACGCCCCCGATCGGCGACCCCATCGCCGAGACCCGCGTGTACGTCCTCGACAGCGCCCTGCTGCCCGTGCCGCCCGGCGTCACCGGCGAGCTGTACGTCGCCGGCCCCAGCCTCGCCCGCGGTTACCTCGGCCGCTCCGCGCTCACCGCCGAGCGGTTCGTCGCCCATCCCTTCGGCCTGCCCGGCGAGCGCATGTACCGCACCGGCGACCTCGTCCGCCAACTCCTCGACGGATCGCTGGAGTTCATCGGACGCGCCGACGAACAGACCAAGATCCGCGGCTACCGCGTCGAGCCCGGCGAGGCCGAGGCCGCCCTGCTGCGCCTGCCCTCCGTGGCCCAGGCCGCCGTGACCGTACGCCGGTCCGCCGACGGCACCCCCGCGCTCGCCGGATACGTCGTCCCCGTGGCCGGCGCGGCGGCCGGACCCGACCCGGCCGCCGTCCGCGACGCGCTCGCCGAGGTCCTGCCCGGCTACCTCGTCCCAGCGACCGTCACCGTCGTCGACGCCATCCCCGTCACGCCCAACGGCAAGGTCGACCACAAGGCCCTGCCCGAACCGGGTCCCGCCGCCACCGGCGCGGGCCGGGAGCCGCGCACCCCGCTCGAACACGCCCTCGCCGCCCTGTTCGCCGACGCCCTCGGCCAGGACGCCGTCCTSGCCGACGACGACTTCTTCGCCTTGGGCGGCCACTCCCTCATGGCCGCCCGCCTCGCCCGCCGGATCTCGGCCGAACTCGGCCGGGACTGCGGCGTCGAGGCCCTCTTCGCCGAGCCCACCGTCCGCCGGCTCGCCGGCCGCCTCGAAAGAGCGACCTCCGAGCGCCCCGCGCTCACCCCCGCGCCCCGCGACGGCGACCTCGCCCTCTCCTACGCCCAGCAGCGCCTGTGGTTCCTCGATCAGCTCGAAGGTCCCAGCGCCGCGTACAACATCCCGCTCGTGCTCACCCTCGACGGCACCCTCGACCGCACCGCACTCGACGCCGCGCTCGGCGACCTCACCGACCGCCACGAGATCCTGCGCACCGTCTACCGCGAGACCGACGGCGTCGCCGCCCAGCACGTCCTGCCCGCCGGCGAGGGCGAAGCGGTGGGCGACGGCGGCGGACAACTCGGCGTCCAGGGTGTCGTCGCTCGCCGTGCGGACGGTGAGCGC
>NZ_RDBH01000066.1:2390-5967 GCF_008042145.1 Streptomyces sp. adm13(2018)
CGCAGAGGATGTCCTCCTGGGCCGAACGCGCCTCACGGCGCACGACGACCAGGTGAAGGTGCGGGGCTACCGCATCGAGCTGGGCGAGGTCGAGTCGGCGCTGTCGACGGTGGACGGGGTCGCCCGGGCGGTCGCCATGGTCCGGGAGGACACGCCGAACGACCGTCGTCTCGTCGGCTATGTGGTTCCCGTAGAGGGAGTGGTCCTGGAGGCGGAATCGGTCCGTCGTGCGGTGGCGGGGCTGCTGCCGGAGTACATGGTCCCCTCAGCCGTGGTCGTGCTGGACGCGGTGCCGCAGACCCCGAACGGCAAGACCGACCGCAAGTCCCTCCCTGCTCCCAGCACTTCAACCGTCGTCGTGCGCCGTGAGGCGCGTTCGGCCCAGGAGGACATCCTCTGCGGGCTGTTCGCGGAGATCCTGGGTCTGACCCGGGTCGGTGTCGACGACAGTTTCTTCGACCTCGGCGGCCACTCGCTGCTCGCGACCCGTCTCGTCTCCCGCATCCGCACGGTCCTCGGCGTCGAGCTGCCGGTCCGCGCACTGTTCGAGACGCCGACCGTCGCCGCCCTCGCCTCCTGCCTGGAGCGGGGAGGGGAGACCAGGCCCGCCCTCGTCGCGCGGCAGCGGCCCGCCGATGTCCCTCTGTCCTTCGCGCAGCGGCGCCTCTGGGCCCTGAGCGGGCTCGGTGCGACGGCCGGTACGTACAACATCCCGATGGTCACCCGGCTCCGCGGCCCGCTGGACGCCGGCGCGCTGGAGACCGCGCTCGCCGACGTGGTGACCCGCCACGAGTCGCTCCGCACGGTGTTCCCCGCGACGTCCGACGGCACGCCCACGCAGGTCGTGCTCGACCCGTCCGAGGCGCGCCCGTACCTGCACGTCGTCCGGGTCGCCGAGTCCGACATCGAGGCGGCCGTGGCCGCGGCGCAGCGCACGGACTTCACCCTCGACACCGATCCGCCGCTGCGCGCACAGCTGTTGGAGGTGGGCACGGACGACCACGTCCTCGTCCTGGTGCTGCACCACATCGCCGGCGACGCCTCCTCGATGCGGCCCCTGATCCGGGACCTGGCCACCGCGTACACCGCGCGTGCCGAGGGCGGGGCGCCGGAGTGGGCGCCGCTGCCGGTCCAGTACGCGGACTACGCGCTGTGGCAGCGCGAGGTGCTCGGCGACGAGTCCGACCCCGACAGCGAGATCGCCCGCCACCTCGCCCATTGGACGCGGACCCTCGCCGGCCTGCCCGAGGTGCTGGCGCTGCCCACCGACCGGCCCCGCCCGGAGGAGGCGGGCCACGAGGGCGGACTCGTGCCGCTCACGCTCGACGGCGAGCTGCACGCCGGGCTGCTCGACCTCGCCCGCTCCAGCCGGACCACGGTCTTCATGGTCCTCCAGGCGGCGCTCGCGACCCTGCTGACCCGGCTCGGTGCGGGGGAGGACATCCCGCTGGGCACGCCGGTGGCCGGGCGCGGTGACGAGGCCCTCGACGACCTCGTCGGCTTCTTCGTCAACACGCTGGTGCTGCGTACGGACACGTCCGGCAACCCGTCCTTCCGCGACCTGCTGTCCCGGGTCCGGGAGACCGACCTCGCCGCCTACGGTCACCAGGACGTGCCGTTCGAGCGGGTCGTGGACGCGGTCGCGCCGCGCCGGTCGGCCGCGCACCACCCGCTGTTCCAGGTCATGCTCTCCCTGGACAACGTCGCGCGGGCCGACGTGAGCCTCGCCGGGCTGACCGTCGACGCCGTCGGCGAGCCGGCCGGCGACGGGGCCGGGCGGGCCAAGTTCGACCTGTCGGTGCGGCTCTCCGAGCAGCGCTCCGACGAGGACGGGCCGGCCGGCCTGCACGGCACCGTGGCCTACGCGGCCGACCTGTTCGACCGGGCGACGGTGGAGGCGATGGCCGAGCGGTTCGTCACCGTCCTGAAGGCCGTGGTCGCGGACGCCGACCGGCGGATCGAGGATCTCGACATCCTCGGGGCCGCCGAGCGCGAGCTGCTGCTTGACGGCTGGAACGACACCGCCCGCCCGCTCCCGGACCTCCTGGTCCCCGAACTGATCGAGGCTCAGGTCGCCCGTACCCCCGACGCGCCCGCCGTGTCCGCGGGTGACGTGACCCTCACGTACGCGGAGCTCAACGCGCGGGCGAACCGCCTGGCGCATCTGCTGATCGGGCGGGGCGCGGGTCCGGAGTCGGTCGTGGCGATCGCGGTGCCGCGGTCGCCGGAGATGATCGTCGCCGTGCTCGCCGTGCTGAAGTCCGGCGCGGCCTACCTGCCCGTCGACACCGAGTACCCCGCCGACCGCATCGCGTACTTCTTCGAGGACGCCCGGCCCTGCCTGGTCGTCACCAGCACCCGGGCCGAGGAGCGGGTGCCGGCCGCGGCCGCCGCCGGCCGGATCGTCGTCGACGCGCCGGACACCGTGGCCGCGCTCGCCGCCCATTCGGTGCGGAACCCGGTCGACGCCGACCGGACCGCCCCGCTGACGGCCCGCACGCCCGCCTACGTCATCTACACCTCCGGCTCCACCGGCCGCCCCAAGGGCGTCGTCGTCGAGCACGGCGGCATCCCCAACATCGTCCTGGCCCGCACGGGTCCGTACGCGATGGGCCCCGGCAGCAGGGCGCTTCAGTTCGCGTCGCTCAGCTTCGACGCCGCGATGTCGGAGATCTGCACCCCGCTCTCCGCCGGAGCGTGCCTGGTCCTCGGTCCGGCCGACATGCTGCTCCAGGTCGCCGAGCTGCCCGTGCTGCTGCGCGAGCAGCGCGTCACCCACGCGACGCTGCCGCCCGCGGTGCTCGCCCAGCTCACGCCTGCGAACCTGCGCACGGTCCGCACCCTCGTGACGGCCGGCGAGGCCGCCCCGGCCGGCCTGGTCGCCACGTGGGCGCCCGGACGCCGTATGTTCAACGCGTACGGTCCCACGGAGACCACGGTCTCCTGCACCATGGCCGGGCCGCTCGCCCCCGAGGCCGGTGTGCCGCCGATCGGCGGCCCGCTGCCCAACACCCGGGTGTACGTGCTCGACGACCGGCTGCGGCCGGTCCCGGTGGGCGTCCCCGGCGAGCTGTACGTCGCCGGGATCGGCGTGGCCCGGGGCTACCTGCGGCGACCCGCGCTGAGCGCCGAGCGGTTCGTCGCCGACCCGTTCGGGCCGGCGGGCAGCCGGATGTACCGCACCGGCGACGTCGTCAGCCGGATGCGCGACGGCCGGCTGCGGTTTGTCGGCCGGGCCGACGGCCAGGTGAAGCTGCGCGGCTTCCGCATCGAACTCGGCGAGGTGGAGGCCGCCCTGACGGGCGCGCCGGGTGTCGCGCGTGCCGTGGCGACCGTACGGGAGGACCGCCCGGGCGTCCGTCAGCTGGTCGGCTACCTCGTGCCGGCCGCCGGGGCCGGAGTCGACCTCGGAGCGGTACGGACCCACCTGCGGGCCACCCTGCCCGCGCACCTGCTGCCGTCCGTCCTCATGGAGATCGAGCGGGTTCCGCTGACCGTCAACGGAAAGACCGACAAGGCGGCGCTGCCCGCCCCCGAGCCGGAAAGACCGACAAGGCGGCGCTGCCCGCCCCCGAGC
>NZ_RDBH01000067.1:0-4432 GCF_008042145.1 Streptomyces sp. adm13(2018)
AGACGGGCTGGAGGAGGGGTTCGCCGCCGGAGACGGTGGCGCCGCCCCCGGAGGCGGAGATGAAGCGGACGTACTTGGCCGCCTCGGCGATCACGGCATCGGCGGAGGTGCGGCGGCCGTTACGCATCTTCCAGGTGTCGGGGTTGTGGCAGTAGAGGCAGGTGAGGGGGCAGCCGGAGAGGAAGGTGACGAAGCGGGTGCCGGGTCCGTCGACGCCGGTGCACTCCTGGGACCTGTCCACCGGCGTCGACGGACCCGGCACCCGCTTCGTCACCTTCCTCTCCGGCTGCCCCCTCACCTGCCTCTACTGCCACAACCCCGACACCTGGAAGATGCGTAACGGCCGCGGTGCACTCCTGGGACCTGTCCACCGGCGTCGACGGACCCGGCACCCGCTTCGTCACCTTCCTCTCCGGCTGCCCCCTCACCTGCCTCTACTGCCACAACCCCGACACCTGGAAGATGCGTAACGGCCGCCGCACCTCCGCCGATGCCGTGATCGCCGAGGCGGCCAAGTACGTCCGCTTCATCTCCGCCTCCGGGGGCGGCGCCACCGTCTCCGGCGGCGAACCCCTCCTCCAGCCCGTCTTCACCGGCGAACTGCTGCACCGGCTCAAGCACGAGCTCGGCCTGCACACCGCCCTCGACACCTCGGGCTTCCTGGGTGTCCGCGCCACCGACGCCCTGCTGCGCGACACCGACCTGGTCCTGCTCGACATCAAGTCCTGGGACCCCGACACGTACCGGAAGGTCACCGGCCGGCCGCTCGTGCCGACCCTCGACTTCGCCAGGCGGCTCGCCGACCTCGGCCAGGAGGTCCACGTCCGCTTCGTCCTCGTCCCGGGCCTCACCGACGACCCGGCCAACGTGGAAGGGGTCGCCGCCTTCGCCGGAGGCCTCGGCAACGTGACCCGCGTGGACATCCTCCCCTTCCACAAGCTCGGCGAAGCGAAGTGGCAGGCACTCGGCATGCCGTTCACCCTGCACGACACGCCCTCCCCGACGCCCGAGCAGGTCGCCGAGCCGGTGGAAGGGGAGGATGTCCACGCGGGTCACGTTGCCGAGGCCTCCGGCGAAGGCGGCGACCCCGCCCCGGCCGACCGGCCCGTCCGGGCGACGACTTCACCCCAAGACTGCGCAAAACAGGGCAGAACTGCCCATACGGCCTTACCGTGGCCGCGTGACCGAGCCACCGCAGACCGCCGAGCCGACACCACCACCGAGCGATCCCACACCGGGCGCCCCCGCCCCGGGAGACCCGCCGGCCGCCGGCCACCCTCCGCAGACCCCGGCCGCCGTGCGCCGCCGCGCCTCCCTCGCGGGCGCCGTCGTCTCCGCCCTGCTGATCCTCGCGATCGTCTTCGGCAGCCGCCTGCTCCGCGACTTCGACTCGGCCCTGCTGCCCTACGCCGTCGCCACCGTCTTCCTCGCCTTCGGCGTCGCCTACCGCTACACCGTCTGGATCTCCGCCCCCGGCGCCCGCCGCCTCTTCCACAAGGGCTGGGGCGCCTTCTTCTCCGTCGCGAACTTCCGCCGGGCCCCCACCGCGCTGCCGAAGATGATCGCCACCTACCTCGGCTTCCAGAAGTTCCTCGGCGCCCGCTCGCACGCCCGCTGGGCCGCCCACCAGCTCATCTTCTGGGGCTGCCTGCTCGCCGCCGCGATCACCTTCCCCCTCACCTGGGGCTGGTTCACCTTCACCTCCGCCACCGGCTCGGGTCCCGGCTACGAGATGCGGATCTGGGGCATCAAGATCATCGGCTTCGACGCCCTGAACATCGTCGGCTGGCTCATGTTCCACGGCCTCGACATCGCCGCCGTCCTCGTCATCCCCGGCGCCGGCTACTTCCTCTGGCGCCGCATGAAGGACCGCGGCGCCATCACCGGCCAGCGCTTCGCCTACGACCTCGTACCGCTGCTCGCTCTCATCGTCATCTCCGTGACCGGGCTGCTGCTCACCTTCTCGTCGATCTTCCTGCACGGCGGAGGCTACGAGTTCCTCGCGATCCTCCACATGGTGTCGGTCGTCTTCACCCTCATCTACATCCCCTTCGGGAAGTTCTTCCACATCGTCCAGCGGCCCGCCGCCGTCGGCATGCAGCTCTTCAAGTACACCGCCCGCCGCAAGGACGAGGAGGTGCTCGCCTGCCGCCGCTGCCACGAGCCCATCGACACCGCCCCGTACGTGGAGAACCTCAAGGGCACCATGCGCGACCTCGACCTCGGCTTCGACGACTGGGCCGAGTACTGCCCCCGCTGCAAGCGGGTCCTGCGTGGCAACGCCTACCTCGACCACGTGAAGAAGGGGTTCAAGTGACCGCGACCGACCCCCGCCGGGAGCTGCCGCTCGATCCCTCCCTCGCCCCGCCCGGCACCCGCAACTTCCGCGACGCCGGCGGCATCCCCGCCGACCGCTGGCACGCCGACCAGAACGGCGAGACCCTCGTCCCCACCCACTGCTGCTTCTGCGGCGTCCAGTGCGGCATGTACCTCCGCGTCGACCACGCCGGCAAGGTCTTCGGCGTCGAACCCCGCAACCACGACATCAACCGGATGCGGCTCTGCCCCAAGGGCATCAACGCCTACCAGCAGGTCAACCACCCCGACCGGCTCACCGCGCCGCTCATGCGCCGCAACCGCGACGAGGAGTTTCGCGAGGTCAGCTGGGACGAGGCGCTCGACCACACCGTCGCCGAGATCCGCCGCATCCAGGGCGAGTACGGCAACGACGCCTTCGGCCTCCTCGGCGGCGCCAGCCTCTACTCCGAGAAGACCTACCTCGTCGGCAAGTTCGCCAGGACCGCGCTCCGGACCCGGCACGTCGACTACAACGGCCGCCTCTGCATGGTCTCCGCCGCCGGCGCCAACAAGCTCGCCTTCGGCATCGACCGGGCCGGCAACCCCTTCTCCGACATCCTCCTCACCGAGTGCCTCCTCATCGCCGGGTCCAACGTCGGCGAGTGCTTC
Source organism: Streptomyces sp. adm13(2018) (assembly GCF_008042145.1). Taxonomy (GTDB): domain Bacteria; phylum Actinomycetota; class Actinomycetes; order Streptomycetales; family Streptomycetaceae; genus Streptomyces. Next base: position 2,968 of record NZ_RDBH01000067.1, read on the forward strand.
CCCGTCATGACCCAGTACCTGTGGGGAGCCCGCGACCGGGGTGCCACCCTCATCGTCGTCGACCCGCGCGAGACCGCGATCGCCCGCACCGCCGACGTCCACGTCGCCCTCAAGCCCGGCACCGACTCCGCCTTCTTCAACGCCGTCCTGAACGTCGTCATCGCCGAGGGCCTCACCGACGAGGCCTACCTCGCCGCCCACGCCACCGGCTGGGAGGAGGTCAAGGAGACCGTCGCCGCGTACCCGCCCGTCCGGTCCGCCGAGATCTGCGGCGTCCCCGCGGAGCAGATCGTCCAGGTCGCCCGGATGTTCGCCGGCGCGGACCGGGCCATGGCCTGGCACGCCCGCGGCGTCGAGCACCACTCCCAGGGCGTCGAGAACTGCCTCAGCATCATCAACCTCTGCGTCGCCGCCGGGCACATCGGCCGGCCCGGCGCCGGCTACGGCACCATCACCGGCCAGGGCAACGGCCAGGGCGGCCGCGAGCACGGCCAGAAGTCCGACCTCCTCCCCGGCGGCCGCTCCATCACCAACCCCGAGCACCGCCGCCAGATCTGCGAGATCTGGGGCATCGACGAGGCCGATCTCCCGCTCGCCGGCACCTCCATGATGGAGATGGTCTGGCAGATGCAGCGCAAGGAGATCCGCGGACTCGTCGGCATCTGCAACAACCCCTTCGTCTCCCTCCCGAACTACGCCACCGTCAAGGACGGCTACGACACCCTCGAATTCCACGCCCAGTTCGACTTCTTCCTCTCCGAGACCGCCGCCAACGCGCACGTGGTCTTCCCCGTCACCGTGTGGGCGGAGGACGACGGCGTCATGGCCAACGCCGAGGCCCGGGTCGTCAAGCACAACAAGGCGCAGGAGCCCCCGGCCGGGGTCCGCACCGACACCTGGGTGATCTGCGAACTCGCCCGGCGCCTCGGCGCGGGCGACAAGTTCGACTTCCCCGACTCCCGGTCCGTCTTCGAGGAACTCCGCGTCGCCTCCGCCGGCACCGTCAACGACTACTACGGCATCACCTACGAGCGCCTGGAGGAGACCGGCGGCATCGCCTGGCCCTGCCCCGCCACCGACCACCCCGGTACCCCCCGCCTCTTCGAGGACGGCCGCACCTACCACCCCGACGGCAAGATCCACCTCCAGGTCGTCGAGTGGCACCCGCCCATGGATCCGTACAGCGAGGAGTTCCCCCTCTCGCTGACCACCGGCCGCACCGTCGCCCACTTCCTCTCCGGCAACCYGACCCGCCGCCTGGGTGCCCTCGTCGAGCAGACCCCGCGCCCCTGGGTCGAGGTCCACCCCTCGCACGGCTTCCGCAACGGTGACCCCGTCCGGGTCGTCGAGGTGGATCATCGACTTGCCGCGGTGGGAGTCGCATTCGCGGCAGGCGGAGACGCAGGCCTGGCAGCCGATGCAGCGGCCCGGGTCGATGAAGATCGTGCGGCCCATCATGTGCGGG
>NZ_RDBH01000067.1:4532-7754 GCF_008042145.1 Streptomyces sp. adm13(2018)
GCCCCCCACCTCCCCCCAGGGCCGCGGCACCGCGGAGAGGAGCTGACCCGCACATGATGGGCCGCACGATCTTCATCGACCCGGGCCGCTGCATCGGCTGCCAGGCCTGCGTCTCCGCCTGCCGCGAATGCGACTCCCACCGCGGCAAGTCGATGATCCACCTCGACTACCCCGACGAGGGCCACTCCGTCGCCTCCCTCCCCACCGTCTGCATGCACTGCGAGGACCCCGTCGCCCCCTGCGCCGAGGTCTGCCCCGCCGACGCGATCCTCGTCACCGCCGACGGCGTCGTGCAGCAGGCCGACACCACCCGCTGCATCGGCTGCGCCAACTGCGTCAACGCCTGCCCCTTCGGCGTCCCCAAGATCGACCTCCAGGCGAAGCTCCAGATGAAGTGCAACCTCTGCTACGACCGCACCGCCTACGGCCTCGCCCCGATGTGCGCCACCGTCTGCCCCACCGGCGCCCTCTTCTACGGAACGCTCGAAGAGCTCCAGGCCGAGCGCCCCGGCGTCCAGGTCGCCGACTCCTTCACCTTCGGCTCCACGACCGTCTCCACCGGCGTCGCGATGGTCGTCCCCGCCGACAAGGTCCAGTGGCCGGTCCCCGGCGGCCTCCCCGTCGTCGAGATCAATGGAAGGGATGTCCGTTGAGCGTCACCGACCCCGAGCGGCCCGCGTCGGACCCCCACTCCGACGCGGCCCAGGAAGCGCTCCACGACCGGATCGCCGCCGACTCCCTCACCACCCGCCGCGACTACCTGCGGATCGTCGCCACCGTCTCCGGCGGCCTCGCCGTCGGCGGTGTCGGCGTCGCCGCCGGCATCCTGCACCGGCACGGCGACGAGGAGGGGGCGCCCGAGCCCAAGAAGATCGCGGACGGGCTCCTGCCCGGGGAGTCCCTCGCCTTCCGCTACCCCGGCTCCGAGGACCGCGCGGTCGCCGTCCGCCTGGAGGACGGCACCCTCGCCGGCTACTCCGCGGTCTGCACCCACCTCGCCTGCGCCGTGCTCTGGCGCAAGGAGCGCGGCAGCGAGGGCGAGCTGTACTGCCCTTGCCACGAGGGCGTGTTCAACGCCCGCACCGGGGAGGTCACGGCCGGCCCGCCGCCGCGGGGCCTGCCCAAGGTGGTGCTCGTGGAGGAGACCGACGGGAGCGTCTGGGCGATCGGCACGGCCCGCTCCGGTGAGAGCGCCCGCGAGGGACTCTGCCGTCAGCTCGCCGGTGAACGCCCCGAACTCGCCGACCGCCTGGGCTGCCCCGGCGCCTCGGCGCGGGGCACGGCGCCGCAGAGGAGTGAGCGCACATGACCGAGGACGCCTTCCCCCGCGACCCGGAGGCCCCGGAGCCGGCCACGCACCCCGCCGCCCCGGGCTCCCCGGCCGCGCCGGACGCCCCGCGGCCACCCGCGTACACCCCGGGCAGTGCGCAGCGGCGGCTCAACCGCCCGGTGCGCGAGCGGTATCCGCAGATCCGTCCGACCAGCGGCTACGGCGATCCCCGGGTCACCCGCACCGGGCCGGGTCCGGGGGCCGGTACGGAGCAGGAGCCGGAGCGCTCCTCGAAGCTGACGGCCCGGCTCGTGCTGGCGCTCACGGTCGTCATCGGCCAGCTCTGGGGGCTGACGATCGTGGTGGACGAGTGGATGGCGGGGGACACAGGGACGGCCTGGTGGGGCGCGGGCTTCCTCTGCCTGTCGTTCCTGGTGGTGCTCCCCGCGGATCAGCCGGGTTCGGGGCGGGACGGCGGGCGTACCCTGGGGGTATGAGTACCGCCCCCGCCCATGGCCCGCGAGACCCGAAGCGGCCCGGCGTACGTCCCAGCCCCGAGAGCAGTCCGAAGCCGGCACTCGTCTTCGACGATCCGCTGGACCAGCAGTCCGCGGACGACACGGACCGTGGATGGGGCGAGCGGCCTCCCACCGGCGGCGACAGCGCCGCCGATCTCGCGCGCTTCCTCGACGAGAAGCCGCCGCACCACCTCTGACACCGGCCCGGGGTGCCGGTCAGGAGGTGGGGTGCGTCCCCGGACCGCCGGAACCTGAACCGCCGGAACCCGGACCCGTACCGGAACCCGGGCCCGTGCCCGTCCCGGAACCCGGACCCGCAGCCGTGCCCGTCCCGGGTCCCGCGACGGGGCCGCGCTGGGCGACCAGGTGATCGCGGATCTCCTTGAGGACCTCCAGCTCGCTGATCTCCATGGTCTCCGCGACGCCCTCCATGGCCTTCTCGTGCGCCGCGCGCTTCGCGAGGATCTTCGCCATCGGCAGGACCATGAGGAAGTAGACGACGGCCGCGGTGATCAGGAAGCTGAGGACCGCGCTGAGGACCAGGCCCCACTGGAGCTGGATGCCCTGCACCTCGCCGTTGACGACGGCGCACGTGTCCTTGATGCAGGACGAGTAGCTCTCCAGGTTCTTGGTGCCGAAGGCACCGACGATCGGGTTGATGAGGCCCTTGACCACCGAGTTCACGATGTTGGTGAACGCGGCACCGATGACGACGGCCACGGCCAGGTCGATCACGTTGCCACGCATCAGGAAGGCCTTGAAGCCCGCCAGCAAACTTTCCTTCTTCTCGGCCACCAAGGTGCCTTTCGTCGCTCGTGCTGCTGTGTGCGGTGCCATTAGGCCGCGAACGGAAGAGAGCCGTCCAGTCCGTACACACGGAACGGTGAATTGACAGAGTGTCAGTGCGAATCAGCACAAGGCCACCGCCAGTTGGGAGGTGACGCCGGCGCCCGCCAGCACGGTGGCCGTGGCGCGCGGCACGGACAGCACGACGAGCGCCCCGTGGTCGGCACCGGTCCCGTCCGGCCGGGGAATCTCGGCGACCCGGGCGCCCGCGGCCACGACCCGGGCCGCGCCGTCCCCGCCGAGCGGCGGGCCGGGCGCGGCGATCACGTCGACCCGGTCGCCGGGCCGCAGCAGCCGTACGGTCGCGGCGTCGGCGATCCGCACGGGCGCGGACACCAGCCGGACGGCGACGGACGGCCGGACGCGCGCCGCCCCGGCGGCGGCCCGGTCGCCCGGCGGTGCCGCGGCGGCGCCCGGCGGCGGGCCGCCGCCCGCCACGGCGAGGGCCGCCGCCACGAGGGCGAGGACGGTGGCGGGGGCCCAGCGGCCGCGTCGCAGGGCCCTGCGCAGCCGGAGCCGGGGGCCGTGCACCCGGAGCGGCTCGAAGGGCGGCACCACGCACGGCGCCGGAACGGGGGAGGGGAGGGG
>NZ_RDBH01000068.1:0-4647 GCF_008042145.1 Streptomyces sp. adm13(2018)
CCCGACGGCTCGTACGAAGTCCTGGACAGCCGCCCCCCGGCCCCGCTGCCCGCGTGGATCCTGGACGCGCTCACGGCCCGTCCCAAGCCCGTCCAGAGCGCCACCGCCCTACTAAGAGCCTCCTGAACGTCCTGTCGGGTGAGGTCGCCGGATGCCACCAGCCGCCCCAGAGCCCGCGCGGCGGACAGCAGGGTGGCGTTGCGTGTGCCGTCGGCGGCACGGGCGACGTTGTCGACCTCACCCCGCAGCGCTGCCGCCGCGTACCGGGACGCCCGGACCGTCAGCGCCACCGGAGGCGCCGTGGCGCTCTGGACGGGCTTGGGACGGGCCGTGAGCGCGTCCAGGATCCACGCGGGCAGCGGGGCCGGGGGGCGGCTGTCCAGGACTTCGTACGAGCCGTCGGGGGTGTGGCTGCCGGGGGCGACGACGTACCCGCCCCACCCCCGGGTGTCGATCCGCCTGCCGAGCCGCCCGGCGGTGTTGCCGAGCCGGGCGCCGCTGGGCTGGGTGAAGTACAGGTGCATCCCGCCGCGCGCGGTCCGCACTCGGTGGGTGAGGGGGACGGCCTGCCCGGCGCGCTCGCAGAGCGCCTCAAAGGTGGTCACGCCGTCAGGCGTTCCTTCTTCGTCTGTCGGCTTGAGGGTGTCCAGGTCGACGACGAGCAGCCCGGACGGGCCGGTGGCGATGCCGATGTTGTACGGGGCGTGCGTCCACGCGGCGGCAAGGAGGTCGGCGTCGGTGGTGGCGCGCTGCTCGGGCGTCTTGTGCCCGTCCGCACAGCGGCCGGTACCCGGGCAGCGAGCGTCGGAGTGGCCGGCGGGCCGCTTGTCGCTCGGGCGGAGAGGGAAGACGTGCCAGCCGCGCTCGGCGGCGCTCACCGCGTGGGCGAGCAGGCTCAGGCCCGGCAGGTCGATGGACAGCGGGTCACTGCCCTCTCGCCCGACGGGGGCGGTTTGGGTCATGCTGGGTGTCTCCAGTTCTGTGATTGGTGCTGGTGGACGAGGGCGGCCCCGGGTTCTTGGCGGAATAGGGGGCCGCCTTCGGCGTAGCTACTGGTGGGTGGTCCAGAGGGTGTACTGCTGGCGGACGTAGTGCCGGGGGTTGCAGATGACGGCCGCGTCGTCGACGTCCATGAGGCGCCGTGCCGCGCGGTCGGCGGCCTCGGTGGCGTCGCCGGGCTCGCCGACGCTCTCGTCGGTGAGGGCGATGCGGTCGAGGAGGGCGGCCTTGCGGAGCCAGAACTCCCGGGTGCCTTCGGTGCCGAACGGCCGCTCGGCGGCGGTGCGGGCGGTCCATCCGATCTCGCTGATGGTGGACGGGGCCTTGGCGTAGGCCTGCTCAGCCGTGGGCCAGTCCCGCTCGGCGGGTCGGGCGAGGAGGCTGCGGGCGGCGTTGATGCGCTGTCCGGCGGAGTCGACGACGTAGGCCGCGGCCTCGTCCAGGGCTTCAACGGTGGCCTCGTGGTTCGGCTGCCACTCGCCCACCGCCACGCCGGCGGCGGTGAGAACCTCGCCGAGGAGCGGGAGCAGGCCCGTGCCGCCGTTCGCGGGGTCGTAGAGGTGGTGCAGGAGGTGGCGCTGGTCGGCCGCGTCCAAGCCGATGCGGACCTCGCGGAGGAGGTCGTCGAGTCCGGCGCGGATGGTGTCAGTGGCGGTGCTGACGCGGTGCTGGACGATGCGGGACACGTAGGTCTCCTCAGAGGTCGGAGCGTGGCGGAACGAGCAAGCGGAATCGCTCGCAGCGGGTGTGCGGGGAGGCGGGGACACCCTCACCGGGATGCCGTGAGGGAGGGGTTTTCGCAGGTGGAGGCAGGGAGCCTCCCCGCCTCCCCGAAACGGTTTTTTCCCTGATCAACGCAGGGGAGGCGGCCCGGGGAGCCGCCCCGCATCCCTCCCGGCCCCCCAGCCGCCGTCAGCGCAGGCGGTGCGGCAGGCGGACGCGGACCAGGGTGGTCTCCACGCCGCTGTCGACCAGGCGGCCGTTCGCGTCGAAGGCCTCGGGGCCGTCGGTCATCCCGAAGTCGTTGTCGTTGAGCAGGACCAGGGTCGAGGAGCCCTCCACCGCGATCCCCTCGATCTTGCCGGGGACGCCCGCGACCGTGTTCAGGTCGACCACCAGGCGCTTCGCGAGCACCGGGGCGTCGGCGGCCGCCTCGTCGCCGAGCTGCTCCAGGGTCGGGCTCGCCGTCGAGTCCCACCGGGAGCCGAGGATGTCGGCGCCGCGGCGGAGCCGCACCTCGTAGAGGCGGGAGGCCTTGTCCGTACGCTCCTGGACCAGCAGGCGGTCGCCGCCCAGGGCGACGACGGAGGAGATCTTCAGCTCCGACGTCTTGGTCTGGCCCGGCTCCACGACGCCCACCGCGTCGAAGCGGTACGCGTACTCCGCCGTGACCCGGTTCTTGCGGGGCGAGAAGCGCAGCAGGCGGGTGGTGCGGGAGTCCTCGCCGGCCACCTTGTCGGGGTTGAGCAGGGGGCTCTGCAGCGCCATCACCAGGTCGCCGTCGGGCAGCAGCGCCAGGCCCTCGAAGCCGCGGTTGATCTTGCGCTTGAGGAAGACCGACGGGAGCGACTCGACCACCGGGTAGTCGGCGCCGGTCAGGGCGAGGCCCCGGGGCACGTGGCGGGCCAGGACCCGGCCCGTGGCGGAGACGTGCACCAGCGAGGGACCGTACTCGTCGGCCAGCCAGAAACTGCCGTCCCTGTCGCGGACCAGACCCTCGGTGTCGAGGCCGTTCACGTCGTACGCGAGCGGGGTCGTGGCGCTGTGGTCGTACGGGGCCTCGTCGCGGCCCGGCTGGTTGGGCAGACCCGTGACGGGCGCGCCGGAGCGCGTGGTGAGCGGGATGGACTTCAGTACCCGGATCCGGTCGCCGACCGCGCGGACCTTGACGATCGCCGGGTCGAAGCCGGGTACGGGGAAGGTGCGCCGCTTGTCCTTGCCGACCGTGATCTGGCCGTTGGGGCCCCGGTCGGTGACCGTCCAGTACTCGCCGCGCCGCTCGGCCGGGTACAGGTCGCTGCCGATGCCGCCCAGGTCGACGTCCCGGTCGTCGTCGACGCTGCCGGGCAGCAGGGCGTTGCTGAAGGGGGCCAGCGGGATGTCCGGCAGGGTCGAGGTGGAGACGACCCGGGCGGTGGCGGTGCCGTGCCGCACCGGCTCGGCCTCGGCCGGCCCCACGACCGCCGTCAGCGCGAGCGCGGCGGACAGCGGCAGAACGACGGCGGCGGGCCGGCGCAGGAGGCGCGGATTCATCTGAACTCCCTTTGAACACCTGGAATGTCGCCCATGGGGGCGGGCCCATGGTCCATTTCCGGCCACAACTGCGGGCGACGTGCGGGCGACGGACGGGGGCGTCCTCGGTGAACGCGTGGCGTCGGCGAGAGCGTTGCCGGGAGCGTCGGCGCCCGTCGCAACGGTGTCGAGGAGATACGAGGAGAATCGCGTCATGGTGATGACCGCGCGCGCCCTCAACCGCTCCACCCTCGCCCGTCAACTGCTCCTCGAACGGGCGCCGATCGGCGTCGGGGACGCCGTACGGCAGGTGGTGGCGCTCCAGGCGCAGCAACCGGGTTCGCCCTACGTCGCGTTGTGGAACCGCGTCGCCGGGTTCGACCCGGCCGAGCTCGACAAGGCGGTGGCGGACTTCGAGGTGGTCAGGTCGACCCTGATGCGGCTCACCCTGCACCTGGTGCACGCCGGGGACTACCGGGCCTTCCGGGAGGGCATGGAGCCGACGCTGCGGGGGTCGCGGCTGCACGACCCCCGGTTCAAGGCGGCGGGGTTCACCGCCGAGGACGCCGACGGGCTGCTGCCCGGCCTCCTCACGTACGCCCGGGAGGCGCGGACCGGGGCGCAGCTGCGGGCGCACCTCGCGGCGGCGCGGGGCGGGCCGGTGGAGGCCGTGGTGTGGCGGATGATCCGGCAGTACGCGCCGCTGTGGCACGCGCCGACGGGGCCGCCGTGGTCGTTCGGGACGGCCCAGTCGTTCGTGACGGCCGAGGCGCCGCTGCCGGGGCTCGGCGATCAGGAGGCCTCGGCGGCCGGTCTTGCGGTACTGCTCCGGCGCTATCTGGAGGGCTTCGGGCCGGCGTCCCTGGCGGACATGGCGCAGTTCACGACGGCCCCGCGCGGGAAGGTGCGCGAGGCGGTGCGGCTGCTGGAGGACGGGCTGGAGCAGTGGGAGGGGCCCGGCGGGACGGTGCTCCACGACGTGCCCGGGGCGCCCCGGCCGGACGAGGACGTCCCGGCGCCGCCCCGTCTGATGGCGATGTGGGACAGCGTCCTGCTGGCCTACGCGGACCGTGGCCGGGTCATCCCGCCCGAGTACCGCGGGCAGGTGATCCGGGTGAACGGCGACACACTGCCTACGGTGCTCGTCGACGGGTACGTGGCCGGGGTCTGGCGTCCGGTCGGGGAAGGCGTCGAGGTCTCGGCCTTCCGTCCGCTGTCCGCCCGCGTCTGGGCGGAACTGGCGGCGGAGGCGGCGGCCCTCGACGGCTTCCTCGCCGCCCGGGACCGCCGGGTCTACGGCCGCTACGACCACTGGTGGGTGAAGGGGCTTCCCGCGGCGGAGACCCGGGTGCTGCCGGGAGCCTGACGGCGCGGGGCACCGGGCCGGCGCACAGGCCCGAGGCTCAGGCCCAGCCC
>NZ_RDBH01000068.1:4747-5498 GCF_008042145.1 Streptomyces sp. adm13(2018)
GCACCGGCCTGTGCGGGGCGCTCACGACGTACTCGACGTTCTCGTACGAGACGCTGAGGCTGTACGAGGACGGGGCGCGGGGGCGCGCGGTGCTCAACGTGGCCGTGAGCCTGGCCGCCGGACTCGGCGCCGTGTGGCTGGGAGTCCGGGCGGCCGGGCTGCTGTGACCCGGGCGGCCCGGGTGACGGTGACCCCCGCCCAGACGGCGGCGAGCGCGGTGACCAGGGTGCCGCCCAGGTAGAGCAGGCCGCGGGCCGGGGCGCCGGCGTCCAGCAGCCGTTCCGTCTGGAGGCCGTAGGTGGAGAAGGTGGTGAACCCGCCGCAGAACCCGGTGCCGAGGAACGGGCGGAGGAGCGGGTGCGGCGGGGCGGAGGACCACTCGGTGGGCCGCTCCGTGAGCAGCACCATGAGGACGCCGAGCAGGGCGCAGCCGGTCACGTTGACCACGAGCGTGGTCCAGGGGAAGGCGCCTTCGGGGGTGGGCGCGAGGAGTTCCGCGCCGTAGCGGGCGGCTGCGCCGAGGGCGCCGCCGGCGGCCACCGCCCCGACGACCGGCAGTTCCGCGCGCAGCCCCATGGCCGCAAGCGTACGGGGGAGGATCAAGGCGAGGCGCACAGGCACGGTCCCCGGCCTGGGGCATTAACCGGGGTCCGGCCCGTGCAGCCTCGCTCTGCGATGGTCCGGCCACGCCCTGCGACGGGTCAAAGCGGGGCCGGAGAGTCTGTCAGATCCCCCACGGGGTATCCCGGAG
>NZ_RDBH01000069.1 GCF_008042145.1 Streptomyces sp. adm13(2018)
ACCCGCAAGACCCACACCCAGCATCGCCACCACCGCATCCACCGAACGCGGCACCGCCAACGCCACCACCGCACCACGACCCACACCCACACGCGCCAACTCATTCGCCACACCCACCGCACGAGACCACAACTCCCCGTACGACAGACGCACCCCACCACACACCACCGCCAGAGCCTCCGGCACCCGCGCCGCACACTCCGCGAACCACACCGGCACCACACCCACCGGCACCACCGAACCCGTCGCGTTCACACCACCCACCAACCGCTCACGCTCCACGGCATCAAGGACGTCGATGTCGCCGATGGAGCGGTCGGGGTGGGCGACGGCGGCCCGGAGCAGGCGCTCCAGGCGGGCGACGACGGTCTCGACGGTGGCGCGGTCGAAGAGGTCGGCGGAGTACTCGGCGACGCCTTCGAGGCCGTTCGGGACCCCGTTCGCGGTGTGTCGTTCGCCGAGGCCGAGGGAGAGGTCGAAGCGTGCCCAGGAGGACGTGCCGGCCTCGGCGGACACGGCGAGGCCGGGCAGTTCGAGGGCGGCGTCGCGGGAGTTCTGGACGGTGAGCGTCACCTGGAAGAGCGGGTGACGGGTGAGCGAGCGCTGCGGGTTGAGCGCCTCGACGACGCGCTCGAAGGGCAGGTCCTGGTGGGCGTACGCGGCGAGGTCGGCGTCCCGGACGCGGGCGAGCAGGTCACGGAAGGACGGGGCACCGGAGGTGTCGGTGCGCAGGACCAGGGTGTTCAGGAAGAAGCCCACGAGGTCGTCGAGGGCGTCGTCGGTGCGGCCGGCGATCGGGGCGCCGATCGGGATGTCGTCGCCCGCGCCGAGCCGGCTGAGGACGGACGCGAGCCCGGCCTGGAGGACCATGAAGAGGCTGGTGCCCGTCGAGCCGGCGAGAGCCAGGAGCCGGCGGTGCAGCTGGGCGTCGAAGGCGAAGCGCAGCTTCGCTCCCCGCTGGGCGCCGGTCAGCGGCCGGGGCCGGTCGGTGGGCAGGGCGAGCTCCTCGGGCAGACCGGCGAGCACGTCGGTCCAGTGGGCGAGCTGACGGGAGATCTCGCTGTCCGGGTCGGTCTCGTCGCCGAGCTGCTCGCGCTGCCACAGCGTGTAGTCGGCGTACTGGACGGGGAGCGGCGTCCACTGCGGGGCCTCTCCGCGGAGACGGGCGGCGTAGGCGGTGGAGAGGTCCGTGGCCAGGGGGGCGAGGGACCAGGCGTCACCGGCGATGTGGTGGAGGACGAGGACGAGGACGTGCTCGTCCGGACCGGTGGCGAGCAGCGTCGCCYGCAGCGGGACCTCGCTGGTCAGGTCGAAGCCGTCGCGGAGCAGTGCGGCGATGCGGGCCTGCGCGTCCTCGGGTCCGGCGGAACCGTCGTCCGAGCGGTCCAGGACGGTGAGGACGACGGGCTGGGCCTCGGCGTCGAGGACCACCTGGCGGGGTTCGCCGTCGGTGGCCGGGAAGACCGTCCGCAGGCTCTCGTGGCGCTGTGCGAGGTCGGCGAGAGCGGCGCCGAGTGCCGCGCGGTCGAGGTCGCCGGACAGGCGCAGGACCATCGGGATGTTGTAGAGCGGGCTCGCCGGGTGCATCTGGTTGGCGAACCACAGGCGGCGCTGGGCGAAGGACAGCGGGACGGCGTCGGGCCGCTCGGTCGGGGCGGGGGCCACGGACGGTCTGCCGGATCTGGGCCGAGGTGCTCGGCCTCCCCGACGTCGGCCCCGAGGACGACCTGTTCGACCTCGGCGGGCACTCGCTTACCGTGGTCCGGATCGCCGCCCGGATCCGTGACGCGCTCGGCGTGGAGGTCGACTTCGACGTCTTCTTCGACGTCCCGACCCCGACGGGGGTGCGGTCCGACCGGGGGAGCGGTCCGGGGAGAGCGCGGTCTAGAGGAGCGCGCGGACGGCGGCGGCGACCCCCGCCGGGGTCGGGACGTCGAAGAAGACGTCGAAGTCGACCTCCACGCCGAGCGCGTCACGGATCCGGGCGGCGATCCGGACCACGGTAAGCGAGTGCCCGCCGAGGTCGAACAGGTCGTCCTCGGGGCCGACGTCGGGGAGGCCGAGCACCTCGGCCCAGATCCGGCAGACCGTCCGTGTCGTCTCGTCGCCGGTCCCGGCGCCCCGCTCGTCCGCCCGGTGCTCCGGAGCCTCGCGCGGCGGATGCGGCAGGGCCCGCCGGTCCAGCTTCCCGTTCGGGGTGAGCGGCAGCCGCTCCAGGGTGAGCCAGCGCTGCGGGACCATCGCGGCCGGCAGCGTGCGCAGCAGATGGTCCCGCAGCTCGGCCGGGGCGGGCGGCCGGGCGCCGGCGGCCGGGACCGGATAGCCCGCGAGGAAGGGTTCGCCGTCCTCCTCTGTGCGGATCGCGACGGCGGCCGCGGCGAGCGCAGGGTGCTCCAGCAGGGCGGACTCGATCTCGCCGAGTTCGATCCGGTGGCCGCGGATCTTGACCTGGTCGTCGATCCTGCCGAGGAAGTCGAGTTCGCCGTCCTCCGTCCACGCGGCGAGGTCGCCGGTGCGGTAGAGCCGGGTGTCCGGGGGGCCGAAGGGGTTCGGTACGAAGCGCTCGGCGGTCAGCTCGGGCCGGCCGAGGTATCCGTGCGCGACGCCGTCCCCGCCGATGAGCAGCTCCCCGGGGACGCCGAGCGGGGTGGGCCGGAGCAGCGCGTCGACGACGTACACCTGCGTGTTGGCGATCGGGCGGCCGATCCCGACGCGGTCCGGCTCGGCGGGGAGCTCCGCGCAGGTCGACCAGATGGTGGTCTCGGTGGGTCCGTACACGTTGAACAGCCGTGCGGTACGTCCTCGCAGCGTACGGGCGAGGGGGAGCGGGAGGGCCTCGCCGCCGGCCAGGCCCGTGACGGTGGAGAGGGCGTCGAGGCCGGTTCCGGCGGTGAGCATGACCCGCCATCCGGAGGGGGTGGCCTGGACGTGGGTGACGCCCTCGGCGCCGATCAGCGCGAGCAGACCGGGGCCGTCGACGGCGAGGCCCTCCGGTGCCAGGACCAGGCGGCCGCCGGTGATCAGCGGCAGGTAGAGCTCCAGGGCGGAGATGTCGAAGGAGAGCGAGGTCAGGCCGAGCCAGGTGTGCCCGGGGCCGGCCGCGAGCCGGTCGGCGAAGGAGGTGAGCAGGTTCACCAGCGCGCGGTGGCCGACCGAGACGCCCTTGGGGCGGCCGGTGGAGCCGGAGGTGTAGAGCACGTACGCCACGTCGTCCGGACCGGGGGCCGTGTCGGCGGCCCTCTCCGGGGCCCGCTCCGTGGCCGCCGGGAGCCGCAGGACCGCGGGGGCGGCCTCGGCGACAGCGGGGGATGGCTCGCGGTCCGCGAGCACCAGCGCGGCACCCGAGTCGCGCAGGACGAGGGCGAGGCGATCGGCCGGGTATCCGGGGTCCAGCGGAAGGTAGGACGCGCCGGTGGCGAGGACGGCGAGCAGTGCGGCAGGCAGGTCGGCGGTGCGGTCCAGATGGAGGGCGACCAGATCGCCGGGCCGGACCCCTCCGGACCGGAGCGCCGCCCTCAACTCGTCGACTCTGTTCAGCAGTTCGCGATAGCTGAGCCGTCGGTCGCCGGCGCTCACCGCGATCGCCGAGGGGGTCGCGTCGGCCTGGGCGCGGACCAGGTCGAGGACGGTCCGGTCGGCCGGGTAGGGGCGGTCGGTGGCGTTGGGGGCGACGGTGACGGCGCGCAGCTCGGCGGGGTCCAGGAGCGGCAGGTCCCGCAGCGGGGTGCCGGGCGCGGCGACCGCTCCAGCGAGCAGGGTCCGGTAGTGGCCGGCGATACGCCGGGCCGCGTCGGGGGCCAGGACGGCGGGGTCGTACTGGAAGCTGAAGTCGACCGCCCCGCCCGAGGCGTCGGGGCCTTCGACGATCTGCAGATGGAGGGTGTTGCGGGCGGTGCGGTTGCGCACGGCCCAGGAGATCCGGGCGCCGGTCCCGCCGAAGTCGGGGTCCGGGCCGCGGCGGCGGTAGCCGAGCGAGACGGCGGTCAGACCGAGACGGGGCTCCAGGGCCGGGACGGCCGCGCCGAAGGGCACAGCGCGGAAGGGGTATCCGGCGCGCAGTTCGGTCCGGACGGCCGCGGCGAAGGCGGCGAAGGGCAGCGACGCGTCGGCCGCGGGTGCGTGGACGGGCAGTTCGTTGACGAACATGCCTATGCCCGCGTCGAGTCCGGGTCTTCGGGTGGAGAGCGGTACGGAGACCGGGACGGCTTCTCCGCCGTAGCGGCGCAGCAGCCCGTGCAGGGCCGCGAGCAGGAACTCGAAGACGGTGGTGCCGACGATGGCGGCCGCCGCGGTCAGCTCCTTCGCCTCGACGCCGTCGAGGTGCCATGCGACGGCCTCTCCGGCAGAGGTGGAGGAGGCCGGTGTGCGGAGCGTTCCGGGCAGTACGGGGTCGGTCGCGGCGGCCCAGCGGGGCCCGTAGAACGCGGCGGCCCGCCGTACGGTGTCCGGATCCGCCGCGGACCCGGGCGGCGCGGCGGCGGGGGAGGGCGGCAGCGCGACGCCGTTGTACGCGGCCGCGAGGTCCCGGACCAGGACGTCCTTCGAGTTGCCGTCGAAGACCGAGTGGTGGGCGGTGAAGAGGAGTTCGGAGCTTCCGTCCGGGCGTCGGTAGAGGGTGAAGCGGCTGAGCGGGCCGGCCTCCAGGGCGAACGGGCGGGCGGCGTCGACGTCCAGCAGCCGCTCCAGGGCCGCCTCGTCCCCGGGTGCGTCGAGGAGGGTCAGTCCGGGCCGCTGCGCGGCAGGTTCCTGCCAGATCCGGCCGTCGCGCTCCACCAGGCGGGCGGCGAGGGCCGGATGGCGCTCGGTCACGGCGGTCACCGCGTGGTGCAGCGCGGAGGTGTCGGCCCGGTCGAAAGAGATCCGCAGGGGCATGTGGAACGCCTCGCGGGCCAGTCCCAGCCGATCGGTCAGCCAGACCCCCTGCTGGGCGGGGGAGGCCGGAATGGGGTCGGACAGGGAGAGGACTTCGGACATCGGCAGCTCGCTTAGGACGTCGGAGCAGAACGGAGGAGCAGCACGGTGAACGTGCGGACGCGGCAGGGGGCGCGAACCACCGGACGCCTGTCGCCCGGGTGCCTGCGGGCACGCCGGAGCAGCCGGGTTCGGTGGCGGCACCGGCCGTCGGATGGGGCCGGTCCACCCCCCGGAGGACCGGCCGACGGCCGTGAGAGGTCCGGACCGCCGGAGACGCCAGGATGCCCCGAGGCGTCTGGTATCTCCGGCCCCGCCCGATGAAGCCCATTGGTCCAGACCTGTCGAGAGATTGGCACACCGTCCAGGCACCGTCAAGAGCCGTCCACCGCCCGGAATCAGCCTGCATGTCCATGGCGGCGTTTACCGGCTTGCACCCAAACATCCGTGTGTATGATCGCCCCTGACGAGGCGTCAACGTGTGGCCTGCCGAAGGGAGATCGGCTGCCCGGCAGCCGCCTGCCCGCGGCTCGCGCGGGCCTGCCGACCGGCGTCCACGGGCCGTGCGACGGCCTGCGGCCGGGCGACGCGGCACGGCCTGACGGCCCACGACGGCGACCCGGGACGACGACCCACGAGCGAGCGCGGCCGGAGAGCCGGACCAGGTCCGGCCGCACCGCACCGCCGCACCACATCGCCGCGCCGGTCGCCGCCGCGCCCGGTTGCTCTCGTCGCGTGACAGGGCGTCCGCCTTCGCGCCCCCTGCCGCGTCCGCACGTTCACCGTGCTGCTCC
>NZ_RDBH01000007.1:0-7584 GCF_008042145.1 Streptomyces sp. adm13(2018)
CGAGCCTCCGGCGGCGGCTCGGCAGCAGCATCGTCGGGTGGGAGACGCTCCAGGCCGCGCCCGAGCAGATGAACTCCTTGATCCGGGCGCCGAAGCGGCCCGTGACGACCGTGGACGTGGCCTCGTCCGCGCGGGTCACCTTCTGGAAGACGGCGTCCCGGCGACCCAGGCTGATGCACTGCGCGGCGTACCCGATCGTGTTCTCGGGGACCTTCCGGCCGGTCAGCCGCGCGGCGAGCGAGTCGGCCGCCTGCCAGGCCATCGGGCTGGCCGTGGCGCAGGACATCCGCAGCGGCCGGCCGCCCGGCCCCTCGGCGAGCGCGGCGTCCCCGACGGCGTACACATCGGGGTGGGAGACCGAGCGCATGCTGGCGTCCACCACGATCCGCCCGGTGTCGGACACCTCCAGCGTCGTGGCGGCGGCGATCGGGTGGACGGCGAAGCCCGCGGTCCACACGGTCAACCGGGCCGGGATCTCCCGGCCTTCGCCGGTGACGACCCGGTGCGCCTCGACGCGGGCGATGTCGGCGTTCTCGTGGACGGTGACGCCGAGTCGGCCGAAGACGGTGTACAGGTGGCGGCGGGCCTTCTCGCCGAGCCCGCCGCCGACGGCGTCGCGGGCGGCGAGGGAGACGTCGAGGTCCGGGCGCGCCTCGGCGATCTCGGTGGCCGCCTCGATCCCGGTCAGGCCGCCGCCGACGACCAGTACGGTGGCGCCCGGCTCCAACTCGGCCAGTCGCGCCCGCAGCCGGAGGGCGTCCCGCTTCCCGGAGAGGCCGTGGGCGTGCTCGGCGGCGCCGGGGACGTCGAGGGCGCCGGCGGTGCTCCCGAGGGCGTACACGAGGGTGTCGTACGGGAGGGTCTCGGCGCCCTGCTCGCCGGTGAGGCCGACGGTCCCGCGGTCCGCGTCGACCGAGGTGACCCAGGCGGTGCGGAGCCGTACGCCGGTGCCCGCGTAGAGGTCGCGGAGCGGGCGGCTCGGCAGGTCCTGTCCGCCGGCGAGCTGGTGCAGGCGCACCCGCTCGACGAACTCGGTCTCGGCGTTGACGAGGGTGATCTCGACGTCGTCGCGGTGCAGGCGCCTGGCGAGGCGGCCGGCGGCGATCGCTCCGGCGTATCCGGCTCCGAGGACGACGATGCGGTGCTTCATGGCTGGCTCCCTATCCGGTCGGACTCACCTCCTGAACCGGACAGCCGCGCGATCCCTGACACTCCCCGCGTGTGACGTGGGTCACCAGATCGTGAGGGGTGGGTCACCAGATCCTGGTGGGCGGTTCGTGGGGGCCCGCGGCCGCCCACCGGCGGGTGATGCGCTCCAGCTTGTCGGGGTTGACCTGGAGGTGGACCGCCTCGACGCCCTCGGCCGTCGGGGCGAGGCAGATGACGCCGATGATCCGGTCGCCGACCGAGACCAGTGCGGCCGGGCCGCCGTTGACGACGGCGGGGTGGACCACGGGGTCGCCGCCGGCGACGGCCCGCTTGGCGGCGTTCGGCCGGAACAGTCCCCGCAGGTAGCGGGCGATGCCGAGCGCGCCGAGGACCGGGGTCCGGCGGGCCGGGACCGTGGCCCCGCCGTCGGCGACGCCGACCGCGTCGACGGTGAGCAGCCGGATCAGGGGCTCGGTGTCGCCGCTGAGGGCGGCGGCGAGAAACTCCTCGACGACCTTCCGCGCGGCGGCCGCGTCGACCTCGGTGCGGGCCCGGTCGGTGGCGAGGTGCTGCCTGGCGCGCCGGTGGATCTGCTGGCAGTTGGCCTCGGTGAGGTCGAGGATGTCCGCGATCTCGCGGTGCGGGTGCCCGAAGGCCTCGCGCAGGACGTACACGGCGCGTTCGTTGGGCGTCAGCCGTTCCATGAGGGTGAGGACGGCGAGGGACACCGACTCGCGCTGCTCGGCGGTCTCGGCCGGGCCGAGCATGCGGTCGCCGGCCAGCAGGGGCTCCGGGAGCCACTGTCCGACGTAGGTCTCCCGCCGGGCGCGCGCGGAGGAGAGCTGGTTGAGGCAGAGGTTGGTGAGGACCTTCGTCAGCCACGCCTCGGGCGTCTCGATGCGCTCCCGGTCCGCCGCGTGCCACCGCAGATACGTCTCCTGTACGGCGTCCTCGGCGTCGCCGGCGGAGCCGAGCATGCGGTAGGCGATGGCCTCCAGGCGTCCCCGGGAACCCTCGAACAGCTCGGCCTCGTGCGTACGGAGCGACATGGCCCCATGATCGGCCCTGCCCCGCAGCCGCGTCCACCGCCTACGCACGCGGCGGACGGGGGCCCGGGGGCCGCGACCCGGAGAGGGGCGACCGGGGACCGGAGACCTCGCCGCGTCACCGGCCACCCGCCGTCACCGGCCGCCCCGGTCACCTCACTTGATGCTGGTGTCGCCGAAGGCCTCCAGTACGTGGCGGAGTCCGTCGGCCGTCCGGCCGACCAGGTCGCGGTCCACGTCGGCGAGCAGCTCCGCGGGCCGGTCACGGTCTTCGCCTGGGCGATGGCCGTCGGAACGCCCCTGATGGCGGGCCTGCTCCGGCGTCGCGGCCTCGGCACCACGCTCCGGCTCAGCGCCGTCCTCGTCGCCGCCGGCACCGCGGTCGTCGCCGTGGCGCCCTGGCTGCCGCTGGCCATGACGGGCCGCGCGGCCCAGGCGGTCGGCGGCGCGGGCCTGGTCACCGCGGCGATGAGCCTCGCGGGCTCGGTCCGGCGCATGGGAGTGATCACGGCCGGCTTCGGCACGCTCGGCGCGGTCGGACCGCTGCTCGGCTCGACGCTCGCGGCCGCGGCGTTCTGGCGGGCGTCGCTCGCCGTCGGAGCCCTCGCCCCGCTGACCGCCGCGCTGACCCCCTGGGCCCCGCTGCTCCTGCCGGTCGCGACGCTCGCCGTGCTCGCCACGAGCGCGGGCCAGGCCGTCCTCGCGGTGTACGCCACCCGGGCCGCGTCCGCCGACCAGCGGCCCACGGCGATCGGCCTGTTCAGCCTCGCCTACCAGCTGGGCGGCGCCTTCGGCCCGGCGATCGCGGCCCTGATCACCCTGGGCGCCTGACCCGCCCGGCCGGCTCCACGGCCGCGGCCCGGGCACGCGGGGGCGTGTCCGGGCCGTGCGGGCCGGGGCTCGGGCGGCGAGCGTACGGAGGAGTGTCCGGGGACGCGGAAGTCAGGCGCCGTGCGGGAGCGGGGCCGCCGGGGAGACCAGGCCGGCCGCGCGGAGGTCGGTCCAGAAGGCGGCGGGGACGTTCTCGGCCAGGGCCGCGGTGTCCTCGGCGATCCGGCCGGGCCGGGTGGCGCCGGGGATGACGGCGGCGGACGCGGGGTGCGCGAGCGAGAACTGCAGGGCGGCGGCCTTGATGCCGATGCCGTGCTGCTCGGTCAGCGCCTTCAGACGGCCGACGCGCTCGACGATCCCGGCCGGGGCCTGCTGGTACTCGAAGTGGGTGCCGCCGGCGAGGACGCCTGAGCTGTACGGGCCGCCGACGACCATGTCGACGCCCTGCTCGGCCGCCAGCGGGAGCAGCCGGGTGAGGGCGTGCTCGTGGTCGAGGAGGGTGTAGCGGCCGGCGAGCAGGAAGCCGTCGGGCCGCGGCTCGTCCAGGCCGAGGGTCAGCTCGATGGGCTCGGTCCGGTTCACCCCGAGGCCCCAGGCCTTGATGACGCCCTCGTCGCGCAGCCGGGACAGCACCCGGAAGGCGCCGGTGCGGGCCTCCTCGAACTTCCCCAGCCAGGCGTCGCCGTGGAAGTCCTGGGCGATGTCGTGGACCCAGACGATGTCGAGGCGGTCGGTGCCCAGGCGCTTCAGGCTGCCCTCGATGGAGCGCTCGGTGGCGTCGGCGGTCCACTCGTGGAGGATCCGGTTCGGGTTGCCGTGCTCGAACAGCCCGCCCTTCTCGCCGAAGTCCGGCGCGTCCGTCTCGTGCTCGTCGAGGACCACCCGGCCGACCTTGGTCGACAGGACGTAGGAGTCGCGGGGCTTGCCGGCCAGGACTTCGCCGAGCCGCTGCTCGGCGAGCCCGGCGCCGTAGAGGGGGGCGGTGTCGTAGTAGCGGATGCCCTGGTCCCAGGCGGCCTCGACGGTGGCGCGGGCCTCGTCGTCGAAGCCGGAGAGGCCGCGGCCCGGCCTCCGCTCCCACAGGAACATCTCCAGGACCAGGAAGGAGACGTGCAGGGCGGCCACCAGGCCTACCAGCACGTTCGCCGTCGTCTCCACCGTCGTCTCCTCAGCGCCTCAGTTTTATGGACGCGCCCGCACCCGCGCCCGTAGGACGGCCTCGCTCGTCTCCGTCGGGGCGCTGCTCGCCACCGCCCTCGGCTCCGCCTCGATGCTGGCCGCGACCCCGGCCGTCGCGGCCGAGACCCTCCTCTCCCAGGGGAAGACCGCGACCGCCTCCTCCTCCGAGGGCGACGCCTGGAAGGCCTCCGCCGCCTTCGACGGCGACCTCACCGGAACCCGCTGGGCCAGCCAGTGGAGCGACGCCCAGTGGATCCAGGTCGACCTGGGCACCCGTACCGACATCAGCCGGGTCGTCCTGAACTGGGAGGGCGCCTACGGCAAGGCGTATGCCATCCAGCTCTCCGACAACGGCACCGACTGGCGCACCGTCACCTCCGTGACCGCGGGCGACGGCGGCACCGACGAGCTCGCGGTCACCGGCGCCGGCCGCTACGTACGCCTCCAGGGCATCACCCGCGGCACCGGATACGGCTACTCCCTCTGGGAGTTCCGGGTCTACGGCGGCGGAACCACCCAGCCCGAGCCCGGCGGCGCCGTCCGCGTCACCGGCGGCCAGGGCGACTGGCGGCTGACGGTGGGCGGGCAGCCGTACACCGTCAAGGGCGTCACCTGGGGCCCCGCGATGGCCGACGCGCCCCGCTACATGCCGGACGTGCGGTCCATGGGCGTCAACACCGTCCGCACCTGGGGGACGGACGCCGGCACCAAGCCGCTGCTCGACTCCGCCGCCGCGAACGGCGTCAAGGTGATCAACGGCTTCTGGCTCCAGCCGGGCGGCGGCCCGGGCTCCGGCGGCTGTGTGAACTACGTGACGGACACCGCGTACAAGAGCACCATGCTCACCGAGTTCGCGAAGTGGGTCGAGACCTACAAGTCCCACCCGGCCACGCTCATGTGGAACGTCGGCAACGAGTCCGTCCTCGGCCTGCAGAACTGTTACGGCGGCACCGAGCTGGAGGCCCAGCGCAACGCGTACACGACCTTCGTCAACGACGTCGCCAAGCGGATCCACGCCATCGACCCCGACCACCCCGTGACCTCCACGGACGCGTGGACCGGCGCGTGGCCGTACTACAAGCGCAACGCGCCCGACCTCGACCTGTACTCGATGAACGCGTACGGCGACATCTGCGGTGTGCGGCAGGACTGGATCGACGGCGGGTACAACAAGCCGTACATCATCACCGAGACGGGCAACACCGGCGAGTGGGAGGTGCCCGACGACGTCAACGGCATCCCGGACGAGCCGACCGACGTCCAGAAGGCGGAGGGCTACACCAAGGCCTGGGGCTGCATCACCGGTCACCAGGGCGTCGCCCTGGGCGCGACGATGTTCCACTACGGTCTCGAGCACGACTTCGGCGGAATCTGGTTCAACCTGCTTCCGGACGGACTGAAGCGCCTGTCGTACTACGCCGTCAAGAAGGCGTACACCGGGTCCACCGCCGGGGACAACACCCCGCCGGTCATCACCGACATGACCGTCAGCACGCCCACCGCGGCCCCGGCCGGACGTGAGTTCACGGTCCGCGCCGACATCCGCGACCCCGACGGCGACCCGATCACACCCAAGATCTACCTCAGCGGAAACTACGCCAACGGCGACAAGCGCCTCGTCGACGCGCAGTACCGCTCCCTGGGCAACAACACCTTCGCGGTGACCGCCCCCGAGAAGCTCGGCGTGTGGAAGGTCTACATCCAGGCCGAGGACGGCCGCGGCAACGCCGGGATCGAGACCAAGTCCGTCAAGGTCGTCGCCCCGCCCGTCGCCGGCACCAACCTCGCCCTGAACCGGCCCACCACCGCCTCCTCCGCCCAGGCCTCCTACGGCGACTGCCCCTGCCCCGCGACCAACGCCACCGACGGCAACACCGGCACCCGCTGGGCCAGCGACTGGAGCGACCCGCAGTGGATCCAGGTCGACCTCGGCGCGGTCAAGCCCATCCGCACCGTGCAGCTCGTCTGGGACCCGGCCTACGCCCGCGCCTACGAGGTCCAGGTCTCCGACAACGGCACGACCTGGCGGACCGTCCACACCACCACCACGGGCAACGGCGACATCGACACCATCGAGCCCGCCACCACCGCCCGGTACGTCAGGCTCCAGCTCACCGCGCGCGGCACCGGCTGGGGCTACTCGCTCCACGAGTTCGGCATCTACAGCTGACCCCCTGAGGAGAACGAGGAGACCACGATGAGAATCCGCGGCCGGACCCTGTCCGCCCTGCTGCTCGCAGCCGCCCTGGGCGTCTCCGCCCTGACGGTCGACACCTACACCGCCGCCACCGCCCACGGGGAGACCGCCCCGGCGGCCGCCCACGGTTCCCACGGCGCGGGCGCCGCCACGGGCCACGTCATGGCGGCGTCCACCCAGGCCTCGGGCGACGACGGCGACGGCTACATCCCGGCCGTCCCCCAGGTCACCGGGGTCACGCCCTCCACCGCCACCCCGCCCCCGGCCTACCACCACGAGTTCCAGGCCGGCTGCTCCGTCACGCACACCGCGCCGGACGACCCGATCGTCTACCCGGGCCAGTTCGGCAAGTCCCACGACCACACGTTCATGGGCAACACCTCCACGAACGCCGCCAGCACGACCGCCTCGCTCTACGGCGGCAGCACCACCTGCAAGGCGCCCGCGGACGCCTCCGCGTACTGGATGCCCTCGCTGTTCAACGGCGACCAGAAGATCCTGCCCGTCGGCCCGCAGGTCATCTACTACAAGGCGGGCGTCACCGACTACCGGAGCGTCCGGCCCTTCCCCAAGGGCCTGCGGTTCGTCGTCGGCAACCCGATGCAGACCGCCGAGGAGTTCCGGAGCCACAAGGGCTTCGTCGAGGGCTGGGAGTGCGGTGACAGCTTCTTCAACACCGACATCCCGGCGAGCTGTCCCAGCCGGCCCGACGTCCAGCTCAACCTGCGCATGCAGGCGCCCAGCTGCTGGAACGGCCTGTACCTCGACACCCCCGACCACAAGAGCCACATGGCGTACCCCGTGGTGAAGCCCGGCACCAACGACAACATGTGCCCCGCCTCCCACCCGGTCGCCCTGCCGATGATCGAGTTCAAGATGGCGTGGCCGGTCAACGGCGACATGAGCCGGGTCCGGCTGGCCAGCGGGCGCGGCTACTCCTTCCACTACGACTTCTTCAACGCCTGGGAGGAGCGCACCCTCAAGGCGCTGGTCGACCACTGCATCAACGGTGGCCTCCAGTGCGACACCCGGGGCTTCGACCTGTACCGCCCCGAGCGCGGAGTCGTGCTGGACGAGAACCACCGTCTGCCCTGACCCCGCACCACGCACCACGCACCACGGCCCGGACGCCCGCGAGGGCGCCCGGGCCGCTTTCCCGTCCGCCCCCGGCACCAGGAGGAC
>NZ_RDBH01000007.1:7684-18081 GCF_008042145.1 Streptomyces sp. adm13(2018)
CCCGCGTACGCCTCCAGGCAGCCCTGCGCGCCGCAGCGGCAGCGCCGCCCCCGCACGCGGACGGTCAGATGGCCCCACTCGATGGCCCGGCCCGGCCCCATCGGATCGGTGACCACGCACGCGCCGACACCCGATCCGAACAGCACCACCACGGCGCTGCGCGCCCCGCGTCCGGCGCCGAACCACATCTCGGCCTGCCCGAGGGTCTTGGCCCCGTTGTCGATCCAGTAGGGGACGGACTCGGGGAGGTCGACGGCCGCGCGGAGCAGTCGCTCGAAGGGGACGGCGTCCCAGCCGACGGTCTGGCCGTGGACGACCGCGCCCTCCCCGGCGTCCCGGGCCACGATGCCGGGGACGCCGACGCCGACGCCGATGAGGCGCTCCGCGGGGACCTCGGCGAGGCGCAGCACCTCCGCGATGCCGTCGCGGAGGTGGCCGACGACGAGGTCGACGTCGTAGCGGGCGGTGCGGGGCCCGGAGGGGGCCAACGGGCGCTCGGTGCGCGCCAGTTCGGTGAGGGTCAGGTCGAACAGCTCGATCCTGACCCGGGTCTCGCCGATGTCGACGCCGATCATGAAGCCGCTGGAGGGGGCGATCCTGACGAGGGTGCGGGGGCGTCCGCCGGCCGAGTCGACGCTGCCGGCCTCCTCCACGAGGCCGTCGGCGACGAGTTCGGCCACCACGTTGCTCACGGAGCCCGAGCTGAGGCCGGTCGCCGGGCCGAGCATGAGGCGGCTCATCGGTCCTTCGAAGTACAGCCTGCGCAGAACCGCGGTGCGGTTCTCGCGCCGCAGGTCACGCACCGTACGGCCAGTTCTCGCGTGCACGTGGATCCCCGTCTCTGAAGTCGTTCGTTGCAACATACCCGCAGCGCAGGCCTTGACGCGACCTTCTCATGGGGTTTAACTCACATCCTAAATTAAGCCGATGTTACGGCGAGGCCTCCAGAAGCCCACCGCATCGGCACGCCCCCTCGTCCCTGAAAGGGCCCAGGAGCCATGCGCAGAGTCAGAGCCGCTGTCACCGGTGTCGTCACCCTCTCCCTCGCCTTCACCGCCACCGCCTGCGGCGGCGGCGAGGCGACCGAGTCGTCGCCGAAGACCCTCACCTACTGGGCCTCCAACCAGGGCGCCAGCCTGGAGGTCGACAAGAAGGTCCTGCAGCCCGAGCTCGACCAGTTCGAGAAGGAGACCGGGATCAAGGTCAAGCTGGAGGTGATCCCGTGGTCCGACCTGCTCAACCGGATCCTCACCGCGACCACCTCCGGCCAGGGCCCCGACATCCTCAACATCGGCAACACCTGGAGCGCCTCGCTCCAGTCCACCGGCGCCCTGCTGCCCTGGGACGCGAAGAACCTGGACGCCATCGGCGGCAGGGACCGCTTCGTCGAGTCCGCGCTCGGCTCCACCGGCGTCCCGGGCCAG
This sequence comes from Streptomyces sp. adm13(2018), assembly GCF_008042145.1. Taxonomy (GTDB): domain Bacteria; phylum Actinomycetota; class Actinomycetes; order Streptomycetales; family Streptomycetaceae; genus Streptomyces. Next base: position 9,109 of record NZ_RDBH01000007.1, read on the forward strand.
GACCCGGCCGCCGTCCCGCTCTACTCCATGGCGTACGCGCTCTACTACAACAAGAAGATGTTCAAGGAGGCCGGCATAGCCAAGCCGCCGGCCACCTGGGACGAGGTGATCGCGGCCGGCAAGAAGCTCACCAAGAACGGCAACGCGGGCATCGGGGTCGAGGGCTCCAACCTCTCCAACAACATCCACCAGGTGTTCGTCCTCGGAAAGCAGCACGGCGCCGACTTCTTCACCGCCGACGGCAAGCCCGACTTCACCTCCGACGGGGCCGTGGCCGCCGTCAAGCAGTACATCGACCTGATGGCCGTCCAGAAGGTCGTCGCCCCCGGCAACGCCGAGTACGCGCAGAACCAGTCCCTCAGCGACTTCGCCAAGAACAAGACCGGCATGGTCCTGTGGCAGACCCCGCAGCAGACCTTCTCCGCGCAGGGCATGGGCCCGGAGGAGTGGGGCGTGGCCCCCGCCCCGGTCGCGTCCGGCAAGCCCGGCCAGGGCGCCCAGACCAACTCCATGGTCGCCGGCATCAACATGGCCGTCTTCAAGAACACCAAGAACCTCGACGGCGCCCTGAAGTTCGTGAAGTACATGACGAGCGACGAGGAGCAGGTCGTCCTCAACAAGTCGTACGGCTCCGTCCCGCCGGTCAAGGGCGCGCAGAAGGACGCCGCCTTCGCCGCCCCGTCGCTGACCGTCATCCGCGACACCCTCGCCACCAGCGCCGCGGCCCTGCCGCAGGTCCCGGAGGAGTCCCAGTTCGAGACGGTCGTGGGCACCGCGGTCAAGGAGCTGTTCGCCGACGCCGCCGCCGGCCGGCCGGTCACCACGGAGTCCGTGAAGGCCAAGCTCGAAAAGGCCCAGCAGCAGATGCCCAAGAAGTAGGCCGCCCCACCATGACCGAAACCGCCGTCGCTCACCCGACCGAGCCGGCGGTGCGCAAGGCCACACCCGGAGAGGCGCGCGCACCACGCCGCTCCGGGCGTCGCCGCATCGCACTGCCCTACCTGCTGCTCCTGCCCGCCCTGCTCCTCGAACTGCTCGTCCACCTGCTGCCGATGCTCATGGGCATCGCCATGAGCTTCAAGGAGCTCACGCAGTTCTACATCCGGAACTGGAACGAGGCTCCCTGGTCGGGCCTGGACAACTACTCCGTCGCGATCGACTTCGACGCCCCCGTCGGGCAGGCGCTCCTGAAGTCCTTCCTGACGACGTGTCTGTTCACCGCCCTGTCCGTGGGGCTGTGCTGGCTCCTCGGGACCGCCGCCGCGATCTTCCTCCAGGAGAACTTCCGCGGCCGCGGCTTCCTGCGGACCCTGTTCCTCGTCCCGTACGCCCTGCCCGTCTACGCCGCCGTCATCACCTGGGCGTTCATGTTCCAGCGGGACAACGGCCTGATCAACCACGTCCTCCACGACCAGCTCGGCATCGGCGACAGCCCCGCCTTCTGGCTCATCGGGGACAACAGCTTCTGGGCCCTGCTGATCGTCTCGGTGTGGAAGGGCTGGCCGTTCGCCTTCCTCACCGTCATGGCGGGACTCCAGAACATCCCCCGCGACATGTACGAGGCGGCCGCCCTGGACGGGGCCGGCGTGTGGAAGCAGATCCGGCACATCACCCTGCCGTCGCTGCGCTCCGTCAACCAGGTCCTCGTCCTCGTGCTCTTCCTGTGGACGTTCAACGACTTCAACACGCCGTTCGTCCTCTTCGGGAAGGCCGCGCCCGAGGCCGCCGACCTGATCTCGCTCCACATCTACCAGTCGTCCTTCCAGACCTGGAACTTCGGCACCGGCTCGGCCATGTCCGTGCTGCTGCTGCTCTTCCTCCTCGTCGTCACGGGCGTCTACCTGCTGCTCACCAGCCGCGGAAGGAAGGCAGCCGATGTCTGAGCACACCTCCCGGCACGCGGCCGCGCGCCCGCGTCCGGGCCGCTCCCCCATGGCGGCGCCCCGCTCGTTCCTCTGGACCCGGCGGATCTTCCTCACCCTGCTCACCACCTTCGTGGTGCTGCCGGTGTACGTGATGATCTCCAGCTCCCTGAAGCCCCTCGCGGACGTCTCGGGGAAGTTCGAGTGGATCCCGTCCGGGCTCACGCTCCGCCCGTACGTCGACATCTGGGAGACCGTCCCGCTCGCCGACTACTTCGTGAACTCGATCGTTGTCGCCGGCGCGGCCACGGTGTTCTCGGTGGTGGTCGCGATCTTCGCCGCGTACGCCGTCAGCCGCTACACCTTCCGGGGCAAGCGGGTCTTCACGGTGACGGTCCTCTCCACCCAGATGTTCCCCGGCATCCTCTTCCTGCTGCCGCTCTTCCTCATCTACGTCAACATCGGCAACGCCACCGGCATCGCCCTCTTCGGCTCCCGCGAAGGCCTGATCCTCACCTATCTGACCTTCTCGCTGCCGTTCTCCATCTGGATGCTCACCGGCTACTTCGACTCGATCCCGCGCGAGCTCGACGAGGCCGCCAAGGTCGACGGCTGCGGGCCGATCAGCGCGCTGTTCCGGGTCATCGTGCCCGCCGCGTCCCCCGGCATCATCGCCGTGGCCGTCTACGCGTTCATGACCGCCTGGGGAGAGGTCCTCTTCGCCTCCGTCATGACCAACGACACCACCCGCACCCTCGCCGTCGGCCTCCAGGGGTACGCCACCCAGAACGACGTCTACTGGAACCAGGTGATGGCCGCCTCCCTCGTGGTCAGCGTCCCCGTCGTCGTCGGGTTCCTGCTCCTCCAGCGCTATCTCGTCGCCGGCCTCACCGCAGGTGCGGTCAAGTGACGTCCCTCTCCACACCCATCCCGAAGAGGTTCCCCGTGTCCGTCTCCCCCGGCTCCCCCGATTCCCGCACCGCGCTCGACCTGGAGGCCTTCCCGCCGGACTTCTCCTGGGGCACGGCGACCTCCGCCTACCAGATCGAGGGCGCCGTCGCCGAGGACGGCAGGGCCCCCTCCATCTGGGACACCTTCTCCCGCGTCCCGGGCGCCATCGACAACGGCGACCACGGCGACACCGCCTGCGACCACTACCACCGCTGGCCCGAGGACATCGCCCTGATGAAGGGCTTCGGCACCGACGCCTACCGGCTCTCCGTCGCCTGGCCCCGCGTGGTCCCCGGCGGCGACGGCCCCGTCAACGCCGCCGGCCTCGACTTCTACGACCGGCTCGTCGACGGACTCCTCGACGCCGGCATCACCCCCTCCGTCACCCTCTACCACTGGGACCTGCCGCAGGCCCTCCAGGACCGGGTGCGGGACAGCCACGGCGGCTGGACCGAGCGGGCCACCGCCGAACACCTCGCCGCCTACGCCTCCGTCGTCGCCGAACGCCTCGGCGACCGGGTCACCCAGTGGGCCACCCTCAACGAACCGCTCTGCTCCGGCTGGATCGGCCACCTGGAGGGCCGGATGGCCCCCGGCCTCACCGACCTCACCGCCGCCGTCCGCGCCTCCTACCACCTCCTCCTCGCGCACGGCCTCGCCACCCAGGCCGTCCGCGCCGCCGCCCCCGGCGCCCAGGTCGGCCTGGTCACCAACCACTCCACCGTCGCGCCCGCCTCCACCCGCCCCGAGGACATCGCCGCCGCCGCCCGCGCGGACGGCCACACCAACCGCTGGTGGCTGGACCCGGTCCACGGCCGCGGATTCCCCGCCGACATGCGGGAGCTGTACGGGGTCGAACTGCCGGAGCGGGCAGGGGACCTGGAGACCATCGCGGCTCCCCTGGACTGGCACGGCCTCAACTACTACTTCCCCGTCACGGTCGCCGACGACCCGGCCGGCCCCGTCCCGTACGCGCGCGAGGTACGGCTCCCCGAGGTACCCCGCACCGGCATGGACTGGCAGATCGACGCGGGCGGCCTGGAGGCCTTCCTGCTGCGCCTCACCGAGGACTACGGCGTACGGAAGCTGTACGTCACCGAGAACGGCTCGGCCTTCCCCGACACCGTCGGCCCCGACGGCGCGGTCCACGACCCCGAGCGCACCCGCTACCTGGAGCAGCACCTCGCGGCCTGCGCCCGGGCGCTGCGCAAGGGCGCGCCGCTCGCCGGGTACTACGCCTGGTCGCTCCTCGACAACTTCGAGTGGGCCTACGGCTACGACAAGCGCTTCGGCCTCGTCCACGTCGACTACGCGACGCAGCGGCGGACCGTGAAGACGAGCGGACGGCGGTACGCGGAGCTCGTCCGCGCCCACCGGCAGGCCCACGCGGGCTGACCCGCGCCCGCCGCGCACCTCCGGAAGGCCGCCCCGGCACCCCCGGGGCGGCCTTCCGGAGTCCGGCGCCGCCGCACCACCGAGCCCCTCCCGGTCCATCGAAGGAGCGCCCATGGCCGCCGGCACCGCCCCACCCCCGCCGATGGGACCCGAGCCCTCCTCCGGGCCTTCCGACGAGCCCGGCGGCGAGCGCTCCGCCGAGCACTCCTTCGAGACCGACGCCGGGGCCTCCTTCGAGCCCGACGACGAACGGCTCGGCCGCGTCCTCGGGGCGGCGACCGTGGTCCGGGGAACCGACCTCAGCGGCGGCCTCTACAACTCCGCCCGGCTGCTGGAGCTCTCCGACGGCCGGCGGCTGGTCCTCAAGACCGCGCCCCGGGCGGGCACCCCCGCCCTCACCCACGAGCGGGACCTGCTCGGCACCGAGGCGCTCTTCCACCGGCTGGCCGCCGGGGCGGGGGCCCGGGTGCCCGCCGTCCTGCACCACGAGCCGGCCGGCGCCGACACCCCCGCCGAGTGGCTGCTCCTCTCCTACCTCGACGGCACCACCTGGGACGCCGCGCGCGACCGGATCGCCCCGACCGACCGCGCGTCGCTCCGCCGCGAGCTGGGCGCGAGCCTGGCCCGGATCGCCGGCGTCACCGGCCCGGCGTTCGGCTACCCGCAGCCCGCCGCCGGGCTCTCGGCGCCCGACTGGCCGGCCGCGTTCACCGCGATGCTGCACGCCGTCCTCGCCGACGCGCGCCGGTTCGACGTCGCGCTGCCCGCGCCCACCGGGTTCCTCGCGGGACTCCCCCAGCGGTTCCACCGGCGGCTCGCCGCGGTGCGCCGCCCGGCGCTCGTGCACTTCGACGCCTGGGAGGGCAACGTCGTCGTCAAGCGGACCGGGAGCGGGCGGTGGCACCTGGGCGGGCTGATCGACGGCGAACGCGCCTTCTTCGGGGACCCGCTGGCCGAACTCGTCGGGCTCGACCCGCTCGGCTCCGCCGAGGACGACGCCCACCTCCTGGCGGGCTACCGCTCCGTCGCCCCCGCCCTGTCGCTCGACACCGGGGCCCGCGTCCGACTCGCCCTCTACCGCGTGTACCTCGCTCTCGTGATGCGCGTCGAGTCCGCCCCCCGGGCCTACGGCGAGGGTTTCGCGGCCTGGCTCGACACCTGGTCGACCGCCCGCGTCGGGGAGCAGCTCGCCGTGCTGGACGCCCTGGAGGGGTGACACGGCGGGCCGGCGGCCCGATGCCCGTACCGGAAGCCCCTCGCCGAGGCCGTCAGGCGGACTCGCGGACGACCAGGACCGGTGCGAAGACCTCGGCGGCCGGCTCGGAGCGGGTGCCGTCGAGCCGCTCGACCAGCTGGGTGGCCATCGCGGCGGCCATGCGCTCCACCGGCTGGCGCACGGTGGTCAGCTGCGGTCGTGCCTTGCGGGCCGCCACCGAGTCGTCGAAGCCCACGACGGCCACCGTGCCGGGGACGGAGACGCCCTGCTCGCGGAGGTACTGGCAGGCGCCCTGGGCCATCAGGTCGTTGGCGGCGAACACGGCGTCGAGGTCCGGATGGTCCTTGAGGAGCCTGGCCATGGCGCGCCGCCCGCTGTCCACCGTGTACCGGCCGCGTACGACGGGCACCGAGGTCACGCCGTGGGCCGCGAGCGCGTCCCGGAAGCCGTCGAGGCGCTCCCCGGCCGTGGGCGCGGTGACCGGGGCGGCGATGGCGGCCGGGCGCCGCCGCCCGGTGGCCCAGAGGTGTTCGGCCGCGAGGCGGGCACCCGCGCGGTTGTCGAGGTCCACGTAAGCGCAGCGCTCCCCCTCGCGGGGGCGGCCGAACAGCACGGTGGGCAGGCCCGCCGCCATGAGCATCGACGGGAGCGGGTCGTCCTCGTCCAGCGGGACGACCAGGGCCCCGTCGGCGCCGCCCTGCCTCAGGTACTCGACGAGTTGGCCCCTGGCCTGCTCGGACTCGGCGACGAGCAGCACCGGCTGGATCTCCCGGCGGCGCAGGACGGGCAGCACTCCGTCGACCACGCGGCCGAAGAACGGGTCGGAGAACACCCGGGCGGTGAAGGACCGGCCGGTGGCGGAGAGCACCAGGGCGACGGTCCCGGTGCGGCGGGTGACCAGGGAGCGCGCGGCCTGGTTGGGCCGGTAGCCGATGCGGTCGATGGCGTCGCGGACGCTCCGCTGGATCTCGGGGGCCACGTTGCGCACGCCGTTGACCACGCGGGACACCGTGGCGCGCGAGACCCCCGCCTCACGTGCGACGTCTTCCAGAGTCGGTGCTCGATTCCCCACCCACGCACCTTAACGGTGCCGTGTGTCCGGTGGGAGGACGGTCCGCGGGCGGCCGGAAGCTGTTGCTGTCGACACTTAATGAAAGCCAAAAGAAAAGTCATGTCATACGCCTTGACCGTCCACCCGCCCGACGGCAAGGTTTCGGGAGAGCGCTCTCCCACGTTTCCCCCATGTATCCAGAGGAGACCCCATGTCTTCCCTCGGGTCCCCGCCGGTCTTCCGGCGACCCGCCTCACGCGTCCGCCGGGCCACCGTCGGCGCACTCGTCACCGCCCTGGCCGGCGGCCTGCTCGCCGTCGCCCCCGCCACGACGGCTCACGCGGCCCCCACCCTGCTCTCCCAGGGGAAGACCGCGACCGCCTCCTCCACCGAGGGCGGGGCGTTCATCGCCTCCGCCGCCGTGGACGGCAACCTGACCGGAACGCGCTGGGCCAGCGCCTGGCAGGACTCCCAGTGGATCCAGGTCGACCTCGGCAGCAGCGCCACGCTCAGCCGCGCGGTCCTGACCTGGGAGGCCGCCTACGGCAGGGCGTACGACATCCAGGCCTCCGAGAACGGCACCGACTGGCGCACCGTCACCTCGGTCACCGCGGGCGACGGCGGCACCGACGAGGTCACCCTCTCCGGGACCGGGCGCTACATCCGGATGAACGGCCGCACCCGGGCCACCGGCTACGGCTTCTCCCTGTGGGAGTTCCAGGTGTACGGCTCCACCGACACCACCGGCCCGACGCTGCCCGGCGGCGGCGACCTCGGCCCCAACGTGCATGTCGTCGACCCGGCCACGCCCGGCATCCAGGCCAAGCTGGACCAGGTCTTCCAGCAGCAGGAGTCCGCCCAGTTCGGCAACGGCCGGCACGCCTTCCTCTTCAAGCCCGGCACGTACAACGGCCTCAACGCCCAGATCGGCTTCTACACCCAGATAGCCGGCCTCGGGCTCCGCCCCGGCGACACCACCATCAACGGCGACGTGACCGTCGACGCCGGCTGGTTCAACGGCAACGCCACCCAGAACTTCTGGCGCGGCGCCGAGGGCCTCACCCTCAACCCGGTCAACGGCACCAACCGGTGGGCCGTCTCGCAGGCCTCCTCCTTCCGCCGCATGCACGTCAAGGGCGGCCTCAACCTCGCGCCCAACGGCTACGGCTGGGCCAGCGGCGGCTACATCGCCGACTCCAAGATCGACGGCCAGGTCGGCAACTACTCCCAGCAGCAGTGGTACACCCGGGAGAGCAGCATCGGCGGCTGGTCCAACAGCGTCTGGAACCAGACCTTCTCGGGCGTCGAGGGCGCTCCCGCCACCTCCTTCCCCGAGCCCCGCTACACCACGCTCGACACCACGCCGATCTCCCGCGAGAAGCCCTACCTCTACCTCGACGGCAACGAGTACAAGGTCTTCGCCCCGGCCAAGCGCGTGAACGCCCGCGGCACCAGCTGGGCCAACGGCACCCCGCAGGGCGAGTCGATCCCGCTGAACCAGTTCTACGTGGTCAAGCCGGGCGCCACCGCCGCCACCATCAACCAGGCACTCGCCCAGGGCCTGCACCTGCTGTTCACGCCCGGCGTCTACCACGTCGACCAGACCATCAACGTGAACCGCGCCAACACCATCGTGCTCGGCCTCGGCCTCGCCACGATCATCCCGGACAACGGCGTCACCGCGATGAAGGTCGCCGATGTCGACGGCGTCCGCCTCGCCGGCTTCCTGATCGACGCCGGGCCGGTCAACTCGTCGACGCTGCTGGAGCTCGGACCGCAGAACTCCGCGGCCGACCACGCCGCCAACCCCACCACCGTGCAGGACGTGTACATCCGCATCGGCGGCGCCGGCGCGGGCAAGGCCACCACCAGCATGGTCGTGAACAGCGACGACGCCATCATCGACCACACCTGGGTGTGGCGCGCCGACCACGGCGAGGGCTGGGGCTGGGAGACCAACCGCGCCGACTACGGCGTCCGCGTGAACGGCGACGACGTGCTGGCCACCGGCCTGTTCGTCGAGCACTTCAACAAGTACGACGTCGAGTGGTACGGCGAGCGCGGCCGCACGATCTTCTACCAGAACGAGAAGGCGTACGACGCCCCGAACCAGGCCGCCATCCAGAACGGAACGACGAAGGGCTACGCCGCCTACCGGGTCGACGACTCGGTGAACACCCACGAGGCCTGGGGCCTCGGCAGCTACTGCAACTACAACGTGGATCCGACGATCGTCCAGGACCACGGCTTCAAGGCACCCGTCAAGCCCGGGGTGAAGTTCCACAGCCTGCTCGTCGTGTCCCTCGGCGGCATGGGCCACTACAACCACGTCATCAACGACACCGGAGCGTCGACCATCCCCGCCGGCACCTCCACCGTGCCGTCCACCGTCGTCAACTTCCCCTGACGGCCCGCCGGGGCGCCCCGCTCGGTGCGCCCCGGCTCCCACACCCCTTCCGGGCGGCGCGGCGGGGACTGGGCGCCGCCCGGACGGGGTG
>NZ_RDBH01000007.1:18181-33432 GCF_008042145.1 Streptomyces sp. adm13(2018)
CGGGGTGTCGCAGAGCGCGCAGCGGGCGCCGATGAGGTCGCCGCCGTCGTTGGGCCGCGCGCACTCGTGGCACATGCCGCCGTCGCTGACCGCGCCGCAGTGCGGGCAGGTGCCGGTGGCGTGCGCCCCGCCGCACGCGACCGCTGAAGCCCACCGCACCACAGCGTCAAGGAGGTCCCATGAGCACCCCTGTCTGGATCACCGCGACCCCTCCCGCCACCCACGGCGAGCGCCCCGCCGCACGCGACCGCTGAAGCCCACCGCACCACAGCGTCAAGGAGGTCCCATGAGCACCCCTGTCTGGATCACCGCGACCCCTCCCGCCACCCACGGCGAACTCCACATCGGCCACCTCGCCGGCCCGTACGTCGCCGCCGACGTCCTCACCCGCTACCTGCGGGCCGAGGGCGAGGCCGTCCGGTTCACCACCGGCACCGCCGACCACGCGAGCTCCGTCGAGGTCCGCGCGCTGCGCCACCACCGCAAGCCCGAGGAGGTCGCGGAGGGCTACCGGGCCGCGATCACCGCGGACTGGCTGCGGTCGGGCGTGGAGTTCGACCACATCGTGCGCCCGCGCCGCGACAAGGGCTACACGCGCTGGGTGCAGGCCCTCTTCGGGCGGCTCTACGCGCAGGGCGTGATCGCCCCGCGCACCCGCCTGCTGCCGTACTGCGAGCCGTGCGACCGCTGGCTGTACGGGGCGCACGCCACCGGCACCTGCCCGCACTGCGGCGCGGTCAGCGACGGCGGCATGTGCCACGAGTGCGCGCGGCCCAACGACGGCGGCGACCTCATCGGCGCCCGCTGCGCGCTCTGCGACACCCCGGCGACGTCCCGCCGCTGCCGCCGGCTCTACGTGCCCCTGGAGCCGTTCCGGGACACGCTCGCCGACTACTGGGCGACGGCCGGCCTGCCCCCGCGCCTCGCCGCGCTGTGCGAGTCCCTCGTCGAGGACGGACTGCCGGACATCGCGGTCAGCCACCCCGCCGAATGGGGCCTCCAGGTCCCCGTCGAGGGCTTCCCCGACCACCGCGTCGACGGCTGCTTCGAGGCCGCCGCGATGCACCTCTTCGGCTACGACGTGAAGGGCCCGCTGCCCCGCCGCGCGATCCACTTCTGCGGCTTCGGGCACGCCTTCTGCCACGCCGTGCTGCTGCCGGTGCTGCTCCTCGCGCAGGACGTCAAACTGCCGCAGGACTTCAACGTGAACGAGTCGTACGTCATCGAGGAGGGCGTCCAGGAGGGCAACGTCTGGGCGCTCGACCTGCTCACCGAGTACGGCTCCGACACCCTGCGCCGGCACGTCCTCCAGGCCCGCCCGCTGGGCCGCCGCACCGTCTTCCACCGGGAGCGGCTCGCGGCCGCGCGCCACGAGCTGGACGAGAGCTGGAACAGCTGGCTGTCCCGGCTCTTCGCCGCCGTACGGGAGGAGTGCGGCGGCCTGGCCCCGCAGGCGCTGCCCGGCGGCACCGGCTGGGAGATCCTGGAGCGGCGCCTGCACCGCGGCGTGGACGACCTGCGGGAGGCGTACGGCCCCGACGCCTTCGACCCGCGCCGGGCCGTCGCCGTCCTGGACGAGATGGTCCGCTCGGCCGCCGACTTCGGCCACGTCAACGCGCACGAGCGCTGCCGGCCCAGCACCTCCTGCCGTCATCTCCCCGCCCTCGCTGCACAGTTGGCGGTGGCCTCGGCCCTCTCGGCGTGGTCGCGGCCGGTGATGCCGGAGGGCGCGGACCGACTCGCGGCGGCGCTCCGCGCGGAGCCGGGCCGGCCGGTCGACTGGCAGGCCCTGACGGCCCCCCTGCCGGGAACCCGGCTGGAACCCCCGTCGGGCCCGGTCTTCGGGTTCTGACCCGCCGAGCCCGTCCGCGATCCGTACTACTAAGCAACTAAGTACCTCAGTACCCCGGCCTCCGGGCCGTCAGGACCCCCACCCTGCCGCGTGACCGTGCGCGCGAGCGACGCGCAGGGACACGCGGCCTCCCTCCCCTCAGGAGCCCCTCGTGTCCCTGCGCGTCGCCATGCTCAGCGTCCACACCTCCCCGCTCCACCAGCCCGGGACGGGGGACGCCGGAGGCATGAACGTCTACATGGTCGAGCTGTCCCGCGCCCTGGCCGAACAGGGTGTGGAGGTCGACCTGTTCACCCGCTGCCGGGGCGAGGCCGCGCCCCCGTCCCACGAGCTCGCCCCCGGGGTGCGGGTTCGCCACCTGCCCGCCGGTCCGCGCCGCGCCCTGCCCAAGGAGGCCATGCCCGGCCTGGTGGTGCCGTTCTCACTGGCCCTGCTGAAGGAGGAGCGGCGGTACGACCTGGTCCACTCCCACTACTGGCTCTCCGGGCAGGCGGGCCGGATCGCCTCGGTGGGCTGGCGCGTCCCGCTGGTGCACACGGCCCACACCCTGGCCCGGGTGAAGAACGCCACGCTCGCCGCCGGTGACACCCCCGAGCCGGAGCTGCGGATCCGGGGCGAGCACCAGGTGGCGGCCGCCGCGGACCGGCTGATCGCGAACACGGCGGACGAGGCGCAGGCCCTGCGCTCGCTGTACGGGGCGGAGCCCGGGCGGACCGAGGTGGTGCGGCCCGGGGTCGATCTGCGGACCTTCCGGCCGGGGGACGGCAGGGCCGCGGCGCGGGCCCGCCTCGGGCTTCCGGCGGACGCGTTCGTGCCGCTGTACGCGGGCCGCATACAACCGCTGAAGGGGCCGGACGTGCTCGTACGGGCGGTCGCCGAACTGCTGGCGGACTCCCCGGGCCTGCGCCGCCGGCTGCTGGTCCCGGTGGTCGGCGGGCACTCGGGCGCGACCCGGGAGGGGACGGCGTGGCAGCTGGCCGAGGAGCTGGGGGTGGCGGACGTACTGCGGCCCTGCCCTCCCGTACCGCAGGAGCGGCTGGCGGACTGGTACCGGGCGGCGGACGTCCTCGTGGTGCCCTCGCGCAGCGAGTCGTTCGGCCTGGTGGCCCTGGAGGCGCAGGCCTGCGGGACGCCGGTGCTGGCGGCGGCGGTCGGCGGTCTGCCGACGGCGGTGCGGGACGGGGTGACGGGCCTGCTGGTCCAGGGCCACGACCCGCGGGAGTACGCGCGGCGGCTGGGCCTGCTCGCGGCGCACCCGGAGACGGTGCGGGCGATGGGGGAGGCGGCGGTGCGGCACGCGCACGGGATGAGCTGGCGGGCCTCGGCCGCGCGGACCGTCGAGGTGTACCGGGGGGCGCTGGCGGAGGTCCGCCGGCCGTCGCTCACCGGTGGGGAGCGGAGGGTGGGACAGGGGCGGCGGCACGCCCCTGCCCCGACGGCCCCTCTCTCCTGGAGGAACGAGAAGACCGTCGCACCAGTCTAGCACCTCTTTTGGTTCGACCAAAAGTTAGAAGCGGCCAGGATGAAGTAATTCCGTTCCCACGGTGGCGTATTGACGCACTCACGCCATGGCGGGTCCACGCATCGAGGAACTCTGGATTCGCCTCCACCAGGACTCCAGAATGGAGATGTCTTCAGGGAGCGCCCGGCGGCACGGGCCCCCGGAAGGCGGAATTCGCATTCCAACTCCTGGAGGAATCATGTCCGCTGAGCAGAACTCCGGAATTCGCAGGACGGTCCGTCAGTTCGCCCTCGCGCTGGTGGCCTGTCTGGCCGTCGCCGGCGGCGCCGCCACGGTCGCCGCCGCCGACTCCGCCCCGGCCGGCCAGCAGCAGGCCGGACCGACCGACGACTGGCCGCACGCCGTCCCCACCACCAAGCCGCCGGTCGGCTGAACCGGCCGAAGCACCCGGCCCGGCCGTCCATTCCCCCCGGCCGGGCACGAGAAAAGCCCCGCAATCGACCTGCCACGATTGCGGGGCTTTTCCGACCGCTCAATCCAGCCAGCCCAGCCTTACCGCCCGCACTCCCGCCTCGAAGCGGCTCGACGCGCCCAATTCCTGCATGAGTTCCGACAGCATGCGGCTCACCGTGCGCAGGGAGACGCCGAGATTCCGGGCGATCTTCTCGTCCTTCATCCCGGCCGCGAGCATCTGCAGCGCGGCCTGCTGCTGCTCGGAGAGCCCGTCCCCGCCCCGCTCGGGCGCCACATGGTCCCCGTAGGGGGAGGCCGTGTGCCAGCAGTGCTCGTACAGGCTCAGGAAGGACCGGACGAGGAGCGGCCCGCGGGCCAGGATCGCGCCCTCGCCGGGCGCCTCCGGGCGGAGCGGCACGATCGCGTACTGCTCGTCGACGATGACCATCGTCATCGGGAGGTCGGGCGCGATCCGGACCTCGACCCCCAGCTCCGCACGGCGGTTGAGGACTTCGGCCGCCTCCGGCCGGGCGGCGTCCCGGCCGCGGTAGATGGCGCGGACCCGCACCCCGTGGGCCAGCTTGCGGCGGTCCCGTTCGAAGATCCGCTCGGGGACCTGCCGGGCCGGGCCGGTCGGGTACATCGAGCACGACGCCTCCTGCGTCACGTCGATGATGTCCTCCAGCGCCTGCTGGATCCGACGGTAGTCGGTGATCGCCTCGACCGCGATCTCGGACCGGGTCAGCGAACCCGGCCGCAGGAACGTGCCGGCCAGCGTCTCCAGCGCGCCGTACGCCTGGTCGGCCTCGGCCAGGTGCTCGCGCAGCCGGGCGCGCTCGCGGTCCAGGATCCGCAGCAGCGCGATCTCCGGATCGACCGAGGCGACCGCGTCCGCGTCGGGCTGCCACCGCGCGTCGCGCAGGTCCGCGCTGGTGGCGTGGGTGCTGGTGGTGGGGACGATCAGACCGAGGGAGATCAGTTCGGCGCGACATCGCTCGTACTCCTCCGCCCCGAGCCCTAACTCCTTGGCGACCTGCGGGAAGTTCGACACCCCGCGGCGGCGCAACTCCCGGTGGAGGGCCACCAGACGCGCGTCGCCGCCCCCGCCGGACCGGTCGTCCGCCCGGCCGTCCCCCTGGTAGTCGTCCGTCGTGATCACGGCGAGGTTCCCCCTTCTCTCTTCGTGGTCCGGTCTCCCGAATCGCCAGGTTACGTGCCCCGCACGCGCCGGTCCCCGGCCGGAAGAGACGCTAGGGGGTGTCTTGTCGGTCAGGCCGGGCTCGCGGGGTCTGGCACGCACTCCCCCAAGCTCTTCGAGCAGGGGGCGCCCCCAGCCGCGTTGTCGTCAGTCGCCAACGTCCCCCAGCTACCGCTGGGAGGTGCCCCCACCGCGTTGACTCCCTCCTCCGCCTTGCGATCGCACGCACCAGACCCCGCTCCCTGATCCGGCCTGACCGACAAGACACCCCCTAGGGGGTGTGCTCATAGGGGTCGCCGTCGAGCAGACCGAGCCGGGCGGCCTGCACGCCCGCCTCGAAGCGGCTGGCCGCGCCCAGTTCCTGCATCACCTCGGAGATGAGCCGGCTGACGGTGCGCAGCGAGACGCCGAGGCTCCGGGCCACCTGCTCGTCCTTGATGCCGGACGCGAGCATCCGGAGCGCGGCCCGCTGCTGCTCGGTCAGTCCGCCGCCGTCGTGCGGGGCCGGTTCGGCGTGGCCGTACGGGGTGGCCGCGTTCCAGCAGTAGGCGTACAGGGCGAGGTAGGAGCGGACCAGGCCCGGGCCCCGGGCGAGGACGGCGGCGGAGTCCGGGTCGCGCGGGTCGGTGGGGAGCAGGGCGAAGTTCTCGTCGGCGAGGACCATGTTCATGGGGACGACGGGGGAGAGCCGCACCTCGACGCCGAGCGCGGCGCGCTCCGCGAGGTGCTGCACCATCTCGGGTACCTGGCCGACCCGTTGGCTGTACATGGCCTGGACCCGCACGCCGCGGGCCACCCGGTCCCGGTCCCGGTCGAGCTCCCGGGCCATGTCCTCGCGCCGTACCGATCCGGTCAGCATCGAGTGCACCGAGCGGCGCACCGTGTTCGTCAGGTCGGCGAGTTCGCGGCGGACCCGTTCGGGGTCGTCGACGATCAGCACCTCGACCTCGGAGCCGGTCTCCGTGCCGGCCCGCAGGAACGGTCCGGCCAGTGTCTCCAGCGCGGTGTGGGCCCGGCTGGTCTCGGCGAGCCGGCTCTCCAGGCGCTCCCGCTCGTGCTGGAGGAGCCGGAGCAGGGCGACGTCGGGGGCCACCACGGCGGGCGCGGCGCCGGGGACCGGTCCCGCGGGCGGCTCGATCAGGCCGAGGCCCGTCAACTCGGTGCGGCAGCGCTCGCGTTCGGCCTCGGTGAGGTCCAGCCGGCGGGCGGCGGCGTCGAGGGAATCGCCGGGGCTGGCGCGGAGTTCCTGGTAGAGGGCGAGGGACTGCTCGCTTGCCGTACGCGCTCCGGCGGCGTTTCTGGACACGGCGAAGCAGACTCCCCTCGGATCGCGCGGATCCTGTCGAAACGCCCCGCTAGACCCTGTCACAGATTCGAACGTGTCGCACGGTGTTCACGTGCTTTCAGCGGGCGGGGTCCGCCGTACGGCAGTCGGGGCAGAGGCCCTTGAAGACCACCTCGGCGTCGCTGACCGCCCAGGCGGACAGGCTGCCGCGGGGCGGCGCGGGCGCGGCGGCCGTCACGTTCTCCACGCGGCCGCAGTTCAGGCACAGGGCGTGCTGGTGCGCGGGGCCGGAGATTTCGAACACGGCGGGCAGCCCGGGCCGGTCGAACTTGCTGACCAGGCCCGTCTCCTGGAAGTGCCGCAGCATCTCGTACACGGCCTGGCTGGTCAGCGTCCCGAGCCGCTCACGGGCGGTCGTGGTGATCGCCTCGACGTCGAGATGGCCGCCGGCGGCGAGCACCGTGAGCACCTCGAGGCGCGGTCCCGTGACCCGCAGGCCGACGTCGCGCAGGCGCTGGATCACCGCCTCGCGGCCCGTCAGCTCTTCCACGCCCGCCATCTTCTCCGCCCGCCCGCTCGCCGTCTGGTCGGCTCAAACTTTTGTGGGCATCGTACCTCTTGCCCGTCAACCCCGGCAGGGCGCCGCTCGGTCGTCGGCCCGGCACACGAGCAGCACGGACTCGGTGCGCTCGTCGATCCGGTGGCGCCGCCGGCCCTCGATGTGCAGGCCGGCGGAGTGCAGCTCCGCCGCGAGCCGCTCGGGCTCCACGATCCACTTGTCGGTGGTCAGGACGACCCGCTCCGAGGACAGCTTCCCGGTCCTGGCCGCGTAGTACGTGATCCGCTCGCTCATCGACGGCAGGTCGAAGACCTGCCGGGCCACCACCCACTCGTCGATGCCGTCGAAGCGGGGCACCTGGAACGCCCAGGTCCGCCGCGGCTCCGCGATCAGCCCCGGCAGCTGGTGCGCCGTGTAGTCCAGGGCCAGGGCGCCGCCGGCCTGCAGGTGGGACGCCACTTCGCGCAGCAGCGCGGGCCGCCGCGCCGGGGGTACTGCGGCGACCATCGCGCCCGCGAGGAGCGCGAGCCGGTAGCTGCCCCGGAGCCGCAGCTCGGTCAGGTCCGTCCGGTGGGTGACCACCAGGCCGGCCACCTGTGGACCGATCCGGCGGGCCCAGCCGTCGAGGCGCTCCAGGGCCGAGGCGTCCCGGTCCACGGCCTCCACGGCGAAGCCGTGCCGGGCGAACGGGACGGCGAGCCGCCCGGCGCCGGAGCCGAGGTCCAGAACGGGTCCGCCGGTGGAGCGGGCGAGGCTGAGGTACCGGACGATGTCCGCGCTGTGCGGGCCGAGCAGGGCGTCGTGCAGCCAGACGGAGCCCTCGTCGGCGGGGGAGACGGATTCGAGGCCGGGCAGGGTGTCCGAGGTGACCCGGATCCCGGTGCCGGGGGCCGGCTCCCGGTCGTATCGGGACGGCAGGACCGGGGCGAACGCTGCGGGCACGACGGGCAGGGAAGTGCCGCTCGGTGTGTGCATCGCTCCTCCAGGGGCTCGCTCGGTCCATGCCGTCCGGACGAGGCACCCGTGCCGCCGGGCCCGCGCCGCTGGACCCATCCTGACCTGGGGGAGGAACCCCGATCCACCGGATGGGGCTGCGTGAACACGCGATGGCGTGGATCTGCCACACCCCGGGAGCGCGGCCGCCGGTCCAGCGCGGGCCTCCAGTGCGCGGCTGCGGCGCAGGGCTACGAGTCCGGCTACAGCGCCCGGCTCCAGCGCCTGGCGGAGAGGGCGGCGAAGCCCAGGTGGCTGTAGAACGGCAGGGCCGGGTCCGCCTCCGCCGGGAGTTCCACCCGCTGGTGCCGGGCCCCGAAGTCCCGCATCCGGTCCGTGGCCGCCGCCAGCAGGGCCGTACCCACGCCCCGGCGGCGGGAGCCGGACGCCACCGCGAGGGCGTACACCTCGCCCTCGCCCGGCACCGGCACGCCGCCGGCGGCGACGCCGACGACCGCGCCCTCCGCGTCCGTCGCGACGAGCCAGCCGAGCCAACCGGGCGCGCCCCCGGGAATTTCTATTTCCGCGCGTATCCGGGGCAGCGCGCATTGCGCGGAGATCAGTCGCCGCATCGGGATTTCGTCCAGGATTCCCGTGTAGCTGCTCCGAATGGCGTCGGCCAGCAGCCTGGATATCGTCGTCGCATCGCCGGCCGCGGCCGTTCGAACGCCAGCCAGCTGCATCGGTTCTGTACCCTTCGACGTGCCAAACCCGAGCCCCAACGTACCCACAATAGCGGGGAATTCAGTTGTCCGTGACCGATGCGAAATCTACGAATTCGCTTAGTAAATAGCGCTGTTCGGCAGGTCAAGTGTCCTGAAGCGGGCGTGCTGAAGCGGGTCGATTAACCGGGGAAGGAACAGCAGGCGACGATCAGCGGCGTCATGGCGAGACCCGCCGCCGCGATCGTCATCAGCCCGCGCAGTACCGGATGGCCGGCATGGTGCGGGGTGAGGATGCGCCGCATCCGCAGCGCCGCCGAGGGCCCGCCCGCCGCGAACGCGGACCGCGGCGCCCGCCCCGACGCGAGCGCGTACAGCGCCGTGGCCAGCGCGTCCCGCGTACACCGGCGCAACGCCCGGTCGTCCGCCGCCATTTCGAGCAGCAGGGGTACGGAGCCGCCCCCGTGCCGGGCGAGCGGCAGGCGCGAGAAGACGGCCGCGAAGGCCTCCGACGCGGCGACGAGAAGATGGTGCCGGCCCGCGATGTGCGCCCGCTCGTGCGCGAGCGCCGCCGCGAGCTGGTCCGGGGTGAGGGTGTCCACCGCGCCGGAGGAGACCACGACCCGCCGCGAACTGCCCGGCAGGCAGTACACGGCGGGGCGCGCGTCGTCGAGGACGGTGGCCCGCAGCATCGGGTCGTACCGCCCGACCAGCCGCAGCACCCCCGCGTGCCGCAGCCGCGCCCGGCGGGCCCCGACCAGGCGGCGCAGGAACGCGGCGGTGGGCAGCGACAGCACCCCGAGGGAGAGCGCGAACGCGAGGCGCTCCCGCCCGTCCAGGTGCGTGAGCTGGGAGACCGTGGGCGGCTGGAGCGCCAACATCATGTCGGCGAGCCGGTGGCTGCCGGCGGCCGGCAGGACCAGCTGGGCCGGCAGGAGGGCGGTCGCGGCGGCGAACGCGGCGCCGCAGGCGGCCCACACGCCGAGCGCGAGCCGGGGCGCCTGCTGGGCCCAGCGGGCCCGGACCAGCAGCCAGGGGACGAGGAAGCCGGTGAGGAGGGCGAGTCCGAGCGGGACGAGGACGTGATGGTTCACGTTCACGCGCCGCTCCCGCCGTCGAGGTCCGGGTCGTGGTCGCCGCGGGCGGCGCGGAGGGCCGCGTCGAGGGCGTCCATGTCCTCGTCCGAGATGGCCTCCACGAAGCGGAGGAGGGCGGCGGGGCGGTCCTGGCTGTCGCCGAGCGCGTCCCGCATCAGGCCGGCGGTGTACTCCTCGCGGCCGCGCACGGGCTCGTACAGCCAGGCGCGGCCGGCCTTCTCGCGGCGGAGCCAGCCCTTGCGGTGCAGGATGTCCGCCACGGTCATGACGGTCGTGTAGGCGACCCGGCGGCCGCGGTTGATGTCGTCGACGATCTCCCGGACCGTGGCGGGCCGCTGCCAGGCCCACAGTCGGTCCATGATCTCGGCCTCCAGCTCTCCCAGCCGGCGCACGTGCATCCCCTCCCCCTACGGGCGGCTCATCGTACGGGCCGCTCCCCTCGCTCAGGTATACCCCCCAGGGGTACGCTGGGAGGATGTCCGCCCTCATGAGGTTCCCGCTGTCCGGCCGCCCCTGCGTGCGGGTCTGCGCCTCCGGTCCGCCCGGCACGGCGCAGTTGGTGCTGCTCCGGCAGCTGTTCGGTCTCTGCCTCCGGCTGAGTCTCACGCTGTCCGCCGACTGTCCGGCGAGCAAGGGAGGCTGATCCGCCCCCGAGCAGTCCGTCAGGTCGCCCGGCCGGTCCCGTGCGGATCGGCCGGACGATCGCCCCACCGGTCACGTACGGCAGGTCATATACGGCCGGTCACGTGCGGATCAGCCGGGCGATCGCCTTCGACGCCTCGCCCACCTTCACCTTCGCCTGGTCCCCGCCCTGGGCGATGGCCTCCGTCACGCAGCAGCTCAGGTGCTCGTCGAGCAGGGCCACTGCGCAGGACTGGAGCGCCGCGTTGATCGCGGAGACCTGGGTGAGGACGTCGATGCAGTAGACGTCCTCGTCGACCATCCGCTGCACCCCCCTGACCTGGCCCTCGATCCGCCGCAGGCGTCTGATGATGTCTTCCTTGTGCTGTCCGTAACCGGCCACGACGGGCTCCTCGGGGATTCGGCGGGGAGGGGCGGGGGCCCGCCGGCGCCATCACCGGCGGGCCCGTCGATCGGTGGGGCTCCCTCAGCGGTCGGCGGCCTGGAAGCCCCGCAGGCGGAGGCTGTTGCCGACCACGAAGACCGAGGAGAAGGCCATGGCCGCGCCCGCGATCATCGGGTTGAGCAGGCCGGCCGCAGCGAGCGGCAGGGCCGCCACGTTGTAGGCGAAGGCCCAGAAGAGGTTCGAGCGGATCGTGCCGAGCGTCCTGCGGGAGAGCCGGATCGCGTCGGCCGCGGCGCGCAGGTCGCCCCGTACGAGGGTCAGGTCGCCGGCCTCGATGGCGGCGTCCGTGCCGGTGCCCATCGCCAGGCCGAGGTCGGCCTGGGCGAGCGCGGCGGCGTCGTTGACGCCGTCGCCGACCATGGCGACCGAACGGCCCTCGGCCTGGAGCCGCTTGACGACGTCGACCTTGTCCTGCGGCATGACCTCCGCGATGACCTCGTCGATGCCGACCTCGGCGGCGACGGCCTCGGCCACCGCCCTGTTGTCGCCGGTGAGCAGGATCGGGGTCAGGCCGAGGGCGCGGAGCCGGCGGACGGCCTCGGGGCTGGTCTCCTTGACGGCGTCGGCGACCTCCAGGACCGCGCGGGCCTCCCCGTCCCAGGCGACCGCGATCGCGGTCCTGCCCGCCTTCTCGGCGGCCTCCTTCGCGGCGCCGAGGGCGGCGGGGAGGGGGATGGCCCACTCGGCGAGGAGCTTCTCACGGCCGACGAGGACGGCGTGGCCGTCGACGACGCCCTGGACGCCGAGCCCGGGGACGTTGGCGAAGTCCTCGGGGGTGGGCAGGGTGCCGACCTTCGCCGCCGCGCCGGTGGCGACGGCCTGGGCGATCGGGTGCTCGGAGGAGTGCTCCAGGGCGCCCGCGAGCCGCAGTACGTCCTTCTCGTCCGCGCCCTCGGCGGTGTGCACCGTGAGGAGGGTCATCCGGCCGGTGGTGACGGTGCCGGTCTTGTCGAGGACGATCGTGTCGACCTTGCGGGTGGTCTCCAGGACCTCGGGGCCCTTGATGAGGATGCCGAGCTGGGCGCCGCGGCCGGTGCCGACCATGAGGGCGGTCGGGGTGGCGAGGCCGAGGGCGCAGGGGCAGGCGATGATCAGGACGGCGACGGCCGCGGTGAAGGCGGCGGTGAGTCCCTGGCCGGTGCCGAGCCAGAAGCCGAGGGTGCCGAGCGCGAGTGCGATCACGATCGGGACGAAGACGGCCGAGATCCGGTCGGCGAGGCGCTGGGCGGCGGCCTTGCCGTTCTGCGCGTCCTCGACGAGCCGGGCCATCCGGGCGAGCTGGGTGTCGGAGCCGATGCGGGTGGCCTCCACGACGAGGCGGCCGCCGGCGTTCAGGGTGGCGCCGGTGACGGAGTCGCCCACGGAGACCTCGACGGGGACGGACTCGCCGGTGAGCATGGAGGCGTCGACGGCGGAGGAGCCCTCGACGACGGTGCCGTCGGTGGCGATCTTCTCGCCGGGGCGGACCAGGAAGCGGTCGCCGACCTGGAGTTCGGCCGTCGGTACGGTGACCTCGCGGCCGTTCCTGAGGACGGTCACCTCCTTCGCGCCGAGCTGCATCAGCGCCTTGAGCGCCGCGCCCGCCTTGCGCTTCGAGCGGGCCTCGAAGTACCGGCCGGCGAGGATGAAGGCGGTGACGCCGGCCGCGGCCTCCAGGTAGATGTTCCCGGCGCCGTCGGTGCGGGCGATGGTGAACTCGAACGGGTGGGTCATCCCCGGCGTTCCGGCGGTGCCGAAGAACAGCGCCCACAGGGACCAGAGGAACGCGGCGATCGTGCCGACCGAGATCAGGGTGTCCATGGTGGCGGCGCCGTGCCGGGCGTTCGTCCAGGCGGCGCGGTGGAACGGCCAGGCGGCGTAGACGACGACCGGCGCGGCGAGGGTGAGGCTCAGCCACTGCCAGTACTCGATCTGCAGCGCCGGGATCATCGCCATCGCGATGACGGGCACGGCGAGTGTGACGGCGGTGACGAGCCGCTGCCGCAGCGGCCGCAGCTCCGCGTCGGCCTTCTCCTCGTCGGAGGGGCCCTCGGGGGCGCCGGAGGCCTGGGACCGCGGCGGCTCGGGCTCGGCGGCGGTGTAGCCGGTGGCCTCGACGGTGGC
This sequence comes from Streptomyces sp. adm13(2018), assembly GCF_008042145.1. Lineage (GTDB taxonomy): Bacteria > Actinomycetota > Actinomycetes > Streptomycetales > Streptomycetaceae > Streptomyces. The sequence continues at coordinate 30,933 of NZ_RDBH01000007.1, forward strand.
GATGAGGTCGGCGACGTCGATGTCGGCGTCGAAGGTGACCTTCGCCTTCTCGGTGGCGTAGTTGACGGTGGCCTCGACCCCGTCCATCCGGTTGAGCTTCTTCTCGATGCGGGCCGCACACGAGGCGCAGGTCATGCCGCCGATGGCGAGCTCGACCTGGGCACTGCCCGGTGTCGTCGTGGTCATGGCTCTTCCTGCTCCTCGTGAGTACGGGGGGTGACGGGGGCCGGGGCCCGGGCGTGACGGGCGGGCCCCGGCGGCCGAGAGGGCTGTCGGTCAGGCGCGGCCGGTGAGCTCGTAGCCCGCGTCGTCGACCGCCGCGGTGATCGCCGCCTCGTCGGGCTCGCCGCCGGTGGTCACGGTGACGAGGCCGCCGGCCACGTCGACGTCGACGGCGAGGACGCCGTCGAGGGCGCTCACCGACGTGGTGATCGCGGTCTTGCAGTGGCCGCAGGTCATGCCGGAGACGGCGTAGACGGTGACGGTGCTGTCGGCGACCGCGACGGCGGTGGTCTCCGCGCCGGTCGAGCAGCTGTTGTCGGGGGTGCAGCAGGAGCCCATGGCTTCTCCTCGGTCGGTTCCGATGGACGGGATACCCTCGGGGGGTATCTGCTTCCCTTCCATGTATACCCCCCGCCCGTATTCGACGCAAGCAGATCCCCGGCTTGACTTGATACCCCCCAGGGGTATGGTGAAGTGCAGGGAACGGCGACCGGCGCCGTCACGCCCCGTACGGGAGAGCAGCCATGAACACCGGAGTGAAGATCACTGCCTATGCCGCCGCGCTCGCCGCGACCTTCGGGGCCGCGTACGGCGTGGGCACGGGCGTCGGCCCCGTCGAGGAGCCGGCGAAGGCCGCGCACCAGGAGCACGCGACCACGCCCGAGCCGTCGGCGAGCGGGACGCCCGACGGGCACGGCGGGCACGAGGAGGGCGCCACGCCGAGCGCCCCCGGCACCGCCGCCGCGGACACCCCCGGCGGCCTCCAGGTCTCCGAGGGCGGGTACACCCTGGCCATGGAGACCCCCGTCCCCAAGCCCGGCCGGAGCGTCCTCAAGTTCTCCGTCAAGGACTCGGCGGGCCGGAAGGTCACCGCCTTCACCACCGAGCACGGCAAGGAACTGCACTTCATCGTCGCCTCCCGCGACCTCACCACCTTCCGTCACCTGCACCCCGTGAAGGCGCCCGACGGCACCTGGTCGGTGGCCGCCGACCTGCCCGCCGCCGGCGGCTACAAGGCCTTCGCCGACTTCAAGCCGGCCGCGCCGGGCGCCCGGGGCGTCACCCTCGGCGTCGACCTCTCCGTCCCCGGTGCGTACAAGCCCAAGCCGCTGCCCGCCGTCGCCCCCACCGCCACCGTCGACGGCTACCAGGTCCGCCTCGGCGGCACCCTCGACCCGGGCAAGGCCGGCGAGCTCCGGCTCACCGTCACCAAGGCCGGCAGGCCGGTCACCGACCTGGAGCCGTACCTCGGGGCGTACGGGCACCTCGTCGCCCTCCGCGACGGCGACCTCGCCTACCTCCACGTCCACCCCAACGAGGGCGGGCCCGGCCCGGACGTCTCCTTCACCGCGACGGCGCCCAGCGCGGGCACGTACCGTCTGTTCCTCGACTTCCAGCACGAGGGCAAGGTCCGCACGGCGGCCTTCACGGTCACCGCGGGCACCCCCCGGGCCGGCGGTGCGACGACCGCGCCCGCGACCGATGAGGCCACGCACGGTGCGGCCGACCACGCGCACGGCTAGGCTGGCCATTGGACTAGACCTGTAGAGACGCATTCATGGAGGAATGGGCTCGATGAGCAACCGTGCAGTCCTTGAGGTGATCGCCCTCGACGAGGAGGACGCGGTCGCCGCCCAGACCGGTGGAGCCGACAGGCTCGAACTCGTCACCGACATGGCGGCGGACGGACTCACCCCGTCCCGGACCGCCTTCGCCGCCATCCGCGCCGCCGTCGACATCCCGCTGCGCGTGATGCTCCGCCTCGCCGACGGCTTCGCCGCGGGCGGCCCCGAGGGCGCCGACGCCCTCGTGGCCCGGGCCCTGGAACTGCGCGAGGCCGGCGCCGACGAGTTCGTCCTCGGCTTCCTCACCCCCGACGGCGAACCCGACCTGGTCGCCGTCGAGCGCCTCGTCACCGTCCTCGACGGCTGCCGCTGGACCTTCCACCGGGCGATCGACCGCGCCGCCGACCGCGACGGCCTGCGCAAGCGGCTCGCCGACCTCCCCGGCCTCGACACCTACCTGACGGCCGGCGCCGCCACCGGCGTCGACGACGGCCTGACCACCCTCAAGACCGAGGCCGCCCGCTCGGGCGAACCCGGCTACGAGGCCCAGATCCTGGTAGGCGGCGGCCTGCGCCTCGACCACCTCCCCGAACTCCGCGCGGCAGGCCTGAACGCCTTCCACATCGGCGGCGCGGCCCGCCCCCAGGGCTGGACGTCCCCGGTCTCGGCGGAAGCGGTACGGACGTGGCGCGAGGCGCTGGACGCGTAGGGGG
>NZ_RDBH01000070.1 GCF_008042145.1 Streptomyces sp. adm13(2018)
CCCGGCGACCGGTCCCGCGGACCGCCCCCCGCGCCGGTCAGGGCGCCCGCCAGATCGTCAGGTCGCCGGTGACGAAGTTGATGCCGCTTCCCGGTAGGGCGGTCGATTTCACCTGGATGACGAAGAGGGCGATGTCGCCGGAGGGGTGCTCGATGCAGATCTCGCTGCCGGCCGCCGACCAGGACAGCGAGAGGTCGCGGGTCGGCTGGACGGCGAGGGTGGCGCGGCACTCGTCGAGGCCGGCCCCCGGCTTGCCCTGGCGCAGCTGCATCCGGCTGGCGCGGCTCTGTAGCGCACAGAGCTCCTTCTCCGAGCAGACGAGGCGGACGTCCCCCTTGCGGTCCTTGCGCTCGATCGGCTCCTTGAGGCTCATCGAGCTCTCCTCGGTGAGCATCTGGAAGGGGTACGGGACGGCTCGCGGCGGACCGGTCTCCGTCGGGGCGGGGCGCGAGGCCCTCCCCCGCGTCCGGGCGCCGTCCTGCGCCACGGCGGCGGCGGGCGCGGAGGACGACGCCGTGGGGCCGGGCGACGTCGTGGCCCCGGACCGCGCGAGGTCGCGGAACCGGTCCGCGGCCTCCACGACCGTCCACGACAGGCCGCCGACCAGCAGGGCGCCCGCCGCGACGGCGGCGGCGGTGACGAGCGCGGTGCGCCGCTTCCGGGACCGCGGGCGCTCCCTGGCCGTCGGCCGCTCCCCCGGTCCCGGCCGGGGGGTCAGCGGGAACGTGTGCACCGGGGTGGGGTCGGGGACCGGCCCCGGCACCGCGGGCTCCGGCCCCGTGACGTCCCGCCAGACGGCGGGCCCCGCGGCCTCGTCCGCGTCCGCGCCGAGCCGCTGCCGGCACCAGTCGACGATCTCCGCCGGGGTGGCCCGCTCCTCGGGAGCGGCGGCCAGGCACCGGGCGATCAGCGGCCGGAGCGCCGGGGGAAGCCGGCTCAGATCGGGCTCGGAGTGCACGATGCGGTACAGCACGCCGACCGAGTGCCCGTCGCCGTACAGCGGTTCTCCCAGCGCCGCGAAGGCCGCCGTCTGCCCCAGCGCGAAGACGTCCGTCGCGGTCGTGACCTCGCCCGCGGACGCCTGTTCGGGGGCCATGTACGAGGGGGTGCCGAGGGCGGTGCCGGTCTCGGTCTGCCGGGTGGTGTCGGAGCCGAGCGAGATGCCGAAGTCGATGACGCGCGGCCCGTCGGCGGCCAGCAGGACGTTCGACGGCTTGAGGTCCCGGTGCACGATGCCCGCGCCGTGGATGGCCTGGAGTGCCTCGGCGACGCCCGCCATCAGCCACAGGACGGCCGGCACGGGCAGCGGGCCGCGCCGGGCGACGGCCTCGGACAGGGAGGGGCCGGGCACGTACAGCGTCGCGAGCCAGGGCGGTACGCCGTCCGCGTCGGCGTCGATCAGCTCGGCGGTGTACGCGCCGCGGACCCGCCGGGCCGCCTTGATCTCCCGGCGGAACCGGTGTCGGAAGGCCGGGGAGTCGGTCAGTTCCGGGCGTACGACCTTGAGGGCGACGGGCCGGCCGCCCGGGGTGTGCGAGAGGTAGACGCGGCCCATGCCGCCCGCGCCGAGACGGGCGGCCAGGCGGTAGCCCGCCACCACGGGCGGGTCGTCCGCCTGGAGTGGCCGGAAGACCTCGGTCGCCGCATCTCTCTGCACTGATCCCCCCGGATCCCTCGATCGGCGGCGCTGCGCCGGCCCATGACAGCAGGTTAGGCGGCGGGGCGGCGGGGTCTGCCGCCAGGGTTCGTGATCAWGGGTCGAGCGGGGTGACGCGCGGGGGGTTCGGCGATCGCGCCGGGCGACGACCTGGCGGCGGCGGAGGACGCCACACTCGGAACGAGGGCGGCCACACCCGAGCCCCAACAGGCACCTCGCCCCCAGGACCTCAAAGACCCGCCTCCACTTCGCCCTCCCCCTCATCCACACGCTCATCCACACGCTCATCCACCCCCTCCGCCAGCACTTCCGCCAAGTGCCGTCCCCGTACCCCCGCCAGGTCCGCCATCTGCGTACGGCACGAGAAGCCGTCCGCCAGGACGGCGGCGGCCGGGGGCGCGCCCTTCAGTGCCGGCAGCAGCTGGTCCTCCGCGCACGCCACCGAGACCTCGTAGTGGCCCGGCTCGAAGCCGAAGTTGCCCGCGAGACCACAGCAGCCGCCCGCCAGTTCCCCCGTCAGCCCGGCGCGGGCGCGCAGTCGGCGGTCCGCCGCGTCGCCCAGCACCGCGTGCTGGTGACAGTGCGTCTGGCCCGTCACCGGGCGGTCCAGACGCGGCGGCTCCCATTCGGGGGCCAGCTCCTCCAGCGCCTCCGCGAACGTCCGTACCGACGCCGCCAGCCGCGCCGCCCTCGGGTCGTCCGGCAGCAGTTCGGGCAGGTCGGTCCGGAGGGTCGCCGCGCAGGACGGCTCCAGCACCACCACGGGGCCCAGAAGGCCGCCGACGTCCTCCCGATCCCCCTCCGTCCCCTCATCCCCCGCCATCACGTCCAACATC
>NZ_RDBH01000071.1:0-4004 GCF_008042145.1 Streptomyces sp. adm13(2018)
CCCTCCGCCTCCCCGTGCACCAGCAATCCCACCGGCACCGATCCGGCCGGGAAACGTATCCGAATCCACCCGGGCGAGTTGAGCAAAGCGGGACACGCGGGCGCCCTCCACGGAGGAGGCTCTCCCCGGGGTCCCTCACATCCGGGTCCCCGATCTCCGGGAGAAGGTGGGAGCGTTGCGCCCCGAGAGCACGAACGGCGCCGGCGGCACGAGCGGCGGCGAACTCGCCGTCCCGATGGCCTGGCTGTGCGCCGAGTACCTGGCCGACGAGGTGCTGCGGGCCGCCGCCCTCGTGGCGCCCGGCTCACTGGAGTACCGGGCGGGCCTCCAGGCCCTCGCCCTCACCGTCCACCTCTCGGAGGAACCGGACGGACCCGGGGCCGGCCGGCCGGCGGGCGGGATCGACGCGTGGCTGCGGCACACCGCGTACGACCGGCCCTGGCCGCCCTGGGTCGAGGAGCGGCTCGCGGCGCGCCGCACGGCCGGCGGCGACGGGCCCGACCTGGCCCTCGCGGAGACCGCGTGGCGCCGCCTGCGGGACACCTGGGTCCGCGCCGCCGATCTGGACGGCCCGCCGGGCGAGGAGTCCGGCTGTACGGTCGACGAGGAGGAGCAGATCTGGCTGCCGGCCTGGAAGCTGGGGCTGCCGCTCGCCCACCTCTCGCTGCACCTGCGCTGATCGCTCCTCCGGCCCCGCTCCCGTCCTCGGCCGGCCGGTCCGCCTCCCGGTCCCGCAGGGGCGGTCACGGTGGTGAACGGTGGACTCCCGGGCGGTACTTGGGGATGCGTACGGTCACCTTCATGCCCGCGCCGACCCCGGTCTCGATGACGAGCCCGTACTCCGCCCCGTAGACCTGGCGCAGCCGCTCGTCCACGTTGGACAGGCCGATGCCGGAGCCGGCGGGGTGCTCTCCGCGCAGGACCGCGCGCAGCAGCTCCGGGTCCATGCCGATGCCGTCGTCCTCGACGGTCACCACGGCCTCCGCGCCCGCGTCGCGGGCGGCGATCGTGACCCGGCAGCCCCGCTCTCGGTCCTCCAGGCCGTGCTTCACGGCGTTCTCCACGAGGGGCTGGAGGCAGAGGAACGGCAGGGTGACCGGCAGCACCTCGGGGGCGATCTGGAGGGTCACCTTCAGCCGGTCCCCGAAGCGGGCGCCGGCGAGCGCCAAGTACTGCTCGATGGAACGCAGTTCGTCGGCGAGCTGGGCGAACTCGCCGTGTCTGCGGAAGGAGTACCGGGTGAAGTCGGCGAACTCCAGGAGGAGTTCCCGTGCCTGCTCCGGGTCGGTGCGGACGAACGAGGCGATGGCGGCGAGGGAGTTGAAGATGAAGTGCGGTGAGATCTGGGCCCGCAGTGCCCGGATCTCGGCCTCGACGATCCGGGTGCGCGAGCGGTCGAGTTCGGCGAGCTCCAGCTGTACGGAGGCCCAGCGCGCCACCTCGGTGGCCGCCCGCACCAGGACCGCCGACTCCCGGGAGCCGTAGGCGACGAGCGCGCCGAGGACCCCGTCCTCCCCGGCGAGCGGGGCGATCACCGCCCAGCGGAGCGGGCAGGCCGGGTCGGCGCAGTCCGTGTGGACCGAGCGGCTGCGGCCGGTCTCCAGGGTCTCGGCGGCCTGCGCGGGGACGTGCGCCCGGTGGTGGTCCTCGCCGGGTCCGTCCCAGGCGAGGACGGCACCGCGGTCGGTGAGGCACAGCGCCTCGGTGCCGAGCAGCGAGCGCAGGGTGCCCGCCGCCCGGCGCGCGGTGTCCTCGGTGAGCCCGGCGCGCAGCGGCGGCGCGGCGAGGGAGGCGGTGTGCAGGGTGTGGAAGGTGGCGCGTTCGACGGGGGTGCCGAGGCCGGGATCGGCGGCGCGGCCGCCGCGCCGGGCGGTGACCCGGCCGAGGACGAAGCCCCCGGCGAGCAGCAGGGCGGCCGCGGCGGCGAGGACGGCGGCGCTCATCGGTGCGCCTCCTGGGCGGGGACGGGGACGGTTCCGGTGATCTCCTCCGGCAGGTGGAGGCGGGCGAGGAGCGCCGGGGTGCCGGGCGGGACGCGGCGGGGGGTGGCCAGCGAGACCAGGACCATGCTGAGGAAGCCGAGCGGGACCGACCAGACGGCCGGCCAGGCCATCAGGGTGTGCGGCCAGCCCTCGGGGGCGAGTCCCGCCCGGGTCGCCATCACCGCGGCGAGCGCGGAGCCGCCGCCGAGCAGCAGGCCGGCCGCGGCGCCGGGCGGGGTGAGGCGCCGCCACCAGATGCCGAGCACGAGGAGCGGGCAGAACGAGGAGGCGGAGACGGCGAACGCGAGTCCGACCGCGTCGGCGACCGGCACCTTCGACGCGAACACCCCCACGGCCAGCGGGACGGCGGTGGCGAGGAGGGTCGCGAGGCGGAAGTGGCGTACGCCCCGGGACGGCAGCACGTCCTGGGTGAGGACGCCGGCGACGGACATGGTGAGCCCGGAGGCGGTGGAGAGGAAGGCGGCGAAGGCGCCGCCCGCGAGGAGCGCGCCGAGGAGGTCGCCGAGCAACCCGCCGAGGATGCGGTCGGGCAGCACGAGCACGGCGGCGTCGGCGGAACCGGTGAGGGCCAACTCGGGGGCGTAGATCCGGCCCAGGGCGCCGTAGAGCGGTGGCAGGAGGTAGAAGGAGCCGACGAGGCCGAGCACGACGAGGGTGGTGCGGCGGGCGGCGCGGCCGTGCGGGCTGGTGTAGAAGCGGACGGCGACGTGCGGCAGGCCCATGGTGCCGAGGAAGGTCGCGAGGATCAGTCCGTACGTGGCGTACAGCTGGTGCCCGTCGCGGCCGCCGGCCAGCGGCTGGGACCAGCCGAGCGGGTCCGTGCCGCTGGCGACCCGCTCGGGCAGCGGCGTTCCCGAATCGAGGGCGAGGGTCGTGCCGCCGTGGATCTGGTGGATGCCGGGGGCGAGGGTGACGGACCGCCGCTCGTACGGGACCGCGTCGACGGTGCCGGTGACGGTGGCGGTGAGCGGGGCGTCGAGCCCGACGCGTACCGTGTCGGCGACCTCGACGACGGTGTGGCCGCGCAGCACGGCGGGCGCGTCGAAACGGGCCCGGGGTGCCCCGTCGCCGTACCAGGCGGCAAGCAGGAAGAGGACGGGGACGAGCAGGGCGGTGAGCTTGAGCCAGTACTGGAAGGCCTGGACGAAGGTGATGCTGCGCATCCCGCCCGCGGCGACCGTGCCGGTGACGACGAGGGCGACCAGCAGTCCGCCGACCCAGTCGGGGGCGCCGGTGAGGATCTCCAGGGTGAGTCCGGCGCCCTGGAGCTGGGGCAGCAGGTAGAGCCAGCCGACGCCGACCACGAAGAGGCTGGCGAGGCGGCGCACCTGCGGGGATTCGAGGCGGGCCTCGGCGAAGTCGGAGAGGGTGTACGCCCCGGAGCGGCGCAGCGGAGCGGCGACGAGGACGAGCAGGACGAGGTACCCGGCGGTGTAGCCGACCGGGTACCAGAGCATGGCGGGGCCCTGGACGAGGACGAGGCCCGCGATGCCGAGGAAGGAGGCGGCGGAGAGGTACTCGCCGCTGATCGCGGCGGCGTTGAGGCCGGGCCGGACCGTGCGCGAGGCGACGTAGAAGTCGGAGGTCGTCCGGGAGATCCGGAGGCCGAGGGCGCCGATGAGGACGGTGGCGAGGACGACGGCGGTGACGGCCGCGACGGCGTAGGCCTGGTTCACGGGGTGGTCTCAGCGTTCGACGAGGCCGGCGAAGTCGCGCTCGTTGCGTTCGGCGCGGCGCACGTACCAGTGGGCGGTGCCCCAGACGACGGGGTACACCCCGAGTCCGAGCGTGAGCCAGACGAAGGCCTCGGGGGCGGGCAGGGCGAGGAGCAGCGGCAGCGGGCCGACGAGCAGGGCGAGGGCTCCGAGGGCGGTGAGCGCGGCGCGGAGCTGGCTGCGCATCAGGGAGCGGACGTAGGTGTGGCCGAGGGTGGTCGGCGAACTCCTCGGGGCCGAAGTCCTCGGCGAGCGGGTCGGGTCCGAGCCGTGCGACGCCCGGCAC
>NZ_RDBH01000071.1:4104-15696 GCF_008042145.1 Streptomyces sp. adm13(2018)
GGCGGGGGCGGCGTGCACGAGGTCGTGGACCCGGCGGACGGCCTCGGCGAGGCGCTCGCGGCGGACGGGCTTGAGGACGTAGTCGACGGCCTTCAGATCGAAGGCCTGGAGGGCGAAGCCCTCGTGGGCGGTGACGAAGACGACGAGCGGCGGGCGGGCGAAGCCGGCCAGCAGCCGGGCCACGTCCAGTCCGGTGAGGCCGGGCATGTGGATGTCGAGGAAGACGACGTCGACGGCCTCGTCGCCGTCCGGGCCGGCCTCCAGGGCGCGGCCGATCCGGCGGAGGGCGGCGGTGGCGTCGCCCGCGCCCTCGGCGGAGCGCACCCGGGGGTCGGCGCGCAGCAGGTAGAGCAGCTCGCCGAGGGCGGGCTGCTCGTCGTCGACGGCCAGTACGCGCAGCATGCGGCGGAGTGTAACCGGGGCCCGCCGGGGGTGCCGGGCTACTTGAGGAGCCGGGACAGCCGGCGGTCGGCGAGCGGTGTGCCGCCGGTCTGGCAGGTGGGGCAGTACTGGAGGGAGGAGTCGCTGAAGGAGACCTCGCGGATGGTGTCGCCGCACACGGGGCAGGGTTCGCCGGTGCGGCCGTGGACGCGCAGGCCGCTCTTCTTCTCGGCCTTGAGCCGGCCGGCGGCGAGGCCGTGGGAGCGTTCGACGGCCTCGTGGAGGGTGGCCCGCATCGCCGTGTACAGGGCGGTGGTCTCCTCCGGGGTGAGGTTCCGGGTGGGTTTGAACGGGGACATCTTCGCGGCGTGCAGGATCTCGTCGCTGTACGCGTTGCCGATGCCGGCGATGAGGCTCTGGTCGCGCAGCGCGCCCTTGATCTGGCGCCGCTCGCCGGCGAGCAGGGCGGCGAACTCCTCGGGGCCGAAGTCCTCGGCGAGCGGGTCGGGTCCGAGCCGTGCGACGCCCGGCACCTCCCGCGGGTCGCGCACCACGTACACGGCGAGGCGCTTGGTGGTGCCCGCCTCGGTGAGGTCGAAGCCGTCGCCGCCGGTGAGCGCGGTCCGTAGGGCGAGCGGGCCCTTGCCGGGCTTGGGCGGGCCCGAGGGCAGCGGGTCCTGCCAGCGGAGCCAGCCGGCCCGGGCCAGGTGGAACAGCAGGTGCAGTTCGCCGGCGGGCCCGGCCGTGGTGAGGTCGAGGAACTTCCCGTGCCGCCCGACCGCGGTGACCCCGGCGCCCTCGACGGCGCTCAGGGGCGGGTCGTACGTCTTGAGGACGCTGATCGCGACGGGCAGCACGCGGGCGATCTCCTTGCCCACCAGGTGCGTGTCGAGGAAGGCGCGGAGGGCCTCCACCTCGGGGAGTTCGGGCATGGTTCCACCCTGCCGCACGGGCGCCCGGGACGCCCGCCGGACACGGCCCGGGGTGCGCGCGCCGCCGGGCCCTCACGCCTCCGGCGGGTCCAGGAGGTCGAGTTCGGCCGTGAGGGCGCGGGCCAGCGCGTCGAGGTCGGGGACCGCCTCGCCGTCCGCGACGAGGCCGATGTGGACCTGTCCGCCGTACGGGGACATGGCGACGGCGAGCGACTGGCCCCGGGCGAGCGGGGCCATGGGGAAGAGCGCGCGCAGCGGCGCCCCGCCGAGGGAGAGCGCGGAGCGGGGCAGCGGGACCTGGGTGACCAGGAGGTCGAAGAGGAGCCGTGCGGCGCCCGCGGCGAGGGGGGCGCCGAAGCGGTGGGCGAGCGGGGGCAGCTGGTCGGCGAGGAGGGCGACGGCCCCGGCGCCCCTGAAGGGGCCGGCCGCCTTGTTGCGGTCCATGGCGCCGCGGACGGCGGTGAGCCGGGCCGCCGGGTCGGCCTCGGTGACGGGCAGGTCGAGGAGGTAGCCGGAGAGGCTGTTGCCGGAGCGGGCCGGGGCGCCGGGGCGGCGCCGGGAGACGGGGACGAGGGCCCGGGGATCGGCCGCGGGAAGCGGCCGTCCACGGCCGTCGAACCAGCGGCGGAGCGCACCGGCGACGAGGGCGAGGAGGACGTCGTTCGCGGTGCCGCCGGTGGTGCGGCGGATCCGGTGCACCCGCTCCAGGGGCAGCGAGGCGGTGGCGATCCGGCGGGTGCCGCTGGATTCGGCGGCGAGGGCGGCGGTGGGCCGGCCGTCGAGGCGGCTGGCGCGGACGACGGAGGCGCCGACCTCGACGGCCCGGCCGAGGTCGCCGAGCCGGTCGCGGGCCAGGCCGAGGAGACGCCCGGGTCCGGGGAGCCAGGAGCTGGGGGGTACGGGCCGGGCGCGTCCGGCGGGGCGGCGGCCGGCGGCGATCTCGTCGAAGATCCCGGCGCCGATGGCGACGGCCCGCATCCCGTCGGCCAGGGCGTGGTGGAGTTTCACGAGGACGGCGAAGGAGCCGTCGGGGGCGCCGCTGAGCAGGTACATCTCCCAGGGCGGCAGGCCGCGGGCGACGGGCCGTTCCATGAGTTCGGCGGCGAGGTGGGCGGCCTCGGCGGTGAAGTCGACGCCGGGGAGGGAGACCTCGTGGACGTGCCGGTGGACGTCGAAGTCGGGGTCGACGCTCCAGGCGGCGCCGCCGACGGGGAGCAGGACGTCGCGGACGCGCATCCGGAGCCGGGGCACGGCGGCGGCGCGGCGGGCGAGGAGACCGAGGACGTCCGGCGGCTCCTGGCCGGTGCCCCGGGGGGCGGGACCGAAGTGGGCGAGCGCCCCGAGGTGCAGGGGGTGCGCGGTGGATTCCAGGTGCCAGAAGGCCAGGTCTAGCGGTGCCAGTAGCTCGCTGCTCACGGGTGTCCTCACGTACAGGCGGCGCGGAAGCCGGAAGCACGAAGTCAATCGCGCACCGACAGTTACGGTCAAGTACGATCAGTGCACGCTCTGTTAACAGTCGCGGTCCTCTGTGACGCGCGCACTACCGGCGTGTGGTGACCGTCGGATCCCGGAGGGCGTGCTCAGGCCGGGACGGTGAACTCGCACCAGACGCACTTGCCGCTCCCCCGCGACTCCACACCCCAGACGTCGGAGAGCTGGTCGACGAGCAGCAGTCCGCGTCCCGAGACGCCCGCCTCCCCCGCTTCGCGGCGCCGGGGCAGGGCGCTGGAGCGGTCCTCGACCTCGACCCGGAGCCGCCTCGGGGACCCGCCGAGGATCCGCAGGGTCACGATGGCCCCGCCGTCGGTGTGCATCAGCGCGTTGGTCATCAGCTCGTCGGCGACCAGCTCGATCTCGTCGGCCCGCTCGCCGGCGCCCCAGGCCCGGACGGCGGCCCTGATCATGTGCCGTGCGGAGCTGAGCGCCTCGGGGTCGCTCTGGGCGACGTGCTGCCGGAAGCGTCCCGCGCCGGGGACGCCGGTCGCGCTCTCGCGGCGCAGGAGGAGGATCGCGACGTCGTCCTCGCCGCCGCGGTCGGCGACCACGTCGCACAGGTGGTCGGCGAGCTCCTGGAGGTCGGCGGGCCCGCGCCGGACCAGGGCGGAGAGCCACTGGAGCCCCTCGTCGAGGTCTGCCCCGGGCTTCTCGACCAGGCCGTCGGTGTAGAGCATCAGGGTCTGCCCGGGGTCCAGCTCCAGGGTGGTCGCCGGGTAGTCGAGCCGGCCGAACTCGGCGGAGAGCCCGAGCGGCAGTCCGCCCTCCACCGGGATCCGGCGGCAGTGTCCGTCCGCCTCCCGGATCAGCGGGTCGACGTGGCCCGCGCGCACCACCTGGACCACTCCGGTGCCGAGGTCGACCTCGGCGTATGTGCAGGTGGCGAAGCGGTCGGTGTCGAGTTCGTGCAGGAAGACGGAGGCGCGGGCCATCACCGTGGAAGGCGTGTGGCCCTCGGCGGCGTACGCGCGGAGCACGATGCGAAGCTGGCCCATGACGGCCGCCGCGTGGGTGTCGTGGCCCTGGACGTCCCCGATGACGGCCCCGACCCGGCCGTCGGGGAGCGGGATGAGGTCGTACCAGTCGCCGCCGACGTCGCGGCCGAGCCGGGCCGAGCGGTAGCGGACGGCGGTCTGGGCGCCGGGCACCTCGGGGATCCGGCGGGGCAGCATCGCCTGCTGGAGCCCCTCGGCGAGGTCGTGCTCCTGCTCGTACAGCATGGCCCGCTGGAGGCTCTGGGCGATGCTGCTGCCCAGCGCGACGAGCAGGGTCCGCTCGTCCTCGCTGAAGCCGGTCTTGTCGCTGTAGAGGAGTCCGAGCGCGCCGATGGGCCGGGCCTGGGCGATGAGCGGCAGGTAGACGGCGGCGGTGATGCCGAGGCCGCTGATGTGCGGCCAGAGCACCGGGAAGGAGGCGGCGAAGTCCCGGGGCGACTCGATGAAGCGCGGCCGCAGGGTGCGGATCACCTCGCTCATGGGGTACGGCTCGTCCACCCGGGTGAAGCGGGTGCCCGGCACGAAGGCCCCTTCGGGGCCCTCGGCGACCAGGTGGATCCGGCCGGCGTCGAGGAGTCCCATCACCAGGCTCGCGGCGCCGAAGTGCTCCAGCGCGTGGGAGTCGTTCAGCAGGTCGATGACGTCCTGCACGGTCCGCGCGTAGGCGAGGGCGGCCGTGGTGCCCTCGACGACCCCGGCGCGGCGGCGGCGCCCCTCGTCCAGGCCGAGCCGGGCGGCGGACTCGGAGAGTTCGTGGGTGGCGTCCCGGACGACGCCGATGATGCGGACCGGGCGGCCGTCCGCGTCGCGGTGGACGATGCCCTGGGTGTGGGTCCACTGGTGCACGCCGTCGCGGCGGCGGATGCGCAGGTAGGCGCCGTACTCCGCGCTGCCGTCCTTCAGCGCCTGGGCGACCAGGGTGTCGAGGCGGCGGGCCTCGTCGGGCAGGACCCGGGACCCGAGCGACTCGGGACGGCCGTCGTACTGGGCGGGGTCCATGTCGAAGACGTCGAGGGCGGCCGCGTCCATGGCCATGGTGCCGGTGACCAGGTCCCAGTCGAAGCCGCCCATGCGGAAGACCCGCCCGGACGAGGCGAGGAGCCGCGCCGCCCCGGCGTCCTCTCCCGCCAGGGCGCGACGGAGCCGCTCGGCCGCATCCCCGCCCCCGCTGCCCGCGTTCATGGGGCCACGCTAGGCGCAGCCCCGCTCGTGCGCACCATGAAGATCCGTTTCACCCCTCGAAGGTCTCGGGCTGGTCCGGCACCGGTTCGGCGGGGAACAGCTCCTCGGGCGGCAGGTCGCCGTCCGGCACGGTCGGCTCGCCGGAGGGCCCCCGCCCGACCCTCAGCTACCGCGAGGTCGCCGCCACCCGTACCCCGTCCGCCCTCCCGGAGGGCTACCACCACCTGCGGTACAGCACGGTCGTCGGCCACGGCCGGGCCGCCTTCGAGACCGCCGGAGCCGCCGTCACCACCTGGCGGATGCACCGCGCCACCGGGGCCCGACTCCTCGCCGACGCCGAGCGCGCCGCGCCCGGCGTGGCCGTCGACATCTCGGCCGGGCTCGGCCCGCTCCGGATGGGCGCGGCCTGCTCGGTGGTCTGGACGGCATACGAGGACCGCCGGATCGGCTTCGCGTACGGAACCCTCACCGGGCATCCCGAGCGCGGCGAGGAGTCCTTCATGGTCCACCTGGAGCCCGACGGCACGGTCCGGTTCACCGTCACCGCCTTCAGCCGCCCCGCCGTCTGGTACACCCGGGTCGGCGGCCCCGTGGTCCCCCTCCTCCAGCGGGCGTACGCGCGCCGGCTCGGCACGATCCTCCGGCGTCTCGTCAGGACGTGACGCCGCACCGATACTGGAGGGGATGGAGTGGTTCACCGCGCCCGACCACTGGCTGAGCCGGATCGTCTTCCAGCGGGGCCTCGCCGGGCTGTACTGCGTGGCGTTCCTGTCGGCGGCCCTGCAGTTCCGGGCGCTGATCGGGGAGCGCGGCATGCTCCCCGTACCGGAGTACGTGCGCGGGACCCGGCCGCGGGACACTCCCTCGCTCTTCCACTGGCGGTACTCCGACCGGCTCTTCGCCGCCGTCGCCTGGTCGGGGGCGACGCTCGCGCTCGCCCTGCTCGCCGGCGCCGGGGACGCGGTGCCGCTGCCGGTGTCGATGCTGCTGTGGCTGGTGCTCTGGGCGCTGTACCTGTCGATCGTGAACGTGGGCCAGACCTGGTACTCCTTCGGCTGGGAGTCCCTGCTCCTGGAGGCCGGGTTCCTCGCCGTCCTCCTCGGCAACGACGACACCGGCCCGCCGGTCCTCGTCCTCTTCCTGCTGCGCTGGCTGCTCTTCCGGGTCGAGTTCGGCGCCGGGCTCATCAAGATCCGCGGGGACCGGTGCTGGCGGGATCTGACCTGTCTCTGCCACCACCACGAGACCCAGCCCATGCCCGGGCCGCTGAGCTGGTTCTTCCACCACCTGCCCCGCCCGCTGCACCGGGTGGAGGCGGCGGCCAACCACGTCGTCCAGCTGTTCGTCCCGTTCCTGCTGTTCGCCCCGCAGCCGGTGGCCACCGTCGCGGCCGGACTGATGATCGCGACGCAGCTGTGGCTGGTGCTGTCCGGCAACTTCGCCTGGCTCAACTGGATCACCATCGTGCTGGCCCTGTCCGTCGTGGACGCCTCCCCCGTCACCGGCGCCCACCCCCGGCCCGATCCGCCGCTCTGGTACGTGGTCGTGGTCGTGGCGGCCACCGTGTTCGTCCTGGTCCGGAGCTACCGCCCGGTCCGCAACCTGCTCTCCCGGAACCAGGCGATGAACCGCTCGTACGACCCGTACCACCTGGTCAACAGCTACGGCGCGTTCGGCACCGTCGGGCGGGTCAGGGACGAGATCGTGGTCGAGGGCACCGACGATCCGGCGCCGCACGCGGGCACGGAGTGGCGGGAGTACGCGTTCAAGGGCAAGCCTGGTGATCCGCGGCGGCTGCCCGGCCAGTTCGCCCCCTACCACCTGCGGCTCGACTGGCTGATGTGGTTCGCGGCCCTCAGCCCGGGATACGCGCGGGACTGGTTCGGCCCGTTCGTCGAGCGGCTGCTCGACGGCGACCGGGACACCCTCCGGCTGCTCGCCCGCAACCCCTTCCCCGACGCCCCGCCGGTCTTCGTCCGCGCCCGGCTCTACCGGTACCGCTACACGACCTGGCGGGAGCTGCGGGCGACCGGCGACTGGTGGCACCGGACGCTGGTCCGCGAGTACCTGCCGCCGACCCGGCTGCGGTGAGGCGCCGACCCGCCCGCGACAAGGCACCGGAGGCGTTCGCGACCGCCCCCGGCGGCCCGTACACGCCCGTGCCCCCGGCCGCGCGCGGCGCCCGTACACGCCGGTGCCCCCGGCCGCGCGTGGCGGTCGGGGGCACCCGGTGAAGCGGGGGGATCAGTCGATGCCGGGCAGGATGTGGGGCTCGGCGAGGTCGTCCTCGTACCCCGCGAGGCGGATCGGGGCCGCATGGGCCCACACCTCGAGGCTTCCCAGCTCGCCGTTCCTGCGGGGCCGTTCCTTGGGTTCGGACGGCCGCGGTTCCTGCTGCGTCAGTTCTGCTGTCACCGCGCACTCCTTCGTGTCGCGCTACCTGTGGGACAGATGCCGGTCGGTCGCGGTGGCGCCGTTCGTCGGGCGGGACCGCGGCCCCGGTGAGAGGCCTGTCCCTGGAGGGCCGTGAGGACGGTGTGTCTCCTCGGTGGCCGACCGTGAACCTCAGACTAACCAAATGAGCACACATGCGCTCTACCGGGCTCCGAAGTGTGACGCGAACGGGTGAACCAAGCCGAAAGAGCGCCCCACCTGGCCGGTGGGGCGCTCTTGTCACGACGGGTGAAACCGCTGCGCGGCCGGTTCCTACCAGTTCGCGGGGGCGTAGTCCTTGAGGAAGCAGCCGTAGAGGTCCACGCCGTCCTCGCCGCGCACGATCGGGTCGTAGACGCGGGCCGCGCCGTCGACCAGGTCCAGCGGGGCGTGGAAGCCGGCCTCGGCGAGGCGCAGCTTGTCGAAGTGCGGGCGCTCGTCGGTGATCCAGCCGGTGTCGACCGAGGTCATGAGGATGCCGTCGGTCTTGAACATCTCCTCGCCGCTGGTCCGCGTCACCATGTTCATCGCGGCCTTGGCCGCGTTGGTGTTCGGGTGTCCGGCGCCCTTGTAGCCGCGGCTGAAGACGCCCTCCATCGCCGAGACGTTCACGACGTACGAGCGGCCGCTGGCAGCCTTCCTCGCCGCCTCGGCCATCACCGGGCGCAGCTTGCTGATCAGGATGAACGGCGCCGTGTAGTTGCACAGCTGGGTCTCGAGGAGCTCGACCGGGGAGATCTGCTCGATGCTCTGCACCCAGGTGTTGGAGTCGACGACGTCCGGCACCAGGCCGCCCGCGTCGATCGCGGTGCCGTCGAGGTGCTTGGCGATGGTCGCGTTGCCCGCGACGAGCGCGAGGTCGGCGACCTGCTGGGCCGCCAGGTCGCGCACTCCGGCGGGAAGCTCGGACGAGCCGACGAGCTCGCCGACCGCGCCGGAGTTGAAGGCGCCGATGACGTGGTGGGCGGGCAGCTCGCCGGCAGGCAGCCCGGCGCTCTCGCCCTCGACCAGGGCGGCGTACGCGGAGGGCAGCCGGCGGACCGTCTGGGTCGCGTTGTTGATGAGGATGTCGAGCGGGCCGGCCTCGGTCATCCGGTCGGCGAGGGCCACGGCCTGGGCCGGGTCGCGCAGGTCGATGCCGACGACCTCCAGCCGGTGCATCCAGTCCCCGGAGTCCTCCATCGCCTTGAAGCGGCGGATGGCGTCCTTCGGGAAGCGGGTGGTGATCGTGGTGTGCGCGCCGTCGCGCAGCAGCCGCAGCGCGATGTACATGCCGATCTTCGCCCGGCCGCCGGTGAGCAGCGCGCGCTTGCCGGTGAGGTCGGCGCGGGCCTCGCGCTTGGTCCGGTTCTCGGCGGCGCACTTCTGGCAGAGCTGGTGGTAGAAGTAGTCGACCTCGACGAACCGCGTCTTGCAGACGTAGCAGGAGCGCGGGCGCTGGAGTATCCCGGCGATCCTGCCCTCCTCGGTGACCGAGGAGGGCAGGATGCCCTCGGTCTCGTCGTCGATGCGCTGCGCGGAGCCGGTGGCCGTGGCCTCGGTGACCGCCTTGTCGTTGGCGGTCTTGAAGGCCCGGCGCTCCTGGCGGCGGCGCTGCTTCACGGTCCGGTAGATCCCGGCGGTGGCGCGCCGGACGCGGATGGCGTCCGGGTGGTCGACGTCCAGCTCGTCGAGCTCGTCGAGGACGCCGAGGCAGACGGCCAGGCGCTCGGGGTCGATACCCGGCCCGTAGTCCTGGTTTTCTTCGGTCACCGTCATGGCCTTCGGGTTCCTCGTTCGCTCGTTCGTCACCGTGGGTGGGCCGCCGCCGTCCGGGGGAACTCACGAGACGGCGACCCCCGCAACTTTACGGAGCCTTGGGCCGCCCCTCCAAACCCGTTCCGGGGGCGTGGTCGAAGACACAGTCGCCGCAGAGTCCCCCGCCGGGGCAGCGGTAGTAGAGACAGCAGCTGGCACGGCGCAGCCGGGGGCCGCGGACGGTCCCGGCGAGGTCGGGGTGGTCCAGGAGTCCCGAGACGAGCCCGGCGGCCCGTGATGCGGCCTCCGGGCGTCCGTGGGCGCGTGCCCAGCGGGTCAGCTCGCGCAGGGCGCCGGCGAGCGCGGAGCCGGCGTTGCCCCAGAGCAGGCGCGGGGAGATGTGCCCGTCGCGGGCCAGGGCCGCGTGGAGGGGCACCAGGTGGGCCTCCTGGACGGCGGCCCGGAGCGCGTCGACGGTCGCGGGGCGGGTGTCTGAGCCCGCCCACCAGAGGTCGTCGGGTGAGGTGAGGGCCCCGTCCCAGTACAGCTCGGCGGGGTCGAGGGCGGGGAAGCGGCCGTGCAGGGCGGCGGGGCCGAGGGCGGTCGACCAGAGCCGGGCGGCGAGCCCGAGGTGGGCGACGGACGCCCCGACGCGCCGCTCGGGGGCGCCGAGCCGGGCGGCGACGCGGTCCACGCGCGCGTGGAGCGGTCCGTCGTCGCCCGCGTAGAGGCGCGCGAGAGGCCGGTGCGCTCCGCCGCTCTCCGGTGCGCTGGTGCGCAGGGCGAAGAAGCCGCCCACGGACGCGCTCTCGACGAGATCCACCCGAGCTCCCCCTGATTCCGGTCCCGGTCGTGCGCCGGAGTGCTGCCCGGGCAGGTTCTCCGTCCCGGTTTCCGACCACCGTATCCGGCGTACGAGGGTCCCCGGCAGGGCTCGAAAAAGTCGCTTTGCACCCGTTCTGACCTGCGCGGGTGTACATCTCCAGGCGTACGTGGGGGCGATGTACTGCGTGCGGTGTACCCGGGAAGACGTCCCCTGGTACGACGACGTGATCGGCCGGGAAGAGAGATCGTGGAAGGTATGAGTCCCCTCCTGCTGTCCGTCCTCCTGGCTCTGGTCTCGGCGGTCGCCTACGCGGCCGCGGCGATCGTGCAGGAGCGGGTCGCCTCCTCCGCGGCGGGCCCGCGCTACGCCCCGTTGCGCAGTCCGGCCTGGTGGGGGTCCGTCCTGCTGAACGGCGTCGGGGCGGCCCTGCACGTCGCCGCCCTCGCGTACGGGCCGCTCAGCCTGGTCCAGCCGCTGGGTGCGCTGACCATCGTCTTCGCGCTGCCCATGGCGGCGCTCTTCGTCGGCCGCAAGGCGGGCTCGCGGGCCTGGCGGGGCGCGGTGATGGCCACGGCGGGCCTGGCCGGGCTGCTCAGCCTGACGAGCGGCGCCGAGGCGCGGGCCCTGTCGGACGGCGACCGGTGGCTGCTCGCGGGCTGCACGTTCGGCCTGGTGGCCGTGCTGTTCGCGGCGGCGCACCTGATCGGCAGGTCCGTGCTGCGCAGCGTCGTCCTGGCCGCCGCCGCGGGCGTCTCCTTCGGCATCGCCTCCGTCTTCACGAAGTCGGTGGCGGAGGAGTGGACGCCGTCGGCCCCGCTCGCCGAGTGGACCGCGCTGCTGGTCCTCTCGGCGCTCGCCGTGTCCGGGCTGCTGCTGTCCCAGGCCTCGTACCGGGGCGCGGGGCTCGCGGCCCCGCTGGCGACCGTCACGGTGATGAACCCGGTGGTGGCCGCGGCCGTGGGCCTGACCCTGTTCGGCGAGAGCTTCCGCTACGGCACGGCGGGCACCGTCGCCGCGCTGATCAGCGGCGCGGTGGCCGCGGGCGGCCTGATCCAGCTCACGCTCGACCGGATGACGCCGGCCGGGTCCCTCCCGGCGCCGGGTCCGGGAGGTGGTCGGGGCTCAGGACCAGCCGCGGGGTCAGAGGGAGACCCCGCGCGCCCGGAGATAGGCCAGGGGGTCGATGTCGGAGCCGTACCCGGGACCCGTCCGTACCTCGAAGTGCAGGTGCGGGCCCGAGCTGTTGCCGGTCGATCCTGAGCGGCCGATGCGCTGGCCCGCGGTGACCCGCTGGCCGTCTCGGACGGCGAGCGCGGAGAGGTGGGCGTACTGGCTGTAGCGGCCGTCGTCGTGCCGGAGCACGATCTGGTAGCCGTACGCGCCGCCCCATCCGGCGGAGACGATCCGTCCGCCGGCGACGGCCTTCACGGACGTTCCGGTGGGTACGGGGAAGTCGACGCCGGTGTGGTAGCCGCTGGACCAGGAGGAGCCGGGCTTGCCGTAGCGGGTGCCGATCCCGGCGGAGACGGGGGCGGAGTAGCGGCGCTCCTCCGTGGCGGGCGGGCGCGGCTTGGTCGCGGGCCGGGTGGCGGGCCTGGTGCTGGGCTTCGCG
>NZ_RDBH01000071.1:15796-52161 GCF_008042145.1 Streptomyces sp. adm13(2018)
CGGCTGGGTCATCACGGACCACCTCTCGGTAGACGGTTCATCCCTCACCAGGGTGACCCCGCGGACGACCGGGCGCCCGCCGGACCCCACCCTTCGGGTCGACCGTCGGGGGGGGCCGGCCGGACCTTGGCCGCGGCGTGGCGCGGTCAGCCGGGCAAGGACACCGACGACACGGGCACGGCGTGCGGGGCACGGAGGGTGTCGCTGCCGGGGACGGGAGCGGAGGCGTCGGCCCCCAGCTCCACGATGCGGTTGCCGGCGTCGACGTGCACGACGCGCGGCACGAACGCACGGGCCTCGGCGTCGTCGACCTGCGCGTAGCTGATGAGGATCACGAGGTCGCCGGGGTGCACCAGATGGGCGGCTGCACCGTTGATCCCGATGACACCGGACCCGCGCTCGCCCTCGATGACGTAGGTCTCCAGACGGGCGCCGTTGTCGATGTCGACGATGTGGACGAGCTCACCGGGCAGCAGGTCGGCGGCCTCCATCAACGCGACGTCGACGGTGACGGACCCGACGTAGTGCAGGTCGGCCTGGGTCACGGTGGCCCGGTGGATCTTGGACTTGAACAGAGTACGCAGCACTGTGAACTCCTCTGAGACGGCTCCCTGCCTGCTTTGTGCAGGTCAAGGGCGGTCGCGACTCTACACCGGTAGGCACCGGACGATGTTTGTGAGAAACATCGCTCCAGTCACACCATCCGTGCGGGAGCGGCGCTTCGCCGAGTACCGCGACCCCGGGCCGGGAGCCCGGCTCACCGCGCCGGAGAACCGTCCCCAACCCAGCCAGGACGGGGACCGGTGCGACCCCCTCCTGAGCCGCACCGACACCTACGGCAGGACAGTGACCTGGACCTGGGGCGAGGAGGGCACCTCACCGCCGTGACGACGCCCCGCGCGCTGCCTCTCGGCGACTTAAGCCGGGCTCGCCTTCGACGGCGACACGGTCCGCCGCCGGCGCACCGGCCGACGCCCTGTCCGTGTCCGGACGCCTCGTGGGTCTGAGGGCACGGGGCGGTCCACACCGCCCCCGTCGCCGTACCGAGAAGCGGGGCGGGTCGCACGAAGCACTCCGGTCGTGCGGCCGCTCCCAGGGCGGTCCCTATCGACTCGGTCGGCCCAGGAAGCTCAACCGCACCTGGCGGTCGGGGTGGTCCTTGTCGGTGTCCGCCGACCTCCGTCAGGACCACCCCATCCCACCGGGCGGGACAAGGCGCTTGGGAAGGTCGCCGGCGCCACGGTGGGGGCAGCGCCCGAGGCCTGCCGGCCGCGCTGATCGCGAGATCGTGGGGCGTCGGAGAGGTCAGAGCAGGAAGCCGGCCGGGAAGGGGTCCGTCGGGTCGAGGAAGTACTGGGCCGTGCCGGTGAGCCAGGCACGGCCCGTGACGGCCGGTACGACCGCCGACCGGCCCGCCACCGTCGTCCGTTCCCGTACGGCGGCGGTGAAGCGGCTGCCGATGAACGACTCGTTCACCAGGACGTCACCGACGTCCAACTCGCCCCGGGCGTGCAGCTGGGCCAGGCGGGCGCTGGTGCCGGTGCCGCACGGGGAGCGGTCGAACCATCCGGGGTGGATGGCCATGGCGTGACGGGAGTGACGGGCGGTCGAGCCCGGCGCCACGAACTGGACGTGGTGGCAGCCCGCGATCTCGGACGACTCGGGGTGCACGGGACGCAGCTGCTCGTTGACGGCGTCCATGATCGCGGCCCCGGCGCTGAGGATGCGGGGTGCGGCCGCCCGGTCGAAGGGCAGGCCGACCCGCTCGATCGGGAGGATCGCGTAGAAGTTGCCGCCGTAGGCCAGGTCGAGCCGTACCCGGCCGTGCCCGGCGACCTCGACCACGGCGTCGAGCCTCTCGACGTAGGAGGGGACGTTCCGCAGGGTCACACCGCGGGCACGCCCCTCGGCGACCTCGACGTCGGCGACGACGAGGCCGGCCGGGGTGTCCAGGCGGACGACCGTGCGGGGTTCGGTCACCGGGACCATGCCGGTCTCGACGAGCACCGTCGCCACGCCGATGGCGCCGTGCCCGCACATCGGGAGGCAGCCGGAGACCTCGATGAAGAGGACGCCCCAGTCCGCGTCCGGCCGGGTGGACGGCTGGAGGATCGCCCCGCTCATGGCCGAGTGGCCGCGCGGCTCGAACATCAGCAGGGTGCGCAGATGGTCGAGGTGGGAGAGGAAGTACTGACGGCGTTCGGCCATGGTGGCACCGGGGATCGGCGCCACACCGCCGGTCACCACCCGGGTGGGCATGCCCTCGGTGTGCGACTCCACGGTGTGCAGGACGAGTTGGCTGCGCATGGACGGATCTCCGGTCTGGCGGGAGCGGTTCGGGCGGCGCGAGGCCGGGTCAGGGGGTCAGTGGTAGCCGCAGGCCTGCAGCTCGAAGAGTTCGCGGTACGGTCCGTCCTGGGCCATCAGCTCGGCATGGCCGCCGCGTTCGCGGACGGTGCCGTTCTCCAGGACGACGATGAGGTCGGCGCGGCGGACCGTGGAGAAGCGGTGCGAGGTGAAGAGGGTGACCGCGCCGCGGGTGCGGGCGGCGGGTTCCGCCGTCCGGTCGAAACCGCGGAAGAGCCGGTACTCGGCCGCCGCGTCGAGCGCTGCGGCGGGCTCGTCGAGGATCATGAGGAGCGGGTCGCGGCGGATCAGGCAGCGTGCCAGACCGATCGACTGCCACTGGCCGCCCGAGAGTTCGGCGCCGTCCCCGTAGCCGCGCCCGAGCAGTCCGTCGAGTCCGCCCGGCACGGACTCCAGGACTCCCTCGGCGCCCGCCCCGGCGAGGGCGGACCGCACCGGTCCCTCCTCTCCCAGCGTGTCGACGACGCCGATCCCGACGCTCTCGCGGAGCAGCAGCTCCACCCGGGCGAAGTCCTGGAAGAGCGGCGCGACCCGGGCGCTCCACTCCCCCGGGGCCAGCTCGCGGAGGTCGGTGCCGTCGACGAGGATCCGGCCCTCGGTGGGCTGGTAGAGGCCGCAGAGCAGCTTGACCAGGGTGCTCTTGCCCGCGCCGTTCTCACCGACCAGCGCGAGCGTCGCGCCGGCCGGGATGAGCAGGTCCACACCGCTGAGCGCGGGCCGGTCGGCGCCGGGGTAGCGGAACCCGACGCCTTCGAGACGGATGCCTTGGTCCAGGCGCCCGGGCGCGCCGCCGGTGGGCGCGGGAGCGGAGGCGGGCGGCTTGAAGGTGGCCGTCGGCGGGGGCTCGCTCGCACGGGACCAGGCGTGCAGTCGGTCCAGCCTGCGTGCGGTGCGGCCCGCTCCCCGGAGGAGGCCCGACTGGGCCACGGCGCCGGATACCTGCGTCGCGACCTGGACGGCGAGGGCGATCACCAGCACCACGTCGCCCAGCCCCGCTGTACCGTCGGCGGCTCGGGCGACCACGAGCAGGACGGCGCCGCCGTAGGCCGCGGCGAACCAGAGCTGGCCGAGGGCGCGCAGGGCGGCGGCCTTCGCCTCGGCGCGGCTCAGCACCCGGGAGGTCTCCTGCCAGGACGCGGCGTGCTCACGCACCACTTCGGATCCGCCCCCGAGCAGCCGCAGTTCGGTCACCGAACGGGCGGTGGTGGCCAGGCCCAGGAGGTGGTGGCCGTACCGGAGACGTGCCGCGGTCGCCTCCCTCGCGGCGTCGGTGAGCGCCTCGGCGCGCCGCCCCAGCAGTACGGGGACGGCGGCGGCCAGCGGAAGCAGCAGGAGGTACGGGTCGACGGAGCCGAGCAGCACCGTGGTGACCGCAGCCTGCACGGCGAGACCCAGGAAGGTGAGCAGGGCCTCCAGAGCGGCCCGGGTGCCGGGGAGTTCGTCGCGTACCAGGGTCACCGTGTCGGCGAACTCCGGCCGGTCGGCGTGGGCGAGGCCGGGAACACCGTTCGACACCTCGGCGAGTTCCCGGTGGAGCCGGCTCTCCATCGTCTCGCCGACCTCGAAGTAGGAGAGGTGGGCGAAGTGACCGAGCATGAGTTCCGCGAGGAGCAGCCCGGCGGTGGCGAGGGCGGCCGCGAGCGCCGCCCCGCCGTGACCGGCCAGCGCCTCGTCCGTCAGGGCCCGCAGGGCGAGGGCGGTGCCGGGGGTGGCGAGGTGGCCGAGCAGCAGGAGGAGCACGGCGACACCGAGGCGGCGTCCACCGGCGCGGAGGGCGAGCCCGCCCAGCCATCGGAGGGCGTACGGAAGATGGCTCATCGGGAGGGCTCCAGGGTCGGCCGCGCGGCGTCGCCGGCGTCGGGATCCGAGTCGGGGGCGGCCCCGCACGCAGAGGCGGGCGGAGTGACGTCCGCGTCTCCGCGGGACTCCGGGACGGAGGCCGGGGCGGGGGCCGCCGTGTCGTCGAAGCGGGCCGCCTGGAGGCGGAAGAGCCGGGCGTAGGTGCCGTCCAGGGCGAGTAGCTCCTCGTGGGTGCCCCGCTCGGCGACGAGGCCGCCGTCCAGGACGACGATGTGGTCCGCGCGGCGCACGGTGGAGAAGCGGTGGGAGACGATGACACTGGTGAGCCCCTGGGTGAGGGTCAGGAACCGGTCGAACAGCGCGGCCTCGGCGCGAACGTCGAGCTGGGCGGTGGGCTCGTCCAGGACGAGGACGCGCGCGCCCGCCTCGACCGCGTAGAACGCCCGGGCGAGGGCGATGCGCTGCCACTGGCCGCCGGACAGGTCCTGGCCGCCCCGGTAGCGCTGCGAGAGGACGGTGTCGAGGCCGCCCGGCAGGCTCTCGACCAGCTCCCGGGCCCCCGCCCGGCCCAGCGCCGCCTCCAGCGCGGAGTCGGGCAGCTCCGCGTCCCGGCCCGGCGCGCCCATGAGGACGTTGAACCGGGCGGTGGACTCGTAGCGGATGTAGTCCTGGAGGATCACCGCGAGGCGGGCCCGCCACTCCTCGGTGTCGAGGGCGCACAGGTCGCGGCCGTCGACGGTGATCCGGCCGGCGGTGGGCCGGTAGAGGCCGGTGAGCAGTTTGATCAGGGTGGTCTTGCCGGCTCCGTTGACGCCGACGATCGCGGTGGAACGACCGGCGGGGAGTTCGAGATCGAGGCCGTCGAGGACGGTGCGGGACCCGTGCGGGTAGCGGAATCCGACACCCTCGAAGCGGATCGCGTCGGCGGGTGCGGAGGGCGGGACCGACTCGCGGGGGACTGCTTCCGGCTCCTGCTTCGGCTTCGGACCGACGTCCTGGCCGGTGTGGCGTTCGAAGTCGCGCAAGGCGTGGAACGCCTGCAGGCCGAACTGGGTCTGGGCGTCGCTCTCGGGGAAGTACACCCCGAAGCGCATCGGGACCAGGATCGTCTGGAGGGCCAGCGCGAGCCCGAAGAGGTCGATCGCGCCATCGAGGGCCCGGGCCGTCAGCGTCAGCAGGAGCACGGTCGCGCCCGCGAGCCCGGCGGCCGTGAACCAGAGGAACGGGGCGAAGAGGAGGCGCCGCCGCTCCTTCCAGAGGACCGCCAGGAAACGGTCGCTCTCGGCGTCGTGGCGCCGGACCAGCCAGTCGAAGGCGGAGAGGACGCGCAATTCCTTCGCGGCCGCGGGCCCGGAGGCGAGGCTCCGCAGGTACGCCAGCTCCCGGCGGCGCGCACCGAGCCCGCGCCACATCCCGGCGAACCTGCCGAGGGAGCCGCGCTGTCCGAAACGGATGACCAGCGCGGTGCCGCCGGCGACCAGGGCCGGCCAGATCCCGACGGCGTAGGCCAGGACGGCCACCGCGCCGACGAGCTGCCCGTAGCGCGCGACGAGCGCCAGGGCGCCGGCGACGGCGTCGCCGGGGGTCAGCCGGGAACTCTGGAGGGCCTCGCGGGCGTCGCCGAGCAGGGCGAGGGCGTCCGGCTCCTCCAGGACCGGCAGGGGGACCCGGTCGGCCGACGCCGTCATCATCCGTCCGGCGCAGTGGAGGTCGATCCGCCGGGAGACCAGGAGCCCGGCCCACTTCTGGAAGGGGGCGAGGATCTGCTGGAGGGCGAGGGCGGCAGCACCGAGACCGAAGGGGACAAGGACCTCCGCCCAGCTGCCGCCGCCGGCGCCGAGCAGGCCGGGTACGCGGGAGAGGGTGGCGGCCATGCCGACGGCGAAGCCCAGCGGCAGCAGGCCGAGGAGCAGGTTGAGGAGGGCCACCGCGGCGACCGTCGTGCGGCCTGCCGCCGGCATGAGCCCGAGGATGGGCAGCCACTGACCAAGACGGCGGGCAAGGAACGAACGCCGGGGCTGGGCGGTCGCGTCGGGCACGGCGGGGCCTTTCTCGTGGGTCTGCCGGAGTCGCGCCGGACGGCACGGGGCGAGGCGGTGAGATATGGGGAGTGACGTGAACGGGAGGGGGCCGAAGCGACTGCGGGCGTCCCGCCCCGGGGCCGTGCGAAGTCGTTCGCCGCGCGGCCGCTGGTGGCGCCCGGCGCGGATCGCGCGCGTGGTGGGTCAGCGGTCGCCGGTCACCGGTCGCCGCACGTTCCGGACCCGGTCGGCCGGCGACGACGGCCGCGACCATGACAGCGACGACAGTGGCAACGGCGACCGGAACACATGTCTATACCAATCAAGCCTGTCTGGCGAGCCCGGACCGCCTCTCCGGCGACCCCCGACTGCCTCTGTTCGAACGCCGGTTGTCGCACGGTCGGGGAGCGACCTAACGTTCCGGCGCCGACCGGCCGCGGCTCGTCGGGCGCGGGCCGGACATCACGGCGCGCCGGTCGGAGGGGAGTCGGAGGTGGAGCGAGAGGGAGGCGATGTCGTTCTCGTCGAAGAGCGGCCCGTCGGGCGTCTCCCGTCGAGGGAGCCCGAGGCCGGTCAACTCGTCGACGAGCGGGGTGCTCATCCCGTACTCCTTCTCCAGCGCGGGGAGCGGCAGCCGGAAACGCGCGTGGGCCCGCGGGACGGCCGGACGCGACCGGAGACGTACCGACGGGGCGGGCGGATACGTCCGGGACTCCCCCGCAGGTCCGGTGGGGTGCGCCCGCGGCCGGCCTGCGGAGCCGGCGGGCCCTGGCATCCCGGCGRACCGGCCGGACCAYCGGCGCGCGTCGGCGCCCGGCCCACAGGGGTCGCGATGCGTCCGCGGTCGGCCGGCGGAACCGGGGGCGTACCACCCCGGCGTACCGGCCGGACCAGCGGCGCCTCGGCGTCCGGTCCGCCGGACGATCGGCGCGCGTCGGCGCCCGGCCCGCCGGGACCGGCGTCCCCCGCTCCCCCGTCGCACCCCCGAGGTGCATCCATCGCGTGCCCGTCGGCCGAAAGACCCGGCATGAAGCTCTCTCCGAGCGGTCGCGCGGGACGGGCGCCGCGGGTCGCCGTGGTGAGTCCGCCGTTTCTGTCGCACGCGCAGCCGCTGTCCGTCCTGGCCCGTTCGCTCGCGGAGGCGGGGGCCGACGTACTCTTCGTGACCGCCCCCGCGTTCGCCCCGCTCGCGGAGGCCGCGGGAGTGCGGTTCGTCCCGCTGACCGTCACGCGGAACGCGAACACGGGAGTCGCGCGGAGCACCCGGCAGGGAGCCCGGGAGGCGGAGCGCCTGGAGGAGTTCCTCGGGTCCACCCGGCAGGGGGCCGTGGCCGCGCTGCTGACCCAGTCGCGCCACCGCGGCGAGGACATGCTGGCGGATCCGGATCAGGTGCTTGGGGGGATCCGGTCGGTGCAGGAGCGCTGGGAACCCGACTGGTACGTGGTGGACCAGCTGAGCTACCCCGTGACCCTGGCCCTGCACTGCCTCGCTCTGCCGTTCGCGACGTTCTGCCCGGGCCATCCGACGTATGTCCCCCACGCGCCGGAGGCGCTGTTCGGGGTGCCGTACGCCTGGCCGCCGGCGATCCGCCCGACCGAGGACGGTCTCGCCGAGCTGCGGCGGGCCGCCCGCGCCAACGACGTGGCGTTCACCCGGCGCTTCGCGGAGGTCGCCCGGACCCACGCACCGGACCGGCCGCCGGGGCGGGCCTTCGCCCTCGCGTCACGGCACGCGGTGGTGTTCAACTACCCGAGGTTCCCCTGGCTTCCGGAGCACCCGCGGAGCGAAACCCGCTTCCTGTACGGCGGCCACTGCTCCCCCGCCCGGGAGCCGTCTCCCGGACCCGAGTGGGAAGGGGTGGTGCGCCGACTGAGGGCGACCCACCGGCACGTGGTGCTGATCGCCCTCGGCACCTTCCTCTCGGCCCGCGCCGACGTACTGGCTTTGCTCGTCCGGGCGGTGCGCGCCCGGGTCCCGGGGTGCGCGGTGGTGGTCGCGGCGGGCGACGGCGCGGCGGCGCTGGCGGGCCTTTCGGGGCCGGACGTGCACGTCGCGGACGTCGTACCGCAGCGGTGGCTGCTGACGCAGGTGGATGCGATGGTGCACCACGGCGGGAACAACTCCTTCACCGAGTGCCTCGTGTCCGCGACCCCGGCGCTGATCCTGCCCTTCTCCAGCGACCAGTTCTCGATCGCGCACGACGCCGAGCGGGCGGGGCTCGGGCTCGCCCTCGATCCGTCGCGCCCGGATCCGTACGAGATGGGTACGGCCCTGCGGCGGCTGCTCACCGAACCCCCCGCCGGCCTGTCGCACTGGGCGCGGGCGGTGCGGCGCAGGGGGCCGGACTGGATGGCCCGGAGCCTGATGCGGGCCATGGCGGGGGTCACAACCGGGTCCGCGACCGCCGGCCCGGTCGCGGAGCCGGTCGTGGCGCCGGTTCGTCCCGGTCCGTGACGAGCTGGGCGAGCGCTTTCAGCGCGCGCCGGGTGTGGCTCTTCACCGTTCCCAGGGGCAGGCCGAGCCTGCGGGCGATCTCGGGCTGGGTGAGATCCAGGTAGTGGGCGAGGAAGAGGATCTCGCGGCGCCCGTCGGGCAGGGCCGCGGCGGCACCGGTGATGCCGAGCCGTTCGACCGCCCGGGCGCAGTCGTCCACGGGTTCGGCGGGGCGGCCCTGGGCGAGCCGCCGGAACACCTCGTACCGGCGTACGGACGCGGTCCTCGCGTCGGTCGCCTTGTGGGCGGTGATGCCGTAGAGCCAGGGGCCCAGTTCGCCGCGGCGGGGGCAGTACCGGGCCGAGTGCAGCCAGGCCTCCGTGAACACCTGCTGGACGACGTCCTCGGCCTCGTGCGCGTCGGGGCAGCGGCGCCTGGCCCAGCGGAGCACCTGCGGGTACCAGTGCGCGTAGATGGCGTCGAAGGCGTCCCGCACGGTGTCGCCGTGCGGCTCCTCCCGGGTGTGTTCTCGGCAGTACCCGCAGTCGGGCGCGGGCGGACGTTCGGACACGGGCCGTCTCCGGATGAACCGGGGAAAGGGAACGGGTGCGCGACGCCGCCGGCCGTAGTGGGTCCCTCGGGACGAGGCCGCGGCCGAGTGGTGCCCGCCGGTTCAGCGGACCACGGCGTGCCCGGTGGGCGCCACACGGGCTGGGCCGTTGGTGGGGTGCGCCCGTTCCCCGGGACGGGCGGGGCGGGGCGCGCATCCGCCGCGGGTCCGTCGGCGGAAGGAGGGATGTCGGCGCCGAGCGCGGTGCCGGCCGCCGGATCTCCGCACGGTGTCCGGAACGGGTCTCGACGAACTCGCTGAAACTCGACGACCTCGACGAAGGGGACAGCCTCATGCACGCGCACATCCTCGACACCTCGGTGCTGGCGGCCGGTGTCTGGCAGTCCGGTCTCGCCCAGGTGCTCGGCGGCCTGATCGTGGTCGCCGTCCTCATCGGCGCCTTCGTGTTCGGGATCAGGGTGAAGAACAAGGAGCTGCCGCCCCCCGACCCCGCGTCGCATCCGCACCGCCCCGACACGGGCGCGCTGCCGGGCGAGGCGACCGAGTACCGCAAGCCCACGGAGATGCCGCGGACCGACGGCGAGCACCGCCTGATGCCGTACAACCTGAAGAACTCCGGTGAGGCCGACACCGAGCCGCAGAGCGAGGAGAAGCGCAAGTGGCGCGGCATCTCCAGCGGCGGCTTCGGCAGCGGAGGTACGGGGCACGGCGACTGAGCGGCAGCGGCGGAGCAGCGGCGTACCACCCCCGGCCCGGGGGCCCGGCCGTCGTGTGCGGGGGCGGCGGCGACTCCCCCGCGCACGACGACCGGCCGGTGTCAGTCCTGCTGCTTGCCCTCGGTCTGCCCGCCCCGGGTGGTGACGGGTTCGGGCTGCTCGTCGTCGGTCTCGCGGGACAGCTTGCTCGGCCACCAGACGGCGGGCCCGATGTCGCGGACCAGGGCGGGGACCAGGAGCGAGCGGACCACGATCGTGTCGAGCAGTACGCCGAAGGCGACGATGAAGGCGATCTGGGCGAGGAAGGCCAGCGGGATGACGATGAGCGCCGCGAACGTGGCGGCCAGCACCACGCCCGCCGACGTGATGACTCCGCCGGTGGCGATGAGCCCGCGGAGCATGCCCTGCCGGGTGCCCAGCTTCAGTGTCTCCTCGCGGACGCGGGACATCAGGAAGATGTTGTAGTCGACGCCGAGGGCGACCAGGAAGACGAATCCGTACAGGGGGACGGAGGCGTCCGTGCCCGAGAAGCCGAACCCGTGCTCGAAGACGATCCCGGCGATGCCGAGGGTCGCGAGGTAGTTGAGGCCCACGGTGGCGACCAGCAGGACGGGCAGGAGCAGGGAGCGGAGCAGCAGGATCAGGATCACGAGGATGATCGCGAGGACGACGGGGATGATGAGGTTCTTGTCGTGCTCGGCGGTGCGCTGGGTGTCGTACTGCTGGGCCGTGTAGCCGCCCACCAGGGTGTCCGCGTCGACGGCGTGGACGGCGTCGCGGAGGTCCTGGACGGCCGCCTTGGCCGCGTCGCTGTCCGGGGAGTCGGTGAGGGTCGCGTCGATGCGGACCTTGCCGTCGACGACGAGCGGCTCTCCGCCGGGCGTACGGGTGACCACCTCGGCGCGGGCCACTCCGCGGGTGTCGGAGGCGGCCTTGACCACCGCGTCGCGCCGGTCGGCGTCGGCGATGACGACCGCCGGCTGGCCGGAGCCGCCGGGGAAGTGCTTGCCCAGGGTCTGCTGTGCGGCGACGGACGGGGCGTCGTTGACGAACAGCTCGTCGAGCGGAACGCCCTTGGACTGGAGGGCCGGGAAGAACGCCGCGGCGACGAGGAGGATCGCGGTGGTCACGATCCACAGCTGCCGGGGACGGGCGTCGACCCGGTGCGCGACGCGCCGCCAGATGCCGTGGCCGCCGGCCTCCGCGTCGGCCGACCTCGGCTTGGCCGGCCAGAACGCGGCCTTGCCCATCAGGGCGAGGACAGCGGGAAGGAACGTGAGGGTCGTGAAGACGGCGCAGACCACACCGATCGCGCCGACCGGTCCGAGGGCCCTGTTGTTGGTCAGATCGCTCAGGAGGAGGGCGAGGAGGCCGAGCGCGACGGTGGCGGCGCTGGCGGTGATGGCCCCGAACGAACCGCGGGTGGCGGCCCAGGCGGCCGCCGCGCGGTCGCCGGTGGCGGCGAGCTCCTCGCGGAAGCGGGCCGTGAGCAGGAGCGCGTAGTCGGTGGCCGCACCGATCACCAGGATGGACAGGATGCCCTGGACCTGGCCGTCCACCCGGACCACGTCGTGGTCGGCGAGGACGTAGACGATCGCGCTGGCGACGCCGAGGGCGAAGACGGAGCTGATGATGATCAGGAACGGAAGCAGGATGCTCCGGTAGACGAGCAGCAGGATCAGCAGCACCGCCGCCAGCGCCACCCCGAGGAGGATTCCGTCGATGCCCGCGAAGGCGTCGCCGAGGTCTCCCTGGGTGGCGGCCGGGCCCGCGAGCTGGGCCTGGGTGCCGGGTACCTTCTCCGCCGCGGCCCGGATCCCGTCCAGGACGTCGCCGAGTTCCTCGCCGAGGTCGGGTGCGAGCGGTACGACGCCTTGCAGCGCCTCGCCGTCCTCCGACCGGAAGGCGGGCGAGGGCCGGCCCTCGACGCCCTCCGTGTCCGTGAGCGACTGGAGGGCGGCGGTCGCCGCCTTCTGCTGGGCCGGCGAGACGGCGCCGCCGCCGTCGGCCGTCCAGACCACGATCGCAGGAATGGTCTCCTGCTGGTTGAAGGCCTTCTGCTGCTCGATCACCTTGGTGGACTCGGCGTTCTGGGGCAGGAAGGCGGCCTGGTCGTTGGTGGATACCTCGCCGAGCTTGCCCGCGTAGGAGCCGAAGGCTCCTCCGAGGCCGAGCCAGACAACCACCAGGACGAGGGGGACCAGCCATCGGACCGGTCGACGCGCGCTGTTCATCGACTCCCTAACGGGGCAGGTGAGCAAAATCGGGGTGGGTCAGCAAAACCATCTCGACCATAAACTATCTCAATGATTGAGTAACACTATGCTTGAGGTATGCAGGCATCGTCTCCGGACCCGAGCGAGCAGGCCGACGACCTGTTCGCCTACGCCGTACAGCTGCGCACCCTCAACCGCGAGCTGAACCGCAGCGCGTCGGACTTCGCGCACGCGCACGGGCTGCACGCCACCGACGTCCACGCGCTCGCCGCGATCATGGACCTGTCGGCGGGCCCTGACGGCCCCGCGACCCCCTCGCGCCTGCGGGAGGAACTGCGCCTCACCTCCGGCGCGGTGACCGCATGCCTCGACCGGCTGGAGCGCTCCGGACAGGTGAGCCGCGTCCGCGACAGCGCCGACCGCAGGGTCGTCCACCTCGTCTACAACCCCGAGGCGCGCGCCCTCGCCCGCCGGTACTTCGGCCCCCTTGCCCGCGCAACGGAGTCGGCGCGCGGCCGGTTCGACGGCGAGCAGCTGACGACGATCGCCACCTTCCTGCGAACGCTCAACGCCGCGCTGGCCGCGGGACACGCTGCCGGACACGAGACACGGGACGCGAGGTCCTGACCCCCTCCTGCATCCGAACCGGGTCACCGGGCGAAGAACGGGTGAGGCTCACCCCGAGCCGGCGTACCTACTCCGGGAGGAAGGCCGTGAAACTCCAGGAGGAACTCCCCGTGGACCATCACCTGGCCACGGTGTACCGGGCGGGCGCGGCCCTGTGCGGTTGCATCCTGCTCACCTTCGGCGGTCTGGGCTTCGCGAACGCCCTCAGCTCCTTCGACACCTCCGGGGACCGCATCGCGGGCATGACGAGCAACACCGCGCTCAGCGTGATCTCGGTCGTGGTGGGCCTCGCCCTGCTGGCGGGTGCGGCCGTGGGCGGCAACGTCGCGTCCAACCTGAACATGCTGGTGGGCGGGCTCTTCCTGCTCAGCGGGTTCTACCACCTGTTCGTCCTCGACCGGCCGGCGAACTTCCTCGACTTCGGCATGACCAACGTGGTCTTCAGCTTCGTCATGGGCCTGCTCGTGATGACGTTCGGGATGTACGGACGGGTGTCGAGCAAGTTGTCCCACGACAACCCGTACTGGCGCGAGCGGCATGCGGAGGGGGCCGCCCGGGAACCCGGCGTCCGGCACCCCGGCCGGAGCCGATGAGACCGACGACCGGGGTCGCCGCGCCACCGGCGCGGGACGGCCCCCGTCCGCAAGGGAGATGGTCATGACGGGTTCCTGGAAACTGGACGGACGCGCCGCGGTGGTCACGGGGGCGGCCCGCGGCCTCGGCGCCGACCTGGCGCGGCAGCTCTCCGACCGGGGAATGCGCGTCGCACTCCTCGGCAGGGAGGCCTCGACGCTGGAATCGGTGGCCGAGACGCTCCGCACACCGGCCCTTGTGGTGGAGGTCGACGTGACGGACGACGTGGCGATGGGAGCCGCTGCCGAGGACGTGCAGCGGCATCTGGGCGCCCCGTCGGTCGTCGTCGCCAACGCCGGGGTCGCCGAGGGGGGACCCTTCGAGACCTCCGACCCGGAGACCTGGCGCCGCGTCGTCGATGTCAACCTGGTGGGAAGCGCGATCACCGCGCGCTCGTATCTGCCCGGCCTGCGCGCCACCCGTGGCTACTTCCTCCAGGTGGCCTCGACCGCGGCCTTCGGGTCGGCCCCGATGATGAGCGCCTACTGCGCGTCGAAGGCCGGCGCGGAGGCCTTCGCGCGGTCCCTCCGCGCCGAGGTCGCCCACCTGGGCGTCGGCGTCGGCGTCGCTTACCTGCACTGGACCGACACCGACATGGTCCGGGACGTCGACCGGCACGCCGTGCTCCGGGAGTTGCGCGGACACATGCCCGCGCCCGCCCGCCGCGTCTATCCGGTGGACCGGGTCTCCGGCTGGATCGCCCGCGGGATCGACCGCCGCGCCGCCTCCGTCTACGCCCCGCCGTGGCTGCGACTCGCCCAGCTGGGACGGCCGTTCTTCCCGCTGGCCGTCGACCTGATGTCACGGCGGGAGCTGCCGCGCCTGATGGCCGCCCACCCCTTCGAACAGACCGGTCTGCTCGGCCGGGGCGGCCGCATCGAGGAGGCCTCACTCGGCCGACGCACCGCGGAGGGTGACGGGAACCTGCGGGGACGCTGAGGAGATCGCCGGGCCGGTACGCGACGCCACGACGAGGACGGGTTCCGCCCTCCCCAGCGTCAGGGTCCGAAGCACGGCGGCGCCGAGCCTCGTCCACGCCACCGCCAGGAGCCACGCCACGCTTGCGGGGCGGAGTGCGGCCGGTCATGACACCGGCCTCGTACCCCCTCCTTCGCGGAAGGGGTACGAGGCCGGCCGGCGTTGGCGCTGTGAGCGAACGGGTTACTTCGGCATGAGGACGGTGTCGACGATGTAGACGTTGGCGTTGGCGGTCTTGACGTTGCCGCAGACGACCTTGGAGGTGTCGTTGACGGTGTAGCTCTCGCCGGAGCCCTTGGTGGTGATCATGCCCTTCTGGAGGGTCTCGAAGGAGCCGTTCTCCAGCTGCTTCGGCGTCAGCTTCTGGCCGACGACGTGGTAGGTGAGGATCTTGGTGAGGGTGGCCTTGTCCGCGAGAACCTTGTCGAGGTCGGCCTTCGGGATCTTGGCGAAGGCGTCGTTGGTCGGGGCGAACACGGTGATGTTGTCAGCGTTGTTCAGGGTGTCGACGAGCCCGGCCTGCTTCACCGCGGCGACCAGGGTGGACAGGGCCGGGTTGTTGGACGCGGCGGTGGCAACCGGGTCCTTGGCCATGCCGTCGAAGGATCCCGCGCCCTCCTTCGGCACGCCCGCGCAGGCCGGGCCGAAGGGCTGGTCGTCGGTCATGGCGTCTTCGGTGGGCGCCGCGCTCGTCTGCGCCTGGTCGTCCGCCGCGCTCGACGGCGCGGCCTTGGTGCCGCTGTCGGAGTCCGAGCACGCGGCCAGGGAAAGGGGCAGCAGGGCCGCTGCGGTGACGGCGATGGCGGTACGACGGATCTTCATGCTGCTCTTCATGATCGCCTGCTCCTTGAAGGGTTTCTCTACGCGGGTGTTCACGTGGGTGTTCAAGCGGCTGCTCGACTGGTCTGGTTGATCGCGGTACCGGGCACGTCGGAGCGATGTCACGTTCGATGAGGGCGAGCTTCGCGAGAATCGCGAGTTGCGGGACGGTGTTGTCGTTCTCCCCGAAGGCGCGGATCGCGAAGTCCCTCACCGGAGCCGGAGTACGGGCGACCCCCGCGCCGCCCGCGACTGTCACCGGCCCTGCCGCCGACCGCAGCAGTCGCACCACCGACACGGCAACGGCCGGCGCCGTGAAGGCGGCCAGAAGCCCGGCGAGGGCGCCGGGTGCGGCGCGGACGAGTCTGCTGCGGAAGCTTGTTCACACCCGGCATTCGGCGGCCCCCGCCCAACGGATTGGTCCGGCCTTGGAAAGAGTGAGAACGTTTCTCGTGGTTGCCGTCAGAACGAGGCGGCACCGGCGCGGTCGGGCTCCGGACCGCATCTGAGCGAGCGAGGCAGAGCGGCGGCATCACGATGAACGCGGCACTGCCGGCAACGAGCCGGAAGAGGAGTGCGGCGGCGCCGTAGGCGGTGAACAGGCTGAGCCAGGCGGCCGCGACGAGAAACAGCGGCAGCGGGCAGCGCAGCAGAATGATCAGGACTTCCTGCCGGCCGCCGCAGGGGACCTCTTCCCGCCCCGGCATCCGCTACGTCGAGGTCCGTCGACGGCAGGCCTCGCTCGGCTGAAAGAGATCCGCGCGGAACCACTCGTCGACGCCGTGGTGGCAGCCGCCGGACACGAACCCGGGAGCCGGCCGGAGGCAGGACCTACGCGGAGGACGGACTCCCGCCCGGGCCGCTTGCCCCCGCGTATCCGGTGGATGCCAGGAGGAACGGCTCAGCCGCCCAGGATCTCGTCGTTCGGATCGAAGGTGTGGTCATCGACCGGCAGGTTGTCGAGGATGTCGGAGTGGAGGTCTCCGGTGAGCACGGAGACGAGGAACCGGACTCCCGACATGGGGTGGTACTCCCACTCCGGCCCACGCCCCGCGTTCGCCAGGACCGTCCACTCCTCGGGGCGCACGCCCTCACTGGTGAGCCAGTAGAGGTAGGCGCCGGTCCCCTCGATGTACGCGAAGGGGAGCAGCCCGGCACCGTCGGCGTCCAGCTGCTCGGGCCGGGGCTCGGGACCGATCTCCCACAGCCTGGCCAGCACCTCCGCGCGCTCCGCCTTCATGGCGAGGAGGTCGTAGTCGGAGTCGGCACAGTCGGGCTCCAGGATCCAGATCGTCTCGTCGAAGACGCCCCCACCGTAGGTGTCGACGAGGTCCTTGAAGTCCTCCGGCAGGGCACTCCCCAGCCGGGCCTCGACCTCGGACCAGGCCCGAGGCCGTCGCTCCGCCGGCGGAGCGACGAGGTGAGTGAGCTGTTCCACGTCAGGGTGCATCGGGGTGTCTCCGGGAGGGTGCTCAGGGCTTGGGAACGTTCAGGATAGTGATGTGGTTGGTCGGGGCCGCGCCTTCGTAGGGGGTGAACTGGAACCCCTTGTTTCCAGTGGCGTGGATGGTCAGGCCGATCGGAACCAGGTCGGTCGGGTCGTTGGTCCGGTAGATCGGGGTCACCGTATAGTCGATCGTCTCGTTGTTCTTGTCCACGGTGTGCCGGATCTGGTCCTCGATCGCCTTCATGACCGGGCTGTTGGCATTGCGGTGCATGGCCACGAAGTTGCGGGTGTCCTTGTTGGAGCCGCCGATCTGCGCGCCGAGCAGGTGGGTCTTGTTCCAGCCCTTGTACTTCTGGTATCCGACGACGTTCGCCGGCGGCTTGGTCTTGCCGCCCGTCATGCCCGGTTCTATCTTCGCCCGCATGGTGCCGGACCGGCCGCCCGGGCCGGTGCTGAACCGGACCCGTCCGCCCCAGGTGGGGTCGGACTCGTCACACGGTGTCAGCCCGAGCGGATCCTGGAGAGTGAACGGGTTGTCGACGTAGCCGAAGGGGTTGGGGCCGGGGTCGATCCCGAGCGGGTCGAGCGTGAGGTAGCGCGCAGTCTCGGGGTCGTAGTGACGGAAGTAGTTGTGGTGGAGTCCGGTCTCGGGGTCGTAGTACTGGCCCGGGAAGCGCAGCGGTGTGTACGCGGATGCGTCGCGGTTCCACACGGTGACGCCCCAGACGGTGCTGCGGCTGTGCCAGGCGATGTGCCCGGTCTCGTCGACCATCTCGGTCGGCGTGCCGACGAGATCCGTCACGATGGCGAAGAACCGCTGTTCGACGACGTCCTGCGGGGAGTCGGCGGCAGATTTGCTCTCGACCTGGAGCAGTGGCCGATAGCCGTCGTGCTCCCAGGTCAGGTGGACCGCCTCGGCGGAGTCCGGCCCCCGTGTGGTCTGCTCCACCAAGGTGCTGCCGTCCCACGAGAACAGCGTCTCCTCGGCCACGGAGATGCCGTCGGCAGCCAGCCGCTCCTTGGCCACGCGGCGGCCCAGCGGGTCGTAACGGTAGCGCCAGCGGACCCCGTCGGGGGTGGTGACGGCCCTGAGCCGGTCCTCCGCGTCCCAGGTGTAGCACCAGGTGTCCGGCTTGCGTGAGAGCCGGGTCTTCCGACGCAGCACCACGCGGCCCTGGGCGTCGTACTCGTAGCGCACCGACCCGGCGCCGACGAGGCGGCTGCCGTCGTACCGCCGCTCGCCGGTGGCCTCCGCCCCGGGCATGCCCGCGGGCCAGGAGGCATGGCGCTGGTCGCCCGTCTCGTCGTATGCGTAGCTCTCCTGCCACCCGGGCCCCTCGGCGGCAGTGACGCGCCCGGCGCCGTCGAGCGAGAAGGTGCGCCGTGTGGCCCGGGAGCCGGTGACGGCGAGCAGTCGTCCGTCCTGGTCCCAGCTGTAGTGGCGTTCCCTGCGGCGGTCGGCCGAGGCCGCGGTGTCCTCCTGAGGCTCGGGTGCGGACGGGGTGAGGACCTGGGCCTCCAATCGGCCGGTGGGGTTCCAGGTGTGGGCGAGGCGGAACACGTCCCCGAGAGTCCGGGTGGTCTCGCGGCCGACGGCATTGTGGGTGAATCGCAGGGTCCGTCCGGCGACGGTAAGCGCGTCGCGGTGGCCGGCCTCACCGTAGGACTGCCGGGTCACGGTCCCGGAGGGCGTGGTACGGGTGAGCCGGCGGCCCGCGGCGTCGCAGGTGGTGGCCACCGTCCGGCCGTCGACGGTCTCGGCGACGACGCGTCCGACGACGTCGTAGGCGTACTCCAGGACGGACTCGGGCGACTCGGCCCGCAGGAGGCGTCCGTCGGCGTCGTGTGCGTAGTGGACGACGTGACCGGCGACATCCTTCTCGACCAGGTTGCCGACGCTGTCGTAGCGGTAGCCGGTGGTCTGCCCCATCGCGTTGGTGCGTCCGGTGAGCATGCCCGCCGCGTCGTAGGCGTAGAAGGTGGTGCTGCCGTCGTAGTCCGTTTCGGCGACCAGCCGGCCGGCCGCGTCGTAGGTGTAGCCCCAGGTCAGCCCGCGGGCGTCGGTGGTCGCGACCAGTCGCCGCTCGGTGTCGTGGCGGAAGCCGATGTGCGTGCCGTCCGGGTTCCTGATCCCGGTCGGCAGGTCGAAATGGGTGTACGTGTACGCAGTGGTCCGTCCCGACGGGTCCGTGTACCGCACGCAGTTGCCCTCGCCGTCGTACGTCCACTGCTCGGCGGCGCCGGCGGCGGTCGTGCGTGAGGTCAGAGAGCCTTCGACGGACCAGGTCAGGAGTGTGGCTCCCCCGAGCGGGTCGGCAAGCTCCACGGGCCGGCCGAACGCGTCGTAGGCGCACCGGGTGACTGCCCCGGTGGGGTCCGTCAGCGCGGTGGCCAGCCCGGCCCGATCGCGGTCGATGGTCACCATGTTGCCGACGGGATCGGTGACGGCTGTGATGGCGCCCCGTCCGTTGAAGGTGTAGGTGGTGTGGGCGCCCGCGGGGTCGGTCAGCACGGTGCGGTTCCCGTGCTCGTCGTACCGGTGGTGCCAGGTCGCGCCGTTCGGCTCGGTCACGGTGGCGGGTAGGCCGAGTGCGTTGTACGAGACGCTGGTTGTACGCCCGTCGGGCCGCAGGACGCTCGTGGGGCGTCCGTCGTCGTCGTATGTGATGCGCACGGTCGCCCCGAGCGGGTCGGAGGCGGATACGACTCGGTCGTGCTCGTCGTACGCGGTCGTGCTGGTGTGGCCGAGGGCGTCGGTCCATGCGACGAGCCGGTATCGGGCGTCGAACCGGAACGCGGTGGTCGCCCCGGTGGAGTCGGTGTAGCGGGTGACCCTGTCGGACGCGTCGGCGTGGTCGTAGGACAGGGTCGCGGACATGATGCCGTCGGGGCCGACCGTCTCGACCACGCGCCCGGCGGAGTCGTACACGTAGCGGAAGCTGCTGTCGTTGCGGTCCGTCCACGAGGTGATCCGGGCGTCGCCGTCGTAGGCGAACAGCGACGGCAGGCCTGAGGAGTTGGTGACCCGGGCGAGGTCGCCGTGCTCGTCGTAGCCGTAGGACAGCACGGTGACGGGACCCGTCGGGGTGCGGAGCGAGAGCTCCGTGATCCGGCTGCCGTCGGTGGCCGACTGAACCTGGTAGCCGCCGTCGTGGGTGATGACGCTCGGCGAGCCGTCCGGGCGGCGGGCGATGGTGACTCCGTTGCCGTGGCGGTCCTCCATCTCAGACAACCAGTACGCGGTGGAGACCGCGTAGGGACTGCCGGTGAAGTACCGGGCGAGCCCGGTGTCGGGATCGGTGACGCGGTACGTCGTCCGGGTGTCCGCCTCCTCGCTGTGGGACAACGCCAGACGCGGGCCCTCGACGGGCAGGACAGGATCGTCGCCGGCGGCAGGGACCCGGGGATAGACCAGGAGGCTGCCGTCCTCCCGGGCCCACACGAGCCCGCCCCCCGTCGGGTCGACCTCGAGTCGCTCGTCCAGGGTTGAGGCCCAACTGCGTCCGAACCACTGGCCGTAGCGGTACTGAGAGAGGTGGACCCGGCGTAGGGTCAGGGGAAGAACACCCGGCAGGTCCAGGTCGGTCTGCGCCAGGATCATCTCTCCCGTCGCCACGTCGATCGGGTCGCCTTCACAGTGCGTCCTGTTCAGCGGGATGCTGTTGCGCTGGGCGTCTCCGCGGGCGTTGCGCAGGGCGTTGGGCCGGGTGCGGACGCCGTCGTCGCGACGGCGGCCGCCGGAGCCCGAGGCGCCGTCCTTCGCGTCCTCCTGGCTCTTGCGCTGGCGGGCGAGGCGGGCGGCGGTGTCCTCGTCGTTGTTCTTGTGGTCCTTGGAGATCTGCTTGACGGTCCTGGGCAGGGTCTCGCCGATGTGGTCGCCCATGGTCTTCGCGGACTTCACGAGGGCGCCCATGGCCTTCTCGATGACGGGGTCGAGGGCGTCGGCGATGTCGTCCCGGCCCTTGTTACGGCCCTGGTGCCCCTTGGCCTTGGTCAGCTTGCCCGCGGTCTTGCCGTGGATCCCGACGCTGACACCGTTGAGCCTCGTGCCGGCCTGGTCGTGCTCGTCGTGCTCGATGTGGAAGCCCTTGCCGCCGGGGCCGCTGCCACCGCCGCTTCCGCCGTGACCGCCGCCGCTTCCGGCGGAGGCGAGGTTGAGGCCCTCCTTGGCGCCCTGCACGCCCTGGTCGAAGCCGTCCTTGCCGGCCTGCCTCGTCTGGTCGAGGTTCACACCGTTCTGCACGCCCAGCGCGTCCATGCTCACCTGGACGACCAGGTCCGC
The DNA here is from genome assembly GCF_008042145.1 of Streptomyces sp. adm13(2018). Classification (GTDB taxonomy): domain Bacteria; phylum Actinomycetota; class Actinomycetes; order Streptomycetales; family Streptomycetaceae; genus Streptomyces. The sequence goes on from NZ_RDBH01000071.1 coordinate 36,708, forward strand.
CGCCATGTCCTCCAACGCGGCGACGACCGGCTCGGTCATCACGGAGACGATGTGGCCGACGGCCTCCTCCATCGCCTGCGTGATCAGCTTCAGCAACTGCTTCTTCGTGAACGCGATCGCTCCCGCGCCGAGCAGCGCGGACAGACCACCGGTCACCGGGATGAGCGCCATGGCGAGTCCGGTCTGCCCGGCCAGCACCCCGAGCTCCGCGACCGCCTTCCACTTCATGCCCTCGATCGCGCCCGCCGCAAGGTCCAGCGCGCCCGCGATCGTCCGGGCCGCGGAGACCATGTCCTTGAGATGCTTGCCCTTGACCTTGGACCAGTGCTCGTTGAGCGCGTCCATCGCCTCGCCGTGCCCCGACGACAGCAGACGCTCCATGTGGTTGTTGGCGAGCTGCCCGTCGTCGGCGAGGTCGTCAGCGAACTCCCGCAACGCGTCCGCCATGTCGCGGTACGCGTCCTCGTCGACGTTCGGCCAGTTCACCCCCACCAGATCCAGCAGCGTGTCCGCCCAGTCCGGCACCGTCACAGCCATGGTCGAAGAGCCCCCGTACGTATATCCGTTCGCAGAACGCGAGTGCGAACACTGTGTCACGGGGGAGTGTGCAGGATCAACGCGGTGACCACGCTTTCCGGTTGGCCGTTCGGGAGTGTGGCAGCGCTCCATTCGGAGGCTGCGATCCGTTGAGCGGCTCCGGCTCGCACACGGATCCGTCCTCACAGGAACGGATGACCGCGAAGGAATCACCTCGACCGGTAGCGAGCCCAGGCGTCAGTGCGCAGTCCGCCCAGCAGCCGCTCCGCATCGTCCGGCGTCTGCCGATACAGCACCAACAGGACGGCCGGCTCGTCGCAAAGGGCATCGACCCCGCCCTGGGCCGGGTGGATCTCCGGCTTCACCGTCCCCACCTCATGGGGTTCGTGCCACCTGGCGAAGATCGCGCAGTATTCTGCGCTCCAGCTTCGCCGCCGCGTCTCTAGCGGGCCAGCACACAAGCGCTCCGGCTATCCCTCGACCCGAACGTTTCAGGGGCCAGCCGGCGGAGGCGATGTCGTCAGCACCGTCCCCACCGGCGCATGGAAGTCGAGCCCGCCGAGTGGTCCCCGCGCGAGCGGGGGTGATCCGCAGACCTACGCCGACGCACCGGTGCGCGGCCGCGTCCTCGCGCCGATACTTGGCCCATCATGCACAGATGCAAAGAGCACCCGGTCAGCGTCACGTAGCGCGCGAAACCGGCCCCCGGGTGTCGTGGAACCGACAGGATCAACAGCTCAGTCACATGCCTGCTCAGCTCACCAGGAGGTACCCGTGAGGATGCTCATCAACGTGCCCGAGACCGTCGTCGCCGACGCGTTGCGGGGGATGGCCGCCGCTCATCCCGAGCTCACCGTCGACGTCGAGCGGCGGGTCGTGGTGCGGCGGGACGCGCCCGTGGACGGGAAGGTCGCGCTGGTGTCCGGCGGGGGGTCCGGGCACGAGCCGCTGCACGGGGGGTTCGTGGGGCCCGGGATGCTGGCCGCCGCCTGTCCCGGTGAGGTGTTCACCTCCCCCGTGCCCGACCAGATGGTGCGGGCCGCCGCCGCCGTCGACAGCGGCGCCGGGGTGCTGTTCGTGGTCAAGAACTACACCGGTGACGTGCTGAACTTCGAGATGGCCGCCGAACTCGCCGAGGACGAGGGCATCCAGGTCGCCAAGGTCCTCGTCGACGACGACGTCGCCGTCACGGACAGCCTCTACACGGCCGGCCGACGCGGCACCGGCGGCACCCTCTTCGTCGAGAAGATCGCCGGGGCCGCCGCCGAGGAGGGCGCGCCCCTGGAGCACGTGGAGGCGATCGCGCGCCGGGTCAACGAGCGCTCCCGCTCCTTCGGGGTCGCCCTCAGCGCCTGCACGACCCCCGCCAAGGGCGGTCCCACCTTCGACCTCCCCGCGGGCGAGCTGGAGTTGGGCATCGGGATCCACGGCGAACCCGGTCGCGAGCGGCGCCCCATGATGACCTCCCGCGAGATCGCCGACTTCGCCGTCGACGCCGTCGTCGAGGACCTCCGCCCCTCGGGTCCCGTCATCGCCCTGGTCAACGGCATGGGCGCGACCCCGCTCCTGGAGCTGTACGGGTTCAACGCCGAGGTCCAGCGCGTCCTGGGCGAACGCGGGGTGCCGGTCGCCCGGACCCTCGTCGGGAACTACGTCACCTCCCTCGACATGGCCGGCTGCTCGGTCACCCTGTGCGAGGTGGACGAGGAACTCCTGCGCCTCTGGGACGCCCCCGTGGCGACACCCGCGCTGCGCTGGGGCCGGTGAGACGGACGAGGGAACAGGAGCCCGACATGACACAGACCTTCGACGCCGCCTTCCTCGTCCGCTGGCTGGCCACCGTGGCCGAAGCCGTGGACCGCGAGGCCGACCGGCTCACCGAACTCGACTCCGCCATCGGCGACGCCGACCACGGCGCCAACCTGCGGCGCGGATTCGCCGCCGTCACCGCCGCCCTCGCCGAGGACCCGCCGGCGACGCCGGGCGGGGCCCTCGCCGCCGCGGGACGCCAGTTGATCTCCACCGTGGGCGGCGCCTCGGGGCCGCTGTACGGCACGCTCCTCCGCCGTACCGGCAAGGCCCTCGGGGACGACCCGCGTGTCACCCGGGAGCAGTTGGCCGAGGCGCTCGGCACCGGCGTGGCCGCCGTGTCCCAGCTCGGCGGGGCGCAGGTCGGCGACAAGACGATGCTCGACGCGCTCACCCCGGCGGTGGACGGGCTGCGGGACTCGTTCGGCGCCGCGCGCACGGCCGCCGAGGAGGGCGCCCTGGCGACCGTACCCCTGCGGGCGCGCAAGGGCAGGGCCAGCTATCTGGGTGAGCGGTCGGTGGGGCACCAGGACCCGGGGGCCACGTCCTCGGCCCTGCTCTTCGCCGCGCTCGACGAGGTCGCCCGGGGCGAGGCCTCCCGGGGCCAAGTCGCCCCCGATGAGGTCGCCCGCGGTGAGGTCGCCCCCGATGAGACGCAGTCCGACGCCGAGGGGGCGGCATGAGCGGCGGAACCGTGGCCGGCGGTGGGAGTGCCGAAGCCGGTGCGACCAGCCCCCGTGGACCTGTCGGTGTCGTGCTCGTGTCGCACAGCGCTGCCGTCGCGGTCGCCGTCGCCGAGCTGGCCCGGGGGCTCGCGGGCGGTGTCGACCTCGCCCCGATCGTGCCCGCCGGCGGGACCCCCGACGGCGGTCTCGGGACGAGTTCCGCCCTCATCTCCGAGGCGGCGAAGGCCGCCGACCGCGGCACGGGGGTGGCGGTTCTCGTCGATCTGGGAAGTGCGGTGCTCACCGTGAAGGCCCTCCTCGCCGAGGGCGACGAACTGCCCGAGGGCACCCGGCTCGTGGACGCGCCCTTCGTCGAGGGGGCGGTCGCCGCCTACGTCACCGCCGGCGCCGGCGGGGACCTCGACGCCGTGGCGGCCGCGGCCGCGGAGGCGTACGCGTACCGCAAGGACTGACGGAGAGAGCCCCCCGCGGCCGTCGACCGCGGGGAGTGAGCGCGGGGCCGCACCCCGTACTGGCCGTGTTGTGATCCAGCAGGTCAACGCACTAATGTCGCAGGGCCTTGGTGTACGGGAAACCGGTGCAGTACCGGTGCGGCCCTCGCCACTGTGATCGGGAGGTCCGGCTCCACCCCCGCGGGGAACGCCCTCGGGGACGCCACTGGACCACGTCGGGAGACCGCCGTGGTGTGGGAAGGCGGAGTCGGACGGAATGACCGTCAGCCAGGAGACCGGCCAGGGTGCGTTGTCCATCCACGAGGTGCTGGAGAGGGTCTCCCGACCATGCATATAGCCGAGGGGTACCTACCCCCTGTGCACGCGGCCGCCTGGGGCGTCGCGTCCGCGCCGTTCGTCGTCCACGGGGTCCGCGCGCTGACCCGCGAGGTACGGTCCAACCCCGAGTCCACCCTGCTGCTCGGCGCCGCCGGCGCCTTCACGTTCGTCCTGTCGGCACTCAAGTTGCCGTCGGTGACCGGCAGCTGCTCCCATCCGACGGGTACGGGTCTGGGCGCGATCCTGTTCCGGCCGCCCATCATGGCGGTCCTGGGGACCATCACCCTGCTGTTCCAGGCACTGCTGCTCGCCCACGGCGGGCTGACCACGCTCGGCGCGAACGTCTTCTCCATGGCGATCGTCGGGCCCTGGGCGGGCTACGGCGCCTACGTGCTGCTGCGCCGGTTCGGCGCGCCGCTGATGGTCGCCGTCTTCTTCGGCGCGTTCGTCGCCGACCTGTCGACCTATTGCGTGACCAGCGTCCAGCTGGCGCTCGCCTTCCCCGACCCGGGCAGCGGCATCCCCGGCGCGCTCGCCAAGTTCGGCGGGATCTTCGCCGTGACGCAGATCCCGCTCGCCGTGAGCGAGGGCCTGCTCACCGTGCTGGTGATGCGCCTGCTCACCCAGTCCAGCAAGGGCGACCTGGTCCGGCTCGGCGTCCTCGCCGGGCGCACGCCGGAGCGACGCGAGGAGGCGGCCGCGCGATGAGCCGGAACGCGAAGATCAACGCCCTGCTGCTGCTCGTCGTCGCCGCGCTCGCGGTGCTGCCGCTGGCCCTCGGGCTCGGGGACCACAAGGAGGAGCCCTTCGTCGGGGCGGACGCGGAGGCCGAGACCGCGATCACGGAGCTGCGGCCGGACTACGAACCGTGGTTCAGCCCGCTCTACGAACCCCCGTCCGGGGAGATCGAGTCCGCGCTGTTCGCCCTGCAGGCCGCCCTCGGCGCCGGCGTCCTGGCGTACTACTTCGGTCTGCGCCGCGGCCGTCGGCAGGGGGCCGCGCAGGCCGTCGCGGAGAACTCCGGAGCCGACCTGGCCGACGGGGCCGACGGGTCCGACAAGTCCGGTGCCGACGGGTCCGCGGCCCACGGGTCCGCAACCGACGCGCCCGGGGCCGCCGGTGCCTCCCGCACGGACACACCGGTCACCGGGAGCGGCAGCGGCGCAGGGACGGCCGGCGGCGGAGGATCCGGCCGCGGACCGGGCGCGTAACCGCGGATGCTGCCGATCGACGCGGCGGCGCACAGCAGTCGCTGGCGCCGTCGCCATCCCGCCGAGAAGGCGTTCCTCGGCTTCGGGCTCACCCTGTGCGCGGTCGGTCTGCCGCCGTGGCCGGGCGCGGCACTCGTCGCGACGGCCACGCTCGCGGTGCTGCTCGGCCCGGCCGGTGTGCCGGGCCGAGCGCTGTGGCGGGCGTTCCGCATTCCCCTGGGGTTCTGTGTCACCGGCGCGATTCCGCTGCTCCTCCAGGTGGGCGGCGGCCGTGGGCTCGTCGCCCTGGCACCCGACGGCCCGGTGCACGCGGGCGAGTTGCTGCTGCGGACGGCCTCGGCGTCGCTCGGCGTACTGCTCTTCGCCTTCACGACACCGGTGTCCGACGTCCTGCCCCGGCTGGTCCGCGCGGGGGTGCCGGCGCCGGTGGTGGACGTGGCACTGGTGATGTACCGGATCATCTTCCTGCTGCTCGACGCGATGTCCAAGATCCGGCAGGCGCAGGCGGCCCGGCTCGGGCACACCACGCGGGCCGCGACCTGGCGTTCGCTCGCGGGCCTCGGCGCCACCGCGTTCGTACGGGCCTTCGACCGCGCCCAGCGCCTCCAGTCGGGGCTCGCCGGTCGCGGGTACGACGGGACGCTGCGGGTCCTGGTGCCCGCCTGCACGGTCTCCCGTCCGTTCCTCGCCGCGACGGGCGGCCTGCTCGCCGGGCTCGTCGCCGCCACCCTCGTACTGGAAAGGCTCCTTCCATGACGTCTCCGACCCCTGTCGTGGAACTGGTGAAGGCCGGCTTCGCCTACGAGGACGGGCCCCCGGTCCTGGCCGGTGTGGACTTCGCCGTCGCGGAGGGACGCGCGGTGGCCCTGCTCGGCCGCAACGGCAGCGGCAAGACGACCCTGCTGCGGCTGCTCAGCGGCGGCCTGCGGTGTGCGAGCGGGTCGCTGCGCCTGGACGGGACGGAGGTGGCGTACGACCGGAAGGGGCTGACCCGGCTGCGGACCACCGTCCAGCTGGTGGTGCAGGATCCGGACGACCAGCTGTTCGCCGCGTCGGTGGAGCAGGACGTGTCGTTCGGACCGACGAACCTGGGGCTGCCCGAGGACGAGGTACGGCGGCGGGTCGGCGAGGCCCTGGCGGCGCTGGACATCACGGCGCTCGCGGACCGGCCGACGCATCTGCTGTCGTACGGGCAGCGCAAGCGGGCGGCGATCGCGGGCGCGGTGGCGATGCGGCCCCGCGTCCTGATCATGGACGAGCCGACCGCCGGGCTCGACCCGCACGGGCAGGAACGGCTGCTCGACGCGCTCGGGCGGCTGCGGGAGGGCGGTACGACGGTGCTGATGGCCACGCACGACGTCGACCTCGCCCTGCGCTGGGCGGACGAGGCGGCGGTGCTCGCCCCGGCCGGACTGCGGACCGGGCCGGTCGCGGAGCTGCTCGCGGACGACGGGCTGCTCGACGAGGCCCGGCTGCGCCGGCCCTGGGGCACGGCGGTGGCCCGGCTGCTCCGCCGGCATGGACTGCTTCCGGAGGGGGCGGCCGAGCCGCGCACGGCGGAGGAGCTGGACGCGTGGCTCGGAGCGGCGGCGGCGCGGCGCGGGACGGACTAGGCCGGGGGGCGCGGCTCCCCCGCGCCCGCCAGGAACGGCGCCGGGCACGTACACGGCACCCGCCGTCCCGCGCGGCACAAGGCACCCGGCATCCCCGCCCGGCACCCCGGCGCCCCGCCGCGCCCCACCCGGAAAGCTACCGAGTAGTAGACGTCACGTCCCGAATCTTCTGCAACTAGTTGCATAACGAGAGGCGGTCCCCTAGAACTGAGGGCGACGATCCTGCGCGAGGAGGCGCCCGCATGACCCCGTACCCGCACCTGCTGAGCCCGCTCGACCTCGGGTTCACCACCCTGCCCAACCGGGTGATCATGGGATCCATGCACGTCGGGCTCGAGGAGACCGAGCACGGCTTCGAGCGCATGGCGGCCTTCTACGCCGAGCGGGCCCGCGGCGGCGCGGGCCTCATCGTCACCGGCGGCATCGCGCCCAACGACGCCGGCCGCCCCTGGGACGGCGGCGCCAAGCTCACCACCGCCGACGAGGTCGCCGAGCACCGGCTGATCACCGACGCCGTGCACGCCGAAGGCGGCCGGATCGCGATGCAGATCCTGCACTTCGGCCGGTACGCCTACCATCCCGCGCTCGTCGCGCCCAGCGCCCTCAAGGCCCCCATCAGCCCCTTCGTACCGAACGAGCTGACGGACGCCGAGGTCGAGCAGACCGTCGAGGACTACGCACGCTGCGCCGAGCTCGCCAAGGAGGCCGGGTACGACGGCGTCGAGGTGATGGGCTCCGAGGGCTACCTCATCAACGAGTTCATCGCCGCCGCGACCAACCAGCGCACCGACCGCTGGGGCGGCTCCTACGAGAACCGCGTCCGCTTCCCGCTGGAGATCGTCCGCCGGATCCGCGAGCGCGTCGGCGAGGACTTCATCCTCGTCTACCGCCTCTCCATGCTGGATCTCGTGCCCGGCGGCTCCACCCTGGAGGAGGTCGTCCGGCTCGCCAAGGAGATCGAGGCGGCCGGTGCCACCATCATCAACACCGGCATCGGCTGGCACGAGGCGCGCATCCCCACCATCGCCACCTCCGTGCCGCGCGGCGCCTACACCTGGGTCACCAAGAAGCTGATGGGCGAGGTCTCCGTACCGCTCGTCACCAGCAACCGCATCAACACCCCCGAGGTCGCCGAGGAGATCCTCGCCGACGGCCGCGCCGACCTCGTCTCGCTCGCCCGCCCCTTCCTCGCCGACCCGGACTTCGTCGCCAAGGCAGCGGCCGGCCGCGCCGACACCATCAACACCTGCATCGGCTGCAACCAGGCCTGCCTGGACCACACCTTCAACCTGAAGATCACGTCCTGCCTGGTCAACCCGCGCGCCTGCCACGAGACCGAACTGGTCCTCTCCCCCACCCGGCGCGCCAAGCGGATCGCCGTCGTCGGCGCGGGCCCGGCCGGGCTCTCCTGCGCGGTGTCGGCGGCCGAGCGCGGCCACTCCGTGACCCTGTTCGACGCGGCCTCCGAGATCGGCGGCCAGCTGAACATCGCGAAGAAGGTCCCCGGCAAGGAGGAGTTCGACGAGACGCTCCGCTACTTCCGTGTCCAGCTCGCCGAGCGCGGGGTCGACGTGCGCTTGGACACCCCGGTCGGGGCCGGCGATCTGGACGCCTTCGACGAGATCGTGGTCGCCACCGGCGTCTCGCCCCGGACGCCCGGCATCGCGGGCGAGGACCACCCGAGCGTCCTCAGCTACCTGGACGTGCTGCGGGACGGCGCGCCCGTCGGCGAGCGGGTCGCGATCATCGGCGCGGGCGGTATCGGCTTCGACGTCGCGGAGTTCCTGACGGACGGCGGGGAGGGCGCGAGCCAGGACCCCGAGACGTACTTCCGCCAGTGGGGCGTCGACACCTCGTACGAGAACCGGGGCGGTCTGCGCACCCCGGAGCGCACCGCGCCGCCGCGCCAGGTGCACCTGCTCCAGCGCAAGGAGACCAAGGTCGGCGCCGGACTCGGCAAGACCACGGGGTGGATCCACCGCACCGAGCTCAAGCACCGCGGCGTCGCGATGGTCGCGGGGGTGTCGTACGACCGGATCGACGACGAGGGTCTGCACCTCACGATCGGCGGGGAGGGTCAGCTGCTGCCCGTCGACACCGTCGTGCTCTGCGCGGGCCAGGAGCCGCGCCGCGACCTCTACGAGGAGCTGATCGCGGCGGGCCGCACGGCGCACCTGATCGGCGGCGCCGACGTGGCCGCCGAACTGGACGCCAAGCGGGCCATCGACCAGGGCACCCGGCTCGCGGCCACCCTGTGACCGCCGTGGCCGGCCACTTCTAGGATGCGCTCATGTCCCTCCCGCACGCGATCCTGACCGCGCTGCTCGAGAAGCCGTCCTCCGGCCTCGAACTGACGCGCCGCTTCGACAGGTCGATCGGCTACTTCTGGTCGGCCACGCACCAGCAGATCTACCGCGAGCTGGGCAGGCTGGAGCAGGCGGGGCAGATCCGGGCCCTGCCCGCCCCGGTGCCGGTGCGGGGACAGCGCAAGGAGTACGAGGTGCTGCCCGCGGGCCGCGAGGAGCTCGGCAGCTGGGTGGCGAGGTCGGAGGACCCCAAGCCGATGCGGGCAGCGCTGCTGCTCCGGATGCGGGCGGCCGCGGTCGTCGGCGCCTCCGGGCTGGGCGCCGAGCTGAACCGTCATCTGGCGCTGCACCGGGAGCAGTTGGACGAGTACCTGGCGATCGAGGTACGCGACTTCCCGAGCGAGCGCCGCCACTCGGAGCCCGACCGGCTGCGCCACCTCGTCCTGCGGGGCGGGATCGAGATGGAGCGCTTCTGGGTGGAGTGGCTGACGGGGGCGCTGGCGGAACTCGGTTCGGAGTAGCCCCCGGACGCCTAGGCCAGCCACAGCGACGCGTGGCGGTGGTGCGCGGGCGGGATGTCGAGGAGGTCCGCGGCGTCCGGGTCGACGGTTCCGCCGGGGTTGTTCACGAGGTGCAGCAGCCGCCCCGTCCCGGCGCGCAGCCGCTGCCTGGCCCGGCGCTCCTCCCGCGCGGACGTACGGGCGACGCCGGCGTCCCGGTTGAAGCGGGGCCAGCTGCGGAAGGCCACGGCGCGCCGTACGGCGCGCGGGCGCGGGCGTTCCCGGTCGTCGCCGTCGTCCGCGCGGCGGGCTCTGTCGTGGCGGAGGTCGTAGTGGACGAGGGAACGCCAAGGGGCCCCGGGCCGCTGCTCGTCGGTCGGCCAACGGCGCGAGCCGGGGATGTGGTGGGCGGTGCGTGCCATGGGACTCCGTCGGTGGGCACCGCCAGGTGTCTCCTGGCGGGCTACCGGAAGCCCATGGGTCCCCTCGAACGAACGTGTGTCATGCGTCCACCCTAGCTGCGCCCACGCGGCCGAAACGCAGTGGCGGCGGAGCCCTTCGGCGTGGACCCCGGTGGATACTGGGCCGTTGGAGATCCACGACACGAAAGGGCGGGTATGGCCGACGACTTGGGGCACCGCGCGACACGTCACGCGGTGGTCATCGGGGGAAGTCTCGCCGGGCTGCTGGCCGCCCGGGTGCTGGCCGAGCACGCGGAGCGGGTCACGGTCGTCGAACGCGACCGGCTGCCCGAGGGGCCGGAGACACGGGCGGGTGTTCCGCAGGGCAGGCATCTGCACGTCCTGATCGCCGGTGGGCAGCGGGCGTTCGACGAGCTGCTGCCGGGGTTCACGGACGAGCTGGCGGCCCTGGGGGCGCCGACGGTGGGCGCTCCCGGCGACATGGTCCAGTGGCAGAACGGCAGATGGTTCCGCCGCACGCCCGCCACCGTCCAGCACTACACCGGCGCGCGGCCGCAGCTGGAGTGGCTGGTGCGGCAGCGGGTGCTGGCCGATGCCCGGATCGAGCTGGTCGAGGGCACCGAGACCGTGGGTCTGACCGGTGACTCCTCGCGGGTCAGGGGCGTACGGCTGCGGGAGCGGGGCAAGGGGGCCGGCGGGGCGACCCGGACGCTGGCGGCCGATCTGGTGGTGGACGCCTCCGGGCGGACCACCCGGGCCGGTGACTGGCTGGCGGGGATCGGCGCGGAGGCGCCGCACGAGGAGACCCTGGACACGGGGCTCGCGTACGGCACCCGGGTGTACCGCGCTCCCGCCGAGGACGGGAGCACCGACGCCCGGGGCTACTACATCGTGCCGCACCCCACCCAGGTGTACGGGGGCGTGGTGCTGCCGCTGGGCGACGGCCGTCACCTGGTGACCCTGTCGGGGTTGCGCGGCGACGAACCGCCCACGGAGGAGGGCGCGTTCGAGGAGTACGCGAAGCGGCTGCCGCACCCGGTGATCAGCGACTGGATGGCGCGGGCCGAGGCGGTGTCCCCGGTGTACGGCTTCCGCGGCGGCGCCAACGTCCGGCGGCGGTACGACCGTCCCGGGCGTCGTCCGGCCGGCTTCCTCGCGGTCGGCGACGCGCTCTGCTCGTTCAATCCCATCTACGGGCAGGGCATGGCCGTCGCCGCCCTCACGGCGGTGGCGCTGCGTGCGGCGCTGGCCGATCCGAGGCGCACTCCGACGACCCGGAGGGTGCAGCGGGCACTGTTCGACGCCTCGCGGCAGGCCTGGGACATCTCGGCGGGCGCGGACAAGAAGATGCCGGGCGCGACCGGTGACGCGGCCCGGCCGGGTCCGCTGGACCGGGCCGTCGGCTGGTACCTGGGCCGGGTGGTGGAGCGGGCCGCGGGCGATCCGGAGGTGGGGGCGCCGTACCGCGAGGCGATCACCCTGACGGCCCCGCTGACACGTCTCTTCGCTCCTTCGGTGGCGCGGGCCGTGCTGTTCGGGCCGGCTCCCGGGACGCCCGCGGAGCCGCCGCTGCGCCGGGACGCGTAGCGGCAGCACGCCGTCGACCGGGCCTCCGCGACGAGGCACGGCCGACGGGGTCGCCGCGGGCGGCTCCACGTCAGGTCGTGGTCGCCGCGGGCGCTCCTCGTCAGGCCACGGTCGCCGCGGGCGGCTCCTTCTCAGGCCCCCGGCGCCGCGGTGACCATCCCCGCGGCGATGGCCCCGTCGAGTGCCGCGTGGTCGTCGGCGTTCTGGCTCGCGTAGGCGAGGGCGAAGTCGGCGAGGGAGCGGTCGAAGACGTCGGAGCGGCCGAGGTAGGCCGCGATCGCGATGCGGTCGCCGGAGCGGGCGTGGGCGCGGGCGAGGGCGCGTCCGCAGAGCCGCGCGTAGTCCCGCAGCATGGCGGGGGACATGGTCTCCACCTCGGCGGAGCCCTTCATGTCGCGGAGCTGGCGCCAGTAGAAGTGGCGTCGTTCGGGCCCGGTCGTCCAGCCGAGGAAGATGTCGCCGGCGGCCTGGATGAGGCGCTGTCCGGACACGACGCGGTGCCCCTGGTGGTCGTACGCGCTCGGCTCCAGGTACGGCTCCAGGACCGAGCGGCCGGCCTCCTTGATCTGGAGGATGAGCGGGTCGGAGTCGTCGCGGCCTTCGAGGAGGAGCACGAAGCAGCGGGTGCCGACGCTGCCGACGCCCACGACCTTGCGGGCGGCCTCCAGGAAGCGGAAGCGGTCCAGGAGGACCCGCCGGTCCTCGGCGAGCGAGCTGCGGTAGTCGTGGTAGATCTTGCCGAGGGTGACGCGGTCGACGTCCGTGGTGCGTTCGAGGAGCGGCGGGTCGTCGACGATGTGCCGGGCGCCGGTCGCGTCCGTCTCGGTGAGCTTGGCGAGGGCGTGGAGGCTGGTGCGCCGACGGGCGCGGGCGAGCCGGTTCTCGAACCGGGCGCGTTCGTCGCGGCGGACCAGCGGGACGAGGTCGTCGGCGGCGATCCGCTCGTACCAGACGGTGAGTTCCCCGAGGTCGGCGAGGCGGCGCATGGCGTTCCGGTACGACTCCACGGCGACGAGCGCCGCGCGGTGCGCCTTGGGCCGGCTGCCGCCGTTCTGGAGGGCCGCGACGGTGACACTGGCGGCGAGCCGTTTCACGTCCCACTCGAACGGTCCGGGGAGCGTCTCGTCGAAGTCGTTCACGTCGAAGAGGAGCGTCCGTTCGGGTGAGGCGTAGACCCCGAAGTTGAGGAGGTGGGCGTCGCCGCAGAGCTGGACGGTGAGTCCGGTGTGGCGCTGGGCGCCGAGGTCGGCGGCCATGACGGCGGCCGCGCCGCGGAGGAAGGCGAAGGGGGAGGACGCCATCCGGCCGTACCGGAGGGGGGCGAGCTCGGGCAGCCGGTCCTGGGCCTGGCGTTCGAGCACGTCGACGGGGTCGGGGCGCTGCGCGCTGGGTATCCAGCGGCCGTGGGAGGAGCGGGGGGCGCGCTTGCGGGCGGCCCTGCCCCGCTCGGCACGCTCGGACGGTGTCATCATCCGGCCTCACCCGCCTTTCCCGTCGGTCGCGGTCCGACCCCCGTCACCTGGCACCTCATTACAAGGCGACTCGCTCGTTTCGGCCACTCTGCGGGGCGGCACTGGCAAAATGGTTTAGACCAATGATAGGAATTGATCACCCACACGGCCCATGTGGTCACTTTGAGTGAAGAGAGGGTATGAACATGGCCGAGCCCGAATCCGAGGCGGCGGCAGAAGCGCCGCTCTATCTCCGGGTCGCCGCCGCGCTGCGCGAGGACCTCGCCCACCGCCGCATCTCCCCCGGCGCCAGGCTTCCTTCGGAACGATCCCTGTCCCAGCGCTACCACGTCAACCGGCAGACGGTGCGCAGCGCGCTCCAACTGCTGCGGGACGAGAGACTCGTGGTGACCGACCGGCGCGGCACCTTCGCCGCCTCCGGGACCGAGGGCGGGAGCGAGCCCACCGCTCCGGCCGCCGGCGCCGTCCGGCGGACCTTCCCCGGCGGTCCCCGCGCCGCCGACGCCCTGGTCCGGGCCTCGCTCACCTGGGAGCCGGCGCCCACCCCGCTGACGGCGCGGCTGCAGCTCGCCCCGGGCGAGCCGACGCTGGTCCACCGGCACGTGGTGCTCGGGCCGCAGGGGACGGCGCTCCAGCGGGCGGTGTCCTGGTTCTCCCGGCCCGCGCTCACCGAGATCCCCCAGCTCGCCCGCTACCGGCCCGGGCGCGACCGGCGCCGGCAGCCCGACCTGCGGCTGCTGTACCACTGGATGCACCAGGCGGGCCTGCGGGTCACGCACCGGGAGTCGGTCGGCGTGCCGGGCCCGACCGCGACGGCGCCCGGCGGCGCGGCTCGGCTGCTCGTCCACCGGGTGGTGAGCGATCAGCACGGGCACGCGCTGGAGATCACGGACATCGACTTCTCGGCCCAGTCCGCGGCCTGGACTTACGAGTTCAGCGCCTGACGGCGAGCCGGTCCCCGTCCGGTACGGGGACGGGGGCCGGCTCCCGCGACGGCGCCGGTCCGGGCGTGGCCCGGGCCTCCGTCAGATGATGCCCTCGGAGATCTCCGCCTCCTCGCGGGCGTTGCCGTACGTCGTCGGCGTGCCGTACGACCGGCGCGCCACGTACCACCAGACGCTCGCCAGGACGAGCACGACGGCCAGTGCGATCACGGCGTAGTTCATGGTGTCGACCGTCACCGGGGACTTCTGCGGCAGGCAGAACAGCACGGTCACGCACGCCACCCAGGCGACGGCCGTCCAGCCGATCGGCCTGCTCCAGCGCCCCAGGCTCCAGGGGCCGGGGGTGAACCGCTTGCCGGCACGCAGCCGCAGGTAGATCGGGATGGCGTAGGCGGGGGTGATGCCGATGACGTTGATCGCGGTGACGGCGCCGTAGGCGGTGGCGGAGTACAGCGAGGGGAGGGCGAGCACCGCGGCGACCGCGACGGAGAGCCAGACGGCCGGGACGGGGGTCTGGGTGCGGCCGCTGACCTTGCGCCAGATCGTCGAGCCGGGCAGGGCGTTGTCGCGGCTGAACGCGAAGACCATGCGGCTGGCGGCGGCCACCTCGGCGTTGCCGCAGAAGAGCTGCGCGACGATGACGACGAGGAGCAGGGCGGTGGCGCCGCCGGTGCCGAGCGCGTCCAGGAAGATCTGGGCGGGCGGGACGCCGGTGGCGCTGTTCTGCGTGGCGGAGTAGTCCTGGATGGCGAAGGTCAGCCCTGCGAGGAGGGCGAAGCCGGCGAGCCAGGAGACCCAGATGGCCCGCACGATGCCGCGGGAGGCGGCGACGGAGGCGTTGGAGGTCTCCTCGGAGAGGTGCGCCGAGGCGTCGTAGCCGGAGAAGGTGTACTGGGCGAGGAGCAGGCCGACCGCTGCGACGTAGAACGGGTTCGCCCAGCCGGTGTCGTTGACGAACTCCGTGAACACGAAGTCGACCGACTGGTGCCGGTCCGGGACGAACGCCAGGGCGCCGACGATGACGGCCACGCCCGCGAGGTGCCACCAGACGCTGATCGAGTTGAGCACGCTGACCAGGCGGACGCCGAAGAGGTTGAGGACGGCGTGGAGCAGCAGGATCGCGAGGAAGATCAGGAAGGTGGAGCCCGCGGTGGGCTCGAAGCCCCACTGGAGGTTGAGGAAGGCGCCGGTGAAGAGCGCGGCGCCGTAGTCGATGCCCGCGATGGCGCCGAGCAGGCCGAGCAGGTTCAGCCAGCCGGTGTACCAGCCCCAGCGGCGCCCGCCGAGCCGGTCGGCCATGTAGTAGAGGGCGCCCGAGGTCGGGTAGGCGCTGGTGACCTCGGCGAGCGCGAGACCCACGCACAGCACGAACACGCCGACGCCGACCCAGCCCCACAGCATGACGGCGGGGCCCCCGGTGCCCAGGCCGAAGCCGTACAGGGTCATGCATCCGGAGAGCACGGAGATGACCGAGAAGCTGATCGCGAAGTTCCCGAAGCCGCCCATGCGGCGGGCGAGGACGGGCTGGTAGCCCAGCTCCCTGAGCCGCGCCTCCTCGTCCTGGGCCGGGGGTGGCTTGCGCGGCGCGTCGGTGGGG
>NZ_RDBH01000072.1 GCF_008042145.1 Streptomyces sp. adm13(2018)
GGGGGTGGACGGCGGGCGGGACGCTGCCGCTCGTCGTGGACGCCTCCTCCTGCACCCTGGGCATCGCCCACGAGGTCGTGCCGTACCTCACGGAGGAGAACCTGGCGCTGCACGCCGGGATGACGGTGGTGGACTCGCTGGTGTGGGCGGCGGACGAGCTGCTCCCCCGGCTGGAGGTGCGCCGCCGGGTGGGCTCCGCCGTGGTCCATCCGACCTGCTCGATGCGGCACCTGGGCGACGAGGACCGGCTGACGGAGCTGGCGCGGGCCTGCGCGGACGAGGTCGTCGTCCCCGCCGACGCGGGCTGCTGCGCCTTCGCGGGCGACCGGGGGATGCTGCACCCGGAGCTGACGGCCTCGGCGACGGCCCGGGAGGCCGCCGAGGTGACCGCCCGGCCCTTCGACGCGCACCTTTCGGCCAACCGGATGTGCGAGATCGGGATGGACCGGGCGACGGGCCGCAGCTACGGCTCGGTGCTCCTCGCCCTGGAACACGCGACACGCCCCTGACGGCCCCGGCCGCGCGTTTCTGACGGCCCCTCGCCCGCGTGGCGAGGGGCCCTTCGTACGTTCGGGTGAGGGTGGGCGCCCGGTACGGCTCGGTGCGAGATCCGGAACAGTACAGTCCAACCACCCGTCGCAGGAGTCCTCTCGGCGCCCTTCCGCACCGCCGGTCACCGCGGCCGGGGCCCGGGCGGGATTCGTGAGTCAGCCGTGCCACAGCTCCGGGAGGTTCCGTGAACGAGCAGTCACCGCACGAGCCGAGCCGCCGCAGGGTCCTCCGGGCCACCGCCGGCGCGGCCGGAACGGGACTCGCCCTCGGCGCCCTCGGCGCCCCACCCGCGGGAGCCGCCACGCCGGCCCGCCGCCGTCGGGCGGCGGCGCCTCGGGGCCACCATGGCGGGCGTCCCCTTCGAACGCCGCTCCACCGTCCGGGTCGGCATCGTCGGCTACGGCAACCGGGGCGCCGGCATGATCGGGCACTTCCTCTCGCTCCCCGGAGTCCGGGTGAACGCCGTCTGCGACCCCGTGCGCGACAAGGCCGAGCGGGCCGCCGCGGCSGTSACSGCCGCGGGGCAGCCCGCCCCCGCCGTCTACGCGAACGGCGAGAACGACTACGAGAACCTCTGCGCCCGCACGGACCTCGACCTCGTCTACGTGGCCACCCCCTGGGAGACCCACTTCCCGATCGCCCGGGCGGCGATGCTGGGCGGCAAGCACGTCGGCGTGGAGTGCCCCGTCGCCATGCGGCTCGACGAACTCTGGGAACTCGTCGACCTGTCGGAGCGGACCCGCCGCCACTGCATGCAGCTGGAGAACTGCTGCTACGGCCGGAACGAGATGCGGGTGCTGCGGATGGCGCACGCCGGCAGGTTCGGCCGGCTGCTGCACGGGGCGGGGGCGTACAACCACGACCTGCGCGCGCTGATGTTCTCCCCGACGTACTACGAGGGCCCCTGGCGCCGGCGGTGGCACACGCAGCTCAAGGGCGACCTCTACCCCAACCACGGCTTCGGCCCCGTCGCCATGTACATGGACGTCAACCGGGGCGACCGGGCGGTGAGCATCAGCAGCTTCGGCACCCCCGCGCTGGGGCTCGCCGAGTACCGCCGGGAGCACGTGCCGGCCGACGACCCCAGCTGGAAGGAGACGTACGTCGGGAGCGACCGGACGGTCAGCCTGGTCCAGACGGCCCTGGGCCGGGTCATCCGTCTGGAGCACGACGTCTCCACCCCGCACCCGTACAGCAGGGTCAACAGCCTGGGCGGCACCCGGGGCGTCTTCGAGGACTACCCGGCCCGGATCTACCTGGAGCCGGACCACACGGACGACCAGTGGGCCGACTTCTCGGCGTACGCGGCCGAGTTCGACCACTGGCTCTGGAAGGAGCACGCCGACCCGCCGGGCGCCCACGGCGGCATGGACTACCTCATGGTCTACCGCCTGATGCAGTGCATGCGGCTCGGCCTGGTGCCCGACTTCGACGTCTACGACGCCGCCACCTGGACGGCTCCCGTACCGCTCAGCCACGCTTCGATCAACGCGCAGGGCGCGCCGCAGGAGATCCCCGACTTCACGCGCGGCGAGTGGCAGCGGGCCCGCTCGGGCGTGGACTCGGTGAAGCCGGTCTGACGGGCGGGGTCCCGGCGCGCGCCGGACTCGGTGGTGCCCGGCCTCCGGGGCCGGGCACCGGCAGGGGTCAGCAGCGCCGCAGGTCCCGGGTGACCGTGCCCTGAACGGTCGTCAGGCTCCGGTCGTAGCAGCCCCCGGAGCCGTACAGGCGGTAGCGCTCGTGCGTCGTGCCGACCGCGTGCCGCTCTTCGCGCGGGACCCCGGTGGTGTACGTGGCGTCCCCGGTGTACGTGTCGTCGAGCCGCGACCAGGACAGGCGCCGGCCGTCGCGGAGGACGGTGGTGTCGGCGCGGTCCCCGAGGGTGAGGACGGTCCGCAGCCGGTCGCCCGCGCCGATCGTGGTCTCGCCGTCCATGGTGTACGTCCGCTCGGTGCGGGTGGCGGTCCGGCCGCGGGTCACGGTCTCGCGGTCGGTCCAGCGCGCGGTGAGGGCGTCCGGGTTCTCGCCCTCGCCCCAGCGGTGCGCGGAACGGTGGGCGACGGTCCGGTCGACGGTGGTGTCGACCCGTCCGTGCGAGGTGTGGAGGTGGCCGGCGACGGTGAGCCGGTGCCCGGCGTCGGTGTCGAGCCGGTGGAGGGCGTCCCCGGTGGCGGGCGTGTGGACGGAGGAGTTGCGCGGCACGGTCTCCTGGTGGCGGTCGAGACCGCCGGTGACCACCCGGCTGCCCTCGTCCTGCCAGAGGAGCACGTTGGCGGGGGTGGACCAGCCCGACTGTCCGGCCGGGACGCCGGCGACGGCGACCTCCACGCGGTGCGCGCGGCCGTCGTTGAGGACGGCGGCGAAGGGGGTCAGGTCGTAGACGATCGGCTGGACGTCGAAGGCGCGCGGCCCGGGAACGACGTACCAGAGGAAGGGGTTGGACCAGCCTCCGGTCCAGACCGTGGGGAAGGGGGCGGCGATCCCGGCGAGGCGTCCGTCGACGGAGACCCGGACCTCCCGGTGCGGTCCGTCGGTGGCGTGGCAGGAGTAGGGGGCGGTGTCGGGGACGGAGAGGTACCAGTACTCCTCGCAGCCGCCGCCGGAGCCGGTGGCGTACACCTCGGCGAGGACGCGTTCGGTGTTGCGCGGGGTGGTGAGGGTGGCGCCGACGAGGGGGATCACCCGGTCGGGCGTACCGGCGGCGGGTTTCACCCGGCCTTGCGCGGTGTGGAAGGTGAGGGTGACGCGGACGTCGAGGACGCCCGTGTAGGTCTCGTTCACGACATTGCCGATGAGCATCTCGACCGCGCCGGGACGGCTGAGGGTGTCGCGGTACCGGGTGACGTCCTTCTCCACGGACCAGGCGATGCCCTCGGGCGAGGGCTGGGGCGTGGAGGTGCGGAGGATCTCCACGCCGCCCACGCTGAGGTGGCCGAGGCGGTCGTACTGGCGGCCCTTCACGCTTCCCTCCAGCCGCAGGACGACCTTGTTCCAGCGCGTGCCGCACTCCTTGGGCGGGGTGTAACTCCCCTGGTAGGGCGTGAAGTCGCGGAACTCGGCGGCGGCGAGGMGCACCTCGCAGCTGCGGGTGCCGGGAGTCTCCACGSGCGGGGCGGCGGTGACCGGGTCGTGCCAGTCACCGGTGAACTCGGCCGGGGGCGTCGGGCGGTTCGGACCGTCGGCGGCGGCCTGCGCGGGGGCGCCGAGGAGCGCGCCCGCGGCGAGGACCAGACCGCTGAGCAGGCTCATGATCTTGAGTGATCTCATGGGGCCGGAGTGAAGCGCGCTCGTCCCCGTGCGGTCCAGAGGACGATGAGCGGACATGGCGCGATCTGTTCGCCCGTGTGGAAAATCGATTGCCGCTCTCCGGCGAAGACGCGAACCTTGCACGGTTTTCCCCCGCCGTCGCACCCCCTC
>NZ_RDBH01000073.1 GCF_008042145.1 Streptomyces sp. adm13(2018)
GCCCGCCGTCGCGGTGACGCCGGAGGGGACGGTGGGGGCTCTGGTGTCCTTGGCCTCGGGGGCCGCCCGCCGTCGCGGTGACGCCGGAGGGGACGGTGGGGGCTCTGGTGTCCTTGGCCTCGGGGGCCGCGTCGGCGGAGCAGCCGGCGAGCGCGAGGGTGAGCACGAGGGCAGTCAACAGGCTTGCGGCGAGCGGGCGTTGCACGGGCCGGCCTCYGTCCGTCGGAAAGGTCCAGACCTATATCGCACAGTCGGGCCGGGTGGGGCAAGGGGGCGTTGTCAGTGGGGTGCGCTTCACTGAGAACATCACTCTCCGTAATCAGATCTGGGGGAATCATGACGGACCGTACGACCTATGTGAGCCACGCCGGGGTACGCCGACGGGGCTGGACCGACACGATGGTGCGGGACCTGCTCGGCACGCCTGACGTCCAGGGGCGCGATCCGCGCCGCTGGTCCCCCGCGCCGCTGCGGCTCTACCTCCTGGCCCGGGTCGAAACGGTGGAGCGGACGCCCGAGTTCGCCGGTACGGCGCTCTCACCGGGCCGCTCCTCGGCCGCCGCGGTGTACGCCGGGCGGCGCAGGGCCGCCGTCCTGGCCGCGATCCGCGCGGAACCGATCGAGGTGCCCCGGCTGCCCGGCCCCGAGCTGGAGCGGCGGGCGGTCCGGCACCGGCGGCTGCTCGCGGCACGGAGCCCCGGGACGGCGCCACGGGAGGGGGTCGCGGCGGGGGCGCTCGTGCGGTGGCAGGTGAGCTACCTGCGGCACGCCCTCGGGCGGTACGAGGCGCTGCTCGACGGCCTCTACGGGGAGACGGGGCGCGGCGAGGCCGAGCGGCTCCTGCGGCGGCGCCTGTACGAGGCGATCTCCGCCGCCTACCCGGCCCTGGCGCAGGAGTGCCGGCGCAGGAGGCCGGGCTGCCGTCAGGCGCCGAGGAGGCGGGTCAGCGCCCGGCAGGCCGCGGGGATCGGGGCGACGACGTCGACCGCGCACCGGGCGCGGAGCGCCTCCGCCGCGTCGCCCAGCGGGCCGCCGCCGATGACGACGGCGCGCGCCCCGTCGCGCTCCGCGCAGGCACGGACCGCGTCTTCGAGTGCGGCGAGGAGCGCGTCCGGGTCGGCGGAGAGCCGCTCGGGGTCGCCCGTCGTGAGGCGGAGGCCCGTGTACCGGTCGGCGAGTCCCAGCGCCGTCACCCGGGCCGCGATGGCGTCGGCCAGGAGCGGGGTCGTGGTGGCCACGCCGAACGGGGTCCCGTCGGCCGCCGCCTCCCGGAGGGCAGCCTCGCCCAGCCCCACCACGGGCAGGTCGGTCGCCGCCCGCAGTGCGGCCAGGCCGGGGTCGCCGAAGGCTCCCACGAGGAGGGCCGCGCAGTCGCCGCGGGCCGCGGCGCGGAGGCCGGCGGCGAGGACGCCGGGGGCGGCGGCGCGCAGGGCCGCGGGGTCGGTGAGCATGCCCGGGCCCCGGTCCGCGGTGACACCCCGGACGGACCGCCCGCCGCCACCCAGGGCGCGTCGGGCGATCGCGGTCATCATCGCGGTCGTGGCGGCGGAGGTGTTGGGGTTGATCAGGACGATGTGGCCGCCGGCCGGGTGGTGGGGCGCGGCCGTGGGG
>NZ_RDBH01000074.1:0-4243 GCF_008042145.1 Streptomyces sp. adm13(2018)
CGGTGGTGGGCTGGAGGCTGACGGCCGCGAGGACGACGGCGCCGGCCGCGGCGAGCTTCTGGAGCGCACGGACCATTCGGTTCTGATTCACGTGTCTGCCTTCTCTCATGGGGGGTTGCCTCGACCGGCCATGACATGCGCCCGTCAAGTCATGTCCGGAGTATGGACAACTCGCAACTGCCTCCACAAGGAAGCCTTTTCGGCCACACGGCACCGGAACCGTAAAATGAGCGGAGGGGGGTCCCGTATGCCGAACCGTCAGGAGGGCGACCGCGTCGCCCACGGATTTCCGCACCGCGCCGGCATCGGCGCCTCGCTCACAGCGCTCTACCGGCGCCTCTCCCCCGACGGCGTGCACCGCTATCCGGCGAGCGTCCCGCCCTCCGACGTGGCCCTCGACGACGACGAGGACCTGCACCTCGGCACCCAGCGGGTGGCCCACGCCCTGGTCCGGCACCTGCGGCTGCCCGAGGCCCGGCTCGTGGTGAGCTTCCGGCCGATGGAGCACGCCGCCGCCGTCGAACTCACCGCGGGGCCCGAGTACTTCGTGGAGCTCAACGACCGCTTCCGGACCCGCCGCCGGGACATCGGCGCGGCCCTCGCCCACGAGATCACCCACGTCCTGCTGCACCGGCTCGGCCTCGGCTTCCCCGGGACCGCGGAGAACGAGGTCCTCACCGACGTCGTCACCACCTACCTGGGTGCGGGCTGGCTGCTGCTCGACGCCTACCGCCGGAACGGCGTGGAGAGCCAGAAGCTCGGCTACCTGACCCCGGAGGAGTTCGGCTACGTCCTCGCCAAGCGCGCCGAGGTGTTCGGCGAGGACCCGTCACCGTGGTTCACCAGCGCCGTGGCGTACGAGGCCTGGGTACGGGGCCGGGCCGAGGCCGACCGGGAGCGGGCCGCGCCGCCGCTCGCCGGGGCGGGCTGGGCCGAGCGCCGCCGCTACGGCTGGGAGCGGCGCCGGGGCCGGGCCGGCGAGGGCGCGCCCTACGTCTTCCTCGGCGGGGCGCCCGCGACCGGCGTCGCGTTCCGCTGCCCGGTCTGCCGCCAGCGCCTGCGCATCCCGGCCGGCCGGGCCCTCAGGGCCCGGTGCGGGGTGTGCCGGACGGTGCTGGAGTGCGCGGGCTAGGGCCTGTCGTCACACTCACGTCGTCGCCCGGAGGGCGGCCCCGCGGCGTCAGGTGCGTGCTCTCGGCGTGCCGGGCACAAGTCCTCGTACGGGGCGTACTCGGGCTTGCGCCCGGTGCGGCGAGAGCGCGTGCATGGCGTCGCGGGGCGGACGGGAGTGTGACGACAGGCCCTAGGGAGTCTCCACCAGGCTCTTGTAGAAGTGGACGTCCTCGGCGCCGCCGGGGATGCCGAGAACCCGGCCGGTCTCCACGTAGCCGTGCCGTCGGTAGAAGTCCGGCGCCTGGAAGGTGAACGAGGACACGGTGGCGCGGTCGCAGCCCCGCCGCCGCGCTTCGTCCTCGGCGGCGCGCAGGAGCCGGCTCCCCCAGCCGTCCTTCCGGCTCTCCTCACGGACCCACAGCATGTCGATGCCGAACAGGCCGCTCCAGGTCCAGCCCGTGAGCCCGCCGACGAGCGCGCCGTCCTCGTCCACGGCCTTCACGGAGAGTTCGCCCTGGTCCTCGGGCGTGGTGTCGGTGGCCGCGAAGTTGAAGGCGTCGAGGCCCTGTTCGAGGGCCTTGGCGAGTGCGGTGTCCCCGTCGCCGACGCTGAGCTTCGCGCCGTCCTGACCGTGACCGTTATCAGGATCGGGATCGGTATCGGGATCGGTATCGGGATCGGGATCGTGATCGGGATCGTGATCGGGATCGTGATCGTGATCGGGATCGTGATCGTGCGTCATGCGATCCGATTCTGGCACAGGCGTACGAGCACGCCGCCGCGCTCCGGAACGGCGTGACGCCCGGCGCCGGGGCACGCGAGCCGGGCGGGGGCCGCGTCAGGGTGGCGGGCCGGAATCGATTTGCGCCAGGGGCGGACGGCGGGTCAGGGTCGGCCCATGAGCACGTTGTTCGACGCCATCCGTGACGGGGACGAGGACGGGGCCGTCGGGGCCCTGCGGGCCGGGGCCGACCCCGACGGCCGGGAGGACGACGAGTCCGCCCTGTACCGGGCGGCCGTCGGCAACGAGGCCGGAATCGTACGGGTGCTGCTGGCCGCGGGGGCGGATCCCGGCCGGGGCAGCGGCGAGGAGGGCGACGACCTGCCGCTGTGCGGGGCGGCCGTCGGCGGGCACACCGAGGTGGTGCGCGCCCTGCTCGCGGCCGGTGCCGCGCCCGACCAGGAGGAGGCGTACGGCTTCACCGCCCTCGCCTGGGCCCTGCGGCTCGGACACGCCGACACGGCCCGCCTGCTGCTGGAGTACGGGGCCGATCCCGACCGGCGCGGACCCGACGGCGTCCTGCCGCTGGTGGCCGCCGCCCGGCGCGGCTCCACCGGCTGCGTACGGGCCCTCCTCGACCACGGCGCGGACGCCCGGGAGGCCGCGCTGCGGGAGGCCCGGCGTTGGATCGGCGTCGACATGGCGGCCGAGCTGCGGCGCGGACTCGTCGCGGGGAACGAGGGCGGCCAGACGTACGAGGCGGTGGTGCGCCGGGTCCGCGAGGACGGCGGGATCACGGTGGTCGTCGAGCTGCTGCGGGAGGACGGCGCGCCCGGCCGGGGCGACGACCGGCAGACCGGGCACGCGGCGATCGCCACGCTCGTCGAGGCCGCGCTCGGGCTCCGCACCCCGCACGAGGAACTGGCGGCGCGGGCGCTGCGCTGCGGCGATCCGGAGCTCGACGACTGGACGACCGCGGTGGCCGAACTCGGCGGCCGGGCCGACGAGGAGACGTTCGTGGCGGCGGCCGCGTGGTGCGCCTACCGCGACCCGCTGCGCCGGGCGCTGGGCGCGGCGGTGCTCGGCGCGCTGCCGGGCTTCGCGCCGAGCGCGGTGCCGGTGCTGCGCCGGCTCACCGCGCTCGGCGCGAAGCCCGGCAGCGCGCCGAGCACCGCCGCGCCCAGCGCCCGGCGCAGCGGGTCGCGGTAGGCGCACCACGCGGCCGCCGCCACGAACGTCTCCTCGTCGGCCCGGCCGCCGAGTTCGGCCACCGCGGTCGTCCAGTCGTCGAGCTCCGGATCGCCGCAGCGCAGCGCCCGCGCCGCCAGTTCCTCGTGCGGGGTGCGGAGCCCGAGCGCGGCCTCGACGAGCGTGTCGGTGGTGTCGGCCCTCGGCGAGTGCGCCGATCCGGCCGCCGTACCCGAACTCCTCGCCGTGGCGGGGCATCCCGACGCGGCCGTGCGGCGGGCGGTCGCGGGGGCCCTCGCGGGGATCGTGCCCGCCGGGCACACGGACGCGCTCGGGGTGCTGCTGGGGCTGAGCCGGGACGGGGACGCGCGGGTACGGGACTGGGCGACGCTCGCGCTCGCCGAGCTGCCCGACGACACGCCCCTCGTCCGGGAGGGGCTCGCCGAGCGGCTCGGCGACACCGATCCGGAGACGGCGGCGGAGGCCGCGCGCGGGCTGGCGATCCGCCAGGACCCCCGGGCCGTGGACGCGCTGGCCTCGGCCCTGGCGGACGGCGACCCGGAGGGCGCGGCGCGGGAGACGGCGCTCGCCGCCCTGGAGCACGTCCACGACCCCCGGGTCAGGACCCGGCTGGAGTGGACGTCCCCGCGCCGCGCCTGAGCTGTGCGGACGCCGTCAGCAGGCGTGGTCGACCAGGTCGAAGGACGCGTAGTGGTCGGCGGTGTAGTAGTCCTCCCGCGTCGCGTCGCCGGTGACGATCCGGCGGGCGCCGCGGGTGGGGGAACCCGGCGTCTCGACCGTGTACTCGTGGTAGTAGCCGGTGGTGCGGGACGGCAGGACGCCCTCCCGGTTCTGGAAGACGGAGCCGTCCTGGCTGTAGGGGAACGGGCCGCCCTCCGCTATCAGCCGGAGGGTCGTGTGCGCCTGGGCCGGGAGGGCGGAGGCGCAGATCTCCCCGACGGCCGCGGGGGCCGCGACCGAGGTCACGACGAGGGCGGGCGCAGGGGCCGGGGCGGCGGCGGTGGCCGGGGCGCCGAGAAGGAGGGAGGAGACGAGGGCGGCGGCCGCGCCGCCGGCGAGGGTGAATCGAGGGGGGATGCGCATGGCTGAGATCCTGACGCGCGTAGAACCGGCCGGGAAGGCCGATTCCCTTCAATTCGCCGGATGTTGACGCCTCGGTCGCGAACGTGGGGATCCCGTGTGCGCGGGAGTGGACGGGGG
>NZ_RDBH01000074.1:4343-9058 GCF_008042145.1 Streptomyces sp. adm13(2018)
CCGCCATCGGGTCCTACCAGGCCGAGAACGGCTCGCTCCAGCTGATGCGGGGCTTCCTCTTCGCCATCTCGGCGCTCGTCATAGGAGCCTTCTTCACCGTCAGGCCCGCGAGCAGTTCCATCACCGCCGCCCCCCGCTCGTGGTCGAGCGCGCTCGTCGGCTCGTCGACCAGGAGGACGGCAGGGTCGTTCATCAGCGCCCGCGCGATGTTGACGCGCTGCCGCTGCCCCCCGGACAGCTGGTGCGGCCGCCGCCCGGCCAGGTCCGCGAGACCGACCGCGTCGAGGAGTTCCAGGGCCCGCCCACGCACCGCCCGGGCCGGGCGCCCCGACACGTGCGCCATCACCTGAAGCTGCTCCGCCGCCGTGAGCGACGGCAACAGGTTCGGCTGCTGGAACACGATCCCGACCCGCTCCCGCCGCAGGGCCGCCCGCCCGGCCGCGTCCAGCTCCCCCGTATCCGTACCGTCGACGACGACCCGGCCGCGGTCCGGCGTGACCAGGGTCGCCGCGACGGCGAGCAGGCTGGACTTGCCGGAGCCGGAGGGGCCGACGACGGCCGTGAGGGAGCCCGCGGGGACATCGAGGGAGACCGCGTCGAGCGCGGTCAGCCGGCCGTCGCCGTCCGGGTAGGTGAGGGTGACGGCGTCGAGGACGAGACTCATCGGGCACTCCCGAGCGCGGTGAGGGGATCGACGGCGGTGATCCGCCGGATGGACAGGGCCGCTCCGACCACACCGAGCACCACCATGACGGCGGCCGGCCCGAGGACGGTGAGCGGTTCGAGGACGAACGGCACGTTCCCGCCGCCGACCAGTGCCCCGACGCCGACCGCGAGGCCCGTGCCGAGGAGGGTGCCGGCCGTGAGCATCAGCACCGCCTGCCCGAGGGCGTCCCCGAGGAGGTAGCGGGTGGAGGCGCCGAGCGCCTTCAGGACGGCGATGTCACCGCTGCGCTGGATGGTCCAGACGGTGAAGAAGGCTCCTATGACGAGCGCCGAGATGGCGAAGAGGAAGCCCCGCATCAGCTGGAGCGAGCCGTTCTCGGCCTGGTAGGACCCGATGGCGGTGAGGGCCCCGTCGACGGTCCGCGCCTCGGTGCCGGCGGCCGCGTCGCCGGCGGTCCAGTCGGTCTCCCCGCCGCCGCGGAGCGCGATGACGGTCGCCTGGTCCTCCCCGGCGGTGCCGGTGCGGCCGAGCCGCTGCCAGTCGCCGAGGGCCGTCCACACCACGGGGGTGTGGCTGTACGAGGCGTCGCCGGCGACCGCGGCGACGGTCAGTTCCACGGAGCCGAGGCGGACGGCGTCGCCGACGGCGGCGCCCAGCTCCTCGGCCGCCGACGCGGAGAGCACCGCCTTCCCCGGGGCGGGTGCCACCGGGGCGAGACCGCTCGACGGCTCGACGCCGAAGGCGGACACGGCGGCGGTCCGGTCCCCTGCGGCGCCGTTGAGCGTACGGATGCCGAGCGGGGCGGCCGCCGTCACCCCGGGGCGCCCGGCCCAGGCGGACCACTGCTCCTCCGTCACCGTCGACTGGGTGAAGGAGGCGGACTGGCCGGACGGCGGCGCGGCGAAGGCGAGCCGGTCGGCGGGCAGGCCGGTGATCGCGGAGATGTTCTCCCGCGCGAGTCCGGCCGTCAGCCCTGACAGCAATCCCACGAGCAGGGTGATCAGCACGATCACCGTGCCCATGAGGGCGAATCGCCCCTTGGCGAATCCCAGGTCTCTCCATGCAACGAACATGCTGATCAGAGTGGTGGGCGAGGGGCTCCCCGGGCATCGCACCGCGGATGGCTCCAGGATCGAACTTTCGGTTGATTCCGGAAGGTCCGCCGCTGTCTACGCTGGAGGGGACATGGATTCCCGTTCCCCCCTCCGCCCCGCCCGGCGCTCCCTCACCCCCGTCCTGCGGGCGCTCCGCCTCTGTCTGCACCTGCTGATGGCGGGCCTGCTCGCGCTCGCCGCCGTGCGCGCCCACTCGGCCGCCGGGACGGTCCTCGTGGTGGTGACGGGCGCGGTGTACGCGGCCGGTTCCCTCCTGCGGTCCGTACAGGAGTCGCAGCGGGCCGCCGCCCTGTGGCTGGGCGTCCTGGTCGCGTCCTGGCTGGCGATGCTGTGCGTGACGCCGGAGGCCCTGTGGCTGGCCTTCCCGCTGTACTTCCTCCAGCTTCACCTGCTCCCGGCCCGCTGGTCGCTGCCGGTGGTCGGGCTGACGGCGGTGGCGGCGATCCTCTCGTACGTGGGGCACGGCGCCGCGCTCAACCCGGGTGTCTTCATCGGGCCGCTGCTCGGCGCGGCGGTCGCGGTGGCGACGGTCCTGGGCTATGAGGCCCTCTACCGGGAGAGCGAGCGGCGGCGCCGGCTGATCGAGGAGCTGATCGAGACGCGGGCCGAGCTGGCGGCGGCCGAGCGGCACGCGGGGACGCTCGCGGAGCGGGAGCGGCTCGCCCGCGAGATCCACGACACGCTCGCGCAGGGCCTGTCCTCGATCCAGCTGCTGCTCAGGGCGGCCGAGCGGGCGCTGCCGCCGGGCTCCCCCGCCGCGGGCCACATCGAGCGGGCCCGACGGGAGGCCCAGGGCAATCTGGCGGAGGCCAGGCGCTTCGTCCGGGCGCTGGCGCCGCCGGACCTGGAGCGCGGCTCCCTGGCGGCGGCCCTGGAGCGGCTGTGCGAGCCGGGGGCCGGGCCGCGGGTCCGGTTCTCCGTCAGCGGTACGCCGGTCGGGCTGCCGACCCCGTACGAGGTGGCGCTGCTCCGCATCGCCCAGTCCGCGCTGGCGAACACGGTGCGGCACGCGGGCGCGTCGCGGGCGGAGATCACCCTGTCGTTCATGGACGCCTCGGTGACCCTGGACGTGGTSGACGACGGCSGGGGCTTCGAACCCGGCGCGGTACGGCCGTCCTCCGACGGCGGTTTCGGTCTCCCGGCGATGCGTTCGCGCGCGGAGTCGCTGGGCGGCACGTTCACCGTCGAGTCCGCCCCCGGTCAGGGCACGGCCGTGGCCGTCTCCCTCCCCCTCCCCGCCGGAGCGTGAAGCGCATGACGATCCGCCTGCTGCTGGCCGACGACCATCCCGTCGTACGGGCGGGCCTGCGCGCGGTCCTGGACACGGAGCCGGACTTCGCCGTCGTGGCGGAGGCGGCGACCGCCGAGCGCGCGGTGGAGCTGGCCGGGGCGGGGGGTGTGGACGTGGTCCTGATGGGGTGTGGACGTGGTCCTGATGGACCTGCAGTTCGGGGCGGGGATGCACGGCTCGGAGGCGACGGCGGCGATCACGGCGGCGCCGGGCGGGCCGAAGGTGCTGGTCCTGACGACGTACGACACGGACGCGGACATCCTGGCGGCGGTGGAGGCGGGCGCGTGCGGCTATCTCCTGAAGGACGCGCCGCCGGAGGAGCTGGCGGCGGCGGTCCGCACGGCGGCGGCGGGGCAGTCGGCCCTGGCGCCGGCGGTGGCGCACCGGCTGATGGACCGGATGCGGACCCCGGCGGAGGCGCTGACCAGGCGCGAGCTGGAGGTGTTGCAGCTGGTGGGCGAGGGACTGTCGAACCAGCAGATCAGCAAGGTGCTGTTCCTCAGCCAGGCGACGGTGAAGTCCCATCTGGTGCACGTCTTCGCGAAGCTGGGCGTGGACTCGCGCACGGCGGCGGTGGCGACGGCGACGGCCCGCCGCCTGATCAGACGCTAGACCGCCTCTCTCCCCCTGGTCGCTCTCCCCCGGCAAGGCACCGGATCAGTCCTGCGGCGGCCGGGGCGACGGGGGCGCGGCCGGGCCGAAGAGGTCCACCGCGCGGCGGACTCCCGCGAGCCCCTCCGCGAGGGCGCTGACGGAGCCGACGGATCCCGCGACGAGCAGCAGCGAGCGGCGGAGCCGGCGTAACTCGGGGGCGCCGCTGAGTGCCATCGCGTCGAGGGCGGCCAGTTCGTCCTCGGCGATGCCGCGGTCGGCGAACTCGACACGGTGGGCGGCCAGCTCGCGTCGGAGCCGGGACACCGCGGACCGCAGCTCGGCCACCCTGGGGTCCACGCCCTCGCCGGTCACTCGCCTCTGCCCCACGCTTCGCAACACGGTTCTCCCCCTCGCACGGCACTGTGCGCAGAACGCCCTCGTCCGGACACCCCGAGCAGCGCTCGGAGCCGACCCCGGGCGGTGGGGCGCCGCGAGTTGCGGGTCAGTTAACTCCTTCGCCACCCCACCGCGCCACCCTTCGCCCGGGTAATTCAGGCGACCGTGTGATTCGGCCTGATGAGGTATGCAGTCCTCATGACGACAACGTTCGACCGAACAGATGTCCACCCGCCGCGCGTCGCCGGACTGCTGCTCGCCGCCGGTGGCGGACGACGGCTCGGGGGGCGCCCGAAGGCGCTGCTCACCCACCGGGGGCGGCCTCTGGTCGAGTACGCCGTGGGGGTCCTGCGGGCGGCCGGGTGCGAGGTGGTGCATGTGGTGCTCGGGGCGTCGGCCGGGCTCGTACGGGAGCGGGCGGAGCTGCTGGGGTGCGTGCTCGTGGACAACCCGGAGTGGGGCGAGGGGATGGGGTCCTCGCTGCGCGCGGGGCTGGCCTCGCTCGCCGCCGATCCGCGCAGGGTCGACGCGGCGCTGGTCCTGCTGGTGGACCAGCCGGGGATCGGCGGCGAGCGAGGCCAGCCCCGCGCGCAGCGAGGACCCCATCCCCTCGCCCCACTCCGGGTTGTCCACGAGCACGCACCCCAGCAGC
>NZ_RDBH01000075.1:0-4352 GCF_008042145.1 Streptomyces sp. adm13(2018)
GACCGGGAGCGGCGCGGGGGGCGAGACCGGGGCGGGGACCGCCGGCGTCGGGCTGACCAGGCGGGGCGCCGGGACGGCCGGGGTCGCGCTGGGGCCCGGCTTCACCCGGACGATCTCGTCGCGGGTGGGCAGCATGCTGTGCTGCTGCTCGTCCCAGGACCAGGCGGTGCGGTATTCGTACCCGGGGATGCCCGCCGAGGCGACCCGCATGATCAGGTCCCGGCCGGCCAGCTCCACGCTGATGACCTGGTCGACGGTGGACATGATGCGGGTGAGGCCGCCGTTCTCGGCGAGGTAGACCCGCACGCCGACCTGCTGGTCGGGCATCCGGATGCCGACGATCAGCTCGTCCCGGCCGTTGCCGGTGAGGTCGCGGTAGTACGGCCGCATCACCGGGCAGGCGGCCGGCGCGGTGCCGCAGGCCCGCACGGCGCGGGCGGTCTCCGCGTACATGCCGTCGGGGCCGCTGTACGTGTCGGGGTGGGCGCGCACCTCGGCGGTCACCACCGCGACTGCGTCGACGGAGTGGACGTCGTTGTCGGGGACCGCGATGCCGGGGACGCGCTCGGTGTCGGACTCGCCGTAGTCGATCGGCGGGTCCGTGGCGGGCGGCAGGTCGGGCCAGAGCCGTACGGGGCCGGCGGCGGCGGGGGTGGCCCCGGCGCTCTCCAGCCCGCCCTCGTTGCGCCCGCAGCCGACGGCGCCGCCGACGAGCGCGAGGGCGCACAGGACACCGGCGGCGAACTGCGTTCCGCGCGGTTTCACACTGCTCCTCGTACGGGTCGATCGGTGGGTGCGGCCGGGGGCGGCCGCACCCACGGGTCCGGGCCCGCTTCCAGTAGACCTTATTCGGACGGAAGTCCTTTTTGTCTACTCGGGGGCCTGAGGGGCCTTGTCCGCTCGTACGTCCCCCGGCGCCGAGCGCCGTCATCGGGCAGGGCGACGGATCCCCGGTCGCGTCCCACCGGGTCGGCGGTCCCACCGGTCACCGCCGCTGTTCGCAGCCCGCCCGCCGGCTCGCTCGTCGGCCGCCCGCCCCGCCCGGGCTAGAAGCCGCCCCGCTCCATCCGTGCGAGGGCCGCCCGGCACACGGTCAGGAGTTTCTCGTCGACGTGGATGTCATGGCTGCCGGAGGCGCCCTCGCGGGCGTTGTGGCGGCGGCGGCGCGTCAGCTCGGTGAGGATCAACAGCTGCGCATCCGACGCGGCCGGACCCATCTCCGCCAGGCACTCGGCCACGTCCACGCGCGCGTGCCGGTTCTCCTCCCAGGCCGCGACCAGCACGGGCAGCGCCGTCGCCGCGTCCCCGGACACCCGCCACAGGGCCGCGGCGCTCCGGACCCGCACCCACAGGTCCCGCGCGGCCAGGCCCGGTCTGAGGGCGACGGCCGTGGAGGCGGCTGCCGGGCCGATCTCGCCGAGGGCCTGGGCGGCGGAGCACCAGTCCGCGCCCGAGACACCGGGCCGGAGCCACCGCTCCAGGGCGGTCAGGACCTCGCCCAGATCACCCTCGGCCGCCCACAGGGCACGCGCGGCCGCCGTGGCGACCGTGGCGGACTCGGCGCCCAGGAGCCTGCGCATGTCCGGGACGGCCTTCCGGGCGGCGGGCCCGAAGGCCGCGAGGGTCCGCAGAGCGGCCTCGCGGACCCAGTCGCGGCGGTTCGCCGGCGCTCCGCGCAGGACCCGCAGCACCTCCGGCACGGCCTGGGAGCCCCGTACCGCCCCGAGGGCGTACAGCAGGGGCGCGGCCCGGTCGTAGAGCCGCTCGTCGAGCTCCACCTCGGCGAGCCGGCGGCGGAGCAGCGGCGCCAGCATGGCGGCCGACGGCCCGAGCCCGTCCATGGCGTACAGCAGCTCGCGCCGCACCTCCCCCTCCTCCAGGGCGCGGGCGAGCAGCGGAACCGCACGGGTGTCCCCGGCGCGGGCCAGCGCGAGGAGGGCGCCGTCGCGCCCGGACCGCCCGACGAAACGGCCGCCCTGGGCACCGCCGCCGCGGGTGCCGCGGTCGCCGGCTCCGCTCCCGCCGGGCCCGGTCGGCGCCGCTCCCGCGGGCCCCACGGCGAGACGGGCGGCGAGCGCGTCGGCGGCCGGCCCGCCCAGTTCGAAGAGCCGCTCCAGGAAGGAGGTCGCGGCCTCCCGCAGCCGTGGCTCGGGGTCGTCGAGCTGGGCGCCGACGAGCCGGACGATCTCCTCGTACCGCCCCCGCCAGACCCGTATCAGCCCGCCGCACAGCCAGATCGCGTCCGACCGCTGCCCCCAGTCGGGGCTCCGCAGCTGCGCCTCGATCAGCGCGATGCGGTCGTCGACCCGGTCGTCGAGCGCGGCGTGCAGGGTCCGGAGCAGTTCCTCCGTCCAGGGCGCGGGACGCCCGGCGGCGTGCTCCTCCAGAAGCTCGCGGACCTGCCCGATGAGGGTCGGCGTCGCGACCCGCTCCCCACCGCCGGCCGGGCCCGAGGTGCGGATCTCCTCGAGAAGCCCCGTCACCCACGGCACGATGTCCTCCGGGATGTCGCCGGGCGCGCAGCGCGCCCGCTGGGCGAGGGCCGCGAGCCGCAGGCCCGGGTCCTGGGCTGCGCGGGCGAGCCAGTCGAGCCAGTCGACGGTCTCGGTGCGCAGCGACGCGTGCCGCAGGGCGATCCGCCCGACGGCGGCGACCAGGGCGAGCCGCACCTCGGTGTCCCGCTCGACGGTGAGCCGCTCCCGCAGCAGGGTCAGCGCCCGCGCGGGCTCGGGGTGCAGCGAGGCGAGCGCGCAGGGGGCGGCGAGCCGCACCTCCGGATCGGGGTCGGAGATCAGCCCGAGGAAGACGTCGGCGCCGGCGGCGATCGCGGCGGCGGCCATCGCGTAGTTGGCTGCGGGGATGAACTCCTCGCCCTCCGCGTCGAGTTCGTCGATCTCCTCGTCGTCGTCGAGCTCGATCCCACCGATGCTGGTGAGCAGTTCGACGATGCAGCCGCGGTCCTCGACGGCCGGGTCGGCGACGAGTTCGAGGAGGAAGGGGATGCAGGCGAGGGTGGAGTCGTAGACGTCGCCCTGGTGGTGCACGGCCCCGTACATGCCGTCGAGGGCCGTCTCCCGCTCGGCGGGGTCGGCGGAGGCGAGTCCGCGGAGCAGCTCCGGCACGTCGTCCGCGGGGCCGTACGCGTGCCCCAGTGAGGCCCAGTCGACCTCCTCGATCCCCGTCAGCATCTGCCAGGCCGCCTTCCCCGTTAGCCCTGTATCAGGCAGCAAGTGTGCACCACCGGAAGGGCGGCAAGGCCTTACCCGCGACACCGGGCCCGGACGGACCCCCCGTTGCGCTCTGTTTGCGCCATGTGCGGTGCGCAGTGGGGCAGTTGCACTCCGTGCCGACCCCGGGGCGACCCGGCGGCGGGCCGTCACGCGTACCGGACGCGCCCGATCTCCCGGACCGGGCGCGCCCTGCCCCGGACCGGAGGCGCTGCGCCCCGCCCGGACTATCCCTCGGAGCGGACGCGGACGAAGGTCGCGTTCTCCTGCCGTTGCCGCACGGCGAGTTGACGGAGTTCGACGGGGAGCGGCGGGTCGATCCACCGCACCGGACCGTGCTCCGGGTCCTGGACGAGCGGCCCGGCGCGGTCCCCCGCCAGGGCGCCCACCTCGCGCGACTGCGCCGGGGTCAGCCGGGGCGAGGTGGAGACCGTACGGCCGTCCGCGAGCCGTACGACCAGGGCGCGGGGCCGGTCGGGCGGCCCGACGAGGCCGAGCAGCACACCGTCGCTGGTCTCCGCGTGCCGGATCTTCCGCCAGGCCCAGGTGGGGCCGGCCCGATAGGGGGAGTCCAGGGACTTCGCGACGATCCCCTCGACCCCGGCGTCCCGCAGGTCGCGGAACCACCCCCGCGCGGTCTCCTCGTCCACGGTGGCCAGCACCCGCTGGAGCTGCGGCCCGGTGTCGCGCAGCGCCGTCCCGAGCAGCGCCCACCGGTCCCGCAGCGGGAGGGCCCGGACGTCCCGCCCCGGGACGGCGAGCAGGTCGAAGGCGATGTACGAGACGGGGACGCCGGCCCGCGCCCGGTCCGCGGGGGAGCGCAGCAGGTCGGTGAAGCTCAGCCGCCCGTCGCGGTAGGCGCACAGCTCGCCGTCGAGGACGATGCCGGGCGGCAGCCGGTCCCGCAGGTGGGCGGCGATCGCGGGGAACTCGGGGGCGAGGTCGCGCCGGGACCGCGACTGGAGCACGACCTTCCCGCCGCCCAGGACGAAGGCGAGGGCGCGGAAGCCGTCGAGCTTGAGCGAGTACTGGATCTCCCGGGGCGGCGCTCCCTGCGCGGGGATCTCGTCGGCGGACCGGGGCCGCATGACGTCGACGGGCGGAGGAAGCACCAGGTCACCGGGC
>NZ_RDBH01000075.1:4452-14933 GCF_008042145.1 Streptomyces sp. adm13(2018)
GGTGGCACGGAGGGCCGCGTCGGGCCGCTCGTCGGTGCGGGACGGCCTGTGCTCCGTGGCGCGGGAGGCTCCGGAGCCGCCGACGAGCGTCCCGGGAGGCGTGCGCAGGAGGCCCGCGAAGACCCTGGTGGCCGTACGCCGGAGGTCCACGAGGACCACGGCGGCCCTGCCGAGCCCCGTACCTCGGCAGCCCCCGTGACCCGTACGCCCGACGCCCCCCACTCCGGGCCCGGCCACCGGTCCGAGGCCGGTTTCCGATGGGTCACGGGCCGGGTTACCGGCCGGTTCATGGCACCTCTCCCGCCCGTTCGGGCGCGAAAAGTGGCGCGAGGAGATCCCCGTGACGCTCAAGACGTGGCGCGATGTCATCCATGAGGTGGACGAGGGATCCGGGGTCCGCGGCCTCCTCGGCGCAGTCCTCGACCTCCTCCCACGTCACGGGCGCCGAGACCATGGGGAGGGGCCGCGCCCGCAGGGTGTAGGGGGTGGCGGTGGTCTTGGCGGCGGCGTTCTGGCTGTGGTCGACGAAGACCTTCCCGGGCCGCAGGGCCCGGGCCATCCGGTGGACGACCAGCCCCGGCAGCGCGGCCTCCGCGTCGACGGCGAGCGTGCGCGCGTACGCCGAGACCAGCGGCGACGGCGTGGGCACCACCGGCACGAGCAGGTGCAGCCCCTTGGAGCCGGAGGTCTTGGCGAAGGCCTCCAGCCCGTCCTCGGCGAGCCGCGCGCGCAGGTGGAGGGCTACCCGGCAGCACTCGACGACCGTCGCGGGCGCCCCGGGGTCGAGGTCGAACACGAGCCGGTCGGCGACGGCGGGGGAGGAGGCGGTCCACTGCGGGGTGTGGAACTCCACGACCAGGTTCGCGGCCCACATCAGCGAGGCGAGGTCCTCGACGACCACCTGCCGGGCCCGGGGGTCCTCGGAGCGGGGCACGGGGGCGGTCCTCACCCAGGAGGGTGTGCCGGGCGGCGGATTCTTCGTGAAGAAGAGCTGCCCGTCGGGACCGTCCGGATAGCGTAGGAAGGACACCGGGCGGTCGCGCAGATGCGGCAGGATCGCGGGCCCGACGGTCGCGTAGTAGTGGAGCAGCTCGCCCTTGGTGGTGCCGGTGACCGGGTGGATCACCTTGTCCAGGTTGCTGAGCGCCAGGCGCCGCCCCTCCACCTCCGTGAGAGGCGTCATACGATGAGAATCGCACGATTCACGACAAATCGGGCACGACGAAACGCCCTGATCCGACCCGAAGGGAACGTCTGTGCGATCCATCTGGAACGGCGCCATATCCTTCGGCCTGGTCAGCATCCCGATCAAACTGGTGAACGCCACCGAGAGCCGGTCCGTCTCCTTCCGGCAGATCCACACCGAGGACGGCGGGCGCGTCCGCTACAAGAAGGTGTGCGAGCTCGACGGCGAGGAGGTCTCGCAGGCGGAGATCGGCAAGGCGTACGAGGACGCCGACGGGACCATGATCCCGATCACCGAGGAGGATCTGGCCTCGCTGCCGCTCCCGACGGCGAAGACGATCGAGATCGTGGCCTTCGTACCGGCCGGCGACATCGACCCGCTTCAGATGGACGCCGCGTACTACCTCTCGGCGAACGGCGTCCCGGCGGCCAAGCCGTACACCCTGCTCCGCGAGGCGCTGAAGCGCAGCGAGAAGGTGGCGGTGGCCAAGTACGCCCTCCGGGGCCGTGAACGCCTGGGGATGCTCCGTGTCGTGGACGACGTCATCGCCATGCACGGCCTGCTCTGGCCGGACGAGATCCGCGCGCCCGAGGGCGTGGCTCCGGAGAACCCCGTGAGCGTACGGGACGCCGAACTCGACCTGGCGGACGCCCTGATGGCCACCCTGGGAGAGGTGGACATGAGCAGCCTGCACGACGACTACCGCACGGCGGTCGAGGAGATGATCGCGGCGAAGGCGGAGGGCGGCGAGGGCGTCGCACCCCCGGAGGCGGGCGAGGAGAGCACCGGCGGCCAGGTCATCGACCTGATGGCGGCCCTGGAGAACAGCGTGCGGGCGGCGAAGGAGGCCAGGGGCGAGGACGCGGTGGTCACCGAACTCAAGCCGCGGGCGACGCCGAAGGCCACGGACACCAAGAAGTCCACGTCGAAGACGGCGGCGAGGAAGACGGCGGCCCCGGCACGCAAGTCGACGGCGAAGACGGCGGCGGGCAGGAGCACGGCGAAGAGCGCCGAGACGAAGAAGACGACGGCGAAGAAGACGACGGCGAAGAAGACGACGAAGAAGGCGACGACGAGGAAGACGGCGGCGAAGGAGACGACGGCCAAGAAGGCGCCGGCGAAGAAGACGGCACAGGGCAGGCGCTCGGCCTGAGGCGGGGACGCGTGGCGTGGCGGCGGCCTCCTGAGCGGGCGGCAAGCCGCGTCGGCGAGCCGGGTTCCGTCCTCACCTGCCGGGCGGGTCGCAGGCCGACCGCAGTTCCTCGAACGCGGTGTTGACGTCGGCGACGCGCACGGTGACGAGATCCTCGCGGCTGGGGGTCGCGTGCCCGCCGTGGGTGTCGTACAGCCGGAGATCGCGGCACGAGGCGGCCTTGCGGCACAGCTCGCGGGCGAGTCGCCCGTTGCCCAGCCGGTCGACGAGCCCGTCCCGTACGACGCTCAGGAAGTGGGAGTGGAGGACGGCGGCGGCGTCCTCGTCGACGACGTCGCCCTGCGCCTCCAGAACGCCGTGCGCGATCCGGAGGAGTTCGTCGGCCGAGTACGAGGGGAAGTCGATCCGCGTACTGAAACGGGAGGCGAGGCCGGGGTTCGTCGACAGGAGGGCGGCCATCTCGTCCGGATAGCCGGCCAGGACGACGACGAGCCGGTCGCGGTCGTCCTCGGCCCGCTTGAGCAGCACCTGCAGGGCTTCCTTGCCGAAGGCGTCGCCTCCGGAGTAGCCGGTGTTGTGGAGCGCGTAGGCCTCGTCGACGAAGAGGACACCGCCGAGGGCGGAGTCGATGACGGCCTTCGTCTTCACGGCGGAGGATCCGAGGTGTTCGCCGACGAGGTCGACGCGCGAGGCCTCGACGAGCCCGCCCGACTCCAGCATGCCGAGCCCGGCGAAGACGTCGCCGATGATGCGGGCCACGGTGGTCTTGCCGGTGCCGGGCGGCCCGGCGAAGACGAAGTGCTGAGGCCCGGCGGTGGTCGGCAGCCCCTGCTCGCGACGGACCGTGGCCATCCGCAGCTGGGCGACGAGGGTTCTGACCTGCCGTTTGACCGGTTCGAGCCCGATCATCCCGTCGAGCCGCGCGAGCGCTTCGTCGAGTCGCGGGTCGGTTGTGGTGGCGGGGGAAGCCCCTTCAGGGACGGGCGTCCCGACCGGTGCCGGGACCGGTGCCGCCGGGACCGGTGCCGGAACCGGCGTCTGGACCTGCGCACGCCGGGCGACGTCGGCGAGCCCGGGGAAGCAGCGGAAGGCGTACTGGAACTGCCGCAGCGCCTCGTGGTGGTCGCCGAGGCCCTCGTGCGCGAGCCCGCGGAGGTACGCGACCTCGCCGTCGAACCGTCCGCCCCGCTCCAGCGCGTGGGGGAGCGGCGCCATGGCGCGCAGGACTTCGTGGAAGACGCCTTGACGGGCGAGCGCGTAGCCGACGTACAGCTGGGCCTCGTCCCGCAGGAAGGAGGCCTCGATCCCCCGGGAGAACTCCAGTACGAGAGGCCAGTTCTGCTTGAGGTAGGCGTACCGGGTGCAGAGGAAGCGGGTCTCGTCGCAGTCGAGGACGGCGGTGAGCAGCGCGGGCTCGGCCTCGTCGACCTGCCCGGCGGAGAGCCGCTGCGCCATGCCGGCGAGCCAGAGGTCGCGGGAGGTCTCCAGGCGGAAGGAGACGTAGAGGCCGAGGTCGAACCGCGAACGGACGGTCAGCGCGCACGTGGTGCGCAGCTCGCCGAAGGTGTGCCGGTACCGCCCCATGGCCTCGACGGCCTCGGCCTGGGACCGCCCGGTGGCGTGCAGCCCCAGCCAGGCGTCGGCGGCGGTGGGGTCGTACTCCAGCACCTCGGTGAACCGCACGGCMGCGGCGTCGTACTGCCCGAGCCGCAGCAGCGCGACCCCCTCCCGCCACAGCCGCTCGCACTTCTTGGCGGTACGCCTGGACACGGACTCTCCCGCCACGCTTCCCCCCGACCAAACCCCCGACCGACCGACCGCACAGGCCGCGGACATCCCGCCCTGCGGGCCCCCGGAAAGCGTAATACCGCCCGGCCCGCGGTCTCGGACCGCCACGACACACTCCGGCCGTGGGCACCACGAACGAGAACGACGAACCTCAACGCCCCACGGTGCAAGGCGCGGCCTGCCGCACGGCTGCCACGATTTCCCTGCGCGGGCCACGCGTCCGTCTGAACTCCCTGCTTGCCGTGCGCGCGTGGTGGGCGTGCCGTGCTGCCGGCTCCTGGCTCGCGGCTCGCGGCTCGCGGCTCGCGGCTCAGAGAGTCTGCTCCAGCCGGTGGGCGAGGTCGCGCCGGGAGAGCGCGCCGGTCTTGCGCATGGCGCGGGCGATGTGCTGTTCCACCGTCCGGGGCGAGAGGTGGAGGGTCGCGGCGATCTCCCGGTTGGTCAGCCCGGAGGCCGCGAGCTGGGCCACCTCCGCCTCGCGGGGGGAGAGTTCGTCGGCGTGCGAGGGCCGGCCGGGAGGGCGGCCCTTCTTCACCGGCCGGCTCGTGCGCAGCAGCGCCCTGGCCCGCGCCGCGTCCCAGACGGCGCCCAGTTCGGTGAAGCGCCGGGCGCAGGTCTCGAGTGCGGTGACCGCCGACACGACGGAAGGGCCGTGAGGGGCCGGGCCCGGGTCCGGCGGTGAGCCGGCGGCCCTGACATCCGCGGCCGGGACGGGACACTCCGCGTCGGTTTCGAGGCCCGTCTCGGTTTCGGTGCCCGTCTCGGTGTCGGCCGCCAGCACGCAGCGCGCGGAGCCCTCGGTGGTCAGGGCCTGACTGTACGGGCGGGGCAGCTCCGCGTAGGCGGCCGCGGCCTCCCGGTACAGTTCCGCGGCCCGCAGCAGACCGTCCCGCTGTTCCCGGGCCAGTGCTTCCGTCTCTGCGAGTACGGCCCGGCTCCAGAGCAGCGCGGCCTGCGCGGCGGGAGCGTCACGCCGGCCGAGGCCCCGGGAGAAGTCCTGGACCATGCGGTGCGCCGCGGTCTCGTCACCCGTGCGGGCCAGGGCCTCCACGGCCCACGGCGCGAGTTCCGCGGCACACGGCCACACGCCCTTCATGGCGACCGCCGTCCAGGCGGCGCGGGCCTGTTCCGCGGCGGCTTCCACCTCCTGGCGGGCCAGAGCCAGACGGATCATGGCACCGGCCGCCGTCGCCGCCAGGGGCACCGGCAGCCTCTCCGTCCCGAACGTGCCCCGCTGGGTCAGCCAGGTCACGACCTCTCCCCAGTCCCCCCTGGCGAGGGCGAGCAGGCCGCGCACGAGGTAGGCGTCGGAGGCGAGGTACTGCATGTCCGCGGTCACGGCGATGAAGTCCTCGCACCGCTCGGCCAGGCCCGGCCACTGTCCGGTCCACCACTCCTGGAGCAGCCGCGTGCCCAGCACGCCCTGTTCGGTGTAGGGCGCACCGCTTCGTGCCGACAGGTCGCGTCCTTCCGCCACCAGGTCCTCGGCCCGTCCGTAGAAGCCGAGCCAGACCGCGAGGTCCGCGGCGTTGCACAGGCCGCGTGCCGCCTGCCGGGCATGTGCGGGATCGTCGCTCCGCGCGTGCAGCTGCTCCACCAGGTCCCACGCCTCCGGGTCGGCGCAGCTCATGGCGAGCGTGATGTGGTTGGCCAGGATCGCCGTGCGCATGACGTCGTCGCCGCTGGCGTCCGCCGCGGCGGTGGCCTTGACCAGCCATTGCCGGTGGACGTCGATGGGGGGACCCGGCCAGAAGGGGGTGACCAGGGCCGCCATGGCGCGGGTGGCCAGATCGGGCCGGACCTCGCGCAGTTCGTCGGCGGCGGTCTCCAGCATCCGCCATCCCTCGGGGAAGTTGCCCATCTGGTTGCACAGCATCAGCCCCAGGTCGAGCCGCAACTCTCCGCGCACGGCCGGGGGGAGGGAGGCGTCCCGCACGATCTGTGTGAGGACCTGCACGGTCTGGTCCGAGCGCAGACCGGTCACCGCGCTGCGGGCCAGCAGCGGGGCGAGACGGGCCCGGACCCGCGGGGACAGGCCGGGTGTGGCCAGCGTCCTCTCCAGCAGGGTGATGGCCTGCTGGTGGCGGCCGGCCGCCGCCGCCGACTCGGCCGCCTTCTTCACCGCCTTGAGCCACCTGCGGGTTCCGCCGGCGGCTCTGTGGTGTTCGGCCACGGCGTCCCAGGCCACGGCCGGTCCGCGCTCCAGGACCGCGGCTGCCCGCGCGTGCAGGTCCTGCCGTACCGGCCCGGGCACGACGGCCCGTACGACCGGTGCCGCCAGCGGGACGGCGAAGCCGTAGCGGCCCTCGGCCGGCTCGGCGAGGGCGGCGACCTCCAGGGCCCGCAGCAGCGCGTCGCCCCCCGCCGCGGTTCCGAGGCCGGACACGGCGATCAGCTCGTCGCGGCCGACGGGCCCGTCGAGGACGGCGGCCGCCCAGACGACCGGCCGGTGCGCCGGGGCCAGCGCGTGCGTACGGCTGAGGACCAGCTCCGCCAGCCGGGCCGGCGCACCGGCCGCCTCGACGTCGGCGGCCGTACTCGCGGACGCCGGCCCCTGCTCCCTCAGTACGGTCAGAAGATCGACGACCACCCGGGGCACCCCGCCGCTGAGCTCGTGCAGCCTGCGCACCGCCTCGGCCGTGCAGCCCTCGCCCAGTGTCTCCTCCGCCGCCCGGCGGACACGTTCCTCGTCCCAGGGCGCAAGGCGGTGCCGCAGCACCGTGAGCCGGGGCGGGTACGCGATCGGGGGACCGCCCAACGGCAGCCCGGGCACGGGCAGTTCCTCGGTCCGGTAGGCGACCACGGCAGCCGAGCCCGGTCCCAGTCCCGCGAGGACCTGCCGCAGCTGCCGCAGCTCGTCCTCATCCGCCCGGTGGACGTCGTCCACCAGCCACAGGACCGGTTTCCGCGGGCACTCGTCCTGCTCCGGCCCCTCCTGCTTCCCCGGCGGTCCGCCGGCGCCGCACCGCCACCACGTGTGGGCCGTGCCCGCCGCCGCGGGCAGCTCGGCCAGCGTGTGGAGCAGGTGGCTCTTGCCCGCACCGGCGACGCCTTCGACGAACAGCAGCACCGGTTCGGCGCCCTCGCCGGCGAAGGTGCGTTCCAGGGGGCGCAGGGCGGAACCAGGTGTCTCGATCACGTAGCCATCCCCGCTCTCCGTTCCTCCGGGCGACCCGGACTCCTCCGGGCGGCCCGGACATACCAGCCAGGCGCCTCGTCTCCGGCGCGGCGGGGGAGCGCGGGGCCGACACCGCCCCAGCGGCAGAACTCGGGCGAAACGCGTCGCGTGCCCGCGCCCGGGCCGCGTACAGGCATGCCGCCGCACCCGCCGCGAGTCCGTGCCCGCGCCCGGGCGACCCGGTCCGCGCGAGACGATTCCTGCACCGTATCGCAAGGACGTTATGAAAACACGGGTGCGGAGTCAGGATTCCCCTGCTCTTCTTCGCGTGGATTCGCGTGGAAGGCGGCGGGCCGTCCGAAGTGAACGGGCGACAACGGAGATTCATAGGCGGGCGCCCATTTGCGGTGGGCCGCGGGTGCCCGGGCGTGCGGAAGAGCCTTCGGCGGGAAGAAGCGCCGCGGAACGCCCCACCGACTGCCGATAAGCAGAGCGCGATGCCGTCCGGCCGGGACAGCCCGAGGCGGCGCGCACAACTCG
The DNA here is from genome assembly GCF_008042145.1 of Streptomyces sp. adm13(2018). Classification (GTDB taxonomy): domain Bacteria; phylum Actinomycetota; class Actinomycetes; order Streptomycetales; family Streptomycetaceae; genus Streptomyces. The sequence goes on from NZ_RDBH01000075.1 coordinate 12,238, forward strand.
TTCCGCACGCCCGTGCACAGTGCCGGCCAACCGAGGCTGGGCGGGTTCCGCACATTTCCTGCGTCACCCTGTGGGTCCGGTTGGCCGACATCTGAACCTTATGGACCCCTCCGTACCTCCGAATATCCGGAGAGTGGGATCCACGGATACGCAATCAACGTTCCGGAAGCGGCCCGTGGCGGGCCGCCTCCACCTCCATAGGTCGTGCTCCCGGCGTGTCGAGCATGCGTCGCGGCGGACGGGAGTGCGCGAGGGCGTACGTAGGTCGGCGGGTCGTTTCCCCAGGTCGAAGGCGTTCGCCGGGGCCGCCCCGGTGCGTGCGTCATGTGCGTCGGGCCAGCGGCGCTCCGGCGACGTCCTGGCGGATCCGGCACTCACGGGGAGGTCCGGGCGGCGGGGGAGTGCCCGGCCCCCGCACGCCGTCGACTCGTCCGCTCGGCGGCCATTCGATCGCGGCCGGCGGGGACTTCGCCGTCGGCCGCGTACGTTCCCCGGGGCGATTCCGCAGGAGCGGATTAACAAAGTGTCCGCCCTTTCGTTCAATAATCGGCGCTCCGCTCTCCGCCTCCTTGTCCGGGTGACGTCATGAGACGTATCGGAACCGAGGGACCCCCGTTCACGTCACTCTTCTTTTCTTCTGCGTGAACAAGCCTGCCATTTTTGCGACTTCGGCCGCCCATTCGGACATGCGAGGGGTGACATGCTCATGAAGGGGTGGCTATCTTCTCCATGAACCCAGGCCGACCCCTTTGGTTCAAGGTTTTGTTGACGCCTCCTCACCCCCCCCACATGTACGCATGGGAGCACACGTGTCTTCTTCCATATCCCGCAAGCGCCTCGCCCTGACCGGCGGCGCCACCGCCGTCGTGGTGGCCGTGCTGGCCGTCGGCGGCACGACGATCGCGGGCGCCACCCCCCGGGCCGCGGCACCGGACACCTCGCCGGCGGGCACCGCCTCGGCCCTGCGGCTCGACGGCAAGGAGAAGCTGGTCGTCCGCGACGTCGTCAAGGACGCGGACGGCACCACCCACACCCGCTACGACCGCACCTACGCCGGACTGCCCGTCCTCGGCGGTGATCTGATCGTCCACCGCGCGGGCGACGGGGCGGTCAAGGGCGTGACCCGGGCCACCGACCGCACCCTCGCGATCGGCTCCCTGACACCGAAGCTGACGCCGGGCGCCGCGAAGACGGCCGCGGTGAAGGCGGCCGAGACCGCCGACGTGGAGAAGCCCGTCGTCGAGGCGGACAAGGCGCCGCGCAAGGTGATCTGGGCGGCCGCCGGCACCCCCGTCCTCGCCTACGAGACCGTCGTCGGCGGTGAGCAGGAGGACGGCACCCCCAGCCGGCTGCACGTCGTCACCGACGCCGCCACGGGCGAGAAGCTCGCGGAGTACCAGACGATCCACAGCGTCGCCGACGACACCAGCCAGTACAGCGGCAAGGTCGACCTGGTCAGCACCCGCACCACGAACGGCTACCAGCTCGTCGACGGCACCCGCGGCAACCACCGCACGGTGGACCTGAACAACCGGCAGAGCGGCGCGGGCACCCTCTTCACCGACGCCGACGACGTCTGGGGCGACGGGACCGCGCGGCAGACCGCGGCCGTCGACGCCGCGTACGGCTTCGCCAAGACCCACGACTTCTACAAGGACGTACTGGGGCGTGACGGCATCAGGAACGACGGCGAGGCGCCCGCCTCCTACGTCCACTACGGCGTCAAGCACGCCAACGCCTACTTCGACGACGAGACCTTCGCCATCTACTACGGCGACGGCGCGGACGGGAAGCACCCCCTGACCCAGCTCGACGTGGCCGGCCACGAGTTCACCCACGGCGTCACCGACGCCACCGCGCGCCTCGTCTACAGCGGCGAGTCGGGAGGGCTGAACGAGGCGACCTCCGACATCTTCGGCACCGCCATCGAGTTCCACGCCGCCAACCCCGCCGACCAGGGCGACTACCTCCTGGGCGAGAAGATCGACATCCACGGTGACGGCACACCGCTGCGCTACCAGGACACCCCCAGCCGGGACGGCAAGTCCGCCGACTACTGGGACACGAACACCAGGAACCTCGACGTCCACCACTCCTCCGGCGTCGCCAACCACTTCTTCTACCTGCTCTCCGAGGGCAGCGGTGTCAAGAAGGTCAACGGCGTCCGGCACGAGAGCCGCACCAAGGACGGTTCCACCGTCACCGGCATCGGCCGGGACAAGGCCGTGAAGATCTGGTACAAGGCCCTGACCTCGTACTTCACCTCCACGACCACCTACGCGGCGGCCCGCAAGGGGACCGTCCAGGCCGCGACCGACCTCTACGGTGCGAACAGCACCGAGGTCGCGGCCGTGAAGGCCGCCTGGTCCGGCGTCAACGTCAAGGGCTGACCCCACCGCCCCCCACCCGCTCCACGAGATGACCGGTCCGGACSSGTCCGGACCGGACCCGGACCCGTTCCCGTTCCCGGACCCGGACCCGGACCCGGACCKGGCCGGAATAAATAGGCATCCGTAGATGCGACCCGCGTATAGCGCGCCAGGCACACACGTTCGTAGGTTTCCGCTCACCGGCAGGCCACCCACCATCCACGGACACCTGCCTCCCCACGACAGGTCATGGGCGTACCGGCCCTGCCGTCCCGGTGTGTACCCCTGCCACCGCAGAAGAACGGGCGGCACCTGAAAGCAAGAGAG
>NZ_RDBH01000075.1:15033-21452 GCF_008042145.1 Streptomyces sp. adm13(2018)
CCACCGCCCCCCGGCCCGCACCCTGGTCACCGGCCTGTCCAACGGCGGCTACCTGGTGCGCTGGCAGTTGGAGAACCATCCCGAGCTCTACGACGGCGGGGTCGACTGGGAGGGCACCCTCTGGCGGGCCGACGGACCCACCCTGCTGGACTTCCTGCCGCCGGCCCTGCGCGCCTACCCCGTGTACGCCGCCGGCGGCCCGGGCGCCGAGGAGGCGCGCCGGCGGATGCACGCCGCGGGCTTCCCCGCCGCCACGGAGTTCCTGTGGCCGTACCACCATGCGGTCTACTGGGACCTCACTCAGCGCGTCTACCGCGAGGAACTCGACCCGGACTACGACGGGCCGACCGAGGCGGGCACCCCGTACTGCGCGACGGGCACGCCCGGCTGCGACGCCGACTACGACTACCCGACCCGCCCCGCCGAGGTGCACCGGGCCGTGCGGCGGATCGCCCTCACCGGACGCATCGGCAAGCCGCTGACGACACTGCACGGCACCCTCGACGCCCTGCTGCCCATCGGCCGCGACTCCGACGTGTACGCCCGGATGGTGCGCGAGGCGGGCCGCGGCGGGCTGCACCGCTACTACCGGATCGAGGGCGGCACCCACGCCGACGCGCTCGTCGACGCTTTCCCCGACCGCCTCAGGCCGCTCACACCGTGCCACCGCAGCGCGTTCACCGCCCTGGAGGACTGGCTCGCGAAGGGGCACCGGCCGCCCCCGTCGGGCACCGTCGCCCTGCCCGCCGACCGGGACCCGGTGACCCTCGCCAACAGCTGCCCCCTGGCCGGCAGGAAGGCCGCGGGCGACCGGCCCTGACCGACGCCCCGGCGGCACCGGGCGCCCGGCACGCCCGTACACCCCCCTCCTATGGTGGCCGAACCCATGGGCCTCACCCTCTTTATGGAGACGGGACCCATGGGTGAAGCCCCGTCGCCTCCCTACTGTTTCCGGCCATGACCAACACATTTCCCACCCCGGACCGGCCGGCGTCGCCCCTGGCCGCCACCGACCTGGGCGGCCGCACGGCCCTGGTGACGGGCGGCGGCAGCGGCATCGGCCGGGCCTGCGCCCTCGCGCTCGCGCGGGCCGGGGCCCTCGTCCACGTGGTGGACCGGGACGCGGCCGCGGCGGAGGCGGTCGCCGAGGCCGCCGACGGTCGGGCGCAGGTGGCCGACCTCGCGGACCCGGACGCGATCGCCCACCTGCCCACCGAGATCGACATCCTCGTCAACAACGCGGGCCTGCAGCACATCGCCCCGCTCACGGAGTTCCCGCCCGACCGCTTCGAACTGATCCAGAGGGTCATGGTCACCGCCCCCTTCCTGCTCATGCGGAGGACCCTGCCGCACATGTACGACCGGGGCTGGGGCCGCGTCGTCAACGTCTCCAGCGTCCACGGACTGCGGGCCAGCGCCTTCAAGTCCGCCTACGTCACCGCCAAGCACGCCCTGGAGGGCCTGAGCAAGGTCGCCGCGATCGAGGGCGCCCCGCACGGGGTCACCAGCAACTGCGTGAACCCCGGATACGTCCGCACCCCCCTGGTCGAGGGCCAGATCCGCGACCAGGCCGCCGTCCACGGCATCAGCGAGGACGACGTCCTGACCGAGGTGATGCTGGCCCGCTCCCCGGTCAAGCGGCTCCTGGAGGCCGAGGAGGTCGCCGCCGCCGTGCTGTGGCTGTGCGGTCCCCACTCCGGCTACCTGACCGGGGAGCGGGCCAGCATCACCTCGGTCAGGACGTCGTCCTCGCTGATGCCGTGGACGGCGGCCTGGTCGCGGATCTGGCCCTCGACCAGGGGGGTGCGGACGTATCCGGGGTTCACGCAGTTGCTGGTGACCCCGTGCGGGGCGCCCTCGATCGCTCGTGAAACCGGTGAACCCATGTCTGACACCAGCACCCAGCCGAGAAGCGGCATCGGCCGCATCGTCGGAGCCAGCCTGATCGGCACCACCATCGAGTGGTACGACTTCTTCCTGTACGGCTCCGCCGCCGCGCTCGTCTTCAACACCCTGTTCTTCCCCACCGCCGACCCCCTGGTGGGCACCCTCATCGCCTTCATCACGTACGCCATCGGGTTCGCCGCCCGGCCGCTCGGCGGCATCGTCTTCGGGCACTTCGGGGACAAGATCGGACGCAAGAAGCTCCTGGTGCTGAGCCTCCTCATGATGGGCGGCGCCACCTTCGCGATGGGCCTGCTGCCCACGTACGGCACCATCGGTGTCTGGGCGCCGGTCCTGCTCACCGTGCTGCGGCTGGTGCAGGGCTTCGCCCTCGGCGGCGAGTGGGGCGGGGCCGTCCTCATCGTCTCCGAGCACGGTGGTGCCGAGCACCGCGGCTTCTGGGCCTCCTGGCCCCAGGCCGGCGCCCCGGGCGGCAACCTGCTCGCCACCGGTGTCCTGGCGCTGCTCGCCGCCGTCCAGTCGGATGCCGACTTCCAGGCCTGGGGCTGGCGGATCCCGTTCCTGCTGTCCGGACTCCTCGTGATCATCGGACTGTGGATCCGCGTCTCGGTCTCCGAGTCCCCGGTGTTCCTGGAGGCCCGGGCGAAGGCCGAGGCGGCCGCCGCCGCCGGCGCCAGGGAGGAGGCCCCGGTCGTCGAGGTGTTCAGGCGCAGCTGGCGCGAGGTCCTGTCCGCCATCGGCACCCGCTTCGGCGAGAACATCTCCTACTACATCCTGACCTCGTTCCTCCTCGTGTACGTCACGGTCCACCTGGAACTCCCGAAGAGCACCGCGCTGAACGCCGTCCTCATCGGCTCGGCCGTCCACTTCGTCACCATCCCGATGTGGGGCGCGCTCTCCGACCGCCTCGGCCGGCGCCCGGTGACCCTGATCGGCTCCGCGGGCATGGCGGTCTGGGCGTTCGTCTTCTTCGGGCTCGTCGACTCCAGGTCGTTCGTGGTGATCACCCTGGCCGTCACCGCCGGCCTGCTGCTGCACGGCGCGATGTACGGGCCGCAGGCCGCGTTCATCTCCGAGATGTTCGACACCAAGGTCCGCTACTCCGGCGCCTCGATGGGCTCCCAGCTCGCCTCCATACTCGCCGGGGCCCTGGCACCGATCATCGCCGTGGAACTCCTCAAGGACTACGGCAGCTCCACCCCGATCAGCGTCTACCTCAGCGCGGCGGCCGTGATCACCACCATCACGGTCGCCGTCACCCGGGAGACCCTCGGCCGCGACCTGCGCCGCGGCCGGGACGAGGAGACGACGGCGCCGCCCGTCGTCCCCGCGGAAGAGACGGCCTAGGGGCCGACCGCCGTGGCCGGCCCCGGTGTCTCATGCGCAGGCGGTGGCCAGCGTCGCGGTGAACTCCTCCGCCAGTCCGGTGATCACGGGGAGGTCGAAGGCCAGCGCGTTGTACTGCAACCAGCACCGCAGCCCGCCGTCCGGCTGCTCGACCACGGTCAGCTCGGGCACGCCCCGGTCACCGCCCGGCAGCGGCCACGGCACGGTGCTGCCGCGCGGCAGCTCCCAGGGCTCGCAGGTCAGGCCCGGCAGCTGCGCGGGCGCGGCCCAGGCCTCGTAGCGGAGCCAGGCCGCGAACGGCACGGCCGGGCTGAACTCGGCGAAGGGGTACAACTGGTGGTCCAGCGCCTCGCTGTAGACCGTCCGCAGCCGGTCCACCAGCTCGGCGAAGCCGGGGCCCCCGCTCGCGTCCACCCGCAGCAGCAGCGACTGGACGAAGCAGCCCACCGTCCGCTCGGCCTCCGGCCGGGGGCGGCCGGGCACCGGGGTCATCACCACCAGGTCGGGGCGGCCGCTGCGGCGCGCCAGCAGCCCGGTCCAGGCGGCGGCGACGGCCAGGAAGGGCGTGGCGCCCAGGGCCGCCGCCCGGGCCCGCAGGGCGTCCGCCGCCCGCACCGGCACCTCGAACTCGTGTGCCTGGGTGAGGACTTCGTCCACCGGGCGGCGGCCGTCGAACTCCTCGACGGCCTCCGGCGCCCCGGCGAGCGCCCCCGCGAAGTGGGCGCGGGAGGCCGGCCAGTGACCGTTCGCCCAGTCCACCAGCTCCCCGTAGCCCGGGCCCACCCGGGCGGGCGGGGCCGGCCGGCCCCGACGCAGCGCGGAGTAGCAGACGCCCAGGTCGGAGAGGAGCACACCGATCGACCAGCCGTCGGACACCATGTGGTGCACGGCGACCAGCACGACGTGGTCCGTCGCCGACCGGCTGACCACCAGAAGGCGGGTCATCGGGTCGCGGCCCAGGTCGGTGAGCCGGTCGCGTTCGGCCAGCAGCAGGGCGTCCACCGCCTCGTCCGTGGCGTCCGGGGCCCGGGTCAGCGTGATCCGCACCCGCGGCTCCTCGTCCAGCACCACCCGTACGACCCCGTCCACCGCCTCGAACCGGGTGCGCAGCGCCGGATGGCGGCGGACGACCTCGGTGAGGGCAAGGCCCAGGGTCTCCGGCGCGAGCCGGTCGGTCACCCGGAACAGTGCCGTCACCGCGCCGGCGTCCCGCCCGGGGGCCTCGGACATCCAGCGGAAGAAGTTCTCCTGCTGCGAGGTGAGGGCGACGGCGTGCGGCTGCGCCCGCAGGGCCGCCAGATAGGGAGTCACGGTGTCCGGTGCGGTGTCCGTCACGGTGGCCGGCGCGGCGGGGCCGGCCGGCCGGCGGTCGGGGTGGTCCAGCCACGCCGCCTGGGCCCGTAGCGAGGGCCGCTCGAAGACCAGGGCGGTGCCCGCCGGGATCGCGAACGCGGCGCTGATCCCGGTGGCGAGCTGGACCGCCCGGAACGAGTCGCCGCCGAGCGCGAAGAACTCGGCCGCCACATCGGTCACCGGGCGGCCGAGCAGGCTCCGCCACAGTTCCGCCAGCCGGAGTTCCGTCTCCGTGGCCGGGGCGACCACCGGACCGGCCGGCTCCGCGGGCGCGTCGAACAGGGGGCGGAGCCGCTGCTTGAGGACCTTGCCGCTCGGGTTCCTGGGCAGTTCGTCCGCGAGCAGGACGCGCACCGGGAGTTCGGGGCGGCTCAGCCGTTCGCTCAGGAACAGCCGTAGCTCGTCCGGGTCGACGCCGCCGGGCCCGGGCACCACCACCGCCACCGGCACGGCCCCCATCACCGGGTGCGGCACGCCGAGGGCCGCCGCGTCGGCGACCGAGGGGTGCGCGTGCAGCACCTCCTCGATGCGGAGCGTGGAGACCTTCAGCGCACCGCTCTTGATGACGTCGCTCTCCCGGTCGACCAGGTACAGGTAGCCGTCCTGGTCCAGCCGCCCGACATCGCCCATCCGCACCCAGCCGTCCCGGAACACCCGGTCGCCCCGGGCGGCTTCGCCCAGGTAGCCGCGGGGCGGCCCGGGCTGGCGCAGCCAGACCTCACCGACCTGTCCGGCGGGCAGCGGCAGCCCCTCCGCGTCGAGGATCCGGAGGTCGCGGGGGTCCGCGGGGCGGCCCAGCGAGCCCGGGCGGCGGGTGTCGACCACGGTCGAGACCTGCGCGGGCGAGGCCTCGGCGGAGGTGTAGGTGTTGACGAGGGTCGCGTCGGGCAGGGCCGCCGCCAGTGCGGCCGCCACCGGCACGGGCAGGGCCGCGGCCGAGGAGTTGACCAGCCGCAGACTGCTCAGGTCGTACCGTCCGGCGGTGCCCGTGTTGAGCAGCTCGATCGCCATGGAGGGCACCAGGAAGGCGGTGCCGATCCCGAACCCCGCCACGGTGGCACCGAACTGATCGGCGTCGAAGCGGGGCAGGCTGAGCGTGGTGGGCGTGGCGGTGAGGGCGTTGAGCAGCATCACCTGGCCCGCGTTGGTCCCGATCGGGAAGGCGTGCAGGGCGTGCCGCGAGTGGGCGTACGCGCGGCGCCGGGGACGCGGGACCAGACCGGCGGTCAGGTTCCCGTGGGCGGCCAGCACGCCCTTGGGCGCGCCGGTGGTGCCCGATGTGCCGATCACCTGCGCCGGATCGTCCGGACCGACCCGGTGCGGCGGGCCGTCCGGCGCCTCGGGATGCGCCGCGAGCAGGGCGTCCAGGGTCAGCTCAACCAGGCCCGGAACGCCCGTGACGCCCGGAAGCCCGCCGTCCGTCAGGACCGTACGGGCTTCCGCCAGCGCGGCCAGGGCGGCGGCATCGGTCTCGGACAGGTCCTCGCGGACCGGTACGGGCACCCCGCCGGCGTACTGGACGGCGAGGAAGGCCACGGCGTACCGCTCCCAGCGGGCGTTGGAGCAGCGCAGCACGACCCGGTCGCGGGGCCCGACCCCGGCGGCGGCGAGCCCGAGGGCGGCGCGCAGCGCCTCCTCGCGCCAGCGGCGGTAGGAGAGGTCTCCGCCGCCGACGACCTGGAGGGCCACCTGGTCCGGGTGTTCGGCGGCACGGGCGTCGAGAAGCTCGGGGACGGTCGTCGCGGCGGGCGGCAGGTGGCTGTCGATGGTGAACTCCGGTGCGTTCGTCGGGGAAGTAGGGCGGGGGAGAGGGG
>NZ_RDBH01000076.1 GCF_008042145.1 Streptomyces sp. adm13(2018)
CCCCATTGCAACACCCACCCCCCTTCCGTTGCGTTAGCCGCGAATCCGTTGCAACGATTTACCTCAACTGACCTGCAATAAAGGCATGTCGTGGCAACGAACGTGTTGCCAGCACCATGAACGCAACGTAGCTTTTCACTCATCGGAAACAACGGGTCGCAAGCAGGCGGCCCGCCTGATCGAGGGAGAAGCACCATGCAGACGTTCGCCACCACCGCCGCCGTCACCGCCGTTCTCGACATCCCCGCCGGCCGCATCCGGCTCGTCGCCGCCGACCGCGCCGACGCCACCGTCGAGGTCCGCCCCGCGAACCCCGCCAAGGGCAACGACGTGAAGGCGGCCGAGGAGGTCTCGGTCGAGTTCGCCGACGGCGTCCTGCGGATCGCCGCCGCCCCCGCCAAGAACCGGATCATGGGCGACTCCGGCTCCGTCGAGGTCACCGTCCAGCTCCCGGCCGGCTCCGCCGTCGAGGCCAGGACGGCCGCCGCCGACCTCCGCGGTGTCGGACCGCTCGGCGACGTCCGGTTCGAGGGCGCCCAGGGCACGGTCGAGCTCGACGAGGCCGCGAGCGCCCGACTCGTCCTGCTCGCCGGCGACATCACCGTCGGCCGCCTCGGCGGGTCCGCCGAGATCAGCACCCAGAAGGGCGACCTGCGCGTCTCCGAGGCCACCCGGGGCTCGGTCGTCCTGCGCACCGAGTCCGGCGCGATCGCGATCGACGCCGCCCGCGGCGTCTCCACCACGCTGAACGCCGGCACCGCCTACGGCCGCGTCCACAACGCCCTCGTCAACGCCGCCGGCGCCGCCTCCGGCCTGACCGTCCACGCCACGACCTCGTACGGCGACATCACCGCACGCAGCCTCTGAACCCGCCACGCCGGAGCGCCGCTGGAACACCTCCGGCGGCCCCCGGCCCTGACCGCCCCCGCCAGTACGCGAGTCCCGACCGACCCCGCCCACCGATCCGCTCGCCATCGACCGACCCCGAGGACGGACACGAAAGCATGAGCAGCACCGAGAACTACCAGGCCGCCGAGCAGCTCCTCCGTCGCCTCGCTCGACCGGGCGAGCTCGTCGTCGGCGACAAGGTCCGGCCGCAGTGGATCGACGGGGGTGCCCGGTTCTGGTACGCCGTCGCCCACGGGTCCGGCAAGCGGTTCGTGCTGGTCGACCCCGCGGCGGGCAGCAGACGCCCCGCCTTCGACCACGCCCGGCTGGCCGCTTCGCTGGCCGCCGCCGCCGGGCAGCCGGTCGACCCCGAGGCGCTGCCGTTCCCCGGCATCGAACTCTCCGACGACGAGGTCCGGTTCGTGGCGTTCGGCGCGTACTGGCGCTGCGAACTCGACGGCTACACCTGCGGGCCGGCCGAGTTCACCGCCCCGGGCAGTCCGCTGGACGTGGTGTCGCCCGACGGCAGGTCGGCGGTGTCCCAGCGGGGGCACGACCTGTGGGCCCGCTCGCTGTCCGACGGCCGCGAGTGGCCCCTGACCACCGACGGCGCGCCCGGCCACGCCTACGGCCCGGGCCCCGCCGCGACCGGGAACGCCACCCTGCTCCGCAAGCTCGGCCTGCCCCATCTGCCGCCCGCGGTGGCCTGGTCGCCGGACTCGACCAAGGTCCTCGCCCACCGGACCGACGAGCGCGAGGTCCGCCGGACCCACCTGGTGGAGGCGCGGCCCGCCGACGGCGGCGCCCCGCGCCTGCACACCCAGCCGTACGCGTACGCCGGGGACGAGCACCTGCCGCTCGCCGAACTGGTCGTGCTCGACGTCGCCGAGGGCACGGTGGTCCGGGCCCGGACCGAGCCCCTGATCATGACCCACGTGTCGCCGATCACCGTGAAGTGGGCCCGGTGGTCCGCGGACGGCTCGGCCGTCCACTTCCTCGCCCGGCCCCGCGACCACCACTCCCTCACCCTGAACCGCCTCGACCCGGTCACCGGCGAGGTCACCACCCTGGTCGGCGAGTCCGGTAGGACCCGGGTCGAGCCCAACCAGTGGATGACCGAGCCGCCCCTCGTGCGGGTGCTCGCCGACGAGGTGCTGTGGTTCTCGCAGCGCGACGGCTGGGGCCACCTCTACCGCTACGACCTGCACACCGGCGCACTGCTCGGCCGGGTCACCTCCGGGCCGTGGCTGGTCCGGGAGATCCTGCGCGTCGACGAGGCCGAGCGGGTCGTGTACTTCACCGCCTCCGGGCTCGTCGACGAGGACCCGTACCGCCGCTCGGTGTGCCGGGTCGGTCTGGACGGCTCCGGCTTCGCCCGGCTCACCGACGACGCGCTCGACCACATCGCCGCTCTGCCGGAATCCCCGTACGACAGTGCGTACTTCATCGACTCGGCATCCACCGTCGACACCGCCCCCGTGACCACCGTCCGCGACTGGACCGGCCGGGTCCTGGTGGAGCTGGAGCGCGCCGACGTCACCAGGCTGGCCGCCATCGGGTGGACCGCGCCGGAGCGCTTCCGCGTGAAGGCGGCCGACGGCGAGACCGACGTCTACGGCGTGCTGTACCGGCCGCGGGGCTTCGACCCCGCCCGGCGCTACCCGGTGGTGGACACCCTCTACCCCGGGCCGCAGGTCAACCGGGTCGCCCCGTGCTTCGACCCCGGCGGGATGGGCCTGGACGCGGAACCCCTCGCGGCCCTCGGCTTCGTGGTGATCGCGCTGGACGGCCGGGGCACCCCGGGCCGGAGCAAGGCCTTCCACGACGCCTCCTTCGGCCGGCTGGCCGACGCGGGCGGGCTCGCCGACCACGTCGCGGCCCTGGGGCAGCTGGCCGATACCCGGCCGTGGATGGACCTGGACCGGGTCGGCGTCTTCGGCCACTCCGGGGGCGGGTTCGCCGCGGCGCGCGCCCTGCTCGACTTCCCCGAGGTGTACCGGGCCGGGGTGGCGCTCTCCGGCTCGCACGACGCCCCCACCTCCAACGCCGGCTTCGTCGAGTCGTACGACGGCGCCGGCGCGCCCGGAGCCTGGGCCAGGACCTCCAACCTGGACCTGGCCGACCGGCTGGCCGGCCGGCTGCTCCTCGTCCACGGCGAGCTGGACGACCAGGTCCACCCGCAGCAGACCCTGCGGTTCGCCGACCGGCTCCTCGCGGCGGGCAAGGACGTCGAACTGCACGTGGTGCCCGGCGCCGAGCACACCTTCATCGACTGCCTGGCCCATGTCCGCACCCGCTGCTGGGACTTCCTGGTCCGCGAGCTGAAGGAAGAGCTGCCGCCCGCCTACCGCCCGGCGCCCATCGTGATCGGCCCCGAACTGCTCGCCGAGATGTTCGCCTGACCGCGCCGCCCCGCGCACGGGAGCGCACCCGCCGGACCCCGCCCACGCGCGGGGTCCGGCGGCCATGTCCGCGCACGGGGTCCGGCGGGCCATGTCGGCGTACGGGGTCCGGGGGCCATGTCCGCGTACGGGGTCCGGCGGGTCACTTCCGTGGGGCGAGTCCGGTCGCCGCCAGGACCGCGTCGACCGTCTCCGCCACCGTCTGGTCCGCGTTGTCGATCCAGACGCCCTCGCCCGACAGTTCCTCGCGCATCGCCCCGTCCAGGAACGACCAGTCGGTGGTCAGCCGCTTGTCCCGGGCGTTGTTGCGTTCCCAGGCCTTGGCGGGGCCGGGGGCCAGGACCACCAGGTGGAACGCGGTCGCCGTGGTGTGGGCGCGGTAGTGGGCCAGGTGGGAGCGGCGTACGACCACGTCGTCGAGGACCGGGAGGAAGCCCGCGGCGGCGAAGCTGCCGGCCAGCAGGCAGGCGTTGCGGGCGCGGAGCAGGATCTGGCGGTCCGCCTCCGGGTCGCCGTCCGGGCTCGGCCAGTGGCCGCCGCTCACGATCAGGGACTGGAGCCCGTCGACCTCGATGTGCGCGGCGCGGGCGAAGCGGGCGGCGAGGGCGGCCGCGACGGTGGACTTCCCGCTGCCGGGGATGCCGGCGAGCAGCACGGTCGCGGGGGCCGGTCCGGGGGTGTCGACGGTGATGTCCTCAAAGGTCATACGGGCCTCTCCTCGCCGGTCGCGTGCCGTTCCTCGCCGAGGGGACGACCGGTCGACGATACGGCCGTGGGCGCGGGCGCCGCCACGGGATTCCCGGGGCCGCGCTGGGGCCGCGCCCGGGGCGCGGGGCGCTGCCGCCGGAGGTGGTGCCGGTCCGGCTCGACCCGGTGCCGGCGCGCCGGCTGCACGCCATGTGGCGGACCGGGGCGGCGCGGCGCCCGGCGATCCGGGAGACGGTCCGTACGCTCCAGGAGCTCTGGCCCGGGATCGCCGCCGTGGGCGATTCGTGCGCAGGTCCTTGACCTGGCAGTTACTTTCGGGCTATCCGTGACTCCTTGGAAGTTTCCTTCACGGGCTTCCCGGGAGTTCGCACCTGGATTCCTTCAACCTCGCACGGCCGTATCGTCGACCGGTCGTCCCCTCGGCGAGGAACGGCACGCGACCGGCGAGGAGAGGCCCGTATGACCTTTGAGGACATCACCGTCGACACCCCCGGACCGGCCCCCGCGACCGTGCTGCTCGCCGGCATCCCCGGCAGCGGGAAGTCCACCGTCGCGGCCGCCCTCGCCGCCCGCTTCGCCCGCGC
>NZ_RDBH01000077.1:0-9480 GCF_008042145.1 Streptomyces sp. adm13(2018)
GGTCGGGGCCGATCCGCTGGTTCGGGTCGCGCGGGTCGCGTTGCTCGTTCGGATGGTTCGGATCGTTCGGATGGTTCGGATGGTTCGGGTCGGTCACGGTTCTCCCGCCTCCTCGGCGCGGACGGTGTGCACGACGTCCGCGCGCAGGGGTACGAGGCGGAGGACTCCGGCGTGGCGTCCCGCGCCGGTCCAGACGACGTCCTCGGCGGTGCCCCGCCAGATGTCGTCCCCGGCCGCCCCGCGCCGCATCGCCTCGGGCACGAACCGCACCTGCCGGGCGGCGAGCGGGTCGTGGGACAGCAGCCGCATGTGCTCGGGGCCGCAGAGCGCGACCGTACGGCCGGGGTCGTCCTCGGCGAGGATCAGCCGGGCGACGGCGTCCGGGGCGACACCGGTCAGCCGGGCGGCGTCGGGCCGCTCGGTGCGGTCGGTGAAGGCGGCGAGCCCCGAGAGTGCGTCCGGGTCGCGCAGCCCGTCGTACCGGGGCGGCGGCGACGCGGCGACGTCGCGCTCCAGCCGGACCCGGGTCTCGTCCAGGAGGTCCGCGATCCGCTCCTCGTGGACGGCGGGCACCACGGCGCCGGGATCGCGCTCGATGCCCGCCCAGCAGCGGTCGAGGATCAGCAGGGTGCCGGCGACCAGGTCGCCGACGAGCGTGTCGACGAGCAGCGGACCGCCGTCGCCGTACCGCCGCTCCAGCCACCCGGGGGCGGGCGCCGGTTCGCCCGAGGGGGCGGTCCCGCGCCGGTCCGCCGCGCGGAAGGACCCGGCGGACCTGGCGGACCCGTCGGAAGGGTCCCGGTCGTACGGGAATCGGTCGGACCCTCGTGACCCGCCCGGCCCAGCCTGGTCGTACGGGAATCCCCCGGACCCGCGTGACCCGCCAGGCGCCCGAGGCTCCTCGTCCATGTCCGACCAGACGTCGTCCGCGTCGCCGTCGCCCCAGTCGTCCCAACTCCACGACGAGGTACCGGCGTCCACGTCCGGTGGGCCGGCCGGCTCGCTCCGGTAACCGCGCTCCGCCGGGTCCTCCGGGTCCGGCCACGCCCCGTGGTCGTCCCCGGGGCCGTTCGCGCGGGCGGGCCCGCGGCCGTACGCGTCGGCGGTGTCCGCGAGACCGCGGAGCAGCCGTGCCACCGCCCCCGCGCCCGCCGAGCAGTGGTGCCGCACCTCCGCGAACAGCCAGTCGTGCACCGCCGTCGTGACCACCAGCGCCTGGACCTCGCGGAGGATCCGCCGCGCGTCCTCCGGGTCCGCCCGGGCCCACCACGCGTCGACGGCCCGGCTCCAGTCCCGCAGCGCGAGGAGGAGGACCGCCGCCAGGGACACCACGAGGGCCACCGCCCCCGCCCACGCGGGCGGGCCGAGGAACAGGCCGAGGCCCGCCCCGAGGAGACCGCCGAGCACCCCTCCGGCGAGCCGGGGCGCGGCCCCCGTGGCGCCGCCGCCGTCGATCCGCCCGTCCGGCGAGCGGTTCGGCCTGCGCCGCAGCATGAGGTGGGCGAGCCCGGCGGCCAGTACGCCGACGGCCGGGCCGAGGACCCAGCCCACAACCGGCCAGATCCCGGCGAGCAGGGCGAGGAGGCCGGTCACGGCGAAGGCGACCGGCCGCGCACCGCCGGCCTCGAACGGGTGCCGGGTGCCGAGCCGCCGCAGCCGCTCCGGCCCGCAGATCGCGTCCAGCCGGGCGAGCCGGGCGGCGCTGCCGACGGGCGCGGTGCGCGCGGACAGCGCGGAGAGCCGGGCCGCCACGGAACGCAGCGGCAGCCCCTTCCCGATCAGCTCGTGGGTGTGGTCGCGCAGGGCGGGGACGATCCCGGTCCGCGAGATCTCCCGGGGCATCTCGGGCAGTTCGATGCCCCGGTCCCGCAGCACCCCCCGGTGCTCGGCCGTGAGGCGGCTGCCGCCGGCGGCGGCGAACGCGTCCGCCACGGCGGTCCGGAACCGCTCCAGCTCTCCCGCCACCCGCTCGATGTCCCCCGGCAGGTCGACCGCGCGGGCGGCCCCGGTGAGGAGTCCGGCGGCGCCGCGCACCCGCCGGTAGCCGTCGACGGCGTCCTGGACGGCCTCGTCGCAGGCGACGAGCCGGAGCCCCGCGCGGCCCCGGGCGGGCAGCCAGCGGTGGTCGGCGAGCGAACGCGGCAGGCCCTCGTCGAGCAGCAGCGCGAGCGCCGGCGGCACCTGGTCGGCCGAGGCGGTGCCGGCCGGGACCTCGGGGCCGATGAGGCCCTCCACCGCCTGGCGCCAGGCGCGCGCCCGCGCCTCCTCGGTGAGGTCGTGCTCCAGGACGCGCACGGCGGGCACGGCGACGCCGTGCACCACCTCGCCGAGTGCGCGCAGGGCCGCGTCGAAGACCTCGGGCGTGGACAGGACGTCGACGAGCGGACGCAGCACGGCCTCGGCCGGGACGCCGTCCTCCGCCGTGTCGAAGACCCACAGGACGCCGGCGGCGGGCGGGCGGAGGGTGAGCGTCCGGCGGACGGCCCGCTCGCCCCGGACGGCGACGGCCAGGCAGACGATGCGGGCAGGCCCGTACGACGAGAGCCGCTCGTAGAGCAGTTGGTGGGAGACGAGCCGGTCGGCCTCGTCGACGACGAGGAAGCGGCGCTCGCCGCCGGGCTGCGGGGCGTCCAGCGCGGCGCGCACGGCGGCCTCGGGGTCGTACGCGCAGGCCTCGCGCAGGTCGAGGCAGACGGCGTGCCCGGGCAGCGGCCGCTCGGGAACCACCCGGGCGCTCACTCCGCCTCCCCGGCCCGGCCGCGGCGGCGGGGCGCGTCGTCGAAGTCGCGGTCGGGGGCGTAGCCCAAGTCCGCGCCGTAGCCGGAGTCCGGGCGGTGGTCGGGACCACGGTCCGGGCCGCGACCGGGACCGCGACCGGGGTCTTGGCCGCGACCGGGACCGCGGCCGGGGCCCGGGCCGTGGTCAGGACGACGACGCCGGTCCGGGCCGAAGTCGGCCTCGTCGTCGCCTTCATGGCCGGGTCCGTAGTCGGCTTCGTAGCCGGGCTCGTAGTCCGGTTCGTAGTCGGTCTCGGGCTCCGGCTCCCGGTCCCAGTCGTCCTCGAAGGCGGAGGTCCGCCGGGGCGGCTGCTCCGCCGCGCGCGGGCGGGGACCGTCCCCGTTCCGGTAGGCGGCCCGCGGATCGGGCGCTCCCCCGCCCCCGTAGGACGGCCGCGCGCCGGACTCGTACGAGGGCCGTCCGCCGGGCTCGTACGAGGATCGTGAGCCGGACTCGTACGAAGGTGGCCCCCCGGGCTCGTACGACGGCCGTGCGCCGGGCTCGTACGACGGCCTTGCGTCGGACTCGTACGAGGGACGCCCGCCGGACTCGTACGCCCCGGTCCGCCGCGCGCCCTGACCCGGGATCCCGCCCCCGCCGTTCCCCGTGGTCGCCCGTGGTGCGTGGCGTTCGTACAGGGCCCGTAGGGTCGAGCGGGTCGCCTTGGCCGCTCTCGGGAAGCGCATGTCGAGGGCGCCGGGGAAGGTGACCTCCCAGAAGTGGCGGAGCGGGGTGAGCCATTCGGGGTCCGCGTCGCCGTACTCCCCCTGCTCCGCGACGAGTCGGTCGATCAGCGCGAGCTGGCGCGGTGCGACCTGCTCCACGAAGAGGGTGAAGAGGGGCGACGGCGGGGCCGGGACCTGCGCGAGGCCCCGGGGCAGGGCCTGCATGAGGCGTTCGCAGAACTGCTCGATGATCTGCCCCTCGTCGAGCAGCGCCCAGCGCTCGTACGCGCGCAGCAGTCCCGCCCAGCTGGTGAGCGAGCCGTCGAACTCCTCCAGGCGCAGCGACATGGTGGCCGACTCGCCGTCCTGGAGCCGGATGCGGACGCGGTGCGGCGAGGCGGCCGGGCCCTCGGTCTCGATGTGCCCGTTCCACATGGCGCAGAGCAGCCGGTGCAGGATGCGCTGCCGGTCGTGCTCGGTGGAGACCAGCCAGTCGTCCTCGTAGCCGAGGCGCTGGCGCCAGTGCAGGAAGTCGTCCTCGCCGGCCGAGTCGCGGGCCTCGGACCACAGGCTGAGGACGTTGCGGACCTCGGAGATGTCGGTGAGGTTCATGCCGCTGCGGAAGAACACGACGGTGATGGAGTCGGTGTCGCCGGCCCGGCTCTCCGGGGTCACTCGGGAGGGCAGGTTGAGGGCCTGTTCCAGGTACTCGCGGGCGCGGCCGTCGGCCTCGCTCGCCGGGTGCACGATGAGGATCTTGAGCGGTCCGCTGCCGTCGGGGACGAAGCCCACCGGGATGAGCCCGGCGAGCCGGGAGCGGAACTGGTCGAGCCAGCGCGGGTCGATCTTCGCCTCGGCGTTCTCGTCGCCGGCGGCGGCCCGGAGCAGCAGTTCCATGGAGGGCAGCAGGGGGCGGGCGAAGGCGTCCTCGTTGGCCTCGCCGAACAGCCGCTTGACCCGTCGTTCGACGACCTGCTTGATCTCCTTGACCGCCGCGCCGGACGACCGGCGGACCGAGTCGAGGGCCCGCCGCCAGTCGTCGGGGCCGACGATCCGGCCGAGCAGTCCGGCGGCGTCGGCGCCCTCGGGCAGGCCCTCGCTCTGGGCGAGCCGGTCGACGACGTCGTCGTAGAAGGCGCGCAGGGTGTTCTGCGGGGGCAGCAGGTAGGCGATGCCGGCGCGGTCGTCGCGGTAGAGGTCGCGGCGGCTGTCGGCGAAGGACTTGCCCTCGTCCTGCTCGTGGACGCGGAGCGCCTTGACGAGTTCGGCGACCTCGGAGGTGGCCTTGTTCAGGGACGGGCGCCACTGGGCCTCGCCGTTCTGCCAGCCGTGGTGCCAGAGGGTGCGGGCCCGCCACTGGTACCAGGCCTGCTGCGCGGCGAGCGCCTCCTGGACGTCGGGGTCGCTCCACCGGGCCGGTACGACGCCGCCGACCGGGCCCTTGATCGGGGGGATGTTCGGGGCGGCGGTGCGGACGTCGGGGGGCCGCTCGGGTTCGTTGCGCCGGTTGTCGATCATGCCGGTGAAGCCCTCCCGGGCCACCCGGTCGGGGTGGTTGGGCAGGCCGGACAGGACGACCTTGATCTGGAACGGGTCCATCGTGCCGAGGAGTTCGCGGACGCCCGCGCTGGGTCTGAAGTCCTCGGTGAGGCGCGGGATCTCGCGGGCGAGGCCGGTGTCGAGGCGGCGCAGGGACTCCTCCATGTCCCCGAGCCGGTTCCGCAGTTCCTGGGTGATCCGGGTCTTCCCCCGGGGGAGTTGCTCGGGCAGCGGGACGTCCGGGGCGTCCCGGGTCCACAGGCGGCCGATGCCGGAGCGGTTGAACAGTTCCCGGACGTGGTTCTGTCCCTCCCGGTCGGGGCGGCGGGCGCGCTCGGTCATGCCGCGTACGGCCTGGGCGAGGAGCCGGGCGGCGACGATCTCGGCGAGGTCGTCGACGGGGACGGTGAGGGCGGCGGCGAGGCTGGTGGACATGCCCCGGTAGCCGATGCCGGTACGGGCCGGGGTGGAGCGTTCGACCGCCTTGTTGATGAAGCTGGCGGCGAAGGACTGGTAGTCCTCCTCGGCGCGGGTCGCCGTGCCGCCGTCCGTGCCGAGGTCGGTGCCGATGAGCGAGACGACCATGGCGGCGATGGAGCGCCGGAGGTCCTCGCTGTTGATGACGGACGGCTTCGAGAAGAGGAAGGCGGTCTGCATGGTGGCGGGGCGCAGGGCGACGACGCCGTCGCCGGGGTAGGTGACGCTGAGCCGGCCGCGGTCCTCGACGTCGCCGACCTGGTCGAGGGCGTCGGGCACGTTCTGGTCGTCGACGAGCCGGGAGAGGTCCACCAGGGCGCGGGCGGAGTTGAGTTCGGCCTCGCGGCCGCCGCCGGCCTCGGGCGGGAAGGCGGAGGGCATGACGACGAGCGGGTAGATCTTCACCCCGGGCACCCGGGCGTTGCGGAACTCGTGGCCGATGAGGTGGATGAAGTCGTAGAAGATGCCGGCGCCGGTGCCGCCGGCGACGGAGAAGGCGACGAAGACGTCGCAGCCGCGGATCCGGCCGCCGCCGACCCGCCGCAGGTCTCCGGCGGACTGGCCGATGGCGCCGATCGCCTCGCGGAGCTGGCGCAGGACGGGTTCGAGGCCGGAGCGGAGGGTGGCGAAGAGGGCGGAGCGGCCGACCGTCGGGAGCTGCCCGGCGCCGCTGTTGAGCGGGGCGACGCGCGGTTGGCGGGCCTGCGGCGGCAGCCAGCTCCGGGTCTCCTCGGGGACCGAGACGCGCAGCATGCGGGTCACCTCGGGCGAGGAGTCGAAGTCGGTGGGCAGCAGGTCGCGGACGATCCTGGAGGTACGGGCGAAGGCGGCGCCCTCGGCGCCCTTGGCCTTGAACTGGGGGTAGTTGAGCAGCTCGGCCTCGCTGAAGTCGGCGTAGACGAACTGGAGGCAGTCGGGCAGCTGGAAGGGCAGGCGGCGGCCGCCGTCGACGAGGTCCGTGCCGTCGGGGCCGCACAGCTCCCGGCGGAGGCTGCGTTCGAGTTCGCTGCCGATGCGTCCGCCGGTGCCGCCGAGTCCGACGAAGAGCATGGGCTGGTAGATCTTCATGGCGTTCTCCTCGGACCCGTTCAGAAGTTGACGTCGTAGGTGCTCGCGTCGGGCGAACCGTCCGGTCCCGGTCCGGTGACGGGGCCGGTGTCGGTGCCCGTGCGGCGGTCCGCCCGGCCGGTGCGGCGGGGGCGGCGGCTCCACGGCGTGCCGCGGCCGCCGGCCGGGGCGGGGCGGCCGCCCCGTACGACCAGTTCGTGGTCGCCGAGGCCGGCCGGTTCCCCGGGGCGGACGGGGACCTGCGCGCCGCCGCGGGGGCGCAGCAGCAGTTCGCCCGCGCCCGTGCGGCGCAGCACGTGGGCGGAGGAGCCGGCGCCGGGGACGCGGCGCAGGGTGGCCGGTGTCCCGTACGGCTCGTCGACGGCGAAGGCGAAGGCCCCGCCGGGGCTCTGCCCGCGGCGGACGGTCAGCGAGTCGAGCGTCCGCCCGTCCTGGAGGAGTTCGAGGGTGACGCCGGTGAGGTCGCGGCGGCGGCGCCGGAACACGAGCCGGATGCCGACGAAGGTGCCGACGAGGAGGGCCGCGGCGGCTCCGCCGAGGACGACCTTCCACCAGCGCTCCCACCAGGTCGGCGGCGCCACCACGCGGACGTCCAGGAAGGCGCCCCGCAGGGCGCGGTCGCCGTCGGTGGTGTCCACGACGGTGACCCGGCCGCCGAGAGGGCCGTAGGGCGTGCCGGGTCCCACGGTGACGGTGAAGGGGATCCGGGTGCTGCGGTTCGGCGGGGCCGTGACGGTGGCCGGGGCGACGGCGAGTTCGGCGCCCGGCCTCTGGTCGGCGAGGGCCAGCCGCAGGGTGTGCGGCGCGGAGTCGTTGTTGGTGACGTCGAGGGTGCCGCGGACGGTCGTGCCGGGGTGCACGTCGGCGCCGTCGACGGTGAGGGCGGCGGTGACCGGGGGCGCGCCCTCGGCGACGACGGCGTGCAGCGGGCGCCGGTCGGAGGTGATGCCGGGCGCCTCCATGCGGGTGACGAGTTCGAGGGCGCCGGTGGCGCTCTTCGGGACGGTGAGCGTGCCGGTGAACCGGACGTCGCCGGCCTTGGTGTCGGGGGCCTTGCCGTCGTCGGCGAGGCGGAAGCGCACGGGGGCGAAGCCCTCGCCGGTCAGCTCGGCCGCGACGGCGAGACCGGCCAGCTGGCGGGGGTCGGTGATGACGACCCCGCGCCGGGTCTGCATCTGGACCTCGACCTCGACCTGTTCGCCGGGGCGGGGGGACGCCGGGTCGAGGACGACGGCGGAGCGCAGCCTGCCCTGCCAGAGCGCGCGGACGGCGACCTCGCGGTCCTGGTGGCCGGCCGGGGCCTCGATGTGCACCCGCCAGCGGCCGGGCAGCGGGTTCTTCACGCGCAGGGCCTCGACCGGGCCGTTCTGCCCGCTGACCTCGAAGGAGGAGCCGTCGAACTCGCCCCGTACGGGCACCTTGCGGCCGGCCGGGTCGTAGTAGGTGACCTGGACGGCGGGGTCGTGCTTGGCGACCGTGAGGGAGCCGTCGGTGGCGAGGGGCGGGATGGTGACGGTCAGGTCGGCGGGCGGCTTACCGACCGTGCCGTGCGCGATCCGGGCGCAGCGGGCGGCGGCGAAGGTCTCCTGGAGCGCCTTGTCGATCTCGGCGGAGCTGCCGACGACCCGCATGCGCGGGGCGGATCCGGGGATCTCGGAGCAGGCGCCGCGGTAGCCGCCCTCGGCCATCGCGGTGAGGGAGGCGCGGTCGAGTTCGGCGCCGAAGCCGAGGGGCCAGATCTGGACGCCGGCGGCCCGGGCACGGGCGAGTTCCTCGGCGAGCCGCTTCTCCCCGTTCGCCTGGCGGCTCTCCCGGTCGGTGCCGTACTCGGGGCTGTCGGCGACGTCGAGCTTGCCGTCGGTGAGCAGGAAGACGACCTTGGGGGTGCCGGGCTTCCCGGTTCCGGCGGCGGTGCCGGTGAGGCGGGCGACGGCCTGGCGGACGGCGGCGGGGAAGTCGGTGCCGGGGCCCATCCGGGCGGTGTCGCGGCGCCCGAGGCGCTGGACGCAGTCGCTGAGGCGCTCCCGGCCGGCGGCGTCGGCGACGGTCGGCGGGCACACCTCGCGCACCGGCGACTGGCCGCGCTTCTCCGAGCTGCCGAAGCCGATCACGGCGGCGCGGGAGCGCTCCGATATCTCGCCCTGGACGAGCAGCGCCGCGGCCTCGGTCTCGCGCGCGAGGTCCCTGTCGGCGAGSCTCGCCGACTGGTCGACGACGACGGCGAAGTCGAGCGGGTCGGGCCCTTCGGCGGGGTCGGCGGCCACGGTACGGAGGGCCGTCCGCGCACCGGGGGCGCCGGGCGCGCCGGAGGCGGTGGTCGCCGCGAGCGGGCCGGAGAGCGCGAGGAGCGCCCCGGCGAGGAGCAGGGCGCCCCCCTTGTCGATCCACTGCATGTTCTGTCTCACCACAGTTCGCTGAAGAGGGCCAGGAGGGCGCCGAGCGCGAGCGCGGACACGCCCAGGCGCAGCCACCGGTACTTCGCCGCGAGCACGAGGCCATGCACGCTGGCCTGTTCGAGGAGCCAGCCGGTGGCGTCCGCGCCGGGCGCGGAGAGCCGGGCGCGCAGCGCGCTCACCGACGGTCCGCCGGTCAGGTCGCGCAGGAACGTGCGGTCGGCTCCGATCCGGGTGCGGGGCAGCACCACCGAGACGAGCATCAGGACCCCGGCCGTCCAGAGCGCGCCCGCGAGGAGCAGGAGGACGAGTCCGGGTCCGCCGGCGGGCGGGAGGGCGCGGTCGCCGGAGAAGACGACCGCCAGGAAGGCGAGGGCGCCGGAGAGCAGGATGGCGGCCTTGGTGTCGGCGCGGCCGATGTCCTCCCGGACGGTGGCGAGCAGCCGCTCGGCCATGAACCTCAGCTCCTCGGCGGGTACGGGGGCGGTGGCACGGCTGCTCCGCGGTCTCGCGGACACCGCCGACGCGTACGGCCGCGGGCCCGCCCGCGCGAACGGCCC
>NZ_RDBH01000077.1:9580-15770 GCF_008042145.1 Streptomyces sp. adm13(2018)
CGGTCGTAGGGGTCGTCGCGGTCGTACCGGTCGTTGCGCTCGTAGGCGTCGCCCCTGCCGTACGCGTCGCCGTCCTCGTACCGGTCGTGCCCGTCGTCGTGGCGGTCGTCGTACCGGTCCCGCGGGCGGCCCCGGTCCCGGCCGGCGTCGCGGTCGTCGCCGTCGCGGCCCCGGTCGCGCGCCCTGCCCCGCTCGCGTTCCCGCTCCGAGCCGGACTCGACGCGGGTCGGCTCGTAGACCCGGGTCCCGTCCGGGGCCGGCGGCTCGGCGCGGTCCCGGTCCTCGTCCCAGTCGGGGCGGTACGGCTCCGGTACGGCGTCCTCCAGGGCGAGGCGGCGCGGCCCGGGGTCGCCCGAGGGGTTGAGCACCCGGTTGGTGATGCCGTCGAGGACGGTGCCGGTCTGGGTGCGCAGGTACATGAGCACCTGGTACATCTGCTCGCCGATGTCGTGCCGTTCGAGGACCCCGGTGTCGAGGAGCCGGTTGAAGACGGCCAGGTAGTCCTCCTGGCCCTCGCGCCGCTCGCGCTGGAGCTGGGTGCGGATCTCCCACTGCTTGTCGGGGTGCATGGCCATCTGGTGGGCGATCTGGGCGGCGTCCCCGCGCTGGAAGAGGGACTCCAGCTCCCGGGCGCGGTCGGCGATCAGGGCGCGGTCGGCGGCGTCCCGGCGGCGCTCGGCCTCGGCGGCGCGCTCGTCGGCCTCCATGGTGACGCCGATCCGGTCCCGGCGCGAGACCTCGGCCTTGACGGAGTCGTCGAGGTCGACGAAGACGTGGACCCGGGTCCGCAGCCCCATGTCCGCGCCGAACCGGAGGCGTCCCGTCTCCAGTTCCTCGCGCACGGCCTCGTCGGCGCGCTGCGCCTCGGTGATCCGGAACCGCCGGGAGATCCGGCGCAGCCCGTCGAGGAGTTCGTCGTGCAGCAGCTCGGCGACGTCCTCGACCTGTTCCCGGACGACGAGATGGGGGTCCTCCACCACCCACTGGACCCTGGCGAGGGCCTCGAAGAAGACGCCGTCGCCGGCGGCGGGCAGCTGGAGCCTGAACTCGGTCACGTTACGCCCGAGTTGCACTTCGAAGATGGTGTAGGCGGAGCCGATCAGGGGCTTGTTGACGTCCTCCACACGGTCCGGCCAGACGATCCGGTGGCCGCCGTTGCGGTAGAGGAGCACGGCGGCGACCTTGCCGCTCCGGCGGCGGTKCGGGTCCTCGTCGCGGTCCATGGCCGTGCCCTCGTCCTCGTTCGTGTCCTCGTCCCGGCGGCCGGCCCGCCGGCTGTCGCCTTGGCCGTCGTACCGGCGCCCGCCGCCCCGCGGCCGGTCGCCCTGCTGCTCCCAGGGCCGCTGCCGCTCCCGGTCGTCCCGGTCGCGGCCGTCCCGGGCCCGCTCGGCCCTGCCCCGCTCGTCGCGGGCCCGTTCGTCCCCGCCGCGCCCGTCCGCGCCCCGCTCGTCCCGTCCCCGGCCGTCGCGGCCGTCCTCCGCGCGGTCGCGGTCGATCCAGCGCGTCCGCTCGTCGGACCGCGCGTTCCCGTCCTGCTCGGGCCCGGTCATCGGTTCACTCCTTCCGTCACGGCGTCCCACATCCGGCGCGCCGCGCCTCTGTCCAGGGGCCGGTCACGGTCCCGGACCAGTTCGTTCAGCAAGCCCCGCAGCCGGTCGCGGTCGCGCCGGTCCACCGCGAGCCGCGGCAGGAAGGCGCAGACGTACCGGAGCGACTCCGGGTCCTTCGCGGCCCGCCGGAGCATCCCGCCGAGCGCCTCAAGGGCCGACTCGCCCGAGCGGGCCGTGACGAGCGTGGACCGCAGCAGCGCCGCAAGGTCGGCGGCGAGCTCGGGCCGGGTCGCGAGCAGGGCGACCAGCAGCGGGCGGGCCGCGTGGCCCTCCAGCTCCGGGACCTCCCGCAGCCCCCACAGATGGGTGGTCCGGGTGCTCAGGGCCCGGATGACGGTGAGGTGGACGAGGTTGGCGAGATTGAGCCGGCCGTCCTCCAGCCACTGCCGGAGCCTCCGCAGCACGGGCTCGGGTTCGCCGCAGGCGAGCAGCCGCGCCACGCTGAACGCGGCGGGTACGAGGACGTCCACGTCGCTCGCCTCGCGGGTCCTGACGACCCGGGCGATCGCGTCGAGCGAACCGGGGACGGTGCCGGCGGCCAGCACGTAGCCGTGGGTGAGCAGCGCGGTCCAGACCAGCAACTCCTGGTCGGAGGAGGCCCAGTTCTTCAGGACGTCGGCGACCGCGGGCCGGACGCGCGGGTCGCGCGCGGACTCGGCGAGCGCGGTCGCGGCCGCCATGCGAGCCACCGCGTCGTCGGTCACGGCGAGGGGGACCACCAGCTCCCGGAAGCCGTGGATCCAGTCCCAGGAGCAGAGGACACCGGCCGCGATGGACGCCCGCACCCACACCTCGGGGCGCGGGTCGTCGCAGAGCGCGCGCAGCCAACGGGCCACCGGGCCGCGGACGTTGTGGTAGCCGTGCCAGATCTCGCCGAGGACGGCGCCGGCCAGCGCCTCGCCCTGGAAGCGGACGGCCCGCACGGGGACCGTGGCCGGGCCGAGGTCCAGCTCGCCGTCCTCCAGGACGGCCCGCGCCTGCACCGGCCGGTGCTCGGCGTGCGTCCCGAACAGGCGTCGGCCCGGAGGGTGTTCGGGGTCGAGGGTGACCGCGAGTTCCCAGGCGAGGAGTTCGGCGGCCTCGGCGGCGAGGCTGTACGCGGATCCGTCGAAGACGGCGACCGCGATGCGGAACGCCCCGACGCCCAGGGCCGGGAGGGCCTCGGGGACCGCGCCCGGACGATCGGCGCCGGCGAACCACTCGCGGGCCTGGGAGCGTACGAAGGAGGCGCACTCGGCGAGGAGTTCCTCGTCCGTCACCTCGCCGCGCCAGTGCCGGGCGAGGTGGTCGGCGAGCCGGGCCGCCTCGCGGGGCCGCAGCTCCTCCAGGCCGAGGGCCTCGGCGACGTCCTGCCGCGCGCCGCGCGCCCGGGCGTCGCCGAGGGCCTGGTCGGACTCGGCGCGCAGCTCGTTCCAGAGGTGCCGGTGGAGGACCTCGTCGGCCGGGGGCGGCGCGCAGTACATCCCGTACCGGCCGCGCAGCAGGCGGTCGGCGAGTTCCCCGTTCTCGACGAGGACGACCCCGTACGCGTCCCGGCCGCGCAGCAGTTCGCCGAAGCGGTCGAGGTGCAGTTCGGACAGCCGGGTGGCGGGGCGCCGGACGGCGGTGTGCTCGCCCCGGCCGGAGCGGGCGGCGCGCGGCTCGCCCTCGGACTCGCGCACGTCCTCGGGGCGGAGCTCCAGGAGGTGGCCGCCGGCCTCCTGGAGGGCCTCCTCGGTGATCTCGTCGACGCCGTGGCGGGGGTCGAGCCGGAAGACCTTGCCGCCGGTCAGCTCGTCGAGGAGGGCGAGCGCGGTGGCCTTGCGGCCGCTGCCGGGTTCGCCGCAGAGGACGAGGACCCGGTGGTCGCGGAGCCGGTCCCGCATCCGCCGGTAGCCGGCGGTGGCGCAGTACACCCGGCCGAGGTGGTCGAGCGTCTCGGGCGGGACGGGCCCCTGGACGAAGTGCGCGGTGCGGTCGGAGCCGTACAGGGCGAAGATCTGGTTGCCCTCGAAGACGGTGCCGTCGCCGTGGATGGTGGTGGTGCGGTCGGCGGCGCCGGCCGCCCAGGTCTGGACGGCCCGGCGTGCCGTGGCGGCCCCGCCGGTCTCGCTCTCGCCGCCGAGCGGGCCGCGGTCGGCGGCGGCGAAGACGCTCGGCTCGCGGGTCTGCTCGGGGCCGTCCCCCCGCTCGGAGCCACCAGCCCGGTCCCGGTCGCGGTCGCGGTCGGAGCCACGGTCGGATGCGCGGCCACCACGGTCGGTGCCCCGGTCGGAACCGCGACCGCCGCGGTCCGAGCCCCGGTCGCCGCCCCGGTCCGGCGGGTCGGACCGGTCTCCGTGGCCGTGGCCGCCGTCCGCCGGGTCGCCCTGCGGCGCGCCGTCGTCCTGGTCGCTCACTCCGGTTCACCCGCGCCGGTGGCCGCACCGGCGCCCGCCCCCGTATCGGAGGGGGCGGGGCCGGTGCCACGGCCGGAGTCCTTGCGGATTCCGGTGAACCCGCCGTGGATGGTGTTCCCGTGGACGTCGAGGAGGTCGCCCCCGACGTGGTACGCGCGGTTCCCGCCCACGGGCCGGGGCGTTGGGCCGTCCCCCCGCGACGGCCCAACGCACGTCGAGGAGGTCGCCCCCGACGTGGTACGCGCGGTTCCCGCCCACGGGCCGGGGCGTTGGGCCGTCCCCCCGCGACGGCCCAACGCGCTCCGCCGCTGATCGGGCGGCGCCTCCCCCTCCGGCGGCAGCTCCCCGTCCCGCCCGATCAGCGGCGGAGCGGGCCTGCGCGGTACGTGGAACCAGGCGGCCTCGTCGGTCTCCTTGGACCGGATGCGGGCCGACCGGTAGTGGTCGGGCTCGACGTACCGCCCGCCCTCGGCGACCACGTTCCCGTACAGCCAGTCGGAGACGACGACCACGAGGTCGATCTCCGGGGTCTCGTTCATGATCCGCTTGGCAGGGGCGCTGTCGCAGAGCCGGGCGGCGAGGTCCACCGCGCGTCCGACGAGCCCGTGCCGGTCCTGCGCGACGAGTCCGGCGTTCATCCCGATCCGCAGCCGCAGCGGCCTCGCCCGGCCGCGGTTGTGGGTGCGCAGGCTCTCGTACAGCGTGTCGATCCACCGGCCGACCATCAGGGTCGGCGGCACGTCGGGGCGCAGTGCGGCGAGGATGCCGTCGCCCCGGTCCTCCTGGTGGAAGGTGCCGGGCTCGACGCCGACGGAGCTGTACGCGTCGTCGAACGCGGCGTACATGGCCGCCCTCTGGTGCTTCTTCTCGGCCAGGTCGAGCGTCCCGGAGCCGCAGATGTCGCCGAAGACGACGAACCGGTGGATGCCGCCCGCTTGCCCGCCCACTTCCCCGTTCACTCCCGCACTGCTCACTCTCGGACTCCCTGTGTGCTGCCCCGGTGCCGTTGGTGCCGTGGTGGTGCGTGTCCAGACTGGCCGCCTTCCGCGACCGGCGATGTAGCCGTTTACACACCCGGCGGGGATTCGTCCGCCGGTTCTCCGCCGGGGCGTGCGCGCCCCTCCGCGAGCAGCACCAGGACCCGCATGTCGATCACGACGACGGTGCGGTTCGCGGTGCGGACCACGTCCTGCTCCCGCAGCAGGCGGAGCGCCTTGGCCACCGCCTCCCGGGTCGCCCCGATGGCCGCCGCCAGGTCGTGCTGCGGCAGCGGGAGTTCGAGCACGGTCCCCGTCTCGGCCTGCCGTCCGGCGCGCTCGGCGAGTTCGACGAGTCGGGCCGCGAGGCGCTGCAGGACGGTCTCGGAGGCGAGCGCGCGGCGTTCGACGTCGGCGCTGCGCAGCCGGGTCGCGAGCTGGCGCATGATCAGCGAGGTGGCGTGCGGGCGGGCGGCGAGGAACCCGCGGAACCGGTCGGCGGAGATCGCCACCGCCTCGACCCGGCCCAGCGCGGTGACGCTCGCGCTGCGGGGACGCCGGTCGACCGCGGCGAGGTCGCCCACGACCTCGCCGGCGCCGCGGAGGGCGAGGATGAGCCGCGAGCCGCGCTCGGTACCCACGGAGACGACGGACCAGCCGGAGAGCAGCGCGAGGACGAAGGCGCTGTCGTCGCGTTCGCGGATCATCACCTCCCCGGGTTCGTAGGCGCGCCGGGCGCCCTCGGCGAGCAGGGACCGCCGGTCGGCGGCGGGAAGGGCGTGGAGGAAGGAGCGGTCCTGGCCGAAGAGACTCACCGCCCGCTCACCCCCGTACCGTTCTCGGGCCCTCCGGGGAAGACCGGCCGCCGGTGATCGACCGGCGTGTTCGTGTGCGTGTTCCCACCTCAAGTGACCTGTCTCGTCACAGTGCTGACGCTGTGTCACGTCATGGGGTGAAGAACGCTAGAGGGTGCGGAAGAAACGCGTCAACAGGCACGGGGGGCGCAGGGGAGCGCCGCACCCGGCACCCCTGCGCCCCCTGCCGGGACGGGGCGGAGACCCGGCGAAGACGCTGCGAAGGCCCTGCGGAGGCGGTGTGCGGACATGCCGAAGCCCTCGCGGATCGGCGTCCTGGTGGGGACGGGATCCGCGAGGGSTTCGGCATGTCCGCACACCGCCTCCGCAGGGCCTTCGCAGCGTCTTCGCCGGGTCTCCGCCCCGTCCCG
>NZ_RDBH01000078.1 GCF_008042145.1 Streptomyces sp. adm13(2018)
GGGTGATGCGGGGCGGCGGCGCGCATGCCTAGCGGGCGTGTGGGTGACGGGCCGCTGCCAGGGGCCCGCCCTGTGCCGCTCGCGGCGACGGCCCCGCCCCGGCTACTTCAGGAAGTCTCGGGCCAGAGCTGCCGCGACTTCCTCCAGGAGCGGGCCCGCGTTCGGCATCGACTTCGCCGGGTCCGGCTCCAGGGACGTCAGCGCGTACGCCCGCCGGATCCCCGCCTTCCCGAGCGCCTCCGGCGACAGCGCCAGGCGGCCGCAGACCGCGACGACCTCCTTGCCCGCCGCCCGCGCCGCCGCCGCGACGCCCGCCGGGGCCTTGCCGTGGAGGGTCTGCTCGTCGAGGGAGCCCTCGCCGGTGATGACCAGGGTGGCGCGCTCCAGCGCCGGCGCGAAGCCGAGGACCTCCAGCATCAGCTCGATTCCGGGCCGGAAGCTCGCGCCGAGGATGAGCGCCCCGTAGCCGATGCCGCCGGCCCCGCCCGCGCCGGGAGCGACCGCCGCCTCCGCCGCCTTCGGGCCGATGGCCTTCTCCAGGACGGTGGCGAAGTGGGCGAGGGCCGCGTCCAGGGTCCGTACGTCCTCGGGCGAGGCGCCCTTCTGCGGCCCGTAGACCGCGGGCGCGCCCTTGGGCCCGGTGAGCGGGTTGTCGACGTCGCTCGCGAGGATGAGGTCGACCGAGGCGAAGCGCGGGTCGAGCCCGGCGAGGTCGGCGGTGGCGAGGTCCGCGAGGGCCGCGCCACCGGGGCCCACGGGCGCGCCGGACGCGTCGAGGAAGCGGGCGCCGAGGGCGGCGAGCATGCCGGCGCCCCCGTCGGTGGTGGCGCTGCCGCCGACGCCGAAGACGAGGGTGGTCGCGCCGGCGTCGAGCGCCGCGCGGAGCAGTTCCCCGGAGCCGTACGTCGTCGCGGTCAGCGGCGCGAACACGCCCTCCGGGAGGAGCTGGAGACCGGAGGCCTCGGCCATCTCGACGACCGCGGTGGTCTCGCGCAGCGCGAACGCGGCGGTGACCGGTTCGCCGAGCGGACCCGTCACCCGGACCTCCCGGCGTTCGAACCCGGCCGCGACGGCCGCCGCGACGGTGCCGTCGCCGCCGTCCGCGACGGGCAGGGTCTCCACCGTGAGCTCCGGGACGACCCGTCGCAGTCCTGCTGTGACCCGCTCCGCGACCTGCACGGCCGTGAGCGAGCCCTTGAACTTGTCGGCCGCCACGAGCACGTGAGCGACCTGAGTTGCTGCTCCGTCCGTCACCTTGCATCCCTTGCTTTCGAACGTGCAGTCGCGCCGAGCCGACCCTATCCGTACCGCCGGACGGCGTGCCACCCCCGGATCGACCGATATGTCGCAGGATAGGGGGTTAACGGGGTACGGAGCCGGGCGAGCGGGCACCCGGGAGCGGCGCCCGCCCGACGGCGGTGTCAGCGGGATCGGAGTCCGGGGCGGGTCCGGATCGGGGTGGCGGGTGCGCTGGCGGGCGCTCCCGAGGGAGCCGCGGGAGGGCGCCGGGGCTCAGCCCTGCTGTGGCTCCGGCGGGYCGATCTCGCCGGTGCGGTGGGGCTCGTCGCGGCCGGCGACCCGGGCCTCGGTCCGGTGCCCGCGGGCGATGTAGTCGCGTACGACGGCCTCGACGGCGTCCTGGGGGTTGCCGACTCCGGCCAGCACCATGACTTCCACGACGAGTTCGGCGTCGAGCGCGATGTTCACCTGGGCCATGGCGGCAACCTAGCACCCGGAAACCCGTTCGCGGGGCGGGATCCGGCTGCCTAGGGTCGCCGCATGACGATGGTCGCGATTCTCAGCGGAGCAGGTGTCTCGACGGACTCGGGCATCCCCGACTACCGGGGGCCGAAGGGGCTTTGGCGGCAGGACCCGGAGGCCGAGCGGCTCGTGACCTACGGGCCGTACATGGCCGATCCGGAGATCCGCCGCCGCTCGTGGCGCATGCGGCTCGACGGTCCGGCCCTGAACGCCGAGCCGAACGCCGCGCACCGCGCCGTCGCCGCGTACGAGCGGGCCGGCGGCGGCCCGGCGGCCGCGGCGAGGCCGATGGCGGCGGTGCGGACGGCGATGGCGGTGCCGGGCCGGTCCGGTGGACAGGCGGTCCGGAGCATGCCGAGCGTGGCGGGCTGGAGGAGCGCCCCGCAGATCCCCTGGAGGACCCGCAGCACGATCACGGTGCCGATGCCGGGGGCGAGGGCGATGCCGGTGGAGGCGGCCGCGAAGCCGAGGGCGCCGAGGGCGAAGACCCGGCGGTGGCCGTAGCGGTCGCCGAGCCGTCCGGCGAAGACGAGGAGGCTGGCGACGGCGACGAGGTATCCCGTGCTGGTCCACTGCACCTGGCCGACGTGGGCGTGCAGATCGCGCTGGAGGGCGGGTTGGGCGATGGTGAGGACGGTGCCGTCGAGGGCGACGACGGCCGCGCCTATGACGCTGCAGGCCAGGACCGGGCCGCGGTGCCGGGTCACCGGGGCTCACCGGCGGGGCCGAGGTGGGCGTCGAGGGCGGCGGCGAGGAGCGGGGCGGGGTCGTCGCCGCCGGTGGCGAGCCGGAGGCTGCCCCAGTGCCAGAGCTGGGCGATGCCGTGCAGGTTGGCCCAGAGGGCGCCGGCGAGGACGGTGGGGTCGGCCGCGTCGGGGCGGACGCGGGCGATGAGCGCGGTGAGGCGGGCGAAGAGCGGCAGGCTCGTCTCCCGCAGTCCGAGGCGGCCGCTCTCCAGCAGGTCGTGCCGGAACATCAGCTCGTACATGCCGCGGCGGGTGTCGGCGTAGTCGAGGTAGACGCGGGCGAGGAGCGCGATCCGTTCGCGTGGCTCGGCTTCCTCCCGGTCGTGGGCCGCGACGCGGGCGGCCAGTTCGGTGAAGCCCTGGCGGGCGATGGCCGACAGCAGTTCGAGATGGGTGGGGAAGTACCGGCGGGGAGCGCCGTGGGAGACGCCCGCCCGGCGGGCGATCTCGCGCAGCGACAGGGCCTGGGCGCCCTCGGCGTTCACCAGCTCGACCCCGGTGCGGACCAGCCGCTCGCGCAGCCCTCCCTCACCGGGCTCGGCGGGGACGGGGCCGCCGCCGGTCGTGGCGGGCTCCCGGTGGTCGTCGGTTCCCTCGTGTCCCTGATGCATAGACACTGTCTACCAAGATCGAGTAGACGCTGTCTACTCACTCACGCGCCCCGGTCCGCTACACTGGGGCGCAGCGAAGGGGAGTAGCCCTGCGAATCGGTCGTCGACATACTGGAACCCTCGGGTTCCCGGTGACCGGGTCCGCGTGCGACGCGGGCGGGCGAGACCTTCGGCCAGGCATCAACCGCGTCCGCGCTTCCGTGGGCGTGGTCCGTCATGCCGGGCCGAGTGGTCCTCCCGTCGCCCACCGAGGCGCCGTGCCGGGTCCACGGGCCCGGACCGAGCAGAGAGCCCCGGTATGCACCTCGACCCCTTGGCGATCCTCACCGCCTTCGGGCTGATCTTCCTCGCCGAGCTTCCCGACAAGACGATGTTCGCGTCCCTCGCCATGGGCACCCGGATGCGTCCCCTCTACGTCTGGATCGGCACCTCCACCGCCTTCCTCGCGCACGTCGCCATCGCGGTCGGAGCCGGCAGCCTGCTCGGGCTGCTCCCCGGCTGGTCCGTGAAGCTCGTCTCCGCCCTGCTCTTCGGATTCGGCGCGTTCATGCTGCTGCGCGGCGGGGGCGACGACGAGGAGGCCGACGAGGGCGGCAAGACCGTCACCGGCTTCCTGCCCGTCTTCTCGACGGCCTTCATGGCCGTGTTCATCAGCGAGTGGGGCGACCTGACCCAGATCACGACGGCCAACCTGGCCGCCACGAACGGCACCTGGTCGACCGCGATCGGCTCCCTCGCAGCCCTGATGAGCGTCTCCGCGCTCGCCCTGGTCGCGGGCCGCTTCATCGCGAAGCGCGTTCCGCTGAAGACCGTGCAGCGCATCGGCGGCGTCTGCATGGCCGGACTCGCGATCTGGTCCCTGACGGAGGTCTTCACGGGCTGACGCCGATCACGCACCACGACGGCGACGCGGGCCCCCACCCATCGGGTGGGGGCCCGCGTCGTCGCGTGCGGGGGGCCCGGACTTCGAAGACGCCCCCCGACACCCCCGCACCGGCGCGGCAGAACCCTTGATGAAGCACTGAATCACTGCTTCACTCCTTCCATGCCCTACCGACGCACCCCCGCCGTCCAGGCCCGTCTCGACGCCCAGCGCGCCTCCGTCGTCGACGCGGCCCGGGCCCTGCTCTCCGAGCAGGGCTACGCGGGATGCACCGTGGCGGCCGTCGCCGCCCGCGCCGGGATCGCCACGGGCAGCGTGTACCGCCACTTCCCCAGCAAGGCCGACCTCTCCGTGGAGCTCTTCCGGACCGTGGTGAGCCGGGAGGTCGCCGCCGTCTCCGAGGCGGCGGCCCACCCCGCACACGACTCGGCCGCCGAGCGGGTGGTCGCCGTCATAGAGACCTTCGCGCTGCGCGCCCTCAAGTCGCCACGCCTCGCCTACGCACTGCTCGCCGAGCCCGTCGACCCGGCCGTGGACGCCGAACGCCTGGTCTTCCGGCGCGCGTTCCGCGATGTGTTCGCCGCGCGCGTCGAGGAGGGCGTGCGCTCGGGCGAACTGCCGCCCCAGGACCCGGTCCTGACGGCCTCGGCACTGGTCGGGGCCGGCGCCGAGGCGCTCGTCGGCCCGCTGGCGGAAGGGTCCGTCGGGCCCGGCACCGTACCCGCCCTCGTCACCTTCACCCTGCGAGCTCTGGGAGTTCCCGATGCCGACCACGCATGAGGTCACCAACCAGGTACCGCCCCCGACCGGCTACGACGTCTCCGCCGACCCCGCGCTCCTGGAGGCACTGCGCCGGGAGGGCGCGGGCTGGGCCGAGGCGGAGGTCCGCGAGCTCGGCGCGCGGGCGGGCGGCGAGCAGGCCCAGGAGTGGGGGCGGCTCGCCGAGCGCCACTCCCCCGTCCTGCACACCCACGACCGGTACGGGCACCGGATCGACGAGGTCGAGTTCCACCCGCACTGGCACGACCTGATGGACGTGGCCGTCCGCCACGGGCTGCACGGCGCCCCCTGGCGCGACGAGCGTCCCGGCGCGCACGTCGCCCGCGCGGCGAAGGTGTTCGTGTGGGGGCAGGCCGACGCCGGGCACCTGTGCCCGATCTCCATGACGTACGCGGCGGTGCCCGCGCTGCGCGCCCAGCCCGACCTCGCCGAGGTGTACGAGCCGCTCCTGACCTCCTCCTCGTACGACTTCGGGCTCCGGGTGCCGACGGAGAAGCGCGGGATCATCGCCGGGATGTCCATGACCGAGAAGCAGGGCGGTTCGGACGTCCGGGCGAACACGACCCGTGCGGTACCAACGGACGAGGCCGGTCTGTACGCGCTGACCGGCCACAAGTGGTTCACCTCGGCGCCGATGTCCGACGTGTTCCTGACCCTGGCCCAGGCGCCGGGCGGACTGTCCTGCTTCCTCGTGCCGCGCGTCCTGCCGGACGGCGGCCGCAACGCGATCCGGCTCCAGCGCCTCAAGGACAAGCTGGGCAACCGCTCCAACGCCTCCTCCGAGATCGAGTACGAGGGCGCCCTCGGCCGGCTCGTCGGCGAGGAGGGGCGCGGTGTGGCCACCATCATCCGGATGGTCAACATGACGCGCCTCGACTGCGCCATCAGCTCGGCGGCCGGGATGCGGCTGGGACTGGTCCAGGCCGTGCACCACGCCACGCACCGCGAGGCCTTCGGCGCACGGCTCGTCGACCAGCCCCTGATGCGCAACGTCCTGGCCGACCTCGCGGTGGAGGCGGAGGCCGCCACCCTCGCGGCGCTGCGGCTGGCCGGCGCGGTCGACCGGGCCACGCGCGGCGACGCGGAGGAGGAGCAGCTGCGGCGGCTCGGACTCGCGGTCACCAAGTACTGGGTGTGCAAGCGGGCGCCGGCCCACGCGGCGGAGGCCCTCGAATGCCTCGGCGGCAACGGCTACGTGGAGGACTCCGGTCTGCCGAGGCTCTACCGGGAGTCGCCGCTGCCGTCGATCTGGGAGGGCTCGGGCAACGTCGCCGCGCTCGACGTGCTGCGGGCGATGGCCCGTCAGCCCCAGGCGGTGGAGGCCTTCTTCACGGAGGTCGACCGGGCCGCGGGCGCGGACCGGCGGCTGGACGCGGCCGTCGCCGGCCTCCGCAAGGACGTCGCGGGGCTCGGCGGCGCGGACGCGGCCGCCTACGGGGCGCGCCGCCTCGTCGAGCGGCTGGCCCTGGTCCTGCAGGGCTCGCTCCTCGTACGGCACGGGAACCCCGCGGTGGCGGACGCGTTCTGCGCGTCACGGCTCGACGGCGACCGCGGCCTCGCGTTCGGCACGCTGCCCACGGGCGTGGACACGGCGGCGATCATCGCCCGCAGCGGCCCGGACGCGGTGAGCGCGGGCTAGCGGGTTACGGACGGCGGGAGGCGGTGGCACGTACGGCGGTCGGCGGTCGGCGGTCGGCGGTCGGCGGTCGGGGGGCACGTACGGCGGTCGGCGGTCGGCGGGGGCGCGTACGGCGGTCGGCGAAGGCTTCGTCGACCGCCCCTGGGCAGGCGGGTGATGTGGCCGGCCCGCTCCCGCGTACCCGAGGGAAAACACCTGGCCCCGGCGCGCGGTGCTCGATATGATCATCGTGATGACGACCTACTCTGCTATCAGATCGGGGGTCCCGTCCGCGCAAGGTGAGTGCTGATGCTCACTTCCCGCGTGAACGGTGACGACCGCCTTTCCCTCTGGCTGCGCGTGCGCGAGTTCGCCGTGCCGCCCTCCATGATCGAGACCGCCGCCCGCCGCCGTTCCGTCGGCGACTGGGCGGGCGCCTGCGCCGCGGCGCGCGTCGACGTCGATCTCGACCTGCGCTCCGCCGCCCGCACGTACGGGCGGGAACGCACCGCCCTCGTCAAGGCCGACCTCCGGCGGCTCGCTCCCGACCTGCTGCGCTGGCACATGCCACGGATCGCTCCCGACGGAGTCCTCCGCCCGGGCCTCACCGTGCCGCTGGCGCGCTACGGGGCCCTCGGCGAGGACGACTCGGGCACCGCTCCCCCACCGCTCTCCCTCGTGGTGCGGACCGCGCCCGCCTGGGCGGACGCCGGGCAGCGGATGAGCCTCGCCCTGTGGGACGGTGCGCGTTCCGCCGGCGGCGAGCGCCGGCATCCGCATCCGTACCCGAGCCGGCGGTACCGCCTGGATCTGCACCGCCACCTCTGGGACGTGACACGCAGCGACGAGCTGCGGTTCCGTTCCGGAGCCGACACCATGCGACCGGATCCGCCGCCGGGCGAGGAGACGGCCGACCGGGCCGTCGACCGCTGGGCGGCGGAGGCCGGGATCCTGCTCGGGTCGGAGGGCCTGAGCTCCGGGCGGGTCAGGATACGGCTCGGGGCCCGCCGGCAGCTGGTGCTCGACCTGCCGCCGGACGGCGGACCCGCCTCGGTCCTCCCCGCTCCGGTCGGGGCGAAGGCCATGCCCACGCTGCCCGACGCCGCGACCTGGGTGCTGCCCGACCTCGCGTTGCTGCGCGCCGGGCTCATCGAGGCGGGGGAACTGCATCCCCTGGTCGCCGCGGCGCTCGTCCCGGGCCACCCGCCCGCGGGGACGGCCACGGCGGCGAACTCGCCCGGGCAGCCCCGCCTGGTGGACTGCCGGGGCGTCCCGCACCGCATCGGCCTCTCCGACGGGGTGCTGGTTCCGCTCGACCACGGTCCCGCCGAGATCCGGCGGGAGGAGCTGCTGGTCGCCCTCGGCGGCCCGCCGCTCCCCTGCCTCCAGGCCATCGACCAGGCCCACCGACGGCCTGACGCCCTCACCGGCGTCCGGGAACGCCTGGACCACGGAGACATCGCGGGCGCGCTGGCCATCGTCGACGGCCTGATCGGCCCCGACGCGGCACTGCGCAACGGCGCGCTCCGGGACGCCCTGGAGTCCGCCGCCCGGGGGCGGATCGCGTACGGGCTCTACCGGGCCGACCTGTACGGCCCGGCACAGGGCCGCACCGACCGTCCCGGCGTCGATCGCCCCCGCAGCCCCCGAAGCCACCGCCTCCGTCGCACGCGCAGCACCCGCATCCGCTGACCGGCGCGGTACCCGCCGCCGCGCCGGTACCGCGCGTGCCCTCTTCCCACCACCGGTGTGCGCCGGTGCCGCCGACCACGACGGCAGCGCCGGAACGCCCCACCGACGACAACCCACAGGTGATCACCCATGCCCTTGAGCACCCCTGCCCCCGCCCAGCTCGACGTCGCCGACGCGCTGCTCGCCCTGCTGCGCGACTCCACCACCGAACCGCGCCCGGACGACCAGCTGGAGGCCCTGACCCTCGCGGTCGCCGCCGACCTGCCCGTACTCCTCTGGGGAGAGCCGGGCATCGGCAAGACGGCCTCGCTGACCCGGCTCGCCGAGTCCCTCGACCTTCCGCTGACGACGGTGATCGCCAGCGTGCACGAACCGTCCGACTTCTCCGGGCTGCCCGTCATCGGTGACGACCCGGCCGAGCAGGGCGTTCCGATGGCCCCGCCGGACTGGGCGGTGCGGCTCGTGAAGGAGGGCCGCGGTCTGCTGTTCCTCGACGAGCTGTCGACGGCTCCGCCGGCCGTGCAGGCGGCCCTGCTCCGGCTCGTCCTGGAGCGGCGGGTCGGCGCGCTCCGGCTGCCGTCCGCGGTGCGGATCGTGGCGGCGGCCAACCCGCGGGGCTCGGCCGCGGACGGCTGGGAGCTGAGCCCTCCGCTGGCCAACCGCTTCGTGCACCTCCAGTGGGCCCACGACCACGACGTCGTCGTGCGCGGCCTCGGCGGCACCTGGCCACGGGCGACGCTCCCCCGGCTCGACATGGAACTCCTCCCCGAGGCGGTGGACTTCGCCCGGCGCGCCGTCACCGGGCTGCTCGCCACCCGCCCCACGCTGGTGCACCGGCTGCCCAGCGGGGAGGCCCGACGGGGCGGCGCCTGGCCCTCCCCCCGGAGTTGGGAGATGAGCCTGCGCCTCCTCGCCTTCGGCACCGCCGCCCGCTCCTCCCGCGAGGTGCTCTCGCGGCTGGTCAGGGGCACGGTCGGGGACGGTCCGGGGCTCGAACTCCTCGCCCATCTGGACCGCATGGAACTCCCGGACCCCGAAGTGCTGCTGGCCGACCCGGCCGGCGCCGAGCTGCCGCAGCGGGGCGATCTGCGCCAGGCCGCGCTCGACGGCGTGGTGTCCGCGGTCTGCGCGCGCCCGGAGAAGGCCCGCTGGGAGGCCGCGTGGGCGCTGCTCGCCCGGGCCGCGGAGACCGGCGCGCCCGACCTGGTCGTCGTCCCGGCGACCACGCTCGCCTCGCTCCGCCGTCCGGACTGGGACGTCCCGCCCTCCATCGAACGACTGTCGGGCGCGGTCTCCCTGTCCCGGCGCGCGGACGAGGCGGCTGCCCTGGTCGGGAGCGGCGCACGGCGAGTGAGCGGCCGGGCGTCCGCCGCAGGCGCGCGATGAGCACGGTCACGGGCGCCGACGCGGCCGCGCGCCGGCGGGACACGGGAGCCGCCCCCCGGCCTCGACCTGGACAAGCTCTTCGCCGCACGGCTGTTCGCCGTACGGGCCCGGCCGTATCTGGCGACCGCACTGTTCGCCCTGCACGTCGTGGAGTCCCGGCACGTGCCGACCATGGCCGTCGACCGGTACTGGCGCTGCTACGTGTCGCCGCTCTTCGTGCGGCGGACGCCCGTGGAGGAGCTCGCCGGGATCTGGGTCCACGAGGTGTCCCACCTCCTGCGCGACCACCACGGGCGCGGTGACCGGATCGCCCGGGAGCGCGACCTGAACGGCCCGCGCGCCCGGTTGCTGATGAACATCGCGGCGGACTGCGAGATCAACGACGACGTGTTCGGGGACGGGCTCCCCATGCCCGAGGACGTGGTCACACCGGACTCGCTCGGGCTCCCCTCCGGCGAGCTGATGGAGGACTACGTGGGCCGGATCGGACTCGGCTCGGGCACGTGGCGCTTCGCGTGGCTGGACTGCGGCAGCGGTGCCGACGGCCTGGACCGTGAGTGGGAACTGGGGCCCGACGGCGCGGACGGGCTCAGCGAACAGCAGCGGGACGCCGTCCGGTTCCGGGTGGCGCAGGCCGTCAAGGGCCGGCCCGGGGACACGCCGAAGGCGTGGAAGCGGTGGGCGGAGGAGGTCTTCCACGCGCCGCAGCCCTGGCGGGACCTGCTGGGGGCGGCGGTCCGCTCGGCGGCGGCCGCCTCCGGGGCGGGCGACGACTACTCGTACGGGCGGCCGTCGCGGCGCTCGGCGGGCGTGCCGGGCGTCGTGCTGCCGAGCCTTCGGCGGCAGCCCCCGCGGGTCACGGTGATCGTGGACACCTCCGGTTCGGTGAGCGACGCGGAGCTGGGCGGCGCGCTCCTCGAAGTGGCCGCGATCGCCCGGGCCGTGGGCGGGCGCCGCGACCTGGTGACGGTGATGTCCTGCGACGCGGCGGCCAGCACGGTGCATCCGCTGTGCAGTGCCGAGGGCATCCCCCTGATGGGCGGCGGCGGTACGGATCTCCGGACCGGCTTCACCCGGGCGCTGCGGACGGCACCCCGGCCCGACGTCATCGTGGTCCTGACGGACGGCCAGACGCCCTGGCCGGAGCAAGCGCCGCCGTGCCGGACGGTGGTGGGACTGTTCTCCCGCTCCGCGTCGGGCCACGGGTCGTGGATCGAGCACGATCCCGACTACGAGCCGGACGCCCCGCCCGACTGGGCGCGGGTGGTGACCATCGGCTAGACCGGCATGGGTCGGCAGTCCCCGGTCCGCCCCGGTACCCCTCAGTCGTCCCGTACCGTCCCGACCGCCGCGACGAACGTCCTGATCAGGGCCGATTCGGCTGCGGTGGGCCAGACCAGGCCGTATTCGAGGGGCGGGGCGTCCCGCAGCGGGACGTAGGCGATGCCGGGGCGCGGGTGGTAGCGGGCGCCGCGGGCCGCGCCGGGGGTGACGCCACGGCCCGCCGTCACATGGGAGAGGACCTCCTGCCAGGTGGCCGCGACCGGCCCCCTCGGGATGGCGGCCCCGGACGGGGTGTGCCGGGGGTAGTGGTGGTCGCGCCAGTGCCGCGGATGGGCGCCCTCGGTGGTGATCAGGGGCAGCCCGGCGAGGTCCTCGACGCAGAGCGACGGCCGTCCGGCCAGCGGGTGGGAGGCGGGCAGCAGCAGGACCCGGTCGTCGCGCGCCGCGACGGGACCGGTGGTCAGTCCGGGCTCGCGCACCGGGAAGGCGGCCAGCTGGATGTCGAGGTCGCCGTCGAGCAGGGGGCCGACTCCTCCGTCGAGGGGGACCTCGCGGACGCTGATCTCGCAGCCGGGGTGGTCGCGGCGGAGGGCTTCGGCGGCGCTGGTGAGGAGTTCCGCGTCCCAGGGGGTCCCGAAGCCGGCCCGGAGGCTGCCGTGCGCACCCCGTCCGGCCTCGGTGGCGCGTTCCACGGCGGTGCGGAGCTGCCGGTAGGCGGGCAGGACGTCCTCGTACAGGCGCCGGCCGACCGGGGTCAGGGCGACGCTGCGGCTGGTGCGGGCGAAGAGCG
Source organism: Streptomyces sp. adm13(2018) (assembly GCF_008042145.1). Classification (GTDB taxonomy): domain Bacteria; phylum Actinomycetota; class Actinomycetes; order Streptomycetales; family Streptomycetaceae; genus Streptomyces. The sequence continues at coordinate 11,552 of NZ_RDBH01000078.1, forward strand.
GGGTGCCGAAGCGGCGCTCCAGCTTCTTCACGGTCTGGCTGACCCGGCCGGTGGAGACGCCGAGACGCTCGCCGGTGCGTCCGAAGTGGAGCTCCTCGGCGAGTACGAGGAACGTCTCCAGTTCGTACCGTTCGAGCACGGTTCCTCCCGTACGACCGGTCCGGCGCGGACCTCCTGATCGTTGAGTGTGGCTCAACGCCGGTTCCATGATGACAGCTTGTTCCCCCGGTGCGACGGCGGGGAGCCTGGAGGAGCTCCGCACCCGGAACGGAAGAGACTTCGTGGACCCTCGCACCGCCGCCGCCCCCGCACCGACCGCCCCTCCCGCGCCCGCGTCGCCGGTGCGGGTGAACGTCCCCCTGCTCGCCGTCGCCGGCGCCGTCACCGTCGCCAACCTCTACTTCCCCCAGCCGCTCCTCGCGGCGGTCGCCCGGGGCCTCGACGTCTCGGAGCGCACGGCGGGGCTGATCGCGTCGGCCGCCCAGATCGGGTACGCGCTCGGCATCCTGCTGCTCGTCCCGCTGGCCGACATCGTGCGGCTCCGGCGCCTGACCTCGGTCCTGCTCGCCCTGACCACCGCCGCCCTGCTCGTCGCTGCCGCGGCGCCCGGCGTGCTGACCCTGGCCCTGGCGACGCTCGCCCTGTCCACGACCACGGTCCTTCCCCAGATCCTCACCCCCGTCGCCGCCGTGCTCGCGGACCCCGGGCGGCAGGGCCGGGTCGTCGGACTGGTCGGGCTCGGCCTCACCCTGGGCTCGACCCTCTCCCGTACGGTCTCGGGCGCCGTCACCGACGCGAGCGGCAGCTGGCGGACCGCGTACCTCGTGGCCGCCGCGGCGACGGCGGCCGTGCTGTGCGTCCTGCCGCGACACCTGCCCGAGCGGCTGGGGCCGCCCGGCCGCACCTCGTACGCGGGGCTGCTCGCCGGACTGCCCGGGCTGCTGGCCGCACACCGCGCGCTGCGCGTCTCGGCCCTGCTCGGAGCCTGCCTCTTCGCCGCCTTCAGCGTCTTCTGGGCAGTGCTCGCCTTCCACCTGGCGGCCCCGCCGCTGGGGTACGGACCCGGCGCGGCCGGGCTCTTCGGCGTGCTGACGCTGCCCTCTGCGCTGCTCTCGGCCTCGGCGGGGCCGCTGACCGACCGCTACGGGCCGTCTCGGGTCAGCGCCGCGGGCCTGGGGCTCGCGGGGCTAGGGCTCGCCATCGCCGGGCTGGCGCCGCACTCCCCGGTGGGTCTGGTCGTGGGGGCGAATCTGCTGGTGATGGGGGTCAGCTCGGGCCAGGTGGCCCACCAGGCGAGGATCTTCGCGATCGGCCGCGCCGTGGCCGCCCGGGTCAACACGGTCTTCATGCTGGCCACCTTCGCCGGCGGGGCGGTCGGTTCGCTCGCCGGGTCGTGGCTGTACGCGTCGCACGGCTGGTCCGCCGCACTGCTCGGCGCCGGGGCGTTCGTCGCGGTCGGCGGGATCGTCGTGGTGCGCTTGGCCCGGCGGCCGGTCCCGAGTTGCGTCCCGGACGCCACACGGGAGGCTGGGGTTATCCGCCCGCGCATCCCGCAGGGAGAGTCATGAAGCTGGACCTCACCGCCCTGGCCGACGAGCACCTGGCCGCGGCCCGCACCGCACCGCACGGGCGCAGCGCTCACCTGATCATGCACGACGGGGTGCTCCGGCAGTCCGTCATCGCCCTGACGGCGGGCACCTCCCTCGACGAGCACAACGCGCCGCCGGCCGCGAGTCTCCAGGTGCTCCGGGGCCGGGTGAACCTGACGATGGCGGGCCGCGCCGAGGAGATGTCGGCCGGCATCCTGCGGATGCTCACGGAGCGGCACGGGATCACGGCCCTGGACGACTCGGTGGTGCTGCTCACGGCGGTGAACGACTGACGGCGGGCGGCGGGCGGTGATCCCCCGGGTGCGGTGACGGCGGCGGGCGCGTGTGGCCGTTCCGGCCGTTCCTCAGCCGATCCCTCCTCAGCCCGCTCGCTCCTCAGCCGATCGCGTCGAGGTCCCCGGCGTAGTGGTCGATGGCCCCGCGGTACTGCTGGACGGACGGGTCCTGGCTGGTGGCGGCGAGCAGGCGGAGCAGCAGGCTGGTGGACTCGTGGTGCCGGCCGGTGTTGTAGAGGGCCATCGCGAGGAAGGTCCGCAGGGAGCCGTCCTCCGGGAACTCCTCGACCGCGCCGCTCAGCAGGGCGACGGCGTCCTCGTAGCGACCGAGGCAGCGGTAGGTGCTGCCGAGGCCGAGGAGCGCACCGCGCCGGTCGTCCGCGCCGAGCCCGGCGGTCCCGCCGGCCGCCAGGGCGCGTTCGTAGTGGGGCACCGCCTCCGTCTCCAGGCCGAGGACGTCGTGCGCCCAGGCGGTCTGGTACGCGATCTCCGCGTCGTCCGGGTGGCGGGCGGCGAGGGCGACGAGCCTCTCGCGGGCCTCCTCCCGATCGCCCCGGCCGCGCATCGCGACCGCCTCGGCCAGCCGGGCGTCCCGGTCCTGCTGTTCGTGCTTCTCGTACTTCTCGTGCTCGGCGCGGTCGTCGTGTCCCATGCCGGCATCCTTGCAGCTCGCCCCGGGCGGCCGGCGTTTCACAGGGCCGGGCGGAGGGCTGCCGAGGCGCCGCCCGGGCGGGGTCCGGCGGCGCCGGAGGCGAGGGCGCTGCCGCGGAGCCACTCGGGCCAGTCGAGGTTCCAGTCGCCGAAGCCGTTGTCGAACGGGGTCATGGGTTCGCCGTAGCCGTTGACCACGCGGACGACGTCGCCCTCCCGCACGGTGGCGAACAGCCAGGCCGCGTCCTCGGTGCTCATGCCGGTGCAGCCGTGGCTGACGTTCTCGCTGCCCTGCGCGTCGAGCGACCAGGGCGCGGCGTGCAGGTACTCGCCGCTCCAGGTCACCCTGGTGGCCCAGCGGACCTTGAGGTCGAAGTAGTCGGGGTCGCGGCGGTTGATGCCGATCGAGTCGCCGCGCATGTGGACGAGCGGCTCCTTGCCGAGGACGACCTTGGTGCCGCCCCGGGTCCGGTAGCCGGCCTTGCCGGTCGTGACCGGGAGGGTGCGGATCGGTTCGCCGTCGCGATAGACGGTCATGTGGAGTGCGGCGACGTCGGTGACGGCCTCGATCCGGCTCCCGGTCGTGAAGGTGACGGGCCGTGACCGGCCGCCGTACAGGCCGGCGGTGATCCTCGCCCCTTCGAGGCCGCTGCGCACCCTGACCCTGGTGCCGGCGGGCCAGTACACGGGCGGCCGGTAGTGCAGGGTGTCGGAGTCGACCCAGTGCCAGGTCCCGTCGACGCGGGGCTCGCTCCGCACCAGGAGGGCGCGTTCCACGACCCGGCGGGCCTCGGGTTCGTCCGCCGGTACGGGGTGGCTGAGTTCGGCGGTGACCGGTTGGCCCACCCCGTACGTGCCGCCGTCGTCGGGGCCGAAGACGACCGTGAGCCGCTCCCCCGCGGGGGCCGCCGCCGTACGGAAGTCCAGGCGGGCACGCCGACGGTCGGAGCCGTCGGCGCCGGCCCGTTCGACGACGAGGCGGGCGGCGTACCGGGCGCCCGCCGGGAGCGGGGCGATGCTGGTCCAGCGGGTGCCGTCGGAGTTCACCGTGCCCGCGACGCGGCGGCCGCGCTGGTCGGTGACGGTGACGTCGGCGAGGACGCCCGGGGTGCGCAGGGCGAGTTCCACCGGTCCGGTGGCCGGGGCTCCGAGCGTGAAGGGCTCCCCCGTGAGGACCCGGCCGCCGCGGAGGGCGACGGTGTGGCGGGGTGCGGAGCAGAGGCCGTCGGCGGCGGCGCAGCCGTCGACCGTGACGAGGGCGGTGCGCTCCGGGGTGCCGGCGGCATCCGCGTCCCGGCCGGCCGGGGGCTGGGCCGCCGTGCCGACGAGGAAGGCCCCGAGCGCCAGGGAGAGCGCTGCCCACCCCCGTACGTACCTGGGTGACGACACGTCCGGCACACCCTCCCCGTTTCCGGCGACGACAGGACGTCGGCGAACGGCACCGACCTCAGCATCAAAACCGATGAGAGGAGGAAGCGATGATCTTCCGGCCGGGCGTGGCGGCGCGGGGGCGGCCGAGAC
>NZ_RDBH01000079.1 GCF_008042145.1 Streptomyces sp. adm13(2018)
GCTCCTGGTGCGGGGCGGGGGCGGTGGCGTCCGCCGACCGCTCGTGGACGTCCGGCTCCGGCGGCGGGTCGGGCAGCCGGACCTGGAGCGTGGTCTCGGAGACGCTCTCCCCGAGGGGCGCGGGCCCGTCGAAGGCCCCGGGCCCGTCGAAGGACGTGGGAGCGGGGTCGGCCTCGGGGAACGGCGCCGGGTCGGGGTCGGCGTACGTCGGCTCCGTGTACGCGGCCTCGGGCTCGGCGTACGTCGGCTCAGGCTCGGCATACGTCGGCTCGGTGTACGCCGCCTCGGGCTCGGCGTAACCGGCCTCCGGGTCGGCGTATCCGGTCTCGGCCTCCGCCGCCGCGTACGACGCGTCCGGCTCCGGCTGCCCCGCCGTCGCGTCCGCCGCCAGGAACGCCCGCTCCGCCGCCTCCACCAGGGGATCGCGGTTCCGGGACGGCAGCGTGTTGGAGTTGGCCTCGGCCGCCGAGCCGGGGAGCTGGATCGCGGGAGCCCCGCCCGTGCTCCGTACGGGATCGGTCACCGTGGTGGGCAGGGCGGCGGGGAGCAGCGGCTCCGGCAGGACGACGACGGCCGCCGTACCGCCCGACTGCTGCTCGCGCAGCTCGACGCGGACCCCGTGGCGGGCGGCGAGGAGGGTGATGACGCGCATGCCGAGGCCCTCGCCCTCGAACGCGGCGGGCTCGCCCTCGGCCAGGCTCGCGTTGAGCTCGGCGAGCCGGGCCGGCGTCATGCCGATGCCCGCGTCCTGCACGGAGAGCATGACCTCGCCGGACTCCAGGAGCCAGCCGGAGAGCTGGACCGAGGCGTCGGGCGGCGAGAAGGAGGTGGCGTTCTCCAGGAGCTCGGCGACGAGGTGGCTGAGGTCGTCCGCGGCGAAGCCGGCGATCTGGGCGTGCGGCGGCAGGGACTGGATGGTGACCCGCTCGTACCGCTCGATCTCGCTGACGGCGGCGCGCAGCACGTCGACGAGCGGGACGGGGCCGGCGTGGCCGTGGACGTGCTCGTGCCCGGCGAGGACGAGGAGGTTCTCGCTGTGGCGGCGCATGACGGTCGCCAGGTGATCGAGCTTGAAGAGGGTGGCGAGGCGGTCCGGGTCCTGCTCGCGCTCCTCCAGCTTCTCGATGACGCCGAGCTGTCGTTCGACGAGCCCGAGGCTGCGCAGCGAGAGGTTGACGAAGGTGTGGTGGACGGTGCCCCGGAACCGTTCGAGTTCGGCGGTGAGGAGTGCGACCCGGCCCTGGAGTTCGGCGCGCTGGGCGGCGAGTTCGGCGCCGAGCTGCTCCTTGGCGGCGGTCAGGTCGGCGTGTCCGTCGGTGAGCCGCTCGGTGTGCTCGCTGAGGCCGGCGAGCTTGCCGTGCACGGTGTTCAGCGAGCGGACGACCTGGGCGAACTCGTCGTTGCGGCCGGTGAAGCGGACCGGCTCCTCGGCGCCGGGGTCGGGCGCGGCGGCGAGGCGGGCGGCGCCGATCCGGAGGACGGCGAGCGGCCGGGTGAGGGTGCGGGCGACGTAGGTGGAGATGCCGACGGCGACGAGCAGGCAGCCGCCGAGGAAGGCGAGGCGCAGTTCGAGGGCGGTGACGTCGTCGTCGCGGAGGCCGGCGAACTGCTCGACCCGCTCGGCGGCGAGGCGGGACTCGACGCCGCGCATCTGCTCGATGCGGGCGGACAGGGCGGCCTCCAGGCCGGCCGGGTCGGTGCCGCGCTCGGCCTCGGTCAGCCGGGGCTGGTCGGTGAGCGCGGCGAGGGAGCGTTCGGCGCTCTTCACGTCGGGCCCGGTGACGGTGGTGGCGAGCGCGTCGCGGGCGGCGGTTCCCGCGGCCTGGTCGAAGTCGCCGAGGGCGGCGAGTTCACGGACGCGGGCCTGCTGGGCCGCCGCGGTGAGGGTGTCGCGGGCGCGGTCGGCCTCGGCGGCGCCGGGGGGCTCGTCGGGGACGTAGGTGCCGGTCTCGGGGTCGTAGTGGACCTGGCCCGTGGGCTCGGGCTGCGGGACGGCGAGGGCGGCGAGGAGGGCCAGGGCGGCACCCGCCGCCCCGCCCGCCGAAGTTGTTCGCCAACTCATGAGTGTTGTTCACTCGTTCGGGTGGCGGAGCGGCCGATGCGCGTCCCCTTACCAAAAGCGCTGGAATGGTCGGAAGCCATACCAGGGGGGTGGGGGCGCTCCATGTGACCGGCCGTCACCTCTGCTTTGTGGGCGGACGGAGGGGACGCCGGCGAGGTCGCGGCGGAGCTCGGCGGAGGCGGCGGGCCGGATCTCGTCGATCTGGCGGTCGACGCGGGTGGAGCGGGTGCTGGTGACCTGGCGCTTCGCCTTGGCGTCGCCGCTCTGGGCGTCGCGGCCGGCGGCGATGTAGGCGACGACCTCGTCGCGCTCGTCGGCGAGGGAGTGGGCCAGGGTGACGGCCTGCCGGTCGAGTTCGGCGAGGGTGACCAGGCTCTGGGAGTCGTTGAGCTCGGTGGAGGCGGTGAGGACCGCGGGTGCTCCGGCGGCGAGGACCGTGATGCCGACGAGGGCGACCCCGGCGACGAGGCGGTTGCGGACGCGCTTGGGCCGGCCTGCGGGGGCGCTGCCGGGGGTGGCCGGGGTGCCGTCCGCGGWCGGCACCGCACCGGGGGTCTGGCTCCGCGTGCCGTTCTTGCTCCGAGGCCGCTTCATCTGCACCGGTGCTCGCATTCTTGACTCGTCCGCCCACAAAGCAGAGGTGACGGCCGGTCACATGGAGCGCCCCCACCCCCCTGGTATGGCTTCCGACCATTCCAGCGCTTTTGGTAAGGGGACGCGCATCGGCCGCTCCGCCACCCGAACGAGTGAACAACACTCATGAGTTGGCGAACAACTTCGGCGGGCGGGGCGGCGGGTGCCCGGAAGGCCCCCGGTTGGATCTTCCGGGCGGGCTTTGGCAGGATGCCCGCCCGCAGCTTCCCGGAGCCGGCGGCTCCGCTCCGGCGCGGTGTCCAGGGGTTGGTACAGGCCAATCTCCGAGGGTTTGCAGGTCCGGTGAAGACCGTCCCCGGGAACGTGCGCCGCGCCGGGCACACTGGGGTCATGCGCAGCGATGTCGCCACCCTCCCCGGCAGCCCCGAACGCCCCAACGAGGACTGGGTGGCCGCCGCGCTGCCCGCGTCGGGGGGCGGCGGGACGGTGGTCGTCCTCGACGGTGTCACGCCGCCGGCCGGTCATGACGGTTGTGTGCACACGGTGCCGTGGTTCACCGCGCGCCTCGGCGGGGCTTTGACCGAACTGTCCGCTTCCAGGCGGGACATGTCCCTGTCCGAGATCCTCTCCCGGGCAATCCGGCGCACCGCGGACGCCCATCGGGGCACCTGTGACCTTTCTCACGTGCGTACGCCCCAGGCCACGGTGGCGCTCGCCCGGTGGGACGAGAGCCGGGTCGAGTACCTGGTCCTGTCCGACTCCGTCCTGCTCCTGGAGGCGCCGGACGGGTCCGTACGGGCGGTGGCCGACGACCGGCTCGACCACGTCCCCGACGAGGTCCTGCGGTCCCTGGCGGCGACGGACCGGCTGCGGAACAGGGAGGGCGGCTTCTTCACGGCGGCGGCGGATCCGGCGGTGGCGGCGCGGGCCGTGACCGGGTCGAGTCCGCGCGCGGAGGTACGCGCCCTGGCGGCACTCACGGACGGGGCGGGCCGCTGGGTGGAGCTGTTCGCGGAGGGCGACTGGGCGGACTGTTTCGGCGTCCTGCGGAAGGAGGGCGCGCTGGGGCTGATCCATCGTGTGCGGGCCCTGGAGACGGCGGACGCGGCGGCCGGCGGGACGCGGCGCTGGAAGCTGCACGACGACGCGACGGTGGCGCTGGTGGACCTCGGGGA
>NZ_RDBH01000008.1 GCF_008042145.1 Streptomyces sp. adm13(2018)
CGCAAGGAGAACTCCCCATGCCACGTCTGATCATCGGCAACGTCCGCAAGGAGAACTCCCCATGCCACGTCTGATCATCGGCAACGTCACCTCCGAGTACATGTTCGACTGTGCCCTGGAGAGCTTCGGTGCCAAGGGAGCGGCCAAGCAGCACGCCATCTCGACCAGGACCGCCTGGCTGCTGCGCGACGGTGACGCGCTGCTCACCCACCGCCCGCTGACCGAGGAGTTCCGCGACTACCTGGCCGCCACCCTGGGCCTGGACCTGTCCACCGTCACCTTCCTGAGCGCGGGTGCGGAGACGGGCGCGGGCGCGGAAGAGGGCGCGGGTGCGGGCGCGGAAGGGGGCGCCTTCCTCGACCGCGACAGCCTGCTCTCGCCCGGACTCCTGGGCAGGCTGCGCGACCTCACCGGTCCCGACTGGCAGCTGCTCCCCTATCTGTACGACCGGACCATCGCCGAACTGGCCCGTCTGCTGGAGCTGTCCCCCGACGCACACCCGGCCTTCTTCGACCAGGGCGGCTCGGACGTGTTCAACAGCAAGTCGTTCTTCCGCATCTGGGCGGAGGGGCTCGGCGTCCCCGTCGCTCCGGGGCGCGTGTGCCGCAGCCGGGCGGCGACGGCACAGGCGGTGCTGGACCTGCTGCCCCACACCGGTGCGGTCATCGTCAAGGAGGACTTCAGCGCCAGCGGGTACGGCAACGTCCTGTTCACCCACGACCCGGACATCCCGGCCCTGGGGGCCTCGACCACCCACCCGGTGACCCCGGCCTCGACCGCGCAGGACATCGAGCGTCTGCTCGCCGGCACCTTCCCCGCCGTCGCCGCCACCCGCGACTTCCCGGCGGGACTGCGCCCCGGCGAGACGGTGGTGGAGGCCTACTTCCCGCACAGCCGCACGCTGTACAGCGAAGTCGACGTACCCGCGCCGCCCGCAGCTCCCACCGTGCTCAACCACGGGGACATGCGCATGGAACCGGTGTGGAACGGCTTCGCCATTCCGCCGCTCGAGCTGCCCGCCCCGGCCGAGAGCACCATGCTCCACTGGTCGCGGGAGATGGCCCGCTATCTGCAGACCACCGGCTACCGCGGTTACGTCAACTGCGACTCGATCCTCACCGCCGACGGCCGGCTGCTGTTCAACGAGGTCAACGCCCGGGTCGGCGGCTGCACCCACGTCGACGCCGCCGCCCGGCACCTGCTGGGCGACGACTACATGGCACACCACACCGTGCTCACCCGCAACGACCTCCCTTGCACCGACTTCGGCAAGCTGGCCTGGGCGACAACCCAGGATCCGCAGCTCTCCCCCGGCGGAGGATCCACCGGTGCTCTGCTGCTGGTCGACGACGCGCCCTGGACCGGAACCGTGCAGTATCTGGTGCACGGCGACACCCCGGCCGCCGCGGCCCGTACGGAGGAACGTCTGCGCAGCCTGGCCGAGAACCTCTGAGCCGGACACCGGGGGCGGGGCGCGCTCGACGGCGCCCCGCCCCCGCTCACGAGGTCTGCGGCAGCCCGGCCCTGCGGCCGCGCATCCGCTGCACCTTGGCGATGCTGCCGCAGGCCCGGCCCGTCTCGCCGGCGGTCATGCTGCACCAGGTGCGGGAGTTGTTCCGCGACTGGTCGAAGAAGACCCACCGGCAGTCGGGGCACATCCGCAGCCGTCGCCAGCGGCCCTGGGTCACGACCCGTACGGCCAGCCGCAGCAGTTCCTCCACGCAGCCCGACCGGCCGCGGAAGACGAGGGAGCCCTCCGCGGCGAGCCCCACCGCCTGGGGACGGTCCGTCAGCCACCCGTCCAGCCGCGCGCAGGAGCGGTCGGCGACATCAGCCCGCAGATCGTCCCGCAGCCGCAGGAACTCCGTCCGCTCGCCCGCCACGGGCACGGCCACCGAAGGAAAGGAGTCGGTCCATCCCCGCGCATCACGCATGAGCTGCGGCAGGGTCTCCGTCGGCTGCCTCGTGTCGTTCGGAATGAGCCAGCTGTTCAGGAGGATCCGTAGCTCTTCGCTCTCCGGGCTTACCGCAGTCACTGCCATAGCACCAGCGTAGACCCGGCCAAACGAAGACCACATACATATGTTCCCGCAATGACTGGGCTGGTACTTCATGACCACCACCGAAGCCGCACCCACCTACCGCGCCGTTCTCACCGGTGCTGGCAACCGCACCTGGTACATCGCCGCGGCCCTCGTCCGGGCGCCCGTCGTCATGGCCCCGCTGGCCCTGGTCCTGCTCGGGCACGCCACCAGTTCCTTCGCCGCCGGCGGTCTCCTCGCCGCGGCCCACGCCCTGGGGGAGGCCGCGGGCGCGCCGCTGATGGGGCGCCGTTTCGACACTCGCCCGTTCGTCGGGCAGCTGCGTCTGGCCCTGCTGCTGGAGGCCGCGGCGTTCGCCGCGCTGGCCGCACTGGCGTCGACCGCGCCGATCCCCGTGCTCGCCGTGCTGGCCGCGCTGGCGGGGGCCGCCGCCGCCGGGGCGCCGGGCGGTCTGCGCGCCCAGCTCGCGGCGACCGTCGCGCCGCATCTGCGGCGCACCGCGCTGAGTCTGGAGAGCTCCCTCAACCAGAGCGTGTGGGCGTTCGGACCGCCTCTGGTGTCGCTGCTGTACGTCCAGGTGTCCGCGGTGGGTGCCGTCGTCGTGCTCGCCGTGCTCTCCGGGCTCCCGGCCCTGTTCGCCTCCCGCATCCCGCACCGCTCGCTCCCGCAGCCCGGCCCCGACGACACTCCCGCCGAGAGCCCGGCGAAGATCCTCCGCCTGATGTGGCCCACCGCCGTGCTGTCCGCCGGGATCATGTTCCTCGTCGGCACGGTGGACGTGGTCCTGCCCGCCCGGCTGACCGAAGTCGGCTCCTCCGAGGCCCTGGCCGGGCCGGTGCTGACCGCCTTCGCCGTCGCCAGCGTCCTGTCCGGTCTCGTGTACGGCGGCCGCCGCTGGCCCGGCAGCGCGCAGACGCAGTCCCTGGTGCTCCTGCTGGCGATGGCCGCGGTCCTCACACTGCCCGCGTGGACCCGTACCCCCTGGAGCTACGCGGTGGCCTTCGCCGTGGCCGGCCTGCTCTACAGCCCCCTGCTGATCATCCGTAACCTCGCGCTGCAGGAGCAGCTGCCGGAACGGGTCTGGGCCACCGGCTTCTCCCTGCTGTACGCGGCGGCCGGGGCCGGTTACGGCGTGGCCAGTCTGCTGTCGGCCGCCGCCCTGAAGTACACCGACTCCAGCGTCGCCATCATCCTGTGCACGACCCTCACCGCGGTCCTCGGCATCGTCTCCCTACTGGCCGAGAAACGACGGAAGGGGCGCGCATGACGTGGGCGACACCACGGGGGTGTTTCGACCTGTTCCGAGGTGTGGCCTGATGGCGGCGCAGACCGGTACGAAGCGCCGTCTGTGGGACGACGCCCTCGGTGCCGAGCGCTTCACGTGACGACTTGAGCGCCTCGTTCGGCGGTCATGGCCGGGAGCGGGCGCCAGTCGGCTGGAACGTTGCGCATGACCAGAGCGCAGTCCAGGGTTGCGGTCCCCGGCGGGAAGCGGTCGGGGTCGTCGAAGAAGGACAACGTGGCGGAACGGACACGGCCGGCTTCCACGTGCCAGGCGTCGGTGTGCAGTTCCATGCCGTCCAGGTGGCGCCCGGAGCGGGTGGCCGAGTAGCCCTTCGCCCCGTTCTGGAAGAAGCGGGAGGCCTCGGAGAGATCGGCGAAGAGTTCGCTGCCCCGCAGTTCGTCGGACGGCTCGACGGTGACGTCCACCCGGGTGTCGTCGTCCCACGTCGCGAAGGCGACACGCACCTGGCCGGGTGTCTCGTGCACCTCGAAGCCGGCGCGGCCGTGCTCGCCGGGGAAGACACGGCCCCCGGCCCAGGCGTTGAGCCGCGAGGCGGTATCGCGACGCGGGATGTAGACGCCGGTCTCGATGCCGTCCGGTCCGTCCCATTCGACGGCGATCCGATGCGCCGCGTTCTCGCTCCGCAGCCCGAACATTCTGGGTGTCCAGACCGGCCGGACGCTCCCCAGCCGCAGGAGGCAGATGCCCGCAACCGCGTGGCCGTGCACCAATTGCGGGCGCAGCGGCTGGGGAAGCAGGCGTGCCGCGGCGTCGGGGGCGACTCGGTAGTTCACCAGGAGCCGTCGTTCGATGACGCTGGACAGGCGTGGTTGCCTCATGATTCCTCGCTCTGCGCTGCGGGGCGCCACCTGGTGTGGCGCAGGACGATCTGCTCGGGGCAGACGGCGCTGAGGAACCGGCCGATGCAGGTCGCCAAACGGTCCTCGGCCAGTGTGTAGAGGATCCGGTTGCCGTCCCGGCGCTCGGTGACCAGCCCCGCTCCCTTGAGGACGCCGAGATGCCGTGAGATGGACGGCGCGCTGATCGCGAACCTGCTCGCGATCTCGCCCGCCGCGAGCTCGCCACCTCTGAGGTCCTCAAGAATCTGACGCCTCGTCGGATCAGCGAGCGCACGGAAGGCTCCCGCCTCATCCTCAGCTTCTGTCATGTTAGATATTTAGCACATGAGCTAAATATCTAACAATGGTGAGGCGGCCTGCACACCACCACCGAGGACGGGGACCTGGAGGTCGTCAGCCCTTCCCCCGGCCCGACTCCCCGTCCCCCTCCCTCCAGCGGAGTTCGGTCGGCCGGGGGCCCGTGCCCGCAGGGGCCCTGAGCCCCGTACCCGATCTTGATGAGTACAGGTACTCATGTGAGGCCGGAAGCCGGATCGCAGACTCGTGGCCATGACGCAGACCGCCGTTCCGGCCTCTCTCTCCCGCCGCCCGCGCCTCGCCCTCGTGGCGTCGGTCCTCGCCGTTCTGTCGCTCGCCGCATGCGGCAGTGAGAGCGCCGGGCCGGTCCGGTCGGCAGCGCCCGCCGCGGTGACGGCGGGGGCGGAGCGGGCGGCCGGGGACGCGGATCGGACCGGTCCGGCCTGGCCCGCCCGGCCCGTGGCCGCGGGTAAGGCCTCGGACGCCACCTTCGCGGCCGTCCTCGACGAGGTGGCGCGGGGATGCCCCAGCGGACCGCGGCAGGGACCCCCGCCCCCGGCGCCCGCTCCGACCGTGGAGGACGGCAGCCCCGCCGCGGCCGCGGAGGCCGAGGAAGCAGCCCGGGACGGCGCACCGCCCGTCGTGCCCGGCGCCCCCGTCCTGGCCGTCGAGCGCGAGCTGGACCAGAACGACTGGTGCGCCATGATCCGCCACGAAGAGCGGGTCACGCAGGCCCTGCTGGCCCTCGACGCACCCACCCCCGGCTCGGTCAGGAAGGCCCTCCACCGCATCGGCTACACCGACGCCCACATCCATGACGTCGAGCAGGCACGAGCGGCCACCCGCTTCGTCCTCGACCTGCGCCGCGGCGACGGCGGACGACTCTGCCTCCAGGCGACGGCCGACGGAGCACACTCCGTCGCCGAAGGCTGTGTGGTACCGGCCGAAGGCGCCTTCAACTCCGCCGTACGCCGCCGATAGCGACCGGCGGGATCCGCAGGAGACGGCCAAGAGCTGCCTTACAGGCGTGTCGGAGAGCCGGTGCAGTAGCCACCGACCCGGCAGGGGAGTCCTCGATGCGGGGTGGGGGGCTATGAGGTGGTTCGCAGGGGCTCTGGTCTGTAAAAATACGCGGATGAGTGACGAGGTGGAAGTGACAGTGGCCGTAGCAGACGGCATACGGATCGTGCGGGCCGTCGGGGAGTTCGACACCGATGAGGCCGACGCCCTGGCCCACGCTCTCGCACTGCCGGCCGGTGACTCGCCGGCCGGCACCGTCGTGGACCTGGCCGGAGTCGACTTCGCCGACTCCTCGTTTCTCCATACTCTGTTCACCGCCCAGCAGCATCATGAGCAGGCCGCTGTTCCCCTGGTTCTGGCCGGGCTCAGCCCGTTCCTGCGGCGGATGCTGGAGCTGACCGACCTCACCCGCGCCTTCACGATCGCGCCGACCCTGCCCGCGGCCACGGACCTCATCCACCCGCGCATTCGTCTGCCCCGTCAGCGGTGACCCGCGTGCCGCCCGCTGATGCGGGAAGACGCGAAGACGACCATGTGAAGGGGAAGGGCGGACAGAGATGACGACGACGGAACCCCGTGCGAGCCGGGACACTCGGCCTGCCAACGCCGGCGCCGCCCGCGATCAGGTCCGTGACCTCCTGCACACCACAGGACGTGCTCCCCCGCCCCGGGAGGTCATGGACGACATCCTGCTGGTCGTCTCCGAGCTCGTCACCAATGCCTACCGGCATGGCGGTGGCCTGACCGGTTTCACCGCAGATCTCACCGACGGCGCTCTCCTCGTGTGTGTCACCGACGCCTCACCCGTCATCCCGCGGACAAGGACGGACAGTCAACCCACCTCCCCCGGCGGATTCGGCTGGCCGCTGATCTCGAAGCTGAGCCGCCAGATCACCATCACACCTTTCGGATCGGGAAAGAGCATCCAGGTTGTCCTGAGCACCACCGACCGGCGCACCTGAGCCTGAGCAGGTGTCGCGTCTCCTGTGAGCACCCTCGCCGTGACAAGCAGGCAGCAGGGCCTACCGCCTCACGACCATCGGGCCTCTGCCTGGCCCTGAGGGCTCGATGCGTACGGCGGGCAGGGCGACGCCGTCGTCGTGAGCGGGGCCGGCGACACGGGCGGCGAATCGATGCATGAGGTCCGGCGGGCAGTGGTGCTCCTCTCGCTGCCGTCGGCGGGGAGCGGCACATCGTGACGTGAGGCTCTCCCCCGGGGCCGTTCCCGCAGGGCTACAGTCAGGGGTGTAGCACCGGGAATACCTGACCGCAGGTTCACCGGTCACAGAGCAGGGACCTTGCTGTGCTCCATGTCACCACGCGCGTCGGCGACCGGGTCACCGCCCTGCTGCCCGAGAGCATCGATCTGCACACCGCCCCCCTGCTGCGTGCCGTAGGGACCCGCATCATCGACGAAGGCTGCCGCCACCTCACCCTGGACGCCTGCCAGAGCCTTTTCCTCGACTCCAGCGGCGTCACCCTGCTCATACAGTGGTACCAGCGCCTGGCCCGGCTAGGCGGCACTCTGAGCCTGACCGGGGTCAATGCCGACGTCTACGACCTGCTCCGCCGCCTCGGCCTGGACACCGTCATCAGCCTCACCCCCCGTGCCCCCACCCCGGATCCGCCCGGCCCGTAGGGCCGTGTCTCGCGTGACACGGCGTTCAGAGACCTCCGTCTGACGACGGCTCGGTCCGAGGCGTCTTCACGACGTCGACACGGACGGCCAGCAGGGCGATGTCGTCGTGGTGCGCGGGGCCGGCGACGCGCTCGGCGATCTGCTGCAGAAGGCCTTGCACCGGCGTGCTGCTGTTGTCGGCCAGCAGCAGGGAGACCTGTTCGATCTTCTGGTCGATGGGTGTGCCGGGTTCTTCGACCAGACCGTCGGTGTACAGCAGCAGGGTGGCGCCCGGCTCCAGGCGTACGCGGTGCTGGGTGCGGTGGGCGGGCAGGCCGGGGTAGAGCATCAGGTCGTGTTCATGGAGCTGGCGGACGGGGTGGCCGGGTAGGTCCAGGAGCGGGGGCGGGTGCCCGGCGTTGGTCCAGGTGAAGTCCCAGGCGCCGTCGCCGGTGGAGGTGAGATGGGCGTGGACGAGGGTTCCGGAGATGTTCATGCCCAGATCGGTGGCCGCGGCGTACAGGGCGTCGACCGCGGCGGCGGGTCCGCTGTGGGAGTGATCGTGACTGGCCTGGCGCAGCATGCTGCGGGCCTGGCCCATCAATGTCGCGGCCTGCATGTTGTGGCCGGTGATGTCGCCCACGGTCAGCGCCAGCCTGGTGGTGGCGTCGGTGCGGGAGGAGTTCAGGTGGTGGGCGTCGTACCAGTCACCGCCCACCATGTCCTGATCGGCCGCCGTGCGGTACAGCGCGGCGAGCTGCAGGCCCTGAACGGTGGGGAGGTCTGTGAGCATGGCGCGCTGGAGCTGGCGGGCCACATCGATGCGTCCGTCGAGGAACAGAGCGCGTTCGACGGCGTCGGCGGTGTAGCGGGCGAGGACGGTCAGCACCGCACGCTCGGCGATGTCGATCGTGCGGGGGACGTGCCAGGCCAGGATGAGGGTACCCAGCGCACGGCCGTAGGTGCCGGGCAAGGGTACGCAGACCGCTGAGCGCAGGTTCATGGCGTCGAACTCGACGACCGTGTCGGGGTGGTACTGCTCCACCAGGGTCTGCCGGTCGGGGATCAGCACGATCCTGTTCTCACGCGCCGCCTGGGCACTGGGCCACCGCTCCTGGGGATCGTAGACCGGAAAACGCTCCTCCAGCGAGACGTACGACGCCATCCGGTCGGGCACCCGCCGCAGAACGCTCTCCTGTCGCAGCACCAGGCCCACGTACGCCGGCCGCAGATCCCCGCTGACCAGATCGCTGACCTGTCGGCGCACCTGCTCCAGGCCGGAGGTGTGGGCCATGGTCTCCGCCGCACGCAACAGCAGCCGTGAGTTCCCCAGCAGCGTGGCGGCCTGGGTACCGGCCTGCTGGGCCTGCCGGGCCGAGGCCTGCAGCCGCAGCTGGGTGCTGCACGCCTGCGCCAGGTTCTCCAGCACCTCCACGTCCCGCTCGCCCCAGGAGCGGGGCACGAAGTCGAGGGCGCACAGGGCTCCCAGCACCGTTCCCGCCTCGTCTGTCAGGGGCACCGCCGCACAAGCGACCGCTCCGAACCAGGCGGCGGGAGCGAAGTCCCGCACCCGTGCATCGGTGCGCGCGTCCCTCACCACCAGCGGCTCGCCCGAGGCGACAACGTATGCGCACGGTGAACCGGTCAGATCCGCCTGCCGGACCGAGGACGACCACTCCTCCAGCCCGACGACTCCGGGCAGGAACTGCCACTCCTTGCAGGCTAGGGCGACTACGGCTGCCGGCACGTCCAAGACGGCTGAGACCACACGCGCGAACCGGTCCATCCCCTCATCCGCGGCAGCCTCAGGACCGCCCCGCTCGGGGAACGCCGGGGAGCCCTCCACGCCGTCTTCCGCGCCGCTCGTGGGCCCGTCGTTGTCTGAATGCATCCCTGCCGCAATCGGTGACCGCAATCCGCCCAGCGCAGCCGCGCTGCCCGTTGAACGAAACACTGGTCAGCGTAGAGGAATCATCGCTCAGGCCTGCATGACGCCCCGACCACCCTCTGCTGCTTCTGGGACAGCGGGGAGCAGAGCTCCCGCCCTGCCGACAGATCAAACTGTCGGAAACGACTCTCGACAGCTAGGCTTGTCGCATGAGCGATGTGAGTGTGGTTCCGACTCCCGACAGGAACGACGAGAACTTCTGGACCGCCGCCGCGGTCCTGGTGGAGCCCCCGTGGGGCGAACCCACCCAGGAGGAGACGTTCGCGATGGACGAGCGCGTCATCGACGCCGCCCGCGCCCTGGCCGAGCGGATCTCGACCCGCGCCTCGGCCTACCGCGCCGCCGACAAGCCCCTCGACCCCGTCCTCATGGCGTCCCCCGACGTGCAGCTGGCACTGCTGCGCGCGCTCTACGAGACCAAGCAGTCCGCCGAACGGATGGCGGAGAGCGCCGCCACCGTCGCCGGCCGCAGTGGAGCCAGCTACGCCCAGCTCGGAGCCGCCTGGGGCGGCATCAAGCGCCAGTCCGCCCGACTCAAGTGGCCCCACGCCGTGGTCAGGAGATCCGCCAGCGAGTCCATCCCGTTCAGCTACGCGGGTGGCACCGCCGTGGCGCACCACGACAACGACGCCGATGCCTGGTGGTACTCCGCCACCGGGGCCGACCATCAGGACACGGAGTCCGAGCCCGTCCACAGCACGTACGCCGAGGCGATCGCCGGGGCGACCGAGTACCTCCTCGCGCACGCGCTCCCCGGCGGGCAGTGAACCCCCTTGACTCCCGTATTGGTCTAGTCCAAGTTGTGGGTACGCAGGTCCTGATTCGCTCTCCCCCGTATCGGAGCGCCCCTCATGACACACCACGGACGTCACCTCCCCCGTGTTCTCGGMGCCGCCGGAGCCCTCTGTCTCGGCTCCGCCCTGCTCACCCTGGTTCCCGCGCAGGCAAGCGCGGCCACCGAACTGCTCGGTAATCCGGGCTTCGAGGCCGCCGACCTCGCCCCCTGGACCTGTACGGGCACGGCCGCCCCCACGGCGTCCCGGGCCCCCGCCGCATCCGTCGCCCGCCGCCCGGTGCTCACTGGTCCTTCTCCATGCGAATGGCGTCGCGCAGCGCGTCGGCCGCCGCGTGGCTCGTGCCCTCGCGTTGCTCCAGCAGCGCGGCGGCGATGGCGTCCAGCTTCCGCTGGACGGCGTGGGCGTCGCGCCGCTCGGTGTTCTTCAGCAGGGCGAGCAGGAGGAGGTTGATGGCTGTCATGACGTCTCCGGCGAAGATCAGCCAGGACAGCGGCGGGTACAGGAAGTGCAGGACGACCGTGCCGACGACCAGGAGGACGCACAGGGCGTAGAACAACGGGGAGCTGGTGAGGTTCGACGCCCGCTCCGAGAAGGCGGCGAAGCGGTCGTGGCCGGTGCCGTCGCGTTCGGCGGGATGCTCAATGGTCATGGCAGCCATGCTCCCCGGCCGAGCCCGGTCGTGAGGGGACCCGGGAACGACGGGCGCGCCTCGCCCTCCGGAGCCTGGGATCCAGGCAGCCGGGCGGGCAACCCCCGGCCAAGGCTGGGCGTCCCTCCTCACGAGGAACGTTTCCGATCAACGGGAGTGCACGTGGCGACGAAGGACGAGACGTCGGACGCGGCGCGGGAGAAGGACCGCGAGAAGTGGATGGCCCGCTTCCAGGTCCGGCTGGCGATGCAGCCGGGTGTGGACCGACCGATCGTGCTCCAGGCGGTCAAGGAGGTCACGACCCAATGCGCGGAGACCGGGGAACACCCGAGGGCCGCGTTCGGCGACCCGGACGCCTACGCGGTGGACGTCGCCACCCGCCTGGTGCCGCAGGACCGCGCGGACCGCGACCGGCGACGCGACGGACGGCTGTCCGCACTCGAGTCGGTACTGAAGAAGGCCAGGGACGCGACGGGGCTGTGACGGGGCGCCGCCCGGCCCGAGTGCTGCGTCCGCCTCTAAGCGCGTACTGCTCCGTCGACGAGAGTCCTGCACCGGGGGCCTTCGAGGAGAGGCCCGCCCGGTGACAACGTGCGAAGTGGCTTCCCGGGCGGGCGGTATGCCCATCATGCGCGTCCGCGTCGCAACGCGCGCGGCGGGAAGGGCGGATGACACCGCTGGATCCCGAGGGCACGCGTCCGCGGAGTCGGTACTGACCCGGCAACCGGCCGTCGCACCGCAGGCCATGACCCCTCGGGGCGGGCGGAACGACCGGTTCGCCGGCGCGGTCGGTCACGTCGACCCCGCCGGCGAACCGGTGCGAGACGTTCGGCTCATGGTTCCGCCCTCCTCCCCCCAGAGAAAGGAGGCGGAACCACGAGCCGGGTCTTACGGGTGTGACGTGGCGCAGGTGCTACTTCGGCATCAGGACGGTGTCGATGATGTAGACGTTGGCGTTGGCCGTCTTCACGTTCCCGCAGACCACGTTCGCGGTGCCGTTGACCTTGTAGGACTCGCCGGAGCCGGTCGTGGTCAGCATGCCCTTCTGCAGGGTCTCGAAGCTGCCGTTCTCCAGCTGCTTCGGGGTGAGCCGCTGGCCGACGACGTGGTACGTGAGGATCTTGGTGAGCATGGCCTTGTCGGCCAGGACCTTGTCGAGGTCCGCCTTCGGGATCTTCGCGAAGGCGTCGTTGGTCGGGGCGAAGACCGTGATGTCCTTGGCGTTGTTGAGCGTGTCCACCAGGCCGGCCTGCTTGACCGCGGTCACCAGGGTCGACAGGGCCGGGTTGTTGGAGGCCGCGGTGGCCACGGGGTCCTTGGCCATCCCGTCGAAGGAGCCGGCGCCCTCCTTCGGCACCCCGGCACACGCCGGGCCGAAGGGCTCCCCGTCCATCATGCCGTCGTCCGCGGGCGTGCTCGCCGTGGTCTTGGCCGCGTCGTCCGCACTCGCGGACGGGGCTGCCTTGGTGTCGCTGCCGGAGTCACTGCACGCAGCCAGGGAGAAGGGCAGCAGAGCGGCGGCGGCGACGGCGATCGCGGTACGGCGGATCTTCTTGCTGTTCATGTTCTTCGACTCCTTGAAGAGAGGCCCGGGGTGGGCCCTGTCACGGGGGTGAGGGGAAAGGCCGGAGGCGAGCAGGCGGACCTGAGGACCTCGGCGCGGGTGAGCCGTCGGGCCCTGGCCCTGCCCCGCCGCGAAGCACTGGCTGACCGCTCCGGCTGTGGCCGCCGCCATGCCCCTCGTACCGGCCGAGGCGAGGACACCGTCGGCGCGACCGACCGGCCCGGCGGCCGGGAGACCGACCGGCGCGTCCGGCGCGGTGCGGAGGAGAGTGCTGCGGAAGTTGCTCACGTGGGACATTCGGCGGCCCCCGCCGTACGGATGGGTCCATCACTCCAACGAGTGAATAATGTTTCTCGTGTTGCCTATGAGCCGTGCTCTCGTGGGGTCCCCGAGGCCGGCGTCCGCAGGTGCTCCCGTTGGTGGTCCTCTCGCCCGGCTTCACCCGGTCCCGCGCCACGCTCACCTCCCTGGGTGAGGACCTCGCCAGCCACGGCTACGTCGCCGTCGCGATCGACCACACCCACGAGACCGCGGCCACCGTCTTCCCGGACGGCCGGGTCGCCGCCTTCGCGCTCGGCACCGGATGGGCGCGTACCCCCGACTTCTGGCACGCGGTGAAGGCCGGCCGTGCCCGCGACGTCTCGTTCTTGCTGGACCGCCTCCTCGGCTGCGACCCGCCCTGGGCAGGTGCGTCCAGGCTGTCCCTGGGCCGGATCGGCCGGACGACCGGCGCGGCTGCTGACGCGGGGGCCCGGCGGTCGGGTGCTCCGGCGGGGGAACGAATCCGGCCGCCGGGTTCACGCGGGTCTCAACCCCTCTGACCTCGCCTTATCGTGGGCCTGAGCTATTGCGGAGAGTGACCGTGTCGTGGATGATTCCGCGTCGTGACCATCTCCACCGCCGTCGTACTCGGCGTGCTCCTCGTCGTGCTCTATCGCGTCGTCAGATCCTCCCGCTCCGTGGACCGCTGGGTCGAGACCGACTTCGTCGCCACCGATTACGGGCTACCGCCCCGCGAGGTGCTCGACTCGCGACGGGCGGGTCCGCCGCCGCCCGAGCACCGGACGCAGGAGCGTCAGTCGGTGGCCCACGCCGCCTGGGAAGGGGACTGGAAGGCCGCCCGGCGGTACGTCTCCGACGCGGGGGAGGACTGGGACGAGCGCTGGACCCGGCTGGAACTCCTGCAGCAGGTGGCCCGCGAGGACGACTCCTGGCTCGACGCCTGGGTCGCCGCCGAGCCCGGCGACTGCGACGCGGCCACCCTTCGCGCGAGCATCATGGTGCACCGCGCCTGGGAGATCCGGGGCGGCGGCTACGCCAACGAGGTCATGTCCTCGGACATGGACCGCTTCCGCGCGATGCTCCCCGCCGCGATCGAGGCGGCGCAGCGGGCCGCACTGCTCGACCCGGCCAACCCCGGTCCCTGGGTGGTCATGATCACGGCCGCCCGTGGAGCCCAGTACAAGCGGGCCCGCTTCAAGCCCCTCTGGGAGGGCCTCGTCGCCCGGGCGCCCCACCACTACGAGGGGCACTGGCAGGCCATGCAGTACTGGTGCGCGAAGTGGTTCGGCAGTGACCGGCTGATGATGCGTTTCGCCCGCCGGGCGGTCCACACGGCACCGCCCGGCAGCCCGCTCGCCGGCATCTACCTGCACGCCCTGGGCGAACTCACCGAACGGCCCACCGGCGGCGCGATGCCCGTCACCCCCATGGAGAGGAAGACGCTGAAGCAGGTCGCGGCCTCGTTCGACCTGGTCGCGCCCGACGACGAGCGCCTGCCGGCCCTGCGGCACCTGCTCGCGCACTACATGCTCCGGTCGATGCTGTACGCGCCGGCGCTGGAGCAGTTCCGGCTCATCGGCTCGTGGTGCGGAGCCCAGCCCTGGCTCGAGGGCGGGGAGCCGGTGAAGGCCTTCGAGGCGGCCCGCGGCGCGGCCGTGAAGCGCTCGCGGGTCCGTCCGGGCTCGACGTCGAAGGTGTACGGGATGGGGCGCTGAGGGTTTCCCGGGTGGG
>NZ_RDBH01000080.1:0-31421 GCF_008042145.1 Streptomyces sp. adm13(2018)
AGTCGGTGGGCTCGCCGGGGGCGGGGTGTTCGGGGTGGACCGTGCCCTGCCGGGTGTGGCCCGCGGGGCCGGTGCCGGCCTCGTCCGTGTCCGGGAGGCCACCACCCGGTCCGCCCGTGCCACCGGTCTCCCCGCGCTCTCCGGTCACCGCGGTCCTCCCGGTCTCTCCAGCTCTCTCGGCCGTGCCGGTGCGCTCGGGCTCGGCGTTCTCGGTCCGCTCGGCGCCCCCGGGCTTCTCCGCTCTCTCGGGCTCCCGGCCCTTCCTCCCGCCGTCGGCGGCCTTCGCGGGTTCCGGGGACTCCACCGGCACAGTGATGGCCAAGGGGTGCTCTCCGGCCTCGGCCTGCTGGTCCTCACGATCGCGGGGTATCGGTGCCTCCGACCGCTCCGCGGTCCGGGCTTCACGCATCCTGATCACCTTTCTGCTCATCCGGGGATTCATGTTCATGCGGGGATTCGTGCGACGGCTCACGCGACGGCCCGGCCGCAGGTCAGGGGCCCGGTGTCAGAACCACCTTGACCATGCCGTCCTGCTTGGCCTGGAACGTCTCGTACGCCTGAGGCGCCTGCTCCAGCGGCAGGACGTGGGTGGCGAAGTCGTCGACCCCCAGCGGGTCGGCGTCGTCGAGCAGCGGGAGGATGTCGTCCACCCAGCGCCGGACGTTCGCCTGCCCCATCCGGAGCTGGACCTGCTTGTCGAAGAGAGTGCGCAGCGGTACGGGGTCGACGGCGCCGCCGTAGACGCCGACCAGGCTGATGGTGCCCCCGCGCCGCACGACGTCCACCGCCGTGTCGAACGCCGCCATGCTGTCCACCCCCGCCTTCACCATCAACCGCTTGCCCAGAGCGTCGGGGAGCATGCCCGTGGCCCGCTGGGCGGCCTTGGTGAAGGGCGCGCCGTGGGCCTCCATGCCGACGGCGTCGATGACGGCGTCCGTGCCGCGGCCGTCGGTCAGGTCCCGCAGGCGGTCGCCGAGCGCGTCACCGAGTTCACCCAGGTCCAGCGCGCGCACCCCGTGCTTGCGGGCGCGGGCGAGCCTCTCGGGGACCAGGTCGACGCCGATGACCTCCGCGGCGCCCCGGTGGAGGGCCACCCGCGCCGCCATGTCGCCGATGGGCCCGAGCCCGAGGACGGTGACGCTTCCGCCGGGCGGGACCGCCGCGTACTCGACGGCCTGCCAGGCGGTCGGCAGGACGTCCGACAGGTACAGATAGCGCTGGTCGGGGGCGTCCTCGGCCACCTTGACCGGGAGCGTGTCGCCGAAGGGCACCCGGAGGAACTCCGCCTGGCCGCCCGGAACCTGGCCGTACAGCTTGGTGTAGCCGAAGAGGGAGGCTCCCATCCCGTACTCCGTCACCTGGGTGGTCTCGCACTGTGAGTGCAGCCCCTGGCCGCACATCCAGCACGTACCGCAGGAGACGTTGAAGGGCACCACGACCCGGTCGCCCGGGGCGAGGGTCCGAACCTCGGAGCCGACCTCCTCGACGATGCCCATGGCCTCGTGACCGAGGATGTCACCGGGGTCGAGGAACGGCCCGAACAGTTCGTAGAGGTGCAGGTCGGAGCCGCAGATGCCGGTCGAGGTGACCCGTACGATCACGTCCGTCGGATCGACCAGCACCGGATCGGGGACGGTGTCCACCCGGACGTCGCGATGCCCGTGCCAGGTCAGCGCCTTCATGGTCCTCTCCTCACACTCGACGGCTCCCCGAGTTATGACAGACCTGATAGGTCGCGCCTGCCCGACCCGCGGGGACATATGCCGGATCGACGGGGCGGAGCGCGATACCAACGCGAGAGGCGGGTAGCCGCTGCTCCATGAACACCACCGAGACCACACCGCTGCGCGCCGTCGCCCTCGTCTGCACGCTGTCCCCCTCTCCGGCCCGTTCCAGCTCGCAGCTGCTGGCCGAACAGACCATGGAGGCCCTGAGCGAGCACGGGGTGACCGGCACGGTGATCCGCGTCGTCGACCACGACGTCCGTACGGGAGTGGCGACCGACCTGGGCGACGGCGACGCCTGGCCCGAGATCCGGAACACCATCCTCGAATCCGACATCCTCGTCCTCGCGACCCCCATCTGGCTCGGTCACCCCGCGAGCGTCACCCAGCGCGTGCTGGAGCGGCTGAACGCGGAGATGGGCGAGACCGACGACGAGGGCCGGATGCTTACGTACGGCAAGGCCGCCGCCGTCTGCGTCGTCGGCAACGAGGACGGGGCGCACAAGGTGAGCGCGGACCTGTTCCAGGGGCTCAACGACGTCGGCTTCTCCCTCGCCCCGAACGCCGTCACCTACTGGGTCGGCGAGGCCATGCACAAGACGGACTACCAGGACCTCGACGAGACCCCGAAGGCCACGGCGGACGCCACCGCGGCCCTGGCGGCCAATACCGCCCACCTGGCCCGCCGCCTCAAGTCCGCCCCCTATCCGCCGGCGTCCTGACGCCTGCCCACCCCGACGTCCTGCCGCCTACCCGCCGACGTCCCCACCCCTGCCGGGACGTCGGCGCCGCTTCTTGAGACGGCCCCCGGGCGCGCTCAGTCCACCCGGATGCGGCGCGCTCAATCCACCCGAATGGCCAGGACGCAGGCATCGTCCTCGTGGCCCGCGAACTCGGGGTCCACGAGGAGGGCGTCGATCAGGGCCTGCGGATCCCGCGGGGCCGCGGCCGCCGCCCGGGCCAGCCGCTTGATCCCGTCCGTCACGTCCTCGCCGCGGCGCTCGACCATGCCGTCCGTGTAGAGCACCAGCAGATCGCCCGGGCGCAACCGCGTCGACGCGGTGCCGTACGCGTACCCCGGCAGGGCGCCCAGGAGGGGACCGCGCTGGTCGGTCGTCAACGGCTCGACATCCGCTCCGCGGAGCAGCAGGGGCGCCGGATGTCCGGCGTCGGCCCAGTGCAGCACCTTGTCCTCGTCGAGGTGGCCGACGACGACCGTCGCCGTCTGCCCGGCCGGATCGCTGCACACCAGCTCGTTCAGCCAGGTCGTGATCGCGCCCGCGGACGCTCCCGTCTGCGCGAGACCGGCCATCGCGTGCCGCTGCTGCGCCATCCTGGCCACGGCGTCGAGGCCGTGGCCCGACGCGTCGCCGATGGCGACGAGGACCCGTCCGTCCGGCAGCAGCCGGCATTTGTACCAGTCACCGCCCACCGCTGCGTCGGGCTCGGCCGGCCGGTAGGAGGCCGCGACCGTCAGGCCGACGGCGGCCAGGGCCTCGGAGTGGGTGGGCAGGAGCGCCTCGCGCAGCGCGTCCGCCACCCTTCGTTCGGCCTCCGTCTGCCGTCGCAGCCGGTCGGACTCCCGCTCCGTCTCGGCGAGCCGCCGTCTGCTGCGGATCTGCGGCGTGAGGTCGCGGGCCACCAGGTTGACCGCCCACGCCCTGCCGTCCGTCCCGGTGACCGGCCGCCCCAGCAGGTCGAGCGTACGGAGCTCGCCGAGCACGAGGAACCGGATCCGGGTCCAGGCGGGCTCCTCGCCCGCCAGGACCGAGCTGAGGAACTCCGCGAGCGCCGTCAGGTCGTCCGGCAGCAGCGCGTCGCACAGCTGCTCCAGCGTCCACGGCATGCGCACGTCGGCGTGGAAGATCCGGCTGAGCCCCTCCGACCAGGTGATCTTCCCGGACAGCAGGTCCCAGTGCCCCCACCCCATCGACGCCAGGAACTGCGCGTCTATGGTGAGCAGCTCCGCCTGGGTCTGTACGGGCTGCCACGTCGCCAGCACCTGTACGCCGCAGCGGGCCGCCGAGTACAGCAGCGGGGCCCGGTGGATCCGGCCGAGCCGTTGCTCCGTGTAGTCCACGACCAGCCCGTCGAGCGGTTTGCCGGTGTCCACGACGTCCGTCAGCGCCGCCAGCAGCCCCGAGGACGCCGCGCCGGGACGGGCCTCCAGGAACCGTTGCCCGACCTGGTGGTCGGGAGGCTCCAGCCAGTCCGCCGACCGGACGCGGTTGCCGGCCACGATGCGGAAGTCCCGTACGGCTCCCGAGTCGTCCTGGACCGGTTCGAGAAGCACGGCGGAGGCCGGGATGGCCGCCAGGACCGAGCAGAACCCGCTGCCGCCCGGCYCGTGCACCCCGCACAGACACGGGGCCGCCGCCCCGTCCGTCTCCGCCGAGGCCGGAAGGACGGCGAGGGACTGCAACGGCGAGGCCGGCTCGCCGCCGGACGACCCGCCGAGCGGCCGCTCCGCGTGCCGGCGCACCGCCGCGCGCAGAGAGGTGATCTCTCGGCCGATCATGTCCTTGAGCGCGTCGACGCTGTCGGGCAGGGGAAAGGTCATCGCTCGCCTCCGCGAACCTCACGGCACGCCCCTCCGAGCCGGCGCCCGACGGGTGCCGCCCGGGGGTCGTGGCAGGTCAGTGGCCCAGTGACTGCTTGAGCTCGGACTTGTTCATGGACGAACGCCCGTGGATGCCGCGGCGCTTCGCCTCCTCGTACAGCTGGTCGTACGTGGGGCCCTTCGCACCGCTCGACGAGCGCTGCCCGCCCCGCTTCGACGACGACACGTCCTCGGTGGAGGTCCTGCTCGCCGTCTTCGACTCACCGGAACGGGCCCGCTCCTTGTTCACCGTGCGCGCGGCGATCTCCTTCGCGCGCTTCGTGCTCTCCCCGCGGTCCTCCGCGCTCTCCTTGACGTGCTCGTACTGCCGTTCCCGCTTCGGGCTCGATCCACGAGGCATGGCGACTCCTTCCCTTCTTCGCCGGCGTGGCGCTCGACGCGTCGGCGGACGCGTACACCGCCGTCTCCCGCCCTGCCGCTGCCCGCAGGAGGGACGCCCATGCACCCGACCCTGACATCGGGTCCGCCGCAGGGCGAGACGAGTGGCCATTCGGCGGTCAGGGACCATCCGGCGGCGGGGGAACCCGGGCGCCGGGGGAGCGGCCCGCGCCGCCGGCCACCGGGGGAGCGCCATTCACGATCACGGAATCTCCGCATCTCCGAATGACCTGAGGAGCACGGGGCAGCCGCAGCCTGAACCCCCCGGGCGGCTCGCCGTGGCCGCCCCGTCCTAGCCCGGAGGTACGCGATGTCCACGACGCTCCCGACCCGGGAGGCGCTCCCCGGCCGCCTGGTCGCCCTGCCGAGCGTCTACCGGCCGCAGGCGGACACGCGGCTGCTCGCCGGGGCCCTCGCACGCGAGGAGGTCGGCCCCCGCACGGACGTCCTGGAGATCGGCACCGGCACCGGTGCGCTGGCACTCACGGCGGCGCGCACGGGCGCCGCCGTCACCGCGGTCGACGTCTCCTGGCCGGCCGTCGCGACCGCCCGGCTGAACGCCCTGGTCCACGGACTGCCCCTGCGTGTCCTGCACGGCGACTTCATGGCACGTACGCGGGGACGGCTCTTCGACCTGGTCGTCACGAACCCCCCGTATGTCCCCGCGCCCGCGGCACAGGTGCCCGCGCGGGGCGCCGAGCGCGCCTGGGACGCCGGCCCCGACGGGCGACTGGTGATCGACCGGATCTGCGGGGCCGCCCCCGCTCTGCTGCGCCCCGGGGGAGTGCTCCTGATGGTCCACTCGGGCATGTGCGGGGCGGAGGCGACCGTGGACCGGCTGACGGGCAGCGGTCTGACCGCCGAGGTCGCGGCCACGGCCTCCGTCCCCTGGGGGCCCGTGCTGCGTTCCCGCCGGGCCTGGCTGGAACGCCGGGGCCTGGCGGCCGCCGCAGAGCAGTCGGAGGAACTGGTGGTCATTCGGGCCCGCCGGACCTGAGGACGGTCCCAGGACTCGCGTCCGCTCCCCACCCGCGGACGCGCCGGGGCCGGGCCCTCCACGGAGGGCCCGGCCCCGGCGGCGATGTCGGCCGTTCATTCCGCCTCGGGTGCGTCCTCCTCGTCCCGCGCGGGCATGAAGGCGATGCACTCGACGTCGATCTGATCGGCCAGGTCACTGAGGGAACGGGCCAGCGTCAGGGTGGTCCGTGGGTCGAGGTCCGACTCGCCCCGCTCCGCCGCGCCCAGCCACCCGGCGGCGACGCCGCGCAGAAGGGCGGTGACCCGCTCGGCCGGGACGAGCAGCCGGTCGTCCGATGCGGAGACCAGCGGGATGAGTGCGTTCATGGAGAACCGCCCAGGAGGGTGAATGCGGACAGACGTCGGACGAGGTGCGACTACCCGGGCTGCGGCCGCGTAGACGTACGCCCGTCTGTTCGACGGCCGGCCGGGCCGCGACCAGGGGCGGCCGGACGCCGGGCCTGTACGTCTCCGGCCCCTCCCGGGCGACTGTCCCGGCCTCAGGTCAGATCCTCGGCGAGCAGGTCCATGAGCAGGCCGTCGTGCCAGGTTCCGTCGGCGCCGCGTTCGTACTGCCGCATGATCCCGACGGGACGGAAGCCGACCTTGGTGTAGCAGCGGATGGCGGGGGCGTTGTCGGCGGCGGGGTCGATGATGATCCGGTGGTGGCCGACCTCGTGGACGAGATGCCGGGCGAGCGTCCTGACCGCGTCGGAGCCCAGGCCCCGGCCGTGCACGGCGGGGTCCAGGAAGAGGTCGATGCCGGCGTGCCGGTAGTCGGGTTCCTCCTCGGAGTACCACTGGATCATGCCGATGATCCGGTCCTCTTGGTAGATCGTCAGACAGCGGGTGTCGGGATCCGACAGATCCTCCGCGACCTCCGCCTCCAGGTCCGGGTCGCCGCGCCAGCGGGCCCGCACCTCGGGCGTGGCGCGGATCGCGGCGAGACCGGGGACGTCGTGGGGCTCGGAGGGCCGGAGTTCGAGGGCGTTGCCGCGCAGCACTGTCATGCCCCGGAGCCTACGGTCGAGGGACAGGGCGCGGTGCGTGATGGAACCGCGCCCGACGGCTGCCGGATGGTGGTGACCGCCGCATCGGGAGCGTCCGGTGTGCCCACCGGGATCACCGTGCCGCGGCATGAGGTGTCCCGGGCGGGGCAGTCGCAGCCTGTAGCGCGCGTCCACCCGGGGCGCGAGCACCGCTCTCACCTGCGGAGGAGGCTCATCATGCCGACACCCGCCGGCCCGCCGGAACCCGACCGGGCGCCCGCCCGCCGGGTGTCCGTGGATCCCCAGGGCCCCGTCCTCGTGGAGGGCCCGGTGGAGATCGTGCTGGACGACGGGACCGTCGCCCGGTCCGACCGGTTCACGGTCGCCGTCTGCACATGCCGCCGGAGCCGTACCTACCCCTGGTGCGACACCAGCCACCGCCGCCGCGAACGAACCCCTCCGCCGACCGACGACAGGAACTTCTGATGCCCCTTCCGGTACGTGCCCCGGCCGCGCCCGCCACGGCTCCCCGCCTCCCGGCCGGCCGCGGAGAGCTGTCCGACGCCGTGGTGGAAGCCCTGCGCACGGACGGCCCGCCCCGCTGCGGCCCCGAGTCCGCGGCGCGCGCCGACCCCTGGGGCGAGGACCTCCAGCTCGCCCTCTACCTCCTGTACGAGCTGCACTACCGCGGCTTCGACGGCGTGGACGACGCCCGCGAGTGGGACCCCGACCTGCTGCGACTGCGCCGCGAGGCGGAGGCCCGCTTCCTCGACGCCCTGCGCGAGGAACTGAGCGACGGGCCGCGGACGGTCGAGGACGCCTTCGCGCCCCTCCTGGTGGAGCCCGTCGACCTCTCCGACAGCCTCAGCCGGCGCCTGGAGACCGACGGGGAGCTCTGGCAGCTGCGCGAGTACGCGGCCCTGCGCTCGCTCTACCACCTCAAGGAGGCCGACCCGCACATCTGGGTCGTCCCCCGGCTCACCGGGGAGGCCAAGGCCTCCATGGTCGCCATCGAGTACGACGAGTTCGGCGCCGGCCGGGCCGAACGCGTCCACGCCCGGCTCTTCGCGGACCTCATGGACGACCTCGGCCTCGACCACTCGTACGGCCACTACCTGGAGCACGCGCCCGCGCCCCTCCTGGCGACCGTGAACCTGATGTCGCTCTTCGGGCTCCACCGGGCCCGGCGCGGAGCCCTCGTCGGTCACTTCGCCTGCGTCGAGATCACGTCGTCCCCCGGATCACGGCGCCTGGCCAGGGCCATGCGGCGATGCGGGGCGGGAGCGGCCGCCGAGCACTTCTACGCCGAGCACGTGGAGGCCGACGCCGTCCACGAGCAGGTCGTGCGCCACGGCGTCGTCGGCGGCCTCCTGGCCGAGGAGCCCGGGCTGGAGCCCGACATCGCGTTCGGCAGCGCCGCGACCGTCCTGCTGGAGGACCGGCTCGCCGACCACGTCCGAGACGCCTGGGGCCGCGGGCAGAGCGCGCTGAGGCACCCGCTGGAGTAGACACACCGGAAGACGAACGGCTAACGACGGACGGCGGGAGACGAACGAAGCCGGGGCGGCCTGACCGCCCCGGCTTCGTCCGCGTCATCCCCGTTTCGGCCGCGTCACCGTGCGTCCCCGGCCTCGTCCAGCCCCGTGTCGACGTGCATCGCGGCCTCCTCGGCCGGCGCGGTGCCGTCGTCCAGGCCCACGTCCCGGGCGACGGCGCGGTCCAGAGCGCCGGAGGGGGTGTCCACCGCCGTGAGCCGGCCGGCCCGGGTCGCTCCCGCCTGCTGGTCCACGGGCTCGCCCTCACCTCCGGGCAGGTCCCCGATCCCGTCGCCCTCCACGAGCGTCCCGTCGCCGAGGTCCGGGACCTCCTGCGCGAGACGCACGTCGAGCGACTCGCCCTCCCGCTGCTCCCGCTGGGTGGTGCCGTACCGGGTGGCGCCCCGGGGATGCTCGGGCGGGGAGTACCCGGGGACGGCCATGTCGTCGATCGGATCGGTCATGAGCGCGTTGTCGGGATCGAGATCGCCCGAGGGCTCGGCCCCGTCGGACGGCTGATAGACGTCGTCGCCGCGGGCCTCGTACGCGGACGACTCGTCGCCGCCCGTGGGGGAGGGGGACTCGTTGCGGGCCATGACCATTCCTTTCGCTGTGGCGTCACCGGTACCGGGCGAGGCGCTGCTCCCAGTCTCGCGCGGCTCGGCGAGGGCTGCCGAACACCGCCGGGCCGGTCAGCCGCCCAGCGCGGGCAGCACCTTCTCCCGGTACGCGGTGAAGAACTCCTCCTGGCCTTGCCCGATCTGGCCGACGTACACCTCGTCGAATCCGGCGTCCACGTACGCGCGTACCGCGTCGACGTGCTCCTCGACGTCCGGACCGCACGGTACGGAGCCCGCCACCTGCTCCCGGGTGACGAGCTCGCTGGCCTGCTCGAAGTGGGCGGGCGTGGGCAGGATCTGGTTCAGTTCGCCGGGCAGCTGCTCGGTCGGCCACATGCGGTGGGCCGTCTCGACGGCCACCTCACGGTCCTGGTCCCAGCAGACCTTGAGGCCGCCGACGACGGGCTTGCCCTCGCCTCCCGCCTCGCGGAAGGCGGTCAGGGCCTCCTCGTCCGGGCCCATGGTGACGAAGCCGTCCCCGATGCGCCCGGCGAGCGCGGCCGCCTTCGGGCCGAAGCCGGAGACCAGGATCGGGGGCGGGGCAGCCGGGACGGTGTAGAGGCGGGCGTTCTCGACGGTGTAGTGCCGGCCCCGGTGGCTGACGTCGCGGCCGGTGAACAGCTCGCGCATCACCTCCACGGCCTCCTCCAGCATCTCGGCCCGTTCGTCGAAGGCGGGCCACCGGTCGCCGAGCACGTGCTCGTTGAGGGCCTCGCCGGTGCCCACGCCCAGCGTGAACCGGCCGCCCAGCAGGACACTGGACGTCGCCGCGGCCTGGGCGGTCACCGCCGGGTGCAACCGTACGGTCGGGCAGGTCACGAGCGTGGTGACGGGCAGGTCCACCGTCTGGGACAGCGCACCGATCATCGACCACACGAAGGGGCTGCTGCCCTGGGTGCTGGTCCACGGATGGAAGTGGTCGGAGACGGCCAGGCGGGTGAAGCCCGCGTCCGCGGCCAGGCGCGCCTGGCGCAGCAACTGGTCCGGGGTGAACTCCTCGCAGGACAGGAAGTAGCCGAAGGACGTCATGCCGCGGTTCCCTTCATCTCGGTCCCCCCTGGCCCGGCTACCCGGGTGCGCCGCCCCGAAGCCCCTCCGATGTTCCGTCCTCGCCGCCGCGCGCGGCCCCGCGACCGCGCCGGGTTTACGGTGGAAGGGTCCCGTCCCGCCTGTGCGAACCGAGGGTGACGGCCGTGTCGACGTCGAGCCACGAGATCGCGGGCGCCCCGTGCTGGGTCAGTCTGATGACCCGGGACCTGGAGGCCGCCAAGCGCTTCTACGCGGGAGTCCTCGGCTGGCGGTTCCGGGCCGGCGGACTGGGAGACGGCTTCGCGGTCGCCCTCCGCGAGGGCACCCCCGTCGCGGGGATCGGCGCCCTCGCCGAGCCCCTGGCCGTACCGGTGGCGTGGACGCCGTACTTCGCCGTCGAGGACGCGGACGTCACCGCGGCGCGGATCTGCGAACGCGGCGCGACGATGGCCGTCGGCCCCCTCACCTTCGGCACCGGCCGCGCGGGTCTCGCCGCCGATCCCGCCGGAGCGGTCTTCGGGTTCTGGGAGGGGGCCGTCGTCCCGGACTGGTCGGTGGGGAGGGGCAGCGCCCCCGCCTGGCTGGACCTCCACACGCGCGACGCCTTCGCGTCCTCGATCTTCTACGGGCAGGTCCTCGGCTGGGCGGGGAAGGGACCGGGCCACTGCGTGGCGTCCCACGAGCACGACCACGTCGTCCTCCGCCACGGCCGCGACGACGTCGCCCACATCAGCGGCGGCGGGGAGGACGGGTCCTCCGACGCCGCGATCCGGCCGCGTTGGCGGGTCCACTTCCCCGTGGCGGAACTGGAGCGGACGATCACCTCCGCCTTGGGACTGGGCGGCGCCGTCGCCTCCCCGGTGGGCACCTCCGCGGCGAGCCGGTGGGTCGAGCTGGTTGATCCCGACGGCGCCCGCTTCACGGTGGTCGCGCCGCACTCCCTCGGCGGGGGAACAGCCCGGATGGCCGACCGGCGAGCGGGGCCGGCCGTCCCCTGACGAGCGGGAGCCCGGCTGACGAGCAGGCGCCCGGCCGTCGACTGTGCCGCGCGGATACGGGCAGACGGACGGTACATCCGAGCGTCGTGAGGAGCCATCGCCATGAGTGCCAAGGAGAAGGCCAAGGCCAAGGCCGAGCAGGTCGTGGGCAAGGCCATGCGGAAGACGGGTCGCGTCACCGGGAAGCGGACCACGGAGGTCAAGGGGGCCGCCCTCGGGCTGCGGGGGAAGGCCCGGGAGCGGAAGGAGAAGACGAAGGACTTCTTCAAGAGGTGACCCGCTTCGCCGACGGGGATCCTGTCGTCGCCCGGCCGCATGGGGGCACGGATCCGGGGCAGTGGCCACTCGGCGTCCCGCCACGGGACGCGAGGAACTCCGTGCGAGAAGGTGAGCGACATGGCCGGAGGGAAGAAAGCCAAGAACGCGGCCAAGACGGCCAAGGGCAAGGCGAAGGAGACCACGGGCAAGGTGGTCGGCAACGAGAGCCTGGAGATGAAGGGCCGCGCCGAGCAGGCCGAGGGTGACGTCAAGCAGGCGGGACAGAAGGTCAAGGACGCGTTCAAGCGCTGATCCGCGGATCGCGGACACGGTCTCGCACTGAGCCGCCCGGTCGGCCGGCCGGCTACGGCACTCGCCGTGGAGAACGACGGGAGAAGCGGCCGACGGAGGCCGCTTCTTCCATGAGCCTACGGGCAGGTTCCTTCGAGGCGACGAGCGGATCGCCCTTCGGTCTCGTACGGCCGACGGAACGGGCCGCCCCGTCCGACGGGGCGGCCCATGCGGCCTGCGGCTCAACGCCCGCGTCGGCCGCTGCCCGCGGTCTCCCGCTCGTCCTCGTTCTCGTCGTCCTCCTCATCGTCGTCGGCGTAGCCCTCGTCGTCGTCCTCGTACTCCTCGTCCGGCTCGCCTCCGTCGTACTCCTCGTCCTCCTCCTGCTCCTCCTGCTCGTCCGGCTCGCCCTCCCCGCTGTCCTCGCCGTCCTCCTCGTCCTCGTAGCCTTCCTCTTCCTCCTCCTCGTCGTAGGGGCGGCCCTCGTCATCGACCTGGTCCTCGTCCTCCTCGCCCTCCTCTTCGGCCGCGTTCTCCTCCTCCAGCGCCTCCTCGTGCGAGCGGACGACCTCGCCGTCGCGGATCTCGCCGCGCCAGCCCTCGGGTTCGTCGTCGGTGAGCGTGACGTGCCGGCGGAAGTGCTTCAGGTCCAGCCGCATGCGCCGTCCCTGGGCCCGCCAGATGTTGCCCGTCTTCTCGAACAGGCCGGAGGGGTAGTACTCGACGGTGAGCAGGATGCGGGTCAGCGTGGGGCCCAGCTCGTGGAAGCTGACACAGCCCCGCGTGGAACCCTTGGCGCCCTCGGAGGTCCAGACGATGCAGTCGTCGGGGACCTGCTCCTGGACCGTCGCCTTCCAGCTCCGGGTGGAGGGCCCCACCTTGACCTTCCAGTCGCTGCTGGTCTCGTCGCCCTGCGAGACGCTGCGGACGCCCTTGGTGAAGCCGCTGAAGTCCTCGTACTGGGTCCAGTGGTTGTAGACCCTCGTGAGCGGCGCCCCGACGTCGATGGTCTCCACGATGCTGGTGATCTTCTGGCTGCCGCTCTTGCGCTTGCCCTTGCCCCCGCCGAACAGGTTCGACGCCGTGTCGGTGACCTTGTCCTTCAGCCCGCTCAGCGCCTGGCCCGCCACGGCCTTGACGGGGGAGTCGCCCTGGAGCAGTCGCCCGCCGATGTCGGTGAGTTTCCCGCCGTTCTCGGCGACGTCGTTCAGCTGGTCGGTGACGTCCCCGAGCTTGTCCGTCGCCTTGTCGGCCAGTTGACCGGTCTGTGCGCTGAGGAACTCGCCCAGTTCGCCGAACAGCCGGTCCAGTCCGGATTCCGACTTCTCGGAGCGGTCGCGGTCTTCGGTTGCCATGACCTACCTCCGCGACGCGGGCTTGCGCGCCGACGTCTTCTTGGCCGCGGACTTCTTGGCGGCGGACTTGCGTGCGGGCGCCTTCTTGGCCGCGGGCTTGCCCGCTGCCGCCTTCTTCGCGGCCGGCTTGCGCGCCGACGAGGTCTTCTTCGCCGCCGTCTGCTTCGTGGCCGAGGTCTTCTTCGCGGGAGCCGACTTCTTCGCCGGAGCCGCCTTCTTGGCCGGGGCGCTCTTCTTGGCCGGTGCGGACTTCTTCGCCGTGCTCCGGCTCGGCGCCGACCGGTTCCCGGCCGTCTTCTTCGCCGCTGTCCGGGACGACGACGTCCTCTTCGCCGGGCTGGTCCGGGAGGACGTGCCGGAAGACCGTCGCTTCCGTGGGGCCTCCGGTTCGGGCTCGGTCTCCTCCTCGTCCGCTCCCTCGTCGTCGTACTCGTCCTCCTCCTCTTCTTCGGCTTCTTCGGCTTCTTCGGCTTCTTCTGGTTCCTCGGCTTCTTCGGGTTCCTCGTCCTCCCCCCACTCCTCCTCGTCCTCGTCCGCGTACTCGCCCTCAGGCTCCTCCTCGCCCTCCGGCTCCTCCTCGTCCTCCTCTTCCTCGTCCGCGTCGTCGTACCGCTCGTCGTCCTCGTCGGCCTCCTCCTCTTCCCGGCCACCGCCGCTGCCGATCGCGAGAGTCCGCTCGTGCAGGGAGTCGGCGAGATCGGTGAGCTTGCGGTTGGCCGCGGCGCTCAGGGCCTGCCGTCCGGCGTTCAGCACCTCGCCCCGCAACTGCTCGCCCATGTCGGCGACTTGGGGCACCTCCTTGAGCTTGTTGAGTCCCTGCGTCACGAGCTGTCCCGGCTCCAGGCCGAAGCGCCGGCCGGCCAGATAGGTCGCCACTGTGAACGCGAGGCGAGCCTTCTTCGTCCGTCCCAGTAGGTAACCGCCTGCCACCGCGGCCGCCAGGGTGATCTTGGTCGTGTCCTCCATGACCCCTGTCCCTTCACCGGGGGGCGGACCGTTCCGCCGCTCACGCGGACGCCCAGGAACAAGCCGTGCGACGGGGAAGTCGCGCGCGGGCGCCCCTCCGGGGGCGGTGGGGAACGAGCCTGCCCTCCCGGGCATGGCGTATGTCCCTATAACATGAAATTCTAGCCTTAAGTCGCTATTCGTCTTGCGGAGTGTCATGAGCCCAGTGGATCCGGATCGTCCTCGACGGGGAACCTCCCGCCCCGCCGAAGAGCGACGACCTCCCACCCGCCGCAAGGCGGCGCCCGCGAGATCGAAGTCGGTGGACGCGGGCGCGGCCATGGCCGCGGCGATCGAGCAACTCGCGAAACTGCTCGGCAGAGTCCCCGAGTCCGTCTCCTCGCTCAAGCCCGTCGACACGGGGTGGGAGGCACAAGTGGAAGTGGTGGAACTGGAGCGGATCCCCGATACGACGAGCGTGCTGGCCAGCTACAGGGTCTCCCTGGACGGGAAGGGCACGCTGATCTCCTTCGAACGAACCCGCCGCTACAGCCGCGGAATGATCGATCGGCCGTTCTGAGTACGGTTCGGCCGCGGAAGGAGGCGCCATGACCATGGTGCCGCAGAGCGGCGGCAGCGCCGTCGGCCGGGGAGGTGGCGCCTCCACGGGCAGCCTGTACGACGTTTTGGAACTCATTCTCGATCGCGGTCTCGTGATCGACATCTTCGTCCGCGTCTCCCTCGTCGGGATCGAGATCCTCAAGATAGACGCCAGGATCGTCGTCGCCAGCGTGGACACCTATCTGCGCTTCGCGGAGGCGTGCAACCGGCTCGACCTGGAAGCCGGCCGCAAGGCTCCCGCCCAGCTGCCCGAAGTCGTCGGCGGGATGATGGAGGGGGGAGCGCACGGCAAGTCCAAGGGCGCGCTCACCGGAGCCGTTGAGGCCGTGACCGAGTCTCTGACCGGGAAGTCCCGCGACGACGAGGAACCGGACGAGGAGCCGGAGGAGGAGGAAGCGGAGCAAGCCGCGCCCCGTCGCCGACGGCCCCCCTCCCGACGCACGACACGACGGGAGAAGGAGTGACCGATGGCCCTGTACGTCTACGCGATCACGGCGGCCGACCACCCGCTCGACCTGGACGGTCTGTCCGGCGTCGGCTCGGAACCCGTCCCCGTGCGCGCCGTCGCCTCCGGTCCGCTGTGCGCCGTCGTCAGCGACGTGTCCGAGACGATCCGTCCCAAGCGGCGCGACCTCTCGGTCCACAACGAGGTGCAGGAGCACCTCATGCGCGGAGGTGCCGTCCTGCCCCTCCAGTTCGGCTACACGGCCCCCGACGAGTCGACCGTCGAGCAGGTGCTCCAGAAGGACGCCGAAGGCTTCCTCGCCAATCTCGAACGGCTCGGAGGGTGCGCCGAGTACCACGTGCGGGCGTCCCAGGACGAGGAGGTGCTGCTGCGGCAGATCCTGGCCGAGGACGCCGACGCCCGCGCGCTCGACGCGCGGCTGCGCGACGGTGACAGTGACCCCCGACTCCCCCTGGCGCTGGGTGAGCTGATCGCCGGCCAGGTGCAGGTTCGTCAGGACGCCCTGGCCTCAGGGCTGATCGAGGCCCTCGTGCCCTTCGCTCGCGAGCACACCGTCCGGCAGGCGTCCGAGCCGGACTTCCTGAACTTCTCGCTGCTGGTCCCGGACGACCGGCGGGAGGAGTTCCTGACCGCCGAGGCGCATCTGGCCCGCGAGATCGGGGAGGGCGTCCAGTTCCGGCTGAACGGCCCGCTGCCGCCGTACAGCTTCGTGGAGTGACCGGGCCGGCGGACGAGCCGAGACGAATTCAGTCGAGACCAGCGAGTCGAGACGAAGCGAGTCGAGTCGAGGAGGGAGACAGGCGCATGGGACTGCTGACATCCCTGCTGACGCTTCCCCTGGCGCCGGTGCGCGGAGTGACCTGGGTCGCGGAGCGTGTGCTGGACAGGGCCGAGGAGGAGTACTACGACCCGGCCCCGATCTGGCGGGAGCTCGCGGAACTGGAGGACCGGCTGGTCCGGGGGGAGATCTCCCAGGAGACCTTCGACCATGCCGAGGACGAGCTGTTGGACCGACTCGAGGAGATATCCGCCCACCGCTCGCAGAGCCCCTGACCGGAATCGAGGAACACCGCCGTGTCCGATCCCCTGCCCGACCGCTTCGGGTCCGTGCCCTCCAGGGCCTCCCCGGCACCGTACGGGCCGAGTTCCTCCGCGAACCTCGCCGACATCCTCGAACGCGTCCTGGACAAGGGCATCGTCATCGCCGGCGACATCCGCATCAACCTGCTCGACATCGAACTGCTGACGATCAAGCTGCGGATCCTGGTCGCCTCCGTGGACAAGGCGAAGGAGATGGGAATCGACTGGTGGGAGCACGATCCGTCGCTGTCCTCGAAGCACACCGGGAGCCCTCTGGAGCGGGAGAACCGCCGCCTCCGCGCGGAGCTGGACGCGCTGCGGCGCGAAGCGGGGATCGATGCCGAGACCCGTCGCCCCGAAGCACTCCGAGGCCGTGACCTGGACGCGGAAGCCGTAGGGGAGGACGACGTGTACGAGACCGAGGACGTGTACGAGACCGAGGACGATGACGCGCCCGAGACCGAGGACGATGACGCGCCCGAGACCGAGGACGATGACGCGCCCGAGACCGGGGCACCCCGACCGCCGCCCCGCAAGGGCACCACGCGACGCAGGCGTGGCACATGACCGCCCCCGCGCACCTCACCTACGTCTACGCGGTGGTCCTCGACACCGAGAGGGTACGGACGGCCGTCGAGGGCGTCCACGGCGTCTCGGACACGGCCGTGTCGCTCCTCGCCGAGGAGACGGCCGAGGAGGTGTCCGCCGAGGGCGCCGAGCCTCCGCACCGCCTCGCGTTCGTCGTCAGCCGGGTCGCCGCCGACGAGTTCGACGAGGGGACGCTCAAGGCCCACTTCGAGGACATGGATTGGCTGGAGGGCATCGCCCGCGCCCATCACGAGGTGGTGCAGACCCTCTCCCGCGAGGGCGCCGTCCTCCCGCTGCGGCTCGCCACCCTCTACGAGGACGACCGACGCGCCCGCGAGGCGCTCGCGGTTCAGCGCGACCTCTTCGCCGCCCGCATCGCGCTGCTCCGGGACCGGAGCGAATGGGGCGTCAAGCTGTACATCGGCCCCCCGGAGCCCACGGAGGGCCGGGCGGCCGAACCCCGGGGGAGTGCGGGCACGGCGAGCCCCGGCAAGGCGTACCTCAGGCACCGCCGGGCCCAGCACCACGCCCGGGAGGACCACTACCGGAACGCCCAGGAGGCGGCGCAGCGCATCGACACGCTCGTCGCCCGGTTCGGTACGCACCGGGTGCGCCACCCCGCCCAGCGCGGTGCGCTGGCGGGACCCGAGGAGAACGTCCTCAACGACGCCTACCTCGTGCCGGACGATCTGACCGAGGACTTCCGCGCCGCGCTCGCCGCCGTGGCGACCGACCTCGACGGCGTACGGGTCGAGGTGACCGGCCCGTGGGCCCCGTACTCCTTCGCCATGCCGCCACCGCCCCCCGAGCCGCCCCGGGAGGATCCCGCGGGGGACGGGCCGGCGCGATGAACTCCCCCCGGCCCGTCGAGTCCCTGCCGGACCGGCAGGTCGCCCTGGTCGACCTGCTCGACAGGCTGCTCAGCGGCGGCGTCGTGCTGTCCGGGGACATCGTGCTCTCCATCGCCGACATCGACCTGGTCCGGGTGTCCCTCCGGGCGCTGATCGTGTCCGTCGGCTCGGACGCGGATCCGCTCGGACCGGCGACGACGAGGCCGCCATGACCAGGTCCGGGCCCGGGTCCGGGGCCGCGCCCGGCCCGGACCGCGGGAAGCGGCGGCGGGCCCCGAACGGCCCACCGCGGCCGAACGGCGCCGCCAACCCCCTGGACGACGTCGGCGGCGCCCTGGGCGACGCGTTCCGCCTGGTGCGGGCGGCCCCCGCCGACGCCGACGCACCCCGCGCCCCCGCGCGCAGGATCCGCACCGACCACGAGTCGGTCGAGGAGGACCTCCTCAAGCTCGTCCTCACCGTCGTGGAACTCCTGCGCCAGCTCATCGAGCGGCAGGCCCTGCGACGCGTCGACGCCGGCGACCTCACCG
The DNA here is from genome assembly GCF_008042145.1 of Streptomyces sp. adm13(2018). Classification (GTDB taxonomy): domain Bacteria; phylum Actinomycetota; class Actinomycetes; order Streptomycetales; family Streptomycetaceae; genus Streptomyces. Next base: position 17,896 of record NZ_RDBH01000080.1, read on the forward strand.
ACGACCAGGAGGAGGAGCTGGGCTCCACCCTCATGGCGCTGCACGACGCACTGAGCGACCTCTGCGCCGAGCACGGCTACACCCTCCAGGACCTCAACCTCGACCTCGGCCCGCTGGGCCCCCTGCTCCCGCCCGCCGACGGAAGCGGGGAGTGACGGGCCCCGCCGCCCTCACTCCTCCCCGGGCAGCTCCCGGTCCCGTCCCGAGAGCGTCTCGCGCAGCACGGCCGCCTCCTGCTCCAGGTGGTGCAGCAGAGCCTGCAGGGCGGGAGTGCGGGTGCGATGAGCCGCCTCGGTCGTGCCCACCGTGCGTCCCACCGAGGGGAGTTCGACCGGCAGGGCGGCCAGCTGCTCGTCGGCGCGCAGGACCAGCTCGGGCAACAGCGCGACCATGTCCGTCTGCAGCAGCAGGGCCCGCATGGTGAGGATGGACGTGCACTCGACCCGGTCGGCGGGCAGGGCGAGCCCCCGGTCGGCGAACAGGGCCCCGAGCTCCTGCCGCAGGGCGGTCTGCTCGACCGGAACGATCCACGGGAAGCCGAGGCAGTCCGTGAGCGTGGCGTCCCCGGTCCCCAGGAGGGGATGGCCGGACCGGACCGCGAGCCGGATGCGCTCCCGGTAGAGCCGCCGCTGGCGCAGCCCGTCCCCCTCCTTGGGCGCGGGCCCCACCCGGCCTACGATCACGTCCAGTTCCCCCGCCAGCAGGGCCGGATGGAGGACGTCCGGCGTGCCCTCCCGTACGACCACGGTGACCCGGGGCCGTTCCCGCTTGAGCTGCGCCACCGCACGGGGGAGCAGCACGTTGGTGCCGGCGAGGAGCGCGCCGACGGTCACGGTGCCCTCCCGGCCCTGGCGCAGCCCGGTGAGGTGTTCGCCGGCCCGCCGCATCTCGGCGATCACGGCGCGGGCGTGCTCGGCGAGCGCCTCCCCGTAGAGCGTCGCCCGCATGCCGCGCGGCATGCGGACGAAGAGCGGCAGGTCCGCGATGCCCTCCAGCTCGCGCAGGGTGCGGGTGGCGGCGGGCTGGGTGAGGTGCAGCGTCTCGGCCGCACGGCCCACGCTCCCGTGGTCGAGGATCGCGACGAGCAGGGTGAGGTGCCGGAACTTCAGCCGGCCGTCCAGCAGGTCCATCGCCGGGGCTCCTTTCCTGAGTCGGTCGCGCGAGCCCGAAGCCCGCATACCGGAATCGGTATGAGAGGAACGCCTTTTGGCATTGGTTCGGTATGGCTCGGTGGGTGCACGATACCGGCACACGCCGGGGCGCCAGATCCGAATCCCCGGCCCGGCAGCGGAGGTCCCCAAGGTGCGCTCACCTGTGCGGCATTACGTAGGGGGCGGGTTCGACGCTTCGGGCGTCCCGTTCCCGCTCATCGACCCGACCCGCGGGACCGTCGTCGGCGAAGCGCCCACGGCCTCCCGCGAGCTGGTCGACCGTGCGGTGGGCGCGGCGCGGCAGGCCCTGCGGGGCCCCTGGGCGTCCTGGAGCCCGGCGGACCGGGCGCGGCTCCTGCACAGAGTCGCCGACGGCATCGAGCGGCGCTTCGAGGACTTCGTCACCGCCGAGTGCGCCGACACGGGCAAGCCCCGCGAACTCGCCTCCACGGTCGACATCCCCCGGGCCGTCGCCAACTTCCGGGCGTACGCCGACCTCCTGGCCGGGCGCGCCGAGCGGTCCTGGCACACCACCACCCCCGACGGCCGCGGCGCACTGAACTACACGGTGCACAAGCCGCTGGGCGTCGTCGCGGTGATCTCGCCCTGGAACCTGCCGCTGCTGCTGCTCACCTGGAAGGTCGCCCCCGCCCTCGCCACGGGCAACACGGTGGTCGCCAAGCCCTCCGAGCTGACGCCCGGGACGGCCTGCCTGCTCGCCGAGGTCATCGCGGAGGCGGAGGCACCCGCGGGGGTCTTCAATCTCGTCCACGGCGGCGGCGCGAACGCCGCCGGACAGTGGCTCACCGAGCACCCGGGGGTCGACGCCGTCGCCTTCACCGGGGAGTCGCGCACCGGCAGCACCATCATGAGGGCCGCCGCCGCGCGACTGGCCCCGGTCTCCTTCGAACTGGGCGGCAAGAACGCGGGACTCGTCTTCGCCGACGCGGACCTGGACCAGGCCGTGGCGGGCACCCTCCGCTCGTCCTTCACCCACAGCGGGCAGGTGTGCCTGTGCACCGAGCGTGTCTACGTGGAGCGCCCGGTGTTCGACGCCTTCGCCCGGCAGCTCGCCGCCGGCGCCGAGGCGCTGACCGGGTACGGCCCGATGATCTCCGCGGCCCACCGGGACAAGGTCCTCGGCCACCTCGACAAGGCCGCCGCCGACGGCGACGTCCTCGCGGGCGGCGGCGCGCCGCGCTTCTCCGACGACCGCGACGGCGGCTTCTGGGTGCGGCCGACCGTCCTCGCCGGCCTCCCGGAGGACCACCCGGCGGTCCGGGAGGAGATCTTCGGCCCCGTCGTCCACCTGGCGCCCTTCGACACCGAGGAGGAGGCGCTGGCGCTCGCCAACGCCAGTCGCTACGGACTCGCCGCCACCGTCTGGACGGGCGACGTGAGCCGGGCGCACCGGGTCGCCCCCGCCCTCGACGTCGGCACCGCCTGGGTCAACACCTGGAACCTGCGTGACCTCCGCACCCCCTTCGGCGGCGTGAAGGCCTCCGGCATCGGCCGTGAGGGCGGCGACCACTCCCTCGACTTCTTCTCCGAACCGATGAATGTGTGCGTGAAACTGTGAACACGCCCGACCCCGCGGTGGCCCGCGCCGCCGAACGCCTCGACACGGCCCGCCGGACCGGCGTGCCCTGCGACCCCGTACGCGACCTGCTGCCCCCCGGCGACCTGGCCGCCGCCTACGCCGTCCAGACGCTGCTCGCCGACCGCAGCCGCGCCGAGGGCCACCGCGTCACCGGCTGGAAGATCGGGCTGACCTCGGCGGCCGTGCAGGCCCAGCTCGGCGTCGACACACCGGACTTCGGCCGCCTGACGGACGACATGGCCGTACCGGACGGCGCGGAGATCCCCTGGGACGCCGTGCTCCAGGCCCGGGCCGAGGCCGAGGTCGCCCTGGTCCTGGAGCACGACCTCACCCACGACCGGCACACCGTCGCCGACGTCATCCGCGCCACCGCCTTCGCACTGCCCGCCGTCGAGGTGGTGGGCAGCCGGATCCGCGACTGGGACATCTCCGCCGTCGACACGATCGCCGACAACGCCTCCGCCGGCGCGTACGTCCTCGGCACCCGCCCCGTACCGCTGGGCGCACTCGACCTGCGGACCGCCGGCATGGTCCTCGAACGGCACGGCGAACCCGTGTCCACCGGCGCGGGCGCCGCCTGCCTCGGCCATCCGCTGCACGCCGCCGTCTGGCTGGCCGACACGCTCGTCCGGCTCGGCCACCCGCTGCGCGCCGGGGACACCGTGCTCACCGGCGCGCTCGGCCCCATGACGACCGTCGAGCCCGGTGACGTGCTCGAAGCCCGGATCGACGGCCTCGGATCGGTGCGCGCCCGCTTCGGCCGTACCGGCCCGGAGGGAGACACCCGATGAACACCACGGCACTCGCCGAAGCGCTCGACACGGCCGCACGCGAGGGACGCCCGCTGGCCGGCGGAGCGAGCGGACTGAACGACGACATCCGGGAGGCCTACGCCGTCCAGAACGCTCTGGTCGCCCGGCGGCTGGCCCGCGGCGAGCGGATCACCGGCTTCAAACTGGGCTTCACCAGCCGGGCCAAGATGCGGCAGATGGGCGTCTCCGACCTGATCCACGGCCGGCTGACGGACCGGATGGAGATCGCCGACGGCGGGCGGCTCGACGTCTCCGGACTCATCCACCCGAGGGTCGAGCCCGAGGTGGCCTTCCTCCTCGGCGACACCCTCCGCCCCGGCACCCACCCCGCGGCGGCGGTCGCCGCCGTGGCCCCGGCCCTCGAAGTCATCGACTCCCGCTACGACGGCTTCCGGTTCTCGCTCCCCGAGGTGATCGCCGACAACACCTCCGCCGCGGCCTACGTCCTGGGGCCCTGGACATCCCCGCACGACCTCGGCGACCTCGGCAACCTCGGCGTCCTGCTCGAACTCGACGGGCGCCTCGCCGAGACCGGCTCCACCGCGGCCGTCCTCGGACACCCGCTGCGCGCCGTCGCCGCCGCCGCACGCCTCGCAGGGGAGCTGCCCTCCGGGACGGTGATCCTCGCCGGCGCGGCCACCGCCGCCGTACCCCTGCCGTCCGGAACCCACGTGCGGGCCACGGTCGCCGGTCTCGGCACCGTCGCCCTCACCACCGAGGAGGACGCGTGATCGTGCCCGGCGCCGCCCCGCCCCGCGGCCAGGAGGCGCGCGATGTTGTCGAGCACGGCCCTGGTCTGGGCGCGGATGTCGAGGTCCGTCACGCCCATGGCGTCGGCGCTCGCACCGACGAACGTGCCGTCGGGGCGGCGGGAGCTCGTGCCGGAGACGAAGACCAGGTCGCCGGCGCGACGGAGGTGGGGGAAGCGCATGCGAGGCGGGAGATTCCGGGGCAGGCGGCAGGCGGCAGGGGTGCCGGACGAGACGGCGGGGGGCGGTCGGTCGTACGGGCGCCGTGGTCGACAGTCGGCCCGGTTCCGCTCCCGGCCTGGTGCGGCGGGAAGCCCTCGCACCACTCTAACCAGCGGCTTCCCGGCGCCTCGGCCGGGGGTGCGGTCCGGTGGCGAACCCGCCGGCCGGGGGCGAATCCGGGCGTTCCGCGTAAAATATGCTGAATGAGCCCACTCCGGTATGAGCTGGTGTTCTCCGACGACACGGCTGCGGCCGAGGACGTCGTCACCGTCGAGCGCACCACTGTGAAGGGGCCCGGCGGGCATCCGGTCTACGCCGATCCCAGCGGCATCATCCGGGCCGAGATCAGCGACCGGGACGAGGTCCGCGTCCTCGCCTCGGGCGGGCACCAGGCTCCCGCCCAGAACGTCTTGGCCCGCCGCGTCCCCGACCCGGATCCCGAGGAGCCCGGAGGGACCTCCCCCGCCGCGCCCTGACGCAGGCGGGATCACGCCGGGCTGCCGACGAGCCCCGCCCTCCGTGGCACGCGGGAGCGTGGACGACAAACCCGTTCGGCGGGAGGAGTCGCGGGCAGACGCCCTGAGACGCCCCACCGGCCCGTCCGCCGTCGGCACGCCGCACGGCCGCGCCCGGTGACCCGACGGAGGAGGCACGATGCACAAGGCGACACCGGCCGACCGGGAATCCCCGCCGACCGACGCGCTCCAGAGCGACGAGAAGCCCGACGTCAGCGAGGAGAAGCGTGACGTGGGCGCCGCGGAGCCCGACGTCGGCGCCGCGGAGCGGCCCGGCATCAGCGACGAGGAGCTCGACGCCCTCGACGTCCACTGGCGAGCGGCGAACTACCTGGCCGTCGGGCAGATCTACCTGATGGACAACCCCCTCCTCCGCAGGCCCCTCGAACCGGCGGACATCAAACCCCGCCTGCTCGGCCACTGGGGAACGTCCCCGGGCCTCAACCTCGTGTACACCCACCTCAACCGCGTGATCCGCTCCCACGACATCGAAGCGCTCTGCATCTGGGGCCCCGGTCACGGCGGCCCCGCCGTACTGGCGAACTCCTGGCTGGAGGGCAGCTACAGCGAGATCTACCCTGAGGTGACCCGGGACGAGACGGGCATGGCCCGGCTGTTCCGGCAGTTCTCGTTCCCCGGCGGCGTGCCGAGCCACGTGGCACCCGAGACCCCCGGCTCCATCCACGAGGGCGGCGAGCTGGGCTACTCCCTGTCGCACGCCTACGGCGCCGCGTTCGACAATCCCGACCTCCTGGTGACCTGCGTCATCGGAGACGGCGAGGCGGAGACGGGGCCGCTCGCCGCGTCGTGGCACTCCAACAAGTTCCTCGACCCGGTGCGCGACGGAGCCGTCCTGCCCGTCCTCCACCTCAACGGCTACAAGATCGCGAACCCCACCGTGCTCGCACGGCTGCCCAGGGAGGAACTCGACGCCCTCCTGCGCGGCTACGGCCACGACCCCCTCTACGTGAGCGGCACCGACCCCCGGCAGGTCCACCGGAGCATGGCCGCCGCCATGGACACGGCGCTCGGCCGCATCCGTGCCCTCCAGACCGCGGCCCGCGAGGGCCGGTCGGACCACCGGCCCCGGTGGCCGATGATCGTCCTCGACACCCCGAAGGGCTGGACGGGCCCGGCGGAGGTCGACGGGAAGCCCGTCGAGGGGACCTGGCGCTCCCACCAGGTGCCCCTGCCCGAGGTACGCGAGGACCCCCGCCATCTGCGGCAGCTGGAGGAGTGGCTGCGCTCGTACCGGCCCGAGGAGCTCTTCGACGAGCACGGCGCTCCACGGGCCGAGGTGCTCGCCGGCCTCCCGAGCGGTGGACGCCGGCTGGGATTCACCCCGTACGCCAACGGCGGCACCCTGCTGCGCGACCTTCCCCTTCCGCCCCTGGAGGGCTTCGCCGTGAAGGTGGACCGGCCGGGCAGCACACGGCACGAGCCGACCGACGTCCTGGGGAAGCTCCTTGAGGGCGTCCTGACGGCCACGGCACGGAGCCGCGACTTCCGCCTCGTCGGCCCCGACGAGACCGAATCGAACCGGCTGCAGGCGGTGTACGGTGCCGGCGGCAAGGCCTGGCAGGCGGCGGTCCTGGACACCGACGAGCACCTCGACCGGCACGGCCGGGTCATGGAGATCCTCTCCGAACACACCTGCCAGGGCTGGCTGGAGGGATACCTGCTCACCGGCCGCCATGGCCTGTTCTCCTGCTACGAGGCCTTCGCCCACATCGTCGACTCCATGGTCAACCAGCACATCAAATGGCTGACGACGTCCCGCGCCCTGCCGTGGCGGGCCCCCGTCGCCTCGCTCAACTACCTGCTGACCTCCCACGTGTGGCGCCAGGACCACAACGGCTTCTCCCACCAGGACCCCGGCTTCGTGGACCACGTCCTCAACAAGAGCCCCGAGGTCGTCCGCGTCTACCTGCCGCCGGACACGAACACCCTCCTGACCGTCGCCGACCACGCGCTGCGCAGCCGTGACCACGTCAACGTGATCGTCGCCGGCAAGCAGCCCGGCTTCGACTGGCTCTCCCTCGACGAGGCCCGTGACCACTGCGCCCGCGGCGCCGGCATCTGGGAGTGGGCGGGCACCGAGGCCGACGGACAGGAGCCGGACGTGGTCCTCGGCTGCGCGGGCGACGTACCCACCGAGGAGGTGCTCGCGGCGGCGAGCCTCCTGCGGCGCCACCTCCCGGACCTCGCCGTCCGCGTGGTGAACGTGGTGGACATGACCCGGCTCATGCCCCGCGAGGAGCACCCGCACGGCATGCCCGACGAGGAGTACGACGCCCTGTTCACCACGGACAAGCCGGTGATCTTCGGCTATCACGGCTACCCCTGGCTGGTCCACCGGCTGGCCTATCGCCGCGCCGGACACGCGAACCTCCATGTGCGCGGCTACAAGGAGAAGGGCACCACGACCACACCGTTCGACATGGTCGTGCGCAACGACCTCGACCGCTACCGGCTGGTGATGGACGTGATCGACCGAGTGCCCGGTCTCGCCTCCCGCGCCGATTCCGTACGCCGGACGATGGCGGACGCCCGTGAGCGCCACCACGCCTGGATCCGGCAGCACGGCATCGACCTTCCCGAGGTCACCGACTGGTCGTGGAGCGACGAGACGGAGGGCTCCACGGCCGCGCCGACCGCACCCGCGTGAGACGCCGTCGCGGCCGGGTCGGGGCGGGCACGGTCAGCCCTGGTCCGGGTGCCACTCGGTCAGCAGGATGGTGGCGTCGTCGCGGAGCGGCAGGTCCTGGTGCTTCCGCAGGGTCCGCACCAGCCGGCGCAGGGCCTCGGGTGCGGCGGCGCCCGCGGCCGTCGAACGGATGACGATGTCGGCCAGCCTCTCCTCGCCGAAGAGGTCGCCGGCCGGCGAACGCGCCTCGGTGACCCCGTCGCTGTAGATCAGGACCCGGTCGCCGGGCTGGAGCCGCACCCGGTGCACCGTGGGCGGCTCGGTGAGGTGGAACCCCCAGCCGAGGGGGAGGTCGGCCGGCCGTTCGAGCATGCCGTGCAGCACCCGGCCGTCCCGGATCAGCAGGGGGGCCGGGTGGCCGCAGTTGACCCAGGTCAGGGTCCCGTCCTCGGCGTCCAGGGTCGCGATGACGGCCGTCATCAGCCGGTCGGTGAACCACTGGTCCAGGATCTTGTCGATCTCGGGAACGATGTCCGCGAGCGACCCGCCGGAGCGGCGGGTCGCACGGCAGGCCGCGAGCCCGGCCGCGCTGGCACCCCCCGACGCGAGGTCGTGCCCCATGGAGTCCAGCAGGGTCAGATGCAGCCCGTTGTCGATGAGGCTGTGGTCGAAGGCGTCCCCGCCGATGTCATAGGCGGGCTCCAGACACGCGGAGGAGGTCACCTGCGCGGTGCCGATCGTCCGGGGCGGCAGGAACGCCCAGAGCAGTTCCGCCTGCACGGTCATCGTCCTGCGCCGCTCCGCCTCGATCAGGACGTCACTGTGCGTCGACTTGGACACCAGCAGCAGCGCGGCCGCGGCGGCCAGCGCCTCGCACCGGTCGACCAGTCCCGGGTCGAAGCCGTGGCCGGTGGCCTTCATGACGCCGAGCCGTTCGACCCCGTCGATCATCGGCACCCACAGGGTGTCGCCGTCCGCCGAACGCTGGGTGCGCTCCTCCCGGTAGGCGAGCCCTCCCAGCGAGGTGTCCACGCCGAGGGCCGGCTCCTCGGGGGCGGGGGACTGGGGAAGCGCCTGGAGCGTCTCCTGTTGCAGGTCTGCCACGTAGACGGCGGTACCGGTGAGACCCATGCGCAGCCCGGTCCGGGCGACGAGCTCGGCCAGGCCGCGGCCCGGGGTGAGACGGGACCTGGCCAACAGCTCGGAGAGGACCTTGTCATGGGGCTGCGTGTTCAACTCTGCTCGAATCCTCCGCCGAATCGCGGTGTGGGCGTGCCGGGCCGACCGTATGCCGACAACACCATCACTCCGGTGGCGGCCGACTCCCGGTCCCGACGCGCGGGACAGCCCGGGGACCCCCCGGCCGGACCAGCGCGGAGGAGGCCGCCACCGCCCGACCGACCACGCGCCCGTCCGCCCGCACGACCGCCCGTCCGACCGCCGCGTCAGGACGGCCCGTCAGGAGGATCTGTCAGGACGGGCCGGCCGTGTGGTCCGGGTGGCCCGTGGTGCGGCGGGCCTCCTTCATCGCCGCCTCGTGGAGGTGGTCCCTGCCGTCGGCCAGAGCTTGCAGCGCCTCGCGTTCGAGTTCGCGGAACGGCTCGTAGTACGTGCTGTTGTAGGCCTCGACGACCTGGAAGGTCCAGTGGCCCGGGATGACGTTGCGTCCCAGCACCTCGGTCTCGACGCGGTCCGCCCAGTCGCCGTGTCCGGCCTCCCTCAGCAGGGCGACGGTCCGGTCCAGCTCCAGGTCCGCGGACCCCGTCAGCTGGTGGAACCCGTAGAGATGGCCCCGGGCCCGTTCGACCGTCTCCAGGGCCTTCGACAGCGACCCCAGGGCCTCCACCGTCAGGTCGTCGACCGCGTCGGGCGGTGTGTGGGCGCGGTCGGGGCTGTCTTCACTGGGTGCCATGCACGTCCCCTGCCCCGGTCCGCCGCCCCGTAACGCCCGGGCGCCGCATGCACCCCGGAAGGAGTCACCGCCCCGGCCCGCCGTGTGCCGGCACGTCAGTCGCGGGTCGCGAGGAAGGTGTGGGTGATGCCCGTCTGCCAGCCCGGGAGCGGCAGCACGCGCACGTCCGCGAACCCGGCGCGGCGGAGGCGTTCGGCGAACCGGGGCGCCGTGTCGAAGTCCAGCACGCTGCGGCGCAGGTGCCGGTAGAGGGCCGCGTCCCCGTGCAGTCGGCCCCCGGGCACCACCAGGCCGCTCGTCACCGCGTTCCACACCGCGCGGTGGACCGCCCGACCGCTCAGCGCGTACTCGTGGACCGCGAGCCGCCCACCGCGGCGCAGCAGACCGCGGACGGACCGGAGCACGGCGTCCGGGTCGGCGACGTTGCGGAAGAGGTACGCGGCGAACACGGCGTCGTACGGCCGCGCGGTGTCGGTGGTGCCGACCTCCTCGGCCGGCGCGTGCACGAAGGAGACGGACGAGGGCCAGGTCTTCTCCCGTGCCCGCGCCAGCATCCCGGCCGAGGCGTCGACACCGGTGACGGTGGCGCGGGGCGCGACGTCCAGCAGGGCGCGCGTGGAGGAGCCCGTACCGCACCCGAGGTCGAGCACGGAGAGCCCCGCGCCGTCCCCGGGCAGCCCGAGACGGCGTGCGGAACGCCGCAGCTGCCCGTGGTAGCCGGGGTTCGCGGCGGTCATGCGGTCGTACGAGGGTGCGGCGTGGTCGAACGCGGCAGCGAGCGCGCGGTCGTGAAGCAGGGTCATGTGGGTCCTCTCCCGGGTCGGATCCAGCCTGCGACCCGTCCCGACCGGGGCGCCGTACGCCACGCCGTACGGGCCCCGGCTCCTCGTCGCGGGTCTCAAGGCCGGGTCCCGGCGCCCTCCGGAGGGGAACGGTTGGGCCGTCCGGCTCAAGACCGGATGTCCGGCGGACCGGCCGCGGTACGTATGCGCCGAGCGAGCCGGTCCTCCCGGCGGCCGACGGTGAAGGGCAGTCCCATGCGCGCACTGGACCCGCTCCATGTCGACGACGACGTGGCGGCGGCCGTGAACACGGTGTTGGCGACGGTCCTCGGACGCCGACTCGAAGAGGCCGAGGCGGTGGACCCGCTCTTCGCCGAGGACCTCGCCGGCCGCGTCGCGCGCTTCACCCTGGCAGGCGGACGGCGCATGCGCGCCCGGCTGTGCTGGTGGGGCCTGCGCGCCGCGGGCGGCGGCGCACCGCAGGCCGCGGCCGCGCTCGGCGTCGCCGGGGCACTGGAACTCGTCCAGACGTGCGCGCTGATCCAGGACGACGTGATGGACGGCTCGCCACTGCGGCGGGGACGCACCGCCGTGCACGTCGAGCTGGACGAGCAGTACGCGACGCCGCGCCGCGACCGGCCGTGCGGGACCTTCGGCGGAGCGGGCGCCGTGCTCGCGGGCGATCTCGCCCTGGTGTGGGCCGACGACGCCTTCGCCGAGGCGACGGCCGGATCCCCGGCGGCGGCACCGGCGGCCGCGGTCTGGCGGTCGATGCGGGCCGAACTGGTCGCCGGCCAGTACCTCGACCTGCACGCCCAGGCGACCGCGAACCGCTCCGCGACGCGGGCGCTGCGTTCCGCCGTGCTCAAGACCGCCCTGTACTCGATGGAGCGCCCGCTGATGCTCGGCGCCACCCTCGCGGGCGGGTCTCCGGACGTCCTGGCCGCGCTCGCCGGGGCGGGCCGCTGCGCGGGCCTGGCCTTCCAGCTCCACGACGACCTCCAGGGCGCGTTCGGCGATCCCGCCGCGACCGGGAAGCCGGTCGGCGAGGACCTGCGCGAGGGCCGGTCGACGTATCTCCTGGCCGTGGCCAGGGAACGCTGCGAGGCCGCCGGGGACCGCACCGGACTGCGGGTCCTGGAGACGGTCACCGGTGCCCCGAACACGGCGGGCGCCGAGGACGTCCGGCGGGCCCGGGAGGTGCTGGACCAGGGAGGAGCGCGGGCGCAGGTGGCCACCGAGGTCGAGCGACTGTGCCGCCGGGCCGAGGAGTCCCTCGCGGGCGCCCCTCTCGACCGGCCGGCCACGGCCCGCCTCGTACGCCTGCTGCGCGAGGCCTGCGGCCTGCCACCCGGCGACGCGCCGGACACCGCGGGTGAGTCCCGCCGGGCCGCCGGGGAGCCAGACCCGCCCGCCGAGCAACCACGCCGGGCCGCCCGGCCGATGACCGAGTTCGACGACGCGCTGACAGGAGATCCGCGGTGAAGGCACTGCCGGGCAGGACCGATCACGTCGTCGTCGTGGGCGCAGGGCTGGCCGGACTGTCCGCGGCCCTGCACCTGCTGGCGGCGGGACGACGGGTGACGGTCGTGGAGCGCGACGGACTGCCGGGCGGCCGGGCGGGACGCGTCGAGCGCGACGGCTACCGGATGGACACGGGCCCCACCGTGCTCACCATGCCGGACCTCCTCGACGAGGCCTTCGCCGCGGTCGGCGCCCGCCTGCGGGACCACGTGGACCTGGTCCCCCTGCACCCGGCCTACCGCGCGCGGTTCGCGGACGGCAGCGCCCTGGACGTCCACACCGACGCCGAGGCCATGGCCGCGGAGGTGGAGCGGTTCGCCGGAGCGCGCGAGGCCGCCGGGTACCGCAGGCTGCGCCGGTGGCTCACCGAGCTGTACAGGCTCCAGATCGACCGTTTCATCGACGCGAACTTCGACTCGCCGTGGCAGCTCGCGCACCCCGACCTGGCACGGCTCGCCCTGGCGGGCGGCTTCGGATCGCTCGACCGCGCGATCGGCCGCCACCTCGGGGACGAACGGCTGCGCAGGGTCTTCTCGTTCCAGTCGCTGTACGCGGGCGTGGCACCGTCCCGTGCCCTCGCCGCGTACGGGGTCATCGCCTACATGGACACCGTCGCCGGGGTCTACTTCCCCCGCGGCGGCATGCACGCCGTACCGGCCGCCATGGCGAGGGTGGCCGCCGCCGCGGGTGCCGAACTGCGGTACGACGAGCCGGTGGAGCGCCTGGAGCGGCGGGGCGAACGGATCACCGCCGTCGTCACCGCCGCCGGCCGGATCGCCTGCGACGCCGTGGTCCTCACCCCCGACCTGCCGCTCTCCTACCGCCTCCTGGGGCGCCGCCCCCGTCGCCCCGTCCGGCTGCGGCACTCCCCGAGCGCCGTCGTGCTCCACGCGGGCACCCGACGGACGTGGCCGCTCCTTGCGCACCACACGATCTCGTTCGGGGCCGCCTGGGACGGGACCTTCCGCGAGCTGACGCGCACCGGACGGGTGATGAGCGATCCCTCCCTGCTGATCACCCGGCCGACGGCCACCGACCCGACGCTGGCCCCGCCCGGCCGCCATCTGCACTACATCCTGGCGCCCTGCCCGAACACCGAGGTGGGTCCCGACGCCCTCCACTGGGGCGAGCTCGGCGCCCGCTACCGCGACGCGCTCGTCGGCACCCTGGAAGACCGGGGCCTCCACGGCCTGGGCGAGGCTATCGAGGAGGAGTGCCTGGTCACGCCCGCCGACTGGGCGGCGCGCGGGCACGCGGCCGGCACCCCGTTCTCCGTGGCGCACACCTTCGGCCAGACCGGCCCGTTCCGCCCCCGCAACCTCGTCCGCGGCACGGAGAACGCGGTGCTGGCGGGGTGCGGCACGACCCCCGGCGTCGGCGTGCCGACGGTCCTCGTCTCGGGGAAGCTGGCCGCCCTCCGGATCACGGGCGCGCCGGCCCGCGCACCCCGCCAGCACCGCGTTCTCCGTGCCGCGGACGAGGTTGCGGGGGCGGAACGGGCCGGTCTGGCCGAAGGTGTGCGCCACGGAGAACGGGGTGCCGGCCGCGTGCCCGCGCGCCGCCCAGTCGGCGGGCGTGACCAGGCACTCCTCCTCGATAGCCTCGCCCAGGC
>NZ_RDBH01000080.1:31521-33514 GCF_008042145.1 Streptomyces sp. adm13(2018)
CTGTAGGGCTCGGCCGGCCCGGCCCGCTGAGCGACCGTCGCGGCCGACCCCTACAGGCCGTGCTGCCGACCGACCGGCCCGGCCGACGCGGACCAGCCGCGGGGGTCGGCCGACCCGGTCGGCGAGCGTCCGTTGCGGCCGGGCTGCCGACCGACCCGGACCAGCCGCGGGCCTCGGCCGACCCGTACCGTCCGGGGCCGTGCTGCTGAGCGGCCGCCGCGCGGCGCGGGCGGTGGCGGGGACGCCCCCGCTCCCGGATGCGGACCCACGGGCCGGACACGAGAATGGCGAGTGCCGGACGAACACGTAGGAGGCGGCATGAACGCTGAGCCCGACAAGACGTCCCAGGGGGACTTCCCCACGCCCGACCGGCTGCTGCATTCCGGGTCGGAGGGCGAGTTCACGGCCGAGGACCTGGTCCTCGCCTCCGGTCGTGACGTGACTCCCCAGACCCTCGCCTGGGCGGAACGCCGCATGGCGGAGAAGGGTCGCGCCTCCATGGACGAGCTGCTGCCGTAGGCCGCCCCGGCCCCGGCGTCGACCGCCCGCGCCCATCCGCGGGGATCACGGACGGTCCCGCAGCGCACCGCAGCATCCCGCAGCTCCCCTCGTACCTCCCCCCCGGCCCCGGTTCCGCAGCTGCGAACCGGGGCCGCGGGCCGTCCGGGACCGCCCCGAGCCTTCCGCATTTATGGAACACGTTCTACCGTGGCCGCCGTCGCGCCTCGCACGCCCCGGGTGACGCCGGGAACCCGCCAAGGACCGCCGCCGCAGGACAGCCGCCACGGGAGGCCCGCCCCATGCACCTCGCCTACACGCCCGCGCAGGACGAACTGCGCGCCGAACTGCGTGCGTACTTCTCCGAGCTGGTCCCCGAGGACGTCCACACCCGCTACGCGGACCCGGCGGCGCAGAAGCGCTTCTACCGGGAGACCATCCGGCGGCTCGGCGCCGACGGCTGGCTCGGGGTCGGCTGGCCCACCGAGTTCGGCGGGCGGGGGCTGACCCCCATGGAGCAGTTCATCTTCTTCGACGAGGCCGCGCAGGCGGGCGTCCCGCTGCCGCTCATGGCCCTGAACACCGTCGGGCCGACGATCATGCGCTTCGGCACCGACGAGCAGAAGGCGTACTTCCTGCCGCGCATCCTCTCCGGCGAGATCGACTTCGCCATCGGCTACAGCGAACCCGACGCCGGCACCGACCTGGCCGCCCTGAAGACCCGCGCGATTCGGCGGGGGGACGAGGTCACCGGTACGTACACCGTGAACGGCCAGAAGATCTGGACGACCAACGGCGACACCGCCGACTGGGTCTGGCTCGCGGTCCGCACCGACCCCGAGGCGCCGCCGCACAAGGGCATCACGATGCTGCTCGTCCCGACGAGCGACCCCGGCTACTCCTGCACCCTCATCAACACCCTCGCCTCGCACGACACCACCGCGAGCTACTACGACGACGTCGAGGTCCCCGCCTCACGCCGGGTCGGCGAGGAGAACAGGGGCTGGCGGCTGATCACCAACCAGCTCAACCACGAGCGCGTGACCCTCGCCGCCCACGGCACGATGGCGATCCGCGCCCTCCACGACGTCCAGCGCTGGGCCGCAGCCACCCCGCTCGCGGACGGCCGGCGCGTCATCGACCTGCCCTGGGTGCGCCGCACCCTGGCCCGTACCCACGCCCGGCTCGACGCGATGAAGCTCCTCAACTGGCAGATGGTGAACGCCGTCCAGCACGGCACCGTCACCCCCCAGGACGCCTCGGCCGTCAAGGTCTACGGCTCCGAGGCCCGCCGCGACGCCTACGCGGCCCTCATGGAGGTCGTCGGTGCGGCGGGCGCCCTCAAGGAGGGCTCCGCGGGCACGGTCCTCCACGGCGAACTGGAGCGCGGCTACCGCTCCGCCGTCATCTTCACCTTCGGCGGCGGGAACAACGAGATCCAGCGCGAGATCATCTCGTGGATCGGCCTGGGCATGCCCCGCGTCCGCCGATAGAG
>NZ_RDBH01000080.1:33614-110469 GCF_008042145.1 Streptomyces sp. adm13(2018)
CGCGCCCACCTGCCCGCCCGCGTCCGTCCGGAGCGGTCGCACGGTACTTGACCTCCCGTCGGGTGCGCGCGGAGGATCGCGCCATGGATCGACTCCTCAGCCGCGCCGTCGACGGTGTCCTGCGCATGAGCGCCCAGCGCGTCCCCGACCGGATCGCCGTCCGCTACGCCGACCGGACCTGGACGTACGCCGAGCTGGACGCGGCCGTCTCCACGGCCGCGGCGGTCCTGCGCGAGCCGCACCACGGCCTCCGTCTGCCGGAGGCGGCCCGGGTCGCGACCTACGGCCACAACTCGGACGCCTACCTGATCGCGTTCCTCGCCTGCTCCCGGGCCGGGCTGATCCACGTGCCCGTCAACCACCATCTGACGGGCGGGGACCTCGCGTACCTCCTGGAGCAGTCCGAGGCCTCCCTGGTCCTCGCCGACCCCGCCCTCGCGGAGCGCGTACCTGACGGGTTCGCGGTCAAGGCGCTGCGGGACGGGCCCGGTTCGCTCCTCGACGCGCTCGCGGAGCCGGAGGAGTACGACGCCGACCGCGACGCCCGGGACTGCGTCCAGCTGCTCTACACCTCGGGCACCACGGCCCTGCCCAAGGGTGCGACGATGTCGCACCGCGCCCTCGTCCACGCGTACGCGAGCGCGATCGAGGCGCTCGACCTGCACGAGGACGACCGGCCGGTGCACGCGCTGCCGCTCTACCACTCGGCCCAGATGCACGTCTTCCTGCTGCCCTACCTCGCGGTCGGCGCCGAGAACACCCTCGTCGACGGCCCCGACCCGGCCGTGCTCCTCGACCTGGTCGAGGCGGGCCTCGCCGACAGCCTCTTCGCCCCTCCCACGGTGTGGATCGGCCTCACCCGCCACCCCGACTTCGCGCACCGCGACCTCTCGGCCCTGCGCAAGGCCTACTACGGGGCCTCGATCATGCCCGTACCCGTCCTCGAAGGGCTGCGCGCACGGCTGCCCGGACTCCGCTTCTACAACTGCTTCGGCCAGTCCGAGATCGGCCCCCTCGCCACCGTCCTCGGCCCCGACGAGCACGAGGGACGCATGGACTCCTGCGGCCGGCCGGTCCGGCACGTCCGGGCCAGGGTCGTCGACGAGAAGGGCGAGGACGTGCCCGACGGCACCCCCGGCGAGATCGTCTACCGTTCCCCGCAGCTCTGCGACGGCTACTGGCGCAAGCCCGAGGAGACGGCGGCGGCCTTCCGCGACGGCTGGTTCCGCTCCGGGGACCTCGCCGTCCGCGACGCCGAGGGCTACCTCACGATCGTCGACCGGGTGAAGGACGTCATCAACTCCGGTGGCGTACTGGTCGCCTCGCGCCAGGTGGAGGACGCGCTCTACACCCACCCCGGCGTCGCCGAGGTCGCCGTGATCGGCCTCCCCGACGACCGCTGGATCGAGGCGGTCACCGCGGTGGTCGTCCCGCGCGGCGAGGTCACCGAGGCCGAACTCCTCGCCCACGCCCGCGCGCACCTCGCCGCCTTCAAGGCCCCCAAGCGGGTCCACTTCCTGCCGGAACTGCCCCGCAACGCCAGCGGCAAGATCCTCAAGCGCGACCTCCGCGACCGGTACGCGGAGGTCGGGCGGGCTTGAGGCGGTGGTCGCCCCGGGCGTCTCGGTGTACGGAAGGCTGTCGCCGCCCGCGTTCCACCGGGGCCGCAGTCGGTGAACGCGTCCCGGGGTCCTGCCGTGGCCGGATGCCGGGGTCCGGCTACGACGCCTTCCGCAGGTCCACGATCCGCTTGATCTTGCCCACCGAACGCTCCAGGGTCTCCGGGTCGACCACCTCGACCGAGACCGAGACCCCGATCCCGTCCTTGACCGCCGCCGCGATCGACCGGGCCGCCTCCGCGCGCTGCTCGGGCGTCGCGTCCGCGCGGGCCTCGGCGCGTACGGTCAGGGCGTCGAGCCGGCCCTCGCGGGTCAGCCGCAGCTGGAAGTGCGGGGCCACCGCCGGGGTGCGCAGCACGATCTCCTCGATCTGGGTCGGGAAGAGGTTCACCCCGCGCAGGATGATCATGTCGTCGCTGCGCCCCGTGACCTTCTCCATCCGCCGGAACACCCGCGCCGTCCCCGGCAGCAGGCGGGTCAGGTCGCGCGTCCGGTAGCGGACGATCGGCATGGCCTCCTTGGTGAGCGAGGTGAAGACGAGCTCCCCCTCCTCGCCGTCCGGCAGCACCTCGCCCGTGAACGGGTCGACGATCTCCGGATAGAAGTGGTCCTCCCAGATGTGCAGACCGTCCTTGGTCTCCACGCACTCCTGCGCCACACCCGGGCCGATCACCTCCGACAGGCCGTAGATGTCGACCGCGTCGATCGCGAAGGCCTCCTCGATCTCCTTGCGCATCGCCTCCGTCCACGGCTCGGCGCCGAAGACGCCGACCTTCAGGGACGTCGACCGCGGGTCCACGCCCTGCCGCTCGAACTCGTCGAGCAGCGTCAGCATGTACGAGGGGGTCACCATGATGATCTCGGGTCGGAAGTCCTGGATGAGCTGGACCTGCCGGGCCGTCATGCCGCCCGAGGCGGGGATCACCGTGCACCCGAGCCGCTCCGCGCCGTAGTGCGCGCCGAGTCCGCCGGTGAACAGGCCGTAGCCGTACGCCACGTGCACCTTGTGCCCGGGGCGGGCCCCGGCGGCGCGCAGGGAGCGGGCGACCACGTCCGCCCACAGGTCCAGGTCGCCGTCCGTGTAGCCGACGACGGTCGGGCGGCCGGTGGTGCCGCTGGAGGCGTGGATCCGCCTGATCCGGGACTGGTCGACGGCGAACATCCCGAAGGGGTAGTGGTCGCGCAGGTCGGTCTTGGCGGTGAACGGGAAGCGCGCCAGGTCCGCGAGCGTACGGCAGTCCTCGGGGGTCACCCCGGCGGCGTCGAAGGAGCGCCGGTAGAAGTCCACGTTCTCGTACGCGTGCCGCAGGGTCGCCCGCAGCCGCTCCAGCTGGAGGGCCGCCAGCTCCTCGCGTCCGAGCCGCTCGCCGCTGTCCAGCAGTTCCGTCATCGCGCCACTCCTCCACGGTCGTAAAACGGACGACCGATCATTCGGTCGATCCGTTCCCGGCCAGTAAAACCGGAGGCACCGGGGGGTTGGCAAGAGGCGCGGGCCAGGTTCCCCGCCCGCATCCCCGTCACACCTTGGGGCCTTTCGGCTCATTCCGTGCGGCGGGGGCGGCCGCTCCGGGGAAGGGTGCCCCCGTGACCACCACCAACGACGCCGACGCCCCGCAGGCCCACTTCTGGGCCGTCCCCGACCTCACCGGACTCGACTTCGACCCGCTGCTGGCCCGGCTGCTGCACGAGGACCCGGTCACCCGGGTCCGGCTGCCGCACGGCGAGGGCCACGCCTGGCTCGTCACCCGGTACGAGGACGTCAAGCTCGTCTCCGGCGACCCCCGCTTCAGCCGGCAGGCCGTCCACGGCCGGTCCGTCACCCGGGTGGCCCCCCACTTCGTCCCGATGGAGGGCGCCGTCGGCTTCGCCGACCCCCCGGACCACACCCGGATGCGCGGGGTCGTCGCCCGTGCCTTCGGCCCCCGGCCGCTGAAGGCCCTGCGGGACCACGCCCAGGAGGTCATGGACCGGCTCCTCGACCGGGTCGAGGAACACGGCGCCCCCGCCGACCTGATGGCACTCGTCCACCGCCCCTTCCCGCTCGCCGTGGCCGGCGCCCTCATGGGCGTCCCGGAGGGCGACCGACCGCTGCTGGCCCGCTGGTCCGACACCATCGGCTCCGCCGTCACCACCGGCCGCAAGGAGGGCGAGCGGGCCAAGGCCGACATGGGCCGCTACTTCACCGAACTCATCGGCCGCAGCCACGGCACCGGCCGCGAGACCCTCGCCGCCGTCCTCGCGGACGCCGTCGACGACACCACCCTCACCGAACGCGAGGCCGTCGGACTCGCCGTCCTCGTCCAGATCGGCGGCGTCCACGCCGTCCGCGGGAACAGCGCCAGCATGGTCTACGCGCTGCTCACCCACCCCGAGCACCTGGCCCGGCTGCGCGCCGAGCCCGCGCTCGTCCCGCGGGCCGTCGACGAGCTGCTCCGCTACCTCCCGCACCGCAACGCCGTCGGCCTCTCCCGGATCGCCCTGGAGGACGTCGAGGTCGGCGGGGTCACCATCCCGGCCGGCGACCCCGTCTACGTCTCCTATCTGACGGCCAACCGCGACCCCGCCGTCTTCGCCGACCCCGAGCGCCTCGACTTCGACCGCCGCTACAACCCGCACGTCGCCTTCGGGCACGGTCCCCACCAGTGCCCCGGCGCCGCCCTGGCCCGCATCGAGGCGGAGGTCCTGGTCGACTCCCTGTGGACCCGCTTCCCGGACCTCCGGCTCGCCCTGCCCCCGGACCGGCTCCGCTGGCAGCGCGGAGCCCTCATCCGCGGCCCGGAGGCACTCCCGGTCACCTGGTGACGGGAGGCGGGGGACGGGAGCCGGGAGCCGGGCGTCCGGCGCCGCGGACCGCCCGGCCCGGCGGAATCCCTTTGCCCGCGCCCGACCCCGAGTGCTGGAGTGACCCGCATGGAACCCCAGCACCTTCGCGACCTGTACGACCGCCAGCTCCGCCGCGAGGCCCGTCCCGACGGACCCGGCTGCCGGATCGAGCGCGTCGGCGACGTCGTCCGCCAGACCGGACCCGCGCACGCCTGGAACGGCGTCCTCTGGTCCCGTCTGACCACCCCCGACGCCGACCGTGCCATCGCCGGACAGATCGAGTACTACGCCGCCGCCGGCCTGTCCTTCGAATGGAAGCTGTACGCCCACGACACCCCCGGCGACCTCGGCGCCCGGCTGACCGCCGCGGGATTCACCGCCGACCCTCCGGAGACCCTGATGGCGGCCGAGGCCGCCGCGCTGCCCGACGGCGTACCCCTGCCCGCCGGCGTCGAACTCCGCGCCGTCACCGACGCGTCCGGGGTACGGCAGGTCGCCGAGGTCCACCAGCGCGCCTTCGGCACGGACAGCGGCCACCTCGAACGACAGCTCCTGGACCGGCTCGCGGCCGACCCCGACACCGTCACCGCCGTCGTCGCCCTCGCCGACGGCGAGCCGGTCAGCGCCGCCCGCCTCGAACTCTGCCCCGGCACCGACTTCGCGGGCCTCTGGGGCGGCGGCACCGTCGAGGCCTGGCGCGGCCGCGGCCTCTACCGCGCCCTCGTCGCCCACCGCGCCCGCATCGCCGCCGCACGCGGCCACCGTTACGTCCAGGTCGACGCGGCCGACACGAGCCGCCCCATCCTGGCCCGCCTGGGGTTCCGGGCGCTGTCCACCACGACTCCCTACCTGTACGGCTGACCGGCGGCCGCCCGGCTCAGGAGGTCCAGTGCGCGGGACGGTCGAACCCGTCGGGAAGGCGGGTCGCGGCGTTCCCGCGCGCCGCGTTCAGCTGGGGCTGCGTCAGGAACAGCGCGCCGGTCAGGTCCGCACCCGACAGATCGGCGTCCCGCAGGTCCGCGCCGATGAGATCCGCGAGCGACAGATCGGCTCCCGTCAGATCGGCGGCGATCAGCAGCGCCCCGCGCAGATCCGTACCGCGCAGCTTGGCCCCGCGCAACCGCTTGCCGATCAGGTCGGCCCCGCGTCGGCTCCTCGGCCTCCCGCCGGCGGTGGCGCGGACCAGCTCGCTCGTCCGCAGAAGCAGCCGGTTCACCTCGGCCCGCACCTCCGGAACCACCAGGGCCACCAGCTCGTCGGCCGAGCCTCCGGTGAGGCCCTCGACCCGGGCGAGCGCCGTCCGCAGCTCGCCGTGGACGGGGCGGGCCGCCGGGCGGTCCAGCGCCTCCGTGAGGTAGCGCAGCAGTTCGTGGAGCTGACGCATCACCTGGAACACGTCGTACATCCGGTCCGCGGTCTCCGGCGCCTCGCGCCAGGAGACCCCGCCGAAGGTCACCTGGGAGACCTGCTGCCCGGCGCCGAAGCAGTCGTACACCGTGCAGCCCTGGAAGCCGCTCGGCCGCAGCCGGGTGTGGATGCCGCAGCGGAAGTCCTCGCGGAGGTTACGGCAGGGCTCGCCGGGCGCCTTGTCCACGGCGAAGTCCGCGGACCGGGCGAAGGGCAGCGCCACACAGCACAGGCCGAAGCAGGAGGCGCAGTCGCCGCGCAGCGCGGATTCCCGGGTCTCGGGCACGGTGGGTTGTTCCTTCGCTGGTCGGGGACGGTGCGACCACCGTACGCGACCGTCGCCGAACCGGTTGCGAAGATCGTCCGGGGGCGGTGAGGATCGGCGGCATGCCGAAGTTCACCTCGTACGACGGAACCGAACTCGCCTACCGGACCGAGGGGAAGGGCGAACCCCTGGTGTGCCTCGCGGGCGGGCCGATGCGCGACGCCGCCTACCTCGGGGACCTGGGGGGACTCACCGCGCACCGCACTCTGGTCCTGCTCGACGCCCGGGGGACCGGGGCGAGCGCCGCGCCGGCCGATCCCGGCACCCACCGCTGCGACCGGCAGGTCGGGGACGTCGAGGCGCTGCGCCGTCATCTCGGTCTGGAGCGGCTCGACCTGCTCGGTCACTCCGCCGGCCGCCGGCCGTACGCCCCGAGGGCCCGCTCGGCTTCGACTGGGAGGTCGTCCCGTCCACCGACGCCCAGCTGAACGCGCCCGACGCCGCCTGGAGTGAGGACGTCACCGCGATCACGGCCCCGACGCTCGTCGTGGCGGGCGACCCGGCCGGCCGTGCGAGCCAGGACCGGCTGCGCCGGCTGGCCGACCGCATCCCCGGCGCCCGGCTCGTCACCGTGGACGCGGGCCACCTCGTGCACACGGACGCGCCCGACGCGTTCCTCGCCGCGCTGCGGAGCTTCGGACTCTAGGGTCCGTCGGGCGCCGGTGGCCCGATCGGGCCAGGCGCGCGGCGCGCCTCGGCCGATCGGGCGGGGGCCGGGGGAGGATCGCGGGGACGACGCCCCTCGGGCGGTGTCCGGCACCGCCCACGGCGCGACACGACAGGAGCCAGGTGTGACCACTCGTCTCAACCCCTACCTCAACTTCTCCGGCGAAGCGAAGCAGGCCATGGAGTTCTACCAGGAGGTGCTCGGGGGGACCCTCACCCTCAACACCTACGGCGAGGCCGGGGGCGAGGCGCCGCCCGGGTACGCCGACAAGATCATGCACGGCATGCTGGAGACGCCCAGCGGCTTCACGCTGATGGGCGCGGACAGCCCGCCCGGCATGGAGCAGACGCCGGGGAACGGCTTCGCGGTGAGCCTGAGCGGTGACGACGCCGGGGAACTGCGCGGCTACTGGGACGGGCTGGCCGCCGGCAGCACGGTGTCGGTCCCCCTGGAGAAGCAGATGTGGGGCGATGTCTTCGGCATGTGCACGGACCGGTACGGGGTCACGTGGATGGTCAACATCAGCGAAGAGGGCTGATCCGGCGCCCGGCCGGGGCGTACGGACAGGTGCCCGGCCCGGCCCGCTCCGGGTCGGGGCACCGGAGCGGGGGGCGGCCGAGGCCCCCCTCAGGCTGGTGACGCCCCCTCCTGGTCCGCCTCCACCGCCACGGTCCGGGCCCAGCGGTAGTCCGCCTTCCCGCTCGGGGAGCGCTGGATGCGGTCGGTGAGCACCAGCTGGCGCGGGACCTTGTACCCCGCCAGACGGGGACGGCAGTGGGCCTGGAGATCCTCCAGGCCGAGCGCGGGCGCGTCCGCGCGGAGCTGGACGACCGCGGCGACGTGGTTGCCCCAGCGGGCGTCCGGCACTCCGGCCACCAGGGCGTCGTACACGTCCGGGTGGGACTTGAGGGCCTGCTCCACCTCCTCCGGGTAGACCTTCTCGCCGCCCGTGTTGATGCACTGGGACCCGCGGCCGAGGACCGTGACCACCCCGGTCTCGTCGACGGTCGCCATGTCGCCGAGGAGCACCCACCGGGCCCCGTCCGCCTCGAAGAAGGTCTCGGCGGTCTTGCCGGGGTCGTTGTAGTAGCCGAGCGGCACGTGGCCGCGCTGGGCCAGCCGGCCGATCTCGCCGGGGGCGACGGGGGTCCGGGTCGCCGGGTCCACGACCCGGGTGCGTTCGTTGACGTGCAGCCGGAAGCCCCGGGCGGGGCCCGAGTCGTCGGTGGCGCGGCCGTTGGAACCGGACTCGGTGGAGCCGAAGTTGTTGAGCAGCAGCACGTTCGGCATCAGCTCCTGGAGCTGGGCCCGTACGGTTTCGGACATGATCGCCCCGGACGAGGAGAGGCTGAACAGGGCGGAGAGGTCCGTGCCCTTCCGTGGTCCGCGCAGCGCGTCCACGAGCGGGCGCAGCATGGCGTCCCCGACCAGGGAGATGCTGGAGACCTTCTCCTTCTCCAGGGTGCGGAGGACTTCCTCCGGGACGTACTTGCGGTGCAGGACGACCCGTTGGCCGTAGTTGAAGGCGATGAACGCGGTCAGGGTGGAGGTGCCGTGCATCAGCGGCGGCGCGGGGAAGAAGGTGATGCCGGCGCCGCCGGCCGCGACCCGCTCGGCCAGTTCCTCGGGGCGCTTCACGGCCTCGCCCGAGGGGTCCCCGCCGAACAGCCCCGCGAAGAACAGGTCCTCCTGGCGCCACAGGACGCCCTTGGGCATCCCGGTCGTCCCGCCGGTGTAGATGATGAAGAGGTCGTCGGCCGAGCGCGGCCCGAAGCCGCGCGCGGGCGAGCCCGCGGCCTCCGCCTCCGCGTACGGGACGCAGTCGAGCGGGGGCGCTTCCCCGGGCGGGGTCCCCACCCGCACGAGGTGCCGCAGCTTCTCCGTCTGCGGCAGCGCCGCCGCGACCCGGTCGGTGAACTCGGCGTCGAAGACGAGTGCGGCCAGGTCGGCGTCCCGGTAGAGGTAGACCAACTCCTCCTCCACATAACGGTAGTTCACGTTGACCGGCACGATCCGCGCCTTGAGGCAGGCGAGGACGGTCTGCAGGTACTCGACGCCGTTGTACAGGTGGAGGCCGAGGTGCTCGCCGGGCCGGATGCCCGCGTCGGTGAGGTGGTGCGCGATCCGGTTGGCGGCCTCGTCGAGTTCGGCGTAGGTGAGCCGACGCTCCTCACCGGTTCCGGGATGGTCGACGTACACCAGTGCCTCGCGGTCGGGGACCGCGTCGACGACCGATTCGAACAGGTCGGCAAGGTTGTACTCCACCGTTCCTCCTGACCCCGGTTCGCACTGACTCGGCGGTCATTAGAGCGCCGACCGGCGAAGGGCGGAAGGGGGTGCGCAGAAGAATCTGACTGGGTGTCAGAAAACTATTGAACTGGGCCCCGTGCTCCTGCAACCTGTTCCAGAACTGGAGACGGGAGACCCCCATGAGTGGCACTGGCGGCACCGAACACCTCGGCATACGGCGCGAAGGCGCCACGCTCGTCCTCACCCTGAACCGGCCCGAGGCCAAGAACGCCCTCTCGCTGCCGATGCTCGTCGGCCTCTACGACGGCTGGCTGGAGGCCGACGCCGACGACGGCATCCGCTCCGTCGTCCTCACCGGCGCGGGCGGTTCCTTCTGCGCGGGCATGGACCTCAAGGCCCTGGCCGGCCAGGGTATGGCGGGCGAGCGGTTCCGGGACCGGCTCAAGGCCGACCCCGACCTCCACTGGAAGGCGATGCTGCGCCACCACCGCCCCCGCAAGCCCGTGATCGCCGCCGTGGAGGGCTACTGCGTCGCCGGCGGCACCGAGATCCTCCAGGGCACCGACATCAGGGTCGCGGCCGCCTCCGCGACCTTCGGCCTCTTCGAGGTCCGGCGCGGACTCTTCCCGATCGGCGGCTCCACGGTCCGGCTGCCCCGGCAGATCGCCCGCACCCACGCCCTCGAGATGCTGCTCACGGGCCGCCCCTACTCCGCGGCCGAGGCCGCCGCGATCGGCCTCGTCGGGCGGGTCGTCCCCGACGGCACCGCGCTCGACGCGGCCCTCGACCTCGCCGAGCGGATCAACGCCTGCGGGCCGCTCGCCGTCGAGGCGGTCAAGGCCTCCGTGTACGAGACCGCCGAACTGACCGAGACGGAGGGACTGGCCGCCGAACTGAAGCGCGGCTGGCCGGTCTTCGACACGGCCGACGCGAAGGAGGGGGCGCGAGCCTTCGCGGAGAAGCGCCCGCCGGAGTTCCGGCGCGAGTGAACGGCACACGGGCCCGCACCACCGCCCGAGTGCACGGGACACGCGCCCCGCACTCCTCCCGCGTGACCGCGACACGGGCCCCCGCGCCGCCGCTGATGCACGGCACCTCCACCCTGACCGCGTTCATCGCCTTCAACTACGGCCAACGGGTCGTCCTGCACCCGTCTCGGTCAGTTCGGCGGTCTCGTACACGGAGGCCTCGTCCGCCTCGACGGCGCCGACACCGCACTCCTGCACGCCCTCGACGCCCCCGGCCCCGAAGCCGTCCGGACCGGCCTGCGGGTCCGCGTCCGCTGGGCCGCCGAACGGTCCGGCGCCATCACGGACATCGCGTGCTTCGAGCCGTACGAGGGCGACCCGGCGACCGGACCCACGCCCCACGACGGCCGCTTCGACGACCCCGTCACCGGCATCGTCGCCGCCGCCCGCCTCGACTACACCTACAGCCCCGGCCGCGCCCAGACCCGCTATCTGCGCGCCCTCGCCGAACGCCGGACCGTCGGAGAGCGCTGCCCCTCCTGCGCCAAGGTGTACGTCCCGCCCCGTGGCGCCTGCCCCACCTGTGGAGTCGCCACCACCGACCAGGTCGAGGTCGGACCGCGCGGCACCGTCACCACGTACTGCATCGTCAACATCAAGGCCGCGAATCTCGACATCGAGGTGCCGTACGTCTACGCCCACATCGCCCTCGACGGCGCCGGGCTCGCCCTCCACGGCCGGATCGGCGGCATCCCCTACGACCAGGTCCGCATGGGCCTGCGCGTCGAACCCGTGTGGAGCGAGGACGGCCGCTACCCCGACCACTACCGGCCCACCGGCGAACCCGACGCCGACTACGACACGTACAAGGAGCTGCTGTGACGCCGCACCGGCCGGACCGAGAGGTGGCGATCGTCGCCTTCGCCCAGAGCGACCACCGCCGCCGCACCGACGACCTCTCCGAGGTCGAGATGGTCATGCCCGTCCTCCACGACGTCCTGCGGCAGACCGGCCTCAAGACCTCCGACATCGGCTTCACCTGCTCGGGCTCCTCCGACTACCTGGCCGGCCGCGCCTTCTCCTTCACGATGGCCCTCGACGGCGTCGGCGCCTGGCCGCCGATCTCCGAGTCGCACGTCGAGACCGACGGCGCCTGGGCGCTCTACGAGGCCTGGGTGAAGCTCCTCACCGGCGAGGCCGACACCGCGCTCGTCTACTCCTACGGCAAGGCCTCGCCCGGCTCCGTCCGCGACGTCCTCACCCGCCAGCTCGACCCGTACTACCTGGCACCGCTCTGGCCGGACTCCGTCTCCCTCGCGGCCCTCCAGGCCCAGGCCCTCGTCGACGCCGGCGCCACCGACGAACCGGCCCTGGCCGCGATCGCCGCCCGCAGCCGCGAGGACGCCACCGCGAACCCGCACGCCCAACTGCCCGGCGCCCGCCCCCAGGGCGACTACCTCGTCCGGCCGCTGCGCACCGGCGACTGCCCGCCCATCGGCGACGGCGCCGCCGCCGTCATCCTCGCCGCCGGCGACCTGGCCCGTGGACTCTGCGCGCGCCCCGCCTGGATCCGGGGCATGGACCACCGCATCGAGGCCCACTCCCTCGGCGTCCGCGACCTCACCGACTCGCCCTCCACCCGCCTCGCCGCCGAACGCGCCGGAGCCTTCGACGCACCCGTCGACACCGCCGAACTCCACGCGCCCTTCACCTCCCAGGAGGTCGTCCTCCGTCGGGCCCTCGGCCTCGACGACGGCGTCCGGATCAACCCCTCCGGCGGAGCCCTCGCCGCCAACCCCGTCATGGCCGCCGGCCTCATCCGGCTCGGCGAGGCCGCCGCCCGCATCCACCGGGGCGACTCCGACCGCGCCCTCGCCCACGCCACCTCGGGCCCCTGCCTGCAACAGAACCTGGTCGCCGTCCTGGAAGGGGAGCACCGTGCCTAAGGAGCCCGTGGCCGTCGTCGGCATCGGCCAGACCAAACACGTCGCCGCCCGGCGGGACGTCTCCCTCGCCGGACTCGTCCGCGAGGCCGCCGTCCGCGCCCTGGAGGACGCGGAGCTGACCTGGGCGGACGTCGACGCCGTCGTGATCGGCAAGGCCCCCGACTTCTTCGAGGGCGTCATGATGCCGGAGCTGTACCTCGCCGACGCGCTCGGCGCGGTCGGCAAACCCATGCTCCGGGTGCACACCGCGGGCTCCGTCGGCGGCTCCACCGCGCTTGTCGCCGCCAACCTGGTCGCCGCCCGCGTCCACCGCACGGTCCTCACCCTGGCGTTCGAGAAGCAGTCCGAGTCCAACGCCATGTGGGGCCTCTCCCTGCCCGTGCCCTTCCAGCAGCCCCTGCTCGCCGGCGCCGGAGGCTTCTTCGCCCCGCACGTGCGCGCGTACATGCGGCGGACCGGCGCCCCCGACGCCATCGGCTCCCTCGTCGCGTACAAGGACCGGCGCAACGCGCTCAGGAACCCGTACGCCCATCTCCACGAGCACGACCTCACCCTGGAGAAGGTGCGGGCCTCCCCGATGCT
This sequence comes from Streptomyces sp. adm13(2018), assembly GCF_008042145.1. Taxonomy (GTDB): domain Bacteria; phylum Actinomycetota; class Actinomycetes; order Streptomycetales; family Streptomycetaceae; genus Streptomyces. The sequence continues at coordinate 46,202 of NZ_RDBH01000080.1, forward strand.
CTGGGACCCGATCCGCTACTCCGAGACCTGCCCCTCCTCCGACGGCGCCTGCGCGATGGTCCTCACCGACCGGGCGGGCGCGGCCCGTTCGCCCCGCCCGCCCGCCTGGCTGCACGGCGGCGCGATGCGCAGCGAACCGACCCTCTTCGCCGGCAAGGACTTCGTCTCGCCGCAGGCGGGCCGCGACTGCGCGGCCGACGTCTACCGGCAGGCCGGCATCACCGACCCCCGGCGGGAGATCGACGCCGTCGAGATGTACGTCCCGTTCTCCTGGTACGAGCCCATGTGGCTGGAGAACCTGGGCTTCGCCGAGGAGGGCGGGGGCTGGAAGCTCACCGAGGCGGGCGTCACCGAGATCGACGGCGACCTCCCCGTGAACCCCTCCGGCGGGGTGCTCTCCACCAACCCCATCGGAGCGTCCGGGATGATCCGCTTCGCCGAGGCCGCCCTCCAGGTGCGCGGCGAGGCGGGCGAGCACCAGGTCGACGGTGCGCGCCGGGCCCTCGGCCACGCCTACGGCGGCGGAGCCCAGTTCTTCGCGATGTGGCTCGTAGGGGACACCCCGCCCACCGGCTGAACCCCGCCGGACCCCCGGCCGCCTACCCTGGCGGCCATGAACGCGGAACGTGATCTGACCCGGCTGCTCGCCGGGATGCGGCCGGAGCTCGACCCCGCCCGCTACGTCTTCACCACGGTGGACGGCCCCGCCCCGGCCGGGGTCGCCCCCGTGGTCACCGTCGCCGAGGACGAGGGCCTCACCCTCGTGGTGCGCCAGGAGGAGGCGGACGCCGCCGCCCTCCCGTACGACTACGTGGCGGCCCGGATCACGCTGCGCGTGCACTCGGCGCTCGACGCCGTCGGGCTGACCGCCGCCGTCGCCGCGGCGCTCGCCGCGGAGGGACTCAGCTGCAACGTCGTGGCGGGCTTCCACCACGACCACCTCTTCGTGGAACACGCCCGCGCGCGGGAGGCGTTGGCCGTCCTCCTCCGGCTCTCGGCGGACGGCCCCGGACACCCGGGGCGCTCTCCCCGGGGGTGAGGGGGCGCACGGGCCGCCGCCTCCTGACCGCACCGACGCCCCTCCGGCCCCGACGGCCCCGAGGGACAGACGCGTTTCAGCCACCGGCGTATCCCGCGGGCGGGGCGCGGGCGCACCGGCCCGCGCGCCGGGTATCGGACGTTCCGTCCCGCCCCCGCCGACGGGGAGCGGCAGGTCACCCCGTCCGGCACCACCGCCCTGACCACGGCGGACGCGAGCGCCGCCACCGCGACGCGGGCGATCCGCGGCGCTCCCCGCCACGCCGAACGCGCCGACGACGACACGCCGTGCCTCTGCTTGGCCGTTTGACCGTCCCCGCTCACTCCAACGGGCGTACGCTGGGACTTTCGCGGGGCTTCCCGCTTGGCGCACCCCTGACCGTGCGCCTGGCGCGCGCCCCCTGTGTGGGGGTGGAACGTGGCACGTCAGGACGGCAGGTCGACCCGGCAGGGAAGCGGCCTCATCGAGCGTGAGGCGGCGCTCACCGCGGCCGAGGAGGCGCTCGACCTCCTGACGGGTCTCGCGGACGAGCCGCCGTGGCCGGTCGCCGTACCCTCACCGCGCGAGACGAGTGGCCCGCACCTGGTCGCGGTCCCCGACCGCACGGCCGCCGAGGACCCCGATCCGGCGACCGGCCTCCGCACCGCGCACCCCGAATCCGCGCAGGCCCCCGCCGGCCGGGGCGGGCTCCGGCCCGTGCCCGACGGCGGCCTCCCGCCCGGACCCTCCGCCCCGACGACCGCCCGCCCCCAGGTCGTCCGCCGCGGCGGCATCCTCGCCTACGCCGCCCCCGCCGGCCTCGGCAAGACCACCCTGCTCACCGAGATCCGTCGCCGGGCCGGAGCCCGCGGCTGCACCGTGCTGTCCGCGCGTGGCGGCGACCAGGAACAGCGGGTCGCGTTCCACGTCGCCCGGCAACTCCTCCAGCCGCAGCTCGCCCACGCCTCCGACGCCGAACTGCGCGAACGCCTCGGCTCCTGGTACGACATCGTCGGACCCGCCCTCGGGCTCCGCGCCTCCGCCGAGGGCTCGCCGCCCGACCCGCAGGGCCTGCGCGACGGCCTCGACTGGGTCCTCACCCATCTCGCCGTACGCCGGGCACCCCTCGTGGTCGTCCTGGACGACGTCCACTGGGCCGACCCCGAGTCCCTCGGCTGGCTCGCCGCGTTCGCGCCGCGCGCCGAAGAGCTGCCCATGCTCCTCGTCGTCGCCTACCGCCCCGACGAACTCCCGGAGGAAGGTGTGGAGTTCACCGGGCGCCGGTCCGGGCAGCGCCCCCTCGACCTCGCCCCGCTGACCTCGTCCGCCGTGGCCCGACTGGTCCGCGACCGGGTCGGCGAGCACGCCGACGACCGCTTCTGCCGCGACTTCTGGTCCGTCACCGCGGGCAACCCCTTCGAGGCGGTCGAACTCGCCGCCAAGGTCCGCGACCGCGGCCTCGAACCCACCGCCGACGGCGCCCATGAACTCCGCGACCTCTCCGCCGCCCTCAAGGGCGCCGGACTCGTCACCCGGCTCGAACGCCTCGGCCCCGCCACCGTCCGTCTCGCCTGGGCCTGCGCCGTCCTCGGCACCGAGATCTCATCCGAGCTGGCGGGCTCCGTCGCCGGTCTCGGCGGCGAGGCGGTCGCCGACTGTGCCGCCCGCCTCCGCGAGGCACGCGTCCTCGCCGAGACCGAAGGGGCCGACGAACCCCTCCAGTTCGTCCACCCCCTCATCGCGACCACCGTCTACCGCTCCATCCCCGACGCCACCCGCGTCGCCCTGCACGGCAAGGCCGCCTCGGCCGTCGTCGACGCCGGACTCGGTCCCACCGCGGCCGCCCGACACCTCCTGGAGACCCACCCGGAGGGCGACCCCTGGGTCGTCCACCAGCTGCGCGCCGCCGCCGGGGAGAACCTCCGGGCCGGCGCCCCCGACGCGGCCCGCCGCTTCCTCGCCCGCGCCCTGCAGGAACCGCCCGCCTACGACGACCGGGCCGCCGTCCTCTACGAACTCGGCTGCTCCTCGCTGCTCACCGAGCCCGCCACCACCGTCAACCACCTGCGGGCCGCGCTGGAGGAGCCGGTCGCCGACCCGGCCCTGCGCCACGGCATCGTCTACCGCCTCGCCCAGGTCCTCGCCCACAGCGACCGGCTCGTCGAGGCCTCCGAACTCCTCGGCGAGGAGGCCCGGAAGGCGACCGACGCCCGCAGCCGACTGCGGATGCAGGCCGAGAAGTTCATGTGGGACGCGCTGCGCGCCGACGAACCGGAGTCGCCCGCCCGGTCCCGGCGCCTCGCCGCCCTCGCGGACCGCCTCACCGGCCGGGACGTCACCGAGCGGTACATCATCGGACTCCGCGCCTGGGACGCCACCCTGCGCGCCGAACCGGCCTCCGTCGCCCTCAGGGAAGCGGAGCGCGCCCTCGAAGGCGGCCTCACCTGGGCCGACGAGAGCCGTGGCTTCGAGGTGCCGGTCCTCGTCGCCCTCCTCCACCTCTACGCCGACCGTCCCGGCCGCGCCGAGGAGCTGTTCGCCGCCGGAACCGCCGAGTTCGAGAAGCAGGGCTGGCGCGGCGCCCACCTCGCCTTCGCCTACACCCTCATCGGCTACATCCGCTTCCGCCGCGGCCGGCTGATGGAGGCCGAGGACTTCGCCCGCGCCGGACTCCGCCTCGCCGAGCGCGTCGGCGCCCGCACCCCGGCGCTCTGGTACGCGACCGGCGTCATGATCGAGGTGCTCATCGCCCGAGGCCGCACCGACGAGGCCGTGGAGGTCGCCCGCGAGCACGACTTCGGCGAGCCGTTCCCCGCCGCGGTCACCATCCCCGACTGCGAGACCGTCCACGCCGAACTGCTGCTCGCCACGGGCCGCACCAAGGAGGCGGCCGATGCGCTGGCCGCCGTCGGCCGACGCCTCGACCCGCGCGGCAAGCGCAACCCCTCCTGCTGCCCCTGGCAGCTCCACCTCGCGCTCGCCGAGGCCGCGACCTCCCCGGCGAAGGGCCTCGCCACCGCGCAGGAGGCCGTCGCCCGCGCCCGCCAGTACGGGGCGCCCTCCGCGATCGGCCAGGCGCTCCGCGTCACCGCCGAGGTGTCCGAGCCCGCCGATCGTGTGAAGCTCCTGGAGGAGTCCGTCGACTGGCTCGACCAGTCGCCCGCCGCCTACGAGCTGGCGCGCTCCCTGGTCGCCCTCGGCGCTGCCCTGCGGCGCACCGAACGCGCGGCGGAGGCCGCCGAGCACCTCTACCGGGGGCTGGAGGCCGCCCAGGACTGCGGGGCCGACGCCCTCGTCGAGACGGCCCGCGCCGAGCTCGCGGCCGCCGGACTGCGGCCCCGGGCCCTGCACCCCGCCGGCACCGACACGCTCACCGCCCGTGAGCGCGCCGCCGCCGACCTCACCGTCCGCGACCAGGACGCGGCGGCCATCCTCGGCGTCGACGGCACCGCCGTGGCCCGGCTCCTCTCGGCCGTCTACCGCAAGCTCGGCACCGACCGCACCGGCCTCGCGGAGGCCCTCAGGAACACCGGACGGGAGCCCCGGGACCCGGCGGGACAGGGCTGACCGCCCGGACCCGCCCGGCGCGTCGCATCGTGCGCCGGGGCACGTACCATGGCCGTATGTCCTTCCTCCGCCGCCGTAGCGCCGCCACTCCCGCGGGCCCGGACTTCGATGTCCTGGCCATGGACCCGGGGGACTGGCCCGGCAATCTCGGCGCCGGCCTGCTGCCCGCGCCCGACGGCTCCTGCCAGGGCGTGTTCCTCCGGTACGACCTGTTCGGCGGCCGCGGTCCCGCGATGATCATCGGCAACCTCCCCGAGGGCTCCCCGGCGCGCGAGCTCGCCGACGGCCAGATCCCCTTCGAGGTCGCCCAGCTCCTCGCCGCCCTCGAGAACGACGAGCCGGTCGAGGTCCTCGACGCCGAGGACGTCCCCGTGATGCAGGGCGACAACCTCCTGATCGTCCGGCGCCTCAAGCTCTCCGAGAGCCGCATCTCCTGCGTCCAGTTCGACCGCAGCGACAACGTGCTCGTCACGATCGCCAGTTGGGACCGGCCGATCACCGACGACCTGTACGCGCTGCTCAAGCCGCTGCCCGCCGAGCTGTTCCAGCAGGGCTGACGGGAAGGGCCGGGGGCCGATGAGCGCACGCGTCGACAGCTGGATCTGGGCGGTCCGCCTCACCAAGACCCGCGCCCAGGCCGCGGCGGCCTGCCGGGCCGGCCACGTCAAGGTCAACGGCGAACGGGCCAAGCCCGCCCAGTCGGTGAAGCCCGGCGACGAGGTACGGGTCTTCCACGGCGGCCGGGAGCGGATCGTCGAGGTCAAGGAGCTCCACACCAAGCGGGTCGGCCCGCCGGTCGCCGTCGAGGCGTACGTCGACAACAGCCCGCCCCCGCCGCCCCGCGAGCACGTGGCCGTGGCCGCCGTGCGGGACCGGGGCGCCGGGCGCCCCACCAAGCGCGACCGCCGCGAGCTCGACGACCTGCGCGGCCGCCGCACCTGACCGACCGGGCGCGGAGCCGCCCACCGGACCGCTCCGCATCCCGCCCGCGCCGCTCAGACCCTCACCACGCCCAGCAGGTCCGCCACCCGGGCCGCCGACGTGCCGAGACCGGTCGGGCCGCGCCGCAGCAGCGCCGCCCCGCTGCCCGCGTACACGTCCGCCGCCCCGTAGCGCCGCACCTTCCGGTGCCAGTTCAGGATCCCGGCGAGCCAGTCCTCCAACTCCCGCAGATACGCCTCGAAGGCCGCCCGCCCGGCCGCGTCGAGCCCGAAGTCCTCGTACATCAGGGGGACTTCACGTGCCTTCAGATGCTCGTACTGGCGCAGTCGGCCCCGCATCAGGTCGTCGACCATGGCCACGGCCGTCGGGTAGTCGCAGCCGAAGAACGTCTGGAGCACCAGGACCCCGTTGTGGACCTCGCCCTCGACCTCGATCTCCTTCTGGTAGGAGAACAGGTCGTTGATCAGGGTGGCGTAGTCCATGACCGCGTTCTCCAGTGCCCGTACCGTCCCCGAGCGGTACAGCTCCGGCGGCAGCACCTCCTGGTGCCGCAACCGGGCCATCAGCGTGGTCAGTTCGGAACCGAAGGTGCTGCGGCGCATCTCGATGTAGTCGACGGGGTCGGGCACCCGGTGCTGCGCCTGGTTGTGCAGCTCCCACAGCCAGCTGTCCAGCATGACGTCGAGCGCGTGGCGGAGCTGCGCGCGGGCCTCCACCGTCATCGGGTCCGCGGTCCGGGCCCAGAGGTCGGCCAGCGAGCGCTCCAGCGGGTTGACGGCGAACGCCGCTCCCGCGGCCGGATCCTCCACCGGCAGACAGGACTTGAGCCGGTCGGTCTGCTCCTTCGCGCCCCGCAGGTTCCGCGGGCGGCCGAAGACGGCGGGGTAGTAGTCGTCGCCGTAGGTGCCCCAGGTCAGCCACTCGGCGCTGAGCTCCAGCTCTTCCCGGGTGGCGTCCGGGTCGAGCCCCGCCGAGCAGAGCGCCAGGTCGAAGCCCTCCGCCGTCGGCCGGTCCCAGATGTCGTCGAGGAGACCGAACCGCTCCGCCCAGTCGAGCGACCGCCGGCGCGCCTCGGCGTGGTGCGGGCTGAGGGCGAGCGGGTACGGCAGGTCGAACTCGGGGAGCAGCGAGGCCCCCACCCGTTGGTGCGGCACATGGGTGAGGGACCGCAGCCGTGATGCCGCGGGCCGCCCGAAGAGGGTGCGGATGTCGAGCGCGGAGGTGCCGAGGACCCCGTCGAGGTGCGAGGGGCCGCCGACCATGCCCTCGTTCATGTACCGGCTGGAGCGCATGTGCCACTCGTGGCCGCCGGACTGCCAGTCCTGCAGCCCCTTCGCGTACGCGGCGACGGCCGCGCACTCGGCCGCGTCCAGGCCCTGCTCGGCGGCGAGCAGCGGCACTTCGGTGAGGGCGGTGTTCTCGAACTGCTGGAGCCGTGAGGTCAGCAGGTCGTTGACGGCGTCCGCCGCCTCCTGGGTCGTGCAGCCGAGGAACTTCTCCAGGACGAGCACGCCGTTGCTGTTCTCGCCCTCGTCCTCCACCTCGCGCTGGTACGAGAACAGGTCGTTGCGCAGGTGGACGGCGTCCGAGAAGGCGTCCCTGAGGCCCCGCAGCGGGCGGGAGTACGCGACCCGGGCCGGGACCTCGGCCCCCGCCGCGTACTCGACGAGCCCCGCCGACCAGGGCGCGCCGCCCACCTTGCGCCGCATCTCGATGTACTCGACGGGGTTGGCGATCCGGCCGTCGTTGATGTTGTCGAGTTCCCAGAGCGACTCGTTGAGCAGGTGCTCCGTGGCCTCCGCGAACCGCACCCGCCAGCCCTCCGACATCGAGGGGACGGTCCGGAGCCAGAGGTCGGCGAGCCCCGCCTCGACCGGGTTGGTCGGCTGGGGCATGCCCGCCGCAGGGTCGGCCGGCATGAACAGCGGCAGCCGGTCCAGGTACGTCTTGCCGCCCGCCCGATCCTGGGGCCGCTTGAAGACCTCCAGGAAGTGGTCGTCGAAGAAGAAGACCCAGGTGTACCAGTCGGTGACGAGGTCGAGCGCCTCCTCGCCGCAATCGGGATGGGTGTACGCGCAGAGCAGCGCGTAGTCGTGCGAGTCGAGGTCGTGCTGCTCCCAGACCCCCGAGCCCTCCAGCATCCCCATCGACCGTGCCCAGTCACGGGTGTGGGTGCGGGCGGCCTCCACATGGGGGTTGAGCCGTGCCGGATACGGGACATAGAAATCCGGCATAACGAAGGGCTGAGGCATCTGCTGGTGGGCCTTCCGGTGAGCAGGGGGTGTGTCGGGCCCACCTTTACCCGTGACCCGTACGGCGCACGCGATCTCCTGAATAGTCCTATGAACGCCGGAGAGGTGATGCCGGACCGTTCCTCCGGCACCACCCCTCCGCTTTCGGCCAGACCCCGGTCAGGCCAGGGAGACCCGCACGTCAGCAGCCTTCACGAAGGCCACGCGATGGCCGAACTGGATCTGGTAGTACTCCTCCTGGCCTCGAACGACCGTATGCCCGCTGCTGTCGAACACCGGAGCGAAGTAGTACTCGCCGGGGGTCCGGTCGCCCACCACGTACCGCTGGCCGGCGAGCAGCGCGTACGGCAGCGGGGACACCGCCTGCACCGGCACACCCGCCGGATACGCCGAGGCCTCCGGGTACGCCCGCCCGTACACCGGCACCGACGCCAGGCCCGCGCGGGGCGTCAGCACGAGCCCCCGCGCGTTCACCGCGGTCGGCTCCTTCACCGGATTGCGGAACCAGGCCCTCTGCCCGAGGTACCAGACCGCCGTCCAGTCGCCCCTGCGCTCCGCCACCGCGAAGCTCTGCCCGGTCGAGGCGCGGGCACCCGTGTCGTTGACCCCGGTGGTCGAGTCCTGCCCGCCCGGACGCAGTCCGATGTCCTTCACCAGCGGCGCGTCGGCGCTCGGCGCGGTGTGCAGGCGCACCGCCCCGCTGCCGTGCGGCGCGCACGCTTCGCCCGCCGTGACGCAGCCCGTGTAGACCGGCCGGTGGTCGCCGTAGTCGGGCCGGATCGTCACCACACCGGCCCGGGGACCGGCGCTCGGGGCGATCGGCCGGCCCAGCAGCTCGAAGTAGTGGGCCCAGTCCCAGTACGGCCCCGGGTCCGTGTGCATGCCAGCGATCGTGGACGCCACCGTCCCCGGCACGTTGTCGTGCCCGAGGATGTGCTGCCGGTCGAGCGGGATGCGGTACCGGGCGGCGAGATGGCGCACGAGCCGCGCCGACGATCGGTACATCGCCTCCGTGTACCAGGAGTCCGGCGCGGTGAGGAACCCCTCGTGCTCCAGGCCCACGGACTTGGTGTTCACGAACCAGTTGCCCGCGTGCCAGCCGACGTCCTTGAGCGCCAGGTGCTGGGCGACGTGCCCGTCGGAGGAGCGCAGCGAGTACTGCCACGAGACGTACGTCGGATCCTGCACGAGCTGGAGGGTGACGTCCCAGGTGGCCTCGGTGTCATGGACGACGATGTAGTCGATCGACTGCGAGGCGGGTCGGTTCGCCTTGTCGTGGTTGCCGTAGTCCCCGTCGCCGAACTCCTCGTACGGCGCCGGGATCCACTCGCAGGCCACCGTACGCGGGCACTCCACGGGACCGCCGGCGGGCCGCCTCAGGCCCAGGCCCGCGAGCTGCCCCGTGTCGGGCGCGACCGCCGGAGCGGCCGCGAGGGACACCACCTGCCCGCTGTCCGTCGTCCGCGACGCGCCGGACCGGATCACGTCGAACACGTCCCCGGCGTACGTGGCGGCGGTCGCCGAGTCGTCGGCACCCGAGTACGCCGCCACCGCCCCGTACCAGTCGGCGGGATCCGTGCTCGCCGGCCGGCCCGACTCCCGCTGCGCGGCGGCGAGCAGCGCCGCCCCGCCCTCGATGTTGGCGGCCGTACGGGTCCGCAGCTCCCCGGCCGGGATCCCGGACAGCGCGGCCGCCCGCTCCAGCGTGCGCAGCCGCGCGGGCAGCGCCGAGGCCTGCGGCACGGCGGCGGGCCGGGCAGCCCCCGCGCCGGTCCGCGCGGCGCGCGAGGAGTCCCCGCGCGCGTCCTCCGTCCCCTCCGAGTGATGCGGGGGCGCCTCCGTCAGGGCCGTGACCGCGTCCGTCAGATGCATCGGCCCGTAGCCGCCGGTCACGCTCGGCGCGCCCCCGTGGGCGTCCCACCGCGACTGGAGGTACGAGACGGCGAGCAGCACGCTCTCCGGTGCGCCGTGCCGCGCGGCCGCCCGCGCGAACTGGTCCTGGAGGGCGCCCGACGCGGCCGCCTCGGCACCCGCGGGCGGCGCGGCGGACAGCAGCGGGAGCAGCAGGGCGGCGCAGGCGAGGACACCAGCCGTCCTCGGCGGACGGCGCCGTGACGGGGATCCTGGCAGACCTGAGGACACGGAACGGGGCAAGGCAGCCTCCAGAGGCGGGGGGTGGCACCGGGGCGTGCGGGGACCGAACCCGTACAGGGGTATCGGCTCCCGGACGATCCGTCAATCACGCCTGCCGCAGCTCAAGTTCCCACGTCAGAGCGGGGATGGAGGCCATCCGGCGGAGTTTCGCGGAGACGGGTCCCGGGCCTGGGACGCGTCAGTGGAGTGGACCAATGCACCGGGCGTACCGGCGACGGCGTCCGGCCGCGGCGGGAACGCCGGTGCGCCGCGTCCCGGTGTGTCGGCACCGGGCCACGGCGCACCCCCCGTTGCGTCGGTGGGACCGCCCTTCAGCGTGTCCCGACCGCCGCGCGCACGGCCCGCCGTGCCATGGCGCAGTCGTCGTGCAGCCGCCTCAGCAGCAGCCGCTGTTCCTCGCCGGGCGCGAGCGCGCCCGTGGGCACCGGTACGGAACCGGCCGGCGGAGCCTCCTTCATGGTGCGCTGCACCGCCGTCTCGTAGGTCCGGATCTCCCGGGTCAGCACGATCATCAGGTTCACCAGGAAGGCGTCCCGGGAGGCCGCCCCCGCCTGCTGGGCGAGCTGGCTGATCTGACGCCGGGCGAGCGGGGCGTCACCGAGCACCGCCCAGAGGGTCGCCAGGTCGTAGCCCGGCAGATACCAGCCCGCGTGCTCCCAGTCGACCAGGACGGGTCCCGCGGGGGAGAGGAGGACGTTGGAGAGCAGGGCGTCACCGTGGCAGAACTGGCCCATGCCCTGGCGGCCGCCCGCGTGCGCCAGGCCGTGCAGCAGCTTCTGCAGGTCGTCCCGGTCCCGGTCGGTGAAGAGACCGAGCTCGTGGTAGCGGGCGATCCGGGCGGCGTAGTCCAGCGGCGCGTCGAACGTCCCGGCCGGCGGTCGCCAGGCGTTGAGCCGGGCGATCGCGCCGAGCGCGGCCCGCACGTCGGCCCGGGGCGGCGCCTCGACGGGGTGGCGCGAGAGCGCCGCCGCCCGTCCGGGCATCCGCTCGATCACCAGCGTGCAGTTCTCCGGATCGGCCGCGATCAGCCGCGGCGCCCGCACCGGCGGACGGTGGCGGACGAAGGAGCGGTAGGACGCTATCTCGTGCTGGAACCGCTCGACCCACGCGGGGGAGTGGTCCAGTAAACACTTCGCGACCGCCGTGGTCCGCCCGGTCGTCCCGACGATCAGGACCGAACGCCCGCTGCGCCGCAGCACCTGGACGGGGTTGAACTCGGGGCAGATGCGGTGGACGGAGGCGATCGCGATCTTCAGCTGCGCCCCCTGGGGGCCCGACAGATCGATTCTTCCGCTGATCGGCTGGGTACCCGTGCCGGCCACCCAGCGCCGCGGCCGGACGGCCTGCGGGGCGGGAGCGAGGTAGGGCCCGCCGCCCGCCGGGACGATGCGGTGCTGCGGCCGGGGCGGGGCGGACACGGAGGACGATGCTGTGTACATGGAGGTGACAGATCCCTTCGTGTGCCGACGAGTTGCGTGCGTCGCCCCGCCCGCCCCCGGTCCGCACCCTGGGGAATGAGGGCCGGTCGGCGGGGCGGGGTGGCGCATTCCTACCTGACACCCGCCCGCGGGTGGCGGAACATCTCGCGCACCCTGGCGAAGCCTGGCGAATTGTCGCGGGGCCTATGACAGCGGGCTACTGTCAACTCAGCCGAGAACCTGGGGGCTTAGACGTGACCGGACACACCAACACCCGCCTGGCAGACCTGTTCGGCCTGGCCGGCTGGTCCAAGGGCGAACTCGCGAGACTCGTCAACCGGCAGGCGGCGGCCATGGGCCACCCCCAGCTGGCGACCGACACCTCGCGGGTGCGGCGGTGGATCGACCGGGGCGAGACCCCGCGCGATCCCGTCCCCCGGGTGTTGGCAGCACTGTTCACCGAGCGACTCGGCCGTGTCGTGACCATCGAGGACCTCGGGTTCGTACGACACGGGCGCAGCGGAAAGCGGCAGGACGTCAGGAAGACGGAGAACCCTGACGGGCTGCCCTGGGCACCCGATCGTACGGCGGCGGTCCTCACCGAATTCACGGGAATGGACCTCATGCTCAACCGACGCGGCCTGGTGGGCGCGGGTGCCGCGCTTGCCGCCGGCTCCGTACTCAGCAACGCCATGCACGACTGGCTGCAGACCGACCCCACTCGCCAGGGTGCCCCCCAGCGGGCCACCGATCCCCTCCACGCCGACCCCGCCGGGTTCGACCGCTACGAGGCCGCCCCCATCGGGTCGGAGGAGATCGAGGCGCTGGAGCACTCGGTGGAGGTGTTCCGCGCCTGGGACGCCTCCCGGGGCGGCGGCCTCCAGCGCAAGGCGGTGGTGGGCCAGCTCAACGAGGTGGGGGGCATGCTCGCCTACCGCCACGCCGACCACCTCCAGCGGCGCCTCTGGGGCGTCGCGGCCAACCTGGCCGTCCTGGCGGGCTGGATGTCCCACGACGTGGGCCTGGAACCCACGGCACAGAAGTACTTCGTGATCGCCGCCCACGCGGCCCGCGAGGGCGGCGACCGGCCGAGGGCCGGCGAGGCCCTGTCCCGCGCCGCCCGCCAGATGGTGCACCTGGGCCGGCCCGACGACGCCCTCGACCTCATGAAGCTGGCCAAGGACGGCTCGGGCGAACGCGTCCTGCCCAGGACCCGGGCCATGTTCCACACGATCGAGGCGTGGGCGCAGGCCTCGATGGGCCGGGGCCAGGCCATGCGCCGCACCCTCGGCGAGGCCGAGGACCTCTTCGTGTCCGACCGGCACGACGAGGAGCACCCCAGCTGGATGCAGAACTTCGACGAGGCCGACATGCACGGCATGCAGGCGCTCGCCTACCGCACCCTGGCCGACCACGATCCCGCCGCGGCCGTCCCCGCGCAGCGCCACGCCAAGCTGGCGCTCGAACTCCGGCGCGGTGGTCACGACCGCTCGAAGCTCTTCGACCACATCTCGCTCGCGTCGGCCTGCTTCATCGCCGACGACCCCGAGCAGGCCGACCGGTACGCGCGGCTCGCCCTGATGTCCATGGGGGAGACCTCGTCCCACCGCACCTGGGACCGGCTCCGCGAGATGTACCGGCTGACCGGGCAGTACGCCGGGTACGCGAGGATCGAGCACTTGCGCGAGGAGATCGAGCTGGCCCTGCCCCGGTCACCGGTCAACCGGCCGAGGACGGGACAGGCCTGAGGCGCGAGACCGGGACGGTCCTGCGGAAGAACGGAACAGGCCTGCGGAACGAGAACGGGGCAGGCCCGAGGAGCCGGGCGCCGGGCCGCGTCATCCGGCTGGTCCGGACGGTTCAGTGGCCGACCCGGACCACCATCACGCAGGCGTCGTCCTCACGCTGCTCCTCGCCGAACTCCTCGACCACCGCGCGGACGCCGTCCTGGGCGTCCCGCGCTCCGACGAGCCGGGCGCCGAGGGCGAGCAGCCGTCGGGTGCCCGTGTCGTCGTCGGGGCGGCTGCCCCGGGTGAGCCCGTCGGTGTGCAGGACGAGCAGGTCGCCCGGGACCAGCGGAGTCTCGGCCTCGCCGTACGCCGTTCCCGCCGTCGCTCCGAGGAGGACGCCCTCGGGGCGGTGCAGGACGTGCCCCGTGCCGCCGCGGAACAGCAGCGGGGCGGGGTGGCCGGCCTGCGCCCAGGTCAGCTTCTGGGTGACCGGGTCGTAGCGGCAGCACATCGCGCTGCCGAGCGCGGGCTGGACGGAGGTCTCCAGGAGCTGGTTCAGATGACCCATCAGGGCGCCGGGCCTGATCCCGGCCACCGCCATCCCGCGCAGGGCGCCGAGGAGCATCGCCATCGAGGAGGTCGCGGCGACCCCGTGGCCCGTCAGGTCGCCGACGGTGAGCAGAGCGTCCCCGTCGGGCAGGGCCAGCGCGTCGTACCAGTCGCCGCCGATCAGCCCGGTGCTGGCGGCGGGGAGGTAGTGGGCGGCCACGTCGAGGGGGGCGGGGCCGTCGTGGGCGAAGCGGAGCGAGCCGCGCCACGGCGGGAGCACCGCCTCCTGCAGTTCGACGGCGACCCGGCGCTCGGTCTGCTCGATGTGGCGGCTGCGCTCCAGGTTGTCCCGGCTCTCGCGAACGGCCCGCTCGCTGCGCCGCAGTTCACTGACGTCGCGCAGCACGGCCCACATCGAGGCGGTGCAGCCGTCGGAGTCGAGGACGGGCTCGCCCGTCATGTGCACGGTGCGGACGGAGCCGTCGGTCCGCACGATCCGGAACTCGCCGGCGATCGGCTTTCCGTCGATCAGGCAGTCCGTCACCATGCCCTGGAGGACGGGCTGGTCCTCGGCGAAGACCATCGTGGGCATCTCGTCCAGCGACAGGGGGCCGCTCTCGCGCGCGCGTCCGAAGATCTGGAACAGCTCTTCGGACCAACTGATCTCGTCCGTCAGCAGGTTCCACTCGGCGCTGCCGACCCGGGACAGCAGGGAGCCGGTGCGCTGCGGCGGAAGCTCGCCGTACGCGGTGCCGGGGTCGGTGGCGAGCGCGGTGTCGAGGGCACGCTCCGCGGGCGCCTCGGTGGCCGTGTTTCCGGTCTGTTCGGGAACGCCTGCCCGGAGCTGTCCCAAGTGGGCGCCGAGGTCGTCGAGTTGGTGGACGGCCAGGTCGCACAGGGCGCGCTGCCAGCGCTGCTGGGGGTCGTCCTCGTTCTCCACGGCGTCCTGGCGTACGGCGACGAGCTCGCCGCGCAGGCGGCGGGTCTGCGAGATCAGCGCGTCCACCGCGCCCGGCTCCGGCTGCTGGGCGGGGTGATCCGCGAACAGTGGGGACGGCATGTCGTACTCCGATACAGGCGCGGCGCGGCCGGGCCAGGTGGGGAAGTGAGGCCCGCACCCGACTGTCGCACAGCCCGGGACGGCCCGTAAGGGATTCGGCAACACTCGATCCGGTGGTGCTTCCGGCATATGTCAAAGGCCCGGCGAATTTCAGCCGTTGGACGACGGGTTACGGTGCGGGGGTGGTGAACGACGACGGAAACGGCACGGTGAGCACGCGTCACACCCGTAACTGCCGTACCAGTCGCCCGGTCGCGGCCGTCAGCCGGGCGGCGAGCGGGGCGGGCAGTGCTTCGCCGCCGACGAGCGCCGTCACGACGGGACCGGTGCGGTCGAGACCGGCTTCGAGGAGCAGCCGCCATCCGCTCGGTGTCGCCTGCACGTGGGTGACGCCCTCGTGGCGGATCAGCTCGAGCAGGGCGGGTCCGTCGCGGTGGACGCCCTCGGGAACGAGGACGACGCGTCCTCCCGTCGTGAGGGGCAGCAGCAGCTCGACGGCGGCGATGTCGAACGACAGCGAGGTCAGTGCCAGCCAGCGGTCCTGCGGGCTTGAGCCGAGCCGTTCGGCGAGGCTGCCGAGGACGTTGGCGAGGGCGGAGTGGGGCACCTCGACGCCCTTGGGCAGGCCGGTGGAGCCGGAGGTGTAGAGCACGTAGGCGGGCTGGGACGGTTCGGGGAGCGGGAGTGACGGGACGGGGGCGCCCGCCCTCGGGGCGAGGTCCGCCGGGGTGAGGTCGCCGGCGCCCTCCGGGGTGTGGGTGATGCGCAGGGCGAGGCCCGCGTCCTCGCGGACGAAGGCCAGCCGTTCCGCCGGATAGGCGGGGTCGAGCGGCAGGTGGGCGGCCCCGGCGGCCAGCGTGCCGAGGACGGCGACGAGTTGGTCGAGACCGCGTGGGAGTCCGATCCCGACGAGTGTGCCCGGTCCGGCGCCGTACCGGCGGAGTCCGGCCGCGGAGTGCGCGACCCGGTGGGCCAGCTCGGCGTAGGTGACCTGCTCGCCGTCCGCGACGACGGCGATCGCGTCCGGGGTCTCCTGTGCTCGGGCGGCCAGCAGCGCGGGGACGGTGCGTGCGGCGAGTTCCGGGCGCGGCGCGGGTGCGGCGAGCTGGTCGCGCAGCTCGTCCCCGTCGAGCAGGGGCAGGTCCCCGAGGAGCGTCGTGGGGTCGGCGAGGGCTCCGTCGAGCAGCCGTGTCCAGTGGTCCACGATCCGGTGGACGGCATCGGTGGTGAGGCATCCCGTGCCGTCCGCGTCCGGGTCGCCCTCCTCGGCGGCCTGCCCGAAGGGCGGCGCGGTCCGGAACTGAACACTGCCGTGGATCCCGTCGTCGTCGTCGACGAGTTGGAGGTGCAGGAGGTTGCGGACGGTGCCGGAGAAGCCGATCCAGCGCGTCTTGACGGTCACCGCCCCGAAGTCCGGCGGGGCCGCTGCGGGCCGGCGCCGGTAGCTGAGGGAGAGCGGGGCCAGCGCGGTCCGGGGAGAGAGGCCCCGTACCACCTGCCCGAGGGGGACGGACCGGTGCGGGTACAGGGCGCGCAGCTCGTCCCGGACCGTTCGCACCCAGTCCTCGAACGGCAGCCGGAGCGGCCGCCCCGGACCGGTGGCCTCGATGCGCAGGGGCAGTTCGTTGACGGCGAGTCCGATGCCCACCGGCGTGCCCGGAGGCCTGAGGGACAGCTCCACCGCCGTGGTCGGGGCGGGGTTTCCGTAGCGGAGGAGCAGCGCGTGCCAGGCGGCGAGGAGGAGTTCGAAGCGGGTGACGCCGAGTTTGAGGGCGGCCTCCGCGAGGGCGGCGCGACGCCCGCCGTCGAGCCGGAAGGGCACCTCCGCGCCGGGGGCGGCCACCATGCCGCCGTCCGGGGGCGGGACGAAGCCCGGCAGGACGGGCGGGCACGGGGTGTAGCCGCGCTCCTCCCAATAGGCACGGGCGGCGACGAGAGCCTCCGGCCCGGCCGTCTGCGGCCGGATCTCGGGAGCGGGCGGCAGAGGATCGCCCCGGTAGGCGGCGGCGAGGTCTGCGACGAGCCGGTCCTTGGACTGGCCGTCGAGGACGAGGTGATGGGCGGAGACCAGGAGCACGTGGTGTTCGGGGCCGGCGCGGAAGAGAGTGAAGCGGCAGAGGGGACCGGTCTCGGTGTCGAACGGCGCCGCGCGCTCCTCGGCCAGGGCGGCGTCGAGTTCCCCCGGCGCGCAGTCCACGTGCCGGGGGTCCGGCACCTCGCACGGGCGGACGGAGGCGTCGGGCCCCGGCGTGCTCGACAAGGCCGGATGGTGCGCGGCCACCGTCCGGCAGGCGAGGTCGAGGGCCTCGGTGTCGAGCGGCCCGGTGAGATCGACGGTGAGGGACAGCTGGTAGGCGCCACCGGTGTCGAGCATGCGCTCGGTGAGCCAGATGCCGTGCTGGGCCGGGCTGAGCTGGGTCATGGGGTGGCCTCGCGGTGGTCGTGGGTGAGGGTCCGGCGCAGCTCCCGCTTGAGGACCTTTCCGCCCTCGTTGCGCGGGAGCCGGTCGAGGAAGGTGACGGTTGCGGGGAGTTCGTGGACGGCGAGCAGATCGAGCAGGAAGGTCCGCAGGGCGGTCGCGGTCAGGCCGTCGCGGTCTCCGCCACTGCCCACCGGGTCCGTGCCGCGCGGGACGACGGCGGCGGCGACGACGCTCCCGAGGACGGGGTGCGGGACGCCGATCACGGCGGCGTCGACGACGTCGGGGTGGGTGAACAGGGCGTTCTCGACCTGGAGCGTGGACACCTTGTGGGCACCGGACTTGACCACGTCGCGCTCGCGGTCGAGCAGGTGGAGGAAGCCGTCCTCGTCGACCCGGCCCAGGTCGCCCATCCGGGTCCAGCCGCCCTGGAACACGCCGTCGTCGTCCCCCAGGTAGGTGCGCGGAGATGCGGGAGAGCGCAGCCAGAGCTCGCCGGGCTCGCCAGGGGGCAGCGGGCGTCCCGTGTCGTCGGTGACGCGGAGGTCGGCCAGTGACGCGGGGCGGCCCGGTGACTCCGGCCGGTTCGCGTCGAACAGCAGCGTGATCTGGGCGGGGGCCGCCTCCGTCGACGTGTAGTAGTTGACGATCTGAGCCGGGGCGAAGGCGCGGCTCAGCCCGAGTGCCACCGGCTGCGGCAGGGCCGCGGCCGTCGACCCGACGAGGCGGACGGTGTCGAGACCTCCGGAGTCGGCGGCGGCCGCCAGGGCCGGCGAACCGAGGAGTTCGATCGCCGTGGCGGGGACCACGAAGACGCTGCCGACATGGTGCTCTGCGACCGCCCGCAGGAACCGGGCCGGGGTGAAGTGCGGGGCGGTGACGCAGCTCGCGTGCGCGTTCAGCGCGTTGACGAGCATGGTTTGGCCTGCGTTGCTGCCGACGGGAAAGGCGTGCAGGAAGGTACGGGAGTGACGCAGTGGACGGCGCCGCTCATCGCGGGTGCAGCCGTGCACCAGGTTCGCGTGCGTCGCCACGACACCCTTGGGCGCTCCGGTCGTGCCCGAGGTGGACAGGATCTGAGCCGGCGCCGCCGGGTCGGGCAGGGGCAGGTCCGGGGCCGTGGGGTGCCCGGCCGCGTCCTCCTCCGTGAGCCCCCGCACGCCCGGAGGAGTCCCCGGTGGCAGCCCGGGGCCCGCGTGCACCAGGAGGCGGACCCCCGCGCTCGTCAGGACGTGCCCCAGGGCGACGGGCGGCGTCCGGTCGGAGAGCGGTACGGCGACTCCACCGCCCCGAAGGACGGCGAGGAAGGCCACGGCGTACTCCGTCCACCGGTCCGCTCCGAACCACAGACCGACCCGGTCCCCGGTGGCGAGGCCGGCCGCGCGCAGAGCGGAGGCCAGAGCGCCACTGCGGTCCTGCCATGCGGCGAAGTCCAGTCGTGCCGGTCCGTTGATGATCGCGGTGCGGTCCCCGTGCGCGGCGGCCCGGTGGGCGAGCAGCTCCGGCAGAGTGGCGGGCGGGGCCGGGACGGGCCCCGCGGGAGCGCGTCCGGACCCGGGTCGGCGTATCACGCGGCGCCCGCCTTCGCCCGCCGGTCCGCGGCGGCCCGCGCCCGCTCCCGCAGGCCGACCAGGTCGTCCGGTTCCGCGTCCGGGACGTCGCGGTCGAAACGGGCCAGTGACGGCAGGCGCAGTCCGAGGGCGACCAGCCCCGCCATCGCGAGCCCGAACAGCACGTACATCAGGGCGATGCCGCGCCCGGGCCCGGTGCCGACGAGCGGACCGAAGACCGGGGCGAGTGCGCCGCCCGGCTCCATCAGCGGTCCGAAGAACGCCGAGCCGAGCGGGGCGACGACGCCGTGCCCCAGCGGCAGCGTGGACCACGCGATCAGCGTGTTGAGGGCGAACACCCGACCGTGGAAGCGCTGCGCCACCTTCGTCTGCACGATCGTCGCGTAGATCCCGTTGACGAGGGCGAGGGAGAAGGACATCCCGAAGGCCCCGAGCGCGACGACCCACAGGTTCGCGCGCAGCCCGGTGACGGCGCCCGCCAGGGCGAGGAGCCCGGCGAGGGCGAGCATGCCGCGCAGCCGGTGCCGGCGGGGCCCGCCCCAGAAGCCCATGGCCACTCCGCCGAGGAGCGCCCCGGCGCCCCCCGCGACCGCCACCCGGGCCGCTCCCCCGAGGTCGTCGAAGGTGAGGACCAGCGGGGTGGTGAGGAGGAAGAGGGGCGAGAGGAAGACGTTGAGTCCGGCGAACCACAGCAGCATGGAGCGAAAGCCGCGGTGCCGCCACGCGTGGGCGAAGCCGTTGCGGATCTCCGCGACGAGGGACTCGCGCCTGGTCCAGGGCAGTGTGCGCGGGAAACGGACCGCGAGGAGGATGCCGATGGCTGTCGCGTAACTGATCACGTCGATGACGAGGATGCCCCGCAGCCCGATCGCCGCCATGAGTGCGACGGCGGCCAGTGGGACGACGAACTGCGCTGTTCCGAAGGCGAGTTGAACGATGCCGTTCGCGTGTCCCAGATAGCGCTTGGGTACGAGTTGCGGTACGGCCGAGGCATAGGCGAGCCGCTGGAAGGTCAGGGCGACGGAGAGGACGCCGAGCAGGACGTACACCTCCCACGACCGCAACTGGCCGGTGAGGAGCAGGACCAGCAGACCGGCCTGGGTGGCGCCGGCCGCGACATCCCCCACCAGCATGACCCTGCGCCGGTCCATCCGGTCCACGAGGGCCCCCGCGAGCGGTCCCACGAGGATTCCGGGGAGCATGGCGACGACCGCGTACAGCGCGTACCTGGCCATCGACCCGGTCTCCAGCAGGATCCAGATCGGCAGGGCGAACTCGGTGAGCGCGGATCCGATGATGGACGCGAGCTGACCGCCCGCCACCAGCAGGAACCGTCCCATCGCGGGTTCGGGACCGCCGTCCGAGGCCGAAGCCACGGACGGGCCGTCTCCTGCTGGAACGGGCCCCGGTCCGGTGTCGGGTCCGGTGGCCGCGGGCGCGGCGGCGTCGGAACCGGTCTCGCCATGGAACCACCAGGAGCTCTCCGGGCTCGCCGTCGGCAGTGTGGTCGTCGTGCCGTCCAGGACCGCGCGGTGCACGGTCGTGACGGCCTCGGCGACCTCCGCGGCCCGGTAGGTGATGAAGAAGTGGCCTCCCTCGTCCAGTACGGCCACGGCGGAGCGCTCGGCCAGCAGCAGCCACTCGCGGTAGCGCTCCTGGTAGAAGTCGGCGGCCGGATCCCGGTCGCCCACCAGCGAGACGAGCGGAGCCCGCAGGCGGGGTCCGCCGTCGGCGACCTCCGCGATGGCCCGGGTGAACCAGTCCTCCGCGGCCCTCGTGTCCCGGCGCATGTTGCCGATCACGAACCGCACCTGTTCCTCGTCGAGCTCGGACGTGTCGACGCCCATGCCGGTCAGCCAGTTGGCGTATGTCCGGTCACCGACCAGGGGTTCGAGCGAGGCGATCTTCCCCAGAGCGGTCAGGAGGCGGCTGCGCGGTTTCGCGAAGGGGTACTGGGCGCCGGCGTACACGCCCTCCAGCTCCCTCCCGGACGCCTCCAGGGAGCGTGCGACGGCAACGGCGAGGGCCGTGCCCACGGCGCAGTGGCCGTAGACGACGAGGGGTCCCTCCACCCGCTCTCGGACCTCCTGCGCGATGCCGGTCGCGAGGGCGTCGAAGGAGAGCCGCTCCTCGGTCACGCCGAGGTCGTGCCCGGGGATCGAGACGGCCCACAGCTCGGTGTCGGGGGGCAGCGCGTCGGCGACGGGCTGGTACACGACGGCGCTGCCGCCCCCGTACGGGACGCAGACCAGGGTGAGCCGGCGCCGCTCGGCGGGGACCGCCCGGGTGAGCCGGTGCAGGAGGGACCGGGGGCCGCGCTCCCGCTCGTCCCGGGCGGCGACCGCGGCGAGTTCGCGGACGGTGCGGTGGGTGAACAGGTCCATCACGCTGATCGGCTCGGCCCCGGCCTCCGTCAGCCGCTTGCGCGCCTTGGCCACGACCTGGGTCGCGAGGAGCGAATGCCCGCCGAGGTCGAAGAAGTCCTCGTCCGCCCCCACCCGGGGCAACCCCAGGACCTCGGCCCAGATCCCGGCGAGGAGGATCTCGGCCGGCGTCTCCGGTGCGGCGGCCCCTGCCGCGCGGTGGACGGCCGGCACCGGCAGCGCCCGCCGGTCCAGCTTGCCGTTCGGGGTGAGCGGCAGCTCGGGCACCACGGTGAACGCGGTCGGCACCTGGTGGTCGGGCAGGCTCCGCCGCAGTGTGGCGCGCAGCGCCGCCGGATCGGGCTCGTCGGCTCCCTCGGCGGTCACGACATAGCCCACCAGACGCCTGTCCCCGGGCCGGTCCTCGCGCAGCACGACCGCCGCGTCGGCGACACCCGGCTGCGCGCGCAGCGCCGCCTCGGTCTCGCCGGGCTCGATGCGCAGCCCGCGGAGCTTGACCTGCTGGTCGATCCGGCCGAGGTGTTCGAGCGTCCCGTCCGGACGCCGCCGCGCCAGGTCCCCGGTGCGGTACAGCCGCGCCCCGGGAGGGCCGTAGGGGTCGGGGACGAAGCGCGTGGCGGTCAGGCCCGGTCTCCTGTGGTAGCCCAGGGCGACGGCCGTCCCACCGATGTGGAGCTCCCCGGGGGCACCGGGCGGCACGGGACGCAGCAGCTCGTCGAGCACGTACAGGCGCGTGTTGTCGATGGGCAGGCCGATCGGTACGGTCTCCATCGCTCCCGCGCACTCCCAGGCGGAGACGTCCACCGCGGCCTCGGTCGGCCCGTACAGGTTGGCCAGGCGCAGGCCGGGCAGCCGTGAGGTCAGCTCACGGGCCGTGTCGGGGGGCAGTGCCTCGCCGCTGCACACCACCCGCCGAAGCCCCGTACAGCGCTCCACGCCCTCCTCGGTCAGGAACGTGGTGAGCATGGCCGGTACGAAGTGGGCGACGGTCACGCCCGCGGACACGACGAGGTCGCGCAGGTAGCCGCTGTCCTTCTGCCCGCCGGGCCTGGCCAGCACGATCCGCGCACCGGTGGTGAGCGGCCAGAAGAACTCCCAGACCGAGACGTCGAATCCGATCGGAGTCTTCTGGAGGACCGCGTCGTCGGGCCCGATGGGGTACGCGGCCTGCATCCACTGGATCCGGTTGGCGATGGCCCCGTGGGTGTTGGGCACGCCCTTGGGCCGCCCGGTCGAGCCGGACGTGTGGATGAGGTACGCGGTGTCCTCCGGCCGGGGACCGTGGGGCACCTCGCGGGCGCGCGGCCACTCGGCGGGGTCGTCGAGCAGCAGGACGCGGGCGGCGCAGCCGTCGGGCGTGGCGAGCCCGCGCTGAGTGAGCAGGACCGGGGCCTCGCTGTCGGCGAGCAGGAAGGCCAGACGCTCGGCGGGATAGTCCGGTTCCAGAGGGGTGTACGCGGCTCCGGTGCGCAGCACTCCGAGGAGTCCTGCGACGAGTTCCGGAGAGCGCTCGGCGCTCACGGCCACCAGGTCGCCGGGGCCGACGCCCTCGGCGGCCAGTCGGGCGGCGACACGGCCGGCCAGGGCGTCCAGGGCGCGGTACGTCAGGGCGGGCCGGTCCTCGACGGCGACCGCGACGGCGTCCGGGGTGCGGGCGGCCTGCTCGGCGAAGAGGGCGGTCAGGGTGGTGGCGGGCCGGTCGACGGCGGTGTGGTTGAACCGCTCCGTCTCGAACGCCCGCTCCTCGTCGGTGAGCGTCTCGAGGCCGGAGAGTCGCGTGTCCGGCGCGTCGACCACCGCGTCGAGCAGCCGTCCGAGATGGGCCGCGACAGCGGCTACGTCCTCCTCGGCGAACAGGTCGGTGTTGTAGTTGAAGGAGCCGTACAGCCCTTCCGGCCACTCCTGGAGGAACAACTCGATGTCGAAGCGCGTGCCACTCGCCCGCACGCCGAACGGCTCCACCCGCAGGGGGAGCGCCGGACCGGTGTCGTCGCGCTGGACGGCGTAGTTCTGCACGGCGAGGACTGCCTGGAAGACCGGGGGCCGCGAGACGTCCCGTGGGGCGTTGAGCTCGCTGACCAGTTGGGCGAACGGCAGTTCCTGGTGGGCGTACGCGTCGAGGCAGGTCTCGCGGGTCCGGCGGATCAGCTCGGCGAACGTCGGATCGCCTTCGAGTCGCGCGGGGAGCGCGAGGACGTTCACGAACATGCCGACCAGTGGCTCCAGCTCGGGTTCTGGCCGGCCGGCGACCGGTGAGCCGACGGCGAAGTCACGCTGCCCGGAGTACCGGGACAGCAGCAGCTGGAACGCGGCCAGGAGCACCATGTGCAGCGTGGCGTCGTGCCGGTCGCCGAGGGCCGCCAGCCGGTCGAGCAGGGCCCGGTCCACGGCGAAGGCGTACCCGGCACCCTCGAAGGTCTGGCGGGAGGGCCGCGGCAGCGAGAACGACAGTTCGAGCGGCTCGACCCCGGCGAGCTCCCGGCTCCAGTGCGCGAGCTCGCCCGCCAGCCGCTCCCCGCTCAGACGATCGCGCTGCCACAGGGCGAAGTCGCCGTACTGTACGGCGAGTTCCGGCAGCGGGTCCGGCGCACCGGCCACCCGGGCCGCGTAGCTCCGCAGGATCTCCCCCAGGAGCACCTCGCTCGACCAGCCGTCGCTCACGCTGTGGTGGACGAGGAGCAGGAGCACATGGTCATCGTCGGCGAGCCGCACCAGCAGCGACCGGAACAGGGGCCCCTTCTCGAGGTCGAACGGAACCGCTGCCGCCGCGTCCACGATCCGCTCGGCGGAAGCCTCGTCCGCGGCCTCCGTCAGGGAGAACGCCGCCGGTCCCGGCGGGTCGACGACGAGCAGCGGCCGCCCGTCCTCGGTCGCCGGGTAGCGCGAGCGCAGCGTCTCGTGGCGGGCCGTGCTCGTGTCGAGCGCGGCCCGGAAGGCGTCCGCGTCCAGCGTGCCGCGCAGTCGCCGCACGACGGGGATGTTGTACGCGGAGGTCCCGGGCGCGAACTGCTCCATGAACCAGAGGCGTTCCTGCGCGAAGGAGAGCGGCACGGGGGTTCCGGGGACCCGGCGCGGGACGACGGCCTGGTGTCTGGCCCGCGATGCGATTCGGCGCCGGAGCAACTCGCGCTTGGCGTCGGAGAGGGCGGGCCTCGGAGCATCCGTGCTGCTGGGGGACGGGGCACGGGACGGTCCGGGAACCGCGGCGCCGGTGTGCCCGGGTGCGGGCCCGTGCTCCGGGGACGGTGTGGCCGGAGTCGTGGTGTCGGCGGTGCTCATGACGTCGGTCGGTTTCCTTCCAGGGCGTCCTGGGCGGCGAGGAGTTCGACTGCGGCGGCCTCGGACAGGCTGTCGATCTCGGCGACCAGAGCGGCTTCGACGGCCTGTGCGAAGACGGCCACCGTGCGGTGGGTGAAGAGCGTGCGCAGCGGTACGGCCAGGTCGATCGCGGCGCGCAGGCGTGCGACGACCCGGGTGGCGAGAAGCGAGTGCCCGCCCAGGGCGAAGAAGTCGTCGTGCGCGCCGATCCCGTCGACGCCGAGCACCTCGCGCCAGACGTCGGCGACCAGTTCCTCGACCTCCGTGCGGGGCGGCACGTGAGCGGCCCGCGGCGCGGCCGAGGCACGGGGGGCCGGCAGGGCGGCGCGGTCGAGCTTCCCGTTCGGGGCGAGCGGCAGTGCGTCCAGGAGCACGAAGGCGTGAGGGATCGCGTGCGAGGGCAGGACGGCGGCGAGCCCGTCTCCCAGCGAGCCGGGATCCGGCACGGGGCCGTCGGCTGCGGGGACCACATGCGCGACGAGGACGTCCCCGCGCACGGTCACCACCGCCCGCCCGACGCCCGGGAGCGCGTGGAGCGCGGTCTCCACCTCCCCGGGCTCCACCCGGTAGCCACGCACCTTGACCTGGTCGTCGATGCGCCCGAGGAACTCGAGCACCCCGTCGGCCCGCCGCCGCACGAGGTCGCCGGTCCGGTAGCGGCGGGCGCCCGGCGGCCCGTCGGGGTCGGGCACGAACGCGCGGGCGGTCGCCCCGGGGCGACCCAGGTAGCCGTCGGTCACGCCGGCACCGCCGACGACGAGTTCCCCCGGAGTGCCCGGGGGCACCGGACCGCCGTGCCGGTCGAGGACCGACACGGTGGTCGCGCCGACCGGACACCCGATCGGCGGACGCGTGATGCCGTCCTGATCGGAGAGGACCGCCGTGGTCGCGATGATCGTCGTCTCGGTGGGCCCGTACGAGTTGACCACCCGCACCCGGTCGCCGAACTCCTTCCGCCAGGCGGCCACGGCGTCCGGACGGACCTGGTCGCCGCCCAGCACGAGCAGGCGCAGCCGATCCGGCCAGGGAGTCTCGTCCAGGTCGGCCACGAGGTGGTGCCAGTACGGTGTGGACAGGTCGAGCACGGTGATACCGGCGGCGTACGGCTCGGCCAGCTGGTCGGGGAGCGTGACACCGGGGCGTGCCGTGACGAGCACCGCGCCTGCGGCCAGTGCGGGGAAGATCTCCTCGGCGCTGGTGTCGAAGGAGAGCGTCGCGTATTGCAGCACCCGGTCCTCACCGGTGAGGCCGTAGCCCTCGCGCATCCACGCGACCCGCGCGGCGAGTGCCCGGTGCGGCACGAGCACCCCCTTGGGGCTGCCCGTCGACCCGGAGGTGTAGATGAGGTAGGCCGGGTCGTCGGGTACCGCCTCGGCGGGCGGTCCCGGCTGGGCCTCGGGTGCGGGCTCCGACGGGTCGGGGAACAGGGCGAGCGGTTCGAGTTCGGCGGCGAGGTCCCCGGGAAGGCCGGCGGGCAGGTCGCCGTCGGGGGTGACGAGCAGTGAAGTGCCGCTGTCCCGAAGCATGAAGGCGAGTCGGGAGGCGGGGTACGAAGGGTCGAGCGGGAGGTAGCCGGCACCGAGACGCCACACCGCGAGCATGGCGACCACGGCCCGCGGCCCCCGGGGCAGGCAGAGCGCGACCAGGTCTCCGCGGGTGACACCGCGCGCGGCCATCCTGGCGGCGAGCAGCCGGGAGGCACCGGCGAGCGCGCCGCGGGTGAGCGCCTCCTCGGGACCGATGACGGCCAGGGCGTCGGGCGCCTCGGCCGCGGCCAGGTCGACGCCACGCAGCACGGTCGAGGGCGCGGTGTCAGCGAGGTCGGGGCCGCGGGACCCGCCCGAGAGCAGCCGGAGCTCGCCCGCGTCGAGGAGCGGCAGTCGGTGGACCGGGGTGTCGGGGGCGGCGAGCGCGGCCCGCAGAAGGGTCTCGAAGCGGGACGCGAACGCGGCGACCGTGGGCGCGTACAGCAGGTCCGTCCGATAGCCGAAGACGACGTGCAGGTCGTCTCCGTCCGGCCGCACGTCCAGGCCGAGTTCGAACTTGACCGCGGTGTGCCCGCCGTCGACCTCGGCGCATCTCAGACCGGCGAAGCCGCGCTCGCCGAGCGCGCCGCCCTCATGGGTGTGGACGGCCATCAGGGTCTGGAAGACGGGTGTGCGTCCCGCGTCCCGCTCCGGCCGCAGTTCCTCGCTGAGGCGCTCGAAGGGGATGCGCCTGTGGGTGAGTGCGCGCAGCCAGTCGGAGCGCGTCCTGCGCAACGCCTCGGTGAAGGTGGGCGCGTCGGCGAAGTCGGCCCGCAGGACGAGGGCGGAGGAGTAGTAGCCGATCGTCCGCTCGCTGTCCACGGTGTCCCGCGCGGCGACGGGGATGCCCACGCAGAAGTCGTCCTGTCCGGTGCTCCGGTGCAGCATGCTCAGGTAGGCGGTGGCCAGGACCATGAACGGCGTGACGCGGTGTGCGCGCGCGAAGGCGTCCAGCGTCGGCCCGATCCCGTCCAGCACCCTGGTGTGGTAGGCACCCGAACTGCTCGGCGCGGTCGGACGGGGCAGATCGAGCGGGAGCTCCAGGGCGGGTGCGCCGGTCAGGGCCTCGCGCCAGTACGCCAGCGCGGCGGCGGCCTCGGGACCGTCGAGCCATGCGCGTTCGGCTGCGGCGTGTGCCCTGTAGGAGGACACGGCCGGGAGGGCGGGGTCGCGCTTCTCGCCGTAGGCCGCGTAGTGGTCGGACAGTTCGGCCCCGAGCAGACCCAGCGACCAGCCGTCCGCGACGATGTGGTGGAGGACGAGGCAGAGCAGGTGCTCTTCGTCGCCGACCCGCAGCAGTGCGCCCCGTAGCAGCGGCCCGGTGGCGAGGTCGAACCCCGCGTTGGTGAGTGAGGCCAGCGCCTCGGCGGTCTCCTGCGCGTCGCCACCGCGCAGATCGCGCTGGTCGAGAAGGACGGGCGCCTCTGCCGCCACGACCGACGCCGGCTGCCCGTCCGTGGAGGGGAATCGCGTACGCAGTGCCTCGTGCCGAGCGACGACGCCGTCGAGCGCCTGCTGAAGCAGCACGGGGTCGAGCACGCCGCGCAGTCGCAGCACGTACGGGATGTTGTACGCGGGATCGCCCGGCTCCAACTGGTCGAGGAACCACAGTCGTTCCTGTCCCACGGACAGGACCCCGGTGTTTCCGTCCACGACGTCGGCCGACGGCTCGGCCCCCGAGGTCACCACATGGACTCCTGTTCGGTGCGTGGGCACGCCGCCCCGGGGAGCACCGCGCGGAAGGGAGAGGGGCATGCCTGAAGGAAGGGTTCAGGAACGGGAAGGAAGGCGTCCTTGGGGGTGGGATCCCCCGCAGGGGGTCGCCGCCATGACGTCACCGATGCTAGGGAGGGGCCCGACGCAAGGTCAATGGTCTGGACCATGCGATCCGGTGCGACTCGGCCACGGCGAAGGGATCACCGCAGCTCAGAGCGCCGCATGAAGGAAAGGATTCAGCCATCGACCGTTCGAAACCACCGAACTACACCCCGAACGGACGGCCGACACGCGAGCTTCCGACCGGGACTCCCCGCGGTACGTTCTCGACCGCGGCCGCAGCGCGGCCGCCGCCGACAGAGGCCTCTCGCAGACGAGCCGCTCCGGCCCGGCGCCGGCGACGCGGTCGTACGGCGCGGGCAGAAATGTAACAGGGTTTGGTCTAGACCTTGACAGGTCCAGACCAGTGGACTTGAGTCTGGGCGACTTGACCACCCCCTTCGAAGGAGTGATCACTTGTTCAGACAACGGATCTCGGCGTTCCTGGCTGCTCTGGCCGTAGCGGTGGGCGTCGCCGTCCTGGGGCCGATGACGGGCACAGCGTCGGCCGCCTCCTGTACGGCGGGCTGGAACTCGTCGGCGGTCTACACCGGTGGGATGACAGCCTCGTACGGCGGGCGCAACTGGCAGGCCAAGTGGTGGACGCAGGGCGAGACCCCGTCCACCGCGGGGTCCGGGGTATGGGCGGACCAGGGCTCATGCACCGGCGGCTCCGGCGGCGGCGGAACGACCGGCTGCGACCATCCCGCGTGGGTCGCCGGACGCGCCTACGTCACCGGTGACATCGTGAAGTACAGCAACGGCAACTACTACAAGGCATCGCACGACAACCCGGGCTACGACCCGGTGATCAGCACCTGGTACTGGGACCCCTACACCTGCACCGGTGGCGGCGGAGGCAACCCCGACCCCTCCGGATTCGTTGTCTCCGAGGCCCAGTTCAACCAGATGTTCCCGAACCGGAACCCCTTCTACACGTACGCCGGCCTGGTCGCCGCCAGCAAGAAGTACCCGGCCTTCGCCGGTACCGGCAGCGACACGGTGAAGAAGCAGGAGGCCGCGGCCTTCCTCGCCAACGTCTCCCACGAGACCGGCGGTCTCGTCCACATCGTGGAGCAGAACACGGCGAACTACCCGCACTACTGCGACACGAGCCAGTCCTACGGCTGCCCCGCCGGCCAGGCCGCCTACTACGGCCGCGGCCCGATCCAGCTCTCCTGGAACTTCAACTACAAGGCCGCCGGTGACGCCCTCGGCATCGACCTGCTGAACAACCCCTGGCGCGTCGAGCAGGACCCGGCCGTCGCCATGATGACCGGCCTCTGGTACTGGAACACCCAGAACGGCCCCGGCACGATGACCGCGCACAACGCCATGGTCAACGGCGCCGGCTTCGGCCAGACGATCTGGGCGATCAACGGCAGCCTGGAGTGCAACGGCCGCAACCCGGCCCAGGTCCAGAGCCGGGTCACCAAGTACCAGCAGTTCACCCAGATCCTCGGCGTCCCCGCGGGGTCGAACCTGTCCTGCTGACCACCTCCCTCCCCGGCCCGTACCCGGCTCGCGCGCGGCCCCACGAGACAGGCCGCGGGCGGGCCGTCCTCCGTCAGCCGGTGTCCCGCTCGGCATTCAGCCGAGACGAGCGCCACGCTGGACCACTTGCACGTCCGCGGCACCGACGACATGACTGTCCCCAGAAAGTGCTGGAGAATCCGGTGTCGTGACCATGGGCATCTCCGGCTTCGAGCCAACCTTCCTCGTCGGGCTCGAAGCCGTCCGCGAGCATCACCGACCACGGTGGGCAGAGCTGGGCGGGCGACGGCTGACCGGGTTCGCGCTCGTGCGCTTCGCCGAGGACGGGGAATGGTTCGCCGACTGCCCGGTGGTGTTGGACTTCGAGGGCGTGCGGGTCGAGATCTGTCACTGGAAGTTCGACGAGCTGTCGATCGGCTGGAACGCCATCGACACCACGGCGGCGATCACCGGCTGGGAGTGGTCAGAGTTCACGCCTGTGTGGTCCAGCGCCGACGAACGGCTCGAGCCGTTCGTCGGCCAGAAACTCCGCGAAGCCTCCCTCCTTGAGTGGCGCCTGCCAGGGCGGGACCTCGCCGATGGCACCATCGCCGTGGAGTTCGCCTTCGCAGCGGGTCGCTTCCGCATCTGCAACGGCCTCGATGAGAACACCATCGAGGTAGGGGCGCCGCAGACAGACTTCGTGAGGCATCGGCTGGGCTGACGCGGAGCGGCCGATCACGCTGCCTTCATCTTGCAGTCGACGACCGGCAGTTCCCCTTCGGAATGCCCCAGGCGGGCCGCTTGTCCTTCTCCTCCTTGCGCCTCAGCATGTGACCGGCGGTGAACTACTCGGTCCCGCCGGTGCCGGCATCCGGCGGGCGTTCGTCCACCACTCCCCCCGCGTCGTCCAGGGCCGCGGGCGGCGTCGGCCACAACGTCTCCTGGTCGTAGTCCGGGCAGACCCAGTCGAGGGCGATGTCGATCTGCCCGTCGAGCGGTTCCGGGGTCGGGGCTTCAAGCCGCTGCTCCAAGGCGCCGAGGCGGGCGCGGGTCTCAGGCGTCGTCATACACATCCTCCTACCCGGCCGCGCAGTCGGCCTCGCCGCAGGACCGATAATCTTCCCCACTCTGCCAGAGGACCTACATCGCGTTGCCATCGGCACCTGGCCGGTGCCGCCGGCATGCGTAGCGCCGGGCGCAGCCGACGCTACGTCTTCACGCTGTGGGGCTGTATCGCGCTGATCAGCGGAGGGGCGGCGCTGGCCGGGTACGCGTTGCTCGGCGGAGCGTCCGGGACGGTGATGGCGCTGATCACGGCCGTGGCGGGCGGGGCGATCCTCGCCATGATCGCCGACACGATGATCCCCGAGGCGTACAGCAAAGTGCACCTACTGACAGGACTGGTTACCGTGACCGGGTTCCTCTCCGCGTTCGCACTGGCCCACCTGTAGTGCCGCCGGGGGACGCCGCACCTTCGCGCACCGGTCGGCCGACCTCACCCCCTTGCCTGCAGACAAGCGAGCTTGCGCCGGGCGAGGTTCACCGCGTCCCTCCCCCTGACCGTGGGCTCGGGTGCAACACGAGATGCTGTGTGCGTCGCAGAGCTTCGGCCGGAACGGCGGTGCGTCACGATCGTGTCAGGGATGGCCCACCTCCTTCTCGGATGTCCTGCCGCAGGTAGGCGCCCCGAGCCTCGCGACCACCCGGCGTCGCGGCATGCGCCCTGGCTCCGCACCACGCGGACGGGTCACGTCATCAACTCGATGTGCGGATGCTCGGGCTCCGCCGGGCAGAGCGAACCGTTCGGTCAGCTCGGGTGTTCCGCGTGCTGGGCCGCGTACCAGCTGGAGTCGATGGCGGGGTTCCTCAAGGCTCCCCAGAATCGCTCATCAGGTAGCGGCGGCAGCGGCGGATCACCCAGGTCGGCATGAAGATCCGCGCGCCAGTCGAGCGTGATGCGGCTGCGGAGTTCCGCGCTCTCACACACGGACCTGTAGGGGGACCCCCAGATCCCGAGGACCATTCGCTCCACGGCCCACCTGCGAGTGCTGTCCCCGGCGGCGTCGGCCTGCGCAAGCACGCTGCGCAGTCGCAGGGCGAGCGGGCTGGTCTGGGTGGGCTGCGGCGGGGCCGCACCCCGCTCCCACGCGTCCAGGGCTGCTTCGACCTCCCGGTAGTCGTCGAGACCTGTTTCGACCGCCAGTCTGCGCAGCTGCTTCCGCGCAGCTTCAGCCACCCGCTCGAACGGCAGGATCGCGATCAGCGCACCGAGCTCCTCGTGCCCCTCCAGATGGCTCACGTGAAGGAGGTCGCCGGGGCTGAGGGACAGGTCCAGCTCGGGCAGATGCTCGTCCGGGGCGGGCAGGGGCTCATCGGCCCTGTACTTCGGCCTGGCGGGCGGCGGCCCCTCCCAGAACAGCCGGCCGTTGAACGTGACGACCCCCGCGGCCTGGCCACGCTCGAGCTGGTCGGCCAGTTCAGCCAGGTAGTCGCCCAGCGACTCGGCCTTGCCGAAACGGGTACCGGTCTCGTCGAAGAACCGTCCGACCGCACCGAAGGATTTCCGCGCTGTCCGGCAGTCCGTCACCAGACCGTCCGACGTCACGTCGTAGGCGGCGAACTTCACATAGCCGGGCAGCCAGTAGTCCTCTGCCTCCCCGCCGGGCCCTTGGTCGATGCCACGCATGAACCCCGTAGCACCGGCGATCTCGCTCAGCCCGAGCAACCGGTCACCCGTGTCTAGGCGGAAGGCTTCACGGCCCTCCGTCACCCCGTTGTGGCGGAGAAGCGAGGCGACCAGGTCGGGAGGAAGAGTGACACCGAGCTCCGCCTGAGCTGCCGCGATCTCGTCCGCATCGGCGGGGGGCCGCAGCGTGGCGAAGGTACGGGGCGCATGCTCGTGCAGCCAGGCATCGATGCGCCCCCATGAGGCATGGACCAGTTCTGCTGTCATATGACTGACCCTAGAGTCCGCCACCGACAGTGGGAGAAGCCGTAGTCGTTCCAGCACATGCTGCTGCAATTCCACGGACCGGACCGGACCGCATCGGATCCGCGGACGCGCCTCGTCGTGAGGAGTGCCGCGGACTGAGCCGCCTCCTCCTGTGCGCATGCGCATCGTCACCACTCCCCCGGCCGCCACGGTAGCCGCAGCCCTGTGATGACCAGTCCTCGCCTCGGCGCACACCGGCAACGCCGACCCCTTCGGCGAGCAGAAGCGTGTGGTGATCGTTCGCAGGGCCGGTAGCCGCGACCGGGCCCCGCAGGTCACGCCGGCCCCCGCACGCCGAAAGGAGCAGGCCGGCGGCCTGCTCCGGACGGCCGAAGAGGCGTCGCTCGTGCGAAGGCGAGGGAACGTTTCCGTTCTTCCGTCCCTCGCAGCCGACCCGGCACGCTCCATTCCGCCCCCGCCCTTCCCGGGCAATCCTCACTCTCCCCGGAGGTGGCCCCTCGTGGTCCTCGTCATCGTCGTCGCCGTGATCGCCCTGCTCGCGGGCCTGGCCGCGAACCGCTGGCTGCGGCCCCGACTCGTCAACGCCGACGACGACGAGGGCATGGCCGTCAAGGACCTCGTCGGCCCCCTGCTGACCATGACCGTCCTGCTGCTCTCCTTCGTCCTCGTCACCGCCAACGGCTCTTACGGAAAAGCCGAGGTCGCCGCCCGCGGCGAAGCCCGCGCCCTGGACCAGCTCGTCGAGACCGCCGAATACGCCCCCGCTCTGCAAAGGGGCAAGATCCAGGCCGATGCGGTCTGCTACGCCCGCGCGGTACGCGTGCAGGAGTGGCCCGCCATGTCGGACGGCGACGGCTCGCCGGCCCCGAGCGTCTGGTCCACGAGCTTCCGGGAGACCTTCGAGACGATGGAGGGCGAGTCGGCCTTCGGCATGCTGGTGGCTGCCGACAACAGGCGCTCCGACGAACGTGAGGAGCGCCTGACCCAGGCGACTTCCAGCATTCCCCCCACCATCTTCTGGTTCCTGCTCGCCACCCTGGTCATCACGGTCGCGGCCCTGGGCATCTGCCTGCCCCGCAGGAACAACCGGGGTCAGATCATCACTCTCGTCGTCATCACCGCCCTGTTGACCACGGCCCTGGTCATCATCCGCGACGTCGACCGCCCCTTCGGCGGCATCATCGACATCCAGCCCACCGCCATCGCCGTGGTCGAGCGCCAGGCCCGACGCGACTTCACCGCCCACCACCCCGCCGCCGAAGTGCCCTGCGACGCCGACGGTAACCGCCGAACCGCCTGAACGACCGCCCCGGCCACCAGGCCTCCACCATCTGTGGGCCGCGCACCGGCCGTCTACGCGAGCCCTACGGGTTCCTGGGTGGACGCGCGACCCTCAACGGCACCTCGATGGTCGCTCCTGCCGTTGGGCCGGCGGCGGACAGGTCGGCGGGGGGAGCGAAAGCAGGGCTACCCCACCTGTTCCCACAGGCCGTCCAGCCCTGCCCCCACACCCACTACGCCGGATTCGGCAAGGCAAGGCGCGGTCCTGAGCGGGTTCTGCCGGCCAGTGCGCCCGGTCCCCTTATCGTGCGCACTGGCGCGACCGTCGGCGGCGCCAGTGCGCGGGGGGCTGGGCCGGCCCGTCGATGCTGTCGCCACCGGGTGGTGCGTCAGTAGAGGCAGGACGGCCGGACACGGAGCAGTTCGGTGCGCAGTGCGGGGGTGCCGTCGACGGGCGCCGGGTCTTCAGCAGTCGGCACGATGCCCCCGGCGGCGATCTTGTCGAGGGTTGTCAGGCCTTCGGGGCCGACCGTGCCGAACACCGTGTAGTTCGGCCGCAGTGCGGAATCGCCGTAGACGACGAAGAACTGCGAGCCGTTCGTGTCCGGACCGGCGTTGGCCATGGCCAGCAGTCCGCGCTCGTACAGGCGGCGCGTGCCGGTCGGATCGGTCGGTGCAGGCGGCAGGTCCACCGGGAGTTCGTCCTTGTACTTGTAGCCGGGCCCGCCCTCCCCCGTGCCGGTCGGGTCACCGCACTGGAGGACCTTCAGGGTCGGATACGCCGTCAGACGGTGGCACACCGTCCGGTCGTAGAACCGGTGCCGCGCCAGGTGCAGGAAACTCTGCACGGTGCACGGCGCCTTGGCGCGGTCCAGACGAAGAGGGAGCGGACCCTGACTGGTCGGCACGGCCACGGCGACCGTGCCTCGGCTGGGAGTACGCTTCGGGTCGGGCGGCAGTCCGATGCGCCGCGCGGCCGGCTCGTCCGGGGTCTGCGTGTACTGGCAGGGACCGTGCGTGGTACGCGGCGGAGCCACGTTCGAGGAAGCGGCGGCGACGCTCCCCCCGGAGACGACCAACGCCACGGCCGTGAACACGCTGAGCAGTAGTCGGCTCATCTCGTACGCCCTCCCGAAGATCTCCCGGTTCTGAAACGGTCGCAGTCTAGGACGTCGGCGCCGGCCACCGGGAGCGTACGGGGAAAGAGCGACCGGTTGCCACCGTTTCTGCGGTGAGCGACGCTCTACGCCGCAGGGGCCACGAGCGCCGCGACCGTACGACCGTTCGCCCTACGAGACGGTGGTCGGCACCGCGTCTTGAAGTCCGTGCAGGGGCGGCGTACGGCTCCACGCGGCGTTGAGGTCACGTCCTGCGCTGTCGGCCCATCAGAGCTCACGGAAGGCCGTCCCTCGAGGCGCCGGTCGGGTTCATCGGCGGTTTTCGGGATCGGGGGACAGCCAGGTGAGGGCCGCGGTGGTCATCGCCTCGACGCCGGTGGAGAGGGTGGGTTCCACGACGGGCGCGAAGTGCGGGGAGTGGTTGGAGGGAATGTCGCGGGCGGTCGTCCCGGCGGCCTCCGCCTTCGCGAAGGTGTCGGGGTCGATGCCGCCGAAGAACCAGTAGCAGATCGGGGCGCCCGAGGCGGTGGCGAAGGTGCCGCAGTCCTCGCTGCCGGTCGCCGGGCCCGGGTCGAAGACCCGCTCGGTGCCGAAGTGTTCGCGGAAGGCGGTGGCCGTGCGGTCCATGGCGTCGTCGTCGTTGACCAGGACGGCGAACGTCTCGATCGGTTCGATGTCCGGGGTTCGGGTGGCACCGGCCGCCGCGGCCTCGCCCTCGATGATGCGTCGTACGGCGGCGAGGACGGTCTTTCGGACCTCCTCGGTGTACGTGCGGATGTTGAGTTTCAGCTCGGCGGTGTCCGGGATGACGTTCTGCGTGGTCCCGGCGTTGAGGACCCCGACGGTGACGACGGCGGTGTCGCTGCCGGCGATCTCACGCGAGACGACGGTCTGCAGCCGCATGACGGTGGACGCGGCCATCACCACGGGGTCGATCGCCGCCTCGGGGCGCGAGCCGTGTGCCCCCTTGCCGTGCAGCGTGACCTTGAGCGCGTCGGTGGCGGCCAGTGCCGGGCCTGCGTGGCAGCCGAGCGAGCCGGCCGGGAAGGGGCCGACGTGCTGGCCGAGGACGACGTCCGGCTTGCCGGTCCGGTCGAAGAGACCGTCGTCGACCATGGCCCGGGCTCCGGCGCCGGTCTCCTCCGCGGGCTGGAACACGGCCGTGACGGTGCCCGTCCAGTACGCCCGGCCGCCTGCCAGCAGGTCCAGTGCGCCAAGGAGGCAGGCGACGTGCATGTCGTGTCCGCAGGCGTGCATGACGCCGTCGGTCCCGCTGGCGTAGGGCAGGCCGGTCTGTTCGGTGACGGGGAGGGCGTCGAAGTCGGCGCGCAGCAGGACGTGGGGGCCGTCGCCGTTGGCGAGGACGCCGACGACACCCGTGCGGCCCACGCCGGTGGTGACGTCCAGACCGAGCGCGCGCAGGCGCTCGGCGATGAGGCCGGCGGTACGGGTCTCGGCGAAGGACAGCTCCGGATGAGTGTGCAGGTCCCGGTAGAGGTCGGCGAGGCCCTCCCTCAGGTCGGGCAGTCTCGCGAAGACGGCAGAGCCCGGGGCCGTGCCAGGGGTGCTGCCCGCGTTGCTCATGTGCTCATGTTCCGTAGGTGGATCGGGGGTGGCCTGCGGACCGGGCCGTTCGAGTGACGGGGAAAGGAGACGGCGACGGCGAGCGTGCCGTTCAAGCGGCTCCGCACCCGCTACGAACGGCGCGCAGACCTGCCTCGGGGACTGCTCCACCTCGCCCGCAGCCTCGCCGGGAGGCCGCTGCGGCTGCCAGCGCCGCTTTCCCTCGGGTGTGTGTCGACGCGCCGGCCCACGTTGCAGCGACAGCAGTCCTCGCCATATGGCTTCTCCTGTGCCGGCAGGGGCCATCCTTCGGCCTGAAATGCCTGGCCCGCAGCACGACCAAGGTCGGCAGACTCCACTCCCCCTGGCCCCGCGGGAAAGGGGTGCCCGAGTCGGCTCAGGAGATCCAGAGGAGCATCGCGTCGCCCTCCTTGGCTGCTGCGCGCAGGTAGTTCCCGAGGTCGGCCCAGTGGGCGGCGACCCAGTCCGGTTCCTCGCCGCGCTCCCAGACGATCTGCGGGTAGACGTTCGCCTCGGCCAGATCGGCCGGGGTGACACCGTCGGTCAGACTGCCGGGAGCGTGGGCCTCCAATGCAGCCACGGCGGCGCGCACCCGCTCCGCGGTCAGGAGCCGGGGCGGGCCGTACCCCCAGTCCTCGCCCTCCGGCCAGGGCAGGTCCGCTTCTCCGAAGACCACGTCCACCGGGAAGCCACGCCGGCTCAGCAGGAAGTCGAGGGCGTGCCATGCCTTGTCCGTCTCATGCACCCGCGCCGCGCCGGCCGCGTCGTCGCGGTCGTACCGCGCGTGCGCCTGCGCGGCCGCCCACCCGGGGTCCTGCAACGCGCGGTCGAGTTCAGCCGGAGTGAGGCGGAGGTACTGCCCGATCATGCTCATGGACCACACCCTAGGAGGCGACACTGACAGGACCGACGGGTCGTGCCGTGTCCGTGGATCTTGTCGTGTCCGTGGATGCGGAGGCCGACCAGATCCAGGTTGGCCTTGTCGTCGTCGGCGACATGGGGCGTCGACCTCACCACCCTCGGCCAGGGACCAGCTGACGGCGGGATCGCCGCGACCTGCCCGGCGGCGGCCGGCTCCAGGCTCTCCCCCTCCCCCGCCGCCGTGCGCTGTACGTCGAGAACGGTCGCCCTGCGACGTCCGCGAGAGTCCCCGGCCCTACTCGCTGGCCAGGAGTGGGTCGTAGGCGGAATGACTCTGCCGGCCCGTCATGAAGGCGAGGAAGTCCTTGATGAACGCCGCTCGAGAGTAGGTTCCGTTCGCGTCGAGGAGTTCGCGTCGGAAACCGGTGCGGAACAGCGCGCGGTACTCGTCGGCGTCGATGGTCTGGTCGCCGTCGGCGTCGGTCGCGTCGAACAGGACCTCGGCCACCCGGATCAAGGCCGGTCCGGCGAGGGAAGGCGCGGCCTGGGCGTACTCCTCGCGGCTGATCCGGCCGTCGCCGTTGGCGTCGAGTTCCGACTGGAGTTCCCGCCACCAGGCCGCGTACGCGTCGAAGAGCCGTGTCTCCTGCGGTTCGTCCAGGTCGAGGCGACCCGATAGTTCCCGGGCCATGGCCGCGAGGTCGGGCCAGTCCAGGTAGCCGTTGCCGGTCTGGTCCAGCACCTGGTCGAAGAACTCTCCGGCGGTGCGCCGGAGCGTCCCGTCAGCCGCCGCTGCCCGGGGCGGGCGCGCGGGCTCGTCCGGGAGCGGGGTCATCAGGCGTAGGAACGCGCCCAGGCGCTTGATTCCCTCGCCGGCCGAGGCCAGTGCCCTGATCCGGGGGTCGTCGCTGTCGGGGGACTGCGAGAGGAGCCCGATGAGCGTTTCGGCGGTGATCCATCCTTCGGGCAGGATCCGTGCCGTTGCGAGGGCCAGGTAGGCGGCCTGGGTCAGCGCCTGGGCCCCGGGGACCTCCGTCAGGCCGGCCCGCCTGCGGAACGCTTCGGGCAGTGAGGCGACTGTGATCATGCCGATCGTGGGTCCGGCCAGCGCCCGGGCTCCCGCCCACAGGGTGGGGACGCCCTCCAGCAGCGGTGGTGCCGGAAGGTGGTCGAAGAGGCGGTAGAGGATCGTTCGCAGCGCTTCGGTGTTCTCCAGCTCCTCCTCGACCACCCGGTCGTAGTACGGCCAGAAGTCCTTGAGGGACGCGGGGAGCGCGGTGGAGGTGGGATCCATCAGCCGCAGGAACGCCTGGAACTGTTCGTACAGCTCCTCCATCGCGTCCTGGTCGAGGGCCCGTCCGCTCCAGCGGAACATGGTGACCGTGCTCTCGAACATGGTGGCGACCACCCAGGCCCGGGCGGCCGGGTCCAGAGCGTCGTAGGGCCGGTTCGCCGAGTCGGTGCCGTTCAGTCGGGAGTGCAGCCGGTTGAGTCGTGCCGTCTCTCGTGCTCGCGCCACCGGGTCCGGTCCGGTCATGATCCTGAAGCTGCGCAGGGTGTTGTTCAGCCGTCGCCAGGGCCGTGTCACGAAGGTGGAGCTGTCCGCCAACGCGGCGCCGATGGGAGGGTAGGCGGCTTCCAGGACGGTCGCCCTGATCATGGCCGCGGCCCAACAGGGATCGTCGAAGAGTCCGTTGAAACGTGTCTGCGGCCCGAAGATGTGCGCCGGGCCGGCACCGTCGCCGTCGTCGAGTCCCTCGGCCGCGGGGGGCTCCGGGGCCTGCTCCTCGCTCATGGTCGTCTGGCTCACGGTTCCAGGTCTCCTTCCGGGACCGCCGACAGGCCGCCGAAACGGCGTTGCCGACGCTGATAGGTGTGCAGGCACTCCATGAAGTGCGTGGCGCGAAAGTCCGGCCAGAGCACGGGCGGGAAGACCCACTCGGCGTAAGCGACCTGCCACAGCATGAAGTTGGAGATGCGCTGCTCGCCCGAGGTGCGGATCACCAGATCCACATCGGGGGTGTCGGGGAACGGCAGGTGGGCGGCGAAGGACGCCTCGTCCACGGTCTCGGGCGGCGCTCCGCTGCGGATCAGCGAGCGTGCCGCCTCGACGATGTCCCGCCGTCCGCCGTGGTCGAACGCCACGGTCAACGTCATCCCCCGGTTGCCGCTGGTGAGCGTCGTGAGGTCGGCGAACTCGCCGGCCAGCCCCGACGGGATCCGTGGGTCGGTGTTTCCGAGGAAGCGGACGCGGATGCCGCGGGCGTGG
Organism: Streptomyces sp. adm13(2018); assembly: GCF_008042145.1. Taxonomy (GTDB): domain Bacteria; phylum Actinomycetota; class Actinomycetes; order Streptomycetales; family Streptomycetaceae; genus Streptomyces. The sequence continues at coordinate 85,467 of NZ_RDBH01000080.1, forward strand.
ATCAGCGGCGCGTGTTTGCGGACGACCCTGCGCACCAGGTGCAGAAGGTAGTCGACCTCGTCTTCGGGCCGGCTCCAGTTCTCGGTCGAGAACGCGTAGAGGCTCAGCCACCGCACCCCGGCCGACCTCGCGGCCTCGATGACGTCGATCACCGTCGTCTCGGCCGCGCGATGGCCCGAGGTTCGCGGCAGATCACGCTGCGCCGCCCAGCGGCCGTTGCCGTCCATCACACACGCGACGTGACGCGGTACCGATGCCGTCGCCCCGGGTCGCCGGGGCGCGGCCACGGACGGGGTGGGACTTCCGACGATCCGCCTCACCATGATCGGGACTCCTTCGACGTGCCGGCCCGCCGTACGGACCACCGACGCCGATCCTGATCCATCCTCGCCCGGCTTTTCCCGAGAATCGAGATCTTTCACCCGATCCGGAAGCCAAGCCCGTTTCGCCCGGGCGCCCCCTGGGGCTCACCGCTCCAAGCAGCGGTCGGCGGCCTGCACCCGAGTCTCCTGTGTGTCCCGTCAACCGCGCGGCGGTCGCCGGCCATCGCGTACCGGCAGGCGACCATCCCCTGCTCCTGACCCTCGCCGGTCTCGTCGCACCACAGGGGCAGCACACCAGCCCCGGCCGTCCCAGGGGGCAGGCCGGCGCCACGTCGAGCAGCGGCTCACCCATCGCGATCGAACCGGCGGCGAGCGGAGCCGCAGCTCTGAAGGCATGGGCAGCCGCTCGTCGTGCAGGGCGGCGGTGTTGCGCACCGTCCACATGTGTGGGCCCTCGGACGTCCGAAGGCGGGTGTCAGGTGGGGGTGTTCCAGTGGGTGTGCATGTCGAGGGGGGTGGTGGGACAGGCGGACGGATGACATCTCGGTGCGCCTCCCTCTGGTAACACCATCATCAGACTTCACCAAAGCAAGCCCAACAGTGAGTCAAGGAAGAGTAATACGCGCAAGTGAACGGCGTCCTGCAACACCCTGCCTGTGCGACGGTTTTCGAATGGAATCGGCCTGATGTTGACGCGAACGGCGGCATCGGGGCGGGGCGGCCACCCGGTCGAGACCGCAGGCCTCCCACGACGCCGCCACCCTGCAGGTGTTCCGCTGCTGACGGACGGTGCCCACCCGCGCCGACCTGTCAGCCCGACGCGCCCCCACGGCACGCCAGGAGGAATCATTCATGCAGCCCCTCATCGTCACCGCCCGCCGATTCGGACAGCGCCCTGAGGAGTTCGCCGCACCCGTTGCGGGCCAGTCCCCGGCCGTCCCGTCCCCCACCTGCTCCGACTCCGGGGGCGTCCGCGGCCCCGTCCACCCCGCTGCCGTCCCGGAGCACCGCTCCGCGGCCGACCCCTTCGACGCGCTGTGAGGAAGGACGTCCGGATGCCCCGCTCCCTCCCCTTACCGCGGCACGACTTCCTGCGGCAGGACTTCGCGGCCTCGCTCGTCGTCTTCCTCGTCGCCCTCCCGCTCTGCATCGGCGTCGCCGTCGCCTCGGGCGTCCCCGCCGAACTCGGCCTCATCACCGGCATCGTCGGCGGCATCGTCACCGGCCTGATGCGCGGCAGCAGCCTCCAGGTGTCCGGTCCGGCCGCCGGCCTCACCGTCCTGGTCTACGAAGCCGTCAGCGCCTTCGGCCTCGCCGCGCTCGGCGTCATCGTGCTGGCGGCCGGCCTGCTCCAGATCGCCATGGGCCTCCTCCGGTGGGGCCGCTGGTTCCGTGCGATCTCCCTCTCCGTCGTCGAGGGCATGCTCGCCGGCATCGGCCTCGTCATCATCGCCGGGCAGCTCTACGCCGCGGCCGGCATCACCGCACCCGACTCCGGACTCGACAAGCTCACCGGCCTGCCGGGCGCCCTGTTCGGGGCCCTCGGCGACCGCACGGCCCTCGTGTCGCTCGCGGTCGGCGCCGGCACCGTCCTGCTCATCGTCGGCTGGCGCCGCATGCCGCGCAGGGCGCGGGCGGTCCCCGGCGCCCTGGTGGCGGTCCTCCTCGCCGCCCTCGCGACCGCCGTGCTGGACCTGCCGGTGGCCACCGTGAAGGTCGGCGGCGTCCTGGAGGCCGTCCACCTCCCCGGCACGGAAGCACTCTCCTCGCTCGCCGACCCGGCCCTCATCGGGACGATCCTCGCGTTCGCCCTGATCGCCTCCGCCGAGTCGCTCTTCAGCGCGGCGGCGGTCGACCGGCTCCACTCCGGACCGCGCACCGAGTACGACAGGGAACTGGTCGCCCAGGGCGCGGGCAACACGCTCTGCGGGCTGCTCGGGGCCCTGCCCCTCACGGCGGTCATCGTGCGCAGCTCGGCCAACGTCGAGGCCGGCGCCCGGACGAAGGCGTCCCGGGTGCTGCACGGGGTGTGGCTGCTGCTCTTCGTCGCCCTGCTGCCCAACGTGCTCGCGTACATCCCGCTGGCCGCGCTCGCCGGGATCCTCGTCCACGCCGGATGGAAGCTCATCCCGTTCAAGGGCGTGGTGACCCTGTGGGGCCGCCACCGGGGCGAGGCCCTCGTCCTGGTGGCCACGGCGGCGTCGATCGTCGCGGTCGGCATGTTCGAAGGCGTGCTGATCGGTCTCGTGCTGTCGGTGGCCAAGGCCGCCTGGGAGGCCTCCCACCTGCGGATCGAGCAGACCGACGACGGACGGGAGGCGGTCCGCGTACGGCTCCAGGGGACGGTCACCTTCCTCCGGCTGCCGCAGATACTCGACAGCCTGGAAGCCCTGCCCGGCGACCGGCGGGTGGTCCTGGACCTCTCCGGGGTCCACCACCTCGACCACGCCTGCCGCTCCGCCCTGGAGACCTGGGCGGAGCGGCACGGCGGGGCCGACGCCGAGGCGGTCCGGGCGGCCACGGCCCCGGAGCGGACCGAGGAGGAGGCGACCCCGGCCCGGGTGAGCAGCGCGGGCTGAGTCCCGGGACCTCCGGTGGGAGCGACGCACACCCGCCCCCACCGGAGGTTCCTCACGCCCACGCCACGCGCCCCGGCCGGGTCCGCGGAGTGCGTGGCGCACTCCGGCATAGGAGCCTGGTGGTGTGGTGAAGCCAAGGAAGCCGGCCGACGGCGCGGACCCGAGGAGCTGGCTGCGCGGGGCCCCACCGCCCCGCTGGGTCCGGGTCCTGCCCGTGCTGCTGCTCGTCGGCGTCGGGGCGGCCTCCCTCTCCGAGTCCGTCCCCCTCGACATCGGCTTCCTGCTCGGCGCGGTGCCGCCGCTGGCCGTCCTGGCCTACGGACCACTGGCCACGGCGCTGCTCGGCGCCTCCACGATCGTGCTCCTGACCGTCCCGTTCTTCCATCTGAACCGGCCCGGCAGCACCGACCTCTTCACCCTCGGCTTCGTCGCGACGCTCAGTATCTTCGTCTCCTTCGTCCGCGGGCGCCGCGACCAGCAGCTCGACCTGGAACGCGCCGTGGCCGAGACGGCGCAGCGGGCCATCGTCCCGGACGTGCAGCGCACGGTCGGACCGGTGCGCTGCGCGAGCCTGTACCGCGCGGCCGAACGCGGCACGCTGGTCGGCGGCGACTTCTTCGACGTCCGGGCGGGCCCCCACGGGGTCCGGGCGGTCCTCGGTGACGTACAGGGACACGGCCTGTCGGCGGTCGCGACGGTCGCGTCCGTCATGGGCGCCTTCCGGGAGGCGGTGCTGGACGACGTGGACGCGGAGTCCATCGCGGCGCGGCTGGACCGCAGGCTCGTGGTCGACTCCGCGGCCACGGAGCACGCGGAGCTCTTCGCCACGGCCGTGCTCCTGGACTTCGTGCCGCACGGGCGGGAGGTCCGCGTCCTGGCCTGCGGCCATCCCCCTCCGGTCCTGCTACGGGGCGACGCCGTGCGCACCCTGGAGCTCGACCCCGGGCCGCCGCTCGGCCTGGGCCTCGCCGACGTCCTGCCCGGCACCGCCGCCACGGTGTCGCTCAAGCCCGGGGACCGGCTGCTCCTGGCCTCGGACGGCGTCCTGGAGGCCCGGGACGCCTCCGGTGCCTTCTACCCCTTCGCCGAGCGGCTGGCCCGGATGACCGATGTCGACCCCGACCGGCTGCCCGATGCGATCTGGGCCGACCTCAGCGGCTTCGCCCCCAAGATCCAGGACGACGTCACCCTGCTGGTCCTGACCCTGGACGCGCCCCACCCGGACCGCGCTGACCTCCTGAACCGCACGGACCGCGCTGACACCGGCTGACCCACCGGCGCTCCCGACCCCAACCTCGGTGCGCGGGGGCAAGCCGTGCCCCGCCCCGCGCTCAGGCCACCGGCAGGACGGGCGGCAGCGGCTCGGGCAGCCCCGCGGGCAGGCGAGGGGCGCCGATCCAGATCCCGGTGACCGCGCTGACGTAGCGGGCGCCGCAGCGGTCCGACGGCACGACGAGCTGCGTCCCCGCCGTGTCGAGGTCCACGTCGTCCATACGGGTCGCGAGCAGGACGGGGGCGTTGCCGAAGTCGGCGTCCAGCTCCGCCCACGACAGGACCGTGTGATGGCCGTCGCCGCCGTTCACCGTCACCAGGAAGCGGGAGCGCTCCTTGCGGCGGGCCGAGTCGAAGCCGGGCCGCGCCGCGGCAAGCACCTCGCGCAGCAGCGGTCCCGCGAAGGTGTGGTGCTGCGGTCCCGCCGTCGCGCAGTCGAACATCACCTCGGCCCGGTGCTGCTCCCACCCCTCGCGCAGGTCGGCGACGGTGAGGAGGGCGGGGGCCGCCACGTCCCCCCGGACGGCGAAGGATCCGGGGGGCGCGGACGCGGTGACGGGCATGGCTGGGGATGCGGCGATCGGTCGGCTCATGGTCGGGCCCCTTCGTGCGGTCGTTGCGGCGGCTGCGCGCGGTGATGCCCGACCGCGGAACCCGAGAACCTCGTTTGCCACGTCGACTCCGGCGGGTGCTCGGCATTTGTGAGCTTGATACGAGATTCGGGCTCCTATCCTCCCGGTCTATCGACCGACATCCCGCCCCTTCCGGTCGAGGGCCAGCCAGACGCGGTCGCGGGTCACCGGAAGCTCGGTGAAGCGGATGCCCGTGGCGTCCCTGAGGGCGTTGGCGAAGGCGGGGGCGACGGGGTTGAAGGGGCTCTCGCTCATCGACTTGGCGCCGAGCGGGCCGATGGCGTCGGAGGTCTCGGCGAAGTGGACCTCGGTGCGCGGGACGTCCGCGTACTGGGGGAGGCGGTAGCGGCGGAAGGCGGCGGTGGTGACCTCGCCGCGTTCGTCGATCCGGACGTTCTCGAAGAGGGTCGCGCCGAGGGCCTGGGCGACCCCGCCCTCGACCTGGCCCCGGCACTGCATGGGGTTCATGACCTTGCCCGCGTCGGCCGCGTGCACACTGCGCAGGATGCGGATCTCCCCCGAGTCGGGGTCGACGGCGATCCTGAACCACTGCGCGTTGAAGGCCACCGAGCGCGGCGCCCCGCCCCAGTGCCCGTCGGCCCCGAGTTCCTCCGCCGCGCCGAGCGCGTGCGCCGCCTCGTACAGCTCCTTGAGGGTGACGGTCCGCCCGGCGCAGTCCACGGACTCGGCGCCGAGCGTGCAGAGGTGCCGGGCGACCCCGCTGTGCCGGGCGGCGAGGGTGCGCAGCCGTTCGGCGAGGGAGCCGGCGGCGAGGAGGACGGCCTTGCCGGCGACGACGGTGCCGGCGGAGCCGAACGCGCCGGTGTCGTGGCGGACGACGTCGGTGTCCGACTGGCGGACCGTCAGCCGGTCCTCGGTGGTGTTGAGGGTCCCCGCGGTGATCTGCTTGTGGACGGTGGTGGTGCCGTTGCCGAACTCGGCCGTGCCGACGGCGATGTCGTACGTGCCGTCCTCCAGCAGCGAGACCCGGGCGTCGGCGTAGTGCCCGCCGGGCGGCCCGGTGGCGATCATCGCCATGCCGGTGCCCTGCCCGACGAGCCACCCCTCGGGGGCCTCCTCGGCGCTGCGGCCGTCCGCGATCGCGTTCCGGACGACGGAGAGGCACTGGTCGAGCCCGTACGAGGCGATGAAGAGGTCCTCCTCCTCGCCGATCGGGCTGTGCATGCCCTCTCCGGGACCGATGATGTTCCGCTCCCGGAAGACGAGCGGGTCCATGCCGAGCCGGCGGGCGAGCTCGTCCATTGCGGACTCGACGGCGAAGGTGACCTGCCCGAGGCCGTAGCCGCGGAAGGCGCCCGCGGGGACGACGTTGGTGTAGACGGAGTAGGCGTCGACCTTCTTGTGCGGGACGCGGTACACGGCGAAGGACTCGCCGACGCTGTGGAACATCACCGCCGGGCCGTGGTTGCCGTACGCGCCGGTGTTCGACACCACCCGCATCTGCACGGCGGTGAGGATCCCGTCCGCCCGCGCGCCCACCTTGATGCCGATGGTGAACGGATGCCGGGTGGTCGCCCCGTAGAACTGCTCGGCCCGCGTGTACTCCAGCTTCACCGGCCGGCGCAGCTTCAGGGCGGCGAGGGTCACGATGTCCTCGGTGAGCATCTCCTGCTTGCCGCCGAAGCCGCCGCCGACGCGGCCCGCGACCACGCGGACCTCGTCCTCCGGGAGGCCGTACAGCGCGCAGAGCGCCCGCCGGGTCAGGAACGGCGTCTGGGTGGACGAGCGGACGGTGAGCCGCTCGCCCGTGCCGGCCCCCTCGCCGTCCTTCGGCTCGAAGTACGCGACGCAGCCGTGCGTCTCCAGGCTGGCGTGCTGGACGCGCTGGGTGCGGAAGGTCTCCTCGTACACGACGTCGGCCGCCGCGAAGCCCTCCTCGACGGAGCCGATCTCTCCGTGGACCTCGCCCGCGACGTTGTTCTCGACCCGGGCGATGCGCGCCTCCGGGCCCTTGCCCGCGTGGATCACGGGCGCGCCGGGGCGCATCGCCTCCTCGGGGTCGGTCACGTACGGCAGTTCCCCGTACGTGACCTCGATCCGGCGGCAGCCCTCCTCGGCCGCCTGCTCGCTGTCGGCGACGACGGCCGCGACCCGCTGCCCGACGTACCGCACCACGTCGTCCAGGACCCGGGTGTCGTCGGGGTCCTCCGTGGGGTGCTCGTGCCGGGCGGAGGAGTACAGCGTGGCCGGGGCGTCCTCGTGGGTCAGGACGGCGTGCACGCCGGGGACCCTGAGCGCGGCCGCCGTGTCGATCGCGAGGATCCGGGCGTGCGGGTGCGGCGAGCGCAGCAGCTTCATGTGCAGCAGGCCCGGCACCTCGACGTCGAAGGTGTACCGGGCGGTGCCGGTGACGACCTGCGGACCGGCCGGCGCCGCGACGTTGCGGCCCACCGCCTGCCCGGCGCAGGGCCGTTCGACGTGCCGGACGCCCCGTACGGCGTCCTCGATCGCGCGGTAGCCGGTGCAGCGGCAGATGTTCCCCTTGAAGGCGCGCGGGAGGTCGTCGAGCTTGCCGTCGTCGTCCGGGGTGCCGCGCTCGGCCTCCAGGGCGGCCGTGGTCATCAGGAAGCCCGCGGTGCACATGCCGCACTGGTAGCCCTGCGCGTCGAGGAACCGCTGCTGGACCGGGTGGAGTTCGCCGCCCGGCGCGGCCAGGCCCTCCACCGTGGTGACGGCACGACCCTCCGCCCGCACGGCGGGGTAGAGACAGCTGTGCACGGGCTCCCCGTCGACGTGCACGGTGCACGCGCCGCAGTCGCCCGCGTCGCAGCCCTTCTTCACGCCGAACCAGCCCCGCTCCCGGAGGTAGGTCCGCAGGCACTGGCCGGCGCGCGGCTCGTCCTGGTGGGACCGGCCGTTCACCTGGAGCTGGAATCCTTCGGTCCGCGGGCTCATCGGACTCCTTCTTCCGTCGGTGCGGTGAGTTCACGGCGGACTTCCTCGGCCAGGCGGAGGCCCATGTGCCGTCGCCACTCGGGAAGTCCGTGGATGTCGTCGAACCACGCGTCGGGCCCGACGGCCTCGTCGACGGCGGCGCGCAGCCGTTCGCGGTCCGGGGGCAGCGGGAACCAGAGCCGGAAGGGCCGTACGGTCGCGGCGCTGACCGTCACCGCCAGCGAGCCGTCCACCGGGTCCAGGGTCCCGATGACCAGGGCGCCCGACCGGCCGAGCCCGTACAACGACGCCTGACGGAAGGCCGTACGGCATCCCAGGGCGCGGGCGGGCAGGGTCACGGAGCGCAGCAGCTCGCCGTCCGCGAGGTCCTTCCGGCCCGCTCCGGTGATGAAGTCGACGACCTTCACCTCCCGCCGCCGCCTCCTGGAGGTTCGACCAAGAGCTGTTCTCCGCTCTCGCTTGGGCATCTACGATGACGTTTCTCGCATCCACCTCGTGAATGTGAGTCCGGGCCCGACCCGTGACCCCCTAGGAGTACAGATGCACGTCGACCATCTCCTTCGTCTGGACCGCCTCGACCTGACCCTCGTATGGGCCGACGAGGCGCTGCTCGGCCAGGAGATCAGCGGCGTCACGGCGACCGACCTGGAGGACCCGGCGCGCTTCCTCCAGCCGGGAGAGGTCGTCCTCAGCGGCCTCGTGTGGTGGAGCCCGGACGGCGAGCCGGGCAAGACCGGCCGTTTCGTCTCCGCGCTGCGCGAGACCGGCGCGGTGGCGCTGCTCGCCGGGGAGGAGACCCACGGGGAGGTGCCGCGGGAGCTCGTCGAGGCCTGCCGGCTCCACCGCGTCCCGCTCATCGCCGTCCCGGCGCACACCACCTTCCGGGCGATCACCGAAGCGGTCTACCTGCGGCAGTGGGGCGAGCTCAGCCGCCGGCCCACCGACCACTTCGCCCTGCCGGAGAACGTACGCCTCGACCTCGACCGCGCCCTGGAGAACGGCGTCTCGATGGGCGAGCTGCTCGACCGGGCCTTCGCGCACCTCGGGACCCCCGTCTGCCACCTGCTGACCAGCAGCGGCCGCACCGTCGCCCGCACGGGCGCCGCCCCGGCGCCGCTGCCCGCCGGGCTCGCCGCGGAACTCCTCCGCGGCGGCCACGGGACGACGGTCCGCGTCGAGAGCGAGGGCGCCACGGCCTACGACACCTGGCACCTGCACCTCCCGGAGGCGGGCCAGGTGCCCCCGCGGGTCCTCCAGGAGATAGCCGAACTCCTCGGCCGGCACCGCCGCCGGCAGGACCGGATGCGGGCCATGAGCGGCGTGGCCTCCGAAGAGCTCGTGGACGCGGTGGGCGCCCTGCGCCTCGACGGCCATCGCGTGCAGAGCCTGCTGGCCGCGTGCGGACTCGGCGGCCGCAGCGCGTACACCGTGGTCGTCGCCTCCTCGGAACCGGCCGCGGAAGGCGGCGCCGACGGCGTCGCCGCGCTCACCGAGGCCCTGCACCACCTGCCGTCCGCCGCCGCTGTCGCCGCGGGCCACGACGGCGAGGCGATCGCCGTCGTGGCGCTGGAGGGGGAGACCGCGACCGGCCTGCGGGCACGGCTGGCCGAGGTGTGGCCGCTGATCCACGCCTGCGGCCCCGGCCGCGCCCCGCACGCCGGGGTGAGCACCTCCGCGAGCGGGCCCTCGGAGCTGCACACCGCCCTGGAGCAGGCGCGCTACGCCCTGGCGGCCGCCCGCGCCGCGGCACCCGACGCGCCCCGCGTCGCGGCGCTCGCGGATCTCGACGGACTGGGCGGGCTGCTGGCCGGGATCCCCCTCGACGTGCGCGACGTGTTCCGGACGACGGTCCTGGGGCCGCTCCTCGGCGGCGCCGGCCGGGGGTCGACGGCGATGCTCCTGGACACCCTGGAGGTGTTCCTCGCGCACGACTGCTCCTGGGCGAGGACCGCCGAAGCGCTCCACATCCACGTGAACACGGTCCACTACCGCGTCGAACGCATCGAGGCCCTCACCGGCCGGGACCTGTCCCGCCTCGACCACAAGGCGGACCTGCGCGCCGCGCTCCTGTGCCACTGACGGCCCGCGGCCGCCGCACGCCGGCACGGGCCCCAGGCGCCCGGCTCGGCGCGCGAGGGGAACGGTCCGGGCCGGGGAACGCCCCGGGCCCGGCCGGTGGCGGAACCACCGGCCGGGCCCGCCCGGACACGGGCTCGCTACATCGGCTCGGGGAAGATGTCGCTGATGCTCCAGGCGACGCTGAAGCAGGGCGGGAGGGAGTAGGCCTCCGGCTCGGTCTCCAGGGACTGCAGCGCGAGGATCTCGCTCATGGGTGCTCTCCGGTTCTCTCATCGGGGTGGTGCCGTTCGGTCACTGCCTGCCGGGGCACGGAGGCTCGCTCCCTGCCCGGGCGCTCTGGGGAGGCCGCCGGTGCCGTCATCCGACCGACGGCATCCGGGGCCGCGCGTGCTGCCGCTCCGTCAGGAGGGGTCCGGACAGCAGGCGGTGGAGTACCAGCAGGACTCCGGCGCCACCGCCCGACAGATCGGCGGTGAACCGCTGGGCGCCCGCGCCGAGGAAGCGGACACCGCGCCCGTGGGGGACGGCGTACTTCAGCAGACCGGTCGCGGCCCGCACGGCGTCCCTCCTGGCGTCGTCCGTGCCGGTGCGCTCGGCGTGCTCGGTGAGGGCCCAGGTCAGCCCGGCGAGGCCCCGGTACAGTCCCGCCTCCTTCACGGCGCGGGAGACCCGGATCCCGGCGACCAGCCGGGGCAGCGCCGCGGCGCAGCGCTCGTCCGGCGCGGTCGCCGCGTAGCGCGTGAGTACCGCCACGACGCCGGCCGCGCCCGTGGCCAGATACGGCATGGCCCGGGTGAGGCGCGCGTCGTCGGAGAGGGACAGCGAGCCGTCGTCCAGGGGGAAGGTCCGCTCCAGCTCCTGGTGGAGCAGCACGAGGCCCGCCTCCCGGTAGCGGGGCTCCCCGGTCTCCCCGGCCAGCCGGTCGAGGAAGAGGGCGAGCCCCGTGCGGCCGTGCAGCAGCCCGCGGGCGTCGTGCGCGCCCAGGGCCGTCGGCAGGTCGGGCGTGCGCAGCAGCCGGTCTCCCGCGGTGGCGGCCCGCTCCAGATGGCGGCCCTCCCGCGTCGTCCGGTACAGGGCCAGCCAGCCCAGGCCGACGCCGGCCCGCCCGCCGGCCAGGGTCGCGCAGGAGGCGGTGAGCGGGTGGTCGTCGGCCGCCCGGAGCAGCTCGGCGGCCTCGTCCGGCAGGCCGAGGGCGGCCAGGACGCGGGCGATGCCGGCCGTGCCGACGAGCAGTCCGGGGGGCAGCGCGTCGCGCTGGGCAAGGGTGTCGCGACGCAGCCGTGCGCGGATCTCCCCGGGCACGGGGTGCCCGGCGCGGTGCAGGGCGTGCACCACTCCCGCGGTGCCGTAGGCCAGGCACACGTTGTTGGTGCGGAACGCCTCGGGCGGGGCCGGGAAGGCCCACTCGGGCCGGGCGGCGTCGGCCGACGCCAGCAGCCCCGCGGCCACCTCCCCGGCCAGCCGGGCGAGTCGGCCGCGCGGATCGGTGCCGGGCTCGGCGGGGGAGGCCGGGCGGTCCTGGCCGGCCTGCTCCGGCAGGTTCCCCGCGGTGGGGTGGTAGGCGGTGGCCCGCTGCCACAGGTCGTGCGGGGGCGCGACGTCCGCCAGGTCGCGGCGGAGCAGGGCGAGGTTGGCGGGCGCGCGTTCGGCGACCTCGTGGAACGGCGCCAGGAAGGCCATCGTCACGGCCGACATGCCGTAACGGTCCGGCAGCAGGGGGTCGGTGTCCGCCCGCAGCAGACCGGGCGGCGGCGCGAACCCCGGTGTGCCGATCCCGGAAGGGGGCTCCGTCAGGGCGGAGGCGGTCTCGAAGTCGACCAGCCGGACCTCGCCCGAGGGCGTGATCATGACGTTGCCCAGGCTGAGGTCGCCGAACCGGAAGCCGGCCGCGTGCAGCCGCTCCAGCGAGGCGTCGAGTGCCGCCAGCAGCCGCCGGCACTCCGCGTAGTACGCGGCGACGGAGTCGCCCGTCCGGTCGGCGCGGGCGAGCGGGGAGTTCCGGCTCAGCCAGCTCACCAGCGGCTGTCCGGCGATGTGCTCGGTGACGAGGAAGTCGTGCTCCCACTCCGTGAAGTGCTCCAGCGGCTCCGGGCCCACCCCGGGGGCGGCCGCGTGCAGGGCGCGCAGCACGCGGTCCTCGTGCCGCAGCCGCCGCTGCGCGTCGGTCCCGTCGAAGACCAGCCCGTTGTGGGCGCGGGCCTCCTTGAGGAAGACGGTGCGCCCGGTCCTCCGGTCCCTGGCCTCGTACGTGCCGCCGGAGTTGCCCAGCCGCACCGCGCGGCTCACCTCGTACGCGCGGATCAGGATCGGCCCCGTGTGCGGCTCCTCCTCCTTCTCGACGAACGGGTCCTCGATCCCCGCGGGCAGGTGGAAGGCGGGCAGCCGCAGATCCGCGACCTCGCGGCCGGAACCGTCGCGGACCAGCGCCTCCCGGGTCCCGTCGGCCCGCAGCGCGCTGCGGGCCCCGAAGGAGCCGTAGCGGTAGTGGACGGTCCGGGAGTCCCGGTAGCGCCGGTCGGTGAGGACGTACGGTCCCTCCTCGCCGTCGAGCGCCTCGCTCAGGCGTTCGAGGAGGCGGCGGGCGGCCTCGGTGTCCGGCGGATAGACGGCGCAGAACTTCCCCGCCTGGGACCGCGGGGCGTGCTTGTGATGGAGGAACAGGAAGAAGAGCCGGGCGCTGAGGTGCTTGAACGGCACGCCTTCGGAGAAGCAGATCCCGGCCACCGTGTCGAGGACGTGCTGGGCCCGGTCCAGCCGCGCCGACACGTGGATCTTCCAGCCCTGCTCGGGGAGCCCGGTGTGCGGGCCGCCGCCCCAGAGCGTCCAGATGCCCCGGGAGGTGCCGCGCAGCCCGGGAGGCACCTCGCCGGGGGTCAAGGGCGGCCCGGGGTCGGCCACGGCGGACAGCGGCAGGTAGTGGTCCCGGTCCGCGAGCGCTTCGGCGAAGCCTTCGAGCACGGGACTCTCCTCGCGGGGTGGTGGTCGGCGGCAGCAACGGCTGTGCCAGACGTTAGGAGCGGCGGGTATGGAACCGGTTGGCCGACGGCATGCGACCGGTATCGGGCGGGAGCGCGTACGGACCGCGTTGCCGAGGGCGTACCGAGGGCGTACGACGGCCGCAGACGGGCCCCGCGGGAGGCGCCCCCGGGCCCGCGGACGTTGGTCCGGACAGCCCATCTCGCCGGGTCCGGTCGGCGGGGCGCTTGAATACTGGTCGTCGGCGGCCCCGACGGCGGGCGCCACGACCAAGGAGTACGCGATGACCCCTCCGCCGCCCCCGGAGTCCCCCTGCCAGATGATGGCGCGCCTGGCGCAGGAGCAGGCGGCGGGCATCGGCGGGACGGAGGAGCGCGTGGGGGAGCTCAGGACGAGGATCACCGGCCTGGAGGCGCAGCCGGACCCGGCCGGGGCGCAGATCGGCGCCCTCCGGCAGGCCCTGGAGACCCTGGAGAAGAAGGTCGTGGACGACCGGGCGGCCTTGGCGGCCCTGGAGGACGTGATCCGGGAGAACTGCTAGGGAGCGCCCCGGACGCGGCCCGGGCGCCGGGACCCGCGGATGGGCGCGGGCCCCGACGCCGCTGCGTGACCAGGTGGCGCTACGTGACCAGACTCCGGCGCGTGGCCGGGCGGTGGCGCGTGGCTAGGCCGTGGAGCCGGGCAGCGAGAGCGCGACGTGGCAGTACACGAGGGTTCTGCGGGGTGCGGGCCGGGTGGCGGCCGCGCCGCGACGGCCGTGGCGGGCGGCGCGGGGCTCCCAGTGGACCAGCAGGGCCGCTGCCAGCATCGGACCGCAGGTCAGGAGTATGAAGGTCATGACGTGGCCGCCGCCATCAGCGGGTCGGCCCGGCGGCCCGGCGGTTCCGGCAGGTCGACCGCGGCGGCCCACAGGAGTCTTCGGAGGGCCCGGGAGCGGTTCACCAGGGTGAGCCGGCGTCCGTGCCGCGGCCACCAGTCCAGGACGTGCAGGAGGCTGGAGTCGCAGAACGTGACCCGCGCGGTGTCCAGGACGAGCCCGGTGTAGCCCTCGGCCGCCGCCGAGGCCACCAGCGCCCGCAGCGGGGCGACGCTGAGGCAGTCGATCTCTCCGGCCAGGCCGACGACCAGGGTGGCGCCGAGCGTGGTGCAGGACGCGACGACTATGACGCCGGGCGCGGTGTCCGCGCCCGAGTCGTGCGCGACGGGAAGGGCGGGGGCGGTGAGGGAGTCGGTCAGTATCGGTGCTGTGCTCGAGGTACTCACAGCACCATCAACGCCTCGTGCCCGGTGCGGGGATTCGAGGCACGCGGCTCTTTCACCCCATGTGAGCAGCCTCGATACCCAGCACGAGCGAAAGATGCCACCCGTACGAGTCAGTCGGGCACGTCCGTTCACCCGCCTCACGGCCGGACTGTCATGGTCACGCTATGACTGCCGGTTCGTACGAGGGCTGTAACAGACGCGGGACGAAGGTGAGAGAGGCCGGTGCGCGCGGCCACAATGGCGATGTCGTATGCATGCGGACCGGCTCCGGGCCGGTCACGGGGGAAGTGGGAACGGCATGAACTCGAAGACGGCCGGACACGGCGCGCTCCGGCGCGGCCTGCGCGGCGCCCTCCTGGGCGCGACCATGGCCACGGCACTGCTCACGCTCACCGCCTGCCAGGGGGACGACCAGGCCGCCGCGCCTCCGACCACGGCCCCCTCGGGCTCCGCGTCGGCCGGCGGGAACGGTCCCGAGCCGAGCAGGTCCACGGGCGACACCGGGACCGGCAGCACCGGCCCGACGGCCACCGCGACCGGCGACAGCGGCGAGACCGGCGGCGGGAACGGCACGAAGTACCCGGACTGCGAGGCCGCCGGCCTCACGACCGCGGTCGAGCTCCAGGACGGTCGCGGGGAGACCCCGCGCCACTTCCTCCTCACCGTCACCAACGCCGCGAAGACGCCGTGCGTGCTCAACGACGCCCCGCTGGTGCGGCTCAAGGCCGGCGACGACGCCCCGACCGTCGACCCGCTGGGCGAGCCGGACACCGAGCCCGTCGTCGTCGAGGGCGGCGGCAAGGCCTACGCGGGTCTGTACGTCTTCGGGAACGACGAGGGGGGCGAGGCGCAGTACGACCAGTCCGACCGCTTCACCGCGACCCTGGTCGCGGGCGAGGGCACCGAACTGCGCGGCACCCTGATCTTCGACCTCCCCGACGGCCTCGACACCGTCTCCGTCGACGACGCGGCCCGCGTGAACGGCTGGGCCGGCACCGAGGGCCTCGCGATGCGGCCCATCACCCAGCTCTGAGGGGCGGCGCGGGCGCACGGAACCGGGTGAGCCGCGGGCCACGCCCGCGGCTCACGGGACCACACCCGCGGACCACTGCCGGGCGACCCGGTCCCGTCGTCGAGCGGCCGCCGCCCCGGCCGCTCCGACCTCCGCGGGGACTTCTTGAGGCGCTATGTCCCTCTTGTGTGGATATTCTGTCCGGTGTGATCGAGTCTGGACAGCTGCGGCTAGGGCTTCGCCGGCGCTACGGGCCGGGGATGCTCGTGCGGCTGTCGCCGGTCATCCTGACCGTCCTGATCGCCACACTGGCCTACTCGACCCCGCCGGAGATGGCCTTCAGCCGCCTCCTGCCCGCCGCACCCGCTCTCGCGGCCTCCATGTGGCCGGTCATGCCCACCGTCCTGCTCGGCACGGTCTGCCTGGCGCTGATGATCGGCCTCAGCTTCGTCTTCCCCGACCTCGGCACCTGGTGGACCGCAGCGGGCATCATCGCCGTCACGGTGGCCGCCGCGTACGGAAGCCACGTACGGCTCCAGCGGGAGCGCACCCTCCTCCAGGTGCGGCTCGTCGCCGACGCCGCCCAGCAGGTGGTGCTGGGCCCGATGCCCCGCCGCTTCCGGAACGTCGAGATCGAGTCGCTGTACGTCGCCGCGGCGGCCGAGGCCCGCATCGGCGGCGACTTCTACGAGGCCGTGGACACCCCGCACGGCGTCCGGCTGCTCATCGGCGACGTCCGCGGCAAGGGGCTCCCCGCGGTGGGCGCGGCCGCGGCCATCGTCAACGCGTTCCGTGAGGCCGCGTACAGCGAGACGGACATGATCGAGGTGGCGCGCCGGCTCGACGCGAGCTGCTCCCGCTACAACGGGGCCTCGCCCCCCGGCGGGACGATGGAGCGCTTCGCCACCGCGCTCCTCGTCCAGATCCCGCACGGGGGCGGGCGGATCGACGTCATCAACTGCGGACACCCGCCCCCGCTGCTGGTGAACCGGGCCACGCTCCGCGTCCTCGAATCGAAGGTGCCGTCGCCCCTGCTCAGCCTCGCCGACCTGCTGGGCGACCACTACAGCGTGGACAGCTGCGCCTTCGCCCCGGGCGACCTGCTGCTCCTCTACACGGACGGGATCGCCGAGGCCCGCGACCGGCGCGGCGAGTTCTTCCCGCTGGCGGCCTGGGCACGCCGACAGCCCCTCGCGCAGCCCCGGGACCTCCTCGGGGCTCTCCACCGCGACCTCCTCCGCTACACCCAGGGGCGCCTCGACGACGACGTCGCCGCCCTGGCGGTGCGCCTGCGCGACCGCTGACCGAGGTCACCGGCAGCGCGCGGTGAGCCCGTTGGCGGAGAGGCCTGACAGAAGGAGGCCCTGGCGGCGCCGTACCGGCGGACACGTCGAGAACCTCCGCGTCGAACTCGCCACCCGGCTCGACGTCCGATCCAGCACCGCACCGCCCGCCCCCGCGGACGGGGGCGGCGACGCGCTCGCCCCCCACGCCGCGGAAAACGCGTCGACATCTGCCGTCGGTACCCGGCAGAGTGGCCGCCCGTGACGAGCAGTGAGCTGTGGACCCGTGAGACCGCCGACCGCTATGACGCCGAGGAGACCGAGACGTCCTCGGCCGCCGTCCTCGGACCGACCGTCGACTTCCTCGCCGAACTCGCCGGGGAGGGACGGGCGCTGGAGTTCGCCATCGGTACGGGCCGGGTGGGTGTCCCGCTCCGCGCCCGCGGCGTGCCGGTCGTCGGCATCGAGCTGTCCGAGCCCATGGCCGCCGTCCTCCGGCGCAAGACCGACGAGGAGACCCTCCCGGTGGTCATCGGGGACATGGCCACCACCGTCGTACCCGGCGGGTTCACGCTGGTCTACCTCGTCTACAACACCATCTCCAACCTGCTCACCCAGGACGAGCAGGTCGAGTGCTTCCGCAACGCCGCCCGCCATCTCGAACCCGGCGGCCGGTTCGTCGTCGAGCTGGCCGTGCCGCCCCTCCGGTTCCTGCCGCCCGGCCAGGTGGCGGTGCCGTTCGACGTCTCCGAGCGGCACTGCGGCTTCGACACCTTCGACCTCGTCGAGCAGATCCTCGTCTCGCACCACTTCACCCGCGACGGCGACGACGGCCGCTACCGCCGCGGAGCCTCCCGGCACCGCTACGCCTGGCCCGCCGAGCTCGACCTGATGGCGCGGATCGCCGGGCTCGAACTGGAGCGGCGCGTCGCGGACTGGGACGGGGCGCCGTTCACGGAGGACTCCGCGAAGCACGTATCCGTCTGGCGCAGGCCCGCCTGAGGCGGTCGGGCGTCCGGCAGGGCGGCGAGCAGCCGCAGGCCGTCCTCGGTGGGGGTGCCGGGGACGGCGGACAGCACCAGCAGTTCCGTACCCGGCGCGTCCGGCAGGGCGAAGTTCTCCTGGTGCAGTTCCAGCAGGCCGACCAGCGGATGGTGGTAGGCCTTGCGGCCGTGGGTGCGGGCGCTCACGTCCGCGCGGGCCCAGAGACGCCGGAAGCGCTCGCTGCCGATCGCCAGCTCGCCGATGAGCGAGGCCAGCCGCGGATCGGCGGGATAGGTCCCGGCGGCCAGGCGCAGATGTCCGACCGCGTCAAGGGTGCAGGTCTCCCAGTCCGCGTACAGCCCCCGCTCGGCCTCCTCCAGGAAGATGTGCCGGGCCGTGTTGAAACCCGGCAGCTCCCGGCCGAAGAGGAGCTCGGCGAGCCGGTTCCCGGCGAGCACGTCCAGCCGATGGTTCATGATCAGCGCGGGTGCGCCGGAGACCAGGTCCAGGACCCGCAGCACCTCCGGCCGAAGCCGCCCGCTGGGCGCCTTCGCACGGTGGCGGGGCTGCCGGGCCAGCCGGTCGAGGTGCCCGCGCTCGGTCGCGTCGAGGCCGAGGACGCGGGCGAGCGCGTCGAGGACCTGCTCGGAGGGCTGGGTCGCCCGGCCCTGCTCCAGGCGTACGTAGTAGTCGACGCTGACGCCGGACAGGTGCGCGACCTCCTCGCGGCGCAGCCCCTCGACCCGGCGGCGGCTGTCGACGGGGATGCCGACATCGGCCGGATCGACCCGGGACCGCCGCGTGCGGAGGAAGCCTGCGAGATCGTCCATGGTCCCAGTATGTGCGGGCCGGCCCGCGGGAGGGTGGCCCTGCCAGTACCAGGAAGTCCGGTCCTACGGAAGAGGCGTCCCTGAACGCCGGGCGGAGCGGAACCCAGGATGGGCGCAGGCAACCGATCCCCAGGAGTTCCCATGAAGACGCTCATCGTCCACGCCCACCCGGAGCCGCGGTCGCTCAACGGATCGCTGAAGGACCTCGCCGTGACGACCCTGGAGGGCGCCGGACACGAGGTGCGGGTGAGCGACCTGTACGCGATGCGGTGGAAGGCGGCCGTGGACGCCGCCGACTACGGCGCCCACGCGTCGAGCCCGCTCCAGGTCGTCCGCGCCTCCGGCCGCGCCTTCGCCGCCGGGGACCTCACCCCGGACGTCCGCGCCGAGCAGGAGAAGCTGCTCTGGGCCGACACCGTCATCCTCCAGTTCCCGCTGTGGTGGTACGCGATGCCGGCCATCCTCAAGGGTTGGGTGGACCGGGTGTTCACGTACCGCTTCGCGTACGGCGTCGGCGAGCACAGCGACACGAAGTACGGCGAGCGCTACGGCGAGGGCACCCTGGCGGGCCGCAGGGCCCTGCTGTCGGTGACCATCGGCGGCCCGGAGGCGCACTACTCGGACCGCGGGATCAACGGCCCCGTCGACGACCTGCTGTTCCCGATCCAGCACGGCATCCTCCACTACCCGGGCATCGAGGTCCTCCCGCCGTTCGTGGTGCACGGCGCCGACCGGATGTCCGCGGCGGAGTACCCGGACGTCGCCAAGGCGTGGGAGCAGCGCCTGCTCACCCTGGAGACGACCGAGCCGATCGCCTTCCGCCGGCAGAACTTCGGCGACTACGAGATCCCCTCACTGCGGCTGAAGGCGGGCCTGGAGTCCCCGGGCCGTACGGGGTTCGGTCTGCACGTACGCGGCTGACCGCCGTGCGTGACCGGCACCGCGCGCCCCGGGGCGTGAACCCGGATGCCGCCGGGCCGCCGGTGGCGCCTCCTCCCCGGCGTGCGGCCCCCTCCGCCTCAGCCCAGCTGTTCGGCGAGGCCGACGATGACGCCGTCGGGACCGCGGACGTAGGCGAGCAGGTAGACGTCCTCGAAACGGGCGATCTCGCCCAGGATCTCGGCGCCGTGGGGGCGCAGCCGCTCGACGGTGTCCTGGATGTCGTCGACGGCGAACATGACGCGGTGCGTGCCCAGCACGTTGTGCGGTCGATCGCGCGGTTCGGTGGCCGTCGCCGCAGGGCTGAGGTACTTCGCCAGCTCCAGACGGCTGTGGCCGTCCGGGGTGCGGAGCATCGCGATGGCGCAGTGCACGCCGTCGAGCCCCGTGCACTGGTCGGCGACGAGCCCCTTGACCTCCGTCCGGCCCTCCAGCTCCATGCCGAGTTCCTCGAAGAACGCCACGGCGGCGTCCAGGTCGTCGACGACGATGCCGACGTTGTCCATCCGTTGAATCGCCATGCCGGTCTCTCCTTCGTTCTCGTACGGCCCAGGGGACCGCTGCCGCCCCGGGGACGGAGCCGCCGGCGGATTCTCGACATCCGGAGACATCCGGAGACATCCGGAGGCAGTCCGGAGGCACCCGGAGACCGCCCGGCGCGCCGAACCCAGGATGCGGCACGCGCGCCCGTACGGCGGGCGTGCCGCGCGTCAGCGTGCCGCGCCCTCTTCCAGGAGCGTCATCAGGGCCCGGGCGGCGGGGCTGGTGGCCCGGGCCGGCGGCAGGAGGGCCACCGTCTCGTAGACGTCCTCTCCGGCGCCGGCGAGGGAGATCGCGTGCAGGGACGGTCGCTTGTGCCGGAAATGCCGGGGTACGGCGGCGATCCCCAGATCCTCCTCGACCAGGTCGAGGAGGCTGTGCACGTCGTTCACCTCCAGGCTCACCGCCCGCGGTACGCCCGCGGCCGCGAAGGTCGCGTCGGTGGCCCGGCGCGGCCCCCAGCCGGGGTGGAAGTCGACGAAGACCTCCCCGGCGAGATCGTGCGGGGACAGCGCCGATCCGGCGGCGGCGAGCGGATGCCCCGGGTGGCACAGGAGGGTCATCGGCTCGGCTGCCAGCGGCACCGAGCGCAGGACGTCGGAGTCCGCACGGCTCCGGTAGGCGAACGCCAGGTCGAGCCGCCCCGCGCCGACGTCCTCGGCCAGCGCGAGCCCGCCCTCCTGCCGCAGCCGGATCTCCACGTCGGGGTGCCGCCCCCGGAAGGCGGCCAGCAGCCCCGCCACGCGCACCCCGGCCACGCACTGCTCGGCGCCCAGCGAGAGCGTGCCGCGCACCACGCCCTGCACGGCCGCCACCGCCTCGTGGGCCGCCCGTACCTGTGCGAGGATGCGCTCCGCCTCCACGAGCAGCGCCCGCCCGGCCTCCGTCAGCGTGACCCGGCGGGTGCTCCGTACGAACAGCGGCGCCCGCAGGTCCCGCTCCAGGGCCCGGATCGAGGCCGAGAGACCGGACTGGGACACCATGAGCCGCTCCGAGGCCCGGGTGAAGTGCCGGTCCTCGGCGACGGCGACGAAGTGCTGGAGATGACGCAGTTCCATGTTTCAGAAGCCTAAGCGCTGAATCCGATCGGATTCTCCTGTTGGATTCATACCTGCCCGACGGGGGAGATTGGTCACCGCACGACCATCCGCGCCCCACCCGATCACCCGGGTGCCGTCCCCCGTCCTGGAGTCGCGTTGTACACCCCGCATCCCGACCGCTACGCCGACATGCCGTACCGCCGTTCCGGCCGTTCCGGCCTGAAGCTGCCCGCCCTCTCCCTCGGCCTCTGGCACAACTTCGGCCCGGACCGTCCGGCGGAGACCCAGCGCGCCATCCTGCGCCGCGCCTTCGACCTCGGGATCACCCACTTCGACCTGGCGAACAACTACGGCCCCCCGCCGGGCGCGGCCGAATCCGCCCTCGGCGGCTTCCTGCGCACCGACTTCGCCGCCCACCGCGACGAGCTGGTGATCTCCACCAAGGCCGGATACCTGATGTGGCCGGGTCCGTACGGAGAGTGGGGCTCCCGCAAGCACGTGCTGTCGTCCCTGGACCAGAGCCTGCACCGGCTCGGCCTCGACCACGTCGACATCTTCTACTCGCACCGCTTCGACCCGGAGACGCCGTTGGAGGAGACCATGGGCGCCCTCCACTCCGCCGTCCAGCAGGGGAAGGCCCTGTACGTGGGCGTGTCCAACTACTCGGCCGAGCAGACCCGCGAGGCCGCCCGCATCCTCGGCGAGCTCGGCACCCCGCTCACCCTGCACCAGCCCCGCTACTCGATGCTCGACCGGCGCCCGGAGGACGAGGGCCTGCTCGACGCGCTCGACGACCTGCGGATCGGATCCATCGCGTACTCCCCGCTGGAGCAGGGCCTGCTCACCGGGCGCTATCTGGACGGCATCCCCGAGGACTCCCGCGCCGCGAGCGACAGCCCCTTCCTGAACCGGGACGCCGTCACCGAGGACCTGGTCACCCGGCTGCGCGCACTGAACGACCTCGCCACCTCCCGAGGCCAGAGCCTGGCCCAGCTCGCCCTCGCCTGGGTGCTGCGGGGCGGCAGGGTCACCTCCGCCCTGGTGGGCGCGAGCAGCACCCGCCAGCTGGAAGACAGCGTGACCGCCCTCCGCAATCTCGACTTCACCCCGGAGGAACTGACCCTCATCGACACCCTGACCCGCGACTGAGCGGCCCCTTCGTACCCCGGCACCAGGCCACGGTCCGGATGCCGGGGTCGGCGTGCTGGGCGGTTCCCGCGCTGGCCCCGGACGCCGTCGGCCGCTCCGTAGAGTGGCTTGAAATCGACGTCGAACGTCTCGGATCCGACGTCCCGCGCGTGCCGGGTGCGAGCGGACGGGCGGGCCCGCACCCGGACGCGCTAGCGGAACGTTTCCGTGCTGCCGCCGTTCCGTGCTGCTCGCCCGGTGGCGGCGGTGTTCATCAGGGCTGGCCGGGGAAGGGGGCGGGGTTTCCTCCGCTGCCCAGGCGTTCGAACTGCTGCTGCACGTTGACGGAGAAGGCGTGCGGGTCGGAGACCGTCGCGGCGTTCATGGCGACCGTCAGGATGCCGCTGATCGGTGCCCGGGGGGACGTCCTCACGGGGGTGCAGAGGAAGTCGAACTCCTGGTAGCCGCCGTGTTCGGCGGTCGCCAGTGACGTCCGGTGGGTGATGGGCTGTCCGCTGTGGAAGGCGGAGTCCATCGCCTGGAAGACGCCGGCGTTCCGCAGGGCGGGCAGCTCCTCCGGGCCGGGCAGGTACTGCCGGCCCAGGCCGAAGACGACCGCCTGGCGCCCGTTGGCGTACCGCATCAGATGGCGGGGGCCCTCGGTGAGCATGATGGGGAAGGGGGCCCCGTCGAAGACGGCGAACAGCTCCTGCTGCTGGGCGAGAAGGCTGTCCCGGAGCCGGAACTCCGACACGAGCGTCTGCGCCAGGTCCTCCATCAGCTCCTTGGTCTGGGCGTCCCACTGGCGGGGGGACGTGTCGGCCACGCACAGCGTGCCCAGGATCATCCCGCTGTTGTCCCGCAGCGGAGTGCCGAGGTAGGAGCGCACACCCATGTCGTTGACCAGGGGGTTGCCCGCGAAGCGCGGGTAGTCGAGCACGTCGTCGAGGGCCAGCTGGGCACCCTGCGCGACGACGTGGGGGCAGAAGCCGTAGTCGCCGGGCGCCTCGCGGGCCGCGGAGTTGCTCAGGTCGAACGTGATGCCCGCGTCGGCGCTCGTCCGCTCGTCCGGGGACGCGTCGGGGGCTCGCGGCACGTACATGCCCCGGAACATCTGCGTCTGGTCGTTGATGAAGTTGACCATGGCGAGCGGCGCACCGGTCACGGTCGCAGCCACCTTGGCCACGCGGTCGAAGGTGGCTTCCGCATCTGCCGAGTTGAGGCCAAGGGCCTGAAGGCGCTGCCGCCGGGCCTCGCCACTTGTCTGGGGATCCATGAGATCACATGAAATCAGATCCCCGAACCTGGTGGTTCGTCATCTACCCAGATTTACAGACCGGTTGGCAGTGTCGAGGTGTGCGCAGCCGCCGGGGCCGTGCTGCTCGCCGCGCCTCGGGGCTGCTCGGTCCCCCTTGAACCCGGAATGACAGAGATTGAGTTGAATCTTGAAGATTATCCGGAAAATCCTGATGTTTCAACGGGTAGCGATCATTTCACGCCAACTGATGGACGGAAGGCGAGGAATCACGACACTGCATATGACAATCGTGCGGGATTGATCTAGGGCGCGGGAGTGAGTGGGCCGAGGGGACGGGCGTGTGATCACAGCGACTCAGGGGCGGCAGCCCCCGTGCGTGCCGGCCGACCCGGCGGTAAGCCACTCGAGCGAGCCCTACGACGAGGGACCCCGCCCGGGGTCCACCTGCCCGACATGAACCCCGCTCCGGTCATGTGGGGGCAGGTCCCCGAACAGCCCCACACACAGAGCCGCAGGCCGTCACCTGCTGTACTGCCCGGGCACGGTCCACCGAAGTGAAGCTGCTCCAAACTGTACGTCCTGCGGTGCGGCATTGAGGGAGTTTTCTGAATGAACGGAGCGAACGCGGATGCGCGCTCAGTGGCAGTGGTCGGAATGGCCTGCCGCCTTCCGGGGGCCGGCGACATCGACGAGTTCTGGCGGTTGCTGTGCGACCGGGCCGACGCCACGGGGGAATCCCCGCCCGACCGCTACGACACCGGGTCCCTGACCTCGCCGCACGCCGATCAAGGGTCCCCGAACTCCGCGCAGGCCGACGCCGGTTCCCCCGGCGGCCGACGCGCCGGCTACGTCGACGGCCTGGCCGACTTCGACGCCGAGTTCTTCGGCATGTCCAGCAGCGAGGCGGCCGAACTCGACCCCCAGCAGCGGCTCCTGCTGATGACCGCGTGGGACGCCCTGGAGGAGGCCGGACTCCGGCCCGACCGGCTGGCCGGAACCAGGACCGGTGTCTTCGTCGGCGCCACCCGCGCGGACTTCGTGGAGCGCGCCTTCCGCCACGGACCGCAGGCCATGACGGCCGTGCAGTACCTCAACTTCCGTTCGGTCATCCCGGCCCAGGTCTCGTACGCCTTCGACTTCCGCGGCCCGAGCATGCTCATCGACACGGCCTGCGCCTCCTCCCTCTACGCCGTCCACAGCGCCGTGCAGAGCCTGCGCGTACGGGAGAGCTCCCTCGCCCTGGCCGCGGGCGTGAACCTGGTGCTCCGTCCCGACGAGGGCATCATGATGTCCCACGCCGGAACCCTGTCCGGGGACGGCCGCAGCCGCTTCGGTGACGCCAAGGCCGACGGACACGCCCCCAGCGACGGAGTCGGGGTGGTGGTCCTCAAGCGGCTCGCGGACGCCGTCAGGGACGGCGACCGGGTGCACGCGGTCATCGCCGGCAGCGCCGTCGGCACGGACGGCCGCACCACGGACCAACTCCTCAACCCCTCGCTCACGGGCCAACTTGACGTACTCCGCTGGGCGTACGAGGACGCGGACCTCGACCCGGCCCTCGTCGACTACGTGGAGGCGCACGGCACCGGCAGCCCCCTGCTCGACCCGCTCGAACTCCAGGCCCTCGGCGAGGTCCTCGGCGCGGGCCGACCGGCCGACAGACCGCTCCTGGTGGGCTCGGCGAAGTCCAACATCGGCCACGCCGAGGCGGCCGGCGGCATGGCCGGACTCATCAAGACGGTGCTCTGCCTGCGGAACGGGCAGGTGCCCGCGAGCCTCCACGTCGAGGAGCCGACCCCGTACGTGGACTGGGACCGGCTGCCGGTGCGGATCCCCGTCGCCCTCCAGAACCTCCCGGCCTCGGACCGCCCGGCGGTCGCCGGAGTGTCCAGCCAGGGCGTCTCCGCGCTCAACGCCCACGTGGTGCTCCGCCAGGCGGACCCCGCCCC
>NZ_RDBH01000080.1:110569-119090 GCF_008042145.1 Streptomyces sp. adm13(2018)
GCCGGGGGACACCCCGGGGGAGACCGGACCGGTGCTCCCGGAGGTCGGTGTGGCGGCGCTGCGGAAGGCCGACGTGGAGGGGCTGCGGTGAGCGCCCTCCCGACGTCCGCCCCGGCGGCCCGCGCGCCACTCGGCGGGCCGGGCGGCACCGCCCCGACCCGGAGCGGCCCTCCGCGCACCCCCGGCACTCCGGCGGCCGCCGCCCTCCTGGAGCGGTGCCGCGACCGTGTCCGGCCCGCGCTCGTCGACGCCGTGGGCCGCCTCCACCCCTGGACCGGCGAGATGGCGGCGTACGGGCTCGGCTGGGCCGACCGGGGCGGCACCCCCGACCCCGACGGGTCCGAGGGCAAGGGAGTACGGCAGACGCTGGCCGTGCTCGGCGCGGAAGCCGTCGGCGCGGACGGCGCCGTGGCCGTCCCGGGGGCCGTCGCCGTCGAGCTCGTCCACACCTTCTCCCTGCTCCACGACGACATCATGGACGCCGACGCGCTGCGCCGGCGGCGCCCGGCGGTCTGGAAGGCGTACGGGACCGGCCCCGGCGTCCTGGCCGGGGACGCGCTCCTCGCCCAGGCCGTCACGGTCCTGGCCGAGGCGCCGGGCCACCGCACGGGGGAGGCGGTACGGAACCTGTGCCGCGCCCTGAACGACCTCGTGTCCGGTCAGGCGGAGGACCTCCGCTTCGAGGAACGCCCCTGGCGCGGACCCGGTGCGGTCCGGCCGGAGCAGTACCGGTCGATGGCCGAGCACAAGACGGGTGCCCTGCTGGGCTGTGCGCTGGCGCTGGGCGCGATCCTCGGCGGCGCCCCCGAGCGGACCGTGGCCACGCTCGAACGCGCCGGCCGCCACCTCGGCCTCGCCTTCCAGGCGGTCGACGACCTCCTCGGCGTCTGGGGCGATCCGCGAGTCACCGGCAAACCCGTCCACGCGGACCTCCGGCAGGGCAAGAAGACCTATCCGATCCTCGTCGCACTGGCCGACGGGGGAGCCGCCGCCCGCGAACTGGGCGCGCTGCTCGACTCCGTCGGGACGATCGACGGCGAGACCGCCGAGCACGCCGCCGCGCTCGTGGACGCGGCCGGCGGCCGGACCGGTACGCGTGAGGAGGCCCGCCGACACCTGGACGCGGCGCGCCGCACGCTGCGGGAGGCCCTGCCGGGTGGGAGGGGGGTGCTCCCGGCCGGAAGCGGGATCCTCGCGGCCGGGCGGGCTGCGCGGGAACTGGACGCGCTGTTCACGCACTTGCTCGACCGTACGTGGTGACGCCCGGCCCCGGTACGGGCCGCCCCGCGCCGGCCCGGGGCCGGGCCTGCCCACGGCCCGGAAGCGGGCCGCCTCCGGTCGCGGCACCCGGACCGGCTCGGGGCACGTTCAGCTGAGGCCGCCCGGCGGCGCCGCGGCCAGTGACCGGCGGTGGGCCGCCACGCGTTCGCGTGTCGCGCAACGGCGGGAGCAGTAGCGGCGTTCGGGGCCGCTGCCCTGGGCGACGAAGACGTTCCGGCAGCCGGGCGACGCGCAGGTCCGGCCGGGCGGGCGCTGGCGGTCCCAGACGAGCACGGTCAGCGCCATGCACGACGAGGCGAGGAGCCATTCGTCCCAGGGGGCCTCGTCGTCGGGGTCCAGATGGGGGTGCCAGGGGCTGTCGCCGTCGTGGGAGGTCAGCCGGAGCGGACCGGTGTGCTCCCGCAGGAGGCGGTTGAGGACCGCGGCGGCCTCGTCGACGTGCTCGGCGGCGAACACCCGCCGCAGCAGCGCCGCGGCGGCGCGCATCCCGGCGACGTCGCCCGGGGTGAGCACGAGGGGGTCGCTCTCACCGTACGCCCGCAGGACGTCGGCGACTTCGGCGGGCTCGGGATCCTCGTCGGCGAGGACGTTGAGCAGGGCGGCGGTCCGCTGCGCGGTGGTCAGGACCGAGTGTCGGGTGGACCAGTCGTCACGGGGAGGGGACATACGGCGAATGTAACGTATCTTGTTGAGTTTTGAGTTACCTGCGTAACGTCACTCCCATGATGAAGCGTTACTCGCTGCCCGGCTATCTCGCCGGTGCGGTCGCGGCCCGCGCCGGCGACGAGATGTCCGGACCCGCGCTGATGCTGACGGGATTCGCGCTGACCGGATCGTCCGGCGACGCGGCGGCGCTGCTGGCGGCGATCACCGTCTCCGCCGCCGTGGGCGGGCCGCTGCTCGGGGCGCTCCTCGACCGGGCGGGACGGCCGGGGCGCCTGCTGGCCGCGGCTCTGCTCCTGTACGCGCTGGGGCTGGGGGCCACCCTCCTCGGGCTCGGCCGGCTGCCCTTCCCGGTCACCCTGCTGATCGCGGTGCTGACGGGCCTGTGGGGACCGGCCCTCTCGGGAGGGTGGACGGCCCAGCTGCCCGCCGTCGTCGCCGGGGACCGCCTGCCCCGGGCGAACGCCCTCGACGCCATGACGTTCAGCGCGGCGAGCCTGGCCGGACCGGCGCTCGCCGGCGTCGTCGCGGAGTCGGTGGGCGCGTCGAAGGCCGTGGTGGCGGCCGCCGCCCTCGTCGCCACGGCCCTGCCCGCCGCGTGGTTCCTCCCGTCCCGTCCGGGCGGGACGCGGGACGCCCGGCGGGCTTCGGTGCGCGACGATCTCTCCGCCGGGCTACGGGTCATCGTGGCACGGCGCCCGCTCCTGGAAGCCACTCTCGCCTCCGTCGCCACCTGCGTCGCCCAGGGCATGCTGGCGGCCTGCCTCCCGCTGCTGGGCGAGCGGGTCCTGGGCGGCGCCGGCCGCGGCGCGCTGCTGCTGTCCTGCGCGGCCGTCTCGGCGATGGCGGCGACCGCCGTCCTCGCCCGCTTCCCGCGCGCGGTCGCCCCCGACACGATCGTCCGGGCCGGCGCCCTGGTGCAGGCGGCGGCGCTGCTCCTTGCGGCCTCGGGCCGACCGGTCGTGCTCGTTGCGGCCGCCCTCCTGCTCGGGATCGGCGAAGGCCCGCAGCTGGCCGCGTTGTTCACGGTCCGTCACCGCGAGTCCCCGGAGCACCTGCGCGGCCAGACCTTCACCACGGGCGCCAGTCTCAAGATCACCGGCTTCGCCGTGGGCGCTGCCCTGGCCGGCCCGGTCGCTGCCCGGTCCCTCACCGGCACCCTCGTCCTCGCGGCGGGCGTGGCGGTCGCGGCGGCGCTTGTCCACCGCCTGGTCCCGGAGGCCGGGGGAAGGGAGCCCGCGGACCGGGTGCCGTCCGGCTGAGCGTCCGGTCGCCGTTCAGGACGTCCGGCGCGCTCCGCGGGGAATCGCCAGGTCAGCCAGGCGGGCGCCGCCCGCGCCGAGACCGGACCAGGTGCCGTGCCAGGTCAGGACGGCGATCGCGGAGGTGGGGAACTTGGTGCGGACCCGGTCCAGGAGGCCGTCGGACCCCTGCGCGTCCGCGTCCACCTCGGCGGCCCGGACGGAACCGTCCGGCCCCTCCACGGAGCCCACCTGCCCCGTCCCGGCCGCGAGCAGCAGCACCAGCTCCTCCAGACCCGGGTTGTGGCCGACCAGGAGCAGGGTCCCGACCTCGTCGGGTACGCCGTGGAGGACGTCCAGGAGTTCCGTCGCGTCCGCCCCGTACACGCGTGGGTCGAGGCGGGTCGGCACCGGGCCGTCCAGTTCCGCGGCGGCGAGTTCCCAGGTCCCGCGGGCGCGTCGCGCCGGAGAGCACACGACGAGGTCGGGCCGCCCGGCGCTGTCCGCGAGGAACCGGCCCGAGGCCGGGGCGTCGCGCAGTCCGCGCGGGCCGAGGGGGCGGTCCCGGTCGGCGACGCCCTCCGGCCAGGCGCTCTTGGCGTGGCGCATGACGAGGAGCCGGCGCGGACGGGCTCGGACGGCACCGGAGTGCTCGGGAGACTCGGTGGAGGACGACACGTCCCGGAGCGTACGGGCAGGGCGGCCGCGGTGCCACAAACCGGGGGAGTGGCGGTGAGGAGCGGTCGGCGACCCGGCGACCCGGGCAGGGCGCGGGTCAGGTGCGGTCGGCGACCCGGCGGGGCGCCGGTACGGTCGGTGCGGTGGTTGGAGCCGTGGGCCGGGAACGGGTGCAGGAGATGACCGTAGGCGGCGGGCACCTCGAACCCGGCGAACCCGGCGAGGTCAACTCCACCGCCTCCACCGTCTCCGCCAACTTGCGCGGTCTTTCCGCAGATACGGCGGCACGGGCCGCCGCCGTGTGACGCGCCGTCGCGCCCGGGGGGCCCGGCCGGCGGCCTGCGCCGGTCCGGTCACAGCTCGCGGAGGGCCGGCAGCAGCTTCGTCTCCGCCCAATGGATGAAGGGCAGTTGGTGCGCACCGCCGATCTGGACCAGGGCGAGGTCGGTGAAGCCGGCCTCGGCGTACGCGCGGGCCGCCTCGACGACGGCCTCCACGTCGTCGCCGCACGGGATGCTCTTCGCCACGTCCTCCTCACGGGTGTGCGCGGAGGCCTGCTCGAAGCCGCCCGGCAGGGGGAGTTCGGCGTTGAGGCGCCACCCGCCGAGCGACCACCGGAACTGCTCGTGCGCGCGGGAGATCGCCGCGTCGCGGTCGGGGTCGTAGCAGAGGGGCATCTGGCCGACGCGGGGCTTGCCCGTGCCCCCCTGCGCGGAGAAGTCGTCCAGCAGCGACCGCTTCGGCTCGGTGGCGATCAGCAGGTCCGCGTGGCGCCCGGCGAGCGCGACGGAGCGGGAGCCGGAGACGGCGATGCCGAGCGGGGGAGGGGTCGCCGGGACGTCCCAGAGCTTGGCGTTGTCGACCTGGAAGTGGCGGCCGTGCCGGGTGACGTGGTCGCCCGAGAAGAGGTCGCGGATGATGCCGACGGCCTCGTCCAGCATCTCCAGCCGGACCCCGGCCGAGGGCCACCCCTTCCCGACGATGTGCTCGTTGAGGTTCTCGCCCGAGCCGAGGCCGAGCCGGAAGCGGCCCTCGGAGAGCAGTTGCAGCGTCGCCGCCTTCTGAGCGACGACCGCCGGGTGGTACCGGAAGGTCGGACAGGTCACGTACGTCATCAGCGGGATGCGGGAGGTGGCCTGGGCCGCCGCTCCGAGGACGCTCCACGCGTAGGGTGCGTGCCCCTGCGACTCCAGCCAGGGGAAGGAGTGGTCGGAGATCACGGAGAAGTCGAAGCCGGCGCGTTCCGCCGCCACCACGTGGTCGACCAGCTCACGGGGCCCCGCCTGTTCGGTCATCATCGTGTACCCGATGCGCATCATGCTGGGCTGCTTGCCCCGATCGCTGGTTCGAAACGGGCAAATCAGAACTTCGGAGCGGATTGTGCTAGATACCGGGCTGGATCATGTCCGGTGGTGGGCGTGCTTGGGGCGGGCGGGCTTGTGAGGGGTGTGCTCGTCGTGGGCGTGCCCGTGGTGCGCGCAGACAGCCGCCCGCCCCCGAGCGGTACGGGGGCGGGCGGCGAAGGCGAGTGTCGTGGTGCGCGGTGCGGGTGACGGGCTGCGTCAGATCGGACGGGGCCCGTCGGCGTCACCGGCCTGAGCGTTGGGCCAGGCTCCCGGCGTACCCGGGGACGTGCTCGTCGGACCGGGCACGCCCGTCGTTCCCGGAGTCTCGTGAACCGGCGCGTGGGAAGGCGTCGCCCCGGCGGCCTGGCCCCCGTCGATGTCCGAGGGCCTGACGCGGCCGCGCCAGCCGCCGGTCTCGTGGCCCTGCTCCTCGATGAAGCCCTTGAAGCGCTTCAGGTCCTCCTTGACCCGCAGGTCCAGGATGCCGAGCGCGTCGGCCGCCTTCTCGGCGAGTCCGTGGGGCTCCACGTCCATGGCGAGACTCACCCGGGTGTGGCTCTCGTCGAGCCACTGGAAGGTGACCACGCCCTTCTGCTGCACCTCACCGCCGACCGTGCGCCACGAGATGCGCTCGTCGGGCAGCTGGTCGACGATCTCCGTGTCGAACTCTCGCCGGACACCCGCGACCCTCGTCTGCCAGTGGCAGTGCCGGTCGTCGATCTGCGTGACGTCCTCGACGCCCTCCATGAAGCGCGGGAACTCCTCGAACTGCGTCCACTGGTTGTACGCGTTGCGTACGGGGACGTCCACGTCGATCGTCTGCTTCACCATGCCCATGGCGGTATCTCTCCTGTCCGAGTCGGGATCATTACGGTGCCTTCCGCCGCGTACCCGACGATGCGGGGCCCAATCACGGCCATTGCACGGCCCGCGCTCTCGGGGGAGCGGTCGGAGGTGATGCCACTCGCCCGCCTCGCCGGCGCGCGTGGGGCGGCGAGGAGCGGGCAGCAGCGGGAGAGAGGGGGCAAGGTGGTGGTGTGGCTGGAGGTCAGCCCGCACTTCCGCCGCCCGGTGGGAGCGTCGCTGTGCCGCGCCCGCCGAAGCTCCGCGCGGCGGGGCATTCAGGAGCCTCCGGAAGGCGGCTCCCGGCCCGTGAGCCCGGACGGCGACGGGCCGTGAGCCGGGACCCCTCGGACACCCCCGACCACGCCGCACACCATTCAGGGAGAGAACGTGTCACTCGAAGGCAAGAACGTACTGATCCTCACGACGAACTTCGGCACGGAGCAGGACGAGCTGGTACGGCCGGCCGCCGGCCTCCGCAAAGCCGGGGCCGCCGTCACCGTCGCCGCCCAGAAGGACGAGTCGGTCCAGACCGTCGTCTCGGACCGCGAGCCGGGTGCCGTCGTCCCGCCGGACACGACGCTGTCGAAGGTGTCCGCAGAGGACTTCGCCGCGGTCGTCGTGCCCGGCGGCACGGTGAACGCCGACCAGCTGCGGACGGACCCGGACGCGCGCCGCCTCGTCGCGGCCTTCGCCGAGGCCGGCAAGCCCGTCGCCGCGATCTGCCACGGCCCCTGGCTCCTCGTGGACAGCGGTCTGGCCAAGGGTCGCGACCTCACGTCGTACTCCTCGCTCCAGCCGGACCTGGAGAACGCGGGAGCCGGCTGGACGGACCGCGAGGTCGTCGTGGACACCTCCGGACGCCACACCCTCATCACCTCCCGTGACCCGGGGGACCTCGACGCCTTCATCGCGGCGATCGTCGACGCCCTTCAGACGGACGGCGCCGCGGACCGGCACTGACACATGACGCCGCCTCCGACGGGGCGCCCGCGCGGCGGAGCGCCCCGTCGGAGGCGGCGTCAGAGCCCCTCAGGGCGGTGCGTCGCGCGGGCGGACGGTGCGCAGCCGGTCGAGGTGACCGATGGCCGGTGTCGCGCCGATGCCGTGGAGCAGGACGGACAGGGCCACCGTGACGGCCGTGAGCGCCCACAGCCCCCGTGCCTGCTCCTCGAAGCCGTGGTGGCCGAGCGCGTAGGCGAGGTAGAAGAGGGAGCCGATGCCCCGCAGTCCGAAGACCGCCGTGACCATCCGCTCTCTCGGGCCCGTGACGAAACCCTGCTGGGCTATCCATCCCGTGACGGGACGGATGACCACGATGAGGGCCACGGCGACCAGGACCATCTGCCAGGTCAGGGCCGCGAACCCGGCGGACACCAGGTAGTGGCCGAGCAGGAAGAGCAGCCCGGCGGTCAGAAGGCGTTCGATCTGCTCGGTGAACCCGTGCAGCACCTTGTGGTAGCCGTGACCGCGCTCCGCGGCCCGTACCGTGCAGGCGGTGACGAAGACGGCGACGAAGCCGTAACCATGGGCGAGTTCGGCCAGTCCGTAGGCGAGGCACGTCGCCGCGAGGGCGACGAACCCCTCCATGTGCTCGGACAGCCTGAGCGACGACGTCTCCGCCCGGAAGAACATCCGGCCAAGGAGTTTGCCGAGGACCAGACCGACGGCCACGCCGATCGCCGCCTTCGCGAGCAGGTCGACGCCGACCCACCGCGCCCAGTCGACCTCCCCCCACGTGCTTCCGGCGGCGGCGAGCGCGAGGGCGGCGAGGACGAAGGGGAACGCCAGTCCGTCGTTGAGGCCCGCCTCAGAAGTGAGCGTGAAGCGGACCTCGTCCTCGTCGTCCTTCTCGTCCGTCGGCTCCCCGACGCGCACCTCCGCCGCCAGCACCGGGTCGGTCGGTGCGAGCAGGGCGCCGACGAGGAGCGCGCTCGCCCAGGGCCAGTCGAGGAGCAGCCAGGCGAGCGCCGCCGTGGCGGCGACCGTGAGCGGCAGCGTGATGCCGATCAGACGCCCCGGGCCGGCCCATGAGCGCAAGCCGAAGGGCCGGTTCAGCGCGAGGCCGGCGCCCATCAGGGAGACGATCACGCAGAGTTCGGTGATGTGCTCCACCCAGACCCGGTTCGCCGACGGGTCGAGGTCGGGCAAGGGGAGCGGCAGCAGGCCGGAGAGCGCGCCGGCCGCCAGGAACACCATGGGCATGGACAGGGGTCTGCGACGGACGAGCCGGGGCAGGACGGCGGCGGCGAGCGCTCCGAGCCCCAGGAGCGCGTAGAGAGCGCCGGTGAGCCCGGAGCCCGCCGCGATGGTTTCGGTGGTGGACAAGCTGCGCCTTTCAGTCACGGACCCCGGCCCGTACGGGCCGGGGTCCGGGGTCGACCCCGCCGTCGGGTCCGGCGGGATCCGCGACGAGAGGGGTTCCGTGCGCGGTCGTCCTGCCGTTCCGCGCCCGAGCGGTCGCGGAGG
>NZ_RDBH01000081.1:0-21729 GCF_008042145.1 Streptomyces sp. adm13(2018)
CACGGCCCGGCCCGCCGTCGTCACCCCGGCGGCGGCCCGGACCGTGTGATCCCGCCGGTCAGACCCGGCGGGTGGCCGCCGCGAGGGCGTCCCTGACCTCCCGGGCCACGCGCTCCGCGTCCTCGGGGATGTTGACGACGTCCGTGTGGTTCATGTCGATCACGAGGACGTCGCTCGCCGAGTAGTGCTTGTGCACCCAGTCGTCGTAGCCGGACCACAGGGTCCGGTAGTACTCGACGAGGCCCTCGTCCTGCTCGAAGTCCCGGCCGCGCAGACCGATGCGGTGCAGCACGGTCGGGAAGTCGGCCTTGAGGTAGACCATGAGGTCGGGCGCCTTGCGGTAGGGCAGGCCGTCGATCTCGCGCATCATCTCGGCGAGCAGCCCCTCGTACACCTGCATCTCCAGGGCGGTGATGCGGCCCAGGTCGTGGTTGACCCGGGCGAAGTACCAGTCCTCGTAGATCGACCGGTCGAGGACGTTGTGGCCCTGCTTGTAGGCCTCCTTGATCGCGGCGAAGCGGGTCTGGAGGAAGTACAGCTGGAGGAGGAAGGGGTAGCGCTTCTCCTGGATCTCCTCGGGGCTCGCCGTGTAGAAGAGCGGGAGGATGGGGTTGTCCTCGACGCTCTCGTAGAAGACGTCGCTGCCGAGATCCTTGGCGATCAGCTCGGCCACGCTCGTCTTGCCGATTCCGATCATGCCGCCGACGCAGATCACGGACATACCTCACTTCTCCCTGGGAGTCTTCCTTGCACGGGCGGGTGAGCCGGATGAGCCGGGGACTCCGCACCAGTGAGACGCACGTCGGTGGTCACCCGATTCCCGGGATCTTCGTGATCAGCGTCGTCGGCCCGAGGCCGCCCTGAATCTTAGATGACGAACGCGGGCGGCGCGGGCGCCCGCGTCCGGCCCCCGCGGCGGCTACGGAGTGAGCCAGCGGCGCAGCAGCCTGCTCACCGCCGGCATCGCCACGTACGTCATCAGCACGTTGAACACGCACGCCACGACGGCGCTGCTGACCAGGAGCGGGAGGGTGGTCAGCCGGGGGAGCAGGAACAGGCTCCCCAGGACCGAGATCGGGTAGATCGCCAGGGTCGCGCTGATCGCCATCTTCCAGCGGGGCGGCGCGGGCCGGGTCGAGCCAGGCTTCGCGAACCACGTCTCCATGCCGGTCAGCGTCCGCCGGGCGACCTCCGAGTGGTGGTGGCCCTCGCAGTCGGCGAACCAGGACGCCCGCTCCGGGGACTCCTGCCACGCCCGGCAGGCGGCCTCGTCCCGGAAGCGGTGGACGAGGAACCACGGGGCCGCCCCGCCGGAGGAGCGGAAGAAGCCGTAACCCAGATGACCCGGGAAGGCGGCGGCGCTCTCCAGGATGCCCTTCGCCCAGAACTCGAAGGCCGCCTCGTAGCCCGGTTCCACCCGGCGGGCGATGAGGAGGGTCACCTCGCCGGTGTCGGCGGGGACGGCGGTGTGCTCAAGGCTGATCACGCTCACAGGAACTCCATCCGATCGCGCCGCGCCCGGCCGTACTCTACGCAGGGCCCGGCACGCGCGGTCAACCGCCCGGAGCTGCTGGGGCGGGGCCTTCGCTCAGGGGTGGAGGTGCTGTCGCCAGTCGTCCGGGACGCGGCCGACCGGGCCGGGTGCCGGCTGGTCGGCCGGGTGGCCGTGCGGCGGCGCCAGCGCGGGGCCGCCGTCGTACAGGTCGTCCGTGGCGTAGTTCCAGAACCAGGCCTCGCCCGGCTCGAAGCTCTGCACGAGCGGGTGGCCGGTGGACTTCCAGTGGGCGGTGGCGTGCCGGCCGGGGGAGGAGTCGCAGCAGCCGACGTGCCCGCACTGCGCGCAGCGCCGCAGATGGAACCACCAGCCGCCGGCCGCGTCGCAGTCCGTGCAGCCGGTTCCGCTGGGCGGGACGCTCGGGTCGATTCCCTCGATCTCGGTCATGCGCGCTCCTCGTCGGTGCGGGCGCCGGTCCCCGTGGCGGTACCGGGCTCTGGATCGGTGTCCGAGTCGGTCACCGAGTCGGACACCGGGTCGGGCTCCGCTCGGGTCTCGGGGGCGGTCAGCGGCAGCAGCACCTGGAAGCGGGTGTCGCCCGGGACGGACTCGACCTGGAGGCTGCCGTGGTGCTTGCTCACCACGATCCGCCAGGAGATGTCCAGGCCGAGACCGGTGCCCTCGCCGACCGGTTTGGTGGTGAAGAAGGGGTCGAAGATACGGCTGCGGATCTCCTCGGGGACACCGGGTCCCGTGTCGCGGAACTCCACGAGCAGCCGGTCGCCCTCACGGGCCGTGCGGACCGTCAGGGTCCCCTCGCCGCTGGCGCTCCCGATGGCCGACACCGCGTTGTCGATGAGGTTGGTCCACACCTGGTTCAGCTCCGCCGGGTACGCGGGCACGTCGGGGAGGGAACGGTCGTACTCCTTCACGACCCGCACCCGGGAGCCGATCTTCCCCGACAGCATCAGCAGGGTGCTGTCGAGGAGTTCGTGGACGTCCACGTCGCGGTGCGGGGCGCGGTCGAGCTGCGCGTACTGCTTGGCCGCGTCCACCAGATGGGAGACGCGGTTGGTGGCGTCGTCGATCTCGTCCATCAGCAGCTCGGTCTCGACCGTGTAGTTGAGCCAGCCGACCGCCCCCGGCAGGACGTCCTCGGCCACGGTCGCCGCCACCTGCTCCAGCCAGTCCGTGTCCAGACCGGCCTGGACGAAGACGGGCGCGTACCGCCAGCCCTCCTGGATGCCGTGGTCCTCCAGCCAGTCGGCGAGCTCGTCCTCCCGGTCGGAGGCCTCCAGCGGGCTCAGCGCCGGTGCCTTGGCGACCCGCTCCGCGGTGCGCTCCTGGATCTCGATCAGGTCGGCGAGCGCCTCCCGGGAGTAGGGGCCCCGGGCGATGACGGACAGCTTGTGCCGCATCTTGCCGACCCGCTCCCGGAGCGCCGCCGTGGCCCGGACGGCCGCGGCGGCCGGGTTGTTCAGCTCATGGGTGAGGCCGGCGGACAACGAGCCCAGTGCCAGCAGCCGTTCGCGCTGGCCGATGGCGCGCTGGGTGTTCTTGGACCCGAAGAACAGCCCTTCGAGGAGGTGCACCGCCATCGGGAACCACTCGGCCATGACGTCCGCGAAGGACTGCGCCGGCATGACGAAGAACCGGGTGGGCGCGGTCACCCGCATCGAGTTGTTGTACGTCTGGGGCACCCGGTCGCCCAAGTACGCCTGCATGGCCCCCGCGTACACACCGCGCTGCGCGGTGCGGGTCACCTCGACGTCGTCGGCGCCGACCCGGCGGTACAGGACGACGGTGCCCTCGATCATCACGTAGAAGCAGGTCGCGGGATCGCCCTCGGTGTAGACCGGGCCGGGCCCGAACAGCTCCACCCGCCCCTCGGCGCACAGCCGGTCCAGCTGCTCCGGGGAGAGCTTCTCGAACAGGAACAGCGAGCCGATCTCGCGCCGGTCGCAGGGCATCACCCGGCCGTCCGTCTCCAGGCCACCCGCGCCTTGGTCGCCCGTGTCCCGGCCGGTCATGACTGCTCCAGATAGCGGTGGACGAGCATCACGGCCATGGCTCCCTCTCCGACGGCGGAGGCGACGCGCTTCGCGGACCGGGCGCGCGCGTCGCCCGCCACGAACACCCCGGGGACGTTCGTCTCCAGGTGGTACGGCGGCCGGTCGAGGTCCCACGCGGCCGGCGGCCGCCCGTCCGGCGTGAGGTCGGGGCCGGCCAGGATGAAGCCGTGCTCGTCGCGCAGCACCGTCCCGTCGAGCCAGTCGGTCAGCGGGGCCGCCCCGATGAAGACGAACAGCCACTGGGCGTCGACGACCTCGGTCCCGCCGGTCACGGCGTCCCGCAGGGTCAGCCGCTCCAGGTGCTCCGCGCCGTGCGCCGCGTCGACGACCGTCCTGGGGCGCACGGTGATGTTCGGCGCCTCCTCGATCTGCTGGATCAGGTAGTACGACATCGTCGCCGCCGGCGACTCCCCGCGGACGAGCAGCGTCACCGACTTCGCGCCCCGGGCCAGGAACACCGCGGCCTGCCCCGCGGAGTTCGCGCCGCCGACGACGTACACGTCCTGATCCTCGCAGGACGACGCCTCGGTGAGGGACGAGCCGTAGTAGACGCCGCGGCCGGTGAGGTCCTCGCAGCCGGGGGCCGGGAGCTGCCGGTAGGACACCCCGGTCGCGAGGATCACGCTGTGCGCGGCGACCTCCGTGCCGTCCGAGAACCGCACGACGCGGGCCGCGCCGTTCGCCTCCAGACCGGTGACCTCGCGGGCGGTGAGGATCTCGGCGCCGAAGCGGCTCGCCTGGCGGCGGGCGCGCTCGGTGAGCTGCCCGCCGGACACGCCGTCCGGGAAGCCGAGGTAGTTCTCGATCCGGGAGCTCTGACCGGCCTGTCCGCCGGTCGCCGAACGCTCGACCAGCACGGTCCGCAGCCCCTCGGAGGCCCCGTACACCGCCGCGCCGAGCCCGGCCGGGCCGCCGCCGATGACGACCAGGTCGTAGAAGTCTGCGGCCGGAGTCGTCGCGAGCCCCACGTGGGCGGCAAGACCGGGCGCGTCCGGTTCGACCAGGGCCGTGCCGTCGGGCGTGATCACCAGGGGCAGCCGCCGGTCGTCGGCCCCGGCGGCGGCGAGCAGGCGCCGGCCCTCGGGTTCGTCGGAGGAGTACCAGCGGTACGGCACCTGGTTGCGGGCCAGGAACTCGCGCACGGACGAGGAGCGCGCCGACCAGCGGTGGCCGACCACCTTGGTCGCGGCCACGGGCCGGTGGTCGCTGGAGCGCCAGGCCGTCAGCAGGTCGTCCACGACCGGGTAGAGCTTCTCCTCCGGCGGGTCCCACGGCTTCAGCAGGTAGTGGTCGAGGTCGACGACGTTGATGGCGTCGATGGCCGCGTTCGTGTCGGCGTAGGCGGTCAGCAGGACGCGGCGGGCCCCCGGGTACACCGCGAGGGCCTGCTCCAGGAACTCGATGCCGTTCATCTGCGGCATGCGGTAGTCGGCCAGGATCACGGCGACCAGATCGCCGCGCAGCTTGAGCTCGCGCAGCGCGTCGAGGGCGGACTCGCCCGACTCGGCGCGCACGACGCGGTAGCCGCCGCCGTAGCGGCGCCGCAGGTCGCGGGCGATGGCCCGGGACACTCCCGGGTCGTCGTCCACGGTCAGGATGACGGTCCGCGCCGCGTCGGTGGCCTGTGCCATGCGTCTCCGCCCTGCTCGCTTCGGACGGCCGGCACGGCGGGCTGCCGACGCCGGCTCCCGCCCATCGTATGTTCGATCGGGGAGGACCGCCCGGGACGCGGGAACCCGTCGGCGGACCCTTCTCCGCCCGGAAGGACCGCCCGGCACGCCAGAACCCGCCGGCGCACCGTTCACCGTCGGGCAGGACCGCCGGGGACGCGGGAACCCGCCGGCGGACCTTTCTCGGTCCGCTCCCTTACGCACCGGTGCGCTTCCGCCTTAGCCTCGCCCCAGCCCGTACGTCCCCGGCCGGTCGACCGACCGTCGCCGGGCGCTCCGGCCCCGGGGGGTTGAGTTGAGTTCCGCGCCGCACCTGCTCGAAAGCCGTCCGCCCTCGATGGCGCACCTCTTCCTCTCCCGGGTCGCGGCCACCCCCGACCGCGAGGCCTACCGCCACCCCGTGGCGGTCGGAAACGGTCCGCCGGGCACCGAGGAGTGGCGTTCGCTGACCTGGGCGCAGACCGCGGAGCGCGTACGGGCGATCGCGGCCGGTCTGCTCACCCTCGGGCTGGCTCCGGAGGACCGGGTCGCCATCTCCTCCTCGACGCGGATCGAGTGGATCCTCGCCGACCTGGGCATGATGTGCGCCGGTGTCGCCGCGACCGCGGTCTACCCGAGCACCAACGGCGAGGAGACGGCCTACATCCTGGCCGACTCCGGCAGCCGGGCGATCTTCGTCGAGAACGCCGAGCAGCTGGCGAAGGTGGCCGCGTACGCGGCCGCGCTGCCCGAGCTGGGCACTGTCGTCGTCATCGAGGCGGCGGGCGACCCGCCCCGGGTGGAGGGTCTCGACGTGCTCACCCTCACCGAGCTGGAGCAGCGGGGCGCGGCGCACCTGAAGGAGCACCCGGACGCGGTCGAGACCCGGGTCGAGGCCATCCGCAGCGACCAGCTCGCCACCCTCATCTACACCTCGGGCACCACCGGCCGCCCGAAGGGCGTGCGTCTCGTCCACGACTGCTGGTCCTACCAGGCCGCCGCGCAGGAGGTCAGCGGGCTGCTGCTGCCCGACGACGTCCAGTTCCTCTGGCTCCCGCTCTCCCATGTCTTCGGCAACGCCCTGATCGCCGGCCAGGTGAAGACCGGCAGCGTGATCGCCGTGGACGGCCGGATCGACCGCATCATCACCAACCTCCCCGTCGTCCGGCCCACCGTGATGGCGTCCGCGCCGAGGATCTTCGAGAAGGTCTACAACGGCATCGCCGCCCGGTCGCGGGCCGAGGGCGGTCTGAAGCACCGGATCTTCCTCTGGGCGGCGGGGGTCGCCCGCGACCACGCCAGGACCGGGCAGGAGAACCTGGTGGCCACGGGACGGCGCTCGGTACCGCGGTGGCTGTCCGTGCAGCACGCCGTGGCCGACCGGCTCGTCTACGGCAGGATCCGGGCGGCCTTCGGCGGCGCGCTCCGCGGCAGTGCCTCGGGCAGCGCCGCGCTCGCCCCCGACATCGGCTACTTCTTCGCCGGAGCGGGCGTGCCCGTCCTGGAGGGCTACGGTCTGACGGAGACCAGCGCGGCCGTCACGGTCAACCCGGCCGAGGACTTCCGGGTGGGCACCGTCGGCCGGCCGCTGCCCGGGACCGAGGTCCGGGTCGCCGGGGACGGGGAGCTCCTGCTGAGGGGGCCCGGGGTGATGCGCGGGTACCACAACCTGCCGGAGCGGACCGCCGAAGTGCTGGACGACGACGGCTGGTTCCGCACCGGCGACATCGGCGAGATCGACGCGGACGGCTTCGTCCGGATCACCGACCGCAAGAAGGACCTCTTCAAGACCTCGGGCGGCAAGTACATCGCGCCCACCGAGATCGAGAGCCGGTTCAAGGCCGTCTGCCCGTACGCGAGCAACATCGTGGTCATCGGCAGCAACCGCAACTTCTGCACCGCCCTGATCGCGGTCGACGAGACCGTGATCATGCCCTGGGCGGAGGCCGAGGGCCTCGGCGGGCGCGGCTACGCGGCGGTCGTCTCGTCACCGGAGGTCCACGCGCTGATCGACGGCTTCGTCCAGCGGGTGAACGGCGACCTCCAGCGATGGCAGACGATCAAGAAGTTCGCGGTGCTCCCGCGGGACCTCGACATCGAGCACGGCGAACTGACCCCGAGCCTCAAGGTGAAGAGGCCCGTCGTGGAACGCGCGTACGCCGACGTCGTCGAGGCGATGTACGAGGGCGCCCGGGAGGCCTGACACCCGGCGACCCGAAGCCGGGTCCGAAGCCGGCGGCCCGAAGCCCGGCACCCCCGCGGCGGGCAGCCCGTCAGGCCGAGGCCCTGCCCAGCCCCCCGGAGCCGCCGTTCGTGGGCGGGTACGAGGGGCGTGCCGGTATCGACGGGGAGCCGTGCGG
This sequence comes from Streptomyces sp. adm13(2018), assembly GCF_008042145.1. Classification (GTDB taxonomy): domain Bacteria; phylum Actinomycetota; class Actinomycetes; order Streptomycetales; family Streptomycetaceae; genus Streptomyces. Next base: position 7,577 of record NZ_RDBH01000081.1, read on the forward strand.
GGCCGGGAAGGGCGGCAGGGCCGGCTGCCGCAGCCAGGCCGTGAGCAGGGCGTCCACCGGCTCGGTCGCGTAGCGGGACACGTGCGCCGCGAACGACGCCGTGGTCACCACGCCGTGGCGGTGGACGGTCGACCAGTCGCGCAGCATGGGGAAGAAGGCCGCGTCGCCCAGGGCGCAGCGGACGGCGTGCACGGTCAGGCCGCCCCGCTCGTACAGCCGGTCGTCGAACATCAGCTTGCGGCCGGGGTCGGCGAGCTTCAGGTCCTGCGGCAGCGCGGCGAGGAACCGGTGCGCGACGGCGGCCAGTTCGTGCGCCGTGCGGCCGCCGGAGCGCTCCGACCAGAGCCATTCGGCGTACTTGGCGAGGCCCTCGTTCAGCCAGATGTGCCGCCAGTCGGCGATGGTCACGCTGTTGCCGAACCACTGGTGCGCGAGCTCGTGCGCGACGAGCCGCTCGGAACCGCGCGCGCCGTCCACGTGGTTGGCGCCGAAGAGGGACAGCCCCTGGGCCTCCACCGGCACGTCCAGCTCCTCGTCGGCGACGACCACCGCGTACTCGCCGAACGGGTACGGCCCGAAGAGCTCCTCGAACAGCCGCATCATCGCGGGCTGCCGGGCGAAGTCGCGCGAGAAGCGGGACAGCAGGTGCGCCGGCACATGGGCGCTCTGCGGCACCCCGCCGAGCCCCGGGTCCCCCAGCAGCACCGTCTGGTACATGCCGATGGACAGGCCCACCAGATAGCTGGACGTCGGCGCGGCCTGCTCGTACACCCAGGTGGTCGTGCTGGCCTTCGTCGTACGGGTGAGCAGCCGGCCGCCCGCCACCACCGTGTACGCGGACGGCGTGTTGACCGAGATCTGGTACGAGGCCTTGTCGGCGGGCCGGTCGTTGCACGGGTACCAGGAGGGCGCGCCCACCGGCTGGCTGGCGACCAGCGCGCCGTCGGTCAGCTCCTCCCAGCCGAGGCCGCCCCAGGGGCTGCGTACCGGCTTGGGATTGCCCGCGTAGTTCACCTCCACGGTGAACGCGGCGCCCGCGGACAGCGGCTTGGCCGGCCGGACCCGGAGCCGGCCGCCGCGGTGGGTGTAGTGCGGGGCCCGCCCGTTCACCAGGATCCGGCCGACCCGGAAGTCCGACAGGTTCAGCTGGAACTCGGTGAGCGGCGCCCGGCCGGCGATCGCGCTGAGCCGCGCGGTCCCCGCCAGCCGGTTGGGACCCGGCCGGTACTCCAGAGCGAGTTCGTACCGGTGCACGCGGTAACGGGAGTCGCCGTGGTCGGGGAAGTACGGGTCCGCTGCCGCCGTCGTCCGCTCGCCGCTCAACTCTGCTCCCGCTCCCTGCCCTGTGCCGTGCGCGTGCTGCCCGTTCAGGGCCGCCACGCCTCGATCGGATTGCCCAGCCAGCGGGTGTCGGCGGGGACGGATTCCCCGGCCATCACGAGCGAGGCGGGACCCAGTGTGCTGCGGGCCCCGACCGAACTGCCGGGCAGGACGATGCCGCCCGGGCCCAGGGTGGCGCCCTCGCGGAGAACCACAGTATCCGTCCTCAAGATCCGGTCGTGGAAGAGGTGCGTCTGCAGGACGCAGCCGCGGTTCACGGTGACCGCGTCGCCGAGGGAGACCAGATCGGTTTCGGGCAGCCAGTAGCTCTCGCACCACACGCCCCGGCCGACCCGGGCCCCCAGGCCGCGCAGCCACAGGGTGAGCAGCGGTGTGCCCGGCACCGACCCGACCAGCCACGGCACGGCGAGGACCTCGACGAACGTGTCGGCCAGCTCGTTGCGCCACACGAAACCGGACCACAGCGGGTGCTCGGCCGTCCGGTGCCGGCCCACGAGCAGCCACTTGGCGGCCACCGACAGCAGACAGGCCGCCGCTCCGGCGGCGATCAGGACCGGCCCGGACAGCAGCGCCGCAGCCAGGACCCCCGTCTCCGCCGCCAGGGCGCACAGCGTCGCCGCGGTCAGCACCGCCAGAGCGGCCGAGGCGAAGACCGGGAGCAGCCGGCAGAGCTCCACCAGGCCGCGCGCCCACAGCAGCCGGGCGGGCGGGTCGTACGTCCTGCTCTGGTCGGAGTCCGCCGCGGGCCGCGGCAGCCGGACCGGCGGCAGGCCCAGGTACGAGCTGCCCTTCTTGGCCTTCTTCGGCGTCGCCGACAGCACCCCGACCAGCCCGTCGTCCGGCACCGTGCGGCCCGGCGCGGTCATGCCGGAGTTGCCGAGGAACGCCCGGCGGCCGATCTCGGAGTGCCCGATCCGCACCCAGCCGCCGCCCAGCTCGTACGGGGCGGTCAGGGTGTCGTCCGCGAGGAACGCGCCCTCGCCGACCGTGGTCAGGCTCGGCAGGGCGAGCACCGTGGACACCTCGGCACCCCGGCCGATCCGCATCCCGAGCAGCCGCAGCCAGACCGGGGTGATCAGCCCGGCGTACAGCGGGAACAGCGTCTCCCGCGCCCGGTCCATCAGCTGGGTGACGGTCCACGCCTGCCAGGCGACCCGGCTGTGCGTCGGATGGCTGCCGGTGCGCAGCCCCAGGCTGAGCAGCCGCACGGCGACGAGCACCAGCGACGCGTACGCCAGGCCGTAGGCGAGCGCCCCCGGCACCACGGCGAGCAGGGCGCCCCGCAGGGCCCCGGAGAGCCCGGCGCCGGCGGGCACGAAGCGGGTCGCCACGAGCAGCGCCGGCAGGGCGGCGAGCACCGGCAGCAGGGTGAGGAGGATGCCGGTGGTCCCGTAGACCGCCCGCCAGCGGAGCGGCCGCGGCGGGCGCTCCTTGGGCCAGTTCCGCTTGGCCTTGCCGAGCTTGCCCGCCGGTGCCCCGGCCCAGCGCTGCCCGGTCGGGATCTGCCCGGCCACCGCGGATCCGGGCGCCACCTCGGCCCGCTTGCCGACCCGCGCCCCGGGGAACAGCAGGCTGCGGGTGCCGACCACGGCGCCCGCCCCGACCTTCACCGGGCCGATCTCCAGCCGGTCGCCGTCCAGCCAGTACCCGGAGAGGTCCACCTCGGACTCCACGGCGCAGCCGCGCCCCAGCTTCAGCATGCCGGTGACCGGCGGCAGCGAGTGGAGGTCCACGTCGGGGCCGACCTTGGCGCCGAGCGCCCGCGCGTACCGCTCCAGCCAGGACCCGGTGAGCGAGGTCGCGCCGGACAGCTCGGCGAGCCGCTCGGCGGTCCACAGCCGCAGGTGCACTCCGCCGCCGCGCGGATGGCGGCCCGCCCGCACCCCGCGCAGCAGCAGCCGTGCGCCGCCCGCCGCGATCGCGAGCCGGCCGGGCGGGCTGAAGAGCAGCGCCGCGCCGGCGGCCACCAGCCACCACGAGGCGGTCGGGGCCCACGGCGCGGACCCGGACCACGCCAGCACGTTGCCCAGGGCGAGCAGGGCCACCGTCCAGCGGAGCCCGACGATCGTGAAGAGCGGCACCAGCAGCACGGTCTGGAGGAGACCGGCCCGGAACGGGACCGGCGGGATCGTCCGCACGGCCCCGTCGTCCTGGACGGACCTCTCCAGACGCCGGGCCAGCTTGCGCAGCGTGGGCTGCTGGTAGACGTCGACGACGGCCGCGCTCGGATAGCGGGTGCGGAGCCGGGTGGTGAGCTGTGCGGCGGCGAGGCTGCTGCCGCCGATGGCGAAGAAGTCGTCGGCGGCGCTCGTCACGGCCACCCCGAGGGTCTCGCTCCACTGCTCGGCCAGCCAGGCCTCCGTGCCGTACAGCTGCTCGGCCGGGCCGGTGGTCTCCAGGTCGGGCAGCGGCCACGGCAGCGCGTCCCGGTCGACCTTCCCCGACGTACGGGTGGGCAGCTCGGCGACCGGGGCGAGGAGCGGCACCAGGGCCGCCGGCAGCTCGGCGCGCAGCCGCTCGACCGCCGCCGCGCGGTCCCAGCCCTCCTGGGTCACGAGGTAGCCCACGAGCAGCTGGTTGCCGCTGCGCGCGGTGCGGACGGCGGCCGCCGCCCCGGCGACCCCGGGCAGCCCCTGGAGGGCGGAGTCCACCTCGCCCAGCTCGATGCGGCGGCCGCCCAGCTTGATCTGCTCGTCGCCGCGGCCGAGGAAGACCAGGCCCTCGGGCTCGGCCCGGACCAGGTCACCGCTGCGGTAGGCGCGCTCCCAGCCGAGGGACTCCAGCGGCGCGTACTTCTCCGCGTCCTTCTCGGGATCGAGGTAGCGGGCCAGCCCGACGCCGCCGATCACCAGCTGGCCGCTGCCGCCCATCGGCACCGGCTCACCGGACTCGTCGACCACGGCCAGCTCCCAGCCGTTCAGCGGGAGCCCGATCCTGATCGGCTCCGCGCCGGTCAGCAGGGAGGCACAGGCGACGACGGTGGCCTCGGTGGGCCCGTACGTGTTCCACACCTCACGGCCCTCGGTCACCAGCCGCTGGGTCAGCTCCGGCGGGCAGGCCTCACCACCGAAGATCAGCAGCCGGACCTCGGCCAGGGTCTCCGGATCCCACAGCGCGGCAAGCGTCGGCACGGTGGAGACCACGGTGATCTCCTGCTCCACCAGCCAGGGGCCGAGGTCGGCGCCGCTGCGCACCTGCGACCGGGGGACGGGGACCAGGCAGGCGCCGTAGCGCCAGGCCAGCCACATCTCCTCGCAGGACGCGTCGAAGGCCACGGAGAGCCCCGCCATGACCCGGTCGCCGGGACCGATCGGCTCGTCGACGAGGAACAGCGCCGCCTCGGCGTCGACGAACGCGGCCGCGCTGCGGTGGCTGACGGCGACGCCCTTGGGCCGGCCCGTGGAACCGGAGGTGAAGATGATCCACGCGTCGTGCTCGGGGCCCGGGCGTCCGGCCGGGGCGCCCTCGCCCGTGTGACCGGTGACGTCGATCCGGGGCCCGCCGCCGACGACCGCCCGCACCCCGGCCTCGCCGAACACCAGCTCGGCCCGCTCGTCCGGGTCCTCGGCGTCGACCGGCACGTAGGCGGCTCCCGCGGCGAGCACGGCGAGGATCGACGCGTACAGCTCGTTCGTCCCGGACGGCACCCGGACCCCCACCCGGTCGCCGAGCCCCACACCGGCCGCCGCCAGCGCCCGGCGCCGGTCCTCGACCTCGGCGGCGAGCGCCCGGTAGGTCAGCCGCGCGGTGCCGTCGTCCAGGGCGAGCTCGTCGGGGTGGGCCCGCACCGATGCCTCGAAGACGTCGACGAGGGTGCGCACCGGGGCCGCGGGGCCGGCGGAGAACCGGGCCGACTTGTCGGCCTCCTCCGCCCAGCCGTCCGCGTCGTGGAGCAGAGTGGTCTCACCGTGCTCGGGTGTGGCTGCCATCGGACCTCGCGTCTCGTTCCCGGCAACGTCCGGGTCGCCGGCGGAGCCCGGGTCTGCCCGGGTTGTTCCGTTCCGACGCCAAACAGCCCGCCAGTCTAGTGTGTCGGCCCGGATTCTCCGGGCGGCACCTTGCGCGTGGCTGGTGCGCAGCGGTATAGGAGGCGTCTTCCGGCTGTCCGGGCGGTGGCCGGCACCGCCCGGTTCCGTGCCCGCTCAGGCACCCGACAGCACCGCCGCCCCCGGGCCGCGGAGGTCGTCCAGCGCCGCCGCGCGCCCGGTCACCGCGAGCAGCAGGGACAGCGCGGGGCCCTCCGCCGCCGGCCCGTCGCCGAGGGCCAGGTCGGTGTCGGTCGCCGTGATCCGGACGCGGGTCAGGAGCTCCTTGGCGCCGCCGAAGGCCACCGGGGTACGGGCCTGGAGACGCAGGGCCCGCTCCACGGCCCGCGGCGGGTACGAGCGGCCGAGGCCCAGGGGGCGGCGGATGTCCTCCCCGTGGACCAGCTCCTCGACGAGCCGGCTGTCCAGGGGCGCGGGCGGCGCCGAGGTCCTCGGCGCCGCCCGGCGGAACCGCTCCAGGGTCTCCGCCGGTGCGGCCCCGCGCGCCCGCTCCACCCCGCGGCTGTTCAGCCGGTCGAAGTCGAACCGCGCCCGCACCAGGCCGGTGAGGAACCCCAGGCGCGTCGCCCGGGCGTTGTCGACGAGATGGGCGAGCACGTCGTGCACGGTCCACCCCGGGCAGAGCGAGGGCCGCCGCCACTGCTCGTCGTCGAGCCGCGCGAGATCGTCGATCAGCGCCGCCCGCTCCGCGTGCACCATGGCCCAGACGTCGTCCGTCACGGCTTCTCCTTCGTCCGTCGGTCTCTCCAGCTGACACAGGGAAGGACGTCCGGAACGGCGGGAACTCATCGGCGGGCCGCCGCCAGTGCCGTCCGCACCTCGCCCGCCAGGGCGACGGGGTCGCCCGCGGGCTGCGTGGGATAGCTCTGCCGGCCGTGCGCCCAGGCGTCGTCGCGCGCGAACCAGTCGATCGCGGCCGGCGCCGTGCCGGTCGCGAGCGCCCGGTCGAGACTCGCGAAGTAGGCGGCCCAGCGCGGCGCGTAGACGTCCTGGACGAGGCCCGCCCACTCGCGGTTGGCGTAGTCGCGCAGCCCGCCCGTCTCGCTCGGCCCCCGGTCGCCCCAGGTGGTGAGGATCGACCGGGCGTCGTACTCCAGCCGGTCGCGCTCCGCCGGGTCGGCGCCCCAGGAGCGCGCGTCCGCCAGCCAGGGGCCGACCAGGAACCGCCGGTCGGAGCCGACGAGCCGGCCGAGCAGCTCGTGGTGCCCCTGCCACTCGCGTACCAGCGTCCGGAAGCCGTCGAGGTCCTTGGTCTCGTACGCGGTCCTGATACGGGGCAGCAGGACCCTGGCGCGGTTGGTGAGCGCCTGCCGTGCCACGTCCACGAGGTCGAAGCGGTACGCGTCCGTGGTCCGCAGCGGGGCCGCCACCCGGAGGAGTTCCCCGAGGGCCCGCTCGACCGTGGCGGCGTCGTACCGCATGGCCTTCGGGCTCCACTTGGCCGCGGTCGACGCCGTCAGGGACGGCCGTGCGGCGAAGAGGCTGTCCTGCGGCTCGCTCCAGGTGCCGGTCGGCATGTCGTACGGGCCGCGGCGCAGTTCCTCCCACGCGGCGGCCGCGTGCGGGTCCGCGCCGCCGTAGCGGCGGGCGGCGTACGCGGCGAACCAGTCCTCCTGGTCGATCGGCCCCGGCTGCCAGGCGAGTGCGGTGAAGAGGTCGAACGCGGCGGGGTTCCCCCCGGTGCCCTCGGGGAGGTACGCGATGCCGCGCAGCGCGCTGTCCTCCTTGCCGAGCCAGGCGTGGAAGCGGTCGAGCCACGCGCCCGTGTTGGCGCCGATACTGGTGTGCCCGCCGAAGTTGGGGATGGTGCCGAAGGCGTACGGCGTGCCGCCCCAGCGGGCCTCGCGGTCGAGCCCGTCGTACCGGTCGGAGAGGCCGTCGACGATCAGCACCCGGCTGCGGTCGACGCCGCTCAGGAGGGCCGGGGCCGGGTTGTCCTGCCAGCCGAGCATCACCCAGGTGGCACCCGGACGCGCGGTCTCCAGGGCCCGCTGGACGGCTCCGGCGGCCGCCGAGACATCGACCCCGCCCGCGGTCCCGCCCTCGTGCAGCAGGTCCATCTTGACCATGTCGCTGGGACCGAAGCGGGCCTGCTGGACGCGGTAGTAGGCGGCGGCGAGCCGGTCGAAGACCGGTCCGGTCGGGTCCAGCCAGGCGGGCCGCTCGAAGCCCACCCACCGGCCCTGCGGCACGGTGACCGCACCCTCGTTCCGGCCGGCGAAGTCCGTGGGCACGGTGCCGAAGAACCCCGGCAGCACGGGCGTCATCCCCAGCGAACGGAGGTGGTGCGCGATCCGGGAGCCGAGCGCCGCGCGGGCCTCGACCAGCTGCTCGGAGACCGGCCCGGCGAAGCCCGACAGGTTCTGCAGCAGCCACCAGCCCTGATGGGCCGGGCCGGGGATCCAGTCGCGCAGCTCCGCCGCGCTGTAGCCGAACTCCTGGAGCGCCCGGTAGTACGGGTACTCGCCGCCGGTCGGGACGAATACCTCGTTCACGCCGTGCAGCGCCATCAGGTCGATGTCGTGCTGGTAGGAGGCGAAGTCGCGGTAGGCGCCGGAGTACCCCTCGTCGGTGTCGTTGAGCGCGTACCGGTGGGGCACGGACGCCGAGCGGGTGAGGGTCCCGGTGACCGCGGGAAGCGTCGCGGGCAGTCGGGCGACGCTGGAGCCGGGCCAGCCGAGGTCGACGCCCGCGACCTCCTCCAGGTACCGGCCGACCCCGGTGAGGAGGGTGGCGGGCGAGGTGCCCCGGACCACGATCGCCCCGGCCCGGCCCGACACCGTGAACGCGTCCCCCGACGAGGACTCCTCGACGGGTACGAGGGTGAACTGCGCGGCCCGGGACGGCAGCAGGCGCTCCAGGGCGGCCCGGGCGGGCGCCGGGTCGAAGAGGGCCTTCGGGCCGTGGGCCGCCGACGGGCCGGCGGTCGCGGACGGCGGCGCGGCCGCGGACGCGGTGGCGCTCGGCAGGGGACGCACCCCGGGCGCCACCGCCGCCAGGGCGGCCAGCACCGCGGCGGCGAGGGCGGTGCGCCGCCGGTGGGAGGGGGCGCCGCGGCGGGTCGCGAGGACCGAGCGGCATCGGGTGAACAGGCGGCGGCCCATGTGGCTCCTGCGGGGAAGTGGTCGGCGGCGGGGCGGGGTTCAGCGGTCGGGGGTGCGCTCGGTGACCCGCGTCCCAGGGTGGGCGAGCGAGCACAGGAACGCCACGGCCAGGGCGATCGCCATGCCGTAGAACACCCATTGGTTGGCCTCGGCGAAGTCCATCCGGATCGCGTCCCCGGCCCCTTGCAGGGCCTTCGCCACCGGCCCGTCACCGGACGGCCCCTGGCCGTCCGGGTGGCCGGTGACGGCCTCGGCGACCTTCTCCGCGGTGGCCGACGCCTCGGCCGGCGGCAGGCCGCGGCCCTGGAGCGTGGCGGTGATCTTGTCCGTGGAGACATGGGCCAGCACGGTACTGAAGACGGCCATCCCGATCGCGGCGGCGTAGTTCCGGATCGTCTGGGTGATCCCGGTGACCTCGCCGTACGAGGCGCCGATGGCCCGGTTGACGGCGTCGGTGGAGGCGGGGGCGAGGAGGAAGCCGATGCCGGCGCCGGCCATGGCCGCGTACGGCCACTGGTCGTGCATCGACAGGTCGGTCATCTTCTGGGCCCACAGGTAGAAGCCGACCGCGCCGAGCGCGCAGCCGATCTTCATCGCCGGCCGGGCGCCGCGCTTGTCGAGGATCCGGCCGCCCCACTGCGAGGCGATGCCGAAGCCGATGAAGAAGTAGAGGAGGAACAGCGCGGCCTGGTTCGGCGAGGCGCTGAGCGAGACCTGGGCGTACACGGAGGAGAAGAAGAACACCGGCACGAAGGCGAGCATCGCGAAGAACAGCACGAGGCTGTCCACGGTGAAGGCGCGGTCCCGGAAGACGTCGAAGTCGATCAGCGGGTGGGTCGTGCGCCGTTCGTAGCCGTAGAACAGGACGAGGACGAGCAGGCCGCCGACGATGCAGGCCCAGGTCGTGACGCTGCCCCAGCCCCAGGAGGAGGCCTGCTGGAAGCCCAGCACGCTCAGGCCCATCCCGACGGCGACGAGCGCGGCCCCGACGACGTCGAGCCGCTCGGAGCGGCGGCTCTCGGGGATCCGGGCGAGCAGGGCGAGGACGATGGCGATGACGGCCACCGGGACGTTGACCCAGAAGATCGCCCGCCAGGTCCACGCGGTCAGCCAGCCGCCGAGCAGCGGTCCGACGGCGGTGAGGGCGCCGGAGAGCCCGAAGAAGAGCGCGAGCGCGCGGCCGCGCCGCTCGACGGGGAAGACGGCGATCACGACGGCGAGGGCCGCCGGGAACATCAGGGCGGCCCCGAGGCCCTGGGTGGCGCGGAAGATGATCAGCCAGGTCTGCGCGAAGTCGCCGGACGGGACGCAGCCGCACAGCACCGAGGAGATGACGAAGACCAGGGTGCCGATCAGCATCACCAGACGGTGGCCGAAGAGGTCGGAGAGCCTGCCGCCGAGCGCGAAGAACGCGGCGAGGGAGAGCAGGTAGGCGTTGACGACCCACTGCATGCCGGAGGCGGAGAGGCCGAGTTCGGAGGTGATGTCGGGGGCGGCGATCGACACGATGGTCTGGTCGATGAAGGTCATCGACACGGCGAAGAGCATGGCCGCCAGCGCGAGGTTCTGACGGGGCGCCCGGGCGGCCGCGGTGCCGGTCGGTTCGGGGTGCGGGGGAGTACCTGCCATGTACGGATGATCGTCCCGGGTCACCGTGCGTGCATGCCGGGGCCGCCGCCCGAGGGGGCGGCGGCGCCGGACGGGTGAACCGCGGGGACGGATCTGCGGCTGTGTGGGTGAGACGCCTCCGCGGTGGGCGGGCCCGGTCCTTGGGTGAGGCGCCCCCCACATGGGTGTGGCGGCTCGGTGGCGGTCGGGTCCGGTCCGTGGGTGAGGCGCCCCGCGTGGGTGTGGCGCCTCGGTGGCGGGCGGGTCCGGCCTAGGACACCAGCCCCTGGCCCTCCAGTTCGGTCAGCCGGACGGTGCAGAGGCCTCCGCGCTCGGACTTCACCTCCGTCACCTTCAGCTGCGTGCCCGGCGCGAGGATGTACTCCTCCTCGCCCGTGAACGCGGAGAACCGGCGGATCGCCACCGCGCGCGCCGGGGTGACCTCGAACAGGGTCCGCCTGCCGCGACTGCCGAGGAACGCCTTCGCCACACCCAGCTCGGACGTGCAGGACGACACGCCCCACCACGTCACCGTCCGCCCCTGCGGGTACTGCGAGCGCAGGTCCAGCGCCACACCGCGCCACAGCGGCCGGGTCTGCGCCGGCAGCGCCTCCACCGCCGAGAACAGCAGCCGCAGGTACGGCAGGTAGGGCACGATCCGCTCCCGGTCGGGGGAGCGCAGGACGGCGTTGATCTCGCGGTAGAACGCCGACTCGCAGGTGTACAGGTGCAGCGCCGCGATCGCGTCCGCGGACAGTCCCTCACCGGCGGCTGACGCCCCGGCGACGGCCGCCTCGGCGATCCGCGCCTCGCCGAACGTGCTCGACCTCTCGATGTGCCGGTCGAGCCGGGCCAGGACCCGCGACACCGGCTCGACGGCCTTGCGGAAGTCCATCAGCGGGGTGTCGAACACGCCGGTGACCGCCGGCAGGACGAGCCCCTCGTCCTTGACGCTGGTGAGCCGCTCCAGATACAGCTGGTGCAGCTCCATGGTGGAGGCGATGAACGCCCCCATCCGCTCGGCGACGTCACCGCGCTCCGCGCCGCCCGCGCCCGCCGCCGGCCGAACCCAGCCCTTGCTGGGCAGCCAGTCGACCGGCTCGGCGCCCACCGCCGCCAGGGCGTCGTTCACCTGGGCGAAGTGGTCGCCCTCGCAGAAGACGTCCCCCTGCGCGGCCGGGTTCGCGTGGTCGAGGTGCCGCACCTCGACGCCCGGGTACTTCTTCTCCAGGCGCTGGACGACCCGCTTCAGGCTCCGGGCGTGCGCACCCCACCAGGCGAACACCACGCCCCGGTCCTCCGGCGCGGCGTGCTGCTTGGCCCGGAGGATCTCCTCCACGATCTGCTCGGCCACCGGCCGCCAGAAGGCGGTGTGGCGATCCGTCGGCACCGCCCCGTCGGCGTTCGCGGTCAGCGAGGCGTTGAGCAGGAGCACACCCTGGGTCAGCATCGCCTGGAACCACTCCGGCGGTGCGACGGTCCCCTCCTTCTCCAGGAGGGCGCGGACGTCGGCTATCGGCGTCTTCTTGACGATGCCGTACTTCCACATCGCGGCCGCCTTGATGAGGCAGCGGATGCTGACCACCCGGCCGAACTGACTGTCCTTCCAGTCGCCGAAGGTGTTGTCGAACATCGCGATTCCGGTCGCGCTCTCCGGCCGCGGGTAGGGGTTCTGCCCGAAGGCGACCACCTTCCACCTGTGCGGCGGATGGGGCTTGAGCGCCTGGAAGGTCAGCTCGCGGACCGGTACGACCTCCGGGCTGCGCTGGGGGCCGATGAAGTCCGCGGCCCCCGGCAGTCCCTCGATCACCGGCGCCAGCAGCGGGAGCCAGGGCTCGCCGCCGCCGGTGAACAGGTCCGCGAGGGTCAGGGGGTCGCCCGCGGCGCCCGGAGTGGTCGGAGGGGCGTCGTTCACGAGGTCGGAACTCCCGGAGATCGGACCGGCCGCCCCTGCGGGCCCGCCGGAATCCTGTACGGAGGTGGAGGGGGGTGTGGCCGCGGTGGCTTCGGCGCCGACGGTCTGCGCGCCGCCGGTCTGCGGGGCCGTGGCGTCAGCGGCGAAAGGAAGGCCGCCGCGGGACGGTGATCCGGACCCGCCGCGCGGACCCCGCTCCCTCGATGTCGTCGAGCTGGCCGAGCACCGCGGCCCGCAACTCGTCGTAGTCCGTGAACCCGTGGTCGTGGAAGAGCGTGTACCCCGTCCACATCAGATTGGCGCACACCCCCGCCGGCACCCGGCCGGTCTGCGCGCCCATCCCCACGAGCGCCACCGACCGGATGCTTCCGGGCCTCGCCCGGTTCTGCAGGTGGACCGCCTGGAACGCCGCCGCGCAGGCCAGCGCCACGTTCATCGTCGCGCTGACGTTCTGCGAGGACTGCCGCATGGTCGGCGTCGAGATCAGATACCGCGGCACGGCCGCCCCGGACGGCACGCACACCGCGCTGCCCACCGGCAGGCTCCCGCCGAACCGGTCGCGGATCGCCCGCTGCACGCGCACCTGGATGCCCGCCCCGAGGTGGCGCTTCACGACGGCGTCCACGCCGCCGTCCATCCGGCCCCGGGCGTTGGTGGGGGAGACCCAGGCGTCGACGTCCACGTCGAGCAGAGAGCCCCGCCGGATCTCCACCTCGGGCGTGTCCGCGAAGGCGGACCGCCAGGCGGCCACCACCTCGTCGTTGACATCGACCAGCACCACCCTCAACGCACGTTCGTCACGCACGGATCCGCCCCTCTCGCCCAACCGATCGAACAAGATCGAAGCTATCGCGGGGCACTGACAACGCCGCCGCGGCGAAGGCGGGCGGGCGCCGGGCGGCTCCGGCCCGACTTGATAGGCAAGTGGACGCTTGCCTATGGTGGCGTGGTGGCCGACGACCTCTTCAAAGCCCTGGCCGACTCCACCCGGCGGACCATCCTCGACGAGCTGACGCAGAAGTCCGGGCAGACGCTGTTCGAGATCTGCGCCCGGCTGAGCATGAAGCACGACCTGGGTCTCTCGCGCCAGGGCGTCTCCCAGCACCTCGCCGTGCTGGAGGCGGCCGGGCTCGTCGAGACCCGGCGGGAGGGGCGCTACAAGTTCCACGACCTGAACACGGCCCCGCTGCGGCGGATAGCCGAGCGGTGGCTCGTACCCCAGCCGTCCCGACCGGAGGAGAACACCCCATGAAGATCCACCTGACCAGTGTCTTCGTCGACGACCAGGCCAAGGCCGAGCGCTTCTACACCGAGATCCTCGGCTTCGTGAAGAAGCACGACGTTCCGCTGGGCGGCACGGACCGGTGGCTGACCGTCGTCTCGCCCGACGCGCCCGGCGGCACCGAACTCCTCCTGGAGCCCGCCGGCCACCCCGCGGTCAAGCCGTACCGCGACGCGCTCGCCCAGGACGGGATCCCGCTCGCCCAGTTCGCCGTGGCCGACGTGCGGGCGGAGTTCGAGCGGCTGACCGCCCTCGGGGTCCGCTTCACCCAGGAGCCCCTGGAGATGGGACCCGTCACCACCGCCGTCTTCGACGACACCTGCGGCAACCTGATCCAGATCGCGACCGAGCCCCGGTAGGGCGAGCGCTCCTCCCGTCCGTGCCCCGCGCCCCCGTCAGGGGTGGCGCGGGGTCCGTCGCAGGCGGGGGGCCGCCAGGGCCGTCAGCCCGCTTCCCAGCGCGGCCCCGAGGACGCCCCAGGTCACCGGGTGCGCCCAGGCGGCGGCGGGAAGCTGCCGGGCCAGCACGTAGGTCCCCATGACGACGGTGAACCAGCCGAAGGCCGTCCGCAGGGCGTCGGGCGGGATGCGGCCCGCGAGCCGCGCACCGGCCGTGCCGCCGAGCACGGCGGCCGCGGTGACGGTCAGCGCGAGGCTCCAGTCGATCGTCACGCCCGCGAGATGGCCGGCGAGCCCGGCGAAGGAGTTCATCGCGATGGCGAGGAGCGAGGTCCCGACCGCCACCCCCGCCGGCAGTCCGCCGAGGACGAGGGCGGGGACGACGAGGAACCCGCCGCCCGCGCCGACCAGCCCCGTCACGGCCCCCACCGCCAGGCCCTTGGCGGCGAGCCCCCGGAG
>NZ_RDBH01000081.1:21829-24099 GCF_008042145.1 Streptomyces sp. adm13(2018)
CCCGAACCGGTCTTCGGAGCCACCGCGGCCGTCGTGCGGTACCGCATGCGCCTGACGGCCTACGCCAGTCTGCTGACCCCGGTGTACCCCAAGGGAGTCCTGGGCGACGGCCCCGAGACCGCCGGGCTCCCCGCGTACTCCGCGACCCGACCGCTGCGGCTGAGCACCGGCTCGGCACCGAGGACCGGGACGTGCTGTGGCTGTACCTGCTCACCCGGGTGGCCCTGTGGATCACCGCGTACGGCGCGCGATGGCTCTTCCCCGCCGACGGCGGCGCCCATGACCCGGGCCCGGTCCTCGCCCCGTTCGAACGCTGGGACTGGGGGCACTTTCTGAACGTGGCGCGTGACGGCTACTTCCCCGGGGAGAGGGGCCCGTGGGATCCCGAGTGGGACGACCGCGAGGCCTTCTTCCCGGGATTCCCCCTCGTCCTGCGGGCCGTCCACACCGTCGTGCCGCAGTGGACCGCGGCGGGGCTGCTGATCTCGTTCGTCGCGGGCGGGGTGGCGGTGCTGGCCCTGGTCCGGGTCGCCCGTCTCCACCTGCCCGACGAGGGCGCCGGGCGGCGCACGGTGCAGCTCCTGCTGATATCGCCGTGCGCGGTCTTCCTCGCCGCCGGGTACAGCGAGGCGCTGTTCCTCGCCCTCGCCCTGCCCGCCTGGCTCGCCGCGCACCGCCGCAGTTGGCCCCTCGCGGCCACGCTCGCCGCCCTGGCGACGACCGTCCGCGTCAGCGGCCTGTTCCTCGCGGCCGCCCTCGCCCTGCACTTCGTCCTGACGGCCCGTGGCCGCGCCGACTGGCGCCCGCTGCCCTGGCTGGCCCTGCCCGCGCTGCCCGTCGCCCTCTACGCCTGGTTCCTGCGGGCCCGTACCGGCGACTGGATGGCGTGGAAGCACGCCCAGGAACGGGGCTGGTACCGCCACTTCCACGCCCCGTGGGAGACCTGGGCCACGACCTGGGAGTCCGCGTTCGACGGGGGCATGACGACCGGCTACGCGTTCATGTTCCAGGCCGAACTCCTCGCCATGGTCGTCGGACTGGCGCTCGCGGCCCTCCTGGTGCGCCGCCGCCGCTGGCCCGAGGCCGTCTACGTCGGCCTCAGCCTGTGGGCGCTGGGGACGTCGTACTGGTACCAGTCCCTTCCCCGGGCGACCCTGCTGTGGTGGCCCCTGTGGATCGTGCTCGCCGCCTGGACCCTCCGCTCGCCGCGCTTCCGGACCGCGTACTTCTGCCTCGTGGCGCCCCTGTCGACGCTGTTCGCCCTGACGTTCCTGACGGGCCGCTGGGCCGGCTGAGCCTCGGACGATCTTGGTGGCGGCAACGGGCAACCCCGTACCGCCCCATGGCGTCCTACCGACCGTGACCGATCCCTTCGCACCCGACGCCCCCGCCGGTTCCGAGTCCTTCGACGACGACGAGGAGTCCGTCCGACCGGGCCCGTTCAGGCGTCACGCGCTGTGGGCGGCGGGAGTCGCCGCCGCCGGGGTGGCGATGGGCTGGGTCACCTCCCTCTTCCGGATCGGCCCCGAGGAGTACGGTCTCCCGCCCGCCGCCCCGGGGTCGCTCTGGCCGTACCTGACGGCCTGGGCCGTGATCGGCCTCGTGGTGGCGGGTGTCCTGCGCGCCACCGCCGCCCGGATCCCGGTGTACGCGCCCGGCCGGACCGCCGTCGCGCTGACCTACCTGGGCACCCGGCTCTCCCTCGGCCGGCGTCCGGAGGCTCCGCTCGTCGCCGCGATGGCGGCGGCCGCGCTGGTCGCGGCCGCGGTCTGGTGCGCCGTCGCCCTGCACCAGCACCGGCGCCGGGCCGAGGCCTGATCAAGGCGGCGTACGCGGGCAGTCCCCCGACTCCGTACTCCTGCCGATTCCCCTCGCCCCCCCGGAGCCTCAGGCCTCAGCGGACTCCGCGGGGCCGGAACTGGACGCTGATGCGGGGCCCGACGGCGCGGCTCGTCTTCGGGACGGCGTGTTCCCAGGTGCGCTGGCAGGAGCCGCCCATCACGACGAGGTCGCCGTGGCCGAGCGGGAGGCGGAGGCGGGCGGGGCCGCCGGCCCGCGGGCGGAAGGCGAGGTCGCGGGGGTCGCCGACGGAGAGGATGGCGACCATCGTGTCGTGGTGGGCCGAGCGGCCGGTCCGGTCCCCGTGCCAGGCGACGCTGTCCCGGCCGTCCCGGTAGAGGCAGAGGCCCGCGGTGACGAAGGGTTCCCCGAGCTCGGCGGCGTAGTGGGCGCCGAGGGTGTCCCGGGCCTCCGCGAGGGCGGGATGCGGG
>NZ_RDBH01000081.1:24199-35089 GCF_008042145.1 Streptomyces sp. adm13(2018)
GTACGCGGCGGGGCGCCTGGTGCGCGGGGTGCGGTGCGCGGGGTGCGGCGACGGCTGCGCACGGGAGCCCGGCCGGCCGCGTACGGAGGGCGGAGCACCGGTCGCGGCGTGAAGGGCGAGGGCGCCGGGAGCGAGAGCGGCGAGCGCGGCGAGTGCCACCGGGACGAACAGCGGACGTCGGGCGTTCCGTGATCGCGGGAATTTCATCCCCGCACGGTAATTCGAGCACCCTCGCACACAGATCCGCGACGCGACGTGAACAGGACGAATCACTCTCCTGCGATGCCTGTGGAATGATGCGGGAATCGCAGCGGAAGGAGCGAAGATGGCGCCGGATCCCGGGAAATGGGAACGGATGGCCTTCATTCCGAAGAGCCGATACGTGAGCGACCCGCAGAGCAGATATGCGAGCGACCCGCCCCCTGCCGACCGCACACCGTTCCCCCTCTATTCCTCCCTCGTGGCCCAGTGGGCGCAGGCCGGCCGGACGGTGCCGGGGATGCCGGACCGCGAGTGGGAGCGGCTGATGGCCACCCCGGTCTGGCCGAGCTGGTAGCGACGGACCCGTGTCGTGCGGGGACGCGAAAGGGGCCGCCCCGGAGGGCGGCCCCTGACGTGCGGACGTCGTCGCGCGGAGGCGGAACGTCAGTTGTTGCCGACGCCGTTGCCCGAGAGGATCGGGATGTCGTCCAGGATGTGCGAGAGCGCCTCGTCACCCTTGGCCTGGGTGGAGTTCTCGGTGCACTGCTGGTTCTGCGGGGAGGACAGGACGTTGACGTCCTGGACCGCGATCGGGACGAGCCCGATGAGCGAACCGGCGTTGACCTTGGCCGGCAGACCCATCGGACGCCAGGGTTCCGCTGTGTCACTCCCCTGGGGGAGCGCACGCGGCAGCGCCAAACGGGGCGCCAGTCGAACGGGTGAAGAGCCGGAACCTCAGCCCCCGGCCGCAGTTGATCCCGTCGCATCAATCACGTCGATTGGTGGGAACAGGAACGGAATCACCGTGATCAAGAAGATTATGGCGGCTGCGGCTGTTACGGCCTCTGTTGTCGGCGCTTCTGCTGCGGCGGCCTCCCCSGCGCTCGCCATCGSCYACGACGGCGGCACSACSTCGCTCAGCGGCAACGGCGCGCACCAGTCCTTCGGCAACTCGAAGACCACCGGTGACATGAGCCCGCAGTTCTCGGCCGTCCAGGGCTCGCTGAACAAGCTCTGCCTCGGCGTCCCGGTCAAGGGCAACGTCGGCTCGGTCGTCGGCGTCCTCGTCCCGGTCGCGGTCCAGGACATCAACGTCCTGTCCTCCCCGCAGAACCAGCAGTGCACCGAGAACTCCACCCAGGCCAAGGGTGACGAGCCGCTGTCGCACGTCCTGGAGGACATCCCGGTCCTCTCCGGGAACGGCGCCTACAACGGCTGATCCGTCCCACGCCCCACAGGGCCGGAAGGAGCGTGAAAGCTCCTTCCGGCCCTGTGTCGTGCGGGCAATGGAGTGAAAGAACGGCAGCGGTCTTTCTCGCGGTTTCCTTTGTGCGGCATGTTCGTTGTGTTGCGTGAAAAGCGTTCCGCCACCGAAAGGATGCAGACGAGAATGAACTGTAAGAAGGCTGCTGCCGTCGTCGCCGGAATCATCATGGCCATGGGTGTGGCCACCCCCGCCTTCGCCGACGCGGGCGCCGAGGGTCTGGCCGTGGGTTCCCCGGGCGTCCTCTCGGGCAACGTCGTCCAGATCCCGATCCACATCCCGATCAACGCCTGTGGCAACAGCCTGAACGTCATCGGCGCGCTGAACCCGGCCGCGTTCAACACCTGCATCAACGCCTGAGCCCTCGACGGCCCGCAGGCACGGTGACCGGCCCCCGGAGAGCCTCCGCTCCCCGGGGGCCGGCCCCTCTCCCGCCGAGACCGGCGCCCTGCCCCTTCACGCCGCGACCGGTGCTCCGCCCTCCGTACGCGGCCGGCCCGCCGCACCGCCCCGGGCTCCCGTGCGCAGCCGTCGCCGCACCCCGCGCACCAGGCGCCCCGCCGCGTACTCGGCGTCCAGCACGAACCGCATCGACGGGCCGTACGAGGGGGCGGTGAGCAGGCCGGCGAGGAACAGCCCCGGCCGCGAGGACTCGAAGAGGGCCCCGGCCTCCGGCGCCCCGCCCGCGCCGACCCTCCGCAGCGCGCCGCGCAGCCCGGGGCCGAGGAGCCGCAGGCGCAGCCCGTGCGCGGCGGCGTGCGCCGCCGCGGAGAGACCGTACGGTCCGGCCCCGACGACCACCAGGTCGTACGGCGACGTCGACGACTTCGGCATCCGGTCCTCCGCCCTCATCGGGGGGTGAGCTGCCGCGAGGAGCCGCGGGGCCGCGGTGTCCGCGCGGACGGCGGGGGACCCGCCCGCCGGGTCGTCAGGTACCGGCGCGCCGAGGACACCGCCCGGCGCAGCAGATGGCCGCACCAGGCGAGGCCCATCGCGAGCGCCGGCGCGGGGTCGTCCGCCGCGCACCAGGCGTACTCGGTCGGCGGCCGCTTCTCCCCGTCCTCTCCGCTCGCGGGCTCGTCCACGGGGTCGCGGCGGGACGCCGTGAGGTACGACAGGGCCGCGTAGTTCTCGACCACGAACCGGCGGCCGTGCACCGGGGCGTGCGCGGGGACGCGGCAGCCGGTGAGGTCCAGATGGAGCGCCCGGACCACGTCCAGCCCGTCCGGGTCGGCGAAGAGCCGGAACTGGGCGCCGGGCCGGGGGTTGAAGTCGAGCAGGTGGTACGCGCCCGTCGACGGGTTCAGCCGGAAGTCCAGGTCGCACACTCCCCGGTAGCCGAGGGCGCGGAACAGGTCGCGGGCCGTGCGGTCCACGGCCGGGTTCGCCGCCCAGCGGCCCACGGCGGTGAGCCCCGCCCCGTCCGGCCAGGACCGCTCCTTGCGGCCCGTCGCCCCCGTCGTGCAGCCGCCGTCCGCGGCCACGTACCCGTGGAAGAACCAGTCCAGGTCGCGCCCCGCCGGCAGGAGTTCCTGGAGCAGCAGCGGGCTGCCCGCCTCCGGGGTCCGCGCGTACAGCTCCCGCACCTCGGCCAGGGACCGCACGATCGAGGTGCTGCGCAGCCCGCCGCCGGCCGGCAGCAGCCAGGGCCTGCTCCACTTGGCGACCACCGGCAGACCGATCGACCAGGCCATGGCGGCGGCCTCGTCGGTGCCGGTGGGCAGTTCGGTACGGGGATGGGGCAGGCCCAGGGACGCGCAGGTCTCGGCGAGTGCCGCCTTGTCGGCGACGCGCAGCAGCTGCTCCTCGGTCTGCGCCGGGAGCAGGAAGCGGGGGGAGAGGTCGGCGCGGCGGCGCGCGAGGCCCAGGGCGCTCACGTCGTCCAGGGGGAGGACGAGCAGCGGAGTTGACGGTCGGTCGGACGATACTCCCGCCGCGGCCCCGATCTCGTCCGCGTACCGGTGGAGGAGCGCGACCAGCTCCGCGGTGGAGACCGCCCCGGGACTCTCGCGGGCCGACCGGAGATAGCGGGAGCGGGCGACCGGGCTGGTGCCGGATTCGATGACCGCGTGCACCGGAATTCCTGCTCTGCCCAGCGATCGGGCGGCGCCGAGCGTGCCGTGGTGGAAGGGGTTTCGGTCGAGGCGCACAAGGACGGTGGGAACGCTGGTGTCGAAACTCTGGCGGCGCGGCACGCCATCACCCTTCCTCTCGGGTGCCCCAACTGGGCGATGAAATCCTCTAATGGACTACTGATCAGAGGAAAGTCGCGTTCACGGTCGGCTCAATAGGAATACTTTCGGAACATCGGATTGACGGTTCATCAAAGCGCGTCCCACGCGAAGGAGCGGCCATGGCGGCTACATACCGGAGAAGATCGAGCGTGTGGCTGGGGGTGCTCACCGCCGGTCTCCTCGCCTCCGGCTCCGTCGTGCTGTCGTCCCCCGCGCACGCCACCGCCCCGGCGACCGCGAGCGACCCCGGGCCCTCGCTCTCCAGCGCCATGGGAGCGTTCCTCGACTCGGGCGCGCCCGGCGTCGCCCGCATCGAGCAGCTGCAGCAGTGGCTCGGCGGACGCGAACTCCGCGTCGGCCACACCTACCTCCCCGGCGACCTCTGGAAGAACATCGAGGGTCCGCCCGGCTTCCTCGACGCCTGGGCGAACTGGCGCAACGCCAAGGCCGACCGCTTGTTCGTGCTCAACGTGCCCATGCTGGAGCGCAACGAGGCCGGCGTGTCCGACGCCGAGGTCCGCCGCCAGCTCCAGCTCGGCGCCGCCGGCTACTACGACCACCACTTTACCGCCCTCGCCGAGCGGCTGGTCCGGCTGCGGGCGCTCGACACCGTCGTCGTCCTCGGCTGGGAGATGAACGGGACGACGTACACCCACCGCTGCGGGCCCGACCCGACCGCGTGGAAGAAGTACTGGAACCGGATCGTCACCGCGATGCGGGCCGTGCCCGGCCAGAAGTTCCGCTTCGACTTCAACCCGAGCCGCGGCCGCGACGCGGTCCCGTGGACCGAGTGCTATCCGGGCGACGACGTCGTCGACATCATCGGGATGGATTCGTACGACCAGCCCCGGGGCTCGCGATTCGACGAGCACGTCAGCGAACCGTACGGACTCCAGAAGCAGGTCGATTTCGCCGCCGAGCACGGAAAGTTGATCTCCTATCCGGAATGGGGGCTCTTCCGCAACGGCGACAACCCCGAATACATGCGGCGCATGCTGGAATGGATGAAACAGCACAAGCCGCTGTACCACACGATCACCGACTACTGCCCGCACGGCGTCTGGCAGTGCGACGACAATCCCCAGTCGTCGCAGACCTTCCGGCAGATGCTCTACGGGACGGAGCTCCCGACCGAGCCGACGGACCCGACGGACCCGACGTGGCCCACCGACCCCACGGATCCGGTGGACCCGACGCTTCCTGAGCCCAAGCCTGAGCCGAAGCCTGAACCCAAGCCTGAGCCCAAGCCTGAGCCGAAGCCTGAACCCAAGCCCGAGCCGAAGCCCGAGCCGAAGCCTGAACCCAAGCCCGAGCCGAAGCCTGAACCCAAGCCTGAGCCGAAGCCTGAACCCAAGCCTGAGCCGAAGCCGGAACCCAAGCCTGAGCCGAAGCCGGAACCCAAGCCTGAGCCGAAGCCTGAGCCSAAGCCMGAGCCSAAGCCTGAGCCCAAGCCTGAGCCGAAGCCTGAGCCCAAGCCTGAGCCGAAGCCTGAGCCCAAGCCTGAGCCGAAGCCMGAGCCCAAGCCTGAGCCCAAGCCGGAACCCAAGCCGGAACCCAAGCCCGAACCCGAGGTCGAGCCCGAGGTCGAGCCCAAGCCCGTCTGTTGGACCGTGAACCTCGGTTCATGGGTCGAGAGCTGGATCGGCGGGCCCGTCTGCGTACCGAAGGACTCCTGGAAGGACGAGGTCGACCTCGACTGGAAGGGCGCACTGGAGGGCGTCTGGCCCTTCTGACCCCGGGACGGCGGCGGCGCTCAGCCGCCGCCGTTCGGCGTCCGGCCGGGCGTCCGGCCGAGCGCACGGCCCACCCAGGCCCGCTCCCGCGCCTGCCGGGCCGCCCAGCGACGCCCGTCCGCCGCGGCCGCGCGAAGCCACAGCAGCGGGGCCGTACCCCGGCCGGCCAGCATGAGCCGCTGGTTGCCGACGGTCTCGGGCCGCCAGTGGTGCTTGTACGCCTCGGTGCCCCGCAGCATGCTCAGCGTGGCCCGGCCGCCCGTGCCGGCCTCCCCGGCGCCGTGCCGCAGCAGCATCGTCGCGACATCGACCTTGCGGGCCCGCAGGGCCGGGTCCGCGCCGTACAGGTAGCCGCCGGCGAGCCGCGGGGACATCAGCGTCAGATCGGCGGCCACCACGTCCCCCGCCAGCCGGAACTCGGTCACCATCGCGTCCCCGCGCTCCACCATCGGCCGCACCGCCCGCGTCAGGTGCTGCGCGAACCGCTCGCTGGTGTGCTCGGCCGTGACGCCCCGCCCCTGCCACTGGAGCCGGTGGAGCCGCAGCAGCCGGTCGAGGGCGGCGGGCACCTCGGAACCGCTGACCACGTGCGCGTCGATGCCGAGGGCGTCGAGCTTGCGCAGCTTGGCCCGGACCCGCTGGGCCTTGCCGGACGGGATACGGGCCAGGAGCCCCTCCATGGGGACGGCGGGCAGCTCCAGGCACAGCGAGTCCGGCATCCGCCGGCGCGGCCCCCGCCAGTGCACCAGGACCCGCTCACTGGCCGCCCCCGGCCGCACCTCCCGCAGGTCGACCACCGTGCCGCGGGCGGCCCGGGCGAGCGCCGAGGCCAGCGCGGGCGCCGCCTCCGGGCAGCCGTCGTCGAGGAGTACGTCCGTGAAGTCGGTGATCGCGCCGCCGAGCTGGGTGAGGACGGGCAGCGGTCCGCGGGCGCGCATCAGGGGCGCGGCGGCGACGAGTTCCCCGTCCTCCCGTCGTACGAGCACCAGCCGCAGCGCACCGGGCCTGCCGTACGAGAGCCACCAGGAGTGCAGCCAGGCGTGGGACTGGAAGGGGGTGGCGGTGGAGCAGCGGCCGTACAGCGCCGTCCACTCGGCCGCCAGCCGCCCGAAGCCCTCCTCGTCACGGCAGATCTCCGTCCGCAGGCCCGGCGGGACGTTCACGGCTCTCGGGCTCATACCGTCTCCGGCCGGTGCGCCGCGGCGGCCGGTGCGGGCACCGCCGCCGGGGATCCGGCGGGCGCGGCCTGCCGGGAGTGCCGGGCCTCGCCGCGCGCGGCGGCACGCCGGGGCCGGACCAGGAGGGCGAGACCGCCCAGGAGCCCGCCGC
This sequence comes from Streptomyces sp. adm13(2018), assembly GCF_008042145.1. Classification (GTDB taxonomy): domain Bacteria; phylum Actinomycetota; class Actinomycetes; order Streptomycetales; family Streptomycetaceae; genus Streptomyces. The sequence goes on from NZ_RDBH01000081.1 coordinate 30,961, forward strand.
CGCAGGCGCCGACGAGCGCCGAGAGCGACGCGGACGGCGAGACCGGCGCGACCGGCTTGGTGGCCCGGGAGAACTGCACCACCTTCACGCCCGTACTGCCCGCGACATGGGTGCTGTCGAGGATCAGCGCGCGGGCCACCCCGTCCGCCATGGACACGGCCTTCGCGGGCTTCGCGGCCCTGGCGGTGATCGAGATCATCGGGGCGTCCGGCGAGGTCGCCGCCTGTACGTCCCGGCGCAGGGTGTCGGCGGTGACCCCCGCCCACACCTGGGCGTCGCCGGTGACCGCGATGTCGGTGGCGACCCGGCCGTAGGCCTGGGCGAAGCCGATCGCGGCCGCCGGGTCGGACTTCTCCGCGGGGACGACGATGACGTAGCTGGTCGCCGCGTACTCCGGGGTCTGGAGGGCCCCGTAACCGCCGCCGAGGGCGGCTCCGGCGAGGACGGCGGCGGGCAGGACCGCCCAGCGGCCCGGTGCGCGCAGGCCGGCGGGGAGCAGGGCGCGGCGTGGGGTGGTGTTCATCGGACGGGTTCTCTCACTTCGCGGAGGAGGGGGTGCCGTGGACGGCCTGGTCGTAGAGGGACATCAACTGCTGTGCGCTGTGCGCGATGTCGTAGCGGCGGGCGGCGGCCGGCAGCGGGAACCGGGCGGGCCGGACGCCGTGGACGCCGCGCAGCGCGGAGATCAGCTCGGGGACGGACCCGCCGATCCGCCGCGCGCCCGGGGCCGCCTCCGGGGCCAGGTCGTCGACGGCGGGGCAGGCCACGTACAGGACGGGCAGTCCGGCGGCGAGGGCCTCGACGACGGCGAGCCCGAAGGTCTCGTCGGGGGACGTCGACACGAAGACGTCCATGGCGGCGAGGAGTTCGGGCAGCGAGGGCCCCGGCGTGCCGGGGCCCGGCGGGTCCTCGCAGGCCCCGGCGAGCAGCACCCGGTCGGCGGCCCCGCACGCGCGGGCCGTCCGGAGGAGTTCCGCGCGGTGCTCGCCCTCACCGACGAGGAGCAGCCGGACGTCCGGGATCGCGGCCACCGCGTGGACCAGCCGCTCGAACCGCTTGCCGGGCGTGAGGCGGCCCACCCCGCCGACGACGTAGGCGTCCTCGGGCAGCCCGAGAGCCCCCCGGGCGCGCCGCCGGGCATCGGCGTCGAAGGCGAAGCGGTCGGTCTCGATGCCGTTGGGCACGATCCGGATGCGGTCCGGCGGTACCCCCCAGTCGGCGAGCCGGCGGGCGACGCTCGGGGAGACGGCGACCGTCGAGGTGCCGAGCCGCTCGGACGCGAGGTAGAGCGCGCGGGTGCCCGCCGAGAGCGGTCGGCCCTCGATCTGGGTCTCGCCGAGGGAGTGCTCGGTCGCGATGACCGGCCGCACCCCGGCGATCCGGGCCGCCGTCCTGCCGTACACGCAGGCCCGGTACAGGTGGGTGTGGACGAGGTCGTAGCGGCCCTGCCGGACGATCCGGGCCAGCCGCGGGAGCGCGCCGACGTCACGGTTGCCCGCCATGCCCAGATGGGTCACGGGCGTGCCGTCGGACTCGATGCCGGTGGCGACGGCGCCGGGGTTGGTGAGCGTCACCACCCGCCCCTGGACCGGAAGATGGCGCAGCAGCAGGCGCAGCTGTTGCTCGGCGCCGCCGATGCCGAGCCCGGTGATGACGTGTAGGACCCTCATGACGCACCGACCACGGCCGGGCCGTACGGCGCGGGGAGCAGGTCGGCGGGACGACGGCGGCGCAGCGGGTGCAGGACCCGCTTCGCGGTGAGCCGCCACGGGGTGTCGCCCTCGCCGATGTGGACCCGGGGCAGCGCGTACGTACTGGTGTGCGGGCCCGGGTCGATCGCGCAGCCGTAGCGGTAGCCGGCCCGCCGCACGGCCTGGATCACGCGCGGGTCGACCCGGCCGTACGGATAGCAGAAGCCCTCGACGGGGGCGCCCGTCATCTCCTCCAGGAGCGCGCGGCTGCGCCGGGTCTGGTCGGCCAGTTCCGCGTCGTCGGCCTCGGTGAGCGCGACGTGCGTGAGACCGTGCGAGCCGATCTCCATGCCCGCCCCGGCGATCCGCCGGATGCCGTCCTCGTCGAGGAGCGGCTTCCGGGGGCCGTCCGCGTCCCAGGTGTTCTCGCCGCCGAGCCGCCCCGGCAGGACGTACACCGTCGCCGTGAAGCCGTGCCGGCGGAGCAGCGGGAGCGCCGAGTCGACGAAGTCCGCGTAACCGTCGTCGAAGGTCAGGCCCACGAGCCCGCCGGCGCGGCCCTCCGCGGTGGCGGTGAGCAGCTCCCCGACCGACACCCCGCGCAGCCCCCGGTCGGCGAGCCAGTGCAGCTGCCGGGCGAAGCGCACGGGGGAGACGGTCACCCGGTACGGATCGTCAGCGGGGTCCGCGATCGAGTGGTACATCGCCACCCACGGGGGAGGCTTCATCCACAGGGGAGGCTTCGGCAGCAGACGGCTCAGCGCGGTGGCGGCGGGCATGGGAGGTCCTCCGGAAGACGGAGCGGGTCAGGGGCGGAATCTCCGGCGCCCTGGGGGCGCAGGCGAGGAAGAGCGCGAAGACGCCGGCGACGACCAGGCCCGCCACGGCGACGGCGAGGGCGGCGGGCCCGATCGCGAGTGAGCACAGCCAGCCGGCGCAGGTGGCCCACGCGCCCGCGGTGGCGAGCCGGAGCAGCCCCTCGCCGAGGCGGGCGACGTGGACCGGGACGGCCTGCCGGTGCGCGCCGCGCAGCAGCAGGACGGCGGTCAGGGTGATCCCGAGGGCGTTGGCGGCGGCGATGCCGACCGAGCCCCAGTAGTGGGCGCCCGGGATGCCGGCGACCGCGGTGACGACGAGCCCGGCGGCCATCGCGGCCGCCGGGTACCAGAGCGGGCGGGCGGCGGAGAAGTAGCAGCGGACCAGCGCCCCGACCATGGTCTGGCCGAGCAGGCCGAGGGCGTACACCCGCATGACGGCCGCGGTGGCGACGGTGTCGTCCCGGGTGAACTCACCACGCTCGAAGAGGAGCTCGACGATCCGGGGCGCGGCGGAGATGACCGTCGAGGCGCCGACGAGGACGACGACGGCGGCCAGCAGCAGGTCCCGCTCCACCCGGCGGCGGGCCGCCTCCGCGTCGCCTGCCGCGAGGGCCCGGGCCACCACCGGGAAGCTGACCGTGCACAGCATCAGGGAGAGGATCATCGGCATCTGCGCGACCTTCTGCGCGTAGTTCAGATGCGAGATGGCCCCGGCGGGCAGCGGCGAGGCGAGGAAGCGTTCGATCAGCGTCTGGGACTGGCGGGACAGCGAGAACGCGACGACCGGCGCGATCAGGCCGAGGACCAGGATGCGGCCCTCGACGCCGAAGGAGGACGCGGGCGCCTCCGGCTCCCGTACGGGTACGGGCCGGGCGCGCAGCTCCCGGACGAGCGAGGGGGCCTGCACGAGGACCATCAGGATCCCGCCGACGGCGACCCCGGCGGCGGCCGAGCGGACGCCCCAGGGCTCGCGGAGCAGCAGGATGGTGCCGATGATGCCGATGTTGTACGCCACGTAGATGGTGGCCGGCGGCACGAACGAGCCGTGCGCGCGGAGCGCCGCCGAGCAGTAGCCGACCAGGGCGAACGTCAGGACGCAGGTCCCGGTCAGCCGCGTGCAGTCGATCGCGAGCCCGGGGTCGGGCAGCCCGGGCGCGAGGACCTGGACGATCAGCGGGGCGGCGGCGACCAGGGCCGCCGCGACCACCCCGACGGCGAGGGTGAGCCGGGGGAGGGTGCCGCGCACCAGGGCGCGCACCGGATCCTCGCCCGGCCCGCCGGAACGCCGCGCCAGGGCACGGGAGAACGCGGGCACCAGGATCAGCGCCAGCGCGTCCTCGATGAGCAGCGTCGAGGCGAACTCGGGCACCGTCCACGCCACCAGGAACGCGTCCGTCTCCGCGCCGGCCCCGAAGTACCCGGCGAGGATCTGGTCCCGTACGAGCCCGAGGAGCGCCCCGAGCGCGGTGAGGCCGGCGGTCACGGCGGCGGCCTTGGCGAGGAACCCGCGCCCCTCGGGCGCACCGGTCCTGGCCGCCCTGCCCCGGGCGTGCGCCCGGCGGCCGGAGGGGCGGGGAGTGGCGGGCGGGGGCGCGGGCGGCGAGGTGCGGGCGGCGAGGT
>NZ_RDBH01000082.1:0-6212 GCF_008042145.1 Streptomyces sp. adm13(2018)
GCCTCGGCGGGGACGCGTCCGGCGGCTCCGGTGGTCGTCACGACGAACCGCGCGCCGGAGTCGGCGAGCATGAACGCCACTCGGTCGGCGGGGTAGTCGAGGTCGAGCGGGAGGTAGGCGGCGCCCGCCTTGAGGACGCCCAGCAGCGCCACCATGAGCTCGGCCGAGCGCGGGACGGCGACGGCCACGTACCGCTCGGGTCCCGCGCCGCGCGCCCGGAGGCGGCGGGCCACGTCCTCGGCCCGCCGGTCGAGTTCGGCGTAACTGAGGGTGGTGTCGTCGAAGACGACGGCCGGGGCGTGCGGGGTGCGCGCCACCCGGTCGGCGATGAGCGAGGTGAGCGTGGCCTCGGGGACGGGGTGGGCGGTGGCGTTGAGTTCGGGGAGGTGCGCGCGCTCGCGGGCGGACAGCAGGTCGGTCCGGGCGACGAGCCGGTCGGGCTCGGCCACCAGGGCCCGCAGCAGGGACGTGAAGCGGTGCGCGAGGACGGCCACGGCGACCGGGTCGATCCGGGCCGCGTGGTGCTTGAAGCGGAGCAGGAGGCCGTCGGCGGCGGGCTCGACGGTCAGCGCGAGCGGGTAGTGCACGGCGTCGAACACCTCGGCGCCGGTGACGAGGGGCGCCGGGGCTCCCTCACCGGCCGCGCCGCCGGGGTGGTTCTCGAAGACCACGAGGGTGTCGAAGAGTTCGCCGCCGCCGGCGGTCCGCTGGATGTCGGCGAGTCCGAGGTGCTGGTGGTCGAGGAGGGCCGCCTGCTCGTCCTGGACGCGGTGGAGCAGCTCGGTCAGCGTCTCCTCGGGGCGCAGGGTGACGCGGGCCGGGACCGTGTTGATGAACAGGCCGACGGCGGCGTCCAGTCCCGCGACCTCGGTGGTGCGGCCGGAGACCGTGGTGCCGAAGACGACGTCCCGGCTGCCGGTGAGGCCGCCGAGCAGCAGGCCCCAGAGTCCGTGGAAGACGCTGCTCAGGGTCAGTCCGCGGGCCCGGGCGCAGGCGCTCAGGGCGTCGGTGAGGTCGCGGGGCAGGCGCGTGTCGACGTGCTCGGGGCGCGCGGGCTCCCCGGCCCCGTCGGCCGGGGCGCCGATCACGGGGAGCCGGGTCGGGCCGTCGAGCCCGGCGAGCGCCTCCCGCCAGGCCTCGCGCGCGGTGTCGCGGTCGCGGCCGGCGAGCCAGGAGAGGTACGGCTCCGGGGCCGTCGGCTCGGGGAGTGCGGCGCCCCGGTGGGCGTCGGTGAGTTCGCGCAGCAGGACGGCGACCGACCAGCCGTCGGCGACGATGTGGTGGAGGGTGAGCAGGAGCCGGTGGCGGCGGCCGTCCTTGACGAGGGTGGCGCGCAGGAGCGGCGGCCGGTCGAGGGCGAAGCGCTCGGCGCGGTCGGCGCGGAGGATGTCGTCGAGGCTGGTCTCGGCGGTGTCGGCCTCGCGCCACGGCAGGGTCACCCGTTCGGCCAGCCGCTGGACGACCTCGCCGCCGGGGAGCTGCCGGAAGGAGGCGCGCAGCAGGGGGTGCCGGTCGAGGAGGCTCTGGAGGGCGCCGCGGAGGCCGTCGGGATCGGTGTCCTCGGCGAGGTCGAGGAGTTCCTGGACGACGTAGAGGTCCTGGGCCCGGTCGTCGAACTCAGCGTGGAAGAAGAACCCTTCCTGGAGGGGGGAGACCGGCAGGGCGTCCCGGTCGAGCTGCGTCTCCCGGGCGGCCCGGGGGGACGCGGCGGGCTCGCCCGCGGTCCTGGCGAGGGCCGCGACGGTACGGCTCCGGAACACGTCGCGCGGGGTGAGCGCGAGCCCGGCCGCGCGGGCGCGGTTGACCAGCTGGATGGCGACGATGCTGTCGCCGCCGAGCTCGAAGAAGCTGTCGTGGACGCCGACCGCCGGCAGCCCGAGGACCTCGGCGAAGAGCCCGGCGAGGGTCGACTCCGCGGGAGTGGTAGGGGTGTCGGTGCCGGTGAGGGAGGTCCAGCGGGGCTCGGGCAGGGCCTTGGCGTCGAGCTTGCCGTTGGGCGTGAGCGGCAGCGGCCGGTCGAGGACGACGACGGCGCTCGGCACCATGTGATCGGGCAGCGCGTCGGCCACGCGGGCACGCGCGGCGGCCACGGCGCCGGGGTCGACGCCGGCGGCCGGGGCGTCGCCGGCGGCTGCGCCCGTCTGCTCGGCGACCTCGGTCCCGTCGCCCGTTCCGGCCTCCGTTCCCGGTACCGCCTCCGGGACCAGGTAGGCGACCAGGCGCTTCACCCCCCGGTGGTCCTCGCGGGGGAGGACCGCGGCCTGGGCGATGCCCGGGCAGGCCATGAAGGCGCTCTCGATCTCGCCCGGTTCCACGCGGTGGCCGCGGATCTTGATCTGGCCGTCCGCACGGCCGAGGAACTCCAGGTTGCCGTCGGCGCCCCAGCGGACCCGGTCACCGGTCCGGTACATGCGGGTGCCGGGTTCGCCGTACGGGTCGGCGACGAACCGTTCCGAGGTGAGGGCGTGGCGGCCGAGGTAGCCGCGGGCGAGGCCGCGCCCGGAGACGTACAGCTCGCCCTCCGCTCCGACGGGGACGGGCCGGAGCGCCGTGTCGAGGACGTACGCCCGGGTGTTGGGGTCGGGGCGGCCGATGGGCGCGGGTCCCGGGCGGTCGGGGTCGGCGAGCCAGAGCGTGGAGTTCACGGTGGCCTCGGTGAGCCCGTACGCGACGACGACCCGGAGCCGGTCGCCCCAGCGGGCGATCAGCTCGCTGGGGACGGCCTCGGTGCCGACCACCAGGACGGCGCCCGGGGGGAGTTCGCACTCCGGCGGGAGCGCGGAGACGAGCGAGGGCGGCAGGATCATGTGGGTGGCGCGGTGGTGGGCGATGTACTCGGTGAGCGCGGGGCCGGCGACGCGGCGCTCGGCGGGGACGACGATGATCCGTCCGCCGACGCAGAGCGACATGATCAGGTCCCAGACGGTCACGTCGAAGCCGACGGAGGCGAACTGGACGACCCGGCTGTCGGCGGTGACGCCGATCCGTTCGGTGGCGGTGGCGATGAGGCTGCCGACGCCGTCGTGGGAGACGACGACGCCCTTGGGACGGCCCGTCGAGCCGGAGGTGTAGATGACGTAGGCGGCCTGGTCGAGGGCGACCTCGGGCGCGGCGCCGGCCGGGGTGGCGGCGGCGAGGGCGGCCTCGGTGTCCGGGGCGTCGAGCAGCAGGTGGGCGACGCCCTCGGTGTCGGGGAGCGCGCCGGCGAGGTCGCGGACGGTGACGACGGTCCGGGCCCCGGCGTCGGACAGCATGTAGGCGATGCGGTCCTGCGGGTGGTCCGCGTCGAGCGGCAGGTAGGCGGCGCCGGCCTTCATCACGGCGAGCAGGGCGACGACCAGCTCGGGAGAGCGGGGCAGGGCCACGCCCACGACGTCCTCGGTCCCGACGCCCCGGGAGCGCAGCAGGGCGGCGAGCCGGTCGGCGGCGTCGTCGAGTGCGGCGTAGGTCAGTTCCCGGTCCTCGCAGACCAGCGCGACGACCTCGGGGCTGCGGCGGACCTGGCGCTCGAACGCCGCGGGCCAGGACAGCTCGGGTGCCTCGCACGGGGAGACGCCGAACTCGTCGAGGAGGCGGCCGCGTTCGTCCGCGGAGGTGAGCTCGATGCGGCCGACGGGCCGGTCCGGGTCGGCGGCGAAGGCGTCGAGGAGGGCGAGGAAGCGGCGCTCGTGGTCGGCGAGGGTGGCAGGGTCGCAGACGTCGGCGTCGGCGTCGAGGTGGACGGTGTGCCCGCGGCCGTCCTCGCTCTCGGCGAAGCTGAACGCCAGGTCGCTGACGGGGCCGAGCCACTCGGGGCGGAGTTCGGCCGGGTGGTCGTCGAAGCGGAGGCCGTCGGAGCGGGGCAGGATGTTGACGGTCGGGCCGACGAGTTCCGGGACGCCGTCGACCAGGCCCAGTTCCCTGGCCAGGTCCTCGGCACGGTAGCGCCCGTGGGCGACGGCTTCGGCGACGGCCTCGCGGACCTGGCCGACGAGTTCGGCGCCGGTGGTCCCGGGGCGGACGGCGAGGCGCAGCGGGAGGATGTTGGAGACCATGCCGGGGACGCTCGCGGAGACCTCGTCGCCGCGGGCGGCGACCGGCAGGCCGAGGACGAGGTCCTGTTCGCCCCGGGCGCGGTGGAGGTAGGCGGCGACGGCGGCGAGCAGGATGCGGGAGGTGCGGACGCCCGTGGTCCGGGCCGCGGTGTCCAGCAGCGCGGCGGTCTCGGGGGACAGTTCCGCGGTCCGGCGCAGCCGTCGGGTCATGGGGGTGGTGGCCCGGTCGACGAGGCGTACGGGCTCGGTCCGGCCGGCCATCCGCTCAAGCCACCAGGCGCGGTCGGCGGCGTGCAGGTCGGACGCGCGGTAGGCGCGGTCGGCGGCGACGAGCCGGGACAGCGACCAGTCGCTGGGCGCGGCGGTGTCCCCCGCCGTGTACAGCTCGCCGGCCCGGCGGGTGATGAGCGCGACGCCCATGCCGTCCAGGGCGATGTGGTGGTAGCGCTGGGACCAGACGACGCGGTCGTCGGCGAGCCGCAGCAGGGCGTGGGCGAAGAGGGGGTCGAGCGCGAGGTTGACGGGCTGGTCGCGGTCGGCGGCCACCCACGCGGCGGCGGCCGCCTCGGGGTCGGCGGCCTCGCGCAGGTCGACGACGGTGAGGTCGGCGGGGACGGGGCGGGTGCGGGGCGTCTGGCGCGGTCCGTCGCACCCGCCCCGTCCCCGCCGACCTCACCGTCGTCGCCGGGGGTGATCCGTACGTGCAGGCACTCGGCCTCTTCGACGGCCTGGCGGACGGCGGCGGTCAGGCGGTCGAGGTCGACGGCTCCGCGGAGGTGCAGCGCGAACACGATGTTGTAGGCGGAGCTGTCCGGTTCCAGCTGCTGGGCCAGCCAGATGCCGGCTTGCCCGCCGGTGACGGGGAGACCGGAGGGGGTGTTCCGGTCCGACGGCTCGACGTCAAACATCGTACGAAGTGGCCTTTCCCTGGGGGTGCGTGGCAGGCGGCTGGCGACGTGAACCACCGGCGGCGCGGCGAGAGGTTCCGCCGCGCCGCCGGTGGGGTCAGCTGGTGGCTCCGGGGCGCGTCAGCGACCGGGCGTCACTTGACGGCCGCGAGGAGCGGCTCGATCTCGTCGATGGCGTACGGGATCGACAGGACGGTGTTGAAGGAGAACGCGGCGCCGATGTCCGGGTCCTGGTAGGGCACGAAGAGGTCGCGCTTCTCCTGGTGGACCTTGAGCTTCTTGTAGAGCGGCTCCGCCTTGATGCGGTCGTTGGCCTCGGTGCTGGAGGTGACCCAGACGAGGCGGTCGACGTCGAGGACGTTCAGCTTCTCGGCGCTCAGCTCGGCGACGTTGAAGCCGGGCTTGGAGAGCGTGTCGATCTCGGGCTTGAGCTTGAAGCCCAGCTCCTGGAAGAAGATCGACTTGGGGTCGATCTTGGTGAACGCCGAGTACTTGCCGGCCTCGAAGCTGTCGGCGACGGCGAGTGTCTTGGTGGCCCACTCGGGGTGCTTGTCGCGGGCGGCCTTGAAGCGGGCGTCGATGTCCGTGATCAGCTTGGCGGCCTCGGCGTCCTTGCCGAGCGCCTTGCCGATCTGCTGGGTCATCAGCTGCCAGGGGGCGCCGTAGTCCGGGTGCTCCTTGGGCTGGGCGACCACCTTGGTGAACTTGGAGAGCGTGTCGTACTGCTCCTTCTTCATCCCCGAGTACTGGGCGATGACCAGGTCCGGCTTGAGCGCCGCGATCTTCTCGATGTTGTACTCGTCGCGCTCGCCGACGATCTCCGGCTGGGTCGAGCCCCACTTCTCCTTGGCCCAGGGCCACTTGCCGTACGGCTTCTCCTTGAACCAGTCGACGGCGCCGACCGGCTTCACGCCGAGCGCGAGGGCGGCGTCCTGGTCGGAGAGACCGAGGGTGACGACCGTCTTCGGCTCCTTGTCGATGGTCGTGGAGCCGTACTTGTGGGCCACCGTGACGGGGAACGCGGCGGGCTTGCCGCCGCCGTCGGCCGGGGCCGAGGAGGAGGCGGAGGGCGACTCGGTCTTCTCGGTCCCTCCGCCGCAGGCGGCGAGGGCGAGGGCCGCCACCGCGAGGACAGCCACACGGGGGGCGGATCTGGCGAACCGGGCCAGAGCAGGACGTGCACCAGCGGACACGGACGTTCCTTTCGGGGTTTCACAGTGCGTGCCACGCCCCTCGGGTGCACGGGGTGCCGCCCGGGCGGGGTGTGGCC
>NZ_RDBH01000082.1:6312-9279 GCF_008042145.1 Streptomyces sp. adm13(2018)
GTGGCGGCGGGACCTAGCGGGCCGTGCCGACGCCGTCGGCCACGCGGGCGTCGTCGGCGGTGGCGGCGGAGTCGGCCGGCGGGATCGCCGGGTTCCGTTCGACGACGGAGGCGAGTATCTCGCCGACCCGGATCGCGGTGTTGGAGAGCAGCGACGACGTGATGCCGTGGGTGTGCTCCGTGCCGCCCTGGAGGTAGATGCCGCAGCGCAGTTCGGGGTCGGTGGCGAGCCGGTAGTCCCGCTGCACGCTGACCCGTCCCTGGTCGTCGCGGTGGCAGCGGTCGGCGACCGGTCCGAGCAGGCCGAGGGGTTCGGCGGGGCTGTAGCCGGTGGCGTAGACGACGATGTCGGCGTCGAGGACGGTCTCCTCGCCGGTGACGAGGGAGGTGACGAAGGCGCGGACCTTGTCGGGGCCGTCCTCCACCCCGGTGAGCCGGGAGATGTTGATGAAGCGCAGTCGCTCGGTGCCGAGGACCTTCTCCTGGTAGGCCTGGCGGTAGAGGTCATCGATGAGGTCGATGTCCACCACGGAGTAGTTGGTGTTGCCGTGGTAGTCCATCAGCTTGCGCTTCACGTCGTCGGGAGCGGTGAAGTACTCGTCGACGGCCTCCGGGTCGAAGATCCGGTTGGCGAAGGCGCTGTCGTCGGCGGGGCTGTAGCCGTACCGGGAGAAGACGGCGCAGATCTCGGCCCCGGGGAAGCGGCGGTGCAGATAGGCCACGTTCTCGGCGGCGCTCTGGCCGGCGCCGACGACGACGATCCGCTCGGGCGCGGTGCCCTCCAGGCTCTCGACCTTGCGGAGCAGGTCGGAGTTGTGCCAGACGCGGTCGCTGCGCTCGACGCCTTCCGGCATGCGCGGGCGGAGGCCGGTGCCGAGGACGAGGTTGCGGGCGCGGTGGACGACGAGTTCGGAGCCGGAGCGGGCGGTCACGTCGAGGTACTCGACGACGCCGTCGCGCTCGACCGGCTCGACGGAGACGATCTCGTGGCCGTACGACACCATGTCGTCGACCTTGGAGGCGGCCCACTCGAAGTAGTCGTGGAACTCGACGCGCAGCGGGAAGAGGTTCTTGTGGTTCACGAAGTCGATCAGGCGGCCCTTGCTCTGCAGGTAGCAGAGGAAGCTGTACTCGCTGGTCGGGTTGCGCAGCGTCACCAGGTCCTTGAGGAAGGACACCTGCATGGTCGCGTCGTCGATCAGCATGCCGCGGTGCCAGCCGAAGCGGGGCTGGCGCTCGAAGAAGTGGGCGGTGACCGCTTCCTGCCTTCCGACGCGTGCGTTGTGCTCGCTGAGCGCTATCGCCATGGCCACATTGGACGGCCCGAAGCCGATACCTATGAGGTCGTGGACCAGAGGTGCGTCACCAGGAGGAACCTGCGACATGTCACTCCCATCGTGCGGGAAGAAGGCGGGGGGAACAGGGCATCGGACACACCGGCGGCACCGGCGGCCATGCAGAACTTAGGTAAAGCTAACCTGATCTCGCTGCGCTGTCGATGGCCCAAAACGGACAACGCGCAGACAGGCGCGTACAACGACCGCATAAATTCAGCCAGTTGCACTGTTAGGTAAGCCTTGCTTTACTTGCTGACGGTCTATCGCTCTCCCCGAGGAGGAACTCGATGCGGGTCGTCATGTTCGGTTACCAGACCTGGGGCCATCGCACCCTCCAAGCGCTCCTGGACTCCGAACACGACGTGGTCCTCGTCGTGACGCACCCCAAGAGCGAGCACGCCTACGAGAAGATCTGGAGCGACTCCGTCGCCGACCTCGCGGAGGAGCACGGCGTCCCCGTCGTCATCCGCAACAGGCCCGACGACGAGGGGCTGTTGAGCCGTCTCAAGGAGGCGGACCCGGACATCATCGTCGCCAACAACTGGCGGACGTGGATCCCGCCGCACATCTACAACCTGCCCCGCCACGGCACGCTGAACATCCACGACTCGCTGCTGCCCAAGTACGCCGGCTTCTCGCCGCTCATCTGGGCCCTCATCAACGGCGAGAGCGAAGTCGGCGTCACCGCCCACATGATGGACGAGGTGCTCGACGCCGGCGACATCGTGCAGCAGCACTCCGTCCCCGTCGGGCCGACCGACACGACGACCGACCTCTTCCACAAGACGGTCGACCTCATCGCCCCGGTCACGATCGACGCGCTGGACCGGATCGCGGGCGGGCGCGCCGAGTTCACCCCGCAGGACCGCTCCCAGGCCACCTTCTTCCACAAGCGCGCCGAGGAGGACATCCGCATCGACTGGAGCTGGCCCGCCGAGGTGCTGGAGCGGCTCGTCCGCGCCCAGTCCGCGCCGTACCCGAGCGCCTTCACCTTCCACCGCGGCAAGCGGCTCGAAGTCCTCACCGCGGTGGTCTCCGAAGGGCGTTACGGCGGCACGCCCGGCCGTGTCTTCTACCGCGAGGGCGAGGGCGTCGTGATCGTCGCCGGCGCCGACGCCCGCACCGGCCGCAACCACGGCCTGGCCATCACCCGCGTCCGGACGGAGGACGGCCGCGAACTGCCCGCGACCGAGTACTTCACGTCCATGGGCGGCTATCTCACCAGTCGGCCCTGACCGGCATGGGTTTCGCGTACGTCGACGGGGGTCGCACGCCACACCCGGGTTCCACGCCCTCCCCCGTGTCGGAAATGGGTAGGTTAACCCAACCTATCGGTGAGTCCCGGCGGTCCTCCCCGACCGCCGGGCAGTGAGGCACGACAATGGAACAACCGATCGTCAGCGGTATGGCGTGCGACTCCTCGGGGACGGCGTTCGCCGTCGTCGGCATCTCGAACACCCCGGCCGACTGGGCGAAGATCTTCCGTTCCCTCGCCGAGGCCGGGCTGCGCCCCGGCCTCGACCCGGAGGGCGGCGGCGCCGAACAGGCCCTGCTGCGCGCGGTCGTCGAGGCGGCCGGCGCCGGAGCGGACCGCGGTGAGGACTTCGAGCCGCTTGCCGCGGTGGAAGGTG
>NZ_RDBH01000082.1:9379-10906 GCF_008042145.1 Streptomyces sp. adm13(2018)
GGCCTGCCGGGAGGGGGCGGGGGCCGGGCGACGCGGCCCCGCCCCGGTGCGTAGAGTCGACCTCGCAGCCCCGAACCCGACGAGGAGACCCCCGTGACCGACCCGGCGTCCACCGCCCTCCAGCAGCAGATCGCCCGGGACCTCCAGGTGGCCGAGACCTTCGACCCGCGGGCCGAGATCGAGCGCCGGGTGGCCTTCCTGACCGAGCGGCTCACCTCCACCGGTCTGCGCTCCCTGGTCCTCGGCATCAGCGGCGGCGTCGACTCCACCACCGCCGGACGCCTCTGCCAGCTGGCCGTCGAGCGGGCCCGCGCCGCCGGACACGAGGCCGTCTTCTACGCGATGCGCCTGCCGTACGGCGTGCAGGCCGACGAGAAGGACGCGCAGACCGCGCTCGGCTTCATCCGCGCCGACGAGGTCCTCACGGTGGACGTGAAGGCCGCGAGCGACGCGGCCCTCGACGCCGCCCTCGCCGGCGGCGGCGCCTTCCGCGACGCCCGCCACCAGGACTTCGTCCAGGGCAACATCAAGGCCCGCCAGCGCATGATCGCCCAGTACACCGTCGCGGGGGCCCGGGACGGGCTCGTCGTGGGCACCGACCACGCCGCCGAGGCCGTCTCCGGCTTCTTCACCAAGTTCGGCGACGGCGCCGCCGACGTCGTCCCGCTCACCGGACTGACCAAGCGCCGCGTCCGCGCGGTCGCGGCCGAGCTCGGCGCCCCGTCCGAGCTGGTCTGGAAGACCCCCACCGCCGACCTGGAGACCCTGGACCCGGGCAAGCCCGACGAGGACGCCCTCGGCGTCACGTACGACGACATCGACGACTTCCTGGAGGGCAAGCCGGTCGCCGAGGCCGTCTTCGCCACCATCGTGCGCCGCTACGAGCTCACCGAGCACAAGCGACAGCTGCCGATCGCGCCCTGAGCGACCGGCTGCCCGGTCCGCCCGGCCGGCTGCCCGGTCCGCCCGGCCGGCTGCCCGGCCGGGCGGCGGGCGGCGGGTACGCGGCGGATCCTGGAAGGGGTGCCCCGGACCGGGCCCCCGGAAGGGAGCACGCCATGTTCGGCGAGACCTCGGCGTTCAGCGGTTTCTCGGTCGACGACCTGGACGCCGCCCGACGCTTCTACGGCGAGACCCTCGGTCTGCGGGTGGGCGAGGAGGGGGACGGCGACATGCGCATGCTCCTCCTCACCCTGGCGGACGGTGCCAGGATCTTCGTCTACCCGAAGGACGACCACACCCCCGCCACGTTCACGATCCTCAACTTCGCGGTCGACGACATCGACCGCGCCGTGGACGAGCTGACCGGGCGCGGAGTGACCCTGGAGCGCTACGACGGGTTCGAGGCCGACGCCAAGGGTGTCGTCCGGGCCGAGGGCGGACCGCCCATCGCCTGGTTCAAGGACCCCGCGGGCAACGTCCTGGCGGTCCTCCAGGAACCCCGCTGACCTACGGCGGACCGGGTCACCTGGCCCCTGTGACCTACGGCGGCCCGGGCGCCCGGCCCGTGGCGGCCTGGGTGCCCGG
>NZ_RDBH01000082.1:11006-20876 GCF_008042145.1 Streptomyces sp. adm13(2018)
TCGACGAGGTCGGGGCCGGTGAGCGAGCCGCAGGAGACCCGGAACTCCAGGTCGAGGACCTCTTCGAGGGTCGCGAGGGTCCGTGCCCGGCGCAGGGTGGCCAGGGTCGCCTTGAGGGCGGTCGGGGACTTCGTGAGGAGGGTGGTGGCCGTCTCCTTGGCGGCGGGCACGCCTGAGTCGAGGAGGCGCCGCACGATGTCCTCGACGCTCTCGGCGGGGTAGCAGGCGTCGATCCAGTCCCGCTGTGCGGGGAGGACACCGGGCGGGGCGGCGGCGGAGTGCCGGGCGACGGCCTCGTCGGCGGGGAGCCGGGTCAGGTCCCGCACCAGGGAGGGAAGTTCGGTGGAGGGGACGAAGTGGTCGGCGAGACCGGTGAGGATCGCGTCGGCGGCGCCGACCGGGGCGCCCGTGAGGGCGAGGTGGGTGCCGAGTTCCCCGGGGGCGCGTCCCAGGAGGTAGGTGCCGCCGACGTCGGGGACGAAGCCGATGCCGGTCTCGGGCATGGCGACGCGGGAGCGTTCGGTGACGACGCGGACCGAGCCGTGGGCGGAGAGGCCGACCCCGCCCCCCATGACGATGCCGTCCATGAGGGCGACGTACGGCTTCGGATAGCGGGCGATGCGGGCGTTGAGCCGGTACTCGTCGCGCCAGAAGGCGGCGGAGGCCGAGCCGCCGTCGCGCGCGTCGTCGTGGATGGCACGGATGTCGCCGCCGGCGCAGAGGCCGCGTTCCCCCGCGCCCCCGATGACGACGGTGGTGACGTCCGGGTCGTGCTCCCAGGCGGTCAGGGCCTCGTCGACGGCGAGGACCATGGCGTGGGTGAGGGCGTTGATGGCGCGGGGGCGGTTCAGGGTGAGGAAGCCGGCCCGGCCCTCCGTGCGGAGGAGTACGTCGGCGGTTCCGGTCGGCACGATCGCTCGGTCCCTTCGGTGGCGCGGGTCGCTGTCACGCGCGTGAGCGCGGGTGGCTGTCGCGCTCACGGTACCGGCGGGTCGGGACGCGGTGGGAGGGCGGCCCACCGCCACGACGGGGAGGCGGGCCCCCGTCGCGGCGGTGGTCGGGGGGTCAGGCCGGGAGCAGGTCCTGCGGGACGCGCACCTGGCGGGGTGTGGAGAGGCGGAGCTCGATGATGTCGCGGACGGTCGGCCACTCCTCGTCGAGGATCGAGTAGAAGGCCGTGTCGCGGACGGCTCCGTCGAGCCCGCGGGAGTGGGCGCGGCGCACCCCCTCGCAGCTCGCTCCGAGGCGCTCGATGGCGATTCTGGAGCGGGTGTTCCGGGCGTCGGCGCGCATCGTGATGCGGCGGACGCCCCAGGCTTCGAAGGCGTGCCGGAGCATGAGGTACTTGGCCTCGGTGTTGATGCCGGTCCCCCGCGCGTCACCCGCGATCCAGGTGTTGCCGATCTCGGCGGCGTCCGGCACGGAGGTCAGCGGATCCCCGTGGGGCATGCCGGGCACGGGCGGCCAGACCAGCGGCCCCCGCCAGTAGTCGAGTTCGAGGAACCGGGTCGAGCCGACGACCCGTTCGTCGGCGGTACTGACGAGAGCGAAGGGCAGGCATCGTCCCGCCGCCTGATCCGTCAGGGCACGGGCGATGTAGTCGAGGGCCGATTCGAGGCCGTCGGGTACGGGGGTGAAGGCGTAGGCCGCTCGGTCCGCCCCGCCGGCCCGGGCGAGGGCTTCGGCGTGCCGCATCGCCAGCGGCTCCAGGCGCACGGAGCGCCCGGTCAGGAGAACAGGTACTGGCACGGAACCTCGGGTCTTTCACGGGCAGGGAAAGCTTCCGCCGAGGGGTCGCCGCGGCGGCAGCAGGAGGGAGGTTCTCGCCGGTGCCGACCACGTCAGAGAGCGACAAATGAGCAGGTAGATCGGTTCGTCACCGGTGGCGAGGAGGACAGTATGCAGCCACAGGCGCTCGGAGAACAGAACCCCCGGCGAACCCGCCGACACGCCTGGGTGAAGGCTGTCCCGTACCCGGGTGGACCGGTCTCAAGCACCGGACGTGGCCGCCCGCCACTCGGACGGCCACCGGTTCCGGAGGGGGGGTCACACGCAGGCGGGGTGACCCCAGCCGTCGGGGTTCTTGGCGATGGTCTCGCCCTTGTCGTAGGCCTTGCCGCAGCGGCAGCGGCCCGGGAACCGCGCTTTCAGGGTGGCGCCGGAGGAGCGCGTCCGGCGGGTGCCGGAACCGCCGGCGGAACCGGCCTCGGAGGCGCCGCCGGAGCCGGACGGCGCTGAGGAGCGCGCGCGGGGCGCGGAGGCGCGTGTCGGGGTCTCCGGGGGCGGCAGCGGGGCTCCGGCCGCCGAGCCGGCGGGCTCCTGGGTGCGGGCGGTGTGGCTGGCCGCGCGGTCGGCCGCGTCGTTGAGGGGGTCGCCGTCGACCTGGTGCGCGGCCACGTAGACGAAGTCGACGGAGCGGCCGGTGAGGAGCGCGTCGATCCGGACGACCAGGTCCTTGTTGGCCACGGGGCTGCCCGAGGAGGTCTTCCAGCCCTTCCGCCGCCAGCCCGGGAGCCAGGTCGTGACGGCCTTCATGGCGTACTGCGAGTCCATGCGGACCTCGACCGGCGTCGCCGGGTCGAGTGTCTCCAGCAGGCGTTCCAGGGCCGTGAGTTCGGCGACGTTGTTGGTCGCGCGGCCGAGCGGCCCGGCCTCCCAGCTGTCGATCGAACCGTCGGCGCGGCCGATGACCCATGCCCAGGCCGCGGGCCCGGGGTTTCCCTTCGACGCGCCGTCGCACGCCGCGATGATCTTTTCCACCATCCCACGATCCTGACACGGCTCCGGGGGTGGGCGGTGCCACCCCCGGAGGCGTGCGGTGCGGGTCAGAAGTCGCCGTAGGCGACCTGCCAGGTGGGCAGTCCCATCCGGCGCCAGAGCGCGACGACGCGGTCGCGGTCGTCCAGCGAGACGCGGACGGCGTACCGGTGGCGCACATGGGCGTCGAACAGCTCGGCCTTCACCAGGTCGTCGCCGCGGCCGTCGCCGGAGGCCCGCATCCAGAGCTCGTCGTACGGCACCTCGTGGCGGGCGAGCCAGGCCTCGGTGATCTCGCGGTGGTCCTCGCTGCGGCCGGACAGGAGGACGATCCGGTCCCGCTCGGTGTGCCGGAAGGCGCGCAGGGCGTCCCGTACGGAGATGTTGGGCAGGTCGCGGTCGCAGTGCGTGAAGTCGTACGGGCCGCGGTCGACGCGCAGGGCGAGGGTGCCGTCGATGTCGCACATGACGGCGGTGGGGAGGCTCGGGTCGGGCACGTAGGGCTCGCCGAGCGTGGGGCGGTCGTTGAGCCAGTCCGCGGTGAGCCGCCAGCCGCCCCGGGTGGCCTTGGCGTGCTTCGCGGCGAGGATGCGGATGATCTCCTCGCCGACGGGCCGCTCACGCTCGGCGTCCCGTCGGACGCACTCGTCGACGGGGACGTCGGTGAAGTCGTGGACGGCGAAGGTGGCGAGGCCTCCCACGGCGGCCTTCAGCCGCTTCGGGATGTACGGGGTCAGATGGGTGTTGTCGACGACGACGTCGAAGCCGTCGTCGACGGCCGCGCGCACGGCGGCGTCCTGGATGCCGAGGACGGTCTGCTCGTGCCGGTGGGACCGCTCCCGGTCCGGCGAGGGGATGTCGAGCATGGCGCGGAGGTCGTCGAGGTTGACGCGCCGCATGTTCCCCTCGGCGGCCGCCTGCAGGGCGCGGGCGGCCGTCGTCTTCCCGGAGGCCGGGAGTCCGGTCATGACGTGGACGACAGGCACGGTTCAGTTCTCCTGGTCGTGGGCGAAGGGGTCGGAGGTCTCGGGGCGCAGTCCGCGCCAGACGAGGAGGTCGGTCGGGCGCCCGTCGAGGCGCAGGAAGAGGGCGGCCCGCAGACCGCGGTCGGGCACCTCGGCGGCCGCGCGGGCGAAGGCACCCCGGTCGCCGGCGAGGTGGGCCAGCCGGGCGTACGTCTCCTCGACGGCCCGCTCGCGGTCGGCGGCCGCGGTTTCGAGGCCGCCGACCACCTCCCGTACCCAGCTGTCGAACTCGTCCGGGACCTGCTCCAGGAGGGCGTCGAGCGGCTTGCCGCCGTCCGCCTCGACCTCGGCCACGGAGCAGCCGAGGCCCTTGGCGACCGTGCCGGCCGGGAGGGCGGCGAAGCGCTGGATGCCGTGGCCGCGCCAGATGTCGCGCTCGGTGACACCGGTGAGGACCTTGTGGAGGCGCACGTACTCGGCGAGCTTGGCCTTGGCCCGCAGGCCGGAGGCGAAGCGCAGCACGAAGCCCTCGGCGTCGGTGCCGGTGGCCCGGTGGCCGCCGGGGAGGGTGTTGGACTCGGTCAGGGCGACGAGTTCGGCGATGCCCACGGCGGGCCAGGTTCGGACGACGGACCCCAGGGGCCGCCAGCCGTCGGTGGCCTCCGCCAGCGGGACCTCGGTGCCGTCCGGGCCGAAGGCGGCCAGCAGCACGAGGTCGCGGCGCTCGCCGTAGTTCACGACGATCCGGTTGCCGGGGTAGAGGATCTCGGCGAGGTACGTGACGCCGGGCGCCAGGCCCGCGGTGTCGGCCGCGTCGAGCCGGCGCTGCGCCCAGGTGGCCTGGGCGCTGGTGAAGGAGCCCTTGGAGGCGACGTGCCAGCGGCCGTCGTAGTGGAAGACCACGGCGAGGCTGCCGTCGACCTTGTCGTACAGCTCGAAGGGCTCGTCGGGCAGCGGTGGGGCGTAGGGGCGCCCGGCGGCGTGTTCGGAGACGTTGAAGAACTTGGGGAGGGGGAGTGCGACGATCCGTCCCGTGGCGTCGTCGGCGACGAGGCCGCGGCAGCGGGTGGTCGCCCGGTTCCAGTGCTGGGCGTACTGGCACGCGCGCGTGTACGTGTAGATCGACAGCGGCAGCTCGGGGTGACTCTTGCGCGTCACGTGCCCGTCCGCGAGCGCGGCGGCGAGTTCTTCGGACGGCATCAGGTCGTGCAGAGTCAGGGTCGCCTGGCTCATGGGGTCCCTCCCGGGTGTTCGATGATCCATTGTCGGCGCGGGAAGCCCGGGAGGACAGCGGTTTTCCGGGGCGGGGCCGGGCCGCCGGGTGGTGTCCGGGGGCTCGCCCCGGGGGCTGTCGGTGCTGCCCCGTAGACTCGCCGTCTCCCCGTCGGTGACCTCACCGGCGCAGACGAAGGAAGCGAGCCCCATGAACCACGCGGACGGCACGGCACCGATCTACGCCGAGCTCATACGGGAGCGGGGGGATGTTCCGGGTGACGTCCGCCAGGTCGCCGAGGAGGTCATGCGGGACCTGAGCCGGGTCATCCAGGTGCCGCCGCAGGGCGCCCCGGGGCCGCAGCAGGGCGTCGTCGCGCACGCGGGAGGAAACGCGCTCCCGGTCCACCAGGGCGGCGGGGGACCCCAGGGTGGCGCTCAGCACCCCGGTGTCGGCGGTCCGATGGGGGTCGGCGGCCCCTCGGGTGTCGTGGGCCAGGCGGGCGCCGTCCTGCCGCACCGGCCGATGCGCTAGCCGGTCCTTCCCCGGGCCGGTCCTTCCCGGGCGTTCCCGGGCTGGTTCCTCCCGGGCGGTCCCCTGGCCGGCCCTTCCCCGGTGTTCCCCGGGCCGGTGTCTCCCGGGCGTTGTCGGTGCCGTGGGCCATGCTGCTGGCGGACGGCCCGTGCCGCAGGGGCGGGGGTCGCGTAGGACGACTGGGGATGACGACATGGCCGAGGTTCTGCTCTTCCACCACTGTCTCGGGCTGACCGCGGGAGTCGGCGCGTTCGCCGACGAGCTGCGGCGCGCGGGGCACACCGTGCACACTCCCGACCTGTACGAGGGCCGGACCTTCACCGACCTCACGAGCGGCGTGGGGCACGCCCAGGAGGTCGGCTTCGGCACCCTTCTGGAGCGCGGCGAGCGGGCGGCCGCGGACCTGCCCGCGGAGATCGTCCACGCCGGGTTCTCGCTCGGCGCGCTGCCCGCGCAGAAGCTGGCGCAGACCCGGCCGGGATCGCGCGGGGCACTGCTGTTCAGCGCCTGCGTACCGGTGTCGGAGTTCGGCGCGGAGTGGCCGGAGGGCGTCCCCGTGCAGGTGCACGGGATGGACGCCGACCCCTTCTTCGTCGACGACGGCGACCTGGCGGCGGCCCGCGCGCTGGTCGCGGACGCCGCGGACCGCAGGCTCTTCCTGTACCCCGGGGACGCGCATCTGTTCGCCGAGCGCGGGACGCCGTCCTTCGTGCCGGAGGCGACGGCCCTCTGCCTGGAGCGGACGCTCTGCTTCCTGGACGGTCTCCCGCGCTGATCCGCCGGGCAGGACACGCCCTGGCGCGCTGGTCCGCCGGGGGGGGGGCACGCCCTCGCCCCGTTCGGGGTCGTCCGATCGGCCGACCCCGGTGTCGTCCGTCCCGCGAGCGGACCGGGGCCGGGCGGCGGACCGTGCCGGACCGGGGTTGGACGGAGGATCGGGGCAGGGTGCGGACCCGTCTCCGGACGGGCCGCCCGTGTCCGCCGTACCGAGGAGTCCGTCATGCCGAAGAACCGCCGTGCGTCCCGTACCGCCCGGGTGCTCCTGCCCGGGGCCGTGGCCGTGGTCCTGCTCGCCGGCTGCGCACAGGGCTCCGGCGAGGCGGCCTCCGCGCCCGGGTCCGAGGCGGCCTCCGCGCCGGGGTCCGCGTCACCGGGCGGAACGTCTTCCGGCGGCTCCCCCTCCGCGTCCCGGGCTCCCGCGACCGTGGCACCCTCCCCCGCCGGCGGGCCCGCGGCGGGCACCCTCCTGGTCGCCGACTTCGGCTCCGACACCGTCACCTTCGTCGACCCGGCGCGGGGTCCCACGGGCTCGGTCGAGGTGGGCACCGCGCCCTACGGTCTGGTGCTCGGCGAGGACGGGCGTGCCTGGGTGGCGACCGCCGAGGGGGTCGCGGTCGTCGACACCACGGCCAGGAAGCGGATCGCGCTCGTCCCGTACGAGACCGACACCGGTCCGGTGACCAACGGCGAGTACCGGGGCGGCGGCATGGGCATCGCACTCGCACCGGACGGCCGCCGGGTGTACGTGGGGGTCAACGTGCCGGGCGGGAACGGCACCCTGGAGGTGATCGACACGGCGGCCCTGCGGGTCACGGACGCGGTGCCGGTCGGCCGGCGCCCCTTCGACGTGGACGTGTCCCGCGACGGCGGCGAGGTCTACGCGACGAACCACGACTCCTTCGACGTCACGGTCGTCGACGCCGGGACCCTCGCACCGCGCCGGGTGGAGGTCGCCCCGTACGGCACGGAGGGCGGGCTCGGTTCCTGGCTGAAGCCGCACTACACGGCCGTCCGGCCGTCGGACGGAAGGCTGCTCCTGCCCTTCGAGGGCGAGCGGCTCGCGGTCGTCGACCCGCGGACGGGCCGGACGACCATCGAGCCGATGACCGCCGACACCCACCAGCACGGCACCACGGTGACGCCCGACGGCACGCTCTTCACGGTCGGCACGGGACCGATCGACCCGGCCGAGGACGAGGGCCCCTCGCTGACCGCCCGGAGGCCGGACGGCGCCGAGCGGGTCTACCCGCTCGACGGGCCGCACGAGGACGTGGCGGTCTCCCCGAACGGCCGCACCGCCTATGTGACCGGCGGGTTCACCCGCGACGGCTACTGGGACGGCCTGAGCGTCGTCGACCTGGAGTCGGGTGACACCCGGCGCCTCGCGGCCGGTTCCCGGCCGCTGGGGATCGTCGTCCTCTGACCCGCCCGGCACCGCCGCGACCGGGGCCCGGCGGAACCTCGGCGGACCGCGCCGAAGGGCGATCCGCCGCCTTTGGCGATAGAAAGGACGCATCCCGGGTAGTCGGATGAAAATTTCCTATGCGGCTTGATCATCCCGATGCGATGGCTTCTTGCACGCTCCTACGGAAGGGCGGACAGCGTGACGCGACCGAGGATTCTCGTGGTGGGCGCCGGCTTCGCCGGAGTCGCCTGCGTACGGCGGCTCGAACGGCGCCTCACGGAGCGGGAGGCACAGCTCACGCTCCTCTCCCCGTTCTCGTACCAGCTGTACCTGCCCCTGCTCCCCCAGGTGGCGGCGGGGGTGCTGACCCCGCAGTCGGTCGCCCTGTCGCTGCGCCGCAGCGAGCGGCACCGCACCCGGATCGTGCCGGGTGGTGTGGTCGGCGTGGACACGGCGGCGAAGGTCTGCGTGGTCCGGACGATCGCCGGGGAGTACGTCACCGAGCCCTATGACCACCTGGTGCTCGCGCCCGGCAGCGTGACCCGCAGCTTCGACATCCCCGGGCTCGCCGAGCACGCCCGCGGGATGAAGACCCTCGCCGAGGCGGTGTACGTCCGCGACCACGTCATCGCCCAGCTGGACCTGGCGGACGCGAGCAACGACGAGGAGGAACGGGCCGCGCGGCTGCGGTTCGTGGTGGTCGGCGGCGGCTACGCCGGCACGGAGACGGCGGCCTGCCTCCAGCTGCTCACCCACAACGCGGCCAAGCGGTACCCGCGGATCGACCCCAAGCTCATCAAGTGGCACCTGGTCGACATCGCGCCGAGGCTCATGCCCGAGCTGGGCGAGAAGCTGGGCACGGCGGCGACGGACATCCTGACGAAGCGCGGCATCGAGGTGTCGCTGGGGGTGTCGGTGGCCAAGGTGGACGACCAGGCGGTGACGCTCACGGACGGGCGGGTGCTGCCCAGCCGGACCCTCATCTGGACGGCGGGCGTGGCGGCGAGCCCGCTGATCGGCACGCTCGGCGCGGAGACGTTCAAGGGACGGCTCGTGGTGTCGGCCGAGATGGCCGTGCCGGGGTTCGACGGTGTGTGGGCCCTCGGGGACTCGGCGGCCGTACCGGATCTCGCCAAGGGCGAGGAGGGGGCGATCTGCCCGCCGACCGCCCAGCACGCGATGCGGCAGGGCAAGGCGGTCGCCGACAACCTGGTGTCGACGCTCCGCGGCGAGCCGACACACCCGTACGTGCACAAGGACCTGGGGCTCGTGGTGGACCTCGGCGGCATGGACGGCGTCTCGAAGCCGCTCGGTGTGGAGCTGCACGGGGCGCCGGCGCAGGCCGTCGCCCGCGCCTACCACTGGGGGGCGCTGCGGACCAACGTGGCGAAGACCCGGGTGATGACGAACTGGCTGCTGAACGCCGTCGCCGGGGACGACTTCGTACGGACCGGGTTCCTGGCGTCGAAGGCGGGGACGCTGCGGGACTTCGAGTACACCGACGCGTACCTGACCCCGGAGCAGGTGCGCCTGCACACCGGCGCGTTCCGCGGGGCGGTCGGGACCGGCGGAGCGAACTGAGGACGCGCGCGTCGGCCGGGGCCCGGACGGGCCCCGGCCGACGCGCGTCCGCGGTGTCCGACGCAGTGGCGTCAGCCGGCCAGGTCGGAGGCGGGGCCCATGACGATGACGGGCTCCTCGGCGGGGTCGAGCGCCCGGATGAGACGGCGCAGCGGCTCGCGTTCGAGGGTGATGCAGGCCTGGGTGGGGCCGCCGTGGTCGACGTGGATCCAGACCCCGCCGCCCTTCTCGGCGCCGAGCGGTCGCTCCTTGTCGAGCGGGCTCCGGCCGGGGACACGGTTGTAGTCGATGGCGATCACATGGTCGAAGGAGCCTTCGAGGGGTTCGCCGGAGAGGCCCGTACCGCTGATGGCGAACTCGGGGTCCTGGTCGTAGGGGAGGCGGGAACCGGGGTCGGGCAGTCGGCCGCCCGCGTCGTCGAGCCGGAAGACCCCGATGGGGGTCCGCAGGTCGCCGGCCGTGTGGTCGGCGGTCCAGCCGCGCAGCGCGTTGTGCGTGGGCCAGGGGCCGGCCGCCGCTGTCCAGCCGCCGCCGGGGCCCTTCTCGTAGAGGGTCGCGGTGGAGGTGCTGTCGTCGGCGGTGGATCCGGTGACGACGAGGGCCTGGCCGGTGCCGTCGGGGACGAGGGCCTGGGT
>NZ_RDBH01000082.1:20976-52606 GCF_008042145.1 Streptomyces sp. adm13(2018)
GGACGGAGGGGCGCGGGGACGGTCAGGCGACCGGGGGCATGTCGGTCGCGCGCGAGTCCAGCCCCATCCGCAGGTTGACCCAGGAGCCCCGGGTGAAGTCGGGGATCTCGACCGGACGCCCGCCCGCCGCCAGGGACTTGACGCTCAGCGGCACGGGGGAGCACCAGGCGGCCGAGTCGTAGACGTCGATGTCCGGGACGAGCCCGGCGCGCATCAGCTGCACCGTGCGCCACTGCAGGACGTAGTCCATGCCGCCGTGACCACCGTTGTTGGCCGCGTCGTCACCGATCTTCTTCCACAGCCAGTGGTCGAACTCCTTACGGTAGGCGTCGGCGGCACGCCAGGAGTGACCGCCGTGGTCGGGCTCGACGTAGATGCGGCCGCCGTCCGTCGCCATGACGCCCGCGTAGTCCTCGAAGATGCCGCGGCTGCCCGCGAGGGTGTTGATACGGCTGTAGGGGCGCGGGGAGCTGACGTCGTGCTCGGCGCGGATGACCCGGCCCTTGGCGGTGTCGATCAGGCAGGTGACGAGGTCCCCGTTGACGTAGGTCTCCCGCCACGAGGGATGCGACCGGGGCACGAAGCGCTCACGGTAGTCGGCGAGGCCCCTCGGCTCGGTGGCGGTGGCCCGCAGCACCGTCATGCGGTCGCCGCGGTTGATGTCCATGGCCGCGGCGATCGGGGCCAGCCCGTGCATGGCGTAGAAGGAGGCGGTGCTGCGGGTGTGCCAGAGACGGCGCCAGGAATCGGTGTAGTACGTGTCGGAGAAGAGCAGTTCGCGCAGGTCGTGCAGGTAGCCGCCGTGGCCGTTCGTGATGTCGCCGAACAGGCCCTCGTGCGCCATCTTGAGCATCGCGAGCTCGTTGCGGCCGTAGCTGCAGTTCTCGGCCAGCATGAGATGGCGGCGCGTACGCTCCGAGGTGTCGACCAGGTCCCACAACTCGTCGAGCTCGGTGGCGATGGGCAGTTCCACGATGACGTGCTTGCCTGCCGACATCGCGGCCTTGCCCTGCCGGTAGTGGAACTCCCACGGGGTGGCGATGTAGACCAGGTCGATGTCGTCGCGCTTGAGCATCTGCGCGAAGGACTCGTCCGAGCCGCCGTACTCCGCGGGGCGCGGCTTGCCGGTCGCGACGAGCCGGTCCGCGGTGCGCTTGGCGCGGTCCGCCCTGATGTCGCAGACGGCGGTGACCGTACAGCCGGGGACGACGGACCATCCCTCGGCCATGCCCGACCCCCGGTTGCCGAGGCCGATGACGCCGACGCGGACGGTCCGGTGTGCGGCGTACGGAACATCGATCATGGACTTCTGGCCGGGCCTGCGCTTCGGCAGGGCCGCCGGCACGGCGCCGCCCTGCGCCACCGGGGACGCCTGGGCGCCCCCGACACCGGCGGCGAGCGCCCCGGTCGCCAGAGCTCCTCCCAAGACCAAGCGGCGTGATACTGCGGGGATGTGAGGCATGCGGAAACGCTCCTCGTCCGTATCGGTGCGTGATCGGCATCACTGACGCCCAAGACTCTGGCGGGGGTAACGCGGGCATGTCAAGAGATGCTCGATAGAGCCTCGTTACGAACAAGAACGAGCATCGCGGCTGTATGTGGCCAAGGTTGCGCGAGAGGGAGCGGTCCGCCCCGGCACCTTGGGGCCGGACGAAGGAGAAGGTGACGCGGGCGGCGGAAGGCGCCTCCGACTTGTTCGCGTCGGATATCGGCGTGACCTGCGTGACGGCCGGCCCGTCGATCATGTGCACCAGCACCCACCGCATGGCGCGGAAGGTGTCCGCTCTGCCGGCGGGTCGTGCACACGTATCCCTCAGGTCGTCGCAGCTCCCGATGAGCTCATTGGACGATTCGACGCCGCTGCGATGGGCGGCGAGAGGGCGGTCCCCAAGGGCACACAGGGCACGCGCCCTGCTCCCCGCGCAGGCCCTGGGCCTCGGCCGCCACCCCATCGCGGAGGTAGTTGAAGAACGCGAGCAGTGTCGACTTCCCGTCGAATTCGCTGCCAGGCGGACCTACGTCTCCGGCGCGATCGTGTCCCTGTCATCGAGGACACCTATCGGTATCCATGCTCGGAACACACATGACGAATCCCCCGGCTCGGCGCGCGAAGTCCCCTCGGTTCCGCCACCCGGCACGGACCGCGCGCAGGGCCGCTAGTGTCGGCGTATGTCGAGTCCTGGAGACGTGCCGCCGGAGATCCTGAACAGGCTTCGGGCCATCTGTCGGCAACTGCCCGAGTCCCATGAGGAGCCTGCCTGGATCGGGGTGCGCTGGCGGATTCGGGCGCGGACGTTCGCGCATGTCTACGCGCCGGACGTGGACCGCTCCCCGGTCTACGCCCCCTACGCGACCGAGGGCAGGGAACCCGTCGTGATGACCTTCCGGGTGCCCGACGACGACCTCCTCGGCCTGACCGCTCCGGGGTTCCCGTACTTCCGCGCCGACTGGGGGCCGAATGTCGTCGTCGCCGTGCTCGGCGACCACACCGACTGGACCGAGATCGCCGAACTGGTCACCGACAGCTACTGCGGGATGGCCCCGAAGTTCCTCGCCGCCCGCGTCCCGAACCCGCCAGTGTTGGACTGACCCGGCGTCGTGGCCTCCGGAGGAGTTCGGGCTCAGACGGGAACCGCCTGCGTCGCGTCCGCCGCCACGCGGAAGCCGATGTGGCCCGTCGACGATTCCGGAGTGTTGGCGGTCCTCGCCGAGCAGCGGTAGCGGTTGCAGTACGAGGCGTGGCACAGGTGTGAGCCGCCGCGCAGGGCCCTGCCGGGGGAGCCGGCCGCGAAGAGGTCGGCCGTCCACTCCCAGACGTTGCCGACGGCGTGGTGCAGGCCGTGGCCGTTGGGCGCGAGCGACCGTACGGGCGCGGTGCCGACCGCCGCCGTCGGACGGTCCGGGAACTCCCCGCGGAAGATCACGGCACGGTCCGGAGTCGGCGGGCCGTCGCCCCACGGGTGGCGAGCCTGGTCGAGACCCCCACGAGCGGCGTACTCCCATTCCGCCTCGGTCGGCAGTCGGCTGCCCGACCAGGCGCAGTAGGCCTGGGCATCGTTCCACGACACATGGGTGACCGGGTGGT
Organism: Streptomyces sp. adm13(2018); assembly: GCF_008042145.1. Taxonomy (GTDB): domain Bacteria; phylum Actinomycetota; class Actinomycetes; order Streptomycetales; family Streptomycetaceae; genus Streptomyces. Next base: position 24,062 of record NZ_RDBH01000082.1, read on the forward strand.
CGAGCCGATCGTCGGAGCGGGATCCGGGCCCCTCCGGCTCTCGGTGCCAGGCGCCCGGCACCGCCAGCCACCAGTCCACGCCGGGCACCGGCTCGGCGCGCTCGCGCGCCTCCGCGCCGACGGAGCCCCGGAAGACGAACGAGTAGCCGAAGCGCTCGGCGTCCGTCCGGTACCCGGTGGCCCGGACGAAGGTCCGGAACTCGTGGTGGCTGACGGCCGTGGCGGCGATCCGGAACGGCGCCACCACCACCGTCCGGACGGGCCCCTCGCCGTCTTCGGCGTAGACGTCCTCGTCGGCCGTCCCCATCCGGAACGCACCGCCGGGCAGGGGCAGCAGCGGAGAGAAGGCCGTGATCTGTCTGACCTCGGGGGCATCGTCGCCGCCCCGCTCCCCGGACCTCTCGGAGACCTGGTGGCCGCCGCACTGCGCCCCGGCCGCCTCGTCGAGCAAGGGGAGCACGCGCACGTTCCGTTCGCGTTCGGCCGGGCGGCCGGGAGCGCAGCATTCGCGGCTCATCGGAGCCTCTCTCTTCGGATCTCCGAGGACCGCTTCGGGCCTCTTGGGGATCACTTCACAGGTGCGGTCAGACAGTGTGGTCACACGGTGCGGTCGGCGGCGAGCGCGGCCGCGAGGCCCGGGATGCCGAGAGCCTGCTCCTCTGCGGGAGTGGCCTGGTGGAGGCCGTTGCGCAGCTGGTACGGATCCGCCTGGAGGTCGTAGTACTCGCGGAACCTCACCTGCCCGGTGCCGCTCACGGTGCCGGCGGCGTCGGTGTGGAGGTCGTAGTACTCCGTGTACTGGCGGTCCTTGGCCACGTACGAGGACCAGGTGTCCTTCGGATCCGCCCCGGTGCCCTGCTTCCACCACTCGATGAGCAGATGGTCGCGGGAGTGGGAGCCGAGGAGCGAGCGGCCGTCGTGCGGAGTGTCCGGGGTGATCCCGGCGGCGTCCAGGACGGTGGGGGCGATGTCGATGTTCGCGACGATGCGGTCGTCGGTCGTACCGCCGCCGAGTCCGCCGCCGGGCCAGGACAGGTAGAACGGCACCTCGTGGGCCGGACGGTAGGGGACGGCCTTGCCGGTCAGACCGTGGTCGGCCCAGTTGAAGCCGTTGTCTCCGATGTAGATCACCAGGGTGTTGTCTAGCTGTCCCAGGGCTGCCAGCTTGTCCCGCAGGGCCTGTACGGCGTCGTCGACCGAGCGGAGGGTTCGCAACTGCTTCGCGCGTACCGTGCGGCCGTCTTCGAGCGTCTGCGTGCCGTTTCGGACGTACGCGGGCTTGTCGCTGCGGTCACCCTCCGGGACGGAGGGACGCCCGTTCCAGGCGGGCACGTCGGTGCCGGCGTACTTGGGCTCCGGCGTGAACGGACCGTGGGAGGCGTACGGGGTGACGTAGGCGAACCAGGGACGGGTGTCGGTGCGGGCCTCTTCGAGGAAGGCGAGGGCGCGGTTCTTGATCACGGTGGTGGTGTAGCCGGGGATGGTCCGCACGGTTCCGTTGACGTTGAACGTGCCGTCCGTGTACGAAGGCCGCAGGAGCGCGAAGTCCTCGAAGTGCGGCGGGTTGTCGGCGATGTCCCAGGCGTTGAGGTACTTGCCGAACAGCCCCGTGCGGTAGCCGGCCTGCTTCAAGTACCGCTGGAGCGTGGTGCGCTGATCCAGCGAGTGGGAGGCGCTGTTGTTGCGGACGCCGTGGTTGTGGGCGAAGCGCCCGGAGAAGACGGAGGAGCGAGAGGGGGCGCACAGCGGGGTGGTGACGTGCCCGTTGGTGAAACGCACGCCCTGCCCGGCCAGCCAGGCTACGGTCTTGGGCGTCGCCCACTCGGTGTGCTTGGGCTGGTCGTCGGTGACGATCAGCAACACGTTGGGCCGCGCGGCACCGGCGGCGCGGGCGGGGCCGGCGGTCACCGCGGGCAGGGCGGCACCGGCGGCCACGGCCGCGGCGGTGCCCAGGACTCCACGACGACTGGGACCGGGACGACCGGGACCGGACAATCTGGATGCGCTCATGACAATGGACCTCTCGTCTACGGGGGTGAGGCGGGCGGAGGGCTCGGGAATGGAGGCTAGGGGGGTGCTGGAGCGCATTCCATGCATGGCGTACTAAGGGTTCGTTGCCGGGGTGTTGCGGGGGCCGGTCGACGTCCGTGGGCTGGTGGACGTCGGGCATGTCCTCGCTGTAGTCGGTGACGGCGACGTCCAGAGACGCGCCGTCGTCGGTGAGCACCAGCCGGCAGGGGCCACGGGTGTGGCTTCCTTGAGGGCGATGGAGGCGACGCCGTACTTGCTGTAGATCTTGGCGACGGTGCCGTCGTCGATGAGGGCCTGGAGGGCCTTCTGGATCGCGTCGGTCAGTTCGGGCTGCCGCTTGCTGACGGCGATGCCGTTGGGCGAGGCGTTGTAGCCGCCGGGCGCGGCCGGGTCCTCGACCAGGTCGAAGGCCTTGCCGCCGTCGGCGGTCTTGGCGACCCAGCCGGCGGCCGGCTTCGTCAGGACCTGGGCGACGACCTTGCCGGAGCGCAGCGCGAGCTGGGCGTCGGAGTCCTTGGGGAAGGTCTGGATCTCCATGCGCCCCTTGCCCGCCTCGGCGCACTCGGCCTGGTGGTCCTTGAGGAGGTCGAGCTGGTTGGTGGCGGTCTGGACGGCGACCTTCCTGCCGCACAGGTCGTTCAGGCCGGCGATCTTGGCCGGGTTGTCGTTGCCGACGAGGATGCCGGATCCCGACTGGGAGTAGTCGACGAAGTCGACGACCTGCTGGCGCTCCTTGTTGTCGGTGATGGCCGACATGGCGGCGTCGAACTTTCCGGCCTGGATCGCGGGGACGATGCCGTCGAACTTCTGCGGGGTGAAGGCGAAGGTCACGCCGAGCTTGCCGCCGAGGGCCTGGCCGAGGTCGTAGTCCAGGCCGGTCAGTTCGCTTCCGCCCTCCTTCACGAACATCTCGAACGGCGGGTACGGCACGTCGGTGGCGACCCGGACCTTGCCCGCCTTCCTGACGCTGTCCGGCAGCATCGCGTGGAGCGCGGGGTCCTTCTTGATCTGGACACCGCCGACGGTGACGGGGCCGCCGGCAGCCGGGGCGGGGTCGGCGTCCCCGCACGCGGCGAGCGTGGCGAGAGCGGTGGTCGCGACGACGGCGGCGGCGAGGCGCCGGGTAACACGAGCGTTCATCGGGTCGAACCTCTCGGGAATTCGTCCGACGGTTTCGAGCCGCCGGTTCACAGCACGGAAGTTACAGACGAAAGCCCGAGTTGACCAGATGTATCGCACGTTACTTTGTTGTAACGCGCCCGGCTCACCGATGGCTCAAGCACTTCACAGCAGCTCAGAGCATGCTCAGGCGCGCTACAGGAGGCAGCAGGCGGCGAGGTCGGTCGTACATCTTCCGCTCAGGTGGGACTGGTTGTAAGTTCCGCTACCAACCCGGCGGCCTCGGTGTCACCCCTGGCGTGGCCGGGACCGTGTCCGGCGCCCGCGACCACCGCGCCGACTCCGTACCCGCGTCCCTCCGTCCGTCCCTCCGTCCACTGGAGCGCATCATGGCGTCACTCATCACCCGCAGAACCGCCCCGGCGTTGGCCGTCACCCTGCTGACCCTGACCGTGTCCGTCACCGCCCAGGAGCCCGCCGACGCGGCCGCGAACCGCGTACGGCTCGGTGCGGCCGCCGATGTCAGCCGGGCCTCGTGGAACGGCCCCGCGTTCACGATGAACGGGGCCGGTGGCGTCGTCGCCGCCTCCATGAACCGAGCGATCGGAGAGATCCGTGGCGGTACGGGAAGCATCGACGTCGTCGTGCTCGCCGGCTCGGCGCCGAGCTCGGGCAGCCAGACGCCCGAATGCGACACGGTCATGGCCCTGACCGGGGTCAACTCCTGTACGACCTGGACGCTCACCGCGGCCGCCGACGGCAACAACAGCCAGGTGAACACCGACGTGCGCAACGCCGAGTTCGTGTACTTCGCCGGCGGTGACCAGTGCCGGTACGCCGGCTGGAAGGGAACCGCGCTCGAAGCCTCCGTGGAGTCCGTGGTGGCCAAGGGCGGTGGATCGGGCGGCGGCAGCGCGGGACACCACATCAACAGCCCCGTCGTCTACGACGCCTGCAACGGCAGCGTGACCAGCAGCGAGGCGCTGGCCAACCCCTACGACCGTTACGTGAGCTTCACCACCGGCATGTTCCAGTGGGCCCACTACGGCGGGGTCATCAACGACTCCCACTTCGTCACACGTGACCGCATGGGCAGGAGCATGGCGTTCGCCGCCCGCGCGGTGAAGGACGGGCTGACCCCGGGCGGATCGGCCTGGGCCGTCGGGGTGGAGGAGGGCGGCGGGTCGCTGTTCATCGACCGCAACGGCATGGCCACCGAGTACGGCAAGGACGCCTACGTCATCCTTGCCGACCACCAGCCCGAGCAGGCCGTGGACAGAAAGCCCCTGACCTACTCGAACTTCAAGATCTGGCGGCTCACGCCGGGCACGACGTTCGACTTCGGGAACCGCCCCACCTGCGGGTACTACCTGCGCAGCGTCACCAACGGAGTCCCCGACCCCAACCTCTACAGCGGCACTCCGGTGAGCACCTGCGGCTCCCCGTCGGGCGGCAGCCTCACCGAGACCGAACCGAACGACACCCGAGACACGGCGAACGACGCCACCGGCCTCTCCTCCCCCACCGTCCTCAACGGCTCCATGAAGTCGGCCGGCGACCGTGACTACTTCAGGGTCGGCCTCGCCTCGGGGCAGACCGCGACCGTGCAGTGCGCCGTCCCCGGCGCCTACGACGCCGATCTCTACTGGCTCGACGCCTCCGGCAGCACCCTCGCGCGCTCCGTCAACGACGGGGCCGGCACGGACGAATCCGTCTCCTTCACCAGAACCGCCTCCGGAGCGGGTACGTACTACGTGGACGTGGAGGCGTACAGCGGTTCCGGATCATCGGCCTACACCTGCACACTCACCACGAGCTGACACTCCGACGCGGGTTCTGCGCGAGCGGGCGGGGGCCGCGCCGCAGAACTCTGCATCGGCCACGTAACAGGCGGTACATTCGACGGACGCTGATCAGGTTCTGACGGCGGCCGGATGCGGCGGCAGACCACCGCGAGCGGAACACACCGGAGAGGCACCCGATGAGCAGCACCACGCTGGCCGACGAGATCCGCAAGCGCCTGGGAGACCTGAGCCCGGCCGAACGCAAGGTCGCGCGGGTCCTGCTGGCCGGATACCCGGCGGCGGTCTTCGAGACGGTCGCGACGATCGCCGATCGGGCGTCCGTGTCCGCTCCCACGGTCCTGCGCTGCGCGTCCCGTCTGGGCTTCAAGGGCTTCCCCGATCTGCAGGCGGCCCTGCGCGCCGAACTGGACGCGCGCACGGCCTCCCCCATCACGCTGTACGAGACCTCCGGACCGTCGCGGCCCGGCGAGCGGGACGAGTCCGGGCAGACGACCAACCCGCGGCTGGCGACGGACCTGTCCGTGGTGCGGCACGCGGTGTCCCAGACGTTCGAGGAGGTCGCACCCCACGAGTTCGACGACGCGGTGCACCTGCTGAGCGATCCCCGCCGCCGGGTCCACGTCGCGGGCGGCAGGTTCACCCACCTCCTGGCCCACTACCTGGGCCTGCACCTGACGCAGTTCCGCGACCAGGTGCAGTTCCTCCCCGCGAGGGACGTCGAGCGGACGTCCTTCCTCACCCAGCTGGCACGGCGTGATGTGACCGTGCTGTTCGACTACCGGCGCTACGAAGCCGACAAGACGGTGATCGCCGAACTCGCCCGCGAGCGGGGCGGAAAGGTCATCGTCTTCACGGACCCATGGCTCTCACCGGCCGCAGCCCACGCGGACGTCGTCTTCACCACCCAGGTGACCTCGGGCTCCCCGTACGACAGCCTGACCCCCGCCCTCGCCCTGGTCGAGTCACTGGTAGCCGCGGTCCTGGAAAGCATCGGCGAGAAGGGACACGAGCGAATGAAGCTTTCCGAAAGCGTGGCGAGACGAACCGGCCTGATCTGATCCCGGTACCGCCCTGCCCTTCGCGCGGAGACCTTGCGTCGGCCGGTGTCGTCGGCCGACGCAAGCTCCTGGATCAGGAGGTCACGCGAGGGCGTCCGGCCCCGAGGAAACGCAGACGACACCAACGATCCGGCTGCATACGCCGGCCCGTCGTGATCAACTGAAGGGTGCCGCCATGAGCCAGTACTTCGACCTCGGCGACGAGACACTGTGGAACCCGTCGAATGGCGCTTCGCGCCTCTTCCAGCGCCAGGTAGCCGTCTTCGAGGATGAGTTGGAACTCCCCTCGGGCATCGGACCGATGGAGAACGACGAGTGCCAGATCGACCCCGACGCCTTCGCATCCTTCGTCAACGCTCTCGTGGCGAAGCACCGAAGATCCAGCCACGCCATCTGGCTCGCGCTCTCCGACGGCTTCACCGCCACAGCGCTGGTCCTCGCGGAACGCGCCGGGATCACGGTGGACTGGGTACGGCAAGGAGCCACCCCGGAAGCCCCGTTCGAGGACGTACAGGCCTCCGCCACGGGCATGTCCGCCCCTGCGCAGGGCGAAGCGTGGGCCGCGGACCTGCGCGCGAAGGCACGGGAGCTGGACCGGCGCATGGCCCGTTGACCGACAGCAGCGAGGGCCAGGCCGGCGTGCCTGGCCCTCGACTGGGGCGGGAGTGGGTCTCGATGACCTACCGGTGGTTGCAGTCCCAGTGGCCCTTCACCCAGTGGTGGTCCCAGTGGGCGGGGACGTAGACCCACTTGTACTGGCTGTCGTTGCTCCAGTAGCCCTTGTTCCAGCCACCGTGCTTGTCGTGGTGGGCGGGGTGCCACGTCTTGTGGTGGACCCACTTCTTCTCCCAGTGGCCCTTCACCCACTTCTTCTCCCAGTGCCCCTTCTTCCACTCGCACCGGTCGTGGTGGTCACCGGTCACCACGGTCGAGACGGATGTGGGCGCGGGTGCCGCGGTCGCCGTTCCGGACATCCCGAGTGCGGCGCCGCCGGCCAGCAGTCCCGCCGCCGCGGCGCTCGCCACCAGACGACGGGCACGTATGGACGTGGTCATCGGACACACCTCCCTCGTTCGATCGACTTCTGTGAGCGCGGCGAGTGGCGCCGTGAAGTACCAGGGCCGTATCGCCGTGCGGGTCATCAGGGATTCGGAGCAGCACACCCGGCGGATGAAGCACAGCGGCTGAAACTCGCCGGGAGCACGAGCCGCGAGTCGGCGCCCGGCCGCCCCTCCGCCGTCATCCGTACTCGGGGCGGCTACGAATCCCTCACACAGGAAGTTCTCGTCCCCGGAGAGCAGTCATGACCATCACCGCCTCACCCTCAGCACCCAGCGTGACGCGTCTGGCCCTGGAGCTGCCCTGGGACATGCGGAGCCCCGCCGCCGCACGTCGCAGCGCGGCCCGCCGGCTGGAATCCGCCGCCTACCCCCGTACGGCCGACGCCGTCCTCGTCGTGTCCGAGCTCGTCACCAACGCCGTCCGCCACACCCGTGGCCCCTGCCGGCTGGTGCTCACCGACGACGGCGCGTCTCTGGACGTCGCCGTCACCGACTACAGCGAGGACATGCCCGACGTCCACCAGCCCACGGACGTCGACCGGCCCGGCGGCTACGGGCTGAAGATCATGCAGCATCTCGGTGACTCCGTCCGGGTGGTCCCTCGCATCGGCGGCAAGACCGTGCATGTCACCCTGCGGATCCCCGTCCCGCCACACGACCGCCGCAGGCCCCCGTGAACACCCCGGAAGGCCGTGGACTCACCCGGCTGGCGCGGCCCACCCGGCGCTCCTCCGCGGCAGAAGGCAGAGTCGGACACGTCGGTCCGCCCCGAAGGGGCCGACCTGACCGCACGCACCCGGGCGCCCGACCGCCGAGGCTCGATGAGGGAAGACCATTGCCTCACTCACGCGAACCGACCGCCCCTCTCGACATGCTCCTGCTCCGGGCGGCGAACGGTGACCGGGAGGCGTTCGCCGACGTCTACGACGCACTGGCCCAGCCCGTCATGGGGCTGGCCCGCCGCATCCTGCGGGACGCCGGCCAGGCCGAGGAGGTCGCGCAGGACGTCATGATCGAGGTGTGGCGGACTGCGGACCGCTTCCGGCCCGAGCGCGGAACGGCCAAGGCATGGGTGCTCACCCTCACCCACCGGCGCGCCGTGGACCGGGTGCGATCCGTCCAGGCCAGCAAGGACCGCGAGGTCCGCGCCGGGATGCTCGAGACGGACCAGGACTTCGATCAGGTCGCCGAGACCGTCGAGCGGCTCGACGAACGACGCCGCGTCCACCGCTGCCTGGCGGCCCTGGAGCGCCACCACCGGGTGCCCCTGGTGCTCGCCTACTACCAGGGGATGACCTGCCGTGAGGTGGCGCACTCGCTGTCCTCCCCCGAGGGCACGGTGAAGTCCCGCATGCGCAAGGGCCTCGACCAGCTCCGCGCCTGTCTGGAGGCCGGCTCATGACCACGCCAGAGGATCCGCACCTCGATGCCGCGGCATACGTCCTGCACGCGCTGTCCCCCGCGGAGGAGACCTCCTTCGAGAACCACCTCGCGGGCTGCGAGGAGTGCCGCAGGGACGTCACCGGCTACGAGAGGACCGTCGTCGAGCTCGCCTCCGTCGAGACCGCCCCCGTGCCCGAGGACCTGCGGGCACGTGTCCTGGAGCAGGTGTCCCGCACGGCGCAGGACCGCAGGCCGCACGCCGTCCCCGCCCGTTCCGGAGGCGCCCTGCGCCGCAACGGGGTCCGGCTCGCGCTCGCCGCGASSATSSTCGCGGCGGCCGCGCTCGGTGCGGTCGCCGTCCGGGAGCACGAGCAGGCGGACGAGGCGCGCGCGCAGACGGCGCTGGCCCAGGAGCGGGCCCGCAGCGCGGTCGGCGCCTTCGCGGACATCCTCACGGCCCCCGACGCCTCGGTGCACACGGGTGAGCTCGCCGACGGCGCCGAGGCGGCGGTGGTCGTCTCCCGCGCGGAGGCGAAGGCCGCGTTCACCGCCCGCGACCTGCCCGCGCTGACGGGCGACAAGGTGTACGAACTCTGGTACGCGGGGGAAGGCGGCGACCTGCGCCCGGCCGGCCTCCTGCACGACTCCGGCGACCGCGCCACCCGCGTCCTCGACGGCCCCCTCGGCAACGCGGTCGCCGTCGGCATCACCGTCGAGCCGGCGGGCGGGTCCGACCAGCCGACCACCGAGCCCCTCGGCATCATCCCCATCAGTTCCAAGGCCTAGAAGAGATCCCGGGGGCGACTCCCTCGGGATCACAGGACGTACACGGCCGGGATCACACGGCGTATGCGGCCGGGATCACCTGGCGCACGCAGCGGGGACCACCTGGCGGACACGGTGCTGATGACGCCGGCGGCAGCCCCCGGAACCGCTCCCGCCGGCCGTGGGCGGAAGGCGGCTCACGCCCACGGCATGGGGGCCGCGGTCCGCGCCTCTCCCGGCTGTCCCGGCTGTCCCGGCTGTGGCAAGGCATCCGTGTCCAGTACGTCGTCGCCGTAGAGCGCCTGGACCCAGTTCGACTGATAGATGGTGTCGAGGTACCGCTCCCCGAGGTCCGGGGCGATCGCCACGCAGGTGAGGTTCTCCTCGCGGTGCGCGTCGAGCCAGTCCGTCGCACCGCTCACGACCGTCCCGGTGGATCCCCCGAAGAGGAATCCGCGCGTGGCCATGGCCCGGCAGGTGCGGATCGTGTCGGGTTCCTCGACCCGTACGATCTCGTCCACGTAGGTCCGGTCGAGCAGCGGGGGTCGCATGCTCATGCCGAGTCCGGGGATCATCCGCCGCCCCGGGCGGTCGCCGAAGATCGCGGATCCCACGGTGTCCACGGCGACGATGCGCACGGGCCGGTTCCAGGTCCGGAAGTACCGTGCGCAGCCCATCAGGGTGCCCGTGGTGCCGACGCCCACGAACAGGACGTCGATACGGGGGAAGGCCTGGGCGATCGCGGGGGCCGTCCGCAGGTAGTGGGCCCGCCAGTTGTCCGGGTTGGAGTACTGGCTCAGCCAGGTGTAGCGGGGGTCGGAGGCGCACAGGCCGCGGACCGCGCTGAGTCTGGCGGCGAGCAGGCCGCCGTCGCCGGCGTCCGACACGATGTGCACGCGGGCGCCGAGCGCCTCCATCAGCAGACGGCTCGTGAGGTTGCATCGCGAGTCGGTGACGCAGACGAAGGCGTACCCCTTGCTGGCGGCGATGACGCTGAGGGCCACCCCCAGGTTGCCGGAGGACGATTCGACGAGAATCGAGTCAGGAGTCAGCACGCCTCTGCGTTCGGCCGAGGCGACCATCTCGGCGGCCGCCTTGACCTTGATGGAGCCGGCGAAGTTGAAGCCCTCGCACTTCAGGAAGAGCGGTAGGCCGAGCGTCGGCATGAGGTCGACGTAGAGGTCGTCCTCGTTGAAGTCGTGGGGTGCGGTGATGACGGGCACGGTGCTCTCCCTCTTCGGGCGCGGAGGCTTCGGGCGCGGGGCTTCGGGCGCGGAGGCCGGTCGGCGGGGGCCTCGTGGGCCTATCCGTAGCGGCCGAGTTCGTCGAAGAAGTCCTCGACGACGGCGAGTTCGCCGGACTGTGCCAGCCGGTCGTAGACGTACTTGCCGACGGCGAGGTCGAGGACACCGAGACCGAACGGCGAGAAGACCGCGGTCGTGTCCGGCGGTACGGTGACCCGGCCGGCCATGACGTCGGCCAGGGTGCCGTGGACGAAGTCCCGGTTGCCGGTCAGCTGCTCGGTGAGGTGCGGGGACGTCTGGGCGCGCAGGCAGTGGTCCAGATCGTCGACGATGTTGGTGCCGGACAGCAGGACGGGCGGGGCGAGGTCGCGCAGCGAGACGTGGAGGACCACCGGATGGTGGTCGAACCAGGAGCACGCGGTGATGTGCGGCGCGGCGGCGACGGTCGCGAAGACCAGCAGGTCGCTGTTTCGGACGAGTTGCTCGGGGTCGGTGTACACGGTGATGTTCCCGTCGGCGCCGGACTGCTCCAGATAGGTCCGGAAGCCCGCGGCGCTCTCGTGGGAGCGGTCGTGGATGCCGGTGTCGGTGAAGGACCAGCCCGTCTCCCGCAGGTAGGTGTGGATGTAGCGGGCGATGAGTCCCGTTCCGACGAAGCCGACGCGGGCGGGCCGCGGGCGGTCCCGGCTGAGCCAGTCCGCCGCGGCGGCCGCCGACGCCGCCGTCCGGGCGGCGCTGATGACGGAACTCTCCATGCAGGCGACGGGGTAGCCGGTCACCGGGTCGTTGAGGATGAGGACCGCGGAGGCCCTGGGGATCCCCGACCTGATGTTTCCCGGGAAGCTGGAGATCCACTTGAGGCCGTCGACACGGGAGTCGCCGGCCAGCGAGGCGGGCAGGGCGATGATGCGCGCGGTGCTGCGGTCGGGAAAGCGGAGGAAGGTCGAGGCGGGGTTGACCGTGCGGCCGTCGGCGTGCAGGTGGTACGTCGACTCCACGATGTCCCGCACGGTCTTCTCCCGGCCGTCCAGGACCTCCTTCACCTGCCGCCCGGGGACGACGGCGAACGGTGGGACCGAGACGGCGGCCTGGGCGGGCCGGGCCCGGTCGGACAGGGGCTGGACGCTGTTCATGAGGCCGCCCTCCCGGCTCCTGCGGCGGGCGGCGTCTGGCGCTTCGGGTCCGCCATCGCCACCACGACCTGGCGGGGGCCCTCGTAGGCCTCCCTGCTGTGCGCGGTGCGGATGTTGTCGACCAGCATCAGGTCGCCGGCGTTCCACGGCCGGCGGACGGTGTGGGCCTCGTACACCTCGTTGATCCGGGCGATGGTGTCGGCGGGGATGGTCTCGCCGTTGCCGTAGGAGGTGTTGAACGGGAGTCCGTCGACGCCGTACTCCTCGACGAGGAAGTCGCGGACCTCCGGATCCATCGTCCACTGGTTGAGGAAGGCGATCTGGTTGAACCAGCAGCGTCGGCCCGTCTCCCGATGGCGCACGACGGCGGCGCGGTGCTGGCGCGTGCGGAGGGAGCCGTCCGGCTGCCACTGCGTGTCGATGCCGTTGTCACGGCAGTACGTGTCGACCGCGGCGGCGCTGTCGGTGCCGAACGCCTCGGAGAGCGTCGCGCCGATCTCGTCGTGGTAGGCGCGGGTGAGGATCCAGCCTTCCTCCTCGAAGCGTGCCACCTCGTCCGGCGGCAGCGCCTCCAGTACGGCGGCGGCGTCGGCCAGTGCGGTCGCGCCTCCCGCGGTGGGGGCCTCCAGGCAGGCGAAGCAGAGGAGTCCGGGGTACTGCCCGGCGTAGCTCAGCTCGTGGTGCATGCACATCGGTCGCTGGGGCGGCCACGCGGCCGACGAGTAGAGGCCGTCGGCGTACGGCGTGCGGTGGGCGAAGCCCTCGGTCTCCCGGGCCGGGTCCAGGTCCAGCGCGCCGAGCACGGCCACGACGTCCGGCACGGTGCGCAGACCGAGTCCGGTCACGAGGGCCGCACCGTGCTCGGCGACGACGGCGAGCACCTCGGTGTGGTGTTCCGCCGCCCATGCGGCGGCTCCCGACTCCCCCGCCGAACTCTCGATCTCCGGCGGGACGGACGGCGCCGGTGTCTCGCGCCGGGGGAACAGTGTGGTGCGCATGTCGGTCTCCTGGTTCGTGTCGTGCGGGTCAGGTGGTCTCCGCGTCGATGCGGTGGCCGGCGGGCCGGTCGTCGCTGGTGCGGGCGTCGATGGGGTGGTGGCCCGCAGGCCGGTCGTCCCCGGTGCGGGCGTCGATCAGGGCGGCGAGGTCCGCCAGGGTGGGCGACGCCGTCAGGTCGCGCAGCGACACGACCCGGTCCAGCGCCACGGCGAGCTGTACGGCGGTGAGGGACGTTCCGCCGAGGTCGAAGAACCGGTCGCCCCGCCGGATCGTGGCGGGGTCCGTGCCGAGCACCGCCGCCCATGCCCGGGCCAGTCGCTCCTCGGTCCCCGGACGGGGGGCGTCGCCACCGGCGTCGTCACGCGTGTCACCGCGGGTGTCGCCCTGTGCCCATGCCTCGGCCAGGGCGCCGAGTGCCTTGCGGTCGACCTTTCCGTTGGGAGTCAGGGGCAGCGGGTCCTGCCGGTGGCAGCGGGCCGGCACCAGGTAGGCGGGCAGCAGATCGCCCAGCAGGTGGCGCAGGCGGTCGGAGCCGAGCTCCGGGTCCCCGCTGTGGAAGGCGACGAGGTTCCGGCCGTGTCCGGTCCGCCCGGTGACCACGACCGCCGCGTCGCGTACCCCCGGCACGCGCAGCAGGGCGGCCTCGACGTCGCCGATCTCCACGCGGAATCCTCGGATCTTGACCTGGGCGTCGCGGCGCCCCAGGAATTCGAGTCTTCCGTCGGGCAGCCAGCGGCCGAGGTCGCCTCCCAGGTACAGGCGTTCTCCGGGGCGGTGGGGGTCGGGGCGGTAGCACTCGGCGGTGCGTTCCGGGTCGTTGACGTAGCCGCGTCCGACGCAGATTCCGGAGAAGGCGACGGTCCCGGTGGCGCCGAGCGGGACCGGGATGAGGCCGTCGTCCACCACGTAGACGCGTACGTTCCGGACCGGTCGCCCGAGGGTGACGCGGCCGTCCTCGGGGGCGCGGTGCATCACGTCGTGGTTGGTGTCGTCGGACGTCTCGGTCAGTCCGTAGGCGTTGACGAGTCTGCTGCCGGGCTGTACGCGGAACCACCGTCGCACCAGCTCGGGCCGCAGCGCCTCGCCGGTCACCGAGAGGTACCGGAGGGCGGGCAGCGGGCGGGGTGCGCGCTCCAGTGCCGAGACCAGGACGTCGAGGTAGGAGGGCACCACCTGGAGCACGGTGACCTGCTCCTGTGCGACGAGTTCGAGGAGGCGGTGGACGTCCAGGACCGTCTCCTGCTCGACGAGCAGCGTCCGTCCGCCCACCAGGGTGGAGGCGAGCAGCTGCCACACCGAGATGTCGAAGCACTGCGATGCCGTCTGCGCGACGACGGATCCCGCGCCGATCCGCAGGTCCTCGGTCTTGGCCAGGAGGTGGTTGAGCATGCCCGCGTGCTCCACCATCGCTCCCTTGGGCTCGCCGGTCGAGCCCGACGTGAAGAAGATGTACGCGAGGGCGTCGGCGGGTACGGGGATGCCGAGGTCGCTGCCGTCGCCTCCGCCCTCCGCGGCGGAGGGCGCGTCGAGGACGACGAGGGGCGATCGAGGCGGTGGGGCGGCCCTGTCGACGTCTCCGGTGCTGCCCGGCTCGCTCGGGAACGCCCTGTCGAGGTTCCCGGTGCTGCCCGGCTCGCTGAGGACGAGGCGGCACTCGGCGCGGTTCAGGATCGCGGCGATGCGGTCCGGTGGGTAGTCGGGGTCCACGGGCAGGTAGCTGCCGCCCGCCTTGAGGACGGCGAGGACTCCGGCCATCCAGTACAGGTCGCGTGGCAGCACGGCCGCGACCGTCTCCTCACGGCGCAGCCCCCGGGCCAGCAGGGCGCGCGCGAGCCGGTTGGCTCGCTGGTTCAGGTCGCGGTACGTCCACCGGCGGCCGCGGTGCACGGCCGCGACCCGGTCCGGGTGGCGGCGTACGCGCTCCTCGAACAGTTCGTGGAACCGCAGGTCCGGCAGCGGCGCCGGCGGTCCGGCGAGGCCGTCGACCTGGAACCGGATCTCCGCGTCGGAGAGCAGGCGCTGTGTGTCATGGGGTGCGTCCGGATCGTCGAGGAGTCCTCGGAGGGCGGTGACGTGGTAGCCGGCGATCCGGGCGACGGCGTCGCCGTCGAACGCGTCGGTGCGGAATCGCGACCTCAGTACCGGCCGGCCGGCGTCCTCCGTCACGGTGACGCACAGGATGGCGCCGGACGGCAGGACCGGCCCGTAGCCGTCCGGATCGAGGAGCACGTAGGGGTGGCTTCGCGGGCTCGTACCGGGCGGGTCGTCCGCGCGGGGGTCCTCGCGGCCTCCGAGCAACTCCTCCTCATGGGCGGCGGCGTGCACGAGGTCCCGCCAGGTTCCGGGAGCGGCGGTCACCCGGCACGGCGGATACCGCCCCGGCGCGGTCAGACGGGCGGTGGTCACCACGCGGTCGCCGGAGAGCGCGGCGAGGACCTTGGCGTGCGCCGCGAGGTGGAGTGCCGACACCGGTACGCCGAGTTCCCTCGCCCGCTCCCCCAGCATGGGTGTCATGCCGTCCGGGAGTGCGCTGACCCGGTCGTCCACGCCCGGCACCGACGCGGTGGTCCACCGGGGGATCGTGGTCCAGCCCGTCGTGGAGGGCGTGCCCCCGGGCAGCGCGTCACGTGTGGCGGTCATCGGAACCTGCCTCCGTCCTCGGGGTGTTCCATCGGCCGGGCGGGGTTCCCGGCCCATCGGCTGTCGTCGGGCACCGTCTCGCCCTTCATCAGGAAGGAGTCCGTCTCCAGGAGCACGCGCGCACCGATTCCCACGCCGTAGTGGACGAAGGCGCCGACGCTCAGGGTGCTCCCCGGGCCGACCTCGCTCGGCTCGGACTTGAAGGCACCGTCCTCCTGCGAGTGGCACTGGATGACGCTGCCGGCGTTGAGCGTGCAGCCGTCGCCGATGGTCACCATGGCCCGCTCGGGCAGGCTGCAGCCGTCGTCGAAGACGCCCTTGCCGACACGGACTCCCAGGAGGCGCCAGACGGCGTTCTTGAAGGGGGTGCCGTTCAGGATGCGGAGATACGCCTCCGAGGGGACCTTCCAGTACCGCTCGCGCCGCCAGAACCGCACGTCGTAGATCGAGCAGAACAGCGACCCGAGCGGGGCGAACAGGGTGACGAGTCGCTCGACGAGCACGTAGTAGGCGATCGTGAACGGCAGCAGCACCGCGTCGGCCGCGGCGAACGCCCATACGCCCGCCGAGGCGTACAGGTCCGCCGCGACGGCGAAGAGCACGGTGACGAGGAAGAAGTAGAACCACGCGCTGATCAGGTGCCAGGCCATGGTCGCGGCGTTGTGCCGGTTCTTGGCGGCGAGGCGGCGGCGCAGCTCGTCACCGCTGCGGACGTCGTCGAACGAGCTGTCGCGGAGCACCGACCGCGGGATCTCGAAGCTGGGGGACCCCAGCAGGCCGACGTTCTCCCGGATCGGCCCGTCGACCGGCACCATGACCTTGGTGGCCAGCAGGCAGTTGTCGCCGGTCCGTCCCCGCGTCGGGTAGGCGATCCCGTTGCCCAGGAAGTTGTGGGCGCCGATGCGGGTCGGGGCGAGCCGGAAGGACGTGCTGGAGTAGTCCGCGTTCATCAGCGAGAGCCCGTCGGCGACCATCGTCCCGCGGCCGACGTGGCTCATCCGGGGGCTCTCGTGCTTGACGACCGTCCCGAAGTTCGAACCGGTCTGCTCCACCCGGGAGAGGTCGTAACCGATCCAGCGGAGGTAGTGCACGACGGCGGTGCTGTCGCCGAACAGCCGGGTCAGGCTCCTGCGGTTGGTCAGGATCGTCGTCGCGCGGTGGATCGCGTGGTGGAACCCGTAGAGCGGATACACCCGGCCGGGGACGACGAGCCGGCCGGCCAGACGCGAGACGCCGGCCAGGAGCGCGAGGGCGACCGGAATCGCCCCGAAGAACACGAGGGCCGTGGCGGCGAGCAGGCCCGTGTAGAAGCCGAGGTCGTGGAGCGCTGCCTGCCCGGGTTCGAGCACCGCGGCCACCTGCGGGGTCTTGGAGAGGATGGCGTCGAGCCCGCCGACGGCCAGGGGCGCGGCGATCGCCGTCGCGAAGAGGATCTGCCCGACTCCGTGGAGGGTGCGGCGTACGGGGCCACAGCGGGTGGCCTCGACGCCCTGGAAGTCGCTGTCGGAGGGCTGGGCGGGTGACCCGTGCCAGTGCTGTCCTGCGGGGACGGCCTGCCCGGCGTGGAGCGACGAGGCGTGCCCGAGCTGGGCGCGGTCGCCCATGGACGTCCGGATGTCGAGGACCGTCGCCTCGCTGACGACGACGTCCCGGCCGAGGGTGACGGGACCGGTCTCGATCACGGAGTCGCGCGCGCGGTAGCAGCTGATCAGCACGTCCTTGCGCAGGACCGTGCGGTCGCCGACGGAGAGGAGGTCGGTGCAGACGGGCACGGTGCGGGACAGGACGGTGACGCCGTGCCCCACGTGCGCACCCAGTGCGCGCAGGTAGAGCGAGTAGAGCGGCGTCCCCACGGTCAGTACCAGCGGATTCGCCCGCAGCAGCGTCTTGACCAGCCAGAACCTCATGTAGCCGAGGCTCCAGACGCGGATCCGCTCCGGCTTCCAGCGCCCGATGAGCAGCCACTTCGCCGCGATGGGCAGGGTGCACAGGACCGCGAGCACGACGGCGCCGAAGGCCAGGGAGCGGAGGTAGTCGTCGACCGGGTCGTGGCCCGCGGCTATCCACTCGTACCCGCGCGTGACGATGACCGCGATGAGGAGCGCGTAGCCGAGGAAGCTCAGCAGTTGGAACAGGCCGCAGAGGACGACGTGCGGGCGGCCGAGCCCGGCGGGGCCGGTGGCGGGTGCTTCGTGCACCGGTACGCCGAAGGAGGGCTCGGGCCTCGCCCTCGGCTCGTCGCGCGGGGGCCCGGTGGTCGGTGCCGTCAGCGTGGTCGATGCCGTCAGGGCTTCGCTCAGACTCCGGATCGTCGGATGCTGGTACACGTCCTTCATGGACACCGGTGGCATCCCGGGCTGCTTCCTCACCTTGGCGCAGAAGTGCGCCATGAGCAGCGAATCCGCTCCCAGTTCGTGGAAGAAGTCGCCGTCCGGCGGCACGGAGTCCAGCCGGGCGACCTCCGCCATGAGCCGGGTCAGCACCCCCTCGACCGCCGCTCGGTCGGCCCCGTCGACGGGAGCGGGGGCCACGGCGACGGGGTGCGCCGTCATGTCGAGCGGATCGGGTCCCATGAGGTCTCTCCCTGGACGGTGTCCGGTGTCCACCACAGGCCCGGGGATGCTCGGGGGTCGAGCCCCTCACCGCGGCCTGCGGCGCACGCTCACACAAGGGATTCGAGACCGAAGGCCCGAGAGTTTTACCGCATCCGAACTTCCGGCGGATTCCGGCCGCGGCCCCGGGGGTGGTCGCGGAACCGCGGCGTTCGGGAGTGCGGCGTTCGGGAGTGCGGCTCCCCCACGGCCCCGGGTGCCGCACACCTGGCCAGGAGAGGCCCGACCGACCTCGACGGACGTACGATGAGGGCCTCACGCACCAGTTTCCGAACAGCCCTGCCGAGGGCACCATGACCGACCCCTCTGGCTTCCTCCGCATACCGCGGCGACCGGCACCCTCCAGACCGCCCGGCGAACGGGCTCGGGACTGGGACGAGGTGTACCGGGGCCAGCCGCTGCTGCCGCTCGTGTCCGATCAGGCACGGCGCTGCATGGACTGCGGCGTGCCGTTCTGTCACGGCGCGTGTCCGCTCGGCAACCTCATCCCGGAGTGGAACGTGTACGCCGCCCACGGCGACTGGGCCACGGCGGCGGAACGCCTCCACGCCACGAACAACTTCCCCGAGTTCACCGGCTGCCTCTGCCCCGCGCCCTGCGAGGACTCCTGCGTCCTCGCCCTGACCGACGAGTCGGTGGGCATCAAGCAGATCGAGCGGACGGTCGCGGAGCAGGCATGGGCACACGACCACGTGCGCCCCCTGCCGCCGACCAGGATGTCGGGCCGGTCGGTCGCCGTCGTGGGGTCGGGTCCGGCAGGACTCGCGGCCGCTCAGCAACTCACCCGCGCCGGGCACGCCGTCACCGTGTACGAGCGGGCCGACCGCGTCGGCGGTCTCCTGCGCTACGGCATCCCCGACTTCAAGATGTCCAAGGACCGCCTCGACGCCAGGATCGCCCAGATGGAGCAGGAGGGCACGGTCTTCCGCCCCGGAGTCGACGTCGGCCGCGACCTGGACGCGAAGCGCCTGAGGTCCGACCACGACGCCGTGGTGGTCGCCACCGGGGCGACCCGGCCACGCGAACTCAACTGCGAGGGAAGGAAGTTGAGCGGGGTCCATCACGCCATGGAGTACCTCGTCGCGGCCAACCGTGCCACGCCGTCCTGTCCCGTGCCCCCCGCGCTCTCCGCATGGGGCAAGGACGTCGTCATCATCGGCGGCGGAGACACCGGCTCCGACTGTCTCGGCACCGCGCTGCGTCAGGACGCCGCATCCGTCGTGCAGGTGGACATCAACCCCCAGCACGGCTCGGAGCGGAGGTCCGACGAGCCGTGGCCGCTCGTCCACCCGAGGATCCACCGGACGTCCCACGCCCACGAGGAGGCGCTGGCCCGCGACGGTGTCGACCCCCGGGCCTTCTCCTCGCTCACGGTGCGCTTCGACGGTGATCCTTCGGGAGCGGTACGCGCCCTGGTGCTGAACGCGGTCACCCCGGAGGACCGGCGTCTCCTCCCCGGCGCGACCCGGGAACTCCCGGCTCAACTGGTGCTGCTCGCCCTGGGCTTCGCGGGTCCTGAGCTGGATCCCGGTCTGGTCGGTCCGTTGGGTCTCGTGACGACGGCCGGGGGCACGTTCGCGCGCACCCCCGACTTCGCGGCACTGCCGGACGTGGTGACACCACCGCGGGAAGGGCGGGGCTCCACTGCGGTGTTCGTCGCCGGCGACGCCGGGCGCGGCGCGTCCCTCGTGGTGTGGGCGATCGCGGAGGGCCGGGCGACGGCCGCTGCCGCGGATCGCTTCCTGTGCGGAGCCACGGAGCTGCCCTCACCGATCAGTGCGACGGACCGACCGCTCGCGTAAAGGGGGGCTCACACAAGAGGCGCTCACACGGGGACGGTTCGCCTGTGCTCGCGTGAAGGGCGGAGGACGGCCCCTACCGTCCTCCGCCCTTCGGCCCGTCCCGGCCGCACCTATGACTCCGCGCTCACACGGGGCGCGGCCGATACGACGGACCCATCGGACTCTCCCGCCCCGGACCTACACCGGGAGTCTCCGACGTCTTCCAGTGATGCTTCGGAGGGAGGTGACCGGCGGATGGGTCCGCTCGACGCCTGTCACTCCCGGGAGTGGCTCGTCGGACGCCTGTTCCCCTGGCCGTGGGCTGCCGGCGCCGTATCAGCCGTATCAGTCGACGAGCTCAAGGTGGGCGAAGACGACGAGGTTCTCGGTGTAGTCCCTGGCCGTACGGTCGTACGCCCCCGCGCAGGTGATGAGCCTGACGAGTGCCCGGGGAGTGTCCTCGTAGACCCGATCGTCGGGGAAGTCGTCCTTGTCGAAGCTCTCGACGGAGTCGACGCGGAAGACGGCGGTGGAGCCGTCCTGGCGCTGCACCTGGAAGGTGTCTCCGGCGGCGAGCTCGCCCAGCCGGGCGAAGACGGCCGGGGCGGTGGCCGTGTCGAGGTGGCCCGCGACGACCGCGGTTCCGGTCTCACCGGGCGACACCCCGGCGGCGTGCCAGCCGACCAGGTTGGTGTCGTCCGCCGGCGGCGGGTTCAGCGCCCCGGACGGGCCGATCTCCAGGTCGGTGAACGGGGCGTCCACTCCGATCTTGGCGATCTTCAGGCGCGAAGGCGCCGACCGCGTCATGGCGGGTGACGGCAGCGCTCCGCCCGAACTCGCCGCTGACGCGTCGGGCACCCTGGGACTCGAAGGGCCGGTTGCCGCCGCCGGAGGGTTTCCGGCGGCGGCCGGGACGGTGGGCCCGGGCGGGGAGGCGTCGTCCTGATCGAACAGTCCCGGGCCGAAGGCGAAGAGGAGCGCCGCGAGTACCAGCGTCCAGAACACCATGGGAACAACCCACCGTGCGGTACGCCGAGGCGCCTCTTCACCGGCGGAGTCTGGACGGGTCTTCACTCTGAGCACCTTTCGAAGGAGGACACGCGAGCAGGTCGGGACGCGTGGGCCGGGTGCGGGGGCCGGCCGTCGGCCGACCCCCGCACGGACCGCGCGTCAGGCCGCCGAGCCGGCGCCCTGCCTGCGGCGGTACAGGACGAAGGCGCCCGCCGCGCCCGCGAGCACCAGGGCGCCCGTCAGGCTCGTACCGCTGTCGGTGAGGCCACCGCCACCGGTGTGCATGCCGCCCTTGGGCTTCTCGTACGTGGAGCCGCCGTCCTCCTTCTGGTTCTCCTTCGACCAGCCGTTCTCCTCCTTCGGCTCCTTCGACTGCTTGTCCTTGGACCAGTCGTCGGCGTTGACGAGGGAGAGGGCGCCGGAGCCGGTGTGCATCCCGCCCTTGGGCTTGTCGTGGTCCTTCTCGTGCTTGTCGCCCTTGTCGTGCTCCTTGGACCAGTCGTCGCCGCTCACGGTGGTGAGGGCGCCACCGCCGGCGTGCACGCCGCCGTGCGGCTTGTCGTGGTCCTTCTTGCCGTGCTCGTCCTTCGACCAGTCGTCACCGTCGACGAGGGACAGGGCGCCGGAGCCGGTGTGCATGCCACCGTGCGGCTTGTCGTGGTCGCGGCTGTGGGAGGAGTCGTCCTTGTCCCAGTCGCCGGAGGTGATCGCGTAGGCGCCGGGTGCGGCGAGCGCCAGGGTGCCGGCGGCGGCGGTTGCGGCGAACAGAATGCGGGCAGAGCGCATCTTGGGCTTCCTTCCGTCTGCTGCGTCAGCTGACCCGTTGTCGGCTTTCGATTCGCAGCGACATGGCCCACCGTCAGCTCCCGCACGCCGCCGTGCCACTGGGGCTAGTGCAACCGGGAGACCCGCTTCGCCCAAGTGGGTTCAGACACGGGCGCGCGCGACCGTTCGCCGAAGATCTTGCTGTATGGCACTCCCGCGGTGGAGGCGGGCCGCACGGGCTCGCCTCCACCGCGGGCGGTGGTCAGTGCTGGTTGAGCGGGAGGGCGACGTCGACGACCTGGCGGCCGGCCGGGAAGTCACCGACGAGGGTGGCCCTGCCGGTGAGGACGTCGACCTTGTAGAAGCGCTGCTTGCCGCCGGTGGCCAGGGCCGCGAAGCCGCGGTTCGAGCCCTCGGACGCCTGGTAGTAGATGTCGAACCCGGCCGACGGGCCTGCGTTCACACCGAGGTTGCCGGTGGGCGCGAGCGTGCCCGCGTTGGCCGGGGACTGCAGCGAGACGCGGTCGTTCGTGGTGTCGACGTCGAACAGCGTGGTCGCGGTCGCCGTGTCGAGGTCGTTGTTCGTGTACGCGGCTCCGGTGACGCCGAGGGCCGTGGACGGCGGCATCGTCGGGTTGGTGAGCGTGCCGTCGACGGTGGTGGTCCGCGGGGCGGCGGGGTCGTCGATGTTGTGGCGCAGGTTCTGGCCGGTGTCGCTGATGACGCGCAGTCGGTTCGCGGCCGGGTTGAAGTCGACACCGAAGGAGCGGCCCTGGAGCGCGACCGTCAGCTGCGAGACCTTGACGGCCTTGGCGTCGCTGTTGACGGTGTAGATGCCGCCCCTGTCGCCGACGCCGTACAGCTTGCCGTTCTGGACGCGGAAGTCGATCCCGACGAGCTTGGTGTCGCCCTGCAGGCCGCTGACCTTGCCGAGCGCCCAGGTGTCGGCGGGGTTGCGGACGTCGAAGCCGACGAGACGCTGGTCGGCGGTGAGGCCCACGCTGATCAGGCCGTGGCTCGCGGCACGGTTCCGCGGGCCGAACGGGTCACCACCGGCCTCGGTCGCCGACGCCAGGACCGGGGTGAGCAGGGAGACGGTCATCGCGGCCGCGGCGGCAGCGGTGGCGGCGACTCGACGAGTACGCACAGGAGGGCTCCGATCGGTTCGCGCGCCTCGACGGTGAGGCGCGTCTACGGATCCTTCGACCCCTGGAGTGAGATGGATGGGGTCCCGGCGGGGCAACCCCTCGAACGGCCCGCAATAGTCCTACCGCCGCCCCCACCCGCACATCGATCGCCGGAGGGCTAGGTGACGGTGACGAACACGCTGTGCCAGCCGCTGGCTCCGTCGGGGATGGTCCGGGCCCGCTGCTCGGTCTGCACCTGCCCCGTGCCGTCGGTGGCGCGGACGGTGAGGKTGTGSCSGCCCGSSRKGGCCTGCCAGCGRTAGGACCACTGSCKCCAGGTGTCGWCGSTGTCCTSGGCGSCGAGKTCSGCGTCCTGCCAGGGGCCGTCGTCCACGCGCACCTGCACGCGGGTGATGCCGCGGTGCTGAGCCCAGGCCACGCCGGCGACGACCACGGTTCCGGCGACGGGGCGTGCGAAGGGCTTGGGGGTGTCGATCCGGGACTGCGTCTTGATCGGCGCTCGGCGGGCCCACTTCCTCTTGACCCAGTAGGGGTCGTAGGTGTCGAACGTGGTGAGTTCGATGTCCTCGATCCACTTGCAGGCCGACACGTAGCCGAACAGACCGGGGACGACCATGCGGACGGGGAATCCGTGGTCGAACGGCAGGGGTTCGCCGTTCATGCCGACGGCGAGGAGGGCGTCCCGGCCGTCCATGACGTCCTCGACGGGCGAGCCGAGCGTCATGCCGTCGACGGACCGGGCTACCAGTTGGTCGGCGGGGCCTCCCGCCGAGGGCGGTTTCACCCCGCACTCGGCCAGCAGCTCGGAGAGGCGGACTCCGAGCCAGCGCGCGTTGCCCGCGTACGGACCGCCGACCTCGTTGGACACGCAGGTCAGCGTGATGTCCCGCTCGATGAGCGGCCGGGCCAGCAGGTCGTCGACGGTGTAGGTACGGGGGCGGGAGACGCCCTTGCCGTGGATGCGCAGCCGCCAGCTTCCCGCGTCGACCTTGGGTACGACGAGTGCGGTGTCGACCCGGTAGAAGTCCGCGTTCGGCGTGGTGAAGGGAGAGATGCCCGGGACCTTGAGCTGGACGCCCTTGGGCACAGGAGGTGCCGGTGAGGCCGGTGCGGGAAGCACCAGGCCCTGTCGGGAGGCGGTCGCGCCCAGGGCCTGACGGCCCGTGAGGTAGCGTCCGAGGAACCCGGCCGCCGTCGCTCCGACGGCGGTGGCGCCCGCCGCGACGAGGAAGCCGCGCCGGTTCCAGCCCCCTCCGCTCGCCCCTTCCTCCGCACCGGACTCCCGTGAAGCCCGACCCGCGAGGAAGTACAGGGCGAGGGCGCCGGCCACCGCCCCCGCGAGCGACGGCAGGATGTCGCCGATGCCCCGGGAGTCGGGGCGGGTCAGGGCGGCCGCCGCTCCGACGGCCCCGAACAGGAGGATCCCGCAGGCACCCGCCCGTCGGTGTCGGAGGGCGATCACGCCCAGGATGGCGGCGATCAGGGCGAGTACGGCGAGGATCCCCAGTTGCAGGACCGATTTGTCGTCCTCGCCGAACGTGCGGATCGCGAAGTCCTTGACCGCGGCCGGGGTCCGGTCGATCACCGCGCCACCGACGACCGTGACGGGGCCGGCCGCGGGCCGGATCAGACCCGCGACCAGCTCGGCGACGGCCAGGGCAGTGAAACCGGAGAGGAGCCCGGCCGACGCGCCGAGCGCGATACGGGGGAGGTGGGTGCGGAAGATGCTCACGACCGCCATTCGGGGCGCGCCGACGCGCGGATGGGTGTCGGAGGCGGATTGGTGACGAGCTGATGATCTGTTCGACGCGGGCGGGCAGGGTGAGGACGGCGGGCGCGCGTCATGCCGACGACGGGCACGCGCCATGCCGAACTCCGGAAGGGCGTACCGGCGGGCCGTTCAACGGATCGACCCGGACTCCAGGAAGATCACGGCGAGAACGGCCGAGGACACGGCCATCGCGAGCGGTCTCCGGAGGTGCCCCGGCCGGTCGTCACCCCCATCCCCGGTCGTCACCCGATCCGCCGGTCGTCGCCCGTTCTCCCCCCCCAGCCCGTCACCCGATCCCCAAGGGAGCAGCCCATGACACAGACAGGTCTTCTGGCCCGTATCGAGGCCAAGCCCGAGCACGCCGCCCAAGTCCAGGAACTTCTGGAGAACGCCCTGGAGCTCGCCCGTCAGGAGACCCGGACGGTCTCCTGGTACTCCTTCAGGCTGGGGCCGACGAGCTTCGGGGTCTTCGACACCTTCGACGACGAGGCAGGACGTCAGGCCCATCTGAACGGCCGGATCGCGGCCGCGCTGATGGAGATCGCCGGGACCCTGCTCGCCAGTCCCCCCGACATCCAGAAGGTGGACGTCCTGGCGGCCAAGCTGCCCTGACGGGGGTTCGAAGCTGGGGTCCTCCGCGCCTCCGTCGGCGCATTCTTCGCCCATCCGTTCGACCCCTGTCCGTCGGTTCCCTCGAAGGGGTCAACCACCGGACGGACAGGTGACAAGGATTCCCCCCATCCGCAAACCTGTCCGCTCCGAAGAACAGGCGATACACCACGAGGTTTCCCACTCCGGACCGTCCCCCGTGGACGGTCCGGCCTCGTGCGAACGACGCATACGACGTATACGGCGCATACGAGAAACAAGGAGCGGCATGCGATGGACGCCCCGCCCCCCGACGGCGGTCCCAGGCCGCCCCTTCGTCTTCTGCCCACGGGCGGAGCGGCGCAAGTGAACCAACCGACCCCCTTCGGCGTCGGCCGCCCCGCCGGCGCCAACCGCGACGACATCACCGACGTCATGCAGCGAGTCGCCCATGGCGACAAACAGGCCTTCTCGACGCTGTACGACGCGCTCGCTCCCCTGGTCTTCGGCATCGTCCTCAAGGTCGTCCGCGACCGGGCGCAGTCCGAGGAGGTCACCCAGGAGGTCATGATCGAGCTGTGGCGCCAGGCCGCCCGGTACCGTCCCGAGGCCGGTTCCGTCACCGCGTGGGCCGCGACGATCGCCCACCGCCGCGCGGTGGACCGGGTCCGCTCCGCCCAGGCATCCAGCGACCGCGAGCACGCGCAGGCGGCCCGCGAGCACACGACCGCCTTCGACGAGGTCACCGAACAGGTCGAGGCCCGGCTGGAGTCCGAGCAGGTGCGCCGCTGCCTGCGCGGCCTGACCGAACTGCAGCGCCAGGCCGTGACTCTGGCCTACTACCAGGGTCTGACCTACCGTGAGGTCGCCGAATCCCTGCGCACACCTCTTCCGACCATCAAGACACGCATGCGCGACGGGCTCATCCGGCTCCGCGACTGCATGGGGGTGACCACATGAAACACCACGCCACCGATACCCACACCCTCGCCGCCCCCTACGCGCTCGGCGCACTCGACGACGCCGAGCGGGCGGACTTCGAGGTCCACCTGCAGAGGTGCGAGGCGTGCCGACAGGAGGCGGCCGAGTTCCAGGAGACCACGGCCCGCCTGGCCTCGGCCGTGTCCCTGACGCCCCCGGCGGCGGCCAAGGTACAGGTGATGGCCGCCATCGAGGGGGTGCGCCAGCTGCCGCCGCGTATCGCGGCACCCAGCCAGGCACCCGCGTACCGCGGCATCCTGCGTCGCCGGGCGGTTCCGCTGGCGCTCGCCGCGAGTGTGGCCGCGGCCGCCCTGGGCGGTGTGGCGGTGTGGCAGACGCAGAACGGACAGGACCTCCGGCAGGAGGCCCGTCAGGCGCAGCAGCAACTCGCCGAGGTCAGCGCCGTACTGGCGGCCCCGGATGCGCGCACCGTCCACGGCAAGGCCGCCAACGGGGCGCTCACCAGCGTCGTCTCCTCGGACCAGCAGGACAAGGCGGTCTTCACCGCCGCCAACCTGCCCGCGCCCGGTGCCGGGAAGGTCTACCAGCTGTGGCTCGACCACAACGGCACGATGCGTCCGGCCGGTTTCATCGACCAGAACGGGACCGTGATGCTGACGGGCAACCCGGCGGACGCCGGCGCCGTCGGCCTGACCCTCGAACCGGCCGGGGGGTCCCCCCAGCCGACCACCGATCCCCTGCTTCTGATGAGCCTTCCCGCCTGATCCGCCGCGGAGGTCGACGCCTTGGGCGTCGGCCCTTCCGCGCGGACCCGGCGGAGGCGCCGGACCGGGGCCGGGGCGCGTCAGACGGGCTTGGGCGGCGAAGACGAAGAGGCCTTCCGGGGTGCGGACGGTGGCCTTGGCCGTCTCCTTGCCGTCGGTCTTGGCCTCGGGCTCCGCGCCTCCGGAGCATCCGGACACGAGGCCGGCGGACAGCACCCCGTCGCGTTATGGAGTATGTACGACCATCAGGGGATAATGGGGGTGGAAGAAGATCCGTGCGCGGAGAGCGGGGGGCATGGCCGAACACCCGTCAGAGCTGCCCGAAGTACCGGGTTTCAGAGCCTGGCGAGAGTTCCGGAAGCTGGGTGCGGGCGGCTGGGGGGAGGTGTACGCCGGCCTCGATCCGGACTCCGATGAGCTCCGGGCCGTGAAGTTCACGAAGGGGCCCTTCGGCGAAACCGACGCGCAGAGCAGCCGGTTGTTCCGCCGCGAACTGGAGATCGCCCAGGCCCTCAAACATCCGAACGTGGTGCGTGCGTACCGCGTGGGCGAGCACCTCGGGCGCCCCTATCTGGTGATGGAGTACTGCAGCCAGGGAAGCCTGACCGACCGGGTGGTGCGGGACGGCCCTTTGCCCGTGGAGGAGGCGGTCGCCCTGACCGTCGACGTCCTGGACGGCTTGGCCTACGCCCACCAGGCACCCCTCACGACCCTCGACGCCCGGGGCGAGAAGGTCACCGCACACGGCATCGTGCACCGCGACCTGAAACCGCCGAACATCCTGCTCACCCCTGGGACGGACGGTGCCGTCCGCGCCAAGATCGCGGACTTCGGACTCGCCAAGGCGTACGCGGCTGTCGGCCTGGCCGTCATCACCGTCACCGGGGAGAAGCAGGGGACACCCGGCTTCATGCCGCAGGCGCAGGCGCTCGACTACAAGCACGTGGGTCCGGGAGCCGACGTCTGGTCGGCCACCGCCTCGCTGTACTTCTCGCTCACCGGCCGCGCGCCCCGCGATCTCCCCCGAGGGGGAGACGTGTGGAGGGCACTGCTGCGATCCCCCGTCGTCCCCGTGCAAGACCGCGGCATCCCCGTCCCCCCGGCACTCGCCGCGCTGGTGGACAGCACACTCGGGGCCGACCGCAGTCTGCCCAGCATGACCGCGGCACAACTGCGCGACGCGCTCCTGACCGTTCTGTGAGAGGGGTGGCCCCATGCCCGAAGGACAGACCCCCCAGTACTCCGACCATGTCCGTTCCGGCACCGACCTGTTGGCGGGCTTCACCGTCGAACGCCGTCTGGGGCAGAGCAGGGCGACGGTCGATCTCGTACGCGACCTTCAGACCGACCGGCACTACGCGGTCAAGCACATCCACACGGAGACGCCCGAACAGTCGGCATCCGCCTTCCAGGAGGCACAGCGCTGGATCGGCCTGCCGGACCACCCCCACATCGTGGCCTGCCACTTCACCCGGCTCGGGGCCCGCAGCCTCGCTCTCTTCGCGGAGTACGTGCCGGACGGCACCCTCGCCGAACGGATCGCCCGGCGACCGGCCCGCCCGAGCGACCACCCGGCCGAACTGCGCACCGTTCTCACCATCGCGGCGCAGACCGCGTGGGCACTCGACGCCGCTCATTCCTGCGGGACGCTGCATCTCGACGTGAAACCCTCCAACATCCTCCTCACGGCCGACGGCGCCGCGAAGCTCACCGACTTCGGCATCTCCGCCCATGCCTGGTCCCTCCACGAGACACAGGACCGCATGCTCCGCGTCTGGCTGGAGGAGTTCGTCGGCCCGTTCGACGAGAAGGAGAACCCCGAGGCCTTCCGGGCCATGGTGGCCAACGCCCGGCGCAACCTGTTCCTGGGGGTCTTCCCGGAGGACCCGCCCCCCGCGCCGCACACGCTGCCCTACGCCTCGCCC
>NZ_RDBH01000083.1 GCF_008042145.1 Streptomyces sp. adm13(2018)
CCGTCGGCAGCACGTGCCGGCGGGGCTCCCCTGGCTCCGCCTCGATCCCCTGGATCTCCCGGATCAGCATCCGCGCCATCGTGCGGCCCATCTCCTCGATGGGCTGCCGCACGCTCGTCAGCGGCGGGTCCATCAGCCGCGCCACCGGCGAGTCGTCGACCCCGACGAGCGCGACGTCCCGGGGGACCCGGCGGCCGGCCTCCCGCAAGGCGGCGCGCGCCCCGGCCGCCATGACGTCGGAGGCGGTGAAGACGGCGTCCAGGTCGGGGCTGCGGTCGAGCAGCCGGCGCATCGCCCGCCGACCGCCCTCCTCGGTGAAGTCGCCCGTCGCGACCAGCCCTTCGTCGGGGGCGAGTCCGGCCTCCGCGAGGCCCGCGCGGTAGCCGCCGAGCCGGGCCCGTGCCACGTACATGTCGAGGGGGCCGGTGACGGTCGCGATCCTGGTCCGCCCCCGCCCCACGAGGTGGGCGACCGCCATGCGCCCGGCGCCGATGTTGTCGGAGTCGACGTACGGGACGGGCTCCGCCTCCGTGCGGCGGCCGTTCATGACGACCGGCAGCCCCAGTTCCCGGATCCGGTCGGGCAGCGGATCGTCCCCGTGGACCGAGGCGAGCAGGACGCCGTCGACGCGCTGGGCCGTCAGGTACTGCTCGAAGCGCTGCCGTTCCTGCTCGCTGCGGACCAGGGTGAGCAGCAACTGCTTGTCGGCCTCGGCGAGTTCGGCGCTGACCCCGCGGATGAGGTCGAGGAAGTACGGCTCGGCGAAGAGGCGGGCCTCGACCTCGGGGATGACCAGCGCGATCGCGTCCGTACGGCTGCCGGCGAGGGCGCGGGCGGCCTGGTTGGGGACGTAGCCGAGTTCGGCGACGGCCCGGTCGACGGCCGTCCTGGTCCGCTCGCTGACCCGGGGGGAGCCGTTGATCACCCGGGAGACCGTGCCCCGGCCGACCCCGGCCCTGGCCGCGACCTGCTCCAGGGTGGGTCTGCCGCTCTGCCGTCCGTTCACCGCTCCCGAACTCCCCTCGTAGGTCTTCGTGCAGCTCACCAGCGCTCCGGCGGGAGGACCCAGCCGATGGGAGCGCTCCCACACTAGTCCAGGATCCCGCCCCCGCGCCATGACGTGCGTTCAGGAGATGACGTGACGGGCCCCGCCCAGGTCCGTGAAACCCCGGGAAAACCTTCCGGTAACGAATCCGTGTTCATGTCTTGACACTCGCACCCGCCAGGCAGCAACCTTCCGGCAACGACGTGGGAGCGCTCCCACCCAGGCACCGCACGAGACGTACACACGAGACACCACACGAGTCGTACGCACGAAACGACGTACGTACGAGACGCACACAACCTTGCATCGAGTCCTGGCGGGCGCCGCCGAGCCGCGATCAGCCGGCCGGGCCTCTGGGCGCACAACGAGCACCACCTTGGACGAGGAGAGTGGAATGCGCACTTCCAGCAGCAGACGCGGACGCCGTGCGGCGATCGCGGCGGTCGCCGCCGTCGTGACCGGCACGGCCCTGCTCACCGGTTGCGGCAGCGACGACGACGGCGGCGGCAAGGGCGGCG
This sequence comes from Streptomyces sp. adm13(2018), assembly GCF_008042145.1. Taxonomy (GTDB): domain Bacteria; phylum Actinomycetota; class Actinomycetes; order Streptomycetales; family Streptomycetaceae; genus Streptomyces. Next base: position 1,564 of record NZ_RDBH01000083.1, read on the forward strand.
GCACCGAGAAGATCACGCTGCGGATCGGGACCTTCGGTTCGTTCGGCTACGACGACAAGACCGGCGCGAAGCTCTACGCCGAGTACGAGCGGCTCCACCCGAACATCAAGATCGAGGAGTCGAACGTCTCGGACGGCCAGAAGTACTGGGACACCCTGAAGCTGCGTCTCGCGCAGAACAGCGGCGTCGCGGACATCCAGGCCGTCGAGGTGGGCTACGTCGCCGAGGCGACCGGCCCGGCCATGGCGAACAAGTGGGTCGACCTCGGCAAGGAGGGCGGCGCCAGGATCGACGCCTTCCTGGACTGGAAGGTCAAGCAGGCGACGACCGGCGACGGCAAGGTCATCGGCCTCGGCACCGACATCGGCCCCATGGCCATCTGCTACAACAAGGACCTCTTCGCCAAGGCCAAGCTGCCCACCGAGCGCGAGGCCGTCGGCAAGCTCTGGTCCGGCGACTGGGCCAAGTTCCTCGCGACCGGCGAGAAGTACAAGGCCGCGGCGCCCGCCGGCACGGCCTTCCACGACTCGGCGAGCGGCCTCTTCAACGCCGTGGTCTCCAGCGACCCGGTGCAGTACGCCGACGCCGGCGGCAAGCTCGACTGGGAGAACAGCCCCGGCGTGAAGAACGCCTGGGACACCGCGGTCAAGGCCGCCCGGGGCGGACTGACCGCCAAGCTGCGCCAGTTCGACGAGAAGGGCACCTGGAACGCGGCCTTCAAGAACTCGAAGTTCGCCACCGTCGCCTGCCCCAGCTGGATGACCGGCATCATCAAGGACCAAGCCGGCCCCGCCAACCAGGGCAAGTGGGACATCGCCGCGCCGCCGGTCGCCGGCAACTGGGGCGGCTCCTTCCTCGCGGTGCCCAAGGCGGGCAAGCACACCAAGGAGGCCGCCGAACTGGCCGCCTGGCTGACGGCTCCGGCCCAGCACGCGAAGGTCTTCGCGGTCAACGGCAACATCCCCTCGTCCAAGGACACGCTCACCTCCTCGGCGGTCCAGGAGGCGAAGCTCCCCTACTTCGGTGACACCCCCGTCGGCAAGATCTTCTCCAGCGCCGCCTCCGGGATCACCCCGGCCTCGATCAGCCGCTACGACGGCCAGGTCAAGACCTTCCTCACCGACAACGGCATCCTCGACATCGAGCAGCGCGGCACCGACCCGGCCAAGGCCTGGGAGAACGTCAAGAAGCTGGTCGACGACAAGATCGACCAGTAGCGGGGACACCAGCCGGTCCGCCGCCCGCGACGCGCGGCGGGCCGGCACCGTCCGCAGCACCGCACGCATCGACCCTGGAAGGACGCCCCCGTGGCCACCTCCGTTCGGGCGAGGCCGGACGGAGGTGGCCACGGGGGCGTCCTTCCAGGGTCGATGCGTGCGGTGCTGCGGCCCTCCTCCCCCGGCCCGCGCGGCCGCCGCTCCCCCGGCTGGCGCAGCACGCTCTACCGCTGGGACATCAAGGCGATCCCGTACGTCTTCGTCACCCCCTTCTTCCTCACGTTCGCCGCCTTCGGCCTCTTCCCGCTGATCTACACCGGCTGGCTCTCGCTCAACCGGGTGGAGCTCGGCGGGGACCCGAGCTGGAAGGGCCTGGAGAACTACACCGACCTGGCGACCAGCGAGTTCTTCTGGAACGCGCTCTTCAACACCTTCACCATCGGGGTCATCTCGACCGTCCCCCAGCTGCTCATGGCGCTGGGCCTGGCCCACCTCCTCCACTACAAGCTCCGCGGCCGGGGCTTCTTCCGGGTCGCGATCCTCGCGCCGTACGCCACCTCGATCGCCGCGGCGACCCTGGTCTTCGCGCAGCTGTTCAACACCGACTACGGGATGATCAACGGCGTCCTCGGCTGGGTCGGGATCGACCCGGTGAACTGGGAGTCCTCCAAGTGGCCCGCGCAGATCGCCATCTCGGCGATCGTCATCTGGCGCTGGACCGGCTACAACGCGCTGATCTACCTGGCCGCCATGCAGGCCGTGCCGCAGGACCTGTACGAGGCGGCGTCGCTCGACGGGGCGTCGCGCTGGCGCCAGTTCGTCAGCGTCACCATCCCGTCGATCAGGCCGACCATCCTCTTCACCGTCGTCGTCTCCACCATCGGCGCCACCCAGCTGTTCGGCGAGCCCATGCTCTTCGGCGGCAGCGTCGGGATCAGCGGCGGCAGCGGCAACCAGTTCCAGACGCTGAGCCTGCTGATGTACGAGAAGGGCTGGGTGACCGGCGCCCTGGGCCAGGCCTCGGCGATCGCCTGGGTGATGCTGCTGCTCCTGCTGCTCGTCGGCGGCGTGCAGGCCCTCGTCTCCCGCCACAACCGCAAGAAGCTGGGGGGCTGACCTCATGGCGCAGACACTCGACAGAAGCCCGGCCGGCGGCAGGAGCCCGGCCGACGCACCGGGGGCCGGCCGCACCGGTCGCCGCCTCGGGAGGACCGCCGGCCGCCAGCACCACGCCGGACCGCTGACCTACGTGCTGCTCGTCGTGGCCGCGTTCGTCTCGCTCTTCCCGCTGTACTGGAACCTGGTCGCCGCCTCGCACAGCGGCGAGCGGGTGGTGGAGGCCCCGGCGCCGCTGCTGCCCGGCAACCGCCTCCTCGACAACCTCTCCTTCGCCTGGAACCAGGTCGACATGGGCGAGGCACTGATCAACACCACCGTCGTGGCGAGTCTGGTGGCCCTGTCCACCGTGCTGTTCTCCACGCTCGCCGGATTCGCCTTCGCCAAACTGCCGTTCCGGGGCCGGGGCATGCTGCTCTCCCTGGTGGTGGCCACCATGACGATCCCGCCGCAGCTCAGCGTGATCCCGCTGTACCAGATCATCACCGACCTCGGCTGGTTCGACCAGCTCCAGTCGGTCGTGCTGCCCTCGCTGGTCGCTGCGTTCGGCGTGTTCTTCATGCGCCAGTTCCTGATCGAGGCGCTGCCGGTGGAGCTGGTCGAGGCCGCCCGGATGGACGGCGCACACAGCCTCCGGATCATCTGGCACGTGGTGTTCCCGGTGGCGCGGCCCGCGATGGCCGTCCTCGGCATGCTGGTCTTCGTCCAGGCCTGGAACGACTTCTTCTGGCCCTTCATCGCCCTCACCCCGGACGGCAACCCCACCCTCCAGGTGGCGCTGGCCGGGCTCGGAGCGGGCAACCACACGGTGGACCACGCGGTCGTGCTGACCGGCGCGCTCATCTCCACCGTGCCGCTCCTGCTGGTCTTCGCCTTCCTCGGCAAGCACATCGTGGGCGGCATCACGGCCGGCGCCGTCAAGAGCTGAACCCGGCGCCCCCGGTCCTTCTTCCGCACGTCTCGAACTCTCGAACGTACCGACCCCGCAACCGCGTTGGGAGCCCCCTCCTATGACCGCGTCCGAAATCCGGCCGCTCACCGCCACCCGCTCGTTCCCGTCCGGCTTCCTCTGGGGCGCGGCCACCGCCGCGTACCAGATCGAGGGAGCGGCGGCCGAGGACGGCCGTACCCCGTCCATCTGGGACACCTTCTCGCACACCCCCGGCAGGGTCTTCGAGGGGCACACCGGCGACGTGGCCGTGGACCATTACCACCGGTTCCGCGAAGACGTCGGCATCATGTCCGAACTCGGCCTGAACGCCTACCGGTTCTCCGTCTCCTGGTCCCGCGTCCAGCCCACCGGGCGCGGTCCGGCGGTCCAGAAGGGCCTGGACTTCTACCGGGCCCTCGTCGACGAGCTGCTCGACGCCGGCATCGAACCGGCCCTCACCCTCTACCACTGGGACCTGCCGCAGGAGTTGGAGGACGCGGGGGGCTGGCCCGAGCGTGCCACCGCCGAGCGGTTCGCCGAGTACGCGGGGATCGTCGCCGACGCCCTCGGTGACCGGGTGACCCGCTGGACCACCCTGAACGAGCCCTGGTGCAGCGCCTTCCTGGGGTACGGCTCCGGGGTGCACGCCCCGGGCCGGACGGACCCGGTGGCCTCGCTGCGCGCCGCGCACCACCTCAACCTCGGGCACGGTCTGGCGGTCCAGGCGCTCCGCTCCGCGCTGCCCGCCGACCGGCAGATCGCGGTCTCGCTCAACCTGCACGAGGTACGTCCGCTGACGCGGTCGGCCGAGGACCTGGACGCGGTCCGCCGGATCGACGCGGTCGGCAACCGGATCTGGCTGGGCCCGATGCTGGAGGGCGCGTACCCCGAGGACCTGATCCGGGACACCGCGCAGGTCACCGACTGGTCGTTCGTGGCGGACGGGGACACCGCGGTCGTACGGCAGCCGCTGGACCTGCTGGCGATCAACTACTACACGCCCACGCTGGTCTCCCACGTCCCGGAGGGGGCGGAGAAGCCGCAGGACGACGGGCACGGCAACAGCGACCACTCGCCCTGGCCCGGCTCGGACTCGGTCGCCTTCCACCGGGCCCCGGGCGAGCGGACGGCGATGGGCTGGCCGGTGGACGCGAGCGCGCTGTACGACCTGCTGACCCGGGTGTCGGCGGCGTACCCCGGTCTTCCGCTGGTCATCAGCGAGAACGGGGCGGCGTACGAGGACGTGGTGTCCCCGGACGGTTCGGTGCACGACCCGGAGCGGGCCGCCTATGTGCACGCGCATCTGGAGGCGGTGCACCGGGCGATCGAGGACGGGGCGGACGTCCGCGGCTACTTCCTGTGGTCGCTGCTCGACAACTTCGAGTGGGCGTACGGCTACGCGAAGCGCTTCGGCGCGGTCCGGGTGGACTACGACACCCTGGAACGGACGCCGAAGTCCAGCGCCCGGTGGTACGCGCGGGTGGCGCGGACGGGTGAGCTGCTGGCTCCCGACGCCTGACCCTCTCGTGCGGGAAGGCCGTGCCGGTGGTCCGGTACGGCCTTCCCGTGTGCCGCTACGGCTGGGCGTCGAGCCAGCTCAGCTTGTGCCCGTAGAGCACGCGCTGGCAGTAGTCCGTCCCGTCCGGGTCACCGGGGGCGCGGTTCGCCTTGCAGTCGGCGGCCTGGCCGGGCCGGTGCTCGGAGAGGGACCAGAGCCGGCCCGTGCCGCGCTCGACGTAGAGGTCCTCGGCGCCGCGGGCGGTCTTGACGGGCTGTCCGGACGGGACGAGCCGTCCGCTGGTGTCCCAGGTGTGGCGCCAGAGGTTGCCGGGCTCGTCGGTGCCCTTCGACTCGTTCAGGTAGAGGGTGCCGCCGTTCACCGCCGCGCCCTGCGCGCCGCCGTTGGTCAGGGGCAGGTAGTTCGCCCAGCCCTGGGCGGGGACATCGGCCGAGCGGCCCTCCAGGGCCGCCACCGGGAAGGAGGCGATGCGGCCGGTGGACGGGTAGCCGCTCTCGGGACGGCAGTACTCTCCCATGATCAGCCGGTCCGGCGCGGTGCTGCGGTCGAGCGAGATGTACGAGGCCTTGGGCGCCCCGGTGGAGACGCAGGCGTAGGAGCCCTTGGGGTTGGTCTGGCTCGCCTTGAACTTCCAGGCGGCGACCTGGGGCATGACGTAGCGGTAGCCGAAGCTGTACCAGACGTTGTCGTGGCGGCCGACCTTGGTCTTGTCCTCGACGTTGGCGGTGGTCTTCACACCGTCCGAGTCGGCCCCCATCGCGTCGTGCGTCTTGGGGTCGCCGTCCGGGTCCAGGTCCATGATGGTGCGCATGTCGAAGACGCGCAGGCCGTTGCGGGTGTCCGCGACGTAGAGGTAGTTGCCGTACCAGACGATCCCGCCGGCGTGGACGCCCTTCTGGATCGGGTACTCGGCGGCGTGCAGGCCGTCGAAGGAGACGTGGTCGGCCGAGTTCACGTAGGTCCAGCCGAGCAGCACGTGACGGTACTTGACCTCGGGCGTGCCGGTGGCCGGGTTGGTGCGGCTCTGCACGAAGGTGATGCGGACGCCCTTCTGGTTGCAGGCGTCGTTCGCCTCCAGTTCGGCGGTGGTGCAGTCGCCGGCCGTGGGGAGCGGGTCGTTCTCGCGGCCGGGGTCCCAGCCGTCGTAGGAGGCGAAGAGCTGGATGTTGCCGGCCTCGCCCCACAGCTCGTTGATCTTGGCGTCGGAGACGCCGGTCATGCCCTGCGGGATCCACTCCTGCGAGACGGAGTCGTCGCTCTGCAGGCAGTACTTGATGTCCGGGTCGGGGGCGGTGCCGAAGGGGTCGCGGGAGCACCAGGGCTGGACGGTCCGGTTGGCCGCGGTCAGCAGGTTCTGGACGCCCGACTTGGGCAGGACGGAGTCGAGTCGGGCCACCCGCTTGGTGGTCTCGGCGTTCAGCGCGCCGGGCGCCATCGTGAAGTCGCCCGGGGAGGCGGCGCCGCCGGGCTCCGTCCACGCGCGCGTGCCGAACGGCGAGGCGGTCGCCTCGGTGGTGCGGGGCTCCTGGATCCAGCTCTGCGGGGCGGCAGGCGGAACGTCCTCCGCCCGGGCGGGTGCCGCGAGGCAGGTGAACGCGAGCGAGGCCGTCGCGACGGCCGTGAGCCACGTGCGGCGTATGCGCCTTGTGGGCATGTGGGGTTGTCTCCGTTACTCCTGGGTCGACAAGTCGAACGGAGGGTTCCAGAACGCCCGAGCGAAAAGCAAACGCGTTCTCGCCGCCGCGCGGCGCGACGCGGAACGCCGTCCCCCGCTTCGGCCCGGCGGGTCCGTCTCCCCGTAGGGTGGGCGGTCATGAGAGACCCTCACTCGCCCGCCCCCCGGTCCCGCGGCGGGCCACCTCGCCGGCGACCAGGGTGTTCTCCGGGGCGGCCGAGGAGGCGCCCCGGTGGGCGATCACGGTCACCGGGGCCCCCGCCGGACGCAGCCAGGGACTCG
>NZ_RDBH01000084.1 GCF_008042145.1 Streptomyces sp. adm13(2018)
GGCGTAGATCTGCCCGTGGGGGTGGGCGAGGGTGACGCCGATCTCGGCGCCGCGGTTCTCGAAGCAGTACACCTGCTCGACGCCGGGGCGGGCGGCGAGTTCGGTGGTGCGGTCGGTCCAGGCGTCGAGGACGAGGGCGGCCCGCTCGGGGGTGAGGTCGGCGAAGGAGGCGTCGTGGTCGGCGGTGAAGCAGACGACCTCGCAGCGGCCCGAGGCGCCGGCGAGGGTGGGGAACCGGTTCTCGAAGACGACGACCTCGTAGTCGGGGGCCGGGATCTCGCTCTGCCGGCCGTCGCCGGAGGGGCAGAGGGGGCACTCGCCGACGGGCGGGTGGTAGGTGCGGCCCTGCCGGTGCGAGGCGACGGCCACCAGGTCCCCGAGGAGCGGGTCGCGGCGGAGTTCGGTGGTCGAGACGACCGGGTCGAGCGGCCTGGTGTCGACGGCGGTGCGGACGGCGTCGTCGCGGGTGTCGTAGTAGATCAGCTCGCGCCCGTCGGCGAGCGTGGTGGCGGTCTTCTTCACGGAGCCCTCCGGCGGTTCAAACATAACCACGCACAAGGAATCACATTCCAACATCACCGTCAACGGTGAAGCCCGGCCCTCCCATGCACGGGGGGACCGGGCGGACCGGGCTTCACCCGGAAGCAGGCAGGCCGACGGCCACCGGACGGCGCCTCAGGGCGACGGGTCCCGCTGCACCGCCACCACGCTCGCCGACGGGCGCGAGCTGATCTACTACGACACCCGCGACGACGCCGTCCGCACCGCCGTCGACACCAGGCCGCTCGACCCGGTCGTCTCGACCACCGAACTCCGCCGCGACCCGCTCCTCGGGGACCTGGTGCACCAGGCCGCTCGACCCGGTCGTCTCGACCACCGAACTCCGCCGCGACCCGCTCCTCGGGGACCTGGTGCCGTACGCCCATCCCGGTCATCCCCCGCCCTCCGGGCCGCCGTCCACCGGCCACCCCGCCCGGCAAGCTACACGCTCCCCCACCTCACGGTCCGTCAATCGCCGCGCACGAAAGGGAAACGCGGCATGATCACTCAGCTGTCCACGCGAAAGGAACAGACCTGCGCATACGACGTCACTCCGGCGTCTCGGACCGCCGCCGGTCCGCCATGTCCCCCGTGTCCCCGCACGCGCGAGGAGGGCCTCCCCGGGGTTCCGGGGAGGCCCTCCTCGTCTGCCGCGCGGCGCGGCTCAGCCCTTGGTGCTGAACGCCACCGCGAGGTACCGCTTGTCGTACGCCGAGGTCGACTCGCGGGGCTTGCTCACGTTCACCGACGAGATGAAGAGCCGGCCGTCCTGGTAGAGGAACTCGGCGCCGTTGATGGAGAAGCTGTTCTCCTTCTCCCGGTTCACCTTGTCCGCCGGGTTCTCCAGGAGCAGGGTCTCCTTCATCGTGCCGCCGTTGATGGACACGATCCGCCCGCCCTTGTCGTACGGCGGCTCCTTGTACGCGATGAGGTCGCCGCCGTCCATGCGGAGCGGGATCAGCGTGTACTTGTCGCCGGCGTCCGCCTTCTCCGGCATGGTCCGGCCGGTGGCCAGGTCGAAGGCGATGACCTCGTTCGTCTCGTCCCCGAACTCGCCGCTGGAGCCCTCGTGCTCCTCGGTCGGCACGTACAGCCGGCCGTTGCCCACGAGCGCCTGCGTGCAGGCCTCGACCTTGGTCGAGCGGCAGCGGGCCGCGTACCGGTCGGCGTCCGCCGTGATCTTCGCCTTCAGCTTCCCGGTCTTCTCGTCGAGGGAGAAGAAGTCCGAGATGCCGCTGCCGTCACCGGCGCTGTCGCCGACGTCGGCCGCGACCACCAGCGGCTTCGTGGAGATCACGGACGCGTACTTGACCCCGCTCGCCATCTTGTACTGCGAGATCGGGGCGCCCGTCACCGGGTCGAGGTTCTGGATCATCACGTACGGGGCGTCGTACGTGCCGCACTTGCGGACCGCGACGAGCCCCTCGCCGCCGCCGTACCCCAGGTCGTAGCAGCCCTGCGCGTTGGCCTGCGGCTTCCAGCGCGGGTTGCCGTTGGCCACGTCGAAGGCGGCGCCGCCGTCGAGGCCGCCGGCCGCGACCGTCTTGCCGCTGAGCGTCACCTCGCTGAACCGCACCTTGGAGTCGCCCGCCGCGCCGCCGGTGACCGAGGTCGACCAGAGCAGCTTGCCTGTGTTCAGGTCGACCACGCCGACCTCGGTGCAGTCCCGGTAGTAGCGGGGCGCCACGCGCTTGGCCGCCTCGAAGAGGATCGGCACCTTGTGGTCGGCGGTCATGTGCCGGGACGCACCGCAGATCTGACCGGTCAGCGGGAGCGTCCAGACGACCGCGCCCGAGTCGAGGTCGTAGCCGGACACCGCGTTGACGCCGGTCTTCACGTAGACCTTGTCCGTCACCCACGAGCCGGCCACCGGCGTGGTGTCGGGGACCTTGGGCACCTCCAGCTGGAACGCCGGCTTCGCCGAGGTGTTCCCGCCCGCCTTCTCCTTGCCGTCGCCGCCGACACCGGCGCCGCCGCCGGTCCCGCCGGCCCCACCGTCGGCGCCTTGCGTGGTGCCGCCGGTGCCCTTCGACTCGTCGCCCTTGCCGCCGTCACCGGAGTTGGCGTACCAGACGCCGCCGCCGACGATCAGGACGACGGCGACGACCGCCGCGATGATGATCTGGAGCTGCGCCGACGGCTTCCCGCGGCCGCCGCCCGGGGCCGCGGCCGGGACCGGGGCCGTGGGCGGCTGCTGGTAGCCGCCGTAGCCCTGCTGCGGCTGGGGCGGGTAGCCGTACGGGGGCTGCGCCGGCTGCTGGTAGCCGCCGTAGCCCCCCTGCTGGGGCTGCGTGGGCGGCTGGGCCGGGTAGCCGTACGGCTGCTGCGGGGTCGCCGGGGGCGGTCCTCCGGGGCCCTGCGGATAGCCGTAGCCCTGGTCCGGCGCCTGCGGCGGATACCCGTACCCCGGGTCCGGCTGCGGCGCCTGCTGCGGGTAGCCGTAGCCGGGCTCCGGCTGCTGCTGCGGCGGGGTCGGCGCCCCGAAGCCGCCCTGCGG
>NZ_RDBH01000085.1:0-3565 GCF_008042145.1 Streptomyces sp. adm13(2018)
GGGCGGGATCGGCCGTACGTCCGGGGCGGGGCCGACAGCCCGCCCGGCCCGATGCCGGCCGTCCGCCACGGGGGGCTGGCACGATTCCCGCGATCGATGGCAGTACGGCCACTCGTGAGGAAACCCGCCGCGCAGAAGACTCGGGGCCATGACGAACCACGACGCACCCGCCGCCCGCACCGCCGCCCACACCATCCTGACCACCGGCTACACGCTCTCCACGGGCCCCGGGGTCGCCGCCACCGTCTCGTACGTGCGGGACGGCGACCGGCACGTGGTCGTCGACCCCGGCATGGTCGCGAGTCGCGACCGGATCCTCGGCCCGCTCGCCGAACTCGGCCTGCTACCCGACGACATCACCGACGTGGTGCTCAGCCACCACCACCCCGACAACACCATGAACGTCGGCCTCTTCGGCCGGGCCCGGGTCCACGACCACAAGGCGATCTACGAGAACGACCAGTGGACCGACCGCGACGCCGAGGGCCACGAACTGTCGCCCTCGCTGCGGCTGATCCGCACCCCCGGCCACAGCGCCGAGGACATCACCCTGCTCGCCGGGACCGCCGAGGGCGTCGTCGCGTTCGTGGGCGACCTGTGGTGGCGGCCGAACGGCCCGGTCGAGGACCCGGTGGCCCCCGACCACACGCTCCTCAAGGACTCCCGGCTCCGCGTCCTGGCCGCGGCCGACGTGATCGTGCCCGGTCACGGCCCGGCGTTCCCGGCGGACGAGTCGGCGCCGCTGTAGCGGGGGGGCTCTGCCCGGGCGGCCGCCTAGAATCGACTTCCATGTCGAAGCCTGACGAGCTGCTCGTTGAACTTGCCGCCACGGTGGAGTCCGGGCAGAGCAATCAGATGTCCCTGACGGTGGTCGTGGGAGGGGTCGTCCTCACCGGCCGGCTGGCCCCCGAAGCGCTGTGGCGGCAGCGGGTGTCCGAAGTACTGACGGACTCCGCCCGCCTGGGCGAGTTCTCCGGAGTCTTCAGCCCCTCCGAACGCCCCGGCGGGCCGCCCACCCACCTGCACTTCCACCTCGCCCGCATCCTCCAGGGCACGGTCGGCATCCCGGAGACCGGCGGCATGTACCGGGTCGCCCTGGAGGACGTCAGCGCCTGGACGGTGGGCGACTTCAGCTACTCCGACCACTGAGGGCCGGAACCACTCAGACCACTGCGGGTCAGTAGGCCGTACCCGTCGACTCCGCCGTCCCCGCCGCATCGGGCGTCCCGGTCGGGTCGACGGGGGCCGCGGCCTGCTCGCCCGCGGTGACCGTGGTGCAGGTGAAGCCGAGCTTCGTCATGGCCCGAACGACCTCGCCGGCGCTGAAGTCACGGCGGTCCTGGCGGGTCACGACCTCGCCGACCTGCTTCACGGGATACTGCCGCCGGCCGATGACGACGACGTCGCCGACGGCGGGTTCGGGCTTGATCCCCTTCATGGACGCGATGACGCCCGCCTTGGTCAGTTCGAACGGGAAGCGGGCGATGACACAACGCATGGTGACTCCTGCGGATGGAGGGGCCGGAAGGGGCCGGTGGGTGGTTCCCGCAGCCGGGCTGCAAAGAGCTGAGGCCCGCATCCCGAAGGTGCGGGCCTCAGTCCGTGTACGTGTCTGTGCGTCAGCGCCGTGTGTCAGGCGGGGACGATGTTCTCGGCGGTCGGGCCCTTCTGGCCCTGCGCGACGTCGAACGACACCTTCTGACCCTCCTGCAGCTCACGGAAGCCGGAGGCGGCGATGTTCGAGTAGTGGGCGAAGACGTCGGGGCCGCCGCCGTCCTGCTCGATGAAACCGAAGCCCTTTTCAGAGTTGAACCACTTCACGGTACCGGTCGCCATGCCAGACGCTCCTTCGGGGCATTGCTCGGAGCGCACCTCGTGTGCGCCCCGTCCTGCTGCGATGCTCGCCCCGTCCGGAAAAAGCCCGGAAATGAAAAGGGTGCCCGGCGCCGGAAGGACCGGACGGGCACTCGTACGTTCGGGACCCACAACTGCAACTGATATCGACACTAGCACGGTGGGCCGGGGCGTGCGGGGTGAAGAATTCCGCCCGTGTTATCCCGTGTGTTTACACGACGAATATTCACCGCGCGTAGCCCGGAATTCCGCCGCCCCGGGGCCGCGCATTCGCCTGCGGTGGGGCCCGGCCGGGACGGCCCGGCCCCCTCAGGGGGCGACGGAGCCGACCCCGGTCCGGGAACCACGCTAGGCGCGCGCGGTGGCCGCCGCCGCTGCTCGGTTCCTGACCGGGCGCGAGACCTGCTTCGCCACGCACGAGGGCAGCCCGGCCCCGCCGTCGGCGACCTGGCGCCGGTAGACGCTGGGCGAGACGCCGACGAGCTCGGTGAAGCGGGTGCTGAAGGTGCCGAGCGAGGAGCAGCCGACCGTGAAGCAGACGTCGGTGACGCTGAGGTCGCCGCGCTGGAGCAGCGCCATGGCCCGCTCGATGCGCCGCGTCATCAGGTACGAGTACGGGGCCTCGCCGTAGGCCTGCTTGAACTGCCGGCTGAGGTGCCCGGCCGACATGTTCACCCCGCGGGCGAGTGCCTCGACGTCCAGCGGTTCGGCGTACTCCCGGTCGATCCGGTCGCGGACCCTGCGCAGCCGCGCCAGGTCGCTGAGGCGCTGTGCCTCGGTCAGTGCGCTCATCCACGCAGGATGACACATGGGGGGAGTCCCTTCAGCGCAGTTGCTGGACGCGGACGAGGTTGCCCGCGGGGTCGCGGAAGGCGCAGTCCCGCACCCCGTACGGCTGGTCGGTCGGCTCCTGGACCACCTCGACGTCCCCGGCCTGCACCTTCTCGAAGACGGCGTCGAGGTCGGGGGCGGCGAGCAGGATCCATCCGTAGGTGCCCTTGGCCATCATCTCGGCGATGGTGCGCCGCTCGGCCTCGGTGACCCCCGGGTCGGCGCCGGGCGGCGCGAGCAGGATCGACGTACCGGGCTGTCCGACGGGCCCGACGGTGATCCAGCGGGTCCGGCCCTGGCCGACGTCGCTGCGCACCTCGAAGCCGAGGGCGTCGCGGTAGAAGGCGAGGGAGGCGTCGGGATCCTCGTGCGGGAGGACGGTGGTGTGGATGGTGATGTCCATGCCCACCACGCTAGTTGGGGCCGTCCGGCGCGGCTTCTCGATTCCTGACGTGTGCGGCGGTCTGCCGGGGCCTCCCTACACCGTCGCCTCCGCCGTCGGCCGTATCCGCCGGAGCGCGACCCGTCCGAGGTCCAGCATGCTCAGGCCGAACATCAGGACGCCCAGCGGCAGATGGACCTCCATCACGTGCAGGACGCCCATCACCACCTGGAGGGTGCCGAGGGCCAGGAAGCCGGTGGCGTAGAGGACGGGCCGGGCGGGGGCGCCGCCGGGGCGCCATGCCAGGACCGCGGCGAGCAGGTAGAGCATCGACATCGCGTACATGCCGCGCGATCCGATGTCGTGCAGGGTCGCGCCGACCTGCGAGGACATCGCCATCCCGGCCGTGACCGCCTGGAAGAGGATGCTCACCGTCTGGAGGGCGACCGCGAGGCGCACGAACCCCGAGAACCGGCCGCCGCCCCGCCCCGCCACCAC
>NZ_RDBH01000085.1:3665-24561 GCF_008042145.1 Streptomyces sp. adm13(2018)
CAACCCGCCCAGTCATGAGGATGGCGAAGCTGAGCCGCTTCCCGGACTCCCAGCCCGCCTCCTGGGTCGCGATCCAGCGCACCGCGTCCTGCAGCCCCGCCACGCGGTGCGACGTCCAGCGACGCACTTCCTCATCATCGGCCAACGCCGCCAGCACGCCGGCGTCACCCTGCTCCCACGGCCTCAGCGTCAGATCGGTCGAGCGCAGCACCACAGTCGTCACCGCTAGGTCCTTCCTGTCCCCTCGCCACCTTAGATGACCGCGATCACACCACTTGACCAGCACCGGAGTACCCGCAACTTCTGACGACAGCCGGGGACACTGTGGCCCATGGCGCGGACCCCGTCCTGGGCCGTGCGGAGTGGCAGTGTCAGCGGGACATCGCCCGGACCTCACCATCTGCATGGCCGGCCGCAACTCCCCCAGGCGGCCACCAGCCAGGTCAGCGAGTCCTAAGAAGCCATCTCGATTGGTTGGCACGTCTCGGCGATGTCTTTCGGTGCGCTGGACCGTGATGTGAAACTTGTGGGATGGACATGGGACGTGAGTCGCGGTGGAGAAAGACGCCATAACAGTGGAGATCGTTTTCGCTCTCGTGAGTGCTGTCGCGCTGACTGCGGCAGTGTTTGCCGTAGCCCTGCTTCCTGCCCTGGCTCTCGGAGTCTCCAGTCCAGGGGGAAAGGCCACGCTGACAGGGGGCGCCCTGCTTGGAGCGTCGGCCGGAGTGTGGCGTTCGGTGCGGGTGCTGCTCCGCTTCGACGCGCAGCGCCGCAAGGGGCGCTGACTGCGAGTCCGAGATCCCAGGCAAGTCGGCGGTACTTGTCGTGGTCGTAGCCGCGGTCGCCCAGCACCACGTTCGGGCGGCGCCGGGGGCGGCCGCGCTTGCCTCGTACCGGGCGTGAAGCCGCTGATCGCCCGCCGTGGCATCGAGCACGGCCCCGGTCTGGGCGTCCAATGCTGGGTGGTGGAGCGCGTGTTCGCTCACCTGCGCTGGTTCCGCCGCCTGCGGATCCGCTGGGAGATCCGCGACGACATCCACGAAGCCTTCCTCACTCTGGGGTGCAGCATCATCTGCTGGCACCGGCCCAAGAACCACCAGACTTAAGCCCAGGCGGCAGCGGCTGGCTACAGCAAGATCTTCCGTTCTTCGGCCTTGAGGCCGCGGAGTGTCCAAAGTCCGTACAGAGCCAACAACGGTTTGACGACCATCCACTCGCCAGGGTGGTAGTCGTCCGCACGCACCAGCTTCTCCGCAAGATCGGGCCGCTGCCGCCGCAGGTATGCACGGGCCTTGAGCGCATGAGCTGGCTGGGAGGCGATCTTGATGCGATCCACGTCCTCAAGCAGTGGGATCACGTTCGTGATGTTCTCCCACGTCGTCGCGCTTTGGTCTTCGAGGAGCACCGTGCCGTCGAACGCAAGCACCGTCTTCGCGTAGCCAGCCATCAGCCGGGCCTCAGTGGCGCCGCTACTGGTCGCACCGCCACTGAAGATCACGCAGGTCTCATGCGCACCGTCAGCGGCGATGGACCGGATCCCAGCACGGACTCGCCATCGGTTGATCAGGTTCGCCGCCCCTTGGGGATTCCGGTACCCCAACACCACCACGGTCGCGGTGGTGCCCTCGCCACACCCCACGAGCGCTCGAGACCAGCGCCAGTTCAACCACTCACCCCAGGCCAGGGCTGCAACTCCAGCTATCGCCAATCCCGTCCGTCGCCGCATGCGGCGACTCTAGGTTCTGTCGTCAAATATCACGCCCACATCAGGAGTGATGCGAGGGTGACGGCTGCTTCGTAGGACTGGGCGGTCTTGTCGTAGCGGGTGGCGATGCCGCGCCATTGCTTCAGGCGGTTGAAGCACCGTTCCACGACGTTGCGGTGCTTGTACGCCTCGCGGTCGAAGGCCGGCGGGCGGCCTCCGCGGTTGCCGCGCCGGGCCCGGTTGCGGGCCTGGTCAAGCCGTTCGGGAATCGTGTGCGGTATGCCGTGACGGCGGAGCCAGGCGCGGATCGCCTTCGAGCTGTAGCCCTTGTCGCCCAGCACGTGATCGGGCCAGGTGCGGGGCCGTCCCGGTCCGATCCGGGGCACCCGGATCGCCTCCATCACGGTGGTGAACCGGGTGCAGTCGTTGGTGTTCCCGCCCGTGACGACGAAGGCGAGTGGACGGCCCCGGCCATCACAGGCGAGGTGGATCTTGCTGGTCAGACCGCCTCTGGACCGGCCGAGGGCCGGGGCGCGGACCCCC
Organism: Streptomyces sp. adm13(2018); assembly: GCF_008042145.1. Taxonomy (GTDB): domain Bacteria; phylum Actinomycetota; class Actinomycetes; order Streptomycetales; family Streptomycetaceae; genus Streptomyces. The sequence goes on from NZ_RDBH01000085.1 coordinate 5,914, forward strand.
CTTTTCGAGCCCCGGCCGCGTGCTGGTGGGCCCGGACGATGGTGGAGTCGACCGAAACCAGCCAGTCGATGTCGCCCGCCGCGTCCGCTTTCGCCTGGGCGGCCCGAAGCATCCGGTCGAACGTCCCGTCCGCCGCCCACCTGCGAAAACGCGTGTGGAGCGTGGCCCACGGCCCGTACCGCTCGGGCACGTCCCGCCAGGCCGTCCCGGTCCGGAACTTCCACACGATCCCGTTCAGGACCCTGCGGTCGTCCAGCCGCTTCCGCCCCCGCAACGACTCGGGCAGCCACGGCCGAACGAACTCCCCCTCGGCATCAGACAGTTCATGGCGACGTATCACGACACCATGATCCACCAACGGTGATCATTTGAAGACACTGCCTAGGGCACCTCGGATTCGGCCACGAAGCAACCAGCCACGTCCACACGACGCAATCTGTTAGCAGTTCTAAAAGAGTGTTTTGTCCCAGAAGGGGTGCTTCATCGTAGTTCAGGCGGCAGAACGGTTCGGGTCGGCTGAGGCTTCGGACGTCTGCTGTGGCAGGTGAGGCGGGTGCCGTCTTTCGAGGGTCCGTTTCGGTCCCTTCGCTCCTGTCTGATCCCAACGCGCCCCCGGTCGCGCCTGTTTGCGCCCTGCAACGGGAGGGCCGTCATCGCTACTACAGAAACATGCCTCGCAGACTGCGACCGTATCCGAGTGACCTGTCCGATGCCCGTTGGAAACTGCTGGAACCGACTCTGACGGCCTGGCGGGCCGAGCGAAGAGGGAAGGGTCTGGACATCGGCCGGCCGCCCGAGCACGATCTGCGCCGGATCATGGATGCCATCCTCTATGTCGACCGGACGGGGATTCCCTGGCGGTATCTGCCACACGACTTCCCTCCATGGGAAACCGTCTACGGATACTTCGCCGCATGGCAGAAGGACGAGGTCTTCGACCAGCTCAACGGTCTCCTGCGGCGCCTAGTGCGGAAGGCCGAAGGCCGCGGTGTCGAGCCCAGAGCGTCAAGACCTCAGCCAACGTGCCCGCGGCCGGCCAGGGCATGGACGCGGGCAAGAAAATCGTCGGCCGCAAACGGCACATCGGCGTCGACACGCTCGGCCTCCTCCTGACCGTGCTGGTCACCGCCGCCAGCGTCTCCGACAACGCCGGCGGCATTCATCTGCTCTCGGACATCGCCGAAGGCCACCCCCGCATCACCAAGGCCTGGGCCGACACCGGCTACCGCACCAAGGTCGTCGAACACGGCGCCCGCCTGGGCATCGATGTCGAAGTCACTCGCCGAGACCCAGCAGAGAAAGGCTTCAAGGTGATCCCGCGACGGTGGGTCGTCGAGCGGACCTTCGGCTGGCTCATGCATCACCGCCGCCTTGCCCGCGACTACGAAACCCACCCCCACCGCTCCGAAGCGATGATCCGCCTTGCGATGATCGACCTGATGAGCCGCAGGCTCACCCGAGAGTCGACTCCGAACTGGAAGGACTCATAGCCTCCGCGCCACGCTGACGCGCGCGTTCTCTCCCCTCATCGTCTGCGGCCAGCGGTCATCGATGACATCCGCCGCTTCCCGGCAGGCGCCGCAGGCATCTGCCCGTTCCGGGAGCCACGAGCGGTCGGACGGCGACATGCCGGTTTCCTGGATGCCGCACAGCGTCTTGTCGAAGATGCCGAACGCGTGGGAGGCACCAGAGGCAAGGCCATCCGCGACGGCCTTCTCCCAGCGCATCCCCGGGGGCAGATACGGCGGTCGCGAAATCTCGAACCACTCGCCGCCCACATGGGTGGCCGCATGGCACCAGGAACAGGACCAAATCTCCTCTTCCCAGGCCGTCGGTGGCACCGGCCACCGCCACATCGACCGCCCGCACACATCACACTCCACAAGCGGATCCTCACACGCCGACATGGGCCACCCCAAGCGGCCGGCATCGCCCGAGTTATCAAACGCCCTGGCCGGAACAAAACGCTCTTTAAGCCGACCACAGCCGAGCTACGCCGCTACCGCGCACAAGAGTTGACCTTCCTGACCAGTCGAACCGACGCACTCGACCGGTGGTTCCACAGCGGGCAACGTGATGATGCGACTGCCAGATCCGCTCCCAAGCCAACGATGGTGCCCTCACCACTCGCGCCTCTCATCGACGATCTGCAATCACGTAACGTCACCGGATGGCTCAGCATCGGAGCCACGCTGCTGTCTTTGGCAACAGCCTCCCAACACAAGACAGCGCGCCATGGTGACGAGCTTCTCGACAACCCCTCCCCCAGCGGCCGAGGTCGCAGCCTGACAGTGCCCGTCACCGACGGCACCGACCCGGAACAAGGATGGCTGTTCGTCTGGGCCACGCGCCCTGCCAGACAGCATCCCGACGATGCCGAGAAAGACCTTCGCGGCTATCTGCGCGCCAAGAAACACCAGCTCGGTCTGCCACGAGGTGTCGTCTTCCTCTACGACGAACCAACCCGCACCCTCGTCGGGGTGTTCTACGACGGACACACCGGGCCGCTCGACGCCACGCTGACCGCAAGCTTGCATACCCTGCTGCCCGCCACATACATGCAACGCTCGATCCACCCGAACGTGAAGCGACTCTCACAAGGCACGAAAGGCACTCCGAAGCGCAAAATGCAGAGGCCAAAGCGGTAGCCACACCTTCTGAGACAGGCCGCGGCCCGGCTCGGCGTCCGTCGGGTCGATTTCGAGTGGATGCGCCGCCTGGGCTGGATCGCTCCGGTCTCCTTTCACCGCGTCCGCCTGAGGTCGTGCCGGTCGCGGTGGCCAGCTCGTCAGGGACGGGGGGCATCAGCTCGCGATCAAGATCCCTCCCGCCACGGCCGCGGCGACCCCCGCGAGAAGGGCTCCGACAGCGAACGCGATCTCACCGGCGCGGGAGCGGTATTCGGCGGCGAGGTCCGTGGTGAAGACGGCCGGGTTGTCGGGGCGGTAGTGGATCGTAAGGTCCCGGCCCCGCGAGCGGGCGGGATCGCTCAGCCCTACGGTGCGATAGGCGGTGACGGCGGTGCCGTCGTGGGTGGTGAAGGTGACGACCGGAGTGTGGCTGGTGGCGGTGTCACCGTCCTCGTCGACGGTGACGTCCTTCAGTACGGCGATGACGCGGCCCGGGACCGGGCCGCCGGAAGCGAGGCCCTCGATGCGCAGGCGTGAGTCGCGTATGGCCCCGGGCAGATAGGTCGCGCCCAGCAGTGTCCAAGGCACGCCGAAGCCAATGAGGGCCCACGGCCAGCCCCAGTCGATCGAGGCGACGACGACCAGCCCGACGTAGATGAGGAAGACCGCGAAGTTGGGCCAGCCGAGGCCGCTCCGTCCGGCGTCCGGGTCGGTGGTGAAGCGGTAGGCGTGCGGGCGGCCGGGAGGGTAGCGGATGCCGATCTCCCGGCCCATCCAGGCCGTGCTGATTCGGTCGCCGCACTCGCCATCATTGGTGACGGTGAACTCCTGCCCCGTGGTGGGATCGCGGAAGGTAATGACCACGGCGATCCCCTCGCGTCCCGAGCTCCCGTGCCGGGGCTCCGTGACCCGTTCGGTCCGGCCCATGACCCGGACCGCCCGCTGGCCGCGGGTCACCCCAGCCAGCGACCTTCCGTATCCGACGAGCGCGACCGCACCAAGGACGAAGCACCACAACGCCAGATATCCGTGCCAGCTCATCCGTGCTCCTCCTGGTCCCAATAGCCTGCCCCGCCCGGCTCACCCATGCCGTTCGGGCGCCCGTCCCGTCCGTCCTGTCAGCGCGCTGAGACGCGCCGCACGATCTCGCCGTGGCCGTTCGCCTCCAACGAGGCGGCGCCTTCGGCGCCGGTTATCCCGACTCTGAGGGTGAGGGCGCCGGACAGGCTCTCGGCGGTGAGCTGCCAGGTCCGCGGGGAGCGGACGCCGAGAGTGGCTCTGGCCTCCCGGACGAGGGCGGGAATGCGCGGGTAGGGCAGCGCGTCCAGGTCGAAGCCGGGTGCCTGCGAGCCCGCAGGGGTGAAGACGACGGTGAGGAGGCGGTCCTGTACGACGACGGTGAGAGCCTGGCGCTTTCTCCCATCGCCCTTGGTGAGCGAATCGACCGCCGAACGCAGTCGGCCCTCGTCGAACAGGGACTGTCCGGGGCCGAGGGCGACGGTGCCGGACGCGGCCGAGACGATCGTGGTGGACGAGGTGCCGGGGCCGGCGGGCCCAGCGGCGGAGGAGGGCCGGTCGATGGGGTGTTCCAGGCCGAAGAGGTCAGCACGGAAGACGAGGACCACACCGGCCGCTCCGAGCAGCAGGGCGAGGAGGGTGAGGTAGCCGCCGACGGCGCCATCCGGGGGCGGCTCGTCGGTGAGGGCCGGGCCAGGCGCTGAATCGATGCGGGCCGCGGTCGCGCGGTCCTCCCATTGCGGTGTCGGGCGCTTCACCAGCTTCACCGCCCACGGCTGGTGCGGTGGGTAGTGGACAATGACGATGCCGCCTGGTTTGTAGTCGGGCAGGTCGACGAGATTGACGGACTGGGTGGACTCGACGCGGTACGCCGGTCCGCCGTCCGGGGCGACGGTGAGGTCGAAGCGGACGGGCACGTCGCTGGTCTCTCCCCCAATGGCGCGCAGGCTCTCGATCTTGGCGAGCGCGGTACAGGGGACGATGGCCGCCTCGCGTGCGCGCTTGGGCGCCCCAGCGGCGAGGACCAGCAGTCCGTAGGCGGGGGGGACGGCCAATCCGCCGACCAGGAGCGGAACATGTTCGAGGACAGTGCCGACGACGAGCGCGGCGAGCGAGCTCCCGATCACCGCGCCCGTGAGGATTCCGCGGGCGAGGTCGAGGGGGGTGCGGCGTGTCGGCGGTCCGCTCGGAGGGGCCGGCGTGATCGTCATACCGAGATTGTGACGCCCCGGACCACGGCCCGATAGGCATCCGGACGCCTTCCTCTTTCCCCAACGGCTTTTCTAAGAAAGGACATTGTCACCTCTTGTGGTGCGGGTGTCGGATGATCTTGTGCCTTATGAGCTGGTGGAACGCATTGCTCCGCTGCTGCCGCCTCGTCCGCCGCGGCGTCATCGGTATCCCGGGCGTCTGCCGGCGGACGCCCGTGCGGCTTTGCGGGGCATCGTGTATGTGCTGCGCAAGAACGTGAGCTGGAGAGACGTGCCCGCCGAGCGGACCGGGTGCAGCGGGGTGACGGCCTGGCGGCGGTTGCGGGACTGGACCGAGGCCGGTGTCTGGCTCCCCTGGCCTGGCTCTGGCCCTCAGTACTGCGCGCCGTCTCATGGAGTTCGGCCGTTGTGAGCACTCCGAGGTCTCCGTGTACGCGGAGTTTCGTTCCGTCGCCGAGGCGTGGCGTGTGGCGAAGGAGATACCTGAGGGGTGGTCCAGGGGCAGGCGGAGCGTGAGGAGCGCGGAGGGGTGCCGTGGGAGGGGCTGCCTGGTCTGGTCGTCGGCGTGCAGGGGCCGGGTCTGCCGACCGATCCGGCCGCGTATGAAGGGCGGATGCCGGTGGAATGGGGGCTGAGTGAGCTGCCGGTCGGCAGTATCGAGGATGCGTTCGCAGCAGTGATCGGCTCGAATGTGGGCTGGATCAACTGGGAGATGCTGTGCTGGCCGGAGTCGCCCGAGGCGCGTTTCCATGGCGAGTCCAAGCACGCTGAGGTGACGCTCCTCTTCAACACCCGTACCCGCAAGCCCGACGTGCTCGCCGAGGACTACACCGTCCTCGTCCATGTCCGCAGCGCCGTCTTCGGCGGCGTCCAGACGAGAGAGCCCTACGCGCACTGGCTCGCCGAGGAAGTGGGACTCACGGTCATGGGGCCTGGGCAGCGGCTCTGACCAGGGCCAACCGCTTCCCAGCGGCTCTGGGCAGCCCGCCGGGTCGGCGGTGTGCGGTTGACGCTCACTCTGGTGGGCAGGCCCCAGGGCGGGCCCAGGGCTGAACCGCGGCGCTCAGCCGGCCTGTGCACCGGCCTTGCGTACCTCGAACCATCGGTACGGAGGAGGGCGCACGAGTGCGGCCGTATCTCCGGCGGGGGCGCCTTTCGCCTGAGTGCTGTTACCAGCGTTGCCAGGGCCTCAGGACAGGCCGGACAGCGTCACGAACACGGCGAACCCATCCGGTCCTCCGATCACAGGACGGCCTTCCTGTCACCGGCCGCCGGTCCCCCCGCAGTCGGTTCGCCTTCGCCCCCGGCTGCACCCGCGAGGCCAGGACGTGCGCGACCTGGTCTCACTTGAATCGGCAGGCGGTCCGCGCACACCGCAAGACCTTCACCGCCGCGCCGGCGATGAGGACGTTGAGGGCGGCGCCGCCGACGAGATAGAGCATCGATCCGTAGGGGTGGACCGTCTCAGCGCCGCTGCTGCCGCTGAGAGCGCCCAGGGGCAGGACGAGAAAGGTCGTGACGAGGAGGGAGCCCGGAAAGGAGAGGAAGAACAGGACGGCCTGGGTAGGGTCACTGTGGAGTCCGGCCGTCCCGCGGGCAGCGGTCACCGTCGCGATCAGCCCGACGTAGACGCAGGCGAGCACGGTCGCCTTGCGGTCGGCACAGACGGTGCGCTGAGTACTCATGGCGGGTCGCCACCATTCTTCAGAGAGGCGGAAAAGGGTACCCGGCATGCGGCCGACCGCCCCTTCGCCACCACGCGGGCCCCGGGCAGCCCGGCCGCCCCCAGATGCAGATTATTGAACATGTTCAACTTTGATGTCCAGAGAGAGGGCTCATCCCCGCCCGCACCGAGCTCCCGAACCGCGCTTCTGCGACGCAGCGAAAGGTCCCGGGCGCCGGACAACCACGAGCCCTCACCCGTGCGGAGGGCAATCCGTAGGGGTCGGCACCCGGGCGCCACCAGCACGGACGACGGGTAGAGCCGCTGCCCTTGACCAGTTCCTCATAGCGCGGATCCGCAGACGTCTCACATGTACGCGAAGTATCGATCGTTCCAGTACGCCACCCCCACCTCGCTCTCGTCGTCCCCCTCGCAGTCGGTCAACTCGCCGGCAGCAACCAACGCCGCGATCAGTTCCCTGTCGCGGTGCGCTTCCAGGAACGACGGTCCGTCGTAGAGCTCCCGCAGCAGCTCGGCCGGGACGAAGGTGCACCCCACCGCACTACAGACGTCATCGAGCCACCCCATCAGCTCCGGGGTCAGGGCCGTATCGCTGCTGGGAGCACTCTCGTCCTCCACCACTCTGGCGGTGACCAAGTAGGTGCCGAAGTGACTCATCGCGGCACGAAGGGGCCGGCCACCCAGCCCCGTCACCTCCGCAGGGACATCGATGACGCCGTAGAAACTGGCGTCCTGAGCCAGGTCACTCGTGCAGGACGGTCCGAAGCGTCCCTCCAGGGCACTCACGAGCCAGGCGAAACAGTCCCGTGAAGTGTCCAAGTCGAAATCGGAAGGTCGCTCCAAGTGGCGGGGCTCATCGAGTTCCAGGAGCAGCTGACGGATCCGGTCCAGAGGGAGCACGCCGCGCCCTTTCGTCAGTTCTGGTGCCCGGAGGTGTCACACATGCGGAGTCCGGGCTCGACCTCGATGCCGCCCGACACAGCAACCGAGCGGCAGCTTTGGCGCCGGATTCCTCCCGGCCCTTGCAGTCGTTGCGGTTCCCGGCGAGCGGCCGGCCGACCACGACGATCAGGCGGGTGTCGGCGTCGATGACGATCTGGTGGTTGATGGAGACCGGTAGTTCTTCGACCGCTCCGGGATGGAGTGGTCGCGGGTGGGGACCAGGGTGCCGTCGACGATGACCACGGTGTCCTTAGCGAACCGCTTGCGGGGATGGAGCGCGAGCATCGGCCCGAGGTAGTCGATGATCCGGTCCGCCGCCGACTTCGCCACCCCGAACAGCGGGGCCAGTTGCCGCATGGTGAGGTTCGTTCGCCAGTAGGCCGCGACCAGCAGGGCCCGGTCCTCCAGCGGAAGGCCCCCCCGGCCGGCCCTTGCGGACCGCGTCCGCACCCTGACGCCGCAGAACCGTTACCAGCTTCCCGAAGGCGCGAGGGCTCAGCCCGGAGAACGGGACTATCCAGGAAGATGCCGACGCCGTGATCACACCAGCCATACCAAGATCTTTTCATGGGGTGACTGGCGACTCGGCCCACCTATCAGCTGCCGCTCAGCGGAGACGCCCACGTGGGGTCGTGTCGGGATCTCTTCGTGAGGTGGGCCAGGAGATGCTCCGCCGCGATGGAGGCTGTGTCTTGCGGCGCGCCGACTGCGGTCAGGGCGGCGATAAGCCTTGCTGATGCTGTTTCCGGCACGTCCGGGTCGGTGAGGAGGGGAAGCAGCAGCAGGAAGCGGGTGGGCGTGTCCTGGACGCCTTCGTCCGCAAGCGACGGGCTGTCAGCAATCCGGATCAGTTCGTGCCATGACAGCCCAGTGCCCGAGAAATCTCCGTCCCAGCTGGCGATCTGCTCCGCGCAGCTTCTGCCGGGATGGGTCAGGAGGTAGTCGGTGCCGTAATCACCATCCAGGTTGCGGTAGATCACCACGGCTCCGGGGCTGTCTTCTGCCGGCACCCTGAACGCTGGCCAGCGCTCACGATCGAAGAGGACCTCGGACACGGCATCGACATCGGCACCGTCCTCGCCGAACCACTCTGGGACCGAGCGCTCGCCACACCCCCCGTCGCTGCACATCGCCAGCAGGTAGTTCGACCAGAAGCCCGGGTGGACCAGCAGTGACTCGCCCGGCACCAACGGGCCGACGTCGTATCCCTTGATCAGCACCCCTCGATCCTGTCATCAGCCACTGACACGGTCCGATCCGGGATCGGCAAGGGGGCGCCGTCCAGTTACGGGACAGCCCTTAGCTCATGGCGGCATCCAGGAACTGTTCCAACCAGTACTTCACCTGATGCCAGCGGCCGCAGAACAGCTCCGGTCGATTCTTGTTGAGCAGATCCAGTGGCCGATTGCACTCCCGGCACTGATCCACAGGAACTAAATCCCCCATGACACGCAACTGTAGCGGCCACCCATGAGCCGGGAGAATGCACGTCAAGCTTGGAAGTCTGGCTGCCCGCCTAGCGGTCCTGAAAGCCGCTCGGGAAGCCGTCCAGGCGCTCTGACAACTCTGAGCAGGCATACTGACGCCTGAGCAGATACGCAGATCCGGGCCACGGTAGAGCAGATCCGCAAGCTGCCGGATCCCAACCGGCCCGACGGGCGCTGGTGGCGTCAGCGCCGGGAGTGGCGGGCCCGTGAACGCCTGGTCGACGATGAGCGGACCGCGTACCTGGAGGCACTCGAGGCCATCAACAGGGACAGCCTGGACTACGTACAGACCGATTCCCTCTGGGACTGTGAGAGGCGGCGCGCCTGCTGAAGCTGTGAATTCGATCTTCATCCTCGAGCCGGGTCGCGAAGATCAGGCGCTCGCGTCCGAGGGCCCTGCAGAAGCGACGGGTCCAGGACATCCTCGATGCGCCTCTTGGTGATCTCGCGGGGGCTGGAGAGACGGTCGGCGATTCAGGCTTCGAGGGTGTCCAGGATGGCGGCCACATAGTTCTCGACGGTCTTGGTGCTACGGACCAAGAATGCCCATCAGAAGCAAAAGACTGGGCCGATGACGGCGCTGGCCAGACAGGGGTTGCCGTAGGTCCGGGTCCATCGACGGTGCGTCCGCGGTAAGGGCTGTCCCGTAAATGATCTCTGGGCCGTCTCGGACACGGTTGACTGCGGTGTGGCCCGCTGCCGCGGCCAGCAGGGCGATGACATCGATGCGTGGCACGATCGGAGCCGTCCCGAACAGCAGGACCGCGACGGCAGAGACGGCGAACACCGCCGCAGCGGTTCCCATCGTTCTCGTAAACCAGTTCGATTCCCTTATGCGGGCCAGCGTATCCACACCCGCCCCAACAACACGCACCGTAAGCGAACCCACGCAAGAATCGCCGCAGGGACCACAGCAGCAACTCGCCCGCGTGCAGCCGGGCACTCTGCCCGAAACGGCCGTAAAGCACGAGCGGGAACACGGTCGTTGAGGCGCAGTGACTGGGCGAGCAGACAGCCGGGCTCCTTGTACGGTCACCGCTTCTGGCGCCGGCCCCAGAACACCATGAAGACGAGGAGAAGGATCAGTCCAATGATGATGACCGCGCCCATGGGCCGCCCCTCGGGGATCCACTCACCTCGGGCAAGCTGGTAGTTCTCGTCCATTCCTTCTCCTCGGATCGTCGCTGAGCTTCGGTGTTGATGAGGTCCAGGATTCGGTGGCTGCTTGCTCGACCTGACTACCGACGAGTTCGCCAACGCCGAAGCAAGCAACGCCGGCTATCGCGCCCCCACTTACTGAGAGTGCTCCCGCCGCGACAACCGCGGAGCACACGTCGCCTCGGTCACGGTGCTGGCACCGCACCTGCCGCGTTCGGTCGGTGCGAGGTGGGACCATAAGACTCCTGTTACCCGTTGCGGGCTTTGAGCACCCACCGCCGCGATGCGGCTGCCGTCATCGCTACGCGCCCAGGACCGCTCCATCGCCGTTGACCTGCCCGGCCACGGAGCCCCCCAGCTACAGTTTGGTCAATTCGCCTGGCGGTCGGCGTCCGGCAGCGCGCGGCCGCGGCCGCCGTTAAAAAGGCCGCGGCCGTCAAGAGGCGCGGTTCGCTGCCCGCCGTCAGCTGATCCGACCGGCACCCTCCCACAGGCATCGGCGCTGCACCTGCTGCACCTCCAGGGGCGCGGCGCCGATCGCGTGCAGAGCATGCAGCGTTCCTCAACTCTGCGTGCGGCGTGAAGGAACGCTATGCGCAGCGCCACCGGTCCGCTCAGGCTTCTCCCCCGCCGGTGCTCGGGCTTGCGCCCACGATCGCCACCGCCTGCCCGCTCACCCGCACGCGCGAGTCCGTCGTGGAGGCCTCGACCCGCAGGAGGCTGGGCCGACCGAGATCCTCCCCCTGGCGGATGGTGAAAGCACCGGAGGGCGGGAGGGCGCCGAGGGCGCGCAGGTAGCCGCCGAGGGCGGCGGCCGCGGCGCCCGTGGCCGGATCCTCGACGACACCGCCGATCGGGAAGGGGTCGCGGGCGTGGAAGAGCTCTTGGGCCTCTCGCCAGACCAGCTGGAGCGTGGTCCAGCCGTGACGGTGCATCACCTCGGCCAGAGCGTCGAAGTCGTAGTCGAGGGCCGCGAGACGCTCGCGGGTAGCCACGGCCAGGACCAGGTGCTCGTTTCCGCCGAAGGCGACGTGCGGCGGCAGTGCCGGGTCAAGGTCTTCCGGGGACCAGTGCAGGGCCGTAAGGGAGGCGTTCACCTCCACGTCGCTCGCCGGTCGGGAGCGGGTGGGGACGCTGGTGAGCTTCGCCGTCACGGAGCCTGCGGGCTCTGCCGAGGTGTCCAAGGCGATCTCCCCCACCGGCGTGTCGAAGACGAGCGGGCCGGGGCCGATCCGCTCGGCCAGAGCCACCGCGGTGGCGACGGTCGCGTGACCGCAGAAGGCGACCTCGGCAAGCGGGCTGAAGTAGCGCAGCCGGAACCGGCGTGCCGCGTGGTCTGCGGCAGTGACGAACGCGGTTTCCGAGTAGCCGACTTCGGCGGCGGTCGCGAGCATGGCGGCATCATCGAGTGCGGTCGCGTCGAGCACGACGCCAGCCGGGTTGCCGCCGGCGGGGTGGGTGGTGAAGGCGGTGTAGAGCAGGGTCTCGGGGCGTGTCTTCAGGCTCATGCGCCTACTGTGGCACTGCGTAGACATCCGTACCAACGATGGATATCGATCGAATCCATCGTTGCATCCGATGGCATTAGCTATCGTCGGCGGCATGGACACCCGACTGCTGCGCACCTTCGCCACCGTCGCCCGGACCGAGAACCTGACTGTCGCCGCGGAGCGCCTGCACCTCGTCCAGTCCACCGTGACCGCACAGGTGCAGGCGCTGGAGAAGGAGCTCGACGTGCGCCTGTTCGACCGGCTGCCGCGCGGGGTGGTCCTCACCAGCGCCGGACGCGAGGTGCTGGCGCAGGCCGAGGCGGTGTTGGAGGCCGAGTCCCAGCTGCGGGCGGTCGCCGCCTCGACCGGTGGCGCGAGCGGTCCCGCGACCGGACGCGTGGTGCTAGCGGCCGGCGAGACGCTGGTGTCCGCACGGCTTCCGGGAGTCATCGCCGCGCTGCGGCGCAGCCACCCCGGGATCGAGGTGGACCTGCGCACGATGGCGACCGCAACCGCCGTCGCCGCGCTCCGCACCGGCGAGGTGGACCTGGCCCTGCTGCTGGAGGACGAGGCGGCTTTCCGCGACGTCGAGTGCTCGCCGCTGGCCCGCGAGCCGCTTGTGCTCGTCTGCTCCTCCGAGCACCCCTTCGCCGCCCGCAGCGCCACCGACTCGCCCACCGACTGGGCGGAGTTGGCCCGCGAGGACTACTTCCTGCACGAACAGGGCTGCTCCTACAGCGACCGCTTCATCGAGCGGCTGCTCGCCGCCGCCAAGGGCGCGCCGCCCCGGATCACGCGCTTCGGCAGTCTGGAGGCCGCCAGGTCCTGCGTGGCCGCAGGCCTCGGCCTCAGCCTGCTGGCCCGCGCGAATGTCGCGGACGCGCTCGCGGCGGGCCGCCTGACGCAGGTGCCCGGCCCGCAGTTCCCCGACGTCACCGTCCAACTGGCCCGCCACCACCGACGCTGGCTCTCCCCCGCGGCGGCCGCGCTCACCGCGGAGCTGCCACACCACTTCCCGCACTGAGCGCAGTTGCGCCGGCGGCCAGCGAGCCCAGCCGCGCGCCCGGTCGGCCGGTCACTCATCGCGCACGACCACGATTCACTTCGGATCTACTCGCCTAAGCCGTGCGAATGCTGCGCCGGAACAGTGGCTCGCCACACGGCCCCGTACTGGTGCCGGTCTGCGGGATTACTCCGAGAGCAGCTCGTCCAGCCTGCCTTCGCGGTCAAGCTTGCTGAGATCGTCGTACCCACCGACGTGCTTGTGGCCAATGAAGATCTGCGGCACCGATGTCCGCCTGCTGCGCTCCTTCATCTCCTCTTCCTTCTCAGGATCGGTATCGATCAAGATCAGTTCCAGGTCGGCCTCGTCCACCCCCTTCTTCTTCAGGAGTGCCACTGCCATTGGGGGTACGGGGACCCTCTCTTCGTGTAGACCGTCACCTTCGGTCTCATGACGCCTCCTCCATCCGCCTAAAACTGACTCAGGTGATCATGCTCGCCGCGTCGAAGACGCAACCGTGGGATCGGTACGCCACCACTCGACCGGCTGCTCCGCCACCGCCTCCATCCGTTCCATTCGACCAGTGGGGACCGAAACGGTCACCTGCCGTGGAGTCGTCGCCGAGGAGAGAACGGCGTTTCACGAATCTGCGCGCAGGCCATCGGCTCGGGTGCCCCATTCCGTGAAGTACGACTCCGTGATGGCCTCCGCGACGATCGGATGCAGCTCCTCCTCCGTCGCACCGGCTACCTGGAGCTCCAGGATCTGCTTCACGTAGGTAGGCGAGATGTCCGTGGTGATCTGGCGCTCGCGCCCGTCGTCCGAGCTGCCCGTGCACGTGCATCCGAAGGAGGCCGTCACCTCTACCATCATGCCCCTGGAGGCGGCCGCTGCCGCGCGTGCCTGTGCCCTGGCCTGGGTTTTCCCCTCGGATTCCGTCTCCTCCACCCGGGCGGCCTGGAGCCGCTTCTGCGGCTTCGTCAGCTTCCCCGCGTGGTAGCGCTCCACCGTCCGCCGCGATGTGCCCACGCGCTCCGCCACGGCTGCGGTGGACCCGCGCCGTGCGTGCGAAGGAATTTCATACGTGCCTTTGCCGATTTCGGGGCGGGCCGGGTGAAGAGCTTCCGCTCCGCCCGCACAAGGGCCTCCAGGACCTTGCCCCGACGCGGGGCCGGCTGCTGCTGCTCGTGATCGCTCACCCCCCTTAGTGCTGTGACCGGGAAGGTTCACCGGGATGGGAAGTGATGGGTTGACCTGTCCCGTTCGGGCCGTGGTGCCGCCGTCAGTTCAACGTTGAGGGCCCGTGATGAGTGCGTCGACCTCTTTGCCGAGGGTGTTGATGTCGACGGTCTGGGCAGTGTCGACGATCAGAGCGTGCCCGTCCAGCCCGAGCGGTCCTGGGTGGGCGGCCCAGACGGTGACGCGGTCGCTGATCTCCTCGCAGGTGAGGTCCCCGTCGAGGTGGCCTGGGTGGCGTTTGCGCGTCCGGAACCGTTCAGCCACAAGTTCGGTATCGCAGTCGCAGAACACCTCGACCAGCTGCGCGTCGAGTTGGCGGAGTCGGGCGGGGGCGGTGTCGTGGTGCCACCAGTTGACGAGAACGGCTCGCCCGGCGTCGGCAGCTAGCGCGAACAGGATGTCGTCGCTGGCCCGGCTCAGTCGGTAGCGCCATGCCTGATCGCCGATGCCGAGGGAGTCGTAGAGCGATTCCAGGATCACGTCTTTGTCGATGACCGGCAGGCCGAGTTCCGCGGCAAGTCCGCGGGCCAGGGTGCTCTTGCCGCTGGCCGGCAGACCGGAAACGATCACGAAGACGTTGTCGATCACCACGTCAGTCTGTCGCAGCCCGATCTCCGGGCTGCCCGCAGGGTGAAGTCGGCGTTTCTTCCGTCCTGCTCAGGCCGCTGTCGGTAGCGGTCTGCCGCCCCATCGGATGGCTTTCTCGCTGCGGACGCGTTCGCGTTCGCGTCGCTGCGCGGCCAGGACGTCAGGGTCGCGGGCGGTCTGGTTGCGCCGGGCCGAGGGCCTCGGACGGTGTGTGCAGTCCGTCCGGTACGGCTGGGACGAGCTCACGAGCGTGCAGCAGTGGATGTGCGAGCAGGTTCTCGGGATCGAGCCCGCCAGCGAGGACGAGAAGCCCAAGCGCCGTACGCAGGCCGACAAGTGGGCGATGAACGACGAGGTCGCTCGCCAGTTCTACGAGCGCGAGGGCCACCTCCAGGTCCCCGGAACTGGGTTGACCGGATCGCCGCGCCGAGGACCAGGAGGAGCGGGAACACAAGCTGGGCGCCTGGACCAGCAACCAGCGCAGCCGGGCGGCAGCCCTGCCCCCGGAGCGGATGGAGCTGCTGTCCGCGATCGGGATGCGGTGGTCTTGATGGTGGGCGTCGTCGTCATCGCGGCCGCCGCGCTCACGGCCGGCTATCTCCTCGGGCGGCTGCGCCCGTGGCAGCGGCTGGGCGACTGGGCGGCCGATCAGGTCCGCTACGCCGGTACGTGGGTCCGGGGCGGCGCCGGGCGTCAGGCCGTCGTCGTCCTGGCCCACGCCGTCACCGCACCGCGCACCAGCTGGCGCATCATGCGCGCCACGGCCACCGAGCCTCAGGCGCCCACGCCCGCACGCGATCCGGACTGGGCCGCTGGCCATCACCGGTGAATGAGGAGCCCCCGGTTCTCACTCGGGGTGCCAGCGCAGCCGCGAAGCAGCGCCCACCATCGCGCTCCACCTCGACACAGACCAGGGCGGCGCAGCAACAGCTGCGCCGCCCTGGTCTGGTGCTCCTCGGATTTCGCCGACGTCACCGGACAAAGAGCAGCATCCGCCGTTCCGGTCGGTGTAGAGCGCTGTCCCCTGCGTTGTGCGGGTGGGGTATGGGAAGGTCAGGCCGGGTTGATGTTCTCTGCCTGGGGGCCCTTCTGGCCCTGGGTGACGTCGAACGTCACGGTCTGGCCCTCCTGGAGCTCACGGAACCCAGAGGAGTTGATCGCGGAGTAGTGGGCGAAGACGTCCGGGCCGCCGCCGTCCTGGGCGATGAAGCCGAAGCCCTTCTCCGCGTTGAACCACTTCACAGTTCCTGTAGCCATGTCTCATGCCTTCCAGTCGAGTACGCCGCCCACACCATGCGGGAGGCGGAGGTGATCGCCCTGGTTCCTGCGGCACAGCACAGCAAAAAGCCCACGCCGGAGGCGTGGGCAAAGGGAACTTCCGAACCACGACAGCTGACGCAGACGTTACACGCCCGCACACGCTGTCACCATGGGAAAGACGCGCCCCGGTTCAAGCCGCGGCCGTTGGATTCGCCGATTCGGTGGCGCGGCGGTGGTCGGCGTTGATGCGCTGGGCCTCTTCGAGCTGGTCCTCGAGGATGACGATCCGGCAGGCGGCCTCGATGGGGGTGCCCTGGTCGACAAGTTCGCGGGCGCGGGCGGCGATGCGGAGCTGGTAGCGGGAGTAGCGGCGGTGGCCGCCTGGGGAGCGCAGCGGGGTGATCAGGCGGTGTTCTCCAAGCGCGCGGAGGAAGCCGGGGGTGGTGCCGAGCATCTCGGCGGCCCGGCCCATCGTGTAGGCGGGGTAGTCGTCGTCGTCGAGACGGCCGTACGAGTCGTCTGCTGTCATTTCACCTCTCTGTGGAACGCGTGGAGGGGCCCGGGTGCCGTACTGGCACCCGGGCCCCGAAGGAACTGCTACACCATCTGCCGGCCCTGATGCTGCACCGGCCTTCTGTTTCCGCAGACCCGACCTGAATGCTGTCGGGGGTGCGGGGATCGCGGTTGCTTGACCGGAGACCACCTCACTATCGATGTCCTGCGGTACCCGGGCTCAAGGCATCTGCCCGGGCGATCCTGATGGTGCTCGGCTCCTCCGTTCTTCCCTCTGGGTCAATCACTTACCAAACGGGAACTGCGTACTGCTGGTGGCCTGTCACAGCGCCACTTCGGCAGCCAGCCCCGTCGCCCGTCCTGCGTCTGCTCTGGCTTAGAACCCCACTGCCGAACCTCCCGGTGCGCGCGCCCGCAGCCGACGCCTTCACCGAGGTACTGCTCACTGACTTCACTGCTGGGTACTGCGGTACTTCTCACGGCGGCCCCTGATCACTGCGGGCCACCCGGTCCGGTCACCAGTCCCGTCGCCGTCCTGCAACCGCTCTGGCTTCGAAACTCCATCACCGCACCGTCCTGCGAACTGCGACTGCGGATACTGCCGCCCGGCAGTTCATCTCTGCCGGGCCCTGCGGTCCTTCTTGGTTACGAGAGAAACCATAACCACACCATCGCCGAATGTCTACCGTGGCCAACATAGATTTCCGCGCGTCCGGCGATGAGGTAATCGACCTCGAACAGCGACACTGAGGGGCGCAGGGGCGGCCCCCGCCGGGTTGACCGCCACCGGCCGGGGCACAAGTACGGACAGACAGAACCGGGTATTGGCGATCGAGAGACCAAGGTGAACCTGATGGACGCGATGAGCCTCGATGTCGCAGCCGCCCGCCTCACCGCCTCCATCGCCGACGCCCGCGGGCGCACCCGGACCTTCCTCGCCGGCCTCGTACGCCCGATCGGAGGTGGCGCTGCCGACACGGTGGTCTTGGTCGTCTCGGAACTCGTCACCAACGCCCTGCGCCATGCCGGCGGCACCTGCACCCTGGACTTGGCCGCCCACCCGGACAGCATCGAGGTGGCCGTCCACGACCCCAGCCGGCAGGCGCCGCGCATGCGCACCCCCGACCTGAACGGCGGCACCGGAGGCTTCGGCTGGCCCATGGTCAACCGCCTCGCCCGCACCACCCACGTCACCGCCACCTCCAGCGGCGGTAAAACCGTACGCGCCTACCTGCCCCGATAGCCCCGCCGCAGCACGTCCCTCCCCCGGCGGCGTTGCCGCGATGAGCCGACATCGCTGGAGGGGACGTATCACCCGCGAGACCGTTCCCGAGCCGGTCCCACCACCCGGTCCTGGCCTACCGCAAGGCCAGGACCACCGCCGTCCTCACGTACCCATCGCGTCGTTGCCGCCAGCATGGGCTTGCCCAGGGTGTCCTTAGGCTTGCCCGCGCCCGCCAGCGGCTTACCCGGCTCAGCGGCGCAGACGTGAGAGCCAGCCGTTCTGCTTGCGCACGGCCTGGTCCTGCTCTTGGTCGCGCTCCTCCTGCCGGTGACTCACACCCCAGGTCAGGTCCAAGTCGGCCTCGAACCGCTGGTCGCAGTCCCCGCACAGAATTGGGTGTTTCGCTGGGGAAGAGCCCCAGCCGACGGGCTCGGTCACCCTCCATCGTTCATGGGGCTGCTCGACAGGTGTAGCCCAGAGCCGAGAGCGCCTTCATGTGAAAGCAGTTTTCCTGCTCCAGAAGAATCGGCCTGATACGCGCTGCCGCAGATTCGACCACTTCCTCGGGCGGGAGCTCGTACGAGATCCAGACCTCGTCTCGGTCGACACGGACGTTGATGCTCATGCGGGTCAGCTCGACAAGAGCGTCCCAGTCGGCGGCCAGCGAGTGTTCCTCCACCCTGCGGGCCCTCAACACGAAAGCTTCCAGCAAGCGCTGGTGCTTCTCGTCAAGAGTTTCCGTCTGCCCGCGGCTCACGCTTCCCCCTCGCATCGACCGCTTCCAGCATGATGTGCCTTCTCCGTCGTATCCATCCAATTCGCCGGGCTGGTCCCTGCCAGAAGGAGAAGCGCGGCTGGTCGAAAGTCGTGCCCAGCTCAGCGGCGCAGGCGCGAGAGCCAGCCAGTGGCCTTCTGCTCCGGCACGGCCGGTTCCTGCTCCTGGCGCGTCGCACTTGGCCAGGCTTCCTCCCAGGAGGGCCCATGCCGTTGGCTGCAGTCCCGTCACAGGGTCGGACAGGCCTTCGGAGGGAGGCGTCCCAGCCGGTAGTACTCCACCGCCTGCCACCGCTCGTATGTGAACGTTGCCTTGCACAGTGCAGCGACATGCTGCGGCACATCTCCACGCGCCCATGGGCGCGTGGAGATGTGCCGCAGCATGTCGCTGCACTGTGCAAGGCAACGTTCACATACGAGCGGTGGC
>NZ_RDBH01000086.1:0-3563 GCF_008042145.1 Streptomyces sp. adm13(2018)
CCCGAAGCCCCCGCGGCCACCCCGGCAGCAGGCGCCGCGAGCTCCGGCCGGGGCTGCGGGTCGTACAGGTGCCGGAACCGCTTCGAGCAGAGCCACTGCACGCCCGCCACCCCGATCGCCGCGAACACCGTCAGGTTCACCAGGAAGTTGACGGCCACGAAGTACCCCAGGAAGATCCGCCCCCGGTGCCGCCGCACCTCCCGGTACATGTCCAGGTCGCCCCACACGCCGAGGACGAACAGGGCGAGCGGCAGCAGCGCCCACACCGCTCCCCACAGCGCCGGCGCGGCGAGCGCCGCCACCGTCAGGGGTGCGGCGAGGCTGGCCCCGGCGCGCGGGCCGGTGACGAAGCCGCCCTGGAGGTGCCGGCGGCCGAGGATGAGCGGGACCGCGAGCCGGGCCCGCGCGAAGACCTTGTCGAGGACGATCCGCACGGTGTCGTCGTGGTCGTGCCGGCCCCGTACCTCCAGGGAGCTGAGCACCGTGTACCGCTCCGAGATGCGGCGCCCGTAGTCCTGGTCCTCGGTGTGCCGCAGGATCGGGTTGAACGGTCCCACCTCGTCGAAGACCTGTCGGGGGATCGCCAGGATCGCGGTGTGGACGGTGTCGATGACCCCCTCGGACTTGAGCAGCAGGTAGTACTGCTGGAGCGAGCGGTACTCCTCGATCAGGCTGTCGCGGATGAGCGGCTCCGGCTCGTAGGTGCCGCAGATCGCCCCGTACCCCTGGCCGGAGCCGAGGAGTTCGACGGACTTGGCGACGGCCTCGGGGTGCATGGCGACGTCGGAGTCGAGGAAGACGAGGATCTCGCCCGAGGACAGTTCGGCGCCGAGGTTGCGGGCGACCGCGACCCCGCCGTTGACGCCGGTGGAGACCACCCGGGCGCCGGCCGCCGCGGCGATCGCGGCGGAGTCGTCGGTGGAGCAGTCGTCGACGACGATGACCTCGACGTTCGGGTACGTCTGGGCGAGGGCCGCCTCGACGCACAGGCCGATCGAGCGGCCGTAGTTGTAGTTGGGGACGATGACGGAGACCAGCGGAGCGGACATGATCGGGTTCTCCTAGAAAAGGACCTTGGCGAGGGAGAGGGCCCCCTGCCGCCACGGTTCGACACTGGTGACGCCCTCGCCCTTCTTCGCGGGGCGGGCTCCGGCGGGGAGCGCGGCGGCGGTGCGCTGCTGCTCGCGCCACCAGGCGAAGGTGCGCAGGATCGCGTCCTGGTTGGAGTGCTTCGGCCGGAAGCCGAGGACGTCCCGGGCCTTGTCGGTGGAGACGAAGCTGTCGTCGAGGAGCTTGTGCAGGAGGCGTCCGTAGACCGGGGAGAGCCCGGAGCGCTGGAGCAGGCTCAGCGCGGCGAGCGCCGGCCGCGCGGGCATCGACCGGACCCGCTTGCCGTGCCCCGCGGCGTCCAGGACGGCCTGGAAGTCCTCGCGGATCGTGCCGAACGAGGTGGCCCCGAGGTTGAAGGTGTCGTCGGCCGTCTCCGCGGGCGCGTCCATCGCGGTCACCACCGCGTCGACGAGGTCGTCCACGTCGAACATCTGGATGCGGACGTCGCCCCGGCCGAGGACCGGGAAGTTCCGGCCCTCCTCGGCCCACTCGAAGAGCATCGCGAACAGTCCCATCCGGCCCGGACCGAGGAAGGTCTTCGGCCGGAGGATCGGGACGCACATCTCGCGTCCCCGGAACCGCTCGGCGACCTCCTCGGCCTCCGCCTTCGCGGCGCTGTACGTGTCGACGGGCTCGCGCGGGTACTCCTCCGGCGTGGGCACCACCTTCGGCAGTCCGTACACGGCGGTCGAGGAGATGTGCACGACCCGGGGCACGGCGTTCGCCTCGGCGGCCGTCAGGACCGCCTCCGTCCCGCCGACGATCACCGAGCGGATCATGTCGGCCGGGTAGCTGGGCAGGGCGGCGGCGCAGTGCACGACCACGTCCGCGTCCGCCGTGACCCGCTTCATCGTCACCGCGTCCCGGACGTCGGAGACGGTGTGCGTCAGGTTCGCGTGCTCCGTCCGCGGGGCCCGCAGGTCCACGCAGTGCACCTGACGGCCGTCGGCGAGCAGCCGGTCGATCAGGGTCGAACCGAGCATGCCGGCACCACCGGTCACCACGATGTGCTCTACCACAGCGACGACACCTTCTCCTTGACGAAACGGGTGAGCAGACGGGGCAGACCCTGGGCGAGGGTCTTGTCGAGGCAGTCCAGGAAGAACTCGACCTCGTGCGGCTCGGTGACCAGCGAGGGGGCGACCATCAGCGGGTTCTCGCCGTTGAGCGTGTAGTACGTGTAGATCCCGTGGTCCCGGTAGAGGGCGTTGACCACCGACGAGGTGATGAGCTTGGTGCGGAAGCGCGGGTCCTTCGTCATCGCCCCCGGCACCAGCTTCGTCACCAGTTCCAGGATCTTCGGGCCCTTGTGCAGGAACACCCCGTGGAGCGCGCCGTGGCCGCGGACCTCGGCCACCACGTCCGGGTACTCCTTGGCGATCCGCTCCAGACCGGGCGCGAGGATCCGCTCGATGTCCCGGGCGCGGGCCGGATAGTCGTCCTCCACGGCCACGTTGACGGCCTCGATGGCGGTGACCGCCTCCTCGCCGAAGCCGTAGTAGGTCGTGGACGTCGACTGGAGGAGGGCGTCCGTGAGGTTGTCGTACGCCTTGCGGAAGATCGGCTCGCGGGCGACGAAGGCGGAGATGGAGGACTTGCCGCCGCCGAAGGACTTGGAGGTGGTGAGGATGTCGGGGACGAGACCCTCGTACCGCATGAAGTGGAAGAGGGTGCCCGTCTTGCCCCAGCCGGTGTAGATCTCGTCGAAGAGCAGCACGATCTTCTCGGCGGTGCACAACTCCCGCAGCCCGCGCAGGAACTCCTCCGAGCACTCGTTCATCGTCGACGCCGACAGCGGCTCGATGAGGATCGCGTACACGTCCGACTCGCCCGTGTCGGTGCGGAGTTCGGCGACCAGCGCACGGACCGACTCCAGGTCGCCGTACCGGAAGATCCCCACGCCGGGGATGCCGGGGAACTGGAAACCGGACTGGTTCTGGCCGGTCAGGCTGCCCGAGCCGAGCAGCTTGCCGTGGAAGGAGATGTCGGACCGCAGCACCCGGGAGCGCCGGCCGCCGTGGTACTTGTACGCCAGCTTGACCGCGCCCTCGACCGCCTCCGCACCGGAGTTGGGGAAGAACGACATGTTCAGGTCGCCGGGCAGCAGCTCCGCCAGGTTGTGGCCGAGGGCCGCGATGTACGGCGAGAAGTAGGTCTTGTGGACCTCCATGCTCTTCCGCTCCTGGAAGCGCTGCCGGGCGGCGAGGATCCGGGGGTGGTTGTGGCCGTGGTTGAGGACGCCGACGCCCCCGGTGAAGTCGAGGACGCGGCGGCCGTCGCGCTGGGTGATCCAGACGCCCTCGGCGCTCTCGACGAGCTCCTGGCCGAAGCCGAAGGAGGTCATCAGGGAGACCTGGCTCTTGTTGACGTGGTCCTTGTACAGGCCGTGGACCTGCTTCGTCGTCAGCGACTCGCAGTCGTCGACGGAGTACAGCGGGGGCATGGGTCAGTCC
>NZ_RDBH01000086.1:3663-6599 GCF_008042145.1 Streptomyces sp. adm13(2018)
GGGGAGGGTCAGCAGGAGCGCGGCGCCTCCGACGAGGACCTCGCTGAGGGTGCAGACCACCCGGCTGGCGACGGCGGCGGCGGTCGCCTCCTGCCAGGGCAGTACGGCGGTGAGCGCCAGGAGCAGCAGGGCCTCGCGGGCCCCCCAGCCGTCCGGCAGCACCACCACGAGGCTGGCGGCGGCGGTGGCCAGGGCGAAGCCGCCCACGCAGACCGGCAGCGCGGTCAGCGGCGGGGCGCCGAGCATCACGGCCAGCGCCCACAGGTGCAGTCCGCCGACCGCCCAGGAAGCGGTGGCCGAGGCCATGGCCCGCCGCATGCCCCGGTCGCTCGCCCGGACGCCGGGCGCCGGACGCCGGGCGAGCCGGGCGGCGGCCGCGGCCAGCTGGTGCAGCAGTCCGGGACGTACGGCCCAGGCGACGGTGACCGCGCCCGGCAGGACGAGCCACCAGGCCTCGGCGCCGATCGTCCAGGGCGCGGCGAGCGGGCCGACGGCGAGACCGGTGAGGACGGCCACGATCAGGTTCAGCAGGAAGACGGCGAGCACGACCGGCCCGGACACCCCCGCCGCGCCGCCCATCCGCAGCTGGGCGAGGACGCCCCAGACGGCCCCCGGCACGTACTTGCCGAGGTAGGAGGTGAAGTAGATCCGGGTCGCGGTCCGCCCCGGGATCCCGGGGCCGAGGTCGGCGAGGAGGGTCCGCCAGGTGGCCATCGAGAACAGCACCGCGACGGCGTTGGCGGCGAGGGCCGCGAGGAGGTACGGGACGGAGTCGGGCCGCAGGACGAGAGCGGCCAGTTCGCCGGCCCGGTCGTACAGGGCGAAGCCGATGCCGGTGACCACGGCGACCGGGAAGAGGACGGGGAGGGCCCGGCGGAGCCGGCCGCGCGGGGCCGGGGGAGCCCCGGCCGGGTCGGTGGGCGCGGACGCCGGCGCGGTGGTCGTCGCCGTCATGAGCCGAGGTGGCTCAGCGGCCACGCGCCGGCCAGCAGCGCCGACCAGAGCAGGGCGTTGGTGACGGTCATGCGGTCGCTGAACAGCGCCCGCGAGGGGTTGCCGCCTCCCGCGTCGACCACGAGCAGTTGCAGGTAGCGGGCGAGGCCGAAGAGCGCGAACGGGGCGGTGAGCACCGCGACCAGCGGCGCGTGCGGGCCGAAGACCGGGCTGGCCTGCACCTGGAGGACGTAGCTGACCGCCGTGAGCACCGCGGTGAAGGCGAGCAGCTGGTCGAGAAAGCCGAGGGTGTAGCCGCGCAGCGCGGGCCGGTGGAGCACCCCGCCGACCGCCATCTCGTGGCGCCGCTTGCCCAGGATCAGCAGCAGGCAGAGGGAGAAGACGCAGAGGGTGAGCCAGCTCGGCACCGGGTTGCCCGAGGCCAGGCAGCCCTGGGCAAGCCGGAGGACGAAGCCGAGGGCGACGATGAAGACGTCGAGCAGCGGGACGTGCTTGAGCCCCTTGCTGTAGGCGGCGTTGAGGGCCACGTACGCGGCGACCGGCCACCAGTCGACGAGCGAGGCCGTCCCGGTGAGGGCGGTGAGGGCGATCGTCGCCGCGAGGAGGACGGCGAGGGCGGCGGCGAAGGTGACGGCGGTGCCGACGCCGATCCGTCCGGCGGCGATGGGCCGGTGCCGCTTCTCCGGGTGGCGGCGGTCCCGGTCCCGGTCGCCGAGGTCGTTGACCAGGTAGATCAGCGCGGAGGCGAGGGTGAAGACGCCGATCGCGGCCAGGGCCCCGACGAGCGCGGCGCCGTCGAGCCGGGGTGCGCCGAGCAGGCCGAGGGGGACGACGACCAGGTTCTTCGTCCACTGTCCCGGGCGGACGAGGGAGGTGAGGTCGGCGAGCCGACTGGGAGGGCGGGAGGCCGGCGGACGGGCCGGCGGCGCCTGTGGGCCGGGGCGGCTTCTTCGGGGCGGTCCTCCCTGCGGCGGACGCTGGGTCCGAAGTCCGGCTCCGTGAGCCAGCGGACGGTGCCGCGGGCGGCGCCGAGCACGATCGCCTGGTGCAGGACGAAGTGGACGGCGGTGAAGTAGAGGAGGAAGCCGGGGCCCCGGGTCCGCAGCGCGAACCGGCTCAGACCCGGATCGGCGCAGGCGAAGACCAGCGCGCACAGGGCGGGGACGAGGAGCAGCCAGGGGCTGAGCAGGCCGAGGAGGAGCGTGGGCAGGGTCAGCGCGGCGGCGAGGACGCCGAGCGGCCGGTTGGCGGTGAGCCCGCCCTCCCGCAGCTGGCCGACGGCCGCGATGAGCAGCTGGGAGCGCCGGTACTGCTCCCGGAGCATCGCCCCGAGCCGGTCGACGTCGTCGTGCCGGCCGCGGATCGCCTCCGTCATCACGATCCGGTGGGTGCGGACGAGCCGGCCGCTGTACTCGACGTCCTCCGAGTCGCGGAGGTTCTCGTCGAAGGGTCCGGTCGCCTCGAAGACCTCCTTGCGGATCGCGCCGAGCGCGAAGAACGCGGTGCGGACCTCGCCGACGGCGCGGCGGCGCCAGAAGTGGGCGTGCAGGGCGTGGTAGCGCTCCACGGGGCCGTCGTCGAAGAGCGGTTCGGGGTCGAGCACGCCGTGGACGCAGCCGAGACCGGGGTCGTCCCGGAGCAGGTCGGCGGCGTTCGCGAGGGCTTCGGGGTGGAGGGCCGTGTCCGAGTCGAGGAAGAAGAGGATCTCGCCCCGGGCGGCGGCGGTGCCGAGGTTCCGGGCGGCGGACACTCCGCTGTTGTGGGGGTTGGCGATCAGGACGACGCCGAACTCCCGGGCGATGTCCCGGGACCTGTCGGTGCTCGCGTCGTCGACCACGATGACGTCGAGCGGGGCGTGGGTCTGGGCGAAGACCGAGGTCAGGCAGGCGTGCAGGGTCTTCTCGTAGTTGTAGTTGGGGATGACGACGGACACGCTGGGACGAGCCCTGGGCATGGGGGTTCCTTGGGAGGGCGGTCGGGGG
>NZ_RDBH01000087.1 GCF_008042145.1 Streptomyces sp. adm13(2018)
ATCACCAACATCGGCTTCTGGGACGGCACATCGGTGGTCTGGCCGGCGGCGCCCTGCCTCCAGGGGATCGCCATGGCCCTCCTGGAGCCGCGCCTGGAGTCGGTCCGGCGGCCGGTCACGCTGGCCGACCTGCCGGGCTACCGGGCCGCGTTCGTCACCAACTCCCGTTCCCTCGCGCCGGTCACGTCGATCGACGAGGTGGTGTTCCCGGTGGACGAGGAACTCATGGGACGGGTGTACGCGGCGTACGACGGGGTGGAGTGGGACGAGCTGTAGAGCGGTAGAAGCCGTGGAGGGGCCGGACCCGGCCCCGCGAGCCGTACGGGGGGAGTCGTCGGCATGGTCGCGAGGTACGTCGTCTCGCCGCGGGGCGGTCGCCGCGCCCACCGGGACATCGGTTCGGCCCTCCGGGCGGCGGGTGCCCGGGGCGGGCCGGCCCTGATCGAGATCGCGCCCGGCCGGTACGAGGAGGCCCTCACCGTGCGGGGCGACGTCCGGCTGGTGGCCGCCGAGGGGCCCGGTTCCGTCGAGGTCGGGCTGCCGCGGTGCACCGTCCTCGACACCTCGGGCGCGGTCCTGGTGCACGGCCTCACCCTGGTCGGCCGCGAGGCGGACGTCGTCGCCTGCCACGCGGGCACCCTCACCCTGGAGCACACCCGGATCCATGCCCACAGCGGCGTCGCCGTGCACGCGCGGCCGCACTCCGCCGTCACCCTGCGGGACACCCTGGTCGCCCACGGCCGGGTGCTCTTCTCCGGGGGTACGGGACTGGTCGAGCGCTGCCGGTTCACCGACGCCGCCGACAACGCGATCGCCGCCGTCGAAGGGGCCCGGATCACCGTCCGGGGCAGCCGGATCGAGGGGAGCCGGATCCACGGGCTGCGGGTCAGCGACGCCCACGCCGAGGTCGTCGGCTGCGAGCTGACCGGCACCGGGCGGGCCGCCCTCACGGCGGACGCCCGGGCGCGGCTCGTCGTGGCGGACTGCGTGATCACCGACGTGCACGGCGAGGGGATCATGTTCACCGAGCAGTCCCGGGGCTCCGTCGACGGCACGCGCGTCACCGGCGCCCGGCACGGCATCGGCGCGGCGAGCGGCGCGGACCCGGTGGTGCGCGGCTGCGTCCTCGCCGACTGCCACGACACCGGCATCAACGTGCAGACGGAGGCCCGGGGCCGCTTCGAGGACTGCCAGGTGCTCGGCTCGGGGAACATCGCCGTCTTCTCGACCAGGGGCGGCGCGCCCGAGGTGGTCGGCGGCCGCGTCTCCGGGGGCAACGTCGGGATCGCGGTCACCGAGAGCGCCCGGGGCCGCTTCACCGGGATCGCGGTCGAGGACCTGACGAACACCGCGCTGCGGGTCTTCGACGACTCCGGCGCCTCCTTCACCCACGTACGCGTGGAGCGCTGCCAGTCCGGTCTGGAGACCCGGGGCGACGGCGGCACCACCGCCGAGCTCGCGGACACCGTGTTCCGCGACTGCGAGATGGCCGCCGTGGCCATCGGCGGCCGGTCCCGCGTCACGCTCCGGAACGTGACGGCGGAGGGCGGCATCCTGGGCTTCGGCGTCTCCGACGAGGCCCAGCTCCGGGTCACCGACAGCCGGGTCTCGGCGGTGAGCGGCGCCGGGGCCGGGGCCCTCGGCAGCGGCCGGCTCATCGCCCGGAACCTCACCGTGAACGGCTCGGGGGCGCTCGGGATCTACGGGACGGGCTCCGCCTATCTGGACGTCGCCCGGAGCGAGTTCACCGACTGCGCGAACGCCGGCGCGAGTTTCGACGAGGAGGCCGGCGGGCAGCTCGTGGACTGCGCGGTGAACGGTGCCCGCGGGGTGGCCGTCGTCGGCAACGGCCGGGTCGAGACGGTCCGGCTCCGCACCTCGCTCCGGGTCCTGCGGCACGCGGAGAAGCCGGCCGGACCGCCGCAGCAGATCATCAACATCTTCAACGGGCCGGTCTTCAACGGACCGGTCCGGGACATCCAGGTGGCCTGGGGCAACGAGCACGTCGAGCAGCACCAGGACCACGACGAAGACCACCGGAGCACGGAAGAGGACGGTTCCCCCTCATGAACGACCGACCGGACGAGCACGACGCGCCGCGGGTCCACCACTTCAACGGACCGGTGTTCCACGGACCCGTGTCCCAGGGCCAGTTCGCCTGGGACAACGCGACCGCCACCCAGAACCAGCAGAACGTCGGCGTCCCCGGCCCGGTCGCCCCCGGGTACGAGGCGCTCGCCGAGCGGGTGGCCGAGCTGCTCCGGCAGCTCCCCGGCGCCGGCCTCGCCGAGGAGGACCGGCGGGACACCCAGGAGGCGGCGGAGGAGGTCCTGGCGGTGATCGGCCAGGAGGAGCCGGTGGAGCAGGGCCGGGTGCGCCGGGCGCTCAACGGTCTCAGGGGCGCGCTCGCCCCGGTGGCCACGGGGGTCGCGGCGGGCGCGACGGCAGGGGCCCAGGAGTGGGCGCTGACGGCGATCGGGGGGCTGACGGGGGTGTGAGGAGGGCCCTGCTCCACCGGCTCCTCCTGGCCGATCACCGCCAGGACCTCCTCCGCCGCCTCCTGGGTGTCCCGCCGGTCCTCCTCGGCGAGGCCGGCGCCGGGGAGCTGCCGGAGCAGCTCGGCCACCCGCTCGACGGCGGTCCGGGGTGGTCACCCGTTCGGCACGGGACGCCGACCGGCATCACACAACCCGCTCTGACCTGCGTAAACTCCGGAGATCCAGGCGACACACCGTATCGAACGGCCCAATCCTGATGGCTCATCAGGAGGCGGGGTGCGCGCAGCGGCTCTTATCTCGGTCACAGAAGGTCCTTCCGGGAAGTCCCTCCCGGAGGCCGTCCCGCTCGACCGCTCGCGCGCCCCGGAGGCCCCCATGCGCACCACTGTCCGCCTGTTCACCGGTACCGCGCTGACGGTCGCCGCGATCGGAGCCCTCGCCGGTCCCCCGGCGTTCGCCGGCGACTCCGAGTGGCTGGAGATCTTCCCGTCCGAGGCCTCCCCGGGGGAGAGCGTCACCGTGAACACGCTCGCCTGCGGCAAGCACGGCCGCGGCGTCGGGGACGCGAACTCGCTCGGCGCGGGCGACTTCCAGCTGCGTCCGAGCACGCACAAGGAGGTCGTGGTCGGACAGTTCCACGTACCGGAGCACGCCAAGGCCGGTACGTACGGCATCAGCGTGGCCTGCGACAACGGAAAGACGGCCCGGGGCGACCTGACCGTCAAGCACCGGCGTCCCAGCGGCCACGTCCAGACCGGTGTCGGGGGCAGCGTCGGCCCCGACACCGCCCAGGTCACGGCAGGTGCGGCGGTGCTGGCCGCGGCTGCCGTGGGCGGGGTCTGGCTCCTGCGTCGCCGGGCGAGCGGCGCGCGGGGGCACTGAGACCACCGCCCCGTCCTGCCCCCGCCGGAGCGCCCGAACACGGCCCGGCGGGGGCAGGGCCACATCCCGGCCTCCGGGACGGCACGCCCGATCCCGCCGGCCGCGTCGTCCGCGTACCGTCCGCGGCGCCTCCCGTCGCACCACGTACCGACCGAGGGGACCCAGGTGAGCAACAGGAGCAAGGGCTGGGGCATAGCCGTGGCCGCCTGCGTCGGGCTCTGGCTCGTCCAGAACGGCTCTGAGCAGGTCACCCCGCCCGTACCGTCGGCCGCCCAGGCCTTCGCCGCCGGGCCCAGCGTGCACACCGACGCGGCCGCCGACCCGCTGCCGCCCTCGGCGCCGGTACGGCTGCGGATCCCCGAGACCGACGTGGACACCCCGATGATGCGGCTCGGTCTGGCCCGGGACGGCTCGCTCGACGTGCCGCCGGCCGCGGACCGGAACATGGCCGGGTGGTACGGGGACGGCACCCCTCCGGGTGCCAAGGGCACGGCGATCGTCGCGGGCCACGTCGACAACGCCGACGGACCCGCCGTCTTCTACACGCTGGGCGCCCTGAAGAAGGGCCATCGGATCGAGGTGGACCGGCAGGACGGGCGGACCGCGGTGTTCACGGTGGACGCGGTCGAGGTCTACGAGAACGAGGACTTCCCGAACCGGAAGGTGTACGACGAGGCGAACCGCGCGGAGATCCGGGTGATCACCTGCGGCGGCGGCTTCTCGAAGAAGAAGGGCTACGGGGGGAACGTGGTCGCCTTCGGGCACCTCATCGGGGTGCGGTAGCGCGGTCCTGCGGAGATCGGGGTGCGGTCGCCCGGTCCGGCGGGGATCAGGGCGCGGCAGCCCGGTCCGGCGCCGTTCAGGCCCACTGGTCGAAGGCGAGTTTCGCGACCAGCGAGAGGACGACCACGAGCAGCACCCCGCGGACGAACTCGGCTCCCCGGCTGAGCGCCATCCGCGCCCCGATCGTCCCGCCGGCCAGGTTGAAGACGGCCATGACGGCGGCGAGCTGCCAGTACACGCTGCCCTGGTACGCGAACATCGCGAGCGCGCCCGCGTTGGTGCAGACGTTGACGATCTTGGCGGTCGCCGAGGCGGTCACCAGGTCCAGGTGGAGCACGGCGGTCAGCGCGAGGACCAGGAAGGTCCCGGTGCCGGGGCCGAACAGCCCGTCGTAGAAGCCGATTCCGCCGCCGACCACGACGATCGCGGTGACGATCCGGGCCCGGGTCAGCGGCGCCCGGTCCTCCCCCGCGGGCCGCGCGCCGAACGACGGCCGCAGCACCACGAAGGCGGCGACCGCGAGCAGCACGATCATGATCACCGGGCGCAGGACGTCGCTGCTGATGCCCGCCGCGAAGAAGGCGCCGGCCATGGAGCCCGTGAGGGCGGCGAGGCCGATGCGCACCGCCGTCCACACCTGGACGGGCGCCTTGCGGACGTAGGTGACCGCGGCCCCGGTGGTGCCCACGATCGCGACCGCCTTGTTCGTCCCGAGGATGTGCGCCGCCGGCGCGTGGGGCATGCCGAGCAGCAGGGCCGGCAGCAGGAGCAGACCGCCGCCGCCGACCACCGCGTCGATCCAGCCGGCCACGAGCGCGGCGAGGCACAGCAGGACGAGGGTGGTCAGCGATATCTCGGGCATGCCCGTGAGCCTAGGGACGAGATCGTTGCCCCGTCCATCAATCCCTGGAGAGTTGAGCTACGTCTGAGCTTGCGGCGCCCGGGAGGCGGTCGGGGGCCGGGGGCGCCGCCGGGGAGACGGCGGCCGTGAGGAGGGTCCCGGCGAGCGCGCCCGCCCCGAGGAGGGCGGCGGCGAGCCGGCGCCCGGCCCGCTGCGCGCCGGTGACGGGCCGCGGCGCCGCGTGCCGGGACCGGCCGGGCTCACGCATCCCTGACCCGCCGGGTTCACGTATGCCGGTCCTGTCGGCTTCGCGCATGCCGGTCCTGCTGGGTTCACGCATGGTCGAAGTCCTCGCTGTGGATGCGGGAGGCCGGGACGCCGGCCCTGATCAGGTTGGCGGTGGCGGCGCGGGCCATGGCGGGCGGCCCGCACAGGTAGACGTCGTGGGCGGCGAGGTCCGGGACCAGATGGCGCAGGGCGCGCGGCGCGAGGGGGTCGAAGGGGTCGTCGGAGCGGCCGAGGAGGAAGTGGAGCGCGGCCCGCCGCTCGCGGGCGATGCCCTCCAGTTCCTCGCGGAGGACGAGTCCGGCGGCGTCGGAGGCCCGGTAGAGCAGGGTCACGTCGCCGGGCCCGCCGGGCAGCGTCTCGAAGAGCGCGCGCAGCGGGGTGATGCCGACGCCCCCGGCGAGCAGCAGCACCTTGCGGCGCGTGCGGCGGTGGGCGGTGAGGGCGCCGAACGGGCCGGAGGCGAGGACCCGGACGCCGGGCCGGAGCCGGCGGATGCGGCGGGTGTGGTCGCCGAGCGCCTTGACGGTGATGCGCAGGGTGTCGTCGCGGACGGGCGCGGAGAGGGAGAAGGGCAGGGCGGTCGCCCAGAGCCCGCGCCGCAGGAAGCGCCAGCGGAAGAACTGGCCGGGCTCGGCGCGCAGTCGGGCCACTCCCCTGCCGCGGATCAGCACCGAGACGACTCCGGGGCCCTCGTCACGGACCTCGGCGACCCGCAGGTCGTGCCGGAGGGCGGCGCGGACGGGGACGACGAGCCGGTACCAGAGCAGGAGGACGGCGACGGTGGCGTGGGCGATCGCCCAGAGCCAGCGGACGAGGAGGCTTTCGGCGATGTCGGGGCCGGCGAGCTGGTGCACGAAGCCGAGGGCGGCGGCGAGCAGCCCGCCGAGGTGGACGGCCCGCCAGGTCTCGTGCCGGAGCCGGTTGCGCACGGCCCGGGCGGAGGTGACGCCGACCGCGACGAAGAGGGCGGTGCCGAGGGCGGCGGCGGCGATCGCGCCGTACGCCATGAGGTCCCCGGTGGCGGTGAGCAGGTCGGTCCGGGTGTGCACGGCGTACCCGCAGAGCGCGAGGAACGCGTGCGCGCCGACGAGGCCGAGGACGTACCGGCCGCCGAGGGCGTGCCAGCGGGCCAGCCGGTCGGCGCCGACGCCGTGTTCGACGCCGGGGACGCGGGCCATGAGCAGCAGCAGGACGAGGACGCCGTACCCGGCGAGCAGGCCGGTGAGGTGGGCGCCGGACGCGAAGAGGGCGTCGAGGCGGGCGGAGGGCCGGGCCTGGACGCCCCAGAGCAGGGCGACGGCTCCGGCGCCGCCGAGGATCGCGGTGCGCAGCCGGTCGGGGGCGAACCGCAGGACGGGGTGGGGC
>NZ_RDBH01000088.1:0-3129 GCF_008042145.1 Streptomyces sp. adm13(2018)
GGGTCGCCGACGGCCGCCTCGACTTCGCCCTCGTCGGGGTCTGCGGCGAGAGCGGGCCGCCCGAGGCCGGACGGCTCGCGTGGACGGAGGTCGCCCGGCAGAGTCCGACGGCCCGGCCGACCTGTACCAGGTGCACGCAGGACGCGGTGTCCGTCTCGTACACGCACGCCGGGGTGAACCCGGCCCGTACGCAGGCGGCCGCGAAGCAGTCGCCGAAGCAGCCGTCGCCGGGCACGTCGGTCCAGGCCTCGGCGGCCAGTTCGGCCAGGTCGATCTCGGCGCGCGGGGCGAGCGGGTGGTCGGCGGCCAGCATCACGTACACCGGGTCCCGGGCGACCTCCGTCCACGCGAGCCGTCCGGCCTCGGGCGGCCCGCTCTCGCCGCAGACCCCGACGAGGGCGAAGTCGAGGCGGCCGTCGGCGACCCCGCCGGCGATCTCACGTTCCGACCAGGAGATGTACGTGGTGACCGGGGCGCCGGGGTCCTCGCGCGCGATGCGGTCGACCAGGCCGCCGAGCAGCGGTCCGTGGGTGCCGCCGAGCCGGTAGCCCTCGGCGCCGTCGCGGGCGAACCGCACGGCCTCCTCCTGGAGCTCGCAGACGGCGGGGAGGACGACCCGGGCCCGTTCGAGGACGAGGTCGCCGAGGGCCGTGGTCCGTACGCCCTCCCGGCCGCGCTCGAACAGGGCTCCGCCCAGGGCCCGTTCGATCCGCTTGAGCTGAGCGCTGAGCGCCGGCTGGGCGAGCCCGAGCGCGGTCGCGGCGCGTGTGAGGCTTCCCGCGTCGGCGATGGCCCGGATCGTCTTGAGGTGCCTCAGCTCCAAGTCCATAGCGAGAGCTTGACGCCCCGGCCCGCCGCGGTCCAGACCAACGGTCGGCCGGACTTGCGGCACCCCGGGATCGGCGCAGGTCACAGCGGGCGGAGGCCCGTCGGCGGGAACCGCGCGGGGGCTCCGTTCGTCCTGAGGTGCGAAGGGTGCCGGGGGCGTTCGACCGCCGCGCGGCACCGCACACGCGCTCATGCGGCAGGCCGCATGCGGAGGACGAGGGGTACGGGGTGGCGGTCACGCTCGCTGAGGAGATCATGCTGCTGTCCCTGGACGACGTGTCCGGGGTCGCGAAGGAACGGCAGACGGCGGCGTGGGCGGTCGCGGGCGGCATCCTGCTCGATCTCGTGCTGGCGGGGCGCGTGTCGGTCGACGACGGCCGGCTGCGGGTGACGGACGCGACGCCCACCGAGGTGCCGCTGCTCGACGGGCGGCTGCGGCGGCTCGACACGTGGTGCGCGAAGAGGAGCGGGCCCCCGAAGGTCACCGAGTGGCTGACCAAGGACCAGGGCAAGGCGGTCCGGGCGACGGTCGAGAGCCTCCGCGAGCGCGGTCTGGTGCGCGAGGAGCGGCAGCGGGTCATGGGGCTCTTCCCCATCACCCGCTATCCGGAGGCGGACGGCTCCGTCGAGCGCGAGCTGCGGGCCAGGTTGCACACGGTCCTCACCGACGGCGCCACCCACAGCGCCCGCACCACGGGCCTGCTCGCCCTGGTCCACGGCGCCCGGCTGCACCGCCTCGCCTTCCCCGACCTGCCCCGCAAGGAGGTCGCGGCCCGGCTGGAGGAGCTCACGGCCGGTCAGTGGGCGGCGGAGGGCGTGCGCCGGGCGATCCGGGACATGCAGGCGGCGATGCTCGCGGTCACGGCGGCGACGGTGGTGACGATCACCAGCTGAGCCGCGCGGTAGTCTGCTCGCCTTTCCGAGCACGTACCCGATGCCGTCAGGGAAGCGAGCGCCGCCGATGACCGATCTGAGCCGGATACACGTCGAGCAGTGCCGGGGCGGGAACCTCGGGCTCGCCGAGGCCGTGGCGCGGGCCGAACTGCCCCCGGCCTTCGAGGAGGCGTGGCGCGCGCACCTGCTGCCCCGGCCCTGGTTCGTACGGGCCGCGGAGACGGCCGCCTTCGCGCGGGACCTGGAGGGGCTCTTCGAGCTGCTCGTGTCCCTGCCGCTCCGGCTCTTCGACGGGGACCTCGACCGGTACGCGGCGGAGGTCGGGATCCATCCCGCGCTCGCGGTGCTGCTGCGCCGCGGCGGCACCGGCGTCCCGGCCCGGTTCGGGCGGGCCGACGCCTACCATGACGGCACGTCGTACCGGCTCCTGGAGTTCAACCTCGGCAGCGAGGTCGGCGGGCTCGACATGGCCGTGTTCAACCGAGGGCTGCTCCGGGTGCCCGCGTTCGCGGACTTCGCCCGCGCGCACCGGCTCGACCACGTGGACATCGCCGCCCGGACGGCGGCCGTGCTGCGCGACCGCGCCAGGCCTGCGATGTCCGGGGGCGGGGACCCGGTGGTCGGGCTGATCGAGGGCCGCGGCGGGGTCGGCCCGTACGGCAGGCTGATGCGGGCCACCGTCGAGGCGATGGCCGAGCAGGGCATCGACATGCGGATCGGCGAGATCGACCGGGTGCGGACCGGCGCCGACGGCAAACTCACCCTGGACGGCGCCCCGCTGGACCTGGTCCTGCGGAACTTCGCGGCGAGCCAGCTGCTGGACGACCCGGCGGGGCCCGAGGTCGCGGAGCCGTTCTTCCGGGCCCACCGGGCCGGCCGGACCGTCCTGTTCACCTCTCTGGAGAGCGGCTTCTACTCGAACAAGAGCGCGCTCGCACTGCTCACCGATCCGCGCTGGAGCGGCTCGTTCGACGCCGGCGAGCGGGCGCTCGTCGACCGGGTCCTGCCGTGGAGCCGGTCGCTCCACGCGGCGGTCCCGGCCGAACTGCTCGACCTCTGCCGGGAGCGGCGCGAGCGCCTCATCCTCAAACCGGGCGCCGGATACGGCGGGCTGGACACCATCGTCGGCTGGGAGTGCGCGGAGGCGGAGTGGGACAAGGCGCTGTGGACCGCCGTCGAGCGCGGCGGCTATGTGGCGCAGGAACGGGTCGTACCGCGTGCGGAGCCGGTGTACGACCCCGCGACCGGCGAGGTCGACGACTGGATCGCCGCGCTCGGCGTCTTCCTCACCGAGGACGGGTACGCGGGTACGCACGCGCGTGCCAACCGCGCCGACGGCGGTGCGATCGTCGGGATGAGCAGCAATCCGGACACCCGGATGGTGGGCGTGTTCACCCACCCCTGAGG
>NZ_RDBH01000088.1:3229-7863 GCF_008042145.1 Streptomyces sp. adm13(2018)
ATCCGCTTGAGCTGAGCGCTGAGCGCCGGCTGGGCGAGCCCGAGCGCGGTCGCGGCGCGTGTGAGGCTTCCCGCGTCGGCGATGGCCCGGATCGTCTTGAGGTGCCTCAGCTCCAAGTCCATAGCGAGAGCTTGACGCCCCGCCCCGCCGCCTCAGGGGTGGCCCGGACGGGGCTTCAGGCTCCGGCGGCCAAGGCGGCGTTCGCGCGCTCGGTGATCAGGGTGAGCACGCGGCCCACCACCCGCAGGTCCTCGTCCGGGATGCCGTCGTAGAGGCGGGCGGAGAGGGCTGCGGACTCGGCGGCGGTGGCGTCGTACGTCGCCCGTCCGGCGTCGGTGAGCCGCACCCGCGCCGGGTCGGCCCGGTCAGCCGGGGCAGCCGGGTCCGTGGAGTCCGCCGGGACCGTGGGGTCCGTCTCCAGGAGTCCGGCGGCCACCAGATCGTCGATCACGCCGGAGACGAGGGCGGGGTCGGCCTTCAGGGAGCCGGCGACGTCGCCGACGAGCGCGTCGCGGCCGGGGGCGSCGCCCGCGGCCGCGGCGGCCCGGAGGGTGACGCTCTGGTGGAAGGTGATGCCGTGGCGGGTCAGCACGCCCTCCAGGACGGCGCGTGCCGCGTGGTGGGCCAGGGCCAGGACGCGCCCGTCGGCGCGGGGTGCGGTGGTGGTGGTCATGACGGCTCCTCGTCGTGCTCGGTGGACGGATCGAGAGGTACGTCGAGCAGGGTCTCCAGCTCGCGGGTGAACTCCAGGGCGCGCGGACCGGTCCGGCCTCCGAGCGGCTCCAGGAGCTGGTCCAGGAGCCCTTGGACGACCGTGATCGCCCGGCGCGTGACGTCGAGTCCCCGCTCGGTGAGCGACAGCTGCATGGCCCGCGGGTCGCCGGGGTCCCGGGTCCGCTCCAGCAGCCCGGAGGCCTCCAGGGCGCGGGCGAGCTTGGAGACGTACAGCGGCTCCATGCCCGTCCGGTCGGCGAGCGCGCGCTGGCTGGGCCGCAGCCCTCCGCGCGACATGCCGTACAGCGACGCCACCACCACGTACTGGGCGTGGGTCAGACCCAGCGGCGCGACCGCCCGGTCGACGGCCACGCGCCACTTCATCGATAGGCGCCAGACCAGGAATCCCGCGGTGGCGCCGTTGGTTGCCGAACTCACAAGAAATACCGTACATGGCTACTATGTACATGGCTACTGTTTACGCCCGGGCCCTGGCCGGGATCGAAGGCCGGGGCCGGCCGCGCTTCCCGCATGGTGGGCTGCCGGGCGTCCACAGGGTGGGCGGCGAGGTGGCGGATGTTCGCGCACGAGCCGAGTCACCGCAGGTCAGAGTCGTGCGTGCGGGATGCCGGGTGGCGCAATACTGCCGCAACACCACCGGCGGCACCTCCCGGCTACGTTCCTTGCCATGCCCGCCGAACCCGCCTCCGCCGCCCGCCCCGTCGCCGCCGCACGCCGTCTGCGACTGCGTGCGGACCGGGCGCGGCAGCTCGCCGACCTGCTGCGCCACCAGATCCTGGCGGGCGGCTTCCCCGGCGGGGTCCTGCCCCTGGAGGACGTCCTCGCGGCCGACTACCGGGCCAGCCGGAACACCGTCCGGCAGGCGCTCGACCTGCTGCGCGGCGAGCAGATCGTCGAACGGCAGCCGGGCGTCGGCACGGTGGTGGTGTGCGAGAAGTACCCGCACGGCCTGGACCGGTTGCAGGGGCTCGCCGAGACGCTGCGCGAGCACGGGCGGGTCACCAACGAGGTCCGGACCGTGGGGCCGGTCGGGGCGCCGGGCCCGGTCGCCCACCGGCTCGGTCTGCCGGAGCACTCGGACGTGCTGTGCATCGAGCGGCTGCGCCGGCTCAACGGGCTGCCGCTCTCCCTCGACCTGTCGTACCTTCCGATGGACGTCGGCGGCGAACTCCTGGGCTGCGACCTGGAGAACACGGATGTGTTCCGGCTCCTGGAGCAGCTGACCGGCGGGCCGCTGGGTCACGCGGAGATCACCCTGGAGGCCGTCAACGCCGACGCGCACTCCGCCGCCGTGCTCGAAGCGCCCCGCGGGGCGGCCGTCCTGATGCTGGAACGGCTGACCTGTCTGCCCGACGGACGACCGGTGGACCTGGAGTTCATCCGCTTCCGGGGCGACCGGATCACCATGGGCGGCATCCTGCGCCGCTCCCTCTGACACCCGGCCTCGACCCCTCCCCCGACCCTCCCCGCCCATCCCTTTCCTGGAGACAGCCATGCCTCTGGTCCCCCAGCGTGCCGACGTGCCCGTGACCATCGACGAGTCGAAGTGCATCGACGGGTGCACGCTCTGCGTCGACATGTGTCCGCTGGACTCGCTCGCGATCCGCGAGGAGGACGGCAAGGCGTACATGCACGTGGACGAGTGCTGGTACTGCGGCCCCTGCGCCGCCCGCTGCCCCACCGGGGCGGTCACCGTCAACATGCCCTACCTGCTCCGGTGAAAGGCCGAACTCCCATGCCCAGAGCACGACGTGCGCTGCCGCCCCGCCGGACGGCGGGGCGGCCCACCCTCCCGATCGTCCTTCCGCTCGCACTCCTCCTCCCCCTCGCCACCGCCTGCGGCGCCGGTGCCGGGGAGTCCTCCGACGGCAGGACGGTCACGGTGACCGTCGGCTACCAGTCGAAGACCATCAACACCGTCACCGCCGGCACCCTGCTGCGCTCCCTCGGCTACTTCGAGGAGGAGCTCGCGGACCGGGGCCGGGCGGACGGCCTCAGCTACCGGGTGGTCTGGCAGGACTACGCGACGGGAGCGCCGATCACCGCGCAGATGACGGCGGGGAAGATCGACATCGGTTCGATGGGAGACTTCCCGCTGCTGATCAACGCGGCCCGCGGGAAGCAGCTCAAGAAACCGACCCGGCTCGTCTCGGTCACCGGCTACAACCTGCGCGGCGGCCTCAACACCGTGGTCACCGCCCCCGGTTCACCGCTGCGGTCGCTCGCCGACCTGAAGGGCCGCAAGGTGTCGACCAGCGTCGGCTCGGCCGCGGACGGCACCCTCGTGCGCGCCCTGCGCCGGGCGGGCGTCGACCCCGCGAAGGACGTGCGCAAGCTCAACCAGCAGCCGAGCGTGGGGGCTTCGGCCCTGTCGTCCGGCAGCGTCGACGCGCTCTCCCAGTTCGTCGCCTGGCCCGGCCTGCTCGCCTACCAGGGCAAGGCGGCCGCGCTGTACGACGGTGCCGAACTGAACCTGCCGACCTTCCACGGGGTCACCGTCCGCGAGAAGTTCGCCGAGCGGCGGCCCGCGGTCCTGGACGCCTTCCTCCGTGCACAGCACCGCGCCACGGAGCACCTGCGGAAGCAGCCGGTGGCCGCCGCCGAGTCGGTCGCGAAGGAGACCGGACTGCCCGCCGAGGTGGTCTACCTCTACAACGGCGCCCAGGGCATCGCCACCTTCGACCCGGCGCTCCGGCCGGAACTGATCGCGGCCCTCAAGGAGGACGTGCCGGTGCTCAAGGAGGCCGGTCTGGTGACCGACGTCGACGTGGACGCCTTCGTCGATCCGGTGCCCCTGCGCCGTGCGGTACCGGACGCGGCGTACCCGAGGACGACCGGCGCGAAGGCCGAGCTATGGCTGAAGGGGCAGCGCACGACCCGCACCCTCGACAGCCCCGGCGCGCTCCTGAAGGCCGTCAGGGGCGCCTCCGTGCGCGCGGCCTACGTGCCGGACGCGGTGACGGGGACGCTCTGGTTCGCGGACCGGGCGGTGTGGGTCCAGGACGGTTCGGCCTGGCGGGCGTTCCTCACCCGGTCGGCCTCCGAGCGGTACGTCACCCGGCACCCCGGCGCACGCGTCGTCCCGTACGCGGACGCCGTGCGGCTCGCGTCATGAGCGCCGGGCGCCGACTGGTCCGGGTGGCGTCCCCGCTCGCCGCGCTCGGCGTGTGGCAGCTGCTGACCTCGTACGACGTCGAACTCTGGCTGAGGTTCCAGCAGTTCCCCACGGTCGTCGAGGTCGCCGCCGCCCTCGGGGACCGGATCGGCACCGAGGCGTACTGGCAGGATCTCGGGCACAGTCTGCGGCGGATCGCGGTCGGCTTCCTCCTCGCCGCCGTGCTCGGGGTGACGGCGGGAACGGCCGTCGCCCGGTCGCGGTGGGCCGCCGACGTCCTCGGGCCGCTGGTCGAGGTGGTGCGGCCGATCCCGGCCATCGCCCTGGTGCCGGTCGCCATCCTGCTGCTCCCCACCAACGAGCAGGGCATCGTCTTCATCACCTGCGCCGCGGCCCTCTTCCCCGTCCTTGTGTCGACGCGGCACGCCGTGCGGGCGCTCGATCCGGTGTGGGAGGAGGCGGTGCTCACCCTCGGCGGGAGCCGGGCGCGGGTCCTGTTCTCGGTGGTGCTGCCCGGGGCCCTGCCGGGGATCTTCGGAGGCCTCTCGGTGGGGATCGGCGTCTCCTGGATCTGTGTGATCTCCGCGGAGATGATCTCCGGCGAGTACGGGGTCGGCTACCGCACCTGGCAGGACTACACGGTCGTCGACTACCCCGGGGTCTTCGTCGGCATGGCCACGATCGGCGCCCTGGGCTGGCTCACGTCCACCGCGGTGGAGACGCTGGGCCGCCGGGTCACGGCATGGCTGCCCCGCCCGGCCACCGGCGTCCGGACCCCCGGGAC
>NZ_RDBH01000088.1:7963-25558 GCF_008042145.1 Streptomyces sp. adm13(2018)
CGTCGCAGGACAGCTCGGTCGCGTCGGCGAGATCGGGCACGGTCAGGGGGAGGTCCACGGCACTGCCTTTCGAAGCGGGGTGTCCGCGAAGCCGCCCACGACGGCGGGGCCGGCAGTGCCGACTGGGCCCACCGGATCGGAACTCGCCCTGGAGGGTGTCCGCCTCGGCCACCCCGGCGGGGTCCCCGTGCCGGGCCCGGTGGACCTGCGGATCGCCCCCGGCGAACTGCTCACCGTGGTCGGCCCCTCGGGCTGCGGGAAGACCACCCTCCTGCGCACCCTCGCCGGGCTGCTGGCCCCGCTGGAGGGGCGGGTCACCCAGGACGGCGAGCCCGTGCGCCGGCCGGGCGCCGACCGGGCCGTGGTCTTCCAGCACGACGCGCTGCTGCCCTGGCGCACGGTCCGCGCCAACGTCGAACTGCCCCTGGCCATCCGGCGGGTGCCACGGGCCGAGCGGCGCGGCCAGGCCGCGGAGTGGCTGGAGCGGGTCGGGCTCGGCGGGCACGCCGGCCGGCTCCCGCACCGGCTGTCCGGCGGGCAGCGGCAGCGCGTCCAGCTCGCCCGCGCCCTCGCCGGCCGGCCCCGGGCGGTCCTGATGGACGAGCCGTTCGGCGCGCTCGACGCCCACACCCGGGCCGGGATGCAGGACCTCCTGGCGGAGATTCTGCGCGGCACGGGCGCGACGGTCGTCTTCGTCACCCACGACGTCGACGAGGCGCTCCATCTCGGCGACCGGGTCGCCCTGTTCGCGACCGGCGAGGTGCTGGACGTGCCGCACCCGCGCTCGCGCGACGCCCGGCGGGCGCCGGAGACCGCCGCGCTCCGGCGCCGCGTCCTCGACTCCCTGTAGCGAGTCACGCCGCTCCCGCCGCGCGCCCGGTCGCCGCCGCCGGCCGGCGCCCCCTCCGCGCGTCCCCCGAACACCCCGCTTCGAAAGGCAGTGCCGTGGACCTCCCCCTGACCGTGCCCGATCTCGCCGACGCGACCGAGCTGTCCTGCGACGTGCTCGTCATCGGCGGCGGCACCGCCGGCACGATGGCCGCGCTGACCGCCGCCGAGCGCGGGGCGAACGTCCTGCTCCTGGAGAAGGCGCACGTCC
Organism: Streptomyces sp. adm13(2018); assembly: GCF_008042145.1. GTDB lineage: Bacteria > Actinomycetota > Actinomycetes > Streptomycetales > Streptomycetaceae > Streptomyces. Next base: position 9,063 of record NZ_RDBH01000088.1, read on the forward strand.
GGCACTCCGGCGCGCTCGCCATGGGCATGGACGGCGTCAACAACGCGGTGGTGCCGGGCCGCGCCGAACCCGACGACTACGTCGCCGAGATCACCCGCGCCAACGACGGCCTGGTGGACCAGTCGACGGTCCGGCAGACGGCGACCCGGGGCTTCGGCATGGTCCAGCGCCTGGAGTCGTACGGGGTGAAGTTCGAGAAGGACGAGCACGGGGAGTACGCGGTCCGGCAGGTGCACCGGTCCGGTTCGTACGTCCTGCCGATGCCCGAGGGCAAGGACGTCAAGAAGGTGCTGTACCGGCAGCTCCGGCGGCGCGAGATGCGGGAGCGGATCCGGATCGAGAACCGGGTCATGCCGGTGCGCGTCCTCACCCACCCGGAGGACGGCCGGGCGGTCGGCGCGGCCGCGTTCCACACCCGCACCGGCGAGTTCGTCGTCGTCCGGGCGGGAGCCGTCGTCCTGGCCACCGGCCCCTGCGGCCGCCTCGGGCTGCCCGCCTCCGGCTATCTGTACGGCACCTACGAGAACCCGACGAACGCCGGCGACGGCTACGCCATGGCGTACCACGCGGGAGCCGCGCTCACCGGGATCGAGTGCTTCCAGATCAACCCCCTGATCAAGGACTACAACGGCCCGGCCTGCGCCTACGTCGCCAACCCCTTCGGCGGCTACCAGGTCAACCGGCACGGCGAGCGGTTCGTGGAGTCCGACTACTGGTCGGGGCAGATGATGGCCGAGTTCGCGGCCGAACTCGCCTCGGACCGGGCCCCGGTGTACCTGAAGCTCAGCCACCTCCCCGAGGAGACCGTCGGCGCGGTCGAGTCGATCCTGCACACCACGGAACGGCCCACCCGGGGCACCTTCCACGAGAACCGCGGCCACGACTACCGGACCCACGACATCGAGATGCACATCTCGGAGATCGGGCTGTGCGGGGGCCATTCGGCCTCGGGGGTACGGGTGGACTCCCACGCCCGGACGACCGTGCCCCGCCTGTACGCGGCCGGCGACCTGGCCTCCGTACCGCACAACTACATGATCGGGGCCTTCGTCTTCGGCGACCTGGCGGGCGCCGACGCCTCCCAGTACTCCGCGTACGACGGCGAGTTGGACCAGGCGCAGCTCGCGGCCGCCCACGAACTGGTCTACCGGCCGCTGCGCCACCCGGAGGGTCCGCCGCAGCCCCAGGTGGAGTTCAAGCTGCGGCGCTTCGTCAACGACTACGTGGCACCGCCCAAGACGGGCGCGAAACTCTCCCTCGCGGTCGAGGCATTCGACCGGATGACGCGGGAGATCGCCGGCATGGGGGCGCGGACGGCCCATGAGCTGATGCGGTGCGCGGAGGTGTCGTTCATCCGGGACTGCGCCGAGATGGCGGCGCGGGCCTCGCTCGCCAGGACCGAGTCGCGCTGGGGCCTGTACCACGAGCGGCTCGACCACCCCGAGCGGGACGACGAGGGCTGGCTCCACCATCTCGATCTGCGCAAGTCCCCGTCCGGGGCGATGGAGTTCACGGCGCGGCCGGTCGAGCCGTACCTGGTGCCGGTGCCCGGGTTCGCGCCTGCGGGGGGTGCGGAGCGGCACCTCGGCGAGGTGGAGCTGGTGCCGGTCGCGACGGCCGGCCCCCGGCAGGCTCCCCCGGCGGCGCGTCCCCGCGCGGACGCCCCGGCGCCGGTCGCGGTACCGGAAGGCGCGGCACCGGAGGGCGGAGCGGGAGCCATCGGGACGCCGGAGGGCGCCGCGCCCCACCCGCGTCTCCTCGCGCTCCTCTCCCTGGTGGAGGACTCCCCCGGCCTCGACGCCCTCGGCCCCTATCTGGACGACCCCGATCCGGCCGTCCGGGCGGCCGCCGTCACCGCCCTCGGCGAGACCGCTCCGACCGGGACCGGGCCGGTGCTCGCACGGCGGCTCCGGGACGAGTCGCCGCTCGTCCGGGCCGCCGCCGCGGCCGCGCTGCGCGAGCTGGTCGAGGTCCTGCCCGCCGGCCCGGACCTCGCTGCCGGGCTGCGGGAGGCGCTCGCCGTGCCCGACGCGGCCGTCCGGTCCGCCGCGCTGGAGGCGCTGCGGGCCCTGCGGCTCGGGGACGCCGCCCTGTACGGGGGTGCGCTCGCCGATCCGACGGTCGACGTCCGCGTCCAGGCCGTCCGCGCCCTGGTCTCGGTGGACGCCGTCGCGGAGCTGGGGGTGGCGGCCGCCGACCCGGACCGTGAGGTGCGGGTCGCGGTGGCCCGCGGGCTGGCGGCCGTGCGGGATCCGGCGCCCGAGCCGCTCCGGCCGCTGCTCGACGACGCGGACCCGCTGGTCAGGGGCGCGGCGCTGGCCGCTCTCGCGGGAACCGGCTGCCCGCCGGAGTACGCGGGGCGCGCCGGGTCCGCCCTCGCGGATCCGGCCTGGCAGGTCCGCTCGGGCGCCGCCACCGCCCTGCGGGCCGCCGCGGCGGGGCCGGCCGTCCCCGCCCTGGCGAAGGCCCTCGCCGATGTGAACGCGGACGTGCGGAAGGCCGCCGTCCTCTCGCTGCTCGTCCACCGGGCCGACCCCGGGGCCCGGTCGGCGCTCGCCGGGGCCTCGGCCGACCCCGACGCCGACGTCCGCGCCTACGCGGCCCGCGCGGCGCGCTGAGCCCGGGGCCGGCCGAGGGTGCCGGCCGGCGGTCGGCGCACCCGGGCGTGTGGTGATCGGCGGCACTCGGGTGAGTCGGCGCATGCGGGGCGGCTGACCGGGGAAAACGCGCACGACGCACGCAGCGAGCAGGACGGAACTGGAGGTGGTGCCGGTGTCGGGGCCGACGACCGGAGAGGTGGCGGGAGCGCCGTGCTGGTTGAGTCTGACCGCGCGGGATCTCGACGCGGCGGAGCGCTTCTACGGGGCGGTGCTCGGCTGGACGTTCCGGCGCGACGAGGGCGGTGAGCGGGCGTACTCGGTGGGCGGCCTCGACGGGCAGCCCGTGGCCGTGATCGCGGCGGTGGCGACGGAGCTGTCCGTACGGGTCGCCTGGACGGCCTTCTTCACGGTCGAGGACGCGGACGAGGCGGTGGCGCGGATCCGGGAGCGGGGCGGCACGGTCGGCGTCGGGCCGGTCGCCTACCCGCCGCACGGGCGGGCCGCGCTGGCCACCGACCGCGAGGGTGCGGCGTTCGGCGTCTGGGAGGGGCCGACGGAGAGCCGGCTGCACCTCGGGATGGGGTCGGCGCCGGCCTGGCTGGAACTGCACACCCGGGACGCGTTCGACGCGGCCGTGTTCTACGGGGAGGTCCTGCGCTGGGCGGAGCGGGCAGCCGTCGGCTTCGAGGTCTCGTACGAGCAGGACAAGGTGGTGCTGCGCCGGGACGGGGAGGCCGTGGCCCGGCTGAACAGCGGGCCGGTGGAGTCCGGGTCGCCCCGGCCGCAGCTGCGCCCGCGGTGGCTGGTGCGCTTCCGGGTGCCGGATCCGGAGGCGGCCGCGGTGGCGGTGGTGGCCTACGGCGGGACCGTGGTGCCGGGCGGCGACTGGGGCGGGGTGCGGGGTCCGGAGGAGGCCGACGGACGCCGGGCCGTGGTGGTCCGGGATCCCGAGGGCGCACTGTTCGCCCTGGAGCCCGCGGGGGACGGCCGGGGCTGACCCCTTCGGTTCCCCGACCGGACGAGGGGCGGCGGTGCGGTTCCGCACCGCCGCCCCTCGGGCTCAGGCCGCGGCCTCGGTGGCGGCGCGGGGCGCGGTTCCGGGTGCCGTGCCCGCCGGGTCGCCGAGCGTAGCGGCGGGCCTGCCGGGGATGAGCGCGGCGACCACCGCGGCCGCGAGGCCGACGCCGCAGCCGATGAGCATGGCGACGCGGAAGCCGTTCTCGGACGGCAGGACGTGGCCGCCGAGGGTGGTGGTCAGCTGAGCAAGCACGACCCCGATCACGGCGGCCGAGACCGAGGTGCCGATGGAGCGCATCAGGGTGTTGAAGCTGTTGGCCGAGGCGGTCTCCTCCTGCGGGACGGCGCCCATGATGAGGGCCGGCATGGCCCCGTAGGCGAGGCCCACACCGGTGTTGCAGATGAGGGTGACGACGAGCAGACCCCACGTGGTGTCCATCAGGGCGGGCGAGGAACCGTAGCCGGCGGCGATCACGAGGGCGCCGACGGAGAGCGTGACCTTGGGGCCGCGGGCGGCGGAGAGCTTGGCGCCGAGCGGGGCGAGGACCATCATCATCAGCCCCGCCGGGGCCATCCAGAGGCCCATCGCCATCATCGACTGGCCGAGTCCGTATCCGGTCGCCTCGGGCAGCTGGAAGAGCTGCGGGACGACCAGGGACTGCGCGTACATGGCGAAGCCGACCAGGACCGACGCCAGGTTGGTCATCAGGACCACCGGTCGGGCGGTGACCCGCAGGTCGACGAGGGGGTCGCGGGTCCGCAGCTCCCACCGGCCCCAGGCGAGCAGCACGATCACGGCGACGGCGAGGAGGCCGAGGGTGGTGCCGCTGCCCCAGCCCCAGGTGGCTCCCTTGGAGACGGCGAGCAGCAGGGAGACGAGCCCGACGCCGAGGCCGAGGGCGCCCGGTACGTCGAACCGGCCGGGGGCGGCGGCGCGGCGGCCGGCGGGGGCGACACGCCAGATCAGGAGGCCGACCACGACGCTGAGCGCGGCGGCGACCCAGAAGAGGACGCGCCAGCTGGCGTTCTCGGCGACGGCCGCGGAGAACGGCAGGCCGAGGGCGCCGCCGACGCCCATGGAGGCGCTCATCAGGGCGATGGAGCCGCCCAGCCGCTCGGGCGGCAGGATGTCGCGCAGCAGGCTGATGCCGAGCGGGACGACGCCCATGCCGAGGCCCTGGAGACCGCGTCCGACGATCATGGGAACGACGGAGGAGGCGAGGGCGCAGACCACCGAGCCGACGACCAGGGGGACGACGGAGACGAGCAGGACCCGCCGCTTGCCGAGGGTGTCGCCGAGCCGGCCGGCCACGGGGGTGGCCACGGCGCCCGCGAGGAGGGTGGCGGTGATCACCCAGGAGGCGTTGGACGCGGTGGTGTCGAGCAGGCGGGGAAGGTCGCCGATGAGCGGCACCACCAGGGTCTGCATGAGTGCGGCCACGATGCCGGCGAGCGCGAGGACGCCGACGACGCCTCCGGGTCGTGCGTCGGGCTGGGTGGCGTCCACGTGTTCTCCCTCGATCGTCCGGGCGGTACTCCGCCACGGCCCCATGTGCATAGTGCACATTCATGGTGCCATACACAAGACATGCATTATGCACACTCGTGGGGGCGAGGGACAATGGGGTCATGGACAAGCCCGAGGACAAACCCCTCCACCTGGTCGAGTTCGAGACCATGCTGCTCGGTCGGCACGCCCATCTGTACGCCCCGCGCTCACGGGCGGGCGGCGGCCAGCTGGACCGCAGCGCCTACGTCCTGCTGAGCCGTATCCGCATGCACGGGCCGATGTCCATCGGGCAGCTCAGCGAGGCCTTCGGGCTCGACGCCTCCACCCTCAACCGGCAGACCGCCGCGATGCTGCGGGCCGGGGTCGTGGAGCGCATCTCCGATCCGGACGGCGGGATCGCCCGCAAGTTCCGGATCACGGAGGACGGCGAGCGACGCCTGGAGGCCGACCGCCACGCGAACATCGAGGGGCTCGACCGGGTCATGGAGCACTGGTCCCCGGAGGACGTGGAGCGCTTCGCGGGTTTCCTGAAGCGCTTCAACCGGGACATCGAGCGCCTCGAGGGCCGCCCCTGGCCGCGCCCCTGACACCCCGGTCACTGCCGCGGCCCCGAAGACAAGCGCCGAGGCGATCACCTCTCCGCACTTCCCCACCCCCGGACTTCGCCAGAACCCTTTACGACGGGGGGAGGCGACGATACGTTCCGGCCACGCAAGACGTTTCCGCAACTTTCCGACAGCGTTTCCAGAGGGCTTCGCCTCCCGCCGGGGCGGAGCTCTGCCCGGTGACGCGCCGTCCTGCCTGGAGATCCGGATGACATCCCCCTGCGGACTGACACGTACCCACGGACGCCCGCCCCTCAGACCGTTCGCCGCCCTCGCGGTCGCCGCCGGGCTCCTCGGCCTCCTGGCCGCTCCGTCCGGCGGCTCCTCCCCCGGCGCCGGCCCGCGCACGGTCCCGGTCGCCGCCACCGCCGAGAACACCGCCACGGTCTTCTACTGGACGAAGACGAGGAACTGGGCGCAGTACAAGCTCCACTGGGCCCCGGACGGCGGCTCCTGGACCACGGTCCCGGGCGCGGCCATGGAGGCCGCCTGCACGGACTGGGTGAAGAAGACGGTCACCCTCGGCACGGCCACCGGCCTCCAGGCGACCTTCACGAACGGCACCGGCACCTGGGACAACAACGGCGGCCGGAACTACGCCCTCGGCACCGGCTCCCTCACCGTCAAGGACGGGGTGATCGCCCACTCCGACCCCTGCGCCGGAACCGGGTCCGAGCCGACCCCGACGCCGGGCGCGAAGGCCACCGTCTACTACTCGACCGAGGCACTGGGGTGGTCGACCGCCAACATCCACTACCAGCCGGCCGGTGGCACCTGGACCACGCCACCCGGCGTCGGCATGCAGGCCGCCTGCACCGGCTGGTGGAAGCGGGAGGTGGACCTCGGCACGGCCGCCTCCCTCAAGGCCGCCTTCAACAACGGCAACGGCACCTGGGACAACAACGGCGGCGCCGACTACACGATAGGCCCGGGCGTCAGCACCGTGCGGAACAACGCGGTGAAGGCGAACGCGGCCGACCCATGCGCCGCCGAGGTCCCCGACACCCGGGCGCCGACCGCCCCCACGAAGGTCACCGCCGTCGCGGACGGCGTCTCGGTCCTGCTCACGTGGGACCCCGCCACCGACGACGAGGGTGTGACGAAGTACCAGGTCACGCGGGTCGGCGGCAGCGGCGGAAGCGTCGTCACCGATGTGGGCTCCACCGTGTTCTCGGACACGGGCCTCGCCGCACGGACCGCGTACACCTACACCGTGCGGGCCGCGGACGCGGCGGGCAACGTCTCCGCCTCCTCGGCTCCCGCGACCGCCACCACCGGGGACGCGCCGGCCACCCCCGCCACCGGCAGGCCCCTCGGCACCGACCCGCGCAAGGATCCCATCTACTTCGTCCTCACGGCCCGCTTCAACGACGGCGACCCCTCGAACAACCGCGGCGGGAGCCAGCACGTCAAGTCGGGCAACGCCGCCAACGACGACCCCATGTTCCGGGGCGACTTCAAGGGTCTCATCCAGAAGCTGGACTACGTCAAGGGGCTCGGATTCTCGGCGATCTGGGTGACCCCGGTGGTCCTCAACCGGTCCGACTACGACTACCACGGGTACCACGGGTACGACTTCTACCGGGTCGACCCCCGTCTGGAGTCGGCCGGCGCCTCCTACCAGGACCTGATCGACGCCGCCCACGCCAAGGGCATGAAGATCTACCAGGACGTCGTGTACAACCACTCCTCGCGCTGGGGCGCCAAGGGCCTCTTCACGCCCACCGTGTACGGCGTGCGGGACAGCCAGTGGAGCTGGTACTACGACGAGAAGCAGCCCGGCTTCGAGTACGACGGCCTGACGATCGACGCGAAGACCGGCAAGTCGTACTACAACGGTGACCTGTGGTCCACGGCCGAGCCGGCCGGCAACACCTGCCTCGACTGGGGCAGGCCCACCGGCGGCAAGAGCGCCGAGGGCTACACGGTCTACAACTGCCAGTGGCCGAGCCCGACGTCCGGGATGTTCCCCACGGCGCTCTACCACCAGTGCTGGATCGGCAACTGGGAGGGCGAGGACTCCCGTTCGTGCTGGCTGCACGAGGACCTGGCCGACTTCGACACCGAGAACCCGACCGTCCAGAACTACCTGATCGGCGCGTACGACAAGTACATCGACATGGGCGTCGACGGCTTCCGCGTCGACACGGCCGTGCACATCCCGCGCACCACCTGGAACCGCCGCTTCCTGCCGGCCATCCAGGAACGGGTGACACGGAGCCACGGCGCCGAGGCCGCGAAGAACTTCTTCGTCTTCGGCGAGGTCGCCGCCTTCGTGAACGACAAGTGGAACCGCGGCTCGGTGAACCACTCGGCGCAGTTCTTCACCTGGAAGGAGCGCAAGGAGTACGACGCGGACGACACGAAGGCCGCCCTGGAGATGTACGCCTACGAGCAGCAGCAGGGCACGGGCGCCCAGCCCTCCTCCACCAACGCCCTCCTGAACGGGAACAGCTACCACACCCCCGATCACAGCCGCTTCTCGGGCATGAACGTCATCGACATGCGCATGCACATGAACTTCGGTGACGCGTCCAACGCCTTCTCCAACGGCAAGGACTCGGACGACAGTCACCACGACGCCACCTACAACGTCGTCTATGTCGACAGCCACGACTACGGCCCCGACAAGTCGAGCGAGCGGTACGCCGGCGGCACCGACGCCTGGGCCGAGAACATGTCCCTGATGTGGACCTTCCGCGGCATCCCGACGCTGTACTACGGTTCCGAGATCGAGTTCCGGAAGGGCCGGAAGATCGACTGCGGGCCGTCCTGTCCGCTGGCCACCACCGGCCGCGCGTACTTCGGCGACCATGTGGCGGGCTCGGTCACGGCCTCGGACTTCTCCCAGGTCTCCGCCGCGTCCGGAGCGGTCGCCACGACGCTCCAGCAGCCCCTGGTGAAGCATGTGCAGCGGCTGAACCAGATCCGCCGGGCGATCCCCGCGCTCCAGACGGGCCAGTACTCCACGGAGGGCATCTCGGGCGGCATGGCGTTCAAGCGCCGCTACACCAGCGGAACCACGGACAGCTTCGCCCTGGTCACGATCTCGGGCGGCGCCACGTACACGGGCATCCCGAACGGCACGTACACCGACGCGGTGACGGGCGACGTGAAGACCGTCTCCAACGGCACGCTCTCGGTCGGCGCACCGGGCAAGGGCAACCTGCGGGTGTACGTCCTGAACGGCCCCGGCCGGATCGGCACGGCGGGGCCGTACCTGAAGTAGCCCGCAGACCGGGCCGGGCGCCTCCCCCGGCCCGGTCTCGTCAACCCAGCGGCGTGCGGTGCAGGTTGACGAGCAGGCGCCAGACCAGGTGGGCGATCCGGTCGGAGTCGCCCTCGATCAGGCCGTGGAGCCAGTCGGCGAGCACCCCGGCGAAGGTGGCGGCCACGGCCGAGGCGACCAGCTCGGGCTCGGGGGCGCCGGCCAGGCGGCGCTCGTGGAGGCTGCGGGCCCGCAGGTCTGCATGGAGCACGAGCCCGAGCGGCCCGCCGCCGCCCGGGCGCAGCAGGGCGCGGTAGAGGCCGGCGTGCGGGACGAGTTCGGCGAGGAAGTCGCGCAGGGCGGGCGGCGGTGACGCCGGGTCGGGGGCGCCGCGCCAGGCGTGCAAGGCGTCGACCGCGTCGCGCACGACGCCGGCGCAGGCGTCGACGGCGAGGGCTTCGAGGTCGCCGTAGTGCAGGTAGAAGGTGGCCCGGCCGACTCCCGCCCGGCGCACCAGCGGGGCGATGGCGACCTCGGCCAGCGGGCGTTCGGCGCACTCGTCGAGGAGGGCCTGCCGCAGTTTGGCCCGGGTCCTGGCCGCCCGGGGGTCGCCGGGTGTCGTGGTCACGGGCGGGTCACCGGCTCAGCAGGACGGCGCCCAGGGCGAGCGCTCCCGGGAGCGCCTGGGCGACCAGGATGCGGCGGTTGGCGGTGGCGCCGCCGTAGAGCCCGGCGACGACGACGCAGGAGAGGAAGAAGACCTGGACGCGGAAGCCGGTCGGATCGACGGCGACGAGGCCCCAGACGAGTCCGGCGGCGAGGAAGCCGTTGTAGAGGCCCTGGTTGGCGGCGAGCGGGGCGGTGGCGCGGGCCATGTCGGCGTCGAAGCCGGAGAGGCCGCGGCCCGGCCTCCGCTCCCACAGGAACATCTCCAGGACCAGGAAGGAGACGTGCAGGGCGGCCACCAGGCCTACCAGCACGTTCGCCGTCGTCTCCACCGTCGTCTCCTCAGCGCCTCAGTTTTATGGACAGGTGTCCACCATACATGGACACCTGTCCAGCAAGTGGCCGCGATCGGTCAACAGTGCGTAACGCGAACGGGCTTCTCGGACTGAACGCTTCCCTCCGCCCCGCGACTCTGGGATCTTGCGTCCACCCCACACATCACAGGGCCCGGCGGGCGCCACCCGCGCCACCGGGTCATCGGAGGACGCATTGTTTTCCCTCATATCCAGCCGCTTGAGATCGTCGGCCATCGCCGTCGCGGCGCTCGGTACGACCGTCGCGCTCGCCGCTCCCGCGGGACTCGCCCAGGCAGCACCGAACGACACGGAGCCCGTCGCGGCCCGTGCGGCGGGGGCGACGCAGAGCACCACGACGAAGGCGGCGGTTCCGGCCGCCTGGGCCGCGGGCACCCGCGCCTACCTGGTGATCACGGCGCCCGGCGGCACCTCGGCGGTGACCGGCGCGATCACCTCCAACGGCGGCTCGGTCTTCGCCGGTTACGACGCGATCGGCGTGATCGTGGCGCACTCGACCTCCGCGTCGTTCGCCGCGTCGATGCGCTCCGTCAGCGGAGTCCAGCAGGTCGGGGCGACCCGTACCTCGGACGTCCCCGCCGACGCCTACAACCCGGCGCTTCCGGCCAACCCCGCGCAGTCGGCGACCACGCTGACGGAGTCGAACCGCTGGGACATGACGCAGATCAAGGCCGAGCAGGCCTGGGCGGTCACCACCGGTTCGGCGACCGTGAAGGTCGGCGTCCTCGACACCGGCGTCGACGACCAGCACCAGGACATCGCGCCCAACTTCAACGCCGCCGACTCGGCCTCCTGCGCCTACGGCAAGGCGGACGCGCGGACGGGCGCCTGGCGCGACGTCGGCACTCACGGCACGCACGTCGCGGGCACGATCGCGGCCGCCAAGAACGGCAAGGGCGTCATCGGCGTCGCGCCGGGCGTGAAGATCTCCTCGGTCCGCATCGCGGAGCCGACCAGCAGCCTGTTCTTCGCGGAGAACACCATCTGCGGCTTCATGTGGGCCGGTGACCACGGCTTCAAGGTCACCAACAACAGCTACTACACGGACCCGTGGCAGTTCAACTGCCCGGACAACCTGGACCAGGCCGCCATCATCGAGGGCGTCCGCCGGGCCCAGGTGTACGCCGAGGGCAAGGGCTCGCTCCAGGTGGCCGCCGCCGGCAACTCCAACTACGACCTGGCGAACAAGACGACCGACTCCGAGAGCCCCAACGACTCGACGCCGGTCACCCGCACCATCACCAACGCCTGCCTCGACATCCCGACCGAGCTGCCGGGCGTCGTCACCGTCGCCTCGCAGGCCAGCGGCGGCGCCAAGGCCTCGTACTCGAACTTCGGCAACGGCGTGATCGACGTGGCCGCGCCGGGCGGCGACGGCTCCACCCAGGTCTACTCGACGCTGCCGGGCGGCAAGTACGGCAACATGAGCGGCACCTCGATGGCCTCCCCGCACGTGGCGGGCGTCGCGGCGCTGATCGCCAGCACCAACCCGACGTTCACCCCGGCGCAGATCCGGGACCAGCTGGGCGCCCAGGCCACGGACCGCGCGTGCCCCTCGGACAGCCGCTGCAAGGGCACCGCGACCAAGAACGGCTTCTTCGGCGAAGGCGCCGTCGACGCCCTGAAGGCCGTCGGGGGCTCCACCCCGCCGCCCGGCAAGTACTTCGAGAACCTCGCAGACGTCACGATCGTGGACAACGGCACGGTCGAGAGCCCGATCACCGTCAGCGGTGTGACGGGCAACGCACCGGCCACCCTGAAGGTCGGCGTGGACGTCAGGCACACCTACATCGGTGACCTGAAGGTCGACCTGGTGGCCCCGGACGGCACCGTCTACACGGTCCACAACCGGACCGGCGGCGGCACGGACAACATCGTCCAGACGTTCACCGTCAACGCGTCCTCCGAGGTCGCGAACGGTGTCTGGAAGCTCCGGGTCAACGACAACGCGAGCCAGGACACCGGGAAGATCGACGCCTGGAACCTGACCTTCTGACAGACCGGCACGCCGGCGCACGACCTCTCGACGGGGCCGGAACCCACCTGGGTTCCGGCCCCGTTCGCCTGCCCGCGGGAAAAAGTCCGTACCGGGGGGTAGGCCTGCCCCGGCCCCTTGCTATACGTTCCGTCTAACAAGCTTGCTAGACGCGAAGTCTAATAAGTGTCCGAACCGCCGATCGCGCGATCCAAGGAGCCGCACCATGGCAAGCAGCACCGTTCGCCCGGAGCCCGATGACCAGGACGTCGCCGAGCGGCTGCTCCGGTCGGCCGCGAAGCTGTCGTACGACCCCGCCGTCGAGGTCGACTGGGACACCCCCCTGGACAAGGACTTCCACGGGCAGAGCCCCGAATGGAACTCCCTCTACGGCACCGCGTACTGGAACGAGATGACGGAGGCCCAGCAGAAGGAGCTGACCCGTCAGGAGACCGCCTCCGTCGCCAGCACCGGCATCTGGTTCGAGATGATCCTCCAGCAGATGGTCCTCCGCGACATCTACCGCATGGACCACACCGACCCCCGGTTCCAGTGGGCCCTCACCGAGATCGCCGACGAGTGCCGGCACTCGATCATGTTCGCCCGCGGCTCCGAGAAGCTCGGTGCGCCCTCCTACCGGCCCAAGCGGGCCGTCCTGGAGCTCGGTCGCTTCATGAAGACCGTCGGGTTCGGCGAGGCCGCCTACGCCGGCATCCTCGTCGCCGAGGAGGTCCTCGACGTCATGCAGCGCGACTGGATGCGCGACGAGCGGGTCGTTCCCTTCGTCCGCACCATCAGCAACATCCATGTCGTCGAGGAGTCCCGGCACATGAAGTTCGCCCGGGACGAGACGCGCCGCCACCTCGCCCGCGCGAGCCGGACCCGCCGTCACTTCCAGGCCCTCGTCGTCGCCATCGCCGCGTACTACATCATCACGAGCCTGGTCAGCCCCGAGGTGTACGTCCGCGCCGGACTCGACCCGGAGCGGGCCCGCCGCGAGGCCGCGGCCAACGAGCACTACAAGGCACAGCTGCGCGCCAGCTGCTCCGGACTCATGGAGTTCCTCGCCGACGTCGGGATGCTGACCCGGCCCGCGCTCTTCTTCTACCAGCGCGCCCACCTCGTCTGATCCCCCGAGCCGAGCAGAGCAGAGCCGACGACATGACCTACGCGATCACCCAGACCTGCTGCAACGACGCCACGTGCGTCGCCGTCTGCCCGGTCAACTGCATCCACCCGACGCCCGAGGAGCCGGACTTCGGCACCACGGAGATGCTCTACATCGACCCGAAGAGCTGCATCGACTGCGGTGCCTGCGCCGACGCCTGCCCCGTCGACGCGATCTTCCCCGCCGACCGGCTCACCGGCCGGCTCCGCGAGTACGAGGCCGTCAACGCCGCCTACTACGCGGACCGGACGCCCGGACCCGCCCTCGCCTCGCCCAACTTCCACCCGTGGGGCCAGCCCGCGTTCCCCCGCTCGCTGCCGGCCGACTTCGCCCCGCTGCGGATCGCGGTCGTCGGCACCGGCCCCGCCGGCATGTACGCCGCCGAGGACCTCCTGCTGCACACCAGCGCCGAGGTCACCCTGATCGACCGCCTCCCGGTGGCCGGCGGACTCCTCCGGTACGGCGTGGCACCCGACCACCCGGCGACCAGGGGGGCCGGGGACACCTTCGCCCGCTTCCACGCCCACCCGAGGGTCCGGATGCGGCTCGGCCTGGAGGTCGGCAAGGAGGTCACCGTCGAGGAGCTCGCCGCGCACCACGACGCGGTCGTCTACGCGGTGGGCGCCCCCTCCGACCGGCGGCTGGGCATCCCCGGCGAGGACCTCCCCGGCAGCGTCTCGGCCACCTCGGTCGTCTCCTGGTACAACGCCCACCCCGAGACGGGCGCGGACGCCGTGCCGCTCACCCCGGGACGGGTGGTCGTCGTCGGCAACGGCAACGTGGCGCTCGACGTCGCCCGGGTGCTCGTCACCGACCCCGACACCCTCGCCGGCACCGACATCGCCGACCACGCCCTCGCCGCGCTGCGCGGCACGGCGGCGCGCGAGGTGGTGCTGCTCGGCCGCCGGGGCCCCGGGGAGGCGGCCTACACCCATTCCGAGCTGCTCGCCCTGAAGCACCTGCCGGGCGTGGACCTGGTCCTCGACGACCGGGACCCGCGCACCGGCGCGGCCGTGGACGCGGCCCCGGACGGCACGAAGGCGGCGCTGCTGCGGGACGTGGCGCGGGAGACGGTGGACTGGACGCGGGACCCCGCGCCGGACCGGCGGCGCATCGTGCTCCGCTTCCACTCCGCCCCGGTCGAGGCCGTGGGCACCGAGGCCGTCCGCGCGGTCCGGGTCACCGAGGACGGGGCGCCGGACGGGACGGAGATCGCGGCGGGACTCCTCGTCCGGGCGATCGGCTACCGGGGCGTGCCGCTGGCGGGCCTGCCCTTCGACGAGACGACCGGCACGGTGCCGCACGAGGCCGGGCGGGTGGCCGGGCTGCCCGGCGGCTATGTCGTCGGCTGGATCAAACGCGGGCCCACCGGCGGCATCGGCGCGAACCGGGCCTGCGCGGAGGAGACCGTCGGGACGCTCCTCGCGGACGCGGTCGCCGGAGTGCTGCCGGCACCGACGGGCACCGCGCAGGAGTTCCGCCGGCTGGCGCGGCGGCGAAGCCGTCATCTGGTCGACGCGCGCGGTCTCGCGGCCATCGACCGCGCCGAGCGGGCCAGGGGCCGGGACGAGGGCCGCCCACGGGTCAGACTCGCCACGGTGCCGGAGCTCGTGGCGGCGGCGCGGGGCGCTCGACTGCGCCCGGGGGGCTGACCGCAGGAGCCGGAAGGCGGGGGCCGGCGGAGGGCGGCCCGGAAGACAGCGGGCGAGGGGGTCCGGCCCGGGACGGCGGGCCGGCGGATCGCCGGGTGCGGGACGTCAGGCCACGAGGTCCAGGGCCTGCCGGACCACGATCGCGTTGAGCCGGACCGCGAACGGAACGACGTCGGTCAGCTCCAGGGCGACGGCCCGCGCCTTCGGCAGCTCGACGGTCACGTCGACGCAGAAGGCCAGGGCGTACATGTGCTCCCCGGTCTCCTCGTCCTGGAGGGCGAAGAACAGGTCCCGGTAGAACCGGGTCCGCTCGCCCGACTCCTCGTAGAACGACAGCCCGGGCTGCCCCTCCTGCGCGGCGAGGCCGGTGAAGGCCTGGACGAGCTCCCGCTCGACGGTGGCCCAGAACCCGGCCTCGGCGCACTCCGGCGGAAGCGCCTGCCGGACGGCCTCCTTGAGGGAGAGCACCATGACCAGGACGGGGGCGTACTCCTGGAGCCCCCAGCCCCGCACCATCTTCACCACGGTGCTGTCCGGGACGGCCGCGGCGGCCTCCCGGATGGCCTCGAAGTCGAAGTTGACGGTCGCCGGGGCGATCGCCTCCTGGAACACCCGGTCGATGGACCGGGCCTGCGCGAGATGGTCCGCTCCCACCTCGACGACGGTCCTGAAACTGGCGGCCAAAGCTCCTCCTGGATGATCTCGGTGATCAGGAGGGGTCAGTATGCCGACCGCCCGCCGGGCCCCGGGGGCGGCGTCCGCCGTACGGACGGAGGCCGCGGGGGCGCGGAGCGGCTCAGGAGCGCTTGCGGGGCTTCCCGCTCGTACGACCCCGGCCCGAGCCCCCGGCGGCGCCGCCCTTGCGGGCCGCGGGCTTGCCCGTCGTACGGGATCCGGCGCCCGGCTTTCCCGACCGGGCGGGCTTGGCCCCCGACCTGCGGTCCTTCTGGTCCTTCGGCTGCTTCTGGCCCTTCTGCGCCTCGGCACGACGGCCGCGGGTGCTGTTCACCGTCCGGCCGCGCACGATGCCGATGAACTCCTCCACCAGGTCGGGCGCCTCGTCCGCGGCCTGCCACGACAGGGCCACCCGGGACTGCGGGACGTCGTGCAGCGTCCGGTAGGTGAGGTCCTTGCGGTGGTGCAGCCGGGCGAGGGACTGCGGCACGGCGAGCACGCCGACACCGGCGGCGACCAGCTCGATCGCGTCGGCGGTCGTCTCCGGCCGCTCGTTCGCCGGGCGGCCGGGCAGCCGCTCCCAGTCGAGGGTGTCGTCGAGCGGGTGCAGGACGAGCTCCTCGGCGAGGTCCTCGACCGCGACCTCCTCCGCCGCCGCGAACAGGTGGTCCTTGGGGACGACGACGACCGTCGTCTCCGTGTAGAGCGGGATGGCGCTCAGATCGTCCCGGTCGACGGGGAGCCGGACCAGGCCGGCGTCGGCCGTGCCCTCCCGGAGCGCGCCGAAGGCCTCGGCGGGCGTCAGCGGGACCAGGGTCAGGGGGACGTCGGGCAGGCGCTCGTTCCAGACCCGCACCCACTTGGAGGGCGTCACTCCCGGCACGTAGGCGAGCCGGAAGGAGGAAGAGGAGTTCATCGGCATCGTGCGCGGCCGGACGGTGAACAGCACCCGCGGCCGTCGTGCCGAGGCGCAGAAGGGCCAGAAGCAGCCGAAGGACCAGAAGGACCGCAGGTCGGGGGCCAAGCCCGCCCGGTCGGGAAAGCCG
>NZ_RDBH01000089.1:0-3154 GCF_008042145.1 Streptomyces sp. adm13(2018)
GCCCGGGGCAGGGCGGGCGGTGGCGTCGTGGGGCGTGGGAGGCGTGTCGGTCATGATCACGCCCTGCCCGCGGTCCCCCCGCCGTACGCCTCAGTCGACCGGCCAGGTGTGGGCCGGCGCGTTCAGGTGCATGAACTCGATGTACTGCTGTGTCATCCGCCGCAGCGCCTCGTGCCGGTCCGCGTGGTCGATGTCGTGGATGTGATGGAACATCTCGGACTGCCACACCGCTCCGTTGCGGCCGCTGACGCACCGCTGCTCGATGACGCCCAGGAGCGGTTCCCGCCGGGACGCCTCCAGGCCCATCCGTTCGAGGCCGCGGTCCGCGAGGGGCAGCAGGCGCCGCAGGACCAGCTCCGTCACCGGCACCTCGCCCATCCCCGGCCAGTACACCTGCGCGTCGATCCCGTGACGGGCGGCGGTGTGCAGGTTGTCCTCGGCGGCGGCGAAGGACATCCGCGTCCAGACGGGCCGGTCCTCGTCGACCAGGGCGCGGACCAGACCGTAGTAGAGCGCGCCGTTGGCAAGCGTGTCGGCGACGGTCGGCCCGGCGGGCAGCACCCGGTTCTCCACGCGGAGGTGCGGGACGTCGTCGACCACGTCGTAGACGGGACGGTTCCAGCGGTAGACGGTGCCGTTGTGGAGGGTCAGCTCGGACAGCGACGGCGCCCCGCCGCGGTCGAGCACCTTCTCCGGGTCCTCCTCGTCGCAGAGGGGCAGCAGCGCCGGGAAGTAGCGGGCGTTCTCCTCGAAGAGGTCGAAGACGGAGGTGATCCACCGCTCGCCGAACCACACCCGCGGCCGCACGCCCTGCACCTTGAGTTCGTCGGGCCGGGTGTCGGTGGCCTGCTCGAACAGGGGGATGCGCGTCTCCCGCCACAGCTCCTTGGAGAACAGGAACGGCGAGTTCGCCGCGAGCGCCACCTGCACGCCCGCCACGGCCTGCGCCGCGTTCCAGTAGGCGGCGAACTCGTCGGGGGCGACCTGGAGATGGAACTGGGTGCTGGTGCAGGCCGCCTCCGGCGTGATCGTCTCCGCGCGGGTGCGCAGCCGCTCCACCCCGTCCACCGAGATCAGCAGGTCCTCGCCGCGGGCCGCGAAGATCTGCTCGTTCAGCAGGTGGTAGCGGGGGTTCTCGGAGAGCGAGGAGGGGCCGGCGTCGTCCCGCTCCAGCGTCGGCAGGATCCCGATCATGACCAGGTGCGCGCCGATGCCCGCCGCCTGCTGCTCGGCGTGGTTGAGCGCCTCGCGGATCTCCTGCTCCCAGGAGTCGGGGCCGCCGCCCGCGCTGAGCCGCCGCGGTGCGAGGTTGATCTCCAGGTTGAACCGGCCCAGCTCGGTCGCCCAGGCCGGATCGGCGATCGCGTCGAGCACGTCGGTGCTGCGCATGGCCGGTTCGCCGGCGGCGTCCACCACGTTCAGCTCGATCTCCAGACCGACCTGCGGCCGCTCGAAGTCGAACCGCGACTCGCGCAGCATCCGCGCGAACACGTCCAGGCACGCGTGCATCTTGTTCCGGAACCGGCGGCGGTCCTCACGGCTGAACTCCTGCGCCGGGACGTCACGTCCCATCGGGCCCTCCCGAGTCTCGTCGGCACGGAACCCCGGGTACCAGCGTCCCACTCCCGGCGCCGGCCAACCACCGAAGCGGCCCGGGGGCCGTCCCGGGGCCGGTGGCGGGCGGTGCCGGGCGCCACCTCGGCGGGTGTCGGCGGGCGGTCCGGGCGAAGCCCTCGGTGGGTGTCGGTGCCCGGGCGTAGGCTTCGTCACGCCGCGGGCGAGGCGGGACGGCACGACAGAACGGGGGCGGGGGCGTATGGCGCCTGGAACGACGGAACCGAAGGCCGGGACCGGGGGGACCACCGGGAGCGGTGGGGCGAACACGGCCGGGACGCCCGGAACCCCGTCGGTGTGGGGTTCGGAGCTCGACTCGGTCGTCGTGTACGCGCAGGGGGCACTCTGCCGCCGCCTGGCCCGGGGCGTCCTGCCCCCGGACGGCCGGGTGCGGGTCACCGGGCTGCCGCGCTCGCTCGACCCCGGCTCGCTGCGCGCCCGGGTCCTGGACGACTCCGGGGTACGGGTCACCGAGGCCCGGCTGCGGATCGAGGCCGAACCGCTCACCGCCGACCCCGGCGCCTCCGAGGGCCTGCGGCAGGAGGTGGAGCGGCTCACCGACGCGCACGCGGCGGCCGAGGGGCGGCGGGACCGTCAGCGGGCGCTGATCGCCGAGCTCGCCGCCGTACGCCCGGTGCCGCCGCCCCGCAGGCGGGACGACCCGCACCGCCGTACGCCGGTCGACGCGTGGCTGGAGCTCGCCGACTTCGTCGACGAGCGGCTCACCGGACTGCACGCCCGGCTCGCGGAACTGGAGGACGAGCTGGTCCGGTCCGAGCACACGCTGTCCGTGGCCGCCGACCGGCTCGCCCGTGCCTCCGGCGCCACCCCCTCGGCCCATGTGGAGACCACGGTGTCCGCGGTCCTCACCCTGACCGCGGGAACGGCCGGCGACGCCGGGGCGGACGGCGAAGGGGCCGCTCCGGGGCCGGACGGACCCGAGGTGCGGCTGGAGGTGGAGTACGGGGTGCCGGGCGCCGTGTGGGTGCCCGCCTACCGGCTCACCCACCGTCAGGGCGACGGCACCGGGCGGCTGGTGCTCCGCGCGTCGGTCGCCCAGCGCACCGGCGAGGACTGGACCGGCGTCCGCATCGCCCTGGCCACCGCCGACCTGCGCCGCCGCACCGACCTGCCGAAGCTCCGCTCGATCCGGATCGGTCGCCGTCAGGAGGCCCCCGCCCCGTCCGGCTGGCGCGAGCCCCCGGCGGGGCTCGCCGACCTCTTCGCCGGCTACGCGGCGGCGGGGCCGCGCCCGGCCCCGCGGCGCGCACCCCTGGACGGCCCCGCGATGCCCGGCGCCGTCGGCGGTGGGTTCGTCCCCGACCCCGTCCCGCCGCCGGCGGTCGCCGCCGGGCCGCCGGTTCCCCCGCCGGCGCCGCAGCCCTTCGGCGCACCGCCGCCGCCCGGCGGGTACGGCTCCGCTCCCGAGGCCTTCGCGCGCGCGGCCGCCCCGCGGCCGGGCGGCCGGCCGCGGGGTGGCGGCCAGTCGTTCGCGGGCGCTCCGGCCCCGGCCATGGCCCCCGCTCCCCCGGGGGCCGCC
>NZ_RDBH01000089.1:3254-25486 GCF_008042145.1 Streptomyces sp. adm13(2018)
GCTACTCCCCTTCCGCGGCGCGCGCGAGGTCGCCGGGATCCGTGTTGGCTCCGCAGAGGACGACGCAGACCGTCTCCCCGGGGGCCGGTCGGTAGCCCTGGTCCGTCGCGCCGGACCCGGCCGGTGCGGTGAGGGCGGCCAGGGCGGTGGCAGCGGCGTGTTCGACGGCGAGGCGGCGGTCGTCCCACAGGGCGCGGCGGGCACGGACGATCTGGCTGTCCGGCACCAGGACGGTCCGGACGCCGTCCCGCCGGGCGGTCGCCAGGGCGGTGGCGGAGGCCCGGCGGGCGCCGAGCGAGTCGGCGGCGACCGAGTCGACGGTCGTGTCGACGGGGTGCCCGGCCCGGAGGGCGGCGTCGAGGGCCCGGCAGTTCTCGGGCTCGACGGCGACGGTGCGGATGCCGTGGTGCAGGGCGGCGGTGGCGACACCGGAGAACAGACCGCCCCCGCCGACCGCGACCACCACGGTGTCCAGGTCCGGGATCCGGTCACGGATCTCGTCGAGCAGGGTGCCGGCTCCGGCGGCGATCAGCGGATGGTCGTACGCGTGGGAGGCGAGCGCCCCGGTCTCGGCGGCGAACGCCTCGCAGGCGCCGAGCGCTTCGGCGTACTCCGTACCGACGAGCCGCACGTCGGCGCCGTACCCGGCGAGGCGGTCGGCCTTGACCTTCGGCGCGGTGGCCGGCAGGAAGACGGTCGCGGGGACGCCCTGACGCAGTGCCGCCCACGCGCAGGCGAGCCCGGCGTTGCCGCCGGAGGCGATGGTGACGCCGGCGTCGGGCAGGGTGCCGGCCTCCCGGTGACTCAGGAGGAAGTTCTGCGCCCCGCGGGCCTTGAAGGAGCCGGTGTGCTGGAGGTGCTCCAGGGCGAGGTGGAGCGTGTACGGCTCCCCGCCGGGCTCGGCCTCGGCCACGGTGACCGGGCGGACCTGTCCGGCGATCCGTGCGGCGGCGCGCTGGACGTCGGCGTAGCCGAGGGACGGGGGCACGGCGGACTCCTGGTCGGGGTACCCGGGGGCGGAGGGGAACGGGGCGCTCATGACCTCGATCCTCTCAGGGCCCGGTCCTGTGGGGGGTGGGGGCCCTGTGGCCGGGAACCGGCGACTGACGCACGTTCGGCGGCGCGGGCGCGGAGCGCCCCGGCCTGTCCCCGCCGTACCCGCCGTGCCTGCCGTCCCACTCGCGCCCGACGTGCCCAGCGTGCCCGTCGTCCCCGCCGTGCCCGTCGATCCCGAGAGCGCCGCCGAGGGCCCGTGCGAAGCCCTCGGGGTTGTCCAGCGACATGTTGTGCCCCGCGCCGGGGATCTCCACCACCGGGATCCCCCACGCGGCCGCCTTCTCCGCGCCCGGGTCCGGCAGGCTCGACTGCCCGACCAGGTACGTCCGGGGAATCTTGAGCCCCGCGAGGAGGTCACCGGGCGCCGGCGTGCTCCCCTCGACCAGGGCGACCGCGCTGCGGTGCAGGGCCAGCGGGTCGGCGAGCCGCATCCGGGCCGCGTAGTCGGCACGGAACGCGACGGCCAGCAACCTGGCGAACCCCTCCGCCACGAACACCTTCTCGTCCATGGCCGCCACCGGGGAACTGAACGCTCCCCCGCCCCCGTACAGGTTCGGCTCCGCCACCACGAGCCGCGCCACGAGCTCCGGGCGCGAGGCCGCCAGATGGATCGTCACCGCACCGCCCATGGAGTGCCCGACGAGGTCCACCCCCGTCAGAGCGAGGTGGTCGAGCACCGCCGCGACCGCCGCCGCCTGCGACTCCATGCGGTAGTCGAAGTCCGCGGGCCGGTCGCTCAGCCCGTGCCCGAGCAGGTCCACGAGCAGCGCCCGGCCGCCGCCGAGCGCGGGGTGCGCCGCGATGTGCGCGAAGTCGGAGG
Organism: Streptomyces sp. adm13(2018); assembly: GCF_008042145.1. Classification (GTDB taxonomy): domain Bacteria; phylum Actinomycetota; class Actinomycetes; order Streptomycetales; family Streptomycetaceae; genus Streptomyces. The sequence goes on from NZ_RDBH01000089.1 coordinate 5,131, forward strand.
CCGCGGTGCAGCCGAGGCCGTGGACGAACACGCGCACGGGCCCGTCCCCCGCGCCCGGCAGGTCGATCCATCGGATGTGGGCCCGCTGACCGGCCAGGAACAATTCCCGCATGCTGTGCGCTCTCCCTGTGTCGTACACGTTCTTTCGTCGCGTCGGGGGCCAGCCTAGGAGTCCGGCACCGACGGTGCCGGGACGGGCGGACAGCCGTACCGGACCAAGGAAAGGGATGCACATGCCACTCGAAGGTGAATACGAGCCCAGCCCGGAGAAGTGGGTGCGCAATCAGGTCGAGTTGTACGAGTCCTCCGGCGGCACCAAGGGGACGACCATGCGCGGCCTGCCCGTCGTCCTGGTCACCAACCGCGGTGCGAAGAGCGGCAAGCTCCGCAAGACCCCGCTCATGCGCGTCGAGCACGAGGGGTCGTACGCGCTCGTCGCGTCGAACGGCGGGGCCGTCAAGCACCCCGTCTGGTACCACAACCTCGTCGCCTCGCCCCACGTCGAGGTCCGCGACGGGACCCGGTCGTGGGACATGGAGGCCCGTCTGGTCACCGGCGAGGAGCGGGCGGCGTGGTGGGAGCGGGCGGTCGCGGCCTTCCCCGACTACGCCGACTACCAGCTCAAGACGGATCGTGAGATCCCGGTGTTCGTGGTCGAGCCGATCGGCTGACGGCCTGCGGAACCGGACCCGGTGGGCCCGGGAGAGGTAGCCCCGGATCGGGCGGGACCGGAACCGACGGCCCGGCAGAGGCGGGACCAGACCGGGCGGGGTCGTCCGGGCGCGCCTGCTCATTCGGTCGGCCCTGCTCGTCCGGTCGGGCCTGCTTGGTCGGGCGGGTCCGCTCGGCCCGGCCCGGGCGCCGGCGCGGCCGCGCCAGCCCCACCCCGACCAGGACGACCGCCATCCCCGCGACCACCCGCGCCGTCAGCGGTTCGCCGAGGACCAGCGCCCCCAGGCCCACCGACACGACCGGGAGCAGATAGCCGACCGTGGCGGCCGCGGTCGGGCCCTCCTCCGCGATCATCCGGTAGTTCAGATGGAACGTGAGCCCGGTGGCGAGGACGCCGAGGGCGGCGACCGCGAGCAGCCCCGCCCAGGTCACCGTCCCGGCTCCGCCGGCCGCGAGCGCGGGCGTGCTCAGGCCTGTCGCGGCGAGGAGTTGGGCCGCCGAGAGCGCCAGCGGCGCGGTGCCCCGGGCGGCGAGGTGGCGGGCCATGTAGGCGAAAGCCACGGCGTAGCTGACGGAGGCGCCGAGAAGGGCGAGGGCCTCCAGGCTCATCAGGCCCGAGCCGTGGTCCCAGGGCGCGAAGATCACCAGCACACCGGCGAAGCCGAGGGCGAGTCCGGTCGCGCGGCCGGCGCGCAGCGGGCGTTCGGTGCCCAGCGCCAGGCCGATGAGCAGGGACCAGAGCGGGGTCGTCGCGTTGAGCACGCCCGCCACACCGCTGTCCACGGTCTGCTCCCCGACCGAGAAGAGCAGGAACGGCAGCGCGTTGCAGAAGAAGGCGGCCACGGCGAGCCGGCCCCAGGTCGCCCGGTCCCGGGGCAGCCGCTGCCCCGCCGCGCGGGCGAGCACGAGGAGCACCGCCGCGCCGAGCGCGCACCGGAGGAAGGTGATCCACCCCGGGGTGAGGCCCTCGTTGAGGGAGATCTTGATCCAGAGGAAGCCCGAGCCCCAGAGCAGGGCCAGTACGCCCATGCGTGTCGACGACGTCATGACCTCACCGTCCCGTGCCCCCATCCGGCAGGACAAGCGATGAATCCTGCATCCAGCGTTAAGCTGTGCTACATGCTGGATGTGAGACGTATGCAGGTTCTCCGGGCCGTCGTCACCAGCGGCTCCGTGACCGCCGCCGCCGCGAACCTCGGCTACACGCCCTCGGCCGTGAGCCAGCAGATCGGCGTCCTGGAGAAGGAGGTGGGCATCGCCCTGCTCGAACGGTTCGGCCGGGGGGTGCGGCCCACCGCCGCCGGGCGGCTGCTCACGGAGCACGCGGCCGTCATCGGCCGCCAGGTCGCGGAGGCCGAGACGGCGCTCGCCGATCTGCGAGCCGGCCGGACCGGGCAGGTCTCGGTGCGCTACTTCGCCACGGCGGGCGCGGCCCTCGTGGCCCCCGCCCTGGCCCGGTTCCGCACCGAACACCCGGGCGTGCGGGTCGACCTGACGATCGCCGACGGTGCGCCGCCCGACGAGGAGGCGGACCTGACGCTGGTCGTACGCCCCCGGGGCAGCAGGCCGGACGCGGCGGGCGACGGCCTCCGGCTGGTGCATCTGCTCGACGACCCCTATCGCGCGGTGCTGTCCAAGGGGCACCCGCTGGCCGACCGCCGGACCGCGGTCGACCTGGCCGAACTCGCCGGCGAGCCCTGGGTGGGCAGCGAACGCCCCGGCCCCTGCCTGGACGTGGTCCTGGACGCCTGCGCGGCGGCCGGGTTCACCCCCGACATCGCGGTGGAGTGCGAGGAGTACGCCACCGCGCAGGGCTTCGTCGCGGCCGGTCTCGGCGTCGGCCTGGTCCCCCTGACGGGGCTGGGCAGTCGCCATCCGAACGTGGTCGTCCGCAAGGTCCGCGGGCCGGAGCCGGTGCGGTCGATCCACGCGGTGGTGCGGAAGTCCTCGCTGTCCCTGCCCGCCGTACGCGGCCTCCTCGCGGCGCTGCAGGACGTCTGACCCGCCGGCTTGGGGCCGTCCGCCCGCCTCAGGCGGGTGACAGGACCGTGAGGAGGTGGGCCACCTCCCGGGCCACGGCGGCGCGCGCCGGGGTGAGGTAGTGGCGGGGGTCCACGGCCTCGGGGTGCTCGGCCAGATGGGCGCGGACGGCGCCGGTGAAGGCCTTGTTGAGGTGGGTGGAGACGTTCACCTTGGTCATGCCCGCGGCGATGGCGGCGGTGAGGTCCGCGTCCGAGACGCCCGAGGAGCCGTGCAGGACGAGCGGGGTGTCGACGGCGGCGCGCAGGCGTGCGATGAGGTCGAAGTCGAGGACCGCGTCCCGGGTCAGCATCTGGTGGGAGCTGCCGACCGCGACGGCGAGGGCGTCGACCCCGGTGGCCGCGACGAAGGCCCGGGCCTCCTCGGGGTCGGTGCGGACTCCGGGGGTGTGGGCGCCGCCCTTGCCGCCGACCTCGCCGAGTTCCGCCTCGACCCAGACGCCGTGCTGGTGGCAGTGCTCGACGACCTCGCGGGTCGCGGCCACGTTCTCGGCGTAGGGGAGCTTCGAGGCGTCGAACATGACCGAGCCCAGGCCCAGTCCGACGGCCTCGCGGACGAGGTCGGGGTTCTCGGCGTGGTCGAGGTGGACGGCGACGGGGGTCTTGGCCGCACGGGCGACGGCGAGGGAGGCGAGGGCGACCGGCTCCAGGGCGCCGTGGTAGCGGACGGTGTTCTCGCTGATCTGGAGGACGACGGGACGGTCGGTGCTGTCGGCGCCGGCCACGATGGCCTGGGCGTGCTCGATCTGGAGGACGTTGAACGCCCCCACACCGGTGCCCGCCGCGCGGGCGCGGCGGACGATCTCATCGGTCGGCGTCAACGGCATGGTGGTCCTTGTCCGGTGGAGTGAACGGTTGCGGGGGGGGAGCCAGAGGGCGGGCGGAGCGAGGGCGGCGTCCGCGCCACGGGTGCGCTGGGTCAGGCCGGGGCGTCGGCGAGGACGACCGAACGGGTGAGGTTCCGCGGGGTGTCCGGGTTGAGGCCCTGCGCCTCGGCGACCGCCACCGCGAGCCGCTGGGCCCGGATCAGGTCGGCGAGCGGGTCGAGGTCGCTCTCGGAGAGCGTGCCGCCGACCTTGCGCACCTCGTCCGCGAGTCCGGCGGGCAGGGCACCGAAGCCCCAGGTGACGCGGCCGGGTCCGGTGATGCTGATGGGGCCGTGGCGGTACTCCATGGCCGGGTACGCCTCCGTCCACGCGCCCGCGGCCTCGCGCATCTTGAGCCCGGCCTCCAGGGCGAGGCCGTAGGTCCAGCCCATGCCGAGGAAGGTGAACTGCTCCGCCGCGCGGACGTCCTCGGCGAGCGGGGAGACGAGGGCCAGTTCGGCGTCCCGCGCGGCCTCCTCGACGGTGGCCACCCCGTCCGGCAGGGCGCCCTCGGCTTCGAGGTGCGCACGGAAGAGGGCCAGCGCCGTGGTCGCGAAGCGGGTCTGGACCACCGACTCCTCGTCGGCGAAGTCCAGCACCGCGACCTGGTCGGCGAGGTCCATGACCGGGGTCGTGGGGTCGGCCGTGACCGCCCCCGTGGGGATCGTGCCGCGCAGCCGGGAGAGGACGGTCAGGACCTCGCTGGTGGTGCCGGAGCGGGTGATGGCGACGACCCGGTCGTAGCGGCGCCCGTAGGGGAACTCCGAGGCGGCGAAGGCGTCGGTCTCCCCGTGGCCGCCGGACTCGCGCAGTTCGGCGTAGGCCAGGGCCATGAACCAGGAGGTGCCGCAGCCGATCACCGCGACGCGCTCCCCCCTTCGGGGCAGGGCGGAGGTGTGGTGGGACAGGGTGCGGGCAGCCTGACGCCAGGTCGTCGGCTGAGAGGCGATCTCCACGGCGGTCCGAGTGGTGCTCATGCCAGGTCTCCTTGCAAGAAGAGTGCACTCATATGATGGAAGATGCTTGAAGTAGATGTCATTCAAGCAGAAACATGCATCGACTTTCCAGGTCCCGCGCCCCTCGACGGATAGAATCGGACGCGCGCACGAGCCCGAGGGAGGGACCCATGTCCAAGCACGAGCGGTGGAACACGCTCCTTGAACTACTCGCCGCCTCGGGGAAGCTGGAGGTCGAGGAGGCCGCGACCGCACTCGACGTGTCCGCCGCCACCATCCGGCGGGACCTCGACGAGCTCGCCGAGCAGCAGCTGCTGATACGGACGCGGGGCGGGGCGGTCGCGCACGGCGTCTCGTACGAGCTGCCGCTGCGCTACAAGTCGACGCGGCACGCCGCGGAGAAGCGGCGGATCGCGGAGGCCGCCGCCGACCTGATCGCCCCCGGCGAGGTCGTGGGGCTCAACGGCGGGACGACCACGACGGAGGTGGCACGCGCCCTCGCCCTGCGGTTCGCGAGCGGTCGCGCGGACACCGCGGGAACGGCGGGCCCCGCGACCTCCGGACCCGCGCTGACCGTGGTCACCAACGCGCTCAACATCGCGGGAGAGCTCGCGGTGCGCCCCCAGATCAAGATCGTCACCACCGGTGGCGTCGCCCGCCCCCAGACCTACGAGCTGGTGGGCCCCCTGACGGTCGGCGTGCTCAACGAGGTCGTGCTCGACGTGGTGGTACTGGGGGTCGACGGGGTCGACCCCGGGCTCGGGGTTATGGCGCACCAGGAGGACGAGGCCAGCATCAGCCGGCTCTTCGCCGAGCGGGCCAGCCGGGTCGTCGTGGTGACCGACTCCTCGAAGATGGGGCGCCGGGCCTTCGCGCGGATCTGCGGTCTGGACCGGATCGACCTCCTCGTGACGGACACGGGCATCGCCGCGGAGACGGTCGCCGAGCTCACCGAGGCCGGGGTGAAGGTCCTCACCGTCTGAGCCATCGGGCTCCATTGGTACGCGGTCGAACCAATCCCGAGGGCCTGGCAACAGCACCCGTCGACGACGCCGCTTGTTAACCCAGCAATTACCGCACGGATGTATACCTTTGGAGCCGCCTCCCCCATCATGTCTTCGACGTGCCGCCGGGGCACACCGTGACAGGAGGGGCGGAGCATGATTCCCATCAGCCGCAGGGGGTTCGTCGGTATCGGCGCGGGGCTCGTGGCGGGCGCGGCGCTGCCGGCCGCACGCGCCTCCGCCGCCGCGCGGTCGGCGACCGGCACGCTCGCCGACGTCCGGCACGTGGTGATCCTGATGCAGGAGAACCGCAGCTTCGACCACTACTTCGGGACCCTCCGCGGCGTGCGGGGCTTCGGCGACCGCGCCGCGGGGAACATCCCCGGCGGCTGGGGCATGTTCAACCAGCCCAACTGGGGCGGCCGCCAGTACCCCTGGAAGCTCAGCGACACCCCGCCCGCCGGAGGCGTGGACGGCGAGACCCTGGCCCAGTGCAACGGCGACCTGCCGCACAGCTGGACCTCGCAGCACGCCGCCTGGAACAAGGGCCGCCTCGACAACTGGGTCACCGGGGTGGGCAACACCCGGACGCTCGGCCACCTGGACCGCGAGGACATCCCCTTCCACCACGCGCTCGCGGACCACTACACGGTCTGCGACGCGTACTTCTGTTCGGCGCTGAGCGCCACCGGCCCCAACCGCACCTTCCTGTGGAGCGGGAAGATCGACGCCTCCAGCAAGGACGGCGGCGACGAGTCGGGGCTCACCTGGGAGACGTACGCCGAGGCGCTCCAGCGGGCCGGGGTGAGCTGGAAGGTCTACCAGAACGCCCAGGACAACTACGGCGACAACGGTCTCGCGTACTTCAGGAAGTTCACCGACGCCCGGCCCGGGAACCCGCTGTACGACCGGGGCATGGGCTCGGTCCCGAAGGTCACCGGCTCGACCCCGGACGACATCGCCGCCGCGATCCGCGCGGACGTCGTCGCGGGCACGCTGCCCCAGGTGTCCTGGGTGGTGGCGAGCGAGGCGTTCTCCGAGCACCCCTACGCGCCCCCCGGGGACGGCGCCCACTTCGTCGACCTCGTCTACCGGGCGCTCGCCGCCGACGCCGAGGTGTTCGACTCGACGGTGTTCATCCTCAACTACGACGAGAACGACGGCTTCTTCGACCACGTGCCGCCCCCGGTCGCCCCGCCGGGCACGCCCGGCGAGTACCTGGACGGCGTGCCGATCGGCCTGGGCTTCCGCGTCCCGATGGTTGTCATGTCCCCGTGGACCCGCGGCGGTTGGGTGAGTTCCGAGGTCTTCGACCACACGTCGGTCCTGCGGTTCCTGGAGAGGTGGACGGCGACCCTCGGCACCCCGGCCACCTGCCCGAACATCTCCGCCTGGCGGCGCAAGGTGACAGGTGACCTGACCGGCCTCTTCGACTTCGCCCGTCCCATGTACGGCGTCCCGGCCGGGCTCCCCTCGACCGCGAAGGTGATCGGCCAGGCGACCTGCGCCCCGATGCCGAACCCCGCTCCGCAGAACAACGCCCAGCCGGCGCAGGAGCCGGGCACGCGGCCGGCCCGCGCGCTGCCGTACCAGGTGAACGGCAACCTGGACCGCTTCGAGTTCGGCGCCGCCGGCAAGATCCTGGCCTGGTTCTCCATGACGAACCAGGGCGCCGAGGCCAAGCGGGCCGCGCACTTCTCCATCCATCCCCACCAGCACCGCGACACGGCCGCCTGGCAGTACACCGTCGACGCGGGCGGGACGGCGAGCGACTACTTCAACATCGGCCTGGGGTCGGGATCCGGTAAGTACGACATCTCGATGGTGGGTCCCAACCGCTTCCTGCGCCGGTTCATCGGGGACGCCTCGAAGGCCGGCAAGGCCGTCGAGGTGGCCGCCCGGTTCGCGACCGAGGCGGGCACCGGGCGGACGGCCCTGTGGTTCCGGATGGGCAACACCTCCGCCGGGCCGGTGACGTTCACGATCCGCTCGAACGCCTACCGCACCGACGGCCCCTGGACCTACACCGTCCCGGCGGGCGCGACGCGCGAGGACCACTTCAACGCCGTCGCGTACAACGACGGCTGGTACGACTTCACGATCCTGGCCGACATCGACGGCACCTGGTCGCGCCGGTACACCGGGCACATCGAGACCGGGGCGGCGAGCGTCAGCGGCTGAGCACGCCGCACGACTGCGGGGCGACGCCGCGTCTCGGCGTCGCCCCGCGGCCGCCGGCCGGACGCGCGGGCGGCCCGTCAGTGGCCGGCCCGGGCGGCCCGGCGGATCGTGGCGTCGAGCAGGTCCACGGCGTCGGCGGCCGTCCGGCCCGGGGCGCGGTTCCACGGCCCGATCAGCTCGTGCCAGCCCCGGGAGCGCAGCTCCGTCATGATCCAGGCGGCGGCCTCGTTCATCGTCGTCGCGCTGCCGTGGCCGAGCCGGTGTGCGGCGAGGAGCGCACCGCAGACGCAGCGCGCCCCGCGTGCGTCGCGCAGCTTGTACGGGGCGTTCTGCCAGCCCCATTCCGTCAGCACCAGGCGCGCGTAGCCGAGGTGGACCGAGGGGCGCAGTTCGGGCCGGCCGATGCGGCGCCAGGCGTGCAGCCGGTCGGGCAGGACGGCCCCGAGCCGGCCGGGGAGGCGACGCTCGGCGGGAGGGGGCGGCGGCAGCGCGTCGAGCGCGTCGGCGACGAGCCGCTCCACCGGCACGGAGAGGAGGTCGCGCCACCCCTCCGTGGCGGGCGCGGGCGGCTCCTCGGTCCAGTCGGTGACGACGCGCTGCCAGGTGGCGCTGTCGAAGAGGGCAGCGGCCTCGCGGTCGAGGGCGTCCGGGTCGAGGGCGTCACGGTCGAGGGTTTCGAGGTTCGGCAGGGGGGCGGAGGGCGACATCCGGGCGGCTCCTCGGTCGGGGTCTCTTCACCTTTCACGAAGAATGTCGGTTTCACGACCTATGCCCTTGAGTGTCCCTCAGTACCGACCACACCTTTCCAACCCGTTGCCCCACCAATGGGGTTAACCAGAACATTCGGACAAACAGCGCCTGGTGACGCGACTCACTCCGCCGGGAACGCACCGGAGATCGACTGACCCGCAGGCCTTACCGGGCAAGGAAGTTCGATCCGCCGAAGACAGGGTCGATCTTGAATTCCATGAATTCGGTGATCCTTTCACCGGCTTCCGGACCCAGATCCTCTTGTTCTCCGTCGCACGGGTGGCCTACGGTCACCTCCATTCGAGCGGATCGCCTAATCCTGCCACTGCTCGAAATACCTCCCTTTCACCCGACGGCAGGAGCGGGGGACCCACGAATACGCCGGCCCGGATTCCGGAACGGCTCGGGGTGAAGCCGCGTGCGCGCGGCCGGACATCTCCAGTCCGAACCCGACAGCTCACCCCGAAGGCGCCGGAGAGGAATCCCGTCATGCCCGCTCACGGCAAGCACCGTCGTCCCCGTCGTCCCGTCTCCCGTGGAATCGCGCTGGTCGGCACGGGCGGCGTCGCCCTCGCCCTCCCGCTGATCGCCCCGGCCGTGGCCAGTGCCGCGCCCGTCTCCGGAGCCCCGGACATCGCACCGAAGGCCATCACCGCGCCCGCCGCTCCGGTCGCCGCCAAGGCCATCACGAAGGCCCCCGCCGCCAAGGCCGCGGCACGCACCTACACGGTCGTCAGCGGTGACTCGCTTTCCCTCATCGCGCAGAAGAAGGGAATTCAGGGCGGCTGGAAGGGCCTTTACCGGGCGAACCAGAGCGTCGTGGGTGACAATCCGTCACTCATTCACCCGGGCCTTGAACTGACGCTTCATCGGAATTCCGTCAAGGCGACTCCCGCACAGGCGAAGAAGACCGCTTCGGCCGAACGGGCGAGCCGCTCCGAGCGCCGCAGCGCCGCTCCGGCGGCCGCCACCAACACCGGCGCCTCGGCAGCCGCTCCCGTCGCCGCCTCCGCTCCGGTCCAGGCGGCCCCCGTCGCCGCCACCCAGTACGCGAACAACCTCGACGGCTGGATCCGCCAGTCGCTGGACATCATGGCCCAGCGTGGCATCCCCGGCTCCTACGAGGGGATCCACCGCAACATCATGCGCGAGTCCTCCGGGAACCCGCAGGCCATCAACCTCTGGGACTCCAACGCCGTGGCCGGCACCCCCTCCAAGGGCCTGCTCCAGGTGATCGAGCCGACCTTCCTCGCCTACCACGTGCCCGGCACCTCGACGGACCTGTTCGACCCCGTCGCCAACATCACCGCCGCCTGCAACTACGCGGCCGACCGCTACGGCTCCATCGACAACGTCAACGGCGCCTACTGATCACGGAAGTGCCCGGTGAACCAGGAGGTGGCGAGCTCCGCCACCTCCTCCAGGGCGCCGGGCTCCTCGAAGAGGTGCGTGGCGCCCTCCACGACCTCCAGCCGGCTCTCGCAGCGGAGCAGCGACTCCGCGCGCCGGTTGAGGTCGCGGACCAGCACGTCCCGCCCTCCCACGACGAGGAGCGTCGGGGCCTTCACCCGCGCCAGGTGGTCGGCCGCGAGGTCCGGCCGGCCACCGCGTGAGACGACGGCGGCCACCGGGGACCCGGGGTCACCCGCCGCCCAGAGCGCGGCCGCCGCTCCCGTGCTCGCCCCGAAGAAGCCCAGCGGAAGGCCCGCGCTCTCCGGCCGCCCCGCCAGCCACTCCGTGGCCCGGGCCAGCCTGCCGGCCAGCAGCGGGGTGTCGAAGACGTGCGCCCGGTCCCCCGCCTCCGCCTCCGTGAGCAGGTCGAACAGGAGGGTGCCGAGGCCCGCCCGGTTGAGCTCGGCCGCCACCGCCCGGTTGCGGGGACTGTGCCGGCTGCTCCCGCTGCCGTGCGCGAACAGGACGATGCCCAGGGCGTCCTCGGGCAACGCGAGCCGCCCCGCCAGCGTGACGCGGTCGTCCACGGGGATCCGTACGTCCCCGTCCCGGACGACCGGCCCGTGCGCGGCCCGGATCCGGTCCAGGCAGGCCACGACCTCGGCGTCCGGGGTCTGGCAGAAGTCGCCGTAGAACTGCCCGATCGCGGAGAACGCCTCGGGCGCGTGCACGCTCACCGTCTCGTCGGCCTCGCCCCCGAGCCTCGCCTTCCACCCCCGGGGCGCCACCGGCACCGCCAGAACGATCCGGGCCGCGCCCCTGGCCCGCACCACCCGGCAGGCCGCGAGCGCCGTGGCGCCCGTGGCGAGACCGTCGTCCACGATCAGCACCGTCCGGCCCTCCAGGGGTACCGATGGCCTGCTGCCCCGGTAGCGGTCGGCGCGCTGGTCGAGCTCGACGTGTTCGCGCCGCTCGACCGCCGCGAGATCCCGCGCCCCCACCCCGGTCTCGGCCAGTATCCGCTCGTTCACCACACGGACTCCGCCCTCGCCGAGCGCGCCCATCGCCAGCTCGGGCTGCCGTGGCACCCCCAGCTTCCGCACGAGGCAGACGTCCAGCGGAGCGTCCAGGGCGTCGGCCACCTCGGCCGCCACCGGCACCCCGCCGCGCGGCAGGCCGAGCACCACCACGTCACGGGTTCTGAGGTGGTCGAGCAGAGTGGCCAGCTGCCGACCGGCATCGGTGCGATCACTGAAGAGCATGGCCCGCCGTCCTTCCGCCCGCACGGCTCCGGGCAAGGGAGGAAGCGCCCCGCTCGGTCCCCCACCCATCCCTCCAGAGTAAGGCGCCCCTCCTTCCTCGGTCGGGTGAGCGGCCCGTCAGCGGGACTGGAGGGCGTCGAGCGCCACGGCCTGGGCTATCGCGAGGCGCCGGTCGAGCTCGGGGTCCGCTATGTCCAGCACGTACCGGTCGCGGAGCCCGAAGACCTTGTCGACCGACATCACCGCCCGGCCCGACCGGGTGAAGTCGAAGTGGTACGGCACGACGAAGGGCAGCAGGTCGGTGAAGGGGAGGAACTCCCAGGCCCGCCGCAGCAGCGCGATGCCCCCGCTGCGCTCCTGTCCCGTGGTCTCGCCCTCGGCCCCCTCGCTGCTGAGATGCCAGGTGCTGCGCAGCAGGGAGGCCCCGAAGTTCTTGCGGAAGCCGCCCAGCCGGGTGCCGGACGCCCCGTGCACGTCGTAGGTCGCACCGAGGTCGATCACCTGGCGGGCCTTGAAGGTGAAGAGGACCTGCCGCTGGGACTCGTCGGTGTAGAAGGTGACCTGCTCCTTGAACGCCATCCTCTTCTGGTGGGCGAAGGCGACGAGTTCCCCCTCCGACCCGTCCGCCGCCGCGGTGTGCACGAGGTAGCGGTTGGCCATGGGCGTCACCTTCTGCCGGACGAGGAAACGGTGCTGCGTCTGCGCGAGGCCCATCGAACGTGCTCCTGCCGATCGTGGACGGGTCGCCGGAGGGCCCGCCCCATGAGGTAGTGAGCACGATGATCCGGCCCGCGGGGGTCCCGCCGCTGTCCTCGAAAGTCGTCGTCCCGCGAGACGTTCGGATGAGATGCGGGGCGAACACGCCTGGCATCGCCCTGCCCCCTCCGGACCTCGCCCTGAACCTCGCCCTGATGGTGACTCTCACCCTGAACCTGACCGTGAGGCTTGGCCCGCCCGGGATGCGCCCCCTTTCCGGTGGGGCGCATCCTGGCTGTGTGACCTTGCACGGCACGTCCGGCCGCCCCGGCCCGGCCGGCAGCACCGGGCGTCCGTCCGGGAGGGGAGCTGCCGACGGGCCGCCCTCCGGTGCCCTGACCTGGACACTCGCCGAGGCCGCTCTGCGGGCCGTCGACGAGGTCGGCGGGTACGCGGGCGGGGTGTACCTGCGCTCCGGCACTCCCGGGCTGCTGCGGATGGCGACCCTGGTGGGGCTGCCGGGCCAGCTGTTCCGCCCGTGGTTCCGGATGCACACGAACCGGCCGTTCCCGGTCGCCGAGGTCCACCGCTCGGGACAGTCCGTCCACCTCCACGACGTGGAGGAGGCGATGCGGCGGTTCCCGCAGCTGGTGGCCAGCCTGCCGTTCCCGTTCGCCTCGCTGTACGCGCCCGTCGTCGCCGGCCGCGAGCGGTTCGGCGTCCTGGTGGTGCTGCGGGCCCCGACGCCCGGGATTCCGGTGGACGCCCGCGACCGGAGCCGGATGACCCGGGGCGGGCTGCACCTGGGCGAGGCCCTGGCCGACCTGTCCCGGCAGGGCATGACCCTGGAGTGGCCGGGCGATCCGGTGTGCGTCCAGCTCTCCACCTCGGGTGCGCCGCCGGTCCGCTTCGGCGCCTTCGAGTGGGACCTCGACAGCGGGATGGTCACCCTGGACGACGGCCTCCTCGCGATCCTCGGCGCGGACGTGCCCTCGCCGTGCCCCATCGACGTCCTGACGGCCCTCCTGGAGCCCGAGGACGGCTACGCCCTGTGGGCGGCGGCCCGGCAGGCCACGGGGCCCGACGGACGCCCGGTGGTCCGCCGGATCCGGCTGAAGGGCCCGGACGGGGGCCTCCACCTCCTGGAGGTCTCCACGCGCGCGCGGCACACCGCACCACACCCCGGGACGTACGCGCCCCCGCACACGGACGGCTCGGGAGCGCCGCGGCTCGGTGTCGGCGGTGTCCCCACCGGTCTGCGCCTCACCTGCACCCTCGTCGACCTCGGCACCGGCCTGATCGGCTCCGACGCCACGGACCGGCTGCCACGGGCGATCCTGGCGATCGACCGCCTCGGCCGCGTCACGTACGTCAACGAGCTGACCGAGCGGCTCGTAGGCCGCCCGCGCGCGGCGCTGGCGGGCAGGCCGCTGTGGGAGGCGCTGCCGTGGTTCGCGCTGCCGTTCCACGAGGAGCAGCTGCGCGCCGCGATGATCTCCGGCGAGCCGGTGCGCTTCCTGGCCCGTCCGGAGCGGAGCACGTGGGTGTCGGTCTCGCTTCATCCCGGGCGGGACGGCGTGACCATGGTGCTGCTGCCGGAGAACGCCCCGGTCCGGCCGAAGCCGCAGGTGAGGGGCGGCGGCGGGCCGACGGCCGACACCCTGTCGCTGCCCGACGACCAGGTCTCGGCGCTCTACCGTCCGGTGGCCCTGGCGATCGCCCTCTCCGAGGCGGTGACGGCCCGCCAGGTGTCGGCGGTGGTGACGGAGGAGCTGCTCCCGGCGTTCGGCGGACGCCAGCTGGCCATCTACCTGCTGAGCGACCGCCGGCTGTACCTGGCCTGGGAGACGGGTTTCCCGCCCGGCTTCCTCGAACCCTTCGACGGCGTGGCCCTGGACGCGCACGTGCCCGGCGTGGAGACGCTCACCACGGGCCGGCCGCTGTTCTTCGAGTCGATGGAGCAGCTGGGCAGCAGATATCCGGATCTGCCGCTGGACGCGCACTCGGGGGCGCGCGCGTTCCTGCCCCTGATCGCCTCCGGCCGGCCGGTCGGCTCGTGCATCCTCGGCTTCGACCGGCCGCGCGGCTTCAGCTCGGAGGAGCGGACCGTGCTCACGGCTCTCGCGGGCCTCATCGCGCAGGCCCTGGAGCGGGCGCAGCGCTACGACACGGAGTCGGCGGTCGCGCGGGGCCTCCAGGACGCGCTGCTCCCCCACCGGCTGCCCGTCTGGGAGGGGGTGGAGACGGTCGGACGCTATCTGCCGGGCACACAGGGCATGGACGTCGGCGGCGACTGGTACGACGTGATCGAGACGGGGCGGGACCGGCTGGCGCTCGTGATCGGCGACGTCCAGGGGCACGGGGTGGCGGCCGCGGCCACGATGGGTCAGCTGCGCAGCGCCGTACGGGCCTTCGCGTTGGCCGGCCATCGGCCGCAGGACGTGATGCGGGGCACCAACCGACTGCTCATCGACCTGGATCCCGGGCAGTTCGCCAGCTGCTGCTACGTGCTCCTCGATCCCGGGACGGGAGACCTGCGGGCGGTACGGGCCGGGCATCCGCCGCCCCTGCTGCTGCAGCCGGACGGAACGGCGCAGCGGGTGGAACTGGCGGGCGGGATGGTGCTCGGGATCGACGGCCGTGCCTCGTATCCGGTGACCCGGCTGCGACTGGAGCCCGGAGCGGTGCTCGCGCTCTTCACGGACGGGCTCGTGGAGAAGCCGGGCCAGGACATCGACGACGGCATCGCGCTGCTGGGCGGGGCGCTCGCCGCGGCCGGTTCGCTGCCGCTCGCGGAGGCCGCCGACCGGGTCATCCGGGACGCCCGCCAGGCCACCTCGCGCCCGGACGACATCGCGCTGCTCCTCGCGGCACGGCGCCGGGGGCACGGCTGAGGGTCACCCGGTCGGGCCCGTGGCGCTGGTCGCGCGCCGGGTGCGCGGGGAGGCTGGGGGTGCCGTGCCGATCAGGCCGGACGAGCCAGGGCGTGAGCCCGAGGAGGACACGTGCAGCAGGAGAAGCAGCCCGAGTACGGCCCGGTGGTCTTCCGCGACCGCGCGGCCGGGTACGCCTTTCTGACCCGGTCCACGGCGACCAGCGAGCGGACCATCGAGTGGGACGACGGGAACGCGTACCCGGTGATCGACGTGGAGATCTCCTCCGAGAGCCACCCGTTCTACACGGGCAAGGCCCGGACGGTGGACTCCGAGGGCAGGATCGCGAAGTTCGAGCGGCGCTTCGGCGAGGGGGTCTGAGGAAAGGCCCGACGGGCTGCGGTGGCAGCGGCCGGGGGCCCTCGGCGAGGGGCGGGGAAGCGCGTCTCGGACGCGCCCCCGCCCCGGCCGGGTGGGTCGAGCGAGGGCGCGGGGCGCCCTCTGCTCAGCTCGGGAAGGCGATCAGGCCTTCACGACGCCGGACTCGGCGACCTTGATGGAGGCAGAGGTGCGGCCGGAGCCGGAGCCGAGGCCCTCGATCTTCTTGACCAGGTCCTGGCCCTCGACGACCTCGCCGAAGACGACGTGCTTGCCGTCGAGCCAGTCGGTGACGATCGTGGTGATGAAGAACTGCGAGCCGTTGGTGTTCTTGCCCGCGTTCGCCATCGAGAGCAGGTACGGGCGGTCGTGCTTGAGGTCGAAGTTCTCGTCGGCGAACTTCTCACCGTAGATGCTCTTGCCGCCGGTGCCGTTGCCGTTGGTGAAGTCGCCGCCCTGGAGCATGAACTGCGGGATGACGCGGTGGAACGGGGAGCCGGCGTAGCCGAAGCCGTGCTGGCCGGTGGCGAGCTCGCGGAAGTTCTGCGCCGTCTTCGGGACGACCTCGTCGAACAGCTGGAACACGATCCGGCCGGCGGGCTGGTCGTTGATGGTGATGTCGAAGTACACGTTGTCGCTCATGAGGACATCCTGTCATTAGTCACGCAGGGCGCGCGCACGGGCCGCCTCCTGCCGGGTTCCGGCGTGCCGGTGCCCCGCGGCCCGTGGGGGGCGCGGGGCACCGGCGGCCGCGGACGGCGAGGGTCAGAGGAGCCCGCCGGGGGCGGGAAGGGTGCTCTGGGCACCCTCGACGGTGTCGAGCACCGTGTCGACGCCCTTGTCCTCCTGGAGGAGGCCGGTCGCACCGCCCAGGGGGCTCTCGGCGGCGTTGGCCTGCGGCGGAGGCGTGACGAGGGCGGTGACGACGCCTGCGGCGAGGGAGGCGATGGCGAGCATGCTGCGCTTCTTCATGCCCTGGTCAACTGCTGAACGGCCGAGGAGTTACGGGCACGGCCGGATCCGGGCGAACACTCCGTCCGCGACGCCCCGCGCCCTCGGGCCCGTTCCGCTCCCCGTACGCCGCCGGCGTGACGGTCAGGAGGGGGTCTCCAGGTAGAAGGGGACGCCCGTCCGGCGGGCCCGGTCGATGCCCGCGAGGTGGGCGAACTCGTGCGGCTCCATCTCCCGTTCCCACTCGTCGAGCGTGTGGAGGCGGTACTCGCTGTGCTCCGCCGGGTCGAGGACGACCTCGGCGATCTGCTCGTCCGTCAGCTCGCCGCCGTCGAAGACGAAGCCGATGTGGTTGGCGGGCCAGTCCTCGCCGCGGTCGGTGACGAAGAGGGTGCCGAGCAGCAGGGGCTCTCCGGTGAAGGTGATCCCGGTCTCCTCCCGGCACTCGCGCACCGCCGTCTCCCAGGGGGTCTCCCCGGGATCCATGTTCCCGCCGGGCCACTGCCACAGCTCGGTGTCGTAGCTGGCGCGCAGCTGGAAGGGGCGGCCTCGCGTGTCGGTGAAGTAGAGGCAGGCGTACGCCGTCGCTCTGGGCAGGGTCGCGACGTACTCGACGGGTGGCAGCCAGATGCTCGCCATGGGCGGCTCTCCTTCGACGGGCGGACGGGATCACCCTCATCCAAGCGGTCCGGCGGACCGTCCCCGGCCGCTCGGGAGTGGATCACCGGATCGTGTGATCCGTTTCCCGCCGGTCCTTCGCCTGCTCTGTCAGGTCTCCGTCACCTGCCGGCCGGTGGGTCGCGGCGCAGGCGCCGGTCGAGCAGCCCCTCGTGGACGAGCCGGCCGACGAGGGCGCTTCCGTAGACGACGAAGCCGACGCCGACGAGCCAGGACTGCAGGACGAGGACGGTGCCGAACTGGCCGTAGGTCACGGCGTTCGAGGCGATCAGCGGGGAGAACACGAGCTGGGAGAAGATCCGCAGCCCGAGCAGGCCGAGGGCGGTCAGGACGGCGCCGGGGGCGAGGGCCCGCCAGCGGATGCGCCCGCAGAGCAGGAACCGCTGCGACCACCAGAAGAACAGGAAGGTGCCGATCAGGTCGCCGAGGGCCACGAGGGTGGTGATCATCGCCGGGGACTCGGCCGGGGCGGGGAAGGCGACGAAGAGCAGGAGGCAGGCGACGAGGACGGCCAGCCAGACGACGTGTCGCCACATGGTGTGCCAGCGGGCCGTGGGGAGGTCCCAGGCCCGCTCGTAGCCGGTCTGTACGGCGGATCCGAAGGTGACGCCGAAGGCGGCGAGGGCGGCGAGGCCGAAGGCGGTGGTGCGCTGGAGGGCCGCCCCCGGCTGTCCGAAGAGCCGCTCGACCTCCTCCTCGGAGACCTCGGAGACGCCGAGGCCCTGCACGAGCCAGCGGGCGAAGCCCTTGCCGCTCGCGAGGTCGGCGGCGGCGACGACGATGAGGAGCGGGACGAGGGTGAGCAGGCTGAGCGCCGCGAAGCCCATGGCGCGGTGCATGAGTTCCATGGCGCGGCCGCGGTTCCAGGCGAGCCCGACGGGCGAGGTGAGCACGCGCGCGTGGAGCCGCTGGAACCAGTGGCCGTGTTCGGGGCCGTGCTCGGTGGGGGCACCGTCGTACGGCGGACCGGGTGTGGAGGGCATGCCTCGTGAGGTACCCGGCTGGGCGGTGGGGCATCGCAGGGGTGCGGCCGAACGGGTGCCGGAACCGCGGATCGGCGGGTACGCCGGTGGGCTCGGGCGCGCGGGAGTCCCGGACTGGTGGTCCGGCCGGGGGTCAGATGTCGAGCGGGCGGGCCCCCGGCCCCGGGCGGACCGTGACGTCGCGGGCGCTCAGGGTGTCCCGCTCCTCGCCCTCGCACTGGACGACGACGCGGACGGGTGCTCCGCAGTCGGTGTGCCGGATGTCGAGGACGGGCCCCTCCGGTTCCCCCGCGTGGGTGTCGCCCCACTGCTTGAGGGCGAGCAGCACGGGCCAGAGGTCCACGCCCTTGCGGGTGAGCCGGTACTCGTACCGGGTGCGGGTACCGGGTTCGCGGTACGGCTCCGCGCGCAGCAGACCGGCCGCGACCAGTTTGCGGAGCCGGTCGGCGAGGACGGCCTCCGAGAGTCCGAGATGGCGGCGGAACTCGTCGTACCGGCGCACGCCGTTGAAGGCGTCGCGCACGATCAGCAGGGTCCACTTCTCGCCCACGAGCTCCAGGGCGCGGCCGACCGGGCAGTTCCGCGTGTCCGTCTCCAGCCACTTCATCGTCACACTGTAGCCACCTGGCTGCGTCGTTGACAGTCAGCTTTCGCGGCGGCTAGCTTCGCCGTACAGAGCCAGCCGAAAGCGGCAGGCCGGGACGGGCGGAGTGGTCATGGGGCGGTCGCGCACAGTCGAGTGGGAGGACGCCGGAGCCACCGCACGGGCCGCCGGGACGATGGCCGGCCTCGACTTCCTCCGGGAGATGGTGGCGGGACGTCTGCCGGGCCCGCCGATCGCGGCGCTGCTCGGCTTCGGCCTCGACGAGGTCGAGGACGGACGCGCGGTGTTCACCCTGGAACCGGGCGAGGAGCACTACAACCCGATCGGCAGCGTGCACGGCGGGGTCTACGCGACGCTGCTCGACTCGGCGGCCGGGTGCGCGGTGCACTCGACGCTCCCGCTGGGCACGGCGTACACCTCGCTCGACCTGTCGACCCGCTTCCTCCGGCCGATCACGC
Source organism: Streptomyces sp. adm13(2018) (assembly GCF_008042145.1). Classification (GTDB taxonomy): domain Bacteria; phylum Actinomycetota; class Actinomycetes; order Streptomycetales; family Streptomycetaceae; genus Streptomyces. The sequence continues at coordinate 23,874 of NZ_RDBH01000089.1, forward strand.
TCGACACCGGCAAGGTCCGGGCGATCGGCACGGTGATCTCCCGCGGGCGCCGGACCGCGCTCGCCGAGGCGGGCCTGTACGACGCGCAGGACCGGCTGCTCGCCCACGCGACGAGCACGTGCATGCTGTTCCCCGTCCCCGGGGTTTCGGGGAGCACGCCCGCGTAGCGCCGCCGTCCCGGCGGGGGCGCGGGGAACCCGTGCGGTTCCGGGCTGCCCCCGTGTCCGGGGCGGTCAGCGGAGCGGTGCGACCGGGCGGGTGCGGGTGCAGCCGTCCGGGGCGACGTCGGGCACGCCGTTGCCCTGGAGGGCGGCGCTCACCAGGGTGGCGAGCAGGTCGATGTCGGAGCCCATGTCCAGACGGACCGTCACCCACCCGGATCCGGCGCGCAGACGGACCGCGCTCGACCCCAGGAGGGCATGGCGCAGCTTCGCGACCATGGCGCGGGTGAGATGGACGTCGGCCTCGTGCTCGCCGTGGAAGTGCACGATCTCCTGCGTCGCCGTACCGAACCCGAGCGGCGCGCCGCAATGGCCGCTGCCGGGGGTCAGCGAGGGCCAGCTCATCAAGCGTTCACTGGCATGCCTGGCCGTGTTCATACGAGGAGCGTGCCGGGCCCCGGGGCCGTGCACAAGCGTCCGGCGGGAAGAATCCCGCCCAGGACCGAAACATGACTCCGGCATGGCCGGTGTGACCGTGCGTCACGACGTTCCGCGGGGCGGAAGTGACCCTGTGTCACTGGTGTGGTCGTACCCGGATGCGCGCGGCGAGGACGGCGACGTCGTCCTCCGCGCGGTGCGCGCCGAGGCGGCCGAGCACCTCTTCGACGACCCGGTCGGGACCGGAGTCCGGGGGGAGCCGGAGGGAGGCGAGACGGGCGAGGGAGTGCTCGATGTCCTCGCCGCGGCGTTCGACGAGACCATCGGTGAAGAGCAGCAGGGTGTCGCCGGGGCGGAGCGGGCGGGTGGTCGGCTCGTAGCCCCCGACGCCGGTGCCCAGGGGCGGGCCCACGTCGAGGTCGACGAGCTCCGCCGAGCCGTCGGCGTGGATCACCGCGGGCGGGAGGTGCCCGGCGCTCGCGAAGGTCGCGGCGCCGCGGGCCGGGTCGACCCGGACGAGCAGGACGGTGGCGGGGCGGCGGGCGTCGTCCTCGGCGACCACGGAGTCGAGGTGCCGCAGCACACGGTGCGGGGGCAGGTCGGTGGCGGCGGCCTCGCGGAGCGCGGTGCGGTAGGCGTTCATGTCGACGGCCGCGTCGAGGCCGTGACCCATCACGTCGCCGACGACCAGCAGGCTGCGGCCGAAGTGGAGCCGTACGGTCTCGAACCAGTCCCCGCCGACGAGGGCGCGCGGGCCGGCGGGGAGGTACCCGCCGGCGATCTCCAGGTTGGGGTGCGGGCGGCCGGGCTCGGCGACGAGCGCGCGCTGGAGGTGGAGCGCGGCGTCCTCGGCGGCGGCGAGCCGCCGGGCGTGGCCGAGATGACGGGCCGCGAGGCGGGCGGCGTACCGCAGCAGGGCCGTCTCGTCCCCGGTGAAGGGCGGTCCGGCGGTACGGGTGAGGATGACCGTCCCGGCCGGATCCTCGCCGTCGACGGCGAGGATCCGGCCGGGAC
>NZ_RDBH01000009.1 GCF_008042145.1 Streptomyces sp. adm13(2018)
CAGCCGCCCTTGCCGATCAGCTCGGGGGCACGGACACGGGCACGGCGGGGCGCGGGCGCGGGGGTGGGCGCCGGGGCAGCATCGTTCATCCTTCAAGCTTGCCATTGGTCGCTGCGCGTACGTGTCCCGTGCGGTGCCGCGAGCGTCCGTCACTATCCGTCCGTCCTCGTCCATGACGACAGCCGCCCGGCACGATACCGGGCGGCTTCGGGTGAGAACCGGCCCAGGGGCGGGCAGGCATAGCGGTGTGAAATATCTCGTACGGGACAAGATCTTCGCTATCGGTGACGACTACTGGATCGAGGACGAGGAGGGGCGGCACGCCTTTCTCGTCGACGGGAAGGCGCTGCGGCTGCGCGACACCCTGGAGTTGAAGGACCCCGACGGGCAGGTCCTGATCACCCTGCGGCAGAAGATGTTCAGTCTGCGGGACACCATGACCATCGAGCGGGACGAGCGGCCGCTCGCGACCGTGCGGCGCAAGCGGCTGTCGCTGCTGCGCAACCACTATCGGGTGACGCTCGTCGAGGGCACCGAACTCGACGTCAGCGGGCGGATTCTCGACCGGGAGTTCACCGTCGAGTACGAGGGTGAACTCCTCGCCCACATCTCCCGGCAGTGGTTCCACGTCCGCGAGACGTACGCCGTGAACGTGGTCCGGGAGGACGCGGACACCGCGCTGCTCGTGGCGGTCGCGGTGTGCGTGATCCGGATGGCCGAGCGGGAGCGGGAGGACTAGGGGGTGTCTCAGGAGCCGTCAGGCGTCTGGGAGAGGGCCTGTTCCAGGTCCGCCCACAGGTCCTCCACGTGCTCGATGCCGACCGAGATCCGCACCGTGCCGGGGCCGATGCCCGCCGCCGTCAGCGCCGCCTCGTCGAGCTGGTGGTGGGAGGTGGACGCCGGGTGCATCACCAGGGTCTTCACGTCGCCGAGGGAGACGCTCAGGGAGGCGAGGCGGACCGCTTCGACGAGGCGGCGGCCCGCTTCCCGGCCGCCCGCCAGGTCCACGGAGATCACCCCGCCACCGCCCGCCGGCAGCAGCCGGTCCGCGATCGCCCGGTCCGGGTGGTCCGCGAGCGCCGGGTGGCGCACCGCCGCCACCGCCGGGTGCCCGGCCAGCCGCGCCGCCAGATCGGCCGCGCTCGCGCACTGGCGTTCCATCCGCAGCGACAGGGTCTGCATGCCCCGCAGGGTCAGCCAGGCCGCGAACGGATCGGTGGACGCGCCCTGTTCGACCGCGTGACGGCGCACCCGGCGGTAGAGGGCGTCGTCCTTGAACACGGCGACGCCGCCGAGCACGTCCGCGTGCCCGGACAGGTACTTCGTCGCGGAGTGGACGACGATGTCGGCGCCGTGGTCGAGCGGCCGGAAGAGCAGCGGTGAGGCGAAGGTGTTGTCGACGGCGACCGGGACGCCCGCCCCGGCGGCGACCGCGGCGAGCGCGGGCACGTCGGAGACCCGGGTGGTGGGGTTGGCGATCGTCTCCAGGTAGAGCAGCCGGGTCTGCGGGCGCAGGGCAGCCCGCACCTCCTCGGGGTCGGTGCCCGAGACGTAGGTGACGTCGACGCCCCAGCGGGTGGCCAGGTCGGTGAGGACGGCGTAGGTGCCGCCGTACAGGCAGGTCTGGGCGATGACGTGGTCGCCGGCGGCGAGCAGACCGAGGAGGACGCCGTTCACGGCACCCATGCCGGAGGCGAAGGCCTGGCCCGCGATGCCGCCTTCGAGGCGGGCGACGGCGTCCTCCAGGGTGCGGACGGTGGGGTTGCCGAGGCGGCTGTAGAGGAAGGCGTCGCCGGAGGTGAAGGCGGTCGCGAGGGCGTCGGCGGACTCGAACGCGAAGACGTGCCCCTGGTGGAGGGGGACACCGAGGGGCCGGCTGCCGGTGATCTCGACGTGCGCCCCACGGAGCCCCGCCCCACCACGACCTCGGCCGAGACCGGGGCGGCGGTCGTGGCCTCGGCCGAGGTCGTGGTGGGGCGGGGCTCCGTGGGGCTCATGCGTTCAGTCTGTGGACCGGTCGTTTGCCTTCCCAGGGCCAATCCCGGCAGATTGGTCCGGCCATGATGCCCCTCGCTCCGCCTCCGGCCACCGACGACCTCGTCTCCCGGCTCGGCCGCTGGTCCGCCGGCCGCGGGCCCCTGTATCTGCTGCTCGCGGCCCGGTTGCGCCGGCTCGTCGACGAGGGCGCGCTGCCGCCGGGGTCCCTCCTGCCGCCGGACCGGCGGCTGGCGAAGGCGCTGGCCGTGGGCCGTACGACGGTGGTCGCCGCCTACGACACGCTGCGTCAGGAGGGGCGGCTCGTGCGGCGGCAGGGCAGCGGGACCCGGGTCGCCCGGGTCGCGCTCGCGCCGGAGGCGCCCCGGGTGGTGGAGACGTCCAACCCCTTGTTCCTGCACCTCCTGGAGGCGCCGGACGACGTGATCCTGCTGAGCTGCGCCGCTCCCGTGGAGCCGCCGCCGGAGTTGGCGGAGGCGTACCGCTCGCTGGTGCTGCCGGGTGGGGACCTGGGGTACCACCCGGCCGGTCTCGGGGTGCTGCGGGAGGCGGTGGCCGCGCGGTACGCGGAGCGCGGGGTACCGACGGACCCGGGCCAGGTGCTGGTGACGACGGGTGCGCAGCAGGGGCTCGCGCTGCTGGTGCGGCTGCTGCTGGCGCCCGGGGACGGGGTGCTGCTGGAGGCGCCGACCTATCCGGGGGCGCTGGACCTGTTCCGGGAGGCCGGTGCCGTGCCGGTGCCGGTGGCGGTGGGGCCGGACGGGCTCGACGTGGCGGCGGCGGTGGGGGTGCTGGAGGCCCGGCGCCCGGCGCTGGCGTACGTGGTGGCCCGGTTCCAGAACCCGACGGGTACGGAGCTTCCGCCGCTCGCGGGGCGCCGGCTCGTGGAGGCGGCGAACGCGTGCGGGGTGCCGCTCGTCGACGACGAGGTGCTGGGCGACCTGGGGTTCGGGACGGCGGCGGATCCCCCGCCGCTCTGCGCGTACGGCGAGGTGATCTCGGTCGGTTCGCTGAGCAAGGTGGTGTGGGGCGGGCTGCGGATCGGCTGGGTGCGCGGCCCGGCACCGTTGATCGCGCGTCTCGCCCGGTTGAAGGCGGTGCACGATCTGGGCTGTGACGTGCCGTCGCAGCTGGTCGCGGCGCGGCTGCTGGCCGGCTTCGGGTCCGTACGGGCGGCCCGGCTGGACGGTCTGCGCGCGGGCCACGCGTTTCTGCGGGCGGAACTGGCCCGGTGGCTGCCCTCCTGGTCGTGTCCGCCGGCGGTCGGCGGCCAGACGGTGTGGGTGCGGCTGCCGCACGGTGACGGGGTGTCGTTCGCGCAGGTCGCCCTCCGGCACGGGGTGGCCGTGCTGCCGGGTGCCACCGCCGACGCCCTCGGGGGGAGCGTCCGGCAGCTGCGGCTGCACTTCCTGCTGCCGCCCGAGGTGCTCGCGGAGGCGGTACGGCGGCTGGCGGCGGCCTGGGCGGAGTACGCGCCGACGGCGGGACCGGGTCCGGTCGGGCTCCCGGGCGTGGGACCGGCTCCGGTCGGACTCCCGGGCGTGGGACCGGGTCCGGTCGGGCTCCCAGGCGTGGGACCGGGTCCGGGTCCGCACCCGCACCCGGAGCCGGATGAATGTCCCGCTCCCCCCGAGCCGGGGGCCCTCACCCCCTGACCTCCGCCCGCTGACCAGGGACGAGTCCTCCAGCCTTGCATCCGGAGCGCCGCCACGGAAACATACGGTGCACCTGCAAAGTTATGATCATTCTTTCCATGGGGGCGCAGCGGCATGGGTTTTGACGAGGACTGGGCCGGAATCCGGTCCGGCACGACCGAACAAGCCCCCGTCGGCACGCGGTTGAACCAGCTCGACGGCGGCGGTGGCGGCGGCACGTCCGGCGGCCAGCCGAACCTCGCTACCGCACCAGCAAAGAAGAAGGCCGCGGCAAACACCATCGAGAACGAGCTGGAGCCGGACACGGCCAAGGCGGCCAAGGTGGCCGACGCGGCCACGACCGCCGCCGCCGGCGGCTTCGAGGGATGGGCGACCGCGGCCGGCCTCAAGACGGTCGAGACCACCTGGGACAGCCAGGTCAAGAACCTGCTCGCCCGCCTCGCCTCCGAGAAGACCGCCCTGCGCGGCGCCGCGGTCACGTTCGGCCAGCAGGAGCTCGACAACCGTGCCCGGCTCGCGGGGGTCCGGCCGACCTCGCGCATCGAGCAGTACTGAGGGGGCGGACGTACATGCTGACGTACTCCGAGATCATGACGACCGACCTGGGCAAGCTGTCCACCACCGCCGACAAGTGGACCGAGATGGCGGGCGACCTGAAGAAGGTCGAGGAGCGGTACCGCGACAGCGTCGAGTCGCTGACGACCTCGCAGGACTGGCGGGGCGAGAGCGCGACCGCCGCGCAGACCAACTTCGCGGCCACCCGCTACGAGTACCAGGCGGCCCAGACCCAGGCGAAGGCCACCGCGACGGTGCTGCGCAACGCCCACGAGCAGTTCACCGAGCTGAAGAAGCAGTTGGAGAACGCCCGCGCCGACGCCGTCAAGGCCGGCATGAAGGTCTCCGAGCAGGGCCGGGTGGCCTACGACTACGACCGCCTCTCGGCGAGCGAGCGGAGCGCCCTGCACCACGACCCGGACGGCGCGAAGAGCGTGCGGGAGGCCGAGACGGCCTGGACCGAGCACCTCGACGGCTGCGTCAAGGCCTTCGACGTCGCCGACCAGGACCTGAAGAAGGACCTGGAGGCCGTGGTCAAGGACGGCCAGGGCAACAAGAACGACGCCACCGCCGGCACCGGGTTCAACGGTGACGCCGGAAAGGTCGCCGCGGCCGACGACAAGGCCAAGGACGACCGGATGAACCTGGCCTGGCTCAAGATGAAGGACAACGAGACGCTCGACGACTACGTCCAGCGGCTCCAGCGCGACGGCATCGCCAAGCTCACCGGCAACGAGAAACTGGCCGACCTGGTCGCCAAGTTCACCAACGGCACGATCACCGCCGGTGCCTTCGCCGGCGCCCTGACCGCGGCCGGCCTGTACTCGTACAAGCTGTCCAAGGCGATCCGGCCGCCGTTCGTCCACCCGACCGCGCCCGGCACGTTCCTGTCCAAGCACTTCAACATGCGGCTGGCCGGCGCGGCCCCCGGCAGCCTGCTCACCAAGATCCCGCCGGGTCTCGCGACCGCGCTGACCGGCTCGGACGAGGCCGCCATGCTCGGCGGGTTCATGCGCAACGGCGCCTTCTTCATGCCCACGGCCGCCGAGGCGAACCTCCTGAAGGTCGCGCAGAACGGCGGTCTCGCCAACGCCGCCAAGGCGGCCGGTGTGCTGCGCGGCGCCGGTGTCGTCGGTGGCGTCGCGGCCACCGCGTACGGCATCGCCAACCTCACCACGTACAACGCGGACATGATCAAGGCGGACCCGGCGAAGTTCGCCTCGGACCTCACGGGGACGGCGTTCAGCGCGTCGATGACAGCGCTGACCGTCGCCCCGAACCCGGTCACCCTCGGTCTCGCCGTCGGTACCGGCGTGGCGTACGGCGCCGCGCTGATCTGGGACAACCACGAGGCGATCGGGAAGGGGATCGAGGAGGCCGGGGACTGGATCGGCGACAAGGCGTCCGACGTGGGCTCCGGCATCGCGAGCGGGGCGAAGAAGCTGGGCAGCGCCCTGAACCCCTTCGACTGACCCGACCGCGAGCGTCCGAGATCACCGAGATCTTCCAGAGCGAAGAGGATTCCGTCCATGCACACCCAGGCCAGCCCGTTCGAGCTCCAGGCGTGGAAGGAGGGGGACCGGCACCACTACAGCGCGGGCTGGAAGGGTGTCTCGCCGGAGTTCGGCGAGATCACGCTGACGGCCCCCCTCCCCCGTACGAACCCCGAGACGCTCGTCTCGGAGGTGCGCGGCGGGCTGCTGCCGGTGGCCTCGGTCGAGGCCCGTGGGATGCACGCCGAGGGGCTCAAGCTGCCGACCCTGAACCGGTTCACGCTGCGCGTCGGCGACCGGATGGTGTACGTGTCGCGGAACCGTTTCGGCGCCACCCTCGTCCAGCGGGCCCTCACCATGAAGTACGCGGGCGACCACTACCGGCTCGCGGCGCTCGACAAGAACTCCTACGTCCTCACCCGTGAGCCCGACGACGAGGACCCCGGGGTCCGGATCACCGTCCGCGAGTCCGGGCGCGGCAGGAGCCGCCGGCTGTCCGTACGGGTCGACGGGCGCGCCGAGGGCGGGGACCTGGCCCTCGGGCTGATCTTCGCGGGGGTCGACCGGTCGGCCCTGACCCGGATCGGCGCGGTGAAGGCGGGCATCTCCCGCGTGACCCACTTCTGGACCGAGGCGGCGTACTGACCCGCCGCCCGGCCCCTCCGTCGTACGCGCGCCCCGGCCCCTCCGTCGTACCT
>NZ_RDBH01000090.1:0-4958 GCF_008042145.1 Streptomyces sp. adm13(2018)
GCCGCAGGCCCCCGCCGGACACCGTAAGCGCCCCGCCGCGCCGACCACCCCCAAGACCACCACCGCCCCGCACTCCGCGGCCGCGCGCATGCGGGCCCGCGTCGCGGCGCTGCCGCCGGCCCTCGACCTTCCCGGCGTCGACGAGGCGGAGGCCGCCCGCGACCCCCGGACCCACGGCGACGGAGAGTTCGGACTGCGCCACCTGCTGCGCGGCCACCGCCTGCCGCTCGCCCTCGGCCTCGCCCTGGTCGTCGCSGACGCGCTCGCCGGACTCACCCTGCCCCTCGTCCTGCGCCAGGGCATCGAGGGCGGTGCCCACCACCTCGCCCTCGGCGCCGTCGCCACGGCCTCCCTCACCGCGCTGGCCCTCGTCCTCGCCCAGTACGCCGTCCAGTGGGCCGCGGTCCGGGTCACCGGACGCACGGGGGAGCGGCTGCTGTACGGCCTGCGCATCCGAGTCTTCGCGCACCTGCACCGCCTGGGGCTCGACCACTTCGAGAACGAGGCGTCCGGCCGCACCCTCACCCGGATGACCACCGACGTCGACTCGCTCTCCTCCTTCCTCCAGACCGGTCTGATCGGCGTCCTCGTCAGCCTCCTCACCCTGGCCGGCGTGCTCGTCGCGCTCGGCGCCGCCGACGCCGGGATGCTCCTCGTCGTCCTCGCCGTCCTCCCGCCGATCGCCCTCGCCACCATCGCCTTCCGCCGCGCCTCCGCACGCAGTTACGCGGACGCCCGGGAACGGCTCGCCGTCGTCAACGGTGCCCTCCAGGAGAGCGCGGCCGCCATGCGCACCGTGCAGGCGTTCCGCCGCGAGGACTCCGTCGTCACCGCCTTCGCCCGGCACAGCGACGCCTACCGGCGCGCCCGCGTCCGCGGCCAGCTCCTCTCCGCCCGCTACTTCCCCTTCATCCAGCTCCTCGCCGCCTGCGTCACCGCCGTCGTCCTCGCCGTCGGAGCGCACCGGGTGGCCGCGGGCACCATGACGGTCGGCGCCCTCGTCGCCTACCTCCTCTACCTGGACCTCTTCTTCGTCCCGGTGCAGCAGCTCTCCCAGCTCTTCGACGGCTACCAGCAGGCCCAGGTGTCCCTGCTGCGGATCCGGGACCTCCTCCGGCTGCGCAGCACCACCCCGAACGCCGCCGACGCACGCCCCGTCCGCTCCCTGCGCGGCGAACTGGTCTTCGACGACGTCGACTTCCACTACCGCGACGGCCGCCCCGCGCTGACCGGGATCCGGCTGCGCATCCCGCAGGGCCAGACCGTCGCCTTCGTCGGCACCACCGGCGCCGGCAAGTCCACCCTCGTCAAGCTTGCCGCCCGGTTCCACGACCCGACCCGCGGAACCGTCCGCGTCGACGGGACCGACCTGCGCGACCTGGACCTCACCGCCTACCGCAGACGGCTCGGCGTCGTCCCCCAGGAGCCCTACCTCTTCGCCGGAACCGTCCGCGAGGCCATCGCCTACGGCCGGCCCGACGCCACCGACGCCGAGGTCATCGACGCCGCCCGCAGGGTCGGCGCCCACGACACCCTCAGCGGCCTCGACTCCGGCTACGACCACCGCGTGACCGAAGGCGGGCACAACCTCTCCGCCGGACAGCGACAACTCGTCGCGCTGGCCCGCGCGGAACTCGTCCGCCCGGACGTCCTCCTGCTCGACGAGGCCACCGCCGCCCTGGACCTCGCCACCGAGGCCCTGGTCAACCGGGCGACCGAACGCCTCGTCAGCGGCCGCACCGCCCTGATCGTCGCCCACCGCCTCAGCGTCGCCTCCCGCGCCGACCGCGTCGTCGTCGTCGACGACGGCCGCATCCGGGAGGACGGCACCCACGACGAACTCCTCGCCCTGGACGGGATCTACGCCGCACTGTGGCGCGCCTCCCAGGGGCACCCACCCGCGGCGGTCCCCGCCCCGCGCCCCGCGACCCTCACCCACGACTCCTACGAACGGAACGCTTCATGAGCGCCACCATCCGACCGGCCGGCCCGGACGCCCCGGCCGACCACCGGCCCCCGCGCGTCGTCCTCGCCCAGCCGCGCGGCTTCTGCGCCGGAGTGCGCCGCGCCATCGGCATCGTGGAACGCGCCCTCGACCTCCACGGCGCCCCGGTGTACGTCCGCAAGGAGATCGTCCACAACCACCACGTCGTGGCCGAGCTGGAGAAGCGCGGCGCCCGCTTCGTCGACAGCGAGGAGGAGGTGCCCGAGGGCGCCGTGTGCGTCTTCTCCGCCCACGGCGTCTCCCCGGCCGTCCGCAGCGGCGCCGCCGACCGCCGGCTCGAAGTCATCGACGCCACCTGCCCCCTGGTCTCCAAGGTCCACCAGGCCGCCGTCCGCTACGCCCGCGACGGCCGGACCATCCTGCTCGTCGGCCACGCCGAGCACGAGGAGGTCGAAGGCGTCCGCGGCGAGGCCCCCGAGCGCACCATCGTCGTCGAGAACGAGGACGATGTCGCCGCCCTCGACCTCCCGAACGACACACCCGTCGCCTACCTCACCCAGACCACCCTCTCCTTCGATGAGACCCGCCGGGTCGTCGACGCCCTGCGCGCCCGCTTCACCGACCTCGCCGGCCCCGCCGACGGCGACATCTGCTACGCCAGCCAGAACCGCCAGAACGCCGTCAAGTCCCTCGCCCGCCACAACGACCTCGTCCTGGTCGTCGGCTCCCGGAACTCCAGCAACTCGATCCGGATGGTCGAGGTCGCCCGCGAACACGGCAGCGCCGCCCACCTCGTCCCCGACGCCGGCCACCTCGACGAGACCTGGCTCCCCGGAGTCTCCAGCATCGGCATCAGCTCCGGCGCCAGCGCCCCGGAGATCCTCGTCCGCGGGCTCGTCGACCGGCTCGCCGCACTCGGCTGGCACGACGTCGAACTGGACGACGGCATCGCCGAGGACGTCGTCTTCTCCATGCCCGCCCGGCTGGCCGACCCGGTCACCGGCCGGGTACCCCGGACCCCTCTGGCCGATGAGGCCCTGTGACCAGAACAGGATCTGTCATGACGTCGATCGCGTCGGTCCACGGACCCGACGACCTCCGCACCCTCACCCCCGCGCAGACCGAGGAGCTCGCCGCGGACATCCGGCACCTCCTCGTCGAGGAGGTCACCCGCACCGGCGGCCACCTCGGCCCCAGCCTCGGCGTCGTCGAGCTCACCCTCGCCCTGCACCGGGTCTTCGAGTCCCCGCGCGACCAGATCCTGTGGGACACCGGGCACCAGACCTACCCCCACAAGATCATCACCGGCCGTGCGAACGCCTTCGGCACCCTGCGCCAGCCCGGCGGCCTCTCCGGCTACCCCTCGCGCGCCGAGTCCCCGCACGACGTCATCGAGAACTCCCACGCCTCCACCGTCCTCTCCTACGCCGACGGCCTCGCCAAGGCCCACCGACTGACCGGTGCCACCGACCGCGCCGTCGTCGCCGTCATCGGCGACGGCGCCCTGACCGGCGGCATGGCCTGGGAGGCACTCAACAACCTCGCCGACGGCGCCGACCGCCCGGTCGTCGTCGTCCTCAACGACAACACCCGCTCCTACGCCCCCACCGTCGGCGGCATCCCGGCCCACCTGGCCCGCCTGCGCACCGAGGACCGCCCCCCGCACTCCGTCTTCGAGAACCTCGGCCTCGCGTACGTCGGCCCCGTCGACGGCCACGACATCGAAGCCCTCGAAGAGGCCCTCCGCCACGCCGCCGGACTCGGCCGGCCCGTCGTCGTCCACTGCGTGACCGAGAAGGGCCGCGGTCACGCCCCCGCCGAACAGGACCGACGTCTTCGGGGACGAACTCGCCGCCCTCGGCGCCCGCTGCCCCGACGTCGTCGCCCTCACCGCGGCCATGCTCGCCCCCACCGGCCTCACCGCCTTCGCCGAACGCTTCCCCGACCGCACCTTCGACGTCGGCATCGCCGAGCAGCACGCCGTCACCTCCGCCGCCGGCCTCGCCCTCGGCGGACTGCACCCCGTCGTGGCGGTGTACGCCACCTTCCTCAACCGGGCCTTCGACCAGATGCTGCTCGACGTCGCCCTGCACCGCGCCCCGGTCACCTTCGTCCTCGACCGGGCCGGCGTCACCGGCGACGACGGCGCCTCCCACAACGGAATGTGGGACCTGCCGCTGTTCCAGATGGTCCCCGGCCTGCGCGTGGCCGCCCCCCGCGACGCCGCCACCCTGCGCCGCGCCCTGCGCGAGGCCCTCGCGATCCAGGACGGCCCGACCGCGCTGCGCTTCCCCAAGGGATCCACCGGCCCCGACCTCCCCGCCGTCGCCACCCTCGACGGCATGGACGTCCTGCGCCGCGCGGACGCCGACGCCCCGGACGTCCTGCTCGTCTCCGTCGGCGCGATGGCCGGGGTGTCCCTGGAGGCGGCCGACCGCCTGGCGGAGCACGGCTTCGGCGTCACCGTGGTCGACCCCCGCTGGATCGCCCCCGTCCCCACCGCCCTCGTGGAACTCGGCCTCGGCCACTCGCTGGTCGCCACCGTCGAGGACGGCGGCCGCAGCGGTGGCGCCGGGGCCGCCCTCGCACAGGCCCTCGCCGACGCGGGCGCCCGCACCCCCGTCCGTACCTTCGGACTGCCTCAGCGCTTCCTCGACCACGGCCGTCGCGACGACATCCTCGCCGCCCACGGACTGACCGGCCGCCACATCGCCCGCGCCGTCGTCGACGGTGGCGACCAGCGAGTGGCCGAGGCCGAGTTCCACGAGGGCGGTGGGGACGGGGGCGATCCCGCGTCGTCCTGGGAGGGGCAGGCCACCCGTACGATGTCGCAGCCCGCGGCGGTGAGTTCGGCGATCTGTTGGAGCGTGGCGTTGACGTCCGAGGTGAGTGTCGTCGTCATCGACTGCACCGAGATCCGATGTCGCAGCCCGCGGCGGTGAGTTCGGCGATCTGTTGGAGCGTGGCGTTGACGTCCGAGGTGAGTGTCGTCGTCATCGACTGCACCGAGATC
>NZ_RDBH01000090.1:5058-16231 GCF_008042145.1 Streptomyces sp. adm13(2018)
CCGGTCCCGCCCTCGGGAACCCGCTGGGTCTCGCCGCCTGGACCCGCGACACCGTGGCCGAGGTGACCCTGCACGACCTGGCCGAGGCCGACCCGCCGACCCCGCCGTCCCCGGCACCGTCCCGGTCCTCCCGGTCGTCCCGGTCGTCCCGGTCCTCCCGGTCCCAGCGGGTCAGGCGGCGCGTCCGCGCGTCGAAGTGGAGGATCCGTACCGGGGTGACGAAGTCCGTGTACGCGAACCACGCCTCGTGGCCGCCCGGCGAGGTCGAGAAGTCTCCGACGGCGCCGGTGCCGGGGAGCGGCACGGTGGCGAGCAGCCGGCCCTCGGCCAGGTCGTGCAGGGTCACCTCGGCCACGGTGTCGCGGGTCCAGGCGGCGAGACCCAGCGGGTTCCCGAGGGCGGGACCGGAGAGCACCGCCAGATGGGTCAGCACCGCGTCCGGGCGCTCGGCGACGACCTCCTCCCAGGCGTCAGGGCCGCGTTCGAGCGCGTCCGGCCGGCACGCGACGACCCGGCCGCGTTCCGCGCCGCGGTCGGTCCGGAGCCACATCCGGTCCGTAGGCCCGGCCCCGGGCACGGCGTGCAGCCGGGTGGCGGCCCCCCTGCCCTCCTGGACGGGCCGGAGCAGCGGCCGGTCGGGCGGCGCGGCGGACAGGTCGGCCAGGTGGACGTCGGTCCCCCGACCGGTGCCGAGGGTGGCGGTGATGCCGAGCCAGCGCCCGTCCGCCGTCACGGAGACGCTGTAGAACTCGGTGCGGTCCCGTCCCTCGCCGAAGACCACGGCGTCCGCCTCCGGGGACGTGCCGAGCCGGTGCAGGCAGACCCGGCGGTGGTAGCGCTCCTCGCCGGGGTGCAGCCGGGGGTCGAGCCGCCGTACGTAGTAGAACGCGCGGCCGCCGGGCAGCCAGCCGACCGACGACTTCCGCACCCGGTCCAGCGGCCCGTCCACGACCTCCCCGGTGGCCACGTCGATCACCCGCAGCAGGGAGTCCTCCGTGCCGTCCCGGGACACCTGATAGGCCAGCAGGTCGCCCTCCGCAGAGGGCTCCCAGGCGTCGAGCACGGTACGGCCGGTCGGGTCGAGGGCGCCGGGATCGAGCAGCACCCGCCCGGCGGAGGCCGGGGGAAGGGCGGTCACCGAGCCGGGACCTTCGGGCGCACCGGGCTCCGCCCCCGTCCCGTCCGCCCCCGCCGCCGTCTCGGCCACCATGAGCACCGGATGCTCCTGGCCCGCCTCCTGCCGCAGCCAGAAGACCCTGCCGCCGCGGACCTCGGGCGTCCGGAYCCGGACGCCGGCGCCGAGCGCGGCCACCTCCGCCTCCCACCGCTCACGTCCGGGCCAGGCCGCCCGTTCCACCGCGTACAGGGCATCCTGCTCGGCGCTCCAGCGGCGCGTCGCGGCGGTGTCGGCCTCCTCCAGCCACCGGTACGGGTCGGGGACACGCACCCCGTGGAGCTCCTCGACGACGTCCTGCCGCTCCGCCTGCGGGTACGGGTGCCGTGTCGGTCGGGCGTCGGTGGTCACTCCGGTCTCCCTCGCTCGTCGTCGTGCGGACGGTGGCCGCGCGGACCGGCCGCGGCCGTGGCGTCGACCGTGAGCGCGCCGACCCCGTCCGGTGCCGTGTCCGCGGTGTCCGCCGCGTCCTTCGCCTCCCCGGCGGTGACCGGCGCCTCTCCCGCGCCGCCGCCGGGGGACTCCCCGGCGTCCTTCTCTGCCGACCCCGTCCCCGGCAGCGCGAGCCAGGCGAAGACGCCCGACAGGACGACGACCAGCCCGGACACCGCGAAGATCGTGTCGATGGGGCCGAACCGGACCCCGGCGACCGAGCCCGCGACGTCCGTCAGCACCGAACCGGCCAGCCAGCCGGCCAGGACGGCGGCCAGCATCGACGCCAGCTTCGTCACCGGGTAGAACACGGCCATGACCCGCCCCCGGAGGTCCGGGGGCGCCGCCGCGAGCAGCAGCGGTGCCATCGCGGTGTTGAGGACGGTCAGCGGGACCGTGAAGACGAACAGCAGCGCGATGCCGCCCAGGAAGGTGGTCTGCCGGGAGTAGGCGATCAGCAGCACGCCGCTCACCAGCAGGCTGATCCAGGTGCTCCGGCGGGCCCCGAGCCACTGCACGACCCGGCCCCCGCTCAGCGCGCCTGTGATGCCGCCGATGCCCATCGCCATGCCGATGTACCCGTAGAGATGGGCGTCGGCGTTCAGGTTGTCGGTGGTGAAGAAGACGTTCAGGGTGCTGAGCGCCCCGAGCCCGAACTGCCCGATGACCGCGAGCAGGAGGAGCACGACCAGGAACCGGCTGCGGGCGAAGAAGCGCACGCCGTCGGCGAACTCGCCGCGCAGACTGGGCCGGCGCCGCACCGGCGCCGTGCCGGTCGCGGCGGACCCGGTCGCGGGGCTCGCGCGGTCCGGTGCGACGGCCGGGGCGGGTACCTCGATGGACCGGATCGCGACGTACGACACGGCGTACGACACCGCGTTGAAGAGGAGCGCCCACTGGATGCCCGCGGCGAACAGCAGCGGCGCGGCGATCGGCGGGCCGATGATCCAGGCGGTCTCGCCGGTGGCCTGCCCGATTCCGGCGGCGCGGGCGCGGTCGGCGTCCCCCTTCACCAGGTCCGCGAGGATCGCGAAGCGCGCCGGCGAGAAGAACTGGCCGGAGGCGTGCAGCAGGAGCACCGTCACGTAGACGAGGCCGAGCCACACGCCCACCGGGAGCGCGTCGGTCGGCAGCAGGGAGACGAGGGTCAGGACCACCACGAGCGCCCCGCGCACCACCTCGGTGCGCAGGAGCGTGGCCAGCTTGTCCCAGCGGTCGACGAACACGCCCGCGAGCGGGCCGATGCCGAGGACGGCGACGCTGGACGCCATGAGCACGCCGCTGACCGCGAGCGGCGCCCACTCCTCGTCCTTCGCGAGGACCGTCGCCACCCACAGGACCAGCGTGGTGCTGAAGACGGCGTCGCCGACGGAGGAGACGGCCTGGCCGAACCAGAGGCGCGTGTAGTCGCGGTTGATCAGGGTGAGGCGCGGCGTCATGGGAGCCTCCTGGGCGACGTGACGATGGACGCCATGAGGGCCGTCACCAGGGTCGTGTGGTACGCGCTCCGGAAGAACTCGCCCGCCGGGGCGCCCGGCGCCGCCGCGAGCGCGGCCGATCTCCCGGGCAGCGCCCCGTCGGGTCGCTGGGCGCGCGCGAGGGACTCCACGGCCGCGGTTCCGGCGGGGGTGCGCAGGGGGTCCTCCCCGAGGACGAACTGGGTGAGGACGAGTTCGGCCGCCAGGTCCCAGAGGTCCTCGGCGACGCAGTGGCGCAGCATCGCGTGCGTCAGGGAGCGGGCGTGGGCGAGGTCGGTGCCGGAGAGCCCGGGGTCGGCGCGGCCGAAGTCGCCGAGGTAGAAGGCGGTGTGCGTGAGGGCGTACGCCTGCGGGACGGTGAGCGGCGCCGCCGGGACCCCGGGGGACGGGGGCGCGGCGGCCCGGAAGGCGAGGAGCGGGCTGCGCGGGAGCAGTGCGGCGTACGGCTCGATGCCGTGCCGGACCCCGGCCATGTCGGCGTAGTACCGGACTTCGACGCGCAGGTACGGCGACTTCCCCTCCGGCAGGAGGAAGGCGGGGTCGAGCTCCGCGAGCGCCTGCCGGCAGGGGGTGGTGTCGATGCCGTCGGGGGCGAGCGCGGCGTAGACCAGCCGGTACGTGGAGGCGTACGCCGGGCTGTCCTCGAACAGCCGGGGGAAGTCCGGGTCCTGCCAGAGCTTGCGGACGAGCGCGGTCGCCGGGGCCAGCGGGTCCGGGACGCCGTCGGGCCGCGCCGCGCGGTGGCAGAGCAGGCCCAGTTCCAGCGCCGCCTTGGCCCTCGCGTGGTGCGCCGACGGGACGGTGGCCGGGAACGGGTCGAAGTGGTCGAGGTTCCCGACCAGCCAGTCCAGCGCGCCGGCGGAGAGCTGCTCCAGTACTGAGGGCGGCATGGCTACAGGCGCCCCGTCTCGTGCAGGTGGTCCAGCAGGGCCGTGTCGACCGTGTCGCGGAACCGGGCGAGGGTACGGGCGTCCTCGTCGTAGCTGTAGAGGTCCTGGCAGGCGATCCACCGGTCGCGGGTCTCCTCGCCGGGCCGGTAGCCGTCGGTGACCGTGCCGACCTCCCAGTCGGGTTTGCCGGCGGTCTCCCAGCAGCTGGCCAGGGTCCCGTCCGCGCTCACCACCGCGCCGTAGCGTCCGTCGGCGTGGCCGCAGGTGACGCAGGTCTTCCGGCCGCCGGGGCGGTTCACGGCGAAGCCGAGTTCGAGGGCCCTGCGCTGCCAGCGGGTGAAGGCCGCGGAGAGTTCGCCGTTGTGCAGGAGGCTGTTCGCGTAGCCCACGCCGACGTCGCCGATCCGGGCGAAGTACAGCGTGCAGCGCGCCGGGTCGAGCGCGGCGCCCAGCCGGTCGATCAGCGCGTCGACGCCGTGGAAGGTCTCCTGGGAGACGTTGACCCGCAGGGTCCAGCGCAGCGGGGTGGCCTCGGAGGCCTTCACGATGTTGCGGACGATCTTGTCGAAGGTGCCGCTGCCGTCCGCCCGGCCGACCCTGATCCGGTCGTGGTCGTCGCGGTCGCCGTCGAAGGTGACCTGGACGGAGGTCAGGCCGCGGTCGTGGAGCCGGCGGGCCAGGGACGGGGTGAGGAGCGTGGCGTTGGAGATCATCCAGGCCGAGGTGGGGGCGAGGTCCGCGGCCCGCTCCAGGAGTTCGAGGCAGCCGCGCGGGTTGAGCAGGGGCTCGCCGCCGAAGAGCAGGATCCGGAGCTTCTCCAGACCTGCCTCGGCCATCCGCTGCCCGGTGAACCCCAGGATCGAGGTGATCGTCTCCGAGGTGAGCCGGGTCCGGGCGATCCGGGGCGGCCGGCTCCCGCCCATCAGGTCCTGGGAGGTGTTCTGGAAGCAGTAGCCGCAGCCGAGGTTGCAGTGGGTGCTGGTGAGGACGGTCAGGGCGTAGGAGCGGACCGCGACCGGGGTGAACAATCCGCTCGCGCGAAGCCGTTGCTCGGCCTCGGGGCGCAGGCCGCCGTCGGCGGTGACGTGCCGGTCGGCGAGCCGGGCGACACCGCCCGGGCCGAGGAACCACCAGGTGCGGTCGCCCCGCAGGAGGCGCGCTCCGGAGGCGGCGAGGTCGGTGCAGGCCGCGGGGGCGGGGTCCGCCGCCCGCGCCGGGGCCGTCGACTGGTCGATGCTCACCGCGTCACCTCCCGTACCGCCGTCGCCGTCGTGGCGCCCGCGCCTGCCGGACCTCCCGCGTCGTCGCCCGCCGGGCGGCGGAGGGCGTCGGCGGGCCTGCCGCTCCCGACGATCAGGGTCGTGAGCGCGGTGACGAGGGTCGCCTGGTACGACTTCCGGAAGTACTGCACGGGCGTCGCGTCCGCCGGGGCGCGCCGGACGACGGACTTCCCGGGGATCGCCCCGTCCGGCGCCTGCACCTCGGCGAGCATGCGGATGCCGGCCGCCCCCGAGGGCGTACCGAGGGGGTCCGAGCCGAGGCAGTACTGCGCGAGGACGAGCTTGCCGACGAGGTCCCACTCGCCGAGGCCCAGGCAGTGGTGGGTGAGCCGCTCCACGACGTGGAGGGCCTGCTCGCGGGCCTCGTCGCCGAGGCCCGCGTCCCGCAGGCCGAAGTCGGTGAGGTAGAAGACGGTGTGGGTGACCACACAGGCGTCCAGGTCGGCCACGGGAAGGGTGCCGGCCCGGGCCGTCAGGCTGGCCGCGTACAGCTCCGCGTAGGAGGCGAACGTGTGCTCCGCGCCCGCGAGATCGGCGTGGAACCGGGCCTCCAGGTGCAGGTACGGGGCCTTCCGCCCCGGTGCGAGGTAGCCGTCCCGCGCCAGCCGGGCCAGGACGGCGCGCGGGGCGTCGGTGGCGGTCCCGGCGGGGACGAGCGCCGCGTACATCAGCTCGAACTGCCGGGCGTACCGGGCGTCGAGGGTGAGTAGCCGCGGGAAGTCCGGCCGCTGGAAGGCCCGTTCGACGATCGCGGTGGTCTCGTGCAGGGCGGTCTCGTCCGGCGCGGACTCGTGCCAGTAGCGGCGGAGCAGCGCGAGCTGCAGGAGCGCCTTGACGCGCGGGGTCACCGGCAGCTCCGCGTGGCCGGCGGGGGAGTCCAGGTACCCCGCGTGCCGCGCTATCCAGTGCCGCGCACCCATGGACAGACTCGCCACGGCCTCATCGAGGCCGACTGATCGCGTACTCATGGTTCTCCTTCGGGATCGCGGATGCCTGAGCCACCCGCTCGACGATGTCGGCCGCGCGGGCCGCGCCGTCCGCCGCGGCCAGCCTGTCGCCGAGCGCTCGGGCTCGGGTCCGCAGTCCTTCGTCGCGCGCCGCCGCCTCCAGCAGCGCCGACAGGTCCGCGGACGGGGTCTTCGGGTCGCGCACGGCCACGCCGGCCCGTACGCAGGCGCCGGTGAGCAGCGGCTGTTCGGAGCCGTTGGGCGAGAGCACGAGAGGGCGGCCCCGCAGGAGGGCCGACAGGACCGGCGCCGACGTGCCGTTGGCCAGCACCAGGTCGGCCGCGTCAACGAGCGGCCCCATCCACGGCTTCCGTACGAGCAGGATGTCGGCGTCCGGAGCGGGCGCGGGGTCGGTCGACCGTCCCTGCTCGACCACCGCCCGGAACGGGCCGCCGGTGAAGGCCTCGTTGAGCCGCGGCCACAGGGTCCGGCCGCCGAAGAAGCGGCCGAGGTGCACGTAGACGACGGGCCGGTCGCCGGTCCGCGCCAGGTGCTCCTCGACGGCCTCCCGTTCGCCGGGTCCGGGCGCCGGCTCCCAGGACAGCGGCCCCACGTGGTGGACCCGGTCGGGCAGTTCGGCCCCCGGGTACTCCAGTTCCGGAGTGCCGCGGAGCAGCAGCGCGTCACCGGGGAGCGGATCGTCCCCCCAGCGGGAGGACCGTCCGGACAGGCCGGTCTCCTCCCGCACGGCGGCGTGGAGCTCCCGGCTGTCCCGGGTCCGGCTCTCCCGGGTCCTGCCGAGGGACGGCTCCCCGTCGCCGCCGCTCCGGTAGTCCCACAGATGGACGGAGAGCCCGACCACGACCACCGGGATGTCCAGGGTCTCGGCGGCGAGCAGGGCGCCGTTGCACAGCACCGAGGTCACGAGGGCGTCGGCCCGTACGGCGCGGGCCGCGCGCAGGACCGCCCGGTACTGGGCGGCGCCGGTACGGCCCCACCAGGTGGCGGAGAACGCCCGGTGGCCGCCGAAGTCCTCGGCCGTCGCGCAGGGCAGTCCCGCCTCGGCCACGAGGGGCCCGGCGGAGGATCTGGCGAGCACGCCGACGTCATGGCCGCGGCCGCGCAGCTCGCGGCCGGCCGCGAGCGCCGGGTAGAGGTAGCCGCCGTCGCTGAGCGGGCAGAGCAGGATGTTCACGACGTGCGCGCTCCCTCGGGATCGGGCGGGCGAGTGGCCGCGGGCCCCCCGGTCCCCGGCGTGATCCGCCGGGACCGGGTGGCCCGCGAGGTACTCAGGACGAGACGAGTCGCGTCAGGAGATGTCGCTGGAGTTGTTGATGATGCAGCCGGCCTCGTCCTCCTCGGCCTCCCCGTGCGCCACGACCTCGATGTCCTCGTCCTCGACCGGCTTCGGGTTCGTGTTCTCGGGCATGTTCGTCCTCCTCGTTTGGCGGCGTCGCTGCGCCGGCTGGGAAAAACGTACGAACGGCGGGTATGGGAACGCCTGGTCGGCGGTTCGACGCCGGTAAACGCCGACGACGCGGGCCCGGTACGGCCCCGCCGACCGCGCCCGAGCCCCCGCACCCGGACGTCCGGAGCCCGTCCGGGGCCGGTCCGCGCCCGCCCGGCCTGGGACTTAACCGATCGCCAGGCGTTCGTGAACCGGAAGCCTGCCGCCCGGGGCCACGATCCGGGCAGGTTCCGCGCGCGCCACGAGTGCGGCGGTCCCACGGGCCGTACGCCGGCCGCCGGCGGGCCCGGAGCACGTGCCCGCGCACCGGTCCGGTGCGCACCCACGGAAGAGGAGGCGGACATGGACCTGGCGGAGCTCATCGGCCTGCGGCCGGTGCCCTGCGGCGGTCTCATGGTCGCGCTCACCCGCCGCTGCCCCCTGAGCTGCGCCCACTGCTCCACGAACTCCGCCATGACGGCCTCCGAGGAACCGGACCGACGGCAACTCCTCGACTTCATCGGTTCGTTCGAAGACGACGACCGTCCCGAGGTCGTCATGCTGACCGGTGGGGAACCGCTGCTGCTGCCCGGACTGGCCGCCCGCGCGGCCGGCCTCGCCCAAGCCAAGGGATCCCGGGTGGCGCTGCTCAGCGGCATGTTCTTCGCCCGCGGGGGCCGGATCCCCGCACGGATCATGCGGACGATCACCGTCCTCGACCACTTCTCGGCGAGCCTGGACGTCCACCACGAGCGCGAGGTCCCCCGCGCCGACGTCCTGCGGGCCCTCCGCGCCGTCCTCGACGCCGGGGTCCCCGCCAGCATCCACCTCACCGGCGGCGGCACCGGAGCCGACGGCGGGGACCCGTACCTGGCGGAGGTCGTCGCCGACGTGCGCCGCACCTTCGGCTCCTCGATGCCCCTGCTGGTCAACGAGGTGCGGCCGCTCGGCCGCGCCGCCGGCCTCGTCCGGCCGACCCCGCGCGGCCCCGACGACGGCCTGGCGGCCCCCTGCACCCTCGCGGCCTGGCCGGTGGTCGCCTTCGACGGGACGGTGGCCGCCTGCTGCAACCAGTGGACCGTCGACCGGCGCCCGGTCCCCCCGCACCTGCGCCTCGGACACATCGCCGAGGACGACTGGCCGACCGTCCGCGCACGCTCCCTCGGCTCCCCGGTCCTCCGGATGCTGCGCGCGGTCGGCCCGCGGCGGCTGCACGCCCGCTACGAGACCGCGCCGGCCCCGGACGGCTACTGCCGCAGCTGCCACGCCCTCGCCGACCGGCCCGCCGTCCTGGCGGGCGCGGCCCGCGACGCCGGCGGCCGGGTCGGCGAACTCCTCGACCGGCTCACCACCCAGGAGCAGCGTGCGGCGGGCCCCGCCGCACTCGTACGGCGCATGGGCTGCGCGCGCTACGCGCACCTGGTCGAGACCCCGTCCGGAGAGGAGCCCGCGCCCGTGGACGCGGCCCCGCTCACCGAAGCGCCGCCCACCGCAGAGGAGAGAAGCCCCCGATGAACGCCCTCGCCACCGCCGCCCTCGCCACTCCCGGCCCGGACACCGTCACCCCCGACGCGACCGCCGCCGGTGTCACCGCAGAAGCCACCCCCCGTTCCGCCACCTCGGCGACCGGCACCACCCCCGTACCGGCGTCCCTCGCCCTGCGGACCAAGCTCGCCCCCACCGCGCCCGTCCTCAGGGCCGCSRCCGCGGCCCTGTGGCGACCGGACGGCCTGCGCCCGCGGTACGTGCGCTATCTGGCCGCCATGCATCCGCTCGTACGCGCCTCGGTGCCGCTCCTCCTGCGTGCCGCCGAACGGTGCGCCGAGTGCCCCGACGACCCGGCCGCGCGGCTCCTGGCCGCGTACTTCCTCCGCCACGCCGAGGAGGAACGCGACCACGACGCCTGGCTGCTCGACGACCTGGCCGCCGCCGGCGCGGGCCCGGCCGCCGTCCCGCACCCGATCGCCGTGGAACTCGCCGGGGCGCAGTACTACCGGATCGAGCACGAGCACCCCGTCGCCCTCCTCGGCTACGTCGCGGTCCTGGAGGGCCACGCCCCCGGCCCCCGGCTCGCCGACCACCTCGCCGGGGCCACCGGACTGCCCGACGCCGCGTTCCGCACCCTCCGGGAGCACGCCGCACTCGACGGCGGGCACCTCGACGACCTGTACCGGGTGCTCGACGCGCTCGCGCCCGCCCCGGCCCGGCAGACCGCCGTCGCCGTCAGCGCCCTGCACACCGCGAACCTGCTCACCCGCCTGTTCCTCTCCCTCGCCGAGCACCCCGGAGGCCACCGATGACCCACGACGCCACCCCGCACGGCACCGAGCCCACCCTGGAGGCGCTGGAGGCCGCGGGCTTCGACGTGCACGCCCTGAGCGACGAGCAGCAGGACGTGATCAGGGCGCTGACACCGGAGGAACTCGCCCTGCTCGTCGACATCAGGGGACGTCTGGACGCCGCGGCCCCCGAGGTGCAGGCCCACGCGGACGTGGCGGGCGGCGCCCTGTTCTGACACCGGTGCCCGGCCGCCCGCTCCCCGGGCTGCACCCCACCGCACCGCCGAACCCGCCGAGCCCCGTCCCCCGGAGGAACCCATGACCTGCGCCTCGTGCCGGAGCGCCCTGCCGCCCGGAGCCCGGTTCTGCCCGTCCTGCGGCAGCCCGTGCGCTCCCGGACCGGTCACCGCCCGGCCCACCGGCCGCAAGGTCGTCACCGTCCTCTTCTGCGACCTGGTCGGCTCCACCGCGCTCTCGGGGGCCCTCGACGCGGAGACCCTGCGATCGGTCACGCTCCGCTGGTTCGACCTGATGCGGCTGCGGATCGAGGAACAGGGCGGCACGGTCGAGAAGTTCATCGGGGACGCGGTGATGGCGGTGTTCGGCGTGCCCACGGTCCGCGAGGACGACGCACGGAGGGCGGCCTCCGCGGCCCTGGCCATGCGGGAGTCCCTCACCGGGTTCAACGCGCGCCTGGAAGAGGCCGTGGGCGTACGGCTCGACATGCGCGTCGGCATCAACACCGGGCAGGCCGTCACGGGTTCGGCCACCCAGCGGCAGGCGATGGTCTCCGGCGAGGTGGTGAACGTCGCCGCGCGCCTGGAGCAGAACGCGGCGGCCGGGGAGATCCTCATCGGCCCCGACACCCTGGCGGCCGTCGGACCCGGCATCCGCACGGCGGAGACCGGCCCGCTGCTCCTCAAGGGCAAGAGCGACCGGGTGGCCGCCCACCGTCTCCTCGCCCTGGACGACGAGGACGGCCCCGAGGCCCTGCGCCGCTTCGACGTCGGCTTCGTCGGGCGCGAGCCCGAACTGGCCCTGATGGCACAGGTGCTGGGCCGGGTGGCGAGCAGGAGGAGCGTCGACCGCCTCGTGGTGGTCGGAGAGGCGCGTACGAGCGGATGCATGGCGGCCAGATAGCGCACGTACCGCGGGCGCAGGCCGTCCGGTCGCCACAGGGCCGCGGTGGCGGCCCTGAGGACGGGCGCGGTGGGGGCGAGCTTGGTCCGCAGGGCGAGGGACGCCG
>NZ_RDBH01000091.1:0-17128 GCF_008042145.1 Streptomyces sp. adm13(2018)
ACCCCGAGCACGGCCCCAACGGCTTCGACCTGCACGCGCTCAGCGGCAACCTCTGTCGTTGCACCGGCTACCGCCCCATCCGCGACGCCGCGTTCGCCGTGGGTGAGCCCGCCCCGGAGGATCCGCTGGCGCGCCGCCGCGACCAGGCCCCYCCGGAGCCGGCCGCGACCCGCTACACCCGGGACGGCAGCACCTTCCTGCGCCCGGCCACCCTCGCCGAGGCGCTCCGCCTCCTGCGCGAACGCCCCGACGCCGTACCGGTCGCCGGCAGCACCGACTTCGGCGTGGAGGTGAACATCCGCTCCCGCCGCGAGCGTTGCGTCGTCGCCATCGACCGACTGCCCGAACTGCGCTCCCTGCGCCGGGCGTCCGACCACATCGAACTCGGGGCCGGACTCACCCTCACCGAGACCGAGCGCCGCCTGGACGGCGAAGTGCCCCTGCTGGCAGCGCTCTTCCCCCAGTTCGCCTCCCGGCTCATCCGTAACGGCGCCACCCTCGGCGGCAACCTGGGGACCGGCTCCCCGATCGGCGACAGCCCGCCGGTGCTGCTCGCGCTGGAGGCGTCCCTGGTCCTCGCCGACGCCGACGGCGAACGCGTGGTCCCGCTGGCGGAGTACTTCACCGGATATCGCCAAAGCGTGCGCCGCCCCGACGAGTTGATCCGCGCGGTGCGCGTCCCGCTGCCCCTCGCGCCCGTCACGGGCTTCCACAAGATCGCCAAGCGTCGCTTCGACGACATCTCCAGCGTCGCCGTCGCCTTCGCGCTCGACATCGATGCCGCGGAAGGCGTCGTCCGCAAGGCCCGGATCGGCCTCGGAGGCGTCGCCGCCACCCCGATCCGCGCCCTCGCGACCGAGGCCGCCCTGGAGGGCAGGCCCTGGACTCCGGAGACCGTCGAGGCCGCCGCCCGCGTTCTGCGCGGCGAGGGGACCCCGATGGACGACCACCGGGCCAGCGCCCTCTACCGCTCCGCCATGCTCGGCCGGAGCCTGTCCAAGCTGTACGCCCAGACCACCGAGGCGGTGTCGTCATGAGTCATCTCTCCGAGCGTCCCGAGCAGGCGCTGGTCGGCGTCTCGATGCCGCACGAGAGCGCCCACCAGCACGTCACCGGTACGGCGCTCTACACCGACGACCTGGTGCACCGCACCAAGGACGTGCTCCACGCGTACCCCGTCCAGGTCATGAAGGCCCGCGGCCGGATCACCGCGCTGCGGACCGAGCCCGCGCTCGCCGTCCCCGGTGTCGTCCGCGTCCTGACCGGCGCCGACGTCCCCGGCGTCAACGACGCCGGCATGAAGCACGACGAGCCGCTCTTCCCCGACGAGGTCATGTTCCACGGCCACGCGGTGGCCTGGGTGCTCGGCGAGACCCTGGAGGCGGCGCGGCTCGGCGCCGCGGTCGTCGAGGTGGAACTCGAAGAGAAGCCCGCCCTGATCACCCTGCGGGAGGCGATCGAGGCCGACAGCTACCACGGCGCCCGGCCCCTCATGGAGACCGGCGACATCGACGCCGGCTTCGCGGACTCCGCACACGTCTTCGGCGGAGAGTTCCAGTTCGCCGGCCAGGAGCACTTCTATCTGGAGACCCACGCGGCGCTCGCGCTGATCGACGAGAACGAGCAGGTCTTCGTCCAGAGCAGCACCCAGCACCCCTCGGAGACACAGGAGATCGTCTCGCACGTGCTCGGCGTCCCCGCCCACGAGGTCACCGTGCAGTGCCTGCGCATGGGCGGCGGCTTCGGCGGCAAGGAGATGCAGCCGCACGGCTTCGCGGCGGTGGCCGCGCTCGGCGCCAAGCTGACCGGCCGACCCGTCCGCTTCCGGCTCAACCGGACCCAGGACCTCACCATGTCCGGCAAGCGCCACGGGTTCCACGCCACCTGGAAGATCGGCTTCGACGCCGAGGGCCGCATCCAGGCCCTGGACGCCACCCTGGTGGCGGACGGTGGCTGGAGCCTGGACCTGTCCGAACCGGTCCTGGCCCGCGCGCTGTGCCACATCGACAACACCTACTGGATCCCCCACGCCCGCGTCGCCGGCCGCGTGGCCAGGACCAACACCGTCTCCAACACCGCCTTCCGCGGCTTCGGAGGCCCGCAGGGCATGCTGGTGATCGAGGACATCCTCGGCCGCTGCGCGCCGCTCCTCGGCCTCGACCCGGCGGAGCTCCGGGAGCGCAACTTCTACCGGCCGGACCAGGGGCAGACGACCCCGTACGGGCAGCCGGTCACCCAGGCCGAGCGGATCACCGCGGTCTGGCGGCAGGTCCAGGACGACGCCCGCTTCGACGACCGCAGGCGCGCGATCGACGCCTTCAACGCCACGCACCCGCACACCAAGCGGGCTCTCGCGGTCACCGGCATCAAGTTCGGCATCTCGTTCAACCTCACCGCCTTCAACCAGGGCGGCGCGCTCGTGCTGATCTACAAGGACGGCTCCGTCCTGATCAACCACGGCGGCACCGAGATGGGCCAGGGCCTGCACACCAAGATGCTCCAGGTGGCCGCGACCACCCTGGGCATTCCCCTGCACAAGGTCCGGCTGGCGCCGACGCGCACCGACAAGGTGCCCAACACCTCGGCGACCGCGGCCAGCGCCGGCACCGACCTCAACGGCGGGGCGATCAAGAACGCCTGCGAGCAGCTCCGCGGGCGCCTGCTGGGCGTGGCGGCCACCCGGCTCGGCGTCCACGCCTCCGACGTACGCCTCGTCGACGGCGTCGCACGTGCCCTGGGCGGCGAGGAGGAACTCGCCTGGGACGACCTGGTGCGCACCGCCTACTTCCAGCGCGTGCAGCTGTCGGCGGCGGGCTACTACCGGACCGAGGGCCTGCACTGGGACGCCGCCTCCTTCCGCGGCTCCCCGTTCAAGTACTTCGCCCACGGCGCCGCCGCGACCGAGGTCGAGGTCGACGGCTTCACCGGCGCGTACCGCATCCGGCGCGTGGACATCGTCCACGACGTCGGCGAGAGCCTCTCCCCGATGATCGACATCGGGCAGATCGAGGGCGGCTTCGTGCAGGGCGCGGGCTGGCTGACGCTGGAGGACCTCCGCTGGGACACCGGCGACGGCCCGCACCGCGGCCGGCTGCTGACCCAGGCGGCGAGCACGTACAAGCTGCCGAGCTTCTCGGAGATGCCGGAGGAGTTCCACGTCAGGCTGCTGGAGAACGCCACCGAGGAAGGCGCCGTGTACGGCTCCAAGGCCGTGGGCGAGCCCCCGCTCATGCTCGCCTTCTCGGTCCGCGAGGCGCTGCGTCAGGCTGCCGCGGCGTTCGGCCCGGCCGGAATCAGCGTCCACCTCGCCAGCCCGGCGACCCCGGAGGCCGTCTACTGGGCCGTCGAGTCGGCCCGTGAGGGCGGGCAGACCGGCGACGGGCAGGGTGGCGTACGCGTCATCGAAGCGCCGGGGGATACGGGAACGGCGAAGGCGCCCGGGGCCGTCGGAGCACCGGGAGCGGAGGCAGCACCGGGCCGACCGGAGGCCGTACGGGACGGTTCGGAGGCCGTACGGGACGGTTCGGAGGCCGTACGGGACGGTTCGGAGTCCGTACCGGGCTCGCCGGAGTCCGTGCCGGGCGTGGCGCAGGCGGCACCGGACGCCTCGGAGTCCGTACCGGTCCCGCCGGAGTCCGTTCCGGGCGCCGGGGCGGCGTCGGAACCCGAGGGCGCTCCGGAAGCGAACCCCCTGAGCCATGCCTGACATGAACTGGATCGCCGCGGTCGCGCGGTTGCGGGGGCGCCGGGAGGCCGGTGTCCTCGTGACCGTCGCGACCGTGCGCGGCCACGCCCCCCGCAAGGCCGGCGCCAAGCTCGTCGTCGGCCGGACCGGGACCTGGGGCTCCATCGGTGGCGGCAACATCGAGGCCGTCGCCATCGACCGCGCCCGCGAGCTGATCGACACGCCGTGGGCGGAGCCGGAACTGATGGACTTCGCCCTCAACGACAAGGTCACCGGCCGGCACGGGGTCCAGTGCTGCGGCGGCGCGGTCACCGTCCTCCTGGAACCGCTGCCCGTACGGCCGGCGGTCGCGGTCTTCGGCGTCGGCCACGTCGGCCTGGAGCTCGCCCGCATCCTGGCCCGGCACGACCTGGACCTGCACCTGATCGACAGCCGCCCGGACATGCTCGTCGCGGAACGCCTCGCCGTCCTCGACGACGCAGTGGCACAGGTGCACATCCACCACACCCCGCTGCTGCCCGAGGAGGTCCTCGGGGAACTCGACCCCGGCACGCACGTGCTGATCGCGACGCACGACCACGCCGAGGACGCCGCCCTGTGCGACGCGGCGCTGCGGACGCCCGGCCTCGGCTCGATCGGCCTGATCGGCTCCGCGGCCAAGTGGGCCCGCTTCCGGCAGCGCCTGGCGAAGGAGGGCGGGCACGACGACGCCGCGATCGACCGGATCAAGACACCGATCGGCCTCCCCGACATCACCGGGAAGGAACCCGCGACGATCGCCGTGAGCGTCGCGGCGGACCTCCTCCTGACCTTCCAGAAGGCCGACGGGGGAAACAGGTAACTCCCCACAGCACCCGGGCCCGCCCTCGTGCCGGGCCTCGCCCTGGACGACCGGCTGCGTTCCCAGCTGACCCTGACGGCGCTGCACCCGTCCTGGACGAGTACTTCCCCGTCCGGCGCGGGCTCGGCCTCCCGCCAGGGAGCTTCCTTCATGGTTCAACGAGGGGCCTGGTCTCGGCGGACTGTGACGCCGCCTCGGCCGGATGCGCCCTCCCGCGGCGGAGGGCGCATCCGACCCGGGCTCGATCGACCGGGCGACGACGACGGTCTGCTGCTTCCCGGTCGGCGCGGTGCTCAGGCGTGGCCGAAGGCGATCAGCGTGCCGTCCTGGGCAGGGGCGAACAGCCGGCCCTGGGCCGTCGCGATGCCGGGGACCGTCCAGCCTTGCCAGTCCGTCTCGGCGACGACGTTCGCCATCGGGTGCGGCTCGGCGCTGAGGCGGTAGGACCACGCCTTGGTTCCGGTCTTCTCGTCGAGGACGACGAGTTCTCCGGTGCCGTCCTGGATGTAGACGTGGCCGCCGGCGACCAGACGGACGGTGGCCGCCTGCCGGGGGCTGGTGTACGTCCACCGTGTCGCGTATCCGGCCGTGGTGTCGAGGGCCCGCACGACCCCACGGTTGGCGATGTACACGCGATTCGCGCCGAAGGCGGGCGTGGCGTCGGCGGGCAGGCGGCGCAGGACGTCTCCCGTCCGCCGGTCGTAGGCCACGGCGTCGGAGTCGTCGCCGAGATCGTTGCGCAGCCACAGCGCCCCGGCTCCCAGCGCGACGGGGTTCTTGCCACCTCCGGACATGTCGGGAACGTCGAACCGGCGCAGCTCCTTGCCGGTGGCCCGGTCCAGAAGCTGGTAGGCGAGGTTGTCGAACCCGATCCAGACCCCCACCTCGTCGACGACGACGGGGGCCCAGCCGTTCTCCACCAGCGGGACCTCCCACAGCCTCCGGCCGTTCTCGCCGGTCAGGGCCACCGCCCTGCCGCGCCCGTCCTGCGTGTAGAGGACACCGCGGTACCAGGTGGGCGGGTACTGGCAGTAGCCGTTGCCGAGGTCGACGGTCCACTTCAGGGTCCCACTGGCCGGATCCCAGGCGCGCACCTGACCGTCGAGCGTCTGGGTGTAGAGGAGCCCGCCGCCGAAGGTCACGGTCGCGCCGGGTAGGCGGGTCAGGAACCTCTGCGGCCACAGAGCCTTGCCCGTGGCCGCGTCGAGCCCCACCAGCTCCATCCGGGGACCACCCGCATCTCCCGGGTCTGCCGGGTCGGCGTTGACGACCGCGAACACCCGGCCTCCGACCGCCACGGGTGCGGACACCACCGAGCCGAAGTCACGCGACCACAGCTTCTTGAACGGTGGCCTGGCCGTGGCGGTCGGCACGAAGCTGTCGTAGCCCGGAGTGGCTCGGTAGCCGAACGTCGCGTCCGAGTACATGGCGGCCGCCGACGAAGGGGGCGGCGCCACGGCCGAGGCCGGCGACGCGACCCCGGTGACCAGCAGGGCACCCGCCGCGGCGACGACAGCCGCGTCTCGCATCGAACCAGGCAGCAACTTCCTCACGGCACAACCCCCATCGAGAGGCGTCGAGTTGACGCACAGCACGGTCCAGGCCCGGTTGCCCGCCCTCGCCACGCCCATGCATCGGCTGTGACGGATACGCCTCAGCGGAGACGCGTCAGCTGTGACAGATACACCTCAGCTGTCGCGGAACAGTGCCCCGGGGATCAGACCCGGTCGAGCCGGGGGCCGCCGTCGAGGATGGCCAGTTCCCTGACGCCGGCCTGGCGTTTCCACTCGGGAGCGACAGCGGCGTACGTGGTGACGTCGTGCCAGCAGCCCTGGGTGCGGAACAGCTCGCGCAACGTGGCTTCCGGACGCAGACCCGCGGCGTGCATCAGCCTCGGCATGTGATGGTGGTCGCTGCGGTGACCGGCCCAGATGCGGTGCAGTCCCAGGTGGCCGAAACCGTAGGCCATCAGCAGCCGGCCGGCTTCGTGCCCATGGCCGCGTACGGGAGCGCCGGGCAGCAGGACCAGGCTGGTGAGCATCGCGTTGCTGCCGTAGTCCTCGACGAGGAGTCCCATGGTGCCCAGGAGGGTGTCGTCGCCGGGGGCGCAGACCGCGAGGGTGTACTTGCGGCGCGGGTGGGCGTGGGGCTGGGCCAGGTTCTGGGCGAAGGCGGCGTGGGCCTGCGCGGGATCCATCCGCTCGACGCCCAGGTAGCGCGTGAGGACGCGGTGGGTGAGGATCCGGGCGAACGGGCCGTGGTCGTCGGCGTGCAGCTCCCGCAACCACAGGTGCTCGCCGTGGAGTTCGGGGACCTGGTTCACCGACCTGCTCCGTGGGGGACGGGCGCGGCGGCGACGAGGTCCTGGAGGTCGAGGCAGTGGCGGCCCGAGGGGAACGGTCCGCCGAGCAGGATGCGGCGGGCGGCGTCGGTGACGAGGGCGGCACCGAGCATGACCCCGCTGGCGAGCTGCGGCCAGCTGGAGAGCGTGTGGCCGACGCGCGTGAGGGCGTCGGCCATCGCGGTACTGAGCATGTCCTCGTCGACGATGTCGAGGAGGAGGCGCAGGGCCGCATCGCGGTCCAGATCCCGTACGTCGGCGGCGGTGACGGCCCCGGTACGGCCGTGGAAGAGCGGACGTCCCGGTTCGAGGTCGAACCGCTCGACGTCCAGGACACCCCGGTCGTTGGTGTCCATCAGGACGGGGATCCGCCGTTCACGCGCCCGCTCGCGGGCGGCGACCTTCACCCAGGGGGTGTCGCACTCCTCGATGAGGAGGTCCAGCCCCTGCCCGTCCGGACCGTCTCCGAAGAAGTCCTCGATGGTGTCCTCGGTGATGCCACGGCGGAAGATCTCGATGTCGAGGTAGGGATCGAGTTCGTACATGCGGCGCGCGCACAGCACGCTCTTCTCCACGCCGATGTCGTGGACCCCGGCGCGCAGCCGGTTGAGGTTCGACAGGCCGAGCCGGTCGAAGTCCGCCAGCCGGAAGGCCCCGCCGACACCCTCCATCGCGCAGGTCAGTGCGGCGCTGCTGCCGACCGACAGCCCGACGACGCCGATCCGCCGCCGCAGCAGACCCTGCTGCTGCTCGCGCGTGATCTTGTCCCTGTTGCGGTCGGTTCGCACCAGCCGGAACTCGGGTTCCGGCAGAACGTGGACCAGGCGCCCGGACCACGGGTACCAGGCCCACCTGCCGTAGCGGTCGGGGCGGGCGCCGAGGACGTCGGCGACGGCGCGGGAACGTGAGCGGCCGCCGAAGGGATCGTGGGGTGCCAGGCAGCCCAGGAGTTCCTCGACCTGATCCTCGATCCGGTCGTGGAGCTCGCGGAGGCGGTTCGACTCCCGCAGCTCGGCCAGGGCCGCCGCGTCGGCGGGCAGGGATACGTCCAGGAGCACCGGACGAAACGATTCCCCGACCTGACGGGGTCCGGGCAGGATGAGGCGGTCCGGCAGGCCGGACGGCAGGGGGTGCGTCATGGCAAGGACGCTAACAACCAGAAGATCTTGAACCAGGACCCATCACCCGCCGGGGCGCACTCGAATTGATCTTCGATCTGAGTACGCCCCCCACGCCTCCTCGCGCCCCCTGGGAGCGGTTCGCGGACGTCTGCGTCTCAAGCCGACTTCGACGTTGCGTGCGTGGTCAGCGCGGTGCGGGCGAGTTCACGCAGCCAGGTGTGAGTGGGGTCGGTGTCGTGGCGCTGGTGCCATGACAAGTACACCGGTGCCTGCGGGAGTTCGAGCGGCAGGGGGAGTACGGCCAGACCGAGGCCGGCGGCTGCGGTACGGGTGGTGATCTCGGGGACGCTGATCACGAGGTCGGTGCCGCGGGCGAACTCCAGCGCGGCCGCCTCCGTGGGGACGGCCGCCACCACCCGGCGCGACAGGCCGAGCCCGGCGAGGGCGTCGTCGATGGCATTGCTGAGGTTTCCGCGCCGCGAGACGGAGACGTGTTCGGCGGCGGCGTACTGCTGTGCGGTGACGGCCCGGTGCCGGGTCAGGGGGTGTCCCTGCCGGACGACGGCGACGAGGCGGGTCTCGCCCACCTGCTCGGTACGGAGGTCCGGTGCACTGGGGCGGTTGGCGTTCGCCTCCAGGTCGACCTCGCCGCGCCGTAGCTCAGGGGTGTCGGTGCGCGACTCCGGGACGAAACGCAGCCGCACGCCCGGGGCCTGTGCGCGTGCGGCGGCGAGAAGCGCGGGGCCGTGGAGGGCGACCAGCGCGTCGTGCCAGCGGAGGGTGAAGGTGCGCTCCAGCGTCGCCGGGTCGAGTTCACGGCTCGGGGCGAGGACGCCCTGGACCCGCTGGAGCAGTTCGTGGACCTGTTCGCGGACGGCGATGGCGTAGGGCGTGGGGGTCATGGTGCGGCCGGTGCGCACCAGGATCTGGTCGCCGGTGGTGCGCCGGATGCGGCCCAGGCTCCGGCTCATCGCGGGGGCGGTGACGTGCAGACGGGCGGCAGCCCCGGCCACGCTGCCTTCCTCCAGCAGCGCGTCGAGTGCGGTGAGCAGGTTCAGGTCCAGTTGCATCGCGGTAATCCCATACGTGTTTGACATGCACTTGATGCTAATGGTGCGGGTGCGTAGCGTCGTCATCACGGCGCAGGACGAACATCCGGCCTGGCCCGAAGCCCTCTTCAACAACCGCTGCTCATAAGGGAGTACACCCATGTCCGAAACCCTCCGGACCACCGATGTCACGGTCTCCGGGTCTGACTCCGTCCCCGCCCTGATCCCCACACCCGTTGCCGCCCCTGTCCCTGTTGCCGTCTCCGTATCCGACGCCGGCCTGCTCGCCGAGACCGCGGCCGCCGTGCGCGAGGCGGGTGCGGCGCTGCGCGAGCGGTTCGGCGAGGTGGTCCCGTACCGGACCCGCGAAGAGCTGATGGGCGCACTCGCCGCCAACGACGGCACGGCCCTGCGCATCCTGCGCCCGCGCCTGACCAGCCTGCGCCCCGGCGCCGGCTGGGTGGAGGACGAGCTGGACGGCGGCGCCCTGCCGTCCGGCGAGTGGTGGGTCGTGGATCCGGCCGAGGGCAACGTCAACCACTTGCACGCGCTGCCCGATTGGGCGGTGACCGCCACCCTCGTACGCGACAACCGGCCGGTGCTCACCGTGGTCCATCTGCCGTTGACCGGCGAGACCTACACCGCGCTCGCCGGCGCCGGCGCCCACGTCGACGGCCGCAGGCTGCACGTCTCCCGGACCGCGGACCTCGGCCTGAGCATCGTGGCCACCAGCCAGGCCCGGCCCGACGAGGACGAGGGCGTCGTGAGGCGCGTCGGCTC
The DNA here is from genome assembly GCF_008042145.1 of Streptomyces sp. adm13(2018). Lineage (GTDB taxonomy): Bacteria > Actinomycetota > Actinomycetes > Streptomycetales > Streptomycetaceae > Streptomyces. The sequence goes on from NZ_RDBH01000091.1 coordinate 9,818, forward strand.
CTCGATCACCGCGATGCTCCTCGACGCGCTCGTCGTCCGCGTCTCCGTGCCCGCGACCCTGCACCTGCTGGACGRGGCCGCCGGTCGGCTCGACGCCTTCTGGCAGTACGCCGGAGCCCGCGCGGACCTGCTGCCCGGCGCGCTCCTCGTCACCGAGGCCGGCGGACGGATCTCCGACGCCGAGGGTCGCCCCTGGACCCCGCAGAGCGCCGGGTTCCTGGCTGCCGCGCCCGGCGTCCACGCCCAGGCCGTCAGCACCCTCGCACGCTGACCGCCCACCATCCCGCCCGAACACACGACAAGGGGACCAACCCTCATGACCACGATCGCAGTACTCGGAAACGGCCGCGTGGGCGGCAACCTGGCCGCCGCCCTCACCCGTGCGGGGCACGAGGTGACCGTCGCGGACAGCACTCCGGGCGCCGCAGCCGAGGCTGCCCGAAGCGCCCGGATCGTCATCAACGCCACCCCGGGCGCCGGATCCCTGGAACGCCTCGCCGCCCTGCGTGACGAACTGCGCGGCACCCTCCTCGTCGACGTGGCCAATGCCACCACCGACGGGCCCGACGGCCTGCCCGCCGACCTCCTCCACCCGGGCTCCAGCCTCGCGGAGCGACTCCAGGAAGCACTGCCCGAGACACAGGTGGTGAAGACGCTCAACACCATGCTCTTCCCGGTGATGACCGCTCCGGCCATGCTCGCCCAACCGCCCACGGTGTTCCTGTCCGGCGACAGCCCCCGGGCCAAGGAGACGGTTCGCGAACTCCTCACCGACCTCGGCTGGCACGACGAGTGGATCACCGACCTGGGCGGGATCGGGACCGCCCGCGCGACGGAGGCCGCGATCCTGTTCGTGCCCCACGTGATCCGCTCCGGCGGATTCGTGCCCTTCGCCGTCTCGATCGCCCGCTGATCCGGCGACCCACCTCCTGGGGCCTCCTGCGCGGAGACCCCCGACCGGCCCGCTCGCACGCGTCCGGCCGTGGGTTGGCCGTTGGTGCGAGCGACAGAGGTCAGGGGGATTGCCGCAGGCCTGCGAGCAGGAGTGCGACCAGACGCCGTGGGTCGTAGCGGGGGTCGGTGTCGGTGCCGATGCAGAGGTTTCCGATGCCACGCATGAGGTGGTAGGCGTCGAGGTCGGAGCGCGTCTCACCGGCGGCGGCCGCGGCTCGGAGGAGATCGGTGCACACCGGCAGCAGGCGCTCCAGGAAGTAGGCGTGCAGAGCCTCGAAGCCGGCGCTGTCGGCCTGCATGGCCGCCGCCAGGCCGTGCTTCGTGACCAGGAAGTCGACGAAGAGGTCGACCCAGCCTTCGAGCGCGGCGAACGGCGTCGGGCCGGCCGCCAGCAGGGCGGGTCCGGCTTCGGCGCAGGTGTCGACCTGGTGACGGTAGACGGCGATGACGAGATCGGCGCGGCTGGGGAAGTGGCGGTAGAACGTGCCGAGTCCGACACCGGCCTCGGCGGCGATCTCGCGCACCGGCGCGTCCACACCCGAGGTGACGAAGACCGCGGCGGCCGCGTCCAGCAGTGTCTGCTGATTGCGGCGGGCGTCCTTGCGCTTGGAGGCGGCCGAAGCCGCCTGGCGCGGACTGCTCTCGTTCACCGCGGCACTCCTTCTCATGGCGGATGACGGATGACCGTCTTGCTCGTGACGGTGCTTGCGAAACGGAACGGTGTTCCGTATCGTAAGTGGAACAAGGTTCCGTTTCGTCTGATGATGCCAGACCGGCGGACCGACTGCCAGCTCGTGACGTCCGCGCGCCTTCGTACAGACGCGGCATCCCTCAAGCGCCGCCCGCTCCCGCCATGCCCGGCTTCGGCCCCTCTTTCGTCTGATGCAGGGGCGCCGACGAGCGGGAACTCCGACCGGAAGGGTCTCCCATGTCCCACTCGAACACCTCGGCCACCCCGACCGCCGCCCGGAACCCCGTGCAGGGACCCGCCGCAGTGGTCTCCGTGAAACCGATCGCCCTCCCCGCCCCTGACGACCGGGGAACAGACCTCCAGGTACGTGTGTCCGCGCCCGCCGCGGGCAGAGACCGGCCCGTCGTGGTCCTCTCGCACGGCTTCGGCTGGTCGATGGACGGTTACGCCCCGCTGGCCGACCACTGGGCCGCGCACGGTTTCGTGGTCGTCCAGCCGACCCACCTGGACTCCCGGACGCTCGGCATCCCGGCCCAGGACCCACGGACCCCGCGGATCTGGCGCCATCGCATCGAGGACATCACGTCCGTACTGGACCACCTCGACCTCCTGGAGGCGTCCGTCCCCGGCCTCGCCGGGCGGGTCGACCCGAGCCGTGTCGGCGTCGCAGGGCATTCCTGGGGAGCGCAGACCGTCAGCACCCTGCTCGGAGCCCGCGTCCTGAACGCCGACGGCGCGCCCGGCGAGGACATGTCCGACCCCCGGGTCACGGCAGGGGTGCTGCTGGCGCTGACCGGCCTGGGTGACGATCTGACCCCCTTCGCCGCCGAGCACTTCCCCTTCATGAAGCCGTCGTTCGCCACGATGACCGCACCGGCCCTCATCGTCGCGGGCGACCGGGACCAGTCCCAGCTGTCCACCCGCGGACCGGACTGGTTCACCGACCCGTACGCCCACAGCCCCGCCGACAAGAGCCTGCTCACGCTGTTCGGTGCGGAGCATTCCCTCGGCGGCGTCGCCGGGCGTGAGATCGCCGAGACCACGGACGAGAACCCGGCGCGCGTCGCCCTGATCCAGCACCTCACGACGGCGTTCCTGCGGAAGGCGCTGCTGGGCGACGAGGCCGCCTGGAAGGCGGCAGTCGCCGCACTGGAGGAAGAGCCCACCCCGCTGGGTGGGCTGAAGAGCAAGTGATCGACACTCCACCGCGGGCGCTGGAGCCCCCCTCCGTCATCGCTCAACCCCCATACGTCTAAGGACACTTGATGATCCTCGTCACCGGAGGCCTCGGCTTCATCGGATCCCATGCCGTGCGCGCCCTGCTCGACCTGGGTGAGGAGTGCGTCGTGGTGCAGCGCCGCGCCCGCGCGCTCCCTCCCGTGCTGGAAGGAGAGCCGGTACAGGTCGAGCAGGCGGACATCACCGACCGCGAGGCCCTCCTGGCCGTCGGTCGACGCCACGACATCACCGGCATCGTCCACCTGGCCGGCTCCTACCCCTGGCCGCCCGTCCCCGACGCGCCGATCGAGGCGACCCGCAAGGCCCTCGACGGGCTCCTGAACATCGCCGAGGCGGCGCAGGAGTGGGGCGTGAGGCGCCTTGGCATCGCGAGCACGATCGGCGTGTACTTCGGCGCCGAGAACGACGGACTGCTACGTGAGGACGCCCCGTTGTCGATGACCGCGGGCGTCTCCATCCCGACCTTCAAGAAGGTCGGAGAGATGCTCGGCGGCTTCCTGGCCGACACCACCGGCGTCGACATCGTCAACTACCGCATCTCCGGCACCTGGGGCCCGCTCGGGCACCTGGACCCCTTCTTCGCCGCCCCCGCCCTGGTGCGAGCCGCCGCCCACGGCACCGCGGCAGACCTCGGGCACCTCCTTCACCCGGCATACGCAGAGGACGGGCTCGACCTCACCTACGTGAAGGACACGGGACGGGCGATCGCCCTCCTCCAACTCGCCGACACCCTGAACCACCGCACCTACAACGTCGGCTCCGGCCGCGCCACCACCAACGCCCAGATCAGCCGCGCCCTCAAGAAGGCGGTCCCCGACGCGCGGGTGGACCTCGACGCGGGAGGCGGCGCAGCACCCCACCTGGTCCTCGACATCAGCCGCCTCACGACGGACACCGGCTACCACCCCGAGTACGACACCGACCGCGCGGCGGCCGACTACATCGCCTGGCTCCGCGCCGGCCACGAGAACTGAGGACGAGACGGAGTTCCGCGGCGCCAGGGTGGTGCCGAGGAGGCCGCGTGCCCCTGTTCGGTGGCCAGGCACCGGCAGGCATTCGCCACACTGCCGCAGAGCCATGACCAACCTCACTCTGCACCTGAACTGCCCAGACGGAGATGGGCAGTAGTCCTTCTTCACCGTGCCTCGACCTGAGGATAGAAAAGGGCCATGAGCTTCGACATCTTCGGGTGCCGGTTCGAGAACGGCGAACTGACGCAGATGGACATGAGCGCTGCGTACGAGGTCCTCGACCCGTACGGGGTGGCACGGGACCCCCGGTCGAACTTCCTGCAGATCCGTACGGCGGACGGGGAGGAGGCGGGTGTGTTCTTCTCCGGCCCGGACAACATCACCTTCAACCGCATCGGAGGCGGCGGAATCATGGACCTCCTGGCCGTCCTGCTGCGCCGGGCGGTAGCGAGGATGTCGGAGAGGCTGATCGCGGGGCGGCCCAACATGGTGGTCAGCGTGCGTCGCCGGCGGGTGGTCAGTGTGGTCGTGAAGACGACTGCGGTGGCGTTGGTCTCCTGACCCGTCGCAGCTACCTCGCGGACTTTGCCGTAGGAGAGCAGGGTTCTTGAGGAATAGGGCAGACTCATCTTCCTGGCCCCGCCGTCCGAGACGCCTCGTCTCTGAATCATGTGCGCGACAACCCGGACACCGCGTGCCGCCAATTCTGAGGCGGCGGCTGTCATCAGTGTCCCGAAGTTCTTCTGTTTCGCGGAGAAGTAGCCGACCAGGACCACATCGATGCCCGCCGCAGGGATTCGGAACGCCTGGCACCGCGTCGGATGCGTCGACACGCGGTGAGCCAGGTGCCGATTGCGCCTTCGCGGCTGGTGCACGGGGCACACGCTAGAGCCTTGCCTCCTCGATCGGTATCAGGTTTCTCCTCGGCCGACCCTGGGGAGTACGGCATAGCCGAGCGTGGCCAGGAGCCGGCCAAGCCGCATAGCCGCGAGGAAGGGAACGGGCATCCGGATTCAGCACGGGCCCGCCCGCCCCCTATTGCCGTGGGGGATGGTGCCCTCGGCGATCTTCGCCATGTCGAATTCGTCGCCCGTAGCCGTCCTCCGTCGACGCCGTGAAGCCCTGTTCCAGTTCACCGGGGACGCGCTGGCACGGCGTCGGTACGCCGCGGAAGCGACCATCCGCTTCCACGCTGTCGCTCGCGTCCGCCTGGTCGGGCGCGCCGGCCGTCGAGTGCCCCGGCCAGGCCCGCGCCGGCCGTGCTCCGCGTCGAGTGCGTGAGAACTGACAGCCGCCGCGCTGGTCGCCCGGTGTCTGGTGGCCCCTGACCCGCGGCCAGCCACCCGGTAGCGGCCGGCCAACCGCCCACGACGAGGCACCCCGCGGTACCAGATCAGGAAGACGCCCCGCCCACCGACCCGCCGCCCGAGCGCAGCACGCGGGAGAGTCCCAGAGCGGCCGTCCGCACGGCAGGCGCCAGCTGGGCCGGATGGAACCGGCCACGCGGCACGGCGACGGACAGGGCGGCCACCACCGTCACCCCGTCGAAGACGGGCGAGGCGATGCAGCTGACGCCGAGTGCGGCCTCCTGCTCCTCGTACGCGAGACCGGAGACCTGGATCTGCTCCAGAGCGGTGCGCAGCCGTGCCGGATCGGTGACCGAGTGCGGGGTGAGGCGGGGCAGTGGTCCGGCCAGCACCTCGTCCGCCAGCTCGGAGCCGGAGAACGCCAGCAGGGCCTTGCCGACCCCCGTGCAGGTCAGGGGAAGGCGCCCCCCGATGCGTGACGGCAGCGTCAGCGTCTGGTGGCCGTGGATCCGCTCGACGTAGACCACCTCGTGCCCCTCCCGGATGCCGAGGTGCACGGTCTCGTGGGTCGCCTCGAAGAGGTCCTGGAGGTACGGCAGCGCCGCCTCCCGCAGGTCGAGACGGCGTGGCACCAGAGACCCCAGCTCGAAGAGCTTGCCGCCGAGCCGGTACGCCTCTCCGGTGCGTTCGAGCAGACCGAGGCGCACCAGGTCGGCGCAGAGGCGGAACGCGGTCGTCTTGGTCAGTCCCGCGCGGGCGGTGATGTCCGTGAGACGGAACGTACCGCCGTCCGGGCGGAAGCAGTCCAGGACGGCAGCCGCCTTGTCGAGCATGTTCCCCTGCGCGCTGTTCCGTGTCATGGAACGCATTTTGCCGCCGCTCGGACCGTACGCCTATACCTGTCGTGGATCGACGGAAGGCCGCCCGGCCACCCTCCGGACGACGCCACCTCTCCGCCACCGCCGCCACTCCCGCCCGGAGGTACCCGCATGTCCGCTCCGCACCGACGACCCACCAGCCCCCGCCCGGGGCGACCGTGAGGGCGCCGCGCGCGCTGGAGACCGTCGGCACGGTCACGGCCACGTTCGCGTCCACCACCACGGAAGGAGCCGCAGCATGAGCACCAAGGTCGCCGTCATCGGATCGGGCAACATCGGCACCGACCTGATGATCAAGATCCTGCGTCTCTCCGACTCCCTGGAGATCGCCGCCATGGTCGGGATCGACCCCGGCTCCGACGGCCTGGCCCGCGCCCGCCGTCTGAAGGTCGCCACCACCCACGAGGGCGTCGACGGCCTGGTGAAGCTGGACGAGTTCGCGGACGTCGAGATCGTCTTCGACGCCACCTCGGCCGGCGCGCACCGCCGCCACGACGAGGTACTGCGCGCGCTGGGACGCAGGGTCGTGGACCTGACGCCTGCCGCGCTCGGCCCGTACGTCGTCCCGCCGGTCAACGGCGATGACCACCTCGACGCACCGAACGTCAACATGGTCACCTGCGGCGGCCAGGCGACCATTCCGATCGTGGCCGCCGTCGCGGCCGTGACCCCCGTCCACTACGGCGAGATCGTCGCCTCGATCTCGTCCCGCTCGGCCGGCCCCGGCACCCGGGCCAACATCGACGAGTTCACCGAGACGACCTCGTCGGCCATCGAGAAGGTGGGCGGCGCCGCCCGGGGCAAGGCGATCATCGTCCTCAACCCGGCCGAACCGCCGCTGATCATGCGAGACACCGTGTACTGCCTCGTCGGCGACTGCGACGACGCCGCGGTGACCGCCTCGGTGGAGGAGATGGTCGCCCGCGTCCAGGCGTACGTGCCCGGATACCGCCTCAAGCAGAAGGTCCAGTTCGACCGCGTCGCCGACGACGACCCCCTGCGCTCGCTGCTCCCGGCCGGCACCCGCTCCACCGACGCCGCCAAGGTCTCCGTCTTCCTGGAGGTCGAAGGCGCCGCCCACTACCTCCCCGCCTACGCCGGAAACCTCGACATCATGACGTCCGCCGCCCTGCGCATCGCCGAGCGCATGGCCGGCGCGCGGCCCCTCACGAAGGTGGTCTCCCGATGACCGCGAACCAGCCCCCCAGCGCGCGCAGTACCTCGTCGTGGCGGCGGTGCGCGCCGGCCGAGGTGGCGTCGAAGACGATCTC
>NZ_RDBH01000091.1:17228-34631 GCF_008042145.1 Streptomyces sp. adm13(2018)
GCCCCCCGCCCTGTACGTACAGGACGTGACCCTGCGGGACGGCATGCACGCCGTACGGCACCGCTACACCGTCGACCAGGCCCGCACCATCGCCGCCGCGCTCGACGACGCCGGGGTCGCCGCCATCGAGATCGCCCACGGCGACGGCCTGTCCGGCTCCAGCATCACCTACGGCGTCGGCGCGCACACCGACTGGGAGTGGATCGAAGCCGTTTGCGACAGCGTTCACCGCGCGGTGCCCACCACACTGCTCCTGCCCGGCATCGGCACCCTGCACGACCTGCGACAGGCCCACGCCCTCGGCGTCCGCTCGGTCCGCGTCGCCACCCACTGCACCGAGGCCGACATCTCCGCCCAGCACATCGCGGCCGCCCGCGAGYTCGGCATGGACGTGGCCGGCTTCCTGATGATGTCCCACATGGCCGAGCCCGCCGAACTCGCCCGCCAAGCCCAGCTGATGGAGTCCTACGGAGCCGGGTGCGTCTACGTCACCGACTCCGGCGGCCGCCTGACCATGGACGGTGTCCGTGACCGTGTCCGCGCCTACCGCGACGTCCTCGCGCCCGACACCGGGATCGGCATCCACGCCCACCACAACCTCGGCCTGGGCGTGGCCAACTCCGTCGTCGCCGTGGAGAACGGCGTCACCCGCGTCGACGCCTCCCTCGCCGGCCAGGGTGCCGGCGCCGGCAACTGCCCGCTGGAGGCGTTCGTCGCGGTCGCCGACCTGATGGGCTGGGAGCACGGCTGCGACCTGTTCCCCCTGATGGACGCCGCCGACGACGTCGTACGGCCCCTGCAGGACCGCGAAGTCCGCGTCGATCGCGAAACCCTCACCCTCGGCTACGCGGGCGTCTACTCCAGCTTCCTCCGCCACGCCGAAGCCGCCGCCGGCCGACACGGCCTCGACACCCGAGCGATCCTCGTCGAGGTCGGGCGACGCAAGATGGTCGGCGGCCAGGAGGACATGATCACGGACATCGCCCTCGACCTGGCGGCGGCCGCCTCGGTCGGCTGACGGGGAGCGACCGGCCAGGCAGTACGGCAAGCGGGGTCGGGGAGGAGGAGTTGGTTCAGGACGGGAGCGCGGCTACGGGTTCTCCGCGTTGACCGACCCGTACGCTGCAAGGGCGGCATCAGCCCGACGAAGCCGCCAAGCGGCCCCCAGCCCACGTGTGTTGGTCGACGCCTTGGGCATCCGGGAGCTATGACTCGACTCAGTGTGGTTGCCGGGAACCTGGCTCAGGACGCGAGACCTGACGGCCCCCCGTGGTTCAAATGGGCGTTCCTGGGCGTGTGGCTCGCCCTGGCTCCCGTGGTGCTCTACAAGCTGCATCAGCACGGCTACTTCAGAAGACGACGCTGAAAGCCGCACGTGCCCCTAAGCACGTAGGCATGGATGAGTACGCGGAGGGCATTCGGTGCTCAGGCACAACCCTCACATTCCGCACTTCAGTCATCGATGAAGGAGCCTTGTATGAGCAACGACATGTGGAGCTACGTTCCGACCGCCGGTCACGGCCCGGACAGTGACCTCACGGGGTACAAGGTCGAGGCCACCGACGGGCAGATCGGCAAGGTCGACAGGCACTCCAACGAGGTCGCCGACCAGTACATCGTCGTCGACACCGGCGTATGGATCTTCGGCAAGGAAGTCCTGCTGCCCGCCAGCACGGTGACGGCCATCGACAACGAGGAGCGGCGGATCCTGGTCTCGCTCACCAAGGAGCAGATCAAGAACGCGCCGGAGTTCGACAAGGAGAAGCACCTGGGCGACCCCGCCTATCGCGACCAGCTCGGCGGGTACTACGGTTCGGGCCACTGAGCCCACTCCATGCCGCGGCGACGCGGCGGGAGGCGACCTCGGGCGGGGTCCGGTCGTCTCTTCCGCTCTTCCGCGCAGGTCCCCTGCACGGGCAAGGCCATCGCTGCCTGGACTGAGCCTTCGGATGGAGCTGCCGGCGCGCGGCGTAGCCATCACGAGGCCGGTCCGGGCACGCGGCGGCGTGGCAGGATGACGCGGTGTCCGACTCTCTGCATGAACTCTGGCTGCGCGGCGTCGCCTTCAATCCGGCGGCGCCTTCCGACGTACTGATACGCCTGATGGATGAAGCGGCCGTTGAACTCGGCCAACTGATGTGCAAGGACCGCGACCTGCCCGACGCCGTCATCGACGCGGCCCTGCGCCACCCGGAGTGGCGGATTCGCGGCGCGCTCGCCGGCAACCAGCACGTGGATCCTTCCCGACTCGCCCCCTTGGCGACGGACCCGTCGGGACTCGTCCGCGCACGGCTCGCCCACCCCCGCCCCCGTTCCTGGCCCCGCCGGGTCCGACCGCTGCCGGACGACATCATCCTCGCCCTCCTGACCGCCCGGGACGGGGGAGAGGACGGCAAGCTCACCGCGAACGAGATCATCTCGGAACTCGACTCGTCCCGGCAGATGCCGCTGTCCTTCTTCCGCTCCCTGGCCGACTACGAGGACCCCGCACTCCGGATACGGGCCATGTGGCGATGGGAGTCGCTCACCCCGGCGCAGCGCGCGAGGCTGCTCGACGATCCGGACCCCGAGGTTCGTGAAGCGGCGCAGGACCGCAACTGGAAGCTGGATCCGGAACGGGTCGAAGCCGAGCTGCCGTCCCTCCGTCCCGGCAGCAGACCGTACGTACTCGACACGTGCGCTCTGTCGCCCGCGCTCGTCGAGCAGTGCTTCGCGGACGACACGGTGCAGCCACTCGCCCGGAACCCCCACACTCCGGCCGACGCCGTCGCCCGGCTGGCCCGGCATCCCGAAGCGAAGGTCCGCGAGCTGGTCGCCGCCCGGCCAGACCTGGGACCGGACCTGGTGGCGGAGCTGGGGGAGGACCCGAGCGAGGACGTGCGCATGCGCCTGCGCCTCCACCCCTTCCCTCGTACCTGGGCCGAGTACAAGGTGATCGACCTGGTCGTCGGGCACTGCGCCGGATGCGGCTGCCCGATCACCGAACCGGACCCCGACCCGGCCACCGTGCCGACGCCCGACTGGTTCGCCGCCTGCGCGGTGTCCCGGGAAGTGGTGCTCCGCCGGGTTGCGGCAAGCTGGTCCCGCCTCCCCGCGGAACTCGTCAGGACACTGGCGCAGGACGACGACGAGGGGGTCAGGGTCCGGCTGGCGCTCAACCACCCACTGGCTCCGCCGGACCTGCTCCTGGACACCTTCGTCAGCCGGCCGAAAGACCGAGCGGACCTGGTGACGCTGTCCGGCTTCCCACGCACCGGACGGACCCACCTCATAGACCACCCGGATCCCGAGGTACGCGCCCTGGCCGCAGCCGATCCCGCCCTGCCCGACCCCCCGGTGGACGACCCGGACGAGCAGGTACGCAGGGCCGCCGCAGCCAACCCGATCCTGACACCGGAAGCCCTGGAACCCCTCCTTGCCAGCCCCCGCACCGCAGAGGGAGCGGCGGCCAACCCGTCTCTCCCGGTATCCCGCATGCGCGCACTGCTCGACCGCTGCCTGCATCAGGTGGGGGCATGACCTGCGACCACTCGCCCGCCAGCTCCGCGAAGGAGCCGTCCGTGGCCGGGGAAGCGCTGAAGAAGAACGTCACCGGTTCGTCGGAGGTGTTGTACGGACGGTGAGGGGACCCGCCCGCGCGGCCATGGCGGCGCGGCCTCTCCTGCCCACCTTCCACGTGTGCGCACGCTCCCGTGGCATCGGCGGACGGCGTTCACGCCGCCTCGTACTGATGGGCTCGTCCGCCCCGCCACTCCACCCACTGCGGGTCGTCGAGGATCCGCTCCGCTTCCGGGAGCCCGGCCCGGCGCAGAAAATCAACGAGATCGCGATCGTCGTGGGCGAGGCCGAGTATCTCGCCACCGGCGGTGACGCGGCGGCCTCCCGTCAGGCTGGGGCGGTGAACGACTATCGGTGCGGCCATTCCTCCAGCGTGCGCCAGACCAGCTGTTCCAGCACCACGAGAGCGCAAGCCGTTCTGGGAGGAACAGGCTGGACGTGGTCGAACCGGCGTGGCCCAGCGGTTACCGCCGCCTGCGTGACTGCATGTACCAAGCCGCGAACAGACCGACCACCACGAGAACTATCAGTACCTTCATGGCGTCATCCTGCCCCGGCCGGGTGGTCCCATGCTCCTACGGGAGCCCAACGGTGCAGGAGATCCCCCCGGATCCGCCGGTGAACGTCGTCGAGGTCCCTCTCCTGGGGCTTTCCCCCGCCCGATGGCACTGCAGGCGGGGCTGATCTGGGTCGGGGTCCAGTTCGGGTTCGAGGCGTTCACCCTGACCGTTCTGGGCGTGCACCTGCTGGTCTGGCAGGCGGGGCTGCTGGCCACGCGGTTCGACGACGAGCCGGCCGACCGCCGGTCCGGCGGCAGCGGCCGGGCGTGAGGGGGAGGACGGCATGACGCAGACATCCCGGCCGGGACGCGAGGTCCACTCCGGCCGCGGCACAAAGACCTTCGACCGGGTTCCGGGCGGCTTCTACCTGGTCGGGGCCCTGGTGACCCTCTTCGAGGTGATCGCGCTCGGCGCGGTCGGCCTGGGCCTGGTCGTCGGCGACCCGAGCGACGACGGGGCATCCCCGGACAAGGTGTCCCGGCGGGTCGAGGTCACCTACATCGTGACGGGCGACCACCCTTCGGTGAACCTCACCGTCGGAAGGACCAACGGCAGCCACAAGTCCGAAGGGATCGTCGTCCTGCCGTACCGCAAGACCGTCGAGCTGGCGACGAGCGCCGACTACTATCTGGACGTCAGGAGTCGCGAGGGCCAGGAAGGTGGCACGCTCACGTGCACCGTGCTGGTCGGCGGCAAGGTGGTCAAGCAGGCGCACAACACACCGGACGCCTCGTCCGCCCCCTGCGCGGGGAGCGCCACGGATGCCCCGCAGCGGGGCGTCATCGCCGTGCCCACCCTCACCCCCGGCGCCTCCCCGCTGCCTGAGGAGCGGCGGCTCACCGGGACCGTCAAGGTTCCCGACTACCCGGGCAAGGGCTCGCCGGTCATCGGCACCGTCACGGATTCCTCGCTGGAGTACGCGGAGCTGGGCGGCACGTGGGACCGGAGCAGGACGCTGGATCCGATCTTCGACGGCTTCACCCGCAAGCAGGAGGGGCGCCGGCGTGCACTGGTGAAGTCCACGCAGGTCGACGAGGACATCATGGCCGCGGCCGGTGGCACCGGGGAGCTGCGTGGCGTGGCGGGCGCGGTGCTGGACGAGCGGCGGCGCTACGAGTACCCCCGCGACCAGGCGATCCTGGTCGACGTCGCCTCGCAGCCGCTGAAGGTCGACGGACACGACGCCTGGCTGGTGGTCAGCGAGATCCACTTCCACAAGCGCGGGGTGCCGTCCACGATGGACCTGAACGCGGTCCTCGTGGTCGACACCGGGCGGGTCCGCCCCTCGGTGCTGTGGGTTGTACTGCCGGAGACGAACAAGAAGCTCTGGCCGGACCTGAACACTTTGGTCGACTCCGTCCAGGTCCGCTGACCTGTGCCGATAGGGGACGGTCCGGGGCGCGCGACGCAGCCCGGGGCCGTCCCGCGTCGGGTCGTCAACCGACGGGGACGCCCGGGTTGGTGAGCGCGGTCCCCCCGATGACCGTGTTGTCGGAGGTGACGGTGACCGGGCAGGAGCCCGTCCGGTTGGTCACGTTGATGGCGTACTTCGTGCCGGCGCTGCCGCTCGCGCCCGTCAGGTCGGAGCGGTTGTTGCGGAAGACGGTGCCGCAGCCCCAGCCCGGGTCCTGGGTGTGGGTCTCGAACCCGTGGTTCATCGTGCGCACGCCGGTGTTGTTCTCGATGACGTAGCCGTTGCCCTTCACGTCGACCCAGGAGTCGTCGTAGTTGGCGTTGGTGAGGCCGTTGCCGTCGAAGCGGTTGCCGGCGACCAGGCCGCCGGTGGTGCCCTCCTTGAGGTCGATGTTCTCCCCGCCGATGTTCGGACCGATCACGTTGTCGAGGATCTGTACGTGGTCGCTCTTGTCGGACAGCGTGTTGGCGGTGCCGACGTAGACGCCTTCGCCCTTGCCGTCGCGCGCGGTACCCGTGTCGTGCACGGTGGAGTCGCGCAGTACCCCGTAGCTGGAGGAGTTGCGGAAGTGCACGCCCTCCATCTTCATGTGGTTCACCGTCACCGAGTCGAGTACGACGTGGTCGGACGCGTCGACCATGATGCCCTTCTGGGCCCCGGTCACCGTGATGCCCTGCACGGTCCAGTAGGGGGCGTTGGTCAGGGACAGCCCGTAGCCACCGCCGGTCGTGGTGGAGAGGACGGCGCGGGACGTGCCGATCAGGGTGATCCGGGCCGCGGCCTCGCCACCTGTGGTGATCTTGAAGTTGCCCTTGTACGTGCCGTCGGCGAGCTGGATGGTTCGGCCCGGGACGGCGGCGGTCAACGCGCTCTGCAGTTCCTTGGCGTCGGTGACCCTGACCGTGTTGCCGGGCGTGGCGGTCGGCGTCGGGGTCGGCGTCGGTGTCGGAGTGGTGGTGGCCGAGGGTGACGGCGTCGGGGACGGCGATTGCGAAGACGGCTGAGACGGAGAAGGCGTGGCACCCACAGTGCTCAGGGAGACGTCGTCGGCCTGGTAGGGGCTGCCGTACCAGCCGCTGAGCGTGACGGTGACCTGGGTGGTGCCCGGGCCGGTGGTGAAGACGCGGGTGAGCTGGGTCCAGGCCGGGGCGTTGGCCCAGGTGGAGGCGGAGACGCCCGTGCCGGCGGCGCCGAGGGTCACGTACGAGCCTTTGACCCAGGCGGTCAGGGTGTAGACGGTGCTCGGCTGCACGGTCACGGTCCGGCGCCCCCGGCGCACCCCTGGTCCCGGCCCCCGGCGGTCCGGGCGGGCGGTCCGCCGGGGGCCGGGACCAGGGGTGCGCCGGGGGCGCCGAGGGTGACCAGGAGCGGCACCTCGGCCAGTACCGCGTCGGCGAGGGCCGGCCGCTCCGGGGCGACCGGGTCCCCGGTGTCCAGGGCCTCGCGGATGCCGGCGCGCAGCGCGAGGAAGGCGCTGTGTTCGTCGGCGTCCAGTCGCAGGGAGGGCTCCGCCAGGCTCCGGGCCGCCAGCCAGTCCGCCAGCGCGGCGGGCGTGGCGACGTCGTCGTCACCGCTCTCCAGGTCGACGGTGTTGGTGAAGGCCTCGATCAGCTCGGCGGCCGGGGACGGGTCGAGCACGAACGCGCCGCCCTTCTTGGGGAGTTGCCGGGCCATCGGTTCGCGGTTCCCCGATGGCTGATGGCCGGATCACTAGTGCGTTGCCACGATACCCCTGCCATACTGACCACCAAACGGCTTTAGGGGGTTATCCATGCAGGACGCGATGACTGATCGGTCGGTGCCGACGGTGGGGGACGCGGTGCCGGACGGCAAGCTGAGGGCGGCGGATCGGTCCGACCGGAGCAACCGCAACACCGCGGTCCTGGTGGGGTTCACGGCCGTCACGAACCTCGCCGACGGCGTGACCAAGGTCGTCCTGCCCCTGATGGCGACCCGGCTGACCGACTCCCCGGCCCAGGTGGCCGGGGTGGCGCTGACCCTCACGCTCCCCTGGCTGCTGGTCGCCCTGCACGTCGGCGTCCTCGTCGACCGCTTCGACCGGCGCCTGCTGCTCTGGCTCGCCGACGGCGCCCGCATGCTCGTCGTCGCCGGGCTGCTCGCCCTCGCGCTGCGCGACGCCGTGACCGTCCCCGCGCTGTACGCCGCCGGACTGGTGCTCGGAGTCGCCGAGGTGGTGGCCCTGACCTCGGCCGCCACCCTCGTACCGTCCTTGGTGGCCCCCGCGGGCCGCGAGCGGGCCAACGCGTGGGTGGCCGGCGCCGAGACCGCCTGCAACGAGTTCTGCGGTCCTTTCGTCGGCGGCCTGCTGGTGGCCGCGGGCGCGAGTGTGGCGTTGGGATGGACCGGGGCCGGGTACCTGGTCGGCACGCTGGTCCTGCTGCTCCTCGTGGGCCGCTTCAAGCCGACCGCGGGCGACGCGCGCCCCACGGGCACCGTCAACCAGCGCATCGCCGAGGGCGTCCGGTTCCTGTGGCAGCAGCGCCTGCTGCGGCTGATGGCCCTCGCGCTGACCGTGCTCTCGGCCTGCTGGGGAGCCTGGCTCGCCCTGATGCCCCTGGTCGCCACCTCGCTGATGGGCCTGGACAGCCGGGAGTACGGTCTGCTGCTCAGCGCCCTCGGCGCCGGGGGACTGGTCGGCGCGCTCACCGTCACGAGCGTCAACCGGCTGCTCGGGCGGCGCTGGTCCATGTTCGCCGACCTCGTCGGCACCGCCGCCATGGTCGCCGCCCCGGTGTTCTCCACGAGTCTCTGGGTCGTGGCAGGCGGCGCCTTCCTCGGTGGAATGGGCGGGATCCTGTGGACGGTCAACTCGCGGACCATCAGCCAGCGGCTCGTCCCCGACGCCATGCTCGGCCGCTACAACGCGGCGGCTCGGCTCTTCAGCTGGGGCGCGATGCCGCTCGGGGCCGGTCTGGTCGGCGTCCTGGCCGAGTGGTTCGGGATCCGCGTCGCCTTCGCCGTGTTCACCCTCGCCACGCTCGCGATCGTCGCGCCGTTCCTGCGGACCGTGACCCCGCGGGCGCTCGCGGACGCCGCGGGGCCGGTCACCGGGTCACCGGTCGGCAGGTGAGCCGGTCACCGGGTGGCCGGTGACCGCCAGCCCGGGTCCCGGCCGCTCAGGCCCACCGCCCGGTCGAGGAGCGGGGCGCCGTCCGGGACCCGGACCACGACTCCGAAGATGCCGCCGCCGCGATCGTCCTCCTCGGCGGCCGCCAGCAGGAACGCGTGCGAGGCCCGCAGCGCGGTCTCGTCGGGGGCGTAGTCCTGGCCGGTGGCCCGGGCCAGGTCCCAGCCGTGGATCACGAGTTCGTCCGCGGCGACCGCCGCCGCGATCTCGCCGGGGAGGTCCACACCTCCCGCCCGGGTCATGCCCGTCCAGGCGGCCGGGTCGCGCCAGGCGGCGGCCAGCTCGTCCAGGACCCGGGGCAGCAGTTCGCGCCAGTCGGCCGGAAGGTCGGGGACGGCGTCGTCGGGGGGCGTCTCCGTCGACGCCCCGAGGTCCTTCCCGGCCGCGTCGCGGAAGGCCACGGCGAGTCCCGCCACGTGGCCGAGCACGTTCCGCACGGTGTAGTCGGGGCACGGCGTCGGGGCGGCCAGCATCGCGTCGGGGGTGCCCTCCACGAGCCGGGCCACGATCCGGGCCTGGGGCCCGAGGTCGAAAGTCGTCGTCTCGGTCATCTGCCGCTCCTCGGACGTACGGGTCGTGCAGGGTAGACCGCCGGCGGGGCGCGGACTCATCGGTCGCGGCCGGCCCGGTTCGGGACGGTGGCGGCCAGGGAGCCGCCCACGGAGGCGGACCGGGCACGGACACAGGCTGGGCACGACACAGATCGGGCGCGGACGTGGGGCGGGCGCCCGGCGGAGCGCCGTCCCCCACGTCCGCAGCATCCCATCAGGTCAGCAGGTCGGCGACCCGCTCGGCGAAGGCCTCCGGGGTGAGGACCTCCACCCCCAGCTCGGCGGCCTTGACCGCCTTGGAGCTCGGCTTGCCGCTCGCGGACGGGGCGGACACGAGGATGGACGTCTTCGCGCCGACGCTGCTGCCAGCCCGGCCGCCGGCCTTCTCGATCAGGGCGTTCATCTCGGAGCGGCCGAAGCCGTCCAGCGGACCCGTCATCCGGCCGGTGACCACGACGACCTTGCCGTCCAGCGGGCCGCCGCTCTGCGCCACCGCCTCCGGCTCGCTCATGTTGACGCCGGCTGCCACCAGCTTGTCGATCACCGGAGCCAGGGCCGCCACCTGCTCGACCACGACAGGGGCCTTCTCCGGGCCGATCCCCTCCACGTCCTGCATCTCCGTGGCGTCGGCCTGACGGATCGCGTCCATCGTGCCGAAGTGGCGGGCGATGCGCCGGGACATGCTCCGGCCGGTGCCGAGCACGCCCAGGGCGCAGAAGACACGGTTGAGGGGGCGCTCCTTCGCGGCCGCGATCTGCTCGGCGAGCTTGGCACCGCGCTTGGCGCTGCCGGACGCGGCCGTCAGCTGTTCCACGGTCAGGGTGAAGAGGTCCGCCACGTCGCGGACGTCGCCCGACGCGACCAAGGCGGCCACGTACGTCCTGCCGAGCCCGTCGATGTCGAGCATCTCGCGCCCGGCGGCGTACTCGATCAGGGCCGGGAGGGCGCACGCCGTCCCCTTGGCGCAGCGCCAGCGCTCCTGGGCCGTGCTGATCTCGCCTCCGCACCGGGGGCACGCGTCGGGCAGGGGGACCGGCACCGCTCCGGCCGGGCGGAGCGGGACGACCGCCGCCTGGACGCGCGGGATGATGTCGCCCGCCTTGTACACCGTCACCGTGTCCCCGATGTGGAGGTCACGGCGGCGGATGTCCGCCGGGTTGTGGAGGGTGGCCCGGGTGACCGTCGATCCGTCGATCTCGACCGGCGTGAGGAGGGCGGTGGGGGCCAGGACCCCGGTGCGGCCGACCTCCCACACGACGTCCTCGAGGATCGTCTGCCGCTCGATGGCGGGCAGCTTGACCGCGATGGCCCAGTAGGGGAAGCGCGAACCGAGCCCGGCCGCCTCCTGCTCGGCCGTGTCGTTCAGCTTGACGACCAGGCCGTCGATCCCGACGGGGAGCTCCGTCCGCATCGCGGCCACGGCGTCGGCCTGGGCCTGGGCGGCGGCGAGGTCGGGGACGACGAGCAGGCCGGCGGGAGAGGCCGCGGTCGTCTGCACCCCGGCGGCCGCCGCCGCGGCCAGCGCCTCGGCGTGGGTCGCCCCCGCCGGCAGGAACGGCACGCCGTCGAGCTCGACCACTCCGTACGCCCAGAAGGTCATCCGCAGCCGGTACGGGCGACCCTTGGCCCTCAGGGTGCCCGCGGTGCCGTTGCGCGGGTTGACGAAGACCGGCGCGCCGTGTGCGGCGCGGACCTCGTTCGCCGTCTCGAACTGCTCCTGGGTGAAGGCGACCTCGCCCCTGACCTCGACGGTGACCGCCTCGGACAGCTGCTCCGGCAGTCCGTCGATCTGGCCGATCACCTGGCTGACGTCCTCGCCGTGCCGGCCGTCGCCCCGGGTGACGACCTGCACGAGCCGGCCGTCGCGGTAGCGGGCGGCGACGGCCGCCCCGTCTATCTTCGGTTCGACGGTGAACCCGCCGGCGGGGGCGCGGCCGAGTCTGCGCTCGACGGAGGCTCCCCAGGCCACCAGGCCCTCGGCGTCGAAGACGTTGTCCAGGCTCAGGAGTCGGGTGGTGTGCGCGATGTCGCCCGTCGGGGCGACGCCGTCCGCGACCAGTCCCGTCGGGCTGTCGGGGGAGACCTCCGCCGGATGCGCCTCCTCCCAGGCCAGGACGGCGATCCGGAGCCGGTCGTACGAGGTGTCGTCCATCGCGCTGTCGCCGTCGCCGTAGTACGAGTGCGAGGCCTCGCGCAGGCTTCGGAGGGCGGCCTCGTAGGCGGCGCGGTCGTTCACGGTGGGCTGGTCGGACAGGCCGGACAGCGCCTCTTCGGCGGGAATCGTCGTCATGGAGTGATCTTCTCGCGGGGGTCTGACAACGGTCCTCGGAGCGACGGCGGGCGGTCCCACCACCCGGTGCGTCCGCTCGCCCGCCGCGGTCCGGGTCCCGGAGACCGACTCGGGCCATGGCGCGTTCGACTGACGGGAGATCAGCGCCACAAGTGACGGGAACCGGGCAATTCGGATGGAATGGCGCATCCCCCGGATGATTGACGATCCGTACGCGATCGATCACAAAGCGCAACCCACTGCACATCTTCCGTCACCCCGTCAGGCAAAGCGGCTGGAATGCGGAGAGAAAGTGATGATCTCGTAATGCCCCGTGAAAAGTGGATCTTGAGCGGCATGTGAAAATCTGGCGGTGACATTCTGTGATTCCTTCCGTATAAGTCGTGTACTGGCCGGGGTGGCGGCGCTCGCCGCCCTCACCGCCGGATGCGCGGCGACCCCCGATGAATCACAGAGCAAGCCGGGCGGACGCACGTTCACCGTCGCGGCCGCCGGTGACGTCCTGATCCACCCCGAGCTCGTCGACCAGGCGGCCAAGGACGCCGAGGAAACGGGCAAGGGGAACGCGGGGCTGGACTTCGGGCCGCTGATGGAAGGGGTGCGGCCGGTCATCAGCAAGGCCGACCTGGCCATCTGCCACATGGAGACGCCGGTCGGCCGGCCGCGCGGACCCTTCGAGGGGTACCCGGAGTTCCTCGTGCCGCCGCAGATCCTCCGTACGCTCAAGGACGTCGGGTACGACACCTGCTCCACCGCCTCGAACCACACCTTCGACCACGGCCTCAAGGCGGTCCGCCGCACGCTCGACGCCATGGACCGGGTCGGGCTCGGCCACGCGGGCTCGGCCCGTACCCCCGCCGAGGCCGAGAAGATCAACATCCGTGAGGTCAAGGGCGTCCGGGTGGCCCACCTCGCGTACTCGTGGGAGTCGTTCCTCAATCCCACGCCCGAGAAGGAGCGCTGGGCCTTCAACCGGATCAGCACCGACCAGATCAAGCAGGCCGAGACCCGGGCGCGGAACCAGGGCGCCGAAGTCGTGATCCTGTCGCTCCACTGGGGCCTGGAGCACTACAACGAGCCGAGCGTCCCCCAGCTGGAACTCGCGCAGCGGATCACCGAGGAGACCGGCATCGACCTGGTGATCGGCCACCACGCGCACGTGGTGCAGCCGATCCAGAAGGTGAACGGCACCTGGGTGGCCTACAGCCTGGGCAACCAGGTGGCCCGGCACTCCTCCCCCACCGGACTGACCGAGGAGGGTGCCATCGGCTGGTTCGAGTTCCGGGAGACGAAGACCGGCTGGGACGTGGCCGCCCGGTACCGCACGACGCTGGTGGACATCCCGCCCGAGGTCGAGGACGACGAGAAGCTCCCCGAGGACGCCGTCGAGGACCACCGGCTGGTCGACGTCCGGCAGATGCTGGACGAACCGGGCGAACTGTCCGCCGACCGGCTCGCCCGCTACCGCCTGGCAGCCGACCGCACCCGCGGCTTCCTGTTCAACCGGGGCGCGCCGGGCGGCGACGGACTGGCCGAGCTCTCCCTGCGGGACTGAGCACCGCCGCCCGCCCACTCCGGCCCCAGCACCTCCGGGCCGTCCCCCCGAACGTTCCCGGCACCCTCGTCGCCCCTCGGCGTCCGGGGTGCCCCTCCGCCGCCGACACCCGCGGGTACCGCGGCCGCAGGACTCCAGGAAAGAGCAGCAGTGACATCCAGCAGTGCCGCCTATTCGGTGCGCGGAGGCAGGCGGCGGAGCCGCAGGCGCGCGGACATGCCGCTCCTCGGCGGCATCCGCCCGCCCATCGCGCTCCTGTGCGTCCTGGTCCTCGCGCTGGCCGGTCTGACGGCCCGGGTGCTCGGACCGGACGAGGACGCGGTCGTGCCGAAGGCCGTGCTGTCCTCCCAGCAGTACTTCGCGGAGGACGGGGCCATCGCGCTGCGCGCCTCCATCGACGAGCGCGTCACCGACCTCCAGCGCACCGCCACGGCCCTGAGCCGGGGCGGGCCGGTCGCGCCCGAGCGCGTCCTGTCGGACCTGGGCCGGACGTACCAGAAGTGGACCGGCACCACGGTGGTGGACCTGAAGAGCGCGGACGTGCTCGCCACCCGGGGTGAAACGATTCCCCTGGGCTGGCTGGACAAGGACGTGCTCACCGGCGACACGGCGCTGACGCCCCGCATGGTGCGGCTGGAGACCGGCGACGTACGCCTGATGACCATGGCCGTCCTCGACTGGACGGACCGACCGCAGCAGTTGCTGATCGCGTCCAGCAGCCTGTCCGTGCCCGCCATCAACCTCGGCCCGTTCCGGACCATGGCGGTCGTCGCGCGGGACGGCGAGATCCTCGGTACGGCCGGCTTCGAGCGCGCCGAGGCGCTCAACTCCGACCAGGAGCGCAAGGAGCTCACCTTCCTGCACCGGCAGATGAAGCAGCTGTCCGACCAGGCGGCCGAGTACACCGAGCAGCACCCCGTCCGCGCCAAGGAGCCCGGCTCCCGCGGCTACCCCGGCGTCAGCGGCACCCTCCTCGGCGGGGAGTACAACGGCCGCGTCGCCACCGCGGGCTATGCCTCGCTCGCGTCCTCGGACCCCGACGAGAAGCAGAGCCTGGCCGCCGGCCTCGGCCTCACCGTCGTGGGACTGCTGCCCGTCGTGCAGCAGCAGACCGGCGAGCAGGGGCGCGAGCTGTTCGGGCTCGCGGCGGCCGGTGTCCTCGTACTGCTCGGGCTCCTCGCGGCCGGCGTGCTCTGGGCCACCGTGCAGCGGCCCCTGCTGCGGCTGTTCCTGGAGTCCCGGCGGCTCGCCCGTGGCGATCTGACCCGGCCCGTGACGGTGCCCCGCTGGGGCGAGGCCGCCCGGATCGGCGCGGCGCTGGAGCAGCTGCGCCGACGGCTGGACGCCGGCGTCCACGGTGCCGGAGCCGACGGCGATCCCGAGGCCGGCCCCCGCAGGCGGCACCGGATCGGCGGACGCGGTCCGCTCGCCCTGACGGCCGTCCTTCTGCTGGTGTGGTGCGTGCCCGTGGGCCTGCTGCTCAACCGGACGGACGGCTCGGTCAGCGTGCCGACGACCATGGTCAACGACCAGCGCGACCGTACGGACCTGATCGCCGACCGGCTCCGCAGGGCGCTCAACGAGGCGCAGGCGGACCTGGTGTCCGCCTCCCGCCTGATCGCGGCGGAGGGCGCGGAGGACACCGAGGCGGCCGTCCGCGTCCTCGACGACACCCTCGGCAAGCACTCCCGTTACCGGGCGCTGTACGTGGTGAACGCCGACGGGTCGGTCCGCGCCCAGGCCGGATCGGACCCGCACCCGTGGAGCCGGAGCAAGAAGCTTCCGCTCGTCCGGGTCTCCGGCGAGGGCGGCAAGGAACCGGTGGTGCAGGCCGGGGCTCCCGTACCGGGACGCGACCGCGGCACCCTCGTCGGCGAGATCCGGGTGGAGTTCCTCAACTCGCTGCTGGCCAGACCCGGTCTGGGCGAGGTCCGGGTGGTGGACTCCGCCGGTCTGACCATCGCCGCCAGCGAGGGCTTCCTGGCCTTCGAGGAGCTGCCGTCGGAGCTGACCGACCTGGTGCGCGCGGCCGGGGTCCGGGTCGGCGCCGGGCCGGTCGAGAACGCGCTGCTCCTCCGCGAGGGGAACAGCGTCGAGGTCGCCGCGGCGGCCCCGTTCTCCGGCGGCGGCATCACGGCCGACATCGGCTGGACCGTCGTCAGCCGCCAGGACGCCCACCGCTTCGAGATCGCCCCGTACGAGCGGGAGGACCGCAGTGTCCTCGCCGGAATGCTCGGACTGGCCGCGATCATCCTCTGCCTGGGCTGGATCCACCTCGTGATCGTCCGGCCGCTGCGGGCCCTCGCGGCCGGTGCGGAACGGCTCGCCGACGGCGACCTCAAGACCGTGCTGTACCCGCGGTACCAGGACGAGGTGGGAGCGGTCGTCCGCAGCCTCGAACTGCTGCGGCAGCAGGCGCAGGCGCTCCGGCACAACCAGCAGGCCCTCAGGCACAACCAGACGCGCCCGTCCACGGCGCCCCGGTCCGGCGACGGCGGAAGGTGACAAGGCAGTGCTCTACCTCTACTTCGTCCTGCTGACCGGCGGGGTCTTCCTGCTGATCGCGGGCATCGTGGAGCAGCGCAGGCACTACGCCGCGCTGCACACCATCCCGACCCGGGTGCTCGTCAACGGCATCCGGGGCAAGTCCTCCATCACCCGGCTCTGCGCGGGCGCGCTGCGCGGCGGCGACCTGGTCACCGTCGCGAAGACGACCGGGACGGCGGCGCGGTTCATCCACCCGGACGCGACCGAGGAGCCGGTCTACCGCAAGTTCGGCATCGCGAACGTCGTGGAGCAGATCGGGATCGTCCGGCGGGCCGCCTCGTACCGGCCGCACGCCCTGGTCATCGAGTGCATGGCCGTGATGCCGGCGCTCCAGGAGGTGAACCAGAGCAAGCTGATCCGGTCGACCATCGGCGTCCTGTGCAACGTCCGTGAGGACCACCTCGCCGAGATGGGCCCCACCCTCGACGACGTGGCCCGCTCGCTGTGCCGCTCGATGCCGGAGCACGGCATCTGCGTCACGGCGGAGAAGGAGCGCTTCCACATCCTCCAGGAGGAGGCGGACGCCCGGGACTGCCGTCTGATCTACGCCGATCCCGACACGGTCAGCGACGACGAGCTGCGCGGCTTCAGCTGGTTCACCTTCAAGGAGAACGTGGCGATCGCCCTGACCGTCGCGGAGCTCCTCGGGATCGACCGGCAGGTCGCCCTCCAGGGCATGTACGACGCTCCCCCGGACCCGGGCGTGCTCTCCGTCGAGCGGTACGTGACGCCCGAGGGCAAGCGCCTCGCCTTCGCCAACGTCTTCGCGGCGAACGACCCCGAGTCGACGCTGATGAACGTCAACCAGCTGCTCGACCTCGGCGCCGTGAGCCGTCCGCTGAACGTCGTCATCAACTGCCGGCCCGACCGCGTCGAACGCAACGGGCAGATGGGCGAGATCATCCCGGACCTGCGCCCGGACAACGTCTTCGTGATCGGTCATCCCTCGAAGAGCGCCATCGACGCCATCCCCGCCGCGTGGCGGGACCGGGCCGTCGACCTCGGCGGCGAGCGGCGCCCGGCCGAGGAGTTCATGCCCGAGATGCTCGGCCGGATGTCCGACGGCGCCTCGCTCGTCGCCATCGGCAACATCCACGGCCAGGGCGAGGAGCTGCTGGAGTTCCTCGCCGAGCTGCCGGCGGACGAGAGCGGTACGGCCGAGAACGGAACCGCCGAGAGCCGTGCCGCCGTCCCCGGCGCCACCGCCGGGTTCGGCGGTCCCGCGGACTTCGGCGGTCCCGCGCCGGCCGACCACGCCTACGAGGGCGTCGTGCTGCCCCCGGGCACCGGCCTCCCCGGGCACGCCGGCCCGGTCACCGGCGCCGGCGGTCCGTGGACGGATCAGGGACACGCGCCGGCCGAGGACGGTCCGTGGGCGGGCGGCGGATACCCGTCGGCCGAGGCCGGTCCGTGGGGCGGCGAGGGACACCCGTCGGCCGGTGGTCCCGCGACGGGCCACGGGCAGGAGGCCCCGGACGGTTCGGCGGGCGGTCCCCGCCTGGTGCCCGTGGTGCCCGTCGTACCTCTCCAGCCGACCCGGATCGACCCCTACGCCTCCTATCCCCGGGCCTTCGAGGAGGCCTACCAGTCCGCCCGGACGCAGGAGGTGCCCATGGTGCGGATCGTGGACGGGAGCAGCGGGATGCCCGCCGAGGAGTCCTTCGGCTGGTTCCACCAGCAGCCCTCCGACGAGGACGGGCGGCCGCCCGCGCCGTCCTGATCCGAGGGCGCGCGGCCGACGCCGGCCGTTCCGCCCGACTCCCGAGTCCCGCCCGACCCC
>NZ_RDBH01000092.1 GCF_008042145.1 Streptomyces sp. adm13(2018)
GGCGCGGGGCGCGGGCGGGGCCCTGCCAGTCCGGGTCGCCCATCACGAGCAGCGGGTCGAACATGACGACGACGGCGGCGAGGATGAGGAAGACCGCCGGGCCGATCAGCATCGGCAGCAGCGAGGTGGCGGTGTCGCCGGTCCCCTCGACGGGGTCCGCGCCGTGCAGGTGCACGCTGACCGCCGCCATGGCGGTGTAGTGCATACCACTGACGGCGACGCCCATCACCAGGCTCGCACCGAGACTGGCCAGAAATCCATGCACGGAAACGGCCGCCCAGAGGGCCGTCGTGGCCGCGACGACGGCGATGACCACGGACGTCGCGACGGTGAGCGTGTCGTACTCGACGTGCCCCTGCAGACGCATCCCGGCCATGCCCAGGTAGTGCATGGTGGCCACGCCGAGGCCGGTGATGGTGCCGCCGGTGACCAGGGTGAGCGCGGTCGCCCCCCGGTACCCGACGATGAAGATCCCGACGCCGACCATCAGGACGGCCACGCCCAGGCTGGCGAAGGTGAGGGGCAGGTCGTAGCGGATGGGCGCCTCCTGGACCGAGAAGCCCATCATCGCGATGAAGTGCATGGTCCAGATGCCGCTGCCGATCGCGGTGGCGCCGAGGGCCAGCCAGCCCGCCTTGAAGCTGTCGCGGTGGCGGAGGGATCTCGTGGTGCAGCGCAGGCCCAGGGCGCCGCCCAGGCACGCCATGAGGAAGGCCGCCACCGGAGTGACGATCCCGTAGCTGAATCCGTCGACCGTGCCCTGCATGAGCGTCTGTCCTCCACCCCTGGTGCCACGTCGTCCGAAAACAGTCGGTACCGCTGGGTAGTACTACCGGGGCGAGATTATGGCGCGCCGGGACCGTCGCGACCATGTGACCGGGGAATTTCCGCTCGTGAGACCTGAGCGAGACCTCTTCGTGATCTTGCGAGCGAATTCCGGGCCCGCTGTCGGTGCCGGGTCGTACCGTGGGCGGCATGGACATCGAAGCGTGGCCGGAGGGCGACGGGCGGGCCGTCACCGTGGAGTGGACGGTCCTGGAGAGCGCCATTGGGCCGCTCCTCCTCGCCGCGACCGAGCGGGGGCTCGTGCGCGTGGAGTTCCACGCCGAGGCGGCGCGGCGGGACCGGATGCTCGACCGGCTGGCGGCGCAGCTCGGCGCCGAGCCGGTGGAGCGGGCCTCGGGGCTGCTCGCGGGCGCGGTCCGCGGGCTCGACCGGTACTTCGCGGGCGAGCCGGGCGATGTCGACCTGCCCCTGGACTGGAGCCTGACGGGCGGCTTCAACCGGCAGGTGCTGCGCGAGCTGGCGGGCAGCGTGCCGTACGGCACGGTCGTCGGGTACGGGGGGCCGAGAGTCCGCCCGCCGGACGGCGGCGGCGCGGGCCCCGCTCAGAACAGCGTCGCCGGCAGCACCCCTTCGAGGGCGAGCAGCTGCCGCTTGGTCTCCAGGCCGCCCCCGAAGCCGCCGAGACCGCCGTCGCTCTCCACCACCCGGTGGCACGGCACCACGACCGGCAGCTGCTCGCCCTCGAAGGGGTGCTGCCGGCGACGCTGTTCTGAGCGGGGCCCGCGCCGCCGCCGTCCGGCGGGCGGACTCTCGGCCCTGTGCCCCGGGCCCGGGCTCGGCCTCGCCGGGAGGCACCGTCGGGCGGCACCGCCGGGAGGCCCGTCGGCAGGCCCCGCCGGGAGGCGTTCCCATCAGGTGGGACGGCTGGCACACTCACGTAAGTGACCCGCACCTCCGGCGCCCCTGACGCCACCCTGCCCGCCTCCATACCCGGCACCGTCACCGACGCCGAGCTGCCCGCGCTGCGCCGGCGCGTCCAGGCCGTGCTCATCGCCACCCAGATCCTCGGCGGCCTCGGCATCGCCACCGGCGTCGCGCTCGCCGCCGTACTCGCCAAGGACGTCAGCGGCTCCGAGGCACTCTCCGGTCTCGCGTCGACGGCCACCGTCGCGGGACCCGCGCTGCTCGCCATGCCGCTGGCCGCCCTGATGGCCTCGCGGGGCCGCCGCGCCGGCCTCGTCCTCGCGTACCTCATCGGCGCCGTCGGCGCCGGGGTCGCCGTGCTCGGGGCGGTCGCCGAAAGCTTTCCCCTGCTGCTCGTCGGCCTCGTGGGCTTCGGCGCGGGGTCCTCGGCCAACCTGGCCGCCCGCTTCGCCGCCGCCGACCTCGCCGAGCCGGACCGCAGGGCGCGGTCCATCTCCACCGTGGTGTGGGCGACCACCGTCGGGGCCGTCCTCGGGCCGAACATCGCCGCTCCGGCCGGCCGGAGCGTCGTCGGCCTCGGCATCCCCGCCACCGCGGGTCCCTTCGTCTGGGCCGCCGGGGTCTTCGTGATCGCGGCGCTCGTGGTGGCCGTGCTGCTGCGCCCCGACCCCCTCCTCACCGCCCGCGCGCTCGACGCGTCCGGCGCGGGCGAGGCCCCGGAGGAGCGCTCCCTGCGGGCCGGGCTGCGGGCCGTGCGGGAGTCCCCCAAGGCCAGGCTGGCGGTGGTCACCGTCGCCGGCGCGCACACCGCGATGGTGTCGATCATGTCGATGACGCCGGTGGCGCTCACCCACCACGGGGCCGACATCCAGCTGATCGGGCTGGTGATCAGCGGCCACATCGCCGGCATGTACGCCTTCTCCCCCCTGATGGGCTGGCTCTCCGACCGGCTGGGGCGGCTGTCGGTGATCGGGCTCGCGGTGGGGCTGATCGGCGCGGCGGCGCTCGTCGCGGGCACGGCGGGGTCCAGCCACGGCCGGACCGCCGTCGGTCTGTTCGTCCTCGGCCTGGGCTGGTCGGCGGGCCTGGTGGCCGGATCGGCGCTGCTCACGGACTCGGTGCCGCAGGCCGCGCGGGCCGCGGTCCAGGGGCTCTCCGACTTCGTCATGAACACCGCCGCCGGTGTCGGCGGGCTCGTGGCGGGCCTGGTCGTCGCGCAGGCGGGCTACGGGCCCCTGAACGCGATCGCCGCCTGCCTGCTGCTGCCGGTGGCGGCCCTCGCGATCCGCGGCTCACTCCGCCCGGCGTGAGCCTCCCCCGAACGGCCGGAGCGACGGCGCCGGTCGGTGCGGCCCCGCTCCCCGGTGCGCCACCGCAGGTCGGTACGGCCCCGCCGGACAGTACGGCCCCGCCGGTCAGCGCGGCACCGCCGGGGAGGACGCGCCGTCCGCCAGTCGGCGCGGGGCGCCCGTGCCGTCGGCCGGGACCGACCAGACCGCTCCCCCGTAGCCGTACGCGAGCGTCCCCGGGCCCGTCCACAGCGCCTGGTCGTCGATGCCGCGCCGCTCGGCGACCGGGTGTTCGCGGCCGGTGCGCAGGTCGTACACGTACAGCCGCCATGGCTCCCGGGGGCCGTCGGAGACCCGCTTCTTGAACGCGAGCCGTGTGCCGTCCGGGGAGAGCGAGGGGCATTCGACGTTCTCCCGCAGGGCCCTGGCGGACCAGTTCCGCAGGTCGCCCTCGACGAGATGGGTGCGGCCGCCGGTGGAGACGGTGGCGTAGAAGCGGTTGTCGTCGGCGGCGAAGCCGACGCCCCAGTAGTTGACGTCGGGGGCGTGGTACCGGCGGCCGCCGAGGGAGAGGGGGAGCTGTTCGATGTTCTTCACCAGGTAGCCGGTCCGCAGGTCGAGGATCGAGGTCCGGGTGGAGAAGGACGAGCGGGCGTAGGAGTCGCCGGTCGCGAACATCGTCCAGGCGAGCACGTTCCCCGAGGCGGAGACCCGGGCCCGGCTCGGGATGCCCGGCAGTCCGATCCGGCGCACCTCGCGCAGCCGACGGTCGAGCACGATCGCGTACGAGCGGGCCGGCACGCCCGGCCTGCGCCGGAGGCACAGGGCGGTGTGCCCGGCGGCGTGGAAGCGGTCGCAGGTGGGGCCGCCCACCACCCGGCCGCCGGGCGCGGCCGGGTCCACGCGCGCGACGCGGCCGCTCGCGGTGTCCCGTACGTAGAGCGCGCCGGTGTCGTGGTCGAGGGTGAAGCCGGGGTCGGCGATCCCGGCGACCGCGGCCGCGCGGCCCGAGGCCGCGTGGAGTGTGTAGGCGGTGGCGCCGCCGCCGAGCAGCAGCAGGGCCAGGACGAGGATCCACACGCGCGTGCGGGTGGACGGACGGGTGCCGGTCAGGGCGGACATGGGTCAGTCGCTCCTCTCGGAGGGCTCGGAAGGAGTCGTGGGCAGCAGCCGCGCGGCGCCGCCCAGGGCCGCGGTGAGGGCGAGCAGCGCCACGACGAGCGCGGTCTCCGGCCCGCTCGCGGTCCAGAGGGCACCGAACGCGACGGCGGCACCGAGCCGGGCCAGTGCCTGCGCGGTCTGGACGACGGCGAGCCCGCTCGCCTGCCGGCCCTCCGTCAGGAAGGGGCCCGCCAGGGCCATCAGGACGCCGTCGGTGGTGGCGTAGAAGACCCCGAGCAGCAGGAGGACGCCCGGCAGGACCACGGGGTCGGGCAGCGGCGCGAGCAGGAGTCCGTAGGCGAGCAGCAGGGCCGTGTGCCCGTACAGGAGGGGTGCGCGCCGCCCGATCCGGTCGGCGAGGCGTCCGGCGGGGACGGCGAGCAGCAGGTAGACGCCGGCCGCGCCGAGCGGCAGGAACGGGAACCAGGTCGGGTCGAACGCGAGCCGGCGCTGGAGCAGCAGGTACAGGAAGGCGTCGCCGATGGTGGCGGCGCCGAGGAGGCCGGCGCAGAGCACGATCCGCCGGTATCCGGGAACCCGCAGCCCGCCGAACAGCCCGTCGAACGGCCCGCCCATCGGCCTGTCGATCGGCCTGCCGAAGCGGCGGAGGAGGACGGCACGCGCGCGTGGCTCGGCCGGGACGGCGCGCGCCCGCCGGGCGGAGCCCCGGTGCCGTCCGGGGACGAGCAGCACCCACAGCAGGACGCCGAACGCCCCGACGCAGAGGCTGACGGCGAAGACGGCGTCGTACGCGTCGGCCGTCGCCCACAGCAGGGCGAAGGCGGCCAGCGGGCCGAGGAGGGCGCCGGTGGTGTCCATGGCCCGATGCGTGCCGAAGGCCCGGCCCAGGTCCTCGGGCGGGCTGTGCAGGGTGATGAGGGCGTCGCGCGGCGCGGTGCGGACGCCCTTGCCGAGCCGGTCGGCGGCGAGCGAGGCGGCGATCCAGCCGGTGGCGCCGCCGGCCAGGAGGAGGCCGAGCCGGGAGCAGGCGGACAGGGCGTAGCCGAGGCCGCCGACCTCCTTGTGGCGGCCGCCCCGGTCGGAGGTGGCGCCGCCGAGGAGCCGTACGAGCGCGGTCGCGCCGGTGGAGAGGCCGTCGAGCAGTCCGAACTGGAGGGGGGAGAGGCCGAGTCCGAGGACGAGGTAGAGCGGCAGGACCGCGGTCACCATCTCGGAGGAGACGTCGGTGACCAGGCTGACCGCGCCGAGGGCGAGGACGGTGCCGGGGACGCGCCGCCGGACCCCCGAGGGGGTGGGCGGCGCGTCGGGGCGACCGGTGGTCGCGAGGTACATCAGTGGCAGGTGTAGGTCGGGCCGGAGTCCTTCACCTGGTTGTCGGTGCCGACGTACTGCCAGGTGTAGGTGGTGTCGGTCAGGTCCAGCTTCAGGACGCCGTACGGACCGCTGATCCGCTTCTGGCTGTGGGGCTGGACGGTCTCGATGTCGTACGGTTCGGCGCCGCCCATGCCGCCGACGATCTCGACGATGCCGTCGGCGGTGGCGCGCCCGTTCGGGTCCTGCGGGGCGAACCGCTCGTAGTGGTGGTCATGTCCGTTGAGGACGAGGTCGGCCTTGGCCCCGTACAGGATCTGCCAGACCGGCTTGGACACGGGGTCGTTGCCGTGGCCGCCGGAGGAGTAGAGCGGGTGGTGGAAGTAGGCGGCGACGCAGCCCCGGGTGTTCCGTGCGAGGTCGTCCCTGAGCCACTGGAGCTGCGCGGCGTCGTCGAAGGAGTTGGAGTCGAGGGCGACGAAATGCCAGTTGCCCTGGTCGTAGCTGTAGTACGGCTTGCCCTGCGGGTAGGCGATCGAGCCGAAGTAGGACTTGTAGCCGGCGAGCGGGCCGGCCGGGTCGTAGGTCTCGTGGTTGCCGGGAACGGGGCGGGTCTTCGCCCTGAAGGCGCCCCAGGACGTGTCGTAGTACTTCCGGAAGTCGGAGAGCAGGGCGTCGTCGTACTGGTTGTCGCCCATCGTCAGATAGAAGGACGGGGCGATCCGCTGGGCGAGGGCCGCGGTCTTGGGGTGGGCGCAGGAGCTGCTGGAGGCCGTGCACTGGGCGGCGATGTCGCCGGCCGCGACGACGGTGAAGGCGCCGGCCGGCGGCTCCGTGGTGCCGGTGGTGCCGTAGACCTCGACGGAGAAGAGCGAGTAGCCGTACGAGGTGCCGCGGGCGGTCCCGTACACGCGGAGGTGGCGGCCCCGGCCGGTGAGTCCGGTCCAGTCGTCCGTTCCGCCGTTCCCCGCGGCCTCGTTGGCGAGGCGGGTCCAGGTGGTGCCGTCGGCGGAGATCTCGACGCGGTAGGCCTTGGCGTAGGCGGCCTCCCAGACGAGCTTGACGCGGGAGACGGTGGCCGAGGGGCCGAGGTCGACCCGGATCCACTGGGGGTCGACGCCTTCGGCGCTGGCCCAGCGTGTGGTGGAGACGCCGTCGAAGGCCTTCTCCGGGCCGTAGGTGCCGGCCTCGACGGAGGAGGACGTGGCGGGCCGGCCCTGGGAGATCAGGGGGTCGGCGGCGGCGCCCGCCCGTTCCGGGAGGGCGAGCAGCAGCCCGCCGACGAGCAGCAGCACGGCGGCGAGGACGAAGGGGAGGGGGGTCGTGGTGCGGCGAGGTGGGGCGGAGGCGTTCAGGCGCATACCTGGGCTCCCTGGCCTGGGAATCGGCGAGAGCTGGACACCGGTGCGGCGCACCACGGGTCCGCCGCGCGGCGACGGGCCGGGGCGCCCGTGCCGCGGGGTGCGGACACGGGCGACCGGCCGGGTGGCGATTCGGGCGCCACACGGCGAGGGTGCTCGGCGGCCGGGTCAGAGCTCTCGCTGAGCGCGTCACGCCCCTGGGGGTGGGGCGCCGCGCCGAGCCGCTGCCGGGATGCTAGCGGATAGGAAGGTTTCCTACCAGACCTCAAGAGGCCGAGCCGGAGGCCGAGCCGAAGGCCGATTCAGCGACTGGTCCAGAGGGTGATTCCGGGGCCGACTCAGGGGTGATTCAGGGGCTGCTCCCAGGCCGACGCCGGAGCCGGTTCAGAGGCTGATGTGGTACGCCTTGCGCAGCGTCTCGTGCACGGTCCAGGTCGTCCGGTCGCCCTCGCGCAGCACGCAGGCGTCGCCCGGTCCGATCTCCAGCGTGGCGCCGCCCTCGACGGCGACGGTCGCCCGGCCGGAGACCACCACGAAGAGCTCGTTGGCCTCGGTGTCGGTGACGACGCCGGGCGTGATCTGCCAGATGCCGCGCAGCTGCTTGCCGTCGGCGGACTCCCACAGCACCTTGCCCGTCACCTCGGGCGTGCCGGAGACGATCTGGGCGGGGTCGAGCGGCTCGACCTCGAGCTCCGCGTCGGGGATGTGCACGGCGAAGGAGGGCTGGTCATGTGTCGTCATGGGCGGTGACTGTAGCGGGGGTCCGGGGCCGCCCCGAGACCGGGACCGGGTGGACCGGAGCCCTCCGTTTCGCCTTCCACCAGGGGCGATGCCCGGAACCCGGCGGCACGACGAAATCCGCACGGCCCCTTCGGCGCAGCGCCGGACGGGTGGCGGGGCCGCTCCGGACGAGCCCGCCGGGCGGCCCGTGACGGAATCCGAAGGGGCTTTCGCCGGATGGCCGGTGCTCGCCGTCGAGGTTTGCGGGGTTCGCGGCCGCGCCAGGAATGGGACATGTCCACACAGGTGTCCGAAGAGGTACGCGAGGCGCTGCACGAGGGGCGTCCCGTGGTCGCGCTGGAGTCGACGATCATCGCCCACGGCCTGCCGCGCCCGCGGAACCTGGCGGTGGCGTGGGAACTGGAGGAGCTGGTGCGGGCCGGGGGCGCCGTACCCGCCACGATCGCCGTCGTCGACGGCACCGCCAGGGTCGGCCTCGACCGGGCGGCGCTGACCCGGATCGCGGAGGATCCGGAGGTGCGGAAGCTGGGTCACCGCGATCTCGCCCCGGCCCTGGCGACCGGCGCGACGGGGGCGACGACGGTGTCGGCGACGGCCTGGCTCGCGGACGCGGCCGGTGTGCGGGTGTTCGCGACCGGCGGCCTCGGCGGTGTGCACCGCGCGTGGACCGAGACGCAGGACGAGTCCGCCGACCTGCGGCTGCTCGCCCGCGTGGGGACCACCGTCGTGTGCGCCGGGGTCAAGTCGATCCTCGACGTCCCCGCGACGCTCCAGCGCCTGGAGACGCTCGGCGTGACGGTCGCCGGGTACGGCACGGACCGCTTCCCCGGCTTCTACCTCGCCTCCTCGGGCGAGCCGGTCGACTGGACGCTGGGGAGCCCGGAGGCGGTGGCCGCGGTGATACGGGCCCAGGACCGGCTCGGGGGGCCGCGGGCGGCGCTGATCGTGGCCAACCCGGTCCCGGTGGCGGAGCAGCTGGACCCGGCGCTGCACGACCGGGTGCTCGCGAGCGGTCTGGCGGCGGCGAAGGAGAAGGGGATCACCGGGCAGGCGGTGACGCCGTTCCTGCTGGAGTACCTGACGGTGCACACGGAGGGCGCGTCGCTGGAGGCCAACCTGGCGGCGGTACGGGGCAACGTGCGGCTGGCGGCGGCGATCGCGGCGGCGTACGCCGGTGGTGTGCCGGGCGGGGGCGGGGTG
>NZ_RDBH01000093.1:0-1377 GCF_008042145.1 Streptomyces sp. adm13(2018)
GGCGCCCCGTCCCGGGGACGGGGCGTCGGATCGCCTGCGACGCCCTGGCCGTCGGGCACGGCCTGGTGCCCCAGATCGACCTGGCCGTGACGGTCGGCTGCGCCACCCGCGTACGGCCCGCCGGGACCTCCTCGCAGCGGCACACGTCCGTGTCGTCGGTGAGCCAGTCCGGCCAGCCCGGCCCGGGGGCGTGCGCGGCGGCCATGACGTCGGCGAAGGCCCGCATGCGGTCCCGGCGCCGCCGCGGTCCGGCGCCGGCCCCGGCCTCGGCGCGGTCGCCGAGGAGCCGTGCGGCGATCGCCCGGCCCGCCAGCTCGCCCTCGGTCAGGGCYAGTTCGGCTCCCCCGACGCCGCCGGTCTCCCCCGCGGCCCAGAGGCCGGGCACCGAACTCTCCTGATGATCGTCCAGGGCCAGACCCAGGGTCCCGTCGGGCCGTACGCGGGTGGCGCAGCCGACCGTCACGGCCAGGTCGATCTGGGGCACCAGGCCGTGCCCGACGGCCAGGGCGTCGCAGGCGATCCGACGCCCCGTCCCCGGGACGGGGCGCCACTCGCGGTCGACGCGGGCGACCGTGACGGCCTCCACCCGGTCGGTGCCGTGCACCTCGGTCACGGCGCTGCGGAGCCGTACGGGGACGCGGCGGCGGACCAGTGCGGCGGTGTGGGCGAGTGCCTCGACCGCCTTGCGCGGGTTGGCGGCGAGCACGCGGGGCGCCCGCCCGTACCGCAGGTATCCCGCCGCCTCGACCAGCGCGGGCACCCGGGCGCCGGCGGTGGCGAGGGAGGAGGCGACGGCGAGCAGCAGCGGGCCGCTGCCGGCCACGACGACGCGCCGGCCGGGCAGCACGAGCCCGGACTTGAGCATGGCCTGCGCTCCCCCGGCGCCCACGACACCGGGCAGGGTCCAGCCGGGGAAGGGCAGTTGGCGTTCGTAGGCTCCGGTGGCGAGCAGCAGCGTGCGGGCCCGGATGCGGACGGGGGCGTCCTCGGTGCCGTCGGGTCCGGTGAGGGCGTGGGCGGACCAGGTCCCGTCGTCCTCCCGTACGAGGGACCACACGTGATGGCTCGCCAGGTGGTCGACGGTGCTCGCGGCGAGGCGGTGGCGCAGGTCGGCGAAGGCGGACCAGCCGTGGTGGAGGGCCTCGGGCCGGCGCGCGCCGAGACCGGGGGCGGGGTGCCGGTAGAACTGGCCGCCCGTCTGCTCCGAGGAGTCGGCGAGGGCGACGGAGAGCCCGAGTGCGGCGGCGGTGACGGCTCCGGCGAGCCCGGCGGCACCCGCGCCGACGACCAGCAGGTCGTAGGGCGCGCCCGGAGGGTGGGTCGCTGCGGTCGCGGAGGCCGCGGAGGCGGGGGTGCCCCGAGGGCCGGGTGCCGGGG
>NZ_RDBH01000093.1:1477-6867 GCF_008042145.1 Streptomyces sp. adm13(2018)
GGGCCGCGGGGGCCGGAGCGTCCCCTGACCCGGGTGCCGGGGTGAAGGTTGCCGCGTCCCGCGGCTCAGACGCCGAGCCGGTCATGGCCGTGCCCTTCCTGGGTGGTGATCGCGTCACCGGGGCGGGCCGGGACCAGGCAGGCGCGGCYGTTGGGCTCTCCGTTGACGGTGGCGAGGCAGTCGTAGCACTGGCCGATGCCGCAGAACGCGCCGCGCGGGCGGGCTCCGTCCCGGGTGGTGCGCCAGGCCAGGATGCCCGCGCCCCACAGGGCCGCGGCGAGGGTCTGGCCCGGCAGGGCGGTGACGGGCCGGCCGTCGAAGGTGATCTCGAACGGCGGGTCGGGCTGTGCCCCGACGAGGCCGGTGGGGGTGCGGGCCACGGGCCCTCCTCTCGTGACGGTGGGTGCGTGCCTCAGGGTGCGGTGGCGTCGAAGCGCTCGGGGCGGAACGGGTGGGTGTCCAGGGGTGGCCGGGCGCCCGTGAGGGCGGCCGCGACGAGCTGCCCGGTGGCCGGTGCGAGGCCGATCCCGGCGCCCTCGTGGCCGCAGGCGTGCAGCAGTCCGGGCACGCGCGGGTCGGGCCCGATGGCGGGCAGGTGGTCCGGCAGGTAGGGGCGGAAGCCGGGGTAGGTCCGGATCGCCCGTACGCCGCCGAGGACCGGGAACAGTGAGGTGGCGCCGGCGGCGAGGCGGCGCAGGACCTCGGTGGAGAGCGTCCGGTCGAAGCCGACGCGCTCGCGGCTGGCGCCGATGAGGACGGGCCCGGCGGGGGTGCCCTCGACGACGGCGGAGGTCTGGAGGGCGGCGGAGCCGCTGGCGACGTCGGCCACGTAGTCGGCGGCGTACACCTTGTGCCGTACGACGCGCGGCAGGGGTTCGGTGACGAGCACGAAGCCGCGGCGGGGCAGGACGGGGAGGTGGACGCCGGCGAGCGCGGCGAGCGCGCCGCCCCAGGTCCCGGCGGCGTTCACGACGTGCGGGGCGTGGAGTTCCCGGGTGGCGGTCCGTACGCCCCTAATCGCCCCGTCCGCGCCGGTAAGGAGGCCGGTGACCTCCTCGCCGAGCGCCAGGCGGACCCGGTCGCCGGCGGCTCGGAGGAGCTGCGCGGCAGCGTGGGCGGGCATCACCTGGGCGTCCTGGGGGTAGTGGAAGCCGCCGGCGAGGTCCGGTGCGAGGTGGGGCTCCAGGTCGTGGAGCCGGTCACCGGACACCTCGTGGGCGACGACGCCCGCCTTCTCCTGGCGGGCCGCGAAGGCGCGCAGGGCGTGCAGTCCCGTGGCGTCGGAGGCGACGACGAGTCCGCCCTTGGGCTCGTACTCGACGGACGGCGGGAGCCGGTCGGCGAGTTCGGTCCACAGCGCGGTGGAGAGGAGGGCGAGGTCGAGTTCGGGGCCCGGCTCCTTGTCGGAGACCAGCAGGTTGCCCTCGCCCGCTCCGGTGGTGCCGCCCGCGACGTGACCCCGGTCGACGACGGTGACGGACAGGCCGGCGAGGGCCGCGTAGTGGGCGCAGGCGGCGCCGACGACGCCGGCGCCGATGACGATGACGTCCGAGGTTTCTCTCGTGGGCACGGCAGTAATATTTCACATTGCACCAGCTCTGCCAAGATCCTCGACAGGACCCGCACGGAGATCTTCCGCACGGGTCGCCGGTGCCGCCATTCCCGTATCGAGGGGTGGTACGGACGACGGCGCGGGGCCGGCCCCCTCCCATGGAGGGGACCGGCCCGGACGGGGCGGGGCGGGTCAGCTGCGGAGGGGACCCTCACAGCGGTAACTCGACGTGCCGGCGACCCTGTTGGTCCAGATGTCGACGGCGCCGAAGGAGCAGTTCATGTCGGCCAGGTTGTTCGAGGCGGCGCCCGCGCGGTCGAGCAGGAAGTAGTCGACCGTCTCGGACATGTCCTTGAAGGTCCGGTCCGCGCTGCCCGCGTCGGAGAGGTTGGCGGTGATCCGGCCGGTGCAGACGAAGCGGCGCTTGCCCGGGTCGCCGTTCTCCACGCAGTCGGGGGTGTTGTACGTGGCGGTGGCGAAGGCGGACTTCACGGAGGCCAGGGCGGAGTCGCGCAGCTGCGCGTTGGGGGTGAACGTGGTGTGGGGGACGAAGAGGCTGTCGACCTGGGCGATCTGGGCGTCGAGGAAGCGGTCGTAGGCGCTCTGGAGGCCGCTGTCGCCGGCGAGGCGGATGCGCCATGCGTCGTAGCCGGCGACGTCGTCGTTCCGCAGGTGGGTGTACATCTCGCGGATCAGGGAGGGCCGTTCGGTCCAGAGGAACTCGAAGAAGGTGCCGGCGTAGTTGTAGAAGCGGAAGCCGTCGCCGTCGTAGGTGGCGTTGAGGATCTGCCGGAGGTTCATCCGGGGGCCGCCGCCCGCCGTGTCGCCGATGATGCCGCGGACCAGGGATCTGCGGACCTTGATGCCGTCGTCGCGGGTGGCCCCGTCGAAGAACTCGGCCGTGCCCTCGTCCATGAAGGTGGTGCGGTCCCCCTGATACCAGGGCCCCTCCCCGAAGAAACCGGGTACGGCCCAGCGGCCGTTGAGGTAGTGCGTGTACTCGTGGCGGAAGAGTTCTTCGAGCGTCAGGGAGGAGTCCTGCGGGACACGGCGCTGGTAGGTGTAGAAGGTGGCGCCGCGCTCGATGTAGATGCCGCCGTTGTCGGTGTCCATCCCCGTCAGGATGGGGTGGTAGTTCTCGTAGTCGGCCCGGGATCCGTACAGGACGATGGTGAGGGTGGTGTTGGGGTCGCCGGCGAGCGGCTGCTCGCTGCCGAGCACGCGGTGGAACTGGGCCTTGACCTGCTTGCTCGCGTAGTACAGCTGGTCGACGGTGGCCCGGTCGAGCCCGGTGCGGACCTTGATCGCGCCGTTGTCGTAGGTGTACGTGTACGGGAAGATCTGCGCCTCGATGTCGGCCTTGCAGACGCCGTACGGCTTGCACGCGTCGAAGTAGTTGAGCCAGGAGACCACCTTGGCCCACTGCTGGCTCCCCCGGCCGAAGGTGGTCACGACCTGGCCGAGGAGGCCGCCGAGGTCCGCGGTGACGGCGCTCTTCAGGCTGGGGATCTCGCCGAACCGGCCGTACTCGCCCAGCGCGTCGCGGGCGACCCAGTCGTTGGCGGTGCCCTTCAGATGGGCGTAGCCCGCGAAGGCCTTGAAGACGGCGCGATACGCGGGGTCGGCGGCGGCCGCGGCCCGGAAGGCGGCGTCCTGGTTGCCCGAGTAGACCCCCAGGTAGTTGACGGAGAGCGCGGCGAGCGCGGCGCCCGCCCATGAGGGGTCGAGGTGGGTGGCGGGGTGCGCGGGATCCATGGTGGCGAGGACCCGCTTGATCAGCCCGAGTTGGTGCTGTCGCAGACCGGGGGCGCTCGCCGCGTAGAGGGCTTCGCGCAGGGTGAGGGCGTTGCTCTTCGTGACGTCGAAGGTGCGGGCCGCGGCGCCGAAGTCGGCGACGGCCCGGCGGACCGCGTCCACGGTCGGCGCGTCGGTGGTGTCGATCTCGTCGCGGGCGTAGTCGTGATACGCGACGGCGTGCAGATAGGTGAACATCTCCTCCAGGTGCGAGGAGTTGCGGCCGTCGTGGGTGGCGGCCAGGCCTGATATCCGGCGGGCGACGGCCTGGACGTGCGCGTCGGACATGACGGGCGCGAGCCGGGCGTCCCAGGTCCAGATCAGTCCGCGCAGACAGCCGTCGGCGAGGACGGCGGGGTCGGCGAGGAAGTCGGCGAACTGCTCGGGGCCGAGTCCGGTGATCCCGTCGAGGGTGCAGGGGACACCGGCGGCGGTCGTACGGGCGGTGGCGGCGAGGCTCCGCGCGGCGGTCGCCGCCTCGGCCGGCGCCCGGCCGGGAACCCGCCCGGTGGCGAGGCTCCCGGGGGCGGGCGCGGGCCCGAAGGTCTTGCGGGGTGCGGTGGCGAGGCGCTCCACCTCGTCGTAGGGGTTGCCGCCGTGCTCGGCCCGGGCGCCGGGGGCGCCGGTGAGCGCTGCGGGGAGGGTGGCGATACGGGCGTCCGTACGGGGTTCGTTACGGGCGTCGGTGTCGGCGGCGAGGACTCCGGTCTGGCCCGAGGAGGCGAGCAGGGCGACCGCGACGGCGGAGGTGAGCAGGGACGCGCGCACGCGTCTGGAGATGGACAACAGAACTCCATGTGGGGTGGGGGTTCGTCATGGGGATGTGACGAGAACTGTTGTGGTGCGCACGGTCTTGACGAGGACTCATCAAACCGTGTGCGGTGTAACATAGTAATGTGAAATTGCACTGACAACCCCTGTGCGCCCCTGAGTTACCCGAGGTTCACCGGGGGCGGGGCGTGCCGGGTACGGGAGATGACGCCCCGTCGGGTGGTGGACGGGGCGTCATGGGGGTCACCGGGCCACGGACCGGGGCGGCGCCGTCACCCCACCTGGGACAGCGCTACCCCCCTCACAAGGCGCTCCGGCTCAGACGGCGTCTCCCCGCACAAGGTGCCCGGTTCAGACGGCACTTCGTCGCTTCCGCTCGGTCACCGCCGTGTAGTGGTGCGCCAGGGCGCGGGCCATGGCCGTCGACGAATAGGTGGTACGCACGAGGCGCTGCGCGCGGGCGGCCATGGCCCGGGCCTGGTCGTCCTCGACCTGGACGAGGCGCCGCAGCCCGGCGCCGAGGGAGGCCGCCCCGCCGGTGTCCATCAGGATGCCGTTGAGGCCGTCGACGAGATAGGCGGGAACACCGCCCCGGCAAGGGCCCGCCACGAGCAGCCCGGCTTCCATCGCCTCCAGGACCGCGAGACCGAACTCCTCCTTCGCGCTCGGGCACACGTACCGGGCGCGGAACCGGCGCGAGGGAGCGGCCAGCGACCGTTCGAGCATGCGGACGTCGGGGTTCGACAGGGCCGGGAGCAGCAGAAGCCGCTCCCGGGCCTCGTCGCAGGAGGACAGGGCCTCTTCCATGCGCGCGTGCATCGCGCGCTCCACCGGGTCCGTGGTCGTCGCGCTTCCGCCGACGACCACGAGCAGCGACTCCCGATGGCATCCGGACTCGATCCAGGCACGGACCAGGAGATCCTGCTGTTTGACGGGGTGCAGCCGGCCGACGCTGAGCAGCACGACCGGCCTGTCCGCCGGGTGCGCCGCCGCCAGGCCGTCGATCCTGCCCAGCACGAGCCCGGCCCGCCGGGCCCGGGCGGCGGACGGCCGGTAGGGGGCGATCCCCTCCGGCGGGGCGCTGAGCACCCCGCCGCGGCCCCGCGCGGCCAGTCGGGGGAAGTACCGCAGGAMCTCCTCCGTGCCCCGGGCGCCCCCGGCGATGCCGACGACCCGGTCGGCGCGCTCGACCAGCCGGTCCGCCACGAACACGCGGTGGAGATCCTGCCGGAGCGCGATCGGGTCGGGGTGGGCGATGTCATGACGCTCGGTC
>NZ_RDBH01000094.1:0-757 GCF_008042145.1 Streptomyces sp. adm13(2018)
GCCCCCGGCACGCCCTCCGTCTGGCCCGCCTCCACCACCGAGGGGACCCGCGGCGGCCTCCTCGTCGGCGGAGTCCCCCTCGCCGAGATCGCCGAGACCCACGGCACCCCCGTGTACGTCCTGGACGAGGCCGAGGTCCGCGCACGCTGCCGCGCCTACCGGGCCGCGTTCCCCGACGCCGCCATCCACTACGCGGCCAAGGCCTTCCTGTGCCGCGCCCTCGCCCAGTGGGTGGCGGAGGAGGGCCTCGGCCTCGACGTGTGCTCCGCGGGCGAACTGGAACTCGCCGTCGCCGCCGGTTTCCCGGCCGACCGGATCCTGCTCCACGGCAACGCCAAGTCGCCGCAGGACCTGGGCACCGCCCTCCGGCTCGGGGTGGGCCGGATCGTCATCGACACCCCCTCCGAGATCGCCCGCATCGCCGCGGCGGTCGGCCCCGGAGGCCGGCAGAAGGTCATGGTCCGCGTGACGCCGGGCATCACCGCGGGCGGCCACCACAAGATCCGTACCGGTACCGACGGACAGAAGTTCGGCCTCTCCCTCCGGGACGGCCACGCCCAGCACGCGATCGCCCGCACCCTCGGACAACCGCAGCTCGAACTCATGGGCCTGCACTGCCACCTGGGCTCCCAGATCACGGACGCCAAGCCGTACCTGCTGGCCGTCCGGCGGCTCGTCGGCCTCATGGCCCGCGTCCGGGACACCCACGGGGTCACGCTGCCGGAGCTCGACCTCGGCGGCGGCCACGGCATCGCGT
>NZ_RDBH01000094.1:857-13132 GCF_008042145.1 Streptomyces sp. adm13(2018)
CCAGCCCACCCGCCCTCTCACTCCACCAATCCACCAATCCACCAATCGGCCGATCCATCGAAGTCACCTGTCCACCCCTCCCCCGCGATCCATCCCATGCAAGAAGGAGATCCACCATGCGCATCACCCGTGCCCTCACGACGGCGCTCACCGTCGGAGCCCTCACCCTGCTGACCGCCCCGGTCGCCGACGCCGTTGAGGCAGCGTCCGTGACCGCCGCTCCGGCGGCCGGCTCGGCATCGGCCGCCGTCACCCCGGCGGCGGCCGCCGCCCCGGACGGCTTCCTCTACGCCTGGGAGCACCCCCACGCGGGCGGAGTCCACTGCCGTTGGAACAGCGCGAACGCCAACTGGGCCGGCTGCCGTGACAAGGTCTCGGACGTCTGGAACAACGGCTACCCCGGCGTCGCCGAGGACGTGAAGCTCTACCGTGACACCGACTGGAACGGCTCCTGGGTCTGCCTCCACCAGGGGCACTCCCTCCCCGACCTCGCCGCGTCGGGCCTGAGGTTCTTCAGCCCCGGCCACGGCCAGGGCGAACTCGTCAACGACCGGGTCGGCTCGCACCTGTGGGTCTCCGCATGCTGAGGTGATGCCCCCGGCGCCAGCACCGGAGCAGCGCCGCCGACAGGCAGCGGGCCGACACCGGAACGGCGTTCGGCGCGCTCAGAACCCCCGGGTAGCGGACGCACGACGTCCGCCGATCGAGGCGACCAGGGCATCGGCCACGGTCGCCGCGTCCGCGTCCGCGACATCGGCCGGGTACTCGGGAAGCAGGTCGTCCCAGACCGGCATCCATGATCCGTACAACTGGGTCTGCCCCTCGGGCCGGGCGAAGAACCAGATGTGCAGATGCGCTCCCCCGTCTCCGATGCGGTAGACGTGCGCGCGGGAGATGTGGGGCAGGGCCTGCACATGGCGGACGATGTGTGCGGACAGGACCCCGAGTTCGGCTGCCAGCTCGTCCGGCAGGTCGGCCATGTCGTAGTGGTCGAGCGGATGCAGCATGAGGACGAGCGGGACGCCGACTCCCTTGATCCGGGTGAGTCGCCAAGTGTCGTTGAACCAAATGCCTTCCTCTCTTTCACGGCACGAGTCGCAGTCCGAGGGATCCTCTCCATGCCGCGGGGGCTCGGGCAGCACGGGAGGGCGCAGGGGCGAGACCCGCAGGCCCTCGGCCTCGAACGGGCTGATGCTCCACCCCGTCATACGGGCCAGTGGGAGTCGGTGTTCCTGGTCGGCGGCGGACAGGGCATGGTCGTAGAACTCATCAGGTCGCAAAGCCATGGCGGGAAGACTAACGGCCGCCCCGGACATACATTCGGCGTCACTCAGAGACGAACTCCTCGCGCCGGCCACCCCTCTGGCGAACTCCCTTCATTACGACATACGGGGCATTCTTTCTGGCCTTTCATCACATCGTCAGATCGTTGCTGTCGTACGGGCATGACGACCCACACGCATGTCCAGGAACGCCCGCCGAGGTCTCGGATCCGGTCATCCAGGCCCGTCCTCCCCTCGCCCGCCGACAGGGCTGCCCTGCGTCAGGCCTGGCAACTGTCCGAGCGTCAGGTCGCCGACGCCTTCGGCGTGACCGCCGCGACCGTGCGGTCCTGGGAATCGGGACGAACGTCTCCCACCGGCAAGCGACGTGCCGCCTACGCCGCCTTTCTGAGCGGACTCGCCTCGGGCCTGGCATCCGGCCAGAGCAGCCCCTTCGCACCACCTCCCCCGTCCGTCGTCCGTGTCCCCTCGCGGCCACCGCATGCCGACGCATCCCCCAGATCCGCAGAGCCGGAGGTGCGCAGCGCCGCCGTCCCGGCGCAACGCGTCACACGACGTGCTGTCGACCTGAAGGCCCTGCCCGTGGGCGGCGGATACGATCCGGTCTCCCCCGAGCGCAAACGCAGGCTGCGTCTGACCGCTGCGGCCGTCGGCGTATGGACCGTCGCCCTTCACCTCATCCTGACGATGCCCACACCACACTTCTGACCTCGGCTGGGCCTGCCTCCGGACGCGCGGGATCCGGGGGCAGGCCACGAGCCGTGGCCGGAGATGTCGGGCAGGGCGGTCATACGAGACCCGTGATGGTCACGCTCACCTGCGCGGCTCCGACCGTCTGTGCCGGCAGCAGCGCGGCGAGCCGTGCCTCGACCGCCGAGCGGGTCGCCCGCGCGACGTCCACGGTGCGCCTCGACCGCACGGCCACCAGCCGGATCTCCACCTGCAAGGGCGAGGTACCGGCTCCACCACGGAGCCTGACTCCTGCCGAGGACGAGGTGGCGAACGTCGTCTCTGCGGGGGCGGGCCGCCTGGCACGCAGCAGCCCCGCAAGGCCCGGTCTCAGGAAGGCCACCCCTGTCACGTCTGTTGCTGTGCGGGCGATGTCCTCCGCGAGCGCGGCACGCGTGAGGGGCTGGGGAGCGGTCACGGCTACCGGCCTTCCTGGTCGTCTGTGGGACCGACAAGATCGCTGATCAGGACGTCCACCGGCGCGACCGACATGCCGAGTTCGGTCGTCGCCGCCGTTCGGACCGCAGATCGGATCCGTTCGGCGATCTCGGGCAGGACGCCGTCCGCCGGCGCGTGCACCTCGATCCGGACCGCGACCTCGGGGGCGTGCGGGGTGATTTCGAGGCGGCAGGAGCCGGCGTGGACACCGGGAACGGTCTCGGCCGCCTCTCGGAGGGTGCGGGCGGCGACCGCCTCCATGATCGAGAGGTTCTCCTGCGGCTCGCCGAGAGGCAGTGGCCGCCCGGGGCGCAGTTCGAGCCGCACGACGTCCATCACCCGGCGGGTCAGCGCGGTCACGTCCGCGCCCGTCGGCTCCGTGACGTCCCGCAGCCCTTGGACGGCCGATTCCAGTCGTTGCAGGTCCTCCACCTCGTGACGGCAGTGTTCGCAGGCCTCCTGGTGAGCGTCGTGCTCCTGCCTCTCCCAGCGGTCCCAGACCTCCGAGATCAGCTGCCCGCAGGGCAGTCGGGTGTCCTCGTCTCCGAGGTCGTCAGGCGGCGGAGTGACGTGTGCGTTCATCGCCAGGCCCCCATTGCTTGTGTCAGACATCGTCGTGCGCGGAATACGCGGGCTCGTACGGCTTCCTGACTGATGCCGACCGTTTCCGCGATGAATTCATAGGACTGGCCGTCCACTTCCCGCAAGACCCAGCAGGCGCGCTGCTCGGGGGAG
Source organism: Streptomyces sp. adm13(2018) (assembly GCF_008042145.1). Taxonomy (GTDB): domain Bacteria; phylum Actinomycetota; class Actinomycetes; order Streptomycetales; family Streptomycetaceae; genus Streptomyces. The sequence goes on from NZ_RDBH01000094.1 coordinate 4,043, forward strand.
AGGAGGTCCAGTGCCCCGCGCAGCTCGCGGACCGCGTCCCGTCCCTCCGCGATTCTCGCGGGCGACACCGCGTGCTCGGCCGCCGGTACGTCGCCCGCTGTCTCCAGGGGCACGGCGACGGTCCTGCTCCGCAGCACGTTGAAGCACCGGTTGGAGACGATGCGGTACAGCCAGGTGCCGAAGGCGGAGCGCCCCTGGAAGTCGGGCAGTCTGCGCCATGCGCTGATGAGTGCCTCCTGCATGGCGTCCTCCGCTTCGGTACGGCTGCCGAGCAAGCGGGTCGCAAGGCCCAGCAGCATGGGTGTGTGGCGCTCGACGAGCACGGCGAACGCCTCCTCGTCTCCCTCCACCGCTCTTGTCACGAGCAGGACTTCCCCCTCGGTGGGGCCGATGTCCGCCGGCGTGATGCGTGTGTCGACGCCCGTCACTGGGCGGCTCCTCTCATTCGCCTTCACCAGTGAGACACCGATGGGCTCCACTCGTTACGGAGTAGTTCGTGGCAGGCGCGAACCCGGATGCCCGGGCCCCGCGCTGCGAACGCCGATGGACCACGGACGTCACCCCGAACAGCGGAGCGGTGCCCCTGCCGGCGGGCCTCTCGCACGCGCCGCGGGGGAAGTCGGAAGAACTCGTCGCGATTTCCACGTCACAGTTCCGCGCCGCTCGGGTCGATACGGGTGAGAACGGTTCAGCGAGGCTCGACGAAAGGGAAGAGCATGACCACGAGCACGGCCACCGCACCGAAGGACGCGTCCGCCCCGCAGAAGAGCTCGGACGGGGCTGTCTCCTCGACCGCGGTCGGAGAGCAGCGGCAGTCCTCCCCCCATGCCGATCTGCCGGTCGGCGAGCGGGGCAGGACGGCGATCGGGGACGTCGTCGTCGTGAAGGTCGCCGGCATGGCGGCCCGTGAGATCCCGGGTGTGTACGACATGGGCGGCGGTCTGTCCCGCACGCTGGGCGTGGTGCGCGAGCGGGTGCCGGGAGGGCGGCCGAACGTCGGGCGGGGAGTGAAGGTCGAGGTCGGCGAGCGGCAGGCGGCCATCGACCTGGAGCTGGTCGTGGAGTACGGCGTCCCGATCACCGACGTGGCTCAGGACGTCCGGGAGAACGTCATCGTGGCGGTCGAGCGCATTACCGGGCTCGAGGTCGTGGAGGTGAACATCTCCATCAACGACGTCCACCTGCCGGAGGACGACCACGAGATCGCGGCGGACTCGCGGGTGGAGTGAGTGCGGGTGGGGTTGTCCTTCGACATGTCTCATGACGAGTGGAACGAGGATCGGCGATGAGTCAGGCGTTCGCGGGGATGGCCGCCGGTGTCGCCCTGGGCTTCGCGGCCTTCTTCGGAGGGGTGGGAGCGTTCCTCCTCGTGGCCGCGCTCGGCGGCTTGGGCTGGGCGATCGGTGCCTGGTTCGACGGCGGCGGGCGCGTTCGGGACCTTCGGGAGACCATCGAGAGGGGCCGACGGTGACGGAGGCCCGGACCCGCGGGATCACCCGTGTCTCGGAGAAGGCGCTCCGCGGGATCGCCGCCGGCGCGGTCTCCGAGGCCCTGTCCGCCGGGAGTACGGCGCACAGATTGACGGCCAGGCTGCGGGGTCACTCGGCGCACCTCCGGCTTGATGTGCGACTGCACCGGCCCGACTCCCTGGCCGAGACGGTGGAAGGTCTGCAGGAGCATGTCGCCCGACGCACCGGCGAACTGACAGGGCTTCCGTGCGAAGGGCCTTGGATCCGGGTCACCCGGCTGACCTTGCCGGCCCCTCGGACGCCGGCGATAACCGAAGCGGGCGCGGAGGGGACCCCACCCACGACACGGCATCCGCGCAGGTGCTGGTCGCAACGACGAGGCCCCGTGGCCGTTCTGTCGCTCATCGGCTCCCTGCTCTTGGGCGCGCTCGCTCTGGACATCGCCGGGTTCCGCTCCCATGGACGCCCGCTGGCGGCATGGTGGAGCACCGGTGTCGCCTATGCGGCCGACCACGGCTCCGGAACTCTGCTGCCCACCGTCACGGCAGGGCTGACGGCCGGCCTCGCGGTCCTGCTGATCCTGCTTGCTCTCCTTCCGGGCCATCGTCGGCGGTGGACGGTCTCCTCAGGACCGGCGCTCACCTCGTCCGTCGATCGGAAGGTCATCGAGGATCTCCTCCGTGACGCCGTGGGCGCCGTGGAGGGCACGGGGCCCGTGGCCGTGCGGATGAGCAGACGCACCGCCACGGTACGAGCGACGCTGATGTTCGGGGATCGCGAGGCGGCCCTCGCCGAGGCGCAGAGCGCCGCCGACCGGGCCATGGCCGCCTGTCGACTCGTGCGTCCGCCTCGCTTGCGCGTCATCGTCGGCGCCCTCGCACACCCGGCGGTTCAGACGAACCAGGACCCGGACCCGGACCCGGGCATTGACCCGGCGGAGCCTGGGATCGACGACCCTCGCCCCGAACTCGGCCCCGGTCACGTCCCGGGACCCGACCTGCCGCGCCGGTCGGAGTCCGATCGCGCGCCGTTCAGTGCCCCCAGACGCCCGAAGGACGACTCTCCGATCACCACGAGCCGACAAGGAGCCGATTCGTGACAGCACGGCAGCTCATGCTGACCAATCGCGTGGTCCTCGCCCTCTCCGGGCTGGGAGTGCTCGGCTGCGCAGTCGTGGTCGCGCTCCCCCACGTAGACGCGTTCGGATCGTGGTGGCCCGCCTGGGGCGTGCCTGTCGACGGGCGGGTCGCTGAGGCTCTGAGGGGACTCCGCTCACGGGAAGGGTGGTCGGCGGCCGCGTCAGTGGGCGCCCTGGCGGGCTCCTTGCTCCTCGCGATCTGGTGCGTACGTCAGTTGAGGCTCGGCGCCCGAGGACAGCTCCCCCTGGGATCGCGGGACGCGGTCGCGCTTCGCAGAGCGGTGGAGAGAGCCGTCACGGAGGAGGCGCTCAAGGCGAGCGAGGTGACCGGGTGCCGGACCAGGGTCATCCGCGAGCGCCGTCGGCTGCGTCTGCGCATGAGAGTCACCCTCCGACGCGACGCCGCCCCGGGCGCCGCTCTCCCGGGCCTCGAAAGACTGTTGGAGCAGGTCGACAGGACCCTCTCCCCGCAGTCGGTGCTGGCGGACGTGCACTTCGTCACCGGAACCCGGGGAATGGCGTTCAGTCGACGTCGAGCACGTCGGTCAGGGTCGCGAACGGGTCGGTGAGTGCGGCCAGGGTGAACGTCGTGTCGTAGGCGGAGTTGCCGATCTGCGCTCGCGCCGCGCACTCGGCATCTTCACGCAGGGGGCCGAGTTCGGGAGTGCCACGCTGTGGATGGCCGACCATCTCCCAGAAGACCTGCCCGGCCCCGGAGGCGACGGCCGACTGATCGCCCTGCTTCAGCGCAGCCATCGCGGCCGCCAACAGATCGAGGCCGAGGCCCAGGCCGAAGGCGTCACCGATGAGTCGCTTGTCCCGCAGCATGGCCCTGGCGTGTGCGGCAGCCTCGGCGGATCTCTCCTCGTGCAGCGCTATCAAGGCCAGCTGGTACTCGGTGTAGGACCGGGTCCAGTGTTCGCCCACCGACACCGAGTCCGCGCGCAGGGCCTCGGCCTCGACGCGGGCGCTCTGGACAGAGCCGGACGCCGTGAGGGCGAAGACGCGGACCAGACGACAGCGCGCGGCGGCGGCAGGCGTGGCATGCGGCCTCGCGAGTGCCCGGTCCGCGGTCCGCATGGCCTCCTGGGGCTCGCCGCGCAGGAGCATCAGCAGCCCCTGCAGGTAGGCGGCGTCCGCGAGCAGCGTCTCGTCGGCGGCGCGCAGTGCTTCTGTGCGCGTCCGCTCGGCCAGGACGGCCGCTGCCTGGTACTCGCCGCGGAGGCAGCGAACCACCCCGAGGGACCAGCACAGTTTCGCCAGGACGGCCGCAGGCGCCTCGGCGACCCGCATGCACTCCTCCAGATAATGCCCGGCCTCGTGAAGGTAGCCACAACACGCCCAGAAGAAGCCGAGGTTGCCCGCCAGTGTGGCCGCCCTCGGCGGATCCGTGGCCAGGAAGTGTTCCAGCGCCGCGCAGAGATCCTCATGGCTCTGCGACAGCCGGGTGTACGCGGACGCCTGGTCGGGTCCCCACCACTCGCGGTCGGCGGCCGCGGCCACCGCGTCGAAGTGCTCCGCGTGCCGGTCGGCCAGCGCGCCCGCCTCACCGAGTTCGGACAGCCACATCGCCCCGTACTCGCGGACGGTGTCCAGCATCCGCAGACGGTCGCCGTGGACCGTGACCAGGTTCTTGCGCCGTAGCCCGGCGATGGCCTCGTCGACCAGCTCGTCGGTCAGGGGGCCGCCCCGGCACACCCGTACGACCTCGTCCAGGGCGGCGTCCGAGCGGAACACCGACAGACGGGCCCAGAGGAGTCGCTCCGTGGGCTCGCAGAGTTCATGGCTCCAGCCGATCGTGGTCCGCAGGACACGGTGGCGCGACGGTTGGACGGTGCTGTCCGGCTGCTCGGCCAGTGCCAGTCTGTCGGAGAGCAGCCGGGCCATGCCGCGCACCGACCGCTCGGGTAACTGTGCGGCTGCCAACTCCACGGCCAGCGGCAGGCCTTCGAGCCAGTGGCACACCTCGGCGGCGGCGACCCGGTCCTCGGCGTTCTCCCAGCGGACCCCGGCGGCGGCCGCCCGTTCGGTGAGGAGTTCCAGTGCGTCGCTGTCCGGTGCCAGGGGATCGACGCGGACGGCGCGTTCGCCTGCCACCCCGAGCTGCTCCCGGCTGGTCGCCAGCACCACCAGGGCGGGGCAGGCGGCGAGCAGTGCCCCCAGCAACTCGGCGCACTCGGCGATCAGATGCTCACAGGAGTCCAGGATCAGCAGGATGCGACGGCTCCCGATCCAGGCGGTCAGGGCGTCGACGGGATCACGTGACGAATGGTCCGAGAGTCCGCAGGCGTCCGCGACCAGCGCGGTCAGCAGTGACCGACTTCCCAGCGACCAGAGAGGAGCCCAGTGCACGCTCTCGAAGGCGCCCGGCGGTAGGAGACCGGCGGCCCGCTCGGCGAGGCGGGACTTGCCGACGCCCCCCGTACCGACGAGCGTCACCAGCCGTTCCGTCTGTAATCTCGCGATCAGCGTCGCGACGTCCTGTTGCCGGCCCACGAACGATCCGCGCTCCGGCGGCATCCAACTCTGCACACCCGTATTCTGCGCACAGAAGGGGGCGGCGGCGGGGCCGGTCCGGAACATGAGGCGCTCCGGGGACGCGGCGCGGGGTGAGGACCATGGGGTGGCCTCCCCGGGGAGGCCACCCTGTGCGGATGCTCGGTCAGGCCACGGCGAGGTGGGGCACCACCGTGTGGAGCTGTGCGGAGGACAGGGTCCCTTCGCGGATGAGACGGGGAGTGGCTCCGCTGACGTCGACGATCGACGAGGAGAGCGCTCCAGGGGTCCGGCCGCCGTCCAGGTAGACGGCGACGGAATCGCCCAGCATGCCCTGCGCCGCGTCGCAGTCCTGCGGAGAGGGGTGGTCGGTCAGGTTGGCGCTGGAGACCGCGAGCGGTCCGGACCGGGACAGCAGGTCGAGGGTGAGGGCGTGGTCGGGCATCCGCACGGCCACCGTGCCCCCGGTCTCGCCGAGGTCCCACGCCAGGCTCGACCGGTGCCGCACGATCAGGGTCAGTCCGCCCGGCCAGAAGGCGTCGATCAGCTTCCGGGCGTCCTCCGGCAGCTCGTCCGTCAGCTGTCGCAGCGCCGCGACGGAGGGGACGAGGACGGGCGACGGCTTGTGACGCCCCCGGCCCTTCGCCCTGAGCAGCCCGGTCACGGCCTCCGGGGCGAAGGCATCGGCCGCGAGGCCGTAGACGGTGTCCGTCGGCACCACGACGAGACGGCCCTCCCGCAGGGCCTCCGCGGCCTCCCGGAGCCCGGCCGCGCGGGTCTCCGGGGCGGAGCAGTCGAAGCGTGCGGTCACGAGGCCGAAGGCGCGTCGACCGCGGCCACGTCGGCGCGCACCTCACCACGGGTGGTCACGACCCGGGCGTTGCCGTCGGACAGGGCGTAGCCGAGGCCGACCACGGCGACCTCGCCCGACTCGACCTGCTCGGAGAGGAGGCGGGAGCGGTCGAGCATCAGGCCCACGGTGTGCCGGATGTGCTCGTCGATGATGTCGCCGTCCGCGGTCAGCCCCGCGGTCCGGGCGGCGAGGATGCTCGGCGTCACGCGCTCCACCACGTCGCGGATGAAGCCGCCGGCCGCGAAGCCGTCCTCCACGGCGGCGCGGGCCGCCGCGACCGCGCCGCAGGAGTCGTGGCCGAGGACGACGACGAGCCTGGCGCCGAGGACGCTCGTCGCGTACTCGACGCTGCCCAGCACCTCCGTACCCAGGACGTGGCCGGCGGTGCGGACGACGAAGAGGTCGCCGAGTCCCTGGTCGAAGATGATCTCGGCGGCGAGCCGCGAGTCGGAGCACCCGAGGATCACGGCGAAGGGGTCCTGGCCCGGAGCCAGCTCGGTGCGGCGAGCGGCGTCCTGGTTGGGGTGGTCGGGCGTGCCGGACACGAAGCGGGCGTTACCGGCGAGGAGGGCGTCAAGCGCTACGGCGGGAGAGGTACGAGGCATGGGGACACCCTATGATCCGCCGGTCCCGCCTGCCTCGGGGGATCCCCGGTTACGCGCGTAACACTCACTCCTTGGCCGCAGCGCCAACGGCGGCCGGGCCGATGTGGTGGCCCGTACCCGGTACCGTCCCTCGGGCGCCGGGGTCAGCGCAGGCGGCGGGCGCGGAGCACCAGGTCGTCGGTGTGGTGCGCTCCGGCGCCGCCCTCGGGTGCCACGCGGGGGCGCTGCTCGTCGACCTCCACCACCCAGTCGTCGTCGAAGAGGGCCGTGACAGCGACGGGCCAGACGTAGTCGGCCGGGTCGAAGCCGCTCTCGTCCGGCTGCCGCTTGTCCATCCCGGCGTGGTGGACGAGCAGCAGGACACCGCCGACGGCGACGGCCGCGAGAAGGGCCCGCTCCGCGGCGGCGTCGGGCGTGCGCAGCAGGGCCGGGTACTGGGCGGAGACCAGGTCGAACGACGCCGGCGGGAGCGGGGCGTCGGTCAGCGCGGCATGGACCCACTGGACGGTGACGCCTGCGTTGCGTGCGTGTCCGGCGGCTCGTTCGAGGGCGACACCCGAGACCTCCAGAGCGGTCACGTCCCAGCCGCGGCGGGCGAGCCAGACGGCGTCCGCGCCCTCGCCGCAGCCGACGTCGAGCACCCGCCCGGGGGTGAGGTCGGCGACCTCGGCGACGAGGGCTCCGTTCGGCCGGCCGCTCCAGAGTCGTTCCCGGTCGGTGTACCGGTTGTCCCATTCCTCCCGCACGGCGGGGTCTCCGACGTAGGCGTCGATGGGTGCGTGGGTGTCGGTCGCGGGCGATCCCGCTGCGATGTTGTCGGTCACGGCCCCACCATGACTCTTCAGGTCCCTTCCGTGCGCGCATTCTTGCCAGTCCGGCAAAAAGATCCGGCCACGCTTTCAGCGAGGGCGGTAGCGAGGGTGGCCCGAGATCGCGACCGACCAGATGATGAAATTATCCATTCAGAATCTTGATACCTGTTCACCTCTATGCCAGATTCGGCGCACGCAGCACGTGTCAACGGCTGCGGCTCGTCCGGAAACACCCGAATCGCTGCGGGAGAGGTCTCACCATGCCGGTCCAGCACACCTCCGGGGAGCGTCTCTCGATGGAGACGCGCACCATCGAGGTCATCCCCGACGCCGAGCGGCACGGTACGCCGCGCAGCCAGTTCACCCTCTGGTTCGGCGCCACCATGCAGATCACCGCGATCGTCGACGGAGCACTGGCCGTCGTGTTCGGCGCCGACGCGCTGTGGGCGGTACCGGCGCTCCTGCTCGGCAACCTGCTGGGCGGCATCGTGATGGCGCTGCACTCCGCCCAGGGGCCCAGGCTCGGCGTCCCGCAGATGATCTCCAGCCGCGCCCAGTTCGGCGTCCACGGCGCGGTCCTGCCCCTGCTGCTCGTCATCCTGATGTACCTCGGCTTCGCGGCGACGGGCAGCGTCCTCGCGGGCCAGGCGCTGTCCGAGATGCTGCACATCGACAACACGAACGTCGGGATCCTCCTCTTCGGCGCCCTGACCGCCGTGGTCGCCGTCACCGGATACCGGCTCATCCACCTCGCGGGCCGCGTCGCCACCGTCGCCGGCGTGCTCGGCCTCGGCTACCTCCTGGTGCGGCTGTTCACGCAGTACGACGTGGGCGCGCACGTCGGGAACAAGGGCTTCGAGGCGGCCACGTTCCTCCTCGCCGTGGGCCTGGGGGCCGGCTGGCAGCTGACCTTCGGCCCGTACGTCGCCGACTACTCGCGCTACCTCCCGCGTGACACCAGCACCCGCGCCACGTTCTGGTCCACCTTCGCCGGCTCCGTCATCGGGTCCCAGTGGGCCATGACGCTGGGCGCGCTCACGGCCGCCGTCGCCGGGGAGAGCTTCCTCGGCGACCAAGTGGGCTTCCTCGGCGACCTGGCCGGACCCGCGGTCCTCGCCGTCCTGATCTACCTGGTGATCGTGGTCGGCAAGCTGACCGTCAACTGTCTGAACGCGTACGGCGGTTTCATGTCGATCCTGACCACCGTCACGGCCTTCGACGGCCGGTCGCGGATCTCGGCCGCGGCGCGCGCCGCCTACATCGTCGGGTTCACCGCGGTGTCGATGGTCATCGCGCTGGCCGCCAGCGCCGACTTCCTGAACAACTTCAAGAACTTCGTCCTGCTGATCCTGATGGTGTTCACGCCGTGGAGCGCGATCAACCTGGTCGACTACTACCTGGTCTCCCGCGAACGCGTCGACATCCCCGCCCTGTACGACCCGGACGGCCGCTACGGCCGCTGGAACCTCACCGCCCTGACCTGCTACGCCGTGGGGGTCGCCGTCCAGGTCCCGTTCCTGGCGACCAAGCTGTACACCGGCGCGATCACCAAGCGGCTCGACGGCGCCGACATCTCGTGGATCGTCGGGCTCCTGGTCACCGCGGCCCTGTACTGGGTCTGGGTGCGGCGCACCGCCGCCCCGCCCGCCGAGACCGTTCACCCCGCCGCACACGAGCCCGACGGTACGGTCACACCCGTCGCCTGACCCGGCCCAGC
>NZ_RDBH01000095.1 GCF_008042145.1 Streptomyces sp. adm13(2018)
GTCGCGGAGCAGGGCGAGGGCCGCCTCGCGGGGGTCGGTGAGGCCGGTGAGCGCCCCCGCCCAGCCGCTGCCGCCCGAACTGCTCGCCTCCGTCGACCTGCTGGTGCCCAACGAGCACGAGGCGGCGGGCGGTCGCGGCGCCTTCCACGACGACGGAGAGGGGGAGTTCGAGCTGGAGGAGCAGGGCGTCGGCGGTGCCGATGAGGGCCTCGTCGCCGTGGTCCAGCGAGGTGACGGTGCCGTTCGCGCCGGGGATGACGACGATCGCGTTGCCGCCCTCGTCGTCGACGACGATGTGCGCGGTGCCGGAGGGGCCCTCGGCGGTGCGCAGGAGGTCGGTGTCGACGGAACAGTGTTCGAGGGAGGCCCGCAGCCGGGTGCCGAAGTCGTCGGCGCCGACCGCGCCGATCATCGACACCTCGGCGCCCGCGCGGGCGGCGGCGACGGCCTGGTTGGCGCCCTTGCCACCGGGGATCGTGCGGAAGGAGCGTCCGGTGACGGTCTCGCCGAGGGCCGGCGCCCTCGGGACGTAGGCGACGAGGTCCATGTTGGTGCTGCCGAGTACGACGATGCTGGTCATGGGCGTACTGCCTCCCGGTGGGTCAGTTCGGCCAGGGTGTCGAATCCGATGCCGTCGAAGGACGGGACGGAGGTCGCGAGCCGGTTCTTGAGGGGGGTGGTCCAGTGCTCGGGGAGCCGGTCGGGGTGGCCGGCGAGCAGCCCGGCGACCGAACCGGCGGTGGCGCCGTTCGAGTCGGTGTCCCAGCCGCCGGAGACCGCCGCGCCGATGGAGCGGGTGAAGTCGCCGTCGGCATGGGTGAGGGCGGCGGCGAGCAGGGCGGCGTTGGGGACGGCATGCACCCAGTGGTACCCGCCGAGTTCGAGGTGCAGGCGGTCGACGACGGTGTCGAAGTCACGGGTGTCGCGGGCGAGGGCGATCCCGCGGCGGACCGCCCGGGCGAGGCGGGAGTGAGGTGGGATCACGGCGAGGCCCCCGGCGAGCGACCGGTGTACGTCGGCGGTGCCGGTGGCGGCGGTGGCGAGGGTGGCGGCCACGAACATGGCGCCGTAGACGCCGTTGGCCGTGTGGGTGAGGGTCGCGTCCCGGTACGCCTGCTCGGCGGCGGCGGCCGGGTCGCCGGGCCGGGTCCAGCCGTGGACGTCGGCCCGGATCTGGGCGCCGATCCACTCACGGAACGGGTTGCGGTGGACGGCGGTCAGCGGGGGTTCGATCCCGTCGAGGAGGTTGCGGTAGGCCACCCGCTCGGCCGTGAAGGTGCGGCCGGCGGGGAGTTCGTCGAGCCAGAGGCGGGCGACGTCGGCGGTGGTGAAGCCGCGGCCGTGGCGCCGGAGCAGCAGCAGGTTGAGGAGGGGGTAGTTGAGGTCGTCGTCCTCGGGCATCCCGTCGATGTTCTCGGCGAGCGAGGTGGGGGCGGAGCGGCGGTTCCAGGGGTGGGCGGCCGTGAAGGTGCGGCCGGCGGGGAGTTCGTCGAGCCAGAGGCGGGCGACGTCGGCGGTGGTGAAGCCGCGGCCGTGGCGCCGGAGCAGCAGCAGGTTGAGGAGGGGGTAGTTGAGGTCGTCGTCCTCGGGCATCCCGTCGATGTTCTCGGCGAGCGAGGTGGGGGCGGAGCGGCGGTTCCAGGGGTGGGCGGGCGGGGGCGTGGCTCACGGTGGTGGCGACTGCGTTGCCCCCGGAGGGGGCGATCTCGCCCGCCGCCGTGGCCAATCCGTCGCCCCCGGCGGTGGCCAACGCCTCGCCCCCGGCCGCGTACGCGTCGCCCACCGTCGCCGCCGCCACGGTCGTCCTGTCGTCGTTCATCAGGATTCCCCCTCCGGGGTCAGAAGGTCCGCCACGTCCAGGACGTGGTAGCCGCGCATCGACGGCAGGCAGCTGCCCGTGACGGGGGTGATGGCCGAGGCCCATTCCTCGGGGATCGACCGCAGTCCGCCGGCCGCTCCCGCCAGCGCGCCCGCGACCGCCGCCGTCGTGTCGGCGTCGCGGCCCATGTTGACGGCCGTCAGGACCGCCGTACGGAAGTCCCCGCGGGCCGCCGCGAAGGCGCCGAACGCCAYTCCCACCGCCTCCGGCGCCAGGTCCGCTCGGCGGTCGTCATCGGCGGCTACCCGTGGACGGACCTGGCGCTCGCGGGTGAGCGGGTCCGGCTGGACGCGCTGGGCGGCGACCACCGCGCGCCGCAGCGACCGCGCCGTCCACGAGTCCATCGGGACTGCCGAGAGCGCCGCCGCGATCACCGAGGTGACCC
>NZ_RDBH01000096.1 GCF_008042145.1 Streptomyces sp. adm13(2018)
GCGGCTCCCCGCACCGGGGAGCCCGGCGCGACGAGCACCACCTGGCGCTCCTCGATCCAGGTGAGTCCGACGAGCCTGGTCCGCTCACCACGCGAACGGGCCCACAGGGCAGGCACGTTGCCGCCCTCGCGGAACAGTCCGGGCAACGCGTGGGTGAAGTGGGTGGCGCGGTCGGCGCCGGGCTCGGCGTCCTGGAGGGAGCGGACGGCGATGCCGTCGGACGCGAACTCCCCTTCCAGCCAGCCGCGGTCGGCGSCGACCGCGCCACCCACTTCACCCACGCGTTGCCCGGACTGTTCCGCGAGGGCGGCAACGTGCCTGCCCTGTGGGCCCGTTCGCGTGGTGAGCGGACCAGGCTCGTCGGACTCACCTGGATCGAGGAGCGCCAGGTGGTGCTCGTCGCGCCGGGCTCCCCGGTGCGGGGAGCCGCCGCGCTCCGCGGGTTGCGGCTCGCACTGCCCCGGCACCCGGTCCCCATCGACTTCTGGCGGGCCATGGCCCTGCGCGGCTTCGAAGGGGCCCTGGCCTCCGCCGGGTTCGGCCTCGACGACGCCCGCCTCGTCGACGTACCCGCCGACGGACATCGGGGCCAGTGGGCCGCCGAACTCGACGCCCTGCGCCGGGGCGACGTCGACGCTGTCTACGTGAAGGGCGCGCTCGCCGTCGAGGCGGCCCGCCGGTGGCGGTGGGCACGGGGCAGCGGGTGAACCAGAGGGTGTCGGGAACGGGGGCAGGCGTYATGGAGGCTTCCCGCGATGTCGAGCTGGTCGGCGTTCATCGCCTGGGCGGCGGGCGCGAAGGGCCCGGCGCTGCCGGTCCACGCCACCTTGGCGCCGACGGCCGCGAGCGCACCGGCCGGAGAGAAGCCGGTGGACGACCCCGGCACCGCCGGACTCGTCAGCCCCCGGCCCCACGTCCGCCGCGCCCGCTCCCGTACCCGTTCCCTCACCGTCCGCGCACTCGGCCCCGTCGCCCTGCTCGGCCTCTGGTGGGCCTCCTCCGCGACCGGCCTCCTCACCGCCTGCGGCCCTCCTCACCGCCTGCGGCGGGAGCCCCGCCGCCGACTCGGCCGTCGGCCCGGCCTCCGGGAACGGGAAGGGCGGAGCGAAGGGCACCGTCACCCTCCGCATCCCGGACCCCGGGAACGCCGGCGTCCTCGCCCGCGGCAAGAAGGACGGCAGCCTCGACAAGGCGCTCGCGGCCGTCGGCGCCAAGGTGGCGTGGACCGGCAGCGCCGGGCCCTTCGCGCCCGCCGCCCAGGCGATGAACGCCGACCAGCTCGACATCGCGACCGGCTCGATCACCTCCGGCATCACCTCCCTGTCGCAGAGCCCCGGCTTCGCCTTCTTCACCGCCACGGCCCCCGACCCCGTCGGCGAGGGCATCCTCGTCCGCGAGGGCTCGGACATCGACTCCGTCGAGGACCTCGTCGGCCGCAAGGTCGCCGTCAACAAGGGCGGCACCGGCGAGTACCTGCTGCTCAAGGCCCTCGCGAAGGCCGGCGTCCCCGCCGACCGGGTCGAGCGCGTCTATCTGCGGCCCGACCAGACCGCCGCCGTCTTCAACGCCGGCCAGGTCGACGCCTGGGCCGTCTGGTCCACCTACGCCGTCGCCGAGATCGGCGCGGGCAAGGCCCGCTTCCTCACCGACGGCGCCGCCATCGGCTCCGACAACTACAGCCTCAACGCCGTCCGTTCGGGCTTCGCCAAGGAGCATCCCGAGGTCGTCCGCGCGCTCTACGACTACCTCCACGAGAACAGCGCGAAGGAGCGGAAGGACCCGGCCGCCTACCTCAACGTCTTCACCGACGCCGGGCCCACCGCCGTCAACGGCAAGGCCCGCGAAGTCCAGATCTCCTTCGTCGGCAAGGGCGGCACCGTCGACCCGATCCGCCCGGCGGACATCAAGCGCTTCGAGACGGTCGCCCGGTTCTACGCCGACCAGAAGGTCACCCCGAACAAGGTCGACATCGCCGCCCACCTCCTCGACGTGGAGAAGCTGTCATGACGGCACCGACCACGGCCACGGCTACGACCACAACGACGGCCACGGCCACGACCACGGCTTCGACCACGGCCACGGCCACCGCCCCCGACGTCCCGCCCGCACCGGCCGGAGAGAAGCCGGTGGACGACCCCGGCACCGCCGGACTCGTCAGCCCCCGGCCCCACGTCCGCCGCGCCCGCTCCCGTACCCGTTCCCTCACCGTCCGCGCACTCGGCCCCGTCGCCCTGCTCGGCCTCTGGTGGGCCTCCTCCGCGACCGGCCTCCTCACCCCCGACGTGCTAGCCTCGCCCGCCCAGGTCATCGGCGCCGTCGGAGAACTCTGGGGGAACGGACAGCTGCCCGACGCGCTCGCCACCTCCCTCACCCGCTCGGGGATCGGGCTGGTCATCGGTCTCGCCGCCGGACTGACCCTCGGCATCACCACCGGCTTCACCCGGCTCGGCGACGAACTGCTCGACTCCTCCCTCCAGACCCTCCGCACGATCCCGTTCCTCTCCCTCGTGCCCCTCTTCATGGTCTGGTTCGGCATCAACGAGACCGCGAAGATCCTGCTCATCGCGGTCGCCACCACCTTCCCCATGTACGTGTCCACCAGCGGGGGCGTCCGCAACACCGACCGCAAACTCGTCGAGGCCATGCGGAGCTTCGGTCTCGGCCGCCTCGCGATCGTCCGCCAGGTGGTCCTCCCCGGAGCCCTGCCCTCCCTCCTCGCCGGGCTGCGGCTCTCGATGACGCTGAGCGTCATCGCCCTGATCGCCGCCGAGGAGATCAACGCCACCGAGGGCATCGGCTATCTGATGTCACAGGCCCAGAGCTATGCCCGGACCGACATCCTCGCCGTCTGCATCCTCGTCTACGGGCTCCTCGGGCTCACCGCGGACGTCCACGTCCGCGGTGAGCCCGAGGAGCCCGTAGACGAGGATGCAGAC
>NZ_RDBH01000097.1:0-16247 GCF_008042145.1 Streptomyces sp. adm13(2018)
CCGTTCCTCCGGTCTCTCCCCCGGGCCTGCAACGGGCCCCTGCCCCGATGCGCCGATCGCATTCCCCCGCATTTCCCCCGTCCTCCGTCGCACCCGCCACACCGCTTGCGGGCGGCGAGAACGGGTACATACCTGTGGGGGCCCTCCGACGAGGAGCCTTGATGTCGAACCACCACACCACCGTCCGTCACCGCGGCCCGGCCGCCGGCGAGGGCCACCACCGGTCCTCCCCGAGCGCCCAGGAGCCCTTCCGTCGCGCTCCCGAGCCCCTGGCGGGCCTCCCGGAGATCGCCGACCCGCTGGCGGTGAGCACCGCGGACGCCCGCACCCTGTCGATCAGCCTGTTCGAGCGGCTGTCCGCGCTCGACGAGGGCACGGCGGAGTACTCGTACGTACGCAACACCCTCGTGGAGCTGAACCTCAGTCTGGTCAAGTACGCCGCGACCCGCTTCCGCCGCTCCAACGAGTCCTGGGAGGACATCGTCCAGGTCGGCACCGTCGGTCTGATCAAGGCGATCAACCGGTTCGACCCCGAGCGGGGCAACGAGTTCATGTCGTTCGCGCTGCCGACGGTGCTCGGTGAGATCCGGCGCCATCTGCGGGACACCGGCTGGAGCGTGCACGTACCGCGGCGGCTCCAGGAACTCCGACTCGACCTGGCCAAGGCGGGGGACGCACTCGAACAGGAGCTGGGACGCCCGCCGACCTCCGCCGAGCTGAGCGACCGCCTGCACCTGACCGAGGCGGAGCTGCGCGAGGGCCGGATCGCGGCGAACGGGTTCGCCAGCCGCTCGCTCGACGTGCCCGCGGACGACGACGACAGCGGTCCCGGCATGCTCGCCCGCTGTCTGGGCAGCGACGACGACGCCTTCGAGAAGATCGAGAACCTGGAGGCGCTCAAGCCCCTCGTCGCCGCCCTCGGCGAGCGCGACCGCACGATCCTGGCGCTGCGGTTCGGCGAGGAGCTGACGCAGGCGGAGATCGGCGAACGCCTCGGCCTGTCGCAGATGCATGTGTCGCGTCTGCTCAGCCGCATCATCGGCGGTCTGCGGACGGCTCTGACGGAGTCCTGACGGGGACACCGGGTCGACCGGGCGCCGGACGGGACCACCCATGAGGCCCGACGGTCAGCCCGTGAGGTGCGGTGGTCCTGCCAGGCGCGACGGGCAGCCCATGAGGTGCGCTGGTCCCGCCGGGCGCGGTGGTCAGGCGGGCTCCGCCCGGGCCGCCCCGGTGGTGGACGACGGCGGGACGTTCCGCGGGACCGGGGGCGCCACCTCCATCCAGAAGGCCTTGCCCGGCTCGCCCGTGCCGCCCGCCTCCCCGGGGACGGTTCCCCAGGCCCGGGCGAGCCGGTCGATCACGATCAGGCCGTTGCCGCCGGGCRGGCCCGGCGCGCCCCGGGGCCGGAACGCGGGCACCCGGCTGCTCCGGTCGTGCACCTCGATCCGCAGACTCCCGGCCGTCGGGCCCGTCCCGTCCTTCCCGCCTTCCGGCGGGTCGGCGGGGACCAGCCGGACGACCAGCTCCGTGGGGCCGCCCGCGTGCAGACAGGCGTTGGTGACGGCCTCCGAGACGATCAGGAGCACGTCCTCGGTCGCCAGCTCCCGCTCCTCCGGCGTGAGGCCGCCGTCCCCCGGCGCGGCGGGCCAGTCCCAGTCGGTGAGCGCCACCCGGCAGAAGTCGCGGCAGCGTGCCACCACGGACTCGCCGCTCCGCAGGACGAGCCGGCGGATCTGGCCCCTGGACCGGACGGGTTCCGTCATGCGTGCCACCGCCGCGCGGTGCCGTGCGTCGTCACGGGCTCTCCCCCTCGGCCAGCTCCGCGGGCAGCTCGGCGTGCACCGTGAAGAGCTTCACGACCCCGGTGACGTCGAAGACCCGGTCGACGGGCGGGCGCAGCGCGGCGAGTTCCAGTCGGCTGCCGGCCCCGGTCGCCTCCAGCCGCGTCGCGAGCAGGAGGTTGAGCCCGGTCGAGTCGCAGAACGTCAGGCGGGCGCAGTCCACGACGACCCGCTCGGGACGCCGCTCCAGTACCCCGGTGAGCACGGTGTGCAGGAGCACTTCCGTGTCGCGGTCCAGCTCTCCCGTGACCGTGACCACGGCCGTGCCGCCGCGCCACCGGACCCCGGCCGTCAGGCGGGGTCCCGGGTCGCGCCCGGTGTCACCCGTCCCCGTCGCATCCCTTGGCATCCGGCACCCCGGTTCCCGTCGGCGCAGCATTCCGAGCTGAGGCCGACGATACGCCGGGGGGTCCGGGCGCAGCGAACGGAGGCCGTCGGCCGGGTGGTGTTTCCACCGTGGCGCAGGGCAGTTCACGGGACGGACTTTTGTACGAACCGACGAAGAGGTGCCGTGGAGGGGCTGCGACCGGCCGGGCGGGGAACACGCGGCGTACGCACCGGGCCCACGAGGGCCTCTCGAACCGGAGGGTGAGAAGGATGACTGACCTTGAGCACGGACACGGGGAGACCGTGCGGCGGGACGAGGAGCGGCGCGGAGCCGGGAGAGCCGCGCAGGACGGCGGGGTCGGACGTCCCAGAGCGGATGACACCCCCCGCGGGCGCCAGGAGACGCCGGACGAGCGCGCCGACCGGCAGTGGCAGGACCTCCTGCAGGAGATACGCGTCGTGCAGACCGGCGTCCAGATCCTCCTCGGCTTCCTCCTGACGGTCGTGTTCACCCCCCGGTACGCCGAGCTCGGCCCGACCGACGAGGCGATCTACGTCCTGACGGTGGTGCTCGGGTTCCTGACCGCCGGTGCGCTCATCGGTCCGGTCTCCTTCCACCGGATCGTGTCGGGGCGGCAGATCAAGCACAAGGCGGTCGAATGGGCGTCCCGGCTGACCTTCACCGGGATACTGCTGCTGGTCGCCACCCTCACCAGCGCGCTCTTCCTCATCCTCCGGGTCGCCACCGACAACGAGTTCGTGCCGTGGCTGGTGGCCGGTGTCCTGGGCTGGTATCTCCTGTGCTGGTTCGCGCTGCCGTTCTGGGCCCGCGCCCGGCACACCGTGCAGCGGAAGGACTGATCCGGGCGCCCCAGGCCCGGTGCGTACGGTCCGCGGCGGCGGGTACCCGCACGGGAGTGCCGCCCGGCGACCCGGGCGGAGAGCAGTGCACGCGTGACCGGCGCACACGGGCGGCGGGTCCTACGGGAAGGAGCACGTCATGCCTCGCGGATCGAGCCCGAAGCGGGAACGGCAGTACGAGCACATCAAGGAGAGCGCGGAGCGGCGCGGCGAGAACGAGGAGCGTGCCGCGGAGATCGCGGCGCGCACCGTGAACAAGGAGCGCGCCCGGCACGGCGAGTCCGAGACCGCGAGCCGGCTCTCCCTGGAGGACATGTCGTCCGGGGAGCGCGGCGGCCGGCGCTCCCACAGCGGGGCTCAGGGGCGCACCTTCGAGCAGCTGTACGAGGAGGCCAGGCGCCGGAACGTCGACGGGCGCTCGAAGATGAACAAGGCGCAGCTGCTGCGCGCCCTCGGCGACGCGGACTGACCGCCGACCGTATGCGGACCGGCGCGGCCGGACACCTCAGGGTGTCCGGCCGCGCCGGTTGCGTCAGGCGTCCTGGATGCGCCGGAACGGGCGGTCCGCCTCCAGGCCGAACGCGACGTCCAGGAGGATCCGTTCGCTGCCGGGGCGGCCGGAGAACATGACGCCGACGGGCAGTCCGTCCTCCGTCGCGGTCGCGGCGGGGACCGAGATGGACGGCGTCCCGACGACGTTGTTGACCGGTGTGAAGGCGACGTACGCGAGGATCCGTCCCACCAGGGTCGTGTACGGCACGGTCGGGCTGAGGTGGCCGATCCTCGGGGTGGTGTGCGCCAGGACGGGGGTGAGGATGAGGTCGAGGCCGCGGAACGCCGCCGCGTACGCCTCCGTCGTCCGCTTCAGCCGCCGCAGCACGCCCGGCGTGGTCCGCCAGCTCCTCAGGTACTGCTCGCGCAGCCCCCGGCTGAGGCCGTCCATCCGGTTGCGGTCGAAGCCCTGTCCGAGGGTCCGGCCCGTGATGCCGAGGAGGTACGAGAGCATCCCCCAGTAGGTGAGGAAGTCCTCGGTGAACCGCGGGTCGAGGCGGAGTTCGACCGGTTCCACGGTGTGGCCGAGCCGTTCGAGCGTGACGACGGTGTCCAGGACCGCCGCGCGGGTCGTGGCGTCGGCCGGGACGCCGTTCGGCGAGTCGATCAGATACCCGATGCGCAGCCGGCGTCCGGACGGCCCCTCGACGAGTCCCAGGGGCGGCAGTTTCGGGTTCCGCCAGTGGGTCTCGGCGGCGGCGAGGAACGCGGCGGTGTCCCGTACGGAGCGGCTGACGATGCCGTCGGAGACGATGTCCAGCGGGAGTTGGCGGCTCTGCGCGTTGGTGACGACCCGGCCCCGGGTCGGCTTGAGGCCGACGAGTCCGCAGCAGGCGGCGGGGATGCGGATCGACCCGCCGCCGTCGTTGGCGTGGGCGATGGGCACCGCTCCCGCGGCGACCAGCGCCGCGCTGCCGCCGGACGAACCGCCCGCCGAGAAGCCGGTGTTCCACGGGTTGCGGACGGGTTCGGCGCCCTCGTACTCGGTGGAGGGGCTGAACCCGAACTCGGGCAGCCGGGTCTTGCCGAGGACCGTGACGCCGCTGCTCAGGAGCTGGCGGGCGAAGGGGGCGTGACCGCGGGCGGGGCGCGGGGTGAAGGACGCGCTGCCGTGCCCGGTGGGCAGGCCGAGGTAGTCGGTGTTGTCCTTGACGAAGGTCGGCACCCCGGCGAAGGCGCCGGCGGCCGGAGTTCCGGCGGGCGCGGGTACGTCGAGGTGCGTCTGGACCGCGTGGAGCCGGGATTCGACCTCCCGTACGCGCGCGGCCGCGTCCCGGGCGGCCTCGGCGGCCCCGACCTCGCCCCGCCGGATCGCCGCGGCAAGTCCGACGGCGTCGTGCTCGCCCAGGGCGTCGTCCCGGAAGGCGTGCACCGTGGTCTGTTCCTCGAAAGTGGTCACCGCTGCCTCAGCCCCCGGCCGTGTGGATGGTTGGCCGCCAGCATGCCCTACCAACCAGTAACACGCGAGTGGTCGGGCGCGTTCGAGGCGTTCGGGGGACGTGTCCGGGCCGGGCGCGGGAGGGCGCGGCCGAACGGTTGGCCCCGCGGGCGGGCGCGACGGAGGCGCCGGAGGAGGGGAAACAGAAAGGCGAGGAGCTGAAACGTCTCCTCGCCACTCTCAAGGTATAGCGCACAGGGGGCCTTGCGGCAAGGCCCCCCTTGTGCTGCAGAATCTGCAGCCGTTGCCGGTGACCTGCGGAAATCGACAGTCCGCGGCCTTCCCACACGGCGGGGCGCGGGGTGCGCGGGCGGCGGTGGCCGACTGGACGCGACCTATCGAAACGGGGCGGTACCCATGTTTGACGTGATCGTTGTGGGCAGCGGTCCGACCGGCTTGATGCTGGCCGGTGAGCTGCGGCTGCACGGCGTCCACGTGCTCGTACTGGACAAGGAGGCCGAGCCGACCCTTCAATCGCGGGCCCAGGGCCTGCACGTGCGCAGCATCGAGGTGATGGCGCAGCGCGGCTTGCTGGAGCGGTTCCTCGCCCTCGGGCAGCAGATCGCGGTCGGCGGCTTCTTCGCGGGGCTGGCGAAGTCGTGGCCGGACGGTCTCGACACGGCCCATTCGTACGTGCTGGCCATTCCGCAGCAGGTCACCGAGCGGCTGCTGGCCGAGCACGCCGTCGAGGCCGGCGCGGAGATCCGGCGCGGCCGCGAGGTCGTCGCGCTGAGCCAGGACGCGGACGGCGTGACCGTCGGCCTGGCCGGCGGCGAGGAGCTCCGCGCCCGGTACGTCGTCGGCTGCGACGGCGGCCGCAGCACGGTGCGCAGGCTGCTCGGCGTCGCGTTCCCCGGCGAGCCCTCCCGGGTCGAGACGCTGCTGGGCGAGATGGAGCTGACCGCCTCGCAGGACGAGCTGACCGCGGTCATGACGGAGGTCCGCAAGACCCAACTCCGCTTCGGCGCGATGCCCTTGGGCGACGGGGTGTACCGGGTCGTCGTGCCCGCCCGGGGCGTGGCCGAGGACCGTACGGCCGCGCCGACGCTCGACGAGTTCAAGGAGCAGCTGCGGGCGACCGCGGGAACCGACTTCGGCGCGCACGCACCGCGCTGGCTGTCACGGTTCGGGGACGCCACCCGGCAGGCCGAGCGGTACCGGGCCGACCGGGTGTTCCTCGCGGGCGACGCGGCGCACATCCACCCGCCGACCGGCGGCCAGGGGCTCAACCTCGGCATCCAGGACGCGTTCAACCTGGGCTGGAAACTGGCCGCCGCGGTCGCCGGCTGGGCACCGGACGACCTCCTCGACACCTATCACGCCGAGCGTCACCCGGTGGCCACGGACGTCCTGGACAACACCCGTGCGCAGATCCAGCTGATGTCGACCGAGCCGGGCGCGCAGGCCGTACGCCGACTGCTCGCGGAACTCGTGGAGTTCGAGGACGTCAACCGGTACCTGATCGAGAAGATCACGGCGATCTCGGTGCGTTACGACCTCGGCGGCGACGAGCCGGTGGGGAGGCGGCTGCGCGACCTGGAGCTGAAGCAGGGGCGGCTCTACGAGCGGATGCACGAGGGCCGCGGCCTCCTCCTCGACCGGACCGGCCTGCTGTCGGTCGGCGGCTGGGCGGACCGGGTCGACCTCGTCGTCGACACCGGCGTGGAACTGGACGCGCCCGCGGTCCTGTTGCGGCCGGACGGGCATGTCGCCTGGGCCGGTGAGGACGAGCAGGAGCTGGTCGCGACGCTGGCGCGGTGGTTCGGCACGCCGACCGGCTGACCTCGGGCACCGGGCCGGGGAGCGGGCGTTCCGTGCAGAATGGTGGCATGACCATGGAGACCACCCCCGTACGGGTGCTGCGCGCCGGCGAGGCACCGGAGTCGGCCGTCCTGCCCGTCGCCGACGGAACGGTGGCCCTGTGGCTGCTGCCCATGGCGGAGGAGCCCGGCGCGCCCGCCCTCCTGGACGCCGAGGAGCACCGCCGGTGGAAGGCCCTGATACGGGAGGACCACCGGGCCCGCTACCTCGCCGCCCACGGCGGGCTCCGGCGGCTGCTCGGGCACTACCTGGGCACCCGGCCGGAGCAGGTGGTGTTCGTCCGGGAGGACTGCCCCGTCTGCGGCGGTCCGCACGGGCGCCCGGCCGTGCGCGGCGGAGGGCTCCACTTCTCGCTGTCGCACAGCGGTGACCTGGCCCTCGTCGGCGTCGCCGCCACGCCCGTGGGCGTAGACGTCGAGGCGCACCCGGAGGCCGAGGTGTCGGCGCTCGTGGCGGACAGCCTGCACCCGAGGGAGCGGGAGGAGTTCGCGCGGCTGCCCGCGGAGGCCCGGCCTGCCGCGTTCGCCCAGTGCTGGGCCCGTAAGGAGGCCTATCTGAAAGGCACCGGGGAGGGACTCGCCGGAGGCCTCGACCGTACGTACACGGGGATGGGTCCCGAGCCGGCCGCCGTACCCGGCTGGTCGCTCACCGACGTACGGGTCGCGCCCTCCTACGCGGCCGCGGTGGCGCTCGCCCGGCCGTAGGTCCCGGCCGTCGGCGGGGCGGCGTGCTTGACCTTGACACGATGACAAGGTCTTGACTGCGGGCAAGGAGGTGGTCCCCATGACCATGGCGACAGACGACACGGGCGTGACACGCGCCCTCCGGGCCCTGGCGGACGACCGCGCGTCGGTACGGCTCCGGGCTGCGCTCGCGGCCGGTACGGCACCCGACCCGCGGTACGTCGGCACACTCGTCGACCGCTGCGCGGTCGAGCCCGACTTCTCGGTGCGCGAGATGCTCACCTGGGCCCTCACCCGGCACGCGCCGGACCTCACCCTGCCGGGACTGCTCGGCGCGGTCCGCTCGGAGCGGGCGCAGGCCCGGAGTCAGGCGCTGCACACCCTGTCCAAGATCGGGGACCGGCGCGCCTGGCCGGCGATCACGCCCGAGCTGCTGTCCGACGCCGACGACGAGGTGGCGCGGAGCGCGTGGCGGGCGGCGGTCGTGCTGGCGCCCGAGGAGGAGCGTCCCGGGCTGGCCGGGGCCCTGGCGACGCAGCTGGGGCGCGGCGGGCGGGAGACGCGGCTGAGCCTCAGCCGGGCGCTGATCGCCCTGGGCGAGGCCGCGCTGCCGACGCTGGCGGAGGCGACGGGCCAGGGCTCCCCGGCCGCGCGCCGGCACGCGATCGCCACGGAGCGGCTGCTGCACGACCCGGACGCCGGGTTCGCGGACGCGATCGAGGAGGCCAAGCGGGTCGCGGTGCTCGGGACGACCGGCCCGGAGGAGCGGTAGCGCATGCGGATCGGCGATGTGGCACGGCGGTCCGGGGTCAGCGCCCGTATGCTCCGGCACTACGAGTCGCTGGGCCTGGTGCGGCCGACGGGCCGCACCAGGTCGGGCTACCGGGAGTACTCCGGCGAGGACATCCGGCGGATCTTCCACATCGAGAGCCTGCGGTCGCTCGGACTGTCGCTGCGGGAGGTGGGCAGCGCACTCGACGATCCGGGCTTCGCGCCCGCGGAGCTCGTCGAGGACCTCGTCCGCGGGACGCGGGAGCGCATCGCGGCCGAGACGTCCCTGCTCACCCGGCTCCTCCGGATCGGCGCCGCGGAGCCCGCGGACTGGGAGGACGTCCTGCAGGTCGTGGCCCTCCTGCACGGGCTGGGTTCGGAGAGCGCGGGCCGGCGGCAGCGCGCGGCGCTGTCCTCGGGCGAGGAGAGCGCCGTACCCGTCGAGGCGCTGGTCGAGGCGGCCCTGACCGAGGCGGACCCGCATGTCGCCGGCGCCCTGCGCTGGGCCCTGGCGCAATCGGGCGGCGGCGAGGCGCTGCCCCTCCTCGCGGAGGGCCTCGGCTCACCTGCGGCCGAGGTGCGGGAGCGGGCGGTGCGGGCCGTGGCCGAGATCGCCGACGACGAGGCGACCGCGCTGCTGCACGAGGCGCTCGGGGACTCCGACCACGGGGTCCGCGGGCACGCGGCCGTCGCGCTCGGGCTGCGCGGAGCGGACGAGGCGGTCCCGGCGCTCCTCGACATGGTCGTGGCGGAGACGAACGACGTCGACGCGGCCGACGCGCTCGCCGCGCTGGCGGCCCGCCCCGGGCGGGCGGAGCGGATCGCCGCAGGTCTGGTCGCCCGCCTCGCGGCGGAGGGCGCCGACCCGGCGGTGCGCCGGCGGCTCGCGCAGGCCCTGGCGGACATCCCCGGGGACACGGCGTCGCACGCCCTGGAGTCCCTGGCGCACGACGAGGACCGGGGGGTGGCGCTGACGGCCGGGTACGTGCGCTCGCTCAGGGAGACGCGCGAGGGGTCCTGATGGTCCGGGCCCGCGGCTGGAACGGGATCTGGCGAGCCGGCGCTCCTGTGGGGCAGCTGCGGTGGCTCCCCCGGGACGACGGCCGGCGGCGGCGGTGAGGCTCCGCCCGGCGGCCTGGCGGCGGTGGGGCTCCGCCCCCGCAGGGGCCGGGCCGGCACCGTCACCCCGCCGGACCGGCGCCGTCGCCGGGTCCGTCGGGTTCCGTCATCCAGGGCCAGCGGGCGTGTCGGCCGGACTCGATGAGCGGGATCATCCGGAAGGCCGCGTCCGTCAGCCCGCCGAAGGTGTGGCGGTGCGGACCCGTGGGCGCGTGGGCCGGCCGGTAGCCCGCCAGGTTCCAGGTGTAGACGGGGACCTCCGGAGGGACCGGTTCCGTCGGGCCCCCGGGCCGGAAGCCGGGCGCGGCCTGCTCGTCGGTGACGATCAGGACCCGGTCGTGGTCCCGGTAGTGCTCCCGTACGGCCTTCGCGGTGTAGGTGCCGCCCAGGCGGTGGAAGCGTTTCTGCACGTCCAGGACCGGCTCGCCCGGGGTGAACGGCACCTCCTTGCTGGTCCAGCCGAACTCCACCAGGTCCGCCTGTTCGGCCCGCAGGGCCAGCGCGCTGCCGAACACGGCGGCCGCGGCCGCCCTGGTGAGCTTGGACCGCGCGGAGACGGTGTCCCACCACATGGAGTCCGAACGGTCGACGAGGATCAGGGTCCGGCCGGGCAGCGCGGGCACGTGGGCCAGGGAGTGGCCCAGGGCCTCCTCCAGCGCGGCCGCCCAGCGCCGCTTCGGCGCGTTCCCGCGCGCGGCCAGGTAGCGGAGGGGGAACTGCCGGGACCTGGCGACCTCGTCGGCGTCCGAGATCCGGGCTGCCACGGAGGCGGCGGCCTCGGCCGAGATCTTCGCGGAGTCGAAGTTCCGCAGGTTCCGCAGCAGTGCCATGGGACCCATCGCGGGAATGACGGCCTCCCACACGGGCGCGTCGAGCGGTCCGTGCAGCCAGCCCGCCAGGGCCTCCCACGTCATGCCCGCCGTGGCGAGCCGCTCGCTGCCCCCGGGCCCGGTGACCAGGGCCCGCCGCTCGTCCACGGGCACCTCCATGAGGGCCCGGTGCGCGGTGAGCACGGCGTCCGTCGCCGGCGGCACGGCCGTCTCCGGGCGGTGGCGGCGGTCCAGGGCGTACCGGAAGAGAGCGCCCTGCCAGGGCTTGGCCGGGTCGGGTGAGGCGTGCACCAGGTTGAGCACGTCGCCGAAGCGGAACGCGTGGGACGCGGTGTCGTACTTCAGCAGGGACCGCGACGAGTACAGCCTGCGTACGGCGTCGGCGACGCCCCGCTTCACGGGCTGCGGCACGTTGCGCCCGTACGTGGTGGTCCAGTACGCGAGCAACTCCCCCGGCTCGTCGGCCCGTTGGAGTACGGAGTCGATCACGGACCGGTTGGGCGGGCCGTCGGTCGCACCGGCCGCGAGCCGGGCCCTTACGTACACGGCGGCGCCCACCAGGGACGCCGTGCGCATGTTGCCCTCGCCGCGCAGCCAGCGCAGGAGTCCGGCGGTCCACCCGGGGTCCGCCACGGCGAGTTCGCCGACGAGCCGCGCGTACCGCCCGTCGCGTTCCTCGGCGCTCTCGTAGTGGGTGTTCTGCGCGACGAAGTTGCCGACGGCGAGCAGGAACAGTTCGTCGCGGGGTTCCCGGGTGAAGGCGGGGCCGCCCTCGTAGGTGGCCGGATGGGCGAAGCCCGGGAAGCGGTCCGAGGGCGCAGGCCGTACGGGCATGGCGCGAGCGGCCGCCGCGATGTGCGGGGCCACGAGCATCTCGGACCAGGTCTTCGAGACGCGTCGGGTGTGGCGAGGCAGTGAATCCCCCCGGATCCGAGGAAGAGGAAAGGCCGGACCGGGAAGGATCCACCGGGCCGGGGCGCCCGCGCCGCCGAGATCGGAGGTGGCGGCGGCGTCACTTGGTTCTCGGAAGAAGTAGCCGCAGCCGGGCGCATCGGAGGCGCGGTCGCGGAAGCCAACCTAGGCGGGCCGCCGGACCGCGCGCCATCGATTATTCCGAAGGCGGGTGGGCGATCGTGACGTCCGCTCAGTCCTGAGTGGGCTTACCGGCCTTGGTGTCCTCGACGTCCTTGACGAACACGATGCCGTCGCAGTCGGCCAGACGGGTCGGGTCGAGCGGTGCGTAGCCGAACCAGGGGGACACGCGCGGCGCGGTCCCGGCCGTGTCGCAGGCCGCGGCCAGTCCCTTGGCGTCGACGAGCGCGGCGGCCGCCGGGCCCGCGTACAGGAGTCCTTCGACGGTGTCCGGCGGCGGGGTGTCCACGCCCCGGTGCCGGATCGTGCCGATCGCCGTGGCCAGGAAGGCGTAGTGCCCGCCGAGCCGGTCGCTCACGATCGAGCCCGCGCTCCACCATTCGACCGGCAGACCGTCCATCCGCATCGAGCTCCTGTTCCGCTGGAGGTGGCCGTTGTGGGCATGGACCAGCACACCCGCCCGGTCCGCGCCGGCCAGCGCGAGGAGGTTGTCGGCCATCATCCGGTCCCGCAGGCTCACCAGGTGCCCCATCCGGCTCGCCGAGCTGTCGGCCAGCCAGTAGTGGTAGCGGAGTAGCCCGGTGGCCGTACGCGCGTACATCCGGGCCCTGTTGCCGTCGTCGGGTGAGCCCGTCACCGCCGGCCGGGGCGCCTGTGCGTCGAGCAGTGCCACCAGGTCGTCGGCGAGCAGGCGCAGTCGGGTGGCCTCGGGCGACTGGCCCACCGAGCGGGAGGGGTCCCGCATCGCCGCGGGGTCGGTCCAGCGCTCGTCGTCGCCGAGGAGGCGGTCGAGCGTCCCCTCCGGGCAGGTGGCATGGAGCAGGTCCGCGTCCACCCGTGCCGCGAGGTGGTCGCGGAGTGCGGTGAGGGCCTCCCGGGGGCTTTCGGCGCCGGTGATCTCCAAAGGGCCGTCGAAGCCCGCGAAGCGGAGCCGGTCGGAGGCGGGGCGGTCGTCGTTGAACTCCCGCATCCAGCGGACGAGTTCGCGGTTGGCCGGGGATGCGCCCCAGCCGTGGCTGAACCCCTGCGCCATGACCGCGTCGAGGGTGCCGGCGCCCGTGGTGACGTGCTCGTCGACGAGCAGCCCCCTCATGCAGTCGGTCTCCAGGCTGATCGTCCGGTAGCCCTCCCGCTCGACGAGTTCCCGGAACAGGGCGTTGCGCACGTCGAGGAGCGCGTCCTCTCCGTGGGTGGGCTCGCCCAGCGCGAGCATTCCGGGCCTGGTCCCGAGCAGCCCGGTGACAGCGGCGGCCTCGATCGGATGAGCGGTAACGTCCTTGATGTCGGTAGCCATGGCTTCAACGGTATCGTTGAACAGCCGGTTGAGACTTGTATGGGAAAGCGGCAGGAGTGGAGGAACAGAATGGGGGGAAACCCTCAAAGCGTGGTGCAGCTGCGGCCCGTCGATCTGGCCCGTCCGCACGGTCTGTCCACGCAGGCGGTACGGAACTACGAGGAGGCCGGCGCCCTGCCGGCCGCCACCCGCTCGGCCGCCGGGTACCGCGCCTACACCCCGCTGCACGCGAGCGCGCTCCGCGCCTTCCTCGCGCTGCTGCCCGGGCACGGCCACCGGACGGCGACGGCGATCATGCGGGCGGTGAACGAGGACGCGCCCGAGGAGGCGTTCCGGCTCATCGACGAGAGCCACGCCCTGCTCCTCGACGATAGGCGGACCCTCCGGGCCGTGGAGGACGCCCTCCGTGACCTCGAATCGGCGACCGACCGGGCCGGCGGCACGTCGTCCGGGCCCGCGGACGGATCCGGAGCGCCCGGCGGCCCGGAGATGTTCGTCGGCCCCCTCGCGGCGGCCCTGGGCATCCGGCCCGCGACCCTGCGGGCGTGGGAGCGCGCCGGGCTGGTGCGTCCGCGCCGCGATCCGCTGACCGGGTACCGCGTGTACGACGCGGCGGACGTGCGGGACGCCCGGCTGGTCCATCAACTCAGGCGCGGAGGCTACCTGTTGGACCGGATCGCGCCGCTGATCACCCAGGTGCGCGCGGCCGGTGGCCTGGAGCCCCTCCAGGCCGCGCTCGACGACTGGCACGACCGGCTGGCCGCGCGGGGGCGGGCGATGCTGGCCGGGGCCGCCGCCCTGGAGACGTACCTGCGCGAGCGCGGCTGAGGCCCCGCCGGGTGGACCGGCCCCACGGAGGGCTCACGCGCCCGGGGTCGTCCCGCCCGCCGTGGGCCGGTCGCTGCCCTCGGCGACGTGGCGGCGCAGTCCCGCGACCGAGACCTCTTCCAGGCTCTCCGCGAAGACCCGGCCCGGGCCTTCGGGCACGGGCAGCATCGACGGTACGACGAGGACCGTGCACCCGGCGGCGTCGGCCGACGCCGCGCCGTCCGGGGAGTCCTCGACGGCCACGCACGCCGACTCCGGGACGCCGAACCGGCGGGCGGCCGCGCGGTAGGGGTCGGGGTGCGGTTTCGTCCGCGCGGTGTCGTCGGCCGAGAGGGTGAAGGCGAAGGGGACGTGTGCGAGCGCGCCGCCGACCACCGAGTCGACGACCGATCGCGGCGACGCGCTCACCAGGGCGAACGGCACGTCCGCGGCGGTGAGTTCGGCCAGCAGTCGGCCCGCGCCGGGGCGCAGGGGCGCTCCCCGGTCGACCCGCTCCTGGAAGGCGGTGGCCAGTTCCGCCGCCAGGCCGTCCGCGTCGGGGTGCCCCGTCACGCGGACGAGGTGGGCCGCGGTGTCCGGGACGGCGCGGCCGACGACCTCGGGGGCGTCCGCGTCCGTCAGCCGGTGGCCGATCCGCGCGGCGGTCTCGGCCGTGACCTCCCACCAGAGGACCTCGGTGTCGACGAGGGTGCCGTCCATGTCGAAGAGGACGGCGGCGAGTTCGGTCACCGCTCCGCCCTCGGGGCGACGAGCGCGGGGTGCGGGGCGAGGCCGAGGGCCACGCGGGCGCCGGGGGCGATCCCGGCGGCCGCCCGGGAGGAGAGGTCCGCCTTGACGCGCGTGCCGGCGTGGTCGAGGTGGACGCGGGTGACGGAGCCGAGGAAGGAGGTGGAGACGACGGTGGTGTCCCCGTCGGCGGCCTCGGTCACCGTGACGTTCTCTGGCCGGACCAGGACGTCGACCTCGCGGAGTCGCGGGGCCTCGCCGTCGACAGGCAGCCGGGTGCCCGCCACCTCCACCTCGCCCGAGTCGGTGAGGAGACCCGGGAGACGGTTCATGGTGCCGACGAACTCGGCGGCGAACGGGGTGGCCGGGCGGCGGTAGAGCTCGGCCGGCGCGGCGCACTGCTCCAGCCGTCCGGCGTTGAGGACGGCGACGCGGTCCGCCATGGACAGCGCCTCCTCCTGGTCGTGGGTGACGAAGACCGTGGTGATGCCGAGGGAGAGCTGGAGCCTGCGGATCTCCTCGCGCAGGCTGAGCCTGACCTTGGCGTCGAGCGCGGAGAGCGGCTCGTCGAGGAGCAGGACGCGGGGCCGGAGGGCGAGCGCCCGGGCGAGCGCGACGCGCTGCTGCTGGCCGCCCGACAGCTGGTGCGGGTAGCGGTCGCCGTGCTCGGGCAGGCCCACGAGGTCGAGGAGTTCGGCGGCCCTGGCGCGCCGCTCGGCCGTCCCGACCTTCCGTACGCGCAGGCCGAAGGCGACGTTCTCGGCGGCCGTGAGGTTGGGGAAGAGGCTGTACGACTGGAACACCATGCCCGCGTCGCGGCGGTTGGCCGGGACGCGGGTGATGTCGGCCCCGTCGACGAGGACTTCACCGGAGTCGGGGCGCTCGAAGCCGGCGAGGACGCGGAGCGCGGTGGTCTTGCCGCAGCCCGACGGGCCGAGCAGGGCGAGGAGTTCGCCGGGCTCGACGGTGAGGTCGAGGCCGTCGAGCGCGGTGGTGCCGCCGAACGCGCGGCGCAGGCCCCGGAACTCGACGCGCGCCCCGCCGGCCGCGGCCGGTCCGGTCCGCTCCGCCGTCGCTGCTGGTGTGGACGAGGTCATGGGTCAGGACTCCTTGGGCGAGGTGCGGGGCGTACGGGACCGGCGGGCGGAGCCCGGTGCGCCGGATGTGCCGGTCGGCGCCGTTCCCGCCCGGGAGAGGAGGAGCAGCAGCAGCCAGGTGACGACCAGGCTGAGCAGGGACACGGCGACCGACATGCGGGCGTGGGCACCGGAGATGGAGACGATCCACACCGCGAAGGGCCGGAAGCCGAGCAGCGAGGCGATGGTGAACTCGCCCAGGACGAGGGCCAGGGTGAGGAAGGCGGCGCCCGCGAGGGAGGACCGGAGGTTGGGCAGGACGACGCGGAGCATCACGTACGGCCAGCCCGCCCCGCAGTTGCGCGCGGCCTCCACGAGGGTGGGGACGTCGACGGCGCGCAGGCCGGCGTCGAGGGAGCGGTACACGAAGGGCAGGGCCATCACCGTGTACGCGAGGACCAGGACGAAGGGGAAGCTCTCGTTCTGCACCGCGAGGAACGTCTGGTAGAGCGGGGTCCGGGAGAGGTGGTCGGGGCCCCAGCGCAGTACGGTGCTGATGCCGGTGACGAGCGCGATGGGCGGGACCACCAGCGGCAGCATGCACACCACCTCGACGACGGGCCGCAGGCGCGGCGCCCCGAGGCGTACGGCCACGAGGGCGGGCACGGCGAGCAGCAGCGCGAGGGCGATGGTGGCGGCCGCCAGTCCCAGGGAGAGCAGGAGGCTCTCGGTGAAGCCGTCGGCGGCGAGCAGTTCGGTGTACGCCTCGAAGGAGACGCCCTGGCCCGGTGTGTGCACCGTGAACACGAACGAGGCGATCAGCGGGGTGAGGAAGTAGGCACCGCCGAGGCCGAGGACGAGTCCGCGCCAGACGCGCGGCCTGCGGCGGTGCCTACTTCCTCACCCCGCTGATCGCCTCGTTCGTGTTCACGGTGCACACACCGGGCCAGGGCGTCTCCTTCGAGGCGTACACCGAACTGCTCGC
>NZ_RDBH01000097.1:16347-22013 GCF_008042145.1 Streptomyces sp. adm13(2018)
CGTCGACCCGTCGCCCCGTCGACCCGGTGCTCCGGTGATCCGGTGATCCGGTGATCCGGTGATCCGCCGGGGTGACGCCGGAACATGTGCGTCACCCCGGCGGATCACCGGATCACCGGATCACCGGATCACCGGAGCACCGGGTCGACGGGGCGACGGGTCGACGGGGCGACGGGGCGACGGGTCAGGGGCGGTGTGGCGTCACTTCGCCAGGAAGGTCAGGAGGGCGCTGTTGACCTCCTCGGCGTGCGTCCACAGCAGACCGTGCGGGGCACCCTCGATCTCGACGTAGTCGGCCGACGGAAGCGCCTTGTGGAAGGGGCGCGCGGTGCCCTCGACCGGAAGGATGCGGTCGCCGGTGCCGTGCAGGATCAGGGTCGGCACGTCGACGGCCGGGATGTCGGCGCGGAAGTCGGTGTACCAGGTCGCCGGTGCGGCGGACGCGGCGAACGAGCCGCCGCGGGCCGCGGTGTCCCAGCTGTTGCGGAGGGCCTCCTCGCTGATGCGGCTGCCCAGGTTCTCGTCGAGGTTGTAGAAGTCGTTGAAGAAGGCCGTGTAGTAGGCGTAGCGGTCGGCCTTGACGGCGGAGACGACTCCGTCGAAGAACTCCTTGGGGGCGACGCCGTCCGGGTTGTCGTCGCTCTTGAGCAGGCAGGGCTCCAGGGAGGCCAGGAAGGCGACCTTCGCGACGCGACCGGAGCCGTACGTGGAGACGTAACGGGCGACCTCGCCCGTGCCCATCGAGAAGCCGACGAGAACGGTGTCGTTCAGGTCGAGCGTCTCCAGCACGGTGTTCAGGTCGCCGGCGAAGGTGTCGTAGTCGTACCCGGTGGCCGGCTGGGAGGACTGCCCGAAGCCGCGGCGGTCGTACGTGATCACGCGGTAGCCGGCGTCGAGCAGCGCGGCGGTCTGGCGCTCCCAGGAGTGGCCGTCGAGCGGGAAGCCGTGGATGAGGACGACCGGTCGGCCCGCGCCCTGGTCCTCGTAGTACAGCTCGATCGGGCTGGTGTTCTCCTGGCCCACGGTGATGTACGGCATGAACGTCTCCTCGGTGCGTTGTGGCTGGTCCGCGCCCTTGTGCGGTGCGGATGCCCTCACGCTACGAGCGGGGAGGAGCCGCCTCTTGTCGCGTCACGCACTGGGTCTTGTCCGTGAGCGCAGTGTTCACGAGCGCGGTGTTCACGCGCGCGCATTTCTGCCTGCGGTTCTGCCTGGAGAGGGCGATGGGCCGCTGCTTGGCTGTGGGCAACGGGCAGGTACCGGGCTGTGGCCCGCCGGGCAGGCGCTGCGTTCTGCCCCCCGTTTCCGACGGCCCGAAACGTTTCCCTTGAACGGACATGACGTGAGCGTGATGGTGACGACGGATTCTGTACCGGAACAGGACAGGATCGCGTTCTGGCACGAAGCGGTGAGCAGGACGCTGGTGCCGATGGAGGTCTCGGCCCGGGGCGGCGGACCGTTCGACGGCCGGATGGCGACCGACCGCGTCGGGTGTCTCCAGGTCACCACGGTGGAGGCCGACGCGCAGCGGGTCAGCCGCACACGGACCCTGATCGCCAGGTCGCCCCGGGCGCTGGTGGCGGTCGGCGTCCAGACTTCCGGCACGGCCGCCTTCCTCCAGGACGGCCGGCGGGCAGAGGTCGGGGAGGGGGACCTCGTGCTGTACGACACGACCCGGCCCTTCTCCTTCGACTACCCCGGGCGATTCACCGCCCGTGTCTTCCAGGTTCCGCGCCGAGCGCTGGGCGCGCCGGACAGTGCCCTCCGGCAGGCCACGGGCCGCGCCATCGGAACAGCAGACGGATTCGGCGCGATCCTCCTCCCGTTCCTGACCAACCTCGCCTCCACGGCCGGCAGTCACCCGCCGGCCGTCGCCACGCGGTTGTCCGGAATGGTCGTCGAACTCTTCGACACCTTGATCGCCGAAGAGTCCCGCTCCGGCGGCCCGGACACGGACACGGCGGGCCACCTGGTGCGGCGCGTCCGTGACCACGTCGACCGGAACCTGCTCGACCCGGACCTCTGCCCGGCGCGCCTCGCTGCGGCGCACGGAATCTCCGTCCGCTACCTGCACCGACTGTTCGAGGGCGAGGGGATCACGGTCAGCCGGCTCATCCGGCAACGCCGCCTGGAGGAATGCGGCCGCGAACTGGCCCGCCGCGGCAGAACGGCCCCCAGCGTGTCCGCGGTCGCCCAGAGATGGGGCTTCGTCAGCCCGGCCCACTTCAGCCGCGCCTTCCGCGCCGCCTACGGGGTGACGCCCACGGAATGGCGCGACCTGAGCACAACCCGGCAAGCAGCCGACCTGGTGCAGGCCGCGGGGTAGCGCCGCCGCCACGCCCCGACCGTCGACGACGGGAGTTTTCTCTTGTCTCGGACGACCGGGGGGAGCGGGCAGCTCCGCTGCTGCCTCCGGCCCCTGAACGATGCCACCGCCACCCGGACGACTACGAGTCCCGGGTCGGGCAGCCCCCGTCGGCATCCTCTTCGTGCTACAGACGGGTGTCGCATGGCGCGATGTCCCCGCTCAGACCGTCGCCCGCGGCCGCCCCGGCTCCAAGCACCATGTGATCGTGGGCCGTGTTACCCAGTGACGTGGAACTCGTTCCCGCTGGCGTCGAGGAACTCGCCGGGTTCCCGGTCGCGTTGAGTGACCTTCAGCCGCAGCCTGTTCCGCGCCTCCTTGGGCGCCATAGGAGGCCCCATCACCAGCGAGACCGTGCTCGCGGGCGTCCGGCGCAGCCGGACGCCCCAATCGTGGGACTCGACCGCGTGCCAGTTGGCCTGCGACTCCCAGAAGGCCCGCTGCGCATGGCGCTCCTCCTCCGAGACGTCGAGGCAGATCGCGACGAGGCCGGAGTCGGCGAGCACACCAGGGTGACCGGGGCGCAGCACACAGAACTCGTTGCCCTCTGGATCCGCCAGAACGTCCCACGGAACGTCCCCCTGGCCGATGTCCGCTCGCGTCGCACCGAGTGTGAGCAGGCGTGCCACCTCGGCCTCCCAGTCCGGCCCGCCGGCCAGGTCAAGGTGGAGTCGGTTCTTGTGTGCCGCTTTCTGCTTCGTGGTCGGCACGAATCGCAGATGCAGGCCGCCGGTCCGGCCCCGTGTCGCGTCCAGCCAGAAGCGGTCCATGCGCGCGACATCCAACGCGTCGATCACGATCCCGGTCAGCATCCCGTTCCCCCAGCTGTCGAGCCTGTCGTCTGTTCATTGTCGCTGCCGCTGTTGTCGACGCCAGCGCCAGGAGACCGCTGATGACCGAAGTCGAGCGTACGAACCGTCGCCTCGATCCGTCTGGCTCCGCGCATGACGTGCCGGACAGCCCTTAAGGAGCAGTAAGTTCGACGACGACGTCGTACACCGCGGGGTTCGGCGTGATCGGCTGCTTGGCCTGCTCTCGTGCGTCCTGCGTACGCGACGCGAAGTCGGGGTCGGCGGTGGCGGCCTCCCATGCCTCCTGGCTCTCCCAGTGGGAGACGTTGACGAGCTGGAAGCGGGAGCTGGAGGAACGGGCCCTGTGCATACGGGAGTCGATGAAGCCCGGCTTGTCCCGCATGAGCCGGGCCCGCTGCTCCCACTTCACGACGAACGCGTCCAGCTCGGCGGCGTCGATCTCGAAGACGTTGATGAACGTGACGGACGAGTCTGACGAGTCGGAGGCCTCGTTGTGTTGGGTTTCTGTGGTCATGTCGGAAGCCTAACGACCTAACCCAACTGGGCGTTGACCGGAACGTGACGCTCGGCAACATGGGCTTCGCCGAGTTCGCCGTGGCCGCTTCCGCAGAGCCAGGTCAAGTCCTGCGGCCTGTCTAACGCGTGCAGCGGGCAGCCGTTGTCCTGGAGGCGCGGTTCGTTCGTCGGAGCGTGGCGGCCGGTCGTCCGTGATCGACCCGCTCGGTGGGCACATCGCCCGGCGGTTCCTTGGCTGCACCGGTGATACGAGTGCAAGTTGGACGCTTCCTCGCCTTCGCGGGCATTCCCGCAAGTCTCATCTGCTGCCACTGCCGTCTCGTCCGCGCGGAATCAGTCAGTGTGCGGCTGCTCCCACACTTGTTGCCCAGACCCGGAGAGGCACCAGATCCGGCCCGGCTACGGCCTGCTCCGAGGCGTTAGGCACGCCCTCCAGGCCCGACCAGGCCGTGACGCCCGGTTCACCGCCGACCAGGAATCCCTCTATGACCGGCCCAAGGTCGTCGGAAAGTACGTAGGCGTCGCCGAACGGCAGCGCATCCGCCGGAACCGATCCCGTCGAGCACCTCAGCTGTCCGGCCTGCTCGTCGTGCCACACGTAAAACGTCGCCACCCCGGGGAAGCCCAGCTCGCGGATACGTACCCGAATGGCCGAGGCAGTCCGCTCGAAGGCGGTCAGCACGGCGGAGACGGACAACGACCTCCTGTCCTCGGCCTCCGCACTCAACGACCAGGTGTTGGTCACCCACTCCACCCGACGGTCGGCCCGCTCCAGTACCAGGGGCTCGTCCGCCACCTCAGCGATCCATGTCAGCAGCACCACAGCAGTATCCCCGCACCGCGCGTGGCCCCAGGAACCGCCTTAGTAGACAGCGTGTTCGGCTGCTGGAGACGACCAGTGCGCGCCCCAGTCGAGCTGGAACGCGTCATGGACCCGTGGCACGGGCGGGTCGTCGCGAAGGATGTCGGCGGGCAGCGCGCCCTAGGCCGGGAAGGGGAGCTGTGGCTCGCCGTCTCCGTCGGCGAAGCCGCAGCAGGCGCCGCCGCGCTTCTCCGGGATCAGCACCGTCCCACGGGTGTCGCCCGGTGCGATGACGACCGCGCTGGCCGCGCCCTCGGACACCGGGGCGGTCGGCTCGGCGCCACACCGCACACACGAAACGAACAAACGTCCTCCGCTCGGGAACTCCAGGAATCCGAGGTACCTTCGCACCCCCCACAGAACGGCCGACGTGTGGTGAGCGCCGCTGCGGGGTCGTGGCCGTGCCTCGACCCCGAGGCCGTCGCGGCAGGTCGGTCGGCCGCCCCCGCCACGATCCGGTCGGCCCCCTGCCCTGCCGTACGCGTCCGTCAGCCGCGTACCAACGGAGTGTCCACGAGGTGCTCGGCCAGGAACCAGACCTGGGCCTCGCCGGTGCGGATCACGTCGGAGACCAGCAGGTCGGCGCTGCCCTCGTCGCCCTCGCCGGAGAGCCTGGCGGCCGCGTCCCGGGCCTCGATCAGGATCCGCTCGTGCGCGTCGAGCAGCCGCGACAGCATTACGGGCACCGGTTCCACCCCGTCCGGCGGCCGGGGGATCGTCGTCAGTTCCGCGACGTGGCGCGGGTCCCCGACGGCGACGCCGCCGAGGCTCTGGACCCGCTCGGCCAGCGCGTCCACGATGGCCAGTTGGGCCTCCGCGTGCTTGTCCAGCATCAGGTGGAGCGAGTAGAAGGTCGCCCCGCGCATGAGCCAGTGGTGCTTCTTGTAGAGGGAGAAGAGGATCTGTGTGTCGGCGAGGACACGGTTGAGCCGCTGGCAGGCGTACATACGTGTGTCATGGCCGAGGCCGATCGGCAGCTGCTTGAGTGTGCCGAACGTCTGTATCTCGGCCCCCTTCTGATGCAGCAGCGGCTGACCGCCGCCGTGCGCTGCCGTGAGGGTGTCCATCGGGTGCTCCTTCTCGGGCGTGAGTGAGTGGGTGGGGGATGGGG
>NZ_RDBH01000097.1:22113-62476 GCF_008042145.1 Streptomyces sp. adm13(2018)
GGTCGGGCGAGCCGCTGTCCCGTCGTGGGCTGCGCGGCCGGGAGGCCGAGCTCGCGGAGCTGCGTACCCTCGTGGCATCCGTCGCCCGGAGCGGAAGCGGTGCTCTCGCCCTCCTGCGCGGTGAGGCCGGGATCGGGAAGAGCACGCTGCTTGCGGAAGCCGTCGACCTGGCCGAGAACCAGGGGTACTCCACCGGCATCGGCCGAGCCGATGAGTTGCACCATCTCGTACCACTGTCCTCGCTGGCCGGCTGCCTCCTCGACGGTGCGCGACCCCTGCTGTCGGGTGACGCGTTCGCCGACCTCGCCCGCCGTCACGACCAGCGGATCCGGCTCGTGGAGCGGCTTGCCGGGATGATCGAGGCCAAGGCGGCCGAGACACCCGTACTCATCGCCCTGGACGACGTGCAGTGGGCGGATCCGCTCAGCCGGTTCGCGCTGCGACAGTTGCCCGGCCGACTGCGGAGTTCTCCGGTCCTGTGGCTGCTGACCGGACGTACGGGGCCCGCCGTCGCCGGTGAGGAGATCCTGGCGGCCGCGCGGAACCGTCTGCCGGTGGTACGCCTTCACCTGGGGCCGCTGTCCGCCGACGCGGTCGACCGGCTCGCCGACGACACCCTCGGCGATGACGTCGACGAGCGGACACGAACCCTGCTCGACGGCACCGGTGGAAACCCCTTCCTCGCGGTGGAACTGCTCCGAGGACTGCGAACCGAAGGCCGAACACCGGACGCGGACACGGGCACGGGTGCGCACGCGCGTACGGGTGCGACCTCGAGTACGGGCACAGACGCGGGTACGAGCACGGCACCCGGCACGGACGCACGGACGACCGCGGAGCTGCCCGACGCCACCTCCCCCTTCGTACCGACCGGGCTCGTGTCCGGCGTGCGCGGCCGGATCGGAACCCTCGGTCCCGACACCCTCACCCTCCTGCGGATGGGGGCCGTCCTCGGTCGCCGGTTCGCGTTCCTCGACGCGGCAGCGCTCTGCGAGCGCCCTCCCGCCACCCTGATCACCGCCCTCGACGAGGCCCTTCGCGCGGGACTCCTCGACGAGGACGGCGCACTCCTCTCCTTCCGGCACGACCTGCTGCGCCAGGCGGTCTACGCCGACATCCCCACGTCCGCACGGAACGCACTGCACCGGGCGGCCGCGCACCGCCTCGTCGCCTCCGGGCACCGCCCGATCGACGCGGCGTCGCACGTGCTGCGCGGGGCCGAGCCCGGTGACGAGGAAGCCGTCGCGCTGCTGCGGCGGGCGGCCGATGACGTCCTGCCGGTGACGCCGGGACTCGCCGCCGACCTCATGACGCGCGCCCTGGAGTTGGTCCGGCCCTCGGACGCGGCGCGGTTCGACGTGGGAGAGCAGGCGATCGTCTGCCTCATCCGGGCCGGGCGGGACCGGGAGGCACTGACGACCTGCGACGGGCTCCTTGCCGCGCAGCCGCCGCTCGCGGTGTTCGGGCGGCTCCAGGCGACCCTCGGTGGAGCCCTGTGGAGCCTCGACCTGGCGGAGGAGCTGTGCCGGCGGGCGGAGGCGGCGTTGGCCGTGGGGGGAACCCCGCCCGAGGTCGCCGCCCGGCTCTCCGCACTGCGGGCCCTCGCCCTGTCCCGCGGCCGGGACCTGGGCGTCGCGCGGGCCGTGGGCGAGGAGGCGCTGGCGGCGGCGATCGCCACCGGAGACCGTCCGGCGCACGTCCAGGCCCTGTCCGCGCTGGGCGAGATCGCCCTCAACGCGGGAGACGGCGCCACCGCGCTGGCGCGGTTCACCGCGCTGAGTGTCGTGGACGGTGCTTTCCGGCCCGAGGAGGCCGTAGCCCATCAGCACGTGGACCGGTTCGACAGCGCCGAGGAGTCGCTGCGACGGGCGCAGACGGAGGCGGGCTCGCACCGACAGGCCATGCTCCTCTGGGCACAGGGCCAGCAGCACCTCGGACGGGGCCGACTCGACGACGCCGAGGCGCACTTCGAGACGATGGAGGACCTGGAGGACGCCGTACAAACCCCCGTGCAGCAGGTGAACTCCCGGGTGATCCGCGCCTGGATCGCGCTGCTCCGGGGCAACCGCGCGGGGGCCGGGGAGCAGCTCGTCGCGGCGCGGGAGCGGCTCGCGGTCAAGCCGAACCCGGGGAACCGGGCCGTGGTGTGCTTCCTGGAGGCCCTCCTCGCCGGGCATGACCGAGACGCCCGGTCGGCTGTGGACGCGCTGCGGCGGCTGCAGGAGATCGGGCCGTTCATGCGCTGGCGGTTGCTGCGCACCTGGGTGGGGACGGCGGTCCGGACGGCTCTGACGGCGGGGGACCGTGCGCTGGCCGAGGACCTGGTCGCGCAGGCGACGGCGCACGCCGAGCGGAATCCCGAGGTGCCGACGGCGACGGGGACGGCGGCCCTGGTCGCCGGTCTCGCGGCCGGCGATGTCGGCCTGCTCCAACGGTCCGTGTCCCTGCTCGCGGCCGGCCCCCGTCCGCTGGTCCTGGCCGCCGCCAGGACCGACCTCGGACGTGCGCTCCTCGCGGCGGGACGGACGGCGGAGGCGGTGCCGGTGCTCGCGGCCGCCCAGGACGCCTTCGCCGCGGCGGGAGCGGACGCGGCCGCGGCCGACGTACGACGGTTACTCGACGGCGCCGGCAGGGGTTCCGGCACCGATGCCGAGTCCCGGCCGGGGGCCGGCGCCGGGCGCACGGGCGCCGTGCGCGACCGGCCTGCCCAGGGCTGGGGGGCGCTCACCGCCTCGGAACGGAAGGTGGCGCGGCTGATCGCGGGCGGGCACACCAACAGGTCGGCCGCCGAGGCCCTCGTCGTCTCGCCCCACACCGTCAACACCCATCTGACGTCGGTCTTCCGGAAGCTCACCGTGCGGTCGCGGGTGCAACTCGCGCACGTGGTGCTCGCACGCGGCGATGCGGAATAACCCCCTCCGTCGAGGCGGTCCTCCTCGATCGGCGACACTTTCGAGCACGGAACTCACATGCGTATCCGTCGCATCCGCATCAACCACCACCTCTACGTCCGTCATCACGTCCGCGTCCGCATCCGTATGAAGAGAAGCATCCGCATGAGAAGACCCCTCGCCGCTCTCGCGGCGGCCGTCGCACTGGTCCTGGTCACCGTCGGCTGCGGAACCGGCGACCCGGCCGACCCCTCCCGTACCGGACGAGCGGCGTCC
Organism: Streptomyces sp. adm13(2018); assembly: GCF_008042145.1. Classification (GTDB taxonomy): domain Bacteria; phylum Actinomycetota; class Actinomycetes; order Streptomycetales; family Streptomycetaceae; genus Streptomyces. The sequence continues at coordinate 25,281 of NZ_RDBH01000097.1, forward strand.
CTCACCGTGCTCGACTACTACACCGACCGCACCGAGCACGCCCACTGGGGCGAACTGCTCGCCGACTGCGGCAGGCGGGCCGGGGTGACGATCGAGCACCGGAGCGTTCCCGCGCCGTCGCTCGTGCCCACGGTCCTGCGGCAGGCCGCCGCACGGACGATGCCCGACCTCCTGATGCTCGACAACCCCGACCTCCAGCAGATCGCGCGGTCCGGCGTGCTCGCCCCACTCCGTCCGTACGGCGTCCGGACCGACGGCTTCGGACCGGGCATCCTGTCGGCCGGCACCTACCGGGGCGAGGTGTACGGTCTCGCCCCGACCGTCAACACCCTCGCCCTCTACTACAACAAGGACATGCTGGCCGAGGCCGGCGTGGCCGTCCCCCGGACCTGGGACGAGCTCCGGAAGGCCGCCCTGGCCACGACCCGACCCGGCCGTCACGGCCTCGCGGTCGACGCCGACCCCTCCTTCGAAAGCACCTTCCAGTTCCTTCCCTTCCTGTGGTCCAACGGCGGTGACGAACGACGCCTCGACACCCCGCAGGCCGCCGAGGCACTTCGCCTGTGGAGCGATCTCGTACGGGACGGAGCGATGTCCCGGTCCGTCCTCACCTGGAACCAGGCGGACGTGCACGAGCAGTTCCTCGGTGGCGACGCGGCCATGATGGTCAACGGTCCCTGGCGGATGACCGAGCTGGAGAAGGCGAAGGACCTGCGCTGGGGCGTGGCCCCGCTCCCCGTGCCCCGAGCCGGCGCTGAGCTGGTCACCCCGTTGGGCGGCGAGGTCTGGACCGTGCCGCGCGGCGACTCCGAGGCCCGCATGCGGAAGGCGGCCGAGGTCCTCGCCTGCCTCAACGAGCCCGCGAACCAGCAGACCCTGGCGACCTGGCACCACACGGTGCCGTCCCGCACGGACGCGGCCGACCGGTACGCGAAGCAAGTCCCCGCCATGGCGGCCTTCGTCGAGAGCGTCCGGGGCGCACGGGCCCGTACTCAGCGGCTCGGCCCCGGCTGGCCCAAGGCCGCCACCGCGATCCACACCGCCGTGCAGGCCGCGGTGTCGGGACAGCAGACTCCGGAGGAGGCGTTCCGGCGTGCGCAGCGCATGGCGACGGACTCCTGACGCCGGTGGGCACTCCGGAGACCCATCCGGCGGTCGGTCCGGAAGCCACTCAGGCGGCCGCTCCGGCAGCTGGCCCGACCGCAGTTCCGGCCGCCGGTCCGGTGCGGCAGCCCGGGTCCGGCGGCGGGAGACCGCCGTCCGCGCCGCCTTCCTCGCACCGGCCGCCGCGTTCCTGCTGCTGCTCCTGGGCCGGCCGCTCGTGGACAACATCACGACGAGCCTGCGCGACTCCACGGCCGTGACCCTCCTCGGCGGCACGGCGCCGTTCACCGGACCGGACAACCACGTCCGACTCCTCACCTCGGAGGAGTTCCGGCAGGCGGCAGCCACCACGGCCCTGTACACGGCCGGTTCGCTGGCCGCGCAGTTCATCATCGGCCTGGCGCTCGCACTGTTTTTCCAGCGCCGCTTCCCGCTCGGCCGGGTGATCCGTTCACTCATGCTGGTGCCGTGGCTGATGCCGCTGGTCGCGACCGGAACGGTCTGGCGGTGGATGCTCGACACCGACCACGGCGTCGTGAACGAGGCACTGCGCGCGCTGCACGCCATACCCCACGGCGTCCCCTGGCTCACCGGCACCCACCAGGCACTCTGGTCCGTGATCCTCGTCAACACCTGGGTGGGCATCCCCTTCAACACCGCTCTCCTGTACGCCGGTCTGCAGGCGATCCCGCCTCGGGTCCACGAGGCGGCACGACTGGACGGCGCCGGACCCGTCCGGCTCTTCCGGTCCATCACATGGCCGCTGCTGCGGCCGACGGCCGGTGTCGTCCTCGTCCTGGGCGCCGTCTACACCCTCCGGGCACCGGACGTCGTCCTGGTGCTCACCGGCGGCGGACCCGCCGGTGCGACGCGGACCCTGGCGGCCCTGGCCCACGAGCAGGCGTACGCGCAGTTCGAGTTCGGCCACGCCGCCGCCACGGGCAACGTGCTCGTCCTGGTCTCGCTCGGCCTCGCGCTGCTCCACCTCCGCGCCGTCCGGCGCGACCGTACCCCCTGAGGAAGCGGAACCTTGTCTCTCGTGAAGTCGTCGGCGCGACGGGGCGGTGTGGCCCGCTCGCTCGTCGCGATCGTCCTGCTGGCGTTCATGCTGTCGCCCGTCTACTGGATGGTGAACGCCTCCCTGCTGCCCGCCGGCCGGCCGTCCCACGGTGGGTGGTTCCCGGCGGACCCCGATCCGAGCGGATACCTCACGGCCCTCCACGATCAGGGCGGCGCTCTCGTCACCAGCCTGGTCGTCTCACTCGGCACGGCCGCGCTCAGCCTCGCGCTCGCCGCCCCCGCGGCCCACGCACTGACCCTTTCCCCGCTGCCCGGCGCCGGCCCGTTCCTCTTCGGTGTGCTGCTCGTCCAGGCAGTGCCCGGCATCAGCGTGGCGAACGCGCTCCACGGCCTCTACGCCGACACCGGCCTCCTCGACACGCGCCTCGGCCTCGTACTCGCCGACTCGACCGCCGGTGTCCCCCTGGCGATTCTGGTGCTGCGCACCGCCATGGCGGCGATCCCCCGCGAGATCGTGGAGGCGGCCCGGCTCGACGGCGCCGGCGCCTGGCGCGTGTTCCGTTCCGTGGTCCTGCCCCTGAGCAGGAACGCCCTGGTCACGGCCGGTCTGTTCGCCTTCCTCCTCGCCTGGGGCGACACGTTGTTCGCTCTCACCCTGACCACCACCGACGCCGTCCGACCGATCACGCTCGGCCTCTACGACTACCTCGGTGCGCACACCACCCGGTGGAACGCGACCATGGCCACCGCCGTCCTGGCGTCGCTCCCGGCGGCGGTGCTCGTCGTGGTGGCACAGCGCCACATCACTACGGCACCCGCCGCCGGAGCGGTGCACTGAGGACACCGACGACGGTGTCGGCAGACCCGCTCAGAGCGTCCGGCGCACACCCGCCTGGCGCTCCAGATTGCGCAGCTGGACGGAGAGATCGCCCTCGACGGCCAGGTGGGCGGGGCCGCTGCGACCGATGGGCAGCACCTCCTCGCTGCGCATGTCCTCCAGCATCAGGGCGAACGCCGCGTACATCGCCACCAGCGCCACCACGAGGCCGAGCACACCGGACGTGCGCGTCAGCCATTCGGCGCCTGTGATCCCGGCGAGGCCGGTGGCCGCCCAGCGGGGAGCGGAGACCACCAGGACGAGCCACAGCGCCCGCTTGGGCCGGGTCACGGCGATCATCAGCGTCCCGAAGGCGAGCAGCGCCAGGTTGAACACGCCCAGCACCTGAAGGCCGTCGGGGGCCTCGGTGAGCAGGACGAGCGCGTACGGCAGCCAGCTGCCGGCGAACACCGCCATCAGCGTCGCCGCGATCACGTCCCGCGCTCCGAAGGCCAGGTGGCTCACCAGGAGCTGGAGGACGAAGGCGGGCAGCACGGTGAAGGCGACGGCGCCGCGGGCGGACTCGTCGAAGACCCCGAGCTGGAGGCAGCCCGTCATCACGGACGCGATGGCGATCGTGAAGAAGCCGAGCGGCATGGGGGAGGCGATGGGCCGCAGAGTGATCCGGGTCATGGACCGCAGGTCGGGCTCGAAACGGCGCCCGGCGGCGACGGGAGGCACGGGACCGGACTCGGGGCCGGGATATAGGCCGGACGCGGGACCGGACTCGGGGCCGGGATCTGGGCCGGACGCGGGGCCGGGAGCGGGGCCGAGATCGTGGCCGGACTCAGGGCCGGCGCCGGGATCGAGATCGGTCTCGGTCTCGGTCTCGGTGTTCATACGGGTTCCTCCGGGGATCAGTGGGTGAAGCAGGGATCGACCAGCGACGGCGGCCCGCCGGGGCCCGCGCCGCGCGCCGCCCGCCACCGGCGCTGCTCCGCGGAGTCGGCGGCGGCCTCCGCCACCAGCGCGGCCTGCCGCGCGCCGCCCGCCTGGTAGCCGCCGAAGCGGGCCACCGGCGACCACTCCGGGGCGATCGGAGGCAGCGCCTCGTCGAGGCCCTCGTACTCGGCGGAGGCGTACACGATCCGGCCGCCTACGACGGTCAGGACCGCCTCGATGTCGGGGATGACATGGTCGGGCACGGTGAAGTAGTCCTCCGAGAGGACCGCCAGGTCTCCGTAGTACCCCTCCCGCAGCATGCCCTTGACGTCCTCCTCGCCGGTGAGCCGCGCCCCGCCGCGGGTGTAGAGGCCCAGCGCGGTGTCCCTGCCCAGCTGGTTGGCCGGGCCGCGGAGCGGTGTGCCGCCGACGGTCCGGCCGGTGATCAGCCAGTGCAACGCCACCCACGGGTTGTACGAGGACACGCGCGTCGCGTCCGTGCCCGCGGCGACGGTGAGGCCCCGGTCGAGCATGGCCCGGACCGGCGGGGTGTGGGCGGCGGACTCGGAGCCGTACCGGTCACGGAACGCGAGCCCCTGGAACGACATGCGGTTCTGTACGGACACCGCGCCGCCGAGGGCCGCGATCCGGTCCAGGCTGCCGGCCGAGACGGTCTCGGCGTGGTCGAACAGCCAGCGTCCGCCGCCCGGGAAGAGCCCTTCGGCCGCGAGCTTCTCGAGCACGGCCAGATCGCGCCGGATGGTCTCGTCGTAGGTGGCGTGCAGCCGGAAGCCCCAGCCGTTCTCGACCAGGATCCGGACCGCCTGCTCGAACTCCGCCTCGTACCCCGCCGCGAGCTCGGGCCTCGGTTCCGAGAAGTTCTCGTAGTCGGCCGCCGCCCAGGTCAGGTTCTCCCCGGCGCCGTTGAGCCGCAGCCACGCGTCGCCGTCGCCGGGCTTGACCGTCTCGGTCCAGCGCTTCAGGTCGGCGAGTTCCTGCCCGGCCGTCTGCGGGAAGAGGTGGTACGCGATCCGCAGCGAGAGCTCTCCGGCGGCCGCCAGGTCGGCGACGGTGCCGTAGTCGTCGGGGAAGCTCTGGAAGCCGCCGGCGGCGTCGACCGCCGAGGTCAGTCCGAAGCGGTTGAGCTCGCGAAGGAAGTGCCGGGTCGAGGTGCGCTTGTCGGCGGCGTCCAGGGTGGGCGCCTTGGCGAGGGTCGAGTACAGGACGAGCGCGCCGGGCGCCGCGAGCAGCACGCCGTTCGGCTCGCCGCTCCGATCGCGGACGATCTGCCCGCCGCGCGGGTCCGGGGTGTCCCGTGTGAACCCGGCGGCCCGGACACCTGCCCGGTTCATCAGCGCCGACTGGTAGAGGTGCAGGACGAAGACCGGCGTGTCGGGCGCGGCGGCGTTCAGCTCGGCGACGGTGGGCATCCGGCGCTCGGCGAACTGCTCGGCGGTCCAGCCGCCGACGACCCGGATCCACTGCCCCTTCGGCGTGCGGGCGGCCTGGTCGCGCAGCATGGCCAGCGCCTGCCGGAGACTGCGTACACCGTCCCAGCGCAGTTCGAGCACGTAGTTCAGGCCGCCCCGGATGACGTGCAGGTGCGAGTCGTTGAGGCCCGGGACGACGCGACGGCCGAGAGCGTCGACGACCCGGGTTCCCGGGCCGACGAGGGGCGCGAGCTCGTGGTCGTCGCCCAGGGCCGCCACCCGGCCGTCGCGGATCGCGACGGCGCGGGCGTGCGGACGGTGGACGTCGCCGGTGAACACCTTGGCGTTGCGCACCAGGAGGTCGGCGTGCGCCTGTTCCTGCCGCGGGGCGGGGACGAGACCCGCCACGGGCATGCTGGTCGAGGGCCCGGTCACGCGAGGGCCTTGCGGAGGATGTCGGTGGCGACGCCGATGGCGAGTTCGGCGCCCCGGGTCTCGCGCAGGGCGTTCAGCATGACGAAGTCGTGGATGACGCCCTGGACGCGCAGGGCGGTGACGGGGACGCCCGCCGAGCGGAGCTTCGCCGCGTACGCCTCGCCCTCGTCGCGCAGGACGTCGGCCTCGGCGGTGATCACCAGCGCCGGCGGGAGATCCGCCAGCTGGCCGAGGGTGGCGCGCAGCGGGGAGGCGGTGGTCTGCGCGCGCTCGGCCTCGTCGGTCGTGTACTGGTCCCAGAACCACTGCATGGCGTCCCGGCGCAGGAAGTACCCCTCGCCGAACTCGTGGTACGAGCCGGTGTCGAAGGAGGCGTCGGTGACCGGGTAGAACAGCACTTGCTGGACGAAGGTCACATCGCCGCGCTGCTTGGCCATGAGGGTGAGGGCGGCGGTCATGTTGCCGCCGACGGAGTCGCCCGCGACGGCGATCCGGGTGCCGTCGAGACCCTTGTGGCGCCCCTCGCGGGCGATCCACTGGGCGACGGTGTAGTTCTGCTCGATCGCCACGGGGTAGCGGACCTCGGGCGACAGGTCGTACTCGGGGAAGACGACGGCAGCTCCCGTGCCGACCGCGAGTTCGCGGACGAGCCGGTCGTGGGTGTGGGCGTTGCCGAAGACCCAGCCCGCGCCGTGCAGATAGAGGATGACGGGGAGGACGCCGGTACTGCCGTGGGGGCGGACGATCCGGGCCCGGACGTCGCCGGTCGGGCCACCGTGCACGGTCACCCACTCCTCCTCGACGGCAGGCATCGCCACGCCCTCACCGCTCTGCACGTCGTCCACCGCCTTGCGGCCTTCGGCGACGGGTATCTGGTAGAGGAAGGGCGGCTGGGCGGTGGCGTCCGCGAACGCCTGGGCGGCGGGTTCGAGTACGGGCTGACCGGTCATGGGGTTTCTCCTTGAGCTGGGTGGGGGTGTACGGGGAACTCGGGCGCGTGCGGTCGGAAGGGGCCGGGCGCTCCGTCGGGGGTACGCGGGCGGCCGGCCCCGGTCTGAGGGGCCCACTCCGGACGTTCAGTGGTCGACGGGCGCCACGGCGGCGGGCCGGTGCAGCACGAGCCGGGCGAGCAGGCCGGAACCGACACCGGCCACGAGGACGAGGGCAGCCCACCACAGGGGGTACGGCGTGAGGCCGAGGACCGCGTCGAGGGACCAGGCCCCGGGACCGAGGGCGGTCAGGGCGGCGGCGGTGACGATGAGAACGAGCGGGTACTCGTACCCGTCGTGCTGCACCCACAGGCCGTTCCGCCACTTCACGGTGAGCGCCACCGTCATGACCCCGACGGTCCCCGTCGCGGCGAGCGGCGTGAGCAGACCGAGGGCCAGCAGCAGACCGGAGCCGATCTGGCCGCCGCCCGCCGCCAGGGCGGTGAGGACACCCCCGCGGAAGCCGTCGGCGCGGAACTCCTCGGTCCCGCCGTCGAGACCGTTGCCGCCCAGGTGAGAGCTGACCTTCTGCACACCGTGGCCGGCGACGAGCAGTCCCACCAGCAGCCGCAGGATCAGAATGCCGGTGTCCACGGAGGTCAGCCGGCCGCGTGCGCGCCGATGACGGCCTGCGCGTACACGACACCCAGGCCGTACGCGCCGGCGTGCGCCTTGACGATCTCCATGACCGCGCCGTACGTGTCCTGGCGCGCCCAGTCGCGCTGCAGCTCCAGCAGAACCTGCACCCAGGTCACCGGGACGGCGCCGGCCGCGATCATCCGCTGCAGCGCGTGCTCGTGGGCGGCCGGGGTCACGCCGCCCGAGGCGTCGGCGACCACGTACACCTCGTATCCCTGCCCGAGGGCGGAGAGGGCGGGCAGCACCAGGCATACCTCGGTCCACAGGCCCGACAGGATGATCTTCCTGCGCCCGGTCGCCCGCACCGCCGCCACGAGTGCCTCGTCCTCCCACGCGTTCATGGTGGTGCGGTCGATGATCTCGTTCTCGGGGAGGACCTCGGCGAGCTGCGGCAGCAGGGGACCGGAGAAGGACTCGGCGGCCACCGTGGTCAGGACGGCCGGTACGCCGAAGGCCCGGGCCGCCTTGGCGAGACCGACGGTGCTGTTGATGATCGAGGCCCGGTCGCCGCTGCCGGTGCCGAAGAACATCTGCGGCTGGTGGTCCACGAAGAGCATGACCGCGTTGTCGGGCGTGAGCAGGTCCTCGCTCGGGGCGGCCTGCACCTTGGCGATGTCGAACATGAGGGGTCCTTTCGAAGCTGTCGGGAGGGTGCCGGCCGCGTGACGCGGCTCGGCACTCCTGCACGCTACGAGTGACCTGACCAGCCGCGTTGCCCTCCTGCGCACAGGGGCTGACACGACAGCGCACAACCGGTCAACGACCCCGCGCCGCCCGCGCCGTACGACATCCCGGCGGCACTCACCTCAGATCACCGGAACTGCTCCGGGTCCCCCTCCGGGTCCCCCTCCGGGGGCCAGGCACGAACAGGTCACCCGTCCAGTTCGGCGAGGCGGTCCCGGGCCTCCGTGAGGCGGGTGGGATCGGCCGCGTTGCCGAGGGCGAGGCATCCTGAGAACGCCTCGCGGGCCTCGTCACGGTGGCCGGCGCTCAGCAGACAGTTTCCGAGGTGGATCAGGGCCCGGCTCTCCATGGCCGCGTTGCGGCTGCGGCGACAGAGTTCCACGGCCCGGCGCAGGTGGTCCGCGGCCTCGGACCAGTTCCCCAGACTCGCGTGCGCCCCACCGATGGTGACCTGCAGATTCGTGCGGGTGAACTCGGCGATGTGGGGTTCGACCCGCTCACCGACCTGGTCCAGGAACGAAAGGGTGGCCAGGATCTCCGCGATGGACTCCTCGTGCAGCCCTCCGTCCACGAGGATCTGACCGTGTTCCACCCGGCACTGGAGTGCGCCGTGGAGGTCACCGGCCGTCTCGAAGAACGCGGCCGCCTCGCCGTTGTGACGTGCCGCCGCCGCGTAGTCGCCGAGCAGTCGGAAGGTCCAGGCGGTGTACTTGTGCGCCCAGCCCTGCTGCGGGAGGTCGTCGGCCCGCCGGGCGGCCACGAGCGCCTGCGCGGCGCGGTCGAGACTGTCCTGGTGGCGGCCCTCGCAGACGAGGAGCGCCCAGGCGTGGTAGTTGAGGTGGGTGGCCATCAGCAGGTGATCGCCCAGGGCATCGGCGCTGCGGGCGGCGGTGGCGAAGACCTCGGGCCAGTGTCCCCAGAAGATCCACTGGTCGGAGAACCAGTGCAGCGCCTCGGCGACCTCGACGACGCGAGCGTGGTCGCCCTCGGCAGCGGCCGCGCGCAGAGCGGCCAGCCAGTTGGCGCCCTCGGTCTGGAGCCAGCGACGGGCGTTGTCCGCGGTGGACAGGTCGATCGTGCCCCGCCACGTGGCGGGCGGGGCGCCGTGGTCGGGTTCGTACCAGCGGCCCGCCATGACCGTGTTCTCGAGCATCCAACGGTGCAGCGCGGACCGCGCGGCCTGCGCCACGTCCGGGGACTCCTCAGCCCTCAGACGACCGCGGGCGTACAGCCGCAGCAGATCGTGGAAGCGGTAGCGGTCCCGGTCCGTGTTCAGGAGGCCGGTCTCGACGAGTTCCTCGAGCGTGTCCTCCGCGTCGAACAGTGACTGCCCGGTCAGCTGGGCGGCGCCGGCGGCCCCCGCGTCGGGCCCCTCGACGAGGGACAGCAGCCGGAACATGCGGGCCGCGGTGGGGGTGAGCTGGCGGTAGGACAGGTGGAAGGCGGCGGACACGTGGACGTCACCGGCGGTCAGCGTGTCCAGGCGGTACTCCTCCATCGCCAGCCGGTCGGCGAGGCGCCGCACGCTCCAGCCGGTACGGGTGGCCAGCCAGTTGCCGGCCACACGCAGGGCCAGCGGCAGGTTTCCGCAGTGTCCGGCGACCTCGGCCAGGGCCCGCGGATCCGCCTCCGCGCGTTCCCGTCCCACCAGGGTGGTCAACAGGGTGTTCGCCTCCGCCGGCGACAACTCGCCGAGAGCGAGACGGTGCACGCTCTCCAGGCCCGTGAGCATCCGCCGGCTCGTCACCACCACCATGCTCGCGCCCGCCCCCGGAAGCAGCGGCCGGACCTGCGCCTCGTCCCGCGCGTTGTCCAGGACCAGCAGGCAGCGCCGCTCGGCCAGTACGCGCCGGCACAGTTCCGGATGCCCCTGAGAGCCGGCCATGGCGAGGTCGCGATCGGCGACACCGAGCGCCTTCAGCACGCGGAGCAGGAGCTCCGCCGAGTCCGGCGGTTCCTCGTCGGTTCCCCGAAGGTCGAACAGCAGCTGCCCGTCGGGGAAACGCGAGGCCAGGTCATGGGCGGCACGCAGCGCCAGGGTGGTCTTCCCCGTGCCGGGTTGCCCGGACACGGCCACGACCACCGGTATCCCCGGGGATTCCTGCTCGGCCAGGGTCGTCAGGCGTGCCAGCTCCCCCTCGCGCCCCACGAAGTCGTCGACGCCGCGGGGGAAGGCGCGCAGGCCAGTCGCCTGCGGGCGGGGCACGCGGCCGGTCCGGGCGGCGGCGAGGAGTCGTTCCCGCTCGGTCGTGGACAACCGCAGCCCGTCGGCGAGCGCCGCCACGGTACGACGCTGGGGAGTGGCGACCCGGCCCCTCTCCAGGTCGCCTATCCCGCGGACGCTGACTCCCGACGCCTCCGCCAGCGCCTCAAGCGTGAGCGAGGCCTCCAGACGCAACCGCCGCAACAGTGCCGCGAACTCCAAGCCAGCGCCGGTCACCTGTAGGTTCCTCCCACCACAAAAGATCACATGAGCTGACTATTCTGCCCGAGGTCCGACCCCCGCTCGTCCGTGCGCGATGCCCGCCTGATGAGGCGTGACCAGGCAGGACTCGGGCCGCCGCAGGGTTCACCGTCCCTCGGCCGGTCGCCTCATCCCGGGCGTCACCGTCGCTCGGCCCGGTCTCCCCATCGTTCGCGTCACCCTTGCTCGGCTTGGTCACGCGCTCCCGTGCGTCCCTGTACGTCGTCGTAGTGGTACGCACCGACGGGCGGCGGGCCCGCCCCAGGGCCGCACACCTCTCGCCGCATGTGATCCGGCACACATGATCCGGGCCGATGACTTGGCGCCGCGCTGTCCGTCAATAAGAGCGACAGCACCGACGCAGCGACAGCACCGACGCCAGGAAGGGTTCGCCATGACCGAGATTCTCGATGTGCCCCGCCTCACCGATTCCCCTGCGCCCTCGGCGCGTTCCGCGGCAGGCTGGGGCGCGGCCTGTGGCGCGGTGGCGGGCCCGCTGTTCCTGGCGATCGGAATCACCCAGGGCCTGACACGGGAGGGGTTCGACTTCACCCGAAACGCGCTCAGCCAGCTCGCCCTGGGGGAGTCCGGCTGGATCCAGACAGTGAACTTCGTGCTCGCCGGAGTGTTGCTGCTCGCCGGTGCGACGGGATTGCGGAGGGTGCTGCGCGGCGCACTCGGCGGCACCTGGGGTCCGGCCCTGGTGGGCGTCTTCGGCGTCTCCTTCTGGGTGGCCGCGGCCTTCCCGGCCGACGCCGGGGCGGGCTTTCCCGCCGGTGCCCCGGAGGAGACCGTGATGAGCGGACACGGCACCGTGCACATGCTCGGTGGGATGGTCGGCCACCTCGCCCTGTGCGCGGCGTTCGTCGTCCTGGCCCGCCCGTTGGCCGCCCGTGGCCTGCGGGGCTGGGCCGTCGCCTCCCGTGTCGTGCCGGTGTTGGTTCTCGCCGGATTCCTGCTGTCGGCGGTATCCGTCCTGGCCTTCACCGCCGGCGCCGGCCTCGGCCTGCTGTGGCTGGGCGCGGTGGCGATCCGCCTGAACGGACTTCCGGCCGACCGCTGACGGATCGCACAGGGGCGAGGTATCAGGCCGGGGCGGTACTGGCTCACTGTTCTTCGTGCTCCTCGAACCGTTCGCGTGCGCGCTCGATGGCGGGCATGTTCCGTGAGGCCCACGCGAGCAGTACGTCGATGGGAGGACGCAACGTCTTGCCGAGTGGAGTGATCTGGTAGCGGACCGCCACGGGGCGGGTGGAGACGACCTCGCGCTCGATCACACCGTTACGTTCGAGCCGCCTCAGGGTCGTCGTCAGCGACTTCTGGGTGACCTGAGGGATGGCACGGCGCAGCTCGTTGAAGCGGCAGGGGCGGTCGCAGAGCTCGTTCAGGACGCTGAGCGACCACTTGTCGAGGATCTGGTCGAGCAGTTCGCGGTGCGGGGCGTCGATGCGGAGTTCGTCGTCGGTATCCATGGCGAAACCTGGTCTCGTTGAAGTGTCCTTCGTCTCCTAGGTAGCTTACGGATACCTACTGCGGAGGAGAGAGAACCCCATGACTGTTCAGCACTTCACGCCGGAAGGGATGGTGCAGCCGACCCCCTACCACCATGTCTCCGTGGGAACGGGCACGAAGCACGTCCATGTCAGCGGCCAGATCGCGCGCCGGGCCGACGGAAGCCCGGTCGCGCCCGGCGATCTGGCGGGGCAGGTCGCGCAGGCGCTGCGCAACACCGCAGTCGGTCTGAAGGGCGCCGGCGCCTCGTTCGCGGACGTGTTGCGCCTGACCTTCTACGTGACCCGGTGGAATCCGGAGAAGATCGGCGATCTCATGGCCGGAGTGGAGGCCGTCGCCGAGGAGATCGGCCTCCGGCTCCCGATGCCCCCGGCCTCCCTCATCGGCGTGGATTACCTCTTCGAGCCGGACGTCCTTGTCGAGGTCGAGGCGACCGCGCTCCTGGACTGAACCCGAGAAACTCGTGGAGTGCTGGAGCGGGTGAGCCGTCCTATTGCTTGGAGTGTCCTGATGTGCGCGGGTCTCAGGGTGTTCTATCGGCGCTGGTTCATGCGTCGTACGTTGGCGATACGGTTACGTTCCGCGAGTTCCACCATCTGACTCATGGCCTCGCTGAGTTCCTTCCGTCTGGGTGATATCTCGCTGTCCCAGTGTTCTTTCCGGTCGGTTTCGCTCATGGGTGTCTCGCGTACCCTGCGGGCCAGATTCCCGCATTCTCTGCTCAGCCACGCGACTTTCTCGGCCAGACGCAGACCGCCGAACGGAAGGACCGTGTGGAAGAGGCCGTGCAGTTCGAAACCGATTCTGCCGAGGGCGTCGGGGTCGGCCTCTCGCAGAAACGCGGTGCGGAATTCGTCCAGTGTGGCGTGAACCTTCTCGAAGGCGGCGGTGCGCTTCTCGCGCTTCCACCGTTCGACCTCGACTTGGTCCTGGGCTCTGGCGATTTCGAGTGCGGACCGGTGGTTGGCGACCACCACCGCCATCGCGCTGCGGTGGGATGCCGCTGACTGGGCGGCCTGGAGTTCGAGGGCGGCCTGGTGGGCGGCCGCTGCCTGGGTCATCGTGCTCTCGTGTGCGGCCGCGGCGTGGGCGGCCTGGAGCTCGAGAGCCGCCTGGTGGGCGGTGGCCGCTTGGGTGAGTGCTGCCTGGTGTGCGGCTTCGAGCTGGGCGAGGGCTGCCCGATGACTTGCGGCAGCTTGTTCGAGGGCGGATTCGCGGGCGGCGCGGTGGCCTGCCTCTGCCTGCGCCAGGGCCGCCTGGTGTGCGGCGTCGGCGGTCTCGCGGGCGGCCTGGTTGAGCGCGTGGGTCTGCTGCAGCGCGGTGCGTTTCTGCCAATGCGCGACGAGCACGCTCACGGGGATGCCAGCGAGCGCGACCAGGGCGGCTATGCCGGTGAGGTCCATGACAGAGAATGATGCCCCGTCAGATGGATCCTTCGGCAACGGGGTGCGCCGATTCCTCTCGCCCTGTCGCCCAGCCGTCCCTGTCGCCCTGTCGCCCAGCCGTCCCTGTCGCCACGCCGCCGACGCTCCCCGGTCTGGCCCCTCACCCCCGACGGTGGTGCGGTCCCGCCGGTCTGCTGCCCGCCGTGGAGTGGGGCCCGACCCCGCGGCTTCCGTTCATCGAGAGATCATGAGCAAGACCTGGTGTGAGAGTTTCCGCCCGGGGTAGAAGGCTGCGCGGACCACRCGAGATCAGGGCAAGGGGAGCGGCATGGAGCTGGTAGCGGGGGCTGCGGAGCGGGTGCGTGGGGGCGAGGTCGTTTCGGTGTCCGCTCTCTACGAAGGCGGCGAGGACATCGGCGTCGCGCGAGAGCTGGCCGTCGCCTTTCTGGCCGACGCGCAGGCCGTGCACGGGCTGGCGGTGTCCGAGCGTGCCAGCGGCGCGGTGGAGCTCGTGGTCAGCGAGCTGGTCACCAACGCCCGCAAGTACGCGCCGGGCCCCTGCCTGCTGACGCTGGAGATCGCCGATGGCACCGTCGAGGTGGCGGTCTGGGACAGCAGCCCCGTTCTCCCGGTCCTTCTCGGTCCCGATCCGACCCGGATCGGGCAGCACGGGCTGGAGATCGTGACGGTACTCGGGCAGAGCTTCTCCATCCACCGTGAACCCGTCGGGAAGCGCATCACGACGGTCATCGCGCTGGCCGATGACGCCGGCGCCGACGGCTGGCTCTGACGCGGGCGAGGGCGATGCGGGTGACCATCCGCTGACGTCGCCGACGGGGCGCCCGGGCTCCTCTGGCGTCGGTCAGAGCGCGATGGGGAGGCCGAAGGAGCGTCGGCTGTGCGCGAGGAGCGCGCGGAGCCCCGGATCGGGCCGGTCCTTCCAGACCAGGGCGAGGAGGGCCGGTGCGTCCACCTCGGCGAGGGGGAGGGCGACGAGGCGGTCGCGGTAGCTTGCGGCCATCGACTCGCTGAGGATCGCGACCCCGAGTCCCCGGGCGGCGAGGTCGGCGATGGCGTCCGGGGCGCTGGCCTGGAGGGCGATGTCGGGGCGCAGGCCCTGCGCGGTGCAGGCGTCGTCGAGCACGGTGCGCAGGCCGGTACCTCGGGGCATGCACACCAGGGGGTGGCCGGTGAGGTCGCGCAGGGTGACCTGGCGCCGCTCCGCCAGGGAATGTCCGGTCGGGACCAGCACGACGAGCCGCTCACTGATGATCGTCAGAGTCTCCAGCCCTTCGGGTGCGGCGCTTGCCGTCCCGATGAGGGCCAGGTCGACGGCGCCGGACCGGACGTCCTCGACGAGGCGGTCGGACTGCTCCTCGAGGAGGGACAGCTCGACCCCGGGATGTTCCTGGTGGAAGGACGCGAGGGCCTCGAACAACGGGGTGACGGTGCAACCGATGACCATGCCGATGGTGAGCCGCCCCCGGATCAGCCCGGTCACCTCGTCCACGGCCCGGCCGACGGCACCGGCCGCGGCCAGCGCGGCACGGGCGTATTCGAGTGCGGCCTTGCCCGCGACGGTGAGGGTGGCCGTACGCGCCGACCGGTCGAACAGCTCGGCGCCGAGCTCGCGCTCCAGCTGACGGATCTGGGCGCTGACGCCGGACTGGCTGATGTGGACCCGCTCGGCGGCCCGGGTGAAGTTCCGCTCTTCGGCGACGGCGACGAAGTACTCCAACTGCCTCAACTCCATGACTGTGGATTCTAGTTCTCATCTCTTCCATCTGTTGGACTTCTGGACGGTGGACGGACCAGGCTGGACACCCGGGACGAGGCAGAGGCGGAACCGCACCTGCCACCGAGTCCGAGTCCGAGTCCAGGCCCGGGCGGTCCCGGCCCGATCCGAGCCCGAGAGGCCCAGCCCGAGAGCCCGAGCGGGAAACCCAACGCACAAGACAGGAGTCACCCGTGAACGCGTACGAGAAGGCCATGCGGCCCGAGGACATCACCCGCTTGTTCGTCGAGCGGTCCAACGCCGGTGACGCGGCGGGAGTGGCCGCGCTCTACGAGGAGAGTGCGGTGATGGCCTATCCGCCCGGGGAGCTGACCGTCGGACGTGAGGCCATCCGGGAGCTGTGGGAGAAGGTGCTGGCGAACCGCCCGCGCTTCGAACCCGAGCAGCCACTGCCCACGCTGGTCAGCGACGGCATCGCCCTCACCTCGACCCCGCCGCGTGACGGGTCCGGCGCCCGGGCGCAGGTGGTCCGCCGCCAGCCGGACGGAAGCTGGCTGCGCCTGCTGGACCAGCCCGAGTTCACCCCGCCCACCGGCTGACCGCAGGCCGGGGAGAGGTACGTACGCTCTGACGCGCCTCTCGGGCACGCTGCGGCCGGGCATCTCGGTGTACCGCCCGGAAGCCGGGAAGGTGCGGGTCGAGAACAACTGCCCGGTCACCGCTCGCGACGGCACAGTGCTGCGCGTCAACGTCCACCGGCCACCGGGTGACGATCGCGTACCGGTGATCCTCTTCGCCCACCCGTACGGGAAGGACGACCTGCCCGCCTTCACCGCCTCGGGCCGTCCGAAGCTGTCGTTCCGCTACCGGATCATGCGCCAGACCGGGCCCCTGGTCTTCTCCTCGCTCACCACCTGGGAGGGGCCCGATCCGGTGTGGTGGGTGGGGCAGGGATACGCGGTGGTGAACTGCGACCTTAGGGGAGCTGGGACGTCCGAGGGGGGTCGGATCCGCGGAGCGGCACCTGTACACCCACCGCGGCGGCAAGTGGGCCGTCTTCTACGACCAAGAGGCGCGCGCGGCCCAGCTGCGCTTCTTCGAGCGCCACCTGAAGGGACGGGACGTGCCGCCGCTGCCCCGGGTCCGGCTGGAGGTCCGCGACCGCGCCGACCACATCGTGGAGGTACGGGAAGAGGAGTCCTGGCCGCTGGAACGCACCCGCTGGACCCCCGTACACCTCACCGACCGCGGTCTTGCCCCGGAACCGCCGACCGCACCGGGATCGCTCACGTTCGACATCAGGCGGAGTGGCGCGCGGTTCGGCTGGACGGTCGCGCCCCTTCGAGCCCGTACCGGCCTGTCTGGTGCGCGAGCCCGTCCCCGCGGGGGAGGTCGTCCCCGTCGACCTCGCGCTCGGCCCCTCTTCGACCCTGTTCCGCGCGGGGGAACAACTCCGGCTGGTCGTGGCCGGCCGGTGGCTGTCCCCGCGCAACCCGCTGACCGGCCAGTTCCCCGCCTCCTACCGCACCCGCAGCCGGGGACGATGCACCCTGCACTGGGCCCGGACCGCCCAGCCCATCTCCTGCTGCCCGTCATCCCACCGAGGGCGTGAGGCCGGGCGGGTGCCGGTGCCGGCTGCGATGACTCACACTGGCAGCTGTCCCTCTTGAACCGTTCATAGATCGGCAGCAGCTTCCGTGAGCCCTGAAGATTCCAGTTCACAGCCTCCGTACGTGTGGGAGTCCTTCAGGGTTGGTTCCCTCGGTGGTCCGTTGCTCGTCTGCGACCTCGAAGCCTTCTCCGACTGGGGTGGAGCGGCGTACGACTCCGACCTCGAACTGGATCCGGCCTGCGACCACGCCCGCGCCTGGTCGGCGGTTCACCCGGACAACGATGACCTCGAAGCCGCGTTCGTGCGGTTCGGCGAAGACGAGGCGCATGGCGGCCTGGTCTGGGATACGGACGGCGACGGCGCGGCGGAGATCGCCCATGCCCGGAGCCGGAGGAGCCCGGCCGACAGCGACGACCACTTTCTGGTCATGCGTTCCTGGATCCCCGCAGGCAGGACGGATGCACCGCGTCGGCATGCTGCACGTGCGGTGAACGAGGAGCAGAAGGTGGGGCAGCTGGCGGTGCGTAGCGGGAGGGTCGTTGTCGTCGCGACGGGAGTCGATGCCGACGAGACCGGGTCGTACGCGACACCGCGGGAAAGGGAGGCTTCGCTCCGGGCCCTGGGCCGACTCAACCCACCGGTCCAGCTCCACCTGGAGGACCAACGGGGTCTCGGTACGGTGCTCTGGGTCAGGCCCGGCACGTATCGCGTCACCTGCGGCTGGCACGAAGGGGCGCGCGGGCGGTACATGCCCGAGGAGGAGATGAACGGGCCGCTCCGCTCCTACGCCGATGACGACTGGAGCTGCCGGTGGGTCCGTTTCACCTGGTGCGGCGAGCCGCTTGATTCGGTAGCGGGGCCTGCCGAGCCGGTCTGCCCGGCGGCGCCGTGATCCGTCCGTAGCTCCACGGCACGTACCGCCTCCGCCGCCACCGCCGTCAGAGCTGCGGCCGCCGGTCCACGGCGGTGGGGGACCGGCGCTCCTCAAGCCAGAAGAGGTGGACACGCAGGTGGTCCGACAGGTCACCGTCGAGATAGGCGGCGTACCGCAGGGCAGCCTCAGCCACGCCTTGAGAACTCCTAACGAAATGATCTTCGAGATGGTTGGATCACTCCAGGAGTGATGATCCGGAGGTGCGGGGTGGCGCGGCCGAAGCCGTGGGAAGTCGATGACGAGCTGTGGGCGGTGATCGAGCCGCTGCTCCCGAGGGTGGAGCGTCGGGCCCGACATCCCGGGCGCAAGCGGCATCCGGACCGGCTGGTGTTCCAGGGCATCCTGTTCGTGCTGCACACCGGGATCGCCTGGGAGCACCTGCCGCAAGAACTCGGCTTCGGTTCCGGCATGACCTACTGGCGCCGCCTGGCCGAGTGGACTGAGGCTGGGGTCTGGCTCCGGCTGCATGAGGTCCTCCTGGCCAAGCTTCGCAGCGCAAACGCCCTGGACTTCTCCAGGGCGGCGGTCGACGGCTCCCACATCCGCGCGTTAAAGGGGGAGCCAAGACCGGACGAAGCCCCGTTGACCGGGGCTGGACGGGCAGCAAACACCACCTGATCACCGACGCCACCGGCATCCCGCTCGCAGTCACTCTCACTGGCGGCAACCGCAACGACGTCACCCAGCTGATCCCGCTCCTCCAAGCCGTGCCGCCGGTGCGGGGCAAGCGCGGCCGGCCTCGGCGCCGACCAGACATGGTGCTGGGCGACCGCGGCTACGACCACGACAAGTACCGCCGCCTGGTCTGGGACCTCGGTGTCCAACCGCTGATCGCCCGCCGCGGTACCGAGCATGGCTCTGGCCTGGGCACCCAGCGTTGGGTTGTAGAGCGTACGTTTGCTCACCTGCACTGGTTCCGTCGTCTGCGCATTCGCTGGGAGGTCCGCGACGACATCCACGAAGCGTTCCTCAGGCTCGCGTGCGCATTGATCTGCTGGAGGCGGCTGAGAGCGTCGAGCGGGCAGCCCTAGAAAGGGGGCCAGCAGGAACCGAGGGGAGGCGTGGGGTTGACACGATTCCCACCACGCATCTCCGACGGCCAGCGCTGGTCAATGACGGCCGCGGTCTCCTTGCAAGCACCGCAGGCATCGCTCCGGTCCGGCACCCACCAGTACGGAGAGACCGAGAGGCTTTCGTGTTCTATGCCGCACAACGTCGCGCCGGAACCTGTGTAGGCATAGGCCGTGTCGTAGGCGTGGGCCACGTCCTCAGGAAGATCCGGCGATTCCGCCCGCTCCCAGCGCCCGTACATGGGCTGGTACTGGGGTCGTGAAACCTCACGGGGACCGTATCCCAGCTCGGTCCACGCGTAGCACCAGGAGCAGAACCACCGCTCCTTCACCGGCAAGTCCCACGCCATTCGCGGTTCAGCCACCGGCGCCCGCCGCATCTCGTGGCCACACACATCACACGTCACAGCCGGATCCTGTCATGCAACGCCACACCCGCCGTTGGCAGCGGAGTCTTCGACCGAACCGCATTTTGTTAGGGGTTCTTAGTGATCCGTCCAGCTGAGCGGTCGATGAGCACGAGTTCGTGGAAGTGCTCGTGCACGCGCCCCCAGTCGTGAATGGCCTCATCTCCCAGCCTGCTCAGGTAGTAGATGCGGTCAGCCGCCGCCAAGCGGTCGAACACCTCCTGCTGTAGAACCGCCTCCACCGCGGCGGGTACGTCCCCGGACTGGTTCACCCACCCTCGCAGGACGTACGCACTCCTCTCCTGACTGACTGCTTCGTAGACGTCGGGGGTGCCCAGCCTCAGCCAATACGGGCCGTGCCTGGATCCCGCCGAAAGGACTCCGCCGCCCGCGTAGTCGTCCCGGAACTGTTCATGCCCGATGAGCGCCGCGAGCAGTTCCTGGGCTCCGCCTGACTCAGCTGGGATCCGCAGATGCCTGACGTCGACCCACCTGTATCCGTGTGACCTCGGATCTTGGAACTCGTAGTTCTGGAAACTGATGAAAGTACTGGCCTCGTGGGTGAGCTGGTTCTCCATGGCGCCACAGCTTAGGAAGCACCGCCGCGTCCTTGTGCAGGCCCCGCGTCGCGCACCCACGACCCGTCCGGTAGGTACAGCTCCCGGACGATCAGCACCCGCCCCCGCGGGGACGCGTAGCCCAGGAGCACCCCCACCTGGGCAGTTCTCAATTCGCCCCGCCGTGCCCGTGTACTGCCGCTGAACGCCCGCCGACCGGCTGCCCTTCTTCAGGAACCCCCTCTCGTCCAGGACCAGCACCGCCTCGGGCTCGCCCAGACGCTCGACCACGTAGGACAGCACCACATCACGGACCTCTTCAGCATCCCAGCGGGCGGCCCCCAGCAGCCGCCGTGTCGACCAGGGCGTCGCGGCACCGGCCTGTTCAGCCGGCTGCCGCCCGTTCTTGCGCGGCACGTCCGCCAGCAACCCCCTCACATAGACGACCGCCGTCGCCCGCGGCTCCGACCACTCAAAACATCCAGCGATCCGCGTCCCCAGACCCGCCGGCTCCGCACCCCGAAGCTCCACCTGATCCGAAGTCACCGCACGACGATCCATGCAGGCAGGGTGACCCGCGCGGCAAGTGCCGCCGCGGCACCAGGGAGACTCCGCATGGCTGACTGCTTTCCGTACCGAATCGCGACCAGGAGCGGGGACCTGACGCTGATCTGGCGGCCCGGGGAGGACGATGCCCCCGACGAGCTCGTCGTTGACGACCTCGGACGACTCCTTGCGTTCCACGACCGCAAGATGCTGCAGGAGTACTGCGATCGCGACGGCTGGGGGCTCGTCTGGGAGGGCGAAGCCACTTTCGATCTGGACGTCGTACGGCAGTGGGTCGAGCGCCCCGACCGTCGCTTGGTCACGGCAGGACTGCTGCTGGACGCATGGAACTTCCTCGAAGACCTCTCCCACAGCCTGAAGACCGGCCCGCCCCTCTCCTCCCAAGGACCGGTCCACGACAGCGCCTACGAGAAGATCTTCGGTGGCGAAGCTCTCGAACCGACCGCCGGCAAGGGAGCCTGGACGGAAGAGGAGACCGCGGCCGTGCGCGAACTCCTCCGCGCGGGGCTGGACCTATGGGATCAGGCCGTCCATGGTTTCGGATCCGGCTGATCGAACCTACGAGTCCTCCGCGCGCTCCCAGTTCCATCGGGCCACGACCTCGGAGACCGGCTACCCCCTCTGGGTCAGCAGGCCGGCGTCGATGACTTCGGCGATCAGGGTGGCGCCGCGGCTGTTCTGGTGGATGTGGTCGGTCGTCAGGACGAGGTTTCTGTGTCGTGAGATCGTGTCGAAGCTGCGGCGCAGCAGGGCGTGTTGGAGGAGCACGCCGAGGCCCGCTCGGGGGGGTGCGTCCTGGTACGGGATGGGTGAGGGATCTGCTCGGCGAAGCTCCGCCACCTGGCGTTCGTGGAGGGGGAGGTAGGTCACCTCATTCGCGGTGGCGGCTTCGGCGATCATGCGGCTGTACTGCTCCGATGCCCGCGCCGCCGGTCCGTCGAGTTGCTGGCCGAGGACCGGGAGCGACAGCAGACCGATCGTGGCGTCGGTCTCCGCCCGAAGTCGTTCGACGATGGTCCCCAGGCACTGCTGGAACCAGGCGGCTGACGGGCGTTCGGGGAGCCGCTTGCGCTGCATGGCCTTGTCCGTGCGGTAGCCGGGGAGACTTGCCCGGGCGTCGTTGGTGCCGATCAGTACCGTGATGACGTCGGGCGGGTCCGCGATGACGGCGTCGAGGCCTTGCAGGAGGTTGTGGGCGAAGTCGCCGTTGGCGCCATGACGGGCAAGCCGCAGCTCACCCGGTGGGTGGCGCCGTGCGAGGAGGTCCAGGTAGTCGACGCTGATCAGCGCACGGGTGAGGCTGTCACCGAGGCAGGCGATGCGCGTCGTCATGATGCTTCCGGTCCCGGCAGGACGCCGCGTTCGGTCGGAAGGGTGTCGGTGCGAGGGCGGTGATCGGTGCCGAGGCCGGCGGTGATGCTGAGGAGGGACGTCGGCCCGGTCATGTCGACCGCGTGCCACACGCCCGCCGGATTGATGGTGGCCTCGCCGGGCCCGAGCAGAACGCGGTCGAGCACCCCGTCCAGGTCGCGGCTGACCGTCACGGACCCGCTCAGGCAGACGACCAGTTCGTCACCCGCGGGGTGGCGTTCCCAGTGGTCGCCGGGGCCTTCCCCGTCGAAGATCATCACCATCCGGCCCTCGGCACCGT
Source organism: Streptomyces sp. adm13(2018) (assembly GCF_008042145.1). Taxonomy (GTDB): domain Bacteria; phylum Actinomycetota; class Actinomycetes; order Streptomycetales; family Streptomycetaceae; genus Streptomyces. The sequence continues at coordinate 47,235 of NZ_RDBH01000097.1, forward strand.
CCGCCGCCACCGCGGCGCTGTAGGCCTGGAGCGTCTCCGGGTCCCAGGCGAATCCCTCGACGAGTTTCGCCGTCGATCCCAGTCCGAGGTGCACGGGGGTGGTCCGCAGCGGGATCGCGTGGTGTTCGTTCACGAGTCTCATGCCGGTGATCGTCACACCGCGGCGACCGGGCGGTCTTGAAGGAATGGGAACAGACCGGCGCGACCACCGGTCGGTGGCTACCCGGTACCGTCGCGCGACAGGATGCCGGTCGGCGGCTGCCCGGCACCCAGGAGGACCTCGCCATGACGCCATGCCGTCGGCGTGCGCCCCGTGAACTCGTTCCAGTCCCGGACGAGGTGCGCCTGGTCCGCGTAGCCGGAGATCGTCGCCACCTCGGGCCACGGGAGCCGGTCCCGCGCCGTCGCCAGGTCGTGTGCGTACTCGAAGCGGAGCACGCGGGCGAAGACCTTCGGCGTCAGCCCCATCTCGCCACGGAACCGTTCGCTGAGGTGCCGGCGGCTCCAGCCCAGTTCCGCGGCGACCTCACCCACCTGGACGCGGCCTCGCGCGGCGACGAGGCGCCGCCAGGCCTCGGCCACCTCGGGGCGCATCCGGCGCACAGCGTCGCCGTCGTCGCCACGACCGACCGCGCGCAGGAGCACCTCGTCCAGGACGGCGAACCGCGCCGGCCACGTCGATGCCGCCCGGAGCCGGTCGGTCAGTTCGGCGCCCAGCGATCCGAGGAGCTCGTCCAGTGGCACCAGCCGGTGGGCGAGGTCGGCGGCGGGGATGCCGTAGATCGCCCGAGCGCCGAGGGGCGTCAGCGCCAGCTTCACACCGTGCTGGCGTCCGTCGTGGCGGATCGCGACCGACCGGCCCATCAGACCGCCGGCCACACTGCCGAATCGGGTGACAGGTGATCCGTCGCCCACGCCCGCCGCCATCTCCAAGGGATCGGACAGGCTGATCACCGCGGTGAGAAGGCGGCTCGGCGGGCCGCAGTGGACCCCTGTCGCGAGCCCGCGGAGGTCGAAACCGACGTACGAGTCGACGTACCGCCGTAGGGCGGGCGCCGGTCGTGCACCGATCCCGGTGACCATACGAGCTTCCTCCCTAGCCGGAGTGCGAGTCTGCGAGCCCGCCAGGATCATGGAACGGACCGCAGTGCTGCTGACCGATCCTGACCGATCCGACCCCGCGATGACCATGCAAGCCACGTCCTCGACCGGCCCCAGCATGCCACGGGGACGAGTCGGTGCGGAGGTGCTTCAATCGCCGCAGACTCCGGCGCGCTGCGGGGCGTCACGCGGGTCACCCAGGCCACACGACCCACACGCGTCACCGAGCCCGCGAGGAGGCAAGACCAGCCGCGACCTCCCTCGGCTGCGATACATAGGCCACAAGAAGGAGCAGTACTCCACACGCGGCGACCAGGATCCACCCCGGCCGGGACGCGTGTGCCAGCCCCGTCGGGCCAACGGCCGTGACCAGGCCGCCCGCGAGAGCGATGCCGATGGCGGAGCCGAGCTGCCGTGCGGTGGAGGTGATCGCCCCGGCCACCCCGGCACGGGCGGGTGGCAGTCCGTTGACCGCCGTGTTGGTGATCGGGGCGTTGGCGAAGCCGAATCCGATGCCGATGAACGCGTAGGCGGTCAGAAGCAGCAGCACGTTCGAATGCGGGGTGAGCCGGACCAGACAGAGCCCGCCGGCCGTGATGAACCCACCGGCAAGGAGCAGCGGCACTCGCGGCCCCGTGCGCCCGACCATGCGACCGGACCAGGGCGCGCAGACGGTCGCCCCGAGGGCCAGGGGCAAGGCGGCCACGCCGGCGGCCAGCGGCGTCCAGCCCCGGGTGTGCTGCAAGTAGAGAGTGTTCAGCAGCAGCGTCATGCTCAGGGCGACGAAGACCGCCACCGCACCGATGACGGCACCGCGGAAGACCGGGCGGCCGAACAGCCGGGGATCGATCAGCGGCTCAGGTCGGCGCGACTCGACCCACACGAACCCGGCTGTCGCCGCGGCAGCCCCCGCGTACCCCGCCCATGCCGCGGGCGACGTCCAGCCGATGCGCGGCCCTTCGATCAGCACCCCGACCACGACGGCGAGGACGACGGTCAGCAGAACCTGACCGGGCAGGTCGAGCCGCCGAACCCCCGGCGCCCGGGACTCCGGTACGAACACCGCGCTGAGCAGCAGAGCGGCCGCGATCACGGGCGCGTTGACCCAGAACAGTGCCCGCCAGTCGAGCCAGGCGAGCAACGCGCCGCCCGTGACGGGCCCGGCGGCCATGCTCAGCCCGAACACCGACGCCCAGATGCCGATGGCCTGCGCGCGCTCCTTCGGGTCCGGCATCGAGTTCACCACGATCGCGAGCGCCACGGGGCTGAGCATCGAGGCACCGACGCCCTGCAGGGCCCGGGCCGCGACGAGCACGCCCGCCGAGGGCGCGAGGGCACAGAGCAGTGAGGCGGCGCCGAACACGGCCAGCCCGCACTGGAACACCCGGCGGCGTCCGAAGCGATCCGCGAGCGCGCCGGAGGAGATCAGCAGACTGGCCAGGACGAGGGTGTAGGCGTCCACGATCCATTCGAGACCACGGGTGTCGACGCCCAGGCCGCTCCCGATGGCCGGCAGGCCCACGTTGACGATGGTGGTGTCCACACCCACCAGGAACATGCTCAGGCAGCAGACGGCCAGTACCGTCCAGCGTCTGCGCGCAACAAGCACGGGCTGAGCAGGATGTGTCGTCGCGGTCATGGCCCACCTCTGACGTCCGGAAACAATGTCCGGGCAAGGCTCGGACCGGGCGACCGCCGCAGCCCATCAGTTTTGCGAAGACTGCAAAATGGATCCATGAACACACGGTCCACGGACGCAGAGCTCGACCAGATCATCGACGGCATCGGACCCCGGCTGCGCCGACTGCGTCAGGATCGGGGACTCACCCTCGAAGCGCTGGCGGCCACGACCGGGATCTCGGTGAGCACGCTGTCCCGGGTCGAATCGGGCATACGCCGCCCCACCCTGGACCTGCTCATCCCGCTGGCACGAGCCCACCGCGTCGCCCTCGACCAACTGGTGGCCGCGCCGGCCAGTGGAGACCCTCGGGTACACCTCCGGCCCCTGCGCAAGGAGCGCGGCAGCATCCTCGTACCGCTGACGCAGTACCCGGGGCGAGTGCAGGTCTTCAAGCAGGTACTGGCGCCCCGCCGGCCGGAACTGGTCACCCACGAGGGGTACGAGTGGCTCTACGTCCTGGCCGGCCGGCTGCGCCTCATCCTCGGGGAGAAGGACTTCACGCTGGGGCCGGGCGAGGTGGCCGAGTTCGACACCACCGAGCCGCACTGGTTCGGCCCCGCCGACGCGAGCGCCGTCGAGATCCTGCACCTGTTCGGTCCCCGAGGAGACCAGGCCGTCGTCCGCGCCGGACCGTCCACCGGCGTCACCTCGACGACGGCTCCGAATCCCCTGTCGACCACGTCCTGATCTTTCAACACGCGGGAGTGTGTGCCGGGTTGAGTGGGTCACGGCGGGTTACGACCTGCGCCAAGGGTCGCCACGGCCCGGCCCGGCTTCGCCGCGTCGGGGAGCCACCCGATCCCCGTAGTGCGCGATGAGATCCGCCACCGTCGTCCGCTCATGCTGAAGCCCACCAGGACCGGTTGCCCCTCTGTCCCGGTGTACGCGTCGATCACCGCGACGGCCTGCTCGAACCATTGCCGCAGGCCGAACTCACAGAGTTCTCCGGCATGTTCTCCCTCGCCGCCCCCGACCGCGTACGTACCGTTCTCCCCGCCGCGGGCTTCACCCGCATCGCGATCGCGGAGACCCGGGCATACGGCACCTGGGGCAAGGACGCCACCGACGCGGCGGACTTCCTCCTGGCCTCCGGCCCGGGCCGCCACCTCATGGACAACGCCGACGAGCCCGCACGGGTCCGCGCCCGCGCCGCCCTCACCGACCACCTCCGTGCCCACGAGACGGACGACCGCACGGTTCGCCTGGTGAGCACGGCGTGGCTGGTGACGGCGGAGCGGCCCTAGAACTGCCGTCGCGTAGTTCCCTCGCATCCCGCGTGATGCGAGGGCTCGCCCATGCTGACTGCTCACTGCCTCCTGCTCACTCTCACTGCAACCCGCGCCGGCGCGACGGATCGCCGTCACGCGTCTGCGAGGTGCCAGCCCCATCATCCTCGCGTCTGCCCCGGACTCTGCAGAGAACGCATGGTAGGCGCCATACGGAAGTGAGTCGCGATCGATGTGGCCTGCGGGAATCCGTCCTTGACCGACGCGCCGCGGAGCCATAGTTTCGTGCGCACCGACTCGTGAGTACGGAAAGGGGGCGAGGGCGGATGTCGATCTTCTCCGACCTGAATCGCCTCGCTCACCGGGCCGCCTGGGTCCCGGGTCGGGTGGCGCACGGCTGCTGACGCGCCGCCGTTCCGGCGGGCCCGTCGTGGCGCCGTCGGTCCCTCCTTCTCCGACTTCCTTTGACTTCACCGTTTCCCGCGGCGTGTCGTCGTGTGCATCCGACGCGTGCCCGGGACGGTTCTCCCACTGCGCGCAGTCTCCCGCCGCGCACCGCGACAGAAGGCCAGACATCGTGACCCTTCCCCTGCCTACACCCCTGCACCGAAGCGAGGATCCGTCGTGACCGAGGCGCGGATCACCGTCAACGGGCGTCAGGCGTCGATCGCCCCGGCCCCGGCACACACCACGGTGCTCGACTTCCTCCGCGAGCGCGGCCTGACCGGCACCAAGGAGGGCTGCGCCGAGGGCGAGTGCGGTGCCTGCTCGGTCCTGGTGGCCCGGCCGGGCGTCCACAAGCCCACCGACTGGGTCGCGGTCAACGCCTGCCTCGTCCCGGTCGCGGCGCTCGACGGCCAGGAGGTCTCCCCGGCACCAGGGCCGGTCCCGGAACCCGCACCGGAGCCCGAACCCGCCCCCGTCGCCGTGCCGCCGGCACTCGTCGCTCACGCCCGGAAAGTCGCCGACGACTACCGCGCCCGTACCGGCTACCCGATCGACGCCGACACCCTGCGCTCCCGCCTCGGCGTCCCGCCCCTGATGGCCGCTGCCATCGCCGCCCAGCTCACCTGAAGGGAGACCTCGTCATGGCCCCACGCGACCACTTCCACTCCGTTATGCGGATCGGTCCGGTGCAGACCGGCACCCACCGCGACCGCCGCGGCCGCACCAAGCACGCCGCCGTGTGCACGGCCGACGGCTGCGGCTGGTCCGCCGAGTACTCCAGCTCCTCGGCCGCCCAGCTCGCCGCCCGCACCCATCGCTGCAAGCCTCGCTGACCTCGAAGGAGACCCGCCCCATGGACGTCCCGCTCTGGCTCGCCCTGGTCGTCGTCGGCGGCCTCGGCATCAAGCTCATCCGCCCGCCCTGGTGGCTCGTCGCCGTGATCCTCCTCGGCGGCTACCTCCTCGCCGACAGCGTCCTTGCTCCACTCATCGACAGCACGATCAACAAGTAGGGAGAACCGTCATGTTCCAGCCGCGCATCCCGGTCAACCCGCTTCCGACCGGCATCGTCACCCCGCTCGTCCAGCCGAACGTCAGCACCGACATCGCGCCCCAACACACCGCCGATGTAGCGCCCTGCAACCACCACCACGCCCCGGCCGCCCCTGCTCCGGTCCCGGCGCCGTCCTCGACCCTGCGTCTCACCCCCGCAGGCCTGGCCGTGGTCGTCGCCGGCGGCGCCGGAGCTGTCCTCGTCGTCGGCGCGGTCCTGGTCTCCATGTTCCTCGCCGTCGCCATCAGCGCCGCTTCGGTCGCCGTGTGCGCCGTCGTCCTGCACTCGCTCCTCAACGGCCAGCGGCGACAGCGCTAGTCGTCAAACTCGAAGCCCGATGCCTCTGCGGGGGCAATGATGCCGCGGACTGCCTCAGGGCTCGTGATGACGGATCCCAGGGCCGTCTTGAGTCGTTCGAGGTCGCTCGGGCTCCCGACCGCGCAGAACATGCCGGCCTCGCTGTCGAAGTCGAGGTCGTCGGCAATGTCCGGCCAGGCGAACTGCACGAGACCTTCCCAGAAGTACCCGTTCGGCTCGTGTCCGGCGGCAGCTACGGCTTCGTCGGCAGCCAAGCCGCCGGCGTTCAAGGTAAGCGAGTGCTCGCCGTCGAAGTCATGCAGGTTGATCGTCACGGCGTGATCCTCGCACCGCCCTCTGACAGAGCTGCCGATTCCTCGGACCGCCTCATCCAGTCCCTCCCTCTGCCGGTCCGGTGGGCCTCTCCAGTCACCGCACCAGTCGGCTTCCGGGCGGCTCAACCGCCAAGTCTCCGCCGCCCGGAAGCCCCCGCTCCTACCCAGCTCGCAGAACCAGAAGGAAGCACTCCATGATGACCGTCCCAGCCGCCTCGCCGGCGGGGTTCGACACCGCCACCCTGGGTGACATGCTCCGGGTGGCCGGGTCCCCCGACTTCGACCGCTGGAAGGAGCAGATACACCGAACCGGTGGCTGCTCCCACCCCATCCACCTCCAGGGCTGGACCCTCACCCGGGACAAGACCACCAGCGAGACCCTCCACCGCTACTCCACCGACGCCGAACCGGGTGCGCGGCTCCGGATCGCCTGCGGCAACCGCCGGGCCTCCCGCTGCCCCGCCTGCGCCTGGACCTACGCGGGCGACACGTACCACCTCATCCGCGCCGGCCTCGCCGGAGACAGCGCCCGGGACATCCCCGCCACCGTCCGCGAACACCCCCGCGTCTTCCTCACCCTCACCGCCCCGTCCTTCGGACCGGTCCACAACCGTCCCGGCACCCGGCCGTGCCGCTGCGGCGCCCGCCACGCCGAGGACGACGTCGCCCTCGGCACGCCGCTCGACTCTGAGTCGTACGACTACGCCGCGGCCGTCCTCTTCAACAACCACGCCGGGCAGCTCTGGCAGAGGTTCACGAATCGACTCCGCCGGGAGGTCGCCGCCACCGCCGGCCTCTCGCAGAGGGAGCTCAAGGCCGTCGCTCGGATCTCCTACGGGAAGGTCGCCGAGTTCCAGAAGCGCGGCGCCGTCCACTTCCACGCCGTCCTCCGCATCGACGGCCCGGACGGCCCCGACTCCCCGCCGCCGTCTTGGGCGACCACCGAACGCCTCACCGATGCCATCCGGGCCGCCGCCAGCCACGCGTACACGACTGTCACCGTCCCCGCCGCTGGCGACCAGCCGTTACGCCGCCTCCGCTGGGGCACCCAGATCGACATCCGGCCCGTGAAGGCGTTCGGCGACGGCTCCGACATCACCGAACAGGCTGTCGCCTCGTACATCGCCAAGTACTCCACCAAGGCCGCGGAGACCACCGGCAGCCTCGACCGTCGCGTCGGGAACGGTGAGGTCCTGGTCCTCCTCGGCATCCCCGACCACGCCCGCCGCCTCGTCGAAGCCTGCTTCGACCTCGACCCGCTCTATCCGGACCGGCGCCTCCTCGCATGGGCTCACATGCTCGGCTTCCGGGGCCACTTCTCCACCAAGTCCCGGCAGTACTCGACCACCCTGGGCGAGCTCCGCCAGACCCGAGCCGACTACCGCGCCGCCCAGGAGCGCACCGCCCGCGGCCTCGACGACGTCGAGCCGGACACCGTCTTCGTCCTCACCTCCTGGTCCTACGCCGGCCAGGGCCACTCCCCTGGTGAAGCCGCCCTCGCCGCCTCCATCGCCCGGGACATCCAGCTCAACCGCGAAACCGCCCGCGAAGCCCTACGCGACCAACTCGCCCTGGAAGGAGCAACCGCGTGACAGACCGACTGCTGACCGTTGGCCAGGCTGCCGAACTCCTCGGCACCACCGAGAGATTTCCGCGTCGGCTCATCGCCGAGCGCCGGATCGCCTTCGTCAAGGTGGGACGTCATGTCCGCATCCCTGAGCGGGCCTTGGAGGAATTCGTCGTCGCCCATACCGTCCAGCCGATCACCACTCGTCGCCGATTCGCGGCGGTGGCCTGATGGCGAACAGCAAGGGAAAGCGACGACGCTTCGGGGCCGTGCGCAAGCTGCCGTCAGGGCGGTTTCAGGCTCGCTACCAGGGGCCCGACGGGATCACGCGATCCGCGCCCGAGACGTTCGCCTCGCAGACCGATGCCGATCGGTGGCTCGTCCGCAAGGAAGCGGAGATCCTCGACGGCAAATGGAAGAGCCCGGACGACAAGGTTCTCTTCGGGGTGTACGCCGACGCCTGGTTCAAGGAACGCGACTACGCCGCGACCACCCGCGAACGCAACGGCAGTGCGCTGCGCCTCCACGTTCTGCCTACCTTCGCGGACGTGGTCCTGAGTGAGATCACCACGCCGCAGATCCGCCGCTGGCGCGCCGGCCTCCTGGAGTCCGGTGTCGGTGAGCCGACGGTCGCCAAGGCGTACCAGATCCTCCGCGCCATCATGAACACCGCGGTCGACGACGAGCTGATCCAGCGCAATCCCTGCCGCTTCAAGGGCGCCGGGGCAGCCAAGACGGCCGAGCGGCCGTTCCTCGACGTCACCGAGGTCTTCCAGCTCGCCGACGCCGTAACGGCGCGCTTCCGGACGTTCATCCTGCTGGCAGCCTTCACCGGCCTCCGCTTCGGGGAGCTCGCCGCGCTCCAGCGCCATGACATCGACCTCGACCGGCGAACTGTCGCCGTACGGCGTGCCCTGGCCGAGACCCGGACGGACGGCATCATGGTCAAGACGCCTAAGAGCGCGGCCGGTGTGCGGACCGTCGCCTTCCCGGCCTCGCTGGCGGAGAGCCTGGCCACTCATCTCGCCGTCTACGCCAAGCCCGGTCGGAGCGGGCTGGTCTTCACCGGAGCCCGCGGTGGGCAGCTGCGCCGGAACAACTTCCGCCGGCTGTGGCTGCGGGCCCTGAAGGACACCGGCCTCCGCGACGTCCACTTCCACGATCTGCGCCACACCGGGAACACCCTCGCCGCAACCGGCGGCGCCACGACGCGTGAGCTCATGCAGCGGATGGGGCACTCGTCGGTGCGGGCCGCGCTGATCTATCAGCACCTCGTGAACGGGCGTGACCAAGCCATCGCCGCCCACGTCGACGAGCAGATCAAGAAGGTCCGGCCGGGCGAGCCCGGCGACGCTGCTGGCACGTGACTGACGGCGCCCCTCAGTCGCCCTCCCGGCTGGGGAACGGACAAGGCCCAGGTTCCCGGTTCAGTACCGGTGAGCTGGGCCTTTGCCGTGCTACCTACTGGTGGGCGCGGGCGGTTTCGAGCCGCCGAAAAGTTCGCCTGGGCATGACGTCGGGCTCTTGTTCATAGTCAATGCCAGGTGCCCAACCCAGTGCGGAGGCACCCTTGTGACCGACCAAGTGCAGCGAAGTTGCTGTCAGAGACTGTCGTCAGGACCGTGGCAACAGCTGGCACCTAAGGGCTGTCCCGTAAGTGACCTTCGAGGCGTCTCGGGCATGGCGGGCCGCCCTGCGGCCCGCTCGCCTATCCGGCGAGGGCGAGGTTGTGCATCCGGGCGATGCCGAGCATGGCGTGGTGGACGCCGTCGCCCTTGAGACGGCAGCCGCGGAGGATCTTCCAGGTCTTCATACGGGCGAAGACGTGCTCGACCCGGGCCCGGACCTGCTTGTGGGACGTGTTGTGCTCCTCCTTCCAGTCCGGGAGTGCGGTCTGGCCGCGCTGCCGGCGGTGCGGGATGACGAGTCCGGTGCCCGGGTAGCCGCCGTCGGCGATCGTGACGGTGTTGCCAACGGCGGCCTTGGCGCCGGATTCCTCCCATGCCTTGCAGTCGTTGCGGTTCCCGGCGAGCGGCCCGCCGACCACGACGACCAGGCGGGTGTCGGCGTCGATGACGACCTGGTGGTTGGTGGAGTACCGGTAGTTCTTCGACCGCTCGGCGATGGCATGATCGCGGGTGGGCACGAGGGTGCCGTCCACGATCAGCACGGTGTCCTTCGCGAACCGCTTGCGAGGCTGGAGCGCGAGCATCGGCCCGAGGTGGTCGATGATCCGGTCCGCCGCCGACTTGGAAACCCCGAACAGAGGGGCGAGCTGCCGCATGGTGAGGTTCGTTCGCCAGTAGGCCGCGACCAGCAGGGCCCGGTCCTCCAGCGGAAGACTCCACGGCCGGCCCTTGCGGACCGCGTCCGCCCCCTCGCGCCGCAGCACCGTCACCAGCTTCCCGAACTGCCGCGGGCTCAGTCCGGTGAACGGGGCTATCCAGGACGGCTCCGACGCCGTGATCACACCAGCCACCGCATGATCGTTCCATGACGTCCGGCACAAGACCGAGAATGCGCATATGACTGAAGAACTGGTGAGGTTCCTTGAGGCACGGCTGGATGAGGAGGCCGACTTGGCCCGGCGCTGCGACGGTGACGGGTGCGGAGAGTGGTCTGCCCAAGGACACACGGTCGACTTCTGCCAGGTTGACCTCCCCGGGTTCCACCCCACGATTGCCCTGCATGTGGCACTTCACGACCCGGCCCGCGTTCTGCGTGAGGTCGAAGCCAAGCGGCGCATCCTGGCACGTCACGCCCTCGATCCCTGGCCGTGCCACGACTTGCGTGACCTTGCCTCGCCCTACACGGACCATCCTGACTTCCCCGCCCGGGCATGAGGCAGCGCGGCTGGCAGGCAGAGCGTCCGACGAGCCTGAACCGAGCCTCGCTTCCTGAAGATCACTTACGGGACAGCCCTTAGGGGCGAGCCCCTTGGGCGATGCATGCCTACCGGCAAGGAGCCCAGCCGCATACTGAGGAGCTAGCCTTCTCGGTTGGGTGGGGCTACTCAACTCACGATGCACCGTTGAGCAGATGGGATCGTCGACATGGCAAATCGACTAAGTCGCAGCGTGCGCAAAGTAAGTGAAGACCGAGCTGTGTTGGCTGCACTCATAGCAGCGCTGGGATCTTCTTTGGTGGCCGGGACGATGCCTGAGCTTCTCAAGCTCATCCCCGGAAAGACCACAACTCTCGCCGTCCTCCTTGGGGTTGGATTTATTATCCTCGCCGCAAGTTGGATTAGCCTTCACGGCCGTTCCGGGGTTGGGGTGGCAGTGTTCTTGAAGCCGACATCCACGTCGACATGGTCAGACTCCAGACTGTTGCGACATGCAGCTGAGACCAAAAGTCGACACACCAGCTTCTTCTACGTCAACGTGGACGAACTTCATTCCGGACTAACCGTAGACGAAAGAGCGGGGCTAACTCAACGTGTAATCGAAGCCAGACTAAAAGAAGAAGACTCAAAGGAATCCAGCCACATCTCCTTCTACCTGACATGCAGCCTGGGAAATGCTTACAGGCTTGCCCAGCAGACCTTTAACGGAACCCAGGGGGCCCAGTTGAGGGTTCTGGAGTTCAAAGAGATTTCAGTGCATCAGGTTTCAAATATGGGAAGCAATCATCCGTTGCCCCCTCTGGTTCTCGAAGGAACTCCGAGCGGCCCCCAAGCAACGCAATCCACATATCCACAACTCGCACAGATGATCCGATGCACACCTATCAGTCTGGCGACGTCCACGCAGGCAGTGAACCGGCATGCCCTAATTGTTAACCTGACGGGTAATTCCACGATGATCACTGAAGCCTCTGCGGCTGCATCGGGAACGGCGCCCGGTAGGTACGCAGTCGGCGCCACTGACGTGTGCGGCAGCGCCTTGGCGATCGAAAGCACGATCTCCCCCTTCCCTGACGACAGGGCGGCCTACAATGAACTCCTGAAGAAAATCACTCAGGATTGGTCTCTCTATCTTTCCACTCAATCGGCCAACCACAATTCGCCAGCCGAGGGACGCCTGTTCATTCAGGCCCCTAGTTCCCTTGCCTTCTCTTTGGGGGCATTGCTGCCGCCATCGACGAGAGTTGTCGATTACATCTGACCCGATAGTCGCGAATCGAGAAGCCAGTATGCCTTTTGCAATAATCGACGGGGACGATATCGGAAACAAGGTTGAATCATTCATTCTCGCCAATGATGTTGCAAACTTCATCGAATCTTCGAGGCGGATTAATTTTGAACTCGAAGGTCTAGCCACTCGCATGAAGGAGCTGCCGGGTGTATCTCTTGTGCATGCGGGAGGTGACAGTCTCTTGATCGAGATGGAGGATGAAGCCGTAGGGCTTGTGGTAGAGGTTGTGAATATGGAGCAGAAGCCAGGCTCTTTGACGTTTTCCGCTGGTATCGGAAGTACACTGCGTCGAAGTTTCATGGCTCTCAGGATGGCTAAATCATCCGGGAAGTGTCGAGTTGTCAGGTTCGAAGAAGAAAGGGAGTAGCCATCCGTTCCCTTCCAGTCCCGCCTGCTGTCGACTCGAACGCCGCAAAAGTACCGCGTTTGCTCGGCTTATCTAGACCAACGACATAGGGATGCCTACGCCTCACCGGCTGGCGCTCACGTAGGACCTTCCCGTCCTAAATTCGGAGCACGCCCCCGGGCCGGAAGCGCCGTCTTGCACCCGCCGGCGTACCTGCCTCAGCTGTGTTGTGGTTCATCACCTATCAACCCCAGCCGTCAGGTACACGGCTGGTGGCATGGCTGGAGTGGGGTGGAGGGCAGATGCGCAAGGCATGGGCAACGGGTCATGCATCGCACGGCAGGCGCCTTGGTGAACAGGAGCGTGACCGCGCCATCGCCGCCCATGTCAACGAGCAGATCAGGAAGGTCCGGCCGGGCGAGTCCGGCGACGCATCTGGCACGTAACTGGCACGGCGCCCCTCCGCCGCTTCCCCACCCAAAGAACGATGAAGGCCCAGGCTTCCGGCGCGATACCGGTGACCTGGGCCTTCGTCGTTCAACCTGCTGGTGGGCGCGGACGGTTTCGAACCGCCGACATCTGCTTTGTAAGAGCAGCGCTCTACCCCTGAGCTACGCACCCGTGGAAGAGGCAACAGCCTACATGGCGGACCCGTGGGTGCTGCAAACCGATACCCGGACGGACCGGGGGGGGTAGCCCCACCCCCGCACGGTGGGTCGCCGGATCGTGGCGAGGGGGCCGGGGGTTCTACGGTCGTCGGACTGTCCTTCCTTTCTCTCTGCCGGTTGCTGTGGGGGTTCCCGTCATGGGTGTTGTTCGTCGTCCGTCGCGGGTCCTGGGCGCCTCCGGTGGGGTGCTCCTCGGCGTTCTCGTCCTCGCCGGGTGCGGTTCGGCCGATGTCGGGGACGCGGCCGTCGAGCGGAAGTCCTTCGCTCTCGGCGGTGGCGCTCTCACCGTCGACTCCGACGACTCCGAGCTCGTGATCACCCCCGCCGACATCGACGACGTGCGCGTCGAGCGGCAGGTCGACGGGTGGGTGTTCATGGGGTCCGGGCCCGATCCCGAGTGGAAGCTCGTCGACGGGAGGCTGACCCTGCGCGTCGGCTGCCACGGGGTCGGCTCCGACTGCGACGCCGTCCACCGCATCCAGGTCCCCCGCGACATCGCCGTCACCGTCGAGAACGACAACGGCCGCGTCACCGCCGAGGGCTTCGCCACCCCCATGAAGGTGCGCTCCGACAACGGGGACGTCCGTGTGCGCGAGGCCGGCGGCGCCCTCGACCTCGGCACCGACAACGGCGACGTCACCGTCGAGGCCGGGACCACCGCCCCCGAGGTCGTCGCCCGGTCCGACAACGGCGATGTCCGCATCGCCCTCGGCACCGCCCCCCGCCGCGTCGACCTCTTCACCGACAACGGCGACGTCCACCTCTCCGTCCCCACCGCCGAGTACGCCGTGACCGGCGCCAGCGACAACGGCGACGTCCGCATCGACGTCCCCCGCCGCGACACGAGCGAGCGTTCCCTCGCCGTCCGCAGCGACAACGGCGACATCTCCGTCCGCACGGCGAACTGACCGGCCCGTGTGTTCGTCCTTACCGGGTGGGAGAATGAACCGGACCGGGCACGGCGGACACAGCACGGGAGAGGTACGTGGCGAGCGACGCGAGGGGGGCGAGCGACGTCCGGCGTCGTGACGCGCCGAACCGGGGGCAGATCCGATCGGCAGCCGACCCCGGGCCAGGGATCTCCGGGCTCCGGCTCGCGCTCGCCCTACCGCTGCTCCTCGGCGCCCTGCTCCCGTACGCCTTCGCCGGCGGCGGCACCCGTCGCTGGTTCGGCGGCCGTGGCGAGAGCCAGCGCGCCGAGGCCCAGGCCGCCAAGGACGCCGCCGCGGCCGCCTTCTACGAGCTCGACACCGCCCAGCGCGGGCTCCGCATCTCCATCGAGACCATCACCGCCGTCGACAGCTCCGCCGAGACCCGCCGCGCCGTCGAGGGCTTCGAGGCCCTCGGCCGCCGCATCGACGAGGTCAGCCACGGCTACATCAGCGCCGTCGACGCCCACGACCTCGACCGCGACGAGCTCGACGCCGCGACCGCCACCCAGGCCCGAGCCCAGCTGACCCGCGCCAAGGAGGAGCTCGACCGCGTCAAGGGCGAGCTCGACCGGTTCGAGGCCGGCCTCGAACCGCTCCTGGGCCGGGCCGAGGTACAGCTCGCCCGCCTCGCCCCCGCCGTCGAGCGGGCCCGGCAGGCGCTGCGCGGCGCGAGCGACGCCCTCGACTCCGTACGCGCGAGCGGGCTGCGCGCCGACGACCTCGCCGCCCGGCTCGCCGCCCTCGGGCCCGACCTCACCCGGCTCAACGAGGGCGCCGGCCGGCACGGCGTCCCCGAGACCCTCCAGCGCGCCGACAAGGTGCTGCGCGACGCGGAGGCCGTACGCGCCGAGGCCGAGCGGCTGCCTGAGCGGGCCGCCGAGATCGACCGGCGCCTCGTCTCCCTCCGGACCCGCACCGAGGCCCTCACCACCCGCACCGGCGGCGTCGAACCCGTCCTCTCCGAGCTGCGCCGACGCTTCACCGCCCCCTGCTGGCAGGACCTCCAGCACGTGCCCGAGCAAGCCGCCGACACGCTCCGGCAGGCCGGGGAGCGGCTCGCCGAGGCCACGCAGGCGCGGGCCGAGCAGCGCTGGCCGGACGCGACCTCGCTGCTCTCCACCGTCCGAGCGCTGCTCGACTCCACCGACGAGGCCGTCTCCGCCGCCGGCGACCGGCTGCGGCGGCTGGAGGCCGTCGCCAAGGACCCCACGGCGGAGATCGACCGCGCCCGCTTCGCCGTCCGCGACGCCCAGCGCCTCGCCATGGCCGGGCGCAGCACTCCCGACCCGCGCCACGCCCGCCCGCTCGACGAGGCCGTCGCCCGCATCGACCGCGCGGTCGCCGGCCTGGAGGGCCGCCACCCCGACTACTGGCGCTTCCTGACCGAGCTGGAGGGCGTACGGAACACCGCCGCGCACGTCGTCGGGCAGATCCGCGAGGACCGGGGCGGGGG
>NZ_RDBH01000098.1:0-2520 GCF_008042145.1 Streptomyces sp. adm13(2018)
AGATAGACGAGGACGAGCCCGGCCACCGTCCCCAGGAGCAGCAGCGGGCTGTGCCGCAGCTGCGCGTACGCGCTCCGGGCCACCATCCGCCACAGATCGCCCAGCCCCGGATAGGGGCGCACGCTGTCCACCCGCTCCGCGAGCCCCAGCCAGATCCGGCCACCGGCCCGTCGCACGGCCCGCGCCAGCGACACGTCGTCGATCACCGCCTGCCGGATCGCCTCCGGCACCTCCGCCGCCACCGCTGTCTCCGTCCGCAGCAGTACGCACCCGCCCGCCGCCGCCGTCGCCAGCGGGCGCGGCCGGTTGATCCAGCGGAAGGGGTAGAGCTGGGCGAAGAAGTACACGAAGGCCGGCACCACCAGTCGCTCCCACGGACTCGCCACCCGCAGCCGCGCCATCTGCGACACCAGGTCCAGCCCGTTCGTCTCCGCCGCCGACACCAGCAGGCGCAGGCTGTCCGGCTCGTGGGCGATGTCCGCGTCCGTCAGGAGGAGGAAGCCGGGACCGCGCGTGCGTGCCAGCGCCATCCCGCTCCGCAGCGCCCACAGCTTCCCGGTCCAGCCGGGTTCCGGCTCGCCCGCCGACACCACGGTCAGCGGCAACCCCCCGCAGCGGGCCGCGAGCTCCGCGGCGAGCCGCCCGGTGCCGTCCGTACTCCCGTCGTCCACCAGGATCACCTCGGCGAGCCCCGGATAGTCCTGGGCGAGCAGCGACGGCAGGCTCAGCGGCAGCACCGCGGCCTCGTCGCGGGCCGGCACCACGACGGCGACCCGCGGCCATCCGTCCGGCTCCCCGCCGGCCCGCCCCGCACCCCGGGGCGCGGACGGCAGCCGCTGGTCCGTGCGCCAGAAGAAGCCCTGGCCGAACAGCAGCCAGACCCAGACGGCCAGGGAGGCGAGCGCGAACCAGGCGAGGGTGCTCATTCGCGGCAGTCTGCCCCAGATCGCGGGCCCCGGAACGCTCATCGGCTAGGGTGACCGGGTGAAGATCGCGCTCATGGACTCCGGGATCGGCCTCCTCGCGGCAGCCGCCGCGGTGCGGCGGCTCCGGCCGGACGCCGACCTCCTCCTCTCGAACGACCCCGACGGAATGCCCTGGGGACCGCGTACCCCCGAAGACCTCACGGAGCGCGCCCTCGCCGTCGCCCTCGCCGCGGCCGAGCACCGCCCGCAGGCCCTGATCGTGGCCTGCAACACCGCCACCGTGCACGCCCTCCCCGCCATCCGCGCGGCCCTGGAACCGGCCATCCCGGTCATCGGCACCGTCCCGGCGATCAAGCCCGCCGCCGCCGGCGGCGGCAAGGTCGCCATCTGGGCGACCCCGGCCACCACCGGCAGCGCCTACCAGCGGGGTCTCATCCGCGACTTCGCCGACGGCGCGGACGTCACCGAGGTGCCCTGCCCGGGACTCGCCGACGCCGTGGAGCACGCCGACCCCGACGCCGTGGACCGCGCGGTCGTCGCCGCCGCCGCGCTCACCCCCCGGGACGTCCGCACCGTCGTCCTCGGCTGCACCCACTACGAGCTGGTGGAGGACCGTATCCTCGCCGCCCTCCTGGCCCGCGGCCGCGCCGGACTGCCCCCGCTCGTCTTCCACGGCTCCGCCGACGCCGTCGCGGCGCAGGCGCTGCGCCGGGCCGGCGCGCTGCCCGCCCCCGACGCCGACCCCACCGGCAGTCTCTCGGTGCTCCTGAGCGGACGTCCGGGCCGGCTCCCCGCCACCGCCCTCGGGTACGCCGAGGGCCGGCTCCTCGCCGCGGCGGCCGCCGCCCACTGAGCGCCGGGGCCCGAGGCCGGCTGACGGGGCTCGCCGCCCCCGAGCGCCGGAGCCCCGAGGCACCTTCACCCGGTCGCGAACGAGACACCGGTCACCCGCCGGACGGACGCCCCCGCTCCCCGCCGGGGTCCGCTCACTCCGGGTGTGCGGAGAACCCCGCTCCGTCGCGCTGTTCCGGGCGAACCTGGGTACTCTTCCCGATATGAGGGACCTTGCCCGGAATTCGAACGCCGACGAGCGGACGCCCGCCGTCTGGACCGGACGCGCCACGAACCGCTTCCAGTGGGTCGCCGCGGTCGCCGGTGCCGCCTGCATGGCCCTCGGCATCGCCATCGCCGTCGAGTCGGCCTGGACCTCGGGCATCGCACCCCTCCTGATGGCCGTGATCGGCTGCGTCGCCGCCGGGCTGCTGGTCCTCTTCGGCACCCTCGCCTTCGTCCACGTGGCCGTGAAGGTGGACGACAGCGCCATGGAGGTCCGCTGCGGTCACATCGGCGTACCGCGCCGCCGCATCCTCCTCTCCCACGTCGTCGGCGCCGACTTCGAGCCGAGCGTCACCCCCCGCCACTGGGGCGGCTGGGGCTACCGCTGGCGCCCCGAGCAGGGCACGGCCGTGGTCGTCCGGCGGGGCGAGGGCCTGATCCTGCGCCTCGGCGACGGACTGACGTTCACCGTCACCGTGGACGACGCCGAGTCCGCGGTGCGCGTCATCCGCGACCGCCTCCGCGGCATGGCCCCGCC
>NZ_RDBH01000098.1:2620-19194 GCF_008042145.1 Streptomyces sp. adm13(2018)
CTGCCCGAGGGCCCGCGGGGGCCGGACTCCGGCACGGCGCCGCCCTTTGCCACTACCCAGGATCGTTCGGCCGAGGCGTGCGTGACGTATCGAATGCGCAGGTCAGGCCGTTGATCGGTCCGCTCGGGCGGCTGGGTGGGCGAATTCTTGGAATCAGGGGGTGTGAAGTGTGTGGGGCCGGGCAGGCGTGGGCTGAGCGCGTGGGACCGCTCATTGCGTCGACGGGCTTGCCGGTTCCCCCCCTTCCTGGCAAGCCGGTGCGCACTCGGAAGGCCCGCATCCTGCATGGGTGCGGGCCTTCCGACACGACGTGCTCCAGAACCCGAGAGCCGGCGGTCTAGACGCGCCTCAGGGTGTAGAGCTCCCAGTTGTCGGGGTCGCCGACGAACACGAACATCTTCGGGCTCTCGTGGGTTCCGTAGAGGCTCCAGCTGTCGATGGCGACGGGGCATGCGTCGATGGAGACGTCCACCTGCTGGGAGTACGGGCCTTGGGCCGGGCTGGAGGACCAGGTGCCCGCGTCCGTGCACGCGCGGACCAGCGGGTCGAACGATTCGACGGCGTAGTCGAAGGTGTCGATGCGGGTCGCCACGGCCGTGCCGTCCGGGGTGAGTGTCAGGGTGCCGCCCTTGCCGTCGGAGTACGTACCCGCGACCTGCTCGGCGTTGAACCACGGAGGCTCGTACGCCACCCCGGCGTTGAGTGCGACACCGGCGAGGGCGAAGGCCGTGACGGCGGCCAGGGTCCCGTACAGCGCGACCCGTCCGACCATCGTCCGGCCGGAGAGCCGGGGCCGGTCCGGCAGCAGCAGTCTGCGGGCCACCAGGGCCGGGGCGGTGAGACCCGGCGCCACCGCCACCCCTCCCATGAGGCTCGCCAGGACGCTTGCGTCAGTGAGCAGTGCCAGGGCCGGCACCGCCGGGACCGCCGCCGCGGCCGACACGAGGGGAACCCACCACCACGCCTCGCGCCCGGAGAACCTACGGCCGAACCACGCGGCGGCGGTGAGGATCGGCATCACCACACCGACCGTCAGGAGGGCGCAGAGGAGGCCGCCCGCGGCCGCCACGAACGGCCGCCCCCGCCGGGGCGGCGCGTCCGGCTGTATCGGGGCCACAGGTCGGCCGCACCGCACCAACCACCGGCGTTCGTCCGCTTCTCCGGCATTCCCGTGGGTGTACGGAGTGGGACCCTCCGTTCCTGCTCGCGGTACGGCATGGCAGGCTCATGCCACCATCTTGCCGAGGAGGAGTCATACGCCGGCGTTTCTGGGCGGCCGTGTCGGTCGCTCTCGCCCTCGTTCTCTCGTTCGTCGCCCCCGCCGTCGCCGAGGACGCCCCGCCCGTCGTCACCGGCGCCGTCTTCAACAACCCGAAGGGGACGGCGGCCGAGCAGGACGCCGTGAAGAACCACATCATCGGAGCGATCGACAAGACCCAGGCGGGACGCACCCTGAGGGCGGCCCTGTACGTCATGCAGGACCAGGACTTCACCGACGCCCTGGTCGCCGCGGACCGGCGGGGCGTCAACGTCCGCGTGGTCCTCGACCACAAGTCCGTCGAAGCGCCCGCCCCGGCGCCCGCCCAGAACCTGATCGCCGCCCTGGGCACCGACAAGTCGCAGAACTCCTGGGTGCAGGTGTGCAGCACGGGCGGTGCCTGCATCGCGGCGGGCGGGACCAACCCGATCAACCACAACAAGTTCTTCACGTTCTCCCGCGTCGGCGACGCGGGAGTCGCGGAGGACGTGGTGATCCAGAGCTCCGCCAACCAGACGGCGTCGGCCACCACCCGTCAGTGGAACAACGCCTACACGGTCGTGGGCAACACGGCCCTCTACACGGCGTACACCGAGTACTTCAACGACCTCGCCGCCATGAAGAAGAACAGCAACTACTACCGGACGGGCGAGGCCGGCGCCGCGAAGTACTACTTCTTCCCGCAGCAGAGCGGCGACGTCGTGCTCGGGTTCCTGAACAACGTCTCCTGCACCGGGAACACGACCACCGGCACCACCTCCCACAAGACGATCGTGCGGATCTCCGCGTGGTCCCTCCACCGGGACGAGATCGCGACGAAGCTGCGCTCGCTGGCCGACCAGGACTGCTGGATCGAGATCGTCTACAAGGACTCCAACGACCTTCCGACCCTCCAGGGACACCCCCGGATCAAGCCCTACCACCTCGACGCCGGCGGTTACTTCGTCCACTCGAAGTACCTGCTCGTCGAGGGCAACTACGCGGGCCACCCGGACACGAAGTGGACCTTCACCGGCTCGCACAACCTGGACGTGTCCTCCCTGCGGGAGAACGACGAGGCCCTGATCCGTCTGGAGGGCGCCGCCGCGCACGACGCGTACAAGGCGAACTTCCTCGCCATGCGGGCCCAGGCCGTCCTGCAGTGACCGGTCGCTCGGTGTGGCCGGGGAATCCGGCCGCACCGAGCGCACACCCTCGCCCCGAGGGGCTGTCGTGCCCGTCCTCTCACGGTCCAGGCCGGGACGGGCACGACCGTCCGGTCAGGCGCGCGGGTGCCCCGGGCCGGCGTCACGCGCGTCGCCCGCGGCCGGACGCTCGCCCGGTGCGGGCTGCTTCACCTGGTAGGTGGCCTGGGGCTCGACGGCGGCACCGTCGGCCTTCATCGCCCTGCCCTCGCTCTTGAGGATGCGGGCGGCCTTGCCCGCGTTGCGGGCGAGCTCGGGGAGCCTCTTGGCGCCCAGCAGGACGATGACGACGATCAGGATGATCGCGATCTCGCTGATTCCGAACACTGCTCTCCGCTTTCTCGCCGGGCTGCTTCAGGAGGGTGGAGCGGGCTGCTCCCGAGGTGGGAAGCGGGTTGCTTCCGCGGTGTTCGGCGTGCCGCCTCCGCGGTGCGGGATCGGCGTCAGACGCTGACGCCGAAGTCGGACGCGATGCCGGCGAGGCCGGAGGCGTACCCCTGCCCGACCGCCCGGAACTTCCACTCGCTGCCGTGCCGGTAGAGCTCGCCGAAGACCATGGCGGTCTCGGTCGCGGCGTCCTCGGAGAGGTCGTAGCGGGCGAGTTCCGCTCCACCGGCCTGGTTCACGACGCGGATGAAGGCGTTGCGTACCTGGCCGAAGCTCTGGCCGCGGTTCTCCGCGTCGTGGATCGAGACGGGGAAGACGATCCTCGCCACGTGGGCGGGCACCGCCGCGAGGTTCACCTTGATGGCCTCGTCGTCGCCGTCGCCCTCCCCCGTGAGGTTGTCGCCGGTGTGCTCGACCGAACCGTCCGGGCTGGTCAGGTTGTTGTAGAAGACGAAGTCGCGGTCGGAGCCGACCTTGCCGGCCTCGTTCAGCAGCAGGGCGCTCGCGTCCAGGTCGTAGTCGCTGCCGGTCGTCGTGCGCACGTCCCAGCCCAGGCCCACGAGGACGGCGGTCAGCCCCGGCGCCTCCTTGCTCAGCGAGACGTTGCCGCCCTTGGCGAGGCTCACACCCATGTCGTTTCCTTCCGTGCCGTGCGTCGGACGCTCGCGTCGAACCGCAGTGTGATGGAACAACCGAATCTACAGTGATGTAGAAACGTATGAGAAGGGGGGGATTCGGCGCCCCCTCCCGAGCGGCGAAGGTCAGCCCTCGTCGCCCTCGTGGCCCTCGTCGTCTTCATCCTCCCCCTCGAAGAAGTCGCCCACCTCGTCGACGACTTCGGCGGCCGCCATGCCACCGACGACGCCCACCGCGAGCCCGCCCGCGCCCGCCGCGACGGCGGTGCCCATGCCGGGGCCGGAACGGTGGCCGTGGCCCTCCTCGTAGGGTCCGCCACCGTGTGCCACATGATCGTGGGACGCGGGGGTGGCGTGGTGGCCGTGGTTCTCGACAAGGCGACGGATCCAGCCGTCCACCTCCGCATTCCAGTCGACCCGCTCGACCCCGTGGTGGCCGACGGTGAAGCGGGTGAGGGCGTCGTGGCCCTCGGAGCACATCCCGCCGCGCTTGTCGGCCTCCAGGACGACGTCGAGGCCCGCCGGCCCGGCCAGGAACGTCACCTCGATCTCGTTGACCTGGTGCGCGTACTGCGGGGCCGGCGTCAGCTCGATCTCCTGGTAGAACGGCAGCTGCTGTCCCGTTCCTCCGATGTGGCCCAGTTCGAGGTCGGCCGACTCGAACCCGAACCCGAGCTGCCCCAGAGCTTCCAGGACCGCCTCCTGGGCGGGGAGCGGGCGTACGGCGACGGGGTCCAGGTCGCCCTTGTCCTTGGCGCCCGCGACGCCGAGCTCGGTCCGCACTCCGAGGGCGATGCCGAGGCCCTGGCCGTACAGCTCCGTGATCGGCGTCTCCCAGGGGAGCGTCACGCTGAACGGGACGCTGCGCCGCTCGCCCTCGGCGAGGCGGAAGTTCCCGCCGACGATGAAGCGCTCGAAGGCGACCGTGCCCTCGGACTCGCCGTCATCGAGCTCGGCCTCGACGCGGGCGACGAGTTCCAGGGCGACGTACTCGATGGTGAAGTCGCCGCCCCCGCCCGTCAGGTGCACCTGCCCGCTGAGCGTCCCGCCGGGGGCGGCCGCGCCCGGGTCGAGCACCGTGTCCACGGCGGGGCCGCCGACGCCGAGCGATCCGAGCAGTCTCTTGAACACCATGGTGGCGTCCACTCCTTTCCTCTACACAGCTGTAGAGCATAGGGGTGTCGCGGGGATGCGAAGTGACGTCCCGACAGGTCCACGGGGAAAGTCCGAAAACAGCCTTCAAGCAGCGGCGGAGCCCCCGGCTCGTGACCCCGCCCCCGTGACGTGTGAGTGATCGAACAGTGGACACATGACCCGTGTCCTTTACAGTGGGTGTAGAAACCCCGGAGGATCGCACCTCCGTCCGCACACCTCGTTCCCGCGAAGGAGCCACGGGCCCACGATGGAGCCTCCGAGTACCGGCCGCGCCGAACCCTGTCTCCCGCCGCCCGGCGAGCGAGCGGGCGTGGCGCGGTGAACGAAGTCCTCCTGCCGCTCCCGGGCTCCGGGACCGCCCCGGCCCGCGCCGCCTCGACCGCGCCCGGGTCCGCCGCCCCGAAGGCCCCTGTACGAGGTGCCTCGACGCCCGCGGTCGCCGCGAGGAACCACGGACGACCGACAGCCGTCCCGTCGCAGTCGCAGTCGCAGTCGCAGTCGCAGTCGCGTGTGCGTACGTGCCCGCGCGCAAGAGTGCCGCTTCCGGTGCCGACCGCCACCGAGCCCCCTCCGGCCATGTGACGCCCCCGGACCGCCTCGACGAGCCCACCGCCCTCTTACCGCCGCGTGACGCGGCCTTCCGCCTGCGGTGCGCCGTCCTCCTCACCCCCGATACTCCCTTCCAAGACCCTGTCCCTTCTGCAAGGAGCCGCTTCTTGTCCGCCAGACCGACGTCCACCGCCACCCCGGAGGGGTGCGCCCGATGAACGCCGCTCTCGGCCTCGTGGCCGTCCTCGTCCTGACCGCCGGAACCGGCTACTTCGTGGCGCAGGAGTTCGCGTACGTCGCCGCCGACCGGCTCGCGCTCGCCCGCGAGGCCGAGACCGGGGACAAGCGGGCGGCCCGCGCACTGACGGTCCTCGAACGGCTCTCGTTCATGCTGTCCGGCGCCCAGCTGGGCATCACCGTCACCGGTCTGGTCGTCGGCTTCCTGGCCGAACCGTCCGTCTCCGCGCTGATCAAGCCCGCGCTGGACGGCACCGGCCTGTCCGAGGGCGCCGTCTCGGCGATCTCCGTCGTCCTCGCCTTCGTCGTGGCGACGGTCCTCCAGATGGTTCTCGGGGAACTCGCGCCCAAGAACCTGGCCCTCGCCGTCCCCGAACGGCTCGCCAAGTCCCTCGCCGCCTCCACCCTCCTCTACCTGAAGGTCGTCGGCCCCGTCGTGCACGTCTTCGACAGCGCCGCCAACAGGGTGCTGCGCAGGGTCGGCATCGAGCCGGTGGAGGAACTGCACCACGGCGCCACCCTGGAAGAGCTCAGCCATCTGATCGGCGAGTCCCACCAGCAGGGCGAGCTGCCGCTCGACACCGCCGAGCTGCTCGACCACGCCCTGGAGTTCTCCGAGCGGACCATGGACGAGGTGATGGTGCCCCGTGCCGACGCCGTCTTCGTACGGAAGGACGCCACGCTCGACGAAGCCGTGGAGCTGATCGCCGTACACGGACACTCGAACTACCCCGTCCTCGGCGACCACCCCGACGACGTCGCCGGAGTCCTGGGCGTGAACGAGCTGATGCGCCTGCCCGCCGAGGCCTTCGGCACCACCACGGCCGGCGAGGCCGCCAGGCGTCCGCTGCTGCTCCCCGACACGCTGCCGCTGCCGCAGGCCGTCGCGCAGATGCGGGAGCGCGACGACGAGTTCGCCGTCGTCCTGGACGAGCACGGCGGCGTCGCCGGCATCGTCACGTACGAGGACATCGCCGAGGAACTGGTCGGCGACATCGCCGACGAGAGCGACACCGTGGTCACCCTGGCCGCCCCGGACGGCGACGGTTGGCGGGTGGACGCCGGCCGGCGCCTCGACGAGATCGAGGACGCCACCGGCATCACGCTGCCCGAGGACGACGACTACGACACCGTCGCCGGGCTGATCATCGACCGCCTCGGCCGCTTCCCCACCATCGGGGACCGCCTCACCGTCGACGACGTCCGCATCGAGGTCCTCAGCCTCGACCGGCACGTCCCCGACCGCGTCCGTCTCGAACGCGTCCCGTCTGCCGCCGAGGAGGCCCGGGCATGAGCTTCCCCATGGCCGTCTTCATCACCGTCCTGCTGCTGGTCGGCAGCGGCTTCTTCGTCGCGGCCGAGTTCGCGCTGGTCGCCGCCAAGCGGCACCGCATCGAGAAGGCCGTCGCCGACGGCCGACGCGGCGCGAAGGCCGCGCTCGCCGGCATGCGCGAGCTGTCCCTGATGCTCGCGGGCGCCCAGCTCGGCATCACCATCTGCACCCTGGGGCTCGGCTCCATCTCCAAGCCGGCGATCTCGCACGAGCTGGACCCCCTGCTGGTCGAGCTGGGGCTGCCGACGGCCCTCAGCTACGGCATCGCGTTCGCCGTCGCCATGATCGTCGTCGTCTTCCTCCACATGGTCCTCGGCGAGATGGCGCCGAAGTCCTGGGCCATCGCGCACCCCGAGCGGTCCGCGATGCTGCTCACGCCGGCGTTCCGCGCCGTCGTCAAGGTGGTGCGACCGCTGCTCTGGATCCTCAACAAGGTGAGCAACGGCCTCGTCCGGATGTGCCGGGTCCAGCCCCGTGACGAGCTGACCGCCGTCCACAACCGCGAACAGCTCACGCACCTCGTCGAGGAGTCCGAGCGGCTCGGCCTCATCAACAAGACCGACTCCCAGCTCATCACCCGCTCCCTCATCGAACCGCAGACGCCCCTGGCGGAGTTCCAGACCCCGGCCGCGGACATCGTCACCGTCCCGGCCGACGCCGACCTGGACATGCTCCTGGCCCGGGCCTCCGAGGCGAACCGCTCCCGACTGCTGGTCCGCGACGGCGACCGGCTCCTCGGCTCCGTGCACGCCCGCGACGCCCTGGTCGCCCGCACCCGAGGCCGCGTCCGCACCGCGCGCGACCTCGCCCGCCCCGTACCCGAACTGACCACGGCCACCACGGTGTCCGAGGCCGTCGAGCAGCTGCGCCGCCGCCGCTCCTCGCTCGCCGTCGTCCGCGACGACCGGGGCACGCTCACCGGCCTGGTCAGCCTCGACGACCTCCTGGTGCGCCTGATGGGACCCCAGACGGCCTGACCCCGGCGGGACGCCCGGCCGCCGCACGCGGCGACGGCCGTCCCGCCCCGCCCGGCGGCTCACCCTGCGTGCCGGTGGCTCACTTCGGAGGGTCCTCGCCCGTGAGCCCGTCGACGGACTCACGGATGAGGTCGGCGTGCCCGGCGTGGCGGGCGTACTCCTCGATGAGGTCGAGGAGGATGCGCCGGAGGTTGGGGCGCTCGCCGTCGCGGGTGGTGAAGGCACCGAGCTGATCCAGACCGCCCCTGCTGAGTGCCTCGTCGACGACGGCACGGGAGCGGGCGACCGACTCGTGCCAGAGGGCGAGCAGGCGCTCCGGGGTGTCACCGGCGGCGGAGCGGTAGTCCCAGTCGGGAGTGGCCTCCCAGTCGACCTCGTCCCAGGGAGCGCCGACGGGCGAGCCGAGCCACAGCCGTGCGAAGTGGCTGTCCTCCACGTGCGCCAGGTGCTTGAGCAGCCCGCCGAGCGTGATCGTGGACGGGCCGAGTGCGGTGTGCAGGCCGTACGAGTCCAGGCCGGAGCACTTCCAGGCGAGCGTGGCCCGCTGCCGTTCCAGCGCGCCGATGACGGCTTCCGCTTCGGTGCCGGCGAGGGGAGGTTCCGGCCATGCGTCGGCCGTGTGCTGGGTCATGATCGATGACCCTAGCGAACGGATCCGGGGGCGCGCCGAGGGCGACCTGCCACGCGGCGGATCCGTCGGAGGCGCGGCCGATGGCGGCGGTCGGCGCGGGCGGCGGAACCGGGGTGAGGGGTGCGGCCGTCGCCGCCGGTTCCCGATACCGCTACGAGTCCTTCGAGGCCGCCTCGGCCTGCCGCGCTATGTCCTCCAGCACGGCCTTCGGCTCGGCGCCCGGCGCGACGGCCTTGCCGATGTTCCGCTTGATGGTGTCGCTGACCTGGAGCCAGGAAGGGTCGTCGACCGGGTAGAGCTCGGCCGTGCGCAGGGCGCTCAGGAACTGCTCGGCGCTCGGGTCGTCGGCCGCGTTCCGCACCTCCTGGTTCGCGGTCACCGTCGACGGCAGCAGCTTGTAGCGTCCGGCGAACTCCTTGAGGTTCTTGTCCTCGTAGACGAAGTTCAGGAACGAGCCGACCAGTTCGCGGTTGCCCTCGCGCTTGAACGCCATCATCCAGTCGGCGACGCCCGCGGCCGGCGGGACCTTGCCGTCGCCGAGGGTGTCCGACACCGGCATCCGCAGCGTCCCGACCTTGATGCCCTTCGCCTTGGCCTCGTGGAGCAGCGAGGGGTAGCCGTTGACCATGCCGACGTCACCGCGCAGGAAGGCGGCGAAGGCGTCCTCCCGGTCGAGCTGCGCCGGGGGAACGGGGCCGGTCAGGGCGGGCGTGACCAGGTTGTCCTTGATCCAGCGGAACGTCTCCGTGTTCTGCTCGGAGGCGATGTTGTAGGCGCCGCCGGCGTCGGTGTACCCGCCGCCGTTGCTCAGCTCCCAGATCAACGCCTCCGCGTGCGCCTCCTCGGGGCCGAGCGGCAGCGCGTACGGGTAGAGGACGCCCTCGCCCTTGAGCGCCTCGGCGGCCTCCTTCAGGTCCGACCAGGTCTTCGGCGGCTTCGCCCCTGCCTTCTCGAAGAGGTCCTTGTTGTAGAAGAGCAGGCGGCTGCTCGCCACGAAAGGCAGACCGTAGAGATTGCGCCGGATCGAGCCCGCCTCCGCGAGGGGCTGCAGGAAGTTCGACTCCGTTCTGATCGACATCACCTCGCTGGCCGCGTAAAGGCGGTCCTGCGCGACGAAATCGGAGTACGCGCCCATGAGAGCGACGTCGGGGGCGTTGTTCTCCGAGACCATACGGGTGACCTCGCGGTCCACGTCGGCCCATGGGTAGAGCGTCACCTCGATCTTCTTGCCGGGGTGGGCCGCGCTGAAGGCCACGGACAGCTGGTCCCAGTACGCCTTGGAACTGGTCGCCGGGCTGTTGCCGTACTCGGGGACCACGAGCCGCAGCGTCGTTCCGTCGCTCTCGGGCGAACCGCAGGCCGTCACGAGGGAGCCCAGGATTCCGAACGCGGCCGCCGAGGCGGTCATACCGAAGAGTCTTCTTCGCACGGGTGTTTCCTCTGAATCTCTTTTGGACAGTGCGTCCAGAATTCTCACCCGCACACCTCGCGATTTCGCACCGCGGCGGACATGTGTGGCCTTAGCTCCAAGCCGGGCCGTTCCCCGTGGTGTCTTCCGCTAGAGGAGAGGCCCGGGTGATGCGCGTAGACCCCGCGGAGCGGTACCGGACCCGGAAGCGGCGTCGACGGACGCGGCCCGGAGCGCCCCGCCAGGTGGTCAGGAATCGAGAAGCCCGGCCGCCGGACGGTCCCTAGCGTGGTCTGCATGGCAACCACCACTGACACCGCAGCCACCACGTCCCTCGTCTCCGTCACCCTCGAGGTGACCGACCCCGAGGCCGCCCGCCGCTTCTACCGCGCCTTCGGCGTGGACGCGTACGTCGCCCTTCGGGCGTCCGAGGCGCACAGCACCGGATTCCGCGGCTTCACCATGGCGCTCACCGTCTCCGGCCCGGCCACCGTCGACGGCTTCGTCGAGGCCGCCGTCCAGGCCGGCGCCACCGTGCTCAAGCCCGCCGCCAAGTCGATGTGGGGCTACGGCGGGGTCGTCCAGGCGCCGGACGGCACCATCTGGAAGATCGCGACCTCCGCGAAGAAGGACACCGGCCCCGCCACCCGCGAGATCGACGAGGTCGTCCTGCTCATCGGCGTCGAGAACGTGAAGGCCACCAAGGAGTTCTACGTCGGCCGGGGCCTGACCGTGGCCAGGAGCTTCGGCGGCAAGTACGCCGAGTTCGCCCCCGGCCGCTCCTGCCCCGTCAAGCTGGCGCTCTACAAGCGCCGTGCCCTCGCCAAGGACCTCGACGTCCCCGTCGACGGCACCGGCTCGCACCGCATCGTCCTCAACGGCTCCACCGAGGCCTTCACCGACCTGGACGGCTTCGCCTGGGAGCCGGTCGCGTCGCCCGCGCCGGCGGGGTGACCCGCCCGGATCGCTATCATCCGGATCATCGAGTCGATCGAGGTGCGGGGGCGCTGGTGATCCGGATCCTGTTGGCCGAGGACATGCATCTGATCCGCGGAGCGCTGGTCGCTCTGCTGGGTCTTGAGCCCGACATGGAGGTCGTGGCCGAGGTGAGCAGGGGCGATGCCGTGGTCCCTGCCGCGCTCGCCCACCGGCCGTCGGTGGCGGTCCTCGACATCGAGATGCCCGGGGTGGACGGGCTCGCCGCCGCCCGGTCCCTGGGCGCCGCGCTGCCGGAGTGCCGGATCCTGATCCTCACCGTGCTCGGCCGTCCGGAAGTGCTGCGGTCGGCCCTCGCCGCCCGCGTGAACGGGTTCATGCTGAAGGACGCACCGCCGGACCGGCTCGCCGACGCGGTCCGCCGGGTGGCCGCGGGGGAGCACGTCATCGACCCCACGCTGGCCGCGGCGGCCCTCCTCGCCCGGCAGAGCCCGCTGACCGCCCGGGAGACCGACGTCCTCCGACTGGCCGCCGACGGCGCCGAACTCCCTCGGATCGCCCGCGAGTTGCATCTGTCGCAGGGCACGGTACGGAACTGTCTCGGCGCCGCCGTCACCAAACTCGACGCCCGGACCCGACTGGACGCCGTCCGGATCGCGCGGGAACAGGGCTGGCTGGCCTGAGACCGTGCTCATCCGCCCGTGGGGACCGGTGAGACCTGTGCGTGCAGGGTCAGCGTGTATCCGCGGCCGTCGGCGGTCGGGCCGGACTCCACCCGCGCGCCGAGCAGGGCCGCCCGGTCGCGCAGGTTCCTGATGCCGTTGCCCCCGAGGGCCTCGGACGGGCCGGCGGCGACGTCCTCCGGAACCGGTGCAGGGCCCGGCGACGCTGGCGGGGTGGTGGCCGGTGCGGAGATCGGTGCCGAGGCGGGGGTGGAGGTCGGGTCGGTGGCCGCTGCGGATGCCGGGGTGGCCCGGTTGGTCACCCGCAGCATCCCCCGCGCGACCTCGATCGTGCACGAGCAGCCCGCGGCTCCGTGCCGCAGGACGTTGGCGGCGGCCTCTCGGAGCACCGTGGCGAACAGGTCCTCCATCGCCGGGTCGAAGCCGCCCGCCTTTCCCTGTACCCGCACCGCGACACCGGCGGAGGACAGCACGTTCCGGACGGAGGCCAGTTCGGCGTCCAGAGTCAGCGTTACGGCCTGTCCCGGGATCGCCCGCAGGACGGCCAGGGCCCGGCGGGCCAGCCGCGCCGCGTCGGCGAGATGCCCCGCCGCCCGCCGCGCGTCGGGGTCGCGGGCCGCGAGCTCGCCCTTCAGGGCGATCGCGGACAGCCCGTGCCCCAGCAGGTCGTGGACGTCCCGTGCGATACGGCGTCGCTCCCGGGCCACCGCCAGGGAGGCCAGCGCCTCGCGGGCCTCCCGCACCTCGTGGACCAGGCCGGTGAGCAGCGCCAGGCCGTAGAAGACCAGGGCGATCACCACGACGTCCAGGAGGAGGACCGCCGTCCCGTGCACCCCCGGCCCGTCCCCGGGACTCGGCCAGGCTTCCGCGGGTGGCGTGCAGTTCGGCGTACAGGTCGGTGAGGCGGCTCAACGCGTAGATGACCAGCCCGTGCGCGAAGTGCGGCCGCACGGCGCCTCCGCCGCCGCGGTCCGCACCCCCGCGCGGCACGCGCCGCGCGCCGCGGCGGCGGTGACGGGACTGCTCGCGGTGACCTTCGCCGCCTCCCTCGCCGCGGTGGTCTCGGACGCGAACGCCATGATGGAGGCGGTGCCGCTGGGATCCCCGCTGCTGACCGCGGCCACCGTTACCGGTACGGCCCTGGTGGTGACCACCCTCGGGGTCGCCACGGGGGCGGTGGCGGCCTGGCAGCGCGGCTGGTGGAACCGCACGGTCCGCGTCCTCTTCACGCTCACCGCACTGGGCTGCCTCACGCTGGCGAGCATGCTCCTGCTGTACCACCTGGTGACGACACCGCTCACCTGGATCACCGGCTGAGGCGGTCCCGCCGAGGGCGTCGGCGCATGGGCAGGCGGACCCGCGCGCACGTGCAGCACGTGCAGGACAGCAGACGCCATCAGGTCCGGGGACGCGGGCGCCCCTGGGACGCTCGCCCGGCCGGGTGTACGCCGTCCGGACCGTCCCTGGGACGAACGGGGCCGGTGGGGGAAGGCCTGAGGGGGCATCCGAGCCCCGTCGCCGTTGAGGAGTCCGCGTATGGCCCGCACGCTCGCCCTGTTCCTGGCCGGCGCCACCGCGCTCGCCGTGACCCCCGCCGTCGCCGCTCCCGAGCCCGGCGGCGCGGCCGCGGCCAAGGCGGTCACGTACCGGGCCACCGCCCCGTACCAGCAGCACGAGACCGGAGTACGGGCCGGCTACAAGCCCGACCAGTACTGCGTCCTCGACCGGGCCAACGGCACGGGCGCGCTGGGATACCCCCACTTCAACCACGCCCACGACAACTCGACCGACCCGGCGAAGCCCACCGCCCTCTTCTACGAGGACGACGGCAAGGGCGGCGAACGACTGGTCGCCGTGCAGTGGATGGTCTACGACCGCGACCAGAACCTCAAGACGGACGACGACCGGCCGAGCATGTTCGGGGTCCCCTTCAAGGGCCCCAACCGGGGCAACTTCCCCGGGCAGCCCGTCCACTACGCCCTGCACCTCTGGCTCTGGAAGAAGAACCCCCAGGGCGAGTTCACCACGTACAACCCGGCGGTCAACTGCCTCCCGGGAACGACCCGCCCCCAGCCGCGCCCGTCGTCCTGACGACGGGCCCGACCGGGTCGTCCGCCGTCGGTCCGGGGGAGTGGGACCAGGTCCGGGGAGCGTTGCGCGCCCGGTGTACGCGCAGCACCTTGCGGCCGAGGTCGACCAGCACCCCGCCCTGCGCCATGGTGTCGTCCAGCCACCAGCCCTCCTGGCGGAGTTCGGGAAGCAGGGCGAGAAGGGCCGTCGGCCCGCCCGGCAGGTCGAGGTCGATGTCGACCGCCCAGCCGGTCCGGTACAGCTCATGCGTGCCGTCCTCGCGGACCACGACGATGTCGGCTCTGTCTCCCATGGGGCCAGGATGACCCGGTGGGACGGCCGCCGACCAGACGATTACGGCGGAGACAGGGGACGGGGACGGGCAGGGGACCGTGCCGTATGTCGTCGGCACGGTCCGTCAGCCCGCCCGGTGCACGGCCCGGGAGCGGTCTGCCCGTCAGCCCCGGGGCACCGGGACGGAGGCCTCCTTGACCTGGATGGGCGGGCTGTAGCGGGCCGCGGCCTCCGAGGTCGGGATCAGGTCTCGGTGGATCACCTTGGACACGGCCTGGATCGTGTTCACGCCCTGGTTCATCGTGCCGTTGCCGTCGGTGAGCACGGTGATGGTGTAGTCGTGACCGCCGCCCTTGAACGTGCCGACGCTGTGGACGCGCCAGCCGCGCGTCGAGCGCTGCAGCCAGCCGTTCTTGACGTGTACGGACACGGTGGAGGGCGCGCCCGCGGGCGTCCCCCACTTCTGCGAGCCGACCACGCGTCCCATGAGCTTGAGGATGTAGTCACGGGAGGCGTCGCTCAGGACGCTGTTCCTGGCGGTGATCAGGGAGAGCAGCCGCTGCTCGTCCGTGACGTTGATCCGGGTGAGCCCCCAGTAGCCGCCCGTCCCCGGTACCGTCCGCGTCATGCCGGCCGCCGCCAGGAAGCCCTTCACCTTGGAGACGCCGAGCTGGTTCCACAGGGAGGTCGTGGCCGCGTTGTCGGACGTGGTGATCATCGCCGTCGCGAGGTCGGACTCGCGCGTGGTCAGGCGCCGATTCGTCTTCTTGGCGTCCCAGAGGAGCGTGGCGAGGACGGTCACCTTCACGACGCTCGCCGAGTCGTACGTGGTCGTCGCGCGCAGCGTGCACGTGGTGTTCGTGGTGCGGTCGTGCAGGCCCACGGCGATCGTGCCGCCGCGGGAGGCGAGCGCCGCGGTGATGTCCCGCTGCAGTTTGGCCGCGAGACCCGCCTTGCCCGACGTACAGCTGACCTGCGGCGCGGTGGCGGCCGCGGCGGGCGCCGCGCCCGCGACCACGGGCACGAGCACTCCGGCGGCGGCCACCACCGGAAGCACCCGGGCCCGCAGGGATATGTGGTGATTCATGGTTCCCCCTGGAAACGAGACGAGCGCGCGGACGGCGCGCTCACCGTCTATGACGCGTGAGCGCCCGGATGGTTGTACGAGCCCGTCTCCCGGCCCGCGAACTCCCTCGGCCGCTCGCCGGGCAGCCCGAACCACGCCTCCAGCGCTTCCGTCAGCCCCGCCCTCCACGTACCCTCCCGCGCTCCCGAGTCGGCCGCCCAGGCGGTGAAGCCGTCCGGGCGGACGAGGACCGCGGCCAGCCCGGGGCGGGACGGGCAGCCGACCGTCAGGGTGTCGACGCGGTCGGCGTACCCGGTCGCGAGGGCCCGGACCTCCGTGTCGTCCGCGAGGTCGAGCAGCAGCGCCCGGCCGCCGTGGAGGTGGTCCGCGAGGCGGCTGCCGTCGGCGAGTTCCAGGTCCGGCGTGCTGCGGCCGGTCAGCGGGTGCCCACCCGGCAGCTCGTACCGGACGCCGGCGCTGTTCAGCTGGGCGGTGAGGTACGTCGTACCCGCCACCGTGTCCGCCAGGTCCGCGACGATCGCGCGCAGGGCCCGGGACTGGGGGTCCGGCCGCATGGCCGCGACCTGGGACCGCGTCCATTCCAGGATCCGCGCGCCGACCGGGTGCCGCTCGGAGGTGTACGTGTCCAGCAAACCCTCCGGCGCCCGGCCGGCGACCACCGCGGCGAGCTTCCAGCCGAGGTTCATCGAGTCCCCGAGTCCCAGGCTCAGCCCCTGGCTCCCGAACGCGGAGTGCACGTGCGCCGCGTCGCCCGCCAGAAGCACCCGGCCCCTGCGGTACTCGGTGGCCTGCCGGGCGTGGTCGGTGAACCGGGTCGCCGTCCGCACCTCGGTGACCGTGACGTCGACCCCGGAGACACGGCGCAGCCGTGCCTGGAGGTCCTCGGCGGTGACCGGGGCGTTCCGGTCGGACGGCGGGCCGTCGAACTCCACGGTGACGACACGGCCCGGCATCGGCCCGTGGGCGTACACCCCGGTGTCCGTCGCGGCCCAGCCGACGGTCAGCTCCTCGGTGCCGGTCATCTCCACGATCGCCTGGTGGCAGGTGGTCTCGGGGTCCGTTCCGGGAAACGCGAACCCCGCGAGCTTGCGGACCCTGCTCCGGCCCCCGTCGCAGCCCACGAGCCAGCCGGCGCGGACCGGCCCGCTACTCGTTCGTACGGTGACGCCTTCGCCGTCCGCGTCGAAGCCGGTCAGCTCCACTCCCCGGCGCACGTCGACGCCGAGTTCGTCCGCGCGTGAGCCGAGGAGCCGCTCGATGTCCTGCTGCGCCACGAGGGAGACGTCGGCGGCGGGTCCGGCGTCAGCCGGCCCCGGCTCCGTACGGTCGACCAGGTCGGCGCGCAGCATGATCCCGGCGAAGTGCCCGACGAACCCGAGTCCTCGGCCGGCCGCCGCTCCGTCTCCGTCGTCTCCGTCGCCGCCGTTCCGCTCACGCATGAACGCGTGGAAGCGGTCCAGCGACTGCTGCTGTATCGCGGCCAGCGGCGGGAGCATGCCCCGCCGGTAGAGCACCTCGGCGCCGGGTGTGGTGATCGCCCCGCCCTTGATCGTCGGATCCACCTCGGTACGGCGTTCCAGCACGGCCACCCGCGCCCCTCCGAGCCGGAGCTCACAGGCCACCATCAGCCCCACCGGCCCACCGCCGGCCACCACTACGTCATAGTCCATGGAGCCCACTATGACGGAGGGTCAGAACGCCCTCCGCAGCGCCCTGAACAGCCACAATGGCTACGACCATGTCAAGGGGG
>NZ_RDBH01000099.1:0-6303 GCF_008042145.1 Streptomyces sp. adm13(2018)
CCCCGTCACCCCTTCCCCGCCACCAACTTCCTGAGCGCGAGGTTGAGTTCCAGGACGTTGACGCGCGGTTCGCCGACGAAGCCGAGGATCCGGTCGTCGGTGTGGTCGGCGACCAGCCGGTCGACCTCGGCGACGGTGAGCCTGTTGCGTTCGGCGACCCGGTGGACCTGGAGCTTCGCGTACTCCGGGGAGATGTGCGGGTCCAGGCCGGAGCCGGAGGAGGTGACCGCGTCGGCGGGGACGTCCGACGGCTTGACGGTGTGACCGGCCGTCGAGTTGTCCCTGACGACGGCCGCCTTGGCGTCCGTCACCCACTGGATCAGCTCCTCGTTGTCGCCGGAGCGGTTCGTGGCGCCGGAGAGGATGATCGCGTACCGGGTGTTGACGCTGTTGGTGCCCAGGCCGTTCGAGGGGCGTGGCTGGAACCAGCGCAGGTCGGGGGCCGGGGTCTCCTCACCGTCCTTCAGGGGGAGGTCGTAGCGCTGGCCGATGAGCGCCGAGCCGACGACCTTCCCGCTCGCGTCCTCGATCTCGGAGCCGTTCGCCCTGCCCGGGAAGGCGACCTGGGCGATCCCGGTGACGACGAGCGGGTAGAGCACGCCGCAGACGACGGTCAGGACGAGGAGGGCGCGCAGGCCGGCCCAGAGGACACGGCCGGTGTTCGCCGCTGAGTTGTTCATCGTGGTCAGCCGATTCCGGGGATGAGGGAGAGGAGCAGGTCGATGATCTTGATGCCGATGAACGGGGCGACCAGGCCGCCGAGTCCGTAGATCCCGAGGTTCCGCCGGAGCATCGAATCGGCGCTGGACGGCCGGTAGCGGACGCCCTTCAGCGCCAGTGGGACGAGGGCGACGATGATCAGCGCGTTGAAGATCACGGCGGAGAGGATCGCGGACTCGGGCGAGGCCAGGCCCATGATGTTGAGCTTGTCCAGCGAGGGATAGGCCACGGCGAACATCGCGGGGATGATCGCGAAGTACTTCGCGACGTCGTTGGCGATCGAGAACGTCGTCAACGCACCCCGGGTGATCAGGAGTTGCTTGCCGATCTCGACGATCTCGATGAGCTTGGTCGGGTTGGAGTCGAGGTCGACCATGTTGCCGGCCTCCTTCGCGGCCGACGTGCCCGTGTTCATGGCCACGCCGACGTCGGCCTGCGCGAGCGCGGGAGCGTCGTTGGTGCCGTCGCCGGTCATCGCGACGAGCTTGCCGCCCGCCTGCTCGCGCTTGATGAGGGCCATCTTGTCCTCGGGGGTGGCCTCGGCGAGGAAGTCGTCGACGCCCGCCTCCTCGGCGATCGCCTTCGCGGTCAGCGGGTTGTCGCCCGTGATCATGACCGTACGGATGCCCATGCGGCGCAGTTCGTCGAACCGTTCCCGCATGCCCTCCTTGACGACGTCCTTGAGGTGGATGACGCCGAGGACACGGGCTCCCTCGTCGTCCGCCGCGGCCACCAGGAGCGGGGTGCCGCCGGCCTGGGATATCCGGTCCGTGAGCGCCTGGGCGTCCTCGGCGACGGTGCCGCCCCGCTCCTTCACCCACGCCACGACCGAACCGGCCGCGCCCTTGCGGACCTTGCGTCCGTCCACGTCCACGCCCGACATGCGGGTCTGGGCGGTGAACTCGATCCACTCGGCGCCGGACAGTTCGCCCTGGTGGCGTTCGCGCAGGCAGTACTTCTCCTTGGCGAGGACGACGATCGAGCGGCCTTCGGGCGTCTCGTCGGCGAGCGAGGAGAGCTGGGCGGCGTCGGCCACCTCGGCCTCCGTGGTCCCGCGTACGGGGACGAACTCGGCCGCCTGCCGGTTGCCCAGGGTGATCGTGCCGGTCTTGTCGAGCAGCAGGGTCGACACGTCGCCCGCCGCCTCGACCGCGCGGCCGGACATCGCGAGGACGTTGCGCTGCACGAGCCGGTCCATGCCGGCGATGCCGATCGCGGAGAGCAGCGCGCCGATGGTGGTCGGGATCAGGCAGACCAGGAGGGCGGTGAGGACGATGAGGGAGGTCTGCTCGTCGGCGCCCGCGTAGATCGCGAACGGCTTCAGCGTGACGACGGCGAGCAGGAAGACGATCGTCAGCGAGGCGAGCAGGATGTTGAGAGCGATCTCGTTGGGGGTCTTCTGCCGGGCCGCGCCCTCGACCAGGTTGATCATCCGGTCGATGAAGGTCTCGCCGGGCTTCGTCGTGATCTTCACGACGATCCGGTCGGAGAGGACCTTCGTGCCGCCGGTCACCGCGCAGCGGTCGCCGCCCGACTCGCGGATGACCGGGGCCGATTCGCCCGTGATCGCGGACTCGTCGACGCTGGCGACGCCCTCGACGACATCGCCGTCGCCGGGGATGACGTCGCCGGCCTCGCAGACCACCAGGTCGCCGATGGTGAGGTCGGTGCCGGGCACCGGCTCCTCGCTCCTGCCGTCCGTGGTCAGACGGCGCGCGACCGTGTCGGTCTTGGCCTTGCGCAGGGTGTCGGCCTGCGCCTTGCCACGGCCCTCGGCCACCGCCTCGGCGAGGTTGGCGAAGATCGTGGTCAGCCAGAGCCAGACCGTGATCGCCCAGCCGAACCAGTCCCCCGGCTCCTGCACCGCGAGCACCGTCGTGACCACCGAGCCGACCAGCACCACGAACATCACCGGTGACTTGACCATCACGCGCGGGTCGAGCTTCCTGATCGCGTCGGGGAAGGAGGCGATCAGCTGCCCGGGGTCGAACAGTCCGCCGCCGACGCGTCCGGTCTCGGCCTGGGGGCCGCCGGTCGCCCCGGGCTGCGGGGGCCGGGTGGGGGTGATGGTGCTCATGCTGCGAGCCCTTCGGCGAGCGGTCCCAGCGCGAGCGCCGGGAAGTAGGTGAGACCGGTGATGATGAGGATCGTGCCGACCAGCAGGCCCGTGAACAGCGGCTTCTCGGTCCGCAGGGTGCCCGCCGTCTCCGGTACGGGCGTCTGCTCGGCGAGCGATCCGGCGAGCGCGAGGACGAACACCATGGGCAGGAACCGGCCGAGCAGCATCGCGATGCCGATGGTCGAGTTGAACCACTGGGTGTCGGCGTTGAGGCCGGCGAAGGCGGAGCCGTTGTTGTTGGCACCCGAGGTGTAGGCGTAGAGGATCTCGGAGAAGCCGTGCGCGCCGGAGTTGGTCATGGACTGCGACGGGGTGTCCAGTGCCATGGCCACCGCGGTGAAGCCGAGGACGAGCGCGGGGGTGACGAGGATGTAGCAGGCCGCGTACGTGATCTGGCGGGTGCCGATCTTCTTGCCCAGGTACTCCGGGGTGCGGCCGACCATCAGGCCGGCGACGAACACCGCGATGATCGCCATGATCAGCATGCCGTAGAGGCCGGAGCCGACGCCGCCGGGCGCGATCTCGCCCAGCTGCATGCCGAGCATCGTGATCCCGCCGCCGAAGCCGGTGTACGAGGAGTGGAAGGAGTTCACCGCTCCCGTCGAGGTCAGGGTGGTGGCGACCGCGAAGATCGACGAGCCGGCGATGCCGAACCGGGTCTCCTTGCCCTCCATGGCGCCGCCCGCGATGTCGAAGGCGGGGCCGTGGTGGGCGAACTCGGTCCCCATCATCAGCGCCGTGAACCCGAGCCAGATCGCGGCCATCGTGCCGAGGATCGCGTACCCCTGCTTCAGAGAGCCGACCATCCGGCCGAACGTCCGCGTCAGCGCGAACGGGATCACCAGGATCAGATAGATCTCGAAGAGGTTCGACAGACCGTTGGGGTTCTCGAAGGGGTGGGCGGAGTTGGCGTTGAAGTAGCCGCCGCCGTTGGTGCCCAGCTCCTTGATGACCTCCTGCGAGGCCACCGCCCCGCCGTTCCACTGCTGCGTGCCACCGGTGAACTGCCCGACCTCGTGGATGCCGGCGAAGTTCTGGATCGCGCCGCACGCGACCAGGACGAGCGCGCCGATCACCGAGATCGGCAGCAGGATGCGGACGACGCCGCGGACCAGGTCGGCCCAGAAGTTGCCCAGTTCACCGGTACGGGACCGGGCGAAGCCGCGGACCAGGGCCACCGCCACGGCGATGCCCACGGCCGCCGACACGAAGTTCTGCACGGCCAGGCCGCCGGTCTGGACGACGTGGCCCATGGCCTGCTCGCCGTAGTACGACTGCCAGTTGGTGTTCGCCACGAAGGAGGCGGCCGTGTTGAAGGCCTGGTCGGGGTCGATCGACACGAAGCCGAGCGAGCCGGGCAGCGAGCCCTGGACCCGCTGGAGCAGGTACAGGAAGAGGACGCTCACCGCGGAGAAGGCGAGCACCCCGCGCAGATAGGCGGGCCAGCGCATCTCGACGTTCGGGTTCGCGCCGATCGCCCGGTAGATCCACTTCTCCGGCCTCAGATGCCGCTCCGAGGAGTACACCTTCGCCATGTGGTCGCCCAGCGGCCGGTACGACAGACCCAGGGCGACGATCAACGCCAGAAGCTGGAGTGCTCCGGCAAGGACGGGACTCATCTGTGCTCAGAACCTCTCGGGCTTGACGAGGGCGAGGACGAGATAGCCCAGGAGGGCGGCGGCCACCAACAGGCCGACGATGTTCTCGGCGCTCACGGCTTGGCCACCCCCTTGGCGATGAAGGCCACCAGCGCGAAGACCGCGATCGTGGTGACGACGAAGGCCACGTCGGCCATCGTGAGCTCCCGGATGCAGGAAGAGGGAAGAACGGATTCTCGGACGACACGAGGAAACCTCTCTCCCGGGCCCGCGCCGCCTCCGTTGACGTGCCCCTAACGCCGCCCCCGGCCGTCTTGACGCGTCCCGTACGGCGAGGTGACCCGGCCCACGGTCCGCCGGGCCCCGCCGGGTTCGGCGCCCACCCATTGCCAGTGGCCGGAAGGGGACATATCTTCGAGCAACACCTACGGACCGGGATGCTCGTCAGTCCCGGGGCGGTCCGCCGTTCACGGGCCGGACGGCGGGGAGCGGAACCCTCGGGACGACGGGGACGCTGGACGCCGGGCGTACGGGATATCCGTATCCACGTACCCGCAGGAGCTGAGCAGCACATGAGCAAGCACGTCCTGGCGCAGAACCAGTACGGCAAGGCCGAGAACCGCATCGTGGCCGTGACCCGCAAGGGCAACGACGGCGCGTGGCACGAGATCCGCGACCTGAACGTGTCGGTGGCGCTGCGCGGCGAGTACCGCGACGTCCATCTGACCGGGGACAACGGCAACTGCCTGCCGACGGACACCACCAAGAACACGGTCTACGCCTTCGCCAAGGAGCACGGCGTGACCTCCCCCGAGGCCTTCGGCATCCTCCTCGCCAAGCACTTCGTGACCTCGCAGGCGGTCATCCACGAGGCACAGATCCGGGTGGAGGAGTACGCCTGGGAGCGGATCTCCGTCCCGACCCGCAAGGAGCAGCACTCCTTCGCCCGCAAGGGCCAGGAGGTCCGCACCGCGCAGATCACCTACTCGGCGAACACCGGTCTCCAGGTCCTCTCCGGCCTCAAGGACCTCACGGTCATGAACTCGACGAACTCCGAGTTCCACGGCTTCATCAAGGACAGGTACACGACGCTGCGGGAGGCGTACGACCGGATCCTCGCCACCAAGGTCACCGCGCGCTGGGCGAACTCCGCCCCGGCGGCCGCGGACGAGGAGCACGACTGGGACCGCTCGTACCAGAAGGTGCGCCGCCACATGCTGGAGGCGTTCGCGGAGACGTACAGCTACTCCCTCCAGCAGACGCTGCACGCGATGGCCGACCGGGTCCTGGACAACGTCTCCACGGTCAACGAGGTGCGGCTCAACCTGCCGAACAAGCACCACTTCCTGGTGGACCTGGAGCCCTTCGGCCTGGAGAACGACAACGAGGTCTACTTCGCGGCCGACCGGATGTACGGCCTGATCGAGGGCACCATCCACCGCGACGGGGTGCAGCCGGTGATCGCGACCAGCGACTGGATCACCGCCTGATCAGGGCCTGATCGCCGCCTGGTCCCGCCCGGCCCCACCCGGGCCGCCCGGGTCACAGCAGCCCGGCCGCCCGGACTCCCAGCCACACGGCGCCGAGTCCGGCGGCCAGGCTCACGGCCACGTTGAGCACCGCGCGCCCCCGCGCCCCGTCCTCGTACAGCCTCAGCGTCTCGTACGAGAACGTCGAGTACGTCGTGAGCGCCCCGCACAGGCCGGTGCCGAGCAGCAGGTGGACCTCGGCCGACGCCACTCCGGTGAGCAGGCCGAGGAGGAACGAGCCGGCGATGTTCACCGCGAGGGTGCCCCAGGGGAAGGCGGGGCCGAGCCGGGCGCGCGCCGCGCGGTCCGTGAGGTGGCGCAGGGGCGCGCCGACGAC
>NZ_RDBH01000099.1:6403-13120 GCF_008042145.1 Streptomyces sp. adm13(2018)
CCCGTACCCCACTCCCCCACCGCCACGGCGCTCCTTCTCCGGTTCTCCGGTTCTCGGGTTCTCGGGTTCTCCGGGCGGGAGGCGGGCTGGGGCGAGGGCGCGGGCACCTCAGTGGTGTGCGTGGGGCCCGTGGTGCTCGCCGTGCGAGGGCGCGGCTTCGGTGCTGGTGTGCGCCGTGAACGAGGCGGTACGGACGACGCCGGCGTGCTGGAAGTCCAGGAAGAGCCGGTAGGCGCCGGCCGTGGGCGCGACCGCGAGGAAGCGGATCGCGGGCCCGGGGGCGGTGGTGCCGTCGCCGGGGTGGCCCTCCGGATGCACGTGGAGGTAGCCCAGGTCGCCGACGCGGAGGGCCACGAGGTGACCGTAGGCGGCCAGGTAGGGCTCCAGGTCGGTGACGGGTTCGCCGTCGCGGCTGACGGTGAGGGTCAGCTCGCTCGCCTCGCCGGGCACGAGCGTGCCGCCGAGGGTGACGTCGTACGCGCCGACGTGCGAGGTGCGGGCTGCCTCGGGGAGTGGCAGCGGGGCGTACGGCCCGGCGACCGCGACATCGATGCCAAGCGTCAGGGCCCTGTCGTGCCCGGCCGGGTGGATGTCGGCGAAGAACCTCCAGTCCCCGGGCTCCAGGTCCAGCTCGGTGCTCCAGTCGCCCTTCTCGTCCCGCACCGGGTGCACGTGCTGGAACCCGGCCGTGTCGCGCCGGACGGCGATGAAGTGCAGCTCCTTCTCGTGCTCGGCGACGAACTCGGTGACGGGACGCCCGTCGGGACCGAGCACCCGGAAGCCGACGCGCTGCCGCGGACCGGCGGCGAGGATCGCGGAGTCGATGTCGAGAGTGAATCCCCCGGCCGAAACCGCGAGCCCGCCGGCCTGCCCACCGCCGTGCCCCTGGTGGCCGCCGTGAGCCGCGTGGCCGTCGGGTCCGCTGTGGCCGTCATGGTTGCCATGGCCGGTGTGACCGTCGTGACCTTCGTGGTGCCGGCCGCTGTGGATCTTCATGGCATGTCTCCCCGGTGTGATGCGCCGTGATGTGGCGTGATGCGCCGTGGCGTCGTCCGCTGTGGACGACGACCACAACCATATACCCCCTGGGGGTATTCCCGCAGGAGGAAATCCCTGGACGGGGCGCTCAGGCGGGCATCCGTCGAGACGGATGGTCAGGGGCGGTAGATCAGTTCGAGCAGCACGGCCGCGATGAGGAGCCAGGCCCCGGCGCCGAGGAGCCACATGCTGTCGAGCGTCAGGCCGAGAGCGGTGGTGAGGAGGGCGCCGCCGGCGAGTGCGACCGAGACGCGGCGCACGCGGTGGTCGGAGGGCAGGCGTCCCTCGGGTCGGCTCATGGGGCGACTGTAGGGCCGGGCCGCGGCGGCGGAGTCCGTACGTCCGGAGTCTTCACGAGGTCCTGACGCCGGGCGGCGGGGCCCGCGTCAAGGAGGTGTCAGGGGCGGGACGCGCGGTGCCAAGAACGCGCCAGGAAGG
This sequence comes from Streptomyces sp. adm13(2018), assembly GCF_008042145.1. Lineage (GTDB taxonomy): Bacteria > Actinomycetota > Actinomycetes > Streptomycetales > Streptomycetaceae > Streptomyces. Next base: position 7,880 of record NZ_RDBH01000099.1, read on the forward strand.
CAGACGCGCCCTGGCCGGGGGCGGACGCTGAGCGGAGCCCGATCCGAAGGAGTCCGTCCGCATGGCCACCCTGACCACCGAGAAGACCGCCGTCCCCGGCGGCCACGAGCCTCCCGACACCGGCGCGCGGCACAAGCTGACGGCCGTCACCGGTCTCGCGGCGCTGTCGCTGGACGCGATGGCGTCGGTGGCGTACGGGCCCGAGGCCATCGTGCTCGTCCTCGCGGCCGCCGGCGGGTACGGGCTCGGGTTCACGCTGCCGGTGACGCTGGCCATCGCGGTTCTGCTGGCCGTCCTGGTGGCCTCGTACCGGCAGGTCATCGCCGCGTTCCCGGACGGCGGAGGCTCATACGCGGTGGCGAAGGCGCACCTGGGGCGGCGCACGAGCCTGGTCGCGGCGGGCTCGCTCGTCCTCGACTACGTCCTCAACGTGGCCGTCGCCGTGACGGCCGGCGTCGCCGCCCTGACCTCGGCCTTCCCCGGCCTGTACGGCGACCGGCTCTGGATCTGCCTCGCGGTCCTCGTGCTGATCACGGGCGTGAACCTGCGCGGGATCGTCGACTCGGCCCGTGCCTTCCTCGTCCCGACCGCCGTCTTCGTCGGCGCGATCCTCGTGATGATCGCCGTCGGCCTGTTCCGCGACGCGCCCGTGTCCACCGCCGCCTCCGACGGGCACGCCTCCGTGCTCGCCGCCGACGCCACCACCGTGGGCGCGTTGCTGCTCCTCAAGGCGTTCGCCTCCGGCTGCTCCGCCCTCACCGGCGTCGAGGCGATCGCCAACGCCGTGCCGTCGTTCCGAGCACCCGCCGCCCGCCGGGCGATGCGCGCCGAAGTCGCGCTCGGCATGCTCCTCGGCGTGATGCTGATCGGGCTGTCCGTCCTGATCTCCCGCTTCGGCCTCCAGCCGGTCGAGGGCGTCACCGTCCTCGCCCAGCTCGCCGACGCCTCCCTCGGCCACAGCACGGCCTTCTACGTGGTCCAGTTCGCGACCATGGTGCTGCTGGCGCTGTCGGCCAACACCTCCTTCGGCGGGCTTCCCGTCCTGCTGAAGCTGCTCGCCCGCGACAACCACGTACCGCACGTCTTCGGTCTGAAGGCCGACCGCCAGGTGCACCGGCACGGCGTCGTCTGGCTCGCCGTGGTCTCCGCCGCGCTCCTCGTCCTCTCCGGCGGCGACACCAACACCCTGGTCCCGCTGTTCGCCATCGGAGTCTTCGTCGGCTTCACGATCGCCCAGACCGGCATGGTCCTGCACTGGCGGCGGGAGCGCGGACCCCGGTGGGCGGGGAAGGCCGTGCTCAACGGTCTCGGGGCCGTCCTGACCGGGGTGTCGGCCGTCGTCGTCACCGCGACCAAGTTCCACGACGGGGCCTGGCTGATCGTCATCGCCCTGCCGGTCCTCGTCCTCGCCTTCGAGGCCGTGCACCGGGCGTACGGGCGGATCGGCGAGCGGCTCGGCGTCGGCCGGGTCCCCGAGGCGCCGCACCGCGAGCGCTCCCTCGTCCTGGTGCCCGTCTCCTCGCTCACCCGGCTCACCAGCGAGGCCCTCACCGCCGCCGCCTCCCTCGGCGACGAGGTCCGGGCCGTGACCGTCTGCCACCCCGACGCCGAGGACCAGGCGGCCGCCGAGGCCCTGGAACGGGACTGGGCCCTGTGGAACCCGGGGGTCGCCCTGGTGCGGCTCCCCTCCGAACGCCGCTCCCTGGGACGGCCCATCAGCGCCCACGTACGCGAACTGCGGGCGGCCGACCCGGGAACGCGCGTCACCGTCCTCATCCCCGAGGCCGAGCCCGCGCACCTGGGGCAGCGGCTGCTGCAGAACCAGCGGGGCGCGGTCGTCGCTCACGCCGTCCGCCGCGACACGGACGCGGTGATCTGCCGGCTCCGCTTCCGCCTGGGGCCGCGCTAGGGCCGCAGCATCGGGCGGCGCGACATCACCGAGGGCGTCCCGCGGGCACGCGCCCCACGTGGTGGACAGGGCCGGCCTCTTGCGGACCGTAGCTGTCCGCAAGTGTGAGTAGCGTGCTGCGCATGGCCCCCAAGTCGACCCACCCCGTGCTCGGTGTCCGTGCTCTGAACCGTGCCACCCTCGATCGTCAACTGCTGCTCCGGCCCGCCTCCCTGGGCGTCCCCGAGGCCGTCGAGCACCTTCTCGGGCTTCAGGCGCAGAACACCAAACCGCCGTACTACGCGCTCGCCGCCCGGCTCGACGGGTTTCGGCCCGAGCAGTTGTCCGCGCTCATGGAGTCCCGTGCGGTGGCGCGTATCGTCTCCATGCGTTCCACCGTGCACACCCACACCGCGCGCGACGCGGTGGCCCTGCGCGGGCTCGCGCAGCCCGGGGCGATCGACCGTGAGCTCGCCCTCTTCGTGTCCCGTGGCGGCCTCGACGGCGTCGACCTCGACCGGCTCGCCGACCTCGCCCGTGCGCTCGTCGAGGAGCGGCCCCGCACCCCCAAGGAGCTGCGCGAGGAGCTCCTGCCCCACTGGCCCGACGCCGATCCGCAGTCGCTGTCCGTCGCCGCCCGCTGCCTCCTTCCCCTGGTCCAGGTCACCCCACGCGGGCTCTGGGAGCGCGGCGGCCAGGTCGCGCTCACGACGACCGACGAGTGGTTCGACCATCCCGCCGAGGGCGCCGCCGATCTCGACGAGACCGTGCTCCGCTATCTCGGCGCCTTCGGGCCCGCCTCCGTCAAGGACATGCAGGCCTGGTGCGGCCTCACCCGGCTCGGGGTCGCGTTCGAGCGGCTGCGGCCCCGGCTGCTCGCCTTCCAGGACGAGCGCACGGGCGAGGTCGGCGAGCCGGTCGAGGTCGACGCCGTCGAGGCCGCCACGGGACACGAAGAGGGCGAGCTCACGGTCGATCGCCCCGGGCCCTTCTCGCCCTCGGGGGCGGGGGCGGGCGCTCCGGCGACGGCCTTGTCGCTCTTCATGACGAGGGGGGTGACGACACCGCCGACCGCGGCGATGATCGCGGCGCCGACGAAGGCGGACGAGAAGCCGTCCGTCAGCTTCGGCAGGTTGCCGAGCTGGTCGGCGCCCTGCGACATGGCGACGGCGGTCAGCGCGGCGAGGCCGAGCGCGGAGCCGACGTTGTAGGTGGTGTTGACGATGCCGGAGGCCAGGCCCGCCTGCTCCTGCGGGGCGCCGGACATGGCGGTCATCATCGTCGGGATGTAGGCGAGGGACATGCCGAGCGCGGCCACCAGCGAGGCCGGCAGGACGTCGACGAGGAAGGAGCCGGTGGGCGGGACGGCGGCGAGCCAGACCAGACCGGCGGCGAGGACCAGCAGTCCGCCGGCGATGAGCGGCTTGGCACCGACCTTCATCATGAGCCGGGCCGTGATCGCCGTCATGAAGATCATGAGGAGGACGGTCATCGGGAGCAGGGCGGCACCGGACTCGAAGGCGCCGAAGCCCAGGACCTGCTGGAGGTACAGGTTGAGGAAGTACCACATCGGGATCCAGGCGGCGCCGAGCAGCGTCATCGCCAGGTTGGCCGAGCCGAGGCGCGGGACGCGCCAGACGCTGAGCGGCATGAGCGGCTCGCTGATGCTCTTCTGGATCACGAAGAAGAGGACCAGGAGGGCTGCGGCGCCGATCAGCTGGACGATGGTGCCGGTGGAGCCCCAGCCCACCTCGGGGGCGCGCACCACGGCGAAGACGGCGAGCGCGAGGCCGGCGGTGACGGCGACGGCGCCCAGGATGTCGACGGAGCCGCGGCGGGACTCGACGTTCGGGAGGAGCTTGGTGGCGGCGAGGGTCGCGAGGCCGATCGGGATGTAGATGATGAAGACCCACTGCCAGCTCATCCACTCGGTGAAGACACCGCCGAGGAAGACGCCCGCGGTGCCGCCGGCGGGGGCCGCGGCGCCGTAGAGCGCCATCGCCTTGCCGAGCTCCTTCGGGTCATGCATGAAGAGGATCATCAGCAGGGTCATGGCGGAGGGCGCGATGAGCGCGCCGCCGACGCCCTGGACGGCGCGGCCGGCGATCTCGACCCAGGCGGTCTGCGCGGCGGCGGCCAGCACCGATCCGGCGATCATGACCGCCCAGCCGGCGACGAAGATCTTGCGGGCTCCGACGAGGTCGGAGAGGCGTCCGCCGAGGAGCAGGAGGCCGCCGAAGACGATCACGTAGGCGTTGAAGATCCACTGGAGCTCGCTCTGCGAGAAGCCCAGGTCCTTCTGCATCTCGGGGAGCGCGACCCCGATGATCGACGTGTCCATGATGACCATGAACTGGGCTGCTGCGAGCACGACAAGTGCCCACCAGCGCCGGGGATTGACGGTTGACATTGCCCTGACCCTTCGCTCGCTTGCGGCCCCCGAGCGGCCCGACCGGGGCCCGAGGCATACCCCTAGGGGGTACCTGTGCGGAGCACCGTAGCATACCCATGGGGGGTATGTAAGAGTGAGATGAGGGCGCTGCCCCGAACCCGGCCGGGGCGCGGCTCCCGGGCGGGGGAAGCACGGCTTCCACTCGTCACGGCAGGCACAATGCCCCCATGACCGCCCAGGAAGAGCACGACCGAACCGCCCTCCCGGACCCCGCACTCCTCCAGCGCTGGAACGCCACCCTGCGCGCCGCCCGGGCCGGCCGCGAGGGCCCCGACCCCGCGCCGTACGGCCGCAACCTGCTCGCCCGGTGGGCCGAGCCGCAGCGCCGCTACCACACGGTCGACCACCTGCGGGCGGTCCTCGACCGCATCGACGAGCTCGCCGACCTGGGCGGGGAGGGCGGCGAGCTGGAGCTCGTCCGGCTGGCCGCATGGTTCCACGACGCGGTCTACCGGCCCGACCGCTCCGAGAACGAGGAGCGGTCGGCGGTCCTCGCCGAGAAGGCGCTGGCCGAGGCCGGACTCACCCCGCACGAGATCGCCGAGGTCGCCCGGCTCGTCCGCCTCACGATCACCCACGACCCGGCCCCGGGCGACCTGAACGGCGAGACCCTCTGCGACGCGGACCTCGCGATCCTGGCCACCGATCCGGATACGTACGGGGGGTATACGGCCGCGGTGCGCGAGGAATACGGCTTCGTACCCGAGGAGGCCTTCCGCGCAGGCCGCGCGACGATCCTCCGCCACCTCCTGAACCTCCCCCGCCTCTTCCGCACGCCGTACGGGGCGGCGGCCTGGGAAGAACGGGCACGCGAAAACCTGGAACGAGATCTGGCGACGTACGAGGAGGAGAAGGCCGCATGAGCGCCCACGACTTCCACCAGAAGGTCATCACCGACGCC